>NZ_MSRC01000008.1 GCF_010093085.1 Bacillus sp. SKDU12 | reverse complement strand
TTTCGTATGGTTATATAACCTTTATCTAACATGTCCTTTATTGAGATAGTATTAACGTTTTCAGCTAATTTTTTTTGTTGTACAAAATTATAATAATATCTTGGTACTAAATAATAGTCACTTACAATACTTTTCACCCAAAATTCCTTTTTGTTATTCCAAAAGTCATCAGAAATTTTTTCAAAATCATCTGAGTAAGGTTCACCTGCTGAATTATAAATCCTACCTCTTTTATCGTGTCCACAATTCAAAGCAACCGAGATTAAAGGTTCACTTTTTCTCACTGATCCACTTTGCAAATCTTGTTTGGATTTTTTAAAAAACAAGATGTTTGTCTTCGTATCGGTAGAAGGCTGAAATGTTGTGCGTGGGCAATCTATCATTGCTGTAATCTCTCCATTGTTATAGATATAATCCCATACATAACCTAGCTTCTTATTACCAAATACACCTTCAGGAAGTACTATTGCCATTTCTCCCCCTGGCTTTAACATTCTTATACAAAGTTCTATGAATAAGATTTGAGGGTCCTGAGATTTTATAACATTATCAACCTTATACCACTGCTGCTTGTCTGATGAGTAATTCCATTCGTATCCAAAATCAAAACACTTTAATATTTTTTGATCCTTTATTCCTATCTTTGATCCAAAGGGTGGATTGGTTAGTATAACATCTGCAATTTCTATAGTTTCTCCTTTTTCTATTTTAGAAATAAAATATTCAAAGGAATTAGCATTATAAATGTTTCCTTTGCCACTTGTTAAAATTTCTAAAATTGCTGTTGCAAGATAAGCAAGATCCTTATCTTTATCAATTCCTAATAATTTTCCTGAAAATGATTCGCTGGGATGTTTAGAATATATATAATTGTAAACTTCGTTTAAAAAACCTCCCGGCCCACAAGCAGGGTCAATAATAACGTCAGATGGTTTTGGGGCAATAATTTTAACCATACTTTTCACTACATTTCTTGGTGTGAAAAACTGTCCCTTATCTCCTCTAATGTTTGGTCCAATCAATGATTGAAAAGCATCACCAATAACTTGCGAAGGGGCTTTGTGCAAGTCAATTGTATGTATCTCTTCTAAGGCTACTTTTAAAGAACTTTCATCCAAAGAAAAACCTTCTTTATGTGCGTTTAGTGAGGGAAATCCATCCTTTAATAGAAATAACAAAGTCTCTTTTAAAGACTTTTCACCACTAAGATAATCACTTATATACTTACCATTATAATTTCTATCATCAGCTAATTTACATAATAAGATCTTAGACAAATCAGAGGTAATTGTCTCTGCCCTACTTGAATTACTATTTGTGTATAAATGATAATATAGTCTTTTAAACAGCTCATTATAGCTCTTTTCATTACTAGACAATTGATAAGTAGAAATACTCATGAGCAGTCTCCTTTCAGTTCAACATACTATGTATAGTATAAGTATCTATACACGATGTGTAAATACATTTCGCGAGTTTTCTCTAAAACTTGTCAAATTCCTAACTATGTAGTTATTTCAACAATTCTAAAAGGGCATTTTTCTTTTTAAAATCAGAAAGCACACCATCATCTAAAACGGTGTGCTTAATCACAAGATTTTTTATTTATCTGAGATTTCAGCTACTTCCTTCAATCCCATCTGAAAATTATTATAGCCATTATCCAAGTCCCAGAAATAAATTTTAAATACATTAGAAGCTTTTTTGTTTTTACATCCACTTCTACATAATAATTCTCTAATGGATTATCGCCTCTAGTATCTTTTTCTCCTTGTTGGTATTTCAAACATGTATATAGATGCCTAACAGCTTATTACCTTTTAATTGTCTTACTGTCCAATCTTTTATTGTTTGTCACCCTTCTTCTTAACTTCTTCCTACTCAGCGACACAAGATAACCTCTGATTTCCTATATTATATTTGAATTTCTTACCTGTCCGGCTTTCCATGTATCTCTTTCATTATGAAAGCTAAAATACACTTTCTTCTGTTTTTTTATTTTTACAATTAAATATTTCTTCAAGAGTTCCATTTATTACATAGCTTCCAATTCCTAATCCAAAACCTGAGATTATATGGTGGATTTTTAGATACTAGAGATTTAGACAGCATGAAAAAAATTCCAATAGTAATATTCAGAATATTCCTGTAATTTTACACTATCAGAAATAAACACCTAATTTATTTTATGTTTTTTTCTGTATTGTTAAGAATAGTGGTGATATCATAGTAATTATCAATAAGTACTGCATTAATGCCATATTTTTAAATCTTTGATTTTTAACTCTTGTTTTACTTTATCGTAGCTAAATTCTTTCTTGATTAATTGAACCCTCTCGATTTCTATATCTTTAGTCATGTTCATTAACTTTCCTAAAAAATTAATAATGGTTTTTGGGACTTTTACCTAATAACTCTATCCTGATTTTACTTAATTTTCTCTAAGTTAAGACCCTCAAAACTAAAACTAATAAACAAAAATGTCTTAGAAACAGTTCTCCTTTTAATTGGATAGCGAAAAGCCTTCTATCATTATCGTATCTTTCATAATCATCTCTAGTTGCGAAGGAATTATCTGGAAATTCTATATCTCCCTGCATTTTGTACATTACAACATCTCTATCTGGCTTACAGTTTTTCATCTGACTTTGACTTATTTTTATATCCGTAACTTTATCAACACTTTGTAATGTTTCCTCAATAATAGAGCCATAGTTGGTTGTCCAATAAGTATCGATAAGCAATCTAGACAAGATTTCTTCTATATTATCATTCTCCTCAGCAGTTCGTTGAAATTCTTGAATATTTGCTTCATTAATAGTCTGTCTACCATTAGCATTAATATGGTATTGAGCGACTCTTTATCAATATCCCATTCTAACTCATCTGCAATGTCCCTTAGCAATTCCCTCCAATCGACAACCCTGATCCTCTTAATTATCTTGCCCCTGCAAATATAGTCAAGTTATCGTTTTTAAGTTCCTTTAAAATAGCTCTCTCAAATATAGCTAAGGAAGTATCAATAATTCTATACCACTTTTCTATAATCCTATCAACGTGCTATTCAGGTAAAATATGTCGCTAATTAGATAAAAAATTCAATAAATCTTCATTTCAAGAAATTAATATACAAAAATTTTCTTTACTTACACTTACTTCATATCTTTGTTTTACCATCACTTATGATAAGGCTCCCCACGATTAATCCGAAAAGCCCGATAAATCTGCTCAACTAGTATGAGTCGCATCAACTGATGAGGAAACGTCATTTTCGAGAACGATAGCTTCTCGTCCGCTCGCTTCATCACCGTGTCGCTCAATCCGAGTGAGCCTCCAATGACGAAGGTGACTTTGCTTTTTCCATATGTAGCCAGCTTATCTATTGTATCGGCTAGTTCTTCGGATGTTTTCATTTTTCCTTCTATAGCCAGGGCGATGACGTGGGCGTCGGGGCTGATTTTTGATAGGATGCGGTCGCCTTCTTTGTCTTTTATGATTTTCATGTCCTGATCGCTTAGGTTTTCCGGCGCTTTTTCGTCCGGGAGTTCGATGATGTCGATTTTTGCGTAGGCCGAAAGTCGTTTTGTGTATTCTTCAATGCCTTGCTTGAGGTATTTTTCTTTTAGTTTTCCGATTGTCACAATATTGATATTCACAGGTCATCCCCACTTTAGAAACAAGTTATTCATATAGTTTGTCCACAATTGTGGATATCTTTTCTGTATTTTGTATAAGATCATTCGTTCCCCACTATATATACTGAGGGGTCACCACATAATTCACAGCCTGTGGATAAACTGTTGATATGTTCGATTTTTCTGATTTCAGGCGGAAGCTCGTGATCGTCTATGTACATATCCAGCACGGTTTCGATATGTTCTTCACAGGAATAATACGTTTGTTTCATGTTCAAATCCTCCAATTGTTTCTTGCATTTTTTCTATGTTCTCTTCTCAATATAACCTATTTATTCACATGTTAGTAGTGACTCGGTTTGAGTTTTATCCACAATTTGTGTTGATGACTCTATTTTGCTTGTATGTAACCGATGTTTGGGAAAGGTCTTCATTTAGGTTGTATGGGATTCAAGGACCAGCAATAAAGCCGGCGTTCTGAGAACGTCCGGCTCTTCCTTTATGTCAGTGTCCCATGCGGGTCGATGACGAATTTTTTGGCTACGCCTTTGTCGAAGTCGCTGTACCCGTTTGGCGCGTCGTCCAGAGAGATAACGGTTGCGTTGACGGCTTTGGCGATTTGCGCTCTGCCGCTCAGGATCGCTTTCATCAAATTGCGGTTGTATGTCATGGCTGGTGTTTGTCCGGTGACAAAGGTGTGAGCTTTAGCCCAGCCCAGTCCGAAGCGGATTTTTAATGAGCCTGTTTTAGCGTCCGCATCCTTTGCACCGGGATCTTCGGTCACGTATAAGCCCGGAATGCCGAGGCTTCCGCCGACCTGGGTAACGTCCATAATCGAGTTCAAGACAGCGGCCGGCGCTTCTCCTTGATTGCCGTGACCGGATGCTTCAAAGCCGACACAGTCCACTGCGGCGTCAACGGTCGGTTCGCCTAGTATTTGTTCAATTTGCTCGCCGAGGCGGTCGTGTTTTTGCACGTTGACCGTTTCGCAGCCGAAACTTCTCGCCTGTGCCAGCCTGTCTTCGTTCAGATCACCGACAATCACCGTCGAGGCGCCAAGGAGCTGGGCGGAATGGGCTGCGGCTAATCCGACAGGCCCCGCCCCCGCGATATAGACGGTTGAACCTGTTTGCACGCCCGCTGTGTACGCCCCATGGAAGCCGGTCGGAAAAATATCGGACAGCATCGTCAAATCGAGAATTTTTTCTAACGCCTGTTCTTTATCAGGGAATACCAAAAGCTGAAAATCAGCGTACGGCACCATGACGTATTCCGACTGGCCACCGACCCAACCGCCCATATCGACGTAGCCATAAGCCGATCCCGGTCGTTCGGGATTGACATTCAAACACACATGCGTCTTCTGCGTTCTGCACATCACACAGCGCCCGCAAGCAATATTGAAAGGAACGGAAACAATGTCGCCTTTTTTGATAAATTCAACATCCCGCCCCGTTTCAATGACCTCCCCGGTGATTTCATGACCAAGCACCAAACCTTCAGGCGCCGTTGTGCGGCCTCTGACCATATGCTGGTCGCTCCCGCAAATGTTGGTTGTAATGACTTTGAGAATAACCCCATGCTCGCATTTTCGGTTCACATTCGCCTTCGGAACACCGGGCCCGTCCCTTAAGATTAACTCCGGATAACCGATATCCTCCACCGCCACAGTTCCTTTGCCTTTATACACAACCGCTTTGTTTCCTGTCAACGCCATTCCTCCATTCATGTGTTTGGACTCTGCGTCCTTGAACATGACTTCGGTTCGGCATGAGTCTTTCCCTTTTTCACGACTGCTTTTTCTGCATCCTGACAACAAAAAATACGCCAAGCCAGCAGCCGATAATGGTTCCGAGAATGTCCAGCCAATCTGCTCTGCCACCGTTTAACAGAAACACAGTAACTGCCGAGATCAAGCAGATGCTGATCGCCTGAAGAATGACCTGTTTGGTGCGCATATGATTCCTCCTTTATCTATATTTATTTTACAATAATTAACACTATTGTTGTTAGAAAAGATGGCTTTCTATCAGGGATATGTATCAAATAAAGCAATAAAAAAGAGACTACCTGCAAGTCTCTTTTTCATATTTCCTGAGAAATAATGTGACAATAATAGTCGCTTAAAATCCCTTCATCATCTCAAAATCATACAGTTTTAAATGACTCTTCGGCGTTACAATCTCCTTTACCTTCCCGATCTCTTTTTCCTTCACTTTCTTTCCGGTTTTCAGGCTGTACTGTTCAATCGTTGCAGGCTTGTTGTACGTGTATGTGAAGAAATAGAGGCTGCTGCCTTTTTGGGTGATTTCTTTGAAATCGGCTTTCAGTTTTTCGGGTGAAAGGGTGACGTCGATGCTTGTTTTTCCTGTCTTGGCATCGATTTTGTACACCTTTCCGAAGCCGTCAATAAAGTACAGATGCCCATCATAAGAGAAAAAGCTTTTTTTGAAGCTGAAAGGCATGGAGCTGTATATTGTTTGTTCGTCGTTTTTGTATGCGGCGATATCGTGCAGTTCTGCTTTACCGCTTTTCTTATTGATCTTGACCATTTGATAAAGATTACGCGCTTTTTGGCCGCGAACCATAAAATACACAGCTTTGTCGTCGATAGCAAGCTGAGATTCGACTGATGCTCCTTCCCGATACTGCCACTCCGTAACCGTACGGTAGAAGAGCTTCTTTTGATCGGCTTGAATCTGGAGAAGCTGATAGCCTTTTGCGTTAGCAGTCGGGACGAGAGCGTAAATGGCGCCATTATGAAAACCGGAGGCTCTGATGTAATAGGGGATGACGTCTTTTTTCCACTCCCCATCCATCTGGCGGTACAGCTCTGAGCGGTACCCGTCTCCCTTTTTGTCATAGCCCGAGTTATAAAGCGTGTAAAAACCCGCCATGTTTTGTAAAAAGCCTGCACTATCGCCTGTATGCTGATAAGCTCTTTTATAAATATGCAGCCCATCTTTGATCGTGAAAATCGTGTTTTTGTCCTCAAGCATCACACTATCGCCGTGAACCTTAGCTGAACCCAGCTCAAGCCCCTTCATCTGAAATGAGGACAGTGATCGATCACGGCTGGTGAACAGGGCGTAGCTTTTTCCTCCGTCAAGTGCATCTTGATCCGCAGAGGATGAGAAATACAGCAGTGCCTCCTTGTCATCCAGAAAATCGGTGTTTCTGAGATCCTGCTGACTTATAGCTTTATGGCTTTTGAAAGAAGAAACAAAGACAAATAGCGCGATTCCTGCGAGAATCAGAATGGCGATGCTTATCATCCACTTCTTCATATCTTTCTCCTTATTTGATGGTCATAATGGTTGCCGTATAGGATGAGCCGGTGATGTCGCGCGGGTATACGCCTAAGCCTCCGTTGCTGTCTATATCAATGCCGGCTTTCAGCAAAAAGGCGGACCACAGGAGCTTTGAACAGTTTTTGGCGCCATCATGGCCGGTATTTCTGTTATTGACGAAGTTATAGGAGTATGAGTCGCCGACTTTTGAGACCGCCCAGTCGGCGGCAGATGATTTTTGAGATGTGGTGACATTAACTGTCTGCACAAAGGAGTTGTTTTCCACGTCTCTGGCATTGTAAGCGATCTGCCTGACGCCGTCGCTCGGGACGGATTCCACAATTTTGTCAGCGGCGGAGTACATGCCGACGTGGCCATGATTATAGTAGGCTGTGTAGGAGTTGGTGTAATAGATATTCCCTTTTGCGCTTGTCGGCAGTTTTTTCGTGCCGGACGAGCCGCCCGTGATGGACATTCCGCTTTCCTTGGCTAGCTTGTCGCCTTCCGATTTATCAGCCATGATTTCTTTATAGAACTGCTTCAGAATAATCTCTTGCTTGACGTGCTGCTGTTTGGCAATTTCGCTGGCGGATTTCATCACTTCTTCCGGTGTTATACCTGGCTGCAGTGCAGCAATTTTTTCTGCATAATTTGCAGGCTTTACGGCTTTGATGGGAGAAACAAATAGTCCGCCACATAATGTAAGCGTTACCAAAAACATCGATACCTTTTTCTTCAACTTCATTCCATCTCCTCTTTTCTTGTGAATGTAGAAAATGTGATTTCCTCACCCACATTATATTAGAGAAATAAGGAAAGTAACTAGGTTATTTACAGAATTTTTAGAAATCATTTACAGGAAACAGTCTGCAAAAAAGGCCTTTCTCAGGCCCTTTTCGTTAAAGCTTCTTGCTCATCACCACGTCTGTTTCTTGAAATCCGGTTCGCTCATATAGCTTTCGTGCCGTCTGATTATGAGCAAAGACGTGGAGGGACAATTTTCGAATCCCCATGCCGCGCGCCTTCTGCTCTAATGCTGCCAAAGCCTGCTTCGCATAGCCCTTGCCGCGGTACGGTTCATACAATCCAAAATCGTAAATAAACGCTTCCTGCTGCGGATGCTCCGGTTCAGCATGCATCCAGAGCCAGCCCACGATGTCTTTTTCATTCAGCATGAGGCTCCATACATGATGGCGGGGTGTTTCCAGCCCTTTTGGAAGGAGATTAGAAAAGGTTTGCTTAGACAAAAGCAATGCATCTTCAGGTTGCCATGTTCCCGCCTTCACCTTTTCTTCCGCATAATGCTTTACTGTGTATGTCAGATATGAATGAAATTCTTCTGTCTGCATAGGCCTCAGCATCATTGCCATATCATCTCTCCTTATCTATTGGCGAATGATAAATCACGAGAGAAAGGAACTCAATTGTCCCCGCAGAAATTGCCGCCATGTTCAACGATGGGTATCTTGCGACCAAGAAATGCTCAGCCTTTATTACATGAATCAGGAGGTGTTTGCGTACTTCTCTTTCTCTTATTGGATCAGCACGAGGAACCTTCTCATATGAATGCTACGCCAGACCTGCTGAAATATGACTTTTTTCTAAGGATTGAAAAACCCCCGCATTCCGCGGGGGTTTTATTTACAGCAATTTTTTCCCTAGCAGGGATTCTACGAGTTCTACTGCTGTTTTTCCTGTTTTATTTTTGTGATCGAGGATCGGGTTCACCTCAACGAATTCAGCTGAGGTAATGATGCCTGCGTCATACAGCATTTCCATAGCCAGATGGCTCTCCCGGTAGCTGATGCCGCCGACGACAGGGGTTCCGACACCCGGTGCGTCGTTCGGATCGAGCCCGTCCAGATCAAGGCTCAGATGGACGCCGTCACATGCTGATAAATAATCAAGGGTTTCTTCCATCACCTTTGTCATGCCGAGACGGTCGATTTCGTGCATCGTATACACCTTCATGCCGCTCTCCTTAATGTACTTGCGCTCCCCTTCATCAAGTGACCGGGCGCCAATGATGACGACGTTTTCCGGTTTGATTTTAGGCGCGTAGCCCTCAAGGTTAACCAGTGACTCGTGGCCGATACCGAGGCTGATGGCAAGCGGCATACCATGAATATTGCCTGATGGTGATGTTTCAAGTGTATTCAGGTCGCCGTGCGCGTCATACCAGATGACGCCTAGATTATCGTAATGCTTCGCCGTACCTGTCAGCGTGCCGATCGCAATGCTGTGGTCGCCGCCCAGAACAAGTGGGAATTTTTTCTCTTCGATGACTTTGTTAACCTTTTGAGCGAGTTTTTCATTTCCTGCCAAAACGGAATTCAGGTTTTTCAGTTCCTCGTCATTGTTGATCTTTTCACGATTGATCGGAATGTCACCGAGATCTTCAACCGTATACCCCATATCTGACAGTCTCTCAATCAGATGGGCGTACCGAATGGCACTCGGACCCATGTCCACTCCGCGTCGTGCTTGTCCTAAATCCATTGGCATTCCAATAACCGAAATCGTTTTATCCATCTGTGATTCCACCTCAACATATAAGTTCATGTTCTATGCAGGTTATAACAAAGATGACTTACGAACAGCGTTTTTACAGCTCTAGCTGACGATTTGTCTGCCGGCGTTTTTTAATAACGATGTGATAAATAATGTAGCAAATGACCATAAACGGTATGCCGCAATACAGCGCGATACGCTGCTTTGGATCAAATGCAAGGCTGATGAGAACAACCGTATTTAACGTCAGGCCAACCAGCGGAAGTACTGGATACAGCGGTGTTTTGAACTTCAAATCTTCTATCTTGCCGCCTTCACGGATATATTGGCGTCTGAACATAATTTGGGAAAGCGAGATCGTAATCCAGCCGACCTGCGCGCTCATGCCCGCCAATGATAATAACACCATATATACGGTTTCAGCCGCTGCCACTTTTGATAGAAGCGACAGGCAGGCCACTGCCATTGTCACGATTAACGCGTTCAGCGGCACACCGCGTTGATTTGTTTTGCCGAGTGCTTTGAAGGCCTGTCCTTCATTGGCCATCGCGTACAGAATACGCGTCGAAGCGTATAAACCTGAATTCGCAACAGATAACAGCGCGATTAAAATGACAAAGTTCATGATATCTGCGGCATACGGGATTCCAATTTGCTCAAATACGACAACAAACGGGCTTTCCACGACTCCAGCCTGTTTCCACGGAATCATGCCTGCAATGACAACGATGGAAAGAACAAAGAAGACAAGCGTTCTCCATACTGTCTGTTTGATCGACCGCGGAATCGTTTTTTCTGGATCTTCACTTTCTCCTGCGGCAACCCCGATCAGCTCGGTCCCCTGAAACGCAAAGTTTACGGTAATCATCGTAATTAGCATTGCCTTTATGCCGTTTGGAAATAACCCATCTTCATAAAAATGTGTCAGAAACGGCGCCTGCTCTCCGCCTTTCAAGTCAATCAAGCCAAACATGGCGGCTCCGCCGAGAATGATAAATAAAAGGATAATCAAAATTTTTATGCCCGAAAACCAGAATTCGGATTCTGCAAAGGCTTTAGAAGTGAGCGCATTTAAAATAAACATCAGTGCTGCAAAGACTAGACACCAAATCCACACATCTACGTGCGGAAACCAGCGTTGCATCAGCTGTCCTGCTGATAAGAATTCAATGGCGCATGTAACTGCCCAGCCGAGCCAGTACAGCCAGCCGAAAGCAAACCCGAAAGCCGGGCTGATAAATTTTGTCGCATAGGTCTGGAAGGACCCCGACACAGGAAAGGCGACCGCCAGCTCTCCTAAACAGAGCATGGTCAAAAACATGATAAAGCCGCCCACTAAATAAGACAGAACCGCACCGAGCGGTCCCGCTTGGTTTATGGTAAAGCCGGTTCCAAGGAAGAAGCCGGTTCCGATCACTCCGCCCAATGAAATCATGAACAAATGGCGTGATTTCATTGTCCGCTGGAGCTGATTTCCGTTATCTTGGTTTGTATTCACTTTCTGCACCCCTTCAGCAACTTGTATTGGATCTAAGCTGGAACATCTGCGCGGTGCATATCCCAGTTTGCTGTCCAAAGAGTCTCTATCTATTTAATATAAAATTCAATTCTTCTCATAAAGATACATTATACTAAAATATTGTAGCTGAGCAAACAGGGAGTGCTGATTTTTCTGTTGTAATTTTATACAGACACAGTGAATATCCCGCCACGGTGCGGATTTATGCATTTTTCAGAACGTGCTTAATTTTCTCTATCGCCCAATCCAAATCCTTTTTAGAAATGGTTAATGGCGGTGCAAAACGAATGACTGTATCATGTGTTTCCTTGCATAAAAGGCCTTCTTCCTTCAAACGCTCACAATACGGGCGGGCGCCTTCCGTCAATTCAACGCCGATAAACAGCCCTCTGCCGCGGACTTCTTTAATAACCGGGTTATCAATGCTCTCAAGCTCTCCTTTAAAGTATTCGCCAAGCTCAAAGGAACGATTCGCCAGCTTTTCATCTTCCAGCACCTCCAATGAAGCGATAGACACTGCACAAGCAAGCGGGTTTCCGCCAAATGTGGAGCCGTGTGAGCCGGGGTTAAACACGCCTAAGATCTCGCGGTCCGCTGCAATGCATGAAATCGGGAACACACCGCCGCCAAGCGCTTTGCCTAAGATATACATATCCGGAACAATGCCGTCCCAGTCACAGGCAAATGTCTTTCCTGTACGTCCAAGACCTGTCTGAATTTCATCGGCAATAAGCAGGACATTCTCTTCCCTACAAATCGCCGCCGCTTCCTGCAAAAACCCTTCAGGCGGAATGACAATGCCCGCTTCGCCTTGAATCGGTTCGAACAAAAATGCCGCTGTATTCGGCGTAATGGCTTGGCGAAGCGCGTCAGCATCACCGTATGGAATTAATTTGATTCCCGGGAGCATCGGCCCGAATCCTCTTTTATACTCCTCTTCAGAAGAAAGAGATACCGCCAGCATGGTCCGGCCGTGAAAGTTCCCGGCACATGCGATGATTTCTGCTTGATTGTCTGCTGCGCCCTTCACTTCATAAGCCCAGCGTCTCGCCGCTTTCACTGCAGATTCAACCGCTTCAGCTCCTGTATTCATCGGCAGAATCATCTCTTTACCCGTCAGCTTAGCTGTTTTTTCATAAAATGGCCCCAGCTGATCATTGTGAAATGCGCGTGATGTGAGGGTGATTTTATCAGCTTGATCCTTCAATGCCTGAATGATTTTTGGATGTCTGTGACCTTGGTTTACCGCAGAATAAGCACTCAGCATATCCATATATTCATTGCCTTCCGGGTCCTTTACCCAAGCACCCAGCGCTTCAGAAATGACAATCGGGAGCGGATGATAATTATTAGCTCCGTAATGTGACGTCTGTTCAATCAATTCTTCGGATTTAGATTTAGCTGGCATTTTGAATTCCCCCTTGTTTTCTGTTTTCAACATGTTATCCTGCTTTCCTTTTGATAAATGCAAGTTCTGTGCCAAATCAAAATGGCTTATGTTTTCTACAATTTTCGCGGACGAGGTGCAAAAATATTCCACAAGTGCAAAATTCTTTTGCGTATCCTTTCGATCTTTTTATAAAATAGAGAGAATAGTATGAAAACAATCGAAGGGGGTACACATTCTGGTCAAGGACAGCGAATTCCTCACATTGGTTTTTCAGAGCATTTTGGATGAGATTGATGTTGGCCTGCACGCGGTAGACGAGCACGGCAATACGATCATTTATAACAATAAAATGATGCAGATTGAAGATATGGAGAAGCATGACGTCCTGAATAAAAACCTGATGGATGTGTTTATGTTTTCTAAGCAGCAGGACAGCACGCTTATACAGGCCCTTCAGGAAGGCATAACGACTAAAAATGTGAAGCAAAGCTACTTCAATAATAAAGGACAGGAAATCACGACAATCAATCATACCTATCCTATCGTCAAGGACGGCAACATTAGTGGTGCAGTTGAAATTGCCAAAGATGTAACAAAACTAGAACGGCTGATCAGAGAGAATATGAACAAAAAAGGAAACACGATCTATACCTTTGACAGCATTCTCGGCACCAGCCCAGCCATTCAAGACGTCGTCGAAAATGCGAAGCGGGCAACGCGCACCTCATCATCTGTCCTGCTCGCTGGGGAAACAGGTACAGGAAAAGAGCTTTTTGCACAAAGTATTCATAACGGCAGCGAACGTTCAGACGGCCCGTTTATTTCACAAAACTGCGCGGCACTACCAGACAGCCTTGTGGAAAGCATGTTGTTCGGAACGAAAAAAGGTGCGTTTACCGGCGCTGTGGACCAGCCCGGCCTGTTTGAACAAGCACATGGGGGCACACTGCTGTTAGATGAAATCAACTCTCTGAATTTCAGCCTTCAGGCAAAGCTGCTGCGCGCCCTTCAAGAACGGAAAATCAGGCGCATCGGTTCGACAAAGGATACGCCGATTGACGTACGTATTATCGCCACGATGAGCGAAGATCCGATCGATGCGATTGCGGGTGAACGAATGCGGAAGGACTTGTATTACAGGCTGAGCGTCGTGACCCTGATCATCCCGCCGCTGCGGGAACGCAAAGAAGACATTTTACTGCTCGCATCGGAATTTCTCCAGAAAAACAATCACCTGTTTCAAATGAATGTTGAACACATCAGCGAAGACGTGAAGCAATTTTTCTTATCTTACGACTGGCCGGGAAATATTCGTGAGCTTGAGCATATGATTGAAGGCGCAATGAATTTCATGACGGACGAGCAAACGATGACGGCTTCCCATCTGCCTTATCAATACCGCCTGAAAATTAAGCCGGCAGACATTCCAGAGCTTGAAATACCAAGACACCAGCCAGCCGCGGACTTAAAGGAAAAAATGGAGAGCTTCGAAAAATATATGATTGAAAACGTCTTGATAAAACACAGCCATAACATCTCACAAGCTGCCCAGGAGCTTGGCATTAGCAGACAAAGCCTCCAATACCGTCTGAAGAAATTTTCCCGCCCGTCTTCCGAGTAACAATTCTATTTCGGTACAGAAGACATATCTGTCGTTAATGTTCTCAGTAATGATGGCAAGCTCACCAAAATAAAAGGACGTGCAGTGACAGCATGATCTGCTGTTTCACGTGTAACGTATCTTTTGGATTCTTCTTCATAACCGATATAGGATTTTTTCATAAAAAAACAGTCTGGCACAATGCCAGACTGTTTTCGTTAACTTCCTAGTTGGTCTGCGGATGAGAGCTTGATCTCAACGGATTTTTCTTTTCCACCCCGATAAAATATCACCTTCACCTTGTCTCCGACTTTTTTCTGATACAGCCGTTTTCGCAGATCAACAATATCATTTACTTTGTATCCGTCAAATTTCGTAATGACATCAAGTTCCTTCAGCCCTGCTTTTCCGGCAGGAGAAAAGGCATCAACACCCATTACAACCGCTCCATTGGTGACGTCCCTAGGAAGCTTCAATGTTTCATCCCAATGATAGCTTGCAATGTCGCTTAGTGATTTCATCTCAATACCAAGGAACGGGCGTTTGACTTTTCCATATTTCTCTAAATCATCTATTACAGGGATCACAAGCTTAGATGGAATCGACAGGCCAATTCCTTCCACCGCCGACTCGGCAATTTTCATTGAATTGATGCCAATGACTTTCCCATCCATATTTAACAAAGCGCCGCCGCTGTTTCCAGGGTTAATGGCCGCATCTGTTTGCAGAACTTCCGCATTCCAGTCAGGCTGTCCATCATCATTTGAATCCACCGGGATCGCTCTCTCCGTACCCGAGATGACGCCCTGTGTGACAGAGCCTGCAAACTCAAGGCCTAACGGGTTCCCAATCGCAATAACCGGTTCACCAGATTTCACGTTATCTGAATTTCCAAAGTCGGCGACTGCTTTGATTTTATCGCTTTTTACCCGTAACACAGCAAGGTCCATCAACTGATCGCTGCCGACAAGTTTAGCCGATACACGTGAGCCGTCTTGCAAGCTGATTTCAATTTGTGAAGCACCCGCGATGACATGATGGTTGGTCACGACATAAGCAACGTTGCCATTTTTTTTATAGATGACGCCAGAGCCGCTCCCAGCTTCGCCGCTCTCACCCCAAATATCTGATTTTTGGATGTTCACAACACCGACTACGGCGGGCGACACATCGCTGACAATCTTGGTGACGGCATTGTTGACACTGACATTCACCGTCCGGATTGACGCCCGGTTATTATTGTTCTGCTGCTGATCCAAAGCACCCGTATCTAATCCTTCATTTGAAAGATACGGCATGATAAACGCCATTAATATGGCTCCGACAATCACACCAATCAGACTGGAAAGAAAATATCCTTTTTTGCTTCTCTTTGGCTGTTCAGGAGCAGTATGTTCTTCCTCACGTTCGTAATCCACCATATTCCATCCTTTCCAAGAACGTTAATATGGTTATATTGTGGGTTAGAAGCTCCGATAATAGTCATGATTCCTATAGAAAAATTATACAGCACAAAGCGGAGTAGCCTTCTTTGGATCGGTGTCATACAGCTCAAATGTCTCGCCTGTCACAATTCCTTTAGAAGCCAATGTCTGCTGTACAGACATTCTTGCCAGCTCCTTCATGTTGTTGTCCTGGCTCAAATGCGCCAGGTAAATACGTGACGTCTCGTCGCCAATGACATCGGTCATCGCCAGGGCAGCATCTTCATTTGAAACGTGCCCGACATCACTTAAAATCCGCCGCTTAATGCTCCATGGGTATCTTCCCATTTGCAGCATACCGACATCGTGATTGCTTTCAAATACAAACACATTCGCTGAGCGGATAATGCCTTTCATCCGGTCGCTGACATACCCTGTGTCAGTCATTAATGCGAGCTTTCGGCCGTTATGATGGAACACATAAAACATTGGCTCCGCCGCGTCATGGGAAACACCAAACGACTCGACATCAAGTCCGTTGAACGACTTCACCGTCTCCATCGGAAACTCAAATTTTTGATCTGTGTCTATTTTGCCGATCTGATTCTCCATCGCTTTCCATGTCTTCTCATTCGCATAGATTGGAAGCTTGTACTTTCTGGCGACCACACCGAGGCCCTTAATATGGTCACTATGCTCATGCGTCACAAAAATGCCGTCTACATCATCCAGCTTACGCCCGATTTGCGCCATTAATCCATCCATGGCTTTCCCGCTCAAACCGGCGTCCACCAAAAATGCGTGGTCCTCTGTTTCAAGGTAAAACGCATTTCCCGTACTCCCGCTCGCAAGTACGCTAAATTGCAAGCTCATGTTTGTCTCACTCCATTATTTTTATTGATCTGTATCTAAAATCGTACTCTCCAAAGCATTCACAGTAAAATGCTCCTGCACTGTCTTTTTCTCGCCGTTCACTTTTTTATCGTACTCGACCGTAATTCTCCATACCGGTGCCAGCACCTGCGTACTTGTCAGCGGATATTGTGCTACGTAGCCGAATTTACAGCTCTTCACAATGCTGTATTCTTTTAATTGATTTTGATAGTACAATAGCTCAACCGCATCCATTTCAGTGATTAAGCTTTCTTTCTGAATTTGCTTGAACGTCTCAAGGGTTGTCTGGTCGTACGACACAACCTCGTTTTTGCCGTTTAAGTGCAGCACCACTTGCCCGATCATATTAGAGGAATTGTCGGTCTGCTGATAAATATAATGGTCTTCATATGTTTGGAAGAAAATAATTTCTTTCTTCGATTTATCGACCTTCCAGAACTTATATTTATCACCATCTTGGATTTTCGAGGAAACAAGTGCCTGAGCATCATCCTCGATATTTTTCTTTGAAAGGGCGATTGGATCCGTAAACTTCATTTTCAAGGTCGTTACTTTACGATCATCACTAGGCATCTCCATCAAAGGCTTTTGATCCTTCAGCTCCTCGATTTCCTCCTTCGTAAAGGCTTTTTGATTTGCTGTGATCCTGTAGCCTTCTGTTGCTTCCTTATTCAAGCCTTCGTATATGATATGGTCAGCCTTCATGTCATGCTCGACATCATTTTTAATGACTTCATATTCTTTGCTGGTAGCCTGCCACTTTTGGAAAAACTGATAGCCTAAGAAAATATCTAAAATGAGGAAGGCAACGATGAAGATTGATTTGGTCTTATTCCACTCCACTGTCTGCCCCCTCCTTCAGTAATGAATCCCTTGTAACCGGCACAATTTTTCCATTTATTTTCATCGCCCAAACCGGCTCCAGTTCAACGAGAGGATCATCGTTGGTTGATGTTGATACCAATTGATAAGCAAGGAAAATCTGATCAATTTTGTCCGTGTCATATTTGGTTTGTTTAGAAAGCAGCGTCTGCACTTCTCTGCCGCTCATCAGCTCTTTCTCACTTGTTTTGATCGGATTCGTTCCGAGGCTGTAATTCGGCCGCTTATAGCTGAGAATGTCATCATTCGCCCATTGAAGCGTAATTGCCGATGTCGCTCCAAATGGCTTGGCTTTGCTGTTAATGACTGGCATCTGGTCCATAAAGATATAGAGGCTTAGCTGCTGGCTGTCATCGATATTGAAAAATTGATAATGATCTGTCCAGCTTCCGGTATCCTCAAGGTATTTTTGGCTTTTTTTGATTAATTCACCTGTTTGATACGATGAGCTCTGGACTAAATTGCGCTGCTGGAATTGTACCTGACGCTGGCTCAAATTCACATCTAAACGGCTGATCCCATCTGTCAGCACATTTCTGTTGTTGTAATTCGAATCTTCCCTTACAATGCTCGGATCACTGAACAGAGCCTGTTTAAAGGTATTTGTTTTAATCGATTCTGTGACAAATTCTTTTTTGTCCATCGTAAGCGTTTTGTTTGGCAGCAGGAACTCTTTCTTTGAACCGATGGAGAACAAACTGAACGCCGGCATGTTTGATTGCCTGTTTTTTAAGTCATTCATAATGTTCCGGTAGTTTGCCGATTCAACGGTCACTTCCAGAATGAGCTGCTTGCTGAAAGATACCAAATAGATTTTCTTGTTCGCTTTTGTCTCATTGAACGGAATCAAAATATGATCAAACGAACTGTATTCAAACGACTGATTCGACCATTTAAACAGCGTTTGGAAAATATCAATCGGAATCGTGTCATTGAATTGCAAATCAAGCTTCGCTTTCGAACCTCCTATTGCATAAAACCAGCTCTTGAATCCGATCTTGTCATATTGATCAGAAATATCTTTAATTCCTTTTACATCCCAATGCGGCAAGTCAGACCAGACTTCTTCATAAAGGTCTTCATCCACCTTATAATGAGCGCCGTCATCATGGATAAACATCTCCCTCGGCCTTACTGTTTCTGACAGTTTTTGGGTCGTTTTTTCGATTTTATGTTTCTCACGCACAGTAGACTCTGCTGATGATGAGCTTTCAGAAAAGTTTGGCTGGAACGTCCATATCCCCCATGTAAACACAAGACTGATGATGACGAGCACCGAAAGTAATATCGTTTTTATATTTTCACGCTTCATCCCAATCATCCTCTTGTTCCTCTTTATATGGAAGAGTAAATGTAATCGTCGTACCTTTTCCTTCTATGCTGTCCGCCCAAATATCTCCACCGTGCGCCTGAACCATTTCCCGGGCAATTGCCAATCCCAAGCCGGTTCCGCCAAGCTTTCTCGTTCTCGCTTTATCAACCCTGTAAAAGCGGTCAAAGACTTTTTCAACATCTTTTTTCGGAATTCCGATCCCTTCATCCTTCACGCTGATATAGAGAAGTTCTTCCTCTTCATTGGCATCAATGGAAAACGTGACATGCCCGCCTTCCGGTGAGTATTTTAAAGCGTTGGAAATAATATTATCGAGTACCTGCGTAATTTTATCCTGGTCAATCTCGACATACAGCTCTCTGTCAGGCAGATTTCGGATAAATTCCACATGCTGTTCTTTTGTCATTTCAAATCGGTCAATAATGAGCGACATAAACCGGACAATCTGAATCCATTCCCGGTTAAATTGATAATCCTTACTGTCAAATTTGGAAAGCTGAAGCAAGTCATTGACAAGCCGGATCATACGCTCTGTTTCATTTTGTGTCACCATTAAGAAACGCGGAGCAATGTCTTTATTTTCCCACGCGCCTTCAGCTAACGCCTCTAAATAACTGCGCATTGTCGTGAGCGGCGTCCGCAGCTCGTGTGATACGTTCGCCACGAATTCTCTGCGCTCCTGATCCATTTTCTCTTGCTCAGTTACATCGTAAATGACAGCTATTAACCCATCGATTTTGCCATGTTCCCTTTGAATCACAGAAAAATTTACGCGAAGCACAGTTAATTGGTCATCACGTTCAATTTCCAGCAGCATGGAATCCTGCTGCTCGACTAAATCTTCAAATGTATAATTCTCTTGAATCCCCAGTAAGCTCGTAATCGGCATTTCTAAAGCTGTTTCACGTGAAACGTTCAACAGCTCCAGTGCCGGGCTGTTTAAGAGAATAATCGCTCCATTTCGGTTTGTGGCGATCACGCCGTCTGTCATATAAGCAATAACAGAAGCAAGCTTTCTGCGCTCTCCTTCCGTCATCGCCTGGGCATCTTCAAGCTCTCTCGTTAAGTGGTTAAACGTGGTGGCGAGCTGCCCAATTTCATCATGCCCGTACTTTTTAACCTTCCTCGAGAAATTCCCTTTCGCAAGCTCCATCGCCTGCTTTCTCATATCTGAAAGCGGATGGGTAATGGTTCTTGCCAGAAAAATTCCGAGAAGAGCTGTCAAAACAAGTGCCAAACCTGTGCCGGATGCCAAAATTGTGTTGATCGTCTTCATTTGATTGAAGACATCCTCCATACTCGCCACAACATAAATCGCGCCGACAACCTCTTGGTTTTCAGTCATGACAGGCTTAGCAGAAATAAGAACTCTGATTTTGCTTTTCGGATCATAGTATTTTCTTAAATACGACTGTTTGGTAGAAAAAATTCTTTTGAAGATCAGATCGGTCGTTTGTTTTCCTGCCACTTCCTCGCCATACGGCTTTGAAGAACCAACCACTTCATAGCTCTTATCTACAAAGCTAATTTCCCGAACCTCATCACTTTTCGTGAAGTCATTCAAAATACGGCTGACGTCATCCTTGATGACGGTGCTGTCGTTATCGCTTTTATATTCTTGTTCGATATAGTAAGAAAGGTTGTCGATTCGCTGATTAAGCGATTGTTCATAGGAGTTAATCAGCGATTTCTCTACCTGATTGACAAAATACACACCAATGATTTGCATGGCAATGATAATCAAAAGCACATAAATCAAGGTAATCTTAAATTGGATCGAGCGAAAAAAACCAACCTTATTCATATGGGCATTAGTCCTGTTCTGGGTTTCTCAAGTAATAACCTACACCGCGGCGTGTGACAATCCAATTTGGATGGCTCGGATTGTCCTCGATTTTTTCGCGAAGCCGGCGGACTGTTACGTCAACCGTTCTGACATCTCCGAAATAATCATAGCCCCAAACGGTTTGAAGTAAATGTTCGCGGGTCATCACTTGTCCGATATGTTTTGCTAGATAATGAAGCAATTCGAACTCACGATGAGTCAGTTCAATTGTTTCCTCTCGTTTTGACACAACATATGCGTCAGGGAAAATGACGAGAGAGCCGATATGAATCTCATTTGAGGATGGCTCTTCCTCCGCAGGCGCTGTTGTCAGCTGGCGGCGCAGGTTCGCTTTTACACGGGCCAGAAGCTCGCGTGTGCTGAATGGTTTTGTGACATAGTCATCCGCTCCGATTTCGAGCCCGATGACCTTGTCAATTTCTGAATCCTTCGCCGTCAGCATAATGATCGGCATATCGTATTTCTTTCTGACTTCACGGCACACTTCAACGCCGTCTTTATTAGGAAGCATAATATCTAAAAGAATTAAATCGGGCTGAAGCTCTTCTGCCATTTCAACGGCTTCATTTCCGTCGTAAGCACAATGCACTTCATAACCTTCTTTTCTTAAGTTAAATTCCAATATATCTGCAATCGGTTTTTCATCATCTACTACAAGGATCTTTTTATCCATCATTTTGATTTTCCTCCTGCCGAATAACTTCGTTTCATCTATATAACATTCATTTCATCACTTATGGCCCATGCAAACAATGGGTCCTTGTCTATTATAACGGTTTAAGGTCAAAAGATAAAAAAAATAAAGGTTTAGAAAAAAACACAAGTTTCACCTTTATCCGTCTTTTGTTTATCTGTTGTCATACTGGTCAACTTTTTTTAAAATAGTTAACTTTACTGAAACCTCCCCTCACCGGAGTGCGTCTTTATCAATGACGTCTTCTTCTTTGAACCGGCCGCAGGGCCGGTTCTCCCTTTTTCTTCTATTATAACACTCCTCATATTTGCCTTTTCCTAAAAGAAAAAACGCACCTACGATTGCAGATGCGTTTGGTAAGTGGCTCGGGACGGAATCGAACCGCCGACACACGGATTTTCAGTCCGTTGCTCTACCAACTGAGCTACCGAGCCAAATATGTATTTTTCTCTACGAAGTAAAGTAAAATGGCGGTCCGGACGGGACTCGAACCCGCGACCTCCTGCGTGACAGGCAGGCATTCTAACCAACTGAACTACCGGACCCTTACAGTAATTTGCCTGGAGAGCTGTCGTGTCAGCCCTCGCAGACAAATAAGGAATTTAGCAATAACGCTAAAGTAAATCAATGACCCGTACGGGATTCGAACCCGTGTTACCGCCGTGAAAGGGCGGTGTCTTAACCGCTTGACCAACGGGCCTTCACGAAATGGTGAGCCATGAAGGACTCGAACCTTCGACCCTCTGATTAAAAGTCAGATGCTCTACCAACTGAGCTAATGGCTCTTAAGATGTCGGAATTTCATAGAGCAAACAACTCGAATTACGTTCTCATCTTGTACTCTATTGAAGCAGTTTCCGTAACAACGAGATTTATAATATCACGAACAAATACAAGTAGCAATAACTTTTTTGGTTTTTTTTCATATTTTTTTCTCAGGCCAACTTACCTGCAGCTTTCAAACAAAAAACAAGCCCCTATAGATCAGGGGCTTGTAAAACATACTCTATTTAGTTCGCACGGTACACACTGCGAAGGACATTTGTCTGTGAACGGTCTGGACCGACAGAGAAAATAGAAAGCGGGATGCCTGTCAGCTGAGACACACGCTCAAGATAGTGACGCGCGTTTTCCGGAAGCTCGCTTAAGCTTTTCGCGCCTGTAATATCCTCTGTCCAGCCCGGCATTTCTTCATATACCGGCTCACATTCAGCAAGTGCTTTAAGACTTGCCGGGAATTCTTCAATAATTTCACCTTTGTAGCGGTACGCCACACAGATTTTCAGCGTTTCAATTCCTGTTAACACGTCGATTGAGTTCAGAGAAAGATCAGTTATTCCGCTCACACGGCGGGCGTGGCGGACGACGACGCTGTCAAACCAGCCGACACGGCGCGGACGGCCTGTTGTTGTTCCATATTCACGGCCAACTTCACGGATTTGATCGCCGATTTCATCATTCAGTTCAGTCGGGAAAGGACCGTCTCCGACACGAGTCGTATATGCTTTTGATACACCGACAACATGCTGAATTTTAGTCGGACCGACACCAGAACCAATCGTAACACCGCCGGCAACCGGGTTAGAGGATGTAACAAACGGGTATGTTCCTTGGTCGATATCGAGCATAACCCCTTGCGCACCTTCAAACAATACACGGCGCCCGTTATCAAGAGCATCATTTAAGACAACAGATGTATCGCAGACGTATTTTTGAATCTGCTGACCGTACTCGTAATATTCGTCTAAGATATCTTCAATGTTAAACCCTTCTGTCTCGTACATTTTTTCAAGCAGACGGTTTTTTTCTTCGAGATTGCGTTCTAGCTTCTCCGCAAATGCGTCACGGTCTAACAAATCCGCGATGCGAATTCCGATGCGGGCTGCTTTATCCATGTAAGCAGGGCCAATTCCTTTTTTCGTTGTGCCGATCTTGTTAGCCCCTTTTCGCTCTTCCTCTACCTCATCCAATTTCAAATGATACGGTAAAATCACGTGAGCCCTGTTGCTGATTCTCAAGTTGTCTGTACTGACGTTGCGTTCATGAAGATACGCAAGCTCTGTGACTAATGCTTTCGGATCTACAACCATTCCGTTTCCGATCACACACGTTTTATCCTTATAGAAAATTCCTGACGGGATTAAGTGAAGCTTGTATGTGACTCCGTCAAACTTGATTGTATGCCCTGCGTTATTTCCGCCTTGATAACGGGCGATCACTTCTGCATTTTCTGAAAGGAAATCTGTAATTTTACCTTTTCCTTCATCGCCCCATTGCGTACCTACTACAACTACTGAAGACATGTCCGTGCACCTCCGTTAACCTTTCAAAACGATTCTATTCAAACAAGTCAAGTTTATCAGTGAAGAAACAGAAAGTCAATTGTAAATCCGAACATTAATTTGTTAAAAATCTATATTCGTTCGTTTTAATTGTGTTTAGAAGCGTTTTCTCACTGATTTTCTATCAAAAGCTTATGAAACTTTTGTTCTTTAGCACGAAAAAGAGATGCTGCCCTGATATCCCTCTTATTTTCATAAGAATAACTCGCCAGCCCGTTCAAGTCTCCATTGATAACCCATGTGTTTCAGCTTTGAAACGATTGCTGTCAGTTTATCTGTAGCTGACAAATAAAAAACGAGAAGACTGTCGGGATATGGACAGCGGCGGCACTTTCACTGGGTATAATCGATTGCATACGACAACGTCATACCCGTTATGCCGCGAGAATTCCCCCTATCCGTCCGGCGCGTCGATCGCACAATTGGATTTGCGCTGCGAGACAATATGAAAAACGGTTTCCATGTTACCATCTCCTTTTCGGGCTATTTTATTAAATCGCTTTCATGAATACCGGCTGAGGGATCGCTTTCGAATTAAAAAAACCCCAAGATCAGCTCTTGGGGTTTATGCGCCAGGCGGAACACCTGCGTCATCAAAACGCCGTTCCAGGTTGACGAATTTATTGTATTCTTTTACAAACGCAAGAGACACGGTTCCTACCGGGCCGTTACGCTGTTTGGCAATAATAATCTCGATAATATTTTTATTCTCGGATTCTTTGTCATAGTAGTCGTCACGATAAAGGAACGCGACAATATCCGCATCCTGCTCGATACTTCCTGATTCCCGGATATCAGACATCATCGGACGCTTATCCTGACGCTGCTCAACACCCCGGGAAAGCTGAGAAAGCGCGATAACAGGAACTTGCAGCTCTCTGGCGATAGACTTCAGTTCACGGGAAATTTCTGATACTTCCTGCTGACGGTTGTCCTTTGAACGTCCGCTTCCCTGAATCAATTGCAAGTAGTCGATCAAAATCATGCCGAGTCCGTTTTCCTGCTTCAAGCGGCGGCATTTGGCGCGGATTTCACTCACACGGATACCTGGTGTATCATCAATGTAAATCCCGCTGTTCGACAGGCTTCCCATCGCCATCGTCAGCTTGCCCCAATCCTCTTCCGTCAGGTTGCCGGTACGGAGATTCTGGGCATTGATATTTCCTTCGGCACAGAGCATACGCATCACGAGCTGCTCCGCGCCCATCTCAAGACTGAAGATCGCTACACTCTCGTCGGTCTTGGTCGCCACGTTTTGAGCAATATTCAGGGCAAAGGCTGTTTTCCCCACTGACGGACGGGCAGCCACAATGATCAAATCGTTGCGCTGGAACCCGGCAGTCATCCGGTCAAGCTCAGTAAACCCTGTTGGAATTCCTGTAATATCGCCTTTTCGGTTATGAAGCTGTTCGATATTGTCATAAGTTTGGACAAGGACTTCCTTAATATTTTGGAAGGCACTCGTGTTTTTACGCTGCGCCACTTCCATAATCGTTTTTTCCGCTTCACTGAGTAAATCCTCGACCTCATCCTCACGGGTATACCCGTCTTGAGCTATCGTTGTCGCTGTTCTGATCAATCGGCGAAGAATTGATTTTTCTTCAACGATTTTCGCGTAATATTCTATGTTAGCCGCTGTCGGCACCGAATTTGCAATATCAGTCAGATACGAAATGCCGCCCACTTCTTCCAGCAGGTCTGTGTTCGCAAGCTCTGACGTTACCGTAACCAGATCAACCGGTTCTCCGCGGTCACCGAGCACAAGCATCGCATTATAAATTTTTTGGTGGGACATTCTATAGAAATCATCTGGAATCAATACTTCTGAAGCCAGTGTTAAAGCTGACGGCTGTAAAAAAATAGCGCCTAACACGGCTTGTTCGGCTTCTATATTTTGCGGGGGAAGCCGATCATTCAGAAGGTCTGTCATGCTAAGCACCGTCCTCTCGTTAAAAAATCTCCAAACTCCATTCTACCATTTCTCGAGAAAAAAAATAGAAAAATTGTCTATTTCCTTTTTTTTCAGGCAGCCGATTGGCTCGTTTTGGACAGCAGATTGGCGGGAAAAAAGAAATAAAACGTGAGGGAGGATTGAAAAATGATCAAAGAATATGCGATTACACCCAATGTCGATGCGGATGGCTGGTTTATTAAAGTGGAGAATGTGGCGCCAACAGCATTGTATACATCTAAAGACGCGGCGATTGAAAAAGCCAAACAAATGGCAAAAGAAAACAGTCCATCGAAGCTTGTAATTTATGATCAGTTTAAAAATGTAGAAGAAGAACACTCATTTTAATAATGAATGGAACCCTTCGCTGGAGCGGGGGTTTTTTTAACGTTTTTTGGCTTATTTCATCCATTGAAAGCCTGTATGCATCATCAGATCGGCCGTTTTTTGATACAAATCCCATTCCTCAAACATAGCAAATTTCCCCATCAGTTCCTCAAGTTTCAGCCTCACAGCTATGTATTCTTCAAAAGTGACAGCTTTTTTAGTTACTTTCAGATGTTCATCCAGCGTTTGTTTTAATAATGATAATGATGTGTGCATAAGAATCCTCCTTCTCTCTTTTATAACGGGCAATGGGGGATTGCTCCATTCCTTTGTGACATCTTCTTACGTTTCACATCTGATTCTTGTACAATGGACAGAAGAGAGGAGGGATCTTTGGTGAGACCTTTGCAAATTTCTGCCGAAACAGCCCAAAAGCTTGCAGAATCCTTGAATCTGCCGCTCGAACAGATCATGCATATGCCTCAGCATATACTGCTTGCCAAAATGGCTGAATTGCAGAAAGAAGAAAAACAATCGTAGCATTCGTTCGCATACTTGCTTTCATCTATGGAATTATATTTAATATATGTTAGAAAAAAGGAGTAACTGCTTTGCCAAAACATAAAAATATCCAATCCTCTTTTTGGCTGATCATCGGCATTGTCTTTATCGCTTTTAATTTGAGGCCGGCGATCACTTCAGTTGGTCCGGTCATCAGCTCTATCAGGGCAGACCTGCATATGTCTAATGGGACCGCCGGATTTTTAACAGCGCTGCCGTTGCTTTCGTTTGCGGTACTTTCTCCGCTTGCGCCAAAGTTTGGACAGCGGCTTGGAAATGAACGGACCTTATGGCTCGGCCTCCTGACGTTATTGATCGGGATTTTGCTTCGCTCTGCCGGCTCGGTTTGTGCCTTATTTGCCGGAACAGCTTTAATCGGTGTCGGCATTGCCATCGGAAACGTTCTGCTTCCAAGTTTGATTAAGCATAAATATCCCGAAAAATCGGGCGTCATGATCAGCTTATATACGACTGCAATGTGTATTTTCGCGGCCTTAGCGTCAGGTGTCAGTGTCCCTCTAGCGGCACAAATAGGAGGCGGATGGAAACAGGCCTTTCTCTTATGGGGCGGGCTGGCCTTGCTTGCTCTGCTGATCTGGATACCTCAGCTGCGCCACCGAGATACAGCAAATCGGACGGTAAAACTTCAAACGGGCTCCATTTGGGCTTCCAAAATAGCATGGCATGTCACCATCTTTATGGGCTTGCAATCTTTTCTATTTTACAGCAGCATCGCTTGGTTTCCTGAAATTCTTCGTTCACACGGCATGGATACGTCAACAGCAGGGTGGATGGTATCACTTATGCAATTTGCAAGTCTGCCTTTCACTTTTCTGACACCTGTTTTAGCTGATCGCATGAAGCAGCAGCGCGGCATTGCGGCAGGACTGTCCGCTGTCTATCTCATCGGGCTGTGCGGATTGCTGGCGGGCGGCAATCATATCCTAATTGCCATCTGGATGATTATCATCGGGATTGGACAAGGCTCCAGCATTAGTCTGGCGCTTACGCTGATTGGTCTTCGCAGTGAAAATGCCCAGCAGGCCGCGGCGCTTTCAGGTATGTCTCAGTCATTCGGTTACCTGCTTGCAGCCATTGGACCCATCTTTGTCGGTTATCTCTTTGACCAGACACATTCATGGACATTACCGATTGTGCTCCTTATTGCAGCCTTAATCGGCATGGGAGCAGCTGGATTGGGTGCCGGGCGGGATCACTACATTCTTCAAACAGAGAAACAAAGAAATTCAGCATAAAAGGCGGAGAGATCTCTCCGCCTTTTTTCTATGAAATACTAAGAAAAACAAATTCGCCTTCATACTTACAAATTCTTAATCTCTTGCAATAAAAAAGAGGCTTGGCGCAACCCAAGCCTCTTTTCTATTAAGCTTCTTCTTTCACATGTACCTTCAACACAGCCTGCACCTCAGGATGCAGCTTCACAGGCACGTTTGTATATCCTAATGCACGAATGCCGTCTGGCAGGTCAAGCTTCCGCTTATCTACTTTAATATTATGGTCTTTTTGGAGCTGTTCAGTGATTTGCTTGCTTGTGACAGAACCGAATAAACGGCCGCCTTCACCTGATTTCGCGCTAAGCTCAACCGTCAGTTTTTCTAATGTCTCTTTTAAGCTCTTTGCCTGCTCAAGTTCGGCGATGGCTTCTTTTTTCTCTTTCTGCTTTTGGCCGTTTAGCACGCTGATATTTGACGCGTTGGCTTCAACAGCAAGACCCTTTTTAATTAAAAAGTTATGCGCATAACCGTCTGCTACGTTTTTGACTTCGCCTTTTTTCCCTTTTCCTTTTACATCTTTCAAGAAAATAACCTTCATCTCTGTACGCCTCCCTCAAAATACTCATCTATGGCATTCTTCAGCTGTTCCAGCGCTTCCGTTACTGAAATGCCGGACAACTGAGTCGCCGCATTTGTTAAATGCCCTCCGCCTTCCAGCGCCTCCATGATGATCTGAACATTGACCTCGCCAAGTGACCGGGCACTGATACAGATGGTTTGTTCATCGCGTCTCGCCACCGCAAATGAAGCCTCAACCTCACTCATCGACAGGAGCGAATCGGCCGCCTGCGCAATCAGCACTTGATCAAAATATTCCTCTTCATTTTCAGGAAGAGAAGCAATCGCAATGTTCTCTTTGTAGAGGGCTGTATGCTGGATCAGTTTCGCCCGTTTAATATAGGAATCAACGGTTTCTTTCAAGAACTTCTGCACAAGCACAGTGTCAGCGCCTTTTGCCCTTAAATAAGAAGCCGCATCAAAGGTCCGCGAGCCTGTGCGGAGAGAAAAGCTCTTTGTATCCACTATTATACCAGCTAATAGGGCTGTTGCTTCAATCATATTGATTTTTAAGCGCTTCGGCTGATATTCAAGCAGCTCTGTCACCAACTCTGCTGTCGAAGAAGCGTACGGCTCCATATAAACGAGCAGCGGATCCTTGATAAACTCCTCACCCCTGCGGTGATGGTCGATGACCACGATTTGTTCCACTTTATTGATCAGCCGTTCTTCCATGACAAGTGACGGCTTATGTGTGTCTACAATCACAAGCAGCGTGTCATCATTGGAAATGTCCATCGCTTCTTCAGGCGTAATAAATCTTGACCACAGATCTTCATATTTTTTGATTTCCTCAATCAAGCGCTGCACACTTGATCCGATTTGATTGGGGTCAATCACGATAAAACCATCTTTATTATTTGCCTGCGCGACCTTTAAAATCCCAATCGCTGCCCCGATGGAATCCATGTCGGGAAATTTATGCCCCATGATCATCACATTGCTGCTTTCAGAGACAATTTCCTTTAAGGCATGAGAAATGACGCGGGCCCGCACCCTAGTCCGTTTCTCCATCGGGTTTGTTTTACCTCCGTAAAACTTCACCTTGCCGTTCGGCAGCTTAATCGCTACTTGGTCTCCTCCGCGCCCCAGCGCTAAGTCCAAGCTGGATTGCGCCAAATCGCCAAGTTCTTTTAGTGAAGAGACTGAAGCTCCAACACCAACGCTTAACGTCAGCGCAACGCCGTCGAATGAGGTTTTTTCACGCACCTCATCAAGAATCGAAAACTTCGAATTTTCAAGTTTAGTTAAGATGTGTTCATTAAGTACAGCGATGAAGCGCTCTGAAGACGTCCTTTTCAGGAAGATACCGTACTCCTGCGCCCAAGCATTCAGCAAAGACGTCACCTGGCTGTTCATCGTGCTTCTCGTCTGGTCATCCAATCCTTGGGTCACATCATCATAGTTATCAAGGAAAATATACGCCAGCACAGTTCTTTCGTTTTCATATTGCTTTTCAATTTGAATTTGCTCTGTTACATCAAAGAAATACAGCAGACGCTCATCCCGTTTGATGACAACCTTAAACTTGCGGTCATTCAATGTAACCGTTTCCGAATCGACCTCTTGCTTGATAAGCGGCACAACCGACTCACAAGTATCGTAAAGGGATCTTCCGACTAATGTGCTTTCATTAAAGCAAGACGAAAGAAACGGATTTGCCCATTCTATATAATATTGGTCATTAAAAAGCATGATGCCGATCGGCATTTCCATCAATGCCTCTTCACCGACTTTTTTCAACCTATAGGATAACGTAGAAATATAAGCATCAATCTCTTTTCGAATAAGAGAATCAGCGCGTTTAATAAAAAACAAAGCAACTGCGAGCAGCAGCACTTCGACAGCTCCTAATATCCAGTTAAAATAAAAGCTGATGAGGATTGTAATGATTGACAGAGCAATCAACGCATAGATGGGATACCGAAACAGCGGTTTTTCATAAAAGCTTGGCATTACTATCACTCCCCACCATGTGAGTAAAACTCATGTTCACTTCACCTTATTCCTTATTTGAAAGCCCATATCTAAAACGCCTAAAATACGAATGGCCGCCATAAAGATCGGATGCACAAATCCAAGAATAACTGCAATCACAGCCATAGCCTTCGAATATTGTTTCTTATGGCAATAGAAAAAGATAAATGATACGCCTTGGATAAAAATTATAAATCCGAGTATAAATTCCCCATTTAAAGCGATCGAGTATAGCATTTGGCCTTTTTCTAAAGGCAAAAATGACAGCATGACAATCATTACATACAGCACGGCAACACTTTGCGGAAACTTCAACTCTCTAAAAGGCTTTAGATTAGGAATGTCGGGGGAAAATCGCCTTATGAGCGGCTTAGCGATAAGGTAACTGAGGAAAGCATATATTACACCCAGCACCACAATAGCTGTTGGGAATAGGTATTGAGCTGTGTCTAAATCATCTCTCATTACACCCAATTCTTTGTTAATTTCTTCTGTATGAACTGAATTTTTCATCATATATTCAACTGAATCAATCGCTTCTTGTGATTGTGTTAAGGCCCTATCGATGATATTAATATCCATAAATAAAATACTTACCACAAAAAACATCATAATACATAGCACTGAAACAAAAGAACTCGATAAAATCGCAATTGCAGGATCCTTCTTCTTAAGAAAAAAACCTAAAGCAACACCTGTAAATGCGGACATAATCGCTAAAAAGACACCTGTAATTGAACTAGTTATAAAAATAACTGGAAGACTTACAATACTCATCCAAAAACCTAATTTTGCCCCGTATCTCAATGTGTATAAAATCACAGGTAGAGGTAAAACCAACCAAAACAGTATTCCAATCACAGGCACATAAACAACCAAAAGCGCAATGATCGCAAACAGACTGATTAAAATAGCGCCCTCCATTAATGCTCTCGTTTGTTTCACTTAGTCACCTCGTGTCATCCTGAACATACGAATAGAAAAGAGCAGCATAAACGACTGCTCTTTTATCATCGCTGCAACATGCGTTACACCGAAAGGTTATATCATCTCAAAATTTCACTTTATATTTTAACATAAGACCAAATCGCAAGTAAAATCACACCAATGTTTCATGTGAAACATCACAAATGAAAAGGCATTCTTTGAAAAGAATGCCCATCACCATTAATGTTTATCATCCATAAAGCCAGAAGAATCTTTGTTTTTCTTTTTCGTTTTTCTGACATACATAAAGATTAAAACCACCAGTAAAAGGGTTGTTGCTTGCAGAACGCCGCTGCTAAACAAGAAAAAGTTCTTTATCATGTCCCACATCGTGTTTCACCTCTTTTTGCGTCTTCTCAACCCGTGTCCTATATAAAGTGAATTTCCCTTTTTAAGAACTTCAAAACATGATGAACCACATTGAGCGTTGGGCATATGCTGATATAGAATCTGATGGATAAAGGAGAATTGCTACATGGATGAACGCAGAACATTAGCTTGGCATGAAACATTAGAACTGCACGAGCTGGTTGCTTTTCAATCAAATGGGCTCATTAAACTGAAGAAAATGATAAAAGAAATAAAAGACCCGGAGCTCAGACAGCTTTATCGTGTATCCATCCAGGCCATTGAACAAAATCTAAGAGAGCTTCTTCCATTCTTTCCGCAGGCGCCGCACAGAGATGATGAAGAAGAACGCGCGGATAACCCGTTTTATAGCGGCGACCTGCTTGGGTTTGCCAAAACATCTGTCCGCAACTACGCGATTGCTATCACTGAAACAGCGACACCTCAATTAAGGAACGTGCTGGTGAAACAGCTGAACGCAGCCATTAAGTGGCATGCACAAATTTTCCAATACATGTATCAGCACGGATACTATCCTGCATACAACCTTTCCGAGCTGCTAAAAAATGATGTCAGAAACGCCAACAAAGCTCTTTCAATGAAATAAAACAAGCAGCAAAGGCGTTCCCTTTGCTGCTATTTCTGCTGATCCTTTAGTATGCCGTTTGAACGATACGCTTCCAGCACACCTCTATTCGATTCTCCCCATGCTTTCATTTGCAAAACGATCGGCTCAAGCGTTCGCCCAAATTCCGTCAAAGAATATTCAACCTTTGGCGGCACCTGTTGGTAAACCTCACGATGCACAATGCCGTCCGCTTCCAGCTCCCGAAGCTGAAGAGTAAGCATTCTTTGGGTAATACTCGGGCAGATCCGGCGAAACTCATTAAACCGTTTCTTGCCATCTATCATGTGATAAAAAAGAATCCCTTTCCACTTTCCGCCAATAACATCTAGCGTAAATTCAACTGGACAGCCTTCTTTGTTTGGATATATATTATTTTTCATTCTCGACCCTCCAATAGTACCTTTTTTGATACTACATTACATTTCGCAACTAAGCTACCCAGTATTTTACACAGCTTTCCTTCTCAGCTCAAAGAAAATGCTTCTTATTCACATCAATTTTTACGGGTTAGTATGATTACACTTGCAGCAAGACGTGTTACACTATATAAATAATACTACTTAAAAAAGATAAGGAGCTATCATGGAAAAGATACTTATTTTCGGACACCAAAACCCAGACACAGATACGATTTGTTCTGCGATTGCTTATGCTGATTTAAAAAACAAACTTGGCTTCAATGCTGAGCCTGTCCGTCTTGGACAAGTCAACGGCGAAACACAATACGCACTTGACTACTTCAAACAAGAAAGCCCGCGCCTTGTTGAAACAGCTGCAAACGAAGTCAACGGCGTTATCCTGGTTGATCATAACGAACGCCAGCAAAGCATCAAAGACATTGAAGATGTTCAGGTTCTAGAGGTTATCGACCACCACCGTATCGCTAACTTTGAAACGGCTGAGCCGCTTTATTATCGTGCTGAGCCTGTAGGCTGTACCGCTACGATCTTAAACAAAATGTACAAAGAAAATAACGTGAAAATCGAGAAAGAAATTGCCGGCCTTATGCTGTCTGCGATTATTTCTGATTCCCTGTTATTCAAATCTCCAACTTGCACAGACCAAGACGTAGCGGCAGCGAAAGAGCTAGCGGAAATCGCTGGCGTAGATGCTGAAGAATACGGCTTGAACATGCTCAAAGCAGGCGCTGATTTAAGCAAAAAAACAGTGGAAGAGCTGATTTCTCTTGATGCGAAAGAATTCACACTCGGCAGCAAAAAAGTCGAAATCGCACAAGTAAACACAGTAGACATTGAAGATGTGAAAAAACGCCAAGCTGAATTAGAAGCTGCGATCTCTAGCGTTGTGGCCGAGAAGAAGCTTGACCTCTTCCTTCTTGTTATAACAGACATTTTAGAAAATGATTCCCTTGCCCTTGCGATCGGTAACGAGGCGGCAAAAGTGGAAAAAGCGTTCAACGTTACATTAGAAAACAACACAGCCCTCTTAAAAGGCGTTGTTTCCCGTAAAAAACAAGTCGTTCCTGTCTTAACAGACGCAATGGCTGAATAATAAAACAAGTAAAAAACACCTTCAAGTTTGAAATCGGATAGTTGTGATCCGAAACCAATACTTGGAGGTGTTTTTCATTGTAAAACCACTTCCGCGCCCAAACATCCCCCGCAAGATTACGCCGCTTTTGCTGTTAGCAGAACCCTAAGAAATCACTCTGAGCACAACGGCCATCACCAAAATGACAACAAAACCTATCACATTACTTATTGTATGAATACTTTCATTGTCTACAAAAAGATGAATAGTGAATGGAGCTGCAACGATTAATAAAACGAAAATATATAACCTTTTTCTCATTATATCCTCCAAATCACAGACATGTCGCAAAACAATCATAACACCTTATAAACAACGAGGACATCTTATCCCTCCTGCTAAAGCACCTGGTTTTTCAATGAAATTCACGCTGTCCGTTTACGCAAAAACGCACTGTGGTATGTAAAATTTGAATGGTATTTCCATCAAGAGATCATGCTATTGAAAGAGGAGGTTTTCATTATGAGTCAAGAGCGGGTGAAACGGCCTGGACATACGAGATGGTACATATCTTCGTTACTCAGCGGCATTATTGTTCTGAATTATTTTGACCGTGTCGCCATCTCAGTGGCCGCCCCTGCGATACAAGATTCGTTTCACCTTACAGCAACCGAACTGGGCATCGTGTTTTCTATTTACACGTATTCCTATACAGTGATGCAGCTGCCTGTCGGGAGTTTGCTGGATCGGTTTGGCGTGGCATGGGTCACGAGGGTCGGAATGACAATATGGAGCATTTTAACGATTCTTCTTGCTTTTTTGCAGGGAAAATTGCTGTTGTATCTGTTCCGGTTTCTCATTGGGCTGTCGAGCGCCTCTGCGTTCCCTGCCGCCTCTAAGGCAACTGCTCAATGGTTTCCTCCAAGTGAGCGGGGATTGGCAAACTCACTGTTCGACTCAGCCGCAAAGTTTTCAAACGTGCTCGGTGCGCCGTTGGTCGCCTTTCTTGTCACCACATTTGATTGGCGTGTCGCTTTTTTTACAATTGGATGCATCAACGTGCTGTTTACGATTTTTTTCTGGCATTATTATGAGCAGCCAAAACGGCACAAACGCATCTCTAAAAGTGAGCTGAATTATATTCAAAAACACAATGCGGTCACAGCAGAAAAAATCCCTTACAAAACGGGACCGCTTTTAAAAAAACTTTTCTCCAACCGGAAAGTATGGGGCTTAATGATTGGATTTACAGGATACGGCTATACATTCAACCTGCTGCTTACCTGGCTTCCGACGTTCTTTAAACATACATATGGGATGGATCTCATGTCGTCCGGTTTATTTACAGCTGTGCCATGGCTGATCTCAACCATTTCTGGAATTGCGGTTGGCGGCTGGCTCGTCGATTTCTTTATTAAGAAAGGCTATTCTAACACCAAGGTGTACCGAACCGTGATCATTGTCGGAATGAGCTTCGGCTTTTTCTTTTTAGGCTCCATTCTGACGAACAATATCACTGTGGCGATTGTTTGCATTTCAATCGGCCTTGCCGGTATTTCCGCAACGGCTCCAGTTGGCTGGTCCATTTCTGCAGAGCTGGCGCCGATCGGTTCTGTATCTATGCTGAGTTCCATGGTGAATCTCGCAAACAACCTGTTCGGAGGCATTATTGCCGCTTCATTGACAGGATATTTGTTTGATGTGACAGGCTCCTTTACACTCAGCTTTCTCGTAGCAGGTTTTGTCCTGCTGCTGGGATTGGTTTTTTATGTGTTTGTGTTAGGGGAAGTAAAACGGATTAAGCTGGAATAAAGAGTGCTTGCTGAAAAGCACTCTTTTTCTGGATAGAAAAATCCTTACGATAGGTCACTACCAAAAATGGATACATTCTGGCGGTCAATAGCAAAACTCCGACCGTTCCAGGCCAATACGGTTTGAACATATCCAAGCGTATCAGCGTTATAACGCCCCGCTATCCGCTGATACGCCAGCAGTTCGTATGTGCCGTTTCTGTCAAAATCAACCGGATACAATCCAGACAAGGGATTCACCCAGCCTTCTATCGGCATCTTCAAAACCCCCTGCTGTGTATAAATTTCATTCAAATATTCCCTTCCCTTGTAAGTAAGATCGAGGATATATATTTGGTTTTGCTGATGACTAATAACGCTCGCTTTATATTGGTTTTGATACTTCACACTGTACTTCAATTCAGCATTAAACATATCCGAATTAAAAATCTGTCTGAACCGCCGGTTGAGATTAGCAAAAACATACGCATATATCATGGCTCCGCTTCCGCCGGTATCTATCACCACCGCCACATCATCAATCTTATTGCCTGTCATATCCCCGAGAAAAAGAGACGGATTGTACCCCATATTGTTTTGAAGCTGAATTTGCTGTTCCTGTTGGCTTCTGCCATCTCGGATCATCAGTGTCATATTTCTCCATAAAGGGCTGTCAGTCATTTGGGTGCCAGTAAGAAAGACTTCGTCAATCACGCCGTCTCCCGTTACATCCCCTCGAGCTGATGCAATGATTGCGCGCGAGGAAGCAGCCGGCCGCAATACGTATGGATGTTGAACAAGTCTTCCATAAAACCAATAAGGAGCCATTCTGATGTCATACAGATTCAATGCAGCCACCTTCCTTTATTAGCTGAATGAATCATTATATGCAGGGATGGCACACTAAAGACATCTCTGAACGAGCTAAAGGTTTATTACGAGAATGAATCTGCTCGCACAGCCCGGGTCCGTATCGTTGATCAAGCAGGAAAACTTGAAATAATCTGCATTCTGAAGCCCTATCGCAAATTCGGACTTGGCAAAGTGATCGTCGATACGTTAGAACGTATAGTGATAGAACAAGGTATTTCTGCCTTCAAACTGTACGGCCAGACACAGGCGGCAGGCTTTTATGAAAAACTCGGCTACCAGACAGCATCTGATGAATTTATGCTGGACGGTATCCCCCATGTGCTGATGACAAAGGAAGATAGCCGATTAATCGTTCACAAATGTATGACCGTAAGCACTTGATTGGTATACGAATCAACGATGAGTGAAGGATTGCTTGTATGCCAGCGAAGTTTTAATTCCTTATTCTGTAATACTTCTATTGGTCCCTATACTTTAACACATAGCTTTTATACAACTCTTCGTTATAAAGAATTTCTTCACCATGTGAAGAGCAAATGAGCGTTGGTTTGATTTCATCTATGATTGCGCCGCTGTCGATGTTCTCATTTATATCCACGCTGAGCCTTTTGATAGGCGGATGTAAATTCTTCTTACTTGTGATAAAAAGATCTCCTGTTAAAAGGGCATCAATTAAACACTCATAAGCCCTCTATAAACAATTCCCATATTCAACATGGAAGGCATATACGTGAATCTGTCTACTTATCTTCCTCGATATTTCTAATGTCTCTTTAAATATTTCTAACGCTCCATTATAATTTAAAGAATCAATCAAATTTCCGGCAGTTATATATTTACACCTTAATATTCGATCTTCATAATTTTTATACTTTCCTTAAATACGCATAGCTCTCTTAACGTAATGCAATGAAAAATATGTTTGCTTCATATAGTAATAAATCTCAGCCATTTTATAATAGAACTCCGCCTGTTCGATTTCATCATCAACATAATTCAGTGACTGTTAGCTCTTCTATAAGAGCTTATAGCAGAAACCAATTACATTCCCATAAAAAAAAGAAGTAACATCCCTTTAATCTGCCCTCGATGTTCTTGGAGTACTTCATAAGCATTTTTTAATTCTTGTTCATTTTTAGATTTAAGATAGCTAATTCTCATTTCGTGTCGGAAGTCTAATAGCTGGTGGTATAAAGATCACATCTGGGTTCTTCTCCATCCGCCCCATTAATTCCTCAACTTCATTTTAACCTAACAGCCTCATATCAAGATTATTCTTTATAGCTGTATACCAGTCATTTAGTTTTTTCGTAACAATTTCATATGGAATTTTACCTTTGTTCAAGAAAACTTGTTGCAAGCAAATTCCCCAACTCCGTAAAGAGTTTTTAAAGTTTACATTAATTGTATTATTTCAGATTGAACATTTCTTGACAAAGTTAAGATCCAAAAAGATTACGAATTGTCTATTGAAGAAATTATTCTTTTCGTCTTTATCGCGGTTATTGTAAGTCCTTTGTTTCTTGACAAGAAATCAGCGCATAAAAAAAGAGCAGACACAAAGTCCACTCAACAATTTAATAGGTTATACAATTTTAGTTTTATTTCTAAACAGTGTTGTTATCAGGATAATGGATGCTAAAATACGATTTTCGTCAAGCGTGTTATTGCTTAAAAAGAGAAACTAGAAGTCTATTTCATTTGCCTTAAAAAGGAGTACAGAAATTATCTTCTGTACCCCTTCAAAATCTAAATAAGAAATCAATCTTGAGATAAATAAATCCAATTTATATCATCAAATTCTTTAATAACATAATCTGATCCTATACCACGTAAAATTCTATTAAAGAAAATGATGCCATCTTCATCATCGTAATCATATAAATCCTTTTGAACATATTCTTTAATAATAAAATTCGTTAAATTTGTATTATTAACAAATTCGGAAAAGTATGATCTTATAGAAATTGAATCATCTTCATTTAATTTTTCATCATTAACAATAGAAATCTTAAAAACATTTAAAATTGCATTAATATCTTCTTCTTCCATATAACATAATGGTTCTAATTTTTTGTCTTCTTCTGTAAATGGCTTTCGAGTATCTTCAATGATTACGTAAGATAAAATGTTACCATCTTTCAGCACACGAAAAACTTCTAAATCACGTAATTTTAAAGCTCTATTAAGTGATAGCATAATTTCCCCCCTACTGAGATATTACCCAAATACTAAACTTGGACTCTTTAGTAATTGACCTATTGTTACACCTACTAAAGCTGCTAATGTTACCAAATATGAAGGGTGCCACAATATATCAGTCCAACTAAATTCAGAAACTTCTTTTCGTTCTTTATCTAATTTTTTCTGTTTCTCTAACGCTTTTTTAAAATCACTAGTCTTCTTTACATTTTTTTGTACAGTTTTAGGAACGCCAGCTGAATCTAGAGTCTTATTATGACTTTTCCCTCCAGTTACTCTTTCAGCTCCTTTAACCTTTCCTTTTTCAACATGTACATGCCAATCATTATTGACCCCATCAACATGTGGTCCATCAACCCGATATTTCCAACCAGCAGAACCCGGTACTTGTTTCATAGTAGCAGCTGAAGCTTCACTAGTTCCAAGACATAAAAACATAGTTGTAAGGAATAAGGTACTTATCATTGTTAAAATAAAACTCTTTTTCATAAAAACCTCCAAATATATAACATTATTGTAGTACAAATAATATAATATATAAATGGAGACTTTATGTATATATTAAATTGTTAAAATTAAGGTGATTTTAAAAAATGAGACGCTTGACAATCTCATTTTATTCAAAATTCACTATATTCCTATATATTTCAATAAAATAGATGGTGCAAGTAAGTAGTGCTTTCATAGAAAGTACTGCTGTACTAAAAAATCTCTAGAATAAGTCGCTATTCATTTCTAATTTGTTATATAATTCTTAATGCCAACATGCAATGCGCCATGACCTCAAATGTCTCCTACTACCTCATCACCATCTTTTTCAATCCTGATCAGATCTCTATCCTCGGGATCCGTTAAATTGAGTTCCTAGTGTATCTCTTTCAAGACCCCACCGTAACCGATCAATTTCCTGGAAACCAAAACATCATCCAAATAATAGACCGTATCCAAGTTATCCTCGGTCACTTCATTCCCACGTATCATATCCTTGACTTGGATACTTCAAGATTTAAAGAATGATTTCTATATGAATTTTACAACTTGGTTACAACGTTATCAAGTCTCATTTAATCAATATTTCTCATGCTCCCTGACAAAATTTATTAGGAGTAGACATTAAGTCTACTCCTAAGTTTTCGTTTCCTTGCCTTTAACCTCTTCATAATCTGGCGTTTTCTTATACAAACCCAGACGATCTTGATTCCAGTCCACAGGCATATGAGTCAGCTCTTCATATGAATCACCCAGCTTCTCATATTACGAAAATGCGGTGAGCCTTTTATAATTATCCTCGCGCTTATAAAATGCCAATTGGATATACTTCCTATTATTATATACACGAACTATATAATTCTCCCTGTTATACTCATCCGAATCTATATTTGTTTCTTTCCTAGTTTTCTTCTCCTGTTTTATTAAATTATTAATCGCATCATCATATTTATTTCCACGACATGCTGTTAACAATAGAATGGCGGATATACTAAGGAAAATAAAAAGGTCCTACAAAATTGCACCTTATATTTTTCGAATATTCACTATAATAAAAATATATATGTTTTCCACTTTCTCTCATTTCATTTTACCTATACATCATCTTTGTGAGTATTTTATACATAATTACACAAGAATAAACTTATGTTAAATTAAGTATAGTAATTTAAAAAGAAGGTGATCCCATGCCAAACAAAAGTAAACCCAATAGATTAATCGCTGAGAAGTCCCCATATTTACTTCAACATGCTCATAACCCTGTTGACTGGCACCCCTGGGGAGATGAAGCCTTCGAAAAAGCGAAACGCGAAAACAAGCCGGTTTTGGTCAGTATCGGCTATTCGACATGTCATTGGTGACAAGTTTCTTAGAATAGCCAAATATGACAAACTCCAGTATATTCAGAACACACTAACTAATCTAATTCATTGTAGGTAAATGACAACATTATCGTTGTCTTTTTTTATACACAAAATTAATTACTTGAATTAAAGTTCCAGTATTAAAGACCTTGAGCTTTAATAATCTATTTAACATCGCACCTTGTTCAATTAATAATCTAAGAATCTGCCACCTCACACTAAAAACGAAAGAGATGAGGGTACTATCCTTTCTTTTAAAAAACAAATGTAAAATATATTTGACACAAAAAAGCCAATCATTTACGATAAATATGTAAAACATCTTTTACAAAAAGGGAGCACTTATGAAAAACGTTATTAAACATGCAAGAAAAGAAAAAGGTTTTTCCCAAGAGCAATTGGCCAAAGCGTGTGGCGTTTCCCGTCAAACCATTAACGCTATTGAAAATAACAAATATGATCCGAGTTTATCTCTTGCTTTTCAATTGGCCTATTGTTTAGGGGTAACAGTAGATCAACTATTTTTATTTGAATCAGAAGGGGATGTCAAAAATGAGAAAAATTGAAGTGTTTAGTTTGTTATTTCTAATCATTATTTCTTTATACTTCGGGGGAACTTTACTGAGCTATTTTAAAATTGATGGGGCTACATTTGGCGTTACTGAATGGTTTTTATTGATTAGCTTGCTAGTAGCATGGGGTCAATTTTTTACATGGAGAACGAGAAATGAAGTAAAGAAAGATGAAATGGGCAAACAAATACTTAAAAAAAAGTACTCAACTGAGCTATAACATCGTTATTATCACTTTATTTATACTATGGATCATCGATTTCTTTTTCATTAATAACGGAAAGAACTATACATTATTTACCGCTTTATGTATTGCATATATAACTTATCCCCTAATCCAATTTGTTTTGGTAAAAAAACATATATAAGTGGATTACAAGAGTTAGCCTACTCCAATAATTTTCGAGATGAAAGCAAAAATTAGAGAACATACCTGCATTATTTAGTATGTTCCTCTAATACTTATTTTGTTGCCCTCTACGTATTAATCAACAAAAGGTTTTGAAAGTTAATCATGACTTGCATTTGGTGTCATGTCTACTAAAATAACCGCAAAAAAAACCGGTTTATTCTTAATCGACTTGTTCAACAATTACTTTACAATCAGCACAGGACATTTCACACGTTTAGCAATTTTATGGCTTACACTGCCCAACACCATGCCGGTTGTAATTTGAATAAAACCATATTTTGCAGGGAATACTTTAATGTGTAAGCAGAATACTGCTGCTCAATATGGCTCTAATTCACTGAAATTAAGCCTCCCTCTATGTTGATTCTCGCTTAACATCAGGAGGCTTTACTCATTATATAAAATCGGTGCAGACACAGGAATAATACGCCTGCTGATCCTATCTCCCATTTTACACTACAATTATTAAATCTTGAAAAACGTTCTGTTCGTGTCATTTATTCTTTTATGAATAAATAATACTTTTTGCACTAAAGAAAACCACAAAAAAAAGTGAAAACTAGGTGATGAAATGAATTTTGCTTGGGAAGCATTAATCTTAATTATATCTGGTATCATTCTCCTTAGGATTTCAGGAAGAAAATCAATTGCACAAATGACATTGGCACAAACAGTAGTTATGATTTCAATCGGGACAATTATAGTCCAACCAATTATAGAAACAAGTTTGTGGAGAACAATTGTAGCTGCTGCTATTTTCACCACTGCCTTAGTTTTAATGGAATGGTTTCAAGTAAAAGCGAACTGGGTAGAGAAGTTTTTAACTGGAAAAGCGAAATTAGTCATAGAAGATGGTCAACTCAATGTAGATAATCTAAGGAAAATGAGACTAACAGTTGATCAACTTGAAATGCGGCTAAGGCTTCTTGGAATTTCAAATATTAACAACGTCAAGAATGCTACTTTAGAACCCAACGGACAATTAGGATACGAACTAAAAGATGATGCAAAACCTTTAACTGTTGGCGATTTCAAAAAAATAATTAATTCAATGCAATCAACAAACCAAAAGAATAATCAAAACAATATATTTGAAGAAATTAATAGTAAACAAACTCAACATAACCCTAAACAGCTTCATTAATTTACAGACGCTCTAATTTAGAGCGTCTGTAAGCCGTTTCAATCGTCTTACTATCTCTTTACAAACTGGATCACTTGCTGTTGGCAAAATAGCTTCTATTCTATACTGAGACTTCAGTTTCTTCTAATGATTCTCGTAGTACTTTAATGCTGTTCATCATCCACCGGTAATTCTTTAAGAAATTTTCAACTTCTTTTTTATTCATTAATCGAACCCAATTAAACACTATACAATATTTCCATCTCTCTCTTTTAAGTAAATCGCTAATCTTTGTATTTATTCATAATTATTGTGGTAACCTAAAGGCAAATAAAAAAACGAAAGAAGGTGATCCCATGCCAACTAACAATAAACCCAATAGATTAATCGCTGAGAAATCACCATATTTACTCCAACACGCCCACAACCCAGTAAACTGGCACCCTTGGGGAGAAGAAGCCTTCGAAAAAGCGAAACGCGAAAACAAGCCGGTTTTGGTCAGTATCGGCTATTCGACATGTCATTGGTGCCATGTCATGGCCCATGAAAGCTTCGAGGACGAAGAAATTGCGCGCCTTCTCAATGAACGGTTTGTGGCGATTAAAGTCGACCGGGAAGAGCGGCCGGATGTGGATTCTGTTTATATGAGAATCTGCCAGCTGATGACCGGACAGGGCGGCTGGCCGCTGAATGTATTTATTACGCCTGATCAGAAGCCGTTTTATGCAGGTACATATTTTCCAAAGACGAGTAAATTCAATCGTCCCGGTTTTGTTGATGTGCTTGAGCAGCTTTCTGAGACGTTTGCGAACGACCGCGAGCATGTTGAAGATATTGCGGAGAATGCCGCTAAGCACCTGCAGACCAAAACAGCTGCTAAATCAGGTGAAGGCCTCAGCGAATCAGCAATTCACCGGACATTCCAGCAGCTTGCCAGCGGGTTTGATACGATCTACGGCGGCTTCGGGCAGGCGCCGAAGTTCCCGATGCCTCATATGCTGATGTATTTGCTTCGTTATTATCACAATACAGGGCAGGAGAATGCTTTATACAACGTGACGAAAACGCTGGACAGCATGGCAAATGGCGGCATATTCGATCATATCGGCTATGGATTCGCTCGCTACTCGACCGATGATGAGTGGCTCGTACCCCATTTTGAAAAAATGCTGTATGACAACGCATTGCTGTTGACCGCTTATACAGAAGCATATCAGGTTACGCAAAACAGCCGCTACAAAGAGATTTGCGAGCAGATCATCACATTCATTCAGCGAGAAATGACCCATGAAGACGGAAGCTTTTTCTCCGCTTTAGATGCAGACACAGAAGGAGAAGAAGGAAAATACTATGTGTGGTCTAAGGAAGAGATCCTGAAGACACTTGGAAACGATCTCGGAAGGCTGTATTGCCAAGTGTATGACATCACTGAAAAAGGCAATTTTGAAGGTAAAAATATTCCCAACCTCATTCACACAAGGCGGGACCAAATCAAAGCTGATGCTGGTTTAACCGAGGAAGAGCTCAGCCTCAAGCTTGAGGACGCGAGACAGAAGCTTTTAAAGTCACGAGAAAAAAGAACCTATCCGCATGTCGATGATAAGGTGCTGACGTCATGGAACGCGCTGATGATCGCGGGTCTCGCCAAAGCAGCAAAGGTATACGAGGAACCGAAATATCTCAGCTTAGCGAAAGACGCTATCACCTTTATTGAAAACCATTTAATCATCGACGGCCGTGTGATGGTCCGGTATCGAGAGGGAGAAGTGAAAAACAAAGGTTTCATCGACGATTACGCTTTTCTCCTCTGGGCTTATCTTGATCTCTATGAAGCTTCGTTTGATCTTTCTTATGTACAAAAAGCGAAGAAGCTGACAGACGATATGATCGGCTTATTTTGGGATGAGGAGCACGGCGGATTCTATTTCACCGGACACGATGCAGAAGCTTTAATCGTTCGTGAAAAAGAAGTATACGACGGCGCCGTTCCTTCTGGAAACAGTGTGGCAGCCGTTCAGCTTCTCCGTCTTGGACAGGTTACAGGCGACTTATCACTGATTGAAAAAGCGGAAACGATGTTCTCCGTATTCAAGCCCGAGATCGATGCGTATGCAAGCGGACATGCTTTCTTTATGCAAAGCGTATTGAAGCATATCATGCCTAAAAAAGAAATCGTTATTTTGGGGAGCGCAGACGATCCAGACAGAAAACAAATCATAACGGCACTGCAAAAAGCCTTTATTCCCAACGACTCCATTTTGGTGGCGGAGCATCCAGATCAATGTAAAGACATTGCGCCATTCGCGGCAGATTACCGTATCATAGAAGGCAAAACAACCGTGTACATTTGTGAAAACTTTGCTTGCCAACAGCCGACAACAAATATTACACAAGCCATCCAAACGTTAATAAGCAGCAGGGATTAAGACCCTTGCTGCTTACTTTGTGATTTCTTATGGTACCATAAAGCGATTCCCGCAAAAATAAGATTGACCGCTATCGTAATTAAAGCTTCCCACATTGGGTTCCCCCGAGTAACCGTAAATAAAGAAGGAATTCCTCCATACACACTGTTTTTTTCTGTAATAAATATACACAAAAACATATTATTCGCGGCATGGGCGCCAAGTGAGATTTCAATACTGCCTGTTTTAATCGTGTAATAGGTCCACACAAAACCAAAGGTTAAATACTCAATTCCTGCCCAGACAGCGCCATTGTTCATTTCTGGATTCGCAAAATGCAAAACGCCAAACAAGCCTCCGACAATCAAAGTTAAGATAAGCGGGTTTTTCGTTATTCTCCCAAAAGCTTGAAGCAAAAACCCTCTGAAGAACAGTTCTTCCGCTGATGTTTGAAACGGAACCAAAATGAGGGCCGCCGCCAGAAGCCAGGTAAACCGTGAAGCATTAAAATCCTGTACGGAATAGCTGTCAGGATGAATCGCGAAATCAAGCAATTGTACGGCAATCATCAACAAGAAATAAGCGATAAAACCAAAGAAAATTCTCCGCCAATTGATCTTTGAATTTGGTGTGATGATCGTTCGAAAAGGACGTTTGAGAATAAAGCGCACAGCCAGCCACACCCCTGGAATGGCAAATAAATAAATCACATGAGCCAAATAAAGATCAACCAGAGGATCGCTCAGCACAGCTTCATCCAAATCAAACGTGATATCAGGATTCACAATAACTGTAAGCAGAATTGCGAAAAGGTAAGCAATATTCCCAAATACATATAAACCTACCATCACCAAAAAGGCGAAAAAATATCTCCCCAATGTATTATTTCCTTCTATAGGACGGATAAACGAACTCATTCCTTCTATGTCTCTTCCTTTCCCTGAGAATATGAATATATATTTGCATAAATCAATCTATGAATCTACGGTTTTACATATCTTTTAAGCGAAAAATAATAGAAAAAGCCCGAATTAAATTCTTTTATCTAGTGATTTGAACTCTGTCGCCAATGAATCAAGATACTTATAATATTTTCAAGAGAGAGATTTCAGTCTTTTCTTACTACTGAAAAGGAGTTTTATTATGAATACAATCTTCAAACAGAAGAATACGCACCCCTTCTCAAACGCAGCAAATCGTTTAGACCGCCTTCCGATTTCTCGTGTTCACTTCCAAGTGTTAACTGCTCTTGGCATTGTTTATTTCTTTGATTTGGCAGATTTATTTACTCTCAGCAATGTAGCGCCGGCACTGATCGAGCATTGGGGCATTCCGCTTTCAACCATCGCCAATGTAACAGCAGCTTCATTTTTAGGCATGTTTTTAGGCGCATCAATAGGAGGAAGGCTATCCGATCAAGTTGGCCGAAAAAAAGCCTTACATCTATCTGTATTTGTTTTCTCAATCGCATCGCTATGCAATGCCGTGGCATGGGATATCCCATCTTTAATGGCGTTCCGTTTTCTCACCGGGTTTGGTGTCGCAGCGGCCATGGTCATTACAAATAGCTATTTGGCAGAATTTTTCCCTTCCAGGGTTCGCGGGAAATATATTTCTTTCTGTGCGATGATTGGATTGATCGGCGTTCCGATTACCAATATTGTATCCGCCTTCGTCATTCCGCTCGGTTCGTGGGGTTGGAGGCTCGTATTTGTATGGGGAGGTGTCGGTCTTATTTACTTTTTCTTCATTCGCCGTCTCGAAGAGTCCCCCCGCTGGCACGAAAATCGTGGTGAATATGCAAAAGCTGATGCGATTCTTAACAGGATTGAGGCTCAGGTCGCACAAGAGAAAGGGCCTCTTCCAGCACCTGTTCAGCCTAAAACAAGCGGAACCGTTCAACCGCATGCGGGTTATGCTGGATTATTGAAAGGAAGAAATCTAAAAATCACGATCGTTTTATCGGCCGTATGGATTTTTGAAACGTTTGGTTTTTACGGATTTGCCTCATGGGTTCCAAGCCTGCTAAAAAGCAATGGCATCTCAATGGAAAATACGTTGTGGTATAACGTCCTGCATTCCGTTGGCGCTCCGCTTGGCGCATTGCTTGGTTCCATGATTTCTGAATCATTTCAAAGAAAATGGATTTTAGCCGCCAGCGCATTTTTGACAGCCATCGCCGGCCTCTTATACGGCATGACTTTTATTCCGCTCATGATCGTTGTGTTTGGCTTTATCGTGAATATCACAGAACGGGTTTTCACCTCGAACTTATACGCTTATACGTCTGAACCTTATCCGACTGAATATCGCTCAACTGGCAGCGGTTTAGCCTATGGCCTCGGCCGCTTTTCAAACATTTTCGGCTCATTGCTCGTCGGGTTTATCGCCGTTCAGCTGGGCTATGTCAGTGTCTTCTTATTTATCGGCGGCTGCTGGCTCGCATGCTCTGTTCTGTTAATCTGCTTCGGTCCTAATACGAATGCAAAACAAATATAAAAACATCAGTGCGGATCTGCCGCACTGATCTCATTACAATTCCTTCAACACCCTCGCCTACAACGCTTCGAGTTAATGACGTCCGATCCAGACCACACATATCTAAAATAACACAGCCTCCTGTATGAATCGTGACTTGATCACCACCGAACCGAAGAGCCTCCTTCAGAAGCTCCGTGTGCACCGACCCAGCTTATAAATTGTCTCTCTTGCTTGCGTTCCAGCAGGGGTTGTTGATCTTCTGGATTATACAAATCTCCGGCTGCCATTTTTTCTTTTTCTGTCCTCAGCATTCAAGTCACTCCAGAGGTCAGATTGTAATCTCGATCAAATTTCCTTCACCATCTTCAATCACACTTTCATAGTAGCCGTCTCCTGTTGTCCGCGGGCCGTTTACAACTATGAATCCATCCTTCTTCAATCGATCAGTCATTTCATCAACCTTCTCTTTGCTTCCAACGGAAAAGGCAATATGCGCCCAGCCTGTCATCGTTTGTGAAGGCGTATCAGTCACATTTCCTTTTTTCATGATTTCCAGTCGTGCGCCAGAATCAAACGTAATAAAATAAGACTTAAAACCTTTTTTCTCATTATGATATAGATCATTCGCTTTGCCGTTAAAATATGTTTCATAAAAAGACTTCATTCGTTCTAAATCTTTGACCCAAATTGCTGTATGTTCTATCCGCATTTCTTTCTCCTCCTTCGCCTTTAATGAAGTTATAAAGTATGAAATGCATTTCAGTTCAAGCTTTTTTATTAAATTGATGCTGAATTTTAATATCATTTTATCAAAGCAGGGGTGATCGCCTTAAGGCAGGATCACCCCCACCGTATTGATTTTTCGGCGGATGAGATTGATTGCGGTTCGAATTGGTGTATAATCTAACTCCTTGATGACTTGATGAACGAGCTTTCTCTTATACGGATGGTGATTCAATACACGTGAAACAGTCGGAATAGTTACATTCGCCATATCATCCTTCCTTTTCCATATAAAAAAGCAGTAAGGTGAAAATCCTTACTGCTATCTCATCATATATTAATCACAAGTTCAACGGGACAATGGTCGGAACCCATGACATCCGCAGATATGCTGGCATCCTCAATTTGTTCCTTAAGTCTTTCAGAAACAACGAAATAATCGAGGCGCCACCCGATATTTCTATCCCGAGCGCCGGCACGATACGACCACCAGGAATAAGCGCCTTCAAGATCAGGATAGACATGACGGAAGGTGTCAGTAAATCCAGCTTCTAAGAAACGAGTGAATGCCCCTCTTTCTTGATCAGAAAATCCAGCATTATTCCGGTTCGCCTTTGGATTTTTCAAATCGATTTCCTGATGAGCAACATTCAAATCGCCGCATAATATGACTGGCTTTTCCTTATCTAATTCAAGAATATAAGATAATAAGGCCTCTTCCCATTGCATGCGGTAATCAATCCGCTCCAACCCTCTTTTGGAATTAGGCGTGTAAACGGTCATTACAAACATGTTTTCAAATTCCAGCGTGATGACTCTGCCTTCTTGATCATGCTCTTCTATTCCGATACCGTACATGACACGCAGCGGCTCTTGTTTTGAAAAAACTGCCGTGCCCGAATATCCTTTTTTTACAGCATAGTTCCAATACACATGATAGCCTTCAGGCTGAACATCAACCTGGCCGTCCTGTATCTTTGTTTCCTGAAGACATATGATATCTGCATCCTCTTCCTTCAGATAAGAAAAGAAATCCATCTTTCTCATGACAGCCCGCAGGCCGTTTACATTCCAAGAAATCAGCTTCATATTGTTTCATCCTCCCCCCTATAAAAAAGAGCAAGAACCCGAAGGTCCTTGCTCTTTACGTATCAGCTTACTCACCAGTTACGTATGGAAGTAAAGCCATTTGACGAGCGCGTTTGATCGCTGCAGTCAATTTACGTTGGTATTTAGCGTTTGTTCCAGTTACACGACGTGGTAAAATTTTACCGCGCTCAGAAACAAACTTTCTAAGAAGATCTACATCTTTGTAGTCGATGTGCGTGATACCGTTAGAAGTGAAATAACACACTTTACGGCGTTTCGCACGACCGCCTCTGCGTCCTCCTGCCATTGTCATTTCCCTCCTTTCTGTTTAAGATTAAGCGATATTCTCATTAGAATGGAAGATCATCATCCGAGATGTCAATCGGTTTGCCGTCGTTGGCAAACGGGTCATCATTAAAGCTGTTTCCCTGATTTCGTCTCTGGTTGTTGTTCTGATTTCCCCCGAATGGATTATCATTTTGGCCTCCGCCAAAGTACTGGCCTCCGCCGCTGTTTCCTTCGTTGTATCCACCTGAACCAGAACCGCCGCCGCTTTTAGGCTCAAGAAACTGAACACTTTCAGCTTGAACTTCGGTCACGAAGACACGCTGTCCTTGCTGGTTTTCATAGTTTCTTGTTTGTAAACGGCCATCTACGCCTGCAAGGCTTCCTTTTTTCAGGAAGTTCGCAACGTTTTCGGCTTGTCTTCTCCAAGTGACACAATTAATGAAATCGGCCTCACGTTCTCCGGACTGGTTCGTAAATGTACGATTCACAGCAAGAGTAAACGTGGCAACAGCCGCACCGTTTGGCGTATAACGAAGCTCTGGGTCTTTTGTCAGTCTTCCGACTAATACAACTCGGTTAAGCATAAGAAAGACCACCTTTTACCATTATATATTTCAAAATTGCTTATTCTTCTTCTTTAACAACAATGTGGCGAATGATATCATCACTGATCTTAGCTAGACGGTCAAATTCTTGAACTGCCGCAGCATCAGCTTGAACGTTTAAGATTTGGTAGAAACCGTCGCGGAAATCGTTGATTTCGTAAGCAAGACGACGTTTACCCCAATCTTTTGTTCCAGTGATCTCCGCACCGTTAGAAGTCAGAACGTTGTTGAAACGCTCGATAACTGCTTTTTTAGACTCATCGTCAATGTTTGGGCGGATAATGTACATAACTTCGTACTTTCTCATCTGTTTGCACCTCCTTTTGGACTAAGCGGCCCATAATGGGCAAGGAGCAATAATTCTATTACTCACAATTTTATATTATACCAAAGCTCTTGTCCCTTTACAACTGCATCCTATACATTAAATCGGAAATGAATAACATCTCCGTCTTGGACCACATATTCTTTCCCTTCGAGACGGACTTTTCCTGCTTCTTTCGCTCCTGCCATACCGCCGCCCGCAAGGAGATCCTCATAAGCAACAGTTTCTGCACGAATGAAGCCGCGTTCAAAGTCACTATGAATAACTCCTGCACACTCAGGGGCTTTCATGCCTTTTTTGAATGTCCAAGCTCTGACTTCCTGTTCTCCGGCTGTGAAATAGGTTGCAAGTCCAAGAAGAGAGTATGACGCTTTAATCAGCTGGTCAAGACCTGATTCTTCAATGCCAAGCTCTTCAAGGAACATTTGTTTTTCTTCACCGTCAAGCTCGGCGATTTCAGATTCAATTTTCGCACAAACAACGATAACTTCCGCATTTTCGCCAGCAGCGTATTCACGAATTTTCGCTACATTTTCATTGCCAGACGGATCAGCCACTTCATCTTCACTTACGTTGGCCACGTACAAAATAGGCTTAGAAGTTAATAAATGAAGCTGCTTTACAAGCTTTTGCTGTTCTTCAGTGAACTCAATAGAACGCGCAGGCTTTTCACTCTCAAACGCTTCTTTCAGTTTAGACAGAATCTCAAACTCGAATACAGCGTCTTTATCCTTTTGCTTTGCAAGTTTGCTGACGCGTGTTAACCGCTTTTCAACTGTCTCCATATCAGCAAGGATGAGCTCAAGGTTGATTGTTTCAATATCATCGATAGGATCAACTTTTCCGGAAACGTGTGTAATGTTGTCATCAGAAAAGGCACGGACAACGTGGCAAATCGCATCAACCTGGCGAATATGAGAAAGGAATTTGTTACCGAGCCCTTCTCCTTTAGACGCGCCTTTCACAATCCCAGCAATATCAGTAAATTCAAAAGCAGTCGGCACAGTCTTCTTCGGTTTGACCAGCTCAGTCAGCTTTTGCAGACGATCATCAGGTACCTCTACAATCCCCACGTTCGGATCAATCGTACAGAACGGGTAGTTGGCTGATTCGGCACCGGCCTGTGTAATTGCATTAAATAGTGTTGATTTCCCAACGTTTGGCAAACCAACAATTCCAGCTGTTAAAGCCATTCTTTCATCTCCTCTATATAAAACCGTCATTGTATAAACGTATTTTGAACCTAGAGCAATTATAAGGAGGTTCACTGGAAAAGACAAGCTGACAAAACTGTATTTTCAGCCTGTTAATCCCTTTGATTATGGTTTTTTCAAGCCTACTAAACAGTCAAAAAGCGTACTTCCCATTCCATTATCAGAATTTGTATCATTTGTCAGTGCATTGACTGAACCTCCAAACGCTGCCCACATGCCTTCATCTATATTAACCGTCTTCGGATGAGCCTGCTTCAGCACTTTCACCCTGCCCATCAATCGCCCGCGATCATTAAAGATGACAACTTCGTCTCCATCCCGAAGATTCTGCTCCACCGCGATATCTGGGGAAATTTCGACTTGAATATGCTGAAGTTTTTCAATAAACGGCACATGCTGTGAATGATTGGACCGCTGCGGATGAATAGACAACAGCGTATAAGGGTACTTTTCAGCTAACTCTTCATTATGGAAAACAGATTCTTCGGGCACGTTTAATTGAAGTATACCGCTAAAATTTTTTCTCTCAGCCAACAACGAAGTAAATTCAAATTTTCCGCTTGGCGTCAAAAAACGATAATCATCCCACGGCACTTGCTTAACCGGAAGAGGGAGGTGGCCTTTTTCTTTCAATCGCTCAAGCGTCACACCCTCTGCCTCCAATGAAGAAAGCCCCATTTCCAAGAATTCTTCAGTGCTGTGTTCAAATAGCTCGCCAAATCCAAGGCGCTTTGCAAGCTCTGACCAGATCCAGCTGTCCGACTTCGCTTCACCCTGCGGCTCCACAAGCTTTTTTCCGTACTGAACGTAATGGTGATACATACTGGAATAGTAGATATCCTCTTCTTCAAAAACAGTGGCTGTCGGCAACACATAGTCACACAGCTTTGCCGTATCTGTCATGATGGAATCAATTGCCACAGTCATCGGCGCATTTTCAAATGCTTGTCTTACTTTATTTGTATTCGGCACCTGAGTCAGCGGGTTCCCACACGTTACGATAATCATCTCAATCGCCGGATCAGCCGCCGTCAGCACCTCTTCAGCCTGCGTCATCATAGAAAACGAACGTGATGCTGTTTTTAATTCCGGCAGTGTCAGCTTCGTTTTTGCAAAGCGCTCACCTATTTGGACGTTCCCGAAATTGGCGCCGCCGCCTTTTATCCCGACATTTCCGCTTGCAGCGACGAGCGCATCAATCCAGCGAATCGTTTCGCCACCGTTTTTATAGCGCTGCATGCCAAGGCCCATAAAAGTAGACACCGGGCCATCAGCATACACATCGGCCAGATACTCCAACTCCTCCATAGAAGTTTCTGTTTTTACAATAAACTCATCTAAGGAAACGTTATTCAAAAGCTCTTTCACATCATCAAAACCGACAGAATGCTCAGCAATAAACGACTCATTTGTTCTTCCTGTCTCTATCAGAACCTTCAAAATAGCTGCCGCAAGCCAGCCATCCATTCCCGGCTTTACAGAAACATAGCGGTCTGCAAGCTTGGCTGTCGGGTTGAAGATCGGATCAATCACCGTAATTGTGGATCCTTTTTTCTTCACCTGCTGCAAGTGGTGATATAAGTGCATATTCGTTCGGGATACATTTCTTCCCCACACAACAACATGTTTGCTGTTATAAATATCAAGCGGGCCGTGCCCGTACGAGCGGCCGAAATCCCAGCTTTGTGCCTCGATACCGGAACCCCAGCAAATGCTTCCGACGATTTCAGTTACGCCGCCGTATCCATTAAAAAAACGCTGATCTAGCGCTTTCAACAACCCGTTATTCGCATAATCATGGCTGTGCAAAACGGCAGTCGTCTCTGACGTTTCCTTGATCTCCCGAAGCTTATCGGCAATTTCATCAAGTGCCTGCTCCCAGGAAATCCGTACAAACTCGCCATGTTGTTTTTTCATCGGATAGCGAAGCCGCTCAGGTGAATTTGTTTTTGTCTCAAGCATTCTGCCGCGGCCGCAGATTTTGCCTTCTGTAATCGGATGGGTTGGATCGCCATCCACTTTTGTTACCTTCCCGTCTTCAACAGTCACCAAAAAGCCGCAGCTGTCCCAGCAATTCAGCGGACATGCTGACTGATGCACTTTGCTCATCGCCGTCTTCTCCTTACCTACTATATGAAAAAGCATGAGTGCAGGCCTTTCTACGAAGTAGGCTCCTCATGCTTGACAAGTACTTTTTTTAGTTTTCTTTCAAATTCTTTCCTCGGAATCATGACACTGTGAGAACATCCCTCACACTTAATTCGAATATCCATCCCCATGCGTATAATTTTCCAGCTGTTTGCTCCGCATGGATGTGATTTTTTCATTTCTACGATATCATTCAGGCCAAAGTCTTTATCCGCCAAGACCCTTCACCTCTTTTCATAAACTGCTGTATCTATTGTACAAAAAAACTGATCAGAAGAGCAATTAAGATATCCGAAAACAACATTAGCCTTTTATTTCCATTTACTCAAAATAGGATATAACAACAGACAAACTAATAAATATAAATTCAGCATTCCGTATATCGGATACAAAAACGCGATCAAATCAGAAAACCCAAAAGAAGTAAAAGGCACCATTAACGCCAGCAGGATCAGCACAATCATCCACCTCGGCATATGAACAAACGCCATCAGCCGGCTGGACAGCCCCAGCAACCCAGCTACTGTTGTCGTGTAAATCGCTAAGCACAGCACCGCCGTCATGCATAAAAAAAGAAGATAAGGCGCTCCCTCCAAAACGGCAAACAGCGGGATTTCAAACTGAGAAAGGGAGCCCGCCAGCTCCACTAACGATTCATTATAAACAAAGGAAATCACGCCAAATATAAGACCGCTTGCTACACTGGCTATTTTGGCTTCCCCCAGTCCTTTCATTTCTTTCCCTACGGAAGATAAAATCGCGACAACTGAAAGGATGTTTAAAGAGGTAAATGTGATGCTTGCAGGCCAGTTGTACTGCCGAGTCAAATCGATCGTCCACGTATGGTGATGGGTGCTTTGAAAGGAGATCAGCGCATACAGCAATCCCACGACTAAAACAGGTATTAAAAAACCGTTTACTGATAATATTCCTTTCACATCCCAGAAAAACAAACAAACTGTCACAATGCAAATCAACGCGATTCCCCACCAAAAAGGAAGCTTGTACATTTGCAGAGTCACACCGCCTCCGGCAATCATCACCATAGTCGTCGAAAACAAATAAAAAACGATGAGAACATCATACATTTTTGCCAGCCACGGTCCTACCAAATGCTCCAAAACCGGCAGAAAATGAGTGGATTGAACCTTAAAACTGATTTTCATCACAATATAAGACGAGATCATGAACATGATTGTAAACAGCACAATAGCAAGTCCGCTTTCAGCTCCAAAAAACTGCCATATCTCCTGACCGCTCGCATACCCGGCCCCGATCAGGCTTCCTAATATGAGCAGCATCCACTTCATTCCGGCTCTCCACAACATCATCACCTCATCGCACTGAGTTCAGCTTGTTTCCGTTACTATTACTATATAAATAACTGAAAGCAAACATGCCATATTTTCATAGACAATGGCCACAAGATGAAATTACCATACGAAATACTCATATAAAAGACTGGCAATGCAAGCAGCCCTGACAGATAAATATCGCCACAAAGAATTTCTCATTAGGTGAACCAGTATGAAAACATTGAGAGGAATTAGGATACATTCACACCTCATTGTGGACTAAAGCATGGTCGCATAATACTGACAACCACCCCCTCCTTTAAACAATAACCTCTGTCATACACAAAGCATAAAAGCTCCTGCTGCTGGATATACTGTAAACAACCTTACTTAACAATTCACATAGCAATTCTGTTACTACTATAACAAGGAAGTGAAACCTATGAATCGAAAAAGCGGGCTTTTTTCCTCTCAAGAACGAGTAAAGCAATATGTTTCACATACAGATACAGCTGCAGCAAAACAAATTCAAACCATTCTTTCTTCATCCTTACGAAAAGCTGCCGGCAAACCAATAATTGTGGTTTGTATCGGTACAGATCGTTCAACCGGAGATTCATTAGGCCCGCTTGTAGGAACGAAGCTCACACAAATGCCTCTCACCAGGTTCCATGTTTACGGAACCTTATCTGCTCCAGTTCATGCTGTAAACATGAAAGATAAAATCAATGACATTCATAAATTACATAAAAATCCATTTATTGTAGCAGTGGATGCATGTCTCGGACGCGTCAAAAGTGTAGGATCTTTTCAAATTGGAGACGGGCCATTAAAACCTGGGGCCGGTGTGCAAAAAGACCTTCCCGAAGTCGGAGACCTTCATATTAACGGAATTGTCAATGTGAGTGGTTTTATGGAATACTTTGTATTGCAAAATACAAGACTCAACTTGGTCATGAATATGGCAGATGTTCTTGCTGAAGGATTGAAATTAACAGATCGAACAGAGTGGAGGCAGGAACGCCTTACACCACTGCAAAGACTCACTAGACGAATATAAAACAAAAACCATCTTCGCTTGAAAGATGGTTTTTATGATTCTCGTTCAGACAAAAGTTCTAAAATCCGGTCAAGATCTTCGTTAGAGAAAAATTCGATTTCAATTTTGCCTTTTTTCTTTTGTCTTTTAATATTAACCGTTGTTCCAAAATAATTTTGGAGATAGGATTCCCGTTCTTTTAGAACCGCATCTTTTACAGGTTCTTTTTTCTTTGTTTCACGTGAAACATTCTGATTTAATTGCTGAATCAACTGCTCAAGCTGGCGAACATTAAGCTGCTCCGCAACCACTTTTTGTACAAGCGGTTCAAGCTTATTTTTGTTTTTCAAGCCAAGAAGCGTACGTCCATGCCCCATAGAAAGCGTACCTTCGGCAATAAGCTGCTGAATGTTTTCTGGCAGTGTCAGCAATCTTAAATGATTCGCAATATGCGGCCTGCTTTTCCCGAGACGTTTGGCAAGCTGTTCTTGCGTAAGGTCTAGGTGTTTTAGCAAAGAATCATAGGCCTGAGCCTCTTCAAGCGGTGATAAATCCTCACGCTGGAGGTTTTCCAATAGAGCAATTTCTCTCATTAATGCCTCTGACAATTCACGGACAATTGCCGGAACTGTCTCTAAACCCGCCAGCTTTGCCGCACGAAAACGCCTTTCCCCCGCAACAATATCATAGCCCTTTAAAGATTTTCTAACGATAAGAGGCTGAAGAATGCCATGCTGCAGCACAGATTCTTTTAGTTCAGCTAATGCCTCGTCATCAAAGTGTTTTCTTGGCTGATAAGGATTAGGGCGTAAATCGGCAACTTTAATTTCTTCAACTGTCTCTTCAGACAAATCGACCTGATTAAACAACGCATTAATCCCTTTCCCAAGGCCTTTAGCCATTCACAGCCACTTCCTTTGCTAAGTCTAAGTATACTTCCGCACCTCTTGACCGCGGATCGTATAAAATGATGGGTTTTCCGTGACTCGGTGCCTCACTCAGACGAACATTACGCGGAATAACCGTCTTGTATACTTTATCTCTAAAATATTTTTTAACCTCTTCAATGACTTGAATACCGAGATTTGTTCGGGCATCAAGCATTGTCAGCAATACACCTTCAATCATTAAATCAGTATTCAAATGCTTTTGCACAAGACGCACTGTATTTAATAGCTGACTGAGTCCCTCTAAGGCGTAATATTCGCACTGTACAGGAATGACAACGGAATCTGAGGCAGTAAGCGCGTTAATCGTCAGCAGCCCCAATGACGGCGGACAATCAATGATAATATAATCATAATTCTGCTTTACTGCTTCTAGCGCCCTCTTCAGTCTTACTTCTCTTGAAATCGTCGGTACCAGCTCGATCTCAGCTCCAGCAAGCTGAATCGTCGCAGGAATGACGTCCAAGTTCTCTACTGTCGTTGCTTTAATAATATCTATTACATCTGCATCATCTACTAAAATATCGTACACACACTGTTCTACATCGGCTTTTTCAATTCCTAATCCGCTTGTCGCGTTTCCCTGCGGATCAATATCTACCAGCAGAACCCTTTTCCCTATGTAAGCTAAGCATGCCCCAAGGTTAACAGACGTCGTTGTTTTGCCTACGCCGCCTTTTTGGTTCGTAATTGCTATGATTTTTCCCACGATGTCACCTACTTTCACATGAACATGTACTATCTTGATTCTATTCTATCAAAAAAAGGGTAAAGCGTTTCATTTTTTTCATCATTTTGTTTCGTTTTAGAGGGGAAATCACTAGAAATTGAACACCGTTCTATGCTTTCTCTTGAAAATTTTACAATTTTATTGTTTTTTTGAATGAAAAAAGGAATTTCTTAAAGAAAAAAGAAGAGTTACAGTGCAGAATGAACAGGATGGTGAAAATATGGTTTATAAAACAAAGAGAGATATACCCGTTACACTGATAGCTGTGTTCCTCATATTACTGATACAAGCAGATGCCATTGTTCCTTTTGTGCTGGGAAATATGAGGGTTTCAGGCTGGATCATTTTTATTCTGCTGACTCTTTTAAATGTGCTCATCACGTGGAGCTTTATTGATCTAAAATATACATTGAGAGAACATCATCTGATCATTAAAGCCGGACTGCTCGAGCAGCAGATTCCTTACGAAAAAATCGTCAAAGTGGTTCGAAAAAAGAAGCTGTTGTCAGGTTTTCGCCTAATCGGCTCTCGCCATGGCATCACGATATATTATCAGGGGGGTTTGGGACATGTAGTCATTTCTCCGCAAGATACTGAAGAATTTATCCACAAGCTCAATGAAAATAATGCTAATATAATATCATCGACAAAAAGTAAATAATTACCTTTTTATCATAAAAATAAAAGCCCCCCTGCTTTTCAGGAGAGCTTTTATTTTGGTATGCGAATCGTTAATTGAATAAATTCTTCAAATTCTTCTTCTTCTGTATTCAATTTTACACCGCTGTCTTCAACCATTGATAGTGACTGGCGAATTGTGTTCATTGCAATTCTTGTATCTCTGCTGAACGCTTTGCGTCTCGGCTTTGGCTTTTTCTGGCCCTGCTCCAGTATTTTCACCACGCGGTCTTCCGTCTGCTTTACATTTAAGCTTTTCTCAATAATTTCTGTGAGCAGTGTGACTTGGAGTTCAGGCTGTTTAAGCGGAATCAGCGCTCTGGCATGACGCTCAGTAATTTTCTTCTCCATAATCGCGTCTTGGACCGGCTGAGGCAACTTTAATAACCGCAGCTTATTCGCAATTGTGGACTGCCCTTTTCCTAAACGCTGTGCGAGTGCTTCCTGTGTTAAGTCATGCAATTCAAGAAGCCGAGCATAAGCATGCGCTTCTTCAATAGAAGACAGCTCTTCCCGCTGCAAATTTTCAATTAACGCCACAGAAGCGGTTTCTGTGTCGGAAAAATCCTTAATAATAGCGGGAATCTTTTCCCACTCAAGCGATTGTACCGCTCTCCAGCGTCTTTCACCGGCAATGAGTTCGTATTGGCCTTCTTCTTCTGTATGCCTGACAACAATCGGCTGAATAATGCCATGTGTATGAATGGTCATTGCTAACTCTTTAATTTTTTCATCTGAGAAAATGGTGCGTGGCTGAAAACGGTTGGGAACGATAGCATTTACCGGTATTTCCAGAATCTCTTCTTTGTTCGTCTCATGTTCAGCAATCTCCGGTTCCGGTTCCTTCTCACCAAGCCCGAATAAACGAGAGAATGAATGCTTCATGTACCTACACCACCTTTAAAAACTGCCATTTTTATAATTCTATTTTCTCATGGTTTTTCCTGCTGTACATCCATTAATTTTGCTGAAAATATGATGGCATTGTCATATCACGCTGTCTAAATTACTCCTCAATTGGCGATTTATTAGGAGTTCCCGGTTTTCTTGGATACTTCTTAGGTGTATTTTTGATCTTGCGTATCACCATCATATTACGATCGCTTTCTTCAATGGGCAGCTTAAAGGAATGGATATTCTCAAGTTCTCCTCCAAGCGTCGTAATCGCTTTTTTGCCGGCATTCAGCTCTTCTTCAGCTGAAGCGGCTTTTAAAGCAACAAATAAACCGTTTTTCTTCACCAGAGGCAGGCAAAGCTCGCTCAAAACAGATAGTCTTGCAACTGCTCGCGCCGTCACAATATCATAGCTTTCCCGTACGTCCTTCCTCTGTCCGAATGTTTCAGCTCTGTCATGGCAGAATGTCGTATTCTCCAATTGCAAAGCTTCAGACAATTTTTCTAAAAACGTAATCCGTTTGTTTAATGAATCCACGATTGTGACATGGAGATGCGGAAAACATATTTTGATCGGCAGACTCGGAAAACCCGCTCCCGCTCCAACATCACAAATCGTGTTCACTTGGTTGAAGTCGACATAAAAAGCGGCGGTAATGGAATCATAAAAATGTTTTAAGTATACTTCTTTTTTCTCTGTAATAGAAGTCAGATTAATTTTTTCGTTCCATTCAACCAACATATCGTAATACAGTTCAAATTGCTCCAGCTGACGGGGAGAAAGGGAGATCCCTTTTTCCGCCAAACCAGAAGTGAATTCTTCAATATTCATGCCGTCATCCTTTCTATTCGGCTATCTTCGCAATGCGTCCCTGCTCTAAATACACCAATAGAATTGAAATGTCCGCCGGGTTTACACCGGAAATGCGGGAAGCTTGGGCAACAGACAAAGGACGCACATTTTTTAGCTTTTGACGCGCCTCTGTTGCGATCCCTTTAATTGCGTCATAATCAATTCGATCCGGAATTTTTTTGTTTTCCATCTTTTTCAGTTTTTCCACTTGCTGAAGGGATTTTTCAATATATCCTTCATATTTCACTTGGATCTCTACTTGTTCTGCCACGTCTTGCGGAACCGGCACTTCTGACGGAGCCAATTTTGTGACGGTTTCATAATTCATTTCAGGACGTTTCATCAAGTCAGTGCCGCGAACTCCATCTTTCAATTCGCTTCCGCCAAGAGAACGGATATATTCTTGATTTTCCGGAGACGGCTTGATAATTACAGAATACAAACGTTTTTTCTCAGCTTCAATCGCCGCTTTTTTCTTCTCAAAAACGGTATAACGCTCATCAGAAATCAATCCAATGCGGTGTCCGATTTCTGTCAGACGCAAATCAGCATTGTCATGGCGAAGAAGCAATCTGTATTCCGCACGTGATGTCAAAAGGCGGTATGGTTCATTGGTTCCTTTTGTGACAAGGTCATCAATGAGAACGCCAATGTAGGCATCAGAACGGCTTAGAATGACTTCTTCTTTTCCAAGCGCTTTTCGTCCTGCATTGATTCCCGCCATAATTCCTTGTCCTGCAGCTTCTTCATAGCCGGATGTTCCGTTAATTTGGCCTGCAGTATAGAGATTTGTGATTTTTTTCGTTTCAAGTGTCGGCCACAGCTGTGTCGGTACAATCGCATCGTACTCGATCGCATAGCCCGCTCTCATCATTTGCACGTTTTCAAGACCTGGAATCGTTGCAAGCATTCTTTGCTGTACATCTTCCGGAAGACTTGTAGATAAACCTTGAACATAGACTTCCTGTGTATGTCTGCCTTCAGGCTCAAGAAAGATTTGATGACGCGGTTTATCGTTAAAACGGACAACTTTATCTTCAATAGACGGACAGTATCTTGGGCCCGTACCTTTGATCATACCGGAATACATTGGTGAGCGGTGCAGGTTGCTGTCAATAATCTCATGTGTCTCAGGGCTTGTATATGTCAGCCAGCAAGGAAGCTGATCTGTAATATATTCCACTGTTTCATATGAGAAAGCGCGAGGCACTTCGTCACCAGGCTGGATTTCCGTTTTACTGTAGTCAATCGTGTCGCTTTTGACGCGAGGCGGCGTACCTGTTTTAAAACGAACAAGGTCAAAACCAAGCTCCTCCAAATGCTCAGAAAGCTTAATAGAAGGCTGCTGGTTGTTCGGACCGCTTGAGTAAGACAGATCACCAAGAATGATTCGTCCTCTTAAATATGTTCCAGTCGTCATAACAACTGCTTGCGCACGATAATGCGCGCCGGTTTGTGTCACCACACCGCGGCATTCGCCGTCTTCAACGATCAGCCGCTCTACAATTCCTTGCAGCAATGTTAAATTTGGTTCTTTTTCAAGTGTATTTTTCATTTCGTGCTGGTATTGGAATTTGTCTGCTTGCGCACGCAAAGCACGAACCGCAGGACCTTTTCCAGTATTCAGCATTCTCATTTGAATGTGCGTTTTATCGATGTTTCTGCCCATTTCTCCGCCAAGCGCGTCAATTTCGCGGACGACAATCCCTTTTGCGGGACCGCCGACAGACGGATTACATGGCATAAATGCAACCATATCTAAGTTGATGGTCAAGACAAGCGTTTTGGCGCCTTGGCGTGCTGATGCGAGGGCAGCCTCAACACCGGCATGCCCGGCGCCAATCACAATCACATCGTATTGGCCTGCTTCATACCCCATGATTCTAACTCCTCCTTTAATTATTTTCCTAAACAGAACTGTGAAAAGAGCTGATCAATTAAGCTTTCATGGACTGAATCTCCGATGATTTCACCCAAAAGCTCCCAGCATCTTGTAAGGTCGATTTGCACCATGTCGATCGGGACATCTTGTTCAATGCCGCTAAGTGCATCTTCAATGGCACGTTGGGCTTGCTGTAAAATAGAGATATGACGTGTGTTGCTGACATAAGTCATATCTCCGCTCTCAATGGCACCCGTGTAGAACAGCGATTGAATCGCTTCTTCCAGATCATTGATACCTTCCTCTTTTAATAGAGATGTCGTGACAACAGGGCGTCCGTTAGCAAGCTCACGAACACGTTCACTGTCAATCTTCACCTCAAGGTCAGTCTTATTCATAATTATGATAACGTCCATGCCCTCTACGGCTTCAAAAAGCTTCACGTCTTCTTCAGAAAGCTCTTCACTAGAATTAAGCACAAGTAAAATCAGATCCGCTTCCTTTAGAACCTGGCGAGAACGTTCAACACCGATTCGTTCAACAATATCCTCTGTTTCACGAATACCTGCTGTATCAACCAGACGGAGCGGAACACCCCGTACATTTACGTATTCCTCAATGACATCCCGAGTCGTTCCCGGAATATCCGTTACAATAGCTTTTGCCTCATGTACAAGGCTGTTCAGAAGAGATGATTTTCCCACATTCGGCCGGCCGATAATGACAGTAGAAAGACCCTCACGCAAAATTTTTCCTTGCTCAGAAGTCCTCAGCAGCGCTTCAATTTCTTTTTTCACGGCAGTTGCCTTTTCAACCAAAAGCTGATGCGTCATTTCTTCTACATCGTCATACTCCGGATAATCAATATTCACCTCAACATGAGCCAGTGTTTCTAAAATCTCACCGCGTAACCGGCGCACCAATGCAGAAAGACGCCCTTCCATCTGATTCATGGCGACGTTCATTGCCCGGTCCGTTTTGGCTCTGATCAAGTCCATCACCGCTTCCGCCTGTGAAAGATCGATTCGTCCGTTTAAAAATGCGCGCTTCGTAAATTCACCCGGCTCTGCCAGTCTCGCTCCCTCTCTTAAAGCGAGCTGAAGCACTTGGTTCACGGTTACAATTCCCCCGTGACAGTTAATTTCGATGACATCTTCACGTGTAAAGGTTCTCGGTGCTTTTAACACTGATACCATTACTTCCTCAACGACACGATCCGAAAGTCTGTCTACGATATGACCATAATGAATCGTATGTGATTCGACCGAGCCAAGTGTTTTCTCCTTCGGTCCTTTATAAATTTTATCTGCGATTTGAATGGCTTCTGGACCGCTCAACCGTACAATCGCAATCGCACCTTCTCCCATCGGTGTGGAAATTGCTGCAATTGTATCCATGCTGTTCACCTCTCTTTACTTAATCTTTCATCTATATAAAAAAATTTTATTATGCCAAAACTAAAAGATAACATAGTTTGGTTCGAAGTGGAAGATGTGTTATCCACAGAATAGGGAATTCGCCTCCTATTACTTTAACTTATCCACATGTGAATAACAATTAATTTTATTTCCTGACTTTCCTTTTTATCAACAGGATACACTTTAAAAGAAAAAAACATAACGACCAAAAGCTTGATATTACTAGGCAAAATAGTATTTTTTCAAACAAAAAAACCGAAATCCGCTTTTTACCGGACTTCGGTTTTATGCTATCTTTTATGGGAAATAACGAGATGACGATTTTCACCTTCACCCATTGAATATGTTTTGATCTCGTGATTCGCATATCCAGAAAGAGTATCATGAATGATTTTTCTTTCACTGGACGGCATCGGTTCAAGATGAACTGCTTTTTTCGTTTTTAGAACCTGATCTGCAAGCCTGATGGCCAGCTGACTCAGTGTATCTTTTCTTTTTAGCCGATAGTTTTCTGCATCTACTATGACATTTTTATATTGGCCTGGATAACGGTTAAGGGCAAGCTGTGTCAACGTTTCAAGGGCATTTAAGGTTTGTCCTCTTTTCCCAATCAACAATGCCGCTTTTTCACCTGTTATATGAAAACTCACTGTCTTCCTGCTTTCTTGAACAGTCACATCAGACTTTCCGGCAATCGCTTCGGCAATCGTTTGAAGATAAGACTTCGCTTGCTGAATCGGATCAATCTTTTCAACTAGCTTTACGACCGCAGGCTTTTTTCCGAAAATACCGAGAAATCCTTTGTTTCCCTCTTCAATAACGGTAATTTCCACCTTATCCTTCGTTAATTCCAGCTCTTTCAGTCCGGACTGTACTGCTTCATCGACATTTCGCCCTGCAGCAGTCACATTCCTCACTTTTTCTTTCCTCCGTCTTTTTGCGGCTCAGAATTTTTTTTCAAATCTGGTCCTTTAATGAGGAAAGTCTGTGCAATCATAAATAAGTTGCCGACTACCCAATAAAGAGAAAGTGCCGCCGGGAAGTTGACCGCAAATACGATAATCATGATTGGCATAATCCAAAGCATCATTGCCATTTGCGGATTTTGCTGCGCATTGCCCGCCATCATCAGTTTCTGCTGAACAAATGTAGCGACACCTGCAACGATAGGAAGGATATAGTAAGGGTCTTTTTCTCCTAAGTCAAACCATAAGAAACTATGCTCCGAGATCGCCTGTGTTCTCATGATCGCATGATAAAATCCAATTAAAATCGGCATCTGGATTAAAATCGGGAAACAACCCGCCAGTGGATTCACGCCATGCTTTTGGAATAAAGCCATTGTTTCCTGCTGTAACTTTTGCTGTGTTTTTTGGTCCTTTGAGCTGTATTTTTCTTTAAGCTTTTGCATTTCCGGCTGTAAAGCCTGCATCGCTTTCGAACTTCTCAGCTGCTTAATCATCAGCGGTAAAATTAATAAACGAATTAAAATGGTAACAAGAATAATTGAAAGTCCATAGTTATCTCCCGTCAATTTCGCTACATACGTAATGAGCTCAGACAATGGATATACTACGTACTTGTCCCAAAAATGCGAACTATCTGCAGTGATCGGCTCTTTCACACTTGAGCATCCAGCCAAAAGCATGAATACGCCAACCATACTTAATAGCAACCCTATTCTCCTTTTCAACAACATTTCCTCCTATAATTATCTTTACATTCTTTAAGTGCAAAGCATACTTGTATGTATTTTAGCATCTTTCAGTTTTAAATGGTGTCTTTTTCTAATCAACCAGAAAGGAAGCGCTTTTAAAAGTTGTAAGAAAGCAATGGCAAATGCCTACTTTGACGAAGATTTCTTATATAAAGAAGACTTTCTGAATAGATGCTGCAGGCTTTTTTTCGTTTCCTCAAATGTCAGCTGGCTCGCTGGTTTTCTGGCAATAATGATGTAATCCTTTTCCTTCAGTCTCTCTTTCTCTTCAAGAAAAGCCTGCCGAATCAAACGTTTGACCCGATTTCGCATCACAGCGTTACCTATTTTTTTGCTGACGGAAAGCCCGACGCGCAGCTCATCGTTTTCAGGCTGATCAAGCGTATATAAGACAAACTGGCGGTTCGCTACTGATACCCCGTGCTTAAACACTTTTTGAAAATCTTCATTTTTCTTTAAACGATTTCGCTTCTTCAAATGACTCACTCCGATACTGGCTGGCAGAAACTTATAAAATTTATTATGAAAATGAGATGCGTCTGAACCAGGGAGCATCCTCTGGTCCATCCCGCATCACACTTCTTTTCCCATAATGTGAAAAAAGACCACTGACATTATTCAGTGGCCTAAGCTGATAATACTTTTCTGCCTTTACGGCGACGGCGTGCTAAAACTAGACGACCGTTTTTTGAACTCATACGGCTTCTGAAGCCATGAACTTTACTGCGTTTACGGTTATTCGGTTGGAATGTTCTTTTCATTTATGACACCTCCCTCGAGGAATAGCTGTTAAAGACAGTCTTACTTATTATATTTGTGCTACCTATTCATTGTCAACTTCACTATTGCTTTTATTTCCTGCAACCATAATAGGATACCACACCTTTTCAACTTTCGAAACCTTATTTTTCAGATTCCGTAATTTATCGAAAAAAATCGAACAATTTGCCTCTTACATCACGAATGTGGATATCTTTTTTGCCTTTTTTCAATATCCACAAAGGTTATCGACAACATTTTCACATTACCAACCCCTGTGGACAATATTTTTTCAACAGGTTGTCTGCTTTGTGGATAAGATTGCAACAACCATTGCATGCTCTCGTTTATTTTGGTATTATATTTGTGTTTTAACTCTTGATTACTAATCTCACCTTTCCTCTTTATCCACAAACTGTGGATAAGTTGTGGATTGATTTCTCACAGCTTGTGTAGAATGTTGTCCACAAGTTGTGAATTTTGTCGAAAAGCTATTTATCTACTATATTATATGTTTTCAACATTTAATGTGTACGAATGGCAGCGCCATTTGCTCTTTTTTTGTGTTCTACAACAGAGAAAGAAACAATTTGATATGAAAAGGAGGGACATGCCGAAAGATGGAAAATATATTAGACCTGTGGAACCAAGCCCTTGCTCAAATTGAAAAAAAATTGAGCAAACCGAGTTTTGAGACTTGGATGAAATCAACCAAGGCGCACTCACTGCAGGGAGACACGTTGACAATCACGGCTCCTAATGAATTCGCCAGAGACTGGCTGGAGTCCAGATACTTGCATCTGATTGCAGATACTATATATGAATTAACCGGGGAAGAATTGAGCATTAAGTTTGTCATTCCCCAAAATCAAGATGTTGAAGACTTTATGCCAAAACCGCAAGTGAAGAAAAAGGCCAAAGAAGATACATCTGATTTTCCTCAAAATATGCTCAATCCAAAATATACTTTTGATACTTTTGTCATCGGATCTGGAAACCGATTTGCACACGCTGCTTCCCTCGCAGTTGCGGAAGCTCCCGCGAAAGCATACAACCCTTTATTTATCTATGGGGGCGTCGGCCTAGGGAAAACACACTTAATGCATGCGATCGGCCATTATGTTATAGATCATAATCCTTCTGCCAAAGTGGTTTATCTGTCTTCTGAAAAATTTACAAACGAATTCATCAACTCTATCCGGGATAATAAAGCCGTAGATTTCCGCAATCGCTATCGGAATGTTGATGTGCTTTTGATAGATGATATTCAATTTTTAGCCGGGAAAGAACAGACTCAGGAAGAATTTTTCCATACATTTAACACATTGCACGAAGAAAGCAAACAAATCGTCATTTCAAGTGACCGGCCGCCAAAAGAAATTCCGACACTTGAAGACAGATTGCGTTCGCGCTTTGAATGGGGCCTGATTACTGATATCACGCCGCCTGACTTAGAAACGAGAATTGCAATTTTAAGAAAAAAAGCCAAAGCGGAGGGCCTCGATATTCCGAACGAGGTCATGCTTTATATTGCGAATCAAATCGACAGCAATATTCGGGAACTTGAAGGAGCATTAATCAGAGTTGTTGCTTATTCATCTTTAATTAATAAAGATATTAATGCTGATCTGGCCGCTGAGGCGCTGAAAGATATTATTCCTTCTTCCAAACCAAAAGTCATTACGATAAAAGAAATTCAGAGGGTAGTAGGCCAGCAATTTAATATTAAACTCGAGGATTTCAAAGCGAAAAAGCGGACAAAATCAGTGGCTTTCCCGCGTCAAATCGCCATGTACTTATCGAGGGAAATGACTGATTCCTCTCTTCCGAAAATCGGAGAAGAGTTTGGAGGCCGTGACCATACAACCGTTATTCATGCACATGAAAAAATTTCAAAACTGCTGGCAGATGATGAACAGCTTCAGCAGCATGTAAAAGAAATTAAAGAACAGCTCAAATAGAAGGGCCCAGGATGAATCGGGGAAAGTGTGAATAACTTTTCATCAGTCATGCACAGTCTGTCCACATGTGGATAGGCTGTGTTTCCTGTCTTTTTCACAACTTATCCACAAATCCACAAGCCCTACTATTACTTCTACTATTTTTTATAAATAAAATATATATTAATACATTATCCGTTAGGAGGATAAAAATGAAATTCACGATTCAAAAAGATCGTCTTGTTGAAAGTGTCCAAGATGTATTAAAAGCAGTTTCGTCTAGAACGACGATTCCCATTCTGACTGGTATTAAAATCGTTGCATCAGATGATGGCGTATCCTTTACAGGAAGCGATTCCGATATTTCTATTGAATCCTTTATCCCGAAAGAAGAAGAAGATAAGGAAATTGTCACAATAGAACAGCCGGGAAGCATCGTTTTACAAGCCCGCTTCTTTAGTGAGATTGTCAAAAAACTGCCGATGGCAACTGTAGAAATCGAAGTCCAAAATCAATATTTAACGATTATTCGTTCAGGAAAAGCTGAATTTAATCTAAACGGGCTTGATGCTGATGAATATCCGCATTTGCCACAGATCGAGGAGCATCATGCGATTCAAATTCCAACTGATTTGTTGAAAAATCTAATCAGACAAACAGTATTCGCGGTGTCCACCTCAGAAACACGCCCTATCTTGACAGGTGTAAACTGGAAAGTGGAGAAAAGTGAATTATTATGCACTGCGACGGATAGCCACCGTCTTGCTTTGAGAAAAGCGAAGCTTGATATTTCAGAAGACAGATCTTATAACGTTGTGATTCCGGGAAAAAGCTTAACTGAGCTCAGCAAAATTTTGGACGACAACCAAGAACTTGTAGATATCGTTATCACAGAAACCCAAGTTCTGTTTAAAGCGAAAAACGTTTTATTCTTCTCGCGGCTTCTGGACGGAAATTATCCGGATACCACCAGCCTGATTCCGCAAGAAAGCAAAACAGAAATGATTGTGAACACAAAAGATTTCCTTCAGGCGATTGATCGCGCATCTCTTTTAGCGAGAGAGGGACGCAACAACGTGGTGAAGCTGTCTGCAAAACCAGCTGAATCCATAGAAATTTCTTCCAACTCACCTGAGATCGGGAAAGTTGTGGAAGCGATTGTTGCAGATCGAATTGAAGGTGAGGAATTAAATATCTCGTTTAGTCCAAAATATATGCTGGATGCACTAAAGGTGCTTGAAGGAGCAGAAATACGCGTAAGCTTTACTGGTGCAATGAGACCTTTCCTAATTCGCACGCCGAATGATGAAACGATTGTACAGCTTATCCTTCCTGTCAGAACCTATTAATCCGACACATTGCTGCCGATCCTTTCGGCAGCTTTTCTATTCAGTATCTGCTCCGACAAGTTTTCCCTTTCCCTAATTCGTTTTTTTTTAGTACAATTAGATATTAGTGATATTTGAAAGAGGTCGATATAATGGCAAATCCGATTTCAATTGATACAGAGATGATTACACTCGGACAATTTTTAAAATTAGCCGATGTGATTCAATCAGGCGGTATGGCAAAGTGGTTTTTAAGCGAGCATGAAGTGCTTGTGAACGACGAACCGGACAACCGCCGCGGCAGAAAGCTTTATGTTGGCGATGTGGTAGAGATTGAAGGATTTGGTTCATTTCAAGTCGTTAATTAAAGCGGGTGACACTGATTGTATATCCAGAACTTAGAACTGACATCTTACCGCAACTACGACCATGCCGAACTTCAATTTGAAAATAAAGTAAATGTGATCATCGGAGAAAACGCCCAGGGGAAAACAAACCTCATGGAAGCGATCTATGTCTTGTCCATGGCAAAATCGCACAGGACGTCAAATGACAAAGAACTTATACGATGGGACAAAGACTATGCTAAAATAGAGGGAAGAGTGATGAAGCAAAACGGGGCGATCCCGATGCAGCTCGTCATCTCCAAAAAGGGTAAAAAGGGCAAGGTCAATCATATTGAGCAGCAAAAACTCAGCCGGTATGTCGGGGCCCTCAACACCATCATGTTCGCGCCGGAAGATTTAAATCTTGTAAAGGGAAGCCCTCAAGTGAGAAGGCGGTTTCTTGACATGGAAATCGGACAGGTTTCTCCTGTTTACCTCCACGATCTGTCTCTTTATCAGAAAATCCTTTCCCAGCGAAATCATTTTTTGAAGCAGCTGCAAACAAGAAAACAAACTGACAGAACGATGCTTGATGTTTTGACCGATCAGCTTATAGAAGCTGCGGCAAAAGTCGTCGTAAAGCGACTGCGGTTTACAGCCCAGCTCGAAAAATGGGCGCAGCCTATTCATGCGGGCATCTCAAGAGGACTTGAAGAGCTAACCCTGAAATACCATACGACTCTTGAGGTATCAGATCCCGAAGACTTGTCGAAAATAGGAGATAGCTATCAAGAAGCGTTTTCTAAATTAAGAGAAAAAGAAATTGAGCGCGGTGTTACGCTGTCAGGGCCTCATCGTGACGATGTCCTTTTTTATGTGAACGGACGCGATGTGCAAACGTATGGTTCTCAAGGACAGCAGCGAACGACAGCATTATCTCTTAAGCTGGCAGAGATTGACCTAATCCATGAAGAAATCGGAGAATATCCCATTTTACTATTGGATGATGTACTGAGTGAGCTGGATGATTATCGCCAGTCGCACTTGCTTCATACGATCCAAGGCCGTGTACAAACGTTTGTCACCACGACAAGCGTTGATGGCATTGACCATGAAACCTTACGGCAAGCAGGAATGTTTCGTGTGCAAGACGGTGCGTTAGTGAAGTGAAGAAATGAGGTGGGCAATTGTATATTCATTTAGGTGATGACTTTGTGGTTTCAACACGAGATATTGTTGGCATTTTTGATTTCAAAGCCAACATGTCGCCTATTGTTGAAGAATTTCTGAAAAAACAGAAACACAAGACGGTGCCTTCCGTAAACGGCACACCAAAATCTATCGTAGTCACAGTTCAGAATATATATTACTCTCCATTATCTTCCAGTACATTAAAAAAGCGTGCGCAGTTTATGTTTGAAATAGATTCTTAGAAATTTTTATCGCGAATATATCGTTTAGAAAAGTGTAGGTGAATGACGTGGCTATGGAACAGCAGCAAAATAGTTATGATGAAAATCAGATACAGGTACTAGAGGGATTGGAAGCTGTCCGTAAAAGACCGGGGATGTATATCGGTTCAACAAACAGCAAAGGCCTTCACCATTTAGTATGGGAAATTGTCGACAATAGTATTGACGAAGCCTTGGCCGGTTATTGCACGGATATCAATATCGAGATTGAAAAAGACAACAGTATCACGGTGATCGATAATGGTCGCGGTATTCCAGTCGGGATTCATGAAAAAATGGGTCGTCCTGCGGTAGAAGTCATTATGACGGTGCTTCATGCCGGAGGGAAATTTGACGGAAGCGGTTATAAAGTATCCGGGGGATTGCATGGTGTAGGTGCGTCAGTCGTAAACGCGCTTTCAACCGAGCTTGTTGTGACGGTGCATCGTGACGGTAAAATCCACCGCCAAACTTATAAACGCGGAGTTCCGGTTTCAGATCTTGAAATCATTGGCGAAACGGATCATACAGGAACGACGACACATTTCGTCCCAGATCCTGAAATTTTCTCAGAAACGACTGAGTATGATTATGATCTGCTTGCTAACCGCGTTCGTGAATTAGCCTTTTTGACGAAAGGCGTGAACATCACGATTGAAGATAAACGTGAAGGGCAAGAGCGCAAACATGAGTACCATTACGAAGGCGGAATTAAAAGTTATGTAGAGTTTTTAAACCGTTCTAAAGAAGTTGTCCATGAAGAACCGATTTACATCGAAGGTGAGAAGGACGGCATTACGGTTGAAGTGGCTTTGCAATACAATGACAGCTACACAAGCAACATTTACTCTTTTACAAACAACATTAACACGTATGAAGGCGGTACCCACGAAGCGGGTTTTAAAACGGGGCTGACTCGTGTTATCAACGATTACGCACGAAAAAAAGGGCTTATTAAAGAAAATGATCCAAACTTAAGCGGGGATGACGTAAGAGAAGGATTAACTGCAATTATTTCAATCAAACACCCTGATCCGCAGTTTGAAGGCCAAACGAAAACGAAACTAGGTAACTCAGAGGCACGGACAATTACTGATACGTTATTTTCTGCAGCAATGGAAACATTTATGCTTGAAAATCCAGATGCGGCCAGAAAAATTGTCGATAAAGGTTTAATGGCGGCAAGAGCAAGAATGGCTGCAAAAAAAGCCCGTGAATTAACACGCCGCAAAAGTGCGTTGGAAATTTCAAACCTGCCTGGTAAGTTAGCGGACTGCTCTTCAAAAGACCCGAGCATCTCCGAGTTGTATATCGTAGAGGGTGACTCTGCCGGAGGATCTGCTAAACAGGGGCGTGACAGACATTTCCAAGCCATTTTGCCGCTTAGAGGTAAGATCCTGAACGTTGAAAAAGCGAGACTGGATAAAATTCTTTCCAACAATGAAGTTCGTTCTATGATCACAGCGCTCGGTACAGGTATCGGGGAAGATTTCAATCTGGAAAAAGCCCGTTACCACAAAGTTGTCATTATGACAGATGCCGATGTTGACGGCGCGCACATCAGAACACTGCTATTAACGTTCTTTTACAGATATATGCGCCAAATTATAGAAAATGGCTACGTATACATTGCGCAGCCGCCGCTCTACAAGGTTCAACAAGGGAAACGCGTTGAATATGCATACAATGACAAGGAGCTGGAAGACTTGTTAAATACTCTTCCGCAAACGCCTAAGCCTGGCTTGCAGCGTTACAAAGGACTTGGAGAAATGAATGCCGTCCAGCTATGGGAGACAACCATGGATCCAAGCACGAGAACGCTTCTTCAGGTCACGCTTGAAGATGCAATGGATGCGGATGAGACATTTGAAATGCTGATGGGAGACAAAGTAGAGCCTCGCCGAAACTTCATAGAAGCCAATGCGAGATACGTTAAAAATCTTGACATCTAATTATAAAAAGCCTTATTTCCATTATGAAATAAGGCTTTTTTCTAAAAAAGATCAGACGCAGTAATGCTTGCAACACCTATATATTCTAGCAATTTTATGTGTATAATCATGAGTTTATTGATATAATGGAGAATAGTGAAATCGTATAGAAGGTCATAATGGACAATCTACTCCCACATATTTCATGTGATACTTCAGGGAGGTTTTTTAATGAGTGAACAAAACACACCACAAGTTCGTGAAATAAATATCAGCCAAGAAATGCGTACATCCTTCTTGGATTATGCAATGAGCGTTATTGTATCTCGTGCTCTTCCAGATGTTCGTGACGGTTTAAAACCGGTTCATAGACGGATTTTATACGCAATGAATGATTTAGGCATGACGAGTGACAAGCCTTATAAAAAATCCGCGCGTATCGTCGGAGAAGTTATCGGTAAATATCACCCGCATGGTGATTCAGCGGTATATGAATCTATGGTCAGAATGGCGCAGGATTTCAACTACCGCTATATGCTCGTTGACGGTCACGGAAACTTCGGTTCTGTTGACGGAGACTCAGCGGCTGCTATGCGTTATACAGAAGCAAGAATGTCTAAAATCTCGATGGAAATTCTTCGAGATATCACAAAAGACACAATCGATTATCAAGACAACTATGACGGGTCAGAAAGAGAACCGGTTGTTATGCCTTCAAGGTTCCCGAATCTGCTTGTAAATGGTGCTGCCGGTATTGCGGTAGGTATGGCGACAAACATCCCTCCGCACCAGCTTGGTGAAATCATTGATGGCGTACTTGCGGTCAGTGAGAATCCAGACATTACAATCCAGGAGCTGATGGAAGTCATTCCAGGGCCTGACTTCCCGACTGCGGGTCAAATCTTGGGACGCAGCGGTATCCGGAAAGCATATGAATCTGGCCGAGGCTCAATTACGATCAGAGCAAAAGCTGAGATCGAACAAACATCTTCAGGTAAAGAAAGAATTATCGTTACCGAGCTCCCTTACCAAGTAAATAAGGCAAAATTAATCGAGAAAATTGCTGATCTTGTTAGAGACAAGAAGATAGAAGGCATCACAGATCTTCGCGATGAGTCAGATCGTACAGGTATGAGAATTGTCATTGAAATCAGACGCGATGCTAATGCAAATGTTATTCTAAACAACCTTTACAAACAAACTGCATTACAAACATCTTTTGGTATCAACTTGCTTGCACTTGTTGACGGTCAGCCGAAGGTATTGAATTTAAAGCAATGTCTGGAGTATTATCTTGACCACCAAAAAGTCGTAATCAGACGCCGTACTGCATATGAATTGCGTAAAGCGGAAGCGAGAGCCCATATCCTGGAAGGTTTGAGAGTAGCTCTGGATCATCTCGATGCAGTTATTTCTCTTATCCGTAATTCTCAAACGGCTGAAATTGCGAGAACAGGTTTAATTGAGCAATTCTCATTGACAGAGAAGCAAGCGCAGGCAATCCTCGATATGAGACTGCAGCGTTTAACAGGACTGGAACGTGAAAAGATTGAAGAAGAATACCAATCTCTAGTCGAATTAATTGCAGAGCTAAAAGACATTTTGGCAAATGAATATAAAGTGCTTGAAATCATCCGTGAAGAACTTACTGAAATCAAAGAGCGTTTCAATGATGAAAGACGTACGGAGATCGTTACTTCTGGATTAGAGACAATCGAAGATGAAGATCTTATCGAAAGAGAGAACATCGTCGTCACTCTGACACACAATGGATACATCAAACGTCTCCCTGCATCAACTTACCGCAGTCAAAAACGAGGCGGAAAAGGCGTACAGGGAATGGGGACTAATGAAGATGATTTTGTTGAGCACTTAGTCTCTACGTCAACACATGACACGATACTCTTCTTCTCGAACAAAGGGAAAGTATACCGTGCAAAAGGGTATGAAATCCCTGAATACGGCAGAACAGCAAAGGGAATTCCGATTATTAACCTGCTGGAGGTAGAAAAGGGTGAATGGATTAACGCGATTATTCCAGTCACTGAATTCAATGCAGATCTTTACCTTTTCTTCACAACAAAGCATGGGATTTCAAAACGAACTTCACTTGCTCAGTTTGCTAATATCCGAAATAACGGCTTAATCGCCCTAGGCCTTCGTGAGGATGATGAATTGATGGGTGTACGTCTGACCGACGGCACAAAACAAATGATCATCGGAACGAAAAATGGGTTGCTGATCCGTTTCCTTGAAACTGATGTCAGGGAAATGGGAAGAACTGCAGCAGGTGTAAAAGGCATTACCCTGACTGATGATGACGTTGTTGTCGGGATGGAGATATTAGAAGAAGACTCACATGTCCTGATCGTAACTGAAAAAGGTTATGGAAAACGAACTCCAGCTGAAGAGTACAGAACCCAAAGCCGTGGCGGAAAAGGACTCAAAACAGCAAAAATCACAGAGAACAACGGCCAATTAGTAACAGTCAAGGCTACTAAAGGTGAAGAGGATCTAATGATTATTACTGCCAGCGGCGTACTCATTAGAATGGACATTAATGACATCTCAACCACCGGACGTGTCACTCAAGGTGTACGCCTTATCAGAATGGCGGAAGAAGAGCATGTTGCAACAGTAGCATTAGTAGAGAAAAATGAAGAAGATGAGCAGGAAGAAACACAAGAAGAAGTGTAAGAGAAAGCACAGCTGAAATAGCTGTGCTTTTTTTCTATTATAGTCCTTTACAGTCATAAAAATTATGGTATAATCATTTCTGTTGTCTTTTGAAAGACATAATTACAGCTAGTAAAACTTTTTCAAAAAAGTGTTGACCTAGTTAACTAAAAATGTTACTATTAAGTAGTCGCTTCGAGAGAAGCACACAAAGTTCTTTGAAAACTAAACAAGACAAAACGTACCTGTTAATTCAGTTTTAAACAAATCGTACAGTGATGTGCGTAGTCAG
>NZ_MSRC01000007.1 GCF_010093085.1 Bacillus sp. SKDU12 | reverse complement strand
TAAATTTTCAATTTTATATTATTGTCTTCCTTCTGAAAGTAAAGAATGTTATATCCAGTTATCTTGTATTCATTACATATAAGAGGAAAAGCAGAAAAATAAAATATCAAATGAACATTTAGTATATAGTTTTTTTAGTTCTATTATAACCTTTATTATCGTTATCTTCAATTTAAATGGATAATAAAAAAAGCTTGTCGCATGACAAGCTTCTCATTTTTACGGATTTGTTGACCATAATCCAGCTGTTTTAATGAAAATTCGCGGATCTAATTTCAATTGTGCCACCATGTATTCAGCAAGATCCTCTGGCTGCATGACCTTTTCAGGATTACCGTCTGTTAGGTTCAATTCAATAGACATATCACTAGCGACAGTACTTGGTGTTAACGCGCTGACTCTGATATTATGTTTTCTCACTTCTTGCATAAGAGACTCAGTTAATCCGAGAACAGCAAACTTAGATGCACTGTAAGCACTTGTCGCAGCTGCTCCTCTTTGGCCTGCTGTAGATGAAATATTAATAATGTCTCCGGCTTTGCGTTCGATCATTTCTGGAAGCACCGCGCGAGTGACATGGTACACACCCATTAGGTTGACTTGCATAATATTTTCCCATTCATCAGCAGACAGATCTAAGAAACCGCCAAATTTGCTGATGCCTGCGTTATTAATGAGGATATCGATATCTCCAAGCTGTTCCTTCACTTGAGCTACAGCTTGGTTAACCTCCTCGGCATTTTTTACATCTGCAGTGGCAAATGCTGCTTTTACACCAAGAGCTTTGACTTCTTCAGCCACTTTTTCAACATTTGCCGCAGTCCGGCCAATTAATCCGATATTCACGCCTTCTTTCGCAAGCGCAAGAGCGGTAGCACGGCCGATCCCTCTGCCTCCGCCTGTGATAAGAGCGGTTTTCTTTTGTAAATTTTGCAATTGAAGCACCCTTTCTTTGTTTCATATGTACGATATCACATTATAAGTAGAATAAGTCCAATACGCAAATCAAACGAACTGAAAGAACATCATTCTTCTGGTTAAAAAAGCGGAAACAGGGTAATGACATAAGAAAAGGAGTGAATAACATATGGTTATTGTGTATATCAGCATCGCAGTATTGGCTGTTTCAGTTATTTTCTTAGGGATTAATGTACTTCAAAATAAGAAAAAATTTGATCCCGCACTAAAGGAAATCACCTCTGTTACACAGGCAATGCAAAAACAAGTTGATGCATTAAAAATGGAAGCAGATCTGCTAACGCAAAAACAAAAGAGGATTCAGCAGGATGTGCAAATGAAAAAAAACGTCATCAAACAAACAGCAGTTGAAGTGAAAGAAGTTCCTCAAGCAGTCAAAGAAGCGTGGCAGGCAGGACATTTACATCACAGATAAAGAGAATGATATCCCGTTGTTACGACCAGAATGAACAATGGGATATTATTTTTTGAGGAGGCTTACAACACGATGATAAACCGCAGCTGTTTAGACAAGTTCGCAGAGAAACTGCCTTCTCTCCCTTTTTCTCTTACAAAATCTTACTTACTGATTCATTTCGTCTCCATCAGGAAAACGAATCTATTATTCACCTCATAATGAATATATCAAATGAATGAACAAATCCTTTCTTTATCTGCATGCACTCCCCCGTCCTTTTCACACACAGTCATCTTGGTGACTGCGCCTGTATGCACACATGTATACTAGCAAAATAAACACGTACAAGACCTGAAACTCGCTGGCCTAACCTTAGGTCAGCGAGTTCTTGAGGCAACAGCCAGCCTCTAACACCTACTCCAGTACAGGACAGTGAATGCTAACCAGCCTGATAGAACACATCACAACATATGGTCATGAGGCTTATTCTTTTTCTTGCTCCGCATGAATAATCTGCGATGTACCAATGGTTTGGCCTGAAGAATTCAATGCTTTCACCTGAATATATGGCCCAATCGAATGAACAAGAATAACTGTCTCGAATCCGGTTCGAGGAGCGTCCGTTACCACCTCAGACAATTTGTTAGGTTTTCGACCAGCTAACACTTGCCAGGCTGCAGTTTCAGTTGAACCGTTCCATGATGCATAAACAATGGCTGCATCTTCACGCAATGGATTTACAGCAATGCTGGGCGGATAAAGCGACAAGCCTACCCATTTATTCTTAAACGCCCTATAAGAAGGATTTTGATCCGGAAACTGCATATCATATAACAAATTCAACGAAGGATCTTTTTCACTATTACCGGCACTCCTATATTCCGAAAGATACGGTTCCTGCCCCCATCCAATGGAACATTACAAGAGCCTTCATCACTACAGCAAGAAGTCACTGCAAAACAACAATATACTGTTCAGTACAAGCAGAAACAGGTCTAACACATAACAAATTTGTAATCGTGATCACAATGCCAATTGACAACTCAACAAGATGAAGTGATTTTTGCCAGCGACGATAGTGGCTATGGCCAGTTGCATGCAACAGCAAACAAGATCAGTGAAGCTGCACCCGATTCTTGATCAGATTTCACCTCTAAACTTTTATAACATAATGATTGATACAACATAATCATACCCACTATAGCTAACAAAAAGAAACATAAACAACAAGTGAAAAAGATGCACAGAAACCTGTACATCTCATGTTCATCTTCACTATTCATAAATCCCTTTAATAGTCCTTCTTCTTGTGATAAAACCTCCAAGGAAACAAAACACAGCCGAGCACATCAAAATATAAACAACTTGAGTTTTGTATTCCCACATTGTATGTCCCATTTCTACCCCGTGAATAAAAGTCATATACGCTTGTTGCGGCAGTATCGCACAAAGCGTATTCAACAATGGATGATGCGGAGCAAAAGAAAGAAAACAGCCTGATAATACACATGTGACCACACTGATACCGCTTGACACCAAACTGATGTTTCGGCCAAGAACAGAAGCCATAAAGATAGCAAATCCTGTTGCAAGCATGATTAGAACACCCAGTAGCCCAGCAAGAATGTCCAAACGGAAACCAATTTCAGCATGGAAGAATACTTTTGTAATCACGATAGCTAAGTAAGTGGGTATGTATAAGCATAAAAACGTAAAGATAAACTGCGCAAGCAAATATTTCCCCACATGTATGGGAGAGACTAAAATCCTACTAAAGGTTTTGAGCATCCGGTCTTCTGGATATAACGAAGCTAATGCCACCCCTTGCATCAATACAAGCATTACGATAAAGCCTAATATATTCGTTCCTATTCCTCTTTCAGTCCTTAATTCGTCCTCTCCCATGTAGTTGTCTGGCATCTTTCCAGTCTCGAAAAATTGCTGAATCATTTTTTGATCCGCTTTACTTTTTAAAGTCGTCACGTTGTAATCACGGTCATTTTTTTCGACGATAGCCGCATATTTACCTAATATTAAATCTGAAAATTTCGGCTTTTGATGTACCGCCACTACCCTAAATGCATAATTACTCGGTGTATGCTTCACGTCGTCCTTCTCTGGTACAAAAGCAATCGTTTCTTTGAAAATCGGCTTTCCGGAAAACATAATCGCAACACCAATCATCAGAGGGATAATGATCACGGCAATGATGATAATCGCTTTTTTTCTCAAGGTTCTCTCCCACCTGTTTTGAAATAAATTCAGCATACATATCCCTCCGGCTTATTTACAACATGCGAAAAGGAAATACAAATGATAGAAGCCAACAATAGTCCTGACATAACAGGCAGCAGCATACTGAAATCATGATCATAAATAATACGAAATGAACATTCTGTTACCCATTTAATCGGAGAAATAAGAGATATGTTATCAACGATATCTCCAAATCTGTGAACACCGAAAAATACACCACCAAAGAAAACGAAAAATGCTATTGGAATTTGCATAATGCCGTTCGCCTGTTCTTCATTTTTAAACAAACAGCAAAACATTGTGCCAAAACTGCAGCCGAAAAATAAAAACATATACAATAAGAGCATGAGATAGGGAAGATGTTGTCCGCCAAAGTTCAAATGAAACATTGTCTGGGCGATCAACACATTCAAACTGTACATGATGACACTGAATATCCAGGTTGATAATAATTTAGAAAGATAGATATCGGTTGTCGAAACGGGCGCATATACAATACGGAGGTTCGCTTTCTTCACCTTTTCCTCCATAAACGTATTAGAGGCCGTCATAGCGATCAGTGTTGCTGCAAAAATCATCATATTCACTCCGTAATAATCATACGAACTGACCACGCCTGCTCCAAAGCTGTTTTTTGTCACAAAGCCCATAACTAAAATGAGAACGAAAGGAAAGGCCGTATTGGCTATTACAAGAACCCGATTCCTTATAATATTCATAAAATCAAAGGTTATCAATTTAAATAAACTCACTTTGCTCACCTAATCTCTTAAATTTCTGCCTGTAAGCTCTAAAAATACTATTTCTAACGATGCCTCTTGTTTGTTCATGTTTAGAATGTTGCATCCTTGAGCACCCAATTCTGCTATGATTTCACTCAAATGATCTTGGTTCTGCTGAACGGTTACTTTTAGTTGATGGTCAGAGAAATCAATTCCTGTCACTCCTTTGACTCCTCTAATTGAGTTTTTATTTAATTGTTGAACATGTGATAACTGAAAAGCGTATGTTATTTCTTTATTCACTTTTCTATACAGTTCTTCTTTTGTACCATTAGCAATGATTTTCCCTTCATTCATGATCATAATACGATCTGCAATAGCTTCGACTTCTTCCATATAGTGTGTCGAGTAAATAATGCTCGCACCTTTTGATCTCAGATTTTTTATCGATTCCAAAATGTGATGCCGGGATTGCGGATCGATTCCTACTGTGGGCTCGTCCATGATAATTAATTTCGGCTGATGGGCAATGGCGCACGCAATGTTTAATCTTCTTTTCATTCCGCCTGAAAACGTCTTAGGTTTGTCATCTTTCCGGTCATATAGCTGTACAAGTTCCAAAGCCTCTTTGACTCGGGTTTTCAGTTCCTCTCCTTTAAGAGAATAAAGACTCGCAAAAAAACGAACATTTTTCTCAGCTGAAATTTCCTCGTAAATCGCGATATCTTGAGGCACAATCCCAATGCCTTTCTTCATTTCCTTTGACCTTTTTTTCACGTTGTGGCCTAATATTGTCACATTACCGGAACTGGCTGACAATACCCCGGATAATATATGAATGGTTGTGCTTTTCCCTGCACCATTTGGGCCTAGTAAGCCAAGCACTTCTCCCTCTCTCACTTCAAACGAAATCCCATTTACTGCTGTTTTGTTTCCGTACTGCATTTTCAAATCTTCTACCGACGCCACGATATTCATACATTTCTCCTTTTTACATTCTTCGTTTTGAGAATTCCTGCAATAAATTTGTTTTCAAGTGATCTTGATTTTGTTCAATGTCAAAATTAGCAGCGTCATCTTCAAAACCATCCTGTTCTTCTCCGTCGAAACTGTATAGTTTCTTCAATAAAACCCACAACGTTTCCAGTTCTTCTGTAGAAAACCCTTTAAATAGATCTGCCATAAAGTAAACTGCTTTTTCCCCGCATGCCTCCAGGACGAGCTTACCCAAATCTGTAATCTTCACATTAACCGCTCGTTTGTCGCGTTTACTCGGTACAGTCATAACATAACCTCTTTTTTCAATGCCGCTGACAAGTCTATTAATGTTTTGTTTTGAAGTGCCTAATTTTTTTGCTATGTTATTAAATGTCGTTTCCTCTTCCGGTAAATGCAGTATGGCAACCATCGTCATAAATTGTCTTGACGTTAAACTTTCATAATAATCATCCCCGCGTGATTGGATTTTGTTTAAAACAGAAAAAAGTGTAGCGTAAGACTGTTGCATTAAAAATAAATCTTTCAGTTCTTTAGAGCAATCCACGATGTTCCCTCCTGTATAGACAATATATTGTCTATATAATCATAACACTTCTAATATAATTGTCAACATGCTGTCTATTTTCCTGGGGGTATTCCTATTCCTCGGCAATTCAAACAATAATTACGTACTGATCAATATGAAAAGAGGTTCTGTAAAAGAATCTTTCCGCTCCTCATTGAAGATCTGATTGAAGAAGAAAAAATCGCGACAGTTTCAGTCTAAACACCAAAGACGAAAAGCGCCCTGGAACAGGACGCTTTCTGACTAAGATGCATATTGAGTAAACGAATCCTCCTGTACTGCTTTTCCTCATGACAGCACTCAAAAAAGATAAAGGACTGCAAAAAACCAAATACCTTGCGCCTCGAGGAAACCGATAACAGCCCAGCGAGTGCGCAGGATCGATAAACGCTGATAAATCTGCAGATAAGTTCACTACAAACACGGCTGATCCTTTGCCTTTTCTGACACTGTCGGCCATCAATCCCACTGGAAATCGCTTTTAAATTCACCACCAATATTCTTGCAATGTCCTAAATGAATTTCACCATATTCCTCCAAATTCAGTTTCCCTGATTTGCTTTATACGCCGGATGCTATACGCTTATAAAGAATTAGCGAATCCCAAAACCAGTAGATCAGTGCAGCTATAATACTTACCATATAATAAAAGTACGATTGCAATGCCCATGCTATTGACTCAGGATAACCGATAACAAAAAGCAGGAAAGCTGCGATAAAAGCAATGACAATGGACAATGTAAATCAATAGATGCATGACATTGAATGTTTTCGCTTTTTTCTGCAATATCATTTGCAGCGGAAAAGCAAAAAGGCCATACATCACAACGCCGTATAAGAAAGCAATGGCTGACGTAATCAATGCAATGATCAAATCGCCAAACATAATAAAAAAAGAACATCCTCCAAAAATTAAACCAAACGTAAGGCTGGACAGCCCTAATGTCATTACATAATATGCTGCAGTGCTTTTCATTTTTTCACCTTCCTGTTTGATTAATTCATTTCTAAACCTTTGTATTTCTTTCATCAAGTTGTCTACCCCAACATGCCATACGCCATGCGCTACTAGAAGGTTTCAAACATGACGTTCTTTTTATTAAATAATATGACTGGTATGAAGATGCCTCTTTTGATCGACAAAACCGCGAATGAAAAAAGTGAATGAATACCTGCCTAACAGACAGAATAAAAGAGGTGATATTCAACACTTTTCGTAAAGGAGTGAAACAAACAGGAAAATTAGGTAAAGGCGATCTAAAACAATGAAATACGTTTTATACCCGCACTAAAAATTCAATAACCTGGAGGAAGTAAAGTGACTCAAAAAAATGAAGCCGACAGACCTGATGATTATAAAAGATTTTCTTCAATAGGCAAGGAAGATGATGTTCAACAAAATGCAAAAACTGAAAGTCATAACAGAAGCGACACCACGGATGTGGCCGGACGATATTTTGATCCCTCGGATTATAAAGGAACCACGCAATTAGAAAAAGGGTTGGCTGAAACTCATGAACAAGTCAGTGATGATTATTTTGAAGGAACGATCGATCAAAATCTAGACTAGTATTCAAGCGGAGCTGACTTGACAGAAGGCAGTTAGTTCCGTTTTAAATTCACCTCAGTAAAATCTATGGGAGCTATCAAATAGTAAAACAGATTAAAAAAGGCTTTTCCTATCTCAAATTGGCTGAACAGGCAGTTCTTTCGAAAATATAATGATCATACGCAGCATATTTGAAGGAGCGAAACGTCAAATGGGGATTATCAATGGAAAAGAATTCATTGACCGATTGAACAAACTAGAAAACGAAATTTGGTATGATGGCAAAAAAATAGAGGGTAACATTTCTGAACATCCTGCGTTTAAAGGAATTATCAAAACAAAAAGCTCTCTTTATGATTTGCAAACGAAAGATGAGTTCATAAACGAAATGACTTATCGTCTTTCTGGAGATTATGAGCGAATTGGTCTTTCCTATCTCCAGCCTAAAACCAAGAGCGATTTGAGTAAAAGAAGGAAGATGATTGAACAGTGGGCTAGACATACTCACGGAATGATGGGGAGAAGTCCGGATTATATGAATACGGTGATGATGAGCTTTGCATCATCAGCAGAGCTTTTACGAGAAAAAGAGAATTGCTTTCCGGAACACATACTAAACTTGTATCAGAAAGCCGCTAAAAACGACCTTTCCTTTACCCATACATTCATTACCCCCCAAGTGAACCGGTCACAGTCCTATTTTGGAATCAGTGAAAAGCCGATATCAGCTAAAGTCATTGATAGAACGGAAAAAGGATTGATCATTCAAGGCGCACGTCTGCTTGCAACTCAAGGTGGATTAACTGATGAAATCTTGGTTTTTTCGGCACCAAAATTTTATTTTGAAAAGGATGAAGCCTTTGCTTTTTCGATTCCCTCTAATACAAAGGGTGTCAAATTCATCACAAGAGAATCATTTGTATTAAGCGAGTCGACCTTTAATCATCCCTTAAGCTCAAGATATGAAGAAATGGATTCAATCGTCGTTTTTGATCACGTGTTGGTACCCTGGAATCGTGTGTTTTTTTACGATAATGTTGAAGCAGCTAATGATTTTATGGCGAAAAGCTCTTTTCATGCCTTTACCTTTCATCAGGTCGTCATTAGGCAAATGGTCAAAATTGAATTTCTATTAGGAGTTGCACAGCTTCTGGTCGACACCATTAATGTGTCTGAATATCAGCATATACAAGAAAAGCTCTCCGAAATCATTGTCGGATTGGAGACAATCAAAGCACTCATTGACAAATCAGAAAATGACGCACAATTAGATGAAGCCGGCTATATGCGTCCCAGTTTAATTCCTCTTCAAGTCATCAGTACAATCATTCCAACTCTATATCCTCGTTTCACTGAAATTATTCAGTTAATTGGTGCCAGCGGAATGGTAACGCTGCCGACAGAAAACGCGTTTGACTCAGAGATTTCGGAAGATCTTGACCAATACCTTCAAGCAGTCAATACAAATGCTTTTGAGCGTGTGAAAATATTCCGGTTAGCGTGGGATATAACGATGAGTTCCTTCGGCACAAGGCAAACTCACTATGAAAGATACTTTTTCGGGGATCCTATTCGGATTTCAAGCAGACTGTATACCAGCTATCCCAAGCAGCAGCATGTGAACATGATTAAAACATTTCTGCAAGGAGACGCTGATAATTGATATCTGTTTATATGAAAAAACAGCGGGAAAAGTCCGCTGTTTCGTATTTTCATTCTGGAAATTGCACATGCCCCGGCACTGTATATGCTTTTGACGTTCCGCTTTCAGGCAGTTTCGGAATGGTGTCTTTCACCACTTTCCCCCTGATATCGGTCATTCTGATTTTGAGAGAACCAGCCCCTAAATGAGTGCCGGAAAAATGGTTATAGTCCATTTTTTCCATGTTGATCCACTTGCCATTCTTTTCATATTCCATTTTCATAACAGGATACTTGTGATTTCTGACTTGAATTGCAGCCCACCATCTGCTGCTGCCCTCTTTGACCCGGTACGTGAAATCACCGGTGATTGGAGCTTTGACAACACGCCATTTAATGTTGATTTTTCCGTCTTTCATATCACCAATTTTCCGAAAAGCATTCGGTGACAGATCAAGAGCTCCGCGAGCGCCTTCAGGATACAGATCGGTTGCGTAAACAATTGTTTTTCCTTTTGGACCTTCAACTTCCAAATAAGAGCCTGCAAGTGCCGCTTTCACTCCCCCGTAATTGAGATCTGCCGGATTAATTGCGGTAATCTCCATATCGGAAGGAATTGGATCCAGCAAGAATGCTCCTCCTGAATAACCTGACCCCGTATACGTTGCATAGCCTTCATGCAGGTCATCATATGCGGCCAAAGCTTGCGGAGAAAAACAAAGGATCATCAACAAAACCATACCCACAATTGCACTGAGATTCTTTTTCATACATGTCCTCCTCAATTCAGACTTTAAATGAGAATCATTTTCATCATAAGTCTCAATCACCTTCATTGAAAGAGGACATAGATTCATAGATTATGTAAGGCAGATTCATCACACATAGGCAGTTTTTTCAAAAAGATACAACGAATGAACGCACATACCTACCAGACGAAATTCTTATTTTGCATTTCTGAATAGCATCCGCATAACCATAAACAAAATAAATGAGCTGTTTGCAGCTCTTATTTTTCCCCGCTCAGTTTTAACTTAGCTGTCATCATGATGCCAAATATCAGCACGATCGGAACCCAAATAATGACGTTATGAAAATCAGGATTAGCCAAAGCTACAATAAAAGCCCCAAGGCAATAAAAGACAACCGCCAGCGCTCTTAACACAGTATCTCTTAAAAATGTTTTCTTCTTTTTCTTAAAAAATAATCGATTGGACAAATCTTCTAATAGAGAAGCCAGTGTTCCCGTTAACACAATTGAAGTAATACCTGCGACTCCCAACTTTTTGGCTGCCATTGTTTGCATTCCCATGGAAATGCTTAAGAGAATAATAAGAATGTATACAGGAACAAAAGCCGAATAAAAAGAAAGACAAGAAAAGACAAATAAAATAAATGCTTCAACTGCCAACGCTTTAGTAACAGCAGGAGGCCAAAGGGTGTTTTCTGCCTTTCCGACAATCAGTGTCGAAATCATCACACCGCTTATAAATCCGATTAGCGCGATCAATGAATGAAAAACTGTAGCCTCAAGGGATTTGCCGATTCCTAACCCCAGCAATACAATATTCCCAGTCATATTCGCCGTAAACACATGTCCAAGGCTAAGATAGCCGATTACATCCACGATTCCAGCTGTTAAACATAAAAGAATAAGCAGGCTGTTTCGGTAAGTTGCTGCAGTCAATGGCGCATCAACCCTTTCTTCTGTTTTCAATTGTTAGTATGTCTTTTAGCGCAGTTTGTATATTTATAAATTAGGAAAATAGAAACTACCAAATACTACCATTTTATGAAATGATAATCTTCACAAGGAAATGATTACATTAGAAAGGAAGCGTATGATGAAACGATTTTGTTTATGGTTCGCAGTGTTCAGTTTGTTATTGGTTCTCTTGCCTGAAAAAACGTTTGGAGCCGTTGATTTTCCAAATACCTCTACGAATGGCCTCTTAGGATTTGCTGGAAATGCTAAAAATGAAAAAGGAATGTCTAAAGCGAGCACAACGGGCGGAAAAAATGGTCAGATTGTTTACATTCAAAGTGTAAATGATTTAAAGACACATCTAGGAGGAGCCGCTCCGAAAATTTTAGTCCTTCAAAATAATCTTACCACATCTTCAAAAACAACAGTCACCATTGGCTCAAATAAAACACTCGTAGGCTCTTACGCGAAAAAAACGTTGAAAAACATTTTTCTCACAACTTCACCTTCCTCCGAAAACGTTATTTTTCAAAACCTGACTTTTGAACACAGTCCGCAGATTAACGGAAATAACGATATCCAGCTTTATTTAGATTCCGGTATCAACTATTGGATTGATCACGTCACATTCTCAGGTCACAGCTATAGTGCAAGCGGCAATGATTTGGACAAACTTCTGTATATCGGAAAATCGGCAGATTATATCACCATCAGCAACTCAAAATTTGCGAATCATAAATATGGCTTGATTTTAGGATATCCAGATGATTCGCAGCATCAATATGACGGCTATCCCCACATGACAATCGCCAACAATTACTTTGAAAACTTATATGTAAGAGGCCCAGGTCTCATGAGATACGGTTATTTTCATGTTAAAAACAATTACAGCAACAACTTTAACCAGGCGATCACGATTGCCACAAAAGCAAAAATATATTCCGAATATAATTATTTTGGAAAAGGCAGTGAAAAAGGCGGTATCCTCGATGACAAAGGCACAGGTTATTTTAAGGATACAGGCAGCTATCCATCTCTCAACAAGCAAACCTCTCCACTGACTTTTTGGAATCCTTGGTCTCATTACAGCTACCGTGTGCAAACACCGGATTATACAAAAGAATTCGTTACGAAATATGCCGGATCACAAAGTACAACACTGGTATTTGGCTACTGATACAAAAGAGGCCTGCGTAAAACGCTCGGCCTCTTTTGTATGCTTACTTTTTTCAAGAAATCCCCTTCAAACAAAGCACCTTTTTTCACAAGAACTGCTTTATTATATCAGGCTCTCGCAAATATAAAGATATCATCTATATACCAGTCCGCCATCAGTTACTATCGCCTGACCAGTGATATAATCTGAAGCGTCTGAAGCTAAAAATGATACCAGATTGGCAACATCCTCAGGTGTTTGGTATCTCTTTAGAGCGATTTCAGAAGAAAATTTTTCAAAAGCTTCTCCCGGCTGTAGATCATCACTATGCTTCACCATTTCTTCATCTATTCTATCCCACATTTTTGTTTTTGCAACTCCGGGACAATATGCGTTCACTGTTATTTTATGCTTTGCCAGCTCTTTAGCAGCTGAATGTGTAAAAGATTTCACTGCATGTTTTGTCGCTGAATAGGCGCCCAGCATTTCAAATGACTCTTGTCCCGCTATACTGCATGCATTAATGATTTTACCCTTTGTGTTTTGTTTCATAAACTGGTCAGCGGCAGCTTGAGTGCCAAAAACAACTCCATTGACGTTAACCTGAAATAATTTATTCAGCTGTTCTTCTGTTATCTCCAAAAATGGGGAAACAGCTTCAATCCCCGCATTGTTAATAAAAACATCTAAACCGCCAAAGTGATCTACCGCTTCTTTAACCAAATTGAATTGGTCATCACGTTTTGATACATCACCCGTTACTCCAATCACTTGAAAGTGTTTCTCTTTAAAATCTGAAACCGTTTCATTCAGCAGTGTTTCATTAATATCATGCAGCACTACCTGAAAACCATCTTGGCATAGTCTCTCTGCGATGCTTCTTCCTAATCCTCCTGCAGAACCCGTAACGATTGCTGTCTTGGTCATAATTATTCCCCTTTCGCAATGAGTTATCGTGACTACACTTTTATTGTAACAAATCATGTTGTCTTTGCATCATTTGAACTGTAGAGACAAAAAAAGCTTGGCTCATTTGAAACAATAACCGATAAACCATCCTTTTGAAAACCGCCTGTTGCAAACACTGCCCATTCCAACCGAGCGTTTTTATGGATGGACATGACTTGATATCAAAACAAAATGCCGATCGCGGCAGTATATTTTTGTTTTCTTATGATAATGATGCATGTCAGGCTTCATTATTAGTGAATTTACACCTGAGCCGCTGATGAGTAGCATTGTGTTTTTTATTAGTATTACGTATTTTTTTGCTTAGTGCAGTTTTATTCTTTTGTATTGAAAATTTAGTACATAGATCATTTAGTTATTTAAAGGTTTACATCCCTTATTGATACTTTGCTATTCTTCAACAGCTAGAATGAAATTCGCTTCACTTTTCAGTTCTGTCAGAAAAATAACTGAACCACATTAAACTTATAAAACCTGTAGCACCTATGCTTGTAAAAATGATATAGGTCTATTGAAGTAATCCATCTATTTTTCCTCCTAAATCCTACACCTATGATGCCTAAAATTGTACTTACACTTATTATGTAATGTTTTGTCGCCGCTTGACTGTCAATCAAATTGAGATGTATTATCAGTCCATTAGCCATTGTCCCCGGATGGCAATGACACAAGAAACTGGATAGAAAAGTGAGTGATTTCATTCTCGACCTTCTTAAAGGCCATTTTCATTTTGCGTAATCAATAATAAAGACTACAGTTTTCGTTGTGTTAAAAATTGCGATCAGATAATGGTTATCATTTTCACGTATTCATTTTAAAGGCCGCAACATTCCTATTCAAGCAGAAAAACCCTATATAACATTTCTTACATAGGGATTTAACACGAGTTATCGTATTCTAATGATCATCCCGGCGCTTCACTTAATAAAAATTGAAAACGATTGTAGGACAGTTACCTTCTTTACATGTCAGGATATTTCACAACAGGCACTTTTTCCTTATGCAGGGAATCGAGCATGGCTGATCCTGCGTTCAAATTGCTTTGCACTAATTCTTTGGGCGTCAATGCCATCCACTGATTGAGCGACATGTCTGCATAGCGGTCACTTTTGAACATTTCTAAAAACCATAACGTTTCTGTGCCCGTGTTTTGTATATAGTGTCCTGCATTAGAAGGCACGTATCCAACGTCACCTGCTCTATAATCAAATGTACGGGCAGTCCCGTTGCCGGTAAACACTGTCATGCGTCCTTGTCCTGTCAGATAATACTGCCACTCATCACTGTTCGGATGCCAATGAAGCTCTCTCATCGCGCCGGGCTCTATCTGAACAAGTGCTGCCGCTATGTTTTTAGAAATCGGGAAGTTGGAAGAATCCACAATTCGCACGCTCCCGCCAGGCGTTTGAATGGGAGTTTGATTCAGCAACTCATATTTGAAGGTCAAGGGGACATTTCCGTAAGGTGACTGAATACCTTCACTGGCGACCGATTCCGGTACCTTCCCTTGATAGATATACACTTGTTCTGAAGGAATAGAGCGAAACGCATCCTCTGGGACACCAAAATTTGCAGCCAGAACATCTTTGGGCGTGTGTGCAAACCAATCTGAAATGCTTAACGTTGAAAACTCTGAAAAGTTTCCATCATCGAAGACGAGCAGAAACTCGCAATGTTCCAGGCCTTGAATCGAATGCGGAACTCCTGCGGGAAAGTACCAAAGATCGCCTGGACCGATATCAGCAATGAAATTTCGTCCCTCTTGATCAACTGCGGTAATGCGGGCACGTCCTAAAAGCATATAAGCCCATTCGGCTTGTTTATGCCAATGAAGTTCACGTACGCCTCCCGCAGTCAAGCTCATATTTACTCCTGCAAGTGCGGTCGAAATCGGCAGCTGCCTGACGGTGATTTCACGTGACCAGCCGCCATGATCTAATTTCATGGGAGCATCTGAAAATGAAAATCTCAAGTTTGGAATCATACCGTCATCTGTAACAGGCGGAACAAGTATATTCGGATTCTGAATATCCCGCATCACATTTCGTGGACCCGCGTCAATAGCTCCGGCTCCATCACTTCGAATAGGCTGCGGCACGTTTCTGCCTTCATGATTGTTTGGTTGTTTTCCCAACAGCAAGCACCTCATTTTAAAAATTTACAGGTTTTTATTCCAGCCTATGCAAGTTCTCATATTGCTGTGCCTAGAAACCTGGAAAAAAAAGTGACCACTTATGTGATCACCTGCTCATCAAATAAACTATTTTTTATACCATGGCTTCTGATGTAATTTGAGTTCTTCTGTTTGTCTTTTCTCGCCTGTCCTCCACTCAACTTTCGCCAAGATTTCATGCCCGACCACTTCCTCCTCAGGCATATAATCAAAGGTAGCAATGTGGTCTTCCATTTGCCCTCCATCTGGCAGTTCTTCACCAGTGTATTCTGACAAGTTATACTCCCCTACGTTATCATCTTGATACTTTCTGCCATCCACATACAGAGTAATTCTTTCAACTACCGTCTGTTTTTCATCCTTCTTACTCCCCTGCCAATACAGGTTAAAAAAATAATTCGGTCCAATTGATGTCTTTCCTGATTTTTCAAGATTAGAAACCCATAATCCGCTTTTGCCGCTGCCTTCATATTTCACTTTGTTTCCTGATATCATGACAAGGATTGATACAATACAGACTATCAAAAATACAGCAGCTATCAGCAGCCACCTTTTCATGTTTTTCTTTTTTTTCATGTTTGTTCTCACTTCCCTCATCCTTTTAGTAGGAAAATGAGGTCAAAATGTTACTGAAAAAGCCAATTCTTATTGAACGTAATCGGTGTGATTGCGACTGCGCTCAACAAGTAGTTGCTTTTCCACTAAACAAAAACGATAAAAACCATATGTTTAGGCTCACATGAATGTGAAAAATAAGATGATTACAATTGTGAACAGTATCAAAGAGAGAGATGAGTCTTGGCAGAAGCATATATACAAGTTAAGTTTGCGGATATAATGAGGTATGGGCACTTTCCGTGTTGCAATATGGAGTTTGGCTATAGGGAGGATCATGATATCAAATTGACATTATTGTAACTCCGGATCATTTAAGTGAGGCTGCATTTCACTTGTAAACAATAGAAAATTGCTCATCCTGAAGATATTCCAAAAGGTTTAAAAAAGGCGAATGCCTAACTTTTTTGATTTTAGTGAAACAATTAAAACACCTAAATCTTGACTTAGCAAACTTCGAAATAAAAGGTCTTTAACGGTTAACTGAGATGTTTTTTAATTATGCAACAGTCTGTAGCTATGCAAAACAAACTAAAATGTTGTTTTTTCTATTCATATTCAATAAAGACTTTGGTGTCATCAACAAACATTTCACTTCCATCGGATAAATGTACCCAAAAAGCTTCCTCTGGTTCCTCTCTATAGTCATAAATTGCAGTCACTTTGACGCTTGACTCATTTTTGATTGGTTTTCCCACTATTATTTTCGTTTTTTCCTCTGGCAAAGTAATCGATTTAATCATTCAAACCATCCTGTTCTCGTTATTTTGACTCTCTCCGCCCCTGTCCTTTCTCCTGAGGTGATTGTTCACAGCTCAATTAACGCCATCTTCGGTGAATGTAAAGGTTTGTTTTAAGCGCCGTCCCTCTTCTCCCTTTTGCGTCCACATAATCACAACTTCTAATTCAGATGACTTATCTGCCAGCATAAAATGGTTAAATCTCAATGGCGAGCGATTATTTAAACTTGCAGCTAAGGTTTTCTCATCCATTTTTTGCTGGACACAATTTTCACCAGGACATCTAAAAAGTGAAAACCTTGTAATTGAATGAGGGTCGTTTCTATACAATTCCACCTCCACCGCAGCTGCTTCTGCGCCTATGTTTTTGACTTCCAAGGAATATACATGATTTCTCCCTTCGTCACGTTTCGCAAAACCTTTCACTTTTTTTGCCTCACTCACTTCTACTGACCATTGTTCTGTTTTTTGTGTGATAGGCAGCACCGTAAAAGTAAGGGCGTGCGCTTTTAATTGAACAACATTCAAAGCAAATAACAGAACACACAAGGAAAATAATACCTTCTTCACTTCATTTATCCCTTCTTTCTTTTTTCATTAGATTGTCCAAGAAAAGTATTTTATTGCCGTTCAGCATGAATTTCTTTTGGGATTTGAGATGGTGCTTTAGGAACCTTTCTCAGTTTATTATTGATCACATCTGAAGAGTACAGCGTAACAATCATACTTCCTCCATATCGTTTGGCCCGAATGAGTATTGGCTGGTTATATTGATTTTGAAAGAGAAAGTCAGGACCTCCCCAGCTTACTGTTGCATCACGTCCTGGCGGAACATATGGCACGCTTCTTGTATGAGAATAGCGCTGAACGATTCGCAGCCCTGCACGGTCGACTGCATTAAATAGTGTTGATGATACTTGACAAATCCCTCCGCCGATCCCTTCCGACAGCTCACCTTTAACGATAATGGGCGCGCTCTTGTATCCTTTGTCCCGAGTTCTCATCCCTACAACTTGATTAAATGAAAATGTCTCATTAGGAAAAATAACATGATTATCAATCGCTTTTGCAGAAAGGGAAATATTGTGCGATCGGCTTTTATTATTTGAATTAAAATAAGTTACATACTGACCAAGCTGCTGCGTGCTGATGTGAGCAAGCAATTCGCTATCAACTTTTGGATAAATATTTAATTCCGGCACTTCTACTTGAGAAGAGCCTTGTCCATAGAAATAAGCATAAAACTTTTCCAGGAACGCCTGTTGATACAGCCTGTAACCAACCCTGCCCGGGGTAATGCTGCCATGATCGTTGAGTACAGCATTTATTGGCTCCCGGTACACTTGCTGATCCAACTGCTGGATGAATTTATCGTACTTTTCTCGATCAATCATTGGGGTACCTGGAAGAGGCATTGTAAAGTTTTCACGAGTGACAACAGAAATCGTCCGCCCTTGCTGTGTGATCGTTAAGCTGTCAGGCGGCTCGATCGGTTGAGCTAATAATAAAAGACCAGCAATCCAAATTTGTATCATCAGTGTACCTCCCGAGCATTAGTATGAACATGAGCCCTCCCTTTAATGTATTTCTTCCCATTTATTGTTTACACTTTTAAATGCCTTCCCTCAGCTGAGGGAAGACAGCATCGCAGACAACTAAATATTCCCAATAAAAAAGCTAAAGTCTGCATGTGAGACATTAGCTTTAATAACTGTTTTAAAAATAATGATGTTATAACTCCTTCATCTTTTCTTCTTTTAACTTTTTGTTCAGCTTAAATCCAATTAAGATATTGACAATTGCAGCTGGAAAATAGAAAATACCTGCACCTATAATTCCGATTGCGGTACTTGAGTTAATGATAAATGATTGCGTTTCGATTTTGCTTACCTTCAAATTAAATAACATAAGAATTCCCGCTAATATCCCTATATACCGAGCATTACCCGAAATAAAGAAATCGGATAAAATTCCAAATAATTGCCCAACAATTGATAATAATATTCCCAATAATCCAGAAAGTACAACTAGCTTTTTAATGACTTATCCCCTCTTTTTTTACACTTTATTATTTAACCCGTTTCAAAATTAAAATCTCCCTGCGGTTATAAACTTCTTTAGGTATCAGCAACTCACGCAGTTCTTTATTCACTTCTATATGTCAGCTGTCACTTGATATACATGCTTTTTACGACTGAAAACTCTTAAACAAACTGAAATATGACATAGACAGCAACTTCAGCTACAAGCAAATAAATCATGAAACTAGCATAAAAAAATACATCTGCATCCACATTTTTTTGTCTTTTGAAAGTCCATACGGTTAAACCGCATACAGTTAACATTGAAATGAATTCAACAATTGTTAAAAAAGACATTTTTACCTCCATATCAATTACCTCGACATCCACTATCCAAACAAAAAGCACCAGTTTCACAGACAATATTATCAGTAATAAAATTCAATATTTTCGTATTAACCCCATTCACCTTTTATGTATAAAACTGTTGTTTCAATCAGATATGACTGCTTTGCGGTTTCTCTTATCCTTACGCCAGCGAGCTATTCCTGCAGGTACTAAAAGCAGGGTACCGACAAACAGCAACATAAAAAAGATCACAAACAGTGCTCCTGTCCCTGGAACCATTTCTGTATAGGTAATAAAACGTTCATTTCCTTGCAGGACGAAGAAACGTGAATTTTCGAGAAAGGCTAGATGAAAGGCTATAGATGTCCACAAGCTTCCTGTTACGATACGCAGGAGCTGAAGAATGAATCCAAAAGACAACAATAAAACGATGTAACCTAATGTGATAGCAGGTGACTCAATCCCTGCTATATATTGCAAACCACTTACAGTTAAAGGGGCAAGCACAAATAGGATCGGCTGCAGGAGTAATGCTATGAAACAATGAAATCGCCTGTGTAAAGCATTGTACACAATCCCGCGGAAAGTTAATTCCTCTGGAAAAGCTTCATAAAAGAAAGCGATAATCATGTTTAAAAGCAGCGCTGTCACTAAATGAGCAGAAAAGTGAAATTGTGTAACTTTGATCCAGCCCATTAAATGGGCGATAGCGAATCCAGATCCGGAGAGTAAAATGACATACATGATTCCCATTATGGCTTTTGGAACGGCTTGCCGCCATCCAAACAGTCCGATTGAGAAGAATGGTTTACAAGAAAACCGTTTAAGAAGAATGTAGAGTAACGGAACAGTAATAAATGACACTAAACCTGCTTGGATACCTTGCTGCAAAAGCTTGGAAGCTCCTGCTTGGCGGACCATCGAACCGATAAAAGTGGCAAAAAACAAAGCAAATACGAACGCTCCCCAGCCGAGCAAGGCAATTGCCCACCATTTAAGATGATGGTTTTGTTTTCCGCTTTGGGTTTGGTGAAGCTGCATTTGAATACTCCTTTCATATCATCCATGTAAGCACTAAACAAAAAAGCAAATTACGCCATTAAAATGGAAACTTTACTATCATATACGTTCTGCTCCTGTTATTGTTTCAAATTTCTGTATCTTACTTTTCTTTTTCTTAATAAATGGACATATAATAAAAAAACGCCCCATCAGTTCAGGGGCATTTGATAATGAGTCTATCAATTTACTTTGTTCATTAACTCAAGAAGTATTCATATTCTTTGTTAAGGTTGAGTCATTTAACCCTCTCTCATATCTATGAGGCAACCGAAACCCCCGTATACAAGTTCGGGTCTTGTTATTATTGGTGGATAAAAAGATGAGACTAAAATAAAACACCACAAAATTTGCAATGAAAGAAAAGAGCAAAACGCAAGGTAAATAAACAGTCGAAAATTTTAAAGATAACAAAATAAAATGTAAAAAACCAAAAAAGATCAAAAAAGTGTTCTGCTTTTTGCTGCAGGTGTGCTCCTATGTTGTTCAGTTATATGCGGCTGACCGTTTATCATTTTAATTTGAAAAAGATCACAAATTAATGTGAACTTGGATCATATTATGCTGTTAGACTGGTCCTAGCTTACTTCTCATTAAAAATTTTTCCTGGCCATTAGTTTCAATTTGATTTTTGTTAAATACATCAATTCTCCAGTGATCAAAAAGTCACAAACATAGTCCCGCATGAATTTACTCATCATAGTTGCCGTGCTATACTATCCTTATCATACACATTTTCATCAATGAATTTAGTTAGAACAGCAATATAGTCATAAAAAACTTGATTCTTCGTTCCATCCCGTCCAGCCAGTGTAAACTTGTTAAACATTTCTCTTCGTTGTCCATTGCTTATTTCAAGTTGAATACTCATACCAGTTCTATTTTTATTAGCGATATTCTGTGCATTTGTACCGGCTAAACGAGAGTCTTCAGACAGCAATTCTGCAGAAAAACCTGCACTATTAAGTAATGATGTAAGCTTTGCTGCTTTTACTCTGTCTGTCCCACCGACTAATGTGTGTTTTTTCCTTGATGCATAACCATGAAGCGAGAGTGTCAAATCATGCTTTGATAATAAATCTAAAGCTTGCGGCTCATCAAAATTCGCACTTGTAATATGAAATTCAGAAGCTCCTGGTATCCTTAAAGCTTCAAATAGATAGGTAGAGTAAGACTTGCTTAATTCTCTTGCAAGCTCACTAGTTCCTCCTTCAATGCCTCCTCCATGAGGAGCCAAAATAAGTACACGCCTATCAACATTGGCAGTAAAAATGTTATAGCTCAAAAGTGACTCATTTGCTTTTAACTCTTTAAAATTGCCATACTTATCTGCAGCTAGAACTGAATTGATATTAAACAATACCAACAATAATGTGATTATGATTGTAAAAAACTTCTTGTCTATGATATACTTATATAGCTTCGTAACCTTGCGAAGTATTAGGTAAAGAAAGCTAGACTCACCAAAGCAAGCCTTCTCTGCCGCATTAACCTCTTTTCCCGCTATTCTGTTTTTAAACTTCAACGATTAATAACTCTCCTTATGTAATGTTGCTTATCCTTATTTTCGTTTTACCCTCATCAGTATCATCCTCTTTTCTAAATAAAAAATCACTTTTAACTAATTAATCTAATCTGGAGAAATACCATTTGGGAATATCGGCATGATCCTCTTACTTGAGATCGCTTTCATCATTGTATTGCTGTCTACTGCCGTAAATGTAATGGGACTATTGCGAATCGGTTAAGGAACACACCAAAAGGCAAAGAGTTATAACTCTTTGCCTTATTTATGCAGTTTTCTTATGTATCCCCTCTGCTACTCGCTGAGTAATAACAAGCACTTGGTCCAACCAGACTAAGGAGTGAATATTCAGGTTAAACCTTTTTGGACTGCGATTTAAGAAATAGTGAACAGACGACGCAAATAATAAATTAAACGATAAAGAGAATAATACTATTAAGCAGTATGGAATGCGGCTATCATAATCAATGCCAAAAACATAAACAACAGCAGCTGATAACGCAGACAAGAGATGAACAGTCACTTAAATAAGTCTGTTGCCTCTTTTTACGACAATAGACAATCACCTACATCATGGTTAACCCATTTTATATCTGATGATACATATTAAGGCCAAAACTCAATCAATATATTAATGTCTGCTGAACTTATAGAGAAAGTTATAAAGCCTGATGGAGAATACCTCACCTTCAGCTGTTCTCCTAGTAGAAAAAGGCCTTAAACCATTACTAACGATTTTAATAATCATTCACTAGATTCGAGACAAAAGGCTGTTGCCTCTCTTAGTAACTCACAAATACAGTTGGTGGAAAAATGTCTCAAGGAACGATCAGCAGCCCGTTAGCTACCTCTGATTAAAGTTGATCTGTTACCACACTGTTACGTTAGAACTTCCACTGCTTTTATATCCTTCTGTCGCTAAGACTTGATAAGACCAATTGCTCCCCAAATTCATTCCATGACTCTTCCATGCGTTAACATGATTGCTGAAAGTAATTGTAGCGTTGCTTCCAGTTGGTCTCTTTGTCTGACGGACACTCCAGTACTGCGTAAAAGTAGTGTTATCGCCATCAATGGAAGGTGCGTTATAACGTATCGTTGTATATATGTCATATGTACCTCCATCACTCTTTACAGTACCTTTATACGTTCCTGTAGGTCTGTAAGTACCCCATGAATCCACTACATAATATTCGATGAGAGGTGATCTCGTCCAGCCATATAAAGTCAAATATCCATTGCCATTCGGCGCCCAAACTCCGGCATTATAGTTTATGGTCCTGAATGGGGAACCTGTAGTCCAGCCTTTACCAACAACGAAATTTCCGGTATTGGACCAATTCACACTATAATTCCCGCCAGACCCATTGACAGCGTTTACGATTCCGCCTCCATCAGTCCAATTTTGCCAGTAGTCTGTGCCGGCAGCAGACGCGGTTGACGAAAACAAGCTAATACCCATCAAAACTGTCGTTAAGCCAACTAAGAACTTCTTTTTAAATTTAAACATATGTTACCTCCTCTAATATTTTTTCTGAGATTAAAATGAGGTAGCAATCGCATATTTTTAAAACATCCTTCATTACTAACGCCAAACTTTTGATCGTCCCCTTCAACATAATATCATGAATTCACAAGTAAAAATCAAGAATAATTGTAATTTAATTACAATTACCTAAAAATTATATGGTGAGGGGTCTTATTCCTAAATCTCACGGAGTAATATTTGTACATTCGAACCATTTCATATAAAGAAGACATACAATATAGATATAGATTGTAAAGTCATTGCAGCTAATCCGCTCAGTAAACATAAGAAAGTTCTCAACTCACTCATCCTAATGTCTTTGTAATGGATTATGATTCAACCTCCTGTCCTTTTTTAATTGAGGAGAGTATTTGTTTCGTTTTTTTTTAAGATAATATTAATATTTCTTATTTCTTTAAACATGATAAAATATTACATATTTAGTATATAAGATACATTCAGGGAGGGCCTGTGTTGGAGCAAATGATCTCTTCTTCTAAAGTCGGTGTAAAAATAAATGAGTGGTATAAATACATAAGATTATTTAGTGTCCCAGATTCGGAAATATTGAAATCTGAAGTTGAGGAAGAAATAAGATATATGAAAGAAGATCAAGATTTATTGCTGTATTATTCTCTCATGTGCTTTCGCCATCAATTGATGCTTGATTACCTTGAACCAAAACCAATGAATGAAGAACGCCCTAACATTTCAGACTTATTAGAAAAGATCGAAAGCAGTCAAACTGATTTAAAAGGGATTCTTGAATATTATTTTAACTTTTTCCGGGGGATGAATGAATTTGAACAATACGAATATCTTTATGCCATAAGCTTCTATAAGCAAGCCGAGAGAAAATTATCACTTGTTGCAGATGAGATTGAACGAGCAGAGTTCCACTATAAAGTTGCAGAAGTTTATTATCATATGAAGCAAACACATATGTCGATGTATCACATTGTTCAAGCGATCGATAGTTATAGAGCACATGAAAACTACACTGTAAGAGTTATTCAGTGCTTATTTGTTATCGGTCTGAACTATTTGGATATGGACTATCCTGAAAAAGCGATCCCTCATTTTAAAGATGCTCTAGACAAAGCAAGAGAAATCGATATGTCACGATTAATCGGATCATCACTTTATAATCTTGGCCTATGTTCATTTGCTAAGGGAGCTTATCAAAAGGCTACTAAGTACTTTAAGGAGGGTATTAGAGTATACCAAGATAATGGATATGAGCACTCAAATCGTTTATTAGACATCTTACTCATGTTGACAAAAACCACATTTAAAATGAGAAACCACTTCGAGGGTATTTCTTGGTGTGCACATGGTCTGTCTTTGTCCACTAATTTTAACAATGAGGTTATGACAAAAATGTTTGAATTCATTCATGCCTTATATGTAGATAACGACAAAGAAAAATTAAATTCCATTCTAAATTACTTAGAATTAAAGTCAATGCTTTCAGACGTGGAGGATTTAGCATTAGATGCGGCGAAGTATTACAATGAGAAAGAAGAACGTAAAGCAGCTGTTGCTTTTTATGAGAAAGTGCTTTACGCTCGCAAACAAATTCAGAGAGGGGATTGTCTTTATGAAACGTAAGCATGCATCTGTCTTTATTTTAGCCGTTGTTTTATTTGGGTTTATAAGCATTTATTCAGTCAACACTCAAAAAGATGTACAAGAAGCACGCAGAGGACATACAGCCAGTATTGGTTATACTGCTGACCATTCATTTGAAGTTGCAAGCAGAGGTCATACTTCTTGACGATGTATTATTCCCCCCCCTCTCTCGATTTTGAGGGAGGGGGATTTTTATGATTTATGTCCTGTTAAACCAGTTCTGTGAAGCGCCGTACAAAAACTGATCTCAGGATCACTTGAGAGCCTTATTTGTATTTGCTTTTCTCCCATAACGGCTCTAGGCTTTCTTCTCTTTTCATAACCCACTTCAAACTCAATTGCTGATTAATATCGTCTTTAATATTAGATAACGTAACTGATACTTCTTACTGTTTTTACCCGAGTAAAACTTATTAAAGGATATCAAGCAGCAAAGCTATAAATGCCCATATATTTATGAAAAATCAATTTTTTTGATAAGTTGTTTTAATTAAATGGGAAATTCTAAGATATTTAATCTTACTTAGTCGCTATCTTTGCCTTGCTTTGCAGAAAAATTGAGTCCCAGAGCCAAAAGATTACAGCGAATGAAATGCCAAATAAGTAAATTTCGTATCCCATTAAAAAGTCTATAGTACTCTTTGGATCAGTTATTGCACCGAAGAATAACCATACTAAGATTGAAAAGAGTATGTATATGAGTAAATATTTCAGGTTAAACCTTTTTGGACTGCGATTTATGAAATATTGAACGGGTGATGCAAATATCAAATAAAAGATAAAGAGAATAGCACTTATTAAGAAGTATGGAATGTAGCCATCATAATCAATGCCAAAAACATAAACAACAGCAGCTGATAACGCAGACAAGACATGAACAAATATGATCCTTAAAACTTGCATGTTTATAGCTCCTTTCTAATTCCCCGTGTCTGATTGTTTTGCGTATCGAAGATGGCAATCCCTTTTGTCCTTTATTATACAGCGGGATCTTACCCAATGAAAACTGCTGTTTTATTCAGATTTTTTGTACAACCCATAACCACCATCGCCATCCTCGTGTGAACTCTTTTGATTCGCATTTTTTTGCAAATAAAGTCCCTCAACATTCTTTCTTAACATCAGTCTATAAAATTCTCGTTTGTCTTCTTTATAGACAATTTCTCAATTAACATAAAATCATCAGTCCATATACGAAACCCTGTTGAATCCTCTTCGGGAAATATCATATTTGAAAAAACTTGTTCACCGTCATTTATAAACAACTCTACAGTGCTGTTGTCTATAACTATATTTAATTTAATGCGTCCGTCTTTAGGTGTAATTGTTGTTCGTTGCAGATTATAGAATTCTGGTTTGTCAATTACTTCTCCACTCTGCTGACGATTGAAAACAAACTCATTGCTTGAGACATCATAAACCAAGTCAGTGTGATTTACACCGTCTCGAATAGCTATACCAAACTTGCCTTTGGTAACACCATCTAATGCTATGACTAAATCAACAATATACGATTTTAAGTCATGCTGTTGAATAACATTGTCTTTAAAAAGTTCAACATTATTTAATGACAGCACCTCATCAAAGCCTTCTGATAAGTCCCAGATAGGTTGTTGAACAATTTGAGGTATACCATTAATAGTTTTTAGACGAAGCTCTCTTACTATACTTCCATTCCCATTGTATACTTTCCAAGGAAGGTCTAATGCATAAGCCCAATTATTCATCCATGACATATAATATCTATAGTTACCATTTGTATACGGTGCATCCCAAGTAGCACCCCCATAAGAGTCAGCGCCTTTCTCCAACCATTCAATATCAGTTTCCGGTTTAAACGCCACACCGTCAAATTCGCCTACAAAGTAGCATGATCCTGTTGTCAACCCATAATTAAACCCGTTAGCCGCGATCATAAGAACCCACTTCTTATTGTTTGGATCGTCATCTAAGTTGATCTGAAAGATGTCAGGACACTCAACAACCCCTATATCAGTCCTTACAAATCCGCTCATATATTCCCAGTTCTTCAGATTTTCGGATTTATAGAAACCTATCTTATCTCCCTCTGCAAGCAGCATTGTCCAGCTTTGGGTGTCTTCGTGCCAAATTACTTTTGGATCTCTGAAGTCTGATCCTCCTGTTGGGTTTTTCATTACAGGTTGTGGCTTCGTGGAACTTGAATCAGGATTGTAATGTTTAAAACTGTTGCCGCCATCTACGCTATACCAAAGGTGGGTGCATTGATAATCAGGCTTTGGCATAGTCAATAGTGCGATTATAGCTCCTTCTCCAAATCCAGCGGTGTTATTTTTGTCTACAACAGTACTCCCTGACCAAGGGTCTCCAGCATCATCTGTGTACTTCGGTATAGCTGTGGGAAGTCTTTTCCAATGTTTTAAATCCACAGACTCAACATGCGCCCACTCTGTGCCGTTACCTCCCCAATCAAAATCATTATTGTACAAATAAAACAAATGATGTGTTCCGTCAATATATAACGGTCGTTGAATGTCGTTCATCCAACCACTGGCAGGCGTAATATGAAAATTAGGTCTAAAGTTACTCAAACTATCCACTTCCTTTATATAAAATTACTTGTGTCTTTTACTGCCTCCTACATGTTAAAACTGCTATTTTATCGAACGGTTCAATGGTCATTTTCATCTATTAACTAAGTTCTTAACTTTTACCCAGAAACCCTTCTTTTCATCCATCGAAGAAGCCCACTGAAATTTCTTAATGCGACATAAATACTGTCCTGCAAACTCATATTCATTCATCGTACTGTGTTTTCGATTTTGCATAGCTCGTAAATATTGCCCTATCAAACGTTTTCACATATCTTAATTTCTTTAGTTTGAAATTGTTATTTTATTTAGATGCCATAACAAAAAATAGCGTCCTAACTTTAGTTGCCGGTACGCTTTCTTTCTAAATATATGAACATATAACTAAAGTTTTGAAAAGTGCTTGGGACGAATTTGGTTTATTTAGTGTGCAAATTGGACAAACAGATCCGGCAATTATAATTGGCATGGACCAAACAAAAAGTGAAGCAAAGCGACGTGAATATTTAAAAGATAATCTGCCTAGAGAAGCAAAGGAAAAATATAAAATTTATATATTCAAAGATGATATTGTTGATAAGTTGGAGAAAGAACATCAAAAGTATTTACGAGAAAACAACCTCAATAAATAAAACACCCAGCTCTTTATTTAAGCTGGGCATTGTTTTCATTATTTAAATAGAATTTTTATAAGTACTAATTGCTTCATTTCGCAACAGCATATTGTCTTTATTAACCATGCCTAAGTTATAAGCTTTTTTGATAATATCTAATACCTGTGAATCCATTGCAGAAAGGCTTCCTCCTGCAGTAAATCTTAATTTCCAGTCTTCTAAAGACTTATTCAAATCTAGCGTGCTTTTTTTGTTCTCAGGTTTAACAATCTCATTTTTCTCAAGTTTTTCACAAAACTCGTTAAAACCTATAGAAGATTGCTGAGTATTATTCTGACCATACCCTTCTGTAGCTAAGCTGCAAAATGATAAGAACTTTGGATCTTTTGTTACATCATAATTAGAAGTACTAATCACCCTGTTCACTCTCTTTCAAAATCAATTTTTTGGCTGTAGATAAAAGTGACGCCTGAACTTAATGCTTTAATCTGTATAGAATTATCTTGAAGTGCGTCCATTGGAATCTCAAAATAGTTATCCCAACCTATAACCACTCTATTCTGTCCAAGAATGGCATCAGATTGGTACAGCCTAGCTGTACCATCATACAATAGATTTTTTCCATTTTTACCTGTGATAACTTTAAACTTTGTGTAACCCATAAACCGAGCTTTCACATATAGTTTATTACCCTTCAAAACCTTTGGGGCTTTGGTTTGACGAGAAGAGATGTTATCCCAAGCAAATTCATTTCCGTCTGATGTAATCCCTGTGATTTGTAGATAGTAGAGCGGTAATGCTTCTGCTGCTTTTGCTTTTGATACATCAGTGAAAGCAAAAGTAACAACTGCTAGAAGAGCAAGCAGTACATATGTAATTCTCTTTTTCATTTCCTAAATCCTCCTTGGAACAAGTTTACATGTTAAATATCGACAGTTCGATACAGATATTTAGTATTTAAAATGAAAAAGAACCTGCATTTTGCAAGTTCTTTTCATATTATCAATTTATTGTGAATTTTAAATGATAAGGACATTTATGTATAGTATAATATTTCCTGTACATTTAGTTTGCTCAATCAAGGGAGTCTTGCTCATCCCCTAATGAAAGGGGGTGATGCTATGTCAACATTTCAGGCATTAATGCTAATGCTTGCATTCGGGTCGTTTATAATTGCCCTGATGACGTATATAAATAAAAAATAGACCTCCCTTGAGCTTAGGAACCTTAAAGGATAGGTCTACGTAGATTGAACATCGAGCAAGCCCTTTGATGGGCAGCTTTGTACAGAGCCGGGGTGTTGGCGCACCTTGTTTATTTTTATGCACTCTAATTAAACAAATGCATTTTATACGTAAAAACGTATAATCTTCATCCTAATTATAACCATATAAAATTGGTATTTGCAATACAATGGCTTTATGGATAAAACCATTATTTTATTGGAACCCAATACTTTATCGGTGCACAAGTGCTATACACCATGATTCAATTCAAATTCTTCTCTTGTCATCCCAAAGCAAATACCATCATAATAGGCACCTTTAGTAAAAATGATCTTTCTTAGCTGCCCCTCTTTCATGAAACCTAATTTTTCATGTAATCGTATGGATGAAGTATTAAAAGAATAAACAGTTGTATTTACTTTTTGATAAGCAAGCTCCAAAAAAAAGAAACGAAGAACCATCAAGATCATTTCTTTGGCATATCCTTTACCTCTATATGGCTCCAATACAGCCAAATAATAATCGAAGGTGCCATTTTTCCTATTACAGTCAAAGGTTTCAATCATACCTACTATATTATTATCTTTATCAACTGCAATAAAACGGAATTCATCTTTTTCTAATTGTTCTTCTACCCATTCTCTCATGTTATTAGCTGAACGAGGAAAATGAAGCGAGTCCATATTCCGTAGGATTTCATCATCTAACGAATCAAATATAACGATATCTTCAGGTTGAATTGCTCGCAGTGTAAGATTTTCTCTAGTCCAATAAGTAACTGCCATTTTAACTTTTCCTCCAGTTATCTCCATACGTTTTCTTAACTGCTTAGTAAGTCATCATCTAATTCAATATACAGAATTCCATCATCTTCATCATCAGCTTCAATTGGTTCATCAACTAAACTTAAGATAAACTCCTCAAACGAATTGGCAATCAGGAAAAAGTCTTTATCTGGATGACTTAATTCATGATCCCAAAACAATATCTTTTCATTATCGATATCCATGCATATTTCATTCCCACCTGCGGAGCTTGCGATAGGAATAATATTTCTAGGAAAGCGATCAGAATATGTATCGATTACTATCTGAAGACTGTTATGATCGTTCGCTAAACCATAAAAACCCTCTAACAATTGTGTATCATTGTCCTTACCCATCCAAGGGTCTTTCTCTATAGGTTTATAGCAAACGTCATACTCAAACTCATCTGTTGTTTTTTTACTTTCTAGATAACATACTCCATATTACTTCAAAAAGTCCTTATAATCTGAAGGTAATTGATTGCCTATATTTATTTCAATCTCTTTGAGTTGTTCATTGGTATTAATGCTAGGATCTGTTTCAGCATCTATCGTAAACTCTTTCAACTTTTGTTCGATCTTAATGAAGCTCATATTAATCCCTCCGCACTGCACATTTTTAGCAATGAACAATTGCAATACTTTTGTTTAATAGATTATTCAATTTCTACGCTATCATATGCATCGCCTAGTGATATATAATCATCCCTTAACCAATACCAATGTTTACCCTTATTCTCAAGCAATCGCTGTATTAAATCTGTAAATGAACTTGCTATCACCTGTGTTTCGCCGACTATTCCATGTCGATCAAAAATGCTGTCATAGCATTTTCCTTTTCGCTCTTCGTTTAAGTCAATTGTTAGGTATTCTCCTTTTCCATCCGTGCAAACAATATACCACTCGGATGAAATGTCTTCTTCACAGAGCTCCCCAACAATAATGGGATTAGCCAATTCAAACTCAGATGGGCGTACTATGTATATTGGATAATCCGCATTTTCATATAAAACTGCTCCACCACATTGTTCATAAAATTCACTAATATCTTTTGGCAGTTGATGCTTCTCGTCTATTACTGGGAGACCATCAGCTTCAAACAGCCGACAGTCTGATGTGGCAGCAATCTTCTTGATTAACATATCAATGTTCAAGTCCGCACCTACTTTCTAAAGTTGTATTGATTAAATGCGTTATAATATTGCTGTCTCGCTTCTTTAGGAACATTAGCAGCATCGAACATCTTCTCAGTAAGTTCTCGTATTTCCCTAGGTGATACTTCTTTCCAATTTACTTTACCGCCAACTTTTTTCCCTGTTTTTTCGTACAGCCATTCTCTATAAACTTTCTTGGTAGCATTGTGTTGCTCCTTAGTTAAAGCTACTGTTGGCGTATTACTACCCCTACTCACATAATTCGGAACATTATGTTTAGCCCATACATCCATTACACCATGATGATTCTCTAAAGGACTGTTACTTGGTCTATAATCAACGACATCGAAAGGTTTTACTTCTTTATCTGACCCTTTAGCAAAACTCATTAGTTGATTTTTTAGGTTTTCTCCATCTACTACATTGTATGGCACGTCCCCTGCCATAGCAAGATCGTACTTAGGGTTATAAGGCAGCAAATCTGGTATCTTAACGTCCTTAATTTTCTTCCCTGCTTGACTTGCTTTGTTTATTACTTTGCCCGCTGCATCTGCTTTATTAATGGCTCCTGCACCTTTGGTTCCAAAAATAGCTATAGCTACTGAACCAATTGCATATGTTACCCACCTTGACCTAGAATAGGCATCCCCATTTACCATATCTTTTTGGTATGACTCTTCTATCGCTGCTGAAATAGCATCATAGGTTTTGACTGGATGCATAGCTGCATTCCCCAGTGCTGAAAGTGTTTCTCCTGGATCGGTGATGAAGTCCCATATGCCGGTTACAGTGTCTTTTCCCACATCGTATAAACCAACTCCTACACCTTTTACGATGTCCCAAGTGACCTCCCCTGCCTCTTCAAGCTGCTTTGCTTGTTCAATTTGCACAGCAAGCTGTACCTGAGCCGGTTCAAGATTCTCGTACCCTACTTTCTTAGCAATCTCTAAATATTCATCAGGATCCGACACACCGTCATTAAGTTTCTTTTTCAATTCCTTAATTTCTCGTTCTTTTGCTTCTTCTTTCTTCACGCTTAAGTAAGCTTCAGAATGCTTCTCTATGTCGCCTTTTTTCTTATGTATGTCACTTTCTCTGTACGCTTTAGCGTTATAGTGAATCGGAGTGGCGTTCTTCCCTTTGCCTGTTGATTCCTGTAGCTTTTTAAAATCTTGCTGAATGAATTGTTCGTTTGGTTCTGTTTCAACGTATTCTGTTTTTAAATCCTCATCAAGTTTATTTAGCTTATCGATTGTTTTTTCACGTTTGTCATCTGCAGAAGAAAGGTTGTCTTTAAAGTCTTCTGTTGAGAATATTTCAAGTGGAAGGATGTCATTGATGTCATTCAGAATGTCTTTCATTGCTTTTTTCTGTTCAGACATAATGGATTTTGATTTTGTGTAGGCGTTAGCCAACTCATGTTCTAGAAAGGATTCTTCTATGTAAGCATCAGACATCTTAGCATCTTCAAGTTTTGCAGAAACACTGCTTAGGAAAGCAATCTTCATGTCAATTAAATCAATCCATTGATCTGTAACACCGACCGACATGATCATGATAAAACGCTTTAATGTTATCTGCACCCTTACCGGAAAACTCGCTGTCATCTAGGTCAGCTACGTCCTTAAACGCTTTTCTGAGCTTCACCATTTGTGATCTTAGTTCCTTGTACTCTTTGGTTCTTTTATCTGCTTCAGAGAGCAATGAATCAGCTTCAAATACCTTCATTTCATTCTCCTTTCAAGCCTACTCTATGTAAATTTCACCACAACTATTTGTTTGAATAACAGAAAAAGACAGCCAAAACTGACTGTCTTATACATCGTGCTTATCGTGTTCTATAATAATTTTTTCGGTATAGTAGCTCCATTCCCAAAAAGTCGCCCCATTGGATTCTATATACCGATCTAGAAATATCTCAAAATTTAAATGTAATGGTGTATACTCTCCTATTTCTAATATAAAAAGATAGTTGGGATCCCCTTTATCCAATGTATCTTTTTCGATCATCAAATGACAACCTTCTAATAAATGACCAATTGGGATACCATTGATACCTTCAAATAAATCCTCATATTTTAGTTCCTCTTCAATCTCTTCAAGGCTAAATAAATAAAGTCCTCCACCTATATTCTCCCCATCAGAAAGAATTTGAAAAATTTTCGCACCATTATGTAGTGTCATGAACTTCTGATAATCCTTTGGAAGGGTAAGCTGGTGTTTAGCCTCAAAGCTTTGAATGTCATTCAGGGTTGCTTTGTCCTGTGAAAATGTAACAAGGAACTCCATAATATATCCTTCAGAACAAAATAATGTAATGGCCCTTTTTCATCTAAAAGATTTTTCAAGCCATTTACAGTCTTATGAATAAAGTTAGTCAAATCCATCACCCCCATTGATAACAAGGAAAACATCGTTAATTCCTTTGATTGAATTTCCAATTTTGGATTAGCTGCCAATTGATCACTACATTTTCATTTGGTTTTTCAACTTTGATTCCAAGCATAGAAACATTCCCCTTTTGACTATGAATTCAGTGACATTTTAACATATCTAGGGAACCTTAAAGAAAAATACGATGATAGTAAGGGAAAAATAAATCCACAATCATTGGATATAGGATTATAATGATTGATGGTTTACCGATATAAACAGAGAATAAACATTGTAAAAGGGGAAATGAAGTTGAAGAAAGTATTATTAGGTTTTGCTGCATTTGCTTTAAGCTTATCGTTGGCAGCTTGCAGTTCAAATGATGCTGAAAAAGCAAATACAGAAAAAGGAACGCCACAAGCGTCTAAGGATGCAGAACGGAAGACAGGCCAAAAGAAAGCTGCTAAAGAAAAAACTGCGGAGAAAGCTAAGAAAAAAGATCAAAAAAAATTGGTTGATGTAACATTAAATAGAGCAGTTGATGGAGATACGATTAAAGTAAGCTATAACGGAAAAGTAAACACTGTTCGCTACTTGCTCGTTGATACACCTGAAACGAAGAAACCAAATTCTTGTGTTCAACCATACGGTGAAGATGCATCAAAGCGAAACAAGGAATTAGTCAAAAGCGGTAAGCTGCAACTTGAATTTGATAAAGGCGATCGCAGAGATAAGTATGGAAGACTGTTGGCTTATGTTTATGTTGGTGGCAAATCTGTTCAGGAAACATTGCTAAAAGAAGGATTGGCCAGAGTAGCATATGTTTATAAACCAAATACGAAGTATTTAGACACGTATAAGAAAGATGAACAAGTTGCGGAAGACAAGGACTTGAAGATTTGGAGTAAGAATGGCTATGCGACTGACAGAGGATTTAATGGATGCGTGAAAAAGAAAAACACTGCAGTTAAAAAAGCAACAATATCCAAACCGGCAACTTCACAGCCTACACCTCCAAAGACATCAAGTGATGCTTCGACTACAAATGAAAACGAAGCTTCTTCAAAATCAGCTAGAGAAGTAGAAACATTTAAAAATTGCACTGAGTTAAGAAAGAAATATCCGCATGGCGTGCCTAGCTCCCACCCTGCTTATCAATCTAAAATGGATAGGGATCATGATAACTATGCATGTGAGCGGTAATTGAAAGCCCTTTGCGGCTTTCTTTTTTATTTCTCGGCTTGTTTATCATTGAGTAAAAATATTAGAACCTCTTCAATTTTTTCTCTAAGTCATTATGATTCAAATCGAATAATGTTCCACAACTGCTTCCTATAAAGCCACCGTAGTAATACCACAAATCCATTGTGATGCAGTCTAGATCTTCATCCTTATCTGCTGCTTCTAATTGCATTGATGGAAGAGCATGACTGTATGTCCCCAATGTTTGTTTAATGTCAGAATGACCTAACCTTTCTTGTACTATTTTCGGATTCACACAAATACTTACGAGATACGTAGCATTTGTGTGTCTTAATGCAGGGATTAACCTTTGGCAATCCCTGCTGCTTTCGTATTGAATGAAATCCCCCTTCTCCAATTACAAGGTGGCAGCCAATCCTCCATTTTCGTATGTACTACTAAATCTAGATCATTGTATTTTACACCTGCTTCTTTCTTGTCCCTTTCAATCAACCTTTTATGTTTCCGTAAGCTTTTACATAGTGACCTCAGATATATTAACATTTCTGTATGAATTAACAGTTTTAACTTTTGGCTCTAATCCATAGTTACCTCTATCATCCATCCTACATAGTGTTTGGCGTATTGTGATGTACCGTTTTCCCCAAGTAATACTTTTCCATTCTAACCCCAGTACTTCACCCATTCTCAAACCAGTCTTAATGGAAATCTCATAAGCAATGTAATGTCTTGAGGGACGTTTAAATTTTGAAATATGTAGGAAACGTTTTGTTTCTTCAGGAGCAGAAGTCTCAACTATTCTCTTTTCTCTTGGTAAGTTCAATTCATCAAAGATGGCCGACATATCAATTTTTCTTCTTCGTGATGCCTTTTGGAATATACTCCTGGTTACCTGTACTGCTCTTCTTACTGTATCAGCTAATACTTTACGCTCAAAAAGGAAGTACATTGTATTGAAGTATCTCTCTATAGTTGTTAAATGTACTTAGTCTAAGCTTCACTCTTTTTGATTCTAACCAAGATTCAGCATACGTTCCAAATGATTCAGATATCTCAGGTAAATATTTCTTCTCTGCTTCAACATCAAGAATCACCTGTCTAAGTACCTCTTGAGCTTCTTTATAAGTCTTGATCCCTTTTCTTTTACGCTGAATCCTCTTTTTTGTTATCGGATGCGTACCGCCTGAATACACAAATAGTATGTTCCTGATTTCTCGTCTTTTTTAATTTTTGTCATTCTGCTCACCTGTTTATAGGTGAACACATGGAAAACGTACTAAAGACCATTATAATGACATGGTTATAAGAAGTCATACAAAAGAGAAGTTAGATTATGAAAAAAAGAGATATATTAACTCAACATCCAAATTTTGATATACTTTACATAGGAGGTGAGTCTTATGTCTGAGATTAAAGCACAATCTAATAACTCACCAAAAGGTGAGAATAAATATTTCGGCTTTGGTTTAGCTGCTGTCTTCTTAATTATAGGCGGCGTACTATTTTTTTCCTGGAGTACCTTCGGTGGTGAAACTCCCATGAAATTATTTGCTATAGTTTTTTTAATTATGGGAATATGTGGTTTAGGTGTTGAATTATCTAATTTCACTAAAAATGATGGTGCTTTAGAGATGTGTATTGGCCTTGGTATTACATTAACTATTTTCATTCTTAAAGACCTTTTCAACAATATACCGAACCTCTTAGTGTTACTTGTTTTCGGTTTTGCGCTGATTTTTATCTTAAGCTCTTTTACACGCTTGTTTTTCAAAGAGAAAAATCCTTCTGAACAACCGAAACTTATTTTTCGAGTAATCATTCTAATTGGTCAGGTGTCTGGTGCTATAGCAAATATTGGAGGTTTATTTAAAATGCTGTGGTCTTAACTACACCTTGCTCAGGTTAACGAACCTCACAAATTTTTCTGCTATTTGTCTTGACTTTTCTTGTGATCTTTTGCTTGATTGGTTTGAGACTGTGGACAACGGCTGGATAAGTTGTCTGCCTGAATTTGCTTGTGAAAAAATAAACAAACTCAGGCAGGCGACTGAAACTTGATTGTACATCAACTTGTGGTATCCGTGTGTTCACCCTATTTGCTGTTGGTTATTCCCCAAACAAGCCTACTGTGTCAAGTGTCCCTAACAGTTTCAACCAACCCAAAATTGGGTTCGTATACTTGTGGCTTGTCCTGCATCGTCAAAAACGATACACTACTCATTCCATTTAGTATCAGATTTAGAATAACCACCAGTTGGTACAAAGTCTAAAACCTGACCTACAATGTGATATGATTGCATTGTCTATGAAACACCTTTATTAACATTGTGGCGTTGTTGTGCTTCAGTACGAATCGTTTCATAGATAAGCACACGACCCTGTATTCACCTTGTTATTTAGTACGTTTTCGTTGATTTAACAGCATTTATTTACATTCACAAAACGGTGTTTCAGGTCACAGTTAAGTCACTTTTCTAAGTTTGGATGATAAAACGCAACCTTATTATTATCATACAAATTAACAATATTGGAATAGAAATTGTGTGTTTTCACTTATTTTCGATAATATAAGATAAGTTTTATATCTATTTCACTCATATATAAAAAGTAACCCTTGCATTCCTTCACCCGCCATGCTATATTCATATAGCGATGAGCTGAATTGTGTAAGTCGATGTACATGCCCTTGCGGCGCACACGAATGTGGCGTGTGGTGCATCGCCTCAATACGCAAAGACGTTTGCCTTAGGCAAACGTCTTTTTTACGTTATCCGATTTTTGTGCCGTTTGGAACGGGCTGACCCGGCTGCAATAGGACGACATCACCATGGCTGGGAACGCCGCCGAGGACCAGCACTTCCGATTTAAATCCAGCGATCCGGCGCGGCGGAAAGTTGACGACTGCAATGATTTGCTTGTTAATGAGATTTTCCGGCTGATAACGCTTCGTGATTTGCGCGCTTGATTGTTTCATGCCGATTTCTGCTCCGAAATCAATCACAAGCTTAATCGCCGGGACTCTGGCTTCAGGAAATTCCTCCGCTTTTACAATAGTACCAGTTCTGATATCCAATTTTTCAAAGTCCTCAATGACCGCCATATCAATAACTCCTTTTTTCTCCTATTATAAAAAAGATATTCAAAATTCGTTTATCCAAAGCACTATCATTTTTTATCCGAATATAAGGTGTTTCGATATAACCCGGGCGGTGTGCCTGTATTTTTTGTAAACCATCTTGTAAATGAAGAAAGATTTTGAAAGCCCAGCACCTCGCTTATAACAGTAAGGGTTTCCTTTTTCTCCATCACCATTCGTTTCGCTTCCTCAAGGCGAAGGGCAGCAATATAGTTCTGCGGCGACTCTCCCGTCTGCTTCTTGAACCAGCTTGAATAGTAGGCTGGGTGGTAATGCTCGATATCTGCCAGCTTTTTAATCGTCAGCCGCTCAAATAAATGGCTGTGAATGTAGGCAATGGAGGCGCAAGAATGGGATTGCAGCTTTTCTTTTATGTATTGAACAAGCAAATGCAGCGAGTTTGCTGTGCCGGTCTTTTCTTCTTCTGTCAATAAGCACCTGATTGAAGACCAGAAAGGATCTAGCCCAACATCCATTCCCGAGCCGGCATGATCCTCATCAATTTTTAGCGCATAAAGCGGAACATCCAGTACAAGACATTCATTTCTGCCGATTGAACGGAAACGATGCTCACACTCAGGCGGAATATATAAAAAGCGATCCGGCTTTAATGTCACCTCGCGCCCCTCCGTCTCAAGATCAATACTCCCTTCAAGCGGAAAAAGAAATTGGCTGTACGCGTGCTTATGTGAATGATAAAGGTGTGTGTATGTCCTTTTTTCGCAAACAATCTCTTGAAGCGAGTCCATCAGCAAGCCCCTCCCTGTGGTCATCTTTTGATCCAGTTATGGTGTTTTGATATAGTCGAAAATCCGATTTTTTCATATAAAGAAACTGCCACAAGATTTTCTTTCAACATTTGTAGAAACATGCGTTGTGCTCCTCGGCTACAACGATATTGCTAAGTCTGCCATAACCATCAATGACAAAAACCGTTCAAAGCAGCGCTGTCTGGCTTCCTTGGTCCATATATCGTAAGGCGGCATGCGCTTGAAATTGTTTGTACAGCCTTGATGCCGCTCCAGCGAAAATCCTTCCAAACGAATAAATTCAAACAGATGACGGATCAGGCTTCCACTTGTATGTAAATTGCCTGTTTTCTTCAGTATGGTTCATAATATCCCGGCACAATGCTGTCATTTGAAAGCACTCATCCGCCTTTTCATAACCGCTGTCTGCCAATGCAGCATCTAGTCCTTTCGGAGATGCATTTGATATGGAAACAAACGGGCAAGCCTAAGCTTTTATAAAAATGCTCGGCTTCTTCTCGGAAGTCTCCTTTAGGTATTTCCGCTGATGTCCACACGCAGTTCGCCCTTTTGGTTACGTCAAAATTCGCTCTGAGAAGCCATTTTCCCATGCTTTTCTGAATATATGGCGGCCATGAAGCTGCCGCTAACCGCTCAATTTTGCGAATGTCATTCATTGACTAATGTCTCTCCCCTACGTATACTGCCTAATATTATATCAATATTCAGAAATATAGGATATCTTTTTATTGGTTTACATAATATTTTTATTGTTTATCACCAAACCTGACAAAAACGTGCGGATTGAATATGACAGACTTTCTGAAACATCCTCTTCACGTTCAAATGCTTCTTTTGCAATTAAAGCTGTGAAGCCATGCAACAAGCTTCTAAGCCCCCTTGTCGCGTGAATGGCAGTCTTATTACTAGCATAGCCGTTTTCAATGAGCAGCTTTGACACCAGCCGGACAATTTCTTCTGAGACGATTTCCGCCCTTTCGTCCTGAACCTTAAGCAAAGACGCCTCATAATATCCGGGATTCTCAACTGCAAAATCAAAATAGGCATGAGCTAAAGCAAGCAGAGCGGCATCTCCCTTTTGTTCGGTTACGGAGACTGCCATTTGTTCATAAAGTCTTGTCAGCCCGCTGACAGCAAGCTCTGTTCTGATCGCTTTGAGCCCGTTGATATGATTATACAGCGACGGAGGGCGCACATTCATTTTTTTAGACAGAGCGGCAAGCGTGACACTATTCAAACCTTCCTGATCGGCAATCTCCGCTGCGGCGTCTACAATCATTTTTTGGCTCAATCCTATTCTCGGTGACATTCTCGTCATCCTTTCTTTGCTTTTATGATCGCCTGTCTCATCCGCTCTTCGGGTGATCTCAAGAAATTCCCATGTCCAACCGCGAGACACGAAGGCGCCTTGTCGGCGAGCAATTGTGCACTTTTAATAGCTTCCTCCTTATTCCATGTCGCGAAGGCAGGAAAAGGAAATGTCCATTTTATCTGGCCTGATACAGCGATTCCTCCTCGCAATTGAAACGCATCTCCCGCTATTACAGTGCCGTTTCTTGTATCAAGAAATGACATGCTGCCCGGTGTATGGCCCGGTGTAGAAATTGCAAGCAGAGAACCTATTGTTTCGCCTCCCTTCAGCAGCTGGTGAGGCTTTGTTTGCACGTGTTTCGGAATGCCTCCTTTAATAGGTGTCTGCGGCTCATCATGACGCAAGGATGTATCGCCTTGCAGCAGGAAAGAATCCCGTTCTGAGATCATCACCTTTGCGTAAGGAAATGCTTGTGTCAATACATCCAGTGATCCGACATGATCACCATGGGCGTGGGTCAGTAAAATATGCTGAAGCGGTTTTCCCAGCTGATTTACAGCTTGAATGATTCTTTTATAGCTGCCCGGAAGTGCGGCATCAATCAGGGTGACTTCGTTTTCTTCCTCTACTAAATAGCAATTGACTGGAAACAATGCTGGATAAAAAGTCAGCTGCCAAACCGTTTGGTACTGAGTAACTCTCATCTTTTCATTCCCCCTAATAAAAACTAATGGTATTAGTTTTTATTATTAACTAATACCATTAGTTTATCAAGAGTTTATTTTCTTATGGCTACATAAATACGAACTTGTGCCCGCTGAGGTATTGCTGCATTTTGATCATATATTTCAAAATCACCTGTAAACGTGCGCAGATGGCGCTGATCCCACGTCCAAATCTCCTTCCACGTTTCAAGTATAACCTCTTCAATAGGACCGGTTCTAGAAGTGAAAACAGCATAAGCAGAAGCCGGCAAATTAATATTCTCATAAGGTTGCGGAACAGTACCGCTCTCCTCCTGAAACGTTCCAACCGAAAACGTGTAAAATCCTTTCGTCTCCTGTTCGTAATTGGAATATAAGGCAATAATGCTTTGAGCTTTTTCAGCCTGTGAGAAAAGGAAACGGGTATCCTGCTCCCAGAATTGGTCCCACAGGGCCGGAATCCGCCGGTCTTCCGTCATTTCCAATGCGTTGCTGGTCCGTTGTGACAGTCCGGCAAACCGTTTCTGTTCTAAGTATGTCATATGTGAAAAACTCATAAGATCCCTCCTTTTTACCTAGATTATAAAAAAAGAAACCTGACAGCAGTGTGTCAGGTTTCATAAATTTTTTGCATCTGCTGTATGGTTTCTTTTACTTTATCCCGTATATGAAAAGGCTGGAGAACTTCAATATCCTTTCCAAACTGCAGCAAAAAACCTGTCAGCCATTGATCTTCTGGAAGAGAAATTACCGCCCGGCAGGTTCCATCTTCATCACAATGAAGAGCCTCATTTCCGAACCATTCACGTATGCGCTGACGTGCTGCCGGCTGAACAAGAATGACAAGTTCAGTTAAACGGTCCTTTTGATGCCAATTTTTATCCCACGGCAACGTCTCCAGCTGTATGTCTCTTCTGATAAAAGATTGGTATAAGATAGTCAGTCCCTTCATTCGGTTTAGTTTAAAAAAGCGAAAATCATTTCTAACCAGGCAATAGGCGTATAAATACCAGTACCCTGTCTTGCAGACCAATGTGTAAGGCTCTGTTTCACGATAAAGTGTTTCTCCGCTTGCATTTGTATATGTAAATGACACCGTTGACAATCGATCGATGGCGGCGCTGATAGTCTCACGAAGCGCCTTTTGATCTTCAGTCTGTCCCCAAGCCGTCATGTCAATAAACCATTTTTCAGTTTGATGCTTAAATGCTTCAGCAGACTGCTCCGGTATGAGATGTTTGATTTTTTGATAAGCTTTGCTGTGAGAAGCTGGTTCATACATAGATGAGACACTCTGCAAAGCGGAAGCGATCGCAAACAGCTCCTCCTCTTTCAGCCACTCTCTCTCCAGCCGGTATGTATTCATCATGCTGATCCCGCCCCCGGAGCCCTGTGAGGTTACAATCGGAATACCAGCTCTATTGATCGTCTCAATATCACGATAAATTGTTCTGACAGATACTTCAAATAGCTCAGCAAGTTCAGCGGCCTGCACCTGTTTTTTGCTGATTAATAACACAACCATCGCTAACAAACGTTCCAGTTTCATGCTGTGCTCCTTTCCTTCATTATTTTACAATTTTAAAATGTTAAATAAGCTTGGGCATATCGATTATGCCGCCCAAATACATCTTGCATATATTATGAAAACAAGGGTTTCCCCTTCTTTTTTTGTTCAGTATTGATTTTAGCTACTATTTCATACCGGATAAGCATACACTTCTCAACGGAGGGGATTTCACATCATGCATCTTACACTTCAAAGCATTTATCCTGCCATGATTATCATCTTTTTTCTGTATAAAAAAATGAAAAGATCCATCGGATATCAGCCGCTTAAGCCTCGCTGGCTGTTTACCCGTATGATTCTTTTCTCGCTGTTAGCTCTTGCTCTTTCAATCTTCAGCATCATTCACCCTTTTTTATATGGATATCTCATTTTCGGCATTTTCGGCGGATGGCTCCTCGTCTTTTTCGCAAAGAAAAACATCTCCTTTGAAAAACGCAGAGGAAAAATTTATTTTCGGACTCATATTTGGGTAGAAGTGATTCTTTTAACCTTGTTTCTATCAAGATTTCTATATCGAGTAACAGAGCTTTATCGAACCCCGCCTGATTTGAACAGTCTTGAATCTTACAGTCAGTCAATCGGAACAGACCCATTGACAATTGGCGTCTTTTTTCTAATCGCCGTTTATTATATCGGTTTTTCTTCTTTTGTCATCAAGCTCAGCAAAAACGAATTCGATCAGAACGGGCATAATAAAGAAAAAGACATCCTTGCACGCTGACAGCGATGAAGCAAGGATGTCTTTTTCAATCATGCTGTGTATGATGGATCATTTGCTGAAGGACATCTAAAACGTGTTCATCCTCCGGCGAGTAATAAATCGACGTTCCTTCTCTGCGCGATTTGACAAGCCGCAGATTTTTCAAAAATCTGAGCTGGTGGGACACTGTGGATTGCAATAAATTCAGTTTTTCTGCAATTCCGTTTACCGCATGTTCCCCCTGGGATAATAAATGGAGGATTCTAATCCTTGTAGGGTCAGAGAGTGCTTTGAATGTTTGCGCGACTAGAAACAAAGTTTCTTCGTCCAAATCAGGAGCTGTCCGTTCTGTTTTTTCAAATTCAGTCATCTGTCTCACCTTTCTTTATTCATAGTTTTATCTTATACCAAATGTGCTCGGGTGCAAACCAGCCCGCTTGTGTTTCTATTCAATCTCATAGTTTAAATTTATGTTTCAAATCAAGTTTTTACTTGGTCTGATATATCTTTCTATGTCATAATGAAAAAGTCAGACTGCTCTACATATTGAGGGTGAAACACAGTGAAGAAAAAGAGAAAAGGCTGTTTCGCTGCTGCGGGCTTTTTGATGATTTTTGTCTTTGTCATCGCCACACTATTATTGGTCTTGCTGTCTTCCAACCGGGACCTCATCAAAAAACTTCCGATCGATACGAAAATGATTGTTTTGGAACGTTTAACCGATTATAGACCGCTGGTGGAAGATGAACTTGAAAACCAAGGACTCCCTAATTATACATCACTCATTCTTGGCATGATGTATCAGGAGTCAAAAGGAAAAGGCGATGATCCCATGCAGTCCTCTGAATCTATGGGGTTAAAACGCAATGAGATAACAGACCCTCAACTCAGTGTTAAACAAGGCATCAAGCAATTTACCCTTATGTACAAGACCGGTAAGGAAAAGGGTGTGGATTTGGATACTATTATTCAAAGCTACAACATGGGGGCAGGTTACATTGATTTTGTAGCTGAACATGGAGGAACGCATACTGAGGAATTGGCAAAACAATACTCCGAGCAGCAAGTCAAAAAAAATCCTGATCTGTATACTTGCGGGGGAAATGCGAGCAATTTTCGCTATCCTTATTGCTATGGCGATTACACGTATGCAGAGAAAGTAAAAGAAAAAACAAAAACTGTTGAAGAATCTTTGCAGGTTGCAACACTTGAAACGATGGAATCAAAGGCTCATAAATAAGAGTCTATCAATTTACTGACAAAAGCCCAATTTCGTTTTGGGCTTTTGTCATCTTTACAAGCTCAAAAAAAGCCATACTGCGTATGGCTTTTAATAATACGGTGATATCATCAGATATACAATAACACCTGTAAGGCTCACATACAGCCATAGAGGCATTGTCCATCTGGCAATTTTTTTATGGCGCTCCACCTGCATGCTGAATCCTCTAATCAGCGTAAACAGCGCAAGCGGCACAATGATTGCAGAAAGGCAGATATGCGTAATTAAAATAAAGAAGTAAATCGGGCGCATAATACCTTCTCCGCCATAGAGTGTGTTCTCCGCAATCGAATGGTAAACCACATAACAAATCAAAAATAGCAATGTTGTTGTAAATGCGGCTAAAATAAAGCGTTTATGAGCTTTAATGTTTTTCTGTTTAATCATGATTAGCGCGGCCAATAAGAAGATAAACGTAAAGCTATTGAATATCGCATTCAGCATAGGCAAAATGTGAATATTCGCATGGCTGAACTGATCTAATTTAGGCATAAAAAACAGCACTGCGATTAAACCGTTAATCAGAACTGTCAGCGTAAGGACAATCCCTGTATAATTTTTCGGTTTATTTTCTGTTTGATTCATTTGGTGACCTCTCCTACTTTGTACTGGCTATCCAAATCGTATGCAAATTCGAAGAAGATGTCAACGTTTTCGATTGCTTCGTCAGAAATTAGACACACTTCAGGCCGGCGGCTTTTCGCCCCGGCCCTGTCAGACTTATGCCTCTTTGATTAAATGCTCAACAGCCTTATGTTCATTTTCATTCAATAAGTTCTTTTGGATTTTTGAATGAATCGGTTTATTCATATGCTGATCCAATAGATCAGCTGTTTCTTTATCACCGGCGATGACCATTCGTTCCCATCTTTTTGCGGCAGCTTTTTGATCAAGGTCGGCAGCCAGCCGCTTATACAGTCTTGTTTGATTTTCCGTTACATGTTCCCTCATTTGGTTTTCTTCAAATGGTACCGCTTCGTTTACAGAGGAATGACAATTTTCCCAAGACTCATTGATGATATCATACTCGTAATGCTCCACCGCCTCAATTTCCCCTAAAACGGTTTCAATAATTTTCACTTCATGCTGCTGGGTTAAAATAAACGCTGTGCTCGGATACGTCTGGCGCAAATCCTTTAACTGATCCAAAACGGCTGTTTCTTCCCAGTAAAATCTTGTTTCTACAGGGATTTGAAGCTTAATGGGTTCCCATATGCCGCTATCGGATACAAAAAATATGAGACTGCGAGGTATGTCTTTCCCCATTTCCTTAATGTATTGATCAATTTTCATTCTGATTCCTTCCAGACAATTCTCTTCCTCAGGATCACTTATTGCTAAATACTCTTTTAATCTGCTGAATCCTGACTTTAAGGCAATTTTCCATTCTCCCCCCTGCTGATCTGGATCTCTCATGTCTGTATTGAGGTACAGGGAGAGAATTTTATCCGGCGGCTCTAATTGGACATACTGTAATTTCTTAATCAATGAATCAATCGCCATTCCGATTCCTCCTTTTTCACAGGTTAGTTTTCTTTTTCCTCTCCTATAAATGCTCAAACCTGACTTTCGCTAATTTTTAGTAATAATGGTTTTGTTATTTACAATGCCCCTCTCATCTAATACAATTGGTAATTGTGTTTCTAAGCTGATTTTTGAAAGGAGATTGATCTTGTTTACTGTTAATGAAAAAAACCGTCAAGAACTTGAGGAAGAACTAACAGATTTACAATTTCAGATTTATCGCATGCAGGAGAATATAAAGGATCTATCTAAAGATGCCAGAGTGCTTGGTATTGATCAATCGACACATGAAGAGTGGATGATCGTTTCTTCGATTGATGATGGCCAAACATGCAAAATTATGCTTACCGATTGTAAAACGGCTTACAGAGGGAAAGGCTGTTTTTCACTTGTAGCATCTTACAAGAATGACTCGATTCATATCGGTGATATAAAAGGCCCTCCGAATCATGGATTTGGTTCCATTTGCATGAAATACTTAAAAGATATCGCCAGAGACCGTAATATTCCGAAAGTCACCGGTGACATTGCCAAACGGGATTGGGATCATGTAGACCGGCTAATTCATTTTTATGAAAAACATCAATTCAAAGTATGCATCGATCATGATACCCAATCAGGGAGCATTAAGTGGGTTGATTTGTAAAAAAGTCTAGAAGAAAAAGTCAAGATATGCTGTAATGGTATAAAACCATTAATGGAGGGTGCTATGTTCGCCTCAAAACTGAAAAAGGGAGACGAAATCCGGATCGTGTCTCCCGCGACCAGCATGTCTAAATTATCAAATGAAGCAAAAATTCAAGCAAAAACCACATTAGAACGCTTAGGTTATCGAGTAACCATCGCTGAACATGCAAATGAAAGGAACGAATTTGATTCATCCTCTATCGAATCAAGAGTCTATGATCTGCACGCTGCCTTTTTTGATTCAGGTGTCAAAGCGATTTTAACGACACTCGGAGGTTTTAATTCAAATCAGCTGCTGCGCTATCTTGATTACGAAAAAATCAAACAGCATCCAAAAATTCTGTGCGGCTATTCCGATATAACGGCCCTCAGCAACGCCCTTTATCAAAAAACAGGTCTTGTTACGTATTCAGGTCCCCACTTTTCAACATTTGCAATGAAAAAAGGGCTCGATTATACAAAAGATTATTTTCTTTCTTGCTGCGCTTCCGACGACCCGTTTGAGATTCATCCTTCGAGCGAATGGAGCGATGACCGCTGGTATTTGGATCAAGAAAACAGGCGATTTTATCCTAATAACGGCCCTGTTGTGATTCAAGAGGGATATGCGGAAGGCACCTTGATTGGCGGAAACTTATGCACGCTTAATTTGCTGCAGGGAACGGAGTATTTTCCAGAAACAGAAAATACTATTTTATTGATAGAAGATGATTATATGTCAGACATCCACATGTTTGACCGTGATCTGCAATCACTCATCCACCTCCCCGCTTTTTCTCATGTAAAGGCAATTTTGATCGGCAGATTTCAAAAAGCATCAAACGTATCAATCGATCTTGTGAAAGCCATGATTGAAACAAAAAAAGAATTATCCGGCCTGCCGATCATCGCGAATATAAATGCCGGACACACCTCACCAATTGCCACCTTTCCTATAGGGGGAACATGCAGAATTGAAGCTGTTTCAGGTGCAGCACGAATATGGATCAATAAACATTAATCAGCTTGTAAATTTCTTTTTTACAAGCTTTTTTTGCATAATCGTTTATACAAACTTCCCTCGAGGTATGACAAGTGTCATATGCAGTGTATGATGTGTGCTACTACAAAGGACTCCTCTCATTCGCGTATACTAAATAGAGACACACGACGAGAGGATACTTATGATGACTGAACAAACCACTGCTCATAAACAAAAACAGCTGACAAAGCAAGTAGCCGCTTTTGCTCAGCCTGAAACAAAAAATAGCATGATTCAGCTTTTGAACACGTTTATCCCTTTCTTTGGACTATGGTTTCTGGCTTATTTCAGCCTTAACGTCTCCTATCTTCTTACGTTAGCATTAACCGTAATTGCCGCAGGTTTTTTGACAAGAATTTTTATCATCTTTCATGACTGCTGCCATCAATCTTTTTTTAAACAAAAACGCTACAATCATATTCTCGGATTTCTGACAGGTGTTCTGACTTTGTTTCCCTATCTTCAATGGCAGCACAGCCATTCGATTCATCATGCGACAAGCAGCAATCTGGATAAACGCGGAACAGGAGACATGTGGATGTTAACCGTAAACGAATATAAAGCTGCATCCAGACGAACAAAGCTTGCATACAGACTTTATAGAAACCCGTTTATTATGTTTATTCTCGGACCGATTTATGTTTTTCTAATCACCAACCGCTTTAACAAAAAAGGTGCAAGACGCAAGGAGCGTATAAACACACACCTTACGAATTTGGCCATTGCGGCTTTGGCTGCTGCCTGCTGTCTGATTTTTGGCTGGCAATCGTTTTTGCTTGTGCAAGGTCCTATTTTTCTGATCTCAGGTTCAATCGGTGTATGGCTGTTTTATGTGCAGCATACCTTTGAAGATTCTTATTTTGAAGCAGATGAAAACTGGAGCTATGTCCAGGCAGCCGTGGAAGGCAGTTCATTTTATAAACTGCCGAAACTGCTTCAATGGCTTACAGGCAATATTGGGTACCACCATGTTCATCATTTGAGTCCTAAAGTGCCTAATTATAAGCTTGAAGTTGCGCATGAACATCACGAACCATTAAAAAACGTACCGACAATCACCTTAAAAACAAGCCTGCAGTCACTAGCATTCCACCTTTGGGATGAAGACAAAAAACAATTTGTGTCGTTTCGTGATATCAAACATGTACCTTCCAGCATTCTGCCTGATTCAACAGAAAAACAAAAACAGCGGAAATATGCCTGATGATGAAGGAGGTCTTCTTTACAAGAAGGCTTCCTTTTTTACTGATCGAGGGTGCAATCTGGCGGTCGCAGTGATAAAGTTACATATAAGATGAGAAGTTGAAAATGAGGGAATATCATGAGCAAAAAACATTTTATATTTCAAAAACTAAGCGGGATTACGCCCTATATATGGACGATATTTTTTATCCTCCCCTTCTACTTTATATGGCAGTCATCATCTACACTTATTATTATCGTCGGAATCATTTTGACGCTTTTATTTTTTTCAGTATATAGATTTGCTTTTGTCTCAAAAGGCTGGGCTGTTTATTTGTGGGCATTTCTGTTAATCGGCATTTCAACCGCTTCTATTACCTTGTTCAGTTATATTTATTTTGCTTTTTTTATCGCTTATTTTATTGGAAATATAAAAGAGCGCGTCCCTTTTCATATTTTATATTATGTCCATTTAATAAGCGCAGCCGTTGCAGCTAATTTCAGTCTCGTATTAAAAAAAGAATTCTTCCTGACGCAAATTCCTTTTGTGGTCATTACCCTCATCAGCGCAATTTTATTGCCCTTCAGCGTAAGAAGCCGCAAGGAGCGCGATCGGCTGGAGGAAAAACTCGAGGATGCCAATGAACGGATTGCCGAGCTGGTGAAATTAGAAGAGCGGCAGCGAATTGCCCGTGATCTCCACGATACACTCGGGCAAAAGCTTTCTTTAATCGGTTTGAAAAGCGACTTGGCGCGAAAATTAATATACAAAGATCCCGAACAAGCCACACGGGAACTGAAAAGCGTACAGCAAACTGCCAGAACTTCTTTAAATGAGGTCAGAAAAATCGTATCCTCTATGAAGGGTATCCGGCTCGAGGATGAAATCATAAACATCAAACAAATTCTTGAAGCAGCCGGCATTACGTTTATCTACGAAGAAGATAAGTGGCCTGAAAATATCTCCTTGCTTAATGAAAACATTTTGAGCATGTGCTTAAAGGAAGCCGTTACTAATGTCGTCAAACACAGTCAGGCTAAGACATGCCGAATCGACATTCAGCAGCTCTGGAAGGAAGTTATCATTACAGTGACTGATGATGGAACGTTTCAAGGCGAGGAAAAATATTTTTCAAAAGGACATGGCTTGCTTGGCATGAGAGAGCGGCTTGAGTTTGCAAACGGGTGCCTTCATATTGATACAAAAAACGGCACAAAGCTTACCATGTCCATTCCTAATATCTCAAAATAAACAAAAAAGGATGACTTACATGATTCGGATATTTATTGCGGAAGACCAGCAAATGCTCTTGGGCGCTTTAGGATCGCTTCTAAACTTAGAAGACGATATGGAAGTCGTCGGAAAAGGCACAAACGGGCAAGAGGCTGTTGAGTTTGTCAAAAAACATCAGCCTGATATATGCATGATGGACATTGAAATGCCAGGGAAATCAGGGCTTGAAGCAGCTGAAGAGTTAAAGGGCACGGCCTGCAAAATAATCATCTTAACCACCTTTGCCAGACCCGGTTATTTTCAAAGAGCCATTAAAGCAGGCGTCAAGGGCTATTTATTAAAAGACAGCCCGAGCGAAGAACTCGCAAGCGCTATCCGAAGCGTCATGAACGGAAAACGCATTTATGCACCTGAACTGATGGAGGACATATACAGTGAGGCAAACCCTCTTACTGACAGAGAAAAAGAAGTGCTTGAACTTGTGGCTGACGGAAAAAACACAAAAGAAATCGCTCAGGAACTGAGCATCAAAAATGGAACGGTGCGAAATTATATCTCAATGATTTTAGAAAAGCTTGAAGTGAAAAACCGAATAGAAGCCATTACCCGTTCAAAGGAAAAAGGCTGGTTTAAATAAAAAAGGATCTTAGCACCTGCCAAGATCCTTTTTTAATCTGCAATTCCCCAAGGAGAAAACAAAAGGTACGTCGCCGCGACCAAAACGATAAGAATACAGGACGCCAGCTTTACATGCTTCCAAGGCGATATATCCACTTGTGGATTGTGATCAATCTGATATTCTGTTTTTCTGGGACACAGCTTCCCTGTCAATAGCATAACAGCAACTGAAAATGGAAAGAGTACAGCAAGAATGTACAGAAAATGAATGTGGCCTAAATAGATTTTTGACAGGCCGTATAAAACAATGTGTGCTGGTATCGCTATTTTCACAGCTAAAGCCGGCACTTTTTTTGTAAAGAAACCAACGACAACCGCTGCCAATATCGGGACATTCAAAAATCCGAACATTTCCTGAAGGTAGCTGTATAGTCCTGATGGCGCATATAAAATAAAGGGCGCAATGATAATTGATATACCTCCAAGAATCGCGACGAAAATCCGCCCTGTTTTGACGAGGTCAGCTTCATCCGCATGAGGCTTACATAACGGTTTGTATATGTCCAGCGTAAACAAGGTGATGGTGCTGTTCAGGGAGCCGTTGAACGAGCTCAAAATCGCTCCGAATAAAATAGCCGCAAATACACCAGTGAGGGATACCGGCAATAGATCGACGATCAGACGAGGATAAACACTGTCAGCATTTTTTATTCCGCTCCCGTATAAATGAAAAGCAATAACTCCTGGAACGACTAAATAAAACACACCGATAAGTTTAAAGAAACCTGCTAAAAGAGCGCCCTTCTGTCCTTCAGCTAGATTTTTCGCTCCTAATGTCCGCTGAACGATTGCTTGGTTAACAGCCCAGTAAAAGAGGTTGTTCACTAATAGTCCTGTTAAAATCGTCGGCCATGGCACATCTGCCGAATTGCTGACATCAATGGAATTGAGTTTTTCCGTATGTAAAGAGGTCAATTGTGCCACTCCGCCCCCGAAGCTGCCTTGTCCGACTGCAAGGACACCTAATATCACAATAAAAAAACCGCCTAATATTAATCCGATTCCATATATAGCATCAGCTGAGGCAGCAGCTTTCAAGCCGCCCAAAAAGATATAACAGCAGCTTGTTATGCCAATGATCATAGATATCAGCAGCACAGCCATAAATGTGCTGATGCCGAGTGTCTCTGTAATATGGAACACTTGATTTAACACGAGAGCCCCTGAATAAAGTACTGTCGGCAGGAATGAAACTGCGTAGCCAATAATAAGAAGCACAGAAACAATCTGCCTTGTTCTTTGGTCAAATCGCTGTTCCAAAAAATCAGGTATCGTGGTAATTCCTGTTTTCAAATAACGGGGCAGAAAGACAAGTGCAAGGAAGATTAATGCGAGCGGTGCACTCGCTTCCCATGACATCGCTGTCATAGACCCTGCATAGCTTTGTCCATTTAACCCGACCATCTGCTCGGTTGATAAATTGGTTAACAGCAGCGAGCTTCCAATGTATAACGCAGTAAGACTTCTCCCTCCGAGAAAATACCCATCGGACGATTTTAAGTTAACCTTTCTTGTTCTCTGCCATGAAAATAGAAATATCCCAATATTAATAGCCAGAAAAGATACAACAATCCAAAGCAACGGCCAGCAACTCCTTCTGCAAATAGTCAGATAACAGGTGCATTTACCATCTACCCATTTTTCACACAGCAAAAACCTCTCTAAACATAACAAAAAAAGACACAAGCCAAAGCTCGCGTCTTTCATCACAGTCTATATAATTAGTTTAAGATTTTTACATTTACAGTTTTGACGCCCCAATTAGATGCATCGCTTTTATTGGGTACAAAGACGTCAATTTTATTTCCATTAATAGCGCCGCCAGTGTCTGCTGCTGTTGCTTCACCATAACCTTCGACATAAACTTTAGAACCTAGCGGAATCACATTAGGATCCACCGCGATCACTTTCGCGTTCGGGTTCTTATTTAAGTCAACGCCTGTTGCTGTAACGCCGGAAATGCCGCCGTCGTTAGCAGTGTAAGCAGTAGCAGTAACTGTTAGTTCTTTTGAAGCTTCATGATGATTTGTATTAGATTGAACAGCCTTTTCTTCTGCAGGAGCAGAAGTTGTTGCTGCAGCTTTTGTTTTTGGTTGTTGTACTGTTTCTTGTTTAGGTTGCTCTTTTTGCACAGCTTCTTGTTTTGTTTCAGCTTGAGGTGCGCTCGTTTGCGTATTCTCAGTAACTGCGTTTGCTGCTGTTGCCTGACCTTTTACTGAAAGTGTTGATCCAGCATAGATCATGTCAGAGCTTAGGTTATTCCAAACTCTCAAGTTATTCACTGTTGTTCCGAATTGTTGAGCAATCTTTGTCAGCGTGTCTCCCGCTTTAATTGTATATTGCCCAGTAGTGGCTGTTTCTTCTGAAGAAATGGACAGCTTATCTCCTGTAAAGATTTTATCAGAAGTTAACTTGTTCCATTCTTTTAAGTCCTTTAGGTTCACTCCGTTTTTCTGAGAGATTCCCCAGAGCGTATCACCCTTTTGCACCGTGATTTCTTTTGCAGAAGCGTGAGCTCCGAACGCAGTTGTTGAAAGTGCAGCAACTGCTACAAAGGACATAATCGTCTTCTTCATAAGTAAATCCTCCCTTGTTAGCTTTTTATTGGCGGCTAACAGGTGATATCGTAACACATGCAAATGTCAAATCAATAACAAAAAGATTTGATTTAGATTACAGTTCCTTTACATGAAGGATTTCTCTCTGCTGGAAAGACTTGCTGATCCCCTGATATAATAGGCTTTGCAAGTCTTTTTATTTTGAGGGAAAAAAGAGAAAATAAAATGTGTTTTTTATAGAAAAAAAGGTTGTTTTTCTGTTTTTCTAGTCTGTTACCTGTACATAAGCTTGTATTTCTTGTAAAAAAAGCCGGCCGTATTTTGCTCTTTTTTGTTCTCCGACTCCTTTGATAGACAAAAGTTCTTCATCATTTACAGGCTGTTTCCCTGACATTTCTTTTAATGTTTGATCTGAGAAAACGACAAAAGGAGGAACACCCTGCTCTGCCGCGATTTCTTTACGAACCATCCGCAATCGTTCAAACAACTCGTCATTTTCCGTAATCGCTTCAGCTTTTAACGCTTCTTTCCTCGTAACCGAACATTCTCCCCTCAGCACATTTTTTCCTTTGCTGCTGACAAAAAGAGTCGGAAATGTTCCATCTGACATTCTGATAAAATCGTCAGAAATGAGAAATTCGATAAAATCACTGATTTCTCCTACTGATTGGTGTTTTAAGATCCCGTATGTCGAGAGATTGGAAAAGCCGTTTTCAAGAACTTTTTTATTTTTAGAGCCGGCGAGCACTTGGGCAATCATCGTCTTGCCAAACCGTTCTTTCATGCGAATAATACACGATAAGACCATTTGCGCCTCCCGTGTCACATCATGAGCCGTCCTTGTATCAGTGCAATTTCCGCACTGTCCGCACATATCAGGCTCCTTTTCTCCGAAATACATTAGGATAAAACGCTGCAGACAGTCTTCCGTATGACAATAGTCGACCATTTGTCTCAGCTTTTTTAAATCCTGTTTCTGTTTCTCTTCATGCTCTGATTGTTCAATTAAAAAACGCTGCACCATAATATCCTGTGGTGAAAACAGGAGTACACATTCACCGGGAAGGCCATCTCGCCCAGCTCGTCCAGCCTCTTGATAGTAGCTTTCCATATCTTTCGGAATTTGAGCATGCAGAACAAACCTAATATTAGATTTATCAATACCCATTCCAAAAGCAGAGGTTGCGACCATCACTTGCAGCTCATCATTAAGAAATTTTTCCTGCTGCTCTTTTCTCACATTATCAGCCAAACCTCCGTGATATCGTCCTGCACTGACCTGATTTCGTTTCAATCTCTCATAAATCCGATCAGCTTCTTTTCTCGTCGCTGTATAGATAATGCCTGCTTCATGTTTGTTGTTTTTCACATAATCATCAATATAACGGTCTTTATTTTCTCCCTTTGCAACTTTAAAGGTTAAATTGTCTCGGGAAAACCCGGTATATACCGTATTTTCTTTTTGAATATGCAGCTGTTTGCATATATCCTCATGAACCTCAGGCGTTGCTGTTGCTGTTAATGCCATAATGACGGGTTTGTCCTGTAATTCATGGAACAAAATTTCAATATTTCTGTAGCTGGGCCTGAAATCGTGGCCCCATTGAGAAATACAGTGTGCCTCGTCTATTGCGACTAAAGGAATATCAATGCCCTGCAAAATCCGAATAAACTCTGGGGACGTTAATCGCTCTGGGGTAATGTAAAAAAGCTTATAGGCCCCTTCTTTCAGTCCATTCAGCCTCTCATATATTTCCTGATTGGATTGTGTGCTGTTAATGTAGGCGGCGTTAATTCCCGCTTCTTCCAAAGCATCTACCTGATCTTTCATCAAGGAAATCAAAGGCGAAATGACAATCGTTGTCCCTTCAAACATCAGTGCGGGAATTTGATAGCAAATCGACTTGCCTCCTCCCGTCGGCATAATGCAAACCGTGTTTTGTTTTTCTTCCGTCACCGAGCGGATCACTTCTTCTTGCCCGTTGCGGAGTTTTTCATAACCAAAATAATGAGCCAGCAGGGATTGGGCTCTTTGTAACATAACGTGTAAACCTCGCTTCACCTTGAATTTCTCCCATCATATCATAAATAAACAGCCTGCATTTCTTTCGTGCAGAAATTGAATTTTTAAGTACGCCTGCTTTTTTCAGACAAAATAAAAAGCCATTTCCAAAGGGAAATGGCTTTCGCTACATCTTGCCGTATGCAAGTAAGAAAGTTTTAAACCACCACTCCTCAAAGTGGGTGTTTGCAGAAACATTCCTGTCGTCCTCTTCAATGGAGGCATGACATTCCAGTTTCGATATAAAACTCCCTATTACAGCTTAAAGGTTAAAACTTAATTAACAATACGTACAAAGTAGCTTCTTTTATATAGTACACCATCAGTCGATTTTTATCAAGGGGGTGGAACAATTGTTTAGAAAAATTTTTTTCACCCATCAAAACAGTTATTTCGCTATTATATATGATCATTCGACAAACAAAAAAATATATCACAATAGAAAAAAACAGCCAGTACAGTAAAAACGAATGATCACTTTCTTCTATTATAATGTACGCAAAAAAACTCCTATCGCATGGATAGGAGTTTTGTCGTAATTAGAATTTTGCAGCAAGATCTTTTGCTTCTTGTAAACCGTTTTCAATGATTGCTTGTGCTTGATCAGGTGCTGCGTTATGTCCTTCGATAACAACTGTGTGCACGTCTTGAACACCCCAGAAACCAAGAACAGTTTTCATGAAGTTTAATGACATTTCAAGTGAAGCCATTGGTCCTTCAGAGTAAATGCCGCCCCGTGCGTTAAGAAGCGCAACTTTTTTGTCGCCCATTAAACCAACTGGTCCTTCTTGTGTGTATTTGAATGTAACGCCTGCACGAGACAGATAATCAACATAAGTATGAAGAACTGCTGGCACTGCGAAGTTCCAGAGCGGGAATGCGAAAACAACTTTGTCAGCTTTTACAAACTGATTTAAATATTTGTCAGCAATTGCCGCTTGTTTTTTCTCTTCTTCTGTCATTTCCATTCCTTGGCTTGCTTTAAATGTTCCGTTAATCATATCTCTTCCAAGGTAAGGTAGGTTCTCTTTATGAAGATCTAATTCAACCACTTCATCAGCAGGGTTGTTTTCTTTATAAGAAGCTAAGAAAGCTTCGTAAAGTTTAGTTGAAACGCCTTCTTCGGCTGTACGGTCGCTTGATTTTACAAATAATACTGTAGACATTTGTATTCCTCCTGGTAAACTTTTTATATTTACTTACAAATAGTATGTTACTTTCTTTTTTACGCAAAGTCAATCACTTTATTTCGAATATGAGATTTTTTCATAAAAAAAAGCAAGTGCACCTCACTTATATCGGTGTACTTGCTTGCCATTTTCACTTCGAATCCTGTTCACGATCCAAAATCTCATATGTCTGTGAACTTTTTTGGTCAATCGTTTCTTTATTGGACAGATCTTTTACTTGTTCGTGAAACTCTCTTTCGTATGATGGAGCATCTGTGTCCAGATCATCCTCCATATCAGCTTGAGCGTCAACTGTCATTCTTGCATAGGGAACCACTTCAAGCCTTTCGTAAGGAATGTCTTGACCGGTTTTTTCACATACGCCATACGTTCCGTCTTTCATTTTTTGTAATGCGTGATTGACCTCTTCCAATAGTTCCCGGTCAACCTCTCTCACCGTTTGATCTGTCATCCGGTCTGTGACGAGTGTGCCGTGGTCTGCCATATGGTTGTCAACCCCATTGGAAAGCTCGCCCACTTCTTCTGTCATTGATTCTGTTTTCTTCTTCTCGCCAGACAATTCTTTTTGCATATCGAGCAATTTATGATAGAGATGCTGTGTTTGTTCTTTTGTCAATGCCATGTATATCCTCTCCTTTCTATCCTGTTTCCCGTTTCACCGCCTGTCAAACATGGAAGGTTTGATAAAAAGATGGGCTACTGCTTTTTTGAACGGATCGTGACCGCCGGGGATGGTGGTGTTTCGGGTTTTCGCTGGCACTTTTTGTCCTTCTCTTCTGGCGGTATATAATATGTTGCTCCTATATTTAGTTTTCCGCTGAGTTCATCTATGGTCAGCTCGCCGAATTCAAGATGATAATCAATTTTTTCGACATGCAGCGTTTCAATATGTATATAGGTTTCGTCAGATTCATCGTTGCTGCTTTGTTTTTGCTTTTCAAGCAGTGAAAGTCTTTTTTCATATTCATGCAGTTTGTCAAGCTCTGGTTTCATACAATGCCTGATCAGCGAACGGAGCATTTTTTTCATGACATCACGACCCTTTGCATACTCCTCTTTTGTCTGCAATATATAATGAGGTATACCCCACAGAAAGGAGAGGTTTTCATGCTTCCGACTTGCATCAACATTTCTCATTTCAAAAATAACACGATTGGCACCGGCTCATCTCTTACTTTCGGTTCCGCGGATATAAGAAATAAGTGCTCTGCGATTAAAAGAAATAACGGTTTTGGGGAACAAAACGCAGATTTTGTTGTTATCGTCATTCCTATTGAATCAATTGATGATCGTGATGGGACAGATGCGCTCAGTATGAAAATCAATCATCAATAACAACTGTTTTCGCTTGACTCTCGTCTTTTTGAATGGTGATGTATAGGATTCCGTCTTTGAAAATGGCACTCATTTTTCCATGAAGATGGTCGGAAAGCGGGATTTTCTTCTCAAAACTTCCGTATTTCCCCTCTTGTTGACGAAAGTCCTGTTCATTAAAATAGGAAAAACGCTGTCCCTTCACGACTAGATAATCTCCATAAGATAATATGTGAACATCCTGCTTCCGGTAGCCTGGAAGATAAATTAAAAACTGTACCTCTGTAACGGTATCTACAATATCCATACTTGGAAATGAATGACCTTCTTTCCCTCGCTGATCCTGCTGCGAAAACGGAAACGGAGATTGACCATTTGTCATAAAAGGGGTTTTCTGATCTTCATCAAATACCTGTTTCCAAAAATCACCGCCGTACATCTGCTGTGCGAATTCCATCCATTGCTTCATCTTTTCGAAGTCCATTTGAAGCCCCCTGTCTTAACATACTTTATAACCGCCGGCATACAACTATAGAAAGGAGGTTTTCCTGTGGTTCAACCAACTCCGTATATCAATATTAATATTTTCATGCTCAAAATTAATTCCTTTGAAAATGCTTCAGCGGTAAATGTAGGACAAAATTTATTGGCAGATTGGCAAAATTCAGATAAAAAAAATCAAGGCTACGGACAAAATTTTGGAGATGCAAGCGGTTTTATGGGCACCAAAAGCCATGTGGATGACAGGGACCAAATTGATTCTCCTGCATCTTTTGAAAGTGATGCGGTCAACTCGATCAAAAGGAAGTGACGAAATGTTCTTTTCGCCCTCCGTCGTCAACGTCGGCGGATTTAAAATCAATACGATGGATCGCGGTTCGTCTTTAACACTCGGACCATATCAGCAGGTCGATTACTTTTTATCAGCTAAAATCAACCAAGGTTTTGGAGAAGAAAATGGCGACTTTACTCCCCTTGTCATCCCGATTTCAAATGTGTTAGATGCAGATGTTGTCGATTCGAACTCAGCGAAAAACAGTGTCGTGTAAAAAGAACAGGGCTGACATGCCCTGTTCTTTTGTATATAAAAAAAGCCTCACCATTTTTAAACGGCCGGCTCATCAATATTCAGCTGCACAAGTGCCTTGTCAGCACCGCTTGAACTTCGCTTAAATCGGTGTCTTTGGCAAATTCCAATTCGAACGTTTTGCTTCTGGTCATCAATAAAAGTCCAGTGTCCGGGTCAAATATGCCCGCTTCTTGGATCGCAAAGCTCTCAATTGATTTATATGGAAGGAATACACGAACCTTCTTTTTAGAAAACATTTTATTGTCAAAGAAAATAATCCGCTTATTTGTAAAGCAAATGTGGTCTACCCGGAGCTTATAAATCGATTCTATTCTTTCTCCCTCAACAAGCAAAGCTTCAAGCTTCTTTGCATCCGTTGATCTGCTAACAGAAAAAATACCCAATGAAGAACCCCTCTTTCTGCATGTATCTATTGTTTTTTATTGTTCACTACATAAAAATAAGTCCTTTATCCCTATATAAGAATACGACATAGAAGACATTTAAACCATTACGAACAGATTACATTTTTCAAATTTTTGATATGTTTTTCAGCTTTTGTACGATTGTCATATGTAATACGCACGCGCAGAGAAAAAGTTTCAATATTCAGCAATATTTTTAAAGTTTTTCATTGGTTTTGTTTTATTTTTCCTGTTTCACCCATAGAAAAAACCGCAGCTCAGGCTGCGATTTTTTAAATTCTCTGCTTATGCAAGCATTAAACCTCTTGGAAGTATTCTTTATAATAGCCGCCAACTTTATTTGTATTGTCGATGACAAAGAGAAATTCCTCAGTTTCGTTTTTCACTTCATATTCTTTTCCAGGCGTTAAAACGCGGTTCACAATATATTTTTTAGCGTTTGTCTGCACACATTTCACCTTTTTGATTGTTTCTTTTTCAAGCCAATTGTTATGAATCATAAACGAAATCTCCTTTACATATCTATAAGCTTATTGTAGCTTTTTTCTTTTGTAAATTGCAATATCAGTTATTCATTGATTTTGCCTTGTTTCCTATTATAGAATGTTTGTATGCGCTTACTTTCCCAGAAAATATCACAGTTTATTTCTGCTATTCAATCAACGAATCTATGTGCTATCACCAAGAGTCTCAAAACAGACCATAAAAATTGACTGGAGGTTTGTTACGGATGAGTTCTTTAACGATGCAAGTGACAAAAAGGCTGGAGACATTTTTACAAGGAACAAAGAAGCTTTATATTGACGGAAAGTTTGTTCCGAGTGCCTCAGGGGCAACCTTTGATACGCCCAACCCAGCGATCGGCGAGACATTAATGACCCTGTATAAAGCTGAGGCTGAGGATGTGGACAAAGCGGTTAAAGCTGCCCGGAAAGCCTTTGACCAAGGCGAATGGAGAACAATGTCTCCAGCTTCAAGAAGCAGACTGATGTATAAGCTGGCTGACTTAATGGAAGAGCATAAAACTGAGCTTGCTCAGCTTGAAACGCTTGATAACGGAAAACCGATAAATGAAACGACAAATGGAGATATACCACTGGCTATTGAACATATGCGCTATTACGCTGGCTGGTGTACAAAAATAACTGGGCAGACGATTCCAGTTTCCGGCGCTTATTTTAATTACACCCGCCATGAGCCTGTCGGCGTCGTCGGCCAGATCATTCCATGGAATTTCCCGCTCCTGATGGCGATGTGGAAAATGGGCGCGGCTCTTGCAACAGGCTGTACAATCGTGCTCAAGCCGGCTGAACAAACACCGCTTTCGGCGCTTTATTTAGCAGAGTTAATTGACCAAGCCGGATTCCCTGCCGGTGTCATCAATATCATTCCGGGATTCGGTGAAGATGCCGGAGACGCGCTAACAAACCATGAAGCGGTTGATAAAATTGCCTTTACAGGATCAACTGAAATCGGAAAGAAAATCATGTCCACGGCTGCGAAAAGCATTAAGCGCGTTACCTTGGAGCTGGGCGGAAAATCTCCTAATATTCTTCTGCCTGATGCCAACTTAAAAAAAGCGATTCCAGGCGCTTTACATGGCGTGATGTTTAATCAAGGGCAAGTCTGCTGTGCAGGCTCACGTGTCTTCATTCATAAAGAACAGTATGATGAAGTCGTCAATGAGATGGTCTCTTATGCTGAATCACTCCGTCAAGGAGCAGGCCTTCATAAGGATACGCAAATCGGCCCACTCGTGAGTAAGGAACAGCATGAACGTGTTCTTTCCTATATTCAAAAAGGTAAAGACGAAGGAGCAAAAGCAGTGACAGGCGGAAGCTGTCCTTTTGAAGAAGGATATTTCGTCGCACCGACTGTATTTGCGAATGTTGAAGACGAGATGACGATCGCAAAAGAAGAAATTTTCGGACCTGTGCTGACTGCCATTCCGTACGATACAGTCGATGAAGTCATTGAACGAGCAAACCAATCAGAATATGGACTCGCGGCCGGACTATGGACAGAAAACGTCAAGCACGCCCATTATATCGCTGACCGCCTTCAAGCAGGAACCATCTGGGTGAACTGCTATAATGTGTTTGATGCGGCATCTCCTTTTGGCGGCTATAAACAGTCCGGACTCGGACGAGAAATGGGATCATATGCCTTAGATAACTACACAGAAGTTAAAAGTGTTTGGATAAATCTCGAAGACTAACATGTATGTCAAAAAACTGCTGACCGCCAGCAGTTTTTTTCTTTCTGTAATGGCGGTAAAAGATGCTGAATATATATGCTTCTGAAGGAGTTGAACGTGATGGGCACACTTCAGGAGGAAGTGAGGCGTTATCAAAAGAAAACCATTACAGCGTTAAAAGACAGGCAAAACGCTGACGGTTCGTGGAGATTTTGCTTTGAAGGACCAATGATGACAAATTCCTTTTTTATTTTGCTCCTCACCTCGCTGGATGAAGGTGAGAATGAACAAGAATTGATATCAGCGCTTGCGGCCGGCATTCGCGAAAAACAGCAGCCCGATGGGACATTCATCAATTACCCCGATGAAAGGAGCGGAAATATAACAGCTACCGTCCAAGGGTATATCGGGATGCTGGCATCAGGGTGTTTTCACAGGTCTGACCCGCACATGAGAAAAGCTGAACAATTTATCATTTCACATGGCGGTTTGAGACATGTTCATTTCATGACAAAATGGATGCTTGCCGCAAACGGTCTTTATCCTTGGCCTATTTTGCATTTACCCTTATCACTCATGGCGCTCCCCCCGACGTTACCGGTTCATTTCTATCAGTTCAGCGCATATGCCCGGATTCATTTTGCTCCTATGGCTGTCACACTCAATCAGCGATTTGTTCTTAAAAACCGCAATATTCCATCTCTTCACCATCTCGATCCGCACATGACGAAAAACCCTTTCACTTGGCTTCGTTCTGATGCTTTTGAAGAAAGAAAGCTCACGTCTGTTTGGTCACATTGGAAGCGCATTTTTCAGGCACCTTTCGCTTTTCAACAGCTGGGCTTACAGACAGCTAAAACATATATGCTGGACCGAATCGAAAAAGACGGAACATTATACAGCTATGCGAGCGCAACCATATTTATGGTTTACAGTCTTCTGTCACTAGGTGTGTCACGCTACTCCCCTGTTATCAGAAGAGCGATTAATGGTATCAAATCCCTTGTCACAACATGCAGCGGGATTCCTTATCTGGAAAACTCTACTTCAACTGTTTGGGATACAGCCCTGATCAGTTATGCCCTTCAAAAAAACGGCATGGACGAAAAAGACGGCTCTATTACAAAAGCAACAGCCTTTTTGCTGGAACATCAGCATACTAAAATCGCAGATTGGTCTGTCAAAAATCCAAGTGCAGTTCCCGGCGGCTGGGGCTTTTCAAATATCAATACAAATAATCCCGACTGTGACGATACGGCTGCCGTCTTAAAAGCGATTCCCCGCAGTTATTCTCCTTTAGCTTGGGAGCGAGGAGTGTCTTGGCTTTTATCAATGCAAAATCATGATGGCGGATTTTCTGCTTTTGAAAAAAATGTGAACCACCCTCTCATCCGCCTTCTCCCCCTTGAATCAGCCGAGGACGCGGCAGTTGATCCTTCAACTCCCGATCTTACCGGGCGTGTGCTGCATTTTTTAGGCGAAAGTGGCGGTTTCTCAGAGAAACATCAACAAATTCAGCACGCTGTGAACTGGCTTTTCGAACATCAAGAACAAAACGGATCATGGTACGGGAGATGGGGTGTTTGCTACATTTACGGCACATGGGCTGCTCTTACAGGTATGCATGCCTGCGGGGTTAGCCGAAAGCACCCTGCTATACAAAAGGCCTTACGCTGGCTCAAATCCATACAGCTTGATGACGGCAGCTGGGGGGAATCCTGTAAAAGTGCGGAAGCCAAGACGTACGTCCCGCTTCATAAAGGGACCATTGTACAAACGGCCTGGGCTTTAGACGCTTTGCTCACATACGAAAAATCCGAACACCCAACTGTTGTGAAGGGTATGCGATACCTTATTAATAAGAGTTCTCATAGCGCCGATAGCTTGGCTTATCCGGCAGGAATCGGATTGCCAAAGCAATTTTATATCCGCTATCACAGTTATCCATATGTCTTCTCTTTGCTGGCGGTCGGGAGGTATTTGAATTCTATTGAAAAGGAGACAGCAAATGAAACGTGAAGCCTATCAAACGGAGATGTTCAACTGGTGTGAAGCTTTGAAGGATCAGATCCAAAAACGGGGACAGCTTGATCTGTTTGAAAACCAAATTGACGAAATGATTGAAGCGCTGGAAGATCACCAAACAACAGAAGAAGATTGGTATCAGCAGGCTGCTGCTCTTTACCGGGATATTACAGAATCAGAAGGTACAAGTGAACGGCGCGCCTATGTTCCAATAGGAAAACATGTGCTGCCGAAGCTTCCTTACAAATATTCCGCCTTAGAGCCCTATATCTCACGCGACATCATGTTCCTTCACCATACGAAGCACCACCAGAGCTATGTTGACGGTCTTAACAAAGCTGAGACAGAGATGAAAAAAGCGAGAGCAGCCAAGAATTATGACTTGATCACTCATTGGGAGAGAGAGCTTGCCTTCCATGGGGCAGGCCATTATTTGCACAGTATTTTTTGGTTTTCGATGCATCCAAACGGAAAAAGGCGTCCTACAGGCACATTATTTCAAATGATTGACCTTTCATTTGGAAGCTATTCTGCTTTTAAAGAACATTTTTCACAGGCCGCTAAAAAAGTGGAAGGTGTCGGCTGGGCCATTCTGGTCTGGGCTCCTCGTTCGGGACGGCTGGAGATTTTAGCAGCAGAAAAGCACCAGCTCTTCAGCCAATGGGATGTGATCCCTCTTTTACCGCTTGATGTCTGGGAACATGCCTACTATTTGCAATATAAAAATGACCGGGCAAGCTATGTCGATCATTGGTGGAATGTTGTAGATTGGCGCGAGGCAGAAAAACGTTTCGAGCAAGCAAAAGAAGTCGTTTGGAAACTTTACTAAAAAAAGCCCCCTTTTCCCAGGGGCTTCATGTTTAAAAAATGCCGATCACATGCAAAAATACGATGATGATGGCAACAGGAGATAGATAACGAATAAGCAGCAGCCAAACCGCAAACCACTTCCGCTTGAGATTAGAACCGCTTTTTAGCTCGTCGAATAGATCCTGTTTCGGAATTTTTAACGGAACAAAAATAGAAATTAACAACGCGCCTAATGGCATTAAAATATTGCTCACGAGATAGTCTGCCGCATCAAAAATGGACAAATGAAAGATAGAGACATCACTTAAGATACCATATGATAATGCAGACGGCACTCCGACAATAAAAATAGCAATTCCGCCTAACCAAGCGAATCGCTTTCTCTTATTAACATCACCTTTTGAAAGGACTGCGACTAAAATTTCCAGCATTGAAAAAGCGGATGTTAGTGCCGCAAATAAAAATAGAATTAAAAATGCTAATAAAAAGATAATTCCGAATGGCATTTGATTAAACACAGTCGGCAGCACATTAAATAGCAGAACCGGCCCTTGGTCTGGTTTAAGGCCGAATGAAAATACAGCTGGAAAAATCGCAATACCCGCCATGACGGCAACAAGCATGTTCAATACAGTTACTGATACAGCCGACTGCACCAGATTTTCCTGTTTCTCTAAATAAGAGCTATACGTTACCATGACAGATACACCGACACTTAATAAGAAAAAGGATTGGCCCATCGCGTATAAAATCGTATTGGCGTCAATCGCTGAAAAATCAGGCATCAAGAAAAACTTGAGCCCTTCCATCGCGCCATCCAGTGTAACTGAACGAACCATTAAAACAACAAATAAAATGAAAAGCGCCGGCATTAATACTTGGCTCGCTTTTTCAATTCCGCTGCTAACTCCTTTTGCAACAACAAGAATGGTCACTACCATAAAGAGCAGCTGGCCCCCTACAGCCATATAAGGATTTGAAATCGTATTTGCAAATATCTCATCAAAACCAGATGTTTGCGATAAACCGCCAGTAAAGCCTTTTGTAATATAAATTAAAATCCACCCGCCGACGACACTGTAAAAAGATAAAAGAATAAAGCATGTTACCATGCCTAAATAACCGATCCAATGCCATTTCGTTTTCGGAGCGAGTGTTTTATAGGACTGTACGGCGTCTTTCTGTGTTTTTCTGCCTATGATGAATTCACCTAACAGTAAAGGCAGTCCAATTAAAAGCGTAAATAAAATAAAAATTAGTAAAAACGCGCCTCCTCCGCTAGTTCCCGCTACATATGGAAATTTCCATATCGCACCGAGCCCGATAGCTGATCCTGCCGCGGCTAAAATAAAGCCGAGCTTCGAAGACCATTGATTCGCTTCCTTCACCCTATCACTCCTAATTTGTCTAACCATTATAAAGATTCATTGTAAGAATATCTTCTTATATAGTCAAGAACATTTTAATTAGTTTACATAATATATTTATTGTTTTACTCTAAAAGCAATTTGTTTATAGATATTGAATTGTTCAGAAAAATCATTATAATAAGAGAATGTTTCAAATTATCTGTAAGAATTTCTGCTGCGGTTCTTGCATGGGTTAGGAGTGTTTTGATGGGCATCATTAGAAAAATTAGTCATTTCGCAGGACAAACCTTTGGCATATGGGTGATTGTTTTTGCCGTGCTGGGATTTTCTTTCCCGTCTTTTTTTACGTGGATCAGTTCTTATATTACGATTTTTCTTGGCATTATCATGTTTGGAATGGGTCTTACACTGCAAGCCGATGATTTCAAAGAACTAGTCAGAAAACCTTGGCATGTCATAATCGGAGTGATTCTTCAATATACCATCATGCCGCTCGTTGCTTTTGGCCTTGCATTTGGATTGGGACTTCCAGCTGAAATTGCAGTAGGTGTTATTCTTGTCGGCTGCTGCCCTGGGGGAACAGCCTCTAATGTCATGACATTTTTAGCAAAAGGAAATACAGCCCTTTCTGTTGCTGTTACCACAATTTCGACCTTGTTGGCTCCTGTATTAACACCCCTTTTGATTATGCTGTTTGCTAAGGAATGGCTGCCTGTCTCACCGGGGTCTTTGTTTATTTCGATCTTACAGGCTGTTTTAATTCCGATCATTGCAGGCGTAATCGTCCAAATGTGCTTCAGAAAACAAGTGGCAAAAGCAGTACATGCCCTCCCGCTCGTTTCTGTCATTGGCATCGTTGCGATTGTCTCTGCTGTTGTCAGCGGCAACCGGGAAAATCTGCTTCAATCAGGCGCGCTCATTTTTTCTGTTGTCATCCTGCATAATGGTATCGGATATTTACTTGGATTTTTTTGCGCAAAGCTTTTTAAAATGGATTATCCATCTCAAAAAGCCATTGCAATCGAAGTTGGTATGCAAAACTCAGGGCTGGGGGCCGCACTGGCTACAGCGCATTTTTCACCGCTATCTGCTGTTCCCAGTGCGATATTCAGTGTGTGGCATAACCTTTCTGGTTCCATGCTTGCAACATACTGGTCAAAACAAGTGAAAAAGAAACAAGCAACATCAAACAACCGCAATCTGTCTCTTTAAATCCCCATATCAAAAAAGGTACATCACGATGAAGTGATGTACCTTTTTTATTATCCTTCTAATAAAAGCTGTTCAGGATCTTCAAGTAAATTTTTGATTGTCACGAGGAAACCTACAGCTTCTTTACCATCTACAATCCGGTGATCATAAGATAAAGCAATATACATCATTGGACGGTTTTCAAAACGCTCTTCATCAATGGCTACAGGCCGGAGCTGAATCTTATGCATGCCCAGTATGCCGACTTGAGGGCTGTTTAAAATCGGGGTAGACATGAGTGACCCGAAAGTCCCCCCGTTTGTAATCGTGAAAGAACCGCCTTGGAGTTCGCTAAGGGTTAATTTATTGTTTCTCGCTTTTTTCGCAAGCTCGCCGATTTCTTTTTCGATTCCGGCAAATGTCAGACGGTCCGCATCCCGTACAACCGGAACGACAAGGCCTTCTTCAGCTGCAACAGCAATCCCGATATCGTAGAATTTCTTAACGATCAGCTCATCTCCTTGAATTTCCGCATTTAAGAGCGGATATTTCTTCAATGCAGCGACGACCGCTTTCGTAAAGAAAGACATAAATCCGAGCTTCACTTCGTTTTGTTCTAAGAATTGATCTTTACGGCGTTTTCTGAGATTCATGACAGCCGTCATATCTACTTCGTTAAATGTAGTCAGCATCGCTGATGTTTGCTGTACCTCTACGAGGCGTTTTGCAATCGTTTGTCTGCGGCGTGACATTTTTTTCACTTCGACGGGTTTGTCAAAGCTTTGCTGTGCTTTTTGCGCCTGAGGCTGCTGTTGTTTTGGCTGAGGAGCCGGCTTCGAAGGTTTGTCGTACGCTTCGACATCCTGCTTGCGCACTCTTCCCAACGGGTCTCCCGTTGGAATCTGAGAAAGGTCAATTCCTTTTTCTCTCGCCAGCTTACGGGCTGAAGGAGAAGCGACCGTTCTTGATTTCGCATCGGTTTGCGCTTCTTCACTCACCTCTTGTGCCGTTGGTTCTGTTTGCTGTTCTTCCTTGCTTTCAGCTTTCTCTGAAGGAGCAGAGGCAGAACTTTCTCCTGCGCCTTCAGAAATCGTACCGATTATTTCCCCGACCTGGACGGTATCACCCGAATCTTTCAATACCTCTTGAAGTACACCCGATTCTTCTGCTGTCAACTCGACATTTACTTTATCCGTTTCCAGTTCAAGCAGATATTCACCCTGTTCTACATAATCACCAGGCTGCTTCAACCATTGGGCTATTGTTCCTTCTGAGATTGATTCTGCTAATTCAGGTACCTTAATTTCCGCCATTTTTTCATTTCCCCCTTAGTTTTTGCGAGTCAAGCTATCAGATACAATACGTTTCTGTTCTTTTTTATGGACCGTTGGATCTCCTTCCGCAGGGCTGGATCGTCTTCTTCGTCCAATATATTGAACGCTTACTCCCTGTGGTGCAATTTCTGTCAAATACGGGCTGATATAACTCCAGGCCCCCATGTTTTGCGGCTCTTCCTGCACCCATACGATTTCTTTCAGGTTCGGAAGTTTTGCAAATAATTCTTTGACTCCTTTTGCCGGGAATGGATACAGCTGTTCAATTCTCGCAATGTGAAGCCACTCTTTACCGTCTTCTAATTTATTAAAATAGTCGCTGATGTCTATAGACACTTTACCGCTGGATAGTACAAGTCTGGTTACTTTTTCATAGTCATGAGAAAGACCCGACTGGTCGTACACAGGCTGGAAGCGGCTTTCGCTGAGCTCCTGCACTTCGGAGACCGTATTCGGATTACGAAGAAGGCTCTTCGGCGTCATAATGATGAGCGGCCTGATTTCTTCACGAAGCAGCATTTTAGCCTGTCTTCTTAAAATATGGAAATATTGCGCGGCGCTTGTCACGTTGGCAACTGTCCAGTTGTTCTCAGCGGCAAGCTGCAGAAAACGCTCGATTCTTGCGCTTGAGTGCTCAGGCCCCTGCCCCTCATATCCGTGCGGAAGCAGCATCACTAATCCGGATTTTTGCCCCCATTTGGCGCGTCCGGCTGAAATGAATTGGTCAAAGTACACTTGGGCGGCGTTAGCAAAATCTCCGAACTGCGCTTCCCACAAGACAAGTGTTTCCGGTGAATGCACGTTATAGCCGTACTCAAACCCGAGAACCGATCCTTCAGACAGCGGGCTGTTATGAACCGCAAAAGATGTGTCACACTCAGATAAGTGATGAAGCGCCACAAATTCTTCGCCTGTCTCACTGTCATGAAGCACAAGGTTTCTGTGAGCGAACGTTCCGCGTTCAGAATCCTGCCCTGTTAAACGAATCGGTGTTCCGTCTTTCAAAATAGAAGCGAACGCAAGGGATTCTGCCAAAGACCATTCCACTTTTCTGTCATCATCAAACGCCTTGGCGCGTCTTTCTAAAATGCGCTTTAGTTTTCCGAAAACATGAAATGACTCGGGCCAATTAATCAATTCGCCGTTCAATTTGCGAAGCACATCAAAATCAATGGATGTGTCTACATCTGGGAAACCGTTTGAAACAGGCTCCGGAAGTTCTATTTCACTGGCGATATGTTCCTTTTTAGCAGGCACTTTTTGATAAGCACTTTCAATGCGCTTCGTTACCGTTGTTTCGATGTTTTGGACAACTTCCTCGGTAATGATGCCATCATTTACGAGCTTTTCGGCAAAAATTTGTTTGGCAGTCGGATGCTTTCTGACAGCATCATACAGCATCGGCTGAGTGGTGGACGGCTCATCCATTTCGTTATGTCCGTAACGTCTGTACCCGATCAAGTCAATCAAAAAGTCTTTGTTGAATGTTTTTCGGTATTCAACTGCAAACTTAACAGCTGAGAGACATGCTTCAGGATCATCCGCATTCACGTGAACAATCGGAATTTCATAGCCTTTTGCCAGATCACTGGCATATTTTGTCGATCTTGATTCAGCGCTTTCTGTTGTGAACCCGATCATGTTATTGGCGATAATGTGAATCGCACCGCCTACTTGATACCCTATTAAAGAGCTTAAATTCAATGTTTCAGCAACAATTCCTTCCCCGGGGAATGCAGCGTCTCCATGAATTAAAATGGCAAGTGATTTCGTTTCATCCTGCACCGGGTATCCGCTTTGTGTTCTTGTTTCCTGTGCTGCTCTCGTGCTGCCTTCAACAATCGGATTGATAAATTCCAAGTGGCTCGGATTGTTTGCCAACGTAATGCGCGCTGATTTTGTCTCAGCGTCTTGAAGCTCCCGATTCGCCCCTAGATGATATTTAACATCCCCTGTCCATCCGTAGCTGATTCCGATTGAACCTTCAGATGGGACAAGATCTTTGTTCGGTGCATGCTGAAATTCAGAAAAAATGATTTCATACGGTTTGCCGAGCACGTGTGCCAAAACATTCAGGCGCCCCCTATGCGCCATTCCGATGTTGACACTTGTTGTGCCTGATTTGACAGATTGTGCAATAATATCATCGAGCACTGGGACAAGAGCGTCCAATCCTTCAATGGAAAAGCGCTTCTGTCCGACGAATGTGCGGTGCAAAAACTGCTCGAACCCCTCTACTTCTGTCAGTCTTTCTAAAACAGCCGACAGCTTTTCGGCAGTGTTCTTCTGGAACAGCTCGCCGGATTCAATCATCTTTGTCAGCCACTCACGCTCTTTGAAATCATGCACATGATCAAATTCAAACGAGATCGTTCTTTTATACGTATTCCGTAAATACTGAATGGCTTCTAAACCGTTCGTAATGTTTTTAGGAGCGTCTTTGCAAATCACTGACGCAGGTATTGCTTTTATTTCTTCTTCTGTTAGCCCGTAATCGGATAATGGAAAGAGTTCGCTCTTTTTCCCGTCCTTTCTGAGCGGATTGACGGAAGCGTTTAAATGGCCATAGGTTCGGATATCCTCTGCAAGTTTGACTGCGGATGCGATCTTTTGAATCAGATCGGCTGTAACATGTCCCTTTTCTTTTGTTCCCGAGACCTCTTTTATATCGCTTGGCGGAGCACCTAGCTCATCGAATATTTCCTTCAGATCCGGATCAATGCTGGTCGGATCCTGGGTATACTGATCGTAAAGCTCCAGCGCATAGCCGAGGTTCGGACCGTAAAAATTTTCCCAATTCATTCGTTGTTTCATACTATTTTGAAACATTTGAATATTACCCCCAACTTAGATAATCAAGTGAATGATTCACTATCTTAAAATAACTTTCGAACGCTGTGCCCAAAATTATGTAATAAAAACGCTTCCAATGGTATTTTACCACTGTTTACAATTTGATTCTACCTTGATTGTTCACAAAACAGTAAAAAATCTTTATAAAAAACAAAAAATTTAATCATTTGAAAAAAGGAACAGCAAAAAGCACAGGATAAAGGGTTACCCTATGCTTTTATGGAGCAGTTTTTTGAGCAGCGGATACAGAACATCCGGGAGCTGATCAACATCCGGAACAAATATACTGAATTTCCCGTACATGTCCTGAATGGTCTTCATTTGCGATTCTTCTATTTCTGAGTTGGAGAGAAAAACATTTATTACTTCTATTCCTCTCTTACGAGCTTCAATAACCGCTTCACTTGTATCGATTATTCCGTTTTGTTCATAGCCAAACGCCGCCGGCTCGCCATCCGAGAAGACGATTAAAAACTTTTGTGATTCGCTGCGCTGCAGCATTTTTTTCGTCATCTGCCGGATTGCATAGCCATCACGATTATCTTCCTCAGGCTCAAGCTGCAAAATCGCCGGTCCCGATTCCTGTCTTAATGATGATTGGAAAGGAATAACTGTATTAAAATAGTTAGGCTGGCTTGTTTCCGTCGCATCGTTTGTATCTTCCCAAAAGCCGACAATCTGATGCGGGACCGCTACCGATTTCAGCGCTTCGTGAAAAAGTACGATTCCCCGCTTTGTTTCGTCCATTTTGTCAAACATGCTGGCTGAACAGTCGACCAGCAAAGTGAAAACCGCGTCAATTTCGGAAGACGGCTCCTGCTTTTTGTAGAACAGCCGCGGATTCCGCTCAGTGAAATAACGGAGCAGTTTATTGTTCAGCCGCCCGGCATGCAAATCTGTTCTTGGCGATGTTTTTTTATGCTCCAGCGTTTTTTGAATCATTTGTTTTAAACGCTTTTGATATGATTCAATCGTTTTTGCCTGCTTTTTATACGTAAGTTCTTCTTCACTTGCTGCCGGCTGCGGTTCTTTGTAAATCGGAAAGGCGTATTTATTTTCTTTTCCGTCCGCCATACCCGCCCCGTTTGGCTGATCTTTCTGGGACTCCAGCGTTTCCAGCTTGGAATAATCTTTCCGTTTTGTTTGCCTGGCTGATCCTTGGACAGAGCCAAGGGCTTGATCACCATCGTCTCCTTCTCTTGAAGCGTCTTTTCCTATGTCTGATTTCGCGCCGTGTTCGATATCAAATTGAAGGAAGCTTTTAGCTGGTGCTTCTGTTTCCCTGTGCCACGTCGGCATTTCTTCCTCATGAATATCTTCATTACCATCTGACTTTTTCGGAAGTGTGATATCATCACTCAGTTTCGGCGCTTTTTTCTCTTCTTCAAATAACGGATTTTCTGCTGCTTTTGCGTAATCAAGCTCAGGCAAAAAGAAGTACGTGTTCAGCATATCTTTATCGAGTATCTCTTCAAGTCCGTCCATGAGATCTTCAACCAAACTCAGAACCTGGGAAGTCGAATTTGCTTCATACACGCGCAGGAGCTGCTGCTCTATAAATGGGCGCATCAGATTGATGTCCTCACGCATAGACGGAAGAGATTCAAGCGGTGACTCGGTCGTAAGCTTCATATAGATCGCGCAAAAGAGTGCATCCGTAAAAATGCTTCGTTCCAAATTTAAAGTCAGCTGGGTGGAGAAGTGCTTTCTGTACATGTTTTTTCTTTTGGCAAAGACTTGTTTCGTACCAGGGCGTTCGCGTTTGATGCATTCTTCAATTCTGATGTCCTCTAGCAGCATAAACAGCTGCTTGGCAAAGCTTTTGAACTTAAGACTTCGATGAATATCATCCAAAAAGTTCGCAAACTCATGCAGTGAACTGTATCTCGTTCCTACCGAACGCAGGTAGACGTCGCTTTTCAGGCCCGCTTCCATATCCTCAGCTGCCCTGTCTTTCCAAAAGTGGCTCATATAGATTTTTTTTTCAAACGGGTTGTAATAGGACTGAACGCCATACTCCACTTCTACCGCTTCACTCTTGGTAAGTGTTTTGGCTAAATCAGTCAGCATCATAAATAGAAACGAATCAATTGTGCTGTCGTTAAATTTAATAAATTTCATCGCAGCTCCCTCATTCAAACAGAGTTTCTGCGATATTTCGGACTGCTGCCTTTTCTCGATCATCATCAAGCTTCTCTACAATCCCCCGCTCAATGGCACGACGCGGCGGAATATAAGCGGCTAAATCACATGTATCAATTAACGCTCTGATGGATGCCGCTTCTTCAGACACCTGGCCGTTATTGGCTTGAACGATCAAGTCAGAGGAAAGCATGATAAACCGGTCAATCATTGTCTCGTCTTGCAGGGAGGACTGAGACATAAGCACTTGTTTCAGCAGTTCACCTTTGATATATGGCACATCAATGATGACAAAACGGTTTTTCAATGCTTCATTCAGCGGAACGGTTCCCACATAGCCTTCATTGATGGCCGCAATAACTCCAAATCCGCCTTTAGCTCGAATGACCTCTCCTGTAAACGGATTCGTCATCATTTTTCTGTAATCTAATACACCATTTAAAATGGGCAGTGTTTCTGGTTTTGCCATATTGATTTCATCTATATAAAGAAAATGGCCTTCTTTCATGGCTTTAGTGACTGGTCCTGGCACAAATTCAATTGTTGCCTGGCCTGATTGATTTTCAATCGTTTTATAGCCGACCAGTGCTTCAGCGTCCAAGTCAACCGAACAGTTGACACTGTGCATCGGTTTATGAAAATAGTTGGACAATGTTTCTGCAAGCTTCGTTTTTCCTGAGCCCGTAGGCCCTTTCAGCAGAACGTTTTTTCCCATGGCTAGTGCGATAATGGCGTCGAATAAAATCGCCTCATCATCCGCCTCATAGCCTGACGCCCCGATGAGCGACTGAAACTCTGGAGAAATCGGCTGGTCTTTATATGATAAAAGCTTTTGTTGTATCTTTTCCGGCAATGTTAAGTGCTGTAATCGAGTTGTCATAGACAGGTCCCTTTCCTATTCGTATTCCATTAACGAGTATACTAAAAAAGCCCCTGTATGCTCAATACAAAAGGGCTTGGATGACCATTACTGCTTCTCACTATTGCCGGAAAGAGCTCCGCAGACGATTCGCGCCCCTGAATTGCCGCTTGGGTTTGTCAAATAATCGTCTTCATGTTCATGAATAATAAACGCACTCCCATCCTCATCAAGGATATTTCGTTTACTTCCTTTTTCCATTGAGGTATCCGGCGCATTCATAATGACATCCACCTTTCCATCAGCACCGACTTCAAGGTTGGGCAGATCTCCGGCATGATGACCCATCGGATTATTGAAACCGTGTTCTTTATTCAGCGGATTAAAGGGGCCTCCCGCTGATTCAAAATCCGGCCTGACACATGATCCTTTCTCATAAATATGAAAGCCGAGAGAAGCGCCGGGGCGCAGGCTGTTTGCAGAAATGTGAATATCGAGGCCTTCATCATCCGATTCTTTAATCTCTATAAAACCGACTGCTTTGCCTTCACGATTGAACAGCTGAACGTGATGGTCAAACGCTGATGTTTCAACAGCCTTTTTTTTCGGTATCCGCTTAGGAGGATCCGAAGGGTTTTGCCCGCATCCCGCAACGCTCAGTGCAGCCGCTATCATCAACAGCAAGAGACGGTACATACTGTCTCCTCCTTGTTTTTTCTTACAGTGTGGTCAATCATTTTTGGAAATAAACAAAAAAAGCCTATAAAAAGGCTTTTTGTCACACTCATATTTAAAAGTAACTTTTTGCACCCAAGTAACGCTCTTTCCAATACGAATTGCTGAGATTAGAAATATCGACGCCCGATGAGCTTGCATGAATAAAGTTCCCGCCGCCTAGATAAATCCCCATGTGCGACGGGCCGGATTTATATGTGGTAAAGAAGACAAAGTCTCCGACTGAAGGCTGGCTGACTTCTTGCATGATATTCCAATAGCCCGCCGTACTCAGTCTCGATGCCGATGATACATGATTAATGAGGTAATAAATAAAGCCGCTGCAATCAAAACCTGCTGGCGTGTTTCCTCCCCAGCGATATGGCACCCCGACATATTTTTTTGCTTCCGCTATCATTCTGTCAATCTTCGAGCCTATTTGGACATTTGATCCTGAGTTATCTTTTGGCTTTGTCAGATTTGAATGGTTAGGTTTTGTTGTTCCTGAACCTGAAATGGTTAGAACTTGTCCGATATGCAAGACATCAGACGATAGCTTGTTTATATCGCGGATGCTTTGCACAGTGATTCCAAGCTGATTCGCGATTTTCCACAGCGAATCGCCTGCTTTTACTTTGTATGTAGTTGTTTTTGAAGAATTGATGTTTGACGACTTTTTTGAATCGCTGTTTTCACTGTTTCCGCCCTTAGGTGGATTGTTCCCTTTTATTTTCAGTACCTGTTTAGGGTAAAGCGTATCTGATGTTAAGCCATTTAAGGTCTTCAATTCAGCTACAGTCATATGTAAACTGTTTGCAATTTTCCATAGCGAATCACCAAGCTTAACCGTGTATGTACTTTTCGGAGAGCCTGAAGAATTGGAATCGCTGTTTTTCTTCGATTCGCTTGAGCCGCTTGAATTGGTTGTCCCTTTTATCTTAAGCTTTTGCCCTGCGCGAATGAGGTCACTGGATAAGCTGTTTAAGCTTTTAAGTTCCGAAACACTCATTTTATGATTTTTCGCAATCATCCAAAGTGAATCACCATATGCAACTGTGTATGTTGAGGTTTCACTTGAGCTTGAGCTTGATGAGGATGGCGTGTTTTTTTTGCTGCTCTCAGGAACCTTAAGACTTTGCCCGACATAAAGCACCGTTGATTCCAATTTGTTTTCAGATTTCAGCGCTGATATTGTCGTATCATATTGCCGGGAAAGTTTCCAAAGAGAGTCACCGCTTTTTATTTTTATCGTTTTTGCTTCCGCGGGTGCCGCGGCCATCGATGATCCAACTACTGCGGACATAGCCAAGCCGGCCACAATTTTCTTTTTCATTCATTTAACCTCCTAAACTATTTATAAAATTAAAGTTCCCAAAAATAACATACTTCCATTTTATCGTCACTTTTTCACCAAGTTACACACTTTCCAAACATGTAACAGCAATTTCAGCATTGTTCGACTTTTACCTTTCAAATACTTAACATTGTATATAAACTGCATCTATTTTTCGAAAGTCTAAGGAACTATTTAAACGGGAGCAAAATAATTTTTAATGATAAACGAAGCAAAAATTCCTCCTTTCTTGTTTGTTTTTCTAATCAATTCTCTATCAGTACGTTAAATCCCTTCCTCGGTTTTCAGATGTAACAGCCAAAAAACCTGTTCTTTTGATAAGAACAGGCATCTATATTATGCATCTGCTGATTGTGTTTTGTGTTTCACAACTTCAAGAATGCTGTCAGCAGCTTTTTTAGAGCCGCCCGCTGCTTTCAGGGATTGTCCGATGTCTTCCGCCTTTTCAGTATACACAGGATTGTTCAACACTTCTTGAATTGTTTCCTTTAGAAGACTCTCAGATAATTGTTCTTTTTTCAGCACTTTTCCTGCGCCGATTTTTTCCACTTGGCGTCCTACGACAAATTGGTCAGCTCCCATCGGAATGACAACGAGCGGGGTTTCAAAATACAAGCCTTCACTTGTGCTGTTCATTCCTCCATGGGTCACAAATAAACGGGCTCTTTTCAGGATCTCAAGCTGAGGAACATATGGGCGTACAATGAAATTCTCTGGAATATCATTCAGCTCATCTGTTTTAATATGTTTTCCAATGGAAAGCACAACCTTACCGTCAAAATCTTTACACACCTCGAGACATTGATTAAAAAACCGCTTTTGATTGTTAAAAATAGTTCCCATCGAAATAAACAGCACATTTTCATTGTCTATTTGATCAAATGGAAAGTCATTGTTTTCGACTCTTTCTGCAATGGAAGGGCCGACAAAAACATACCGATCGCCAAATTGCTCAGCCATTGGCTGAAATTCTCTTGAGGTGAAGACGATCGTCAAGTCCCCATCTGAAGAAAAGACGTCAAAAGGCTTCTTGATCTCTGTTTGAAAATCAGCATGTAACGTTTTTGTAAGCTGCTGGTAAGATTTATAATGAGGCGAATCTTCAATCGATCCTTTCACGTAATCGCCCATCATTTCCTTGAGGAATTTCTCATTCATGGCAAAGGTTGTACACAATGAGAACCGCGGGAGCTTCAGCAGATTGGCAATCATTTTTCCAGCCAGAAGATGGTGATCATATATGACATAATCATACGATTCATGTTTGACTTCATCATAAATATGAGCCGCGATATCTTGACAGCCTTTCAAAAAGACGCAGATCATTTCAGTGAAATCTCTTTCTTCATCTCCGGTTGCGTTTTTTCCGAAGTAATCTCCCCGGAAATCATCATACTCGCGAAACTCGACACCAAGAGCGGCAATTTTTTCTTTGTATTCCTTCACTGCGTAGTAAGTAATCTGTTCCCCGCGTGATTTTAGCTCCTTCATTACACCGATAGACGGATTAATATGCCCTTCACCAGGGAAACCGATCATTAATACATTAGCCATGCGGCAGCACCCTTTCTTTTAAAATGTACGTAATATTTTAAAAGGTACTACAAATACAAAATAAGGTAAAGAGTTTCACCTTATTAATATTTATTCAATATAACTTTTTTACTAGTTTATATTTTCTTTTCTTGGAAGACAAAAACATTCAACTGAACGTGAAGGCTTAAAAAAACGCTACATTTAGTCAATCTGTCTCATGATAGGTTTATTCATTATGTCCTTTTATTTATTTTTACGTTCTCGGCGAAATCACCGGATATAATACGCCGTCTTTTGCAAATGACATCTTTCCTGTCTCCTCCGACACAACGAGCACAAGTGCATCTGTATATCCCGACATACCGAGAGCTGCGCGATGCCGGGTTCCCAAATGGACATCCACTTCCTTTGTAGTCAGCGGGAGGACATTCGCTGCCGAGACGAGTTTATTTTCCTTCACCAATAACGCGCCGTCATGAAGAGGATTTCCGGGAAAAAAGATACTCTCAATTAATGAAGCGCTGATCTCCGCATGGAGAAATGTCCCTTTTTGAATAAAATGTTCAACCGGTTCCGATCTTTCAATCACAATTAAAGCGCCATGCTTATGTTCTGATAGAGCTTTAATCGCCTTGGCCAGCTCGATAAATGCGGGCGTAAATTGCTCAATGTATGATTGCAAATAAAAGGAGGATGCGATGCCCTGCATGTCCTGAAAAAGGCGCCCCAATTCATCTAATTCACAAAGAAGGCACTGGTCTTTTTCATGAAGTGTTTTCAAAATCAGCGATGAATCATCTAGTATTTGTTCTAAACACAGTTGGATTTTTTCCTTAAATGCATGTTCTGTTATCTGTACGTATCGCATAGATCTTCAACTCCTTTTCAAATGTCCAACTTTTCACGCATGCTAATCTTATTGATGCACATTCTATAGGTAAAGGAGGAATGTAAAGAATGGAAATCGAAAGAATCATCCAGTATGTTTGCACCTTTTTAGGCGTGATATCACTTGCTTTTATTTATGCCCAAATGTTTAGAAAAACGAAGCCCACAAAAAAAGAATAGACCTGGCGCTCATTGCTTTTTATACATAAAATGTTATAATTTCTCTCGTTATGAAAAAGAAACGGAGATCAATGTATGAAAGAAACTCGAAATGCCCGGCAAAAGATTACACAGCTTTTGCATATTTTCATTCCGATATTCATTACTCAGGCGGGGCTTTCTCTTATGACATTTTTAGATACGGTGATGTCAGGGAAAGTCAGTCCCGCTGATTTAGCCGGTGTGGCCATAGGCTCAAGCCTTTGGACTCCCGTTTATACAGGACTTGCAGGTATTTTAATGGCAGTCACACCCATTGTCGCTCAGTTATTAGGCGCTGAAAATAAACGGCAAATACCCTTTACTGTCTTGCAGTCTGTATACGTGGCCGCGCTTCTTAGCATCGCCGTTTTAGCGATTGGATATGCTACAGTAGACCTTATTCTTGGACGATTGCACCTTGAGACACACGTACATCAGATTGCCAAACACTTTTTAGGCTTTTTATCACTAGGTATTTTCCCTTTATTTGTCTACACCGTCTTGAGATCATTCATTGACTCATTAGGGAAAACGAAAGTTACCATGATGATTACACTTAGTTCTCTTCCGATCAATTTTGTATTGAATTACGTATTCATCTTCGGGAAATTCGGGATGCCGGCTCTTGGAGGTGTCGGCGCCGGTATAGCGTCCGCGCTCACATATTGGTGTATCTGCATCTTCAGTTGTTTCATCATTCATAAATCCGCTCCGTTTGCCGAATACGGGATTTTTCTTACAATGTATAAGTTCTCTTGGAGCGCGTGTAAAAACATGCTGAAAATCGGGCTTCCTATTGGATTCGCCGTATTTTTTGAAACGAGCATTTTCGCAGCTGTCACGCTTCTGATGAGCCATTTTAATACAATAACTATCGCCTCTCACCAGGCAGCCATGAACTTTGCTTCACTTTTATATATGCTGCCGCTCAGCGTGTCCATGGCTTTAACAATTGTAGTCGGTTTTGAAGCAGGTGCAGCCCGTTTTAAGGATGCACGCTCATATAGCGTGATCGGCATCGTAATGGCGATTGGCTTTTCTTTGTTAACTGCAGCCTGTATCCTTTTATTTAGAGAGCAAATTGCCGGCATGTACACTTCTGATCCCGATGTGCTCCGTCTGACACAGCACTTTTTAATTTATGCGCTGTTTTTTCAGCTTTCTGATGCTGTCGCCGCGCCGATCCAAGGAACGCTCAGAGGGTACAAAGATGTGAATTATACGCTTGCAGCCGCATTTGTCTCTTATTGGATCATTGGCCTTCCCGTCGGTTATGCGGTCGGTACGTTCACGAATCTTGGCGCCTTCGGCTATTGGATCGGGTTAATTGCAGGTCTCGCCGCCGGGGCAGTCGGGCTGTTTTTCAGGCTGGCTAAACTGCAAAAACGTTATTCGCAAAAACTATACATCTAAAAGAGGTGAACAATCATGGCAAAAAACAAGAAATTATTCGAATATCTATCTCAGCATGCAGAAACGATCAGCTCAACATGGTACGAAACAATCGAAGAGACTGACCCAAATTCCATTTATGCATCAACAGATCCTACTATCATTCAAAATTTAAAGAGCCAAAATCTTGCCTTCAATTATAAAATAAATCGCATTTTTATAGATGATGAGGAGGTATACCTGCCTATCCTGCAAAATTGGGCCATTGAAGTGACACAGGATCAAGAGCATTTAAAAACTCCGATCCACTATATTATCCGGGAGTTTGTCAGGGTAAGAGATTTATACGTTTCCTATGTAAAGGAATTTGTCCATCTCAATCAGGATACTGTAAAAGGCGAAGAAGCCGAGGAGCTGTATCACTCTCTCATTAAAGCATTCGATCTAGTGATTCATATCTTTATAGAAGAAGTGTATAAAAACACGAGCCTTCAGCTTAAAGCGCAAAAAGATATGATTACTGAATTAAGCGCACCAGTGATTGTGCTGTTTCACAGCGTCGGACTGCTGCCTTTAATCGGAGATATTGATACAGTGCGCGCCAAACTAATTATGGAAAACACCTTGAATCAATGTGCGAAAAAAAAGGTGACACAGCTGTATATTGATTTATCAGGAGTAGCTATTATTGATACAATGGTTGCCCACCAGCTGTTCAGCCTGATTGAAGCATTGCGTTTAATCGGTGTTTCATCCACGTTGTCGGGAATCCGCCCGGAAATCGCGCAAACCGCTGTTCAGCTAGGTTTGTCTTTTGAAGAAATTCCCTTGCGATCTACCCTCGCTTCAGCGATTGCTTCTGACTTAAAATTAAAAAAGGTATAAGGCTTAAGGCCTTATACCTTTTTGATTAATCATTCCATTGATACGTCCAATATATTTCTTCTTCAAACCATGTTGCCATAACAGGTTCATTGTTTTTCAACTTTTCTTCAAGCTCTCTGAGCATGCCTTCTGTTTGTGTACGGTGAGCTTTCAACGCATTCATTTTAATATCAGCTACTTCTTTGATATCAAGTACGACATCAGCTTCGCCAAGAACTTCTTCTCTATTGCGAGTAATGGCCATACAGATTGTACGCGGACGGTCTTCTTTCTTTTTGCGGTACAATGCACGGATAACCGCTTCCCCGCATGCATCATGATCAGGATGTACACCGTGTTCAGGATAAAATGTGACAATTAAACTTGGTTTTACATCATCTATGATCTCTTCCATGATATCAGCTAAATATTCATCGTCTTCAAATTCAAGCGTTTTGTCACGGAGTCCAAGCATACGAAGGTCATTGATATCCATCTCTTTGCATGCATTGATGAGCTCTTGTTTTCTTAGAAGCGGCAATGTTTCCCGATTCGCAAAAAATGGATCGCCCATATTTCTGCCCATTTCACCTAAAGTGGCGCAGGCATACGTAACCGGAATGTCTTTTTTTCTGTTTAAGGCAATGAGGCCTGCCACTCCGTATGATTCATCATCAGGGTGAGGCAGGATTACAAGTACGTGTTCGTTCATTATTTTTCACCCTTTTCTTTAAACTGTGAACGGTTTTTCACTGATTTGCAGAGAAATAGCCAGTTTACCGCCCGGCAGGTGTCCCGCCATTAATAAACGGTTATCTTCATCAATTGTATATTCAGTTAAGCCTTCAGCATAAATCCAGCCTTCTTCTGTTTTTAAGCCGACACGGTAAGGTCCGCTGCCTTTGATTTTTGCCTGATGGTAGGTAACTTTTGCATTGCGGATATAAGCAACAACTGTCATGTTTTTCTCGTTTAAGTGCGCTGAATAAGAACCGGTTGTGGTTTCTAAATGGATATACACAGGACGGTCCGCATATCGCTCTAAAGATGCTTGCACATCTTCTTTTATGATTGCTTTCATAATTGCTCCCCTCTTTCTTCTTTTACATGCTCTGCACGTTCTGTATGTAATTTGACCAGTTGATATTTTGCAGCTGGTTCGAGCTGTGAATTCACAATGCGCTGGATCGCGGCAACGTATTTTTCCAGCAGCGGTTTTCGGAGTCTCGGATGTGTTCGTTTATCCAAGAGCTCAAGATCAATCGCCTCTGCTAGCGCTTCGGCGTCATCACTTGCGAGAGATCGGTTATTCCAAAGTGAAGCGTAGGCTTTCACTATCTCTTTATCATTGTCCATCGTCGTGCTCCTTTATGTCTTACATACATGAAATGATTATACATAATATACGCATCAGCTGAAAAGCCAAAGGCCTCAATGGCTTTTTGACGCCCGTTTCCACTTTACCTGTGCAAACGTAAACAAGATGAGCGCAGCCCATATACAACTGAATGTAAAAGCCTTTGAGCTTGAAAATGGTTCATGGTAAACAAACAGCCCAATCAGCAAGGTAATGGTCGGTGCAATGTATTGTAAAATACCGACTTGATACAGCGGCAGCCGTTTTGCTCCTTCTGCAAACAATAATAGCGGCAAAGCCGTAAATACACCAGCAAAAAAGAGAAGCAGCCACATCCCTCCGCTTTCTGCAGCCGTTTGCTGAACATGGCCGCTTATCAGCAAATATCCCAAAGCAAATGGCATAATCAAAAGCGTTTCCAGTGTTAAACCGATGGCGCTCGGCAGATTTGTTCTTTTTTTACTTAACCCATAAAGACCAAAGCTGAATGCGAGCAGAAGCGCGACATAAGGAATAGATCCATATTGGAACGCAGAGATGATGACGCCCGCCGCCGCAATCGAAACTGCCACCAGTTGCAGGCGAGTCAGTTTTTCCCTTAAAAATAAAATGCCAAGGAGCACTGATACAAGCGGATTTATATAATAGCCAAGGCTAGCCTCAAGCAAAAAGCCATGATTGACAGCCCATATGTATACAAACCAGTTAATCGAAATCAGGATAGACGCAAGAAATAAAGAAAGGATGCCCCCGTTCTTTTTCAAAGAGCGCAGTTCCTGCCACCCTCTCTTTCCTTGCCGCAAGAAAAAAAGCACGATACACATAAAAACAAAAGACCATACCATACGGTGAGCCAAAATATCAAGAGCCGGCAGCTGTTCGAGAAGCCTCCAATAGAGCGGAAACAACCCCCACATAATAAAGGAAACAGCTGTGTAAACAACGCCTTTTTTTGTTTCTGAATTTTGCATGTAAATTCCCGCCTTTCTTTAGAGCATCTTATATTATATCACGTGAAAGATCAGGCGGGCATATACTATTTTGTCCATGAAGAAAGGGTGTGACGACGATGTTTGAGTGGAACAAATACTTTCCTTTCCAAAACCAATTTTCTAAAGATGCTTTAAAAAAAGCGGATCCAAAAGAAGTGGAGACCTATGTAAATCGTGTGATGGAAAGTGTATTCGGCAGTGACTATGCAGCTCAATTTCCTTTCCGTGATCCACTCCCCAAAAAAGAACAGCACGATAAACCTGAACCTGAACCTAAACCCGATATTGATATATTCGAAACAGCAGACCATGTGTTTATAAAGGTGCCGATCAATGAAGATCAGCTGGAACAGATGAGAATCAAACATACATCTCACGAATTATGGTTAGACGATTTTCCGCATACAGGTCAGCAAAAAAAAATTCCCCTCCCATGTTTAGTCAAACGCAAAGGAACAAAAGCTGTCTATAAGGATGACCTTCTGGAAGTTATGTTTCAAAAGCAGCAAGATTACAATATGTCCGAGGTAGAAATCATCCGATAAAAAACGGCCTGCGCTATGCAGGCCGTTTTTATTAATAGAAGCCGGGATATCCGCCGTATGGCACGCCGGCACCAAAACCGTACGCTCCGCCTCCGTATCCATAAGGGCCAGGCGGGTAGGCATAGGGACGAGGAGCATTAAACAGAGCACTCCCGAGAAAACCGCCTAATAAGCCGCCGACTAAAGGAGCCCCAAACAAGAAAGGATTGCGCGCCGGATATCCGACTGGATCTGGGTGCTCACGATAATATAAATGATGAGGGTACATGATTTTTCCTCCTTTTGTCTGCCTATTCGTAACGTATTCAACAATGGAGAAAAACGATTGGGCTAATGTAAGGTAAACGGGGATCTGACTGTACATTGCATGGCGAGATACATGCTCATGCCAAGTGAAACGTTACGATCTTTTTTTACAGATTGCCCTATACCTACTTATAAATCGTAAAAATCATTTCAGAAATATAAAAAGCCATGTAAGGCATCAATCCCTTACATGGCTTTATTATTGAAACAAGGCTCAGTACCTGACGCCTCTTTCCTTATTTCTCTTCTTCGCACACTGAATCACCAGGCTCACAAAATTGATCAGCCCACACCTGCATCTCTTGGAATACAGCTTGAAGCGCTGTTCCTTTATTCGTCAGCGTGTAGATCACTTTGACCGGCGTTTCAGGGAGAACCTGACGTTCGACAATCTCGTTTTGTTCAAGCTCCTTAAGGCGCTCTGCCAGCATTTTTTGGCTGATCATCGGTATTGTTTCTGTTATCTCTTTAAACCGTTTCGGCCCATCCATAAGCACATGGATGATCAGACCGTTCCATCGTTTTCCCAGCAGCGAGAAAGCTGATTCCATTTTAGGACACATTGTATATCCCACAAGTCTTCATCCCTTCATCTATCGATTGACATGTATTCAATGAACCTTTACAATAATCTTCAAGTTACATTTAGTAAGCTTCTAACTTTTCTATTATCATACCACGTTTATCCGAAGGAGGAAACATTATGACGAATACTCTGGATGTTTTACAGGCACGTGCATCTGTGAAGGAATATGATACAAACGCCTCGATCTCTAAAGAAGAGCTGACTGAACTATTGGATCTTGCTGCTAAAGCGCCTTCAGCTTGGAACCTTCAACATTGGCATTTTACAGTATTCCACAGTGATGAATCAAAAGCGGCGCTTCTTCCTGTAGCGTATAATCAAAAACAAATTATTGAGTCTTCTGCTGTTGTTGCTATTTTAGGTGATTTAAAAGCAAATGAAAATGGTGAAGAAGTTTACGCTGAATTAGCAAGCCAAGGTTATATTACAGATGACATTAAACAAACATTGCTCGGCCAAATTAATGGTGCTTACCAAAGCGAAGAATTCGCGCGTGACGCCGCATTCTTAAATGCTTCTTTAGCCGCTATGCAGCTTATGATTGCCGCAAAAGCCAAAGGTTATGACACTTGCGCAATCGGCGGATTTAACAAAGAGCAATTCCAAAAACAATTTGATATCAGCGAGCGCTTTGTTCCGGTTATGCTTATCTCGATCGGAAAAGCAGTAAAACCCGCTCACCAAAGCAACCGCTTGCCGCTTTCAAAAGTGTCAACTTGGCTGTAAAGATATGAAAAACCTTAGTCCGGCATCCGGGCTAAGGTTTTTTCATTATATAATCGTATCTTTGTACCACTCGCGAGCTTGTTCAGCTTCATGCTGCGTCAGCTGATGGCCCCCATCCTGCCAGAAAACAGAGGCTGATGCCCCGCTGTCATGTAAATAGCGAAGGAGCTCTTCTGATTCTTCCTTCGTGCAGAGAGGGTCGTATTTTCCGGCACCGATAAAAACAGGGAGCCCCGTCATATCAGGCAGCTCGTGACCGCGAATCGGCACCATCGGATGATGCAGAATAGCCCCTTTTACCACATCTTTATAATGGAAAAGAAGGCTTGCCGCAATATTTGCGCCGTTTGAATAACCAACCGCAATCACTCGGCCGCGGTCAAATTGATGCGTTTCTGCAGCCTCGTCGATAAAATCTTTCAATTCTCTTGTCCGTTCCACAAGATCCTTTTCATCAAAGACACCTTCACTCAGACGTCTGAAAAACCGCGGCATTCCATTTTCAAGCACTGATCCCCTGACACCCAGCAAATGGGCATGAGGATCTATAAACCGTCCTAATGAAAGCAAATCGTGTTCATTTCCGCCAGTGCCATGCAATAGCAAAAGTACGTTATCTGATGTTCCTTTTTCATAAATATGCTTCATCATAAATTCTCCTTTTAAAGTTTAGGCAAAACGTCTGTAATTTGTTGTCTATGTTTCTCCAGCCATTCAGGCAGTTTCAATGAAGTCCCCAGCTCATCAAACGTTTCATCTGTCATAAAGCCCGGTTCATCTGTGGCGATTTCAAATAAGATACCGCCTTTTTCCCTAAAATAAACGGATGTAAAATATTCTCTATCAAGAATTTCTGAGGAAGGAAGATGGTTTTCTGCAATGACAGGCAGCCATTTTGGCTGTTCCTCTTTCGGTGTCCGAAACGCTATATGATGGACCGTGCCATAACCTCCCACCCCTCTTTTTTCAGGATGTAAATGTACATCAATCACGCCGCCAATGGCTGCTGAAGATGTCAGTCTGACAATCTGGCCTTCTTGCGCCGCTTTGATGTATCCAAGGCTTTCAGTTAACAATTGAATCGTCGCCTGCGGGTCATAGGAATACAGCAGTACACCTTTCATTCCTGTAATGGCTTCATGTGTTGAAATACCGTCAGGCGTCCACTCGCTGCTGCCGCTATTCACATCCTCCATGATGGCTAGCGGAAGGTCTTCCGTATCATTAAAAATAAGACTCTTTTCACCGAATAATGTTTTCTCCTCAAGATTCAGCCCATTGCTCTCAAGACGTTCCTTCCAAAAAGCCAGGGAGCCTTTGGGAACTGAAAAGTATACCCGACCCGCTTGGCCTTTGCCTACCGTTCCCTGTCCGCTTCCTTGGAACGGAAAAAAGGTCATAATTGTACCGGGATCACCCTTGTGATTCCCGAAGTAAAAATGATATGTTCCCGGATCATCAAAATTTACCGTTTTTTTAACAAGCCTGAGTCCAAGCACTTCTGTATAAAATCGCAAGTTTTCTTGCGGATCTCTGGCAAATGCTGTGACATGGTGTAATCCTTCTGTTTTCATTTTCTCACTCCTATTTATCTCGATTTCAAGATATCCATTATTTTAAACCCTTAAAAGAAAGGATGCAAACGATGTGTTTTGTTTAAATAATTGAAAAAATCATTTTTTTCTAATAATTATCTTGTGATCTTTTCTTACAACTGCTATTATAGTGAGCATTATCATGTTTCAGGAGGAAAGTAAATGGTTAAAAAAGCACTTATTGTTATTCTCATTCTTTTGCCATTCGCACAACTTGCATTATTACCGCTTGTGAATCGAATTGAACCGATTCTATTCGGCCTTCCTTTTTTCCACTTTTGGCTGCTGCTGTGGATTATCATTACGCCGTTATGCTCGTTTGGCATTTATCAAATGCAAAAAAAAGATGGAGGACTTAAATAATGCAAGGGAATCTCACTGCACTTCTCATTACAGCTATTATCGTTTTAACCGTGGTCTGTATCGGATTTCTTGCCGGAAGAGACAAATCCTCACGCACTTCGGTGGAAGAATGGTCTGTCGGCGGCAGACGCTTCGGCGGCCTTCTCGTCTGGTTTTTAGTAGGTGCTGACCTCTATACCGCCTATACTTTTTTAGGGCTGACCAGTACTGCTTATACAGGCGGAAGTGTAGCATTTTTCGCCATCCCTTATTCTGTGTTGGCTTACTTTATCGCCTACTTCTTTCTGCCAAAACTTTGGAAAGTTGCGAAAGTTCATAAATTAACAACACTGGCGGATTACGCCCGGGAACGTTTTGACAGTAAGCTTTTAGCAAGCCTTGTTGCGATCGTCGGTGTGCTCATGCTTATTCCGTATATCTGCCTTCAGCTGAGCGGCATTCAAGATACGCTTCAAGTTGCCGGCACCGGATATATTAATGTACAATTCGTTGTCATCATTTCATTTATTCTTGTTGCTCTTTACACATTTTTCAGCGGGATTAAAGGGCCTACATTTACAGCGATTATTAAAGACATTTTAGTGTGGGTGATTATGCTGTTTATGGTGGTGTCCCTCCCCCTCATTCATTTTAACGGCTGGACACCGATGATTGACACGTTAGTAAAGGAAGCGCCGCAAATGCTGACGATACCTGCAGAAGGGCCAAAAGGCATTCCTTGGTTTATCACAGCATCTATCGTTTCCGCTCTAGCACTTTTTATGTGGGCACATGCCGCTACAGGCGTTTTCACAGCAAAAAGCGCCGAGACAGTTAGAAAAAACAGCATGTTTTTACCGCTTTATAATATTGTGTTAATTTTGGTCATTTTTCTTGGGTTTATCGCCTTTCTTGTTCTGCCGGAAGATACAAATCCAAGACTGGCGCTGCTTCATTTGATTCAAACATCTTACGGCGGCGTGGCACAAGGTTTTGCATATGCTACAATTGCTCTCGCTTCTTTGATTCCTTGTTCGATCATGGCGATCGGAGCATCCAATTTATTCGCCAATAACTTGTACCGTGATTTAATTCATCCGAATGTGTCTCAAAGCAGGCTGACCTTAGTCACACGTTCAATGGTGTTTGTAGTCATCGGTCTTGCGCTTCTGTTCGGAATGCTTTTCCCGACTGCCTTAGTGACACTCCAGCTATTAGGTGTATCCGGAATGGTTCAAATCTTCCCGGCAATTGTTGTCAGCCTATTCTGGAAGCATCAATCGAAAGAAGCGACGGTTATCGGATTATTAGTCGGCCTTGCAGTTACGTTTATTGTGTATACCACTCAATCCGCACATGGGATTTATGAAGGATTCTGGGGATTGGCCGCCAACATGATCGCTGTCGTTATTTTGAATCCGCTTTTCGTTCAAAAGGCAGGATCCAATCCTGTTATTGAAGGGTTATTTGGTAAAAAACAAGATGCTAATCCGAATCAAAAGGGTGCATAAAAAAACCATACGCGGCGGCTGCCGCGTATGGTTTTTTTACATTTCTTTTTTCAGTTTTTTAATTGCTGTTTCCATTTGCGTATCATTATTAGACAGCTTTTTTTGAAGTTCTGTCATTAACTTTGTTGTTGTATCGCCAGTCAGTATGCCTGTTTCTTTCAGCTTCTCTTTTTTCTGGAACTGTTTAACGGCAGATACAAAGTCCTGGTCAAACGAACTGTTAACCTTTACCTTGTAGCCAAGTGCTTTGAGCATTTGCTGTGCAACTTTGACGTTTGTGCCTGAATCACCTGATTTATACGTTTTATCCGCGTCCAAATACGGCAGCTTCGCGTAATCAGGCAGTTCTGCTTTCACTTGAGGTTTAATTCCTTTTTTGTGAATCCATTCGCCGTCGGCAGTCAGCCATTTAGCAACTGTCAGCTTGACGTTGGAGCCATCATCATATTCTTTTGCTGTTTGCACTGTGCCTTTGCCAAACGTCGTTTCACCGATTAACGGTATGCCTGACGATTCATGAAGGGCAGCTGCCATAATTTCCGCAGCGCTTGCTGTGCCGTCATTAACTAAAACGACGGTCGGCTTAGTGACTTTTCGTTCTTTTTCAGCCTTCATGACTTCTTTTGAGCCGTTTTTATATTCAACCTGCATGATGTTTTTACCCTTGTCAATAAACAGGTTGCTCATTGCAATCGCCTGCTCCATTAAGCCGCCCGGGTTGCCCCTTAAGTCTAAAATATAGCCTTTGGCGCCTTTTTTCTCTAAACCGTCAATCGCATCCGTCAGCTCTTTAGCAGTTGTCTCAGAGAAAGAAGTGATTTGGATTTCGCCGATGTTATTGTCTTTCATCTCTGAATAGACGGTTTCTACAGGAATGGTATCGCGCTTAATGGAAAGATCGATATTTCCGACTCCGGCTCTGTTCAGCTCAAGCTTCACTTTTGAGCCCTTCTTGCCGCGGATTAAAGCAACAGCTTCATTTACATTCATACCTTTGACGCTTTTGCCGTCAACCTTTAGGATTTGGTCCCTTGGTTTGATTCCGGCTTTTTCAGCAGGAGAACCTTTAATGGGCGACACAATAAGGATGTTTCCGTCTTTCTCCTCTACTTGGGCCCCGATTCCTTCAAAGGATGCAGAAATCGTCTCGTCGAATGATTTTGCTGCCTCTTGATCCATATACGTGGAATACGGATCATCCAGAGATTGAATCATTCCTTTAATTGCTCCGTCTACTAATTTGTCATCGTCTGTTTTTTGGTAATAATCACTTTTGATTTGCTCATACGCTTTATTTAATTTGCCGAACTTGCTGTCTCCTGTGCCTGCTGATTTTTGGCCTAGGATGCTTGAATTGCCCGTAATAAACAAAGTAAGCGCTGAAGCGACAACCGCAGTGATCAGCACAATAAAAAACAGTTTTAATTGCCGTTTCAATTAAACACCACCTTTTTCTTCTTACAATATTATCATGGACGAATCCTTATTCGTCAACTCGGAGCAGAAATGAAAGAGAAACGCCCTTCTTTCGCTTTTCATAAACCTATACCTTTATACGACATATGATAAGGAAAAAGGAGGATTCAATATTGAGCCGATATTTAGAAATGCTGTCCTTATTCGGTGTCGCTGGAGCACATCCGGGCGGGCTGGCTTTTTCAAAAGCAATCTTGCAAAAGGCTGCACTTTCCCCGAATCAGCCGATTCTTGATGCCGGATGCGGAACAGGCCAAACCGCGGCTTACTTAGGACATTTACTGTATCCTGTAACAGTCGTTGATAAAGACCCTATTATGCTTCAGAAAGCGAAAAATAGATTTACAAATGAAGGGCTTGCCATCCCTGCATATCAGGCAGAGCTGGAACACCTCCCATTTTCTTCTGAGTCCTTTTCCTGCATCCTGTCAGAATCGGTCCTCAGTTTTTCCGATCTGACATCCTCTCTTCAAGAAATTGCAAGAGTATTAACCCCCGGCGGGATGCTGATTGGTATAGAAGCAGCCTTAAAAAAACCAATGCCCCCAGCAGAAAAAAAGCAAATGATGGATTTCTACGGTTTTACTTGCTTACATGAAGAAGCTGAGTGGCATAAAACCTTGAAGTCTTGTGGCTTTCAAAGGACTGAGGCGATAACACTTCTTCCGGATGACATGGAATTTGAACCAACGACAGAAATGGATTTATCGCAATCGATTGCTCCTATTTATTATGATACGCTGCAAACACATTATGAACTCATGCAGATATATAGTGAGTATTTAGGGCATTGTATCTTTATCGCGCACAAGTAAAACGGCGAATCCCCCCCTGTTTTCGTCCAACCTTTTTCTCCCATCTATCATATGCTGATAGAAAGTCAGGATAGGAGGGAAACAATATTGGAAAGATATTATCATCTTTGCAGAAACCATCAAGGTAGAGTTGTCAGGATTACAGAGAGAGGCGGAAGAGTTCACGTCGGCAAAATTACCCGTGTCACAAGAGACAGAGTTTTTATAGCTCCGACCGGCGGAGGGCCAAGAGGTTTCGGTTACGGGTATTGGGGCGGTTATTGGGGTTATGGAGCGGCTTACGGTATTTCCCTCGGTTTAATTACAGGGGTCGCTCTGGCTGGTTTATTCTTCTGGTAATCATGAAACAACCAGACACAATGAAGCCCGCTTATTCATCGTAAGCGGGCTTTTCCTTTTAAATTTTCTTCACTTTTTCAAAGTACTCTTCCAGCGTTAAATCATGATCATGAATGACCTTTGCTGCCTTTTTGCCTACATAGCGCAGATGCCATGGCTCATACTCATATTTCGTAATATCTTCTTTATCTTTCGGATAGCGAATGATAAAGCCATATTTATAAGCATTGTCCTGAACCCATTTTCCATCGGCCGTACCGCCAAATGCTTCATTTAACTCGAAACCATTGCTTCGGCTTGAGATATCCATCGCAAGTCCTGTTTGGTGCTCGCTTTCTCCTGGATAAGCGACCGCTTCCCTTGCCTTCTTTTCCCCTTTTAAGCTGACTTCGTTATCAAAAATGACTTTCTGTCTGTCATATGCACGGTAGCCTGAGACAGCTGCCAGTTCATAGCCTTCCTTTTTCGCAGCATCGAACAACGTTTTTAATGCGTCGGCCGCTTCCTTTCTGATATAACGTTTTTGAATCTTTTCCGCAAAAGAAAACTCTACATCAGGAATGACTAGATCACTAGGCTCATAGTTTCCTGGCAATGCGTATTGTTTATTGACGAGCGCAAGGATGTTTTCTGGATTTTGAATGGTTTCCAGACCGTCCACCTTTTTAACATCATTGAAATATTTGCTTTCCAATGAAAACGCACTGTCCTGAGTGTTTGCTTTTTTGCTGTCAGCTGTTTTTTGTTCTGTTTGCTTTGTTTCTGCTGTGGTTTTCGTATCCTTTTGAGCATCTCCGTTTGACATGCTGCATCCGGCTCCGACTAATGCCGTCACACTCAGAGCGGCTGCCAGCGAGAACCACTTACCGGTCTTTTTCATACTCCATTACCTTCCTTTTATCAATCGTTTCCGCATTCATAAAGAAGAGGCTGCCGGCATCCAGCACGCCTCTTGATTTATTTTATTGTGATACGGAATGTAAAGCCACTTCTATCATATCATGAAATGTCGTTTGACGCTCTTCCGCTGTCGTTTCTTCTCCTGTTAATACGTGATCGCTCACGGTGAGAATTGACAGCGCTTTTCTTCCGTGTTTCGCCGCTAATGTATATAGTGCAGTCGTTTCCATCTCAACGCCAAGCACTCCGTATTTTGCAAGCTTTTCAATTTGCGAATCGTCGTTGTAGAACTGATCAGCTGTAAATACGCTTCCTACAGTCACCGGTACGTCTTTAGCCTTGGCAGCAGCATAGGCATTGTTCAGAAGCTCAAAATCTGCGCAAGGCGCGAAATCAATGCTCCCGAAAGCGACTCTGTTCATTTGTGAATCAGTTGAGGAAGTCATAGCCAAAATGACGTCCCGCACTTTGACATCTTTACGGATAGCACCGCAAGAGCCTACTCTTATTAAATTTTGCACATCATAGCTTTGAATTAATTCATTCACATAAATTGAAATAGACGGAATGCCCATTCCCGTACCTTGTACGGAGATTTTTTTGCCTTTATATGTACCCGTAAATCCATACATGCCTCTGACTTTATTATAGCATTCTACATTTTCTAGATATGTTTCAGCGATAAATTTTGCTCTGAGAGGATCTCCCGGCAAAAGCACTGTATCCGCAATTTGGCCTTTTTCAGCACCTATATGTACACTCATCTCATATCCTCCTCTAAATTATCATCCAGTCCGTTCATTTTACAACGAATGTCATGATGAGACAAACTTCAGCATTGATTATAAAGGAATATTATAAAAAAAGAAATGTTACGGAATGGTTTGGACACTTCCTGAGAAAAACAGGATAATTGAGCCGGTTATTTGAAAACCTAACCGCAGGAAGGAGGGATGAGACATGGGTAAAAAACAGCGCAACCGGATCACCGGCCAAAAAAAGAACAATCATATACCTGCAAAAGACGTGATTGCAGCTGAAGAGGCACACGAGAAAGAGCATTCCCCTGCCAAACGCAAGCCTTAAACTGCAGAAAACTGCGGAAATCCGCAGTTTTCTTTTTGTTATGTCGTTTGTACAATCAGACGATTGATTTTTCTCCATCCAGCGGGAAGCAGTTTATAATATGTTTTTCCTTTTCTGCCTTCATCAATCAGAATCACGTCCCCTGTGGCCATAAATCTCGCAACATAATCACTTGGAACGGTGTCAAATACATTAAACAAAGAAAATGCTCTTTTCAGTACGTCTTGATGATCGCTCCCGTTGAGTTCAGTTCGATAGACGGCTCTATAGCCCTTTTTTTCGCCAAATCGGGGTGTTTGGAATATTGTCACGTCATAGAAACAAGACTTCTTTTTAAACACGGATAACATCATCAAGATCCCCTCCCTTTTATTTCTTTAACATATTAGCGTTTTTGCCACGTTCTCCTCTCTCTATTTTTGTCGAAACAACTTCATCTTTTCGCCAAAACCTTTTACTAGGAAAAACAGAAATAAGCCGAAGCTAAAGCCTCCTAACACGTCTGTCACAAAATGAACCCCCAGATAGACCCTGCTTATGCCGACCAAAACTGTAATGACACCAGCAATGGTATATACTATTTTTTTATGTTTGGTCAAAAACGGGAAATGTTTTATGAAAAAGTAAGCAGCGACTGGGTAGACATAGGCAGCGTTCATAGAGTGGCCGCTCGGAAAGCTGAAGGATGATTCATGAACCAATGGCGCAAAGTCAGGCCTCATTCGTTCAATCCATTCTTTGAAGACTGTGTTTAACAGTCGATCGGCCCCGAATCCCAAGAGAATCAAAAGACCATGCCATGTTTTTCTGTAAAAAAACAGACCGGCTCCAATGATTACGATAAGAGGGAGCAGGAAAGAAGAAGTACCAAGATGTGAGATCCCTTTCATGACATCATTAATCCATGGCTGACGGATCAAAATAGCTGCCTTACTTATCGCTTCATCTGCAGATTGAACAGCATTTGTATGAATGACCGCAGCTAGAAAAAGAAAGAAAAGAAACAGACTAACGGGCTTGTACAACAATTAGATCACCTCGTTTTTCACAGAAGTCATAGAACACGAATAACAAAACCGGAGCTAACCGCTCCGGTTCTAAGCCTCAATCATCTTCATCCAGCTCTTCATCTATCATACATTTTTCTATCAAATAATCAAAGGTAATATCGGCGATTTCAAACAGCTCATTCTCACCCGGTATGTAGCCCCGTCTTGCAAGCTCTCTGTAAAAAAATTCAGCGATTTCTTCCGTATCAATTACAAGATCTATTTCTTTCATCTCCGTACCGCCTCCTTTTTTATGTTTTATGAAAAAACAGGCTGAATTATACCCGGGTTCTAAACAATTCTTTCAGTCATATACATTGAATAAAAACAAGCCATGGGAGGCTAACGAAAATGATTGCTAAAATGATGGAAGCACTGGACGGAGACAGATTTGATATTCTCATGGAAAAAACGCTCAAAAAAATGACACATGTAATGATTTGGGGCTGTCTGCCTTATTTTTTATATGTTTTGATCCGTTTATTCGCAAACTAACTAAAATGCTCTTTTAAACTTTCCAAAACAAAAATCATCATATCTTTATATTCTTCATCTTGAAACATGTCGTACAAAATTTTGTAGTCATTATAAATATCCAGAAGCTCATCTACAATTGATACAGCAAGGATATGAAGGGTATCTTGATCATCACCATCGCCTTCAAACTGAAGAAGAGCAGACGATGCAATATCTTCGCCGATCTCATGGCCAGTTTCTCCGACATAGTGGACAAACAAAAGCTGATGGACAAACTGGTCCATTTCATATTTTCTCAGCACCAGCGTGAGATCCTCTTCCTCCGTTTCAAGCCACTCTCCATCCTTTAAACGAGTCAGCTCATAAATGATATCTTCCCACCCATCTTCTAAATATCTCCAAATTTCTGTTCTATGGCCAATAATGCGAAAGAGTTCTTTTCCATAATCTTTTACATAAACGACATCCCCAATAAGGAATTCATACTCAATATCAAGTTTTTCCATGTCGACAATGACACCTTCATAATCTTTATAAAGCTGAATAGACGATTCAAAGTATAAGACTTCATTATGATTGACTTCATAAAGATAGTGTTTATCAATTTGGTGTACTTTTGTGACAGTGCCGACTGTTCCATACATAATGACGACTACGATATCCCCTACTTGAAATTTCGGTTTATTTTGCTTCATGGTGTCTCCCCCTCGCCGCAACATTTCTCATACGCTATCGTATGCCGAGTGACGCAAATTCGCATGGGCATGAAAACCAAAGGGAATATCCAATTATAGAGTGGGTAAAGACATAAAAAAATCCGCAGTGATCCAGTGATCTGCGGATGAATCAATTATTTGCCGTGCACTTCTGCCTCGTATCGATCCCAAGCTTCATCAAACGTCATCATTGTATGAAGATAATCAGCATTCAGCTCTAAATATGAACTGATTTCATGATAATCGGTTGAGGTTTTCGGAAAGCTGTGATCCTCATACGCCTGATTGGCAAATTCACTGATGCTGTCCTGAGGTTTCGGGTGTCTGTATTTTAATAAATAGTGGTAAAAGGATTTCATGGGTTTCCCCTCCTGATGTCTGTCTTTTGCTGTTCTATTATACAGTTCAAGTGTAAAATTACAACAAAAGAATACCGAACACCTTTTAGAAGAAATCAAAATAATTGCGTTTCAGAATCCTTTCTATCCCCATGAGCTGCTGATATGTCAGGCTTTCAGGCAGTTTTCCAGCCCATGTCTGCATCTGCGTCTTATTCTTCATATTCATTTCTGTTCTTTCATAGGCACCCGCCAAGTGTCCACACCCTTTTGTTTCACTTTAAGCGGATAACTAAAACACCCCTACTCTAATGTCGGATAACAATCATCCATCTTCAAACTTGAAGGTGTTTTTTGTGCATCTTATTTATAGGTTAATCCCTCATCAAGGTGCTCCTTTTAAAATTGAGTTTAGCGAAGAAATAAAATCAATAATGAAAATTAGACAAACCCCATTTATGATTAGCGTCACATTTATAAGGTTAATCTAACTCAATACACTGAACTTTTTCCGCTAAACAAAAGATAGATTTTTCATTTTCTTTTTACCTGCCAATATTGAATGGAGATCTTCATAGCGTTTTCTAGCACTTCTAATTCGCTGTTGACAAAAAGACCAGTTGACATCTCCCCGCAACTCCTGCGCCAAGAGAGCAGCCAATTGCTCGGCAGGCTTGCTCGCAAACTGAGAGCAGCAGACAAAAGTTACTTGATCAAGCTGCTCTTCAGCTTCTCAGTCATATCCCGGCCCCCGTGGCCAATATTGTATGTCACCGCACCTGATGAACCCTCAAAATATCTTTTTCCGGCCTGATACATATGAATCTTTTGATAATTAACCGCCGATAGCCGAAGGTTTATCAGATAACTGCTCATACTCCCACCTTTTGATCTATTGTATGAGTGTCCAAATGGCGTCATGACGCCCCATGCCAAAACTTCTCCATCGAAAAAGAGCCCTTCTGGAGGAAAGGCCCTTTTGCACACTTTTAGCAAATGAAAGCGGCTCCTACAATAATTAATAAAATGAACAAGACAACAATCAATACAAACGTATTTGTCCCGCAGCCAAATCCGTAACCGTACCCAGGATATCCATACATGCTGTTTTCCATCCTTTCTTATCACGATATATGGCATGTTATGCGGGCCAAGTCCCAAATGGTTTGTGCAAACGCCTATTTCATACAAGAAAATAATGAAAAACAGTATGCATCCGCTCATATTTTTTAAACAGCAGCTTTTCGTAAAAATGGGTTGCGCCATCAGTGCTTGTAGTCACTAAATAGGCAGCTTCCATTCCTAGCGATTTGGCAATTGACAGCATTTCTTTCACTAAAATACCGCCGTAGCCCTTCCTTTGAAACTGGTCCAAAATAGCCACTTCTTCCATTTTAGCCGTTTTTTCTTTCGGATGAATGAACAGCTCACCGCACCCGATAGGAAGCTTCTGCGACTCATCGCTGTAACAAACAACAAGGATGATCGTCCCTGATTCATAAAAAGGATATTTTCTTTTTATTTTTTGTTCAGCGAGCGCTTCTCCTATATAAATGGAATCATAAATTTTCATAATAGATGATCCGTCGCTAAGACTTTTTGCCGTTCCCCATGCCGTTAACGGATGCCCAACCTGCCCTTTCCAGTCACGAAGCTTCATATCATATAACAGCTCATCCTCGACGACAAACCCGCTTTTGACAAGCGATTGCTTTAAACCGAGCGGAAAAACATGCTGCGGCGACGCTTTTAAATGAAGATAATTCGCATCAAGCAGCTTTGGTACGGAGGGCAAAAAGTTCAGTAGCCGCTCCAATGGAAATGTATCATGAAGCTGCACAAAGTTATGAGAAAAAATATGCGGAAGCTTCGGATCTCTATAAATGCTGTAATGCTCAAACAAAGCCGATTCAGACGTTAACAATATATATTGATGTTCCGTTTTTGCATAATGACCTGTCATGAACGTCTCCTTTTTATGACCTATGCCTTTATTCAATTGCAATATTCAATTTCTTTATAATCTCATCGTACACCGGATAGTACGGCTTTCCAATTATAAATTCCCTAATATTTAGGGAAGAAGAGGGTATTGGCTTCTGATGTAAAAAGAACTTCCTTGCTACTTGTTTACTAATCGGATGATAAACGCCGTTTAAAAACAAAAATGGCTCACGTTCTATGAAAAACAACCTTCGCCCAGGCGGGTTTTCAATCAATTCAGAGCGTTCCCGCATAATCGGCAGCCCTTCCGGCATCATCTCTAGTTCTTCTTTTTCAATTGTCAGTATGTCTTTTCTTTTAAATTGATAAAACTGAAAAGCATACTGACCGACAATCCGCCTTTTTTTTCCGGATTCGATATAAAATATTTCGGGCCGGTCAGCTTCCTTTACTAAAATGTAATTCGGAATGTTTAAAATTTCCCCGGTTCTATATTGGAATAAATATGGGTCCGGAACCGCCACAGTACGATTTAGATACAACGGACACCATCTTTCCCCGACAGGATGCCTTACACCCTGCTCAAGAAAATACACCTGTCGATCTGAACCTTTTACAAAAGAGCCGTCAATCAAATCGGCGGGCAGAAACCGAGAGGCATTTTGAAATGAATCAGGGGTTTTATAGGTTGTATCTAATACTTCATTTATCGGCAGAAATGGGGCAAAGTTGTTGATTCTGGACCAAAAAATTGAGTCCCCGTGATTCCAATGCTTCATATCATCATCCCAATAGCTTCCATATTTATGTTGAATACGATCAAGTAACGAACGGCGGTGCATAACTGAGCAGTGATCGACTTGAAATGCAGCCTGATCAAGTATTGCATCGGCATTTCTATAGAAATGTGAGATTTCTTCTCCCCGTTCGTTTACATGTACAACTTTCTGTTTTGAGTAGACCGCCTGTGCCTCAGGCTTATCTGAAAACGTCTGCACCATCCGGCTCAGCCTTTCAGGATGATAAACAGTGTCATCGGTGAGATAGGAAATGTAATCGCCATCAGTAAATGGGAGTGCATCATTAATTAATGTGGCATAACGGGTTGTTTTTAATCGTTCTGCAGGATGTATAAAACTGTTTTGATAACGAATGCGTTTGTCATGAAGATACCTGTGAATCACCGCGGTTGTTTCTTCATTAGAATGATCATCCATGATCAAAAGCTCCCACAAAGCATAGGTTTGCTTTATGACGCTTTCAATCGCTTTTTGCAAATAATCAGGTTTGTTGTAACTAGTTAAAATAATAGACACTTTCTCTCCCACCTAAACAGCCCCCATCGTCAAACATAAAAACGGCTCCGCAGCAAGCAGAGCCCCTGACATCATTTAAAAAGCACCCCAATTTAACGGGTTTTGAAAAACAACCACATCTGTCAGAATCTCTTTTACGATGACGTTTTAAAGCCTATTCCATTCGGCAAATGAACTGCTGAAACCGGTACGCCAAGTTTTTTTGTAAGTACGAGCTGGCGTCTGAGATCAGATGGATTTCCTTCAGAAGATGACTGACGCATGAGCAAAATCAGCAAAAGCAAAAAAAATGTAGTTTATCTTGGTTTTCCTCTTAATTCACGTGTTGCTCTAAATCCAAACATGCCCTCTCCCTTATCCTTATACTCTATTTCATAATATGAACTGACTTCGATTTATGGCACGGGCTATGTCTACTCTTTTAAAATATCAGCATTTTTCTTAAATATATAAAAATAGATCAGGTACGGCGTTCGGCTCATACGAAATGGCTGGCTGAGGAATATGATTAACGTGAGTTCACTATTGAATAGGAGGTGTATGTAATGAGCTCTGAAAACGCACAGTTGAAAAAGGATTTGATTAAAACTCTTTTAAACCCTTTATTTCCAACTGCAACAGAAGGAGGAGTAAACGTGGATAATCATCTTAAAGATATGCTTGAAGCTGCCATTGACCAAAAAATAGATGAAAAAGAAACTGCTGCGGCAGAATCTCTTTTAGACCCTTCCCTTCCGCCCAGATGGATTTTTGCCAGAACCACGCCAGGCACTACAATCAGTCTTGTAACTGATTCCGGTGACATGATCGGACCGGTAGTCTTCGTATATTTCGATCAAGTTCACGGTATCGTATACGTCACACAGGAAAGCTCCGTCACTCCGGCAGGTCAAGCTACAACATTAATTGATGTAGACAAAGTAGAAAGCGTTACATTCTTTTCCTAACATCTGATGAAAATTTTATATATCCAGTCGGGATACGGAGGGATTTACAATTATTTTGATCGCTGGGCTGCAGAAAGTTTTCGGACCACTGATACAGAGTATATGTCCGCAGATACACCGGAAGCAGAATCTCTAATGAAGATCGAAGCATTTCAGCCAGACCTCGCACTCATGATGGTTGGAGACCGCGTTCCTTACGACTGGCTAACCTGGTTAAAGAGTAAGGATGTGCCCGTGTATGTTTGGCTGACCGAAGATCCATTTTATATAGATATCAGTCTTCAGGTGATAAAGCATGCTGACGCCATATTAACGATTGATCAAAATGCCGCTCTCTATTATCGGGAGCGTGGCTACCAGCATGTCTATTATATTCCGATTCCAGTTCATCATCGGCTATTTAAAAAAATGGACACAGAACACTCTTTCCATTCAAATCTGCTTATCATCGGCTATCCTTACTCTAATCGGGTTCAGCTTATAAAAGAAACGGCACATCTGCCTTACACGGTGCGAGTAATCGGCACGGAATGGAGAAAATACCTGCCTAAAAAAGTGCTCAAACAGCCGCATATCGATGTCATCAGCACATGGATTCCACCCGAACAGACTGTTCATTATTATAACGGGGCAGATATCGTAATCAATGCACATCGACCTTATCATTTCCCTCTCAACAAAAATCACATTCGCATCAAAAATGCTAGTTTAAATAACCGAGCGTTTGATATCGCTGCATGTGAAGCATTTCAATTAACAGATTTACCCGCGGCTTATCCTTATTCATCCTTTATTTCTTATCACAGCCTGAACGACTTTAAGGAAAAAGCCGAGTTCTATATCAACCATCCTGAAGAACGGCATAAAGCAGCGGCAGTCAATTACAAAGAAACCGTACCCGCAAATACATTTGATGCGCTTCCTGCAAAGATAAAGGCAATTCACCTGGAACTTTCTTGAAAATCGTTCATTTTATGGACGATTTTTTATCTGTCTCTGTTTACACTATGCCTTTAAAAGGAGACTCCCCATTCACATGATGAGCTGTAAGAAAATGGTGTCAAGCTAGGCAATAATCCCGCGGCGTTTACCAACATTGTCACTTGGTCCCCGTTCCTTTATTACTGTTATTTCCATTTTAAAATATATACATTGTTTGACAGAGAGACCTACCCTATTTAGTGTTTCTAATATCATTCACTTTTGCCGGGTGCGTAGGATGACTTTGTCGATTTGTTTTTGAGGCGCGTCATATTATTATATTGAACATTTAGCATACAGTTTATTTAGTTTAATTGATTCTGCCTGTGTCTTTGTTATTCAAAAGAACACTCTATGACATAATCATTCCCCTAAATTTTGTTTTATTGGTTGCTATCATTAACTCAGAAACAAAAATGAACATATGATGCATGGTAGAGAAACGAGAGTTGGAGGATAAGCCATGTCTAAACAGCAAACAGCAGAACTAAAACCATTTTTCCATAACAAAATCGTTTTAGTCACTGGCGGAACGGGTTCAATTGGAAGTCACATTGTCAAACGCCTTTTGTTGCTTACTCCAAAACAGGTGATTGTATTCAGCAAAGACGACAGTAAGCAGTATGTCATGAGTCAAAAATATGCGGAAGATAAGCGGCTTTCATTTGTACTCGGAGATGTGCGTGATCATAGAAGAGTGAATCAGGTGATGAAAGGAGTCGATATCGTCTTTCACGCAGCTGCACTGAAACAGGTTCCCACCTGTGAAAACCATCCATTTGAAGCCATCCAGACCAATCTCATCGGCGGACAAAATGTAGTGGAGGCTGCCCTTTTACATCAAGTGCAGCATGTTATCAACATAAGTACAGATAAAGCTGTATCTCCTGTGAGTACAATGGGTGCTACGAAGCTGTTATCTGAAAAGCTGTTTCATCAAGCAAACTGCCATATTCAAAACAGAGGAACCGTATTTTGTTCGGTTCGTTTTGGAAATGTTCTCGGCTCAAGGGGGTCAGTCATCCCTATTTTATTTGAACAAATGATGGAAGGTGAACCGCTGACCATCACGGACAAAAATATGACCAGATTTTTCATGTCAATAGATGACGCAGCTACACTAACATTGCAATCAGCTGCTATTACCAAAGGCGGAGAAATTTTTATTTTTAAAATGGAATCATTAAGACTTGAAGAATTGATTCATGGGTTTGAGGAATATGCATCAAAGCACGGACTCCCTCGTCCAGCCGCAGTAAAAGTCGGCAAACGCCCTGGTGAAAAGCTTCATGAAGAATTAACATCTCCCCATGAAATTGAATCACTGTATGAATGGGGTGATCTTTATGCAATCCTTCCCGAGCCGGAAAAACATCCCGATTTTCGCAAAGTCACTCTTCCCGGATATCAATCAGATCAAGCTCCGCTTATTACAATAGACAGGATTGCCCAGATCATTGAAGAATTGCATCAAGAAAAAAAGGCATAAAAACAAGCCTGTCTATCCAGTAGGCAGGCCTGTTTTTTTGCATCTTATTTATCAAAGAGATGTAAATAGTTTTCGTATCCTTCTTCTTTCAGCTTCTCTTTCGGCACAAATCGCAGCGCAGCTGAATTTATACAGTAACGAAGCCCGCTTGGCCCCGGCCCGTCATTAAATACGTGGCCAAGATGAGAATCAGCAGTGCGGCTTCTCACTTCTGTGCGAATCATTCCGTGGCTCGTGTCTAACTTTTCTTCTACTTCTTCTTCTTCAATCGGCTTTGTAAAGCTTGGCCATCCGCAGTGGGAATCAAATTTATCTTTAGATGTAAACAGCGGCTCACCGGACACAATGTCTACATACAGCCCTTCTTCCTTATGATCCCAAAATTCATTTTGAAACGGCGGCTCCGTGCCGTTATTTTGCGTCACCTCATATTGCATCCGGTTTAGTGACTGAATTTTTTCTTCTTTATGATTCGCCATTTACTTCGCCCCCCAATGTTCGTTGATAAATCCGGCACGTCCAGAACCTGTTCGGTAGCGCTGATAATGCCCTGGATTTTTTTTATAAAAATGCTGATGGTAGCCTTCCGCTTCGTAGAAAGGTTCAGCTTTTAAAATATCTGTTACAATAGGATCTTTAAAGATTCCGCTTTCCTCCAGACGCTGCTTGGAAGCTTCCGCAAGCTCCTTTTGTTTATCATTATGATAAAAAATAGCGGCACGGTAGGAACTGCCCCGGTCAGCAAACTGGCCGCCGGCATCTGTCGGATCGATTTGCTGCCAAAATAATTCAAGCAGTTTTTCATAAGGGAACACATCGGGACGGAATGTGATTTGAACGGCTTCACGATGTCCTGTCGTTTCACTGCACACTTCTTCATACGTAGGGTTTTCAGTATGGCCGCCTGTATACCCGGACACCACTTTTTCAATTCCCGGCTGTTCGTCAAAAGGTTTAACCATACACCAAAAACAGCCTCCTGCAAATGTGGCGATTTCTTTTTTTTCAGACATACTGGTGCCTCCTTTGTTAATACGTGGTATTATTATATTATAGCATGTAAAAATAGAATGAAAACGATTCTGCTTTTCATAAAAATCTATAGGTTTTAAGCAATATGCTTATGTAATGGAGGTTCACAAATTTGAAAGTAAGAACACAGATGATGTACGATATGGAAACTTTACTTCGTAAAGTCTTTAAACAAATACGCAATGAAATCAATGAGATTCTAGATAAAGAACTGTCACGGAATGAATTCACCATTTTGCGAATTCTCAATGATCAAGGCCCTAAAAAAGTAACCGAATTTGCGCCTATTTTAGAGGTTTCGGCAAGCCACATTACGGCTGTAACTGATGCGCTGGTCGAAAAGGAATGGATTACGAGAATCAGATCGAAGGAAGACAGACGGATTATCCGTATTCATATCACCGAAGCAGGCGAAAAAGTCCTCCAGCATTTCAACGAGAAAAAAACAGAATATTTCTTTAAACGTTTTGACTGTTACAGTGACGCTGAACTAGCCTCATTAATTGAGCTTTTCAGCAAACTAGATAAAAACCGTTAAAAAAAGCACATACCTCCACACAAGGGTATGTGCTTTTTACAGCGCTTCCTTATTTTTCAGTAAACAGTTTCATTGTTTTCCAACGACCGTATCTGTAATACAAAAATGCTGCACAGCTGCTTAATAAAAAACTCATTCCGATTCCGAGCCCAATTCCTTTCTGTCCAAGCCATGCTGAAATTAGAGCGGTGAACGGATACCTCAACACCCAAAACGATATTACGTTTAAAACTAAGACCTGCATCATCGCTCCCGCAGCTCTGACAATTCCGTTCAGCACGAAATTAATCCCAATAAAAGGATAGAAGAAAGCAATCCACCGCAAATATTGTTCACCAAATGCAATCGCATCTGGCTCGCTGATAAACAACTTCATGAGCTCTTTACTAAATACCCATATCATCACTGCAATCACCAGCATGCAAGAAATAACAGCTATCACACTTAGTCTCGCAATTGCTCCTACTCTTTTATCGTTCCCTATTCCGATATTTTGACCTGCCATACTGTTAACCGCCGTACCGGCTGCCATAGCCGGAAGTGTGATGATGCTGTCGAGCCGTTGCACCGCGCCAAAACCTGACACCACGTGCTCTCCGTATGAATTGACAACACTCATAATCGCCATCATTCCGCCTGTAATAACCATCATCTGCAGGCCTGCCGGAATCCCAAGTTTCAAAATCAGCGCGGACTCTCCCCATTTGGGCATTCGCGGAATAGAAAATGGCACAAGCTTGTGTTTGATGACATAAAACAATCCGTACAGAAACGCAATGCCTTGGGACAAAATCGTCGAATAAGCAGCTCCCGCTATTCCCATACGGAACACAGAAATAAAGAGCGGTGCCAATACCGCATTCAGCACAACGGCAAACGCAATAAACCGGAGAGGTGTTTTGCTGTCACCGAGCGCCCGCAATACAGTACTAATAAAGTTATAACCGAACAAAAATAAAATACCGATAAATTGAATCTGTAAATAGGTCTCAGCCAGCGGTATCATCGACTCAGGCGTTTTCAGCAGACGAAGCAAGGGATCTGACAGAAAAAAACCGGCCGCTCCGAATCCGATGCTTAAACCTGTTAATAAAACCACAAAAGCGTTAATATACGACACCATTCCTGTTTCATCATCTTTCCCCTTTTGCTGTGACAAAATCGTTAATGTCGCATTATTAAGGCCCAAAATAAAAGACAGCACGGTTAAAACAATTGTGCTTGATACCGCAGCTGCCCCAAGAGCCTTTGCCCCCAGTAAATTTCCAATCCACAAACTGTCTATCAATTGAAAAGAAACCTGCAATGCGTTCCCCAGCATAATAGGTGTTGAAAATAGCACAAGCTGTTTCAGTACGTTCCCTTCTGTAAAATCGTATGCTTTCATTTTTTCTCCTTATGTTCTCAAATTTTCATCTGGCCGCATGAAAAAAGAGACGTTGTTTCATGTCTCTTTTTTCATGATTTATCCGTTTTTTTTCGGTCTTTCATACCGAATGTAAGCACCATCACACTTAGGAACAAGGTACAATAGGAAATATTCAAGTACATTTGGTCCATGTTTTCAGCGGCCAGATGATGATATGCAAGCCAGCCGAAATACAGAGAAAATGTAAAGGATAATAAACTGAAATACTGATAAATACGTTTCATTTTCAGTCACCTCTATTGTTTAGGATGGTAGTAGGAAAACTCAATTTCATCTTTTTCTAAATTTATTTTATCCGCTTTGACATACATTCCATTCGTTAAAGGCATTTCTGACAGACGAACTTCAATGCTTTTATCACCGGGATGGACATGCACAAATGACGGCAATTCGTAAAAGCTGCCCATATAATTTAACACAAAGCTAATGGGAATACTCAATTTCCCTAATGAAAATTTCGTCACATTCAGCTCCACATCTCCATTTTTTTTCACGGTCGGTTCGAAAGCGACAAACGCATCAATGGATGTCGAAAAAGCTTTTATTTTCCCTGCGACATGAACATCATCCTCAATCTCTACTTTATAATCAAGCTTGTTTGATGCTTTGTCGTTTAAATATGAATTGATAAACGCAGCTAATGATTCTTTTGTGCTTGTCACTTGAAATCCGTATTCGCTCTTAGTTGATTCTTTCACCTGTGCTTGTTTTCCCGGCAGCATAACAAGGACTGTAAACCCAACAGCCAGGACAATATTGATTGTAAGTAATATAAAAAACAATCGTTTCCATATATTCATGATGTCACCCTACTCTTTCGGTAATCCTTCTTTTTTTATGGCTTGATAGACACGCTTCGCGATAAGGGAATAACCCGTACCATTAGGATGAAAATCATCGTCCTCAGAAATTCGGCTGCTGTCACTTTTTTTATTGAACAAGTCTTCAATATGAATGATTTTTGCATGTTTATCTTTTTTCAGCTCTTTTTCAGCAATATGATTCCAATCAGTGACGACTCCGTTTATTTCATTTAATTCAGATAACGTAAACGTAAATGGATTATACATGCTGACATAAATGAGCTCAGCGTGATCATTCAGCTTTCGAATTTCAGAAATAATTTTTTTAAAGCGCTTTTCGTACGGCTTTTCCGCTTCCTGAAACGGTTCAATGGTTAATTGCAGAAAGTTTTGGCGAAGGACTTTCATCAAATCATTACCACCAATTGTAAAAAAGACATAATCTGCGTCCTTTATGCCTTTTCGAACCTTTTTATCTTTTAGTTTCTCTAACAAATCGTCCGAACGGTTCCCTTTCACGGCATAATTTTTCACGTCTACCGTTTTGACTTGTTTATCTGATCGGATAGAATCCGCAACATTGCCAACATATCCCTTTCCTTCGAGATCTCCGACTCCTTCTGTCAGCGAATCTCCTACAGCTGCAATGACAATGTGCTCTTTCGTTTTCGGTTCATGGGCTTGTTGTTTTCCCTCAGATGCTGTACGTATACCCGTACAAGCAGTAAGAAGCAAAATCAAACTGGCCATGAGTGTTATGCGCAGCTTCAATCTTGTTGCTCCTTCCCATTCTACTAGTGGAAAGTGTATCATGTTTTAGCAGATTTGAAAATGCCTAGTCTGCTAGCTTACTTGAGTACACTGGCTGTTTTCACATCGTCAATAATGTCACCGTAGGGTGTATTTTCCACTCCATTATAATCTTTCAGCACCTTGCCGTCCGGTCCTACTAAATAAAAGGTAGAATAATGAATGACTTGGTCCTCTCCCTCCGGCTTTTTCACAATCGCTTTAAAGCTCTTAAGCGCGAACGCCTCAATCTCACTCTGGCTGTACCCCGTGAGGAAATCCCAGTTATCAAACGATAATGGGTAGTTTGCAGCAAATTTTTTCAGCTGTTTCGGCTTATCATTTTCTGGATCAACGCTAAATGATACGATACGGACATCTATCTTCTCGGCTTCCAGCTTTTTTTGGAGCTCGGTCATATGAGCGGTCATCGGAGGACAAACAGTCTCACAGTTGGTGAAAATAAAATCCGCCAGCCATACTTCTCCTTTTAAACTCTCTAAAGAAACGTTCTTTCCATCTTGATTTTGAAAGATAAAGGGTTCCACCTCATAATTGAGCGGATCTTTAATCTGTTGTCCTCCGCAGGCATACAAAAACAGTACAAACAGTCCTGCCGTTAAACCCTTGATCACTTTCATGACTTTCACCCTTTCCAGCCAACATAAAAGCGTTTTTTCGAAATCAACCTTGCCTGCTTGCGTCCCATGTTTGTATTCGATATTGGGCAAAAAAATCCTGCATGCCCCCCAATCAGCAAATTGAGGAACATACAGGTAATAAACGGCATATTAAGCGTTGTACTTTAACGCCTCTTGATGAAAAACAGCCTGATAATCTGTCCATTTCATTCGGCGCTTCATATAATGTCGGAAAGAATACACTTTTGCCCTGCAGTTTGATGAAAACACTTTTTTTAAGTAGATTTGCAAATGATGATGTAACATAAAGAAATAGTGCTCATCTTCCTTTAATACAGGTATTTCTGTCACTTTCACCTGAATCCCATCACTGCGTTTGAACTCTAGGCTTTTGAGTAACAAGCTAATCAATCCTCTTTTTTGTTTTTCTTCTATTATATACAATGCCAGCCGGGCTGTCTGTCATTTTACGCGGTTCAGCAAAAAAATTAGATCAGCAAATGGAACAAATCCTCATCCTTATTTACCTCTACATAATGAAACGGTTTTCTGTTCATCCGTTCAATCAGCGGTCCATAGTCTTCCTTATTTTGCAATTCGATGCCGACAAGGGCAGGTCCATTGCTTTTATTATTTTTTTTCGTATATTCAAATCTTGTAATGTCGTCATTAGGTCCGAGGACTTCGTCAAGAAATTCACGGAGCGCCCCTGCTCTTTGCGGAAAATTGACGATAAAATAATGCTGAAGTCCTTCAAAAATCAATGACCTTTCCTTCATTTCCTGCATTCTTCCGATATCGTTATTGCCTCCGCTGACCACACACACCACGTTTTTGCCCTTAATTTCTTCTTTGTACAAATCAAGCGCTGCGACAGAAAGAGCTCCAGCCGGTTCAGCAACAATCGCACATTCATTATATAATTCAAGAATGGACGTACATACTTTTCCTTCAGGTACGAGGAGAATGTCATCGACGACAGATTCCAGCGTTCGGAACGTTTCCTCCCCAATTTTTTTCACAGCTGCTCCATCGACAAACTTATCAATTTTATCAAGGGTGGCAACATGCCCGGCTTTGTTTGATTCAAAGTAGGAGGCCGCACCCGCCGGCTCAACGGCAATTACCTTTGTAGCAGGAGACACATTTTTCAAATATGTACCTACACCTGAGAGAAGTCCGCCCCCTCCGACACTCGCAAACAGAAAATGCGGCTCCGTATCAATGTCGTTTAAAATTTCGACCGCCAGCGTCCCCTGTCCGGCCATCACATCGGGATCATCGAAAGGATGGATAAACGTCCGGGATTCCGCCTCGCAGCACTCAACAGCGCTTTTATACGCATCGTCAAACGTATCACCTGTCAAAATAATATCGATAAACCCTTTTCCGAACAGTTCAACTTGAGACACTTTTTGTCTCGGTGTTGTAGACGGCATAAAGATTTTCCCGTGAATGCCAAGATATTTACACGAAAACGCCACGCCTTGGGCATGGTTTCCGGCACTCGCACATACAACTCCATTCTCAGTCTGCTCGCTGGAAAGCTGTTTGATTTTATGATAAGCCCCTCGGAGCTTAAATGACCTGACAACTTGCAAGTCTTCACGTTTCAAATAGATATTGCATTCATATCTCTCCGAAAGTCTGTCATTTCTTTGCAAAGGTGTATGGATCACAACATCTTTTACATTTTGATGCGCTTTTAAAATGTCTTTCACTTGAATGAGAGAGTTTTCTTTAAGCAACGGTTTCATGTACAGATTCCTTTCTTATTTTAAATCTCTATTTAATATGCCATTATAACATGAATATTCAAAAAATAAGATAGTTATTTTTATTTTATATTTCAAAAATACAGATTTCTTACGCAATATCTGTGTCTGTGGTGCCTTGGAATGTCTAAGAAAAAAAGAAGATCGGAAATAAAGGATGTTTTCAGCCAAATGGCATGATATAATAAACCAATTAGAACCAAAAGGAGCCAATTGATGAATACCATACTACTATCCAGCGCATTTCAACATCTAATTGGAGAACATCAAACATTCCTGGAAGCGAAGCGAATCGCCAAGCAGTTCTCATTATCGGAGTTTCCAGTTCTGATCACAGGAAAAATCGGAACAGGCAAAAATCATTTTGCACAAGCAATACACCAGGAATCTTCGAGAAATAACGAATCCTATATTAGCATCAATTGCAGCACACATACTGAAGAAAGCCTTATGCATGAGCTTTTTGGCCTTAATGGACACTCAGGTGCATATCAAAAAACGGCGCGAGGAACCCTATTTCTTGATGAAGTTTGGCGCATGCCTGCTTCTGTACAGGCTGAACTGCTAAAAGCACTTGATTCAGACACAGAGAAACCGCGCTTGATCTGTGCTTCCACAGTTAGATGCGCAGATGGTCAAACTTTCAGGCAAGACTTATTTTACAGACTGAATATTTTAACATTCACACTGCCCGCATTGTCTGAACGTAAAAGCGATATACCGCTTTTGACACAGTATTTTCTCTCAAATTCAGGGCAGCAAATGTTAATCGATCCCTCAGTTTTTTCGCTGCTTGAGCAGCACCCATTTGAAGGTAATGTCCGGGAATTAAAAAACGCCGCACATTATATGGCGGCAGTCTCAAACGGGGGAACGGTTCATCCATATGACCTGCCGCCATATATGAGGGACGCTATAGACGAAAAAGCATCGAAGAAAAAAGTGAAGCTGCTGACTTTAATGGAAAAAGCTGAGTTTTTGTTTATTTTGGAAACCATAAAAACATTAAACGAAAAAGGAGAACCGGCCAGCAGAAGAATCATATCGGAACACAGCAAAAACAGCAAAACCTCGTTAACTCCGCAGCAGGTCAGAAGCCGTCTCGATTACTTGGAGAAAAAAGATTATCTTACTAAAAGCCGCGGGCGCGCCGGCACTAAAATTACATTAGAGGGCCTGAGTTTTTTAGAAACCCTGAAACATCAAATAATCTAGAGATTGAAAGGAGAATGCACTTGTTTACAATCAAAGAAGAGATCGCCAATGCAATTACACATGGCATCGGTGTGATCTTGTCTATACCAGCATTAGTGTTTTTGATCATATTTGCGGCTCATTACGGGTCCGCATGGGATATTGTCAGCTTTACGATATTCGGTGTTTCCATGCTGCTGTTATATTTAAGCTCCACACTGCTTCACAGCATCACACATAAAAAGACGAAGGATATTTTAGAGATTATTGATCATAGCGCCATTTACGTACTGATCGCCGGAACCTACACGCCTTTTTTGCTGGGGCCGCTAAAAGGCACACTCGGCTTCACTTTGCTGATTATCGTCTGGTCTCTTGCCCTTGGCGGAATCGTCTTTAAAATTTTCTTCGTGAAACGCTTTATCCTATTGTCAACCTTCATGTATTTGATCATGGGCTGGCTGATGATGATTGCGGTTAAACCTTTATATGCTTCGCTGAGCGGAGCGGGATTCGGCCTTCTTTTTCTGGGGGGCGTTTTATACTCTGTCGGAACGATCTTTTACATTTGGAAAAAGATCCCCTTCCATCACGCCATTTGGCACAGTTTTGTATTAGGCGGAAGCGCTGCGATGTTTTTCTGTGTCCTGTTTTATTGTGTAAAGGTGCCATTCATTTCATAGCAAAAAGCGCAGTCTTAACGACTGCGCTTTTTTATGCTCTTAATTGTTTTTCATTTGCAGGTATCCAGGCTTTTGAAAAGGACAATTCAATATCTGCAGACTTTAACCGTTTAAAGAACGATCCCTTTAGCAGATCTTCTGTTCCTTTCGTCTCCACCATTACCAATGGGAGCTGATGGCGGCTTGCAAGCGCTACAGGATCTATAGGACCATTTAATGAAAGAATCAGACTTTGTCCTTTTTCCAGCTGTTTCGTCACATCTTCATATACCTTTTCTGAATCGCCGTCTGAGATCACATCCATCCGATCTAGCCATTGCCCGACAAAAGGCAGGCGAAATGCTTTTGGCTTGGCAATAAAGCCGGCCGGTTCCTCAATATATCCAGCAATTAAGGCCAGTTCCGTCACATGTAAACGGGGATGCACATACAAAACAGGACCGCGCGGTATTTGCTCAGGCTGATGGATCGTCACAACTGAACCGGTAATGCCGATACAGCCTTCCAAAAACGCCTTTGGCCGCTCATAAACAAGCGTCATCTGTTTTTTGTATGAAAGACGAGGGTCAAGCATCCTTTGATTAAATAATTGTTTCATATGTTTCAACAGCATATATACAATATAAACGACTAGCAAATTGTAGCGGAGCAATTAAAATCCTCCTGATTCAGAAGAATTCTTTTTTTCATATATCAGAAATTCGTAATCGTAAGGGTTTTTTTCATCCTTGATTCCCTTCTCAGCTGAAACCAGCTTCCAATCGGTCTCATCGAATTCGGGAAAATGTCGGTCGCCCTCAAACTCGTGAAGAATTTTCGTCATATACAGTCTGTCTGCATAAGGAAACAGCGCTGTATATAGCTGAGCCCCTCCGATCACAAAACATTCCTCAGAGTCTGAACATATGTCCAGTACATCCTTTATCGAACTGACAACCGTGCATCCCGGAAATTGTGAAGCCGGCGCTGATGTGACGACGATATTTTTCCGGTTTGGGAGCGGCCGTCCAATCGATTCATATGTTTTCCTGCCCATCATGATTGAATGCCCTGATGTTACTTTTTTAAAATACGCAAGATCATTAGGCAAATGCCACGGCAAATCATTGTCTTTGCCGATCAGCCTGTTGGCATCCATCGCAAAAATGAACGAAATCATACGCTGATCACTCCTTTTATCGGAAAGCCTTCCTGTAACTGAAATCTCATTTGATATCTGAAGGTGCTGATTGTTCCAGTGCCTGTCCGATCTCCCTTTTTTTCACCATGCTCTACGACATGTCTGCATAACTCCATATATTGTTTCATTTTTTTCATCCTTTAAAAGTAATCTTCTAGTAGTGTAACACAATAAAAAATCATTTCTGAACCCAGAAATGATTTTTTATTGTCACCTAATGAGTGGCTTTTCATCTTGTTCTTTTTCTTCATCTTGCAGATCCTGATGTGTATGGGCAATTCTGCTCGCCGCCGCTGCCGCAAGTGCTGCCACAATATCATCCAGAAAGGTATGAATCCCGTCCGGACTTTCATCAAGTTCCTTAATAATACCAACTTTCTCTTTATCCAAATAACCGAAGTTAGTTAAGCCAATCGATCCGTACACATTGACGATTGAAAGAGGGATAATTTCATCTATGCCGTAAAGCGGTTCATCCGTCTCAACAAGATGCTGCAGCGGTTCCGGAAGAAGTTTCTTCTCGGCGAGCTGATCAAGTGCAAGGCCTGTCAAAACAGCGTGAACAATTTCACGTTTGTGCAGCACTTTTTCTACATTCTCCATACATACGCTGAGCGGCAGATTTGGAGTGTATTTTTCCTGAAGTTTTTGAACAATCTGCGCAATATCTTCTATCATAACACCGCGTTTGTGAAGCATATCTTTAGTTATATCAACCATTTCATTCATTGTGTACTTTTTCATGTCTAATGGCATCTCCTTTACGCACTCATCCAGTTGGGAGGCGTGTTGCGGTCCCAGTAAATGCTCCCAAGCTCATGATGTGATTGAAATCTATCTTCTGCTGAATGATAGTGAAAATTAAACCAGTAGCCGTCGTGAGGCGGATGATCTCTGCGCACGTGAAATCTAAGGAGGTCTTCTCCAGTCTTCCGATTGTAAACGTTGAATATTTTTTCCGTTTTGCCCCCTGAAGGCGTGCTCGAGATCACTACATCTTGATATGCCTCATTATCTTGCAATGTCGTTAAATAATTGCTTATTACATTTTCAATTTGCGGCAGAATCTCTTTCCGATAGTCATCCTCAATGACAGTGGAGATTTTGCTGCCGAATTTCAAAAAAGACTGGTCCTCAGCACTGTCAAGGAGCTCTTCCTTGTACAATTGAAAAAGCAGTTCAGGGTCTTGCCTGTCTTCCGATTTATCATCATCGTACAGCACATGCTCATCATAAAAAGCGGTGTAATCACTCTGCTCAAGACTGCTCGGCTGTCCGGAGGGCTTGTCTGCCATAAGAGCAGCCGGAGGAGATACGAGCCCGAATGTTACGATGGTAAATAAAACCACAAGAGTCTTTCTCATCCACAATTTCATGACTGCTTATTCCTCTCTGTATTATTTTCACTTTTCTCTTATTTTAGCACACCCTAAACATGCAAGTCATGTAAGATATGAAACTGATATGTAAATTAGGAGATTCGTTACTTTGCACTTCTTGTAAAAACGCTTACAATGTTTTGTGAAAGGAGGCTTTCTGCATGATTGACGCTTTATTTGCCACAGTTTCACTCTTAACATTGTTATACTTTGTCGTCATGGAAGTCACCGACTGACAGAAAGCCCGTGAATTCAATCACGGGCTTCGATGACACCATAATGAAAAAGCGCTGTTTTTCTTTTCATGACGTTAAAGCCAAACTGTTCAAACCGCGGGCTTTTCCAATGGTCTTTCAGCACAACTCTTTTTCTGGCAGCGCGCACCGCTTCTTTGATACACTCTTCATGTAAAACTGAATCTTCTGCCAAATCCCGTAAAGGTGCGATGCCGTCAGATGTCTCTACAGGCTCATGAAACATCGGATCAAAATAAACCACGTCAACCGAGTTGTCAGGAAGCTGCTTAATGTATTTAAATGAATCTCCATGCTTCACTTGGATTCTTCTCATTGCAGCCTGAAGCTCTTCTATCTTCGTTTCCCATGAAAGCAGTCCCAACTTCACCAACGCGGAGACAAGACTGCTTTTTTCAATCCCGATCACTGAACCTGTTTCGCCTACTGCCATACTTGCAATAATGGCATCTGAGCCCAGCCCGAGTGTGCAATCTAAAAACGTATCTCCCTCCGATAAACCAGCTGCCTGAAGCAACGGCTCCCGCTCGCCCCGTATGAAGCGTTTGGCTCTGAACATTGCTGTATTCGGGTGAAAAAAGAATTTGGCACCTTGTGTCGTATAAAGTTCAAATCTCTCTTTGCCGACCACAAGCAAATCGTGTTCAGCTAACTTCAGCAGATTTTCAACCGTTTGTTTATTTCGGCTGCAATATGGCATATGCAGCTCTTTTGAAAGCTGCTTTGCGGTTTTTATGGTGTGTTCAGACGGTCTATAGCTTGTTGTTATCATCTTTTGTACTCCCAAAAAGAAAATGCCCGGAAAACGGGCATTTAGCAGTGTGCATCAAAGGCAGCAGTCAAATTTTTCTTGATTTCTTCCATATCGTGTCCTTCAATTTCGTGACGCGGAATGAAATGCACGACTTCTTTTCCTTTCAAAAGAGCCATAGACGGTGAAGAAGGCTCCTGGCCGGTAAAATATTCACGCATTTTTGCAGTGGCTTCTTTATCTTGGCCCGCAAATACCGTCACCGTATTGTCAGGTGTTTTGTCATGCTGGAGAACTGCCTGTGTTGCCGCAGGACGTGCAAGGCCAGCCGCACAGCCGCACACAGAGTTAACGACGACAAGAGTTGTGCCCTCTGCCTTCTCCATAAAGTTTTCTACTTCTTCCGCTGTTGCTAATTCATCAAAACCTGCTCCCGTCAGCTCGCGGCGCATCGGCACAACAAGCTGGCGCATGTATTCTTCATAAGCCATTGACATAAAAAAAAGCCCCCTCTAGTATCCTTCATATGAAGTAAAGGATACTATAGAGAGGACTCGATTTCAAATGTTCACACCTTAAAATAGAAGAAAGTGTTCCCCGCTGCCTAGATTTTCATAATACCTCCGGTGTTGGCGCTTGTCACAAGTTTAGAATAACGTGCCAAGTAGCCAGTTTTCACTTTCGGTTCAAAACCTTTCCAGTTGGTTTTCCGCTTTTCCCACTCTTCCTCCGGCACTTGCACATCCAAAATACGTTTTTCAATATCAACAATGATATGGTCTCCATCTTCAACAAAGGCAAGCGGTCCTCCCTCAGCGGCCTCTGGTGATACGTGGCCGATTGAGAGTCCTCGGGAGGCCCCGGAAAAACGACCGTCCGTGATCAGAGCTACTTTTGGCCCAAGCCCCATTCCAACGATTTGAGACGTAGGCGCCAGCATTTCCGGCATGCCAGGTCCGCCTTTTGGTCCTTCGTATCGGATGATGACAACATCGCCTTCTTTGACTTTCCGGTTGATAATACCGTCAAGCGCCTCATCCTGAGAATCAAATACAACAGCCGGCCCTTCGTGTCTCGTGATTCCGTTTTGTACGCCGCCTGTTTTAATGATAGCGCCGTCCGGAGCCAGATTACCGAACAAAACAGCGAGACCGCCCTTTTCAGTGAATGGCTGATCCAGCGGATGGATGACGTCATAATCCTTCACTTCATGTCCGGCAATGGTTTCTCCAAGTGTTTCCCCTGTAACAGTCAGGGCATCTAAATGAAGTGCTCCTTCTTTCTTGGAAAGTTCATTCAGAGCCGCTGACACGCCGCCCGCTTCATGAAGGTCTTCAATAAACACATCTGAAGCAGGTGCCAGCTTAGCCAAATGCGGCACGCGCTCAGCAACTTCGTTGATGCGTTCTAAAGAGTATTCAACACCGGCTTCATTTGCAAGAGCTAGCGTATGAAGAACGGTATTTGTTGAACCTCCGAGCGCCATATCGAGTGCAAATGCGTTATCAATCGCCTTTTCAGTAACAATATCACGCGGTTTGATATCCTTGCGAATGGTTTCCATCAATTGTGCAGCCGATTTTCTGACAAACTCTTTGCGTTCTGGCGATGCCGCGAGAATGGTTCCATTGCCCGGTAAGGCAAGTCCAAGTGCTTCGGAGAGACAGTTCATTGAGTTTGCCGTAAACATGCCGGAGCAAGACCCGCACGTTGGGCATCCAAACTGCTCAAGCTCTTGAAGTTCATTTTCGTTAATTTTTCCGGCTTGGTAAGCGCCTACCCCTTCGAATACTGAAGAAAGGGAGATTTTTCGCCCGTCACTAGTTCTTCCTGCCGCCATCGGTCCGCCGCTGACAAAAATCGTCGGAATGTTGATTCGCATTGCAGCCATAAGCATTCCCGGCGTAATTTTGTCACAGTTCGGAATACAGACCATTCCGTCAAACCAATGTGCGGATACGACCGTTTCCACAGAGTCAGCGATGATTTCACGGCTCGGCAGCGAATATCTCATACCGATATGCCCCATTGCGATGCCATCATCTACTCCGATAGTATTAAATTCAAATGGCACACCGCCGGCTTCTCTGATTGCTTCTTTTACGATTTTCCCAAACTCCTGCAAGTGAACATGACCGGGAACGATATCAATGTATGAATTACAAACCGCAATAAACGGCTTGCCGAAATCCTCTTCTTTTACACCTGCTGCACGAAGCAAACTGCGATGCGGAGCTCTATCAATTCCTTGTGTGATCATGTTACTGCGTAATTCTGCCATGGTGATCCCCCTATATTCTTTCAATTGTTAGATTGGATTTTATTTTAAAAATTTTCAGTTTATTTCGGGCTGATTTTGCAATAGATGAAATACAGGGCCGCCCTCGCCTTAGTTGTTTTCTTCATGTTTTTATATTTATATAGCTTTCTGTCGATGTGAACCCTCCAACTATTAATATTGTTACTTACTATAAATAGTTTTCGGGTATTTTTCAACAATATTCGCAATAATTTTTATAAAAAATCAATTCACATAAAAAAGACGCATCATCTGCGCCTTTTTCTTTTTATTATTCGCCTTTTTTTCTGCTCTCTGTCATTTGTTTCCAAACTGAACCTTTTGCTTCTTCTCCATGCTCAATACGTTCAAGCGCCATTTTCACCTGAAGGCTGACCTCAAATTCGGGGTCATCTTCGGCAGCTCGCAATGCTTCAATTGCACTTTCATCGCCGACTTCGTATAAAAACATAGCCGCACGCCAGCGAACAAGCTTGCTGGAATCGCTTAACGACTTGATCATAGCGGGGATGGCTTGCGGATCACCTATATCAGACAGGCAGTCTCCGGCCGTTCTTCTGACTGAGACAGCTTTATCTTCAAGCGCTTTATACAATAAAGGAAGAACATCAGGTGTTTCAATCATTCCTATATACACAACAGCCTGCCTTCTGATGGATACTTTCGGATCATCCAACGCCTTCTGTAAAACCGGGATATCCTCTTCTTTCGGATCCATCTGTTCGAGGTGTGCATAACGCTTTTTCCAGTCTTCTTCATCAAGCATGTCAAGCGTTACTTTATAGGTTTTGCGCTGTACAGCTTGTTTTGCTTCTCCCGTTCCTTCAGCAACAGCTTCTGCCAGCCGTTTCAGCCGTTCATCACTGTAAGCAGCCTGAAGCTCTTCTGTCACGTCATGACCGATTTCATTAAAATCGCCGAATCTCACACCTTGCTCCTTCCAGGCCCGCTCAAACACAACGTTTGACGATTCAGACCTGAGTTTTAAGATCGCCTGCTGAAAGCGTTCAGGTAAGCCGAAGCGCTCTTCCCGCTCCCCATCCGTCAATTTGACCTGCATAGGAATGCCGCTGAACATCTGCACAAAAACTTTCACCTCTCCAAAAGATTCTTGCTCAGAGCGGTTTTCTTCTTTGCTTTCAGCGCTTTCCATCCCAAATGCAGTGCGGACTTGCGGTAAAATGTCTTTCCAGTCGTATCTCGCATTCCGTTCAACAGCAAGAAAATCAGCGACATGGTATACCCCTTTAATACCTTCTATTTTAAGGATTTCCGCTATAACTGGCGGTGCGCCTTCTGCTTCATCCTGTTTATAGTTATTGCTTTTGCCTGCCGGAAGCTCTTCTGTCAGGATGACCTTCATCGTATTCGGGCTTGGCGTAGGTTCAATTGATTTTATCTTCATGATCGTCCTCCTATAGCATATCTGTGACTTATTCTATCATAGTCGCTCCAAGCCTTCTATTACGACGTTTTGGCATCTATTCCAGGTGCATCTTTTTCTAATTGGCCGATAAACTGCACCATAAAATCATGTCTTTCTTCTGTCAGGTCCCGTGCAGTTTCTGTATTCATCATACCTTTCAATCGAAGCAGCTTATGAAAAAAATGAGCATAGGCGCTTTGATCATCACCGTAAAGACCGTGTCCTTTTGCCCCAGCAAACATAAAAGCTCTGGCAATACCTACAGCACCGATCGCATCAAGCCTGTCAGCGTCCTGCACAACCTTCCCTTCAATCGAGAGCGGCTCGCCATCAAGCTTTTTTCTGTCCCGAAAAGACATCCTTGTGATGATGTGAATCACTCTGTCAGCAGCCTCTCTTTCGATTCCGAAAAAAACGAGCTGATTATATACTTCACCTAGAGAAAGCCTGACCGTCTCAGGGAGTTTGTCATCAATCACATCATGAACCAACGCTGCTGTTTCAACAATGAGCAAATCCGCGCTCTCTTTTTCTCCAATATACACAGCAAGTTCTGCCACTCTTAATACATGATGCCAATCATGCCCAGCGCTCTCACCCGTTAGGACAGATTGAACCCATGACCTGATTTGCTCTTTGTGCTTACATCCCTTCATAAAATCACCCTTTTTATCGCCCTAATTGTTTTATGATCACGTCTTCCAGTTCTTTCGGATTTGTATTTGGAGAATAGCGGCCAACAATCACTCCGTTTCTGTCCACAATAAACTTCGTGAAATTCCACTTGATCGCCTTAGTTCCAAGCATCCCTTTCGCATGCTCTGTCAAATACACAAACAGGGGATGGGCGTTTTTTCCATTCACTTCTACTTTCGAGAACATAGGAAACGTAACACCGTAATTTGTTTCACAGAAATTCTGTATGTCTGTCTCGTCGCCAGGCTCTTGGTTCATAAATTGATTACAGGGAAACCCTAAGATCTCTAAGCCTTCCTGCTGATATGTATCATATAACTCCTGAAGCTGCTTAAGCTGAGGAGTAAAACCGCATTTACTCGCTGTATTCACGATCATTAACACTTTACCGGCAAAAGGCTGAAGTGTCATGTCCTTCCCTGTGATTGTACGTACCTTCATCTCATATATCGACATATAAGTCCCTCCTATGTCCCCCTGCTGATGATTATTTTACCTTTTTTATATTTCAATTCAAAATGCATGTGACCCCCAGCTCTTCATGAGGCTCATTTTTTATCTCTTTCTATAAAACGCTCCAATCCCCTTCTGTAATCCCGATGGAAAATTATTTTACGGTGAAACCAAAAGGCGTATCTATGCGTTTTATTTAAAGAGTTTTCTGTTGTTTCTCCCCTTAACACATATAGATAGATTGAAAATTGGCGTGAAAATTCCTATAATGAAGAAAATCAGACGGGGAAATGATGGGGGTGGCACGTTGCCTATAAATATACCAACACACCTGCCGGCAAAACAGGTGCTTGAGAGTGAGCATATATTTGTAATGGATGAAAGCAGAGCATTTCATCAGGATATCCGGCCGCAAAAAATTATCATATTGAATTTGATGCCGAAAAAAATCCAAACAGAGACTCAGCTTCTCAGATTGCTTGGAAATTCGCCTTTACAAGTTCATTTTACATTTTTAATCCCAAGCACACACACGCCGAAAAACACTGCAAGAGAACACCTGGACGAATTTTACACGACTTTTTCCAATATCCGTCACAAGAAGTTTGATGGCATGATTATCACTGGTGCGCCGATCGAGCATTTGGCGTTTGAAGATGTTTCTTATTGGGAAGAGCTCAAAGAGATTATGGAGTGGAGCAAAACAAATGTTACTTCAACCTTGCATATTTGCTGGGGAGCTCAAGCAGGTTTGTATTATCATTACGGAGTGGAAAAAATTCAAATGCCGAATAAGGTCTTCGGCGTGTTCGAACATACAGTTCTTTCAAAACATGAAAGATTGGTAAGAGGTTTTGACGAGCTATACTACGTGCCGCATTCCCGGCATACAGATATAAATATGGAACAGCTTCAAGCAGTGCCTGATTTACATATTCTATCCGCATCAGAGGAAGCTGGGGTTTGCTTAATTGTGTCAAAAGACGAAAAACAAGTATTTTTAACAGGGCACCCCGAATATGATACAAATACGCTTCTTCAAGAGTATGAAAGAGATTTGGAACGAAACCTTTCTACTGTCGAGGCGCCTAAGCACTATTTTGCAAAAGAAAGCAAAGAGCCAGTGAATCGCTGGAAAGCGCATGCGACATTATTGTTTATGAACTGGCTGAATTATTACGTTTACCAAGAAACTCCTTATGAATGGGACTAATTTTCTTTTATAGTGATACGCTGAGCAAAAAATATGATAAAATACATCTGATTCAGTCTGCCTATAACAAAAATTTAACATACTGGGATCCAAATCTTTTAAAACTAGCTTAATTTTTTACTGCATTACTAATTTGATTATGTATTTGTGTTATGTTTATGTATAGACATTAACTCCTTACGATGCATGAAGCTTGCTTGTTGTTGATTACATTGAGGTGAATTTACTTGAATACCAATAAAAGAATATTAATTTTGACTGCAAATTACGGAAATGGACATATGCAGGTAGCCAAAACGCTTTATGAGCAATGTGTACGGCTCGGCTTTCAGCATGTTACAGTTTCTAATTTGTACCAAGAGTCAAATCCGATTGTTTCAGAGGTAACTCAATACCTTTATTTAAAAAGCTTCTCAATCGGGAAACAGTTTTATCGTTTGTTTTATTACGGAGTTGACAAAATCTATAATAAACGCAAATTCAATATTTATTTCAAAATGGGAAATAAACGATTGGGCGAGCTTGTTGATAAACATCAGCCCGATATTATTATTAATACATTTCCGATGATCGTCGTGCCGGAATACAGACGCCGAACAGGGAGAGTCATTCCTACCTTTAACGTTATGACTGATTTTTGCCTTCACAAAATCTGGGTTCACGAAAACGTGGATAAATATTATGTGGCAACAGATTATGTAAAGGAAAAACTGTTGGAGATCGGCACTCATCCAAGCAACGTAAAAATTACCGGAATTCCTATCAGGCCCCAATTTGAAGAATCCATGCCGGTGGAACCGATATATAAAAAGTACAATCTTACACCGAACAAAAAAGTGCTTTTGATCATGGCAGGTGCCCACGGTGTATTAAAAAACGTAAAAGAGCTGTGTGAAAACCTTGTTAAAGATGATCATGTGCAAGTGGTTGTTGTGTGCGGAAAAAACACGGCTTTGAAAGAATCTTTAAGTGTGCTTGAATCAGAAAACAGTGACAAATTAAAAGTTCTCGGCTATGTGGAGCGCATTGATGAGCTGTTTCGAATCACAGATTGCATGATTACAAAACCCGGAGGCATTACTTTGACAGAAGCAACTGCCATCGGTGTGCCCGTCATTCTGTACAAACCCGTGCCTGGCCAGGAAAAAGAAAATGCAAACTTCTTTGAGGATCGAGGAGCTGCGATCGTCGTGAATCGTCATGAAGAGATTCTCGAGTCAGTCACTTCCCTTCTTGCAGATGAAGATACTTTACGTCGCATGAAGAAAAACATTAAGGCTCTTCACTTAACCAACTCTTCCGAAGTGATTTTAGAGGATATTCTGAAGGAATCTGAAATGATGACAGATAAACAAAAAGCCAAAGCATTATCTTAATCAATATTCTGGAGAGCATACGAAAATCGTGTGCTCTTTTTTTATTTATATTCATCCATTAATAATAACGGTTACACTTCTTTTTCGAAATGTGCCTTCTTTTGAAAAATAAGCAGTTTCACAACTTGACGCATGTTTTCATATGGTGTATAGTTGAACCATCATTTAACAATAAATCACCGTTAAATGATGACAAAAAATTTTTTTAGCACTCATGTGCTACAGTACTAGGAGGAATTAGCAATATGCAAAACGGTAAAGTAAAATGGTTCAACAACGAAAAAGGATTCGGCTTCATTGAAGTTGAAGGCGGAGACGATGTATTTGTTCACTTCACAGCTATCGAAGGAGACGGATACAAATCATTAGAAGAAGGACAAGAAGTTTCTTTTGAAATTGTCGAAGGTAATCGTGGACCTCAAGCTTCTAATGTTGTAAAACTCTAAACTCAATACATGATGATGAGATGACAAATATAGGAGAGGCAAATGCCTCTCCTATTTGATTTTCATCTGGATTTCAATCGCCAAAATATTTTGTTTGCACCTCTGCTCAATGTCTTCAATATGTTTTTCCATTGACGGCTTCCCTTTTTTCGCGATATCCGCCAGTTCTTCTAAATCATTGTATATTTCTACAAACGTTTTGTGAAGGATCGACTTCAAGTCTTTATCATCCATATAACTGCGTTCCCCTTCTCTGCCAAGATACCTCAAATAGTAAAACAGTCCTATTTTTTGTGGTTCAATAGTTATATCGGCTTATTTTTATTTTATTTTCTATTTTGGTGCATAAATTTCAAAAAATCTCTGCAAAATAAGTGCGGAGGTGTTTTTTATGACTTCAGAATTTCATAATGAGGATCAAATTGGCTTTACTGATAAACGGCAGCTGGAACTGGCGGTGGAAACAGCGCAGAAAACGACAGGAGCTGCGACGCGAGGGCGAAGCACAACATTAGTTGATGCCGCATACCAAGCCATTGAGGATGCAAGAGAACTATCGCAATCTGAAGAGCTGACAGCTCTGGATGATTCTGAATTTGTCCAACAGCAGCAACAGCTTCTGGATGACAGTCAGCATCAGCTTGATGAGTTCAAACAATAAAAAACCGCAGCTTCTGCGGTTTTTTTGTTTAGTGATTGGTTAAAACATCGCCGTAGGCTCTCAGCTTTTCACCAACCGTACATTTATTAATACAAAATGAATGCGCATAGGTTTTGCCAAATTCTTTGCGGAACTGCTTCTTGATAAAACAGTCCTTGCAATATTCATCGTGCAATTCTGTCAGTTCTTTAAAGATCATTTTCTTATCCAATATCGTCATCTCCGTTACGGTCTAATGTCGTGTGGCTTTCCACGAATTGATGGGATAGAATTTTTTTAGCGAGTCCATCAGCTTCCTGGTTGTTTTTCCGCTGTATGGTTTCGTAGGTTGGAGTAAGCTTCAGCGATTCAAGGAGTGCTTCTATTTTGTCCAGCCATTCATTATGAGACGGGTCATAGCAAGGCCAGCTGCCATCAAGCTGATTCAGCACAACAAGCGAGTCCCCTTTGATCGTAATTGAATTTCTGCTTGCCCCAAGCTCTCTTACTTCCCTTATCGCTTCATAAAGCGCCGCGTATTCAGCTTCATTATTGGTTTTCAGCCGGAAACTTTTATTTTTTCGCAAACGATGCCGGATTCCTCCTAATGAATAATAAATGACAATTCCGAGTCCGGCCAGCTCGCTCTCCTTATCGAAGCTGCCGTCAAAATAAACAGTAATGTCATCAGGCTCATGAGCAAGCTCCTCTGTCAACTTTTCCAATTCCTTCAGCGACCAGCTGCCGCCTTTTTCATCTTCAAATTCGAGTTCTTTCATGTATGGAAAACGGCCAAGTTCTCTCGCAAGCATACGGGCCTGCTGTGCTGTCAGCCAGTCTTCTCCCAAAAACGAGACAGATCCCGTTCCTTTTGCTTCTATTTTCATATGCGGTTTGAGCTTCATTGATATCACCTTACCATTCATTTCATTAGTTGCAGGGCTTGTGCTATAATCAAACCAATCTTATCCCGGAAAGGAAGCTTCTTTATTTTGTTTAACAACTTGTTTTGGATCGTTTTTGCGATCATTAATTTTATCATTGTTCTCTTGTTTTATAAAGGATTTGGCAAAATGGGACTGTTTGTTTGGATTGGTTTTGCCACAGTCTGTGCCAACCTTCAAGTGGTCAAAACAGTAGAACTGTTTGGCTTAACAGCAACACTCGGAAATGTGATGTACGGCACAATCTTTTTTGCGACAGATGTGCTGAATGAAAAATACGGACCGGCTGAAGCCAGAAAAGCGGTATGGCTCGGATTCTCAACCCTTCTGACACTGACAGCAGTCATGCAGGGCGTGCTCCTTTTTGAACCGGCCTCCAGCGACATGTCACAAACCGCGCTGGAAACGATTTTCGGCTTCCTTCCACGCGTCGCGTTAGGAAGTCTGCTTGCCTTTATCTTCAGCCAAACACTGGATGTTTATGTATATTCGGCAATCAGAAGGATATTTCCTTCCGATCGGCTTTTATGGCTCAGAAACGGCGGCAGTACAGCAGTCAGCCAGCTGTTGGATACATTTATTTTTACAAGCGTCGCTTTTCTCGGCATTTATCCGCCAAACATTTGGCTTCATATCTTTATTTCAACATATTTGATTAAGTTTGCGGTATCTTTGATTTCATTGCCATATGCCTATACAGCCAAAAAAATGATACCGAATGATGAAAGGAGTTCATAATGCTTGCTGAAATATATGTAGACGGCGCAAGCGCTGGTAATCCCGGGCCTTCCGGTATCGGCATTTTCATTAAACATGAAGGAAAAGCAGAATCTTTCTCTATTCCAGTCGGAATACATACAAACCAGGAAGCTGAATTTCTTGCATTAATTGAAGGAATGAAGCTATGTGCAAAGCGCGGGTATCAATCTGTTTCCTTTCGAACTGATTCAGATATCGTGGAGCGTGCAGCTGAGTTTGAAATGGTTAAAAATAAATTGTTTCAACCATATGTGGAGGAGATCATCCGATTAAAAGCAGGCTTCCCTCTTTTTTTCATCAAATGGATACCAAGCAAGCAAAACCAAAAAGCCGATCTGCTCGCAAAAAACGCGATTTGGATGAATGATAAGAATTAAATCTGGATCATTGGTCATCCTAGTGATGAGGTGACTGACATGAAAAAGAAAAATAAAGGCCGGCTGACCGGCGGTGCAACTCCACAGGGCGACCTGGATGGTAATACACATAATGACCCTAAAACCGAGCTTGAGGAAAGAGCCAAAAAAAGCAATACAAAACGCTAGAGAAGATCTATACGATCTCTCTAGCGTTCAATTTTTCAAGCATACGTTCAATTCCTTTGATTTGATGGCGCCGAAGCATGGCAGCCGCCTGCTCCATTTGCAGAGTAAACAAAGCATCATTCAAGGTGCAGACCAGCGGCACAGAGCAGTGAATTTCCGCAAGCTTCCTCGACATCTCCAAATCGCTCAAACCTTGCTGAATTTTCCCCTGCTGCCCCTTCGGAAGAAGCGAAAGATTTTCTAATAACCGGTCAATCGTTTCGTATTCACGAATCAGTTTATAGGCTGTTTTTTCGCCAATCCCTCTGACGCCAGGATAGTTATCACTGGAATCACCCATAAGCGCTTTAATATCAATTAAGGCCTTCGGCATGACGCCTGTTTCTTCATAAAAAGCCTCTTTTGTATAAACTTTATAATTTCCAATTCCTTTTTGGAGCAAGGCCACGCTCACTTCATCTGTTAACAGCTGAAGCAAATCTCTGTCTCCTGTTACAATCGTGATGTCAGCTTCATTAGCAAACAAAGCGGCAAGTGTTCCGATGCAATCATCCGCTTCATACCCGGCAAATCCAATGTTTATAATACCAAGCTCTGCGGCCGCTTCCTTAGCCATCTCAAACTGCGGGATCAGTTCTTCTGGGGGTGCACTGCGGTTCGCCTTATAATCTTGGAACAGATCATTTCGATACGTTTTGCTTCCCATGTCCCAACAGCAGATGACGTGTGTCGGCTGGAATGTTTCAACTGATGTGATCAAATGCTTTAAAAAACCATTGACACCGTTCGTCGGCACTCCGCTGTCATTTATCATAAAGTTGCGATGCACAGCCGTTGCAAAAAAAGCTCGGAATAAAAGAGCCATGCCGTCAACCAGCAATAGTTTATTTTGATTCATAAATTAACTCCCTTTTCTTTCATTCCTTCTATTTTACCATAAAGCAGCGCAAAATAAAAAACAGCATCTCTCCAATAAGAGATGCTGTTCGACGACAAATCAGTCGCTATGTCTTTTGTTGCTGGCGATCAGCTTTTCAGCTTCGCGTCCTGCGTAAGAGTCAAAATGGGTTTGAAACCCATTTTTCTTTTTGGCATTGTTATTGGCCTGTGCATTTCTGTTTCCCAGCTTTGTTCTGCCCAACATGAATCCCCCCTTACGTCGGATACATATAGTATATGCTTCCCGCAAGAGATTCACTCGCGACAGGATCATCCAGCTTATAGGCTGCCTGCGTATTCTCTGACCATTTCTTTTGACACAAGGCGTCTTGTCGGGACAATGCCTTTTTTGGCGAGCTGATTCATTTGCTCGGTTATTTCATTAATGGCATCTGTCGTAAAAGGCTCATCGTTTTTGCATTTTGAAATCGCTTCTTCAATGGCCATTTCACGCATGTTTTCAAGTCGAACAAATGCTTTGATATGCTCATGCTGTTTTGATGAATGTGCTGAAATTGCTTTATGTACCTCTGACATGAATCGCTCATCTCGCTTTTTTCTATTTAGTCTATCATGACTTGTCAGACACGCCAACTGAATTTTACATTTTTATTGAATGATCTGATCTTTGCCAGGAGATACATGCTCGGTATGCCTTTTCAATCTCCTTCGCCTGTTCCCCCTGCTCATATCCCCTTACATATGTCTCTTTTTGATCCTTTATTTGTTTCATTGCGTTTTCAGCCATCTCTTCCTGCAAGCGGCTGAGATGATCTGTGTAATGAGAAAGGAGGCTTTCCTCTTCATTTTTCACCCAATTCTCTGTGATTTTATTGAGTTTCGTCCGCACAGCTTCGATAAAGGCTGCTTTTCCTTTCTGTTCAAAAAAGTGCTTTGGTGATTTAATCCCTTTTTGTTCCTGCTCAAAGGCATGTGCAGCTATTTCAGGTGCAACTTCCTTCAGTTGAATGCCTTTCGAATGCTGATCATTTGTATAAATGGAAAAATAACCGTCCTCGTTTAATGTTTTTTGAAAGCTTACCAGCCACTCTTCGGCAAGATGCCGTTCAATGAAACCGCTCATGCGGACGTCAAGCGTTTTGATTTCCTGAACATATTCAAACTGATATTCTTGTAAGGCGGCGGCCATCGCCTTACCGACATTGTTTCTCCAATCCCCATTCTGAAGCCCGGGATGAAATGCTGATTTTAATAAATCATTCGCAAAAAAGGATAATCGCTGTGTAATGTGATAAAGCTGTTCTTTTGTATCTTTTTTCACTTTCTCAATGATGGTTTTTGAGTTCTGTCGTTTTTCGATCTCTGCAGCAGCTCGCTCATATGACAAAGTTAAGCGCTGTTTCTGCTCTTCCTTTTCCTCCTTGGACTGAAGCTGAGATTGACGGAGCTGGAAAACAGTTTCGCATAGTTTGTCTGCTTCCGAACTGAGCTGTGCAGCTGACGCTTTTTTTACATCCACTTCGATAAAGCGTTCTAAGTGATTTCTTACTTTCTGAAACTGATTATAAAATGATTCCGTTTTTCCCAGCAGTTCCTCCTTACTTGATACGGTAAAGAGCTGCGGTTTGTGAATCCCTTCTTTTGCAAGCTCTGCGCTGACATAATCAGTCACTGTTTCGAGCTCTGTTTTATCTTTTGCAAGATCTGCTGCATTAATGATGAAAATCATCTTATCTGTGCTGAGCGATTCTTTTACAAGCCCAAGCTTCCGCAAAAACGAACGGTCTCCTTTCGAAAAGGAGTGCTGATAATAGGTCATATAAAAAAATGCATCAGCATCTTTTATATAGTGGAACGCCAGCTCTGTATGCCGTTTGTTCATGCTGCTTGCGCCTGGCGTATCAACGATTGTAATTCCTTTTTCAGTGAGCGGGCATGTATAATAGACCGTCACCTCTTTTACAGCGCAGGCTGTTGCCTCCTCCGCCACATACGGCTTTAATTCAGACAGCGGTATCGTTAATTTCTTTTGTTCCTGTATATATTGCTGATACTTTTCATGTGCGAGCAGGAAGTTGTCGATCAATTTGATATGTTCTTTTTGAAGCCTGCTTTTTTTGACGGCCTTTTCCCACTTTTCGGTGAAAGAGCGGCCTGCGGGTTCTTCTTGTATCCCGGTAAGCTGCATAATGTCTGCCGTTAAATCAGCTTCCGACTTAAACACGACATCAGCTGTTTTATTTAGATGCACTTCGGTTGGTTTTGTGATTTTGTTAATGGTGGCTGTGGTTGGCGTTGGAGAAGACGGCAGTACCTTTTCACCAACAAGTGCATTGGCAAATGACGATTTTCCCGAGCTGAAGCCCCCAAAAAGCGCAAGTGTAAAATTCCGGTCCTCAAGTCTTTTAATCCTTTTCTGAAATGCTGCCGTTTGCTTCGATAACACGCTGTATTCTCCTAAAAGATCAGACAACATGTGAAAGCGTTTGATTTGGTCTTGAAGCCGGTACCCCTGCCCCGTTTTGATTTCTGATTTTTGCATCGGCTGCAGCGTTTTCTGGTCTTGATTTTGTTTCTGCTCTGGAGCTGGCACTGTTTTTTTCTTCGTTTTAAACCAGTCCATGTCTACCTGCTTTGGATTTCCTGGCTTCGTTTCCCACATGGCCCACATGCGATCGGCTTTTTCACGTGCATTATGTTCTAATTGGGCCTGTTCTTGCAGGAGGGCAAGTTTTTCCGATTCCTGAATCAGCCGATCATTAATCATTTGCATGTCTTTGAAAACACGCTCTTTTACCATCTCAGCCAGCGGCTTTATGATGTCTGCCGCTTTTCTTTTCGCTTCTTTGCGGATAAGCTCTGCCAAGTCTTTTGTATATTGCAATACATATTCAGAGGAAAAAGCTGCCCCCTGCTTGACCGCACGTTCAATGATGTCAATTTCAAGCGGAGTGGAATAGGCCTGTATGCGCTGTTCACTTTCAGCGGTATGAACATGGAATGCCTTCGCAAGGTCATGGAGCGTGTCTATCATATGCCAATCCGCTTCAGCCTCTGTCCGTTTTGTCACATCAGAGAAAAAAACATTCCTTCTTCTCTCTCTTTCCTGTGCAGTTTTCGCTTTCGAAAAGAATAAACCTGTTTTAAAAGAAGGCTCTCTTGATTCTAGGTATGCAGCTGCCAGCTCACGCATTTCAAAAGGTGTCAGATTGGCGTTTTTTAAGATGAGATTGATTTCTTCTTTCATCCTGTTTTCTGCACTAGTCGTTTGTTTTGCCGTCTCAGCCAATTGATCACGCAGCGATTGGACCAGTGCCATTTGTGTATCAAGCTGTTCAGCAAAGCTTGGACCGTCTGTTTCGTTTTTCAAAAGCATTTCCGTATGTTCCTTCAGCAGATTGTGGACTTTTTGTTCGGTTAAAGTCTGCAAATTGTTTTTTGATTGCCGCTCTATTCTTTTTAATTCTTTTCGCAGAAGCCGAATCTGATTGAACGGATGGTTTGGTTCTGTCACTGACGTAAAATAGAGCGCTTCCTTCGAAATGCCTTCATTGCAAAGCATCTCCTCTACCTGCACTTTATAGTCTTCAAAGCGAGTCTCCGTCTCGTCATGGCGGTCAATTTGATTTACGATAAAATACACATTGGGAATACTTTCTTTTATCGATCTGAGAAACTTCACATTTTCCTCAGCGTGCACATGATTATAATGAACGACGTAAAACAACGCATCTGCCTGATGGAGAATGGACGCGGCCGACAGAAAATGAGCGTTGTCAGTAGAATCGATCCCAGGGGTGTCAATATACGCTACCCCAGAATCGATCTCAGTATACCGGTCAAAAATTTCAACGCTTTCAATTTGTTCGCCGTCTTTGCAATATTGCTGCACCTTTTCCTTCTGGTAAGATCCCTCCAGCTCAGCATACGCCCCGTCTGTTGTATGAAGCCGAACTCGCTTTTCACCGTTTCTGATCACAACAGTGTTAGTGCTTGTCGGAATCGGACTTGTCGGCAAAATCTCCTCCATTAGGAGGCAGTTCAGCAGTGACGACTTCCCTGCTGAATAATGCCCGGTAAACGCGATATAAATTTCCTCATCATCCGCTTTTTTCATAACTGCTGCCAGTTTAGCCGCCCTTTGGTCGTCTTGATTCTCAATAAGGTGCTTGTAAAGTTCTCCTGTTTTGTGCAAAAGCTGTTTTCTGTTATGTTTTGTCATCAATCTGAACCCCTTTGCGCCGTATCAATTGTGAACCTTTTTTGAAAGATCTGAATATAACCCTTTTTCTCATTTTACACAAGAATGAGCCGAATTTCTTTAAGAGAATAGAAAAAAGCCGCCATTACGGCAGCTTCTGCAAAAATCTGAAAACTTAAATGATTCTTAGATTCATGAAACCGATTTATTAGAGATTCCTTTTAATACAAATCCAATTAACACACTATATGTACAGACCGCCCCAAACAAAAACAGCATTGTCATTTGCTTCACCATCCTGATTGAGAATCTTTTTCATGTTCATTTTAACATGAATGAGAATGATTTTCAATCTCTATTTTATACCGTATTCCTCTAAAGCTTTGTCTTCTGTACGAATTCTCACTGTTAACATTGCGGCATTTAAAATGGAAAACAGACACATCGTAACGTACGCTTGATACAGCAGCGGAATCAATACAATTTCTAAGATGACCACGGTATAGTTTGGGTGCTTCATCCATTTATAAGGGCCTTTTTTCACAAGCTCCGCACCTGGAACGACGAGGATTTTCGTATTCCAATATGACCCTAAGGAACAAAGCGCCCAATAACGTACTGCCTGAACGGTTGTAATAGCAACAGCGATAGCGATCCACCAGCTTGACGGCTGTTTGTTCATCAGCAGCACTTCCGCCATTAATGACAGGAAAAAAAGGATGTGCATGATGATCATATATGGGTAATGGCTCTCCCCGAATTCCATTGCCCCTTGTTGCTTTACCTTTTGTTCATTTTGTCTGGCTACTGCCATTTCAGCTGCTCTTTGCGCAATGAGAATAGCAATTAACAACCAAAACATAAATCAAGCCCCCTTCTCCCAGCTGAATAACAGCAGCTCTGATGAAAACCCAGGTCCTAATGCGCCAATCAGCCCCCGTTCAGCTTCCTTTTTATGTCCGTTTAACAGATGGTCTTTGATGACATACAATATTGTGGCTGAAGACATATTTCCATGTTGTTGCAATATGTATTGAGCTGATGAAAGCTTTTCTGGCGTCAGCTCCAGACTTTGAATGTATGCGTCGATTACTTTTTTTCCGCCTGGATGTGCCAAAAAAACACTGATATCACGACATGTCAGCCAATGTTTTGCCAAAAACTCTTGTACATTTGTTTTGAGCCATTTTTCCACCAAATCCGGAATATCTCTAGAAAAAATGACCTTGAACCCCCGATCGGTAAAATCCCAGCCCATTACATCTTCTGATTGTTTCATCAAAACAGACTGGGAATCTATTACCTTCGGGGCAAGCTTCAATTTCGACACCCTGCGGTCCGCTTTTCCTCCGCATAATAAAGCTGCGGCAATACCATCACCGAAAAGTGAGGTGCCGATCAGATTGCTTTTCGTTTTGTCTTCCGGCTGGAATGTCAGGCTGCACAGCTCAGCAGCAATGACAAGCACGAAAGCCTCGGGATACGCTTTGCAGTATTCTGCTGCGCGCGCGAGTCCGCTGGCTCCGCCTGCACAGCCCAACCCCCAAATTGGAATCCGTTTTGTATATGGAGAAAACGGCAGTTCATTCATGAGACGCGCCTCAATGCTCGGTGTGGAAAGACCCGTGCTGGAGACGAAAAACACAGCATCTACTTTCTCATAAGGAATGGCATCTTCAATAAATGCAGGATGAGAGAGACACTCGCGAACAGCTTCTTTGCTGTGTTTTAGCGTTTCTTCTATGTATATTTGATTTTTTTCTTCAAAGCTGTGACCCTCTTTATACCATTCAATCGGCTTGACAAATTGTCTTGATTGGATTTGCCCATTTTTAAAGGAGGTTAACAGCCTGTCAATATCCTTAAAAGAATGCTGAAACATATAGCGGGCAAACTCAATCGCTTTTTCTTGATTTACATCGTTCATGGGGAGACTTGTTCCGATAGATAAAATAAACGCCATGCAATCACCTCTTTGCATACATTGTGCCGCAACCATCTTTTTTATATACAAAAAAACTCCGCCGCGGCGGAGCTTAGACTGCTGTTTTTTGCTCAATGGCATCAGCGTTTCGTTCTGTTTTTTCAGCTCTAGAAAATACGTTATATACGATATTCAAGATGATAGCAGTAATACTGCCAGCGACAATACCGTTTGTTGTAAGGAGTGTTAAGGCACTAGGAAGCTGCTTGAAAATATCCGGTACAACTGTCACACCGAGGCCCAGACCGACTGAACAGGCAACAATCAGCAGATTTTCCTGTTTTGCAAAGTCAATGCGGCTAAGCATTTTGATTCCGTAAGCGATCACCATTCCAAACATCGCCACCATCGCACCGCCCAAAACAGCAGATGGAATAATGGTCGTAAAAGCAGCGATCTTTGGAAACAGCCCAAATGCCATTAAGATGATACCCGTGACCACAATAACGGCATTTTTTTTGATTCCTGTCAGCTGCACGAGCCCGACATTTTGAGAGAATGCAGTGTATGGAAAAGCGTTAAATATACCGCCCAAAAGCACAGCCAGTCCTTCAGCGCGATAGCCTTTAGACAAATCTTTCTCTGTCAGACGGCGGTTCGTCAGGTCACCTAAGGCAAAGTAAACACCCGTTGATTCTACAAGGCTGACAATGGCAACGATGGACATCGTGATAATAGGTGCTGCGTGAAAAGACGGCATGCCGAAGTAAAACGGCTGAATCATTTGTACGGCTGCAGCATCCGAAACGTTATCAAACTGAACTTTTCCCATAAAATAAGCGATGAACGTCCCGATTAAAATACCGATTAAAATGGAGATGGATTTGATAAAACCTTTTGAGAAACGATATAGAAGCACAATGATACTCAATACGACAAAGGCGAGAACAAGATTGGAAAGCTCTCCGAAATCAGCACTTCCTTCACCGCCGGCCATGTTATTCATCGCTACCGGCATAAGGGTAATACCGATAATCGTAACAACTGAGCCTGTCACGACCGGCGGAAAAAACGATGCTAGCTTTCCAAAGAAAAACGAAATCAGAATAACGAGAATACCTGACGCGATGATGCTTCCGTAAACCGCTGAAACCCCGTACTCAGCTCCTATCGCAATCATCGGCGATACTGCTGTAAATGTACAGCCAAGCACTACCGGAAGCCCGATCCCGAAAAATCGGTTGCTCCACACTTGCAGAAGTGTAGCCACGCCGCACATAAAAATATCAATCGACACTAAGTAGGTCAGCTGTTCGACAGTCAGGCCCATCGCTTTTCCGACAATCAGAGGAACGACAATGGCACCGGCGTACATGGCGAGCACATGCTGTATACCTAAAGACAGCGTTTTGCCGAATCCGTTTTTCATGCATGAACCTCCTGTACGAATGATACTTTTCCTTCTGCTAAAGATTGAATTCTTGCCAAAGATTCCACCCGATAACCAAGGTTTATCAGTTCTTCTCTTCCGGGCTGAAATGACTTTTCAATGACAATGCCAAGTCCTGCAATAGAAGCCCCCGCTTGTTTCACAATCGAAACGAGCCCATGCGCCGCTTGTCCATTTGCCAAAAAATCATCGATAATCAGCACATGATCCTGATCCGACAGATGGGTTCCTGAGACTGCGATTTGACTTTCGGTCTGCTTTGTAAAGGAATAAACAGATGCTGTCAGCAAGTTGTCGGTGAGTGTTAATGATTTATGTTTTCTCGCAAAGACAACAGGCACTCCCAGCTTCAAACCCGTCATCACAGCAGGAGCGATTCCGGACGATTCGATTGTCACAATTTTGGTAATGTTATCTTTTGCAAATCTGGCCGCAAGTTCGTCTCCGATTTTCTGCATAAGCAGCGGATCAATTTGGTGATTCAAAAACGAATCCACTTTCAATACTTGATCGGATAATACGAAGCCTTCTTCTTCAATTTTCCGTTTTAATGCTTCCATCCTGCCTTACCTCCATTATGAGAATAAAAAAAGCATTGCCCGCTCAAATAAAGAGCAAGCAATGCTGATAGAACAAAAAACCGTACATGTGCGGTCTCATTGCTCACTCATAGTCGGACATTTACGGTGCCCGGTAGAAACTTGCATGCCATATCCATGCGATTATATGAGTGTTCCTATGATGTTGTACTAAATTATATCAAGATTTTCGTCCCGTGCATAGATAAAAAAACAAAATACCCGAACTTTACTTTTATTTCATTGATAATCATTCGTGTTTTCCGCATAAAAAAGCCTGACGGCTATACCGACAGGCTTTTGATTATGACAGATAGAGATTCGAGTACTTATTTGACAAATAGTCAATCAAATAGCGTACATTCAGCTCTTCCCCTGTTGCATCTTTAATAATATCTAACGGCTTTTTCCGTTTTCCATGAATATGCACCTTTTCTGTCAGCCATTGTTTAATCGGATGAAAGTCTCCTCTTTCCAAGAGAGTGTCAAACTCCGGCAGATCCTCGAGCATTTTTTGTTTCAGCTGAGCCGCATACATGTAACCGAGCGCATAGGATGGGAAGTAGCCAAAATCTCCGCCTGCCCAATGGACGTCCTGTAAAATCCCCTCTGCGTCCGTCTGCGGTGTAATCCCCAAATAATCTTCGTATTTTTGATTCCAAAGCGCGGGCAGTTCTTCCACAGACACTTCATTGCTGAAAATCGCTTTTTCAATTTCATATCGGATAATAATATGAAGAGGATATGTTAATTCATCCGCTTCAACTCTAATAAATGAAGGTTTTGATTCATTGATGGCCCGGACAAAATCATCCAGGGAGATGGCCTTGAACTGTTCCGGCGATGCTTCTTGAATCTTCTTATAGTACGACGTCCAAAAATGCTTGTTGCGACCGATAAAATTCTCGTAAAACAATGATTGAGATTCATGGATTCCCATTGATGCGCCGTCTGACAAATTCGTGCCGCTCAGCGCTTCGTCAATATTTTGCTCATATACTGCGTGACCGCACTCATGGATGGTGCCAAAGATCGCTGTGCGGAAATCTTTTTCATCATATCTCGTTGTGACCCGAACGTCTCCGCGGTTCATTGTAGTAGCAAACGGATGAACCGTTTCATCAAGCCGTCCGCCATCAAAATCGTAGCCAAGCTCCTGTAAAAAATACAGACTGAGCTCTTTTTGCTTTTCTTTCGGGAACACTTTTGCAATAAAGCTTGTATCCGGCTTATTCCCAGAAGCTGTTACCTTCTTAACAAGAGGGATAATCGCTTCCTTGAGATCGGAGAACAGCTGATCAAGCACCTTTACCGTGACACCTGGCTCAAATAAATCAAGCAATGCATCATAAGGATGCTCTTGATAGCCCCAATATGTAATAAAACGTTTATTGAATTCAATCAGCTGCTCTAAATAAGGGGAAAACAAGCTGAAATCAGATTTTCCTTTCGCTTCTTCCCACGCGGTTTCTGCCTTTGAACATAAAATCACATATTCCTTGTATTCAGCCTCAGGGATTTTTTTATTCTCTTCATACTCTTTTTTTGCAAGCTCCACTGCCTTTTTCGTATCTTCAGCCAGGTCATCAAATCGTTCATACAGAGCATCGATCAGCTCCTTCATCCGATCTGATGTTTGAATATTGAAGATATCTGTCGAAAGCTGACCAATGCTTTCGGCCCGATCCTCTGAGCCGTTTTTTGGCGCACCTGTTCTGGAGTCCCAGTGCATTAATGCAACCGCTTCGCTATAATGTGAGATTCTTTTTAAAAGATCAAAAAATTCCTTTTCATATGTATGTATCTCCATATCTATTCCCTCCCTATTCTAGCCGTTCCATTACAGGCTAATGGAAGGGAATATGAAAGTCAAATGGTTTGGATAAGGGGCCGAATTTCAGCGGCAGCCATCTTTGTTCAGCTGCTGTTCATTTGATTGTTTAGGAATTGGTGTTTTCGGCTTTTCCATTCATCTAAATTATTTCCAACAAGATAACAATTAGCGTCTTTCACAATATATCCGCTGATAAATGAAAAAAGCTGACGAACACAGCCGTCAGCTTTTTCCTCTTACATCATATGCGGTTCAACAGGCAGGACCTTTTTGACTTCATCAATGATGCGTTCCTTTTCTCCGGCAGCGTAGATGTGAATCGAGCCGCTGTCTTGACTCGAACGAATGAGGCGTCCGATGCCCTGCCGTACGCGTAATAACATATATGGCAGATCAACTTCTTCGAACGGATCCTTTTTCGTCCCGTTTCGTTTCGCTGTAAATACTGGATCATGCGGCGGAAACGGCAATGACCAAATGGTAACATTCTTCAATGCGTCACCAGGAATATCGAGCCCTTCCCATAAGTGAACAGAACAAAGCACTGTTTCCTCTTCCTCTTGGAATTTCTCCACTAAGCTGCTGATTTCCTCGTCACCTTCAAAGAAAATCGGATACGGCAGCTCCCAAGCCGCCGAGAGCTGCTTAAACTCGTTTAATTCCTCAAAAGATGGGAAAAGCACCAGCGTCCGGCCTTTATACCGTTTGATCGTTTCAATCGTTTCAGCCATTTTTTGTTCAGCAGCCATATCTGTTTTGGCATATAGATTAACCGTCATTTGCTCATCATAATCATAAGGTGAATCAACAGTTAATGACAAATAATCACGAATCCCGAGACTGTCGGCAATGTAATCAAACGAACCGCCTTCTGACAGCGTAGCAGAAGAAAAAATATAAGGAATTTTCTTAGAAAATACTTTTTCGCCGAGCACTTCCGCAACCGTTCTCGGCATTACAACAAAGGTAGATTCCGCTTCCTTTTTCTCCAGCCAGCTGATCGCATCCTTTTGGTATAGAGATAATGAATATGCCATTTGTTCAACATATTCCTCTACAACTGACAGCTCGTATTGATCAATCGTGTACATCTCAGACTCGAACACAAGCGCATCTCCGATTTTATCAAGCAAACGGTACAGCTCGTCTGCCGCTTTTTTGACACGCTGCTCATTTTTTATGTCTAAGCGGTGTGAACCGGCTATTTCCTTTGATTCTTCAGAAAGCACATAAAAAAATTCATCGTTCGCAGCAAGTGCATCTTCAATCAGTTCAGCAAACTCTTCTCTGATGTCATTTTGAAGCAAACGTTCTAAAAACAACTCAAGCGTAGACTGCTTCACTCTGTAGGTTAACGCTTTTTGCGCAGCGAATTCCAACAGATGCCCTTCATCAAATACAACTGCACTATGATCAGGCAAAAGCGGCAGCTGGCCCTCTCGTTTGCGTGACTCTTCTGTCCACACATGCTCCATATAAAAATCATGAGAACAAATGATCAAATCCGTTGATTTACGGTAATAATCTCTGGAAAGCGTTAAGCCGCATCTATGTCTCATATCACAAGTCAGGCAATCCTGAAATGAATCGTAGTTTACTTCAGACCACTCTTCATTCGATAGGTTTGCGTACTGCTTACGGTCACCGTACGGATAGAATCGCTGCATCGCCTGTGATTCATGGACAAATGACGGTAAGGACTCATAAAGATCAAGCCATTTATCATCATCAGACCGCTGCATCGTTTTTTCAAGCTTCTTCAAGCATAAATATTGCTCATGTGACTTCGATAGCCTTGTATCAATTTTCAGATCCAAATGCTCAGCCAGCTTTGAAATATCGCCCTCTTTTTTCACAAGCTGTTCGATTAATGTTTCATCAGCACAAGCGATAATGGCAGGTTTGCCGACATATCTTGCATAGCTGATCGCGAAAAGAAGATAAACCAGCGTTTTCCCCGTTCCCACTCCAGCCTCGGCGAACATGACTTTTTTCTCTTTAAACGCCCGCTCCAGCTGAAAAGCCATAAATACTTGCTCATCCCGAAGGTCAAATCCTTTTTCGGGAAGAATATCGTAAAACACGTCACCAATCCAATTGTTCAATTCTTCATAAAAATTCTTTGTTTTCGTTAAAGAAAAAGGCAAACGTGATGTTGTCACCCAACTCCAACCCCTAACTATTCGGCATTCAGACCATCTATAATATCATTTCCTGATAATGAATACAATAAAAAAACTTGGCAATGCCAAGTTTTTTGTTGCAGCTTACTTTCGATTGATCACATGCGATGATAAAAATGGATGGTCTGTTGAGTAAATATGTTCCATCGCTTTTTCTAAATCATTTTGCGCATGCGATATCACAGACGGAGACAAATCAGCCTCGAGCTCATTCAGCTCGTTTGCCGTTGTGTCCAGCGCCCTTTGAATGCGATTAAAATGTTCGCTGTTCAACATGAGATCACCTCTTACGGAAATAATCATCATTGTATGCGAATGTTTCAATTTATATACATGCTATCTGCATGTTATCACCGAAATGTGCACAAACTACATTTGATATTCCGTATCCGGATTATCCGTCTTATCAACAATATTCTATCAGGGAGTGATGTTGACATGAGTTATAGAAATCGATTAGATCAGCATTCTGAACTGTTTCACCACAATTGGACGCGGCCTAAACGTTCTAAGTCTCAAGTAAACGGTCACACTGGAATGTCCCAAACCAACATTATTTTAAGAAGCAACGCGAAAGCGCACCGTTGGTAACGATAGAATATGGCTGAAAGATGAAAGAAGACGCTTTAGCGCGTCTTCTTTTTATGCGTTTTCAGTTTTTTTGCGCTGCGGTCTTACTTTTGACCAGTATTGATAATAATCCGTTTTAATAAAGCCGTTAAAAAGCTTTCGTTTCTTCGTCGCTTTTCTGCCGTATACTTCCTCAAAATTCTCATTTGATGTCAGCATATACACAGACCAAGTATCAAGTGGTTCGAACGCCTGTCCCATTTCTTTATACATCTGCTCAACGGCCTTTTTCTCGCCGAGACGCTCTCCGTATGGCGGATTACCAACAATCACGCCAAAATCGAGACTTGTCGTGAAGTCTTTGACTTGCATCTGCTTAAATTGGATTAAATCCCCTAAGCCTGCTTCCTCTGCATTTTCTTTTGCGATTTGAACCATACGGTGGTCTATATCGCTAGCAAAAATCGTAAGCGGTTGGTCATAGTTCGCCTTTTCTTCGACTTCAAGCCGCGCTTTGTCCCACAGGTCTTTACCGATCCATTCCCAATCCTCTGAGGCAAAATCACGGTTAAATCCCGGGGCGATGTTTTGACCGATGAGTGCAGCTTCAATCGCGATCGTTCCGGAACCGCAGAAAGGATCGGCAAACGGACGGTCAGGGGTCCAATTGGTTAATTGCACTAAAGCGGCAGCAAGTGTTTCTTTTATCGGAGCACCGCCCTGATCAACACGGTATCCGCGTTTGTGAAGGCCTGTCCCGGATGAATCCAGCGTAATAACCGCCTGATCTTTTAATAAAGAAACTTCCACCTTATACTCGGCACCTGTTTCTTCAATCCAATCGTTGGCTTTATCAGACTGCAGCTTAAGCTTTTCAACAATCGCTTTTTTGACGATTCGCTGACAGTCAGGCACACTTGCAAGTGTTGATTTCACAGATTTCCCAATAACAGGAAATTTACCGTTTTCAGGTATAAATGAGCGCCAGTTAATCGCTTTCGTTTTTTCAAACAGTTCATCGAATGTTTTCGCTTTAAAAGAAGCTATCTGAACCTTTATGCGGTCGGCTGTTCTAAGCCAAAGGTTTGCACGGCAAATGGCAAACGCATCACCTTCAAAAATAACTTTTCCGTTATCGACCTTACATTCGTACCCTAAATCTCGTACTTCCTTTGCAACAACAGCTTCAATGCCCATCGGCGCCGTTGCAATTAGTGTATACTTCGTCATCGTATCACCCTGTCTTTTAAAACTTTTCTCTTTTCAAGATAAAAGCTCTCCTTATACGGGAGAGCTTGTTTTCATCATTTAAAATGTAAGTGGTTTAACGTTCTGTAAGCCATGTTTTGTTCCGTCGTACTGCAAATGGCTCATCACCTCGTACTCGGGCGGCAATCATCTATCTACAGAAAGCATTCTGTCCTTCTCTCCGTTGAATTCCGTTAAGAAGGTTCCCCTACCAAAATTTGGGTTTCTCGCTCGAGGGGTTTACCGCGTTCCACTCTCACCATTTCTAGTGAGACTTCGTCACTGTGGCACTTTTCAAGGATACTCAGCCATATCCAAAGGACGTAGGCTTTTTTCCTGCCGTCAGCCTTTCAAAGGCTGCCCTAGCTTATGACTTCGCTAGGCACGAACACTACGGGCATCTCAGCACCGTGCGAGCATGGACTTTCCTCTACAGATTCAAGATCTGCAGCGATTACCCGAACGTTAAGAACATGAATTATTATATAACAACTGATTGCAATTTACAAGCACCATTTTTTCAAGTGCGATCAATCATAAAGCTTACTGCCAAAAACGTGTTTTTCTAAGTTGGACAACCGTTTTAAAATATCAAAGTTCGTTGTGTTAGATTGCACAGGCTGTTTTTTGCTGGCTTCTTCAAGCTGTTTTTTCAGTTGCAGATTTTCCTGCTGCAGTTCTTCGATTTCTTGATGGAAGGTTTCATAATCCTTAATGATCATATCTAAAAATTTGTCAACGTCTTCTTGCTTGTAGCCTCTAACGCCTGTTTTAAATTCTTTTTCCAAAATTTCTTTCGCAGAAAGCTTTACTTTATCAGCAAGCATCTTTTTCACCTCGTATCGTGAATCATCACATATATTTTTTCAGAAATCTGCACGCTTGTCAAATTTCTCTTTCTTTGTTATGAGTAGCTGTCTTCCTCTACTGTCACTCTTAAGTCATCCATTGTGATAAAGTAAATAGGATAGCCATCCTGTTCGCGCCGCTTTTCTGCTGTCTCAAGCATATACTTTGGGGATCCTTCCATTTCTAAATCATATAACAGCATGAGCGCATCGGATTTCTCAATAAAGAACTGGTTTTTTTGCCTAAACTGAAGCGGGCTTTCATAAGGCCTGTGAGTCAGGCTTTCTTCATAGTCAGCCTGTGCTAAAACAGCTTCATATAGCTCTTTATTAGGATCTTTCCAGTTCTTTTCTTGATCGTAAAAAGGGGTAATGACAGCTACCTTCAAATCAGGATATTCTTCCTGCAGATCATATGCAGCTTCAGCCGCCCACAGTTCTACTCCAAGCTGGCCCGAGATTAAAATCCATTCTAAACCTTCATCTAAAAATCCAATCAGCCGATTTTTAATCGTTTTTTTTATGTAGTACAATGCCTTATCATCCTGCTTAAAAATCCCTAATTCAAATGGTTTATATCCTGTAATTGCCAATACCTTCATATTTTCACCTACTTTTAAAAAATGGGGTCCCCTGCGGGGCCCCATTTTTATCGTTGCGTGTTACACCAATCAGCCTGCACGATTCAATACTAGTCGCAGCAAGGTTTTCCTGCCTGAAAATGCTGATGTGTTGTCGGATCAAAGCTAGAATAAGTGTGTGGATAGTAGTGAACATGCTCAAAATGCTGGTGATTTACATTTGTCGTATGCTGTGGATGAATATGCGGCACGATCGTATTTGAAAACGTATGGTGTTCACAGCAATGAGTAGGATGGACAATCGGCGCCATCATGTGCGGTCTGCAGTGATGCATGATGAAATCCCCTTTCCATAAACTTTATTACAATACTAAGCTATGAAAATGAAAGGGTACATGTTCTGATGCAAAGACCTATTTTAAAAGTGTGCAATTAAGCTGTCTTTAAAGTTTGAAAACACAAAAGCAATCAAAAAAACCACAACAAAGAACAAGTAAAAAACACCCTTATACATACCAACTCTCCCTTTAAAAATAACTAACGTTATTTTACAGGATTCGCCGCTATTCTACAACAAATTCAATGCGTATTCAGCAAAAAAAATCGTTGCCGAAACAAGTCGTCTTTTGCGCTTTCCCGGGGAATATTCAAGAGGAATATTTCCTCTTCAGCCGAGCGATTCTCACATGCAGTTTTTCTGTTTCTTTTTCTGATAAAAATGCCGCATCGCTCAGTAATGATTCTGTTATATGCAAAGCTTTACCGAACGCTTTTGTCTTATGCTCTAAATATTTTGCAAGTTCTATCACAGCAGCATATCTGCACTTCTGGTTTTGAGAGCGGGACAGTTTTTCCCAAAGCGGCACTGCTTCTTCAAACCGGTCTTGTTTCTTGTACAGGAGCGATAGATCGAGCAGCGCTTTGTCTTGATCCTCAAACGACTGTTCTTTAAGCCTTTCCAGCTGTTTGACCGCTTGATTCGTTTCTTTATGGGCCAAAAACCATTTCGCCATGGCATAAGCTTCCCGGTGCTCTTGTGGCGAATGTGATTCAGAAAGGATTTTTTTAGACATATGAATATACAATGAAATGAGCGATAGTACATCCATTTCATTATGATGCAGGACACCTTTTAAAAGGTCAGGCTCTTGCGCTTTGATAAAATGAAAGTAAAGCATTGGCGCCAAGTAGCCCGGTGTATCTTCTTCCCTCTGAATGCCAAGCTCCTCTTTTTCAACTGTTCCAAGTGATACGCGGTCCATTTTGTGTTTCCACAGACGCCTTGCTCCATGCAGAAGGTCAAAATGGCCAAACTCCGGGAGCTTTGGAAGTCTGTCACGAATCAATGTGTGCCTTGTTTTTACTTGCGGCCAATCAAAGGCTTTTCCGTTGTAGGTCACAAGTGATGTAATATCAACCTCGCTTAAAAAGCTTTGATACAAGGCAACTTCATTCCCGGGTTTAGGCAAAAGATGCTGTTTGACTATTACTCTGTCTTCGTATACTCTCGCATGACCAAGTAAAAAAATTGTATTTCCAGCTCCGCCTCCAAGGCCAGTTGTCTCTGTATCAAAGAAAAAGAGGCTGTTTTTGTTATACCCTTTTGCTGACAGCGTATGTGACAGGCTGCTTTGATTCCACAGGTCGATCACTTCATCAAGCTCAGAAAAACTGTATAATCCATGGCAATGAGAAAGCGGATATTCTACCTCTCTGATGAGGCAGTATTCATCCTCGAAGAAAAAAGGCGTCATGCCAAAAGCCTCCCACTCTTCTAAAAACGGGATTTCAGCGATATTGTTTTCTTGTTTGCCTGCTTCTGTTTTATGTTCTCCATCGCCGAGCACCATATGCTTTTTCATTCGCTGGAGTTTCCCTTTTAATGACATATCCTACCTCTCTCCTCACGACATTTGATCCAACAGCTGCAAAATTCTTTCCTTTGCTTTTATCCCTTCTATTTCGGTACCTATACAAGATGGACAGCCATCATCACAAGGACATTGTTTAATGAGCTGTTTCGCCGCTTCATTAATATCTGAAAAACGTTTGAAAACTTCCTCCGCTAAACCGATTCCGCCCGGATAATGATCGTATAAAAAGATCGTCGGCAATCCGGTATGAGCTGCTTTGATTTGTGACACGACGTGAACATCATTGCGGTCGCACATAATATACACAGGGACAATATGCTGCAGCACATTTGAGATGCCGAGAAGCAGCTGTTCCAGCGTCTTTTCCCCGATATCTTCGTCTGCTGTTTTCATTTCGAGCCATGCGGCACTTGTATGCAGTTCCTCTTCCGGCAAATGAATCGGACCGGACCCGATGTTTTCAAAAGTGGTCATTTTTATTTTTTTAAAAATAGTCGGCAGGGCATTGACAGTTACGTCACCGTAATTCAATGACAGACGGCTTTTTTCTTTCGTTTTATCAATTTCCAATACCTTTAGCTGTACTGCCAGGTTGGCATCCGTATAATATTCGACATCGACTTTTCTGACATAAGCTTTTTTATGGTCCCAGTCAAGCTTCTCTACCTGATATTGAACGCCTTCATGCAAATAGATCGCTTCATCATGCAAAAGCGTCATCGCGCTAAAACGATCCATTTCACCGATGATCCTTACGTTCGCAATATCAGACTGATCAACGATAACAACATTTTCCTGTGAGGCCGAACGCAGGCTGATATTTGAAGCGGGAAACGATTCACTTGCCCAGTGATATTGTTCGCCGTTTCGGTGAAGAACAGACTCTTCCTGAAGATACTCAAGAATATCACTTACATCCATCGGACCGAATTCTTCATCAGCTCTAAAGGGAAGCTCATAAGCCGCACACTTTAAGTGGTCTACCAAAATGATTAAATTCTCCGGATTGATTCTTGCAGATTCCGGCGAACGCTCAAAGAAATATTGGGGATGCCGCACGATATATTGATCGATCGGCGTTGAATTGGCAACCATGATAATCAAAGACTCACCGTGTCTTCTGCCAGCTCGTCCCGCCTGCTGCCATGCACTGGCTACACTTCCAGGATAACCCGTCATCACACATACTTGGAGCTGGCCGATGTCAACGCCTAACTCTAAGGCATTCGTACTGACCACTCCCAAAATCTCGCCTTCTCTCAAACCTCTTTCGATTTCTCTTCGCTCTTTCGGAAGATAACCTCCCCGATAACCTCTAATTGACTTTGTCCCAAGCTCTTTTTTCACAAGCTCCTGAATGTGGCTTAAGATAATTTCCACCCGGACTCTGCTTCTGGCAAAAATAATCGTCTGCACTTTGTTTTTCAAAAATTCTTTCGCCAGTTCGTTTACTTCTGCTGTTGCGCTTCTTCTAATATTCAAAGGCTTGTTCACAATTGGCGGATTATAAAATACAAAATGCTTCCGTCCGGTCGGGGCACCATTATCATTGACCAGCCGCATAGGGCTGTCCGTCAGCTGTTCTCCCAATTCCTTCGGGTTGGCAATTGTTGCGGACGTGCAAATAAAAACCGGATCACTTCCATAAAATCGGCAAATCCGTTTCAGCCTCCGGATCACATTCGCCACATGGCTCCCGAATACACCGCGATATGTATGAAGCTCATCAATGACGATATACTTAAGGTTTTCAAACAAACTGACCCATTTCGTATGATGCGGAAGAATGGCAGAATGCAGCATATCGGGATTTGTAATGACAATATGGCCTGCTTTTCTCACCTTTTGTCTGATTGCAGGAGGCGTATCCCCGTCATATGTAAAGCTTTTAATATCAATGTCCATTTCATCAATGATTTCATTTAGCTCGCTCTTCTGATCTTGTGCCAGCGCTTTAGTCGGGAATAAATATAGCGCCCGATTTGTTTCGTCTTGGGCGATAGACTGCAGGACTGGGAGGTTATAGCATAACGTTTTTCCTGATGCGGTCGGCGTCACAGTAACGATGTTTTCTCCTTTTTGCACATGTTGAAAAGCGGAAAATTGGTGGGTATATAGTGCATCAATGCCTCTTTTTGAAAGGGCTGCTTTTATTCTCTCATCTATACTTTCAGGCATCGGCCTTGTTTTTGCTTCACGAGGCTCTATTTCATGCCAATTCACAACATTTTCATTTCCTTTTAACTCAGAAATGAGCTCAGTCAGTGATTTCTTTTTCATTCTTTACACCTCTTTGTCAAGTACAGTTTACCGAATATTTGTTTGTATGGCTAGGTGCAAATTTTATACAGTCGAACAAAAAAAGCAAGGCATATGCCCTGCTTATTACGCTTTTATTGTGAGGAGCTTTGTTTTACCTTTATGGGCAGCCTTTTCGTCTGCCGGCACAAGAGATCCTACAGCTTCACCATTCATGATTACAATGGGAATGACTGTGCTGCTCGCTTTTTCTTTTATTAACTCCAAATCACACGTAATCAGCGGATCACCGACCTTCACTTTGTCCCCTTCTTTTAAGTGGGCAGTAAATCCTTCTCCGTTCATATTAACCGTTTCCAGGCCAACATGGATTAACAGTTCTATTCCTGAGCGTGTCCGAATGCCAACTGCATGTTTGGTGTGGAAAATCTGGATCACTTCACCTTCCACAGGTGAGACGATTTCGCCGTTTGAGGGTTCTACCGCTATGCCTTCTCCCATCATTTTCTGTGAAAAAACAGGGTCCGGCACATCTGTCAAGTTCATGACCGTCCCGTCTGCCGGAGAATAAATAACCTCTTCTGTTACTTTTTCCTGAGTTTTTCCCATTCCGAATAATTTTTTCAGCAATGTGTTTTCTCCCTTCTCATTCGCTTCAACCGTTATCCCTTCATTCCCCCCTATTTAACCACACTTTCAATTTTGCTTCAATTTATAACAACATCTGGCATTGACGCATAACCTGATAAAAAAAGGCGGTGGCAGATTTGGAATTTCATGATGACAAAAAGAATGAACTGCAAAAGAAAGAAGAAATGATCACAGAGGCAATTGACTCTCTTTTTCAATCTTCAGCATTCGGCAACCTATTAAACGGGTTTCAAAACCTGATCAACTCGAGTTTAGAGGATGTGCAGACAACCATAGATCTGAGGGAAAGAGAGACCGGACTGTATGTCGATATCACCATTCCGGCGACGTTTCGGGATGGTGATATCGTCGTTGATGTAAAATCAAGATATCTGCATGTAACACTTCAAGAGAAACAAAAACAGCATAATGAGGCCACTTTTACAAGCATGACAAGAACGGTTCAGCTGCCTTATGAAGTACACCAAGAAGATATGGAAACATCTTGGGATGAGCAGACGATGACGCTTTTCTTTCCAAAAAAGAAGCATGAATGAGTAACTCATTCATGCTTTCATCATTTGAAAAAGCTGGTAACTCCCTTTATTAATGATCCGAACTGATTCATTGCACTCATCACTTGGCCTGTCGTATCCATCATTTTATTAAAATCAAACTGTCCGTTGGCTTTTTTGAATTGCGATAGTATATTTTGAAATTGTGAGGGCTGCTGTTGATTAGGCCTTGGGATTGGATAAGGGTTAGAAAACATAGGCGGCTGCATAGGCATTGACTGGTTTGGGTTTGGAGTATACGGATCATAATAATCCTGCTGTCCATACTGCATCGGGTAATATTGCCCAGGCCCTGGTGCAGCAGCCTGCTGATAATACCCTTGCATTTGCTGAGGATCATAGTAGCCCATTTGCTGAGGATAGCTTTGAGAACTCCTGTTCATTGCGATTCCCCCTAAACTCAACATGTTTTTTCTTCTATATATGTATGAGTGAAATCTATTATTTGTGTCACATGTCTTGATTTGCATTTGTCTAACTTTGTCGAAAGTTTAAATTTTTTAAAAACAGAAAAAAGTCGAATCATTATGGTACCATATTTTCAATACAGATGAGAGGGGATGCACCATAATGAACGTATCATACTTAAGCAAACGTTTTGCAGAAATGAAGAAATATGAAACAGACTGTGTGAATAAACTGATGGACTTTGCCAAGTTCCTCTATATTCAAGGACATCTCAGCATAACTGAGTTTCGTTACAGTATGAAGGTTCTCGAAGCAAATGGAGCAGAAAGCCCGGCATATGAGCTGAATTAACAGCCGGCCCCCTATAACAAACGTAAAAGAAGACAGCCTTTACCGGCTGTCTTCTCTTTCTATTTCATCTTTTACTGCGTGTAACGTATAAAGGACAGATTCCGTGATATCCTTAAATCGTTTTTTATGAATATGATGAACGTATGATTGAAGGACCAATTCCAAAAAATGATCCTTTACGGTCTCGATTTGCTCTTTATGCACATATTTTGGCCGGCTGGCTTTTATCCATTCAAATGCCCCTTGCGCCCAGCTATTCGCAAGCTCATCATTCTCCTCAACTGCAGGCTTTATCGTATCAAAAAAATCATAAGATTGATCATTGTCTTTTCCTTCCTGATATCGATCAGCGCCTTTTTCAGCAGCTTCAATCATTTGCTTGGTCATTTCCAGCAATGTTTGTGATTGCAATACCCTTCACCTCAATGCATATCGTACCAAATTTCAGTCACAAATTCAGCTGATACGATATACCTTTTCAAATGCATACCTATGCCGAGGCGATTGATACAGCTCACTGATACAAATATGAAGGTCCATGAGTTCTTCTTCCAGCACGCGCAGACGATCGTTTTTCGTTTCCCGCGCCTCAGCTTCAAATGCATGTAAAGAATGATTCAGGCTTTGCTCAGCTCGAGTTAGTTCATGTTCCATATCAGAAAGCATACGGAGAATATCTGTTTTGCTTACATAACCGGACATTCGTGTACCTCCCTTTCTTCGTCTCTCCCGGTTAACATTCTTTGCTCTTTAGGCTCTTTCCTTCCTCCTGACAAAACTAGAAGCAAATCGCCAAACAAACAGGTATTCCACAAAAAGCTGACGTTTTCGACAAAAACACCCGCAAACATTGTATGATCCTCCCTCTTAATGCAAACGATATTTGTGAGGAGGTGCCGTATGAAAACAAGACCGAAAAAAGCCGGCCAGCAAAAAAAGACTGAATCAAAAGCAATCGACTCTTTAGATAAAAAATTGGGCGGCCCAAACCGCCCTTCTACGTAAGAAGCAAGGAATTTCCTTGCTTCTTTATTTTTTCAGCCAATGCTCGACCGCGAAAAGCGCATGAAGCTGGCGATTTTTATGCAGATACCAGTCTGTCAATTCAATCTGCTTCGGCAATACTTCACGTTTAAAGAACGCTTTCTTTATCTTTCCATGAAACCAATCAGTTTTCTTTCCGTCTAATGAGTGAATGAACTCTGGATAGCATGTCCTAAGCATAGGAGATGTTCTTTTTTTGACCCCGATCATTTTTTCCATATCAAAACGGGAACCTGTATGCGGCACTGTGTGCAAAAAGTGATAAAATGAGGAAAACAATTCGGGGCTGAACAGCAATTGAGACAGCTGCTTTCCCAGCCTGATCCTCTCCTCTGTTTTGGAAAAACGTTTCACTGAAATCCCGTAAAGAAGCCCATCTGAAGAAGGAAAAATAACCGTGTTAAAATGAAACCAATCACTTAAATAAAAAGGAATCGTGTCAAAAACGTTCTTTTTAAACGAAGGATTTTGTATAATAGGTGTTTGGATAGTGTTTTGTTCATTTATGATGAGGGCATACATTAGGCGCTCTGTGTTTCGCTCATGCCAAAAACGGGTCCATTCTTCTCTCATAAATTGTGAGACGCCAAACATATGCAGGTAATGAAACAGCGGTTTACCGATTATTTTTGACCATTGGTATAAGAGAAGCTGCGGATAGGCATCCGAAAAAATAAGCCAGTTCGCTCTTTCATAGGCCAAAAAGAACCACTTTTGCTGTCTCTCACGAAGTCCGAGCTGAAACAGACTGCCTTTTAAGTCAGTCATTGACCAGCCGGCATTGCGGGATACGAAGGATGCCAATAGCGACCATTTGATCTCTGGATGACGATCATAAAACGCTTTATATGCATTCGTTCTTGAGATATTATCTATATTTTTTACTTTTGTCTCCCGCTCAATCCGGCTCAAAAGCGTTCCAATGCTCTGTTGTCCGTGCATGTTCATTCACTTCCGTCATGAATAGTTTAATAAGGAGGATGAGAAAGTGATTCGGTATCCTAACGGAAAAACGTTTCAGCCGAAACATTCGGTTTCATCCCAAAACAGTCAAAAAAGGGCCCCGTCTTACAGTAATCGCGGAATGACCCTCGAAGATGACTTAAACGAAACGAATAAGTATTATCTGACAAACCAAATAGCCGTCATACACAAAAAGCCGACACCTGTTCAAATTGTAAATGTCCATTACCCAAAAAGAAGCGCCGCAGTGATTAAAGAAGCTTACTTTAAACAATCATCGACTACAGATTATAATGGGATTTACAAAGGACGGTATATTGATTTTGAGGCGAAAGAAACGAAAAACAAAACCTCTTTCCCCCTGCAGAATTTCCATGACCATCAAATTGAGCATATGAAGCAGGTGAAGGCCCAAGACGGTATTTGTTTTGTTATTATATCCGCTTTCGACCAAGTTTATTTTTTGGAAGCCGATAAGCTGTTTTTTTTCTGGAACAGAAAAGAACAAAACGGCAGAAAATCAATTCGAAAAGATGAGCTAGAGGAAGCCGCATATCCGATTTCTCTTGGATATGCACCTAGAATTGATTATATTAGTATTATTGAACAGCTTTATTTTTCGCCATCATCAAGTGCGAAAGGTTGATTAACGAAAGGTTGAGATGTGATGTCAGATCAATTAAACAGCCGTGAAGCTCGACGAAAAGCAAACAGCAAATCGAATCCTTCACCGAAAAAAGGTAATAAAAAACGAAAAAAAGGCGGGTTGTTTAAAAAGACCCTTTTCACTTTACTCATTCTGTTTGTTTTAGGCGTAGTCGGCGGTGCCGTTACATTTGCCGTCATGATTTCAGATGCACCTAAACTAGACGAAAACAAACTGAAAACACCCTACTCATCGACAATTTATGATGAAAATGGAAAAGAAATCGCTGAATATGGGTCTGAAAAGCGGAGTTACGTCTCGATAGATGAAATTCCTGATGTTGTAAAAGAAGCGTTTATTGCAACAGAAGACGCCCGTTTTTATGAGCACCATGGGATTGACCCTGTCCGTATCGGAGGCGCCTTAGTCGCCAACTTTACAGATGGCTTTGGTGCTGAAGGCGGAAGTACGATCACACAGCAGGTCGTTAAGAACTCCCTTCTTTCCCAACAGAAAACAATGAAACGGAAAGTACAGGAAGTATGGCTTTCACTTCAGCTGGAGCGCAATTACTCTAAAGATGAAATTTTAGAAATGTATTTAAACCGGATTTATTTTTCTCCTAGAGCATACGGAATCGGAAAAGCGGCGGAAGAATTTTTCGGTGTCACAGATTTAAGCAAACTGACTGTGGAACAAGCCGCGACACTTGCCGGTATGCCGCAAAGCCCGACAGCGTACAATCCCGTTAAAAACCCGGATAAATCGGAAAAAAGACGGAACATCGTACTCAGTCTAATGAAAAAACAAGGATTTATTTCTGATTCTCAATTTAACAAAGCGAAAAAAGTGGCAGTGAAAGATGAAGGCGTTGTATCACAGAAGGAATATGAAAAAACAAATTCAAATAAATACAGTGCGTTTGTTGAAGAAGTCATGAAAGAAATTGAAGAAAAATCTGATGTCAATCCAGGCACTGACGGATTGAAGATTTACACGACATTAAATACAAAAGCACAAGACAAACTAGATGAATTGATGGACGGAGACACCGTCGGATTTACTGAAGGCATGCAGGGCGGCGTTACCCTTCTCGATACAAAAACCGGAGAAGTCCGCGCGATTGGCGCGGGACGCAATCAGCCGGTCGGCGGCTTTAACTATGCTACTCAAACTGAGGCCCAACCTGGTTCGACCATAAAACCGATTTTGGATTACGGACCAGTGATTGAAAATAAGAAATGGTCCACATACGAACAAATTGATGACTCAGCCTATACGTATTCTAACGGAAAACCAATCCGTGATTGGGACCGTAAATATAATGGACCAATGTCTATGCGCCAAGCATTGGCACAATCTCGTAACATCCCGGCTTTAAAAGCGTTCCAAGCAGCCGGAAAAGACGCAGCGGTAGACTTTGCTAACGGATTGGGATTAGGATTAGATAAAGAACATGTATATGAATCGTATTCTATCGGCGGATTCGGAGAAGGCAATGTCGGTGTTTCTCCTCTGACAATGGCTGGGGCATACAGTGCATTCGGCAATAACGGAACATATAATGAACCGCATTTTGTAAAGTCAATTGAATTTAATGATGGCACGAAGCTTGACTTAACACCAAAATCTAAGTCAGCCATGAGCGATTATACTGCGTTTATGATTACAGATATGCTGAAAACAGCTGTTAAGTCAGGTACTGGACGACTTGCACAAGTACCGAATGTGGAAGTTGCAGGTAAAACAGGTACAACAAACTTTGAAGAAAAATATTTAAAGCAATATAATATTGCATCAGGCGGCGTACCTGATTCTTGGTTTGTGGGATATACCCCTCAATATACAGCCGCTGTATGGACAGGTGTAGATTCTAACAACAAGCTAGGAAAAAAATCTTTGAATAGTCCAGAGCAGCAGGTGGCAAAACGTCTATTCGCCCAGCTCATCGCCGATGTCGATAACGGAAGCGGATCATTCGAGAAGCCTGACAGTGTAGAGGAAGCTACTGTAGAAAAAGGCTCTAACCCGGCAAAATTGGCAGGACCAAATACACCAAGCGACAAAAAGCTCACAGAGTACTTTGTAAAAGGCACTGCTCCTTCCTCTGTTTCTAAAACGTATGAAAAAAAAGAAACAGATAAACCGACTGACTTAAACGTAAAATATGATAAAGACAATCAGTCTCTGACGTTAAGCTGGAAATATGACGATGATGCTACCTTTGAAGTGAAGCAGTCTGTCGATGACGGCAGCTACTCAGAGATCCAGAACAGTTCTGCAAAAGAAGTCGTCATATCTGATGTGAAGCCTGGATCTGTGTATAAATTCCAAGTAACAGCGATCAGCGATGATGTTCGCAGTGATACAGCCGCTACTTTCTATGAAGTACCGAAGGCTGAGGATGAAGAAAATAAAGACGACGAAAAGAAAACCGATGATGAAAAGCAAGATGAAGATAAATCTCAGGATGACTCCCAAACTGATGATTCTCAAACAGATGACCAGAAAAATCAAGATCAAACTGATGATTCAACAAACGATCAAGATCAAGATAAAAAACAAGATAATACAAATAACAACCCGTCCGACAACAGTAACCAAGATCAATCTAACGATAACAGCAACAATCAAGATACGTCAGATGGCAATTCAAACTCAGGCACGAATGAATCATCCGGTTCTGATCCCAACAAAAATAAACCAGATCCATCTGACAAACCGCAATCAAACTCATCACCTAAAAAAACAAATTAAACAAAAAGCCGTCACCCAAAAGGTGACGGCTTTTTTTCTTCATAAAAAACCTCTCCTATTACGGGGAGGTTTTATCGATTTATCGCGTGATATTTATAAAAGTGCTTTTTCATTTCAGTAAACAGCTCATCAAGCTGAATAAAGCAATGGTATTGGGTCGGCTTTAGAAGAATAAATTCTACCCGTTCAGGCCAATTGATCGGCTTTGCGGGGAATGATTTATCCGTCAGTTCTGCCCAATCCAGCGATTTCACCCGCTCGCCCGCTGTCCAGTGGAGCGAAGCCAGCAAGCACACAATGCCCTTCAGCATGTCGTTTTGATCACATCTCGATTTTCGTGTTTGAAAAACTGGGAGAAGCGATTCTTTGATGTCTTCCCACACTTCAAACAAAAGCGGAACGTACTTGCTGCTGTCTTCCCATGGCAAAATACCTTGGGTTTCCGTGCGGAAATCAAAATAAACAGGATTCAACTGCAAGGTCCCCTTCATATCCGCAGAATTCATCTGGCCAAGACTGCGCAAGTATTGCTCATAGGAAGCCAGTACTTCTTTTGCTTCTGTCATCGTTTCACCAGTCCTTTTTTCTCTCTCTTCTGCCCTTCTCTGCATAGAGAAAGGAGCGGACATTCCGCACAGCGCGGTGACTGGGCCTTACAATGATATCTGCCAAAGAAAATAAGCCGGTGATGGGTAACAGACCAGTCTTCCTTCGGAACCTTGCGCATGAGCGTCTTTTCCACTTCCAGCACCGAATCCTTCCAACGGCAGATGCCCAAACGCTTACTGACCCTCTCCACATGGGTATCCACGGCGATAGCCGGTACGCCAAAGGCGACGGATACCACGACGTTGGCGGTCTTTCTTCCGACACCAGGCAGTTTGACAAGCTCATCACGGTCTCTCGGCACTTCCCCGCCGTAATCTTCAATAATCATTTTACTCAGTTTTTGAATATTTTTCGCTTTATTGCGATACAAACCGATTGATTTAATATCCTGCTGAAGTTCTTCCAGCGAAACAGCCAAATAGTCTTCAGGGCGTTTATATTTTTGAAATAACGTTTTGGTCACTCTGTTTACAAGTGCGTCTGTACATTGAGCAGATAAAGCGACTGCTACCACTAATTCAAAAGGATTGGAATGAACCAGCTCACACTCTGCGTGGGGAAACATGTCGCCTATCTTGTCTAAACAGAATTCAATTTGCTTTAGATTTAACATGTTTGTCACCTTTTCACTTTATTGTTCAAGCCAATTGTAAAAAGGAACCTGCCTTTTATACTCTTTTTGCGGTTCATTCTGCTTTGTTTGCACACGCCGGAATTTTTGGCTATGGACTTTTGCCTGTTCCACAGTTTTCAATCCGTTTTTCTTCCACTCAAACAATATCCGGTCAATGTAACGGAAACTAAGTTTTCCTGATAATACCGCTTCTTTTAACGCGTGTTTGATCAGCTGTGCGTCATGCTGATCTTGATCCTGCCAGATTGCCAGTGTTTCACATTCCAAAGGTGATAAGGGCCTCGCAAACTCTTCCTCAAAAATCGTATAAAGGCTTTTTTGTTCCCCTTCTGCTTTTCTAACCTGTGTTATCGTCTGTGCAAGCTGCATATACTCGTACAGCTTGCCCCATAAAGGCTGAAGAGAATATTTCTCAAATTTGATGCCGTTTTGGTCTTCACATTCTTCAATAAACAGAAAGCCTTTTTGAATGAACATTCGCAATCTGCTTGTGCATTCTTCAACAGAAATTGACATACCTTCCTGCAGTTCGTTCGGTGTAGGAAAGTAAGAGCCTCTTTCTAAATGCATTTTGATTTTCAACAGGAGGATTAGCTCTGTTTCATTAAGCCCGAGCTGTTTATAATGCGTAAGCAGCAGATTAGGGATGGTTGACGTTCCCTGCTCCTGCATATCAATAAATTGTTGTTTTTTCATCGTCACACCTCTTACTGTAAAGGATCATGATTTCCCCTTTACTGTAAAAAGTCTCCCTTGCAGGAGACTCTTTTTTTGTTTCATTTGAATGTATTATGGATATAGACGGTTTAACAGTCTTGGGAACGGAATGGTTTCACGAACGTGAGGCGCTCCGCTAATCCATGCTACTGTCCGCTCTAATCCAAGGCCAAAGCCTGAATGAGGAACTGATCCATATTTTCTAAGTTCAGCATACCATTTATAGGCGTCAGAATCCAGTCCATGTTCTTTAAGACGCGCTTCCAAGAGTTCCATATCGTGAATCCGTTCAGATCCGCCGATAATTTCTCCATAGCCTTCCGGTGCAATCAGGTCAGCGCAAAGCACGACATCCTCGCGGTCAGAAGCAGGCTGCATATAGAACGGTTTTAAGGACGTCGGATAGCGAGTGATGAAAACCGGTTTGTCATAGTGTTCGGCAATCGCTGTTTCATGAGGCGCTCCGAAGTCATCTCCCCATTCGATATCATCAAAGCCCTTTTCTTTTAGAAAATCAATGGCTTCGTCATACGTAATTCTTGGGAACGGAGCTTTGATTTGCTCAAGTTTTGACGTGTCTCTTCCCAATATGTTTAATTCAATTTTGCAATTCTTAAGAACCGATTGCACAATGAATGAAACATAATTTTCCTGTACTTGAAGGTTTTCTTCAAATTCAACAAACGCCATTTCAGGTTCGATCATCCAGAATTCGATTAAGTGGCGTTTTGTTTTAGACTTTTCCGCTCTGAACGTCGGCCCGAAAGAGAATACTTTTCCTAATGCCATTGCCGCAGCTTCCATGTAAAGCTGACCGCTTTGAGACAGGTAAGCATCTTCATCAAAGTACTTAGTCGCAAAGAGCTCTGTTGTTCCTTCTGGTGCGCTTCCAGTCAGAATCGGCGGATCTACTTTTACGAAGCCTTCGTTATTAAAGAATTCGTAAGTCGCGCGAATAATTTCATTACGGATTTTCATGATCGCATGCTGGCGTTTTGAACGGAGCCATAAATGTCTGTGATCCATCAAAAATTCCGTACCGTGTTCTTTTGGTGTAATGGGATAATCAGTCGCTTCGTGAATGACTTCAATCCCTGTCACAGCTAGTTCATAACCAAGCGGGGAACGCTCGTCCTCTTTGACAACCCCTTTTATATAGAGTGACGTTTCCTGTGTCACTGATTTAGCTGTTTGGAACATGCTCTCTTCTACTTCTGCTTTTACTACGACACCTTGAATAAAACCGGTACCGTCGCGCAGCTGTAAAAACGCGATTTTCCCGCTTGAACGCTTATTTGCGACCCAAGCACCGATCGTTACTTCTTCACCTACGTGCTTATACACTTGGTTGATTGTTGTTTTCAACATATTTCCCTCCAAAACAAGAAAGACATTCGGAAGACCATTGTCCCGAACTCTATTATCATCACTTTATTATACCCGCTCTTAACTAACCGGGTCAATGCAGAACAAAAGCGGCTTTTTTGTCAGCCGCTTTTGTTCTGTTAGCTATGCTTTTCTACAAAACGTTTTATTCTTTCCACCGCTTTTTCAAGAAGATCTAACGATGTGGCGTAAGATAGACGGACATTATCAGGAGAACCGAAGCCCGATCCAGGAACAATTGCCACTTTTTCCTCCTCAAGAAGCGCTTTGACAAATTCATCTACATCTTTGAAGCCGCAAGATTGAGCTGCTTCTTTTGCATTCGGGAACAAATAAAAAGCACCTTCCGGCTTCACACAGCTGAACCCAGGGATTTCTACGAGCTGTGCATAAATCGTGTTTAATCGATGTTCAAAAGCTTCTCTCATTTCTTCCAAAGGCTCTGAAGGCCCATTATAAGCCGCAATCGCTCCATACTGTGCGATCGATGTCGGGTTTGATGTACTATGGCTTGCAAGGTTCGTCATCGCCTTAATGATGTCTTCAGCCCCAGCCGCATAACCGATTCTCCAGCCTGTCATGCTGTGCGACTTTGACACGCCGTTAATAATAATGGTCTGTTCTTTCAGACTGTCAGACAGCTGCGCAATGGAAACGTGTTTCTTTCCGCCATATGTAAGTTTTTCATAAATTTCATCAGACACAATTAGGATGTCATGTTCCAGGCATACTTCACCAAGCGCTGTCAGCTCCTCTTCCGTATACATGACACCAGTCGGGTTGCTCGGAGAGTTAATGACGATCGCTTTTGTTTTTTCCGTGATCGCGTGTTTCAGCTGTTCAGGAGAAATTTTGAAATGATTTTCCTCAAGACCTTCTACATAAACAGGCTTTCCGCCAGCCAGCTTCACTTGCTCGGGATAGCTTACCCAATAAGGTGTTGGAATAATGACTTCATCTCCTTCATCCAAAATCACTTGGAAAAGGGTGTACAGAGCATGTTTAGCACCAGTGCAGACAATGATTTGAGACGGTTTGTATTCAATATTCTGGTCACGTTTAAATTTCTCTGCAATGCTGTTTTTCAGTTCAGCCAAACCACCTGAAGGCGTGTATTTCGTATGGCCTTCGTTCATAGAACGTACAGCGGCATCAATAATATGCTGCGGTGTATTGAAGTCAGGTTCGCCTGCCCCTAAGCCGATGACATCATGGCCTGCTGCTTTCAATTCCTTCGCTTTCGCTGTGATTGCCAGTGTGGTGGATGGTGTTAATGCGGATACTCTTTTTGCCAGTTTCAACTTGAATTCCCCCTAATTCGTCTTAAGGCGTGATATTTTTGAGAATCTTTCCAGTTGTAAAGTCCACATAACTTAAACTATATTGAGCTTCCTTGTCTAAGTACGTTACTTCCCAAAGCAGAACATTTCCTTCTCTTCCCAGATGGACCTCTTTTTGCTTTGAAACCAGCCCTTCGTCCTGTATGATTTTTGCCGCTTTGTCTCCCGAGATCCCCTCTTTTGCTTCTTTTGAGAGAATTTTTGCTTTTTTGTCAGCAGGAACCCACACATAGAATTTGCTGCCTTTTTTGTCCGTTCCCTTTACGACATAATATTTCTCTTTTCCGACAAATGTTTCGACTTGATCAACGTTGGAGAGATCGGTTTCTTTTTTTGCTTCAGCAACTGCCGCTTCGTGTCCGTCTTCCTTTTGTGCCATAGCTGATTTATAAATGTGTGCCGAGACAAGAAGTACTGCTAAAAGAATAATACCAAAAATGACAGTAAATATTAATGCTTTTTTTCTCATCTTCTCACCTACGTACGATAAATGGTAAAAACGGCTTGGTTTTTGTCATCTTCATCCAGCGCAAGGCCGAACATCAAATTGTCTCTTTTCAGTGTTCGATTCAGTGTGTCTACAATTTTATACAAGTCATCAGAATGCTCTACAGTAATTGTTGAAAGAATTTCGATTTTGCTTTCCATCATTTCGTCCTCCAGTTTGAACAAATATTGTTAGTCATACTCCATTTCAAGTCACGCCATACTAGTATCACAGAGCGGCACAACCGCTTTTAAATAAAACACCATCCTACTCCCACACCGCAAAAGCCGCTTCATGCGGCTTTTATTTATTTTCCCCTTTAACGTAAGCCTCAAGCTCACTGTCAGTCATTTCAGATACAGAGGTTGTGGGCAAAGCATCAAGAAACAGCCGTCCATAACCAGCCGTTTTAATCCGTCTGTCTAATATGACAATCGTGCCTTTGTCTCCGGCTGTCCGCAGCAAGCGGCCGATTCCTTGTCTGAAAGTCAGCACAGCTTCCGGTAGTGATACTGTTTGAAACGGATTCCGCCCTTTTTTGCGGGCAAGCTCACATTTTGCAGCATGAAGCGGATGGTCAGGGGACCGGAATGGAAGCCTCACGATCATTACCGTTGTCAGCTCATCACCGGGAAAATCAACACCTTCCCAAAAGTGGTTTGTACCAAGCAGGATTGCCTGATTAGATGTTTTAAAAGTTTTCATCAGTTTCCCGGGACTTCCGCCTGTAATTCCCTGTGCCAAAAGTTGAATGCCAGAAGCACTCATGGTGTGCTTGAGTTCCTGATGAACCTTTTTCAGCATGTCGTGGGACGTTAACAGCACCAAAATTTTTGGTTGTTTTTCCTTTGCCATCATTTCGATATAACGAGCAGTATCCCGGATAAATTCTGCTTGCCCAGTATCTTGGATTGATTTCATTTCTTTTGGAATCATGACCTGCATGCGTTCATTGTAAGAAAAAGGCGATTCAATTCTCATGGTCCGCGGGTAAAAGTCAGCTAACCCAAGCCGTTCAATCATAAATTGAAAAGAATCTTCGACTGTAAGGGTTGCAGATGTCAGCACCACACTGTTTTTACGCGCGAAAAATTGATCTGCCAGAAGTTCGCCGGGTTCAAGCGGCTGGGCGTAAATGGCGACCGCATTTTTCGCTCCCTTTGCGTCAATTTCAATCCACACCGCTTCATCGTCTTCAGCCCCAAAGAACAGCTTCTGCAGTGTCTGGCAGTACTGCTGCAAGCCTTTCATGCTTCGTTGATATTCATCCGCTAAAAAGACAGATTTGCTTTTCATACTCGTCAGATGTTTTTCCATCAGAGCCGACTGGGTCCCAAAAAGCTGCTGCAAATGTGTCAGCATGGAACAAAGCCTCTCCGCTCCATCCTTTAAAATTGGCCAGCTGTTATCTTGGCTGTCTTTATTCACCTTAAAAACTAGACGGTTTAAGTCTTCTTTAGGTTTTCTTCGTTTGACAAAAGAATGTACGGAGCTGAAGAAAGCATCACTTTCTGCTTGAATGTGCTGAATCCACTCTTCCAATTCGAAAAAGGAATCAACGGGCAGGCTGTACCGCTGGAATAACTGCCTCATTTTTTTTAGAAGTCCCTGCTCCTTCAAAGTGCCGATTCTGCTCAATTTAGAATGCAACTCTATGTAGGTGGCTCTTTTTCCTAAATGTTCGCTTGCCGCACGTTCAAAATGATGTGCTTCATCAATGATAAATGTGCCGCTTTCAGGAAGTCTTTTTTTCGGACTGGCTTCATCTGTCAGCAAAAGAGAATGGTTGGTGATCACCAAATCGGAACGCATGGCAACCTGTTTGGCCCGCTCATAAAAGCCGATCACATTCTCATTGCGGCTTCTTTTATAAGATTCATCGTCGTAAGCCAATCTGTCCCACAGCAATTTTCCGCCCGACGGCAAATTCAGTTCGGCTACATCTCCTGTATTGGTCTCTGTCAGCCAAACGAGAAGCTGTGCCTTTGTCAATACCGCATCATAATTATTATCATCTTCATGAAGCACCTGCTCGAATTTATGCAGACATAAATAATGCGATTGTCCTTTTAAAATGGCTGCTGTTACCCGGAATGGAAACAGATCTTGGACAATCGGCAAGTCCTTTGTCAAAATCTGCTGCTGTAAAAGCGTTGAATATGTGCTGATTATGACCGGTTTTTTTGATTTCTTGGCAAAAAGCGCAGCCGGAATAAGATAGCCAATCGTTTTTCCGATCCCCGGCGGAGCTTCGATCAACGCATGCTCACGATTGGCAAACGCGTCAGCCACCTCTTTCATCATCATCATTTGGCCTTCTCTTTTTTCATATCCAGGCATTAACTCTGACAGCGCTTCTTCATTTCCCGCTTCCCAATTTTCAATCTCATACGAGAAGTTCTCGTCTTCATTGACACGCTCATCAATTGATTCGGGTTCTCTGACAGAAAAGGAAGAAAAGCGCACAAAACCGGGAGTTTCGGTATGTCTGTTTTCATAAATGAACATATCCAACAAATGCGTCAGATCACTGATAAAATGCTGCGAAAGCCTTCTTAACTGTTTTAATGTCGGATAAGGAAGCTGCCGCAGCTTTTCAAGGATTTCCAAAAAAATAAGCCCTGTCACTTCAGCGTCGCTGTCAGCCCGATGCGGCTGTTCATGCCGCAGCTGAAGTTCCTCACTTAATTCGGTCAGCTTATACCCTTCAAATCCCGGAAAAACAATACGGGAGAGCTCAACAGTATCCAGCACTTCACAGTCCGGAAGCTGAAAGCCCGCCTTATGTAACTCATACTTGACAAACCCAAGGTCAAAATGGATATTGTGGGCGACAAAATAAGCGCCGTCAAGCAAATGGAACACGTCTTCAGCGACAGCCTCAAACGGCTGTTCATGTTCTACCATTTGATTAGAGATTCCAGTAAGCTGCTCAATAAAAGCAGGAATGGATTTATTTGGATTAATGTATTTTGAAAACCGCTCAGTAATTTGTCCATTTTCAATTACAACCGCTGCGATTTGTATAATTTTATCGCCTTTTTTCGGCGAATTCCCTGTTGTTTCTACATCTATAACAACGAACCGTTGCTTATTCATTAAAATGGACACCTCAATTCTTGCATACGACAAAAGTGTAACACGTTTTGTACGGAAATGGAGCGGCAAAACCATTTTACTCTCAAAATCTTAAAAGAAAACCCCCGATAAAGGGGGCTTTTCTTCTACAAAATTGTACGGGCCGGTTCATTTCCCAGCAGTTGTTCAATTTTGTTTTGATCATTCAGAACAGCCACTTTCGGCTCGTGACCTGCCGCTTCTTGATCTGACATCATTTTGTAGGAAATAATAATAACCTTATCTCCTTCCTGTACTAAGCGTGCTGCTGCACCATTTAAACAGATGACGCCGCTTCCGCGTTCGCCAGGAATAATATATGTTTCCAAACGTGCTCCATTATTATTATTCACAATTTGCACCTTTTCATTAGGAAGCATTCCCACCGCATCAATAAGATCTTCATCAATTGTGATGCTTCCCACATAATTCAGGTTTGCTTCCGTAACAGTTGCCCTGTGAAGCTTACCGCTCATCATCGTGCGATACATATTATATTCTCTCCATTTCTCGAATATCAATAATGATATTATCTATTAAACGCGCTTTTGAAAAAGCAACTGCAACAGCCAGAATCATTTTTCCTTCAATATTGTTCACTGGCTCGAGTTCTGGATAGGAATAAAGCTCCACATAGTCAATAGTGCCGCTTGTCGTTCCAATCATTTCTTTTGCAGCGTTGATCACTGCCTGAGGATCTTTTTCACCTGCTCTAATCAGCTCCGCACTTGTTTGAAGGGCTTGGTACAGCTTAGGCGCTTCTTTTCTTTCCTCAGCTGTTAAGTATACATTGCGGGAACTTTTCGCTAAACCGTCTTCCTCTCTGACCGTATCGACTGCAACCAATTCAATATCCATGAAGAAATCGCTGATTAAGCCATCAACAACTGCCACCTGCTGTGCATCCTTTAAACCGAAATAAGCGCGGGTCGGCTGTACAAGATTGAACAGCTTTGTCAGAACGATTGCAACACCGTCAAAATGCCCTGCTCTTGAGCGTCCGCACAATACTTCTGTGCGTCTTTCAACATGGATTGTGACATTTTTTTCATCGGGATACATCTCTTGAGCATCAGGGGTGAAAAGAATATCGACTCCGGCATTTTCTGCAAGAATCGCATCCCGCTCAATATCCCGAGGATATGCTTCAAAATCTTCATTAGGACCGAATTGCGCGGGATTGACAAAAATACTCATAACAACGGCGTCATTTTCTTGTCTTGCTTTGTCTGCCAGGGTTAGATGCCCCTCATGCAAAAATCCCATTGTCGGAACAAATCCGATTGATTTCCCCTCTGACTGATATTGTCTTATGGCTTCTTTCAGCTGTGAAATACCTGTAATCTGTCTCATCTTATTTTCCTCCGTACAAGCCGTCCAGCACTGTCTGGTTCATTTTAAAGGAATGTTTTTGTTCAGGAAAAGCACGATGTTTCACATCCTGGACATATCCGCTGATTGCTGTCTCAATTGTTTTATCAATTTGCGTATATTGTTTTACGAATTTAGGTGTTCTCTCAACACCATGGCCAATCAAATCGTGATAAACGAGAACTTGTCCGTCCGCTTTCACACCAGCCCCGATTCCGATAACCGGTATGCTTAGCTTTTCGGCAATTTTAGCTGTGAGTTCTGCTGGCACACATTCCAGCACAAGCATCATCGCTCCTGCTTCTTGACATTTTATACTGTCTTCTATTAATTTTTTGGCGCTTTGTTCATCTTTGCCCTGTACTTTATACCCGCCTAATACACCGACAGACTGAGGTGTCAGGCCTAAATGACTGACTACTGGAATGCCTCCGAGCGTTAATGCCCGAATGGATTCAAACACGCCTTCTCCGCCCTCAAGCTTCAGTGCATCAGCACCGCTTTCCTGAACAATAGCCGCTGCGTTTTTCAGCGTATCTTCTTTAGACAGGTGATAAGACATAAATGGCATATCTGTCACAATAAAGGTGTTCGGCGCGCCCCTTTTAACAGCCTTTGTATGATGAATCATGTCCGCAACTGTCACACCGACAGTTGAATCAAGGCCAAGGACGACCATTCCGAGTGAATCCCCGACTAAAATCATGTCAACTCCTGCTTGTTCAGCAAGCTTAGCTGCCGGATAATCGTAAGCGGTCAGCATGACAATCGGTTCTTCCGTCTCCTTCATTTTTTGAAAATCGAGTTTTGTTTTCATGTTTTCTCCTCCTCATGTTTAGAGGAGATGAGCTGCCGTTTTCTTTTACAAGCCAAAAAACCTTCTGTTTAACGAGAAGGATTCTTCACTTTCTAAAGTCCGGCGAGTGTCATCCCTCTGTCCCAGTCCTTTTTGGATCAAGGCAGACTGCTGCAATGTCTATCTATTTTTATAATAGGTGCAGTTCGCAGGCGATACTGCCCAATGGAAGTATACCAAAATCAACGGGCTTGTACCAACACATTAACCCAGTTCAATATCGGCAGAATAAATTTTTTTGATACCTTCTTGCGTTTCTAAAAGAAGCACGCCTTCATCGTCTATACCTAGCGCCTTCCCGTAAAAGGTTCCTTTTAACGTTCTGGCTCTCATATTTGTGCCGATTCCCAGCGCATAGCTTTCCCATAAAAGCTTAATCGGCGTAAAACCATAAGTCATATAATCCCGATACCTTTTTTCAAAGCAAAGTAAAATATGCTGGATGACACCGGACCGGTCAATTTTTTCTCCGGCAGCTTGGCTGAGGCTTGTCGCGATGTCCTTCAGTTCCTCTGGAAAATCATCAGGCTGCTGGTTTACGTTAATGCCCATCCCGATGATAACTGAACGTACGCGGTCTTCCTCAGCCTGCATTTCTGTTAAGATGCCGACTGTTTTTTTTCCGTTAATCAAAATATCGTTAGGCCATTTAATATCAGTTTGAATGCCTGCTGCCTCTTCTATCCCCTGCACAACAGCTACTGCAGCAAGCAATGTGAGCTGCGGTGTTTTTTGAAGCGGGATGTCTGGCCGCAAAATCAGGCTCATCCAGATGCCGTTCCCCTCTTGAGAGTGCCATACCCTAGACATCCGCCCCCTGCCGGCTGTTTGTTTGTCAGCCACTATGAGCGTGCCTTCAGGTGCGTTATTATTCGCAAGCTCATGCGCCGTTTTTTGTGTGCTTGATATAATGTCTTGATAAATAAGATGCTGGCCCATCACTTCTGTTTTCAAACCGAAGCGAATCTCACTTTCACTGAGTTTACCTGGCTTTTTAATGAGCCGATATCCTTTTCTTCTAACGGCTTCTACTTCATAGCCCTCTTTACGAAGCTCTTCAATATGCTTCCACACAGCAGTTCGGGAACAGCCGAGGGCGTCACTGATTTTTTGGCCGGAAATAAACTCACTTCCGGCCTGAGAAAATAATTCAATAAGGTCTATTCTTAATGTTGACCGCATGTCTTCAGCCACTCCTCTATGTGTTTCTTTTGATTGGAGAGCTTTCCTGTCACAACAGCCTGCTCGATCCGCTGTAATTCTCCCGACACCCATTTCCCGGCAGGCCGGTCGCGAAGCGCAAGCAAATCTTTGCCAGTGATATCAAGATCCTTAAGGCTTTTGATCGGCAGGCTTTGATAAGCGCTTTGAATATCCTTTAGTTTTTCATCATCCAGTTTTTTGTTTTGCCGAAGCTGTGCTATTTTGACTGCTGAAAGAAGTGATTTTTCTCCAGCTTTATACATTGAAATGGCGTCCAGAGCCTGTCCAAACGTATGGGCAATGTGAATGGCTTCCTTCATCACTTTTCCCGGGAGCTTCCAAGCTTTCAGGAAAAGCGGCGCGTCTTTCAAATCTATTTCAAGATGAATTAAAATCGCAGCCCAAAGCTCTTCACGGGATGTTAAACAGCAAAACGGAAACTCACTCGCCGCGAGCAGGTTCTCTCGTTTATCATAAAAACCAGGCAGTTCTTCGTAAAGCCCCGTTTGAATGAGTGTGCGGAGCGCCTGCCCGGAGCCTCTTCCTTGCAGCAGTTTTTCAAACTCGATTGTTTTTCGTTCAACTGATACATGGGATAGCAGTGATTTTTCTTTCGCAATGGCTTCTTCTGTTTCTAATGAAAGCGTAAAGCCAAGCTGACTCATAAAACGTACGGCTCTCAGCATACGAAGCGCATCTTCTTGAAACCTGTCCTCAGGCTTTCCGACGGTTCGAATCAGTTTCTGATCAATATCTTTTTTACCGCCAAAATAATCAAGCACCTTCCCATCCGCTGTCATAGCCATCGCATTAATCGTCAAATCTCTGCGTTTTAAATCCTCTTCTAATGATGTGATAAATTGCACGTCTGACGGTCTTCTATAATCTTCATATTCTGATTCAGTCCGGAATGTCGTGACTTCATAAGTTTCATCTTCCCAGAGCACAATAATTGTACCGTGTTCTTTGCCTACATCAACTGTCCGCTGAAACAGCCTTTCTACTTGATCTGGCGCCGCATCAGTTGCAATATCGACATCTCCGATGGTTCGTTTCATGTAGCTGTCACGAACTGCTCCCCCGACAAAATAAGCTTGGTGGCCCGCTTCGATTAAGTTGTAGAGTACGGGAAGTGCTTTATTAAAAACTTGTTCCATGTCATCACTCCGGTTCTGCTAAATCGGCATAAATCTGTTCATATTGACTGACAATTTTTTGTGAAGAGAATTCATTTTTTAGCATTTCCATTGCCGCCTTTGTAAACCGCTTGCTTAGTTGTTCATCTTCTAAAATACTCAGCGCACAGGCTGTTGCTGCTGCAACATCTCCCACATCCACTAAAAAGCCGCTCTCATTGTTCTTAATTACTTCTGGGATACCGCCAATGTTTGTTCCGATACAAGGCACCCCGCAAGCCATCGCTTCAAGCAGGACAAGGCCGAAACTTTCTTTTTCAGACAGCAGCAGCTTTAGATCGCTAATGGAATAAAGTTCCTCAACACGATCTTGATTTCCAAGCATTAATACTTGGTTTTCCAATCCATATTGTCTGACAAGCTCACAGGCTGTTGATTTCTCCGGACCGTCTCCGATTAAAAGCAGCTTCGCTTTCGTTTTGCCGGCAATATTACGGAACACACGGATAACATCCTGCACACGTTTGACCTTTCTGAAGTTGGACACATGGATAACGACTTTTTCGTCTGGTAAAATCCCATGTTTCTCTTTAATCGACGCAGTGTTTTTCTTCAGATATACACGCTCGTCTATAAAGTTATAAATTGTTTCAATTTTTTTCTCCGGTTTAATTAAATCGTACGTTTCAGCTGCGAGCGCTGAAGAGACAGCAGTCACCCTGTCTGATGCCTCAATGGCAAAACGGATAAGGTCTTTTAGAGACGGGTCATAGCCTAACACTGTGATATCCGTGCCGTGCAAGGTGGTTACAATGCCGATATGGCGTTTCAGCATCTGCTTCGCAAGATAAGCGCACACGGCATGTGGGAGAGCATAATGAGCATGAATAATGTCTAAATTCTCTCGTTCTGCCACCTCAGCGATTTTGCTTGCTAATGTTAAATCATACGGAGGATACTTAAAAACAGCATATTGATTAACCTCAACTTCATGGAAATGAATATTGGGGTGATATGTATTCAGTCTAAACGGAATGCTTGACGTGATGAAGTGTATTTCATGTCCCTTTTCAGCAAGCTGCTTCCCCAGTTCTGTCGCAATGATGCCTGAGCCTCCGACGCTCGGATAGCATGTGATCCCTATTTTCAACTTTTTCATTGTTTGCCCCCAAACACATCATGATTGAGCATCAGCATCCGTTTGGAAAAGAAACCTTCAGCATACTCCACACCCGCTTCTTTGCCATAAAGCTTTTCTCTCGCTTCAATCATCTCAATATAGCCATTTGTCAAAGGTGTTGAAACTGAATCCTTTGATGGTGCAAACTGGCTTTTGTAGGCGTTAAGGCTTTGTTTTTTGGCCTCTATCGTATCTGAGATATCAATGACAAAATCAGGCTGATGAAAACCATTTATCATATAGTAGTAAACCTTGTTTACTTTATGTGCTGGAAGGCTTTTTTCGTCTTTATATTTGTGGATTCCTGCGGAAAAGATTGCTTCTTCCACCAGTGCAGCTGCATTGCCGTGATCCGGATGGCGATCCTTTTTATACGGCATAAAGACCGCTTTGGGCCGACAGGTTCTGATGACACTGACAATCTCTCGAATGGTCTGGTCACTCATCATCAGGCCGCGATCCGGAAGCGTTAGCTGAATTCTTTTATCTGCACCTAATATACGTGCTGCTTCAGCAGCTTCTTCTTTACGTAAACTGACCGTTCCGTTTGAAGAAAGTTCTGCTTCAGTTAAATCGCATATCATGACTTTTTTTCCTTGTTTGACAAACTTCGCGATTGCGCCGCCCATTCCGATCTCGACATCATCGCTGTGGGCGCCAAACGCAAGAACGTCAGCATTATACATTCGGTTCTTCTCCCCGAAGAAGGTTTCGGAATTCAAAAACACCTTCATCAAGTGTGCGGACAAGAATCTCCGCAGTACCCATATTTGTAGCGAGCGGAATGGAATACACATCACATAACCGGATTAATGCCGAGACATCCGGTTCGTGCGGCTGCGCGGTCAGCGGGTCGCGCAAAAAGATGACAAGATCGAGCGCATTGGCCGCGATCAATGCGCCGATTTGCTGGTCTCCCCCTAAAGGGCCGGATTGAAAACGTTCAATTTGAAGACCTGTCGCCTCTTGAATTTTCAATCCTGTTGTACCGGTTGCGTATAGATCATGATGACTCAAAATATCCCGATAGGCAGTCGTAAATTGAACCATATCTTGTTTTTTCTTATCATGCGCGATCAAAGCAATTTTCATCGTTCATCCCCCTGTCTAATCAATGATATTTTCTAAGCCGTATACAAGCTGATCAATCTTCATGACTTGTTCGACTGACAGTTTAACACCAGACATGAAAGAAGCACGGTTATAGGAATCGTGGCGAATCTGAAGCGTTTGCCCATCCATGCCAAACATGACTTCCTGATGTGCGATCAATCCCGGTAGACGGACACTGTGCAAGCGAATGCCGTTTTGCTCCGCCCCTCTCGCTCCTGGGAGAATTTCTTTTTCATCTGGATGTCCTTGCTGCTTTTCTTGACGGACTTCTGAAATCATTTCCGCTGTTTTAAGCGCCGTTCCGCTTGGAGCGTCAAGCTTCTTGTCATGGTGAAGCTCAATAATCTCGACATCCTCAAAGTAGTTGGCAGCCATTTTCGAAAATTTCATCATCAGCACCGCACCAAGCGCAAAGTTTGGAGCGATGATGGCTCCGATGCCTTTCTCTTCTGTTAAGGTCATGAGCTCTTTTAGATCAGCTTCTGAAAATCCAGTTGTTCCGACAACCGGGCGAACGCCGTGCTCTAATGCGATTTTAGTATGTATTTTCCCGATTTCAGGCGTCGTTAAATCAATTAAGACATCGGGCTGTGTTTCTGCAAAACAGGCCCGGATATCAGTGTAAATCAGAGCATCTGACTCTACAGCCATCACATCTGATAACTTTTGCTGGTCGTATGTGTGGTCGATGGCCCCGACAAGGTGAAAATGAGGTGTTCGTTCCGTCAATTTAACAGCTTCCTGCCCCATTCTTCCACGCGGTCCTGCAATGACTACTTTAATTGTCTCGTTTGGCATCTTGATCTCCTCTACTTTCCTTCTTCTTTTCTGGTCCAGCGGTCTTTATCTCTCGTATTAAATTTATGCATGACTCGGTCGTGGGCTTCCTCTAATGAGATATCAAGAGAGTTTGCTAAACAAACCAATACAAACAGCACATCACCCATTTCCTCTTCCATGCTTTTATCATCTTCAGTCGCTTTTTTTGGTTTTTCACCATAGCGATGATTCACTTCTCTGGCAAGCTCGCCCAGTTCTTCGGTCAGCCTCGCCATCATGGCAAGCGGGCTGAAATATCCTTCTTTAAATTGGCCGATATAACGATCTACTTCAGCCTGTATGTCTTTCATTGTTTTATCACTCACTAAACGAAACCTCCTATCATCCTCTTACATGTTAGCTAATTCAGATACGTTTGACAAATGTTTAAGCACGTTTGCTGTTTTCTTTTTCATCCACTATAATATAAACGCTATCTAATGGAAGGAAAAGGGGTTTTGTGTGATGCTGGGAGAAATTAGATTAAAAAACATATTTTTTATTTTAATCGGAGCAGCGATTTTTTCATTTGGCTTAGTTCACTTCAATATGCAGAACAATCTGGCTGAGGGCGGTTTTACAGGTATTACACTTCTGCTTTATGCCCTTTTCCATATCAGCCCCTCTATCTCGAATCTGGTTTTGAACATTCCGATTTTTTTTATCGGCTGGCGTTTGCTTGGCAGGACAATGTTCGTTTATACCCTTGTCGGCACAGTAGCTTTGTCTCTGTTCCTCAGCATCTTTCAGCGATATGAAATACACATGCCGCTTCAGCACGACTTAGCGCTCGCTGCTTTATTTGCCGGCGTGTTTATCGGAGCCGGATTAGGCATTATTTTTAAGTTCGGCGGGACAACAGGCGGGGTTGATATCATCGCCCGTTTGGTCAATAAGTATTTTGGGGTTCCTATGGGAAGAACGATGTTTGCTTTCGATGCCTGTGTCATCATTTTGTCTTTGCTTACTTATCTCTCCTACAAAGAAGCGATGTATACCCTTGTGGCTGTATTTGTAGCTGCCAGATTAATTGATTTTATTCAAGAAGGCGGATACGCTGCTAAAGGCGCTACGATTATCTCTGCGAAAAACGATCTGATCCAGAAAAAGATTCTTGAAGAAATGGAACGGGGCGTCACCATTTTGAAAGGGCAGGGTTCCTATACAAAAGAGGATTTAGATGTGCTTTATTGTGTCGTGCCGAAAAACGAATTGGTAATGCTGAAAAGTGTGATTAACACAATTGATCCTCATGCCTTTGTAGCGGTCAGCGATGTCCACGATGTGCTTGGAGAAGGATTCACGCTGGACGAAAATAAAAATCCGCTTCCGCGCTGACATTTGATAAAAAAGAGGCGGCTGCAGCCGCCTCTTTTCCTTATTTAGGGTAATCCCGTTTTTTTAGCTTATTTTTCTCCGCTTTATACTTTCTGTAGCCGACATAGCTCAGAGCTGTAATGATGATACTGCCGGTGGTGATGATCACCCAGAGTAAAGACGGATCGGCATCATCCTCTTCCACCCTGTCAAATACATTTTTCAGATCTTGCTGGAGAAGAGAAAGCCGCTCAAGCTTTGTGCTCTCAGTCATTTGCTGAAATTCCTCTTGCCCAATGACGTCTATATGTTTTCCGACAGTTTCAAGCTGATCCTCTGATACATCAATTGTAAGACTGGGATAAATCAAATCATATAGACTGATAAATTCATTCCATTTTTCATGAAAGCTCGTACTTTCATTTTTTTGAACACCTTGCTTCAGTTCAGCAAAGGCTTCCATAATCGGTCTTTCAAGTGAGCTCCAAAGCGGATCAGATCGATTATCAACAGCGTCCATCAGCATTCTGAACTGCGCGGCTGCTCTCCGTTTTTGCTCATCTGATGTATCAGCCTGTTTCAAACTCCGTACCATATCATTATAGCCCAATGTAATTTGACGAATTTGGGCTCCAGTTAACATGAGGTCTTGATTTTTTTTCTCAGCAGATTTTAATGTTTTTTCAAAATAAGCAAGGACTTGCAGTGCCTCTTCATATTTTGACTGGCGGGTCATTTGAAAAATCGTATCAGATAAATCGTTCAGCTCTTTGAGGCTTCCCCGCTCTGCAGCCTTGGCATTTCCATTATAAAAAATAAGAGCAATCAACAAACAGATCGTCAGCTTTCGTTTCATGCAGGTCCCTCCCACTCTCTCTCCTTACAGAATATGAAGAAAGGGACAAGGATAGACCAACATTGTCTTTACATCAGCTCAAGCTTCGTTTGCTTTTTCGAGACCACAAGGAAGTAAGCAAGCGCGATTGAAAAAATGCTTAGCCAAAATGTTCCGTACCCTATTTCAGTCATATAATCAGAAAGCATAGAGTACTGCGGCATCATATCAAACAAGTAGTCAATGACATCGTTATGCAGTGTCCAGACTGCAGCAATGGCAAGATGCCAAAAAGAAAAACGAAAATACGGACTGTACAACACGCCTTGGACTGCCATCGCAAAATGCGAGGCAATCAGCATATACCCCTCCCACGGCAGGTCACCTGTTACACCTAATACAAGAAAATTCATAGCGGCCGCCCACAGGCCATATTTCACTAGGGTGACGAGCGCCAGCGCCTCAAAGAGCGAAGCATTCCGTTTCATAATAAAGGCGAGCAGCACAAACAGAAAGAAAAACGTTGCTGTCGGGCTGTCCGGAACAAAAATCAGGAAGCGTGCCGGTGTTTCTGCCAGCTGCGGCAAGTACCAATAATATCCGTAAACTGTTCCCAGAAAATTGATCATTAAGACAAGAATAAGCATTGGCCGCTGCCCTAATACATATTGAAACCATTTCACATCAAATCAACTCTCAGTCTGTAAAAATAATGTCTCCATATAAAAAAGCTGACGCCGAGTCAGCTTTTGATAATAAAAGTATATCCTTCCATTTCACAATTCACAATACGTTATTTTGCGGTTGTTTCAGAAATGAATTTCGCAAGTTCTTTGAGCTGCTCATCATTCCCCTTAAACACGCCTGCCGGCATTTTACCTTTCCCTTCAACAGCGATTTTTTCGATTTCTTCCGGCTTCAGTCCGCTGTCAACCAACGAAGGTCCGGCCGCTCCCCCTTGGAGGTTATCTCCATGGCAAGAAATACAGCCCTGTTCCTTAAAAACCTTATATCCTTCCGCATTGGTGTCAATGTCGGCTTCTTTTGTGATTTTCCCCTGTTCTTCTGCTTTGGCCCAGTCGTGAGTAGCAACTGACTGCCACGTCAAAAATACAGCTGCGGAAATAGCCAAAAGCATCATACCGACAGCAACAGGACGCTTCCACGGCCTTCTTTCTGTTCCTCTGTCAAGGAATGGCGCCAAAAGCAGCGCACCAAAAGCGAGCCCCGGCATAATCATGGCACCAACCACTGTGAAACTTCCGGCCGCGTATTCATACTTCAACAGCTGATATAAGAAAAGAAAATACCAATCCGGCAGCGGAATATAACCAGTATCAGTCGGGTCCGCCATCCGCTCTAAAGGCGGCTGATGCACTATCGTCAAAACAAGAAAACCGATCAGAAAGACAGCGCCGACCATCCATTCCTTCAACAAAAAATTCGGCCAGAAAGCCTCTGTTTTGCCGGGATACTCCGAATAATCCTTCGGTATGTTCGGCTTTTTTTCAGCCGGTATCCTTGAGTCGCCCACAAATTTCATCCCTTTGCCCCGGTGCATGTCATCCCCTCCCTTTTATTCGCAGATCAAGATTTTAAAGCGGTCCTGAAATCCCCTGCTTCCGGATCATAATAAAATGTGCAGCCATGAGCCCGAACAATGCGGCAGGAAGAAAAAATACATGGATCGCAAAAAACCTAGTCAGCGTTTGGGCGCCTACAATATCCGGATGCCCCGCAAGTAGTGTTTTGATTTGCGTCCCGATTAAAGGCGTGGCTTCAGCGATCTGCAGCCCGACTTTTGTAGCAAACAAAGCCTTCATGTCCCAAGGAAGCAAGTAGCCTGTAAAGCCAAGCCCGAGCATGACAAAAAAGATCAAGACACCGACAATCCAGTTCAGTTCGCGCGGCTTTTTATACGCCCCTTGGAAAAAGACCCTAAGTGTATGTAAAAACATCATTACAATGACTAGGCTCGCACCCCAATGATGCATCCCCCTGACAATCTGACCGAATGCCACTTCATTTTGTAAATAATATACCGATTCCCAGGCATTTTTGATATCAGGCACATAATACATCGTTAAAAACATTCCAGATAACACTTGGATAACGGTTACAAAAAACGTCAGCCCTCCAAAGCAATACACAAACGCCGAAAAATGGTGAGCGGGATTTACATGTTCCGGTACTTCGTGATCGGCAATATCCCTCCACATCGGTGTAATATCAAGCCGCTCATCTACCCAGTCATAAATTTTGTTCAGCATGTCACCCTTCCCCCTTAGGCTTTGCTTTTCCAAGATACAGGAAGCCGTCTTTTACTTCTTGTTCATAATGATCAAGAGGCGCAAGCGGCGGTGTGCCCGGGACATTGGTGCCGTCCTTTTCATAGAGTCCATAATGGCATGGACAAAAGAATTTATTCGGATTTTTAGGATCACTATTCCAGTTCACCGTACATCCTAAGTGCTTGCAAATTGGCGAAAGTGCTACAATTTCTTCCCCATTTTTGAAGACCCAGGCTGATCTTGACTCTTCTGATTCATACCAGGCATCGACTTGATTAATTTTGAAATCAAAGCGCTGCGGCTCTTTTGTCAGTTCATCTACGCTGACAACCTGAACCATGTCCTGCTTGCCTGTCGATTTTAATACCGGGTCGAGTGCAAAGCGAACCATCGGCATGAGCATACTAGCCGCCATAAACCCCCCTACGCCTGTGAGCGTATAATTCAAAAATTGACGTCTGGATATATCATGTTTGCCCATCTCTTCTCCCCCCCTCTAGAACACCCCTGTAAACTGACTAAAATAGAAAATATTGCAATACCTTTAGACACCCTCATAATATATGAATCTCTCAGCAAGGTCAATATAGCCAAAATATTGTTTATAAGGAAATGTAAGTGTTTTTATATATTGCTCCACAACTGTAACAAAACGTTCAAAATTTCAGCGGTACGTTCATCTAATATTTTTCTTTTTAAGGAGTCATTTACATGCTCTAATGGTATAGACGGCGTAACAATGATTTTGCCTAATGCATCCTCACTTTTCCAATTTTCTTCAGATGTAAGCAGTACAACATGAGAAAATTCTGATATCAGCTCTTCCCGCAAATTCTTGAGCCCTTGAACAGTTATTTCATTTCTATCAACATATGTATAAGGGGGCAGCAAATATACCCGTCCCTTTAACTGCCTTTCCAGTTCTTCTGCCAGAAGCTGAATGAACTCGCCTTTCTCAGCCGCCATTTTAAAATGACTCCCTGTTTTTATGTTAATTATTGGAATGATAGCGGTATCAATGTAATCTTTAGATTGTAAATAGTCCTTGGCATCGCTGATTCTCCACCTCATTGTTTTCCCCCTTTACGACAACTAGCCTTGCAATACGCTGCAAGGCTGGTCATATTATGTGAGCTGATTCAATTGGCGCGATAGTTGTTCAAAGGCAACTTTATCATGACGATCTAACGCGTCATCAATGTCTTTTAATAATTTTTCTCTTTGGAAGGTAGAAATAGCATGCTCCAAAAATTGTTCAGCCAGTCCCTGATCTTTTTTGTTTCCAAACAGATCCTTCGGAATATGAGGATTGGATTCCAATACAGCCGCATACTCAGGTGAGCTGTAAGCTGAACGGAAATTAAGCTGGATAAACAAATCCTGCTGCTTATTTAATCTAATATCATGAAAAGATTTTTCAGCGTCGGTTGTCATGATATTCTCTTTATAGAACCGAAACGGAACTTCTTCCACACAATGTGTTGACATAATGATGCCTCTCGGGCAAAATTCGGCCTGCTCCACAAAATGAACCTTCTCCATGAGAGAATCATGGCTCATTAAGTAGTTCAAAATCCAAACGCATTCTCGGCGCTTTAACTGATAATGGTTTAAAAACCAACGGATAAAATCTTTTTTCTCATTGACAGAAACAGGGGTCTGCATGTAATTCCCTCCTCTATCGTTCGTATAATTTATATACTTATATGTTCCACATATATGGTGAACATTCCTGCTTACCTAGAAAATTCATCCTCGATTCGCAAAATCGTTTCTTCCAGCTCTTCATTGGCCCCGTCAATTTCAAGAACCTTTTTCAAAAGCGGCAACGCTTCTTTTTGCAGACCTTCTTCTAACAGGAAGCTTGCGTATTCATATAAGAAATCTCTGTCCTCCCTGTAATGAAGAAAGGCAGTTTCAAAAGATTGTTTTGCTTTTTCGTATTCCTCTAATTCGGTATAAGCGCTCGCCAGATACCAATTGTATTTCGGATCTTCTTCTCCATAGCCGCGAACCTCTTGAATCAGATCAATGATTTGTTCATAATCCTCTTCTTTATGATATACAGCAAGAAGTGTATGAAGGGCCTCGACGAAGCCAGGATCGAGCGCGAGCGCCTCCTGAAGTAGATTTTTTCCATCTTCTGGATTCCCGATTTTCAAGGCCATTTTTGCGGCATAGAGGTAAAGCTCTTTGTTATACTCATCGTAATTGATACCCTCTTTTGCCGTTTTGAATGCCTCTTCATACATTCCTTCAGCTTCATAGCTTTTCGAAAGCGGCATATAAAGTGAAGAATAAGAAGGATCAAGCTCTTTTAAATCAGACAGCTGCTTAATAGCTGTTTTCACAAGCCCTGCCTGTAATGCTGTAAATCCATAACCAAAAATCGTGTTAGGATCAGGATTCTCATCAGCGGCTTTCTCATACCATTGAATGGCATCCTCAAATTCACCTGAGGCACTTAACGATTCGGCCAGTCTCTGATGGACATTAACGCCCCCAATCTCACTCTGCACCTCAGCCGTTGTTTTAAAATATTGAACCGCTTTTGCATAGGCTCCCTGCGTAAAGTAAAGTTCCCCCAGTGCAAAATCAATGATGGGTTCACTGTCCAGAATGGACTTTGCTTGTAAAAGCTTTTGTTCACTGACTTCGAATAACCCCTGCATCTGATAAAGATCTGCCATAAGCAGCAAACTTTCCGGATATGATGGATCTGTTTCCGGAATGGTTTCCAGCACAGTAAGGGCTTTTTCTTCTTCGTCAATATCTATTAAAAGTTCGGCATAAAAATTCGTCAGTTCTGTCTCGTTTGGATATAAATCATGTAAATCACTGATCAGCGAAATCGCTTTCTCCACATTACCCCACTCGTAATAAAGCTGGGCTGCAATGGCTTTGTCTTCATCATGGAGCTGTTTTTCAGCTTTTGAGAGAGTGTTGAGGCCTTTTTCTGTTTCACCTGCTTCAACTAATTTTATGGCTTCTTGAATCAATGTATTCAAATCGGACCGGTCCTTTCTTTTCCTATACAACATCAACCATACAAAAAAGCTTTATTTGTTAGGGCTATCCTTATCATAATTCAGAGAAAAGCCCCCGGCAAATAAGATGCTTGCTGTACGGCAGGGAATTATTGAGTGTTATTAGTTTACCAAAAGTTTTTGTGATAGAAAATGAAAAAAGGAAGAATCGCCCCTCAGTACAGTAAAGCAGTTCGCTGACCTGCCGGCTTGTAAGTAAGCGCATCCCCCCTTTTCAATTTTCTTTTCTCTTTATAAGACAAGCTATGTTTTTTTGCCTCAGAATATGATTTTCACAGACAATCCGCACAAAAAATCCTGAAGCAAAATACCTCAGGATTTGTTAGAAAGCTTATTTAAATGCTTAAAGAAGGTTGGATAAGAAACGTGAATGGCTTCTGTCTGCTCGAGTTCAATCGGCTCTTCCGTTATACAGGAAGCGATGCCGAGCATCATTCCGATTCGATGATCCCCGTGGCTGGACACTGTTGCGCCGCCTTTCAATGTTTGTTTGCCATAAACCTTCATTCCATCTGCTGTCGGTTCAATCTCAGCACCCAGCTTACGAAGTTCGGAAACCACGGTGTCAATGCGGTTTGTTTCTTTTACCTTAAGCTCTGCCGCATCTTTAATAATAGTGGTCCCTTCCGCTTGAGTTGCGAGAAGTGCGATGATAGGGATTTCATCAATCAAACGCGGAATGATGTCTCCTCCGATTTCAACAGCTTTTAAAGATGACGTTTCGATGATCAAATCTCCATATGGCTCTGCCCCGCTGTCAGCAGACGGTTTGATTTCAAGTTTTGCTCCCATATTTTGAAGGACGTCAATGATACCTGTCCGAGTCGGATTTAAACCTACATTTTTCAATACAATGCTGCTGTTTGGAACCATTGCACCTGCAGCAAGAAAAAATGCCGCTGAAGATATGTCTCCAGGAACAAAAATATCTGCAGCTGTCATTTTCTGGCCCCCGGTGATAGAAACGCTTGTTTGACCTTCAAAAAGCTTAACGCCAAAGGCAGAAAGCATTCGCTCCGTATGGTCTCGGGATTTATGAGGCTCTGTGACGGTTGTTGTCCCTTCAGCCTGTAATCCGGCCAGCAAAACAGCGGATTTAATTTGTGCACTTGCAACAGGTGATACATAATCAATGCCTTTTAATGAAGCGCCGCTCACAGATAGCGGGGTGAAGTCTCCTCCGGCTCTTCCGTCGATTTTAGCACCCATTTTTTTCAAAGGCTCTGTTACACGCTTCATTGGGCGCTTCGCAATGCTCTCATCTCCGGCTACTGCACTGTAAAAAGGACGGCCCGCCAAAATACCGAGCATCAGGCGAATTGTTGTACCTGAATTCCCGACATCTAAAAAGCTTTCTGGCTCCCTCAGAGACTCGATTCCTTCACCGTAAATGACGACATCGCTGCCATTTTGCTCAATTTGCACACCCATTTTTCTAAAACAATCGATTGTGCTCAAACAATCCGCTCCCGGCAAAAAGTTTTTAACAGTTGTTGTGCCATTTGCCAGCGCACCAAACATGACAGAGCGGTGAGAAATGGATTTATCACCAGGAACGTGTATTTCTCCATGTAAGACCTGCACCTTTTCTCTTTTCATTTAAATCTCCACCTCAATCAGCATAAAAAGTTTTATATTCAGCCCGGGCTTCAATGCATTGTTCAGCCCGCTTCCGGTCATCATCCGTCTGAAAGCTGATCCTTAAAATTCCGTTAATATCTTCTCGTGTTTCAATAATGCGGATATTCGTGATACTGATGCGCTCCGCAGCTAAGATAGCTGTTATCTCAGAAATCACACCAGGATGATCAGGAACATCCACGTATAAATCATAAAATGCAGGTATCGCACCTTTCTGCCGAAGCGGCAGTCCGTCGCGATAATCCTTAGCCGTTTTGAAATAACGAAATAGATGTTCCGCATCTTTCTGTTCTACATATGCTCGGATTTTCTCCATTTCACGAATCCACTCATCAAAACGATCCAAAATTTTATCTTTATTATGTAATAAAATATCCCGCCACATGGCCGGGCTGCTTGATGCAATCCTTGTAATATCCCTGAACCCGCCAGCTGCAAAACGTTTAACAAGCGGATAAAGTTCTTCAGAATGATGGGCTTGGTGAACGAGGCTTGCTGCGACTATATGCGGAAAATGACTAATAACACTCGTAACGCCATCATGTTCTTCAGGTGACATTTCCACAAAATGGGCATTTGTACCCTTCAGCAAATGTTGCAATTGCTCTACCGCTTGTCTCTCCGTTTTCTGTCCGGGCGTCAAAATATAAAATGCATTTTCAAATAGGAATTCCTTCGCAGCAGCCACCCCTGATTTATGTGAACCTGCCATCGGGTGCCCTCCGACAAATTGATAGCGGCTAGGCAGCACTTGATCAGCGTATTGAACCACTTTTTGCTTTGTGCTTCCGACATCGGTAATCAAAAGCTCATGTTCTATCCCTGAATGAGCCAGTTCATCGAGCATAAGCAGGGTTTGCGCAACAGGGGTCGCAATGATTACTGTCGCTGCCTCTTTTGCACCGCTAATAAACGAATCCGCACACTCGTCAATTACACCTAATTTTAATGCAGCTACTGCCTGTTCCTCAGAGATATCAATTCCGATGATCCGTTTGCCGGGATGATTTTTTTTGATCGCTAACGCAATCGAACCGCCTATCAACCCCAGGCCGGCGAGGAATATGGTATCTTTCATTCGATTCATCCATCATCACCTGGCTTATAGACTAAAGAGGTGATATGAGATCACCTCTTATAAAATTTCATCTAAAATAGAAATAATTTCTTTGTTTTGCTCTTTTGTTCCAATCGTAATTCGGAGTGATGTCGGGAAGCCTAATGCATTTCCCGACCGGACAATATAACCTCTTTCCAGCAGAGCCTGAAACAGTTCATCAGAAGGACGGTTAAAATCAATCAGCACAAAGTTTGTCTGTGAAGGATAGCACTTTAAACCATGAGCCTTCGCAAAATCATAATATTGCTGAAGGCCTGCTTTATTTTGCTCGACACAGGCAGCAATAAATGCTTGATCATCAAGCGCTGCGATCGCCGCAGTCTGGCCCAGACGGCTTGTATTAAACGGCTCTCTCGCCGGCTCAATCTGGCGAATGAGGTTCTCGTCAGCAATTCCGTACCCGACTCTAAGCGCTGCCAGGCCGTAAGCTTTTGAAAATGTCCGCAAAATCATCAGATTGGAGTATTTGTTTAATAGCGGCACAGTTTCCGGATAATCTTCTTCTGTCACATATTCATAATATGCTTCGTCAAGAACAACGAGAACACGAGAAGGGACACGTTCCAGAAATGCGAGCAATTCCCCTTCCGTTGTATAAGTGCCAGTCGGGTTATTCGGGCTGCATATCCAAACGACTTGTGTCTGTTCGTCAATCGCTTCCAGCATGGCGTCTAAATCATGTGAGGCGTCAGGACGAAGTGCGATTTCGCGAACTTCAGCGCCTTCTATGACCGCATTATGTTTATATTGCGGAAAAGTCGGGGCAGCAGTTATCGTGTTGGTTTTATCATGTAAAAATGCCCGACAGATGATCTGAATGATTTCATCTGAACCATTTCCGAAAATAAGTGATGTTTCGCTGACATTGAGATGCTCACTGAGCCTTGTCCGTAAAGCGGCGCTATATCCGTCCGGATAAAGCGCAAGCTGTTGAATTTCATGATGAAGCGCCTCTTTTACAACTTCCGAACAGCCATACGGATTCTCGTTTGAAGCAAGCTTCACAACTTTATCCAAGCCATATTCTGATTTTACTGCTTCAATTGGCTTACCTGGCTGATAAGGCTTCAGCTGTTTTAAATGTTCTTTGATTCGCAAATCCAGTCACCTCATTTTAAACTGTACAAGCCGCCAAACGTCATCGCGTAATCTTCAAACTCCTGCAGCGCTTGGTTTCTCGTTTCAGCGCTGATGAGCCGCTCCTTTAATTCTTCTATTTTTCCGACGAGCGCACTTCCCACGACGACACCGTCACATATTTCATTCATCTTCATGACCTGTTCACGGTTTGATATACCGAATCCTACAGCAACAGGAACAGTGCTCAGTTCCTTCACTGTCCGGATGAACGGGTACACGGATGAATTGAACTCATTGCGGATACCAGTCACACCTAGAGAAGATACACAGTAGACGAAGCCCTCGGCTTGTTCAATAATGGTTTTCAAACGGCTTTCACTTGTCGGCGCAACCAAAGAAATATACGTCACCCCATGGTTCTTGCATTCTGCTTGAAGGCTGGCGCTTTCTTCTAATGGCAAGTCTGGAACAAGCAGACCGTCAATGTGATTTTCCCGCAGTAAAGCGAAAAAGTATTCTTTGTTCAATTGTAACACAGGATTATAATACGTAAAGAGGATAATCGGAATATTCACTCCGTTTTTTTTCATGTCTCCGCCTAATTCGATTGCCTTGACGATATTCATTCCATGATCAAGCGCCCGCTTTGAAGCCCGCTGAATTACCGGACCGTCTGCCAGCGGATCTGAGTATGCAACACCAAGCTCCAATGCCGTAGCGCCCGCTTTTTGGAAAGACTTCGCCAGTTCAACCGAAACCGCGGGCGATGGATCGCCCGCCGTAATAAACGGGATAAACAATCTCTCTGATGCTTGAAGGTTTAATTTAAACATGCGTTTTCACCTCTTCTTCCAATACATTCATTAATGTGTTGACATCCTTATCTCCCCGCCCTGATAAACAGATGAGAATCGTTTGGCCACGCTCCATCTCTTTGGCGAGTTTGAATGCTTTCGCTAACGCATGGGCAGATTCAATTGCCGGCAAAATCCCCTCTTTTTCTGACAAGAGCCTTAACGCATCCACCGCTTCTTCATCTGTGACACTGTCGTAAATGACACGGCCGCTTTTATGCAAGTGAGCGTGCTCGGGACCGATTCCTGGATAGTCGAGTCCTGCTGAAATGGAGTAAGGCTCAATGATTTGCCCGAACTCATCTTGAATGAGATAAGTCAATGAACCGTGAATAACGCCTACGGTTCCTTTCGTAATTGTAGCGGCATGAAGAGCAGTATCAATCCCCTTCCCTGCTGCTTCAGCTCCGATCAGATCAACCTCTTCATCTAAAAATGCTTGAAACATGCCTATTGCATTGCTTCCTCCGCCTACACACGCCACTACTTTATCAGGCAAGGAGCCTTCAAGGTGTTTCAGCTGATCCTTCGCTTCCTCACCGATCATTTTTTGAAATTCACGGACCACGTGCGGATAAGGGTGCGGGCCGACAACTGATCCAATCATGTAAAAGTGGTCCTCACAATGCTGAACCCAGTAACGGATCGCCTCATTTGTAGCATCCTTTAATGTGCCGTTTCCGCTTGTTACTGGCACTACTTCCGCCCCAAGAAGCTTCATTCGGAAAACGTTCAGTGACTGGCGGGCAACATCCTCCTCGCCCATAAACACAGTGCAGGAAAAGCCAAATTTGGCTGCAACTGTTGCAGCGGCGACGCCGTGCTGACCGGCACCGGTTTCAGCAATGATTTTCGTTTTGCCCATTTTTTTCGCAAGCAGCGCTTGACCCAGGGCATTATTGATTTTATGAGAACCTGTGTGGTTTAAATCTTCTCGTTTCAAATAGATCTTTGCCCCGCCTAAATATTCTGTGACTCGATCAGCATATGTTAATGCAGTCGGCCGTCCGGAATAGTCATGTAACAGCTGATTATATTCTTTACGAAAAGCTGGATCATCCTTAACTTCTTTAAATGCAGATTCAATTTCTTCTAACGGCTGCATCAGTGTTTCGGGCACAAACTTCCCGCCAAAATCACCGTATCTTCCTATTTCATTTGGATATAGATACATATCGATTCATCCTTTCTTCTAAAAGCCTCATTAAATTCTGATCTTTTTGCCCGTTTTTTTCGATTCCGCTGGCAAGGTCAATTCCTGCTGGCTTATATGTCAATAGGTCTGTGATAGTATCCGGATTCACACCGCCTGCAATAAAACATCGTTTGCCTGTAGCCGCCTGCTGGTATTCCGGCACACAGTCCCAAGAAAAAGAAACACCTGTGCCGCCTCTTGCCCCTTTGACAGATGAATCAATGACAAATCCGTCCACATCATCTTTAAAGCGGGCTATTTCGTGAAGCGTGTTCTCATGATGATGAAGCGCCTTCCATATTTCACAATCTGCTATCATACGAAGCGCACCGGCCTCCGCTGGATTTTCATCACCGTGAAGCTGAATAACATCGAGATTCAAGTCTTCAGCAATGCGTGACATCTTCTCTATCGATTCATTAACAAAAACACCCGCAACCTGTTTTTCGATACGAACTTGACTCAGCCATTTTTTCACATCATACGGAGATACATTTCGTTTGCTTTCAGCAACAAAAATAAAGCCCAGATAATCAGCCTGCGATCCCGCTGCAAGCTGCAAATCCTGCAGTGACCTTATACCGCAATATTTTAATACCGGCTTCTTCATACCTTACTCCTCAAACAAAGCATGGACGGCTTTTTGCTGTGATGTTTGTCTCATCAATGATTCACCGATTAGCACAGCACGTGCACCACGTTCTTTGACAAATGTTAAATCTTTTAAAGAACCGATTCCGCTTTCACTGACAAGCAGTGATTTTTTCGGGGCAAGAGATGCAATTTGTTCTGTCTGTTTTATAGAAGTTTCAAATGTTTTTAGATTTCGATTGTTTATACCAAGAATATCAGGCGTGAACACTTTCAAAATTTGCTCAAGTGTCGAGGCATCATGAACCTCTACCAGGACATCCATCTTTTTTTCACCTGCTTCAAGATATAATTCATGAAGATGTAAAGGATCAAGCACCTCGCCGATTAACAAGATGGCATCCGCTCCGATTCTTCTTGATTCCTCCACTTGAAGAGAATCAATAATAAAATCTTTTCTGAGGACAGGTATCCTGACAGCACGTTTCACATCTGATAAATAGCTGTTTTCCCCTTGAAAAAACGGGGTGTCTGTTAAAACAGAAAGCGCATCGGCCTTTGCAGTTTCATAGTCTTTCGCAATCTGTTCAGGGACAAAATTCTCTTTAATAAGCCCTTTTGAAGGTGATGCTTTCTTCACTTCAGCAATCAGCCCGATAAACCGATTCGGGCTTGCCAGCGCCTCTTTAAATGAACGTTTTTCGAAACACTGCTCTTCCGGCAGGACCAATGTTTTTACTTCTTCTTTCTTTTGTTTGATGATGTTTTCAAGCATAGATCTCTTCCTCTTTCTGCTTTAGTCGTTCAAGCTGCACAGCCGCACCTCCGCTTGTAATTGTCTCTAACGCCAGCTCTGTTCCTTCTTTCAGCGAAGCTGCTATTCCCGCCGCATATATCGCAGCCCCTGCATTAAAAGCGGTAATAGATAAAGCGGAGCTGCTGCTTTTATTTTCAAAAATATTCTGAATGAGAAAGGCGCTTTCTTTCGGCGACTGCACCTGTAAATCTTCAAGTCTCCCATTTTTGAAACCAAAATCTTCGGGTGTAACGGTATATTCCCGACGCTCTCCGTCTTTTAATTCAATCACATCGGTCGGTGCTGTAATCGAAAGCTCATCTAAACCATCACGGCTTGATACAAACATGACATGCTTTGGCTGAAACGTCTCCAGTGCACTTGCCATCAATCCCGCTTTTTCAGAGGAATAGACCCCGATCACCTGACGCTTCGTCTGCAAAGGATTGCTGAGCGGTCCAAGCAGATTAAATACCGTTCTGAAGCCTAATTCTTTTCTAGTCCGCGCGACATATTTCATAGACGAATGATAAAGCGGTGCAAACAAAAAACCCATGTTGTTTGTTTCAATACTGCTTTTGACATGTTCAGGAGTGGTTTGAATAGGAACCTCTAACGCCTCTAAAACATCAGCGCTTCCGCTTTTTGAAGAGACAGAACGGTTGCCGTGTTTAGCAACCTTCGCCCCTGCTGCTGAAGCAACAATCGCCGATGCCGTTGAGATATTAAAAGTGGAAATGCCATCTCCTCCGGTTCCGCATGTGTCGACAACATCAGAAAGTCCATCGACAGTCAGAGCGTGTGCCCGCATCGCCTTCATAAAGCCTGTAAGCTCTTCTGGCGTCTCTCCCCGATGAGCAAGGATAGACAATATGCCTCCCACTTCAGAAGGCGTCATCTCCGCTGTCATCATCATATTCATTAGTGCCTCTGCTTCACCAGCAGTAAGTGTTTTTCCGTCAACGCACGATTGTAGAAATTTGTTCATCACCTTTATCCTCCTTGCTACGAAACATGTCTTCTGCAATATGAATTGTTTTCATCAGTGCACCGGCTTTATTACAGCTTTCCTCGTATTCAGCTTCCGGAACAGAATCTGCAACAATACCAGCACCTGCTTGAATCGATGCGACGCCGTCCTTGACGCTCATGGTGCGAATCGTAATGCAAGAATCGATATTACCGTCAAATCCAATGTAGGCAATGCAGCCGCCGTATGTCTCTCTCGGAGTGGGCTCCAGCTCTTGCAAAAGCTGCATGGCACGGATTTTTGGAGCGCCTGTTAACGTACCCGCCGGGAATGCGGACATTAGAGCATCAATAGGATGAACTCCTTCTTTCAATCTGCCTGTCACCACTGAAATAATGTGCATAACATGCGAAAAAGAAACAACGCTTGTGAACTCCGGCACAGAAACAGATCCATACTCTGCTACTCTGCCAATATCGTTCCGGGCAAGATCAACGAGCATGTAGTGTTCCGCTTTTTCTTTTTCATCCTTCATCAGGTCCATTTTGAGTTTTTCATCTTCCGCTTGATCTGCGCCCCGTTTTCTCGTACCGGCAATCGGATGGATTTCCAAGTGCCCGTCCTTAACGTGAATTAACCGTTCCGGCGAGCTGCCGACTATTTCTCTGTCTTGGAGCTTTATATAATACATATACGGTGAAGGGTTGACGATCCTAAGCACACGATATAACTCAAAGGCATCTGATGTTATCGGAATCTCAAATTTTTGTGACAGGACGCCCTGGAAGATATCGCCCGCTTTTATATATTCTTTTATTTTTTCTACATCAGCCATAAAAGCTGACTTTTCATAATTAGAGGATAACGTCTCAAAGCTGGGTGTCTTATATGAATCAGCCGAAAGAAACAGTTCTTTTATGTTTTTTGGATCCATCATTTTTCCGATGAGCTCTTGAAGCGCCTGATGATTTTGGTAAAACACATCAATCTTTTCGTTTTCCGTTTCTTGTCCATTGAGCCTTGCATATTGGATAAAGTGGACGTTTTTGGTTTCATGATCATACGCCATTAATGTCCGGCAAACAAACAGCATACACTTTTCCATTTCTGTTTCTTTTGTATGGGCAGGAACAGAAGGCTCAATCATCGGGACCATATCATAGCTTAAGTACCCGACAGCCCCTCCGACAAAAGGGATACTTAGCTCTGGCGTTTTGATGTTGTATGTGGTGTTCATCCAGTTCAGCACTTCTTTTAGTTCGTTTCCTGTGTATAGAGATCTGCCGTCCTGATCAACAGCTGTAAAATGTCTCTGTTCTTCTTTAATTGTGAGAAACGGATTCAGGCCGATAAACGAATATCTTGACCAATTGGATGTATCATCCTTGCTTTCTAGAAGATAAGTAATCTCCCTATCAAGCTTCTCTATCATTTGAATGGGTGTCATCGTATCGACTGTGAAGGTCTCCACGATCGGTATCGTGCGGTAGGACAAGCTGTCCTGTAAAAATGCAGAAATGTTGGATTGGAAATTCATTACTCTCACTCCTTATGGCAAGGAGAATGAGAAGATGGCATGAGAGGATAAAACATTATATAACAAATAAACCCAAAAGAAAGGCTTCTTTTGGGTAGAATAAACATACATGTCTCAGCTCAACTACACTCATTCTCTGCTACCCTATTCTCTAACTCAACTCATTTTCATCGCTTTATACACACTCTTGTGTATTTCTAAGCTGTTCCTATCGTATTACAATTCAGTATTTTTTGTCAATGATAAATCGGGTCTTAATACGACGGCTTTTTCTAAATATACATGTCTGATCTGATCCTGAGGAACGTCTGTCTGAACGGTCATCATAACCCTTATACACTTTTTCAGACCGCCGGTTACATCCATTTCCTGCATACAGGTTACCGGCACATACTGCCAGCCAGAAAGCTCACGGACAGCTTTTGCCGGGAAAACAGAGTGCAAATCAGGCGTCGCCGAAAGAAGAATTTGAACAACATCTTCCGGCTTCGTTTTGTTTTCTTCTATGATTTTCTCTAACAGCTGTTTTGTTTTTTGTAACACTTCTTCTTCTGTATCCTGTTCAACTGTTGTTGCTCCGCGAATTCCGCGAATCATCATGATGTCTCCTCCAATCGCCATTTATGCAGCCAGCTCTCAAGTTCATTTCTGGAAAATGTGTGATCGGCAACTTTCCCTAATTCGTTAAGAACGATAAACTGAATCTTCCCGTCTCGGGTTTTCTTATCATTCATCATACGGTCCACTAGAACGGAGGTTTCAGTCTCTTTTTTTATTTGAGTTGGATATCCCAAGTTTTTCAGCCAGCTGATCAGCTGTTTTCTATCCATTTCACAGCCTGCTGTCTTTTCACTTATATATAAAGCAAACTGCATTCCAAGGGCTACGGCATCACCGTGAGTGATTTGTCCGTATCCATATTCCGCCTCAACCGCATGGCCAAGCGTATGTCCGAAGTTTAAGTAAGCTCTGATCCCCTCTTCTTTTTCATCCTCCTGCACGACAGACGCTTTAATGGAGACGCCTTTAAATATCATGTCATTCAGCCGATCGCTGGTGATATCGTGCAAGGAGCGGATATTCAACAGCTCTTCCAGAAACGCTTTGTCATAGATAAAAGCGTGTTTAATCACTTCTGCCATTCCGGACCGAAGCTCTTTTTCAGGCAGAGAACGCAGGAAGTCAGTATCATATAGTACCGCCTTCGGCTGATAAAACGCACCGATTAGATTTTTTCCGAGCGGATGGTTTACGGCTACTTTGCCTCCGACTGCGCTGTCATGCGCCAAAAGCGTCGTAGGCATTTGGATGAAATCAATGCCGCGCATAAAAGTAGCTGCCACAAAACCGGCAAGATCACCAACAACACCGCCGCCAAATGCGATGATGCATGAGGAGCGATCCATATGAAAACGAATCGCTTCACTTTGGAGTTCTGTGTACATGTCCATGGATTTCGCCTGCTCTCCGCTCGGCACCGTCACTTTTTTCACAGGCCACTTTTCTTGCAGCAGACGAAGCATTTCATCACCATACAGGCGGTCCACCTCTTCATCCGTGACAAGCATAATCCGTGTTAAAGGCCTGTTTAAAGAGGTTAATAGTTCACAAGCCTCTTTTCTGATACCTTTCCCAATAAAAACAGGATACGACGAGGAAGCGGTTTGAACATGCAGTGTTTTCATTAAAATTCCCTCGACAGTTTTCTCATATTCTCCACATTTTCTTTAATGCGGTCAATTTGATCTAAGCCGAATTGTTCAACAACTGCGTTCGCAATTTCCCATGCGACAGCCGCTTCAGCTACTACACTTGCAGCAGGCACGGCACAGCTGTCTGAACGTTCGATACTGGCGGAAAATGGTTCTTTCGTTTCAATATCTACGCTTTTCAGCGGTTTATACAAAGTCGGGATCGGCTTCATGACTCCGCGGACAACAATTGGCATTCCTGTCGTCATACCGCCTTCCAGTCCTCCGAGTCTGTTGGTCGCACGGGTATATCCCTTTTCCTCATCCCAAATGATCTCGTCATGGACTTCACTTCCATTTCGACCTGCCGCCTCAAATCCGATGCCGAATTCCACGCCTTTAAACGCGTTAATTGACAGCACAGCTGCAGCAAGCTTGCTGTCCAGCTTGCGGTCATAATGAACATAACTGCCCACGCCTACTGGCATTCCTTCAACAATGACTTCTACAATCCCGCCGATCGAATCTCCATTTGCCTTCGCTTCGTCAATGGCAGTCATCATTTTTTTGCCCGCTTCTTCATCGTAGCATCTGACCGGAGATTCCTCTGTTACACGCTGCAGGTCTTCGATTGACGCATATTGTGTTTTTTCAGCTTTAACTGCGCCAATTTGCAATACGTGGCCCGCCACTTTAATGCCCAGCTCAGAGAGAATTTTTTTCGCGACAGCGCCTGCCGCTACTCTGACAGTTGTTTCCCTTGCTGAAGAACGCTCAAGCACATTTCTCATATCACGGTGATTATATTTAATCGCACCGTTTAAATCAGCGTGCCCAGGTCTCGGTCTGGAAATTTGGCGCTTCATTTCCTTTTCTTCATCTTCTGTAATCGGAGCCGCACCCATAATTTTTGTCCAATGCTTCCAATCATTATTTTCAACAACGAGAGCAATTGGTGAACCAAGTGTACGCGCATGGCGCACCCCGCTCATCATTTTCGCTTGGTCTTTTTCGATCTGCATTCGGCGGCCGCGGCCATAGCCTTTTTGGCGTCTGGCAAGCTCAAAATTGATATCTTCCTCCGTTATGTAAAGCCCGGCAGGCACACCTTCAATAATGGTTGTCAGTTGGGGACCGTGTGATTCTCCGGCTGTTAAATATCTCATAACCTCTTCTCCCTTCATCACATTAACGCTTTTAAGTAAAACCACTATAACATATTTTTCAGCAAAAAGTCAGTCTATCTTTTTTGATAAAAGAATGTATCAGCTGGAACCAGACCGAATTTCTCTGGATTGAAGATTTGCTCGGTGCTGCCGACAAAAAGCACTCCATTCTTTTTCAAGCTATGTGCCATTTTTAAATACAGCTCTTCCTTCGCACGCTCTGTAAAATAAATCAATACGTTGCGGCACACGATCAAGTCAAAGTCTTGTTCATAACGATCTGCCAGCAGGTTGTGTTTTTTGAATGTAATATTCTTTTTAATTTCCGGTTTTACTTCATAGCTTCTATTTGCATGTTGAGTAAAATAGCGATCCTTCACAGAGGAGGGCACTTCCTGTAAAGAACGTTCCTGATAAACGCCATTTTGCGCTTTTTCCAGTGCCTTTTCATCAAGGTCTGTCGCCAAAATCTGAAATCCAGAAAGACCTTTTTGCTGTTCTAAAAGCATGGCAAGTGTGTAAGGCTCCTCACCTGTTGAGCAAGCGGCACTCCATATCTTTAAAGGCTTATTGTTCTTGATTAACGGAAGAATAGCAGTCTCAAGAACTTCCCACCTTTTATAATTACGATAAAATTCTGAAACATTGATCGTCATTCTGTCCAATGTTTCATTTAAGAGAGCCTGATCCTTCTCCAATGCAGCCGCAAAGTCCTTAAAGCTTTGAAAGCCCTTTTTCTCATATAGCGACGTCAGCCTTCTCTTCATTTGTGCTTCTTTATATAATGTCAGATCAACTCCAGTTAATTGTTTCCACTTCGTTGTAAATACACTGTATGTATCCATCTCTCTACTCTCCCAATCTCGCTATCTTTTTGTCCTAGTATAGCTTGTTTTATCAGTAAATAGTATGGTTTCCATAAAAAAATCAGCTTTTCAGCTGATTTTAGTTCGTAGGGAGAGACATGAGTCTGATACACTGCTGCCATTAACCCCTTTATCCCCTTTGATGTAAGCCTTTACAAAAGAAAGCAAAAACCGGCCCATCAGATGGCACCGGCTCTGTTACATACTTTCACAATGATTAATAGATCCAGCCAGCCATGAGCTGCTGATATGATACTAATTCTTCATTCTTAAAGAAATTGTTTATCTCGCGTTCTGCACTTTCGAGAGAATCAGAGCCGTGGATGATGTTTTTTCCGACAAACATGCCGTAATCTCCCCGAATCGTACCAGGTAAAGCTTCTTTAGGATTTGTCTTTCCGATCAGTTGTCTCGTCACTTCAATGACATTTTCGCCTTCCCAAACCATTGCGAATACAGGGCCTGAAGTAATAAACTCAACAAGTTCTCCAAAGAAAGGCTTCCCTTGATGTTCGGCATAGTGTTTCGCAGCCAATTGTTCAGATACTCTCATTAACTTGGCACCAGCTAACTGCAAGCCCTTACGTTCAAATCTGGATAAAATATCCCCAATGAGCTGACGTTGGACACCATCTGGTTTCACCATGATAAAAGTCTTTTCCATCATATTCTCCACCCCATCATTATGTATGTATAGGCTTTCACATTGCACACCGAAATCGTAACATCTTTCTGATCATTAATCAATTGGGGGTGGAGAAATTTCTTAATATCTACAAAATTAAAATTTTCTTTTACCGATATATTTTGCGATCGCTGCAAGAGACGAACGTGCACGCCCTCTCGGAAGCGTGTTTAGTTTTTGGAAAGCTTTTTGCAGATACATTTCGCTTACTGCTATAGATGCTTTAATGGCATCCGTTTTTTTGATTTCCTCAATGATCGGCTCAAGCTGTTCCTGCGTTGTCTCACTGTTAATCAATTGAAGTTGATTTTTCAGTGCTGGATTTTTCAATGCATACAGCACTGGCAATGTGACATTCCCTTGAAGCAAATCTCCTCCAACGGGTTTGCCCAGCTCCTCTTCAGTTGAAGTAAAGTCAAGGATATCATCAATGATTTGATAAGACATGCCGACGTAATACCCAAACCAGTACAGAGCTTTATGAATCTTTTCATCGGCTCCGGACGCAATGGCACCGAGCTGGCAGCTGACCGCGATCAGGAGCGCCGTTTTTCTTTTGATGCGGCGAAGATACGTTCGGAGATTTTGTTCCATGTTGTATTTGTCTTTGATCTGCTCGATTTCCCCAAGACAGACTTCAACAATCGTTTGTGACAAAATCCTATGGGCTTTCGGTTCATTAATTCTCGTCATCATTTCAAGAGATCCCGCCAGCATATAATCGCCTGTGTACATTGCAATGCGATTGTCCCATTTTGCTTTGATTGTCGGTTTCCCTCTGCGAAGTTCCGCATCATCAATAACATCATCATGAACTAAAGATGCCATGTGGATCATTTCCAGCGTGACAGCGACATATTTAATTTTATTAATATCATAATCCCCAAACATGCCGGAAAGCAGCACGAAAACAGGCCGAATACGTTTCCCTCCGGCCTGCAGCAGGTGAAGACCCGCCTCGCTTAAAAGCGGGTAATCGGAACGTACGGTTTGTTCAAGTTCTCTTTCGATCACATCAATATCGTCATTTAAAAAAGAGTAGGCCATTTTAAATTTCATATCATTCACCCAAACATCTATGTTTTCATTTCCATCCGATATGCGTGGCAGCGACTCCGCCAGTAAACGAATGATATTTGACATTCTTCAGACCCGCCTCTTCAAACAGGCCTGCCAATTCCTTCATTCCAGGAAATTCTCTGGCTGATTCTTGAAGCCAGGAATATTCTTTATAGCTCTTGGCAAACAGTTTCCCGAAAAACGGCATCATATACTTAAAGTATATAAAATAAGCCTGTCTGAATCCGAACATTTCCGGCTGGGACGTTTCCAGACATACCACAAGGCCGCCCGGCTTTACCACACGTCTCATCTCTTTCAGTACAGTCAAGTAGTCGGGGACATTGCGGAGCCCGAAGCCGATCGTGACATAATCAAATGTATCATCATCAAAAGGAAGCTCCATCGCATTTCCGTGCAGCAGTTCAATTTGGCTGTATCCGCCGTCTTTTACTTTTTTCTGGCCGACACTCAGCATATTTTCACTGAAATCCAAGCCTTTGATCTCGCCGCTTTTGCCCGCTGCTTCTGCAAGCGCGATCGTCCAGTCAGCTGTTCCGCAGCAGACATCAAGTGCTTTGGCGCCTTCTTTTACATCCATGATGCGCATCGTTTTGTTACGCCATTTTTTATGCTGCTGAAAACTGATGACAGAGTTCATTTGATCATAGTTTTTATATATTTTTTCAAATACTCCGTGTACGCGCTGTTCTTTTGAGTCCTGCATATGGCTTACCCTTCTTCCACTTTCTGATGATAGGTTTGATCTTGGCTGATTGTCTTCAGACGGTTTAATAAAATGTGCTGAATAGGTGAATTCAGAGGCAAAAGTGACTCAATGCTGTTTTTCGCTTTTTTAAAACACTCTTCTAATATCTCTTCTTTTGTTTTTCCGAGCTGTATAAAACTGCCGATCACATCCAGAAATGTATCATTTCCGCTCATAAGCCGTTTAAACACAAAAAAATCACTCGACAGCTTTTTCCAGCGCGGAAGGCTGAAATGATCCGATACCCGGTGGAATAATGCTGACTCAACGATGCCGACACTTTCGAAAAAATCATGTTCATCCTTGAAAGAACGGTCATACAGACGAATCTTATGTTCATTGATCTCTTTGATGGCTGTAGCAAGCGTCCGAATCATGTAGATATCCTTCATTTCAGATAGTAAAGAGTAATACAGCCCGCTGAAATAATCACCTGCCAGAACAGTCAATTGGCGGTTTTTGTTTTCGTCTCGTTTTATGACTCTGGCTGTCGTCACTTCATCATGGGTATCAAGGGCGCTTTGTACAAGCATCGCTGTTACAATATAATTTTCTCTGTCGTTGCTTTTTATATCAGCTTCTTCAAATAAAGCATGAAAAAGAAGAAGCTTATCCTCATCAATTTTTGGCGCAGAAATATGCTTCGCTAAATAAGGATGAGACAGCTTTTGTTTTAATTTCGTGTTCAGATTGGCTAAAGTTCCGTAGATGTCTTGCAAAAATATCACCCTTGTCCCCAAATTCACATTTATTTCTTAATCTATGTATGAGTATTATCTTTTCATTCACTTACGCAGGTATCATTATAGCATAAAAAAAAGAAATTGGCTGTATCCTCCCGCTGTTTGCGAACATTTGCATTTAACAGCGGGGACAGCCAGCTTATTTTTTTTCGCTTTTCATTTCTCCGTATGCGGTTTGAATGAGAGCCTCTCCTCTGATTTTAATAGCAGAAGTATGCTCTGTGAACTGAGCAATGATTACTTCTCCCTTATCGAGTTTTTCGGAATGATGAAACTTTGTGTCTGTTCCTCTTGTCAGGCCGATCACATTCACTCCGTCCTCCACCGCTTTAATGACGACAAAATCACTTGAATGCTTTTCGTTCATTTATAGCACCCTCTATCTTTATTAGTCGTGGCGTTTAATATGTTCCAATACTTCAGAACGGGCAGCGGCATCATCTTTAAAAATGCCTCTTACTGCTGAAGTGACAGTTTTTGCACCTGGTTTTCTGACACCGCGCATTGTCATGCACATGTGCTCTGCTTCAACCACTACCATTACGCCATGCGGATCAAGCGTTTCTACGATGCTTTCCGCAATTGTAGACGTGATACGCTCTTGAAGCTGCGGACGCTTTGCAACTGCTTCAACAGCGCGTGCCAGTTTGCTGAGTCCTGTGACCTTTCCGCCTCGCGGTATATATGCAACGTGTGCTTTTCCATAAAAGGGGACAAGGTGATGCTCACACATAGAATGAAACGCGATATCTTTTACAAGAACAAGCTCCTCATGGTTTTCACCGAAGATAGTCTGGAAATGTTCTTTTGGATCTTCATTTAAGCCGGAGAATACTTCAGCGTACATCTTTGCGACTCTTTTCGGCGTATCAAGAAGGCCTTCTCTATTCGGGTCTTCCCCGATTGCTTCTAAAATTTGACGAACAGCTTGTTCGATTTGCTCTTTATTAACTTCTTTCATGTTCTATGTCCTCCACCAATGAATACATTTAATTTCGATTCTAGCACACATGCCCCGCTAAAAGCAAAGCGAATGCCTGTCAGGACTCCTATGCTCTTGAAATATGAAAAGCCCCTTAGAAAGGGGCTTTTCTGTGAAGAAATAAAGTGTATGTAAGCTAGATGCATACACGATCTATATTCACAATTATTTTCCGGCAACTGCATCTTTAAGCGCTTTACCTGGTTTGAACGCAGGTACTTTGCTTGCTGGAATTTCGATTTCTTCACCTGTTTGAGGGTTGCGTCCTTTACGTGCAGAACGTTCACGCACCTCAAAGTTACCAAAACCGATCAGTTGAATTTTATCACCGTTTTTAAGTGCATCTAAGATCGTATCAAAAACAGAGTCAACTGCTTTTGTAGCGTCTTTTTTAGACAATTCGCTTGCTTCTGCAACCGCATTGATAAGTTCTGTTTTGTTCATGCCTTTCACCTCCTCCCAAAAGGAATACAGTCAGTTCGTTTATTATCATTTCTTCACAGTTCAGTCTGATTCTAAACCTGTCCCAGAAAAAATCAGAGCAGGCAAGAAAGACAATTAAACGGCTTTTTAAGAAAAACTGCACTTTGAGGAATGTTTGTCCAACAAAGTGAAGAATTTCTGTATGTAGAGTAACACATATAAAAAGCCATATCAAGCATTTTAAAGCGTCAATCCCTTGCTCGTCAAGGATTTAACGTGATTTGCCGAACAAATATTCCTTTTTTTCCTTTTTTCATCCTATTCTTTGTTCCTTTTCCATTAATAAGAACAAAGAAAAAAAGACCTCCTATTCTATAAAGAGGTCCTTCGGTATTACAGAATGATGGCGATTAATCCGCCTGATCCTTCGTTTATAATTCTTTCTAATGTTTCTTTTAATTTGTACCGTGCGTTTTCAGGCATTAACGACAGCTTTGCCTGGATCCCTTCTCTCACAATTGAGCTCAGTGATCTTCCAAAGATATCTGAGTTCCAGATGGATAGCGGATCATCCTCAAAGTCCTGCATTAAATAGCGCACAAGCTCTTCGCTTTGTTTTTCCGTTCCGATGATCGGCGCGAATTCGCTTTCGACGTCGACTTTGATCATATGGATTGACGGAGCGACAGCTTTCAGCCTTACACCGAATCGCGAACCCTGCCGTATAATTTCCGGCTCATCGAGACTCATATCAGTTAAAGCAGGCGCTGCAATGCCGTACCCCGTCTGTTTGACCATTTTTAAAGCATCGGATACTTGATCATATTCTGTTTTCGCATGAGAAAAGTCCTGCATAAGCTCAAGCAGATGGTCTCTGCCTCTGATTTCAACGCCCACCACTTCTTTTAGGATTTGATCGTATAGATGATCCGGCGCGTACAAATCAATTTCAGCCACCCCTTGGCCCAGTTCAATCCCGGCTAATCCGGCACTTTCAATAAACTCAAACTCGCTGAATTGGCCGACAACCCTGTCTACGTCCCGGAGACGCTTAATATCCTTAACCGTTTCCTTTACGGATTCCTGATAGCTTTCACGCAGCCAATGGTTTTCTTTCAATACCATTACCCAGCTTGGAAGGTTGACATTCACTTCAAGCACTGGAAACTCATACAGAGCCTCTCTGAGCACACTCAGCACATCTGTTTCCCGCATGCTTTCCACGCTCATTGCCAATACCGGGATATCATACTTTTCGCTTAAATCTTGGCGCATCGCTTCTGTTTCCGGGTGATAAGGCCTGACTGAGTTGATAACCATAATAAAAGGTTTGCCTACCTCTTTCAGCTCTTCAATGACTCTTTCTTCAGCCTCTATATAGTCACTCCTCGGAATATCTCCAATGGTGCCGTCAGTCGTAATGACAACTCCGATGGTCGAATGTTCTTGAATGACTTTTCGTGTGCCGATTTCAGCAGCCTCATGAAATGGGATCGGTTCTTCGTACCAAGGCGTGTTGATCATCCGCGGCCCGTTTTCATCTTCATATCCTTTTGCGCCGGGCACTGTGTACCCTACACAATCTACTAATCTTATATTGACATCGAGTCCGTCTGACACATGAACAGACATCGCCTGATTCGGAACAAATTTAGGCTCTGTAGTCATAATCGTTTTGCCGGCCGCGCTCTGCGGCAGTTCATCCTGCGCGCGGGCCCGGTCTGCTTCGTTACTGATATTCGGGAGCACCACAAGCTCCATAAATTTTTTAATGAACGTGGATTTCCCTGTACGGACAGCACCTACGACTCCTAAGTATATATCGCCTCCTGTTCGTTCAGCGATATCCTTGAAAATATCGACCTTTTCCAAGTGATCCCCTCCCGGACTTCCTATCCTTCTCAATTTTATTAAGCTCTTTCACTCAAACACAGGACACTATATGTGTATGACGTTGTCCTATTTCAATATGACATCTTTAGAAAATTTCCCATCCTCAATCTATTAAAGTATAAAAAAACCTTTCTCCCTATTTGTATGCACGGGAGAAAGGTTCATTCCTATTTTATATCATTTTCTAAAAAAACAGGTTCCTGTTTGTCATTTACCGTATATTTCACAGAAAATACGGGGACAAAGGGTGTTTCTTGCCAAATCATATCCTGGATTTCAGCCCCGGGTTTAAATGTTTTTTTGCTTTTTTTGAGGCAAGAAGCCAGCTCAGTCCGGTAATCGGCATATATTTCTCCGTCTCCGCTAATCATAAGCGGCAAAGAATTTCCTGAGATTGGGCTTGCCACTGTAAGAGAGCTTCCATCTCCCAGCTTTTTTTCATCAAGTGTAAATAAATCACGCGACAACACATCCTTGTAGGGCGGATATCGATGCTTCTGGCGATACATTTGAACACGCAACTTTACGTCACGGATTGTTTCAGCCATCTTTAGATCGATTAATTTAACAGTCGGATTGTTCTCTACGTCAACAAGCACGTATTGATAGTCTCCCCCGCTTTCATATGCGGTGCTCGGGGGTTCGGCCATATATCTCGGTGCTAAGCGGTTGAAGTCTATCGGATACTTTTGATATAGCGGTGTTGACATATCTTTTGTTTGAATGGGAAGCAGCCCTTTATTTGCCTTTTGAAATTCATCAACAGCAGACTGAACCTGCTTTAACTGGTCCTGATAAGGAACGGCATGCACACTGCTTTTCCGCTCATTTGGATATAAACAGCCTGATAAAAACACGACTGCCGCAACAATCATAGCGCACTTCAGTTTACCCATACAGCACTTCCTTTTACAGCTTTATTCATTGACAGGACCGCTGAATACCACGACAAATACAATGATTCCAGATATGAGCATACACATGTAAGCGAACGATGAAACCGCAATCTTCAAATAACGGTTTTGAAACTTAAATCGGCTCAAATAGATGGAAACCACAGCCAAAAACATCAGACCCATGGACCCAAGTGCAAACCACATTTTCATCAATGCCAGACTCAATAAGTGCGCCTCCCCGATATGTATAATGTTGGTGTAAGCGTTATATTTAAATTTTAATATACAGCGCCGGAAAAGATCAACCAGATTTTCCATCCTTTGATAGAACAAAAAAACTGAAGCAAAGAGGGGGGCCTTCGCTTCAGCCAACTTGACTATATACACCTGCACGTTTAAGAAACACTCTCTTGGACTTCGATGCTATAGTATGCGACTTGCCATACAGATGCATCCTCTATTGCCTAAATCGGCAAAATGTTTCAGGAGCTCCCTAGACTTGGGTGTTCTTCGGTTTTTTTCGGGCTTTCGTTCAATTAAGATATGCGTTTTTTATATGATTGACACTTTTACTTCACTTGATTTTCAAACGTGTTAACAAGATCTTCCATCTCGTGAGTTTTCCCTCTCGCCATTAAAGATTCAACAGCTGTTTCCACTTTTTGTCCGGTAAATAGAACTTGATGAAGTGCCTCTGTAATTGGCATTTTCACATCATATTTTTTCGAAAGCTGGTAAGCCGCTTTTGTTGTACGGACTCCTTCGACCACCATCCCCATCTCTTCCAGAACGGCTTCAAGCTTATATCCTTTTCCGAGCAGATTGCCGGCACGCCAGTTTCTGGAATGTACACTCGTGCACGTCACAATCAAATCGCCCACACCCGTCAACCCAGAAAATGTCAGCGGATTTCCGCCCATTTTCGTTCCGAGTCGCGCAATTTCGGCAAGTCCGCGTGTAATCAGCGCAGCTTTGGCATTGTCACCATAGCCTAAACCGTCTGTGATTCCTGCGGCAAGGGCAATGATATTTTTTAAAGCCCCTCCGATTTCAACACCGATAATGTCAGGGTTTGTGTACACCCGAAAATTGTGGTTAATAAATAAATCCTGCACCTCTTCCGCTGCCCGCATGCTCTTTGAAGAAGAAGTAACGGTCGTCGGGTGCCGCAGCCCCACTTCTTCCGCATGGCTCGGTCCCGAAAGGACAACAACATCTTTGTTGATATCAGCCGGGAGCTCGCTTTCGATAATCTCAGAAATCCGCAAAAGCGAATCCGGCTCTATTCCCTTGCTGACATGAACAAAAACTGTCTTTTTCGTTATAAAAGGCACAGCCTGCCTCAGCACTTCCCGAATTGCTTTTGTCGGGACCGCCACGATAATGAAATCTGCGTCCGAAACAGCTTTCCCGATATCCGTTGTGGCCTCAATTGTTTCAGGAAGCTCAACGTTCGGCAAATAATCCTTATTTTCATGCTTGTCATTGATTTGATGAATTAGATCTGCACGGTGCCCCCACATGGTTACATCGTGATGATTATCAGCTAACACTAAAGCCAATGCTGTCCCCCAGCTTCCCGCTCCGAGCATAGTGACTTTTTTCATATTTGCTTCACACCTTTTTATTTTCTAGCTCTTGCAAATATTTTAATTGGTGTCCCCTCAAAACCAAACGCATCTCTGATTCGATTTTCTAAAAAGCGTTCGTATGAAAAATGCATCAATTCCGGATCGTTTACAAACACAACGAAACTCGGCGGCTTCACTGAAACTTGAGTTGCATAATAAATCTTCAAGCGAGAGCCATTATGAGTCGGCGTCGGATTCATTGCCACAGCATCCATGATGACATCATTTAAGACATTTGTTTGAACTCGAAGTGAATGATTTTCACTTGCCTTGATAATCGCAGGCATCAGCGTATGAATCCGTTTTGTTGTTAAGGCTGACATAAATAGAATGGGAGCATAATCAAGAAACTGAAAATGGTCACGGATATTTTCTTCAAATTCTTTCATCGTGCTTTCATCTTTATCAACAGCGTCCCATTTGTTTACGACGATTACAACGGCCTTGCCCGCTTCGTGTGCATAACCGGCGATACGCTTGTCCTGTTCAATAATGCCTTCTTCGCCATCCAGCACAACCGCAACAACGTCTGAGCGGTCGATAGCTTTCAGTGCCCGCAGCACACTGTACTTTTCAGTCGTTTCATAGACTTTCCCTTTTTTTCGCATACCGGCAGTATCAACAATGACAAATTCCTGCTGATTGTACGTAAATTCCGTATCAACAGCGTCTCTTGTTGTTCCCGCCACGTTGCTCACAATGACACGCTCTTCGCCAAGCATCGCATTAACAAGTGAAGATTTCCCAACATTCGGGCGCCCGATCAGGCAAAATTGAATCACTTCTTCATCGTATTTTGTTTCAGGAATGTTTTTAAAATGCTCTGCAGCGGCATCAAGTAAATCTCCTAATCCGAGTCCGTGTGTACCCGAAATTGGATATGGTTCGCCAAAGCCAAGCGAATAAAAATCATAAATATTCGCTCTCATTTCTGTGTTATCCAGTTTATTAACTGCTAACACAACAGGCTTTTTCGTGCGGTACAAAATTTTCGCTACTTCTTCATCAGCAGCTGTCACACCTTCACGGCCGTTCACCATAAAGATAATGACATCAGCTTCATCCATGGCGATTTCAGCCTGCTGGCGAATTTGCGCTAAGAATGGCTCATCACCGATATCAATACCGCCAGTATCAATCAAATTAAAATCATAATTCAGCCATTCAGCCGAGCTGTATATCCGATCCCTTGTCACACCAGGGGTATCTTCTACTATTGAAATTCTTTCTCCCGCAATCCGGTTAAAGATTGTGGATTTTCCTACATTTGGTCTCCCGACAATGGCTACGACAGGTTTACCCATAGTACCCTTCCTTTCGATCCAGCCGCTTTCATTTTTACATAAATTTTCAACCGGTTATTAAAATCATTTCATTCACTTTTATGAAAAGAAACCCTTCAGAGGAAGGGCTTAACTCATTTATTATATCAGTTTTTACTGGGATCACAACTATTCTTAAAAATGTTTCACGATCAAATACACATCATCACCAATTCTGTGCGCTATTCCATCTAGGATCGCCTCAAGATTTTTAGCGAAAAGCTCCATCTCCTTATGGTCATTGCAAAAAAAGACAGGCGCTCCTCCTGCAGCCCGATTGCGGTTCGTTGTGATCACAGACAAAATGACATTCGAGAGGGATTCACTCATCCTATCACCTTATCCTGATTTTTGATAAATTCCGCCGGCATTCTGATCGCGTTTTCCAAGGTGGGGACATTACTGATGATCTGAATAGCCGTGTCGGGATGGTGAATTTGCGGCAGCACAAAGACCGCCACTCTTCCATCATTTAAATCCCGTTTTGCAATCGGTGTCAGAGACGGCTCGCCTGAGTCACGATAAACACCGAGCACATTGGAAACATCAAATAAAATGGCCTGGCGCTGCCCCAGATTGGCAATTGTCGCTGCAGAATTAAAGTTTTTTGGCGTTAAAATAAATCCCATGCCATTCTTTAAAATCAACTTCTGTTTCTCCGAAAGCCCGATATTCATCATGTAGATATTATCAATAAACAAGCCCGGACCATCAAAATGAGGCTCTATGTACTTGATGTCTACAATATCCTTCAACACACTGCCCGACATAAATTTCATCGCCAGCAAAAAACAAACAACAGCCGTTATGACCGCAGCCCAAATCGACAAAAACAAATAAGCAGAGGTGGTCAAAAGTGCTGTAAAGATCACAATATAATTTCTGCTTTCAAACGCAATGGCAATTCCTTCAATATATGTGCTTCCCCTTGACACAAGTTCATACGAATCCATTTGCGTCAGCGTATTCCGCTCCATATTTCGGACATCTCTAAATTGCGTTGCTGCCAATGTTAAAAATGTAATGGCCGTAAATTCCTCCTGCAAAAGCGCCGGCATAATAATGGCCCCTAAACCAGCCGCTATCAGCCCTAATGCGATATGAATGACTTTTCCATGGACATAGGTCGGATACTGGCGGTAATCCGTTTTCAGCATATAAAGCCTTGTCGCAACTCCGGCAATGACCCCGGCAATAATCGGATAGATGTAATCACTCATGACATTTTGGTAGCTCCTTTGTTTGATCTTTTGCTTTTTTGACCAACCTGACTTGCAAGCTGTTCATATTTAGATATGCCAAACAGCAATATCATGCCCGCTGAACAAGCATTCAGCCATTGAAAGCCGCCTACGGCCAAAACCCCGGCCAGCTTTTGAATCACAAATGAATACACAAGTTCGCCTTGGCACATTCCTAAGACAAATAAGGCAAGCTGCTTCTCGAAAGTCCTTTCAACCGAAGCTGTTAAAAGCACAAGTAAGATAACGGCAGTCCACTCAGGTTTTATGATAAACCAAACCGGATCATATAATGCAAAAAGATAGACAAACGCATACCCACTAACAAGCGTCAAACAGGCCATGAGATAACGAATACGGTACATTCTCAAATACCCGGCATAAACGCATCCGCAGACGAAAAACATCAGATATGCAGCATTCAGGGGAAAATATAAAGTAAAGTCATGTATGCTTAGAATCATATTAGTCAAAATAAAGACAGAGACGGCATACCGTTTCTTCGTCTTTTCAAAAATAAAGGTTGTCAGCACCCACAAAAACCACATTGACCAATAGTAATAAAATTGTTCCATCTTGCATCCTCCATACCCCCAGTATGGAGCAAAATCGCATGTTTTAAACAATCCATCACAGAATAAGGAGTATGATCATGGGAAAAGACAGACAAGAGAAAAAACTGAAAGCTTCAGGAAGAGTCGAATCAGATCGCGACCATTCCATTCACTATGACGGAGCCACAGCTCTTGAGCAAAACGGCAGATTTAAAAAGCGAAAATCATAACACAAAAAGCCCAAAACTCATTAGGTTTTGGGCCTTTCTCATTTATCTCACACTGTAGCAGGATGTATTGATCCCTCTCTCTGTAAGCCAGTGATGGGTTTCACCTTTGATTACCAATGGCGCCTTTTGCAAATCAGCAATCGTTCTGACGCCCAGTACAGTCATAATCATCTTTAATTCCTCAAGGATCAGCTGAATCTCCTCAAGCAGCCCTTCCTCACCGCAGTCAGTCAGCGTTTTCAAAAAGTGCCCTGCCATTCCGGTGCAAGAGGCTCCAAGCGCAATAGCCTTCGCCACATCAAGCGCATCCTGAAGGCCGCCGGAGGCAATCATTGTGTTTTCGGGAAAAACGGAGCGGATTTCCGCTAAACTTGCCGCTGTTGAAATGCCCCATGAATTAAAAAAAGTAATTTGCCGCTGTCTTCGGAGATTTTCAATTTTCGAAAAATTTGTACCTCCGTAGCCGCCAATATCAACAGCTGCAGCACCAGCTTCATACAGCTTTCCTGCCGATTCTTTGCTCATCCCAAAGCCGACTTCTTTCACGATGACTGGCACCCTGACCTGACTGCAAATTTGCTCAATTCGGTCCAAAGCGCCGCTAAAGCTTCTGTCTCCTTCAGGCATTACAATTTCTTGAATGACATTCAAGTGAATCTGCAGGGCATCCGCTTCGATCATTTCAACTGCTTCCTTCGCCTGACCAGCTGTTACCTCACTTCCCAAATTGGCAAAAATGAGTCCGTTTGGGTTTTCCTTTCGAACGATTTCATAAGAAGCACGCTCTGAAGGATCTCTTAATGCTGACATTTGCGATCCAACAGCAAGCGGTATTCCAGTTTGACGTGCAGTTCGTGCAAGAGATTGATTTATTTCATATGTAAGTTGTCCGCCGCCGCCAGTCATTGCATTGATAAAAATCGGCGAACTGCTTGAAAGTTCGCCGATTTTTGTGGAAATATCAACTTGTTCTAATGCAAGATCGGGCAGACTGACATGAACAAACGCAATATCATTAAGACCTGTTTCCCGCTTTTGGCCGGTGGACAGGGCATGGTTGATGTGTTGTCTTTTCCGTTCTGCTCGAGTCACATTTATCACCAATTATTTTAGTTTATTCAGCTTATCTCCGATCAGATCTCCAAGCTGGAAGCCAGTGCTTGTTTCTTCCTTCGCTTGATATTGACGGTAATCCTCTTGATCAGCTTTAGGCGATTCTTCTAGTTCACGCATGCTTAATGAAATGCGCTCCTCATTTTCATTCACATCAAGAACCTTCACTTTTACAGTCTGTCCTTCTTCAAGGACTTCATGCGGTGTGCCGATGTGTTTATTGGAAATTTGAGAAATATGAACAAGACCTTCAACGCCCGGAAGGATTTCAACAAAGGCACCGAAGCTGACAAGGCGCTGTACAGTTCCTTCAAGCACATCACCAGGTTTCACTTTCTCGCCGATTTGGCTCCATGGTCCCGGAAGAGTATCTTTAATGGATAAAGAAATACGTTCATTATCACGGTCTACCGATAATACTTTCACTTTTACTTCTTGTCCCTCTTCAACAACATCGGACGGCTTCTCTACATGGGAGTGGGAAAGCTGTGAGATGTGTACAAGTCCGTCGATACCGCCGATATCAACAAATGCGCCAAAATCAGTCAGGCGCTGTACTTTACCATCAAGCACACTTCCAACTTCAAGAGACTGAAGAAGATCTTGCTTTTTATTTGCTTGCTCACTTTCAACAACAGCACGGTGTGAAAGGATCACACGGTTTTTGTCACGGTCAAGCTCTACAACGAGCAGAGACAATGTTTTTCCTTTATAGTCAGTGAAATCTTCAACGAAATGCGCTTCAACCAGCGATGCCGGAATAAACCCGCGAACACCGATATCAACGACAAGACCGCCTTTCACGACATCTTTCACTTCCGCTTCAAACACTTCTTTTGTTTCGAATTTTTTCACAAGGTCTTCCCAAGCGCGGTCTGCATCAACAGCACGTTTAGATAAAATCAAAGCATCGTCTTCCACTTTTGTTACTTTCAGGTCAAGCTCGTCGTCTACTTTTACAACATCCGATGCTTTCTCTACATGAAGACTTGATAATTCACTGATTGGAATAATGCCGGACTGTTTAACATTGATCATTTCAACATCCACATGTTTGTCCTCTACCTTTGTCACAATCCCTTTCACTACATCTCCAACCTCTGGCACTTGAACATCAATTTGATTCATTTCCTCTGTCATTTGAATAACCTCCTTGGTCCAAACCTACACAGCTTAATTAAAACGGTTTAAAAGCTGAACCTATAAACATGTCCGCTTTTTAGCCGAATATGTATTAAAGAATCACCCAAAAAGTTTTTTGAATGATCAATAAAAAGTTTTATTAGTATTAACTTCTAATAAAAGGACAGGTTTGTCAAGCGATAACATTCTTTCTTCGTTGAAAAATTTCAAAAAAAGTTGCATTCCCCATAATCAGCGGGACTTTTGTTCTACTGCCTCAAGGATCTTATCAGCCACTTCTTGAATGGAAAGGGACGTCGTGTCAATTTCAAGAGCATCTTCTGCTTTTCGCAGCGGAGATACTTCGCGCTCTGAATCAAGCTTGTCCCTTCTTGCAATTTCCTCGATTAATGTTTCATAGTTAACATTGTAGCCTTTTTTCACATTTTCTTCATAACGGCGCTTCGCTCTCTCTTCTACAGATGCGAGCAGAAAAATCTTCACCTCTGCATTTGGAAGCACATGAGTCCCGATATCACGTCCATCCATGACGACGCCGCCTTTTTCGCCAAGCAGCTGCTGGCGCTTTACCATTTCTTCTCTGACGCTTCTATGCTTCGCCGCTATTGAAACTTGATTACTTACTGCATCTGTTCTGATCGCCTCAGTTACATCGGTGCCATTAACGAGTACTTTTTGTCCCTCTTTTGTTGTAATCAGTTCAATATCCGTCTGTTTTAACAGCTCGGCTATTTTTTCTTCATTGGTCAGATCAGCGTTTTCCTGTAAAGCTGTGTACGTTATCGCCCGATACATCGCCCCTGTATCAATATATATGTAAGATTTTTTCTCAGCCACAATTTTGGCAACAGTGCTTTTCCCCGCAGCTGCCGGGCCGTCAATTGCAATCGATAATTTCTTTTCCATAATTCCTCTCCTTGCTCTTTTCTCCTCTATGGATTGTATCACGAACTTTAGGAAAAAGGGTGAAAAATTGATGAATATTAATGTTTGAAAGTTTCTATCTTATTGTTGTTCTCCTCCATTTTATCCACCCCTTCATATTGAATCACTTTTGATACATAAGGCTCAATATGCTCATAGTGAAAAAGAATCTGTACACCAAATAAAATAATGACCTGAATGAACAATAATTTAATCAGTAGCCGTTCAAATGTTTTCATCGGAGCACCTCCATTACATATAGTATGGAAGAGTCTGCAAATGTTTATTCCATCCTTGCCTTTCCTCTCTTATTTAATCGGCGCAGGACGCAATATTAGAGCGGGAACCGGTGTCACTGACTGCGACTCCTTTGTCTTTTGCGTTTCCTTGATTTCAGATCGTCAAGCGATTCGACTGACAACGGCTTCTGTTTCTATTTGATAGATGTTCTCTTCTTCAGAAAGACTTGAAGTAACATGATAGAGGAGTGTGCGAAACCCTTCTATATTTGCAGGCTGAATTTGCACGCCCAGTTTTTGCATGCGCTGGATTTGTTTCATTTCACAGGGCGCACTTTAAGACAAATCATTTGAAGTTTTTCCTTCTCTTTAGCTTTTATGCTGCTTACAAAACGATAAGAAGCCTTCTTGCCGTTACTTCCATATCGTTATGTAACATCACCGTTCGCCCTTAACAACTTTTACTCATTTTCTGTATTCTAAAAATAGATTTTCTACAATCTCTATTATCGAATACATTCTTTTTTATGAGAACATGCAATGAAAAAAGGAAAAGACATTTAGTCCTTTCCCCTTTTTTTATAGGTCTTTGTATATAGGTTCTGCATTTTTAAGTTTTTCAACCTTTTCTTCAGATCCGTCTTGAGCATTTATAAACATTCTGAATGTGTCATTTTCAATTGTTCCAAGCATTTCATAGCATAGCACTTCTTGGCCAAGTTCATTTGTAATTAAAGCGAGCCTTGTTTCTCTCACTTGTACATTTTTATTTAATTTAGATTTTGCTTCTGCTTCCGTTATAGCAGGCTTAGGTATATTTCTTGTTCTATGGGCGGTCAGGAAGTCTCTTGCTGAAAATCCGACAACCTCGCCGTCATCCAAGGCTACTTTCATACGAATGGCTTCTGGGTACATCCGGACTTTATTTTCAATAGGAACATATGAAAAGACACCAACTTTATCGTATTGAGCACTTTCATCAATTTCCAAGTCATCTGTTTCATATCCATTTTTCTTTAAAAAGGCGAGTGCACGGTTCGATCCGTCATTCAAACTGATTTTCTGTTGTTTCACTTCTCTGTTTTGAATCAAATAAACTGGATGCCCGCCCTTTTTCGTAATGTCCATATAAATCGCCGCATTATGGTCTGGATCTTTCATGCTGATGCTATACACGTCGCGATTTGTTTTTTTTCCGCTCTTGACTACTTTAATGGAATAATTGTCATCCGGTGCAAAACGCTCAGCAATTTGTTTTGCTTCCTGTACGGAAATCTGTCTTCCCTTCAGATGGCCGAAGCCTTTCTCTTCTTTTTTTGTGCTGGTGAAGCTTGGCCCAAGATCTGTTCCTGTAGAGAATGCACCCACATTTTTTTCGACAGCTTTAAAACTGTTGATAATCGTATTATCACTTTGTTTTTTATCAGATGCCAGCGCCATCTCTACGTCCATCCAGCGAAGATTTTTGCTCATGACAAGGTGCTGGACATGCCGAAGTTCATTTTGTATATCTTCGGACTGCTGATATAGCTTATTTAGAGATGTATACTCATTTTTATCAAGCGGCTTTTGATCCAAATCTCTGACAGATGTTTTATAACTGAAATCCCCGATCTTTGATAACAGCTCTTCCGTTTTATTAAACGGCATTAATGTAAGCGGCAGCTGACTGACGCTGTTATGGGCTTCAGATGTAATTCTCCACACGTCTATCAATGCAGGTGATAGTGATTTTTTGCTGTTCATAGCAAGTGTTGTTCCGATTTTGTCATGAAGCTGATCCACCTGATAGGTAAGTTCATGAAAAGCCCGCTGATAGTTATTTTCAGCATGAAGAAGAACTGCGTCTTTTTCCTGGTGTTCTTTATATCCCCAGTAGCTTGTACCGACAATTGCAATCCCGAGCACAGCGATTAAAATTCCTCTGATCATTTATCACACCTCTTTTTATGCTTTCTCATGTCCTGTTACTCACAGAAAATGTGTTTACCGATTCTTTTAATCTGCGGACGCCCCCAAATCCATGCACTGGTCGCTGTATCCGGGTTAAAGTAATACAGCGCTTCTTCAGTCGGATCCCAGCCATTAATGGCATCCAGCACTGCTTTTTTTGCTGTTTCATTCGGCTGCATATAAATTTGTCCGTCAGCGACCGCTGTAAAGGCGAGCGGTTCGAAAATGATGCCTGCTACTGAATTAGGAAATAGCGGACTGTTCAAACGGTTCAAAATAACTGCTGCGATGGCAACCTGCCCTTCATACGGTTCTCCTCGGGCTTCCCCATAGACTGTCTGGGAAAGCAGCTGAATATCATTGTTGGAAAATCCGCCAGGCATGTTAGCAGCGACCGCGTCCTGTTTTTTTGCCTTTGCAGGTGTATTGTTTTGCTTGTTTTGCTGTTGATTCGCTTTAGGCTGCTGTGTTATTTTTTCCGCAGGCTGTTTCTGCCTCGCTTCTGCTTGCTGCCTTGCTTTTTGTGTTGCTGTTTTTGACGGTTTCGTCTGGTTTTTCAGCGGAATTTTCCCGTAATGCGTGAAGGTATTTCCTTTTTGAAGCTGCTGCGTAACATATTCACGATAGTATTTAGATGTAGATGTTAAGGTTTGCTTTGTTTTAGCTCCTACAAGGCCGTCGATCTCTTTTAACCCGAATTGATCTTGAAAGTTACGAACTGCCCAGTACGTTCCCCATCCATAAACCCCATCTATTTTTCCATTATAGTAACCGTTATACTGAAGACGCGCCTGAAGTTCGATCACATCGTCCCCCGTTGCCCCTCTTTGAATGACCTGATTCGAAAAGGCAGAGACGGACTCAGTATTGATAAACATCATTAATGTAAAGGAAAAAAGAATGAGACATGCCATAATCGATCCTTTGGACTTCATCTTTTCAAGCCTCCTACAGCAAAATTTTAAGTGTAATCGTATTTTCTGTCACAAGGTTATTTTTATACACTCTTTCCTTGTTATCCCTCCGAACTTAAAATCTCTTTCATCAATGGTAAACAAAAAAGCCGCACAGTTTCTGTGCGGCTATACTTGCATCATATTGACGGTACGGGCTTTTTTTGCTTTTCGCAAACCAAACCACCACAAAAATAACATAAATGGAAATATATAATAAATCCAATTGCTCAGTGCTGTCAGGATAAAATCATAGGATCCATGTAAAAGGGATGGGACGGCTAAAGAAAGAATCAGCCACTTCACTCGTGCCTTATCAGCGGAAAAACGGGCTTTCCCAAGATAAAATCCCATAATCACACCTATTAAAGCATGACATGAAACAGGCAGAAGCGCCCTCACAAAGGCATGCTCTACACCGTGGCCAATTAAATAAAGTATATTTTCGAGTGTTGCAAATCCGAGCGATACACTCGCCCCGTACACAATCCCGTCATAATGCTCATCAAAGTGGGCATGCGGGTAGACACTGACCATCAGTATAAACCATTTCAGTGACTCCTCCAAAAACCCGGAAGATAAAAAAGAAACGAAAAAGCTTCCGCTCCCCACATTTTCTTTTTCAAGCACATACTGGATAAACATTATGGGAAATACAAGAACAACCCCTAGAAAAAACGACCGAAGCACCATATGTACAGGTTCATTATCATACTGATCTTTTAAATAAAAATAACTTAACAGCGCGATGCCGGGAGCAATTCCTGCAGAGATGATTGCAAACATCAGGCAACCTCTTTCCTTTATATTCCTAAGTCTATCCTACCATGTTATGTATGATTTTACATCTGTCTGAACCCAAAAAACAAAAAGAACATATGAATTCATCATATGCTCTCTTTCTTTAATGATGTTCTCTTTTAGCGATTTCTGCTGCGATATGTCCTCCGTGAAATCTGCCGTTTTCGATAAATATTTCATTCGCATCGTTCCCAGCAGCAATGACTCCGGCAATAAAAATGCCTTTAACATTCGTTTCCATCGTTTCTTCATCGAAAAACGGGCGGCCGGTTTCTCGATCAATTTCAACTCCTATTTTTGCAAGAAATTGATGGTCGGGATGATAGCCCGTCATAGCAAATACAAAATCATTTTTAATGGCGGTGACTTCGTTCTCACCTGTTCGGAAAACAACTTCATCTTCTGTGATTTCTTCGACACAAGCTCCAAATTCCATACGGATTGTACCGTTTCTGACGAGTGATTCAAATTCAGGCAGAATCCACGGCTTAATGCTTTGAGAATATTCCTTGCCCCTGTATAAAACAGTGACACGCGCTCCTGATTTTACGAGTTCAAGAGCAGCGTCTACACTTGAATTTTTCCCGCCGATGACGACAACATCTTTATCAAAGTATGGGTGGCCTTCTTTAAAATAATGGAATACTTTTGGCAATTCCTCACCGGGTATGTTCATATAGTTAGGCTGATCATAGTAACCTGTGGCAATAATGCAATATGGCGTCGAGTAAGTTTCTTTTGACGTCTCGATTACGAATGTATCGTTTTCCGCTTTCGTCACTTTCCGCACCATTTCAAACGCATTTACACGGATGTCTTTTCGTTTGACAACTTCCCGGTAATACGACAAAGCCTGAATTCTTACAGGTTTTCTGTTTTCCGTAATAAACGCTACATCCCCAATTTCAAGCTTTTCACTTGAGCTGAAAAAGGTTTGATGTGTCGGATAATTGTAAATACTGTTAACGACATTTCCTTTTTCGATAACGAGGGCATCAATGCCAATTTGTTTTAGGTGAATGGCAGCAGATAATCCGCAAGGTCCTCCGCCTATAATTATTGCTTTTTCTTGAATCATTTCCGTCAACTCCTGCGATTGGCATTTCACTTCATATTTTTCTATATCCGAATAAAAAAAATCTCCTACTATATCATAGGAGATTTTTTATTTTTATGCAAACCATCTACTTATATCCAGCCTCTAAAACGCGAAGCTTCGGCCATTTTGCGAACGCCGACCATATAAGCAGCGAGCCGCATGTCAATTCTGCGGTTTTTGGCCATTTCATATATATTGTTAAATGATTTAACCATCATTTTTTCCAATTTTTCTTCTACCTCTTCTTCACTCCAGTAGAAGCCTTGATTATTCTGAACCCATTCAAAATAAGAAACTGTTACGCCCCCGGCGCTCGCCAGCACGTCTGGCACAAGCAAAATGTCCCGGTCTGAAAGGATTTTGGTCCCTTCAAGCGTTGTTGGCCCATTTGCCGCTTCCACGACAATCTTAGCCTGTATGTTATGTGCATTTTCTTCTGTAATTTGATTTTCAATCGCAGCAGGAACGAGGATATCACAATCCAGCTCCAGCAACTCTTGGTTTGTAATGGTATCGTTAAACAGCTTTGTTACGGTGCCGAAACTGTCACGGCGGTCGAGTAAGTAATCGATATCAAGACCATCAGGATCATAAAGTCCGCCATATGCATCTGAGATGCCGACAACCTTCGCTCCTGCATCATGCATAAATTTCGCCAAATAGCTCCCCGCGTTTCCGAAGCCTTGGACAACGACACGCGCACCTTTAATATCGATGCCTTTTTTCTTAGCCGCTTCTTTAATACAGATGGTTACACCTTTTGCTGTCGCAGATTCTCTTCCATGAGATCCGCCAAGTACAAGCGGTTTTCCTGTAATAAAGCCAGGTGAATTAAATTCATCAATTCTTGAATACTCATCCATCATCCAAGCCATGATTTGTGAATTTGTAAATACATCCGGGGCCGGCACATCTTTTGTCGGGCCGACAATTTGGCTGATCGCTCTGACATATCCTCTGCTCAGACGCTCCAGCTCTCTAAACGACATATCCCTTGGATCACAAACAATTCCGCCTTTACCACCGCCATATGGAAGATCAATTATGCCGCATTTTAAACTCATCCAAATAGAAAGCGCCTTCACCTCTTTTTCTGTTACGTTAGGGTGAAAACGTATCCCGCCTTTCGTCGGACCGACAGAGTCATTGTGCTGGGCACGATAACCGGTAAAAATCTTTACTGAACCGTCGTCCATGCGAACGGGTATTTTTACCGTTAATAACCTCATCGGCTCCTTTAACAATTCATACACTTCTTCTGGATATCCCAATTTTTCCAGAGCCTTATGTATGACGGTTTGGGTTGATTTTAATACATCAAGTTTGTCCTCTTCTGTATGACCGGTGTATCGATCGGCTGCCATTTGAGTTAACCTCCTAGAATCTTCTGTTTCTCACATGCTCCCTTTCAGAGAATAGTATACACCTTCATATCATCTATGCATAGAATAAACGTTATGTTTTCCCATGTTTTTCAACGAAAAAAAACCGCTGTGAAATCAGCAGTTTTCCGTTATATTCTTATGAAAAATGGGTCTGTATTGTCTCAACGGCATTACCGTCCATAATGAGCTTACCATACTCGTGCAAACGATAAATCGTTAACGTTGTCGGATTTCCGTATTCAGCGAGAACCGCTACAACTCCCTCAGCCGTATGTGACCCCAGGTCTTCAAGGCTGAAAAAGTACTGTCCGTCATAGTGGTAGACATTTCCCCCTGTGATACCGATTCGCTGTAAGCTTTCTGAAAGCTGAATGATATCTTCAAAGGAATGGAATTGATAAATGATGTCCGCACTTTCATCAAGCTTGACTTGCATTTCGATGTAATCATCATCATACTCATCGTTTTCTGAATCAGCGTCTTGATTCTTTGTTACGATCACAACCATCCCTTGTGCTTGGAGAGAATACACTTCCACTGCAATCGGTCCATTCGCTTCAAAGCCGAGCTCTGTATTCGCTTCATTCATCATATCTTTAAATAACTGGTGGACTTTAAACGAGTCCTTCCAGAGGTCTTCTTTTGTCAATCCTCGGTCTGTCAAATCATCGAGGGTCAAAAAGATTTTGATCTTATTATAATTCAGACGCTCAAGCCGCATAACGTTCCCTCCTGCCTCTACTTGCACACAAATCATATAACACATTATATGAGATGATGAGTCATAGGTTCTTAATTGTTATCAGTTTACACTGAGTTCACTAGTAAGACAAGCACAATGCAGTTTTATCGCCATATGGATTTTTCCTTTTGAGACGTTATTCTGGCGCACAAATCGTCACAATATGTGTTTCCGGCTCAGCACCTAAACGGAGGGGCACTTTTGTGGTCCCGTATCCGTTGCTGATGAGATACGCTGCATTTTTTACAACACCTGTTTTTCCAAGTTCATAAGGGCCGAACTTCCAAAACCTAATCTGACCGCCGTGGGTATGCCCGCTGAATATCGCATCAATGCCGTCGGTTTCATTGACTTGCTCATGAATTTCCGGGTTATGGCAAACCAAAATATTCAGCTGGCTTTTGTCGAGTTCTTTAATGGCTTCTTCATAATGATCCATTTCCATTCTGATATCATCAACTCCAGCAATCGCAACTGTATGACCATTGTAAGAAAAAGGAGCTGACTCATTCCTCAGAGCAATGACGCCATGTGTTTTGAATATGGAATACAGCTTATGCTGTTTGACTTCATAATCATTATTTCCCCATACAAACACGACGGGAATCCCTAAATCCGCGAGCCTTTTGATGTTCTCCCCGATTCTTCTGCTGGAAACCCCGCCTTCGGCTAAATCACCGCCGATGATCACAAGATGAGGGGCATGGCTACGCACTTTTTCTAAAAGGTCCAGATTTATGAGTCGTTTGTGAATGTCCGAGATAAAAAAGATAATAAGGGGCGGCTTGCCCTTCATTTTTGTTAAAGGAAACTTATGTGTTTTCAAATGGTTGCCTTTTGCTGTTGAATACATCTTTGCCGTCATTGCCGCTGCTGCAGCAGTTAACACACCGGCAATTTTCACTGATAGCTTCATAAAAACGCTCCATTCTTTTAGAACTTATCAATAAGACGGACAATAAAAAAAGACGTTTCTATCGTTTGAGAAAACGCCCGATTTTATTTACTTTCAAAATATAGATTAATATCATATTTGTGCTTCATCATTTGAAAAACAGATTCTCTCGCCCGCCATTTGTCCGGCTGCGGCCAAAGATCAGTGCTTTTTTGAATAATTTCACATCTCAGCTTATGAAAATCAACCTCAGCTTTTTCTTCCTTTTTTTTAAAATAATGAGACGTGCAGTATGCAAAAGCGGTTGCCATCATCCAAAACAAATAAAAGGTATGGCTAAGCATTTCTTGAAGAATGTGCTGAGGCGCCGGGCTTTTGATTATGACCATAAGACATAATAAGCCTAAGCAAATGAGTGAAGCCCATCGCCATCTGCGGCATTGCGACGTATAGTTTTCAAATTTTTGTTTTCGTTTCACGAGTGCTTGGAGCATTTGTTTGGTCGGCGCGTCTGTAAACTGGTCTATCTGATTCCATAGGGATCCCATACGCTTCACACCTTGTCCATTTTCATTGCTACAATATATGAGCGTAAAATAAAAAAAATGCCCTATTCCTCCATTAAAGGGATGTCCAAAACTTGTCCGGTGTAAACCTCATTTCCACTCAGATGATTATACGCGCGAATTTTTTCTTCTCCCGTCCGGCTTTTATAATACTTCATAGAAATGCGGTACAGCGTTTCTTTCTTTTGCACAGTGTGCTTGACAACTCGTTTCGGCTCAGGATGAGCTTGTTTTGCCGGCGGCTGCACATCTTCTTGCTGGGAAGAGGAAGCAGCAGCTGCTGCTTCCTCTTTATTTGCTGAGTCTTCTTTTTCCGCTGCAGCATACTGTTTCTTATCAGGTGTTGGTTTCGCAGGTTTTTTTGCCTTTGTGTCCTCAGCCTGTTTTTTTGACTCTTTCTGCAGTGCGGTCTCTTTCATTTCTTTGGATTCATTGGTGTCTTTTTTGTCCTTTTGTTTCGGAACAATCTCATATTCACTTTGGCTTCTGTCGATAAACACATCTTCATGATCATCCGGGTGGTCTTTCAGATAAAATAAACTGATTAAAACGATAACCGGCACAAATACAAATAATACAGCGAGTATAGTGAATAATGGCGTTTTTGTTTTACCTTGCTTTTTTTTCTGTTCTCTTTGATTTTTAACAGTTTGCCTTGTCGGAAGGCTTTCTTCATCCTCATCGAAATAATCGTCCGCCAACGCGTGATCTTCATCAAGATTCTGTTTTTTTCTTCTCTCTACTCTCGACATGTTCGTCATGTTTATCCCTCCTCACATGTTCTAAACGAATCTGACAGGCAAACACGGCATCGATAATAAAGTGCGCCGTCACCGGAACAAATAAGTTACCGGTCCATTTATACATCAGACCGAGCAAAAAGCTGATTGCTGTCACCATGATAAATAACAGCCATTTTGACAAATATCGAAAGTGCAGAGCGGCAAACACAAGGCTGGCCGCCCAAAGACCGATATGAGTCTGCAGCACTCCTCTGAATAACATTTCTTCCGCGAAAGCAATCAGAAGCGTTAAAAATATAATATGAGGGATTGACCTCTTACTGAATATTTTTTTATTGATTCCGCCGTCATCATATAAATGAGGCGGACACCATTTCATCACTGCCATATCAGCTAAAATCACAATAACCGAAAGAGAAACACCATGCCATATGATTCTCATATCGCGAATATCCCAGAGTTTTAGTACGTCTCTTACGTCATTGAAAAAGAATAATCCAGCTAAAACTGCGGCAATCATAAGGAAAAGCTGTGTCAAATATAACTGCTTGAGCATATCTCGATCAGACATATGCTGAATGAAATCCTTCTGCTGTTTCAGTTCAGCTCACCTACAGTCTGAAAGCTGAATATACGGTTCAATTCCGAACTCCAGCTGTCTAATGACGTCATTTTACTCCGTTCTCCTTTTTGTTTATACAAGGATAAATCAAAACCGCAATGTGAACAGCACGGGAAATTTTCGTCTTCAAGCTCATATGCTTCATCAAAATAAGATAACAATGATTGCCTTACACAACCGTCACGCTGAAGCAGAAAAGATACGCGGTGCATTTTTTCCCTCTTCAGCTCTATACGAGATGAAATTTCCTGCTCCATCAGTTCAATTGATGTTTTCCCCTGCATAAAGAGATGGATCATCATACGGGCCTGTGTCTCTCCGACACCATATTGCATGATTACGTCGCGCAGCCTTCTCTCATCCTGCTCATCTGTTTTTTCAAGCACGCGGATGACTTCTGCGATTTCTCCAGCTGTAACACTCTCCATTTGGATAATCTGCTCTTGCAATTCAAAATCACCTGGCGCCCGCAGCAAAATGCTGACACTTGGTTTTCCATCACGTCCAGCTCTGCCGATTTCCTGCATAAAAGCTTCGGCCGTCTGCGGGAGATGAAAATGAATCACATACCTGATATCAGGCTTATCGACACCCATTCCAAACGCATTCGTACAACATATCACATCAAGCTGGTTATGAATAAACTGCTGTTGTATTAAAATCCTATCGCCAGACTCCATACCACCATGGTAAAAGTCAGCTCTGCTGCTCGTCTTGCTTTTAATTTCGCCCGCTAATTCTTCGGCCCATTTCCGTGTCGGGCAATAAACAATTCCCGGCCCTTGCAGGTTTTCAACCAGCTGAATTACCCTATCTATTTTTTCGGCAGGATTTTCCGCATTTTCAATACGGAGTGCGATATTTGGCCGATTGACTGAGTTGAGATGCCGTTGAGCATGCTGCAGCTCCAGCAGGTTCGTGACATCTTGCAACGTATCCTTTGTCGCTGTAGCTGTCAATGCCAAAACAGGTGGGTGCCCAAGTTTTTTTCTCAGCTGTCCGAGCTTTGAATAGTCAGGCCTGAAGTCGTGCCCCCATTCAGAAATACAATGCGCCTCATCAATAACGAATAAGCTGATCGGGACACTTTTCAATTTTTCCAACACATATGGCGACTGCAAAGCCTCCGGGGACAAGTACAAAAATTTATATCGGTGAATATGCTCCAAAACCAATTGTCTTTCCTGCCTGCTAAGCATACTGTTCAAAGCAGCCGCACGCTTTTCACCCCGCGCTTTCAGCTGCTGAACTTGATCCTCCATTAAAGAAAGCAGCGGTGAAACAATTAACACCATGCCGTCAAGCATATAGCCAGGAAGCTGGTAGCAAAGCGATTTCCCTCCTCCGGTCGGAAGCATCGCAATGGTATCCTTCCCGCTAAGCACGCTTCTAATAATGTCCTCCTGCCCTTTTTTAAAGGAAGTAAAACCAAAAAACTGATATAACGTTTTCTGTAATTCAGTCATATTGCTGCACCTGCTTTGTCAATGCCAGTCTGATTTGAAAGTAGCTAAATTGCTGTTCAAGCCCGTCGCGAATTTGTTTGATTTTGTTCGTCTGCATCCGCTTGGAAAACTCTGTGATCTTGATCTGATCTTCCACTGTTACATAGTCATCAATCACAAACGCAGGCTCATGAAGAGAAATTTCAACAATATGGTCTTCGATCGTGGCTGTTTTCAGCTTTCTGATTTCAGCAATTCGCTGTATCGGGATCCCTTGTTTGACCATCTGCCATGTTTTCCTCGTTGACTCTGTCAAGGCATTCTCTAAATGCACATCAGAGAGAAGGTCTTTTAACAGTGAATGTTCACATGCCGGCAGAGAATAAATAAAGTAATGTACCGAAGCCCAAAACATAATATACACATACCATTCATCTTCTTTGAGCGCGTCAGCAAGCTGCCTGCTTGTATAACCAATCCTATGGTGCGAGGTTAAGGAATAGACAAAAATTTGCGCTGCCTTATCATCAAGCTTCTGCAAATGCGCTTCCAGCATGGCAAAAAGACTGTTTGCCATCTCTATATGATCCGTATGCCGAAACAGGAATCTCTTGACCCAGTGAAGTGTCTTGTAATCCTTGGTGACAGGGATATATTGCCTGCTTCCTTGCAGTTTATGGGATAAAACCTGCACAAGCAGAGATAGTCTTTTCCAAAGTACTCTAGCTGCCTGCTGGTAATAAGCGCCGTGGCAGTGTGCCGGCCAAGGCCGCTCAGTAAGAGCACGGCTTAAAGCTGCTGTTCCGCTGGCTGTTGCTTTGTATGTATCTGTTTCAAACAATGATTCAAGGTAGGAATGCTGTTCAAGCTTAGTAAGTGACGCTGAAATATCTCTTCTCGAACATTGCGGCGCTATCCCAAAGTATTTCGCAGTCTGAAATAGGCCGGCATCTTGAATGGTTTGTGACGATCTTTTGCCCTTGAATAGGTGGAAAACAGCGCTTCCCGACCGTTCTCCGTTCATTTTATAAAGGCAATCGAGAACCATAATATCGAAATAATTTAATGACAACCTATTCACCCACATTCTTCCTGACAAAAATCGTTGATTTGCTCCTTTTATTTTAACAGATTTCTAACAGAAATCGACGTTTAAAGTCATCGTTAAGGGGGATGTTATGTAGATGACCCCTTATGTGATAAGCATTCTCAATCATTTTTCTGTTGAAATGTGGCAGCAACATCATTACAATAAGTAAGGGAATAGGTGTTAAATTGATTAAATATAAAGATTGATCCATTTGTTCCACCAAGAACAATCTGGGAGGTTTTATTCATGGCAAAGTACACAATCGTAGACAAAGATACATGTATAGCATGCGGCGCTTGCGGAGCTGCTGCACCAGACATTTACGATTACGATGATGAAGGCATCGCGTTCGTAACGCTAGATGAAAACAAAGGCGTTGTCGAAGTTCCTGAGGTACTGGAAGAAGATATGATTGACGCATTTGAAGGATGCCCTACTGATTCCATCAAAGTGGCGGATGAGCCATTTGAAGGCGACGCGCTTAAATTCGAATAGAAGCAACAAAAAAAGCTCCCCTGCGGGAGCTTTTTTCATTAATGGATATGCGCGCTTCGCTGCTGTTCAATCCATGGCTTAAGCTTGATGAAAATAAGTGAGAATACAATTGTAATGATAATGCCTTTTATGATGTTAAACGGCAGGATACCTGCGACGACCGCTGTTTTCAGCGCGCTGTCAGATAATACCGGTGAATGCAAAAACCACGTGTATGCCGGAAGAATCAGAACATAATTTAAGATGCTCATCAAAATGGTCATCGCTGCAGTTCCCAGAAGAAGACTGACAGCCAAGCCCTTTGTTGAGTTCAGCTTTTTAAATAAGAAAGCAGTCGGTAATATAAAGAGTGTGCCTGCGATAAAGTTTGCAACTTGCCCTACAGGAACTCCAGCCATGCTCCCTTGAATGATATATTGTAGAACATTTTTGATTCCTTCTACAGCAATACCGGCCAAAGGTCCGTAAATCAGAATGGCAATAATAGCGGGCACGTCGCTAAAATCAATTTTTAAATAATCCGGAAGACCCGGAAACGGGAAATTCAACAGCATCAGAACAAATGCAATACTGCTCAGCATACTGATCACAACTAATTTTTTTACTTTCATTACACTCTCTCCTTTTCGATCATATCTTACTCGAAAACGGAAAGGTTCTTTTCCAGCCAATAAAAAAAACCGCTTTATGTATAAAAGCGGGGTTTCGAAAATTAGGCTAGTCAAAGAAACGTTTGAAATGACAATTTCAAAACGCTTATGAACCTCTACCTTCTCCCATCCAGACTGTACTGTCGGCTCCGGAATTTCACCGAATCCTGCTGTAAAAACAGCTCGCGGGCTTAGAGCCATCGGCTCATCACCGCCGGTAGGGAATTTCACCCTGCCCCGAAGATTGATCATATGAATTTAATTTCATTATAAACGATAACCGGTTGGCTGTATAGAGAATTGCTTCAAATTATATATAATAGAAAAATGTTGTTTTTTCAAGCCTTTCTTTTATCCTTTACTGCGTCAATATACATTGACACTCTATTAAGAATATGTTAAATTATCAGATATTTAGTTTGTCAATTTAGGAGGAAATCTAACGATGTTTCGAGTATTGGTCTCAGACAAAATGAGCAATGACGGTTTACAGCCACTTATTGATTCAGATTTTATTGAAATCGTTCAAAAAAACGTAACAGAAGCAGAGGAGGAATTACATACTTTTGATGCTCTTTTGGTGAGAAGCGCGACAAAAGTGACAGAAGACCTTTTCAAAAAAATGACTTCTTTAAAAATTGTCGGAAGAGCTGGTGTCGGTGTAGATAATATCGATATTGACGAAGCGACTAAACATGGGGTAATCGTGATTAACGCCCCAAATGGAAACACCATTTCGACAGCTGAGCATACATTTGCGATGATCTCTTCCTTAATGCGACACATTCCTCAGGCTAATATCTCAGTGAAATCCAAAGAGTGGAATCGTACAGCTTACGTCGGTTCAGAGCTTTATGGAAAAACGCTTGGAATTGTCGGATTAGGCCGAATCGGAAGCGAAATTGCACAGCGCGCGCGAGCATTTGGTATGACTGTTCACGTTTTTGATCCTTTCTTAACTGAAGAGAGAGCGAAAAAAATCGGGGTAAACAGCCGTACATTTGAAGAAGTGCTTGAAAACGCCGATATTATTACCGTTCATACACCTTTGACAAAAGAAACAAAAGGCTTATTAAATAAAGAAACGATCGCTAAAACGAAAAAAGGCGTTCGCTTAATTAACTGTGCGCGAGGCGGTATTATCGATGAAGCGGCGCTTCTCGAAGCATTGGAAAGCGGACATGTTGCCGGAGCGGCGCTGGACGTTTTTGAAGTTGAACCTCCAGTTGAGAATAAACTCGTTGATCATCCATTAGTGATTGCCACTCCTCATTTGGGAGCATCGACGAAAGAAGCTCAGCTGAATGTGGCGGCTCAAGTGTCAGAAGAAGTTTTGCAATTCGCAAAAGGCCTTCCTGTAATGTCAGCTATCAACCTGCCTGCCATGACAAAAGATGAATTTGCTAAGATTAAGCCTTACCATCAAATCGCAGGAAAAATCGGCAGCCTCGTATCCCAATGCATGAAAGAGCCTGTACAGGATGTTGCCATCCAATATGAAGGTACAATTGCCAAACTTGAAACATCGTTCATTACAAAAAGCCTTCTGTCAGGCTTTTTAAAACAGCGCGTCGACTCAACAGTTAACGAAGTCAATGCCGGCGGTGTCGCAAAAGAACGCGGCATCAGCTTCAGTGAAAAGATTTCCTCTACTGAATCTGGATACGATAACTGCATAAGCGTAAAAGTGACAGGAGATCGCAGTACCTTTACTGTGACAGCTACGTATATCCCTAATTTCGGAGAGCGTATTGTCGAGATCAACGGATTTAATATCGATTTTTATCCGACAGGTCACCTTGTATATATTCAGCATCGAGATACAACAGGTGTCATCGGCAAAGTAGGACGTATTCTCGGAGATAATGATATTAACATTGCAACCATGCAGGTTGGCCGTAAAGAAAAAGGCGGAGAAGCCATCATGATGCTTTCATTTGACAGACATTTGGAAGATAAAATTGTGAAAGAGCTAACAAACGTTTCTGACATTGTGTCTGTGAAGCTCATTGATCTTCCGTAATTTAAAAACTCAAGCTTTTGAAGCTTGAGTTTTTTATTGTTCTATTTTCGTGTATTTTTGTGCAGAATCTCTAAAAAATTCCTCAGCTCAGAAACAGGGATTTGGCCAGGTGCCGAGGCTTCTTCTCCTGCCCCAAACGTGCAAGCTGATCCAAAAACCTCCCCGCTTAGCCTGCTGATCAGCCCTGTTTCTGCCATTGACATCGTAATAATTGGACGGTCTGCATATGTTGTTTTCATTGTGTACGTCGCATCAAGCAGTGTTAAAATATCTCCCGTATCATTTGGCATGACAGCAATTTTCGGAATATGCGCGCCTAAATCCTGCATTTTTCGAAGTCTCGACAGAATCACCTCTTTCGCAGGTGTGTTCTCAAAATCATGATTTGACATCACTACATAAACATGATGTTCTTCTGCCAGCGATACGAAAGCTTCCACGTTTGCATCTCCTGAAAATAATTCAATGTCAATAAGGTCAATTTCTTTTGTTCGAACTGCCGCTTCCAGTAAAGCAATATAGGAGCTTTCATCCATTTTCATGCTCCCGCCTTCTTTATGAGTTCTAAATGTAAATAGAAACAGTATATCCGCTAAAGATTCCCGAAGCTTAGAAATCATCTTTGTGACGGCTGCTTTGTCATTTGCTTTTTCAAATACATCGACTCGCCACTCTACAATGTCCGGATTCAGCAGTTTTACAGCTTCTGCTTCATTCAAAATTTGATTTTCCGTTTTGCCCATTAGCGGAACGATGATTTTCGGCATTCCTTCACCAATAGAAACTCCTTTAATTGTTAACACGTTCACTCGTCTCAAATCCTTTCAATCGGTACCCTTTTTTTATTATACACGCCAAGGTTTTTTTTGAAAATTTCTATTATATAAAAAGTTGAAAAGAGCTGAAGTGAAGCAAACCCCTAAAGTGATTCGTTACGCTGCTTTTGACGCATGATACAGATAATTTTTGATTCGATATTGAGTTGACGTTTTTTATTTTGTAATCCCTAGCTTATGTGGCGTATAACTGGTGTAATTTCGTAAAAATGCAGACAAAAGAAAAGCACCTCTACATCGAACATGCAGGGTGCACTTCAAAAGAATTCTTTTTAATTTAATGAAATTGGATTTGGAGCAGCTGGTACCGAAATGGGATCTGATACGTCATATTTGCCAATTTTTTTTGCTTTGGTTTCCGTAAAAGTCACATCTGTAAAGCCGAAGTCCTTCGCTGTTAAAAGAAGTCCTTCAAGCATTAAAATACCGGTAATCGAATCATCAACTTCTGCGTCTTTTGAGAAACGGATATATAAGTGATTCTGTTTCTCCGTTACAGATTGGACAGCACCCGTTTGAATAAGAGGTTCTGTATCCTCTTGGCTGCTTGATTCCATGTCCTTAATTGCTTCTTTTACAGTATTAAATGTTTTTTTTGACGGAACGAGAAAGTCTTGTCCTTGTTTATTTTGGTATAAGCAATAGGCTCTTTTTGACTGTTTAGGAATCGAAATTTCCGTAAAAGTGCCATATGAGCCAATAGGAACGCCACTCTCATTTTGATCTGATAAAAATGTTACTTTTTCGTATGGACTCCATTTTAAGGATTCTTTCAGCAATTTTTTCAACAGTGTATCATCTCTTACCGAAAAGGCCGTAATGAGCTGATGGACTCGTACACTTAATTCTTTCTGCTTTGGTTTTTCCTTGACCTCTACTTCATCTATGAAGGATGGAATCGTAATGGCATCATGATCAAGGATACCCAATTCACCACTTCTAGACAGCATATCCTGTATCGTTTGGTCTGCGTTTGTTTTTTTGATGCTGATGGGTATGATTGCGGATGTTTCGGCATCAGCTATCGCAACAGTAATGTAATGACTCTGTTCCTTTTCAGGAACAACAAATGAAGTCTGCTTCAGGGACGACGCAGCTTTCGGGCTGTCTGCTTTCTCCATTTTCGTTACAGCGTTCTCTTCGGACGCTTCTTTTTGTTGAGGCTGTGCCTGATTAAAGAAATGAGGAGTAATAATGAAGGCGATATAAATCGCAATTGCAGCAGCACACGCGGGGCCAATCCACCTAACTGTGGGCTTTTTTTTGCTATTTGCCATCGTCAGCCGCTTGTAAATATCGTGAGGTGAACGATGGTCTTTAACTGCTGGAAGTTGGCTTAACAACTCCTTTACCTGTTCTTCGTTCCATTCTGACTTCATCATCCATTAGCTCCTCCCTCAAAAGCTCCATATGTTTCCGAAGTACTTTGAGCCCTCTATGTTGGGTCGTTTTTACTTTGCTTTCCGAGAAGCGCAGCGTAGTGGCTGTTTCCTGAATTGAATATCCCTGAATAAACCGTAAGATAATCACAGCTCTTTGATCGATCGTACATTGATCAAGCGCAGCATAAATTTCACGGACATTTTCATGCTGAACCGCAAGTTCGTCCGGAAGCAGTTGCTGGTCTCTGACATCCTGTGTATCCCAATCAAATGTGCCGAGTATACGCTGTCTGATCGTCTGCTGTTTACGGAACCAGTCTATCGCAACATGACGTGCGATAGATAAAAGCCATGTTTTTTCACTGCTTCTTCCTTCAAACGTATGATAAGAATGTAGTACCCGAATATAAACCTCCTGAAGAAGATCTTCCGCCTGGCTTTTATCCTTTACCATATAAAATAAAAATTGGTACAAATCTTGATGATATGTATCATATAATAATTGAAAGGTTTCTTCCATTTGAAACCCCTCCGTTCACTTTTTTGTCGTATGAATAGCTTGAAAAGTTACATTACAACTATATTACGAGAAACTGGAATTTGGAAGGGAATTTATATTAACATATCCTTAAATTTTATTAATATGGTCTTTTTTAAAAAAACACCCGCTCTAATAGCGGGTGTTTCTTATGGAACAAGATTCTTCGGCAATTTCAGACTCGATGTCATGATTTTGTCGGAATATAAAATGTAAATGTTGTACCTTTATCCATTCGACTGTGCACCGTAATCGACCCGTTGTGGGCTTCCACAATATTTTTAACGATAGCCAGTCCAAGTCCGGTTCCTGCTCTGCCTCTTGTCCGCGCTTTATCTGCCTTATAGAACCGCTCAAAGATAAACGGCAGATCTTCTTCCGGTATACCGGATCCAGTGTCTTTAATATCAATTTTCAATGCATCCTTCACAGAATGGGCTGTAATGGAGACACTGCCGCCGGATGAAGTATGCCGCAGCGCGTTATCTATCAAATTGGTAAAGACCTGCTCCATTTTGTCCTCATCAAACATTAACTCTTCTTCTGTGAGAGAAATGTCTTGATGTAAAGCAATATTTTTTTCTCTCGCAACACCGGAAAACTTCCGGATGATTTTCTCTAAAAACTCATTCACATTAATTTTTTCATAATGCAAGCCTGTATGCCCTGATTCCATTCGCGCTAAATCAAGCAAATCATTGACCAAACGGCCCATTCGAAGTGATTCGTCATAAATGATTTGGGCAATTTCTTTCCGGTCTTCCTCGGAGCTTGCAATGTCATCGACAATTGCTTCACTGTATCCCTGAAGCATAGAAATCGGTGTTCTCAGCTCATGGCTGACATTTGCTATAAAATCCTCCCGCAGTTTATCCAAGCGGCGTTCTTCCGTCATGTCGCGCAGCACGGCAACCGCTCCCCTGACATGTGATTTCGCATAAAGCGGCGTCATTAAGAGCACCCATGATCTGCCTTGCAGCGTCATCTCGATCATTTGTTCTTTTTCAGTGCTGACAACGTTTTGGAACAGCTCTTTTGCTTCAGGCGGAAGGTTATCACCTTCTTTGATATTCATGTTCTGCTCATAATACCAAGCTTGGAGAAAACGTTCAGCCGGCGGATTTGTCACAAGAATTGCACCATCAATATTGATGGTAATAACCCCGTCAGCCATACTGCTCAAAATATTAGAAAGCTGCTCTTTTTCTTGATTGAGCGCATTAATATGAAAGTTAAGCTGCCGGCCCATTTGATTGAAGGCAGTTGCCAGTTCTCCGATTTCATCCTGGGTTAGAATCGGGATTTTTGTATCAAACTTGCCTTTCGCCAAATCCTGTGCGCCTTCTCTCATTTTTCGGAGCGGATACGTGACCCTGCTTGATAAAAAGAAAGCGAAAAACGTGGTCAGCACAGTCGCAATCCCCGCGGCCAGAAAAATATAACGGGTTGTATGTTTTGTTGTATCTTTAACAGCAAGCAAAGACTGAGATAAAAAGACCATGCCTTTCTTTCCGTCTTTTTCATACGGGACACCGACAATCAAACGTTCATTATCCGTGTCTGTATCGCTCAGCCCTGTTCGCTTACTTACTTTTTTATGGTTTTGGAGAGCATGATTTAAGTCTTTGTCGTGTTGTATTTGCTCAACCGTAATGGACGACAGGCGATTTTTATCATTGGGAGAATACCAGTGCTTTTTCTCATCCTGAACGATTGCAATGCTTGTTAAGTTATCAGCGAGCTCCCAAGTGATTGATCTTGCCAGTGCCTGGTCTTCGTGATTTTCTATGATGACAGCAACTTTATTTGCAAGCTGTGTTAAATCATTCTCAGCTTCTTCCACATGATAATTTTCAATAAACTCCAGCAAAAGAACCGTTAAAATGAATAATACGATCAAGACGAGCGAAAGGATTGTAAACCATAGCTTGCCAACTACGCTTTTCCAAAATTTCATTCAGCGCCTACCTCAAATTTATAGCCTACACCCCATACAGTGACAATTTTTTTCGCAGCTTCCGGCGATACCTTGTTCAGCTTCTCTCTCAGGCGTTTAACGTGAGTATCTACTGTTCGCAAATCTCCAAAAAACTCATATTGCCATACTTCTTTCAAAAGCTTTTCCCGGTCATACACTTTATCAGGTGTTTTCGCTAAGAAATATAGAAGCTCATACTCTTTTGGTGTTAAGCTTACTTCTGTTCCGTCTGCAGTTACGCGATGAGCGTCATGGTCAATAGACAGATGTGAGAACACAAGTACATTTTTCGTCGGTGTATTGGCATTGAAATAAGAGGTTTGGGATGCTCTTCTTAAAAGAGCTTTTACCCGCAGCACGACTTCTCTCGGGCTGAACGGTTTGACAATATAATCATCTGTTCCCGCTTCAAATCCCTGAACCCGGTTTGCTTCTTCTCCTTTTGCCGTCAGCATGATAATTGGCGTTGCTTTTTTTTCCCGTACTTGCCGGCACACTTCAATTCCGTCAGTTCCCGGCATCATCAGATCAAGCAAAATCAAGTCATAATTGGCTTCAAGTCCTTTGGCAATCGCTTCATCACCATTTTCCGCTTCGTCTATGACATAATTTTCACGTTCAAGATACATTCTTAAAAGGCGGCGAATTCTGGCTTCGTCATCAACTATTAATATTTTGGTTTCGTTCATTTGGTCCATCGTTTTCCCCCTGCTTTCCTTCTGTTACTTTCATTTTATCAAATCATGAGAAAGTTTGAGAACTGGTCTCTTTTTAAGGACTATGCATAAGAATGAAGTCCGGCAAGCACTAGATTTACAAATATTAAATTAAACATGATAATAGCAAAACCGATAACGGCCAGCCATGCTGACTTCTCACCGTGCCAGCCTCTTGACAGTCTTAAATGAAGATACGCGGCATAAAATAAAAACGTAATCAGCGCCCATACTTCCTTCGGGTCCCAGCCCCAAAATCTGGTCCAAGCGAGCTGAGCCCAAATCATTGCGAAGATCAGCGCGCCGAGCGTAAAGATCGGAAACCCGATTGATACCGCCCTGTACCCAACCTCATCCACCAGATCAAGATTGACGTTTTTCACTAGAGGATGTAATAGAGCGCTGATTCTTTTTCTGAAGATGAGACGAAGAGCCCCGTATAAAACAAGGCCAGCTCCAAACGACCAGATTACCGTATTTACCTTTCTGCCTGAGAAAATGGCGGGAAGCTCAGCAAGCGGCTTCATTTTCCCCTCGGTCAAAAGCTCTCCCTCATGCGGGCCGATAAGCGCAGGCATTTCGTACTTCATCACGATTTTTTTGTTATTTTTATCCACCCAGTTGAACTCCGCTTCATAGCCCGCGAGACGAAATGCTGAAGTAACCCCAATAAAGGCCACAGTTGTGACCAGAATAAACATAATCGCTTCTAGCCAGAACGTTTTTTTGCTTGGTTTTGTCTGGTCTACATGCTTTAACAGGAAGATGACACCTGCGACAAAGCTGATAGCAAGTATAGCTTGCCCAAGTGCGGCCGTTGTTACGTGAATATACAGCCAATTGCTCTGCAGCGACGGAATTAAGGGCGAGATGTCTCTCGGAAACATACTGGCATAAGCAATCAGCAATAAAGCGATTGACAGTGTAAATAAGCCCAATGATGGCAATCTATAAATAAAATATAGAATAATAAACGCCAAAACGAGCATCATGCCAAAGGCGGTGGTGAATTCAAACATATTGCTGACAGGCGCATGACCGCTTGCCGCCCACCTTAAGGCGAAATATCCCAGATGACAGAGAAAACCAACAATAGAAAGAGCGATCCCGATATTGGCCCACCGGTTTGGCTTGCTCTTTTGATCTTTATTTCCGCGTATGGCCCCGCCGAAAATCGGGACAGCGATTAAATACACAAGAAAGGCTGCATAAAGAAAATTTCCGCTCAGCTCTGCCATGACATCACTCCTTTTTCGCCTAATTCTGTGTTTTGGTTAATTCTTTTTGGTCCTCCGGTTCAGTCAGTCCGGAATCAGCCAATACAAAGGCTAGATCCTTTTTCAAGCCATACCAGTTTTTATTCGTATGCCCAGCCACCATGACTGCGCCATCCTGTGAGTGCAGCCAGATTCTTCGGTGCTGCCAATACATGCCTTGAATAACACCAATCATAAAAATGGCTCCGCCGACGGCAAGCACCCAGAGTGTCAAATCCTTTCTGACTGTAAGTCCGGTAATGTTTTTCGTATCGACATGGTCAAATTTCAGCTTGTATTTATTGCTTCCGGAGCCTTCAATTGTTTCTTGGATGGCGACAAAGCTTTTTTCGCCCTTCGGTTTATCCGGCGTGATGATATTAAAGACAAAAGCCGGGTTGTTAGGGATTTTAGTTTTCGTGCTCGGCTCACCGTCCTGATTAAAATAGAAGTCTGGCAGATAGCTGGCGACTTCCACCTTGTAACCGTTACCAAGATCATAAACCGAATCTGGATCCAGAAGGTTGATCTTTAAACTCCCGAAGGATTTTTTAGTTTTTTTGTCTATTAGCTGGAATACCATTTGATCAAGCTGATTCTCTTTATAATCTACCTGGTAAACAGAAAAAGAATTAAAACGCAGCGGCTGATTGACACGAATGTCCTCTTCTGTTACTTTTTTCAGCTTCGGCTTCTCACCATAAACAATTTTTCCTTCTCTCTTGTAGAGCACGGCATCCGTTTGAAAGTTCTTTGCCACTCTTCCGTCCCCGACTCTGTCAATGGCATCTGCGAATACCTTTTTTTCCGTTTTGCTGCTATAGGTTTCTACACTGAATTGATTGTTTTTTAGATAATATTTTCCATCTGTTCCCGGGATTGCTGCGGTTTCACCTTCTCTGACCCAAAGCGTCTCATCAACGTACATGCCGGGCACAAATCTCAGCATCGCACCTATCAGAAAGATAATCAATCCAATGTGGTTGACATACGGGCCCCAGCGAGAAAAACGCCCTTTTTCAGCAAGAATGCTGCCCTCTTTTTCTCTGATTCTATAATGCTTTTTCGTTAAGAGAGCAGTAATCTTTTCTTTTGTTTCCCCGTGCAGCACAATATCCGTTTCACTGAACAAGCGCTGCCTTTTTAAAAAAGCAGGACTCCGTTGGACACCTTGGTTTTTCAATGCTCTATATAACGGAATGACTCGATCGAGACTGCAAATCACGAGTGAAATGCCGATCGAAGCAATGAGCAGCAAATACCACCAAGAGCCATATAAGTGATGAAACCCGAGCAAGTAATAAAGCTGGCCGAATGTGCCGTACTGCTCTTTGTAATAAGTATCTGCCTGCGCACCAGGCGGCAAATAGGCTTCCTGGGGAAAAATAGTGCCGAACGCTGATGCAGCAAGGGTTATGATGATAAGCCATATTCCCACCTTAACCGAAGAAAAAAAATTCCAAACTTTGTCAACAATCGTCTTGTTATAGGTTTGTGAACGTCTTGCACTGCCGTCATATCTCATATCAGCAAGCGGAGGCTGAGTGTCCTGAAGAGCTCTTCCGCACGATTCACATAGAACGGTTCCGACCGGGTTTATATGTCCGCATTCGCATTTGACTTGCTTCATCCTGACGTCTCTCCGGGTTTTATCAGATTCATATAATCGTGTATCATACTTTCTGTCATAGGACCGGTCACCACCTTGACAACTTTTCCTTCCGGATTGATGAGAAAGGTTGTCGGAAGCGGAGATACGTCATAGGCATCAAGCACTTGGCGATCTGTATCCAGAACAACCGGGAAATTGACTCCGTAGGATTTCATAAAATTATGTACTGCTATCTTTGACTCCCCAACATTTACCGCGACAATTTCAACACCTTGATCTTTAAAATGCTTATATTGGTTCGCCATATAAGGAAATTCTTTTTTGCATGGTTCACACCATGTGCCCCAGAAATTCAAAAAAACACCTTTTCCTTTTAAGTCACTGAGCTCGATACGTTTCCCATTCGTACCTTCAAGGACAAAATTCGGTGCGTTGGATCCTTCAGATATACTCTCTTTGCCGGCAAATACTGCGTTGTAAATGGTATAGCCAAGTGCGCAGATTAAAACGAGAAGGATGCCGGTCCGAATGAATAAACGCCTTTTTTTCTTCATTGTCCGCTGCCCCCTTCCCCCAATTGTATATCCATTCAATTATATCATTGCCCAATCATTTCACATTTCTTACTTTTTGAAGGTTATGTGAAATTTAGAAAGCGTTTTTACCGTGCTCAGCCAGCGCTCTGAGTCTTTTGACTTCATGAGGCGTAAGCTCTCGGGCATCTCCTGTATGCAGGCCGCGCAAGTTTAAAAACGCGTATTCTTCACGCTTCAGCTTAATAACCTCATGGCCAATCGCTTCGAACATGCGGCGCACCTGTCTGTTGCGTCCTTCATGAATCGTCAGCTGTATAATGCTTGTTTGTTTTTTCTTATCCAAAGACAGCAGCTTCGCTTTAGCAGGCGCCGTTTTGCCTTCTTCAAGCCTGATTCCGCGTTCCAGTTTTCTAAGCACTTCTTTAGGCGGGATGCCTTTCACCTTTGCCACATATGTTTTGTCTATTTCATACTTAGGGTGCATCAGTTTATTGGCAAACTCGCCGTCATTGGTTAAAAGCAAAAGACCGCTCGTATCATAATCCAGACGTCCAATCGGGTAAATGCGCTGCGGGATTGCTTTAAAAAAGTCTGTTACGACTTTGCGGCCTTTGTCATCCTGGGCTGCAGAAATGACACCTCTTGGTTTATATAAAAGGAAGTAAACCGGCTCTTCGCGTTCCACCTTTAACCCATTTACCTCAATTTGATCAGAACCGGTCACCTTAACACCAAGCTCTGTTATTACTTTGCCGTTCACCTTTACTTTTCCTTCTTTAATCAGCTCCTCCGCCTTTCTGCGCGATGCAACTCCGGCGTGAGCAATTACTTTTTGCAGTCTTTCCATGTCTTTCACCTCATGTATTATCTTACTTTTTTCAACCTTAACAAACAAGCTTTTTCAAATTTCTATGCCAAATCCAAAAAAACGCCGTTTTCAGGCGTTCCCAAATAATAACGTAACGATGATGATAGATGCAACTACGCCGATTAAATCAGCAAGGAGCCCCACCTTTAAAGCATCCCCCATTTTTTTAATGCCCACCGCTCCAAAATACACAGTCAGTACGTAAAGCGTTGTATCTGTTGATCCTTGCATGACGGAAGCAAGCCTCCCGATAAAAGAGTCCGGCCCGTATACCGCTATTAAATCTGTCGTCATGCCAAGTGCTGCCGTACCGGAGATCGGACGAATCAACGCAAGCGGAACTACCTCAGCGGGGATGCCCATAGCGGAGAAAAACGGTTTCAAAAAATCCATTATAAAATCAAGCGCACCCGATGACCTAAAAACAGTGATGGCGACAAGCATTCCGACTAAATAAGGGATAATGGAAAAGGCAATTTCTATCCCTTCTTTTCCGCCTTCGACGAAGGATTCATATGTGGGGACCTTTTTCATTGTTCCATACAGAAGAATTCCGGCAATAATGATTGGAATCATGGCTAAAGAAAGCCAGTTGATGATTTCCATCCGCTCACCTTCCCTTCCTTTTGCGGCGGTAATAAAAGTACCGATCAATAAAAATAGCGCCGATTCCGGAAATGAGTGTCGCTAAAATACTCGGCCCGACGATATCTGTCGGTGCTTTGGAGGAATAAGCCATTCGGACTGCGATAACGGTTGTCGGGATGAGAGTGATGCATGACGTATTGACCGCTAAAAAAGTAATCATCGACCGGCTCGCTTCCGTTCGATTTCCATTCAGCTTTTTCATTTGCTCCATTGCTTTTATGCCAAGCGGAGTTGCTGCATTACCAAGGCCGAAAAAGTTCGCCATGAGATTAGATAAAATGTAGCCCATTGCAGGATGATCCGGCGGTATATCAGGAAACAGTTTAGATATAAAAGGCCTGCACATCCGGCTGAATAACTCCAAAAGCCCTGACTGCTCGGCTATTTTCATTAAACCCAGCCAGAAAACAAGCACGCTCATCAGTCCGAATGAAATCGTAACGGCTTCCTTTGCCCCCTTAAATACGGCTTCATTGACATCTTGCAGCGTTCCGTTGCACATCGCAAAAACAAGTCCGATCACAGTTAAACTGACCCAAATTATATTGACCATTTTGTCCCGCCAGCCGCATTCAGAAAGATTGATTTAAATGTTTCAAAAAATTGTTTTTTCGGTTTTTGATGTCGTTTATTTTCATAATAGATTGGCACTTTGGCGATCATTTCGTCGTTGAACATGATCTTCATGTGCCCTACGATGTCAGGAATTTTCGAGGCGTCTTTTTCCCATGCTTTTTTCGGCTTAAGCAGCGTGGTTTTAATTTTAACGTCTTCCTTTTCCTCATCGGTTAGCAAATAGGTGATATCACGTTTGATAAAAGCCTTTGATTCATAAAATGTGCCTTTCAGCTTGGGAATGTCTCCTTTTTTTGCGATTAAATAGGTTTGATAATGATCAAATACATAGTTAAACATATTCATATGATCATCCCAATCGTCAGGATCATTTATGGTGACGGCAATCAAGTCAACGCCGGCCTTTGAGGCTGTTGAGACCAGTGTCCGTTTTGCAAGTTTTGTATAGCCTGTTTTCCCCCCTGTGCTGTAAGGGTAAAGCATGGTCAGCAGCTTATTTTTGTTTTTCCAGACGCTTTCCATTGTTTCAGCTTTGTATATTTTTGTTCCTGAAATTTTTTGATAGTTTTTCAGTTTCATCGCGTATTTGGTTAAAATGGCCATATCATAGGCTGTTGAATAATGATTTTCATGGTCGTCCAATCCGTGCGGGTTTTGAAAACGAGTGTTCTTCATGCCAAGCTGCTCAGCTTTTTGATTCATCATGTAAATAAATCCATCAAGACTGCCCCCGACATGCTCAGCAATTGCGACAGCGGCGTCGTTTCCTGATCTCAGCATCAGTCCATACACGAGATCTTTTAGTTTCACTTTTTGTCCTTCTGTCAAATAAATGGCAGATCCTTCTGTTTTGACAGCATTTGCTGACACTGTCACCGATTCATCCATTTTACCTGATTCGATAGCAAGAACAGCTGTCATAATTTTTGTGATGCTTGCAATTCGCCTTTTTTCATGCTCATCCTTTGCAAATAATACTCTGCCTGACGCTCCGTCTATCACGATCGCGCTTTTTGCACTGACATCTATAGCATGGGCTGTGTCTACATTTACATTAGCAATAAGAAATGTAATCATGACCATAAATACTGCTTTTTTGAAAATGCGCATGTTTGCTCACGTCCTTGTGGTGGTTTGTACAAGTTTATGCGCATGTCCACAAGTTATGAATAACAATTATATGCACGCAAAAAAACCCTCCCTGAAAAAGGGAGAGTAAAGGTTATCTGATTGGCGCCATGCTCGATCCGGATGCTTCATAATGAGCCAGGTCTTCCCTCATCTTCAGAAATGCTGCGCTTAGCGGCAATAATAATTGCTCAAGCGACGCAGGAACAGCATGATAAAATTTAATTGCGCTGACACCCGTATAAGACGCCCGGCTATTTTCACACCACGTGTCTTTTTTCGGCATAAAAAACTCTTCAATACATTGGTGATACACTTTGTAAAGTGTTTTTTCCGCTCTGGCGTCCGAAAAAGGCTCCTGCATGAGGAGACGGCGGCACGCTTCTGCGCCTCCTTCACAAAATACTGTCATTCTTCTCAGAGTGCTCAGCACATCACAACAGTATCCTTCCTCAACAGGCAATTCAGCCTGTAAAGATTCCAGCGTCGTTTGATTTAGGTAATCGTTAATGGTATTGACAACCATTGATAAGAATTCGCCTGTTTTTTGAGTCTGCGCCCGCACAATCGAATGTCCCATTTCGTTCAGTATCTTCCCCTCATGTCTTTGTCTCTCATATAATGCTTCTTTCATGATAGCTTCTTCCTTATATCTTATGATGATGAAAAAGCGCGATTCATTAAACTTCTATTTTATATCTTCGAAGGTTTGGTTAAAGTTTTCAAAAAATAAATCTGCTTCTTCTTGAATAACGTCTTCTTCCGCATTTTCAGGCAGCGGCGGAAGCTCGTCCAGTGTTTTCAGACCGAATTGTTCTAGAAATGTCGGTGTTGTGCCGTATAAAATAGCCCGTCCCGGACCATCAGCCCGGCCGACTTCGCACAACAGCGCCTTCGCGACAAGACTGTGTAAAATCCGCTCTGATTTCACGCCCCTGATTTCTTCAATTTCAGCTCTCGTAATCGGCTGTCTGTATGAAACAATAGCCAGCACTTCTAATGAGGCTTGAGAAAGGCCCTTTGACGGCACTTCAATCAATTTTTTCAAGTATGGCGCAAAGTTTTTTTTGGTGGAAAGCATGTACGTATCTGCATATTCAATAAGCTCAATGCCTCTTGTCTCCCCGCGGTATTCGTCCGCCACTTCCGCCATGATGGTATTCAGTTCAGGCTCTTCGATTTCAAGCACCGTTAACAGCTGCTTTTTTGTCAGCCCTTCATCTCCTGCCGCATAAAGAAGGGCTTCCACTATAGCTTTCCAATTCACGATATCAAGCCCCATGAATGGATTCACTCCCCGCAATGTAAATATCTGAAAAATTGTGCTCCTGTTCAATGAATATCAGCTGATTTTTCATCAGCTCAAGAACAGCAAGAAACGTCACAACCAAATGGTCTTTTTGTTCATATGGAAACAGGTCCATAAAGTTGATTTTTGTTCCTCTTGATTTCAGGCTGTGCACGATTTCTTTCATTCTGTCTTCGATTGGTATTTCCTGTCTGGTAATTGTTGTTTCCATCGGTCTGGTTATTTTTTTTCGTTTCAACACTTTTTGAAAAGCCCCGATCATATCATAAACCGTGACAGAGAGCCTTTGCTCAGACTGTTTTACTTCTTTTGCAAATTCGCTCAAATCACTCGGCGGTTTCGTGAACGATTTTTGTCTTTCTTCTTCCCGTTCTTTTAAATCCTTCGCCGCATCTTTATATTTTCTATACTCAATCAGCTTTTCAATCAGTTCTTCCCGCGGATCTTCTTCTTCAAGTAATTCATCTTCAAAAAGCTCCTCCTCTTGCTTCGGGAGCAGCATTTTGCTTTTAATGCTGAGCAGCGTGGCAGCCATGACTAAATACTCGCTGGCAATATCAAGCTCAAGCACACGCATCGTATGTACATATAATAAATATTGTTCAGTGATCTTCGCCACAGGTATATCATATATGTCAATTTCAAGACGATTGATTAAATGAAGCAGCAGGTCCAACGGGCCCTCAAACGTATCAATTTTCACTTGATATTCTTCCATCATCTCACCATTTTCAAGTATCGCTCTCATTGCCGGATAAACTGGCTACCCTTTAGTATAAGCCACCAAAAAGCTCTCGTCCAATACTATTTCATTTCCTGTTTTGAAGAATTTGTGCAGAATATTCAGAACGGAAAAGGCGTCGCTCAGATGATTACAAAGGAGATGGGAGAAGAGAGTCTTAGCGGCAGTTTCTCTTTCATTACCATGCTAAAACAATGACGCAATCAGAGCTTAGCGTTCTTTTTTCCTTTTATCCTTCCTGTGTTACACTAAGGGCAGATTAAAGGAGGAAGTACCTTGTATCCGAACGCTTATATCAATTATCTCGTTGAATTTCACGCGACACGGGATTATTTTGAATGCCATGAAATACTAGAAGAATATTGGAAGGAAGACCCGCCAGATAAACGAAAAATATACTGGGTCGGCTTTATTCAGCTTGCGGTTGCTTTGTATCATCACAGAAGGAAGAATACAGCCGGCGCAAAAAAACTGATGGCGAACAGCATTCGAATTCTTCATGCTGAAAAACAAGCGGTCGAAAGCCTGGGTCTTGATCATAGCCGTTTGCTTGAGCTTATGCGGTTGGTATACGAACAAATCGAAGCCGGATCTTTTTATCAAAGCATTATGCTGCCGATCAAAGATGCGAAGCTGGAGGAAGCGTGCCGCATCGAATGCAAGAAAAAAGAGTATACATGGGGGCAGCCCAGCACACTCACCGATGCATTTCTTATCGACAAGCACCGTTTGCGGGATCGGACTGATGTCCTCCTTGAACGTGAAAAAGAAATAGAGCGTAGAAAAAAAAGCAGAGGCTGGTAACAGCCTCTGCTTTTAATTATTGTATGAAATGTCTTGATCCTGCTGACCTTGACAACGTTCGAAAAAGCTCTGCGTTAATTCATTCGGAACCAGTACCTGTGTTTTGAATAAATGCTTTAAAGCATCCATCATCTGTTTTCCGATTCCTTGATGGCGATGAGAAGGATTCACACTGATATGCCGGATTTCAACCTCAGAATCCTTTTTTTCGACTCCGATTGCTCCGACGATATCCTCGTCCTCTTTCCAAAGAAAGAGCTGGCGGTCTGTATCCGTTTCGTAGTCCTTAATTGTCTGCTGAAGCTGCTTCAGGTCTTTTTCACTCGGCATGAACGAAAGAAGCCCCATCGCAATCTTTTCAAACGATTTTTTATAACGAATTAACATAAAAACCCCTCTATATCAAAATGTCCAATATGCTATTAACGGATACGAATAGGTGATCCGTATTCTCACATTATATCATTATCGCCATATTTTTAAACTCTTTTCAGCAAATTATTCAAATGAACGGTTTAAATTTGCCATTTCAATGGCAGAAACAGCACAATCTACACCTTTATTGCCCGCTTTTGTACCGGCTCGTTCAATTGCCTGTTCGATGTTTTCAGTTGTGACGATTCCAAAAATGACCGGCACGCCTGTAGTGTTTGCCGCTTGCGCGATACCTTTTGCAGCTTCGTTGCAGACATAATCATAGTGTGTTGTTGCACCTCTGATAACAGTGCCTAATGTGATAACGGCGTCATATTTTTTTGTTTCCGCCATTTTTTTCGCAGCAAACGGAATTTCAAATGCACCCGGCACCCAAGCTACATCGATATCATTTGTATCCACGCCGTGTCGGAGAAGCGCATCTTCTGCACCGCTCAGCAGCTTACTCGTAATAAAATCGTTAAATCTTCCTACGACGATTCCGATTTTAAGACCTGTACCGACTAAATTTCCTTGTATGATATTCATATGATTCCCATCCTTTTTGTGATATTAGTTTTTTTAGAAATGAAGTAAATGCCCTAACTTGTTCATCTTGGTTTGTAAATATTTTTTGTTGTGCTCTTTTGCTGCCATTTGAAGCGGCACTCTTTCTGAGATGCTGAGTCCATAGCCTTCAAGCCCGGCGATTTTTCGCGGATTATTCGTCAAAAGCTTCATATTCCGCACACCGAGATCGCGCAATATTTGCGCTCCGATTCCATAGTTGCGAAGGTCGGGCAAGAACCCAAGCGCCTCGTTGGCTTCTACAGTGTCATAGCCTTGCTCCTGAAGCTTATAAGCTTTTAATTTATTGATTAAACCGATGCCGCGGCCTTCTTGGCGCAAGTACAAGAGCACTCCCCGGCCTTCTGCAGCAATTTGTGTCAGCGCGGCATGGAGCTGCGGGCCGCAGTCACAGCGATGAGATCCAAACACGTCACCTGTGAGACATTCTGAATGCACCCGGACCAGTACAGGCTCTTCACCGAACGGTACATCTCCCATCACAAATGCGACATGCTCTTTTCCGTCAACCTCATTTGTATATCCGTAAACCTGAAATGTGCCAAAATCAGTGGGGAGCGTAATATCAACCTCACGCTCGACAAGCGAGGTTAAGTTGTAACGGTATTGAATCAAATCTTTAATCGTGATCATCTTTAATTGATGTTTTTTCGCAATTTCAATGAGTTCAGGCACTCTCGCCATTGTTCCGTCTTCATTCATAATTTCACAAATCACACCCGCTCCTTGAGATCCGCAGGCTTCAGCAAGATCAACAGCAGCTTCTGTATGACCCGCTCTTTTTAGGACGCCCCCTTTTTTCGCAATGAGCGGAAATATGTGACCGGGACGCTGAAAATCAGACGGAACAGATTTGCTGTCAAGCAATGCTTGAACGGTAAAGGATCTTTCTTGAGCACTGATGCCCGTCTTCGTTTTGCGATGGTCAATGCTTACCGTAAAGGCAGTATGGTGAGAATCTGTATTATGTTCAACCATATGGTGAAGATCAAGCTTGTTTGCGATTTCTTCACTGAGCGGCGTGCAAATCAGCCCTCTCCCGTGTGTCGCCATAAAATTAATGACTTCTGGTGTTGAATGCTCAGCAAGAGCTACGAAGTCTCCTTCATTTTCTCTGTCTTCGTCATCTACAACGATGATGACTTCGCCTTTTTTTAGAGCGCCTAGTGCTTCTTCTATCGGATGAAACATACAAATCTTCCTCTCTAAAAGCCGTTTTCGTTTAAGAAGGCTTTTGTTATGGTTTGTTGGTTCTTATTTTCATTGGCTTTATGCAAAAATCGATACATGTATTTTCCGATCATATCGCATTCGATATTCACTTTAGAACCAATCGTTTTTTCTGAGAAAATCGTTTCGCTGATTGTGTGAGGTATTAAAGAAATTGTCACTGTATCCTCTGTCAGGCCGAAAATGGTTAAGCTCACGCCGTCCACAGTCACCGATCCTTTTAAAACCAATGTTTCTGTTAAAGACGGATTCATTTTCAAATCATAGTAAACAGCATTGCTTTTCTCTTCAATTCGTGTAATTTCCGCAGTTCCGTCGACATGTCCTGAGACGAAATGGCCTCCGAAACGGCCGTTGGCTGCCATCGCTCTTTCCAGATTTACTTTACTTCCTTTTGATAGACCATTCAGGGACGTTGCTTTGACTGTTTCAGGCATCACATCCACTGTGAATTGATTTTTTGTAAAATCAGTCACAGTTAAGCAAACGCCGTTCACTGCAATGCTGTCGCCCAAATGAACATCCTCTAGAATTTTTGAGCATGTAATCGTTAAGGCCATTGACTGCCCTGCTTTTTTCATGGATTCGATCGTGCCTGTTTCTTCTATAATTCCTGTAAACATGGTCACCATCCTATTCGTTTATCGGTATTGCCGTCACTTTGAGATCACGGCCGACTTGGGTTATATCAGTGAATTGCAATAAGGGGACATCTTTTAATGATTGAATACCTTCACCGGAGATTAAGCTGGGAGCATGCGTTCCTCCGATTAGTTTAGGGGCAAAATAGAAGATCAATTCTTGAAAACAGCCTGCTTTGATAAAGCTTCCGTGAACTGCTGATCCGCCTTCCACATACACAGACATGATGCCTTTTTCCGCAAGGATTTTCAAAACATCGGGGACGTGGACACGCTCCGTTTCAAGCGTGAATATGTTCACTCCGAAAGCTGAAAGCCGTTTTTTCTTTTCCTCTCCTGCACGTGCCGTTGTAAAAATCCACGTCGGCGCTGCCTGATCGCAAATCACTTTGGCATCCTCAGGAATCGAAAGTTCGGTATCAAGTATTACCCGAACCGGCTGTTTTGCCACATTCGGCAGCCTGCAGGTTAAGCTTGGATCGTCGGCTTTCACCGTGCCAACTCCGACTAAAATGCTTTGGTGATTTTTCCTGTATTTCTGAGCATCTTGTCTGGCGGTTTCTGACGTGATCCATTTGCTGTCGCCCGTGCTGGTAGCTGTTTTCCCATCAAGGCTTGCAGCAGCTTTTAGTGTGACATAAGGGAGGCCTGTCCTCATGAAGTGCAGAAATTGTTTGTTCAGCTTCTCCGCCTGTTCTGCCAGGATGCCTTCTTTTACTTCGATACCGGCTTTTTCAATCATACTGATCCCTCTTCCAGCCACAAGCGGGTTAGGGTCTCTCATCGCCACGAATACTCTTTTAATGCCAGAGTTGATAATGAGTTCTGCACATGGCGGTGTTTGTCCGTAATGACTGCACGGTTCGAGTGTAACGTATATATCCGCGCCCTTTACATGTGATCCGGCCATATGGATGGCATGAACTTCCGCATGGGCTTCGCCATATTTTAAATGGGCGCCCATTCCGACAATTTGTCCGTCCTTTACGACAACAGCGCCGACGAGCGGATTGGATTCGGTCTGTCCTTCGCCCCGCTTCGCAAGATCTAATGCCAGCTTCATATAATACACTTCCATTTGTTTCCCTCCTCTCTTTTTATTTACCGTCAAAAAAGCCCCGAATATATGAAAAATCCGGGGCTTTACGTATTTTACTCAATAGGAAATAACACTATGCATTTTGACATAATTGCATAGCGTATCACCATCCTTCTCCCATCCAGACTTTCACTGTCGGCTTCAGCTTAAACTGAATCCACCGCACGCTTATGCACACGGGTCACGGGCTCTAAAGCACATTCGCTTTACTACCGCCGGTCGGGATTTCCACCCTGCCCCGAAGGATACAATCTTTATTCATTTGTCCTTATTGGCTATTATAGCGATCCTTTTTATCGTACGCAATGAAATAAACTTACAATTTGAGAAAAACAAAATACCACCCTTCGATCCGAAAGGCGGTGTTTTGTTAATCATTCACTTTGGCAACCTTGATTAATCCATCAATCCGCTTTGCTTTGCTGAAGTATGCCTTAATCTTGTCGCCTTCTTTTATATCAGATAAATCCTGATTTAATTTTTTTCCGTTGAAAATGATTTTCGTGCCGTTTTCAGCTTCTCCATGATACTCTGAACCGCTAATTTCCGTCACTTTATATTCTTGGATGGTGTATTCCTCTTCTTCTGAGGACAAGGTTTGTCCAATTGCTGTTGGAACGTCTTTCAGTTCAACGCCATTTATGTACATATAACCGCCTGCTAATAAAAACAAAAGCACTAACAGAATGGTAATTTTGGTTTTTATTCTTCTCATCTTTAAACCTCCAGCCAATATGAATATAATCATTCATATGAGTTATTCCTTTTTTTCATGAATAAAAAACCGTAAATTCTTGTAAATTATTAATATAACGATGCAAAAAGAGAATATGTTTCACATTCTGAAAAACTTTCTTTTTTATAGTAATACGAATTTATGTTCTGGTTTTGGGGGATGGACGAGAAAAACAAATAAAAAAACAGCCTCCTGTTCAGGAAGCTGCTTAATCCTAATTTGTTTTTCGCATTTCGTTAAACGGGAAGAAAACAAACTTTGCCGTACCCGCAATTTGTTTTTTCGTGAAGAGGCCAAGCCCGTTTCGGCTGTCCATTGATTTCTGCCGGTTATCTCCCATCACAAAATACTTGTCATCAGGCACTTTCACCGGGCCGAAATCATTGGTCAAATGTTCACCATTCTGATTCGCTATCTTTTTGTAAGCAGCCAAATAAGGCTCAGCTACCTTTTTCCCGTTGATATAAAGCTGGTCGCTTTTCATCTCGACTGTATCTCCTGGCAGGCCGATAATACGCTTGACATAGTGAACATCATCTCCGTTTAATACGATGATGTCTCCTCTATCAAACTCGCCGATGTATTTGACAGTCATATTGACAAAGACCCTTTCACGGTCATGTAAAGTAGGCTCCATGGACTCCCCATCAACGATATACGGCGAAAAAACAAAATTGCGGATGAGCAAAACGAGAACACCAGCAATCACAATTGCTTTTGTCCATTCTACTATTGTTTTTTTCTTTGAATTATTTTCTGCTTTCAACTGATTTCCTCCAATAAACAACGATCTTCAATTTATGTTATCACGAATCGAAAAGAAATCCCATCAGGACCATTGAAGTGATTTTTGCAATCTGTTCATCTTCCTCTTCTATTCACATTACAACTATCTTTTTTCCGCTCTATCAAATGAAAAATAAATGTTTTTACCAATAAGTTTATGCTGATTGACTCTAGCATTAATACATATAAAAAGGAGAATACTATGAAAGGAGACTTGATAGTATGATTGATTATCCTATTAATATAAACAACGTTTCCGGGAACGGCGTAGTAAACGTGGGCGGCGCTTTTATGATCAGGCCATTAACTTTGTCCAAATCAGTGTTTGGTTCCGGAGGTTTAAACACAGGAATTGTCTTTGAAAATAACTTTGTAAGCAAGGCGAAAATGATTAACCATCAATTTACTGATCAGAATGTGACCAAAACATTTTAGCCTATTCATTACAGACGGGACCATTTCAGATGTATCACTAACTACACGTCCGGTTTGTCAACCGCCATCAGTACCCAGGCGGTTTTTTTATTACATATGTTTGCCCAATAAAAAAGACTCCCCCGATATGAGGAAGCCTTCTGTCTGCCGATTAGCCTTCTACGCGAACTTCTTTCATAACGTCGCCGTTAGACATGTTTTTCGCGAATTCTAATCCGCTTGTTACTTTGCCGAACACAGTGTGAACACCGTTCAAATGCGGCTGCGGCTCATGTACGATGAAAAATTGGCTGCCGCCTGTGTCTTTTCCGGCATGTGCCATAGAAAGAGATCCCGCTTCATGTGTATGTGGGTTTCCTTCTGTTTCACATTTGATTGTGTATCCAGGACCGCCTGTGCCGGTTCCGTTTGGGCAGCCGCCTTGGCTGACGAAGCCTGGAATAACTCGGTGGAATGTAAGCCCGTTGTAAAAGCCTTCGTTCGCAAGCTTTTCAAAGTTTGCGACAGTGCCCGGAGCAGCTTCAGGGTAAAGTTCAAATTCAATTTTGTTACCGTCTTCTAATAAAAAGTAACCTGTTTTCAATTGTATGCCTACTTTCTTTATTTTAATTTTCAAAGGAGATTATGTATGATAAATGATATCCTGTCTCTCCTTGTCGCGGCTATTATACCACACCTTTCGGGGGAAAACGAATCTCTCGGCTTTACTAAAAAATAAAATGAAACCTGAATCTCTTTCTCTCCGTCTAACCTAACGGAACTGTAATTTTATCATGATTCAGGTCCTCGCAGAGCAGCTCTATCCAGCTGCTTGTGAAATTGAAGGAGGTCAAACTGCTTTGAAAAAAATATGGATTGGGATGGCAGCAGCGGCCGTTTTGCTGCTGGCTGTTCCGAAAGTCAGCCTTGCGGATGCCGCGGTTGGAGATGTTATTGTAACACTGGGCGCTGATTTGTCAGCATCTGATAAACAAAAAGTGCTTGCTGAAATGAACGTCCCTGATAATGCCACAACGGTAACCGTGACCAATAAGGAAGAGCATGAATATTTAGGAAAATATATATCAAACGCGCAAATCGGATCAAGAGCGATTTCTTCCTCATCAATAACCATTGCCAAAAAGGGCTCTGGACTGAATGTTGAGACACATCATATCAGCGGCATTACAGACGAAATGTACCTAAATGCCCTGATGACAGCAGGTGTAAAAGATGCGAAGGTTTATGTGACTGCACCGTTTGAGGTATCCGGGACTGCCGCTTTAACTGGATTGATTAAGGCGTATGAAGTTTCTTCTGATGAAGCAATCTCAGAGGATGTTAAGCAAGTAGCCAACCAAGAGCTTGTTACAACATCAGAGCTTGGAGACAAAATCGGTAACGAAAATGCAGCTGCGCTGATTGCAAAAATCAAAGAAGAGTTTGCGAAAAACGGTGTGCCTGACAATAAAGCTGACATTGAAAAACAAGTAGACGATGCGGCTTCTGATCTGAATGTCACACTTACAGACAGTCAAAAGGATCAGCTTGTCTCCCTATTCAATAAGATGAAAAACGCTAACATCGACTGGGGACAGGTCGGTGATCAGCTTGATAAAGCGAAAGACAAGATTACGAAATTCATAAAATCAGATGAAGGCAAAAACTTCATCCAGAAAGTCATTGATTTCTTCGTATCTATCTGGAATGCTATTGTTTCTATATTCAAATAAGAAAAAGCGCCGAGAAATCGGCGCTTTCTTTATTGCTTTACACCCGTTTTATAAGGCAGATCAAGTTTCACAATGTCCTCGTATGTTTCTCGTTTCACAACTAAGTGATCCTCGCCGTTTTCCACAAATACAACGGCAGGTCTTGGAATGCGGTTGTAATTATTGGCCATGCTGTATCCGTATGCGCCTGTACAAAAAACAGCAAGAAGATCGCCTTCTTTTACTTCCGGCAGATTAATATCCCAAATGAGCATATCGCCGCTTTCACAGCACTTTCCGGCAATCGACACCGTCTTGTCATGCGCTTCTCCGATACGGTTGGCGGTCGCAGCTTCATACTTCGCTTGATAAAGCGCAGGCCGAATATTATCATTCATGCCTCCGTCTACAGCCACATACTGACGGACATTCGGCACTTCTTTTTGTGAGCCAACCGTATAAAGGGTTGTGCCCGCGTCTCCAACGAGAGAGCGGCCCGGTTCAATCCAAATTTCCGGAATGTCAAAACCGTAACGAACGGCATTTTCTTTCACAGCCTCGATAATTTTTTCAACGTATTCAGTAGCGTGAAGCGGCTCATCGTCTTCCGTATAGCGGATGCCGAAGCCTCCTCCAAGATTCAGCACCTTGGATACAAACGAATATGACTGTCTCCACTCATCCAGTTTTTTGAAGATTTTTTCTGCCGCTAACACAAAACCCGCCGTATCAAAAATTTGCGAGCCAATATGGCAATGGACACCCAGAAGCTGAATGTGTTTTGATTGTAATACTTGCTCGATCGCCCGCTCAGTTTGTCCGTTATGAAGGTCGAAACCAAACTTTGAATCTTCTTGACCTGTTGTAATATAGTCATGCGTATGTGCTTCTACCCCAGGTGTGATCCGCAGAAGAACATTGATAGAGCAGTCTGTTTCTTTACATAAGTCTTCAAGAAGGGCAATTTCACAGAAATTATCCACCACGATGCAGCCGATGTGATGTTCAAGCGCCATCCGCAATTCTTCCCTGCTCTTATTATTTCCATGAAAGTGAATGCGTTCTGCCGGGAAACCTGCCGCTACAGCTGTATAAAGCTCTCCTCCTGACACTACATCCAAGGATAGTCCCTCTTCCTCAGCAAGCTGAATTATTGCAACTGAGGAAAACGCTTTGCTCGCATATGCCACCTGTGCTTTCAGTCCCGCAGTAATAAATGCCTTCTTAAAACTTTTAGCACGCTCACGTATTAAAGCCACATCATATACGTAAAGAGGAGTCCCATACTTCTCCGCCAAATAGAGAGCGTCCACTCCTCCAATTTCTAAATGCCCTTGTTGATTTTGTCTGCTTGTGCCATGTAAGAACAATGTCATTCCCTCTTTCTCCGCTTATGGGTGAAAAGGACAGTTTTATCGACTGTCCCTTCACAATTAAGACATACATTATCATACTCTTCAGTCAGTTTCAATGCGATTATGAATTGGTAGGCTGTCTTAAGCGATTTTTGGGGTGAACGATACTGGGTCTTACTTTTGCGCCAGGTTTCGCTGTGCGGATCAGCACCTGCCACAGCGCCTTGCCGTTAAATGGAATCAGCGGCCATAAGTACGGCGTTTGGAGGGATTTAATGCTTGCCATGGCAATAATCAGCACTGTAAATCCGATGACGAGCCCTTTTATATGAAATAAAGCAACGAGTATCATGAGGATAAGGCGGCTCATTTTGTTTGCCAAGCTTAATTCATAACTAGGCGTCGTAAAGGTTCCAATCGCTGCAAGTGAGACGTACAGAATCACTTCAGGCGAAAACAGACCGACTTCAATCGCAATTTGTCCGATCAGCACAGCGGCTATTAATCCCATCGCTGTCGATAAAGCGGTCGGTGTATGAATGGCAGCCATTCTGAGAAACTCAATCCCTAAGTCAGCTAAGAAAATTTGCAGAATAACGGGGATATGCGTATCTTTATTTAAACCGATAAATCTCATGTTGTCCGGAAGCAGATCAGGTTGAAGAACAAAGAGAAACCAAATCGGGAGAAATAAAGTTGAAGCAAGAATACCGAAAAATCTTACCCATCTTAAAAAGGTGCCGACTGAAGGCGCCTGCCTGTATTCTTCAGCATGCTGGACATGGTGAAACAAAGTCGTCGGAGTAATGATCACACTCGGCGATGTATCAACCATAATAATGACATGGCCTTCAAGTACATGATTTGCTGCCACATCCGGTCTTTCTGTATAGCGCACGAGCGGAAAAGGGTTATAGTTTTGATGAACAATGAACTCCTCAACAGTTTTATCTGCCATCGTTAACCCGTCGACATCAATAGCAGCAATTTCTTTTTCCACGATGTCAACGAGATCCGGATCTGCAATATCTTCTATATAACAAATGCTTAAATCCGTCTTTGATCGCTCGCCGACCTTTGTCATCTTAATGCGAAGACGTTCGTCTCTGACCCGCCGTCTGAGAAGAGCCGTATTGACGACAATATTTTCAACAAACCCGTCTCTGGCTCCCCTGACCACCTTTTCCGTATCAGGTTCTTCTGGATTTCTGCCCGGATAGCTTCTGACATCAATTATAAATGCAAACCCTGCGTCTTCTACAATAACCGCGATTAGGCCTGATAGGACTTGGTCGGTGGTTTCATCCAAGGTTTTTACTTTTTCGACCTGGGCGTTAAGCAATCTGTTTTCGACGATATCGACCAGCTCATCAGGATCTTCTTTCCGATTGTTAATGGCAACGAGTTCTCTCATTAAATGAATGATATAGGCCGTATCACACAATCCATTCAGATAGTAAAGATGTATTTCTTGATCTAAAATGGTGAGCTTGCGAACACCTACATCATAGCTTGTCCCCATCCCCACACGGTTTTTGAAGTATGCTTCATTTTTATCTGGATTCCGATAAACCCGAATTTTCTCTTCCTTGTGGTCCGGCATGATACCTGCTCCTTTCTAAAATAAACTCGACCGCTTTCATGGTGATTGGCGACCCTTTTGAGATATCGTCTTTTCTGCCCATTTTGCCGATATCCCCAATACCGACAATCAGCGGGAGATCAAGTTTATCAAGGCAATAGACTGTATCTCCGCTCATTCTGTGCGCATCATATTCTCGTTCTCCGACTTTATCGACGCCATATTCTGTTACTTCTCCATTTCGGTCAATACTTACGTCAACTCTGGTCCATTCAGCCTGATGGGTTTTTGACGCAACCGCAATCACTCCGAGCACTTCTATTGATGGATGGCTGGCGACATAGGTCAAAGCGGTTTCTCCCGGGCCCTCTCCTTGAAGTCCAGAGTCATCAAACATGACAAATACAGGATCATATGGTGCTGAGGTGATCAGCTTGACCAGCTCTGCGCCGCTGCGGATGGTAGGATTTCCTTTTGATTGGGAAATACAGCGCCCTCCCACTTTGTTTGCGGCGTATTCAATTGTTTTAGCGGCGTACACATCCCCATCTGTTACCAGTATGACCTTTCGTTTTGTCGTCATATCGGCATTATCCTTTCGGTTTGAAAATAACTGCTACGATAAAGGCGAAGAGAATGGCTGCGGAAATACCCGCAGAGGTCAGCTCAAAAATCCCCATGCCGATTCCGATAAATCCGTGTATATGCGCCTGATGCATGGCACCGTGAAGAAGACTATGGCCGAAGCTGACGATCGGGACAGTGGCGCCTCCTCCGGCAAATTCAATAAATTTATCGTAAATGCCGAAACCATCTAATATTGCACCGATTACAACAAATGATGTCATGACATGAGCTGGCGTCAATTTAAAAATATCCAAGAGCAGCTGGCCGACAATACAAATGGCCCCGCCGCATACAAAAGCCAAAAAGTAGTCCATGTTAAGATGCACCTCCTGCACGCTCAAATACTACCCCATGGGCGATGGTTGGAATGGTTTCTTTTTGCTGGATCATCGTCGGGCTTAACAGCGCCCCGGTCGCCACGACAAATACACGGTTTAATTTTCCTTCTCTCAGCTGCTTAAAAATGTGAGAGTAGGTGACAACCGCCGAACAAGCGCAGCCGCTTCCTCCGGCAAAGACCTGCTGATCCGGAGTGTAAATCAGAAGCCCGCAATCATCATGCTTTGTGCCGACCGGATAGCCATCTTCCTTTAAGATGTCTTTTACGATGGGAGATCCGACGCCTGACAGGTCACCTGTCAGGATAAGATCATAGTCATCCGCTGTCCGGTTGAGATCTTTAAAATGCTGCTTAATCGTATCAGCTGCAGCGGGGGCCATGGCTGATCCCATATCAAACGGATCAGTAATTCCTAAGTCAGCAACCTTGCCGACAGTCGCGCTTGTGATTTGGATGTCACCCGGTGTCTGACTGATGACAACCGCTCCGCTTCCGGTTACAGTAGAAGTGGCAGTATCCGGTTTTTGGCCTCCGTATTCCGTTGGATAGCGAAACTGTCTTTCCGCCGTTGCATTATGGCTGCTGGTAGCTGCGAGCGCCCTTTTGGCAAAACCGCCGTCTACTAAGGCTGATGCGACAGCCACTGTTTCCATTGATGTTGAACAGGCGCCAAACATACAAAGAAACGGAATTTTTAATTGTCTTGCCACATAGTTGGCTGTCACATTTTGATTCAGCAGGTCGCCTGCCAGTAAGAGATCAATATCATCTTTTGTCAGATTATTTTTTTGAAGCGCTGATGTAATCGCATCTTCCATCAGCTGGCGTTCAGCCATTTCCCAATTTTTTTGATTGCAGTGCATCTCGTCATAGGTTTTATCATATAAAGAGCCCAGCGGTCCGTCTTTTTCCTTTGGTCCGACTGCTGTTCCCGCTGAGTTGACAAATAAGGGATGTTCATATACCCAGGTTTGCTTTCCAGTTAATTTCATTTTCTTCTCCTCCTATGACATCAGTTTCTCAAAAGCAAACCGGATCATTCCGACGATGTAAGCAGCCACAACTCCGAAAACAATAACATTTCCCGCTAGTTTAAACATGTTTGTCGCTACTCCGAGCACTAACCCTTCGCTTTTATATTCAAGAGCCGCACTTGCCATACTGTTAGCAAAACCTGTGACCGGCACGGCTGAACCAGCGCCTGCAAACTGTCCGATTCTGTCATAGATGCCGAACCCTGTAAGCAGTGCAGAAATTAATATTAGTGTGGCCGCCGTTGGGTTTCCTGCTGTTTTTTCATTAAAATTAAAAAAATGAATATAAAAATTTTGCAGACCTTGCCCGATGGCGCAGATCAGACCGCCTACCAGAAAGGCTTTTACACAGTTCCAGATGTACGGCGGCTTAGGCTGATAGGTTTTTACTTTTGATTTGTAGTTTTCTTTTATGTTTGTCATCTTGAAACCTCCTTATGAATGATCAACAAAATACAGCCAGAGAAATAGAGAGCCGGCAATTTTTCCAAACACGATGGCCATTAACAGAATAATGATCTTACTTCTGAGCCCGATTCGTTTTGCCAAAATCGGCAGGACATTTAAAACCTCTGTGAGGGCAGCCGCAAGCATTCCGACAAACACCCCTGCCAGCAGTCCGACCGGAACGGCAATCCATTTTGTTAAAAAAAGATGGTTCATATGAAGCGTCTCCCATCCGCCGCAAACAGCGCCAAAAATAACAGCCGCTTCATAAGCTTGGACAAATCTCATTGTTTTGGTGAGCTGCATCAGCCGCGGAATGATTCCCATTACGGTTAAAAAGGCAACGAAACCCGCCCCCACTGTGATACCCCCGCCGAGCCCGACAAAAATAATGAACAAGACACTAACGATCATGCAGGTCCTTTATTGTTTCTTGATTCTCATGCATGGCTACATATTGGTCGAGATCAAGCTGGTAGTTAAACATCTCAACCTCCAGCGGGCTAGGCTCTTCATTTAGGCGCTTTTTAAATATGTGGTTAAAAAACACAATCATCCCAAGTCCCAAACCGATGCTGTATGGGATTTGAAGCAAATATGGATAGTCATTTCTCTCTCCGGTTATGATTTCATATAGTGCGATATGGACATCCCTCATGCTGACATCCTCATGAAAGTTCATAATGGCAAGACACGATCCGATAAACAGAAGCAGCCAGACACCGATAAACAGAACTGTTGATAATTGCCGTTTTCGATACTGAACTTCAACAATGGCTTCTGCCCCGCCTACCGTTTGAACATCAAGAGCCGGATCTTGTAAATGGATGGCTTTGAGAACTTGTATGATATCCAGAATTACGATATTTTTATCTTTTTCGCTCACCTGGTAAAGCGGCATAGCCGATAGTTTCTTTTTCAGCTGAAGCTGTCCTTCAATTTGCGCGGCATCTCCCACCGTGATGATATCTCCCGGGCGGGCCAGCACTCTGTGACGAAGTCGGATAAATATACGTCGTTCCATCTTTGATCACCATCTTTCGGTGGTTATATATGTAGTATGTGGTTCGATTTTGTTCTCATTCATCCGCTTGAAAAGACCATAAATTACCACGCTTTCACGCACAAAAAAGCTAGTCTGCATGGCAGACTAGCTATCCGTATGATCCATTTGAACCTTGATCTGTTTTAATATTTTCTTTTCGAGTCTGGATACCTGAACTTGAGAGATCCCAAGCCGCTCAGCCACCTCGGACTGCGTTTTGTCTTTATAATATCTGAGATAAACAATTAGTTTTTCCCTTTCCTCCAAATCGCTGATTGCTTCTTTCAGCGCAATCTTGTCAAACCATTTTTCTTCTGAGTTGTCAGCAATTTGATCAAGCAAAGTAATCGGATCTCCGTCGTTTTCATAAACGGTTTCGTGAATCGAAGACGGAGCCCTTACCGCCTCTTGGGCGAGTATGACATCTTCTGCTTCTATATCTAAGTAGTCGGCAATCTCCTGCACCGTCGGCACTCGACATAGTGTTTTGGAAAGCTCATCCTTCGCACGCCGGATTTTGTTGCCGAGCTCTTTTAATGACCTGGACACCTTTACGGTTCCATCATCACGGATAAAACGCTGGATTTCACCGATAATCATCGGCACTGCATATGTTGAAAAACGCACATCATAGGTTAAATCAAATTTGTCTACAGATTTTAACAGCCCAATGCAGCCGATCTGGAAAAGATCATCAGGCTCGTAGCCTCTGTTTAAAAACCGCTGTACGACAGACCAAACAAGACGCATGTTTTTTTCTATGAGGAGGTCTCTTGCCTGCTGGTCGCCATTTTGGCTTTGTTTGATTAATTCCTTTACTTCATGATCCTTCAGCTGAGCGTTTTTGCTGTTTTTCTTAACCTCCACATCCATAACAAATCTCCTTAATTACAAAGCGCTTTGCTTTTTGATAAGTGCTTTGTTAAGCGAATCGTTGTGCCCATCTCAGGCGAAGAATCGATGCTGACATCATCCATGAAATTTTCCATAATGGTAAAGCCCATTCCAGACCGTTCGAGCTCAGGCTTTGTCGTAAATAAAGGCTGGCGGGCTTCTTCAAGATCTGTAATCCCTCTGCCTTCATCACGAATAGTCATGTATACGATATGATCTTCCAGCGTCACTGAAATGTAAACTTTTCCGTCACAATTCTCTTCATATCCATGGATAATGGCGTTTGTCACAGCCTCTGACACGACTGTTTTGATTTCGGTTAGCTCGTCCATTGTCGGGTCAAGCTGGGCAATAAACGAAGCAACTGTCACGCGGGCGAACGATTCATTCTGGCTGAGAGCAGAAAATTCAAGATGCATTTCATTTTTCATGAGGCCACCCCCAGCGTCAGCAGCGCTTGCTGCTCGGATTGTTCAAAACGAATAATTTTAAACAGACCCGACATATCAAACAGCCGTTTTACTGCAGGCGAGATAGCGCAAACGACCATTTCCCCGCCAATTTGCTTAATTTGCTTGTATCTTCCTAAAATAACGCCAAGCCCTGAGCTGTCCATAAAGGAAAGTTCTTCCAGGTTCAGCACAATATGGCGAATATCATCCTTTTCCAATGATTGAGTCACTTTTTGCTTTAAGGTTTCAGCTGTATGGTGATCGAGTTCACCTGTTAATCGAATACAAAGCACAGATTCTTTGACATACATGTCAATTCCAAGGCTCATGCTCATTCCTCCTTGATATGATCGGATAATGAGTGTTTCGATTTCGAAGGAATGAATTCCTTCACCATGACAAAACTAGTGATCATTCGGCATAATTACTTAAATTTTGTCCAGTCTGCCATCGTCCGTTTCAAGAATGTTAAGAAACCGGCTTTCTTCATATCCTCTTTAGCAGCAACAGGACTTTCAGCGAGCACGTCTCCATCCTTTTTCAATATGAGTGTGCCAAGCTCTTGCCCTTTGTGAATTGGAGCGCTTACATTGTCATTCATTTTGATTTCTTTTTTTACATTTTTCATATCCGCGCCTTTTTTCGTCAGGATTGAAATCGGCTCAGATGTCGTAAGTTCGAGAAATTTTTGTTTTCCTTTTTTGACCTTTATTTTTGCTACTGTTTCATTTCGTTTATATAAAGGATGCGTTTCATACTGGTTAAATGCGTAATCGAGCATCTTTGTCACTTGCGCGTTTCTTTCTTTAGGGGTGCTCGCCCCGAAGACAACCGCGATCGCCCGCATGTTTCCTTTTTTCGCTGAAGCTGTCAGACAATATTTGGCCTCTCCTGTATAGCCTGTCTTAACGCCGTCTACGCCAGGATAAAATTTGATCAGTCGATTCGTATTCACAAGCCAAAACTTTTTATCTGTATGTTCGCGCAAATAATCTTCATACGTGCCGGTAAACTTCGTGATGGATTCGTATTTCAATAATTCCTTAGCCATGATGGCCATGTCGTAAGCAGAGCTGTAATGTCCTTTTTCGGTCAGCCCGGTCGGGTTTTTGAAGGATGTGTTTTTCAAGCCCAGCTCTTTTGCTGTTTCGTTCATTTTCTTCACAAATTCTTCTTCAGAGCCGGAAATGAATTCAGCCATCGCTACGGAAGCATCATTTCCTGATGCGATTGCGATGCCTTTCAGCATTTCTTTGACAGTCATTTCTTCACCAGGTTCCAGAAAAATCTGTGAGCCGCCCATTGAAGCCGCGTGTTCGCTTGCACGGACCTTATCACTCATTTTGATCTTGCCTTCATCTAAAGCTTTCATAATTAAAAGCATCGTCATAATTTTCGTCATGCTTGCAGGCGCCAGTCTTTCATTACTATTTTTGTTGTAAAGCACTTTTCCCGTGTCACGTTCGATCAGCACCGCAGACTTCGCTTCATGAGCAAGCTCCGATGTACGTTTTCCGTCTTGTTTTGCAAATGCAGACGGTGCAAATGTAAGCAGCATTATACCAATCAACAAAGTGGATAAAAGACGTTTCATCTCAAAAGCCCTCCATTTCATAATCCTTTTTATTTTTTCCAAGCCGGCTGGTTTTATACGCCTTTGATGGAAAATGTTTCGTATCTTTTTCAGGCATAAAAAAAGACAGCAGTGTCCTATCAGACACAGCTGTCTTTCGATCTTAAACATTTATTCGTACTGAGCAACGACCGCTTTGACAAGCTTCAAGAATCCTGCTTTTACTTTTTCGGTCACTTCCATTACTTCATCATGACTTAACGGCTGATCCAGAATTCCGGCTGCTGCGTTAGAGATGCAGGAAATACCGAGGACTCGCATTCCCGCATGATTCGCTACAATCACTTCCGGCACAGTAGACATGCCGACTGCATCAGAGCCCATTGTTCTTAAGAAACGTACTTCTGCCGGCGTTTCGTAAGAAGGACCTGTCACAGCGGTATATACACCCTTTTGAAGCGGAATGTTAAGGTCTTTTGCAACTTTTTCAGCCAGGCTGGAAAGATCTTTGTCATATGCTTGAGACATATCTGGAAATCTAGCGCCGAAATCGGCTTCATTTGGCCCGATTAACGGATTTGTTCCCATAAAGTTGATATGATCGGTAATGATCATTAAGTCTCCCGCACGGAATTCAGTATTGACACCGCCAGCGGCATTTGTCACAATCAATGCTTCCACGCCGAGCGCTTTCATGACGCGTACAGGGAAAGTGACCTTATCCATTGAATAGCCTTCATAAAAATGAAAACGGCCCTGCATTGCAATAACAGAGACTCCTTCAAGAGTGCCAAGCACAAGCTGGCCGGCATGCCCCTCAACAGTGGATACCGGGAATTCAGGTATGTCTTCATATTTCAGCTTAACTGGATGTTCGATTTCATCCGCCAAAATTCCGAGACCTGAGCCTAAAATAAGGCCGATCTTCGGAGATTCCGGCAGGTTTTGCTTAATAAAAGCGGCTGCGCGTTCGATTCTGTCTTTCAAGAAACAGTCCCCCTATTGTAATAAAGATAAAAAGCTTTTCCCGTATTTCGGTTGATTTGTTTGGAAATTATCAGCGATCGTTGCACCAATATCGGCAAATGTATCTGCAAGCGGCAGCATTTGCGCTTTCTTATGTTTCTTGCTGTAAGCGAGAATCGGCACGTATTCGCGTGTATGGTCGGTACCATGATGAATCGGATCATTGCCGTGATCAGCTGTAATGATTAACAGATCGTCTTCTTTCATTTTCTCAAATACTTCCGGAAGACGTGCATCAAATTCTTCAAGCGCGCGTCCGTATCCTTCAGGGTCACGGCGATGTCCGAATAAAGCATCAAAATCAACAAGGTTCGCAAAGCTGAGGCCCGTAAAGTCTTCTCCCAGCGTATCAATCACCTTGTCCATTCCGTCCATATTGGAAACCGTTCTCCGCGAAGAAGTAATGCCTTCTCCATCATAAATATCAGAAATTTTTCCGATCGAGATCACATCTAAGCCGCTGTCGTTTAATTCATTCATGACGGTACGGTCAAACGGTTTAAGCGCATAGTCATGACGGTTTGGTGTCCGTTTAAATTGTCCCGGCTCTCCGACGAACGGCCGTGCAATAATGCGGCCCACCATATACTTCGGATCAAGTGTCAGCTCTCTCGCCGTCTCACAAATACGGTACAGCTCTTCAAGCGGCACAATCTCTTCATGAGCAGCAATTTGCAGAACAGAGTCAGCAGATGTATAGACAATTAAAGCTCCTGTCTCCATATGCTCCCGGCCAAGTTCGTCTAAAATTGCTGTGCCTGAAGCCGGCTTATTTCCAATTATTTTGCGTCCGGATCTCTTTTCCAGTTCTTGAAGCAGTTCATCTGGAAAACCTTCCGGAAATACTTTAAACGGTTTGTCAATATATAAGCCCATAATCTCCCAATGGCCAGTCATTGTATCTTTACCATTGGACGCTTCTTGCATTTTTCCGTAATAGGCAAGCGGTTTTTCTGTCTTTTGTACACCTTTGATATCTCCGATGAGACCAAGGCCGAGTTTTGCCATATTCGGCATATGTAATCCATTCATATGCTCGGCGATATGTCCGAGCGTATTGGCGCCTTCATCATTGAAATCAGCAGCATCCGGCGCTTCACCGATTCCCACTGAGTCCATTACAATTAAAAACACACGATTATATTTGTATGCAGGCATCTTAAAAGCCTCCTTTTTTTCTATACGTCTATTGTATCGCTAAGAGGTCTGACAACTCAAGTATAAATCGTTTTCATTCCCGTTGACAATGCATTAGAAAATAATGAGAAACTTCAATATTTTCTGCCGCTCTAAACTAAAAAAGCCGCAGCCACCTGCGGCTAGGCGCGCGGATGAAACTGCTTGTACACATCCTTCAGCCTTGTTTTCGTCACATGCGTATAAATTTGCGTTGTGGATATATCCGCATGACCGAGCATTTCCTGCACAGCTCTTAAATCAGCCCCATTCTCAAGCAGATGGGTCGCAAAGGAATGCCTGAGCGTATGCGGTGTCAATTCTTTTTTGATCCCGGCTTCCAACGCGATTTTCTTTAAATTCTTCCAAAATCCCTGGCGGCTGATCTGTTTGCCGTGATGATTTAAAAAGAGAGCGTCAGACACATTGTTCTTTAACAGTTTTCCTCTGGCTTTTGTCATATATTCCTCAATGGCGGAAGCAGCGGTTTCACCGATTGGCACAATCCGTTCTTTTCTTCCTTTTCCGAAACAGCGGACAAAACCCATGGATAAATGGACATCTGATGTTTTCAATTCAATCATCTCACTGACTCGTATGCCTGTCGCATAAAGCAGCTCCAGCATCGCCTTATCTCGATAGCCAAAAGGGCTTGTCAGCTTGGGCGTGTCCAATAACCGCTCAACCTCATTGAGCGCAAGCACCTTCGGAAGCGCGCGTTCAGTTTTTTGTGTCTCAATATGAACAGAAGGGTCCTTGTCGGTCACCCTTTCTCTGAGCAGAAATTGATGAAAAGAACGAATGGATGCCAAGTGCCGCGCCGATGTCTTTCCGGATTTCCCCGAGTCCTTCAAGTGCTTTAAATATTGGATAATATGTATGCGGGTTACGTGATTCCAATCTGTAACATGAAGGGTTTCTGTTAAATAGATAGAATAGCTTTTCAAGTCACGTTCATAGGATACCACCGTGTTTTGAGAAAGCCCTCTCTCTACCATGACGTAGTGGATGAAATCCTTTATTTGATCTTTCACTCGTGATCTACTCCCCATTTTGGTAAAAAAAGATCAACCGGTCGAACCATCCGCCTTTTTTATCCTGATCCATTTCAACAACTTTTACAGCGGACCCTTCCGGTTTATCGTACCGATGATAGTTTTCATACTCTTGATTCACCCATATCATAGCATAATAGAACAGAGCGGTAAAACCGGTAAACAGGATGAAAACTTTCAATGCATCGAGAGCTGTTTTTAGGAATCTTCCCATGTCCTAATCGATCCTTTCCTATGGTTCCAGTTATTTAAACCATATGCCAAATCAGAAGGGTTTTATACATAGAAACAGCAAAAAACCCTTTCCACATGAGAAAAGGCTCGCGCTCGGCACCATCTATTCAGCTTCTTTTCCGTTACAACGGTGGCAAATGCCATGAAACGTCAATCTATGATCTTTAATCTTAAATTTCCAATCATGTTCAATGATGTCTTCCACGTCTTCAAGCAAATCTTCTTCAATTTCATCAACGGCTCCGCACTCCATACACACCAAGTGGTGATGAAAGTGAGCTGCACCCTCTTTCCGAAGGTCGTAACGGGAAACGCCGTCTCCAAAGTTAATTTTATCAACAACTTTTAATTCAGTTAATAATTCAAGCGTACGGTATACTGTTGCGAGACCGATCTCAGGAGATTTCTCTTTTACGAGGAGGTATACATCTTCTGCGCTTAAATGGTCTTCTTCGTTTTCAAGCAGCACCCTTACTGTCGCTTCACGCTGAGGCGTAAGTTTGTAGCTGGATGAGTGCAGCTGTTTCTTAATTCGATCAATACGGTTTTCCATGTCTTTCCCTCCTACGCCGCATTCCATGACTCATTATAACAAAATACGCGCAGAGTTCCAACTATAATTATTATAAACTGATAAATAAAATGGTTTTTTTTTGATAATAATTTTAAAATAATCTTGATGTAAGCTTTTCCATGAAAATTGGAGACAAATAAGCCTCAAAAAGAGAGGAGATCAATGCTAAAAACAGAATGATCAGAAGCACAAAGGCATACCGACCGAACCATTGAATCGGCGCGTCATGAAGGCTTCGTTTCACGAACAGCTGCCTGATTAACTTCAGAGAAAACGCAATCGCACACGTGCCCATCATGAGATACGCCGGAATCAGAAGCACATTTTGCGGCAAAACGGAGACAAAGGATAAGAAAAAACCGCCGGCTCCCATCTGATTGACAAGGAACCCGACAGTAAAGCCGACTACGATGCCTTTCAAAAAGATCATGATAAAAATAATCGGCATCCCAATGACGGAAATCCCCAATATCCACATTAACCCTAAATATTTAGCATTATGAAAGATACTTTGTGCAAACATGTCAGATGAACTTGCCTGTTTTCCATCCGAAAGCTGCCCGAAAAATCGGCTTAAATAGTAGTATAAATCTTCTTTCTGACTGATGGTCATGCTGTTGACAATGATGGCGCCAAAGATAACACCCATGAAAAACAGTACTGAGACAAATATATAAAGAGAGAGATGATCTTTGACATGTCTGAGAAACATGTCCTTATAAGAGACTTTTCGCATACCGTTTCCTCCCGCCCGCTCTATTGATTTATTTAATAGATTGTATGAAAGAAACGGAAAAACATGCTCTTTTTCAAAAAGAAACAATAGAGAAGAATTGCTAGGCGGCTTTTCGGGGCATAAAAAAATCCTTATCATCAATTGTGGTCTGATCATAAGGGTTTTTTTTGCTTCCTTTTATTCAATATCGATTTTTTGCTCTTTGTCATTCTTTCATGTGTGCTGAACGATGGCCTGCTGTTTCTTGATAATAAGACGTCACGTCCGCCATTTCTAAGCAGATGCGCTCGTTTCTTTTTCGCTCGGCTTTTCGCCATTTTGATCACTCCTTTATTTATTTTCACGGCCATTATAGCAGAGATCATTATCAATGAAAAAACAGCATCTGTTTATGCCAGATGCTGCTTTCCCTCAGTTATTCCATTGCTGCAAGAGCTGCGTGTTCTACCGCAGCTGCTACCTCCTGATGGACGTTTGGGTCTAGCGGCTGCGGGACCACATCGCCTTGTTTTGTGCAGGCTGCGATAGCTTCTGCTGCTGCGACAAGCATCTCATGATTAATGTCCTTGCTTTTTGCGTTGAGCGCTCCTCTGAAAATACCCGGAAAACCGAGTACATTATTAACAGAACGTCCGTCCGCTGCATAAGCCGCACCAGCCTGCAGCGCGGCATCCGGCTCAATTTCGGGCTTCGGATTTGAGAGAGCCAAAATGACCTGGCCAGTACGTACAAATGCTGGTTTAATTAATCCCGGAACGCCCGTTGTCGCAATGACAATATCACATGTTTCCATAAGTTCCTCAATGCTTGCGACCGCTTGGCCCCCGTATTGTTCAAGACGGTTCATGGCTGTCTCTGACTTGTCCGTTCCGCATACTGCTTTCACGCCATAGGCCATAAACATCCGGCAGATGGCAACGCCTGCTGCACCCAGGCCGATTTGCCCCACTTTTGCTTCTTTCAGATTAACACCTGCACTCCTGCATGCCGAGATGGCAGCTGCCAGCGTCACAACAGCTGTACCATGCTGATCATCGTGCATAACAGGGATATTCAGCTCCTCTTTTAGTCGGTCCTCGATTTCGAAGCAATGCGGTGAGCCGATATCTTCAAGCAGGATGCCGCTAAAACCCGGAGAAATATGTTTTACCGTTTTAATGATTTCTTCAGAATCACTCGTATCAAGCAATATCGGAATGCCACTAATACCTGCCAGCTGATCAAACAGGGCCGCCTTTCCTTCCATGACAGGCATGCCTGCCACGGAGCCGATATTGCCGAGACCGAGAATTGCCGTTCCATCTGTTACAATCGCGACAGAATTGCTGATCGTTGTATAAATAGACGCTTTTTCCGGCTCTTTTTCAATCAGCCTGCACACCTCTGCGACACCAGGTGTATAAACACGTCCGAGCTCTGCCAGTGAGCGAATCGGCATTTTGCTTTTCATTTGAATTTTTCCGCATTCATGTGCGGACAGGACTTCATCAGATACAGTGTGAAGTCTGATTCCTTCTCCCAAGGCCTGGACAGCCTCGATCACTTCCTGGAGCTGTTCTTCATTCTCCACTTGAACGGTAATATTCCGCATGGTGTAATTGGGTCCAACTTTTACTGTCTCCACTTCACCAATATCCCCGCCCAGAAGGCCGATTGCCGTAGCAACCCTTCCAAGATTTCCGGGAACTGAAGGCGTTTCAATCATCATTGTCCGAATCATGTGTTTCGCGATCATGCAGCGGATCCTCCCTGTTAGCCTAGTTTTTCGGCTTTATCTGTATTGTTTTTGGTATACCAGATAAACTTCCCTGTATAACCATAGATAATAGCAAGACCTATTGCGACAAAGCTGAGCCACATAAACGGCAGATAGGCAAAGGTAGAAACACCTAAAATACCAGCCATGTAAATACCGTTATCAGACCAAGGGACCATACCTGACGTTAATGTCCCCCCGACCTCTGCGTTACGGGATAATACCCTTCTGTCGAGATTCAATTTATCATAGCTGTTTTCCATGATTTTCGGCGTCAAAATAAGGGAAACATACATCGCACAGCCAAAGATATTCGCTAAAAACGCAACAATCAGCGTAGATAAAGTGACATTTCCTGATGATGTTAATTTCTTTTCAAACATAGAGACAATAACTTTCAGCACGCCAAGTTTCTCAAGCAGTCCGCCAAAACCAAGGCCAAAAATAATCACGACAAGAGAACTGAGCATTCCGACAATTCCACCGCGATTTAAAAGCCCGTTCAAAAATTCAACGTCTGTGTGAATAGAAAATCCGTTGTACGCTGTAGCAATCGCATCCGCAATGTTCATGCCTTGGAAAACAGCAGCCCAGATTGCACCAAGCAAAGCACCGATCACGATAACCGGCATAGACGGCTTTTTCATCATTAATAAGACAATCACGACAACAGCCGGAATAAGCATCCAAATATGAATATCAAACGTATTTTGCAAAGATGATTTCAAGAATTCAACTTTATCCAGATCAATATTTTTTCCGCCGTACATAAAGCCGGTAATAGTAAATAAAATGGCTGTAATCACATAGGCTGGCACAGATAAAAAGAGCATTGCTCTCACGTGGTCTAAGACATCTACTTTAGACAGTGAAGAAGCAAGAACGGTACTGTCAGACAGAGGAGACAGCTTGTCCCCGAAGTAAGCGCCTGAAAGAATAGCCCCGGCTACAAGTGGAAGCGGAATCCCTAATCCTTCTCCAATTGCGATCATGGCGATGCCCGCAGTCCCAACTGTTCCCCATGACGTTCCAGTTGCTACTGACATAATTGAACAAATGATTAACGTTGCAAGTAAAAAGATACTAGGGTGAATAAATTCTAAACCGTAATAAATCAGTGTCGGCACAACGCCGCCGGCGATCCAGGTTCCAATGAGCGCTCCGACTGAAACGAGAATCAGAACGGCTTCAAGCCCGTTTGATATGCCATGCAGAATCGCATTTTGCATATCTTTGTAAGAATAACCGAGCCTGATTCCGAGAATCATTGCAATAAACCAGGAAATGAAAAGCGCGAGCTGTATCGGCAGGTCTAAAAAGACAGTAAACGACATGACAAGTGCTAAAAAAGATCCTAGTACAATAATAATTTCGAATAATGTTGGCAGTCTTACATCCTTCAAAAGAAGTCCCCCTTCATGTAAAAAAAGCTAAAACGCTTTCAATAAAAAGTGCAATATGTATACTATACCTTCCTCATCCCTATGTTGTAAACAGCTTATTCATCCGGCTATATGGAGATGAATAAGCTGTATTTTGTTTAAATTTTATTTTTCTAATAGTTCTTTTCCTGCAATACCTGGTTTTGTCATCTCATATGGATTTAAAATTGTATCCAATTCTTCTTCTGTCAGCACATCATGTTGCAGGCATAGATCGCGGACTGATTGGCCTGTCATAATCGCTTCCCGGGCAATTCGGGCCGCCGCTTCATACCCAAGGTGCGGGTTGACCGCAGTGATCACTCCCGCACTTTTTTCCACGTATTGTTTCAAGCGTTTTTCGTTTGCTTCGATGCCTTTTAAGCAATAATCAGTGAACGAACGGAAGCCATTGTTCATGATGCTGATTGATTGAAGCAAATTGAAAACAAGTACAGGCTCCATGACATTCAATTCAAGCTGGCCGGCTTCTGAAGCCAGACAGATCGTATTGTCGTTTCCGATGACCTGGAATGCGATTTGGTTGATGAGCTCGGCCATAACCGGATTGACTTTCCCCGGCATAATGGATGAACCCGGCTGACGTGCCGGCAATGAAATTTCCGCAAGTCCTGCGCGCGGGCCTGACGCCATCAAACGAAGGTCATTTGCAATCTTAGACATGTTCATCATGCAGACCTTTAATGCCGCTGACACCTCTGTATAGGCATCTGTATTTTGTGTTGCATCAACAAGATGGTCTGCACCGACAAGAGGAAGTCCGCTGATACCAGCAAGGTGCTTTACAACCTGTTTGATATATTCAGGATCGGCATTCAAGCCTGTACCCACAGCAGTTGCACCCATGTTGACTTCATAAAGATGCTGGCGGGATTGCTTGATTCGTTTCATATCACGCTCCAGAACACGGCTGTACGCTTCAAATTCCTGGCCAAGCCGAATCGGCACAGCATCTTGCAGATGTGTCCGTCCCATTTTAATCACAGAATCAAATTCCTGTGCTTTTTGTTTGAACACACTGTGCATGTCCTCCATTGTTTTCAGCAGTTTTTCTAACAGCTTCAATGTGGAAATATGAATCGCAGTCGGGAACACATCGTTTGTCGACTGTGACATATTCACATGTGTGTTTGGGCTTAAATGGATATAGTCGCCCTTTTTATGTCCCATGATTTCAAGCGCCCGGTTTCCGATAACCTCATTCGCATTCATATTCATAGAAGTTCCGGCACCGCCTTGAATCGGATCAACGATAAACTGGTCATGCCATTTGCCTTCCAAAACCTCATCAGCGGCTTGTACGATAGCTTGGCCAATTCCTTCATACAGCCGTTTCACGTCCATGTTGGCAAGAGCCGCAGCTTTTTTAACAATCGCCAGCGCATTAATCATTTCTTCATGGATCTTGTACCCCGTAATCGGGAAGTTTTCAGAAGCTCGAAGTGTCTGTATTCCGTAATAAACATCCGCTTCAATTTGTTTTTCTCCAAGGAAGTCTTTTTCTACGCGGTATTCTTTTTGGCCGTTTAACATCATCTTTACCCTACTTTCTCTCTTTGTTGGTCATAGTTTCTGACATTTTACAAAACAACGTCATCAGCAATCGGCGTTTCCATAATTCTCTTTACGACGGGAAGATCCGAAGACTGTCCGAGTGCCCACATCAATTTTGGCATGATCGCTTCTGTGTTCATATTTCTGGATCGGATAATTAAGTCTTGGTTGACTCTGCGGCCAACCTCGTAAATGCTCATGTCTTCGCCTTCTTCCAGACATTGAGTTGTGATCACGACGACAATGCCGCTTTCGATCAGTTCATTGACTTTTGACAAAATATCTCTGCCTTCAAATGGCACGCCCCCGCTGCCATAACTCTCAATGACAATCCCTTTGTACATGCTTTTCAAAGCATCTAACATATCAGGCTTTAAGCCTGGATGCAGCTTCAGCAGACATACATCCGTACATAGTGACGTATCAACTTTGAAAGCGCCGTTCCCATGTTCCGTTACTTGTTTGTTGTATTCGATCCCGTCTTCATTGATAAAAGCGATATATGGATAATTGATGCTTTCAAATGCGTCATAGCTTTTCGTTCTTAATTTGATCGCACGCGTTCCTTGAATGACTCTGCCGTCAAACACAACATAAACGCCGCCCACACCTTCACAGGCAAAGCGAATCGCATCTGTAATGTTTTTTTTAGCATCGGTTTTTTGGAATGTGATCGGGATTTGCGAGCCGGTGATGACGATCGGCTTTGCGGCTTCCTGGAGCATATATGACAGCGCTGCAGATGTATAGGCCATTGTATCTGTACCATGTGTAATAACAAAACCGTCATAGGCATCATAATTTTCTTTAACGGCTTCAGCTATTTCCACCCAGTATTCAGGCTGCATATTGGTGCTGTCTATATTCATAAGCGACTGAGTCTCCATCGTGTAATCGTTATCAAGTTTTGATACGTAACTTAATAATTCATCAGCCTTGACTCCTGGGGCCAGACCATGTTCCCCTTCAACTGAAGCAATCGTTCCCCCAGTTGTCAACATCAATAATTTTTTCATACCATGCACCTCTTCACTGTATCTAAAGATGGGTTGCGAGAAGGCATTCGCTTTTCGCATACTTTTAATGCAATTATAGACACGGAAAATAAAATACGCAAGAGATTATTATTCAATTCGCGTACACTTCCTAATGCCTATATGATATAATCAGCTCAAGGTAAAAAAGGAGCGGAAGTTCATGAATCTGGATCGTTTAACTGAATTGAGAAAAAAGAAAAATTGGTCGCTTCAATATACAGCCGACCTTCTGGGTATCGCCAAAAGCACTTATGCCGGCTACGAGTCAGGCTACCGCCGTCCTTCGCTTGAAGCACTTGCCATGCTGGCTGATCTCTTCGACACAACCTGTGATGAACTTTTGGGCCGTGAGAAACAAAAGCAGACTGCTCCCCAGACCATTGAATTAGCCACGTGGAACAGCCTTGATTTTCACATTTCTGTTGATGGCAAGCCGCTGAGTGAAGATGAAATCATCCAGCTGATTACCTTTATCCGAACAAAAAGGAAAGTACAGGAGGAGCTGAGTTAATCTAACTCACCGCTTAATTTTCCCATAGGTTCCTCCTCCTCCGGCTTTCACTTCCAGCTGTCCGGATCTCGCTTTTACAATGCGTGCCGCGGTTTTCGCCGGGACCACGCGAGCCAAATCTTCTTCCGAAGCCTCATGAAGCACAGCCATTTCTGTTCCAAAGGCTTTTTTTAGTTTGTCCAGAGTTTTTGGACCGACACCCGGAACAAATTGCAACGGGATCTGATGAACATACCGCGGACGCGAGACGCGAACTTCAGTCTGATCACTCAGTTCAAGCAATCTTTCGCTGACTCCTTTGGTCAATCTGCGTTTTCCGCAATTCGCGCACGTCGCTTCTCGGCTTACAGCAGATTCTCCGCACGCTTCACAAGTCGTCTGATAATATTTCCCCAATAGCGGGTCCAAGCCGTAATTTGCTGTAATGACCCTTTCATCCTGACCTCTTAATGCAAAAGCAAACTCAGTAAAATCAGCTGACTGTACATATAGTTCATTATATTCTCTGCCAATTTTGCCTAACGAATGCGCGTCAGAATTTGTTAAAAAAGAGTACTGATTCAATTCAGATACGTGTGAAGCCATGTCTGTATCACAGCTTAATCCAAGCTCCACTGCATCTATCATAGAAGGATCAAAAACCTCGGTTAAGCTTGATGCAACCCCTTTTCCATATAAGCTTTTATGCGGTGTAAAGATGTGGGCGGGAATAAATAGGCCGCCCATTTCCTTCACTTTTTTTTGCAGATTCATGCCTGTTTCATAAATCCGCTGTGAGCTTAAATGAATATTTTTCAGCCGCGCTGACAGCCAGTTTGAAAAGTTTTTCATATCAGCAAGTGTCGGCATAAAAGCGAGCACATGGATCGGCCCGTTGCAGGCTTCATCATAAATCTCCAGCTCGCTTCCTAATAAAAGAGTGGTGTTGCGGTAACGAATTCCACCGCCATCAAGCTCGCGATATTTCCCGGATGATATGCCTTCCTCAAGCTCTAGGATGACTTCCGGAGAATGACAGTCGATAATGCCAAGAAGCTCAATTCCTTTATGTTCACTGGCTTCAACTAAAATTCGGTCAAGCGTCAGCGTTTTGGCGCCTGTTATTTTAACAGCTCTTCCCTTAAAGGTGCGGCCGATATGAATGTGCAAATCCGCGTAAATCTTTTTCATTTTTTTGCTTGGAGCGCTTCTTTCAGCTGAAGATACTGAATCGCATAGGCTGTTTTAGCATCATAAACTTCACGCGATTCAACCAGCTTCAGCGCATCTTCAAGCGTCACCTCCATCACTTCAACAAACTCGTCCTCATCAAGCTCCCGTTTTTCTGCAAGTACAGAAAGCTCTTCAGCAAGAAACACGTGAACAATTTCATCCGCAAAGCCGGGTGATGTATAAAACGCAGTGATTTTTGTCAGTTTTTTCGCAGTATACCCCGTTTCCTCTTCAAGCTCCCGAAGTGCCGTATACTCTGGCTCCTCCCCTTTTTCAAGCTTTCCAGCCGGAATTTCAACAATCGTACGCTCAAGCGGTTTACGAAATTGTTTGACAAGGATCATTTTCCCCTCCTCTGTGACAGCTAATATAGCTACAGCTCCAGGGTGTTTCACAATTTCACGTTTACTCTCTTTGCCGTTCGGCAGTTCAACATCTTCTACATAAAGATCAATTACTTTACCCGAAAAGATCTGTTCTTTGGCAATTGTTTTTTCTTCTAATGATTTCACTTCTTCATCTCCCGTTCTGTCTCTATATGATGCCCCATACATTTTATCATACTAGAAAAAAGGAGGCTTCTTATGAAAGTCCGACGTGTGCCAAAAGGTATTGTCCTAGTCGGAAAAGCACGGGAGGTTCGCGCGAAGCTGAAAGAGTACGGGCGCATATTCCAATACGTGAAAGATTGGGTTTCCAAGCCGTAAAAGTTGAAACTTTATCTCCTTTATATTACGGTCAATATAAAGCGTAAAAAAGGAGTGTGCACATGAGAAAGCGCAAACTGGGTACATCTGATCTAGAGATAAGCGAAGTCGGACTTGGCTGCATGTCTCTGGGAACTGAAAAAAATAAAGCAATGTCCATTCTGGATGAAGCGATCGATCTTGGCATCAACTATTTGGACACAGCGGATTTGTATGACCGCGGTTATAACGAAGAAATTGTCGGTGATGCGATTCAAAACAGACGCCAGGATATTATTTTGGCAACGAAAGCGGGAAACCGTTGGGATGACGGCAGTGACAGCTGGTATTGGGATCCTTCAAAAGCTTACATAAAAGAAGCCGTAAAAAAGAGCTTGGCACGGCTGAAAACAGATTACATCGACCTTTATCAGCTTCACGGCGGCACGATTGAGGACAATATTGATGAAACGATTGAAGCGTTTGAGGAATTAAAACAAGAAGGCGTCATTCGTTACTACGGCATTTCCTCCATCCGCCCGAATGTGATAAAAGAATATGTAAAAAAATCAAACATCGTCAGTATTATGATGCAATTCAGCCTGTTTGACAGACGCCCTGAGGAATGGCTTCCGCTTTTAGAGGAACACCATATCAGCGTTGTCGCCAGAGGCCCTGTTGCTAAAGGGCTCTTAACTGAAAAATCGCTTGATCAAGCGGCAGACAGTCTCAAACAAAACGGGTACTTGTCCTATTCATTCGATGACTTGGCAAATGCCCGCAAGGCTATAGAGAACGTCGCACCTGATCTTTCTATGACAGAAAAGTCTCTGCAGTATCTGTTAGCACAGCCGGCTGTTGCCTCGGTGATTACAGGCGCCAGTAAGGTTGAGCAGCTACGGGAAAACGTTCACGCTGCAAACGCCCGGCGTTTAAGCACTGAGGAAGTCAAAGCGCTCCAATCTCATACGAAACAAGACATTTACGAGGCTCACCGCTCATAATAGAAAAACCAGCCCCTGTACGGGTGCTGGTTTATTTATATTTCTGCCAATCCATTTGACTTTCATTAAAGAGTTCTTCAAAACTTTTGTTTTTTTCGATCTCTTTTTTCTTTCTGATCTGTTCTGCTTTCTCTCTTTCCTGTCTCTTTTTATCATCTTCCTTCAACTGGTTCTTCATCTCCATAAGCTTCGCTTTCATATCTGATTGAAGGTCATCTTTTAACTGGTGTTTGTCAGCGTTTTTTTGTTTTTGCATATTACGCTCTCCCTGTAAATTTGTTTTGAAGCCAGTTTATCATGGAGTAAGCAGACTGAACAAGCAGACTCTCTTCTAAACACTTTTTCGGCCAGCACAGCACGATTTGATATAATGATTTCTGTATGAATTTCCTATATTTGTTGAAAGGTGATGTAGCTATTGAAGAAAATCTTTTTGGCCGTTGGCGCTCTCTTAACCGCTGTTATCGCAATCGGAATGGTATTTTCGAATATCATTCTGTTTATCAGGAAAAAGGCAGACGAAGATATTATCAAAAGAGAGACAGACGATGGACATGATGTGTTTGACTCCTTTGAGCTTATGGAGAAAACCGCTTTTGTCATACCATCTGCTTACGGGTACGATATAAAAGGCTGGCATGTCGCACCATATGATACACCAAACACCATCATTATTTGCCACGGGGTAACAATGAATACGCTGAATTCTCTTAAGTATATGCATTTATTTCTTGATCTCGGCTGGAATGTCATTGTTTATGACCATCGCCGGCACGGACAAAGCGGCGGAAAGACGACTAGCTATGGGTTTTATGAAAAGGATGATCTCAGCGAGGTTGTCAGCTGGGCCAAAGATAAAACAGGCCAGCGCGGATTGATCGGAATTCACGGCGAATCAATGGGAGCTGCCACGGCCCTGCTTTACGCTGGTGAACACTGTGAGGATGGCGCTGATTTTTATATTGCCGATTGTCCCTTTGCACGTTTTGATGAACAGCTTGCCTACCGGCTGAAGGTGGAATACAAGCTTCCGTCTTGGCCGCTGCTCCCCATCGCCGACTTCTTTTTGAAGCTGAGGGGCGGCTATCGGGCACGCGAGGTATCTCCGCTTGCTGTCATTGATAAAATTGAAAAACCGATTCTCTTTATTCACAGTAAGGATGATGATTATATACCCGTTTCTTCAACCGAGCGGCTTTATGAAAAGAAACCTGAGCCGAAGGCGCTGTACATTGCTGAAAATGGAGAACATGCCATGTCGTATACGAAAAACCGGGACACATACCGAAAAACGGTGAAAGAGTTTTTAGATAAAATAAAGGATCCAACAGAATAAAAAAGCGAAAGGCCCTTCGGCTCTTTCGCTTCTGCATTTCACAAAACGTCGGTAATGCCATCCATATTTTCTCTGATCCATTCAATCGCAAGCTCTATCGTTGTAAACTCCTGCGTTTCGAATGTCATTTCATCCTGCAATAGCCAAACATCTTTCTTGACAGATTCTGCTCCTCCAATTGACCAGTGGAGTAAGGTATAGGGATGGTTTTGATTCAGGAAGGATACCCACGTTTTATTCTGTGCTGTGTTCTTCATCGACTTCAGCTTTTGTTCCACGTTTCGTGTCTCCCTACTTTACTAGTATGCTCATTCTGGGGCTGAGCATTTCAGCTGGGCTTTTCAGCGCCAGCGTTTTGGCTTTCTCATTGTAATCGATTGTCATTTGATCGTCAAAAAACACTTTTTGCGACGATTGGATATAAAGCGGAATGCCATTCGTTTCAAGCTGCTCACACTGTCCCGTTAATTCTTCTGCCAGCCAGATTGTCGGAACACCGCTTACCGCGCAGCCGCACCCTTCTGCATCGTAACGAAGCTGGGCTTTTTTCCCCGGGTTGGCGTCGAACGCCTGCTCAAATGCCTGTTTTGCTGCATCTGTCACATGTATGTTCATAAGGTGAGACCCCCGTTTTCATCATTTTCGCTATTGTAGCATACAACGCTTCCATTCGCATTGTTTCTGCCTTTTTTCCACCGTTTCGCATTTTTTTCTGCAGTCTTGATCCATTCATCTTTCCCTTGCATGTACTGTTTGATGCTGTCGGGATGCTGGGCCGCCAGCCATTTTTTGAGAACGGCGTATTCTTTCGCTATGTTCGGATGAGCTCTGAGATAATCTCTGAATAACAGATGCCTTTCAATAGCAGGGTTTTCCTGTTCGTACAGATGGACGTGATGGGTTCGTTTATTTCCGCCCTTTTGAAAATAGCGCCTGCCCGCTATGCCGTTCTCACCTTTTGATATATAGCCGATAGCCTTCATTTGTTCATCAAATTGGCTCACGGCCTCAATGCTTCTGACTTCAATTAGCATATCAATGATCGGCTTCGCTGCCATGTTCGGTATCGATGTGCTTCCGATATGATGAATGGCGATCATCTCCGGCCCGAACACCCGCTTCAACCATTCTTTTTCTTCATCGAAACCTTCCGTCCATTTTTTGTTGTAGGGAACGACCTCAACTTTTCTTTTCGGATACAAACGAAAGACCGACAGCAATAGACCCTGCGCTGCTTTGACGGTTTCTGCTTTTTGAAATCCGGCCTGTGTGTAGAGTGACACGGCCGGGATATTTTTCTCGGCTGTGACGACTTCGATTTTCTCAGCGTCTTCGTTCTGATCAATGACAAATTGCAGAAGTGCTCGTCCAATTCCTTTTCTAAAACCGTCAGGGTGCACAACAAGCCTGCAAATGGTGAGATGATGCATGTTTTTCTCATATGAAATGACACCAATCAGCTTGCCATTTTTCCGGTATCCCGCAAACCGTTCATGAGATGCTTGAATATCCTTCACCTTCTCTTGTAAAGCGGGAATGCCGTCAAAACCGATAATCTCTGTTTCCTTTATGTAGGCGGGGATCTGTACGGCTATAATCTCACGCGCTACAGTGTCTTCCTTATGCTGGAGAAATTCAATCATTCGTGTTCTCCTGAAACAGCCGCTGTCTTCCGACTTTTGCGATGCGGACTGCATACGACTTGTACCAAACGCTTTTTCCTTTTTCTTTTGCCGCTTGATGTTCAGTGTGATGCTTCCAGTTGTTAATTGCGTCCATACTGTCCCAATAGGAAACCGTTATGCTCCTTCCATCCGCCGCACGAACACTTTCGACGCCTAAAAATCCCGGCTGATCCGCCGCAAGCGATACCATACGTTTTGCTGTTTCTCCATACCCTGTGTCATGTTCACTTTTAATAGAAGAAAAAATAACCGCATAGTAAGGAGGCTCAGGTGTTTTTGATAAAAAGTCCATCTTATTTCCCCCTCATATGTTTTTGACAAACAGCACTCTGTCTTGGCCCGGGCCGTCATAGTTTGCGAACACGGAGATGCCGTTTACCGTTTTGGTGCCCTTTTCAATATTAAAGCCCAATTTTGTGTGGTATGCGATTGATACTTTATTCACCGGTGAAGTGACGCATTTGACTCGGGTGCAGCCCCTTTGTTTTACGGTTTCAATGAATACATCATATAATTGTTTTCCAATTTGCATTTTTCTGAAATCAGGGTGCACACCGGAAAAATGAATGTATGCCGTTTCAGGGTCTGATTGCGATTGAAATCCGATTAAAAATCCGGTCATACTGTTATGTTCAGATGTAATAAAGCTTGTGTCCTGAAAATGCTCAAAAAATAGTCTCGGCAATTTTTCTTTCATCTGCCTGCTGCCCCACCATTCATTCAATACAGACGTTACCATTTCATAATCTGAAGACGTGATTGTTCGAATATCCATTACGATTTGATCTCCCTCCGTCTGGCAAAACGAATGTCAGCTCTTTTCTCTCACAATATAAAAATTATATTTTGCCTGACTGGAATTGTAAATGCCTTCTTTCCTCTATCATACGTTTGCAGACTTCCAAGGGGGAACAATGTTTATATTTCTACACATATTTCTCTTCCCCAATACAGGGGAAGAGACTTTACAGCACAATATCAAACACTTGCTCAAGTTCCAGTTTATAAAGCTGGTCCTCGTCTCCTTTTATCCATACTGTTTTTTCAAACTCTTCATACCGGCAGATTTTCCCCGTACATCGGACAATTTCACCATCTTGAAAGCAGCTGACAGTGATATTCTGAGCAAACTCCATCGCGGCGCAAAGCGTTTGATTCATTTCCTCCAGCTTATCAGGATCGAGAATCGGCTTTTGCAGCTTCTGTTTATGGCGCTTTCTCTCAAGCAGGCTTTGTCTATGTTCCGGCAGAAACATTCTGCTTCCTTCCCACAATAGATTGCCTCTCTTTAAATGGTCGTTCATTTATAGTGCCCTCCTATTTTAGCCGCACGTTCAAATGCCTGGCCTGCCGCTGTCAGTGACGCCGCTCTGATGATAGCTGTGTCGCCGAATCGGTTTTTAATGCCGTCCACCACATAGCCAAGGCTCATTTTTTTGGCATAATCCTGAAATAAATTGAGCTGCCATATGTCATCAGATGAAAGCTGTGACAGATTGACCCCGAGACGGCGGACAGGCTTCCCGTCCCAAAATCTAAGAAACAGTCCGCATACAGCCTCATATACATCCTGGGTGGAATTTGTCGGTTCCGCCAGCTTCACTTGCCGGTTAAAGCCTGTTGGCCAATTAAAGTCAGCACCCCGGCAGCTCACGGACACCGTCTGTCCCATGACACCGGCGTTTCGACTTCTCCTGCACACCTCTTCACTCAACTCCAACAGCACGACCTTGATTTCTTTGTCAAATTGTTCGTAGTCTCTCGGGAGAGTCATTCCGTGGCCTATCGCCTTTTGCCCGTCCAGAGATGAAGTTGATACAGGGGAATTGTCGATCCCGTTCGCCGTCATCCACAGCACGTGGCCGTTAATGCCCCATTTCTTTTTTAAAAGATTGAGCGGAAAAGCCGCAAGCCCGCCGATCGTGCTGATGCCCATTCGGGTTAAATGATGCTTCATGCGGCTCCCGACGCCAAACATGCTGCCCACCGGAAGCGGCCACATGTCAGTTTTCATATTTTCTTTCGATAAGGTAAAAATGCCACTCTTATTCTTTTTGGCAAAGTTGTCACACGCAATTTTGGCCAGCGCTTTATTAGGACCGATTCCGACCCGCGCATAAATGCCGATCTCCCGCATAATTCTGCCCTGAATGCTGTTTGCGATCTCTTCCGGCGTCCCAAACAGCTTTTGACTGCCTGTAATGTCCATGAACTGTTCATCAATGGAATACGGCTCTACAAGCTCTGTATATTCCTCTAAAATAGCCGTAATTTGCAGTGATACATCAATATACCGCTGCATACGGGGCCGAAGCACAACAGCTTCAGGGCACTTTTCCTGCGCCTCCCACAGCCGGGAAGCATTCGCCACACCCTTTTGTTTCGCCAGCGGGCAGGCAGCCAATACGACTCCGCCTCTTTTTTCAGGATCACCTGACACAATGACGGGCCTATTTTTCAAATGTGGATTTTCCGCTTTCTCTACAGATGCATAAAACGATTGCATGTCAACGAGAAAAATCACTTTTTCTTTCATCATACACACCTCTGACAAGGAACTTATGTTCGTGATTTCATTATATGCGAAAGTATGTTCGATTTATACTGGTAAATGATTCTTGTCTGAGAGAAAATATGAGCCAGGGGTGTGAGAGAAGAAAAACATTTAGTAGACTAAAAGCGAAACATAAAGATAGGAGCGTCATAATGGAGAAATTCGTCGAAAAAATGATGGGGCAGGCACTTCGTCAATACGGCAGAAATGTTGCCATAGATCCGTTAAGCCCGTATGAAAAACAAAGCTTGAAATCAGCCTTAGAAGAGAGACGGAATGAAGAACCCGATGAGGATCTGCATGCGCATATAGAGGATATCATTTATGACTATGTCACAAACCAAGGGCTGTTCTCTTAAACGCAGGCTGCACCGCACAATCCTCCTCACAACAGGATAAGCTGTCCATTTCCCGCTATCATGAGGGTTTCCTCACTTGTAATGATTATAGTTACATTTACAATCGACGAAGTGCTTTTATCCTCTATGATGGATTTGCAGATCGATTTGGCGCTGGCCGGCCGATCTGTTCTAAGCGGAATCACCCTGCTCGGCCTGCCATTTTTAGCGTTCGCCTATCGGCAGATGAAAGGAGAAATGACAAAACACCGGTCCGCGCTGGAAAAGCCGCTTTAAACAAAAAACGGGAGAGAACCAATCTCTCCCGCAACAATGAGATGATGACCATAAATATAGGCGGTGTAATGTTTCAGCTTTTCGTATTTATCGTATTCGCCGCTGTCATCTTTGCAGCTGTGACAAGTTTCAAGTACGCGGAGATTCGAAAAGCGTAGCTGACCCGCATAGAGACAGCCGATCCGAAGATTATGATTAATCGTTTGGGACAACGAGCTCTACCTTTATCTGGTCCGGATCCTCACAATATACTGCGTAACGCCCGTCCCCTCCGGCAAAAGGATACCTGTCTTAGTACAACACACGATAGCCTTTTGAGGTTAATTTTTCCATCATCAGGTCAACTTGAAGCTTGGATTCAGCGTGATGATTCGGCCCGACACGGCATCTGGGGCATTTCGGCTCTAGAAATCGCTCTTTGCGCCTGCACAATCACAAGGTAAAAACGAGATTTTTCCCAGCTAATTCCGAAATCCTATTTTTATACTCTTTATAGCCAATCTTTTAAAAACCATCCCCAAAACCGCATAGACACTTCCAAATCAGAGACATACAGTTCAATATGATGCATGACATTACACCCGCCTTACCAGCACTTGTTCAACCTTATGCCCGTCTCCCTTGCGCAAAATGAGGTCCGATCTGAATTTAGTCGGCAGGATATTTTCATACAAATTCGGACGATTGACCGTCTCCCAAATCGAAGCTGCCATCTCGTCAGCCTCCTGATCAGACAAGTCTTTAAATTTATGAAAATAAGAATCGGGATTTTGGAAAGCTGTTTCCCGAAGCAGACGAAAACGCTCTAAATACCAAGTGAAAATCCGGCTTTCCTCCGCGTCCACATAAATCGAAAAATCAAAGAAATCGGAAACAAAAATACGCGGGTTTTCCCGGTCATCTTCCAAGGTTGGCGACTGAAGAACATTAATGCCTTCAATAATCACAATATCGGCCTGTTCTACAACCTCAAACATGCCTTCCTCGCGGTCATAGGTAAGATGGGAATACACCGGGGCCTTTACGCTGTCTTTTCCTGATTTTAAGTCGTTCAAAAATTCGAGAAGCGCCTTTACGTCATAGCTTTCAGGAAACCCTTTTCGTGACAGCAAATTTTTCTTTTTCAGCTCGGCTGTAGAAAATAGAAAACCATCTGTGGTGATAAGGCTCACTTTAGGCCGGTCCGGCAACCGCGAAAGCAGCTTCTGTAAAATCCGCGCTGTTGTGCTTTTTCCGACTGCCACACTGCCGGCGATGCCAATTATAAATGGAATTTTGGCGGAATGAGGGTGCTTCAAAAAACCATTAACATGCTTATTGCGCTCAGCAGCAGACTTCACATGCAAATGAAGCAGGCGAACAAGCGGGATATAGATCGTTTCCACTTCTTCGACAGAAAGGTAATCATTCAGCCCTTCCACAGCTTTTGCTTCCTCTTCAGAGACAGCAATCGACAAATGTCCGCCAAAACCAGACCAAGACTCACGATTGTGCTGTGTATATAATGTATGTAAATTAAGCTCTTTATTTTTCACTGTTGACACCTAGCTCTCTGTAGGTTAAAACCCTTACAAAGATTGTAACGGAAAACCCTTTCACTGTCTGCTTATTTTTTTATTTCATTTTTTAGTAAACCTGCACCGATCTGGTTAAACGCAGCCATTTCTTCTTGCGGAACCATACTTCCTCCCGTTCCCCAGACAACATGTACCGCGTGCTCCATCTCATATTTCTGGCAATAGCGTCTGCCTTCTTCTGTCGAAAAAAGCTGAACTGGACCGAACATGCCGGCAAGAGCAGAAGGCTCTAAGTATTGATTTTCAGTTACAGCCAGCATATGCAGCAACGTGTAAAGCGTATCATCCTCTACCGTATAACAGCCGCTCAGCAGCGGTTCAATGAGCTGACCGACAAATCCCGACGGCCTCCCTACAGCCAGTCCGTCAGCAGCTGTCCGATTATCTAAGCCGATATCCTGGACAGAAATCTTCTCATGGAGGCCGGAATAAAGCCCTAACAGCATACACGGTGAATGAGTCGGCTCTGCAAAAAACACATGAACATGGTCGCCATATAAAAGCTTCAGCCCAAACGCCACACCACCCGGCCCCCCGCCGACACCGCATGGCAGGTACACAAACAGCGGCGTCTCACGGCTCGGTCGTATATTCATACAGTCGAGCTGTGTTTTTAATCGTCTGGCTGCCACCGCATATCCTAAAAACAGCTGGCGGGAATGTTCATCATCAATGAAATAACAGAACGGATCTTGCTCCGCCTGCTGTCTCCCTTCTTTCACCGCTTCACTGTAATCTGATTCATACTCCATGACAGTAACACCCTTTTGGCGAAGCATATCCTTTTTCCACTGCTTAGCATCCGCGGACATATGCACTGTCACGCGAAATCCGAGTGCGGCACCGATGATGCCAATGCTTAATCCGAGATTTCCTGTCGAACCGACAGCAAGCGAGTAACGGGAAAAAAACACGGCAAACCGCTCTTCCTGTAAGATTCGGTAATCATCAGTTTCATGAAGCATTCCTGCCTGAAGCGCCAGCATTTCAGCATGCTTTAATACTTCATAAATTCCGCCCCGCGCTTTAATCGATCCTGAAATCGGCAGCTCATGGTCGCACTTTAAAAGCCACCTTCCGGGAAAAGACAGCTCGTATGCCTCTTCCAGCTTTTTCTTCATATGCTCTATTTCAAAAAGCGGAGACTCGATCATACCGTTGGCATCTTTCGTCTCAGGAAACACTTCGGCAATGTAAGGAGCGAATCGGCTTAGCCTTTTTTCAGCCTCCGTTATCTCGCTTTCCCACTCATCTGCATGGAATAACAGCTCCTCTTTCTTGCCCGAATTTGCCCATAATACAGGCTTTGTATCAATCAATTTCTGAATAAACGGATCTTTGAGCAGAACGTGAAGAACTTCTGAATGAATTGACATTCAACGATCTCTCCCTTTCACTAATAAAAACCGCCTCATGAACATACCAACAAAAGCCATTTCGACAGTTCCCTCTTTATTTTTTCATGAGCACGCGCCCTGCTACCTTTTCAACGAGAGCTGGAAACAACTGATACAGCTTAGTGCCGGCGTTCATGAAACGCGGAAGATTGATCTCCCGTTTGTTCGTGAAAATAGCAGCTGTAATGTGAGCTGCCACATCATCAGGATCGAGCATCCAGCGCCCGACATTTTTGACATAGTCCCCGCCTTTATCAGCAATGGAAAAAAAGTCTGTCTGAATCGGTCCCGGATTGACAGTTGTCACATAAATGCCGGTTCCCGACAGCTCCATCCGCAAAGCGTTTGAGTAGCCTAGCACAGCATGTTTTGTCGCAGAATAAAGACTTGATTTCGGTGTTGCGATTTTCCCCGCTTGAGAGGCGATATTGATGATATGGCCCTTTTTTTGCTCAAGCATTTGCGGGAGCACCGCTTTTGTACAGGCGATCAGGCCGAAGACATTTACATCAAACATCGCTTTCATGTCTTCCAATGTCGAGTCTAAAACCGTTTCAAAGATACCGAAGCCCGCATTGTTAATCAGTACATCCACCAAGCCGATCTGATCGCGGACCCGGGCGATATCCTCCAGGCGGCCGACATCCAGAGGGAAAATCTCACACTGTCCGCTCCATTCCCCGGTTATTTTCCTTTTGATTTCTATCAAGCGGTCCTCACGTCTTGCCGACAGCAGGACGTGGGCTCCTTCAGCTGCGCATAAGTATGCGATTCTTTCACCGAGCCCCCCTGAGGCGCCTGTTATCCAAATCCGTTTTCCTGCTAAATCCTTCACCCATTTCACCTCTTCATTGTTCTAAAATATGATGTATTTCCTTCCCAATATGGCGTGATGGATTCTTCAGCCGCCAGCACATCAAGATGCCCAACCGTTTCTGACATCGTCAAAAATAATTCCCTTTCATACACAGCAGGAAAAAGCTGCTGACAGACCTGAAAAGCGGTCATCGGCTTTTCAGCCAGCATACGCCGCACTTCCTCCGTTCTGTTCCTCCGCTTGTCAAAGCGCTTCTCAATCAATGCCTGTACGCTGGTAATCATGTCACCATGACCCGGAAACACGATCGTTGGATTAAGCTCAGACAGCCTCCGCAAAGACTGCTGATAATTAATTAAAGGCGTTGACCTTATGACTCCTGCTTTCGGGGCTTCCAGAATCGGATTAGACGAGCTGTTGGTCAGCAGAAGATCGCCGCCAAGCATTCTCCCGCTTTTTTCATGGAATAAGACGATATGCGACTCAGCATGTCCAGGCATCTCCAAAACAGACCAGCCTTCCAGTCCATCAATGCTCATCCCTTCTCTGACTGTTTTCGTCAAGGATCTTGTACAGGAAAAGGCGTACGCTGACCGAATCAGCTTTTCTGCCTTTTCTGTATCAAAAGGAACGCCTAATTCAGGCAGCAGCTTTTGAAAAAAACGTTTTTGCCAATCCATAAAAACTTGATCTCGGCTAATATAAGGTTCGTTGAACGGGTGCCCAATCACTTCGATTTCATCAGAAAAGATATCAAGCAAGCCGGCGTGATCAGCATGATGGTGAGTCAGTACAACCTGCTCAATATCTGACATTTTCACATGGATAGCGGCAAGCTGCTCCTCAAGGGCTCTGCCAGCCTTTTTTGTATTTGGCCCGGCATCGATAAGTGTCAGCGCATCACCTTTTACGAGGTAAACGATAACGTCGCCTACAGCAAACGGTGTCGGAACGCGAATTGGAATGATGTCTAGAGTTGTCATCCTTTCTCTCCTTGTCTTCATTCATTAGTCCCTATTTTAGCTTTTTCTCGGTCTTGTGTCATTATTTGCTGAATGAGAATGACCTTTTTGAAAAAGTGATTGACATTAGCTTGTCCGCCATAGCATAATGAACAACAAAATAAAACGAGAACCATTGGAACGCTATGACGAGGAATAATATACAAGGCGATGGCCAAAAAGAGCGATCCCCCAGGCTGAAAGGTATTAGGAAAACCTAAACGTTTCCCGCGTTACGGGATGTGAGCTGGGCACAATCTGTGCCCAGAGGGTGGTACCGCGAACCTTTTCGTCCTTTATGTGATGAAAAGGTTTTTTGTCGTTCTGATAAAAGGAGGATATGAATGAAAAAGATAGGATTTGTCGGCGCTGGTTCTATGGCAGAAGCACTGATTAAAGGTATTTTGCATAGCGGCATCACAAAACCAGAATATATCTATATCACAAACCGCTCAAATGACGAGCGGCTGATTGAACTAAAAGAAACGTACGGTGTGCGTCCATGCAGAGATAAAAATGAGTTTTTCGCTCACACCAATATCATTTTTCTCGCCTTTAAACCGAAAGACGCGGCGGAAAGCATCAGCAGTCTGCGCCCGTATATCAAAGACCAGCTTGTCATTTCAGTGCTTGCAGGCCTTACTATCGACACCATTCAGCACTATTTTGCCAGAAAGCTCGCAGTCATTCGTGTCATGCCTAATACATCAGCAGCGATCGGAAAATCAGCAACCGGTTTTTCCGTAAGCGCTGAAGCAAGCGAGGACGATATGGCTGCCGCAAAAACGCTATTAGAAACAGTCGGTGATGCCACACTGGTTGAGGAACGCCATCTTGACGCTGTCACGGCGATCGCCGGCAGCGGTCCAGCCTACGTATACCGGTATATCGAGGCGATGGAAAAAGCGGCACAAAAAGTAGGATTGGACAAGGAAACAGCAAAAGCACTCATTTTGCAGACAATGGCCGGAGCAACAGATATGCTTCTTCACAGCGGCAAACAGCCTGAACAGCTGCGGAAGGAAATCACGAGCCCGGGAGGCACAACAGAGGCAGGTCTTCGCGCTTTACAGGACGCCCGATTTGAAGAAGCGATTCTTCACTGTATTGAGGAAACCGCTAAACGCAGTGCTGAAATCAAAGAACAGTTTGCCGGTGCTGCCTTAGGGAAGCATTCATAGATATAATAAAAGAGAGAAGCCGCCGAGTCTTCTCTCTTTTATTTTTCCTGCACCAGCTGTCCTTGTTTGAATAAGGAGGAGATGGTGAACGAAAGCAAGTCCGGAAGCACTTCAAAGGAATAAGGCATATACAGTCTTTCCGTCCATTTGTGCGGGTCCTTTCCAGCCGGACCAACGTTGAACACCGGGACATCTAAAGCCTGGTCTTTACCGCTTGGCAGTGAATATCCTCGATTAAAGAGCGGCATATTGCTTGTGTACGCGTCAACCTCCTGCTTCTCCAGCTGCAGATAGCTTAAGTCTGAAAGTCCCGGGAAATACTGAACCTCCCGTAACACTATGCCATATCTGTCAAAGGTATAACGTATAAGCTGATCAGCTGTATTCCTGATCAATTGATCGTCCTTTGAAGAAACCGCCGGATAAAACGGCGGGCTGTAAAAAAGAACAATGAGCGGCGCATCCTCCTTACAAAGCGAGGCAAGCTCGGATACCATTTTGGTCGAAAAATCCCTGTCTCCAAGATCTCCTCTGTTGGCAAAGGCATAATTTATAGCCCGCTCTATTTCCGAAACCTCAGCACACTTTTTCGCACGTGCGACCAGCTCATCAAATGGCAAAACAGTGACAGCCCGCTCCATCGGCTGAAACGACTCAAATTGCTGAAAAGCCTGTGTTTTCTTCCGAATATTCGCGATGATTTCCTCCGCCGCCTGTTCTGCAGTTTTAAGTAGCATCTGATGCAGCTCACTGGCTGAGCGTTTCATTGACAGCACATTAAATAACGTGACAGCTGTATGCGGTGTCTGAACTGAATACGCTTCTTTCAAGTCCTTTTGCATGAGGTTTACCGGCGGCGGAGTGACTTCGCCATCAACCTTTTCGCAAAAATCCGCATTCAGTTCGAGCAAACGGTTCAGCTCAGATACCATTAAATTTGCGTTTATGCCGGAAAATGGCTCTCCGACATGAGTCTCAATCCCCTTGCAGAAAAATCCCGCAAGCACCTTGCCAATACTCCCTGTATAAACATATTGCTGCTGGTCGCCGGGAAACTTTTCAAACATCGGTTCAGCATTCAAACAAGCAGTTAATGTGATATCATGCGTTTTCTCCATTGCCTTCAGTACAGGAACCGCTTCAATCATACCTCTTGAGTTTACCTCTTCATCAGGAACCGTGATTAACAGCACGTTGCCCTCAAATTGCCTGTTCATCGCCCGTTCCAGCATCGACAGCTGAACAGCAAGCCCCGCTTTCATATCCATCGTGCCTCTTCCAAACAGCCAGTCTCCGCTTTCAGCGTCTCTTTTCACCTGTTCCGGAAGCAGCTCTTTTTTCTTTAGAAAAGAGCGTAAAAGCTCAGCAGGTTTACAAGCCATATGTTTAAATTCTCCGTAATCTTCAATGTCTACGACATCAAAATGGCTCAGCAGAAGCACTGTCTTCTTGACATTCTTCTTTTTGACCAAAGCTGTAAGAAAGGATCTCCCATCGTTCATCGGATGAAGTGTGACATCATCAGAATGTTTTTGAAAATAAGGCTTATCCTTCAAAATAAAATAAAGATATTCCGCAAGTGCTGCCTCGCCCTTTGAACCGGTGATGCTTTCGTATTGCACAAGAGAAGTTAAAAGGGTCAGCAATTCATCTTTCGTCTGCCAATTCATCGATTTCCGCCCCCTCCTATGTATAAAAACGCTTCCAGCCTGGAAAATAAAATAATTCCCTGTCTATTATACAGATATGTTTAACAAAATCGGATCTTTTGAGCAGTTTATATGACGGGAAAGAAATGAGTTGATATAATCAATTCCTAAAAACCTTACGGGAGGCGAAAGAAATGGCTAGAAAATTATTTACACCCATTACAATCAAAGATATGACGTTAAAAAACCGCATTGTTATGTCGCCAATGTGCATGTATTCTTCTCATGAAAAGGACGGAAAATTGACACCGTTCCACATGGCACATTACATATCACGTGCAATCGGCCAGGTTGGGCTCATTATTGTGGAGGCATCAGCGGTTAACCCTCAAGGCCGAATCACAGACCAAGACTTAGGAATTTGGAGTGACGAGCATATTGAAGGCTTTTCCAAACTGACTGAGCAGGTCAAAGAACAAGGTTCAAAAATCGGTATCCAGCTTGCACATGCCGGACGTAAAGCAGAGCTTGAAGGAGATATTTTCGCTCCATCGGCGATTGCGTTTGACGAACAATCAGCAACACCTGTAGAAATGTCGGCAGAAAAAATAAAAGAAACGATTCAAGAGTTCAAACAAGCGGCTGTGCGCGCTAAAGAAGCCGGCTTTGACGTGATTGAAATTCATGCGGCACACGGATACTTAATTCACGAATTTTTATCTCCGCTTTCCAATCACCGCACAGATGAATACGGCGGCTCACCAGAAAACCGCTATCGTTTCTTAAGAGAGGTCATCGATGAAGTCAAACAAGTATGGGATGGACCATTATTTGTCCGTGTATCTGCTACTGACTATACAGACAAAGGCTTAGACATCGCCGATCACATCGGTTTTGCAAAATGGATGAAGGAGCAAGGTGTTGATGTAATCGACTGCAGCACAGGCGCCCTTGTTCATGCAGACATTAACGTATTCCCTGGCTATCAGGTCAGCTTCGCTGAGAAAATCCGTGAACAGGCTGGCATGGCAACTGGTGCTGTCGGCATGATTACAAATGGATCAATGGCTGAAGAAATTCTGCAAAACGAACGTGCCGATCTCATCTTTATCGGCAGAGAGCTTTTACGGGATCCATTCTTTGCAAGAACTGCTGCCAAACAGCTCAATACAGAGATTCCGGCCCCTGTTCAATACGAAAGAGGCTGGTAAAGTCCAAAAGAGATATCCTCAACCGGATATCTCTTTTTTATTTTTAGAGAAACGATCAGCTAACGTTCTCCGTCTCCCTAGTAGAACCAATTAGAGGAGATGACTCCAATGAACACAGCTTGGATGGAAAAGACATATACGATTGACGGATGTGCATTTCATACACAACACCGGAGAGGATCAGGCGGTGTAACGATTGTCTTTGAGGCCGGCTACGGTACTTCTTCTGAAACGTGGAAACCATTAATGGCGGACATTGATGATGAATTTGGCATTTTCACATATGATCGGGCGGGAATAGGAAAAAGCGGACAAAGCAGCGCAAAACGAACAGCTGAACAACAGGTGAAAGAATTGGAGAGTTTGCTGAAGGCAGCAGATGTAAAACCACCTTATTTGGCTGTTTCACACTCATACGGAGCTGTCATTACCGGTCTATGGGCCTGCAAAAACAGGTGTGATATTATCGGCATGGTCCTTCTTGATCCTGCTTTAGGAGATTGTGCAGGCTTCACCTTTATACCTGAAGAAATGCACAAATCATATAAGAGAAAGATGATGCTTGAGGGCACACATGCGGAGTATTCAAAAAGTCTGCAGGAGCTCAAACAGCGGCAAGTCCATTTAGGAAACATGCCTCTGCTTGTGCTGTCATCAGGTGAACGAACCCAGAAATTCGCTGCCGAACAGGAGTGGCAGCACCTGCACAGCAGCATATTGTCTCTATCTAACCAAAGCGGCTGGATTCAAGCTAAAAACAGCTCGCACAACATCCATCATGATGAACCCCACATCGTTCATTTGGCTATTTATGATGTATGGTGCGCAGCGTGCCAGCAGGCCGCTCCGCTTTATCAGGCAGTCAATTAAAAAAAGAAGACCGGATATGTAATGCTCCGGTCTTCTTTTCTATTATTTTGTTTCGATGTGAATATTTTTTCAGCTCTAAACGGTCTGGATTCGTGCGTTTGTTTTTTGTTGTGATGTCATTTCGATCTCCTGTTTCAATGGCTAACGTAAATCCTTAAATAAGAGCTCTCCGCATCAGCTCCGCGGGACGTTTACCTCTAAGAAATCAGACGCCACCACGCTGTTCGAGAAAACCTCAGCCGCTTCTTTTTGCAGTTCCAGAGAGATATCACCCTGATATCTGGCGCTAATATGGGTTAAAATGAGCTTCTTCGCTCCGACTTCTTTTGCTGTGACGGCTGCTTGCTCTGTTGTACTGTGAAAATAATCATAAGCAAGCTTCCGATCTTCCTTGGAAAAAGTCGCTTCATGAACAAGCACATCACAGTCCATTGCAAGGTCTTTTAGCTTGTCACTTACTCTCGTATCTCCGGAAAACACAACAGCTCTTCCCTTTTTAGGAGGCTCCAGAAAGTCATTCCCATTGATGATGCGCCCATCTTCTAACGTAACCGTTTCGCCTTTTTTAATTCTTTGATATACAGGTCCTGGCGGGATCTTCATTTCCTTTAATACATCTGCCTTTAAGGAACCAGACACATCTTTTTCCTGCACACGGTATCCGAACGCTTCGATTCCATGAATGACAGATACTGCTGTCACAATAAACTGATCATCTTCAAACACGATTCCTTCTTCGATTTCTTCGATCACAAGCGGATATGTCAAATGAGTTTTCGTGACCGCAAGGCTTGTTTCAATAAACGCTTTGATTCCTTTAGGTCCGTACACCGTCAATTCGTCCTCTCCGCCTTGAAAAGAACGGCTCCCCAGAAGCCCCGGAAGTCCGTATACATGATCGCCGTGCATATGTGTAATGAAGATTTTTTCTATTTTACGAGGTTTAATTGATGTATGTAAAATCTGGTGCTGTGTAGCTTCTCCGCAGTCAAACAGCCATACCGAACGCCTTTCTTCAAGCAATTTCAATGCCACCGACGTTACGTTTCTCGCCTTCGCGGGAATGCCGGCTCCTGTTCCTAAAAAAAGTAATTCCACATTTCCTTCCTCCTACTAGAACTAGTTACCTACAAGAATACAGGATCATGCGCAAAATGTGAATCTTGCCCTTAAAAGGAACAATCCTTTCGTTCTAGAAACATTTTTACGGCATTCTTCAAAAAAAGGGCTGAAATGTTTGCTTTCGTCGAATTTTAGATTTAAAATGAAGGAAATATACGGGGTGTACTAAAATAAAGCTTCGAATAAAGTGAGGTACTTTTAGTGAAAACAAACCAACAACCAAAAGCAGTAATTGTCATATTCGGTGCAACTGGAGATTTAGCAAAACGAAAATTGTATCCGTCTATTCACCGTTTATATCAAAACGGACAAATCGGAGAAGAATTCGCAGTTGTAGGAGTTGGAAGAAGACCTTGGTCTAATGAGGACCTTCGCCAAACGGTTAAAACTTCTATTGCCTCATCTGCTGATAAATATATAGATGATTTCACGTCTCATTTTTATTATCACCCATTTGATGTGACAAACCCTAGCTCTTATCAAGAACTTAACGTATTGCTTAACCAGCTGGAAGATACATATCAAATTCCGAACAATAGAATGTTCTACTTGGCAATGGCGCCTGAATTCTTCGGCACAATTGCAAAAACATTAAAATCAGAAGGTGTTACGGCAACAACCGGATGGTCCCGCCTTGTGATTGAAAAGCCGTTTGGCCATGATCTGCAAAGCGCACAGGCACTGAACACAGAAATCCGCAAAGCATTTACGGAAGATCAAATTTACAGAATCGACCACTATCTAGGCAAACAAATGGTACAGAACATCGAAGTCATCCGATTTGCCAATGCGATTTTCGAACCGCTTTGGACAAACCGCTACATCTCAAATGTTCAAATCACATCGAGTGAATCACTTGGCGTCGAAGACCGTGCAAGATATTATGAAAAATCAGGCGCTCTGCGTGACATGGTGCAAAACCACATGATGCAGATGGTTGCCCTTCTTGCTATGGAGCCGCCGATCAAATTGAATACAGAAGAAATCAGAAGCGAAAAAGTAAAAGTGCTGAGAGCGCTGCGTCCTGTTAAAACAGATGAAGTGGATGAGTATTTTGTGCGCGGACAATATCAGGCTGGGGAAATTAACGGCCTGCCGGTTCCCGCTTATACGGATGAAGATAATGTCGCTCCTGACTCCAATACAGAAACCTTTGTTTCAGGAAAGCTTTTGATCGATAACTTTAGATGGGCTGGCGTTCCATTCTATATCCGCACCGGAAAACGATTGAAAGAAAAGTCTACAAAAATTGTCATTCAGTTTAAGGACATTCCGATGAATCTGTATTACGGCAATGAAAGCAACATGAATCCGAACTTGCTCGTCATCCATATTCAGCCTGACGAAGGCATTACGCTTTATCTAAATGCCAAAAAGCTCGGAGGAGGAGCACACGCTCAGCCAATCAAGCTGGATTATTGCAGCAATTGCAATGACGAAATGAATACCCCTGAAGCATATGAAAAATTAATTCATGACTGCCTTCTTGGCGATGCAACAAACTTTGCACACTGGGATGAAGTTGCCCTTTCATGGAGCTTTGTTGACTCCATCTCTGAAACATGGGCAGCAAATAAAACCTTGTCACCAAACTACGAATCAGGCTCTATGGGACCGAAAGCATCAGATGATCTTTTGGCGAAAGACGGCTTGAACTGGTGGAATATATAAGATGAAAAAAGCCGGAAATGCTTATGAGCATACCCGGCTTTTTTCATCTGTCCATAAGGCATTCCTGTCATTCAACAAAAACCCCGAAGCTTTAAGGCTTCGGGGTTTTTGTTCATTATTTCATCCATTCAGTATGGAAGATGCCTTCTCTATCCGTACGCTCATAAGTATGAGCGCCAAAGTAGTCACGCTGTGCTTGAATCAGGTTTGCAGGCAATACTGCTGTACGGTAGCTGTCATAATAAGCTAATGCACTTGAGAATGATGGCACCGGAACACCTTGGGCGACAGCAAGCGAAATCACTTGGCGAAGCGCCCCTTGGTAGCTTTCCACAATATTTTTGAAGTAGCTGTCAAGAAGAAGGTTGGCAAGCTCAGGCTCACGATCGTAAGCTTCTTTGATCTTCTGAAGGAACGCCGCGCGGATAATGCAGCCACCGCGGAAGATCATAGCGATTTCGCCATATTTCAGATCCCAGTTATATTCTTCAGAAGCAGCTTTCATTTGAGCAAATCCTTGTGCATAAGAACAGATTTTACTCATGAACAGCGCTTTTCTCACTGCCTCAATCAGCTCTGCTTTATTTTCGGTAACAGGCTTCACGTCTGGTCCTGAAAGAATGCCGCTCGCTTTCACACGCTCTTCCTTCATAGCTGAGATAAAGCGTGCGAATACAGATTCAGTAATAATCGGAAGCGGAACACCTAAGTCAAGTGCGCTTTGGCTTGTCCATTTTCCTGTTCCTTTTTGGCCTGCTTTATCAAGAATCACATCAACAAGCGGTTTGCCTGTTTCTTCGTCTTTTTTCGTAAAGATGTCAGCTGTAATCTCAATCAAATAGCTGTCAAGCTCACCCTTATTCCATTCAGCAAAAACGTCATGAAGCTCGTCAGCTGAAAGACCTAGCACTTGTTTCAAAATGAAGTATGATTCAGAAATCAGCTGCATATCTCCGTATTCGATACCGTTGTGGACCATTTTTACGTAATGGCCTGCACCGTCGGGGCCAATATATGTCGTACAAGGTTCACCGTCAACTTTTGCAGAAATCGCTTCAAGAATCGGCTTTACAAGCTCATGTGCTTCTTTTTGTCCGCCAGGCATGATAGAAGGCCCTTTAAGCGCTCCTTCTTCTCCGCCGGAAACGCCTGTTCCGATAAAGTGAATGCCGCTTTCAGCGAGTTCTTTGTTACGGCGCTGTGTATCTTTATAGTATGTATTTCCGCCGTCAATTAAAATATCATCCTTCTCTAGATGAGGAAGAAGAGATTGAATTGTCGCATCTGTTGCAGTTCCCGCTTTAACCATTAATAAGATTTTACGCGGTTTTTCCAAGGATTGCACAAACTCTTCAATACTGTATGTGCCAACAACATTTTTGCCTGTTGCCTCCTGCAAAAACTCCTCAGTTTTACTGCTTGATCTGTTGTAAACAGAAACAGAAAATCCCCTGCTTTCGATATTTAAAGCCAGATTTTTACCCATGACCGCAAGACCGATAACGCCGATTTGTTGTTTTGACATATTCTAACGTCCCTTCTGCAAACGTTTAATCATTTTAAAATTTAAATTAAAATAAAATGATATTTATATTAAAGAAATTACCATACTTTCACCCTTTTTTTCAAGCGATTCAGCTTTTCTTTTCATCTTGAAAAAAATCTTTATTAAAGCTTGTCCCCTTTGTTTTGCTCTCCTCTTTTTTTATCCTTGCCCCTTTTTTAATCAATTTGGAGCCGTACTTCTCATTCAGCTTTTCAATCATCTGCTGAATAGGCTCGTCCTTCGCATCTTCATTAAAGCTGAACAAATCAAGCTGCTTATAGGCCTGCTCTTTTTCTACTAAATCCGTTCCGGTAATGCCAAGCAGCCTGACAGGATTTTTATTCCAGTGTTTAAAAAAGAGATGCTCTGCTTCTTTCATAATGTCATTTTTTTGATCAATCGGGTTTCTCAGCGTGATGCTTCTCGTAATGGTTTTCCAATCTGCATATCTAATCATAATAAAAAGCTTCGAAGCCATCACTTCTTTACGCTGTAAGCGATCACTCACAGAGGCGGACAGCCTTCTGAAAACCCCTAACAGCTCCTCTTCATCACTGGAATCATGTGAAAGTGTTGATGAGTTGCCGACGCTTTTAAATTCGTAAATGCGCTCCGGGTCAACCGGTGCAAGGTGAATGCCGTTTGCTTTATGTTTAAGGCGCGGCCCATTAATGCCTAGCAGGCGCTTCAGCGAGTGTTCATCAGCTGCAGCTAACTCTCCAATTGTATGAATGGCAAGCCCCTTCAGCTTTTCGGCTGTCTTTTTGCCAACTCCGTGCATCTCTCCCACAGGGAGCGGCCAAAGGATATCAGGGACCTGCCTCTTTCTTAAAATCGTGATGCCAAGCGGCTTTTTCATGTCAGATGCCATCTTAGCGAGAAATTTATTCGGCGCGATTCCTATGCTTGATGGAAGCAGTAGCTCTTTTTGCAGCCTGTTTTGGATTTCTTCTGCCGTTTCAAGCGCACGGCTGCTGTAGGGTGTATCGGTCATGTCCATATACCCTTCATCGATGGAGACAGGCTCTACCAGATCAGTATATTCACGGAGGATGTTAAACATCGCCCTTGAAGAGCTTCTATAGCGATCAAAATTCGGCGGAAGAACGATGAGCTCAGGACAATTGCGCTTCGCTTCCCAAACAGGCATCGTTGTTTTGACACCGCGCGCTCTTGCTTCATAGCTGCATGTCACCACTATGCCCTTTCGCTCCTTTACGTTTCCGGCAACGGCGATAGGCTTCCCTCGGAGTGCCGGGTCATATGCCATTTCTACCGATGCGTAGAAGCTATTCATATCAATATGATAAATAATGCGGCCCTTTCCCGGCATAAACAAATCTCCCTTTTCGTTCATTAGACAACGGCTTGTACATATAGTAAAATGAAGGTATTGAATGGATGTGATTACAATGTTTGTGGAATCGATAAATGACGTTTTATTCTTAGTCGATTTTTTCACAATTATTCTTCCTGCTCTGACGGCAATCGGGATTGCATTCCTCTTACGAGAGTGCCGTGCCGGCGAGCAATGGAAATCTAAACGAACAGACGAACATCAGACAGTCTTTCAAATTAACCGAACAGACTTTCTTATTATTATATATCATCGCATTACAACTTGGATACGTAAAGTCTTCCGCATGAATTCGCCTGTGAACGATGACGAAGATGCGAGTTCCCTTCTTTTATAAATCGCATTTATAAAAAGGAGGAGAACAAATTGTTAAAAACGTATCAAAAACTGATAGCTTTAGGAATCTTTGTGTTCGTATTATGTTCTGGCAATGCTGCATTCGCGGCGACGAATCAGGTGGGAGGCCTCAGCAACGTCGGTTTTTTCCACGACTATTTAATCGAACCGTTTTCCGCTCTGCTTAAAGGTGTTGCCGGACTGTTCGGCGGAGAATACGGACTCTCTATTATTTTCGTCACTATTATTGTGCGTGTGGTTGTACTGCCTTTGTTTGTCAATCAGTTCAAAAAACAGCGCATATTCCAAGAGAAGATGGCCGTTATTAAACCTCAGGTTGACAGCATTCAGGCCAACTTAAAAAAGACGAAGGACCCGGAAAAGCAAAAAGAACTGCAAATGGAAATGATGAAGCTGTATCAAGAGCACAATATTAACCCGCTTGCGATGGGCTGTCTTCCAATGCTGATTCAGTCTCCGATTATGATTGGGCTTTATTACGCGATTCGCTCAACACCTGAAATTGCGTCACACTCATTTCTATGGTTCAGTTTAGGGCAATCTGATATTCTCATGTCCCTTAGTGCAGGGATTATGTATTTTGTCCAAGCCTATATCGCTCAAAAGCTGAGCGCGAAATATTCCGCTGTCCCGCAAAACCCTGCGGCACAGCAGTCTGCAAAATTGATGGTGTTCATCTTCCCTGTGATGATGACGATTTTCTCGCTTAATGTACCGGCAGCCCTTCCGCTGTACTGGTTCACAAGCGGGCTGTTCTTGACAGTGCAAAATGTTGTCCTACAGCTGACGCATCATAAAAATAAAAAAGCCGCTGCTCTTACAGAGACGGTGAAATAGCGAAACAACCCCGAGCGAAAAGCCGGGGTTGTTTTTTGTTTTACCTAATCCTTTTCTGTCAGGACTGAAGAGAAAATGGCGGCCCTACAAACAGATGTTTCGTTTAAAAAGAGAGAAACCGGGAATACCTTTACTCATATTAACTGAAAGGAGCATATACGTGACAGAACGCTTTCAGCAAAAAAATATATCTGTGCCTGAAGGAAAGTGGATCATGAGACAAACATGGAATGATGTCTTATTTGCCCACTGGCCTGTTGATTTTTCTATCCTTCGCGCTTTGGTACCTCCAGTTTTAGAAGTAGATACATATAACGGACAGGCTTGGGTCAGTATGCTCCCCTTTATGCTTACGAATCTAAGGGCGCGTTTCCTCCCTCCCATTCCCGGTGCGCGTGCTTTTCCCGAGCTTAACCTCCGCACCTATGTCACATATAAAGGCAAGCCCGGGATTTATTTTTTCAGTTTAGATGCTGATCACCGGCCGGCGGTCTTGGGTGCTCGCACGTTCTTTCATTTGCCATATTTTCACGCGGATATGAAAGCTGAGAAAAACGGAGACGGCATTCACTATGCCAGCAAGCGGAGAGATGGCAGGAAAGCCGTATTCCGCGCCGCATACCGGCCTGTTTCAGCCCCTTTTACAGCGGGAGAGGATTCACTCGATTATTGGCTGACAGAACGATACAGGCTCTATACCGCTTATCGCAACAAGCTCTTTTACGAAGACATTCATCATCATCCGTGGCTGCTGCAACATGCCGAGGCGGATATTTCAGTCAATACGGTGGCTGATGCTCACGATCTTACATTGCCAGATTCAGACCCCTTGCTTCATTACGCTAAAAAACAGGATGTGTTATTTTGGCCGCTTCGAAAATGGAACTAAACGCAAAAAAACCCGAATGCAATTTCCCGCACCGGGTTTTCTTTTTTATTTTGCCGCCTCTTCAATAATGGCAACAACCATTTCGGCCGTTTTGACGAGTTCTTCGACCGGCATTTTTTCATTTTTCGTATGAATTTGCTCATAACCGACAGCAAGATTAACTGTTGGGATGCCATGACCTGCAATTACGTTCGCGTCGCTTCCGCCGCCGCTTGTTTGCAGCTCGCTCGGACGGCCGATTTTAGCTGCCGCTTTTTTCGCGATTTCAACAACTTGGTCACCGTCTTTGTATTTAAAGCCCGGGTACATGACTTCAATTTCGACTTCTGCGCGTCCGCCCATTTCGGCAGCAGCCTCTTCAAAAGCAGCTTTCATTTTTTGAACTTGTGCTTCCATTTTCTCAGGAACTAAAGAGCGCGCTTCAGCAAGAATATGGACTTCATCACACACGATGTTTGTTTGTGTACCGCCTTCAAACCGGCCGATGTTCGCTGTTGTTTCTGCATCGATGCGGCCCAATGGCATTTTTGAAATGGCTTTGCTAGCGATTGTAATAGCTGAAATGCCTTTTTCAGGTTCAACCCCTGCGTGTGCAGTTTTTCCGTAAATGGATGCTCTTACCTTTGCCTGTGTCGGTGCTGCCACAATGATATTTCCGACTTTTCCGTCTGAGTCAAGGGCATAGCCGTAGGATGCCGTAATCATAGAACGGTCAAGCGCCTTCGCTCCGATCAGACCTGATTCCTCGCCTACTGTGATGATGAATTCAATCGTGCCGTGTTCAATGTTTTTTTCTTTCAGCACTTTAATTGCTTCAAACATGGCAGCCAGCCCTGCTTTATCATCAGCACCTAAAATCGTCGTGCCATCTGTTTTGACATAGCCTTCCTCAACAACCGGTTTTACGCCGTTTCCAGGTACAACTGTGTCCATATGAGATGTAAAATAGATCGTGTCTGTTTGTTTTGTTCCTTTTAATGTGCAGATCAGGTTACCGGCTCCGTGGCCAGTGATATCCATTGTATCGTCTTCTTTGACGTCCACACCTAAATCAGAAAATTTTCGTTTCAGCACTTTGTTAATTTCTGCTTCGTGTTTTGTTTCTGAGTCAATTTGGACAAGTTCTAAAAATTCTTCCAGCAGGCGTTTTTCATTCACCATTTGTAAGTCCCTCCATATTAAAGCGGTATGTTACCGTGCTTTTTTTTCGGTCTCTCTTCTGTCTTATGTGCAAGCATGCGGAAAGCTTGCATCAGTCTATTCCTTGATTCTTCCGGCAAAATGATATCATCGACCATTCCGCAGGCCGCCGCTTTGAATGGGCCCGCGTTTTGCTTTTTGTATTCAGCTGTTTTTTCACGTTTTGTCTTTTGGGGGTCTGCTGAAGCTTTTATTTCCTTTTCGTACAAAATTGATGCCGCGCCTTCTGACCCCATCACTGCGATTTCAGCATTCGGCCACGCAAACACAAGGTCTGCTCCGATTGCTTTGCTGTTCATAGCGACATAAGCGCCGCCGTACGCTTTTCTAATAATGAGTGTGACTTTCGGTACGGTCGCTTCTGCATAAGCAAACAATAATTTTGCTCCGTGTCTGATAATTCCGTTATGCTCCTGCTGAACACCCGGCAGAAATCCCGGGACATCCTCGACAGTTAACAGCGGTATATCAAATGCGTCGCAAAAACGGATGAATCTTGCCGCTTTATCAGCAGCGTCAATCGTCAGGCTGCCTGCCAGATGCTTCGGCTGACTTGCAATAATGCCGACTGTTTTTTCACCCAGCCTGGCAAATCCGATCACAATATTCTTCGCAAAAAACGGCTGAATCTCAAAAAAAGACTGCGGATCAGCCAGCTCCTGAATCACCGTTCGAACATCGTACGGCTTTGTTGTGTCAGCGGGCACGAGATGGTTTAATGACGATTTAGAGGCTTCTTTTTCCGGTAGCGGTGCTGTTGTCTGACTCTTCAGCGGCAAATAAGACAGCAGTTTTTTCACTCCTGTCAGAACCTCCTTCTCCGTATGTCCGGAAAAGTGGGCGTTTCCGCTGACGGCATTATGTATTCCCGCTCCGCCTAAGCTCTCCGCATCAACCTGTTCTCCTGTCACTTTTTCAATCACCTTCGGCCCGGTAATAAACATCCGCCCTGTCTGTTCAGCCATCAAAATAAAATCTGTGAGTGCCGGAGAATACACAGCACCACCAGCGCACGGCCCTAAAATAACCGAGATTTGCGGGATAACTCCAGAGTATAAGACATTTCGGTAAAATATGTGACCGTATCCATCTAATGATACCACACCCTCTTGAATTCTCGCACCACCTGAGTCATTCAGCCCGATAATCGGCGCCTTATTTTTTGCCGCCAAATCCATTAGTGCACAGATTTTTTTGGCATGGGTTTCGCCAAGCGCTCCGCCGAACACTGTGAAGTCTTGCGCGAATACATATACGGAGCGGCCGTCAATTGTGCCGTATCCTGTCACAACTCCATCTCCTAAAATACGCTGTTCTCTTGTTAACACTTGGCTTTCCATGAAGGGATAAAGCTCGATAAAGCTGTCCTGATCAAGAAGAAACCTGATCCTTTCCTGAGCGGTAAGTTTTCCCTTTTGCCGCTGTTTGGTCTGCTTTTCATGCCCGCCTCCTTGTTCAGCCTGCCTGCGTCTCGTGTATAAATGATCAATATGCTCATTCATGTTCATTTGTTTTGGTCTCCTTTCAGTTCACAAAGCTCTACAAGCACGCCGTTTGTTTCCTGCGGAGAAAGAAAGGCGATTTTTTTACCATTTGCTCCCTGTCTCGGATACCTATCAATCAATTGAACTTTCCGATCAGACAATGTTTGCAGCTGTTCAGATAAGCCGGTGCACGAAAACGCAACATGATGCAGCCCCTGCCCCTTCTTCTCTAAAAATATATAGACGGGGCTGTCAGGTGTCAATGGCTCTATCAGCTCCAGCTTGACATTTCCCGCCTGAAAAAATGCAACCTTCACCTTTTGCTCTTCTACCGTTTCTTGATGAAGACACACAAGCCCCAATATATCTTCATAAAAGCTTCTTACTTCTTCTATCGAAAAAACGGCTATCCCGATATGGTCAAGCCTGTTCATTTTCATCCCTGCTTTCTAAAAAGATATCGCTTGTCCGCCCAATCAAAACGCGCTAAAATATAGTCAGATGATCTAAGGAGTGAAACCATGTCTCAAAAACTAATGAAAAGCGTTTTAATCGTGATTTTGGGCGTTTTTATTCTTTCAACTGTACTCTCAGGAATCATGATGTTTTTCTAACGGTAAAAAAGCAGGCGGCCTTATCGTATGGGAACATCCTGCTTTTTTATCAAAGCTTTATGCTCAATGGCAATTCTCTCAAAAGAGCGGTTGTCGTCCGTAATCAGCACTTTTGTGCCCACCGGAATCGTTCGAAACAGATGAATGACCTCATCGTTATGCATACGTATACATCCGTTAGACACAAATTCCCCTATTGATTCTTCACGGTTTGTGCCATGAATTCCGTATATCCGCCCGTCTGTTCCTTTTGCGTCAAAGCCAATCCATCTTGCCCCAAGCGGGTTGTCAGGAGATCCTCCTTCTATATTTTTCTTTCTGTAAAAAGGATTCACCGCTTTAACCGTTATTGAAAACTCTCCTTCTGGCGTTAGATCGTCTGTTTTTCCAGTCGCCACGCTGTACACACCCTCTACTTTGCTGTCGAGGATAACAGCCAGTTCGTTTGTTCTCTTGTTGACAATGACATATGGATCGCCTGGCAGCGGGTTTTCGCCAAGCGGCCAAATCGGAGATATCCTCATAAAAATCGAACATAAAAAAAACACATCAGCTCCTCCTTTTTCATTAGGTTGACCAATGAAGGAAGAGCTCATGCGAATCATGCAAGTGATTTTTGTGCCTTTATTCCTTTAAAATAACTTTTGATGACTAAATATTGTTCCAATTCGCCGAGCAGATGGAAGAGAGCCGCTCTTGCTTCAAATTCCTCTCTGGTCTCTGGAAGCGGCATCTCCTCAAATTCTTTTCTCATATCAGCAAGTCTTTTTAGAAATATGTATGCCGTATTTCCCGGGTGTATCGCTTCCCGCAAATCGTGAATAAATTCAGCGATCATTTTTCCCTGCTCCACCGTAATAGAGATAGAAGTTACTTTAGGGAGAAGACGTTCAATAATTTCAAATTGTTTTTCTCTCATTTTAAAATAATGATAATGTGAATTTTCGTAACGCAGAATGTGGTTTTGCACATCTCGGTATGCCAGATTTTTTGCCTCTGTGAGGAGCTGGTGCGTTTCGGTAATTTCTTTTCCGGTCCAATCTTGCTCACTCGTTAACAAATACCGCTCTATTTCTGCGAAAATCACAGCAAAGTTATCTTCTACCTTTTTGCGATAGGCAATCAGCTTTCTGTCAAGGCTTGGCATATACAAGTTCATCAATAGAGCGACACCGATGCCAACTGTAATCAACTGAAACTCATTCCAGATGAAAGCAAGCGTAATACCGCCGGACATGTACAAGTGAAGGATAATAACAGAACTAGTGACGATTCCTTCGTTAATTTTTAACAGAACCGTAATCGGAATGAATATCAAAAGAAGGGCTCCGATCACAAACGGATGATAGCCAATCAGCTCGAAAAAGAGATAAGAAAAAAGAATTGCCAGGCAGCATGCGGCAAAGCGGGCCCATGACGCCTGAAGCGACCGTTTTTGTGTGATTTGAATGCACAAAATGGTGATAATTCCTGCTGATGCGAAGTTTTGCAAATGCAAAAGCTGGCTTATATAAATAGCCAAAGCTGTTCCAAGCGCGGTCTTTATTGTGCGGTAACCAATTTTAAACATGTCGTACTCCATTTCTATTTGTTTCTTCAATAAAAAAGAAGAAGCGATCAGACTTCTTCTTTTTTCTATATTCTATAATATTTTCTCTAAAAAGTCCTGCGCTCTTTTGGATTTTGGCGAAAGAAAAAATTCTTTTGGATTGCCGTCCTCGACAATCGTTCCTTGATCCATAAACAGGACACGGTCAGCCACTTCTTTCGCAAAGCCCATTTCATGTGTGACAATCACCATCGTCATACCGGTTTCAACCAGCTCTTTCATTACCTGAAGCACTTCTTTGACCATCTCTGGGTCAAGTGCAGAAGTCGGTTCATCAAACAGCATAACCTCCGGATTCATCGCAAGTGCCCGGGCGATGGCCACACGCTGCTTTTGTCCGCCTGATAAACGGTTTGGATAGTCGTTTTTCTTTTCAAAAAGGCCAACTTTGCGGAGCAGCTCTTCTGCTTTTTCTTTTGCAGCCTGCTTTGATTCTTTTTTTACATTAACAGGCGCGTACATGATATTTTCGAGAACGGTTTTGTGCGGAAAGAGGTGAAAATGCTGAAAAACCATCCCGATGTTTTCCCTGACCTTTAATGTGTTGGTTTTCGGCTTCGTAATCTCTTTGTCTTTGATTGTAATGGTTCCGCCGTTAGGCTTCTCCAACAGGTTTAAACAGCGAAGGAATGTTGATTTGCCTGAACCAGAAGGGCCGATTACGGCAACAACCTCACCTTCAGCAATTGTTGTTGATATATTTTGTAATACTTCGTGTTTCCCAAATGATTTTGACAGCTTTTCAACCTTAATCATTGGATTTCAGCTTCCTTTCTACAGCCTTGCCGATAAACGTTAAAATCAAGACAAGCACATAATAAATCAATCCGGCGATAATAAGCGGCTCAAGATAATTGTAAGTGGCGGCGCCAGCTTGATATGCGCGTCTCATGACATCACCAAGCCCAATGACAGTGACGATCGCCGATTCTTTTGTTAGTGTAATTAATTCATTCATAATGGCGGGTGAAATATTTTTGAAGGCCTGCGGCAGCAGCAGATCCTTCATCATTTTTCCATATGGGACACCGAGTGCAACAGCCGCCTCTTTTTGTCCTTTATCAATGGCATTGATGCCGGCTCTGATAATTTCCGATACATATGCGGCAGAATTCAATGACAATGCGGCAACCGCCGCCCAAAACTGATCAATTTGAAATCCGATCAGCTGAGGAAGTCCGAAATACACGATCATAAGCTGCAGCACTAACGGCGTTCCGCGGAACACCGAAGTATAAAAATCAGCGATCCAGCTGAGCGGTCGGAACGTGCTGATCTTGAATAAACTTAGCACAATACCTAGTATAAGTCCGATAATGGCTGATACAATGACAATTTTCAACGTAATAGCCAAGCCTTCTAATATAAAAGGAATTTGGGGGATTGTTGCTGAAAAATCCAAATTCATAGCCTTTGTCTCCTTTTCTTACAGGAAAAAAGATTTCCTATTCAATAAAAAGGCTCAACGAAAAAGTTGAGCCGCTTTTTTACTTCTGGCCAGTGAACCATTTTTTCTTCAATTTTTCGAGCTCTCCGTTGTCTTTCATTTCTTTGAGCGCTTTATTGAATTTGTCTGTCAGTTCACTGTCCTTTCTGAAAGCAATCGCTGAACCGGCTTCCTCCGCTTTCGCATCAGGAATCACGAAGCCTTGCAAGTCATCATTTGATTTGAAATACCCTTCCGCTACCATGTCTTCGATAATGGCGGCGTCAAAGCGGTCAGATTTGATTTCCTGCACTAAATCAGAAATTCTGTTGCGGTCTTCTGTCTTAAAGTCATATTCCGGAGAAAGTTCTTTCCCCTTCTCTTCCTGAATAGAGCCAAGCTGAACACCGACTGTTTTTCCTTTCAGGTCTTCCAGAGATGTAATGCCGCTGTCTTTTTTGCTGACAATCATATGGTTCGCTGTGTAGTACACATCGGAAAAGTCAACTTGTTTTTTACGCTCAGGCGTCGGTGTCATACCTGACAGTACGATATCCACCTGTTTTGATTTCAGTGCTGTGATTAAGCTGTTGAAGTCCATATCCTGCACTTCAATTTCGTAGCCCGCCTTCTTCGCAAGCGCTTTTGCCAAATCTACATCAAAGCCGACAATATTGTCGCCTTCTTTATATTCAAACGGTTTGTAATCCGCCGAAGTGCCCATAATTATTTTTTTCTTGCCGTCAGCTGAGCCGGAGTTGCTTGACCCGCAAGCGGATAACGCTAAAGTGATACAGGCAGCTACAAGTAATAAGAGCCATTTTTTCATGATTCATTTCCCCCATATTCATTACTTTTGGTGTATTTGAATATTTATTCGTTAATATGTATTTTAAACAGTTTCTTATTTTTATGCAATACTATTTTTAAAAATTATTTATAAGCTTATTTTCCCAGCAATCTCTTTTTGATATGATGAGATAAAAACAGATTCACTGTATACCCAAATGTATAATATTTTAATATTTATTCATATCTCTTTGGCATTTTATGCACAAAAAACCCGGAGCCGTTTAGGCATCCGGGTGTTGGTCTTATACTTCTTCACAATATTCTTCAAAGGCTTCTTGCAGCTTTGCCACAACAGCCATTGGTTCATGGCCCTCAATTTCGTGGCGTTCCACCATTTTCATGATTTTTCCGTCTTTCAAAATCGCAAAGGACGGAGAAGATGGCGGGTATCCTTCAAAATAGTCGCGCGCTCGCGCTGTCGCTTCTTTATCCTGTCCGGCAAAAACAGTAACGAGCTGATCAGGTCTTTTATCATAGTGAACGGAATGGTATGCAGCAGGTCTTGCAATTCCGCCTGCGCATCCGCAAACAGAGTTTACCATAACCAATGTCGTTCCCTTCTTCGTAAGTGCCGCATCTACCTCATCAGCGGTTTTCAGCTCAGTATATCCGGCAGCAGCAATTTCTTGTCTCGCTTGGCGGACAATATCATTCATAAATAAATTAAAGTCCATGTTCAATGAAGACCTCTCCTTTTTCATCATCTGTTCTTATGATAGCAAGGAAACGTCCGGATCGGCAAATAACATTGCTTGGCCTTACACTTTTTTGGCCTTCGTTTACAGCTTACAGAAAAAGGGGATAGTATAACCAGATGTAAAAAAAGGAGCCGTTTTGTATGAGCCAAAGGAAAACATTATTAATCCATAACGGAAATGCCGGAAACAAAAATATAGAAAAGGCACTGGGTGCTGTAGTGCCGGTTTTATCACAATCTTTTGATGAGGTCATCATTAGACAAACAAAGAAAAAGGATGATGCGTATTATTTTTGCCAATCCATTGATGATTCTGTTGATACCGTCTTTATTCTTGGCGGCGACGGCACAGTTCACCAATGCATAAACGCCATCAGTGTTTTAGAACGAAAACCCGCGGTCGGAATTTTGCCCGGCGGCACATGCAATGACTTTTCAAGAATGCTGGGCATCCCTCAAAATCTCGCAAAGGCTGCGGAAGCACTCGTATCAGGAAAAAAAACAAGTGTAGATGTATGTCAAATGAACGATCGTTATTTTTTAAACTTTTGGGGGATCGGCCTGATTACAGAAACATCGAATCAAATTAACGAAGCGGAAAAAGCTTTATTAGGAAAAATCAGTTATTTTACAAGTGCATTGCGGACCGTCTCATCTGCTGAATCGTTTTCGATGACCTTAAAAATTGATGGGGAAGAAAGAAAAGAAGAAGCTGTTATGCTGCTTGTCATGAATGGACAATACATTGGAACGAATCGAATCCACCTGCCGGATGCTAGTATAAAAGACGGCTTACTCGATGTCCTCATTTGCCGCAGCACCAACCTTTCTGCATTACGGGAGCTCATAAGCTTGGAACAGGACACAGCTGATCGCTTCACCGGAGAGCTGTCCTATATTCAGGCCTCCCGTATCGAAATTGAAACAGACACTGTAAAAAAAGTGGATACAGATGGAGAAGTCTATACTCAAACGCCTGCGGTGATTCAAGTACTGCCGGGACATATTGATATGCTGGTCCCACGTGGCGAATAAGGATCGAATACTGTTAGAAAGATGTTGTAAATCCGTTGACTCTCCCCTAAGAGGAGACTTTACAGTATAAAAGATACACTTTCGAAAAAAGGGGAAGTCACATGGAGAAACAAAATATGACCCTGACAATACTATTAATCAATTTATTTATTGCGTTTTTGGGGATCGGACTTGTCATCCCGGTCACACCTACCATTATGAATGAATTGCATTTATCAGGTACCGCGGTCGGTTATATGGTGGCCTGCTTCGCTGTTACACAGCTCATCATTTCACCAATAGGCGGGAGATGGGTCGACCGTTTCGGACGTAAAATCATGATCGTAATCGGTCTGTTGTTCTTTAGTGTTTCAGAGTTCTTATTCGCCATCGGGAACACAGTTGAAGTTTTATTTATTTCCCGTATGCTTGGGGGAGTCAGCGCTGCTTTTATTATGCCTGGGGTCACGGCTTTTATCGCGGATATCACAACCATTAAAACGCGGCCGAAAGCGCTCGGTTATATGTCAGCCGCTATTTCAACAGGCTTTATTATCGGTCCGGGCATCGGAGGGTTTTTAGCTGAGATCTATTCCCGCCTGCCTTTTTTCTTTGCGGCGGCTTTTGCCTTGCTGGCATCCATTTTATCAATGCTTTTGCTCCGCGAACCGGAACGAAACCCTGAGAATCAAGAATTACAGGGCCAAAAGAAAGGCTTTAAACGGATTTTTGCACCTATGTATTTCATCGCCTTTCTTATTATCCTGATTTCATCTTTTGGTTTAGCGTCATTTGAATCGTTATTTGCGTTATTCGTTGATCATAAATACGGATTTACAGCCAGTGACATTGCCATTATGGTAACAGGCGGAGCGATTGTTGGCGCCATCGCGCAGGTCGTCTTATTCGACCGCTTTACAAGATGGTTTGGTGAAATCCATCTCATTCGGTATAGCTTAATTCTCTCGACGAGTCTTGTATTTTTAATGACAATCGTACATTCTTACATTGCGATTCTATTTGTTACAGTCACCGTATTTGTCGGATTTGATCTCATGCGGCCGGCGATAACGACTTATCTGTCAAAGATGGCGGGAAATGAACAGGGATTTGCCGGCGGAATGAATTCAATGTTTACAAGTATCGGCAATGTCTTCGGTCCTATTATCGGCGGAATGCTGTTTGATGTCGATGTAAACTACCCATTCTACTTTGCAACGGCTGCCTTAGCCGTAGGCATTGCGCTGACTATAGCGTGGAAAGCGCCTGCACATCTCAAAACCAGCACATAAATAAGAAGCGTGTTCTTTGTATACTGCAAAGAATGCGCTTTTTATTTATACTGATCATAGAAGGAGTGATGACATGGAGGAATCGTATTACACCATTGGAGACGTTTCAAAACTGGCAAACGTGTCGATTAAAGCGCTCCGCTACTATGATAAAATTGATTTATTTAAACCTGCCTACGTCGACCCGGATACCAGCTACCGCTATTATTCAGATTCTCAGCTTATTCATCTGGATTTGATCAAATCATTAAAATATATCGGCACACCTTTAGAAGAGATGAAAAAGGCACAGGACTTAGAGACGGAAGAACTGTTTGCTTTTTATACAGAGCAGGAGAAGCAAATCAGGGAGAAATTAGATTTTTTATCAACATTGAAAAAAACCATTTCACTGGTGAAAAAGCGGATGAAACGTCAGATGGAGTACCCCGCGAACGGTGAGGTGTATATTTTAGATGAAGAAGAAACCCGAATCATTCAGACAGAGGCTGGCGGGGTCGGACCTGAAAACGTGCTCAACGCCTCCTACAGCAAACTAAAACAATTTATCGAATCAACAGATGGATTTACGAATAATAGCTACGGTGCTACTTTCTCATTTCAGCCATATACCAGCATTGATGAAATGACATACCGTCATATCTTTACGCCTGTATTGACAAACAAACAAATTTCTTCCATTACGCCAGATATGGAAATCACCACGATTCCTAAAGGAAGGTATGTTTGTATCGCGTATCATTTTTCACCAGAGCATTATTTTCTCAACTTACAGAAGCTTATCAAGTATATTATAGACCGCCAATTAACTGTGATCAGTGATGTTTACGAATTAATTATACCGATCCATTACTCACCCAAAAAACAAGATGAATATCGAGTCGAAATGAAAATCCGAATCGCTGAATCAGACGCATAAAAAAAGAGCATTCTTTGAAATTATGTTTCAAAAAATGCTCTTTTGCTTATTAGTAAACAGATGTTTTCTCATCAATCGATTCTAAAATTTGTTTCACGCGACCGAGGAATCTCCCGCACACAAGGCCGTCAAGCACGCGATGATCCAAGGACAAGCACAGATTGACCATATCTCTGACAGCAATCATGCCATGATCCATGACAACCGGGCGTTTGACAATGGATTCCACTTGAAGAATCGCAGCCTGAGGATAATTGATGATGCCCATCGACTGAACAGATCCAAACGAACCAGTATTGTTGACGGTAAATGTTCCTCCCTGCATGTCATCTGCTGAGAGTTTTCCATCTCTTGCTTTTTTGGCAAGCTCAGTAATTTCTCTCGCAATGCCTTTAATTGTTTTTTCATCCGCGTTTTTAATCACCGGAACAAATAAAGAATCCTCTGTCGCAACGGCGATTGAAAGATTGATATCTTTTTTCTGAATGATGTTGTCGCCCGCCCACATGCTATTCATTTGCGGAAATTCTTTTAACGCCTGAGCGACAGCTTTTACGAAAAAGGCGAAAAACGTGACATTAAAGCCTTCTGTCTTCTTGAAGGAATCTTTAATGCTGTTGCGGTATGCCACCATATTTGTGACGTCTACTTCCATCATCGTCCAAGCATGCGGAATTTCCGTTTTGCTGCGTTTCATATTGGAAGCAATTGCTTTTCTTACGGCTGTAACAGGGATTTTTTTATCTCCGGCAGCAGATGCAGGATATGAAATCTCTTCTTTCCGCTCCGGCTTTGGTGCTGACTCTGATTCAATCGCTTCTGTTTTCAGCTCCTCAGGCCGCTCTTGCATGCCGCCGGTTTCAATGATGCGCTGAATATCTTTTCGCGTAATGCGGCCGCCGGCACCTGTTCCTGTCACTTGGTCCAGATCAATATCGTGTTCACCCGCCAAACGAAGTACAGCTGGCGAGTAGCGCTTTTTATTCGGTTGACTGGCAGCTTCGGCGCTGCTTTCTGCCGCAGGTGTCTCAGCTTCTGATGATGATCTCGGCTGCTCTTGTTTTTGTTCAGCCGGATTCGCGCCTTCTATTTCAATTTTGCAAATGATTTCCCCTACTTGCAGTGTCTGTCCTTCTTCCCCCACAAGCTCTGTTATCGTTCCGGTAAAAGAAGACGGTACCTCTGCGTTCACTTTATCTGTCATGACTTCCGCGATTGGATCATATTTGTTCACTTTATCACCGGGGGCAACAAGCCATTTACTAATTGTCCCCTCTGTCACGCTTTCTCCAAGCTGCGGCATGGTCATTTGTTCTATTGGCATGATCGTATCCTCCTTACGTCTTTAAAACTCCGCTAATTCTCTCATCGCCGCTTCCACTTTATCAGGGTTGACCATAAAGTATTTTTCCATTGTCGGCGCATAAGACATAGCCGGAATATCAGGACCTGCAAGCCGTTTAATCGGCGCGTCTAAATCGAACAGACAATGCTCGGATATAATAGCGGCTACCTCGCTCATGATGCTTCCTTCTTTTGTATCCTCTGTGACTAAAAGGACCTTACCGGTTTTGGACGCGGCTTCGATGATTGCTTCTTTATCGAGCGGATAAACCGTTCTTAAATCCACTATATGTACAGAGATGCCATCTTTTTCGAGACGCTCTGCAGCCTGTAATGCGAAGTGGACACATAAGCCGTATGTGATCACTGTGATATCTTCGCCTTCCCGCTTTACATCAGCCTTGCCGATCGGCAGAACATAATCATCAGCCGGGACCTCTCCTTTTATCAGACGGTACGCGCGCTTGTGCTCAAAAAACAGCACCGGATCTTCATCACGAACTGCGGCCTTTAAGAGCCCTTTCGCTTCATATGGCGTTGAAGGCATCACAATTTTCAGTCCGGGCTGATTAGCAAAAATCGCTTCGACTGACTGAGAATGATAAAGGGCTCCATGTACGCCTCCGCCATATGGCGCTCTAACGACAATCGGACAGCTCCAGTCATTGTTGCTGCGGTAGCGAATTTTAGCAGCCTCGGAAATAATCTGGTTGACCGCCGGCATAATAAAATCAGCAAACTGCATTTCGGCAATCGGCCTCATACCATACATAGCAGCTCCGATACCGACTCCGGCGATCGCTGATTCAGCAAGCGGCGTATCCAACACTCGCTCTTCTCCGAATTGTTCGTATAGTCCGGCTGTGGCTTTAAATACACCGCCTTTTCTTCCTACATCTTCCCCAAGGACGAAAACGCGAGGGTCACGTTCCATTTCTTCTTTCATCGCCAAATTGATTGCATCAATATATGACATTACTGACATTTCTTCTTCCTCCCTACTTCGCATACACATAATCAAGCGCTGACTCAGGAGCTGCATAAGGGGCGTTCTCCGCTTCATCCGTCGCTTCATTTACGATTGCCATGATTTCATCCAGCATGGTTTGTTCCGTCTCATCAGACAGCAGGCCTATTTCTTTTAAGTACGCTTGATAAGTAAGCAGGGGATCGCTTTTTTTGGCCTCCTCTACTTCTTCACGGCCTCTGTAGCTGCTGTCATCGTCATCACTGGAATGCGGTGTAAGGCGGTAAGAAATGGTTTCAATTAATGTCGGGCCTTCGCCGCTGCGCGCTCGTTCACGCGCTTCTTTGACCGCTTGATACACTTCCAGCGGGTCATTTCCATTTACGGTTACGCCAGGCATTCCATAGCCTACGGCACGGTCGGAAATGTTCTCACATGCGACTTGCTTATCGTAAGGCACTGAAATTGCGTATTTGTTGTTTTCACACATAAAAATGACCGGCAGCTTATGGACAGCGGCAAAGTTTGCTCCTTCATGGAAATCCCCTTGGTTAGAAGACCCTTCTCCAAATGTGACAAAAGCAGCAATATCCTTCTTCTCCATACGCCCCGCCAGCGCGATGCCGACTGCGTGCGGCACTTGCGTAGTGACCGGAGATGATCCTGTCACGATCCGGTTTTCCTTTTGACCGAAATGTCCCGGCATCTGGCGGCCCCCTGAATTCGGATCTGCTGCTTTAGCAAACCCAGACATCATTAAATCCTTTGCTGTCATGCCAAATGCCAGCACGACACCTAAGTCTCTGTAATACGGAAGTACATAATCCATCTCACGGTCAAGAGCAAAGGCAGCCCCTACCTGCGCTGCTTCCTGTCCTTGACAAGAGATTACGAACGGGATTTTACCTGAGCGGTTTAACAGCCACATTCTCTCATCGATTTTTCTTGCTAACAGCATGGTTTTATACATATCAACGGCTTCCTGATCAGTCAGCCCTAGTGCTTGATGTCGGTTTGTACTCATTCAAGCCCCTCCTTTATGCTTTTAAAAATGAATGGCTTTGCCGTCTGCGGCGAGCGCTGCTTCTCCAATCGCTTCTGAAAGCGTTGGGTGCGGATGAATCGTTTGCCCGATCTCCCACGGTGTCGCGTCCAACACTTTGGCAAGGCCTGCTTCTGAAATCATGTCGGTGACATGCGGGCCGATCATATGCACGCCAAGGATATCATCGGTATCACGATCAGCCACGATTTTTACAAACCCGTCGCTTTCTCCGTATACAAGCGCTTTTCCAATGGCCATAAACGGGAACTTGCCGATTTTGACATTATGGCCTTTCTCCTTTGCCTCATCTTCTGTTAAGCCGACACTGGCAGCTTCAGGGCTTGAGTAGATGCACTTCGGTACAAGCGCTGGATCAAGAGGATGCGGATTGAGGCCTGCAAAGTGCTCAACGGCCATGATTCCTTCATGTGAGGCAACGTGGGCTAACTGAAGACCCCCGATTACATCTCCGATTGCATAAATATGAGATTCCTTCGTTTGGCAGCTTTCATTGACTGAAATAACACCGTTTTCAGTAACAATATCGGTGTTTTCGATGCCGATTCCTTCGATATTTGCCTGTCGCCCGATGGAAACGAGCATTTTTTCAGCAGAGAAAGTAATGGTTTCTCCGTCTTTTTCCGCTAGTATGCTGATGTCCTCTGACGTTTTTGTGACTGAGTCAGGCAGCACTTTTGCCCCTGTAACGAACTGGATGCCTTTTTTCGTCAGAAGACTTTCCATTTCTTTAGAAATGTCCTGATCCTCAGTTGGTAAGATGCGGTTCGCATATTCAATAACCGTTACCTTCACGCCAAAATCATGAAGCATAGACGCCCATTCGATACCGATAACGCCTCCGCCGACAATGATGATCGATTTTGGCAGCTTTTCCATTTGAAGAGCCTCATCTGAAGTCAATACATGTTTGCCGTCCGCTTCAAGACCCGGAAGCATTTTTGGCCTTGACCCTGTTGCAATGATGACTTGTTTCGGGATCAGCATGTCATTTTCTTCGCCATTTCCCCGCTCCACAGAAATTGTCCCCGGCAGCGGAGAGAAGATAGATGGCCCGAGTATACGGCCATAGCCGGAATACACGTCGATTTTTCCTTTTTTCATTAAATGACTCACACCGGCCGCAAGCTTATCAACAACGGCTTGCTTACGCTGCTGCACTTTTTCAAAGTTGAGGGATACACCAGCCGTTTCCACTCCGAATTGACCGGCTTCACGAGCTATCCGGTATACCTCTGCGCTTCTAAGCAGCGCTTTACTCGGAATACAGCCTTTATGCAGACATGTTCCTCCGAGATTTTCCTTTTCTACAACGGCTGTTTTTAAGCCGAGCTGAGCGGCTCTGATGGCCGCAACATAACCGCCGGTACCGCCGCCCAGAATGACTACATCATACTCAGTTGCCATGGTGACTCACTCCTCGTCTGTCTATTCAATACGATATTGTTTAGATTGCTCTTCGCCCAGCAATACCCTGAGTGCTCCTTGAGCCAGAGACTGCAATTCATTTTCTCCCGGATAGACGAAAACATCTGAAATCCAATCTATGTATGATCTGATATTGGAAACAAAGCTTTTGCCATACGCAAGTCCTCCCGTCAGCACAATCGCTTCCACTTCACCTTTTAAAACAGCACTGGCTGCTCCGATTTCCTTTGCTACTTGATATGCCATGGCATCAAATATGAAACGGGCTTTTTCATCGCCCCCCTGAATCATTTGTGCCACTTTTTCTGCGTCATTCGTACCGAGATAACCGAAAAGCCCGCCTGTGCCCACCAATTTTTTCACCATTTCTTCTCTTTCATACTGTCCTGAAAAACATAAATCGACGAGGTCTCCTGCAGGCACTGTTCCTGCACGCTCAGGACTGAATGGCCCTTCTCCGTGAAGTCCGTTATTCACATCGACCACCCGCCCGCGGTCATGGATGCCAATCGTAATGCCGCCGCCCATATGGGTCACAATCATTTTCGTATTCTCGTATCGTTTGCCGAGAGAGGCTGCCGCCTTACGGGCGACAGCTTTTTGGTTTAACGCATGGAAAATGCTTTTCCGTTCAATCTCAGGCATACCTGAGATTTTTGCGAGCTCTGACATTTCATCTACGACGACAGGATCGACGATATATGAAGGGATATTCAGGCCGTCAGCGATCTCCCGCGCGATAATGCCGCCGAGGTTAGAAGCATGCTGGCCGGCATAGCCGCTTTTCAAGTCCTCAATCATCTCATCGTTCACTTCGTAAGTTCCGCCTTCAATCGGCCGGATAAGGCCGCCTCTGGCACAGACTGCATCAAACTTTGAGATATTGATTCCCTGTTCATGAAGCGTTTCGAGAATATGGTATTTTCGAAATTCATACTGATCAATAATATGGTCAAATTGCTGCAGCTCTTCAATGTCGTGTCTCAATGTTTTTTCAAAAATGCTCCGTTCGTTATGAAAAACACCGATTTTCGTTGAAGTTGAGCCTGGATTAATTGTGAGAACGCGCTTTTCGTCATATAGCACTTCCATAACCTCCAGTTCAATTTCTTAGCGTCTGCTTAATACACTGTGGCCGTTTTGCAAAAACTGGCTTCTTGAGCGGCGCATGCGTTCAATCCGTTCCTCTGCCAAGCGGTCAGCCGCTAAATATGTCGGAATGCTGTCACGCTGAGAAATATCAAGCACACGCTCAATATTGCTGTAAATGCCTTCGACTTTCTTCAATGCACGTTCTGCATTATAACCATTCAGCTCATCTGCCACGTTGATGACGCCGCCTGCGTTAATGACATAATCCGGCGCGTAAACGATGCCCATTTCGTGAATTTGATCGCCATGACGTGTTTCTTTTAATTGGTTATTAGCCGCACCCGCAATGACTTTAGCCTTCAGCTGGTTTATGGTGTCGTCGTTGATTGTTGCACCAAGGGCACATGGCGCATATATATCGCAGTCTTGCGAATAGATCTCTTCCGGATCAACCGCACGGGCGCCAAAATCTTCAACTGCACGCTGTACTGATTGTTTGTTGATATCCGTAACGATTAAGTTTGCTCCTTCTTCATGCAGATGGCGGCATAGATTATAGGCAACGTTCCCTACACCCTGTACAGCGATGGTTTTCCCTTCAAGAGAATCGGTTCCGAATGCAGCTTTTGCAGCTGCTTTCATTCCTCTGTACACCCCGTATGCTGTAACCGGGGACGGATTTCCAGAAGAACCGAAAGCGGGGGAAATTCCTGTGACATAGTCTGTTTCATCATGAATGATATCCATATCCTCAACCGTTGTACCCACATCTTCAGCTGTAATGTATCTGCCGTTCAGCCCTTGAATATAGCGGCCGAACGCGCGGAACAGTTCTTCATTTTTGTCTTTGCGCGGATCACCGATAATAACTGTTTTTCCGCCGCCAAGGTTTAAGCCTGCTGCCGCGTTTTTATAGGTCATGCCTTTAGCCAGTCTGAGCGCATCTTCAATCGCCGCTTCTTCATTTTCATATGTCCACATTCTTGTTCCGCCAAGCGCCGGGCCGAGCGTTGTATCATGAATGGCGATGATCGCTTTTAAGCCTGATTGTTCATCTTGGCAGAATACCAATTGTTCGTAATCGTATTTCTCCATATATTTAAAAAGTTCCATGTTCGTTCCTCCTAATATGTGTATTTTTCAGATGCGCAGATCGCCAGCGCAATAGAATACAGTTTATTTTCAGCGGAGTCCGCTCTGCTCGTTAAGGCAATCGGCGCTTTAGCTCCTGTAATGACAGCCGCCACGCTGGCCTTCGCAAAATAAATCAGTGATTTATATAAAATATTGCCAGCCTCAATTGTTGGGACGAGAAGAATATCTGCACTGCCCGCTACGTCTCCTGACATCTTTTTCTGGGCTGCAGCAATTTGTGATACTGCATTATCCAAAGCAAGCGGGCCATCAACAATACAGCCTTTGATTTGGCCTCTTTTATACATTTGGGCAAGAGCAGCTGCATTTACTGTCGCTTCCATTTTCGGATTCACCGTTTCGATCGCTGCCAGAGCAGCTGCTTTTGGCATATTGTTCCCTACAGCATGGGCGACATGAACAGCATTTTGCAAAATCTGCCGAAGCTCTTCCAGCGAGGGGGCGATATTCATTGCCGAATCTGTCACAAACATCAATCTGTCAAAGTCCGGTATATCGAACACCGCCACGTGGGAAAGGATACTGGATGACCGAAGTCCCTCTTGTCTGTTTAACACCGCTTTTAGCAAAACAGAAGTCGGCACATTCCCTTTCATTAAAACGTCCGCTGTTTTGTGATGTACAGCACGAACCGCTAGTGTTGCCGATTCCTCTGGTGTATCAGCATGAATGATCTCTACTTGATGCCCTTGCATAGATGATGTCAGATTGTTCAGCCTTTCACTGTCGCCGGTTAACAAAAAACGGGCTGATAGGTGCTCGGATGCCAGCTTTACAGCCCGGATCACTTCCTCATCCTCAGCATGGGCAACCGCAATGGTCTTGTTTTTGTACATCGACGCTTTACCGATCATATTTTTCAGCTTCATCTTTTACCACCTTTCTTGTTTCGACTCCGCTTTTTATTATGCAAGTTCCATGCCAGCTCCTCGTCATGCTGTTATAACGGGTTGATTGAGAAAGTCGTGCAGAGGTATGCGCTCATTCTGCAATTTATTGCATGCCTTCATTTGCAAGGCCGTATTTATCCATTTTGTAATATAAGTTTCGAATGCTGACACCCAGGGCTTTTGCCGTTTTTGTCCGGTTAAAATGATGCTGTTCGAGCGTTTTCTGGATCAAATGCGCTTCGAATTTTTCTACTGCGACAGACAGCTTTTCTCCTTCAATAGCCGGGAAATCAAATCCGGGCCTTTGCTCTGCGGCAGTTTCTTTTTGTTCAACTTCGAATACAGGCAGGTGATCTTTTTCTACCCATTCCGTATGCGGATTCAGAAAAATCATGGCTCGTCCAAGAACATTTTCCAGCTCACGGACATTCCCAGGCCAATGATAAGCAGATAAGGCACGCAAGGCTTGCGGCGAGAGTCCCTTTACGTTTCTGCCGTAATCCAGGTTAATCTTTTGGATAAGCCTGATGCTCAGCGCTTCAATGTCTTCCAGCCGCTGCCGCAAAGGCGGGATGGAGATCGGATAACGGTTGATACGATAATACAGGTCTTCGCGGAACGTTCCATCCGCCATCGCCTTTTCGATATTTACATTTGTCGCCGCGATCACTCTGACATTGACAGGGACCGCTTTCGAACCGCCCACTCTGACAATTTCCTTTTCTTGAAGAACGCGGAGCAATTTTGCCTGCATATTGTGTGTCAGTTCTCCGATTTCATCTAAGAAAATACTGCCGTTATTGGCTTCTTCGAACAAGCCCTTTTTACCGCCGCGCTTCGCTCCTGAAAACGCACCATCCTCATAGCCGAACAATTCCGATTCCAGCAGATTTTCAGAAAGGGCTGCACAATTCACGCGTATAAACTTATTGTATTTCCGATCGCTTTCGTTATGGATGGCATGGGCGAACAGCTCTTTTCCTGTTCCTGATTCACCGCGCAGCAAAATCGTTGCCGGTGTTTTCGCCCCGAGCTTTGCCTGCTCAAGCGCCACCAGCATTTGCTCGCTTTTGCCGATAATGTCATCGAAAGTGTATTTCGCTTCAAGTGTGCGAATGATTTGTCTGGCGCGATTTAGCTCCACGGTCAGCATTTTAATTTCGGACACGTCGTGAATCACACCGACGCTGCCTTTTAAAATCCCGTCTACGATCACCGGCGCTACTTTGACGATAACCTCTTTTTCATTCGGGCCTACCTTCATTCTGACACCGCGGACTGGGCGTCTTGTTTCAAGCACCTTTAAATGCATGCTTTCACCTTCGGTTATATCAGCGTTTGCGGGCTTGCCGATGACTTCTTTTTCAGAAAGACCTGTCATTTTCGTATACGCTTTATTGATCAAGAGACCTGTGCCGTTTTCATCAACGACAGAAATCGCCTCATCTGAGGATTGAATAATCGCCTCCAGCATTGTACGCACCTGTTTGAGATTCGTCACTTCCTCCGCCAGTTCAACGGCATCCGTAATATCCTTGAATACACAGAGGGCACCAAGCAAACGGCCGCTTTCATCTATGATCGGCAGTCTGGTTGTCACGATTTGATTCTCGCCCAAAAGCTGCTTTTGGTTGTATTCAGGCTCTCTCGTTTTTAAAATTCGCGGCAGCTTTGTGCTCGGAATGACTTCTTTTATCGGACGTCCGATGACTTCCTCGCGTTTTTTCCCGACCAATTTTTCGGCCATAGAATTAAAGAGAATGATTTCTTCATTGATATCAATAAAGATCATCCCGTCATGGGCAGAATTGAAAATTCGGTCATGTTTATATGTTTGCTCTTTCAGTATTTGAATCAGGTGCTGCTTTTCTTCCATCAGCTGAAAAACGATGTACGCCATTTTCCCTGGCATAACAATAGTCTCTTCATGCTTTTTTTGAAGGAGTTCGTCAAACACAGCTTGATCGCCGGTCGTATGGATGATGATATCCGGTTTTTGTTGTATGTAAGGTTTCCAATCAGACGAAACGGCAATCCCATACTGTTTTGCTTCTTCTAATCCCGGCGCCTTGGGGTCTTTGTCAACAATGGCAATGATCTCTATGATGGCTGTTTTGATTAGAATATGTAATAACGCCGTTCCCCTTTTGCCGGCACCTACCATCAGTACCTTTTGCATCCCGCTACCCCTTTTTATGAAAAAATTTGCACACCTAATTATTCCGTTGCAATAATTTGCACAACCCTATGTTACCACGTTTTCTTCTCTTGACAAAATATTTTTTCCACTGGACAATAAAGGAAATGAAAAGATAAAGGGGTTTTCTGATGATGAGCCGACTATTTGCGCTTTTGATATTAGTCATCCCCGGGGCCATTTCTGCTATAGGCATTAAGCTGATGAGAGATACGCTTTTCGGCCATACAATAAAGCCATTTGCAGCTCTTTGGCTCCAAGGTTTGTCAGGATTTATCTTTTTTACGTTCGGCCTTTATGTACTGGCCGGGTTCGTTTTATTCAGAGACAGAAAACGCAACCAAGTCAGCCAGCGATTCAGAAAACGATAGCCGCAAAAAAGCCGGAGAATACTCCGGCTTTTTTACCTATTCGTCTGGCAAAACGCTCTTAGCGATCGTGTTATCTAACGCTTCATAGTCATGATAAGAAATTGTATCGTACAGTTCTTTTCGTGTCTGCATATCTTGCAGCCCTTCTTTTTGTGAGCCGCGTCCCTTTATCAAAGCAAACATCCGTTCATAAGCTTTTGCCGCCGCCCGAAGAGATGTGACAGGATAAATTACCATGTGAAATCCCATATCTTCGAATTCATCAGCACGATAATACGGCGTTTTCCCAAACTCGGTCATATTTGCAAGGAGAGGAACAGAGATGCGCTCAGCAAACTGACGGAATTCATTCTCCGTCTGAAGCGCTTCGGGGAAAATCGCATCTGCTCCAGCCTCAATATAAGCCTCAGACCGTTTTATTGCGGCATTAAGCCCTTCCTGTGCCCTGGCGTCTGTACGGGCGACGACAACAAGAGAGGGTGCCGCTTGTTTGATCGCTTTTATTTTTTGCGCCATTTCCTTTATCGAAACAAGTTGTTTTCCATTTAAATGTCCGCATTTTTTCGGAAGCTGCTGATCTTCTATTTGAACGGCGGCCACTCTTGCTTCCAGCATCTCACGGGCGGTTCGGGCGGCGTTTAACACACCGCCAAACCCGGTATCGATATCAACAAGCAGAGGCAGGTCAGCTCCACGCACTAGATCTTTGGCCCGGCCAGCCATCTCTGACGACGTGATGATCCCTAAATCAGGAAGCCCTCTGCTGGCTGTATATGCCGCACCAGACAAATAAACAGCAGAAAAACCAGCCTCTTTTGCGAGCAAGGCTGCCATTCCGTCATGAGCCCCGGGAATTTGCAAAATGCCCGGAGCTGACATCAGCTTGCGAAAACACCCGGCAAGCTCCTCTTGTGACGATTGCTTATTGACGATCCAAGACATGACATCAATCCTCCTTTTACATGCAAAACATATCTACAAATTCATTCACACGCATCGTTTGCAATGTCTCATCATTGGTACAAATCTCATAAATGTATTTTTGCTGTTTATCAGAGAAATGGGTTTTGAGATTGGCAGAAAACTTATCCAGCAATTTCGGCACTGCCTCGTCTCTTCGAAAACGATGGCCAAGCGGAAATTCACATTTCACCATTTCCGTGCTTGTTCCGTCTTTAAAATAAACTTGAACAGCATTTGAAATGGAACGCTTGTCGGGTTTCAGGTAATCCTCGGTAAATGTTTTATTTTCAGTCACTTCCATTTTATCCCGAAGCTTATCTATCCTTGGATCAATCGCTGTTTCAGCCTCATAATGCTCCGCCGTGATATCACCAAAAATCAAACCGATTGCTGTGATGTATTGGAGGCAGTGATCACGGTCGGCCGGATTGTGGAGCGGCCCTTTTTTATCAATGATTCGGATAGCGGATTCATGCGTTCTGATAAGAACACGGTCAATCTCATCAATCCGATTCTTTACCTGCGGGTGAAGGATGACCGCGCACTCCGCCGCTGTCTGGGCGTGAAATTCCGCAGGATAAGACACTTTAAATAACACATGTTCCATAACATACGTATCGAGCGGGCGGGCGAGCTTGATCTCTTTCTTATTGAATAAAACGTCTTGGAACCCCCATCCCGGTGCGCTCAATGCTGTCGGATAACCCATTTCCCCCTTTAACGCCAGCAGCGCCAAATGAACACCTCTGCTCGTTGCGTCCCCTGCCGCCCATGATTTACGCGAGCCTGTATTTGGTGAATGGCGGTATGTTCTTAGGGGAGCATTGTCAATCCATGCATTCGAAAGCGCATTTTTTATTTCTTTTCTCCCGCCGCCCAAAAGCTTGGCTGCAACAGCAGCTGTCGCAACTTTGACAAACAGGACATGATCAAGGCCAACCCCATTCAAACTATTTTCTAACGCCAGCACACCTTGAATCTCATGTGCTTTGATCATCATCTCAAGTACGTCACGTATTATTAAGGGCTCTTTTCCTTCAGATAGTCTTACCCTTGATACATAGTCGGCAGCGGCAAGAATCCCTCCCAGATTATCGGACGGATGCCCCCACTCCGCCGCCAGCCACGTATCATTGTAATCGAGCCAGCGGATCATGCAGCCGATATTAAACGCCGCCCTCATCGGATCTAGAACATATGACGTTCCCGGCACTTTGCTCCCATTTGGGACAATCGTTCCCGAAACAATCGGACCGAGCAGCTTTGTGCATTCAGGATACCGGAGCGCCAAAATTCCGCAGCCCAGCGTATCCAGCAATACATACCCCGCTGTTGTAAACGCCTCAGAACTTGTAATCTCTTTCTCAAGCACATAGTCTGTGATTTCTTCTATGACATGATCCGTTTTCAGCATTCTACCAGTTCCTTTCATCATTTAGAATTCGTCCGGATGGCGCGGGCCCTTATAGCTGACACGCGGACGGAAAAGACGGTTATTGGCATGCTGTTCGATTACATGGGCGCATAAACCGGCTGTTCTCGCACTGAAAAAGACGGGCGTATACAATGGAATCGGTATGCCGAGCATCCAATACACCGGTGCAGCGTAGTAATCCAAATTCGGATAAAGCCCTTTTTCCTTCTCCATCAGCCGCTCGCCTGCTTCACACATCTTGAATAACCGATGGTCACCCGTTTTATCGCATAATTGCTTGAGCGCTTCTTTCATTATGAGTGCTCTCGGGTCCATTTTTTTCATATACACCCGGTGGCCGAATCCCATAATTTTTTCTTTTCTGTTCAGTTTTGTTTGCAAAAGCTGTTCAAAATCGGACGTTGTTTTCGCCTCTAAAAGCATATACATCACAGCTTCGTTTGCTCCTCCGTGAAGATCCCCTTTCAGTGAAGCAACAGCTCCTGTTAAAGCGCCGTATAGATCTGAATGGGTAGACGCGATGACCCTTGCCGCAAAGGTTGAATTCGGCATCTCATGCTCACTGTACAGGACGAGTGATCGGTCAAAAATCCGTTCTTCCAGTGAGGATGGTATTTTCCCTGTCATCATGTAAAGAAAATTCGCGCTGTAGGATAGAGTGTGAAGCGGAAAAATCAATTCTTTCTTATTAATGATTCTGTAGCTGGCAGCAGTGAGGGCAGGCATTTTCCCGAGAAGCTGATAGGCGCGTTCTTTGTTCGCAGAAGAAGATCGATCATCTATTTGCCGATCATAGCCTGCAAGTGCTGACAGGCCGGTACGCAGGCTATCCATTGGATGAGTGTGCTCAGGGAGCAGCTCAAGCAGACGTACAATATCAGACGGCAGTTGTGATGTGCTGCTTATTTTTAGCGTTCCCGTTTCACTTTCTTCCGGAAGCCTGCTCTCCAGCAATAAATGGACAAGCTCGAGGTAGCTTTTTGTTTTAGAAAGATCTATTAAATCATGGCCTCGTATTAAAATCTGGCTGGACTGGGTGTCAAGATAAGAAATACATGTTTCTGCCGCAATCACACCGTCCAAACCAGGAGCATAATGCTGTTTCTCCTTCATATCCTCAACCTCCGTTTTGCTTTTTTGTCTATCAGGTGCCGCTAAGCAGATGTTTGGAAATAATCAGTCTTTGAATCTCGTTCGTTCCTTCATAGATTTGCGTCACCTTTGCATCGCGAAGCAGCCGCTCGACTGGATAATCTTTCATATAGCCATACCCTCCGTAAATCTGGACGGCCTCTAACGCTGCCTTTACCGCAGTATCGGAAGTGAATTGCTTAGCCATAGACGCTTCTTTTCCACAGGCCAACCCGCGGTTATGAAGGTCTGCAGCGTGATAGACAAGATGCCTTGCTGCCTCTGCTCTTGTCGCCATGTCAGCCAGCTTAAACGATATGCCTTGATTGGCGGCGATAGACCTCCCAAATTGCATTCTCTGCTTCGCGTAATTTACGGCATGCTCAAGAGCCGCATCTGCAATTCCGAGCGCCTGTGCCGCAATGCCGATGCGGCCGACATTCAAATTCGCCATGGCAATGTGAAACCCATCCCCTTCATTGCCAAGCAAATTTTCTGCAGGCACTTCTGCATGATCAAATATCAGTTCCGTGGTATTAGAGCCATGGAGACCCAGCTTTTTTTCTTTTTTCCCAACTATAAAACCGGGTGTGTTTTTTTCAACGATAAAAGCCGAAATCCCGTTCCTGCCTTGATCTGGAGCTGTTAAAGCAAACGTTATATAGATATTTGCGGCTCCGCCGTTTGTAATGAATATTTTCGACCCATTTAACAGGTACTTGCCGTTTTTTTTGACGGCTGTCGTTCGAAGGCCCCCGGCATCCGAACCTGAGTGAGGCTCCGTTAGGGCAAATGCCCCCAAATGGTCTCCTGAAGCAAGCTTCGGTATATATCTCATCTTTTGTTCTTCATTGCCAAAGTGCAGAATCGGGTTTGTGCCGACTGAGGTATGAACGGACAGAATCACACCGACGGCCGCGCTGATTTTAGAAATCTCATGAATCGCCAAAATATAAGAAACAACATCCGCACCTGCGCCGCCGTATCGTTCTGGGACCGGTATTCCCAGCAGGCCGTGTTTACCCATTTTTTCAATCAGCTGAAACGGGAATTCGTCCGTTTCCTCCATGACTTGCGCAGCTGGAGCAATTTCTTTTCGGGCAAAATCACGCACCATTTTTCGCATCATGACTTGCTCTTGGGTTACATGCAACTCGTCCACCCCCGGATGGAAATGACTTCAGGAAGTTCCCTCCTCATATTGATAAAAACCGCGTCCGCTCTTTTTGCCAAGCCAGCCCGCTTTGACATATTTGCGGAGCAGCGGGCAAGGGCGGTATTTGGGATCGCCAAGGCCGGAATGAAGAACTTCCATAATCGACAGGCACGTATCCAGCCCGATAAAATCTGCTAATGTGAGCGGGCCCATTGGATGATTCATACCCAGCTTCATCACCTCGTCTATTGCCTCGGGCTTTGCCACCCCCTCATATACGCAATAGATGGCTTCATTAATCATCGGAAGAAGCACACGATTGGAAACAAACCCTGGAAAATCATTCACTTCTACTGGCGTTTTTCCCATCTTTTCCGCTAAGCCCATCACATCTGCCGCCGTTTCTTCTGATGTAGCCAAGCCGCGAATCACTTCAACCAGCTTCATCACCGGGACGGGGTTCATAAAATGCATGCCAATGACCCGTTCAGGCCGGTTTGTGACAGCAGCGATTTCTGTAATAGGCAAGGAAGATGTATTGCTGGCCAACATCGTATGAGGCGGGCAAATCCGGTCAATTTTTTTAAATATTTCAGTTTTAGCTGTCATGTTTTCTGAGACAGCTTCAATCACAATGTCCGCAAACTTTGCCTCCTCAAGCGTTCGCGAGAGCGAAATGCGGCTGATCACACCAGCCACTTCCGCTTCGGTCTTTCTTCCTTTCTCAGCATCACGGGTTAATTGTTTCTTCAGCCGCTTTAATCCTGTCTCTGCACCCTCTGGATTCACATCATACATCTGCACATAAAAGCCCGCGCCGGCAGCTGTTTGAGCGATCCCACTCCCCATCTGACCTGCACCAGCTACCATGATTTGTTTGATTTCCATTTAAATCCCCTTTTTCATCATGTTTTAGTGAACCTGCACTAAGACAGCATCTCCCTGAGCCGCACCGCTACAGATGGCGGCAACACCCAGTCCCCCTCCCCGGCGTTTTAATTCATAAACAAGTGACATAAGAATTCTCGCACCGCTTGCGCCGATCGGGTGGCCAAGCGCAATTGCCCCGCCGTTTACATTTACTTTTTCAAGGTCAAAGCCAACAATTTTTTCACATGTCAACACGACAGAGGCGAACGCTTCATTTACTTCAAATAAATCAATATCTCGGACAGTTAAATCGTTGTTTTTTAAAAGCTTGTTGATTGCAACCCCCGGTGCTGCCGCTAGCTCGTGCGCTCGCATTCCTACAGTTGCAAAGTCTAGAATTGCAGCCAGAGGCCGTTTACCAAGCACAGCAGCTTTATCTTCTGACATCAGCACAAACGCACCCGCTCCGTCATTGACTCCCGGAGCGTTGCCGGCTGTAACGGAACCAGCGCTTGTATAAATCGGAGAAAGCTTTGCAAGCTGATCCCGACTTGTGTCACGGCGAATCGCTTCATCTTTGTCTACAATTTTTGTTTTTCCTTTTCGGTCGGTCCGCCTTACGGGAATGATTTCATCCTGAAATGTCCCATTATCGGCTGCCTTAGCTGCACGCGCATGACTCCTTAGCGCCCATTCATCCTGCTCGCTGCGTGAGATCCCATATTCCTCGGCCGCTGTATTTCCGTGAACAGCCATATGCACCCCGTCAAACGCGCACATTAATCCGTCATAAACCATTAAATCCCTAAACTCACCATCTCCTATCCGGGCTCCCCAGCGCCCGGCGGGCACGGCATACGGGATATTGCTCATGCTTTCCATTCCTCCGGCGACAAGCAGGTCCGCATCATGCGCCCGGATCATTTGATCACACAAGGTGACAGCGCGCAGTCCGGATGCGCAGACTTTATTCAGCGTTTCTGACGGTACGCTCCAAGGCATTCCAGCCAGACGGGCAGCTTGCCGGGAAGGTATCTGCCCTGATCCCGCTTGGACAACCATGCCCATGACGATTCCTTCCACCTCATCTCCAGAAACTTCAGCCCGATGTAACGCCTCCTTCATCGCAATGCCCCCAAGTTCAGCAGCTTTCACCTCTTTCAATGCTCCACCAAATTTGCCAAATGGAGTTCTTGCGGCACTTACAATGACTGTTTTCCTCATGATTTCACCTCATTCAGAAGATAGATAGCGCTTACAATTTCTAGTTGCCTTCTTGAATATATGCGCTGAAATGTCCATGAATGAACGAAAAAAAGAAGGCTGCACCAACAGCCTCCTTTAAAAAACAACTAGTTATTTTTCAGCAATGCTTTTGCCTTTGCAGGAAAATCGGTGAATATACCGTCTGCCCCCGCTTCAATGAGACGCTTCATATCTTCTGGCAGATTAACTGTAAACGGCCTTACCTTGATCGAACTGCTCTTCATTTTTTTCAGCACCTCATCCGCTGTTCCCGGGCTATTCAGCTTCGGATGGTAACCGGTTGCTGGAATTGATGCCATATACCGATCGGCCTGATAAAGCACATCTGACGTTAGCACCGCCCGTTCGATATGAGGAGCAAGCCGGGCGCATAGGGCCAAGCTTTCATGATTAAAGGTGGAGAGGATGATTCTTTCCTCTATCTTGAACCGTTTCACTGCCTCCAGTACTTTTTCTTCCATTCCTTCATACCGGATGACGCTGTTTTTTAATTCAATGTTGATGAGAAAATCCTTTTTGTCTGCCCACGAGAGCACTTCTTCAAGCAGCGGCACTTTGATGTCTCTGTACGTCCGATCATAACGAGCGGCCGCACTCGCGGTCTTTATCACATCGTACACTGTATCCTTCACAAATCCATCGAGCGTTGTCGTCCGATCAAGTTTTTCATCATGGATCACAACAATTCGCCCGTCTTTTGTCAGCTGCACATCAAGCTCAATTCCATCCGCTCCTGCTTCAATTCCCTTTTCAAATGCAAGCATTGTATTTTCGGGATATTGACCTGATGCCCCCCGATGGGCAAAAATCTTTGTCATCGTTTCACCTCAAGCCCTAAAGTTGTCTCCATTATACTGTGTTTGGCCGTTCCGCTCTAGGATTAAGGCTGTAAAATCTTACTGATTGTAATAAGAATCAATGCCTGTAACAATCGCATCTGCGGCTTTTTGCTGGTATTCTGGGCTTCCAAGCTTGTCCGCGTCAGAACTGTTAGTCATAAACCCAAGCTCCGCCAGCACACTCGGCATTTGCGAATATGTAATGACATAATAATTTGATTCCTTCACGCCCCTGTCTCTCGTCTTTAAAGATGAAACGAGCTGGGACTGAATATTTGCCGCCAGGCGCCGGCTTTTTTCCCCTTCATGATCAGACTGAAAATATGTTTCTGTTCCTGACGCTGAAGCAACTCCTGAATTGACATGAATGCTGACAAAAAGATCGGCCTGATTGACCCTTGCCTTCGCCACTCTATCCTCCAGAGTCAGAAAATGATCGTCAGACCTAGACGAAACTGGATTGGCTCCCTCCGCTTTCAGCTTGTCTGTCACATGCTCGGAAACGGCTGCATTAATATCTTTTTCAAAGAGCCCTTTCCCAACTGCTCCGCTATCTTCACCTCCGTGTCCGGCATCAATGTATACTGTTTTCCCTTCTATCCGCTCAGCTGCCTGAGCATAAGGCGCGAGTATCAAACAAAATCCGCATAGAGCTAAGCTCCTCCATAACATTCTCAACTTTCTCCCCCCGGTCTTTTATGACGCATTCTTCTGCAGCTGAATATCTTGCAGCTGCAATGTTCCATTATTCTTTTTTATATATTTCACCTGGACATCTGTGTGATCTGGCAGTGATTCACATTCATCACGTTTAGCCTTCGGGACCTGTATCATCGTCTCTTCTCCATTCAAAGAAACCGCAATCGTATGAGTGTCAGCCGAGCCAATATATTCCCCCTCTTCTGTAAACCTTGGGGCTGAATCATCTGCACTTGCAGCACTGCACCCTGAGAGAAGAAGCACAGTTAACAGCAATAGAATCGTTTGTTTCACATGATCACCTCTTCTTCCTGATGTTTGGCTTTTATCTTTGACCAGAACGGCAGATTTGTAAAGCCAGTGCATACGTCAGCATTCTTGTTCCATATTTTTCAACCAGGCTATCCGACCTGATCATTTCCTGTTGTTAGAAAGAAAACAAGCGAATTCGTCTATGAGGATGGCTCTAATCGAAGCGTATATTAGAAAAATTTAACGGAAAGAGGCAACTTTTTATTCATTTTAAAAAATATGAGGAACGATGTAAGCAAATCGTTTGACGGGCGGATCAGTCAGGCGTAACCTTTTAAAGGATATTCACTTTACAGAAAGAAGTTACAGCCATGAAAAAATTCGTTCTGCTGCTCGCTGCAGCGGTCATCACTTGCACCATTGGCCACCAAATCAGCGGCGGCTACAAAGCGCCTGAAAAAGAGCGAAGAAAACAGCACTCTGTACTCAAGATATTCAGCCGGTAAAGCAGATCAATTGCATTAATTTTTACATATAGGCTAGAATATGTGCGACTCCTAACGAAAGAAGATGATCAAATGAACCCTAAGTATAAACCGCTGTTTGAACCATTTACGTTTAAAAGCGGTGTTACAATCGACAACCGGATCGCAGTAGCACCGATGACTCATTACGCTTCGAACGAAGACGGTACAATTTCTGAAGCAGAACTTGACTATATCATCCCACGCTCTAAAGAGATGGGGATGGTCATTACAGCCTGCGCAAATGTTACACCGGACGGCAAGGCTTTTTCCGGGCAGCCGGCCATCCATGATGACTCCAACATTCCAGGTTTACAAAAATTAGCGCAAGCCATTCAGGCACAAGGCGCTAAAGCTATTGTGCAAATTCATCACGGCGGCATTGAATGCCCGCCTGAGCTCGTTCCTGAACAAGATGTTCTAGCGCCAAGTGACGTATTTGATAACGGCAAACAAATCGCTCGCGCTTTAACAGAAGAAGAAACGGAAAACATCGTGAAGGCATTTGGAGAGGCGACAAAACGCGCCATTGAAGCCGGATTTGACGGTGTCGAAATTCACGGCGCAAACGGCTACTTGATTCAGCAGTTTTATTCTCCGAAATCCAATCAGCGTACAGACCGCTGGGGAGGAAGCGCTGAAAAACGATTAGCCTTCCCACTGGCAATTGTTGATGAAGTGAAAAAAGCTGCGGCAAAACATGCGACGGGTGCGTTTTTAGTCGGCTACCGTCTGTCTCCTGAGGAACCTGAGACACCAGGATTGACAATGACTGAAACCTTTACGCTTGTTGACGCTTTGAGCGATAAAGAATTGGATTACCTTCATATCTCGCTGATGGATGTAAACTCAAAAGCGCGCCGCGGCGCCGATCAAACTCGCACACGCATGGACTTATTGAATGAACGTGTCGGAAACAAAGTGCCGCTGATCGCTGTCGGTTCCATTCATTCCGCAGATGACGCGCTTGCCGTCATTGAAAGCGGCATTCCATTGGTCGCTATGGGACGCGAAATTTTAGTTGACCCTGACTGGGCTGTGAAAGTAAAAGAAGGCCAAGAAGAACAAATCGAAACAGTGATTAAAGGCACAGATAAAGAGAAATATCACTTGCCTGAACCTCTATGGCAAGCCATTGTGAACTCACATGGCTGGGTGCCTTATAAAGATTAATATAAAAAAGACTGCCGAAACAGATTCGGCAGTCTTTTATTATATAAACAGTTTATGTAAACATCTAAACAGCAAGAGAAGGAACTCTCCAGCTGCATCTGGAAGCAAATCTAGGAGAAACCCAACACGCTTTCTTGCTTTTTTCTTTTTCATTTGTACGTCTCCTTCGATTATGATGCTTCCTTACTTACGATTTTACAGGGAAAAGGTTTCAATTTGACTATGGATGTTTGATTTTGATTCTCCAAGTAGTGAAAACACATGAAATCACGACTGTAAATGAGATAAAGTCGCTCAAGATGGCTATGTTCAAATTGATACAAAGCGCAAGAATAAATAGTACAATCAGCAACCCATACATGTTCAATCCAAACAGAAACTTCATCTATGATAACAAATCTCCTCAAAACAAAACGCCTCCTACTTATTAGCGCGAACTAATAAATAAAAGACGTGATTTTCATCATCGGTTCATATGTTCATGTTTAAGAAGCTTTATGCTCTAATCTCAGCTTGTCTGCTACCATCGCAATGAATTCGCTGTTGGTCGGCTTAGCTTTTGTCATACTGACGGTATAGCCGAACAGTGAGGAAATGGAATCAATGTTTCCTCTGCTCCACGCCACTTCAATCGCATGGCGAATCGCTCTTTCTACACGGCTTGCGGTTGTGTTGAATTTTTTGGCGATGTCAGGATAAAGGACTTTTGTAATGCTGCCGAGCAATTCAATGTCATTGTATACCATGGAGATTGCTTCGCGCAGATAAAGATAGCCTTTAATATGTGCCGGGACGCCAATTTCATGGATAATGCTTGTGATGCTCGCGTCGAGATTTTTCTTCTTTGGCTCAGGCTGGCTGCTGCGTATAATGCTGCTTTGCGATGAGGGCGCACGATGCGTAACATTGCTGGCATTTCCGCTGACCTGGCGGATATGTCCGACAAGGTTTTCCATATCAAACGGTTTGAGGATGAAGTAGGACGCGCCTAAATCGACGGCCTTTTTCGTGACATCTTCTTGTCCAAAGGCTGTCAGCATAATGACATTCGGCTGCTTTTTGAGATCTGATTCCCTCAGTCGCTCTAAAACAGCAAGTCCGTCCAAATGCGGCATAATAATATCCAACACAAGCACATCGGGATCTTTTTCTTTAAACAACGACAGGCACTCTTGTCCGTTATAAGCTACACCGATCACTTCCATATCTTCCTGTCCTTCTATATATTCACTCAACAGGCTTACCAGCTCTCGATTATCATCAGCAACACAAACTTTAATTTTCTCCACGTTTCTTCCTCCCCAAATGTAGTTAACAGGATTCACCCTTGCTACATGTTTACATTCGACAAAACCGCTATATACCCTCTAAAAAAAATCATAATCATCAATATTAGTGGCATATCTTTATTATTCTATGTTTTTCTCCGTTTTTCGACTAAAAATGAAATTTGACAAACAAGGAAACGTGAATTTGTCGAAAAATCTTCTTTTGTATATTTTACCGTATGTATTCTGAGAAGTGAAGAGGGATCAAAACAAAAAACTGCCGGAAATCCCGGCAGTCAGCTTGCTTTTTCTTTTCCATAAATATCGATTCCCGCTTCTGACAGCATCCATTCAATATGAACGCCGTAGCCGCTTGTCGGATCATTTACAAACACATGGGTGACAGCGCCGATCACTTTTCCATTTTGAATGATCGGGCTTCCGCTCATCCCCTGAACAATGCCGCCCGTTTCTTTCAACAGCCTAGGATCGGTTATTTTTAAGACCATTCCTTTTGTGGCTGGGAACTTTTGCGGCGTGGTGCTGACAATTTCGATATCAAACTTTTCCACCTTGTCATCATCAATGACTGTTAAAATTTCAGCAGGCCCTTTTTTGACTTCAGTAGAAAACGCAACCGGCAGTGCTTGATCTGAAATGTTATTTTGAATCGGCTGGTGCAGTGTGCCAAAAATGCCAAATGGGCTGTTTCTGTTAATATCCCCGATCGTTTTTCGTTCTGAAGAAAATCGCGCCAGTTTTTCTCCCGGATTTCCGCCTGTTCCTTTTTCAATGGATGTCACAGTGGACTTAACGATTTCTCCATTGTCCACTACAATTGGTTTCTTTGTATCCATATCGGAAATGACGTGGCCAAGCGCTCCGTATTTTTTTGTTTTTGGTTCATAAAAGGTCATGGTGCCGATGCCAGCGGCAGAATCTCTAATGTATAACCCAATTCTGTACTTACCTTCTGCTTCATCCTTTTCAGGGATTAGCTTCGTTTCAATTTTTTGTTTATCGCGTTTGATGAGTAAATCTAAAGATTCTCCGGTTTTACCGGCTTTTTGAATAAATGGAGCTACATCATTCATTTTTTCAATTTTCTGTCCATTCATTTCAATAATAATATCGCCCGATTCAATGCCTGCCGTTTCTCCCGGAGATTTTTTGCCTTCACTTGTATTGATTTGATGAAATCCGACGACAAGCACACCGACGGAATGAAGTTTTACACCAATTGATTGTCCGCCGGGTATGACCTTTAAGTCAGGAAGAACTTGCACTTTTGTTTTTTTAATTGGAAATCCGGCAAGATCGTATACTAACTCTGACTCGCCTGATTTTTTGCCAGTCACCTGGATTTCATGCGGGTCTTTCTTTACTGTAAACGCTTCTGATGATTCTTGTGCATGGGCGTTTACCGCTAAACCCGTTTCAATCGCTTGCGTTTGGGTTTCAAATACTCTCATTTGCGCTGGAATCAGTAAATACTCTTTTAGCGGTTTGCATAAACCTACACTTAATAACGAAACAAGGAGAATTAAACCTATTGCTTTTCTAATGTTATCGGGCATTCACTACTTCACTCTCCTCGCTCCTATCCCACACCTTCTTTATGACTTGCTGCTACATCATATAATTTTGCCTTCTGACGGCTTATTTATAACTGTCATATGAAGAAAAACATTGGATATACTGATGAACGAATGGATGTGCGTGAAACAAAAAGCTGCGCTTTCCGCGCAGCTTACCCAGTTGATTTGACTCGATCCGCTTGTTTTAAAAGTTCTTTTGCATGGCGTTTCGTTAAATCTGTTACTTCGACCCCGGCAATCATGCGCCCGATTTCGACCACCTTTTCCTGCTTAGACAACGGTTTAACATGTGTAGTTGTTCTGCCGTCTTTTAACTCCTTCGCAATATAAAGATGCGTATCGGCCATGGCAGCTACCTGAGGCAAGTGTGTAATACACAGCACCTGTGATCCTATTGATACTTTATGGATTTTCTCAGCAATTGCCTGTGCGACTCTGCCGCTTACACCAGTATCGACCTCATCAAAAATAATTGATGTCACATCCTGCTGAGAAGAAAAAATGCTTTTTATTGCAAGCATCACCCGGGACAGCTCTCCGCCGGAAGCGACTTTTGAAAGGGATTTCAATGGTTCGCCTGTATTGGTCGAAATTAAAAATTTCACTAAATCAATCCCTTGTTCAGACAGCTGAACAGGCTGTCCGTTTACAACCGGCGCCTCCTCATTGTGTGACGCTGCTCTGACTTTAAACTCTGTATCAAACGTTGATTTTTCCATGTACAGGCTTTTTAGTTCCCGATGAATTTCATCAGCCAGCTTTTTCGCCCATGCTTTTCTGATTCGCGAAACATTTGCCGCTTCCACTGCAACATCCTTGCCGACTGAGTCAAGCTCCTTCTTCACACTTTGAAGATGGCTGTCCCTGTTTTCAATTTGGTCAATCTCTTCTTCAATTTTAGAAGCATATTCCAAAATATCCTCAACAGTCGCACCGTATTTTCGTTTCAGCTGTTTGATTTCATTAAGACGCGTCTCAATATAGTTCAGGCGTTCCGGGTCATATTCAAGCTCATCCAGCATATTTCTCATCTGAAATGTCGCATCTTCCAAAAGATAGTAGGAGTTCGACACACCTTCAGACAGTTTTTTCAGCGGTTCGTTAATATCGGATATATCTTCAAGCTGCGCCGAGGCCATTCCGACCCAGTCCAGTCCGCCCTGCTCACTGCGTAGCGCATTATATGCATTTTGCAGCGATTCATAGATCTTCTCAAAGTTTGAAATTTGCTGGCGCTCTTCTTGGAGATGTTCATCTTCATTAAGCTCGAGCTTTGCCGATTCGATTTCTTCGAGCTGAAATTGAATGAGGTCAAGACGGTGGGCCATTTCCTGTTCGCTTTCTGAAAGCTGTTTAAGCTTTTTGAGCAGCTTCATATAACGCAGGTACCCTTCCTGATACGCTTGGAGCGCGCTTTCCACTTCGGTTCCGGCAAACTTGTCCAAAAGCTGAAGATGATTTTCGTCTTCCATTAACAGCTGGTTATCGTGCTGTCCGTGAATATCTAATAAAAGCCTGCCGATCTCTCGCAGTGAAGCAATCGTGACAAGCTTGCCATTCACGCGGCAAACGCTTTTTCCGCTCGTGCTGATATCTCTTCTCATAACAATCATGTCGTCGGAAACGTCGATTCCCTGCTCAGTGCACACGTCAAAAACGGGGTGGTCGCCCTCTAGCAGAAACAGCCCTTCAAGCTCGGCTTTTGTCTCTCCATATCTGACAAATTCAGATGATCCTCGTCCTCCGACTAAAAGAGAAATGGCGTCAATAATGATGGATTTACCTGCTCCGGTTTCTCCTGTTAAAACAGTGAGCCCGCGTTCAAAAGACACCGTCAGTTCCTCAATGATGGCAAAGTTCTTAATCGATAGTTCAGCTAACAAACAGCATTACACCTCTTATCTTTTGTTAGATTTCTGTTACAGCAGCTCAAGCAGCCTGCTTTTTACGCTGTCAGTATCTTCAGGAGTGCGGCAAATAATTAAAATTGTGTCATCTCCGCAAATGGTCCCCATGATTTCATCCCAGTCCAAATTATCCATCAGCGCACCGATTGCCTGGGCATTTCCCGGCATCGTTTTCAGCACAATCATATGGCTTGCTGAGTCTATCTTTACAAAAGCGTCCATTAATGACCGCTTCAGCTTGGAAAGCGGATTGAAACGCTGGTCTGCCGGAAGACTGTATTTGTAAGTGCCGTTATTCGTAGGCACTTTCACTAGGTGAAGTTCTTTAATATCCCGTGAAACTGTAGCCTGTGTTACTTTGTATCCATCCTGCTTCAGCAGGTCGACTAATTCATCCTGCGTTTCGATTTCATTGCTCGTAATGATGTCTCTAATTTTAATATGCCTCTGGCCTTTGCTCATGTAAGCACCTCTATTTCCAGCTTATCTGTCCTTTTATGTTATATGATTCTCTGCAAATTGTACATGAATGCAGAAAAAAGGAATAATAGCGCACTATTATTCCGGTACATCTGCTTTTTTTTCTTTTAATGTCTTGTGTGCCTCTTCTACAACACGTAAGATCTCTTCTTCCGGCAGCTCCTGCCCTTCCTGTCCCTCTCCCGGCCAATGCAAATGAAGGAGAAATTCAATATTTCCGTCTCCTCCCGTGATTGGAGAAAATGACAGGCTTCTGCAAATATAGCCTTCAGCCGCAGAAAATTTGATCATTCGCTTGAGAACATCAGCATGCACTTTCGGATCTCTGACAATCCCTTTTTTGCCGACGGATTCCCGTCCCGCTTCAAACTGCGGCTTGACGAGAGCCATGCAGTCACTGCCCGGTACAAGCAATGTTTTGAGGACAGGCAGAATGAGCCGCAGTGAAATAAATGACACATCAATCGTGGCAAACTCCGGCATGCCTTTTGTGAAGTCTGCCGGTGTTGCATACCGAAAGTTCGTGCGCTCCATCACAACGACCCGATCATCCTGCCTGAGTTTCCATGCAAGCTGATTGTAGCCTACATCCACCGCGTATGACTGTTTCGCTCCATTTTGCAGGGCACAGTCCGTAAAACCGCCGGTGGAAGAGCCAATGTCTATCATGATTTTATCCTTAACAGAGACAGGAAACTCCTCCAGCGCTTTTTCAAGTTTTAAGCCGCCTCTGCTCACATATTTCAGCGGGTTTCCTTTTACGGTTAACGGAAGGTCGCGGTCAATTTTTTCCCCGGGCTTGTCCAGACGGTTTTCGTTTGAATAGACGATTCCCGCCATAACAGCTCTTTTGGCTTTTTCCCGCGTTTCCGCCAGCCCTCTTTCAACTAGTAATACATCTAATCGTTCTTTCTTCGATGTCATGATCCAATTCCTTTATGTGTCTTTGGCGGCATCAATAATCTAATGCGGTTTGCCACCTGCTGTTTTGTTAGTCCAATCTCTTCAAGAAGCGCCGTTACGCTTCCGTGCTCGATAAACCGATCCGGGATACCCATTCTGTCGATCGGTGTATGATATTCACCTTGATTATGAGCGAATTCTAAAACCGAGCTTCCGAAACCGCCTTCTAAGACTGCTTCTTCAATCGTTAAAATGGGCAAGCCTTCTGTTAAAATATCCTTCATCATCTTTTCATCAATCGGTTTAATAAAGCGCGCATTTACAACCCGCACAGAAAGGCCTTCTTTTTGCAGCTCTTCAGCTGCTTCAAGCGCCATTTCGATTGTTGTTCCGAACGTTAAGATGACAGCATCGTTCCCCGGACGCAGCACCTCCCACGTACCGATCGGAATCGTTTTCAGCTGTTCATCCATTTTTATGCCAAGTCCGTTTCCGCGCGGAAAACGCATCGCAATCGGGCCTTCATCATAGCTGAGTGCTGTATGGACCATATGCTGTCCTTCATTTTCATCTTTTGGCATCATTAAAATGATGTTTGGAATATGGCGCATAAACGCAATATCAAATACACCTTGATGTGTCTCTCCATCAGCGCCTACGAGTCCTGCACGGTCAATACCAATAAACACATTGGCATTTTGGCGGCAGATGTCATGAACGACTTGGTCATATGCCCTTTGCAGGAAGGTTGAATAAATCGCTAGGTACGGCTTCATCCCTTGCATTGCCATAGCAGCTGCCATCGTAGCGGCATGCTGTTCTGCGATTCCTACATCGAACATGCGGTCAGGGAATTCCTTTGCAAAGCCTTCAAGCTTAGAGCCCACAGGCATAGCAGGTGTAATGGCTACAATACGTCCGTCCTCGCGCGCCATTTGCTGTACAGTGCCGCTGACAAGACCGCTCCATGAAGGGGCTGCTGCTTTCGGTTTTACAAAGTCACCGGTATTGATTTTATATGGCCCGGTACCATGCCATGTGCCGATTGTATCGGTCTCAGCCGGTTTGTACCCTTTCCCTTTTTTCGTAATAACATGCAGAAGAACAGGGCCTTTCGTTTTTTTGGCGTATTGAAGATTCTCTATCAGCTCATGATAAGAATGTCCGTCCACTGGGCCTAAATACGTAAAACCAAGCTCCTCAAAAAACATTCCGGAAACAAGCATGTATTTCAGGCTGTCTTTGACCCGTTCAGCCGTGGCTGCAAGTTTGCCCCCAACTGCCGGGATTCTTTTAAACAAATATTCGAGCTCGTCTTTGACCCACTGATATTTCCCGGCAGTGCGCAGACGTCCGAGCATAGAATGAATGGCGCCGACATTTGGTGCGATACTCATTTCATTATCATTTAGGATGACAATCATGTCTTTTTTCTCATCACCAATATGGTTTAAGGCTTCAAGCGCCATTCCGCCGGTAAGCGCGCCATCACCAATAATGGGAACAATAAATTCATCCGTTCCTCTAATATCACGCGCAGCTGCCATTCCCATGGCGCCTGACAGAGAAGTTGAGCTATGCCCGGTTTCCCACACATCATGCTCGCTTTCACTCCGCTTTGGAAATCCGCAAAGCCCTTTGTACTGGCGAAGCGTCGCAAATTCTTTTCCGCGTCCTGTCAGCAGCTTATGGACATACGATTGGTGGCCCACGTCCCACAAAAATTTGTCTTTCGGGCTATTGAATTCTTTATGCAGCGCAACAGTAAGCTCTACGACACCTAGGTTTGGGCCGATGTGGCCGCCGGAAGCGGATAAGGTTGTAATTAAAAATTGACGGATTTCATCACTTAATTTCTCTAATTCATCAATGGACATGTTTTTTAAAAACGACGGGTCCTGTATTGATAAAAGATCCAAAGCGGATCAACTCACTTTCAGCATGAATTTCTGCAATGATACAAGTCTTCCGTATGCCAACCTGGACAAAGGCCAGATCTCAGACATAAAAAAAGACAAACGCGCTTTTCCTTTTCACTTTTCATATAAACTTCTTACATTTTACCATATCTCGGGCAGCCGCTTCAAATTAGGATTGGTTTAGTGATCCCTTGCCGCAATTAATTCACAAAGCTCATATAAGAGGTCTTTTTGAAGCGAGAGTCCGCCGATCAAACGCTTTGCTTCTTTTATGTGAAAATCCAATTTATGCTGGGCCCCTTCCAGTGAAAGAAGTGACGGATAAGTCGATTTATCGTTTGTTGTATCCGAGCCGACACGTTTGCCGATTTTCTCTTCACTGCCTTCTACATCTAAAATATCATCTCTGATTTGAAAACCGATTCCAATGTGGCTGCTGAAGGTCCGCAGCGTTTCGATCTCTTCCTCAGGCGCATCCGCCAAAATAGCACCGGCGATTACGCAAAAACCGAGGAGCTTGGCGGTTTTCCGTTCGTGTATGGATTCGAGTTCTTCAAGCGTCACTTGTCGGTTTTCCGCTTCCATATCAGCTACTTGTCCCCCAACCATGCCTTCAGTGCCTGCCGCTGAAATCAATTCATTCACAAGCCGAAGGCGCTTTTCTGCTGATACCTCATCTGACACATGGGAGGTGATCAGCTTAAAGCTTTCTGTTAAGAGCCCGTCACCCGCTAACACTGCTGTCGCTTCACCGAACACTTTGTGGTTTGTCGGCTTCCCGCGGCGCAAATCATCATCATCCATACATGGAAGGTCATCATGAATTAACGAATATGTGTGAATCATTTCAACAGCACACCCGACCGGAATGCCGTCCTGTTCACTTTTCCCGTAGGCGTTTAAAACAGCCAGCACAATGAGTGGCCGCAGCCGCTTTCCGCCGGCCTCAAGGGAATACAGCATCGACTTTTTTAATGAGTCCGGCATATCAAGCTTTTCTGTATAGACAGACAGCTGATGTTCAATCGTTTTTTTTCGCTCTGCCAGAAAGCTCGTTAATTTATTTGTCACCTTTGTCTTCCTCCTGAACACTGAAAGGTGCCAGTTCGCCGTCTTCTTTTAAAATGAAGTCCATTTGTTTTTCGACTTTTTGCAGTTTTTCATGGCACATTTTTGATAGAGCCATGCCTTCTTGGAAATAGTTAATTGCCTGCTCTAAAGGCACATCGCCTTCTTCAAGCTTTGATACAATGCTCTCAAGCCCTTTCATCGCTTCTTCAAATGTCATGTTTTCATTTTTTTTCACGTCTGTCATTTTTCTTCCCCTCTCTTTTCTAATACTTCACAGGTCAGCACGCCGTCCTTTAATTTGACCTCAACCTGATCCTTCTCTTCTATCTGACTGACACTTTTAATAAGTTCATCTTCTTTATAAGCCAAGCTGTATCCTCTTTCCATCACTTGAAGAGGGCTTAACGCATTCAGCTTGCCAAGAACAGTTTGAAATTGGGAGTGCAGCTGCTTCATTTGGATATTCATGTTTTTTCTCAGCTGATTTGTTTGTTCTTCGTAACGTGTTTTCGCTTGCTTTAGCTGTTCATGAGGGTGCAGCGCCTCTAATCTGTATGTTTCACGCTCAAGCTGTCTGCTGTTTTGATCTAAAAGTGCGGTAAGCTGTGCTTGAAACTGCTGATAGGCCAGGTCAAACTGCTGCTCTTTTTGCGCATACAACCGCTTTGGAAAACGGAAGGCATACGAGGATTGGAGCGTTTGAACCCGTTCTTTTTTCTGGCCGAGATGCTGCTGCATCGCTCGTGTCATTCTGACTTCCGCCGTCTTTGTCCGTTCAATTAAATCAGTAGTATGAGGCACGGCAATCTCAGCTGCTCCTGTCGGTGTTGCAGCTCTGATATCAGCGACAAAATCACTAATTGTAAAGTCCGTTTCATGCCCGACTGCAGATATAATCGGAATATTGGAAGCGAAGATCGCGCGTGCTACTATTTCTTCATTAAATGCCCATAGTTCTTCTATCGAACCGCCGCCTCTTCCGACAATTAATACGTCGCAGAGCTCTTTTTTATTTGCCTCTTCAATGCGCGTAACGATAGATTTGCTCGCATTTTCACCTTGTACGAGCGCTGGAAGAACAATGACTTTTACAAGGGGATATCTTCTTTTTAGAGTTGTAATGACATCTCTGACAGCAGCACCCGTTGGAGATGTCACAACCCCGATTGTGGCTGGAAATGCGGGGATTTGTTTTTTATAGCGGTCATCAAATAAACCTTCTCCGGCAAGCTTCTTTTTCAGCTCTTCGTACGCTAAATAAAGCGCTCCGACCCCGTCAGGCTGCATTTCTTTTGCATATAATTGATAGTTTCCGCTCGGTTCATATACGGAAATTCCGCCTCTAACCAGCACCTTCATGCCGTTTTCAGGTTTAAAAGGCAGACGCTCGCTCTGTCTCGCGAACATCACCGACTGCATTCTGGCGTTTTCGTCCTTCAATGTGAAATAAATGTGGCCTCTTGTGTGTATTTTGACATTCGATAATTCGCCTTTAATCCAAATATTTTCAAGGTGAGGATCAACATCGAATTTTCGTTTTATATACTTTGTCAGCGCTGAGACAGTAACATACGCTGTTTCGCCCATGTCTCAAACTCCTCTCATAAGCATTCCTGCACCATAACTAAAGAAAACCCGCCCTGGCTTTAGGAGCCTCAAGAAGCGGGTATCGTGCTCATATTCACTGCGGACAAAACGCCCCGCCTGTGAATATCTCCAATTATCTATGATAACGTACGTTTCGCGGATTTAACAGTATTATGCGCAAGCATCGTGATGGTCATCGGTCCTACTCCGCCCGGAACCGGTGTAATGAAGGACGCTTTTTCCTTTGCCCCTTCAAATTCAACGTCTCCGCAGAGCTTTCCGCTTTCCAAACGATTAACGCCAACATCAATAACAACAGCGCCCTCTTTGATTTGATCTGCACTGATGAAATTAGCCCTGCCGACTGCCACCACCAAGATGTCCGCTTTTTTCGTATGTTCCGTCATATTTTCTGTTCTTGAATGACAGTAAGTAACTGTCGCATTTTCATTTAATAAAAGCTGGCCCACAGGTTTGCCGACAATATTGCTTCGGCCGACTACAACAACCTCTTTACCGGAAAGGTCGATCTTGGTTTTCTTCAAAAGCTCAACAATTCCGTGAGGTGTGCACGGAAGAAACGTATCTTCGCCAAGCAGCATTTTCCCTACGTTTAGCGGATGAAAACCGTCTACATCTTTATCAGGAGAGATGCGTTCAATTACCGCTTTTTCAGAAATATGATCTGGGAGCGGAAGCTGAACGAGAATGCCGTGAAACGCAGGGTCTTGATTGTATTGATCAATAACGGAAAGCAGTTCAGCTTCTGTGAAGCTGCTGTCAAATTGATCAAGCTTGAAATTCATTCCCATTGTTTCAGCTGCTTTTTTCTTTCCACGCACGTAAGAGTGGGATGCAGGATCATCTCCAATCAAAATGACCGCCAGCCCGGGAGTGACGCCTTGCTTTTTAAGCTCTTCTACCTCTTTTGCCAATTGTTCGCGTTTTTCTCTAGCTGTTTCTTTTCCGTCGATGATTGTTGCAGTCATTTTCTTTCCTCCTATGATTATTCAATATCAGATTTAATGTTAGAAAGAACTCCGTTTACAAATTTTGTCGCTTTGTCATCACCAAACCGTTTTGCCAGCTCAATCGCTTCATTCATGGAGACATTCACCGGAATGTCTTCGGCATAGGCCATTTCGTATGCTGCCAGACGCAAAATCGCGCGGTCAACATTGGCAATCCGATCGAGCTTCCAATTCACGAGGTGTTTGGAGATCATTTCATCCAGTTGGACTTGATGTTCCAACACTCCGTGTACAAGCTGTTCAAAGAAAGGATCTGTTTTTTCTTCATCCAGTGCATGTTCTATGGCTTCATTCACTGCAATATCGCTGACATCAATTTGAAATAGTGCCTGCAAAGCTTTTTCTCTTGCTGTTCTTCTTTTCATTTTCTTTCTCCTTTGATCCTCTTTATCCGCTTGTCGTTAAGCCACAAAGAGATCATAACATATTTTTTTCATATCCGCATATTGAAATCAAGGTTTCTTACCCTATTACCGAATATTTTCACGCATCGTAATATGATCATTCGGATTTCACGATCATGAAGAAACTCGGCTGCTTTGAGCCGGCTTTCTTCATACTTTGAAATAAGGGTAACGTGTAAAAAAACCAAAGGGCCGCCCTCCCCTTGGTTTTGTGTTAAGCCATTTACATTTCTTCGTCGATTTGGACTTCCTGGGCTTTTGTGTCAAATTGAATGCCGACGATATGAATATTGATTTCATTAATCGAAAGAGACGTCATGTTTAATAAGGTTTGACGAATGTTTTCCTGAACGGATGCTGCAACTTTCGGAATCGAAACACCGAAGCTGACGACACAATATACATCGATCGTAATTCCGTCATCCGCAAGGTCAACCTTGACACCTTTGCCATGATTCACTTTACCGAAGCGCTCGACAACGCCGGTCGCGAAGTTTCCGCGCATTTCAGCAATACCCTCAACTTCTGAAGCAGCTATGCCGGCAATAACCTCAATGACTTCCGGTGCAATCTCAACCTTACCTAAATGTGTATCTTGATCCATCTTAAGCAAGCTGTTGTCTTTCATTCAATTCACCTCCGTTAAAATTATGAGCCCATTACATCATATGTTTCTAAAAATTTCGTATTAAACTCTCCGCCCACAAATGTTTCGTGTTCAAGCAGTTTTAAGTGGAACGGGATTGTTGTCTCAATGCCTTCGATGACGAATTCGCTCAATGCGCGCTTCATGCGGGCAATCGCTTCATCCCTCGTTTTTCCGTATGTGATCACTTTTGCAATCATGCTGTCATAGTACGGAGGGATAGAATAGCCCGGATACACAGCAGAATCGATACGGACACCAAGACCGCCAGGAGGCAGGTACATTTTAATTTCACCCGGTGACGGCATGAAATTTTTACTTGGATTTTCCGCGTTGATCCGGCATTCGATAGCCCAGCCTTCAAATTCAACATCTTCCTGCTTGAGGCTCAGTTCTAATCCTGATGCCACTTTAATTTGTTCCTTAATCAGGTCAGTTCCTGTCACCATTTCTGTAACTGGGTGCTCTACCTGAATTCTCGTGTTCATTTCCATGAAGTAATAGCGCTGTTCTTTGTAGTCATAAATAAATTCAACTGTTCCTGCGCCTGTATAGCCGACCGCTTTCGCAGCCTTTACCGCGGCACTTCCCATCTGCTCCCTGATTTCTGAATCAAGGGCAGGAGATGGTGATTCTTCCAAAAGCTTTTGCAGACGCCTTTGAATTGAGCAGTCGCGTTCTCCTAAATGAATCGTATTTCCGTAGTTATCGGCAAGCACTTGGATCTCAACATGGCGAAAATCTTCTATGTATTTTTCTATGTATACACCTGGATTCCCGAATGCTGTTGCGGCTTCCTGCTGTGTAATCTTAATGCCATTAATCAATTCCTCTTCGGTGCGAGCAACCCTGATTCCTTTTCCGCCTCCGCCTGCGGTGGCTTTTATAATTACAGGATACCCAATTTCATCAGCAAGCGAAACCGCTTCTTCCACATTTTCTATAATTCCTTGTGAACCCGGCACGATTGGCACACCGGCCTGTTTCATCGTTTCCCGCGCAACGTCTTTTGTTCCCATTTTTGAAATGGCGTCAGCACTCGGGCCGACAAACGTGACGTTAACTTCTTCACATAATTCAGCGAAATCAGCATTTTCAGCTAAAAACCCATATCCCGGATGAATAGCGTCCGTGCCAGTCAGTTTTGCAACACTCACAATATTCGTAACGTTTAAATAGCTGTCTTTTGATGCTTTCGGTCCGATGCAAAAAGCTTCATCAGCCATTTGAACATGAAGGGCATCTTTATCAGCTTCTGAATAAACAGCGACAGTATCAATCCCGAGCTCTCTGCAGGCTCTGATGATTCTGACAGCAATTTCTCCTCGATTGGCGATCAATAGCTTTTTAATCATGTTAAGTCTCCTTACTCTGCTTTTACAAGAAATAGAGGTTGTCCGTATTCGACCAGCTGGCCGTTTTCTACTAATACTTCAACGATTTCGCCTTTCACTTCCGCTTCGATTTCGTTGAAAAGTTTCATCGCTTCTACTATGCAGACAACGGTGTTTTCGTTTACTTTTGAGCCGGCTGATACATACGGGCCAGATTCCGGTGATGATGATGCATAAAACGTTCCTACCATTGGTGAAGTAATTTTATGCAGATTCTCATCTTGCTTAGTTTCTTCTTGGGCAGGTGCTGGGACTGCTTGCTGTGCTTGAGGCTGAACTGCCGGCGCCTGTACAGATGTTGCTGACGCTTGCTGCATGACTTGAACAGTGCCTGCTTCATGTTTTTTTAATTTTAAGGATACACCTTCATTTTCATATACGAATTCGTCAATTGTAGACTCATCAATTGCTTTAATCAGCTCGTGGATTTCTTTCATATTTAACATTCAATCGCACTCCTATGTATCAAATTTCTTTTTTATAGGTTACTACTAAAAGTACATACTATGTTTATCTTACAGGAGCGGACTTTTAAATTCAACTCGAATATAATTGTCATGCAAAAAGCCCGCTAAGTAAGCGGGCGTGTTTTTTCATTTTCACTTGGATGGTTCAAATGTGACAGCGACGTCTTTCATTGTTTTGATTTCTTTTGCCACAAGATCGATAATCGCTGTCGCCTTTGATTTAGAGTGTTTGTCTGATTTGACTGTAATGTTGATTTTATCTCCTTCAGCATTAACGAGCGCGTCTTCGTAGCCTTGTGTTTTAATAAGCGTTTCCAGCTGTTTTTCTGTTCCTTCTACTTCACTGAGAGCTGTCATTTTATCATATGCTTTACTCTTTTCCTTTGCTGTTGCGTCGTCGCTTGAGACAACAGCATTCAGCTCTTCTCTTTCTTTGCTTCTGGCATCTTCTAAATCAAGACGGTACGTCGTAAACAGATCATCATCGGCTGTTTCTGTCACAACAGTCCCTTTTTCACTGGCTTCAGCTGATGTTTCCTTGTCTGCTGATGAATCTTTCGTGCCCTTTGTTCCATCCTCTTTTCCTTTTTCAGTTTCTGTACCGCTCTTTTCTTTCGTGTCTTGCTTGACAGGCGCTTTTTCAGTTGCTACCTCTCCTGAGTCAGACGCGCTTTTTTCACTTTGCATTTGCACGGCATTTTTGCTTTCCGGCGACATGATATAGTAGACGCTTAACACCACGACAAGACTGAGCATTGTTAATAGCCAAACGGTTTGTTTTTTGAGCATTTATGAATCCTCCTTTATTTTTTTAGGGGCAACCGCCACCCGGTGGCTTGGAACATCCAGGACTCGTGTCACCGCTTCAATAATGGTTTGTTTTATTTGAACGTTGTCCACTCCTTGAGCAACAACGAGTACACCGCGTATATCAGGCTTCTTCGTTTGCACGACGACGGGTGTTTCTTTATCGCCGTTTTTGATCATGACGATTTCTTCTTCTGATGTCTGGTCAGTAACGCTCCTAGTTCCGCCTTCTTTGTCTGTTTCTTCAGTGGTTGTATTTTTGTTGGATTTGTTTTTTTCGTATACTTTCAGCGACGTTGCATCAACATTTACGACAACCGAGACATCCTCAACACCTATGATCGTTTCAAGAATTTCTTTCAGCTGATTTTCGTATTCTTTTTCATAATCACCGATCGAGTTTTTAGGTTCATCAGATTTTGAGGCTTTAAACACTTCTGCTGTTTTCTCTTTGCTGGCTTTTTGTGATGAAACTGCCGTTGTCATTTTGGCGTTTTCTGATTTCTCAGGTGAAGAAAACAGCTGGCTGACAAGCATAAAAGAAACTCCGAGAACAAAAACGAATAGAAAGTAATGATATTTGGTCAGCTTCGGCTTTTCACCGTCCTTCGTTCGCCCCGGAAGAAACTGCTTTTTCAATACATTCCATAATCCGTTTCTATTCATTGCCGACACTCTCCCCGCCTTCCATATGAACCGTAATTTTCTCGCTTCCGATTTCCCAAATGTCCGCAAGCTGCGTTTGTATCTGTTTGGCTTCTTTTTGTTCTGCTGCTTCTTTCGTTACGTATGCGTGATCTGTATCAATATTGACCGGCGCGACCGTTTGGACCGTTTTTTCAGAAGACGGGGTGATGTACACGCTGATTGTTTTAATATCCTCTTCTGAGTCTACCTTTTCTCCTGCCGTCAGTTTGATGCGGCCTACTTTGTATTCATCATGACTGAATCTCTCCTCCGCTTTCTTTTTTAGTTGGACAGCCATTTCTTCTAAAATATATGCGCGCTGGGAAGCTTGTATTTCTATTTTTTTTGAATTGATTTGATTTTTTATGCCGGCAGACTCTGACTGCCCGTTTTTTGTGAGATATTCAAAGATGACTTCGGGGTCTGTATTGAAGAGCTTAAAAATCGGTGTGAGCATGACGACAATCAAAAGCAGGCTGACTACCATTTTGGCGTATTTTTGCATGCTGGAGCTCGGCAGCAGCATATCAATCACAATGGCAAATAGGATAAACAACACGATGGTGGTAAGCCATTCAGTTAAAAAACTCATCCGTCAGCCTCCTTTATTTCATCATCATCGTGAGGTTTCCGGCTGTGATGATCACAGTAAGGCTTAAAAAAAACATGAGGGACACAATAGCGAGCGCGGCAAAAATATAAATGACACTTTTGCTGATGACATCAAGGCAGGTAATGACAGGACCGCCTCCAAGCGGCTGAAGAATCGCGGCTGCCAGCTTATAAATAAAGGCAAGGGACAGCACTTTGATTGCCGGAAAAGCAGCAATACAAATCAAAATAGCGACACCGAGTATCCCGACTGTATTTTTCAGCAGCAAGGAAGCGCTGATTACTGTATCTGTCGCGTCTGTAAACATTCGGCCAAGCACAGGTATAAAGTTTCCGGTTATAAATTTAGCCGTCCTGAGCGTAATGCCGTCTGTCACTGCAGCAGAAGCCCCCTGAACAGAGATGACGCCAAGAAAGATGGTGAGAAAGACGGCGAGTGCTCCGATAGCAATATTTCTGAGCAGGTTGGCCAGCTGTGTTACTTTGTATTGTTCGGTCATTGTGCTGACAATGCTCAGAATCGCCGATAAGAAAATGAGCGGCATAACAATATTCTGGATTAAGAGACCGCTTGTGTTCATCAGAAAGAGGATAACAGGATGAAAGAAGGCTGCAGACACAGCTCCGCCTGAGGATGCCAAAAGCGCCAAGAGGAGCGGAATGAGCGCGAGAATAAAGCTGGTCATCGTCTGAATGGCTTCTGTCGCATAATTGATTGCTACATGAAAGCTATTCAACGCAAGAATGATCAGCACCATATACACAATTGAATATGCGACCTTGCTAACGGTGCTTTGCTGAAACGCATTTTGCAAAAGCTGCAGGATGACGCAAAAAATTGTGAGCAAAATCAATGTGCCCAGCAGCTTTCCGTTGGCAAGCACTTCATGAAACAAATAAGAAAAGAGAGCTTTCAGCCATTCTTGCGGTGAAAATGATTTATCGCCATTGATAAACTCAATTATGCTGCCTTTTTGGCTTTCTGGCAGCAGTCCGCCGTATTCTGTCATAATGTCATTCCAAAATTCACCGATCTTATCTGTCTCAAGCGACGCTGCTGTTCTTTCCGCTAATTGCTCAGCTGTTTGAGCATGGTCTTCCGTTTGTTCGGACCCGCCGGCTGCCTGTACAATGTCTGCACCCCCTGCGCCTGCTATGAGCAGAACGGCCAAAAACAAAACCCATTGAATACGCTTCAATCTACCGCCTCCTTTCAGCTATGACATGGAAGGTATAAGTCCGAGAATCGTTTCAATAATGACGGTTAAAATCGGCACAGCCATAACGAGAATTAAAATTTTCCCTGCCAATTCTATTTTCGAGGCGATGGCCCCTTGACCGGCATCCTTGGTGAGCTGAGCCCCGAATTCAGCAATATAGGCGATTCCGATAATTTTTAAAATGGTTTCAACATAAACCATATTGATGTTTGCATTTACCGCGATTTTTTCTATCATTCTAATAATGTCGTAGATTTGGTCTACCAAATAAAGAAAAATAGCGCAGCCGGCAAACACAACGATTAAAAACGCAAAGGTCGGCTTTTGTTCTTTGACAATTAAAGAAAGGAAGGTGGCGATCAGCCCTAAACCTACAATTTGAACAATGTCAATCTGCAAGCCCCCCTATCCTTGGAATAAAAACACAGCTTTTATCTTTTTAAAAAGGTCATCTACAATCGTAGCAACCATAAATAAAATATAGATAAAACCTAACAGCGTCACCCACTGGGCATATTCTTTTTTGCCCATCTGGTCCAAAATCGTGTGTAAAAACGCGACCACGATTCCGACTCCGGCGATTTGAAATATGACATTCACGTCTACTCCCATGATATTTTTACTCCCCTCACGTTTACATCAATAGAAGAATGAGTAACAAGCCCGCTAAAAAGCCCAAACTTTTAATCATCTTTTCATTTTTCGCTTGTGCTTGATCCGCATCCGCTTCAGAGGCTTCCAGATGTGTCAGCGCCAGCTTGATGTGCTTTTGCTGGGAGATGCGATCATGTATCCCGAGCGTCTCGCCAAATTGCTTGAGCACTTCATATTCACTTTTTTTCAAAGACATCGTTCCCCACACCTTCTTTAAGCTTTGCTCCCACGCCATTTTCGCGGAATCACTTCCCTTGTCCAGCTGGTCACTAAACGTGATAAAAAGAGCGGAAACAGGCTGTGCCAGCTGCTTAGCAATCTGCTGCGAAGCGGTATGAAGCGGTGTATGGCCGTACATGATTTCAGCCTCAAGAGATTGGAGCGCCGCACGCAGCTGGCGGATTTGCCGCGGCCGTTCTGTATACACTTTCGCCATCTCAAAACCTGTCCACGTTGTCGCTGCCACAATGAATACAGCGCCCAGCAGCTTCAGCATGTCTTCACGCTCGTCTTAGACAGCACATTTCCGCCTTTATCATAAATGCGGCTTATTGTACCCGGTCCATCCGCTCGCGATAATTCCAAATAGCGGTCAAAGGCTCTTTCTTCCCATAAACGCTTCAATGAAGGCCGCTTCATCAAGTCAGATATGCTCCAGCCATGCGCCGATACAATGACCGATACACCTGCATGCAGCGCTTCAAGCAGTGCATCAGTATCTTCCATACGTCCGATTTCATCGACAATGATCACCTCAGGGCTCATGGAGCGAATCATCATCATCAGCCCTTCAGCTTTGGGACAGGCGTCTAAAACGTCGATCCTCTGTCCAAATTGATGCTGAGGAATACCGCGCAGACATCCGGCAATTTCTGAGCGTTCGTCGACGATTCCCGTCTTTACGGGCAACATACGGTTTTTCCCTGTGCTCGAGAGTCGCGCAAGATCACGAAGAAGTGTTGTTTTACCGGTTTGCGGCGGACCGATAATCAGCGTATTCAGCCAGCTGTCTTGATATAAAAATGGAAGCAGCGGCTCCGCAATCCCAAGCTTTTGCCTGGCGATTCGTATATTAAAAGATGTGATGTCACGGAGCCCTTTCACACCCCCGTTTTCTGTGATGACTCTGCCTGCCAGTCCGACTCTGTGGCCGCCTCTGATCGTGACATACCCTTTCTTCAGCTCTTCTTCGAGTGTATACATACTATAGTTGCTGAGCCGGCTGAGAATCAGATGGGCATCCTCGGCAGTGCCGGCATAGGACAAAAAAACAGGTTGTCCTTTTCGAATCAATTCAACAGGGCGGTTAACCCGAATTCTGACTTCTTCGATTTCCAGCCATTGATGTTCCGGTATTTCAGAAAGGGCGTTTTTCATGGATTCAGGGAGAACCTCAGCGATTTCATTCAACAGAGCCTCCTCCTTTCTACCGATTGGCTTCTTTAAAATGTATGATGTGAGGCAGACTTTATGACAAGCCTTGCTTTATTTATGAACACCCGCCAAAATCAAAACAACACCCGTAAAAATCAGAATCAATTTTGCATACGACAGCTGTCCGGCAATTTGATAGATTCCAACAGTCATGGTGATGATAAAAATCAGCGGACCGACAATAGCGAGAATGCTGTTAACGACAACCGCCTTCCGGACGTCATTTGTCACAAGCATGACAATCGCTGCCGTCAGCTCAATCATAGAGGATAAAACACGCAACCCAGCCATTGTTAAAACAGTAGAATTGACATTTCCAAATAAAAATTTCATAGCATTCTCCCAACCTCCCATTTTTTTATATGATATGCTCTAGCTTGTGGAAGTAGTCTTGTCATTTCGTATAAAAGAAAGATTCTGTTTTTGGGCACAAAAAAAGCCTGCTCCCATTTGGGAACAGACTTCTTTTTTTCTATCTATGCTCTTGAAACGTACGAACCATCCGATGTATTGACGACAAGTGTGTCGCCTTCATTCACAAAGAACGGCACGTTTACCACAAGGCCTGTTTCAGTTTTCGCAGGTTTTGTCCCGCCTGATGCTGTATCACCTTTAATGCCAGGTTCAGTTTCAACCACTTTCAGCTCAACTGTGTTTGGAAGTTCGATACCGAGCGTTTCATCTTGATACATCATGATATGCACAGACATGTTTTCAAGCAGGTATTTTAATTCCTCTTCGATTTGAGTCGCGTTCAATTCAAGCTGCTCATAAGAAGAAGTATCCATAAATACGTGCTGATCTCCGTTTGCATATAGGTATTGCATTGTTTTTGTTTCGATTTGCGCTTTCGCAACTTTTTCACCAGCGCGGAATGTTTTTTCCTGAATCGCGCCTGTGCGAAGGTTGCGGAGTTTAGAGCGGACAAATGCCGCACCTTTTCCAGGTTTTACGTGCTGGAAGTCAACAACGCGCCAAATGCCGCCGTCCACTTCGATTGTTAATCCTGTACGGAAATCGTTAACTGAAATCATCTTTAATGTCCTCCTATATTCCAATCACAAAATAATAAGTTCTTTTGGGGAATGGGTGATTGTCCGGTTGCCATTTTCTGTTATCACGATGTCATCTTCTATGCGGACACCGCCTACTTCTGGTATGTAAATGCCAGGCTCCACTGTGACCACCATGCCCGGTTCAAGGATAGCTGAAGATCTGACGGACAATCCCGGCGATTCATGCACTTCCATGCCGAGACCATGCCCGGTTGAATGGCCGAAATATTCGCCGTATCCTTTTGCAGCAATGTGATCCCTCGTAAGGGCGTCAGCCTCTTTTCCGGTCATCCCCGGCTTAATATGTGCGACGCCGAGCGCTTGAGCATCAAATACGACCTGATATATCTCCTTCAACTGATCACTTGGCTGACCGACAGCGACCGTACGGGTAATATCAGAACAATATCCTTTATAATAAGCGCCAAAATCAAGCGTAACAAGGTCTCCGCTTTCAATCAGTTTGTCACTGGCCACCCCGTGCGGAAGGCTTGACCTAAGGCCCGAGGCGACAATCATATCAAAAGAAGAGCTGTCTGCTCCCTGGCTTCTCATATAAAACTCCAGCTCATTGGCAACAGCAATTTCAGAAATGCCGGGTTTCATAAACGTCAAGATATGTTTGAAGGCATCATCTGCAATCTTCGCAGCTTCCTCTAATATCTTAATCTCTTCACTAGACTTAATCAAGCGCAACTTTTCTACAGATTCAGCTACAGGCACTAATTCAGCCTCGCCAATAACCGCGCTGTATGAGGCGTATGTGCCGTATGTCATGCTGTTCTGCTCAAAGCCGAGCCGCTTGATGCCGAACGCGTCAATTGTGTCGGCAGTGGTCTGAATCAAGCTGCCTCCATGTTCAATGATCTCAAAACCCTTCACCTGAACCTTCGCCTGCTCTGTATAACGAAAATCCGTAATAAACGCTGCCCTGTCACCTGATATAACAGCAAGTCCTGCTGAACCTGTAAACCCTGTCATATAACGTACGTTTGTGCTGCTTGTGATCAGCATTCCGTCAATCCCCAGCTGCCCAAACAGGTTTCTTAATTTCTCTAGCTTCATCTTATTCTCCCCCTTGCAGGCTTATTAAGTAACGCACAGCAAGCTTATAGCCTTCAGCTCCAAGACCGACAATCTGCCCTTTCGCAACTGGAGCAATAACCGATTGATGTCTGAATTCCTCTCTGGCGTATAAGTTTGATAAATGCACCTCAACTACAGGAAGACTGATGCTTGAAACGGCATCCCTGATCGCATAGCTGTAATGACTCAGAGCGCCAGGATTCAGAACAATCCCGTCGTATTGCTCCTCAGCCTCATGTATCGCATCTATCAAATCACCTTCGTGATTAGACTGGAAGAAAGTGAGCTGGATTTGTAAGGCTTCTGCAAATTGAAAAAGATCTGTTTCAATATCAGTCAGTGTCCGGCGGCCGAATACCTCTTGCTCACGCTTCCCGAGCTGATTGACATTCGGTCCGTTCAACATTAAAAAATGAGGCACAGGAATCTCTCCTTTTCGCGAGGGTTTCTCATGTAAAAAATGTTCACTTCTCGTGAACATTTTATCATACTGGAAAAGGATAATACACTATTCTCTATGCGTTCCCAGCGCACGTGCCAGCTTTTCTGAATTCAGCATATTGTATTCAAACGAAATAGAATAACCGACAAACAGCCCGTAAAGCAAATAGATACAAATGGTCGTAATCACTGTGTCTGCTTTCAGTTCTGTCACCGCGCGCACATCAGGAAAAATCGGGTTAAAAACAAAAAACACGAGCAGCCAAAGCAGCAAACCGTATAAAATACCTGCCCACATTGTTTTTAAACGTTTCATGAGAAGAAAATAAATAAACGCTGCGCCAACTGAAAGAAGTCCGATTAAAATGATGCTGATCACGGTTCCTAGCCCTTGTTTTTTCCACTCTCCGAGCACAAACGGCTGCAAAATCATATTCGGACTGATTTCCGAAAAATGAAATAAATATGCGATATAAGCAACGAAACTCCATAATACACCACCGCAAAAGCCTGTTGCAGCTACCCTTCCGGCCATCGGAACAGGCGGCCCTTGCCTCTCATTCACTTCTTCATTTTGTTCTGTATCTTTTTCGCTTGTCATTATGGCACCTCCAGTAAAAGTGTGCCCAAAAAATGAAATGTCAATAAAAAAGCTCACATTTTTTGACAAGAGCGAGTAAAATTTGAAAATAGAGGGTATACTGCATGTAGAAAAAGCAAGGCTATGGCAATTTTTCAGTCTGTCAATCTAGAGGTTTAGCGCTGTTTCCTGTACAATAGAGTAAAAGGAAATGGTTAGCAATCCTAAAGAAATAGGCAGGTTGATAATATGTCAAAACATAAAACTCCGCCCGCATACGGCGGGCAGGCAGTTGTGGAAGGCGTTATGTTTGGCGGAAAGCATCATTACGTTACAGCCATCAGAAGAACAGATAAAAGCATTGACTTTTTTAAGCTTCCCCGCAAACACAATCCGAAACTGAACATCGTAAAAAAGATACCGTTTTTACGGGGGATCGCGGCCATTATTGAAGCAAGCGCAAACGGGACAAAGCATTTGAATTTTTCAAGTGAACGTTACGGGCTCGATCCCGCTGAAGACGAGACACTTGACCAGGCAGAAAAAAAATCCTCAGGGCTGTCCATGTATCTCAGCCTCGCGGTAATCGGCGTCTTATCATTTTTGTTCAGTAAGTTCGTATTTACATTGGTTCCCGTTTTCTTAGCTGAACTGACAAGACCGATATTTTCATCGGACACAGCGCAAATCGCGGTTGAAAGCTTATTTAAGCTGATGCTGCTGCTTGGCTACATTTATTTTTTATCCATGACACCGCTCATTAAAAGAGTGTTTCAATATCATGGGGCCGAACACAAAGTCATAAACTGTTACGAACAGAATTTCCCAATTACAGTGGAGAATGTGCAAAACCAATCCCGGCTTCATTATCGTTGCGGATCAAGCTTTATTTTATTTACGGTTATTGTCGGCATGTTTGTCTATTTGCTTGTTCCGACAGATCCGCTTTGGCTGCGTGTTATAGATCGTGTTGCACTGATACCGGTCGTACTCGGCATATCCTTTGAAGTTCTGCAGCTGACAAACAAAGTTCGTGATATTCCCGGACTGAAATTTCTTGGGTACCCGGGACTCTGGCTTCAGCTGTTAACAACAAAAGAACCTAAGGATGACCAGGTTGAAGTTGCCATCGAAAGCTTTAACGAGCTTCTCAAACTCGAAGAAATGTCTGAACAAGATCAGAAGCCTTCTCACAACGTCATCTAGTATCGTTGCCCTGCTATTATTTTCGGAGGTGGACAGTTATGAATCATCGTGTACAACCTATTATTGCTGTTTTAATTGCGCTGGGAGCGTTCGGTTTCCTCTATATGCTGGTAACAAATCCCGGAGAAATAGCAAAAATGGCGATCACCATCATCGTGGCAGGTATCATTATTTATTTTATTGTAAAATACGTAATGAATCGAAATGCCGGCAGTGAAGGAGCGGCCTTCAAAAAAGCGGCGAAACAGTCGCGGCGCCGGATGAAGGAATCAAAAGCAAAGCACCGCGCCGGACATAAGGCACGTGTCAGCCACCTGCGAAGCGTTCCGAACGCAAGCAAGCCTAAGCCGATGATTCTCAAGAAAAAAAGCCAGACTCAGCTGACTGTTATAGAAGGAAAAAAAAATAAAAAGAAAAACAGAGCGCTTTTTTAATAGGTCCACTTTCTCAAAAACTGCTCAGTCTGTCTTTTTCCTAGCTCTATGAGGGCTAGTTTTTTTTGTTTTGTCACATAAAAATCGGTTGCCATCACGTCATCAACCGGCAGAAAAATGATGTTTTGTTCATAGCGTGACGCGATATGCCTTGCGTCATGTGCATCCTTCATCGTTTCAAACAGAGCTGCAAACAGTTCAAAAGCATTGCGGATGTTTTTTTTCGGACGCTCTCTTTCCCGCGGCGCGAGCGTAACACCGATCACAGGTCGTTTTCTTTCCTTAGAAAACAGCCAGATTGGAAAATTGCTTAACACCCCTCCGTCAACTACCGTGGCAGCGCCACTCTCCGTTTTTAATTTTATCGGTTCAAAGAAATACGGAATGCTGCAGCTCATTCTGACCGCTCTGGCAACCGGAAACATATCGGGATTTAACCCGTAACGACCCAAATCGTCTGGCAAAACAATCATGGTGCCGTTTGTCAGATCAGAAGCGATAAGGCGCAGAGACCCTTTAGGCAAATCACCGAAAACCCTTATGCCTTTCGCTCTTAACAGATCAGCAATCCACTTTTCTATTGTGTCGCCTTTGTATAAGCCGAGACGCCAGTAGATGGAAATCCACTGGAGCATCTTTAAGGGAAGAAATGAGTATCGCTGGTCCAGCAATTTCTCTCCGTCCACTTCTTCAATCAAAGTGCGGATTTCCTTACCGGTGTATCCTGACGCAATGAAAGCGGCAATGATGGCGCCTGCGCTTGTACCTGCAACTCTTTTAAAGCGGAAGCCCTTTTCCTCAAGCATTTCATAAGCGCCTGCCAGTGCAATGCCTTTTACTCCTCCGCCGGAAAACACACCGTCAATATACATCTCATTCCCTCCCCCTCCATCCGATCGTTTACTATCATTTTAAGAAAACACGCAAGGAAATAGACCAACGAATGACACCTGACGCAATGCATCAAAAAAGACGGCCTCAAGGGAGGCCGTCTTTTCACTGATTATGTTGTTCTGATTTCTTTTGGATTAATTTCAGATCTTTTTTACGGGCATCATCTTCTTCAAAATATTGAACAAGATCTCCGATGCGATCAATGCTGTTCCAGCTTAAATGATGTTCGATTCCTTCAACATCGTTATATATTTTCTCTTCATCAACACCAATGATTCTTAAAAACTGCTCAAGCAATTCATGTCTGTATACTAGCCGTTTGCCTATTTTTTTCCCTTTAGACGTTAACACGAGACCGCGATATTTTTCATAAATTAAATATTCGTCTTTATCTAGTTTTTGAACCATTTTCGTTACAGAGGAGGGGTGGACTGCTAATGCTTCCGCGATATCGGAAACCCGTGCATATCCTTTTTCTTCAATCAGCATATAAATCTGTTCAATATAATCTTCCATACTTGGTGTTGTCATCAAAACCCTCCCAAAAAGCACCTTAACTTTATAAACCATTACAAGTTTACACTAATAAACTTGAAAAAACAAGGTTGCTCCGCGGGACAAAAGCCCTGTTTACCGCTTATAATTCCATTCGTCTGAGGCGTATTTTGTTTCTGCCAAATGATGAACAAAATCAAGCTCTTCTTTAGACAGTTCGTACGGTTCCAACTGAATGTTAAGGCCTGTTTCAAAGCCTTCTTTAAAGGCTATACGAGCCTCATCCATCGTCACCCGCTTATCAGTGAGTTCATTAATGGCAACGGCTTTGTTTTTGAAATTGCGCTGCATCCGTTCTCTGACTCTTTCACTCGGATACAAAAACAGATCGAACAGCTTGTCCTCATCAAGATCAAGCAAAATAGAGCCGTGCTGAAGAATGACGCCTTTTTGTCTCGTTTGTGCGCTTCCCGCCACCTTGCGGCCCTCGACCACAAGCTCATACCACGAAGGCGCGTCGAAACAAACGGATGACCGCGGATTTTTTAAGCTTTCTTTTTCTTTTTCTGTTCTCGGGATGGCAAAGTAAGCGTCCAGTCCAAGATTTCTAAAGCCTTGGAGTATGCCTTCGGAAATGACCCGGTATGCCTCAGTTACAGTCGCCGGCATTTCGGGATGCTCTTCCGAAACAATCACACTGTATGTCAATTCCTGATCGTGCAGCACACCTCTCCCGCCGGTTGGCCGTCTGACGAACCCAAGATTATACTTATGTACTGCTTCAAAATTAATTTCCTTTTTAATATTTTGAAAATACCCGACAGAAAGAGTCGCCGGATTCCAGCCATAAAAACGGATAACCGGAGGAATTTTCTTTTCACTGTGCCAATATAAAAGCGCTTCATCAAGCGCCATATTGAATGCAGGACTTGCGTTTCCTGAGTCTATAAACCGCCAAGTTTCTTTTTCCATTTTGAGACCTTCCTTACCATTTTAATAGATTTAGTTTATCAAACTGCCGGGAAAATGAAAAATATTTTCGTTCCATTATGGATGACAATCTCGCTCTGCTTTACTATAATAGTATTTGTCGAAAACGGCTCTATAGCCTTGTTTTATTGAGCAAGGTTTTGATTTTATATGATAAAGGAGTAGAATCACATTGTCTAATATGATCATATTGATTATTTTTGCTGCGTTTCTCGTTTATATGATTGCTTCATATGTCTATCAGCAGCGAATTATGAAAACACTTACGGAAGAAGAATTTCGCGCGGGTTACCGCAAAGCGCAGCTCATTGACGTTCGTGAACCGAATGAGTTTGATGGCGGACATATTTTAGGCGCCCGCAACATCCCTCTTTCCCAGCTGAAACAGAGAAAAAATGAAATCCGTCCGGACAAGCCTGTCTATCTGTACTGCCAAAACAGTGTCCGCAGCGGACGCGCGGCACAAACCTTGCGCAAAAACGGCTGCACTGAGATTTACAACCTAAAAGGCGGCTTTAAAAAATGGGGCGGAAAAATTAAAGCAAAGAACTAAAGCAAAACATAAAAAAATCCTTCTTTCGTTCAATGAGAACGTTTGAAGGATTTTTTTGTCACATGCTTTTTTCACTCGACAGCCTGAGAGGTCTATCTTTCATTCACACGTTTTTTACTGTGTTTTTGAAACTTTGCTTTCAAGTGAAATAGGTTTTTCTGTTTTCGTTCTTCTAATCTTTACAGATATACCTACTAGAATGACCGCCATCGTTGTAAAGATTCCCATGGTTAATAAGATCGTATCTTGATTTAAACTCCATCCAATTAAGAAAGAGATGATCGCTCCCCCGAAACTTGCCGAAGCAATAAATAAACTTGTAACTTCGTCAACGTACTTCTGAATAATGATTGAGGCCAGTGTTAAAGCAATCGGAAATATGCCCGCTATGCTTAAGCCAATCAAAAATGTACCGCCCAATTGAAGGATTGGGTTACTTAAATAAGAGAAAGCGATTAACAAAACAATTAAACTACTACAACTAAATAGGAGGTACTTGGAAAAATCCAACTTTCTGCTTACTACACCAATCAGTATTCTTCCTATGATGATCCCTACCCAGAAGAAGGAGACACTTATAAGGCTAATTTGTTCATTGTCTTGGTTGATCATGATGGAAGGTAGAAAGTTGGCGAAATTTGTTTCTATCCCTGCATATAGGAAAGCGAAAAACACAAAAAAGCCTAACTGCTTTGATTTTTTTCTGTCTCCAATAAAATATTGAAAGGCCCCTGTGTCTGGCAATGATACTTGCTGGTTAGCATTTTTAGCGTACTTGCGATTCTTGGATAAGAAAAGGAACCATCCTGCTAATAGGACGAACAAAAAGGTGAATATGCAGTAATACGGTACATACCAGTTATCGATATTGATGAAGGAATTAACGAATAATGGAAAAGATAAAGCGCCTACTCCGAAGAGGACCTCCAACTTACTCATTTTTTCTGCATTACTTGTGAAATTAGCAATCACAAAGGAACCAACTGTCGTTTCCAACGTACCTGCTCCATACCCTAAGAGAAAAGCCATGACCACAATATAGTACCAATCCTTAGTGAGAAAAAAGATGCTTAACGCCGCGAGCATGATTGTCAAAGCTAAAGTAAGTGTCCTAAAGTGACTGTATTTCTTAATCATTAACGGTGCGATTAATACTCCGCTTAGGAATCCCGTAAACTGAAAGAAAATGATGACTGAAATATCATCTGTTGTCTTATAAAAAGATTCTAATAGAAATGGTGTCAAACTCCCTGTTGATATATGGATAATGCCTACTGTAAAAAAGAAAGCATAGCCAAATAAATATGTTCCTCTTATCATTCAATACACCCCTAGATGAAAAAGCAGGAAAATAAATTCCTGCTTTTTTAGTAACTTGCCTCTTCGAATGAATTGGCTGCTAAACAGACATTTTTTGAAGGTTGCTGTCTTTCTCAAAGAACATTTCTAATACTTCCTGAGATCTAAATCCATCGTTAAAAGATGGGATCTCCACCCAATCTTTCTGAGTTGATTCAATCCAATTAACTAACTCACTTCTAAAAGAATCAGCCCACCCATAAAATTCGTTTGGCGGATCGTTTAACAGGCTTTGCGGTACTGGACAATCTACCGCGCTTAAGCCATCTATGAGCTGGTAAACATGAGGATTACCTGTGTGGTATTTAAACTCTTTTTTGTGTCCAACTACCTCGATACTAAAACCACAGTCTTCAGGCACAGAACTTTTTGATGTGATAATATTTACAAATACCTTGTTCTTCAGTTGACCATAAATTTCTGCATAGTCATCTACAAGTACCTGTTTTTCCTCTTTTGTTTTTACATTTGTGTTCATCTTTGCCCTTACTGATTCTGGGATAAAATCACTCTCAAACAAATACCATACCATGTCGATAAGGTGGATACCGAGATCTCCCAATGAACCGCTAGTCTTCTTACTATTAGCGTCATCTCTCCAAGTAAAATTCTTACGTCTAATTGCACTATTTTTCTTAAAGTGTACTTTTATGGACAGTATGTTACCTAGTTCATGATTGATAATTAAGCTTTTTAAGATATTTACGTAAGGCAAATATCTATAATTAAATCCCATGCAAGCCCTTACGTCTAACCTTTCAGCTGTATCTTTCATTATGCTTGCTTCTTCAAGAGAAATCGCCATAGGCTTTTCACACAGCACATGCTTGTGTTTTGCTAATGCTTGCAAGGCATGTTCTTTATGGCAAAAGTTTGGAGATGCTACAATCAAACCTTCTGAATCATCAATGAGTTCATCTGCACTTTCATATACCTTCCCGCCGAACGTTTTAACAAAGCTTTTCGCATGTTGTTGACTTATGTCATACACCCCTGCTAACTCTGCATTTTTTATTGTAGATAAAGCTGTAGCATGCGCTCTGGCAATACCGCCTGCACCTATGATCCCAATCTTCTTCATATCTATTTCCTCCTCATGATCCAATTAATTTTTTCAAAGTATTCGTAATCCCTTTTGAGTACTCACTATTAGATATAAGGTGGTGCAAGTTTTTGGCTTCTTGTGTCGCATTCTTTAGAAGGTATCCATTCCCTACTGCCTGTAACATACGAACATCATTACCGCTATCTCCAAATGCGATCGCTTTTTCGGCATGTAGGTTGTGTTTCTCTAACATAAACTTTACAATTTCGTGTTTTCCTGTTCCCATGGGTATAAAATCCACATCATAGCTGCCCTCTGGATCACCAGCTAAGGGATTGCATCGATTGATATTAACTGAAACTCCGTATTCCTCGCAGATCTTTTCAATTGCTAACAGGTTTTTCTTATCGTTTATTTCATCTTGTTCCTGATAATAAAAATTATGCTTATACCGTGACTTTCCTAATTGCGTTTGAGGATCCAAAGAAATGTTATGACTTTCGTGTAATTGTTTCACAATTATGTCAATCTTTTTTTTACTAAACTCTTCATTTATACGACTGTTCCACTCATGATCCTGCTGTCCGAAGTTATGCTCTGAAAAGTACGTAATTTCTGTTCCAAGATCACTAGCTATAAAATGGGGGAAATATCTGAATTTACCCTGTCCCATTTTGTCAAGAACAGACTCTATACTGCTCCCGGTAACCCATCCGATCAGCAGTTCCCCGTCTTTGCTTTTTTGTTCTAGATAGTCTTCGAGTTCATATATATCTTCTTGCTTCTGTTCATCGATTGTATGCGGAAAATATGTTTCATCAAAATCACAAAAAACAATATACTTAGGATGCTCGACCGTGGGTAACGTTTTATACTCCAATTTCTTGCTTAATAACATCAAACAGTCCCTCCATTACTCTGTCCTGTTCTTCTAACGTAAATGACGGATATAAAGGCAAATGCAGCACCTGACTATGAGCCTTTTCCGTATGAATCAATTGGAGTTTTGCATACTTGTCCTGTACTAAAGGCGTTTTTTGCATATGAGACAGTATTGGGTAATATATATCTGTTTGAACACCATAATCTTCACTTAATTTCGTCATGATATCTGTTCTATCTTCTGCTCTTACCTTAATAGGAAACAGATGCCACACATGATCTTCACTTAATTCTGGCAATTCAATAAAGCCTTTATTCTGTAATTCTGCTAATTGAGTAATGTATCTATCCGCCAAAAAGAGTCTTTTGAAATTGTTTAATGAAAGATACTTCATTCTCTCTAAACCAATTGCTGCCTGTAAATTGTCCATTTTTGAATTAAATCCAAAATTGATGGTTTTTTTATTTTTCTCATTTACTTCAAAACCATGATAACTAAATTGAATGCATTTTTTAGCGAGTTCTTCATTATCAGTTGCTATCGCCCCAGCTTTGCCACATACACCAAAATTCTTGTATGGATTAAAGCTTAATGTCGTTACATCTGCATACTTTCCTAAGTCTGTCAATCCAATTCCTTGGCAAGCATCATCAATGACTTTCAAATTATAATGATTTGCTATTTGACGAATAGGCTTCATTTCGGAATGTTTTCCATATAAATGTACAGGCAGAATAAATTTTGTATGAGAAGTTATAGCTCCCTCAATTTTGTCAGGATCGATGCAGAATGTTTGCGGGTTAATATCTACATAGACAGGGACGCCTCCCACAGCTAACACAGCATTTTCAGTAGCCGAAAAGCTATTAGCCGGCATGATAACTTCATCCCCCGGCTTTAACCCTAAAGCTAATAATCCTATCATAATAGCATCCGTTCCGCTGCTAGTTGCAATTACATACCTTTTATGTAAATATGTAGATAAAGTTTTTTCAAATTGATTTAAATAGGGACCACTCGTAAATTTTCCAGTCGGCAACACTTTAGTTAACGTATTTAAGATATCATCCACTTCATCATTGGTTATTAACCGATCTACAGGCATAAAAGGGACTTTACTTATTTCACGATTTTTTTGATAGTTGAAAAGATCTTTTTCAATATCTGTATTTTCTTTTAATACTTGTCTCCATCGGTCGTTTGCAATACTGTCTTCAATAACAAGTTCTTTTCCTTGCGCGGCACCTTTTAAGTGTTTCAGCAGTAACATGTTTTCTTGACTTTTACCTGTAACCTTAACCTGTTTTTGCATGAACAGTACCTCCATTAATTTGTGATTCAAAAAATTTGTTACAAATTTATCCTAATTTCTGAAACCGATAACATGTCAATAACTTTTTTAAGGAAGGGAAAATATGCCTACAATTGATGAAATAGCAAAATTGTGCAAAGTGTCTAAAACAACAGTATCAAGAGTATTGAATAATCATCCTTATGTATCGAAAGAAAAAAGAGATATGATCTTAAAGACGATTAACGAACTTGACTACACTCCTAATTATTTAGCACGGAATTTCAGGAGAAATAAGACACAAACGATAGCTTTATCAGTTCCAAGTATCGACCATCCATTTTTCACTCAATTGATAAAAGGAGTTTCCCATGAAGCCCTTTCTAAGAATTACAAGGTCATTGTTTTTCAGACCTTTTATGACCGACAGACAGAGCTAGATCAATTAGAGTTATTGAAACACAAGGAAGTTGATGGTATTATTCTTGGAACTTTAGAAAACGAATGGGATAAGATAGCTCCTTTCTTAAAGTATGGGCCTATCCTATTATGTAATGAATATCATCACTCAGCGGACATCACGATCATTGGGTATGATGAATTTGAAGCCGCATACGCAGGGGTTGTACATTTAATCGAAAGAGGACATACAAAAATTGGATTTTGTTTTGATACGCCTTATAGCGAAGCTCAACGTCAGAGGAAAGAGGGTTACTTGAAAGCGCTGCAAGATTACAATTTACATCATAAAAACGAATGGATATTCGGCGAATTGTTTAATATCGAGGATGGCTTTCGTGTTTTTAATAAGATAAAAGATTTAAAGGACAGACCCTCAGCCATATTTACAGGAAATGATCAAGTCGCCGCAGGGATGATTAAACAGGCGATAACAAATGGCTTTCGTGTTCCAGAAGACTTAGCTGTCATTGGTTTTGACAACCAACTGATTTGCCAAGCAGTTACTCCGACTATAACAACGATTGATATTCCCATCATAGAATTAGGTCAACAGGCTGTGTTGAAAATCATCGAGAATATTTCGGACAACACTGCTTTAAACAGAAGAATTATTAAACTGCCAACGAAACTTATTATCAGAGAATCAACTTAACTATAGATGTTCACTTCTCTTTTCAATCAGGAAGCTGTATTTCGGAATTCTCATAAGTGGTCTGATTTCTTCGTCTTTCATTTCGTCTTCTGGTTGTATCATTTCAAATCTAATAACATCCCTCTTTTTCCACATTTCTTAAGGGCCACTTTAGAATATAAAAAGGCATTGGAACCATTTATGAATGCGTTAAGAATTCAGGTATTGCTTTAGCAAATTAAAAGATGACGAAAATGCATCAAGCTGGATCTGCTTAAACAGTTTCGCTTCGGCTAGAGTGGCCGCATAATCAAAAAATCCTTCAAACGTTCTCATTGAACGAAAGAAGGATTTTTTAATGCTCACGAATGATGCTGCAAAACAGACGCAGACATATAAAAAACACTTTGACAGTCAATATTAATGATTTGAACCCATCATCTATTAAGAAAGCTGTGTATATTTATCTTTTTTGCATCTCATACCTGAGCACTGGATGTCTCGCTGCTTTTGTCTCATCCATTCTTTTTACTATCGTTGTATGCGGTGCCTCCTGAACGAGCTCCGGCGTCTCCTCCGCTTCACTTGCAATTTGAATCATAGCGTCGATAAACGCGTCCAGCGTTTCCTTTGATTCCGTCTCAGTCGGCTCAATCATGATGCATTCTTCAACATTTAGCGGGAAATATATTGTAGGCGGATGATAGCCAAAATCCAGCAGCCGTTTAGCAATATCGAGCGTCCGCACTCCCAGCTTTTTCTGCCGCTTCCCTGACAATACAAATTCATGCTTACAATGGCGGTCATACGGAAGATCGTAATAAGGCGCAAGCTTTCTCATCATATAGTTGGCATTTAACACTGCGTTCTCAGTAACAGCCTTTAACCCGTCAGGCCCCATGGAGCGGATGTATGCATACGCTCTGACATTGATGCCGAAGTTCCCGTAATATGGCTTCACGCGGCCGATCGAATGAGGGCGGTCATCATCAAATGTAAAGCGCCCTTCTTTTTTGATTAAAACTGGTTTTGGCAAATAAGGAATCATGTCTTTTTTGACGCCGACAGGGCCAGAACCCGGACCTCCGCCTCCATGAGGACCAGTGAATGTTTTATGCAAGTTAAGATGCACTACATCAAAACCCATATCTCCCGGTCTAGCTTTGCTTAAAACGGCATTTAAATTCGCGCCGTCATAGTACAGCTTCCCTCCCGCTTGGTGAACAATATCCGCCATCTCGGTGATCTGTTCCTCAAACAAGCCGAGCGTATTCGGATTCGTCAGCATAAGAGCCGCAGTTTCTTCATTCACTGCTCTTTTTAAATCCTCCAGATCGACAAGCCCATTTTCATTTGATTTCACCATTATGGTTTCAAAGCCTGCTACTGTCGCTGAAGCAGGATTCGTCCCGTGCGCAGAATCAGGAACAATGACCTTCGTCCGCTTGAAATCGCCGCGCGCTTCATGATAGGCGCGGATCATCATCAGTCCAGTCCATTCGCCGTGCGCTCCGGCAGCGGGCTGAAGCGTGACCTCATCCATGCCTGTCATTTCCTCAAGGTGCTTGCTTAAATCATACAAAAGCTCTAAAGCGCCTTGCACCGTTTCCTCATCTTGTAAAGGATGAATCGCCGCAAATCCGGGAATTCGTGCGATTTTTTCATTTAGTTTCGGATTGTATTTCATGGTGCAGGAACCGAGCGGGTAAAAGCCGGAATCCACCCCGTGATTACGTTTGGACAGCGCTGTATAATGGCGCATAATATCCAGCTCAGACACCTCCGGGAGCTCTGCATCCTCGTCACGAATATAGGTGTCTGTCAATAGATCCTCCAATTCGATTTCCGGTACATCGAGCTCCGGCAGACTGTAGCCGATACGGCCTTCTCTGGAAAGCTCAAAAATAAGTGCCTGATCTTGGTTACTCATGGCGATCCCCCAATTCCTGAATGAGTGCGTCAATTTCTTCTTTTGTTCTCAGCTCCGTGACAGCAATCAGCATATGACAGTCCAGCTCTGGATACGTCAGGCCAAGATCATATCCGCCGATGATGCCTTTTGCCAGCAAACGCTGGTTCACAGCTTTTACCGGTTCATTCAGTTTAATGACAAATTCATTAAACATCGGTCCGTCAAACATAACGGTGAGACCCGCTTTTTTTGCTTCTTGCTTGGCATAGCTGGCTTTCAGAAGATTTTGGCGGGCGATTTCTTTTACCCCGTTTTTTCCGAGTGCCGTCATGGCCACTGAAGCCGCCAGCGCATTTAAAGCTTGGTTGGAGCATATGTTTGATGTCGCTTTATCCCGGCGGATGTGCTGCTCCCTGGCTTGTAAGGTAAGCACAAACCCCCTTTTTCCATTTTCGTCTTCCGTTTGTCCGACGAGACGGCCAGGCACCTTTCTCATCAATTTTTTAGTGACGGCAAAAAAACCGCAATGCGGGCCGCCATATGCTGAAGGAATCCCGAAAGGCTGCGCATCACCGACGACGATATCAGCCTGAAACTTGCCCGGCGGCGTGAGGAGGCCCAGCGAAAGCGGGTTGGCTGACACAATAAACATGGATTTCCCTTGGTGAGCGATGGGTTCAATCTCTTTTAACGGCTCAACCCGCCCGAAAAAATTAGGGTACTGAACAATCACTGCCGCGGTATCCTCGCAAACATTTTGGCGCAAAGCATCAAGATCGGTAACACCTTCTTTAGCGGGGATTTCAACGACTTCAATATACTGGCCTTTTGCGTATGTTTTCAGCACTTCTCTCGATTCAGGATGCACGGTTTTTGACACGACGATTTTTTTCTTTTTCGTATGGCCTGAAGCAAGCATAGCCGCTTCCGCCAAGGCTGTTCCTCCATCATACATAGAGGAGTTGGCGATATCCATTCCTGTCAGTTCACAGATCATTGTTTGGAATTCGAAAATGGCCTGAAGCTCTCCTTGGGAGATTTCCGGCTGGTAAGGCGTATACGCCGTATAAAACTCAGAGCGTGAAATGACATGATCCACAATGACAGGCTGATAGTGATCATACACACCTGCTCCTAAAAAAGACGTGTGCTTCAGGGTATCACGATTTTTAGAGGCCAGCTTTGTCAGCTCTTTTGTTAACTCCGTTTCTGATTTCGCTTTTTTCATTTGATACTCTTTTTTATATCTGACGTTTTCCGGTATATCGGCAAATAAATCATTGATGCTGCCTACACCGATAGCGGCAAGCATTTCCTGTTTATCCTTTTCAGTTGCGGGCAAATAACGGTGCTTCATGTGTTGACTCCTCTCCCAAGAAAAAATATTAGCGTTTATAAAATGGTGTTTTGACAACCTTTGCTTGCACTAATTGTTTGCGGATCTCCACCTCTACAATAGTCCCGATTTCACTCGTTTTTGCAGCAACTAGGGCAAGGCCGACGTTTTTCCCTAATGTCGGTGACTGTGTGCCTGTTGTCACCTTACCGACGGAATTACCATCATGGAACACTTCATAGCCGTGCCGCGGTATTCCTTTTTCAATCATTTCGAGGCCGACAAGCTTTCGCTTCGCTCCATTTTCTTTTTGTTCACTCAATACCGACTTGCCGAAAAAGTCAGACTCTTTTTTGTGCTTTACAGCAAAGCCTATACCTGCTTCAATCGGTGTAATATCCCGGGTCAGCTCCTGGCCGTAAAGCGGGAGCTTCGCTTCAAATCGGAGCGTATCACGTGCGCCGAGACCGCATGGAATTAATTCGTACACTTCTCCAGCACCCATGATTTCTTTCCAAATATAAACGGCATCATCAGCGCGGCAGTAAATTTCAAACCCATCCTCACCCGTATAACCGGTCCGCGAAATAAGCGCTTTACAGCCGCTGATATCAGCATCATCGATAAATGCAAACGGCTTTAATGCAGATAGATTTGCAGATGTCAGCGTTTTTAAAATAGCTTCTGCTTTTGGCCCTTGCAGAGCCAAGAGCGCAATTTCATCTGACTGATTGTCAATTCGCACATCACCTGCCGCATGTTCTTCCATCCACTTCAGGTCTTTCTCTATATTAGAAGCATTAACGACGAGCAGATAGCGGCTTGCTCCTTTTTGATAGACAAGTAAATCATCGACGGTCCCGCCATCTGGATAACACATCGCCGTGTATAACGCACGGCCTGGCGTCAGCAAGGAAACATCATTGGTCATCAGCTTTTGCAAAAAAGGCAGACTGTCGTTTCCTGACACTTCGATTTCTCCCATATGTGAAACATCAAACAGCCCGGCCGCAGTACGAACAGCCTTGTGCTCCTTTTTGATAGAAGAAAATTGAACAGGAAGATCCCAGCCCCCAAAATCAATCGTTTTCCCTCCATATTCTTTGTACAGTTCAAATAACGGCGTTCTTTTCAGCATTGGATTCCTCCTCTTTTTCAACGGCGCAGCTAAAAATAGATACAAAAAAGGACAGAGAAACACCTCATGTAAAATGAAGGTTCTCTGTCCTGGCACCTGAAAGTTTACTTTGCATACACAAAGACGTCCCCTTTGGTGGCTTGCATACCCGCAAACACTCTCCAGAGTTGCGTCGAGCAAGAGTTCTTTTGCCTGAGAGATTCACTTTCACAGTTTGCTCCTTCGGCGCCTGTATCCCGAGGTTTTCGGCCAGGTCTCTCCCCTTGCTGTCATTCGCTCATATTTTCATGCTGTTATGGACATACTATAGCAATATCTTACATTCAATACATACTCATATCCTACCACCATCACGATATGCCGGGCAACAGCAATTTGGGCAGATTTTTCTTCAATGTTCATTTTAAGAATCGAAGAATAAGAAAGGCGGTTTCAAAGTATGGACGCAGACATAATCTATGATGCAAAATGGCCTGAAGAATTCGCGAACAGGCTGAAAAACGACGGCCCGTGGGCGAACTGGGAACTGTACAAGCTATCTGCAGAAATCCAACAAACATTAGCCGTTCCTGAATTTGAAGGCTTGCGGGCCCCTTTATATTTGCCTTCCTTTACACCGCTCCCTCACCAGCTTGAGGTTGCACAAAAAGTAGTTGAAAAAATGAACGGGAAAGCGATTTTAGCAGATGAGGTTGGTCTCGGGAAAACAGTTGAAGCCGGACTGATTTTAAAAGAATATATGATTCGCGGTTTAGCCAAAAAAATATTGATCCTCGTGCCTGCCTCCCTAGTGTCTCAATGGGTCAAAGAGCTTCAGGAAAAATTTTTGATCCCGGCTGTTGAACAAAAGAAAAGCTATGTGTGGGAGCAATACGATATTGTCGTCTCATCAATCGACACCGCAAAGCGCTCGCCCCACCGTGAAATTGTGCTGTCAATCCCATATGATCTCGTCATTATTGATGAGGCGCACAAATTAAAAAACAGCAGAACGAAGAACTATGAATTTGTCCGGAATCTCGTCAAGAAATATTGCCTGCTTCTAACCGCGACGCCCATTCAAAACCGCATCGAAGAAATTTTTAATTTGGTTTCCTTGTTAAAGCCTGGCCATTTAGGCAGCCAGAATCATTTTCAGGAAGAGTTCGCCAAGAAAAAATCCAGTTTGGAAGCACATGAGCATTTAAAAGATCTTGTAAATAAAGTCATGATCCGCAACAGGCGGCATGACACCGGACTGAATTGGAAACAGCGGCATGTTGAAACAGTGCCGATTGAATTTTCTCCATCAGAGCAGGCGCTTTACGATGAGATTTCCCGCTTGAAGGAAGGGATCAACAAACCGGCCAGCATGTTCTCCATTATGACCCTGCAAAGAGAATGCTGTTCGAGCAGAGAGGCTGTATATATGACGCTGAAGAAAATGCTTGATCAAAAAGAAAAACAAGCACCAGCCATCGATGAGCACACCATTTCGGTTTTAATAGAGCGCATCAATCAAGTGACACAAAATTCCAAAGCACTTCAAGTGGTTGAACTGATCAAAAAGATTGACGATAAGGTCATCATATTTACAGAATACCGGGCCACCCAAATTTACCTGCAATGGTTTCTTCAGCAAAATGGCATTAGTTCTGTGCCATTCAGAGGCGGATTTAAACGCGGGAAAAAAGACTGGATGAAAGATCTTTTTCGCGGAAAGGTCCAAGTACTGATTGCAACTGAAGCAGGCGGTGAAGGAATCAATCTGCAATTTTGCAATCACATGATCAACTATGACCTGCCATGGAACCCGATGCGCCTTGAGCAGAGAATCGGAAGAATTCACAGGCTTGGTCAGGAACGAGATGTACACATTTACAACATGGCAACAAAACATACGGTGGAAGAACATATTTTAAAGCTTCTATATGAAAAAATTCATTTGTTTGAGAATGTGGTTGGCGAACTTGATGATATTTTAACAAAAATTCAAGTGAACAATTTTGAAGAGCACCTGCACGATATTTTGTGTCATTCAGCAACAGAAGAAGAAATGAAAATAAAAATGGACAACTTAACCTCATTTTTGTCAAATCAGCAGCCAGCTGAAAAAAGAGGATCCTAGCCTGTAAGGAGGTTTTAAAGTGAGACAGCAAGAGGTTCACGATTTCCTGCTTCGTTTTTTTCGGGCAAACAGCTGCCAAATCGCCGAGCAAGGTCCAGGATATATGACAGTGCAGCTTACAGTTGAAATGGATAAACAGATCATGAATCGCCCTTTCTACTGGCACTGGCGCGAGAAGACAGGCGGCGACCCGAATCCCATGAAAATCACTTTTATTACAGATAAAGAAACCGCTCCAAAAGACCTAGACGGTGAATTTATTTATTTTGGAGCGCCGCGTCTTTTTCAAATATTTAATGCTGTTAAACAAAATGGGAGATTTACCAAAATGTATGAGAAAATTGAAACAGCCGGAGCTAAAGTTCCACTTCAGCCCTGGCTTGGTATAAATGTTACGATTTCATACCAGTCCGACATGAAAAAAGATAAGCTATTATCACTAGGTCTTCACCTAGTCTCTGGAACCATAATTGAAAAATTTCAAAGCAAGCTGACACAGCTGCTGCTGACATCTCAAATATGCGATTATTGCTTTACCATATCGCCTATGATTAAACCAGAAAGCGGACTGAAGCGGATGGAAAACTATATTGCCAAATCTGCTATGCAGGAACCGTCAGACTGGGCAGACCAGGCGGTAAGCAGATGGAGAAATGATATGACATTGCTTGATAAGTTTTATGAGCATATAGAAAAAAAACCAGAAGAGTATCATCTAGAAAAACAGGCGCTGAAAGCCTTGTACCAACCAAAGATATCAGTTGTCATTGAAAATGGCGGATTATTTTATCTGCAAAATAATATGTCAGTCTAACTTTTTTTACCATTCGACATCATTCTCGTTTTTTTTGAAAAAATGCGATTATAATAAAGGTATATCAGAAAAAAATCCTGGCAATTTAGATGGCAAATGACTTCCAGAGACCAATGAAGGTATGCAATAAGTCATGGCCGGACTGGCTGAAATACATAAACAAGTATTTTAGGAGGAGAAACTGCATGAAAAATGCAAAACAAGAGTACTTCGAACTAGATAAAGAATGGGTTGAATTAATGATGCAAGCAAAAGAAGCAAATATCAGCCCCGAAGAAATACGAAAATATTTACTTTTAAACAAAAAGTCTGCTCATCCTAGTCCGGCAGTCAGAAGTCATACCGTAAATCCTTTCTGAATGTGCTATAATATCACAAGGAAGGTGATGACATTGATTGGCCAGCGTATTAAACAATACCGTAAGGAAAAAGGCTACTCACTATCGGAACTAGCTGAAAAAGCTGGGGTAGCGAAGTCTTATTTAAGCTCAATAGAACGAAATCTACAAACGAACCCCTCCATTCAATTTCTCGAAAAAGTCTCCGCTGTTCTGGACGTCTCGGTTCATACTTTGCTCGATGAGAAACATGAAACCGAATACGATGGTCAATTAGATAGTGAATGGGAGAAATTGGTTCGCGATGCAATGACATCCGGGGTATCGAAAAAACAATTTCGTGAATTTTTAGATTATCAAAAGTGGAAAAAGTCCCAAAAAGAGGAGTAGTGCCTGAGCAGAGGCGCTAACTCCTCTTTTGTCAATAAACACAGAAACAGCCCAGTATATGGTATACCGGGCCGTCTCTTTTTTATTGCTGTTATTCAATTTTTATCCTCACTGTGCGCCTTTTCATTTTCCTCCACGTAACCGTCTTTATCCGTATGTTCCTTTTTAATTGTCAAACCATTCCATTGTGTCGCTTCAAACGAGAAGTGAAGCTGAATAGAGTTGCCTTGGTATTTATTTTGAACCATTAGCCCTTTTTCATCTTTTGTTTTGTCATCTTTGAATTTGATCTCCATTTTAACCTGATCGAAATCAGTCGGTGTTTTTGGAACACCATCGTATTCAGGAGCGGTTTTACCATCAATTGTTGCTACATTGACTTTACCGCTTGCATGTAAGAACTTAGGATCAATTTGTTTTTTGATTTTTTCAACAGCCGCTGTATCATTCTTAGCGGACATCAAATACAAGTCTTTTAGATTGGCATCATCTAAAATAATATTTTTCGGGTATCCATTTCCGCCCTCTTTTCCAACTGTCAATAAGGTCACTTCAAACTGACTGAGAAAATCTTCTGCAGATGTATTGCTGCCCCCGTTTGCTTTAAATTCACCATAATTCAGTGCCATTAACACCTCTTTGATCGCAAGAGAGCCGTTATTTTCAAATTGGAAGTCCTTTGTCAATTTGTCTCCCGGCTTAAGATTTGACAGGTTAACATTCGCTGAATTTTCTTTAGCAGATAAATCAAGCTTTCCTGATGCAAAAGCAGCATCCGTTGATTTAATGTCGTTAAATGCTGCCCAAGTTCCTCCTCCAACTAAAGCCAATCCTAGTGCCGCAGAAGCAACTCCTAAACTCAATTTCTTTTTCATATTCATGGCAAGCTCCCCTTTTATTGAATGATATAATATAGAAACCTGTTGCCAGGTTTACAACGATGTTAAGTGGACACGGTGCTGTCCTTTTCCTCTGTTTCCAAAGCTTTTGTCTTTCTTTCAACCTCTCTGATGGCATTGCTGATTGTCACGAATGCGTACACCAGCAGCATCACACCGGGAACAATCAGTAAAACAGCAGTTCCAATCGGCTGACTGGCGAAATAGAGCATATAACCGGCATAAGGAAGCTGAAAGCCTGTATATTGCGCGCGAACATTTTCGTCCGGTACAAGCGCTGAATCAGCTGCGGCGTTATTGTCTCCTTTTGTTTTAAATAACAAATGGTCTCCTTGCTTTGTCATATCAATAATTCTGTGGGTGACCGCCGTATTTGCATTCTGCATAAATGTAATGACGTCACCCTTTTGAAGTTCCTTTACATCAGTAATTTCTTTGACCAATATTAAGGAACCCGTGTTGAACTCCGGCTCCATTGAACCTGACAGAACTGATTTCAGCGTGTATCCAAATATTGCCGGCTCCCCCCCGGATGAACGCGTTGATATCACGACAAGTGTCAACACAATAATGAGAGTAAAGATAACCACATAGAGAATATTATTGATTAGCCTCATTGCTTTTTTCATCCTCTTCCCCGCCTTCCTTTTGAATTGATTGGATTTCTGTTTTTTCTGTTGCAGTTTCATGAGTTGACTCTTCTTCCTTTTCTTGTAAATCCTTTTGCGCTGTATCTTTCTCCTTTTTAACGGAAGACTTCAGTTCTTTTTTCGGAACTGTCGCTTTTTCATCGCACTTTGCAAGCGTCATAGGCTCCGACCACTCAAAAGTACTGCCGCTTGCCGGATAACCAACAGGTTTATATACTTTAAATGCATAAATGCCGGGTTTCATTTTTCTCTTTGTCTCAATTTTATAAAGATCGCTCGTTTGTTTGGAAACGTACCCTTTTTCGATCACGTTCCCATTCTTTAATGGTTTGCGGGCGTTTTCCAGCTTATGAAGCTCCCAACTCCACTTTGATTTCCTAAGTTTCTGCCCTGTATTTTTGAGCTCAGCAAACAAAGAAATTGGTGAGCATACAGTGCCGTTGGTATCCGTTTGATTAGACAGGTGCAAATCACTGCGATCCCAGCGCTTATCAAAATCGCAGTCTTTATCTGTATGCTGAAAGTCTGTACACGTTTGAAGCGGAAACTCAATCGTTTCAATATCATGAAAAGCAGCACTTGTATTACCCGAAAGCTGTAAACATATCGAGGCAGTCAGACTGACAATAACTGAAAGCTGAAACATAAGCCGTACTATCAGTTTTGTCTTCGTCTTTTGCTGAATGCGAGACAATTGAAACATATCGTACCTCCTATAAAACCCTGTCACCAAATATGACAATCGTTCTCTTTAAAGAACTAATAAATAAAGTATAATCAATATTTTGTCGATTGAAAACCACCAAAATCATTCATTTTGTTCTCTAAAAAGAATTTTTTCTCCATATTTCAATATCTTGCTCAGGATTGCTCATCTTTTTACTTTTTGAAATTTTTGGAATTATTATCCGCAAAATTAAATGTATAGTCAAATATGAGTTGGCTATCATAAAAAAGAAAGGGTGACAGCATGATGATCAAACGATGTGTAATTTGCCTTTCTTTTCTCATTTTTGGCCACACTGCCGCTCACACCCACGCAGAAGAAACACCGCTTGTAACCGTGCGTCACATGTCAAAATGGGAAGAGCTAGCAGTTAAAGAAGCAAAAAAAAGATACCCGCTCGCACAGGTACTGTTCAAACAAAAAGTATGGGATCGCAAAAGAAAAGATGAGGCAGTAAAGCAATACCATTTAACCCTGAAGGAAGGATCAAAGGAATTCGGCATTTTTGTCACAATTTCATTCGATCCCTATAGCCAAAAGGTCAATAAAATTGCCATATTAGAAGAATATCAATAAGGTCCTCCATTTTTGAAGGACCTTATTCGTTATATCTGTGATTATTTTTTTCGCTTCAGCCACATTCTGAAACCATAAGGAAAAATACCGAACCACTGCTGTGAAGCGGGCGTTTTCGTTTCTTTCCGCACCTCTTTTCGTTCTTTTCGCTCATCTCTCGGAGTATCTATATATTTGACAAATTGCTGTGTCATATATTTGACATAATCATTCGATTTCATGTGATCACCTCATCATTCAATTATTATGAAGTGTTGGCTCACCTGACTTTTTTTATACCATTTACTCTTCTTTATTCTGTCCAGCTCAGCAATTTTTTCTGTTTTTGATGAAAAACGATCCGGGCATTTCTTTCTGCCCCAGACTGTGTGATTGCTCTTAAGCTGATTTCTTTTTGTCCGTTTGCCGATGTATCGTAAATACGATAAGAAACTTGTCCATACGGAAATTCTTGGGATCCTTTTCGGCCTTTCCTCTGCTCAATAACATGCCGAATTGACAGAAGAGCACCGTTTTGAAGCAAATTCTCTCCCGTGTAAAACTCTTTTGTCTCCTTTTCAAACAAGCAGTGTGAAACATATTGAGAAGCAGTAAAATTCACCATCAGCAGTACAAGCGCGGAAACAAAAAGAACAGTTGGATAAATAAACCCTTTCGAGCAGTACATTTATCCTCCTCCTAAAGTTGTGTAAACCGGAAAAGCAGTTTGATACACTTTATCTTGCTTACTCTTAATTTCCAGCAACACAACACCCTTCTTAATATCAGCTTTCATGTCTGTAATATGATCTAGAATGGGAACATGTCCTTTCCCATCTACCCTTTTTCTTATCATTGAGTGATAAGTCTCAAAACGGATGTCTTGCCCGGAAGCATTGGTGCAGATCAGTACGCTTCCACGCCCGGCTGTCTTGACTGCTTGAGATTGCTTACACTCGTTCATCATCTGTTCCATCGAAATCAGCCATTCCTGCTGTAAAAATTCGTCGTGTGCCTGCTGCCATGACAAAAACATATGAAAGATGGCAGCTAACGATCCCGATATAAGCAAAAAGACGGAAAGTGAAAATAATACGTTAAGAAGCGTATAACCAGTCTGAGCGCAGAATGCTGAAGCAAAAGTTTTTTTCTTTATAAGCTTCTCCCGTAATGCATACGTTTTGATACTCCCCCTCCTCCTCCCAGTTTAGCGTATAGTTATTGTTGTTCTTTGAAACCTTTTTTGTCTCAGTTTCTTCACCAGTCATCATATATTGGCTAATGCTTTCATTCATTATCTGGTAACCAATTTCTCGAGATTCTGCCAAATTTTCAGCAGCTATCAGCTCGTTCCACAAGGGAACAACTGTCAGCAGCAGAAACAGCCACAAACTTAATGCAGACATTGTTTCTATTGTAGAAAAGCCTTTATTTTCTCTCCACATTGACTCTCCCGCTCCCTAAATAAACTGTTATGTCATAAGCGGTGTTCCCTTTCACTCGTATTTTTCCGCCTGCATTTGGGTGCCCTTTCTCATTAAAATCCAAATGGTCTTTTAATGTCTGCGGTTTTATAGAAAGTCCCGTAGCATACGGCCGTTCAATAACCGTATCACCTATGACTAATTGATATTCGTTTTGCTGAAAGAGAATTTTTGTTCTTTGTTGTCTGGATATTGCAGCCTGTTGTGCAAGCATCATATCGTTTTTCAGCTGCCATGCTACCTGCTGGACGGCTGTGTTTCCATAAACAGGAGGAAGTGTAGTAAATACAGCAATCAAGAGGATAGAAGCGAGGCTCAGCACAAGCAAATTTTCTAAAAGGGTAAATCCTTCCTCATTTAATTTAATGTTCAACCTTAACTTCTCCGCCAGTAATGATAATGTGCTTCCCATTTGGACAAACTGCATCCTTTTTCACATATCCCTCTGATTGTAAATCAGCAAGACTCGGTGTCTGTCCTTCATGATCAAGTTCAAATGCAGTCATTTGTGCCTTAATCATGTTTTGCAAACCTTCACAGCCCTTTTTTTGAATGGTTTGATTATGTTTCGTGACGTTCGGTATCGTTATTAAAAGCAAGATCGAAATAATGAATAGCACAATTAACATTTCAACAAGTGTAAATCCTTTCTCATTCATCAGCCTCTTCCTTTCACATTTGATTCATCATCTGATACATTGGCAAAAGCATTGATAAATACACAAGTAAGATCATCGCTGCCACAAACCCATAAATCATAGGCTGAAGGATGCCAGTCCACTTTTGCACCTTGTATTCCAGACGCTGCAATATGAACTGGCTGTATGTGAAAAGCTCTCGATCAAGGCGGCCGCTCAGCTGTCCGTGAGAGATGACTTTTGAAAAATCAGTTTCATAAAAAGGACTGCTGCCAATAGCGACTTCAATTGATTCACCAGCTTTCAGCCGTTCAATTACTTGTTCAGCCTCGCAGCGGTAGAAAGGGAGAAACGTTTGATGTTTAAATGCGTTAAGACTGTCATAAATTGAGAGACCTGATTGTAAAAGACTGCCTAGCTGCAAAGAAATAAAGTAGCTGTTAAACAGCCTGACAAGGTTTCCTATCAAAGGCATTCTCACACAAATAAGCATTTGCCCGGCAGGCGATTTTTTCTTAAACACAAACCAATAATAAAGCCCGACACCCGCTGCAAAAAAAGCAAATAAAATGAGAAAAAAATCGATATGTTGAAAAAAAGCAAAAAGCATGTCAGTCGAACGTGTGGTTTCCATATTCATTGATTGATAAATACCGGAAAACTGAGGAATGATAACAGCCTGCAGCATATAAAACATGGCAGCCACTGTGAAGATGAGGAAAAGCGGATATCTCAGCACCCTTTTCAGTTGGTCTGCCTGTGTCATTTTTCGTTCCAGCAGCTCGCCGCTCTGGATCATGGAAGCAGGCAATTCACCATGTGTTTCAGCAAAAAAACAAATACCTATAGCTTCCTTATGAAATGACAGCCTTTTTAATACTAGATAAAACGGTGCTCCTTCCCTCAGCTGTAACATTGCGTCAGTCAAATCTGAAACCTGCCTCTTATTCAGCTGGAGTTTCATCAGGCGTAATGCATCTAACATCGTATAACCGCCCGCCATCATTTCCCCAAGCCGCTTTAATAACTGGGCTTGATCCTTTAACGGCCAGGTTTTTCTAATCTGTCTCATGATAAACCCACCGGTCATAATTGTTTGTTGTCAAGTAGCCAAGCGCAATTCCTTTTCTGATAATTTGACGCAATGTTTGATATTGATAATTTGCATGATGTCCTTTGGCCTCCTGCATGCATTGCTGCAGATTTTGACCATAAAGCAGCTCATAAACGCTCGCTCTCCTGGTTTTTCGTAACTGGCGGCAATACACTGATGAACATCTGTCTTCACAAAACGGGCAAGCCAAATCAACTAGACGCTGAGCAGCAATGGCAATGACAGTCTGTTCGATTTCATTCATGTTGATGCCGAATTCAAGAAGCCTGTAAATCGCCCCCTTCGCATCTCTCGTATGAAGGCTTGTCAGTACCAGATGACCGGTCATCGCTGCCCGCACCGCAATTTTTGCTGTTTCTGCGTCTCTAATCTCACCTAAAATAATCATATCCGGGTCATGGCGCAAAATCGCCTTTAGCCCTGCGGAATATGTCACACCGGCTTTTTCATTCACCTGCACCTGAAGAACATCCTCATCCCTTGTTTCAACAGGGTCCTCCAGTGTGACAATATTTCGATTAAAGTGTTTTTTTGCATATTGAACAAGAGAGTATAGGGTAGTGGTCTTTCCTGAACCAGTCGGACCGGTAAAAATGAGCATACCGTGTGAATGTTTTAAAAATGAGAGTAAGGTCGCACCTGCCTTCGGAAATAATGATAGTTTATCAATTGAAGGGATATTGTATTGAGGCATCACTCTGATCACGAGGCTTTCTTCATTAATTGTGGGAAGCGTTGACATTCTTAAATGAACATTGCCCTCTTCTAACTTTAATGTAAGCGAACCATTTTGCGGTTTTCGTCTTTCTCCGATATCCATCGCTGAGAGAAATTTGAAATGTGAAATCAACCTTATACTTTCCTCTTTTTTCATATTTCTTTTTTTCAACAAAGCTTGATCAACCCGAAAATGAATGATGGCGTCCCGCTCTCTCGGCACAATGTGTATATCAGAAGCCTTTGTTACATATGCCTCTTCAATCAAGGTTCTGCTGATCTTTTCTATTGAATCCAATTTGATTCCCTCTCCTTTCAATGCGTATTGTAGAAAAAAACGAACCTGTAATCAAACCGGGAAAAAGTGATTTTCTGCGATATTTTATTCCCAAAAAGCAACTTCTGCTGACAGAAAACAATGTTTTAACTAAAGGCACCTTATTGATTTCGCTATTTTTTCAATAAAAAAGCAGGCATGATTGATCATCATGCCTGCTTCATTCCATCTTACAATATAATGAAACACCCTACAGTTTCCACTTTTTTCGAGTGTTTTTATTCTTGTGCTCCTGCAGCATATCTCCTGTCCAGCCCTTTTTCCTCAAATAGAGGTAGATCAGAATAGTAGAAATAATAATCAATATGAGAGAATAGAGATACCCGTATTTCAAATCCAGCTCAGGCATTACTGAAAAGTTCATTCCCCAGAGGGCACCGAGTGCTGTCATCGGTGTAAAAAGCGTTGTGAAGATGGTCAGCGCTTTTACAATCTCATTTCCTCTGTGAGAGGTAATTACTTCTTCTGAATGCAGCAGCGTGTTAAGCTCTCCTTCAAATTCATTGATGTATGTAAACCCTCTGTCAATTTTCAGATGTATCCGCTGATAATCTTTCCCTTCGTTTTGAGGCAAAAAGGTTTCTTTCAACGCCATTTCAATTTTCTTGACATTTAGGATTAATTTTTTCCAAACCATCAGATCATGACGCAGAAGATGGACGCGGTTCAAAATACTTTTACTATTGTCATCTTTGATTTGCCATCTGAGTTTTCTCAGATTCACCTCAAATTCATCAATACCAATTAGGTACGCATTCATTAATTCACCGAGAAGAACCAAAAATCCCTCTATGGCATCGCCTGTCCTTTCCATTTGTTGGATGACTTCTCTTCCCTTAATCCCTTTCAAAATTGAAAAATCAAAGTTAATGGTAAAAAAATAGTCCCTCGTGATATAAAAATGAAAAACGGTATGGTCTTGTTCCTGATCAAGTCCCTGATCATATACGATCGAGCCAAATACCGCTTCATTATCTGCCTCAGTCGTGTCTACGCGTAAAAAATTAATATGCTGATTATTTTCAAACCACTTTTCACATTGAGGCCAATGAGAAAAATGGATTAGATCTCTTGCCTGATCTCTTTCCTGCGGTCCCATTTGGTACCAGAACCAATCCTTTCCCGTATGTACTTTCATGTTAAGCTCCTCCACATTTTTGTTCTTTTATTCTTTAATTGCCCAAGAACAGCTTCATTAAACCAGTTAGACGCCGCAAATTTATGTTTTGCGAGTATTTTCCGGTGGTATGGAATGTAGAAAGACAGAAAGACATCGGAAAAGGGAGGTGCATGCCTTCCTTGGAGAAGGCAGTTATTTTGGAATTTATTAATTTATTAGCAGTCGCTATTCTCATTTTATTAACAGGATTTTTTGTTGCCGTAGAATTTTCAATCGTAAAGGTGCGGCGATCCAGAATTGATCAGCTTGTCGCAAAAGGGAAGAAAGGTGCTAAAGCGGCAAAGCATGTCATCACTCATCTTGATGAGTATTTATCAGCCTGCCAGCTGGGTATCACAGTTGCGGCTTTGGGCCTAGGCTGGCTTGGAGAACCAACTGTACAAACTCTGCTTCGGCCGCTTTTTCATAAAGCAGGCTTAAATGAATCGCTTACCCATCTTCTTTCACTTGTTATCGCCTTTTTATTGGTGACGTATTTCAATGTCGTCATCGGAGAGCTGGCGCCGAAGAGTTTCGCCATTCAAAAAGCAGAGAGCATTACATTGATGCTCGCCAAACCGCTTATTTGGTTTTACAAGATTATGTTTCCATTCATTTGGCTGCTGAACCACTCTGCCCGGTTGATTACAGGGGCATTTGGACTAAAACCTGCATCAGAGCATGAGCTGGCGTATACGGAGGAAGAGCTGCGGGTCCTTTTGGCTGAAAGCTATAAAAGCGGTGAAATCAGAAAAAGCGAATTAAAATACATGAATAATATCTTCACCTTTGATAAACGAATGGCAAAAGAAATTATGGTGCCGCGAAATGAAATGGTCAGTTTGTCACTTGATGAAGAATCCATTTCAAGTCTGCAGGAAACAGTGAAGCAAACGAAGTACACACGATATCCCATTGTCAGAGAGGATAAAGATAATGTCATTGGCGTAATCAATATGAAAGAAGTATTATTTGCAATGCTGTCGAAAGATTTTTCACTTCAAAAGCAGCAAATTGAACCTTTCATTCAGCCTGTTATCCACGTGATTGAGACAATTCCGATTTATAAATTGCTGCCGAAAATGCAAAAGGAACGCACTCATATGGCAATCCTCATTGATGAATATGGCGGGACATCCGGTTTGGTTACTGTCGAAGATATTGTCGAGGAAATTGTAGGAGAAATCCGCGATGAATTTGATACAGATGAAGTACCCCCTATCCGGGAGCTTGGAAAAGATCACTTTTTATTAAATGCAAAGTTATTAATCAGCGATGTAAACAGCCTGCTTGGAATTGCTTTACCAGACGAGGAAGTGGACACTTTAGGCGGCTGGTTTCTGACACAAAATATAGATGCGGAACCTGAAAGTGTCATTGAATATGGCGGCTACTCGTTCAAGGTAAAAGACATCGACAGCCATCACATTTTATTTATAGAGGTAAAAAAAGCTGAATAGCCCTTCGAAGGCTGTTCAGCTTTTTTATTTCATAGCATCAATACTCTTCTATCTTAAATCCTTTATTAGCCAGAGCTTTAACAAGATTTCGCTCCGTTTTCACATTTGAAAAATCCAGTCCAAGCTTCACCACAGTTTGAGCAATTTCTGGTCTGATTCCTGAAATAATCGTCTCAATTCCGAGCAGTCTGGTGCTGTCAATCACTTTAAATATTTGATAAGCCACCATTGTATCAACGATGGGAACACCCGAAATATCTAAAAATAAATATGAGAGCTTTAGCGCTGAACACTGGTGCAGCACAGACTCCAAAATGGTCCTTGCTCTGTACGTATCAATTTCACCGACAAGCGGCAGAATCCCTATCCCGTCAGAAATCGGCATAATAGGCGCGCTCAATTCATTAATCATTTCCTTTTGCGCGTTTAATTGGATCATGGTGACTTGGTGATATTCTTCTGTAAACACTTCGATGATTTCATCAATGGTTTGATTCAAAATCTTGCTCCATTCACACATGTCCTGAATGCTGATTTCTTGAGAAGAGGCTTCGCTGAATTTCTGCAGCCATTCAAACATGATGTGCCTGAAGGCGTTAAACTGGCCGACACTTTCTGTTACAGTAACTTCATGAACGGCACGGTCTCTGGCGCATTGAAGAGACCATCGGTTGAGCTCATCCTTTACGTTTTCTGCATTTCTCAGGGATTTTGCCACGATGGTCACTAATGATTCATGCTGGTCTTTTAGCTTTTGTTCTAATCTTTGCTGATCTTTAACGGAATGCCAGCTTCCTTTTGACGTGCAGGTTTTCAGCCATTGTTCCAAAATGTCTTCTTTGTGCTCTGTTACGTGCTGATCAAGAGCTATCATCTTAATGAGCTACCTCCTGTTTTTTTAAAAAATATATCCCACATGTATAACGCCTCTGCCTCTACACATACTATGTTTATATTCAATGGGCTATAGCCAAGCGGTAAGGCAATGGACTTTGACTCCGTGATCGTTGGTTCGAATCCAGCTAGCCCAGTTTCTGAACAGGTGAAAAACCGAAGATAAGCTGATTCGGATAAATCAGCGGATCTTCGGTTTTTCATCATGCAGATTGATGAACCGTTTTCTTCTTTGATAGTTTCAACAGTTCTCCCGGATTATAACCAATCACCAGTTTTTTATTGTCTACAATAATCGGACGTCTCAAAAGCTTAGGCTTTTCAACTAAAAGTTCCAGCACCTCATTTACCGTCATCTCTTCAATGTTTAAGTTCAAATTTTTGAACGTCTGGCTTCTTGTCGCTAAGATTTCGTCAATACCTTCTGTCGTTAGAGATAAAATGTATTTTAATTCTTCTACTGTCGGGGTTTCTCTGAATAAATGCCGTTCATTAAAATTAATTTGATGTGCTTTAAGCCAATGTTTTGTTTTCCGGCATGACGTGCAGCTTGGATATGAGTAAAAAATGATTTGTTCCATTTGTTTATTTCCTCCTCAGTTAACCATCTCTTTGTAGAATAACTACCCGGATCATTTTTTATTTAAACCATTTATAAAAGTTTTTTTGAATTATTTTTAAAAAATCATTCATATAATAGAAATATAAATTCCATTTGTATATAAGTAATGAAAATGTTTACATTTTTAGATGCGATCTATTATAATAACAATCAGAGGGACTCTCGGGAGGGGATAAAAATGAATCGCATGTTCCGGGTGTTAGGATTTTGGACAGGAATTTTTGCAGTCATGTTTTATTTGGGTGATATGAAAGATGCTTCCCTTTTATTTTTTGGACAGACGATTTTATTTGTATTCCTATCGTATTTGAACTTAACTGAACGCATGTATATTTATATTTTTGGCGCCTATTTAACGATTTTCTTCGCCGGCTTTACATATTACTCGATTTTTATTATGGTGCCCGGCGGCGGAGGCCATTAAATGCAAAAAGAGACAAACCGATAAGGTTTGTCTCTTTTTTATAGTGAAAAGCCATTTAAAAATGGATTTTGATCCTGCTCGGTCTGCACGTCTGTTTCAGCGCCATGCCCGCTTAACACCAGCGTGTGCTCCGGCAGTGTAAGCAGTTTTTCATGAATTGACCTCAGCAATGTCTCTTGATCGCCGCCTATTAAATCCGTACGCCCTATACCGCCTTGAAATAAGACATCTCCAGAGATCACCAAGTCTGCATCCTTCACATAGTAAGAAACACTGCCTGGCGAATGCCCCGGTGTAAATAATGTTTCCAAATGAAACGGCCCGATATTCAGCTCACCGTCGCCTTCAATCAGATGATCTGCAGGTTTAGCTGTGACTTCTATCCCCCGAAGTATACCGGAGCCATTTAAAGAGGCATCTGTAAGCCAATTCTTTTCATTTTGATGCAGATAAACAGGGATATCCCATTTCCCCCTCACTTCATCAAGTGCTCCTATATGGTCAAAATGGGCATGGGTAAGCAAAATGGCTAAAGGTGTCAGCCCTTTTTCTTTTATGTATTGATTGATTTTATTTCCTTCGCCGCCTGGATCAAAGATCAGGCATTGATCATCATTGATAAGAAAATATGCGTTCGCTTGAATCGGTCCTACTGGCATTCGTCTCCATTTCACTTGTATCACCTCTTTCTTTTTATGCTCCTATTATGAAGGTTTTTGAAAAAAGATTCAATCAATCTCAATGAAAACGCTATCGACAAACCTTTAAAAAGCAGGTAAAATGAAACTGGAAAGAATTGCAGGTTTTTCAATGTAAAGGGGGCTGCTTCATGTTACTTGTCGTGATTTTCGGCCTTGTCGCTCTTTTCGCTTTATGGGGAGTCTTGCGTTCTGTGAAAAATAGAAATATACTTGGATTTTTATTGGCTGGAGGCACCTTATTTGTCTTTGGCTGGTTTACCGTGATGACCGTGATAAACAGCGGATATCCAACCGCGCATTAAAACCTGTATCCGATGGATACAGGTTTATTTTTATTGCTGTAAATGTTTAGTGACACTTTCTATTTTGCTTTCTAGCGTCGTTTTTTTGTCACGCCTGTCATCAATGCGGATGTTTGTCGCCACTCTGTGCAGCCCTTTTTGAAACGGTGCTTCATGTATTGCCTGAATGACGGTGAAAAGGTCACTAAGTTCTCCCTCGATCAGTGTACTCATCGGTGTCAGCTGATATTTGATTTTCCCTTCAGCTTTATATCCTTCTAAAATCTTTTGCACATCGGCAACGTAAGCACTTACACTGGGTGTTTCCGTACCGATTGGGATAATGGTTACATCTGCGATCGCCATCGTTATTCCATCTCCTTTTGATTAATAATCAGTTGCTTCGTTTCATGCGATTTTAATAAAATAATCCGCTCAAAATGAAAGCCGTATAACGCATATTTCCCGTTCGGAGATATTTGAAGCGGCTCCATATGAGGCAGAGAGAAAAGATCTTTTGTCTTTCCCGATGCCACATCGACAGCTGCGAGCTTATATGCATCGCCGCTTTCTTTAAACGTATAAAACAGGCCTTTTGCTTCATCATAGTCATACTCCATCGGAGCCAAGCTTGTATATTTCATTTGAAGCGGCAATTCTGCTGTTACTGGCGATTTTGTTTGCGGTGTTTTAAAATGATATGTCCCTTTTTGCCCGGCGGCCGATTTGACAATAAAACGCATGTGCTGGAAAGAATCAAAGAAAAGCACGTCATCTTCGAGCTTCTGTTCTGCTTTGGAGGCTGTATCGTATGCATATATAGGACCTGACTTGTCGTCTCTTCCCTCTTTTATATAATCAAATGTGTTTTTAGATGTCCAATGAATAAATGGAACCTGTACCGGGCTTAAGGAAGACTCATCTTTTTTAGCATTCACCTGATATGTATGGAAATCCCAGTTTTCAGAGAACACCGTGACCATTATTTGATAAGGGTCATATTGATTCCAAGCCGCCTCCAGCTCATATGTTTCGTAATCTTTTTTGTAGAGCATCTTTCCATCGGCATTAAGCAAAACCACTGCTGTCTTTTGGCTGTGTGTGATTTGCAGCAAAATCATCTGCTTTTCTGGATTGATTTGAACATCAACAATTTGACCATCTGTTTGATAGAGCTTTTTCGCTTTGCCAGTGAAGATGCAATATGCAAAAAGCTCCGTTTTTGTCGGATCAGACGCGGTATATAAAATAGTGCTATTATTAAGCCATCCTTCTGCTCCATCCGCTTTTTCTGCGGAAAGCGGTATGATGTCTTTTTCTTCATCTTTTGCCTCCGCTGCCTGTTGCTGCTGCTGATGAGATGGTTCGCATGCCGACAAACTAAACAGCAACGCTGACAGCAGAATGAAACAAACTGATCTCATCAGCCTTCCCTCCTCCGATCATTTTTATTGTCTCATATTTACTTCGGCAGAAAAAAGGAAAAGTTTCAGTTACTCATGAAAAAATAATGCCCTCCACAAAATGCCGTTTGTGGCATTATAGATATGTGAAAACTGCTGAAACGGCAAAGGATTTTGGCCTTTTCCAAGTTCCACCGTAAATCCTTCTTTGAAATAATGGTGAATAAACCAATCGCGAAACCCTGCATAGCTATCTATATCCCTTACTCCTTTATAAATGTTTCCGCTTAACCTTTCAAAATCCTTTATGACAGCAGCAGATTCTTCAGGCTCAAGGCCTTTATAGCCCCAATAAATTTCTTCCCCTTGCGTATGGAGAGCCAGCAGTCTGTCTGGCGGATTCTCCGTTATGAGCTGGCACATTGCAATAGATTCCGGCTCCGTAAGCGGTGAGTTTCCCGGAAAATCGCGATAGTTGGGCATTGTTGGTTTGCGGTATTTTTCAATCTCCCACAGTGATGGAAATTGTTTATTTAAATCAACTCCGTTTATATTCGCTTTCCATTCATTAAAATCCGAGCGATGGTCATTAATCCTTTCGAGCTCATCTTTCTTGACGCCCATGCCGTCTGGTCCGTTTAAAACGAGATCAACACCATCGGGATTCACGAGAGGAACAAGAGACAAGGACGTGCTGCTGAACAGCTTCATAGGAGAAAATCCGAAAAAAGATGTGTTGCAGCATAATGACATACAGTATTCCTTAAACCATTTCAGCAGGACAGATGTTGTGATCCACTCATTCGCATGAAAGGAGGCGTTCATGTGAACCTTTTTTGCCGCATGTTCCATGCCAGTCTTAAGCTCCCAAATGGGCCTGCCAAGTACAGAACGACCGATTTCCCGGCATGAGACAAACGGAAACACATCAATGATCTTCTTTATTTCCTTTTCAACAGCTGCACTATCATAGAATTTTTCCTCCACTACCCATTTATCAGATAAGTCCAACTGCCGAGGCCGTAAAAAGCTCTTTATATCCTGAATCGTTTGAAACTCCCTATCACCATGTTCTTCTACCACATAACCAGGACAATATAATTGTTGTTTCAGCGCTGAGCGGTTTGCACTTCTAAGCAATTCCTCATCTATCTCCAGCTCTCTCGCCACTGCGGCCAAATTGTGCTTGATTTCAGGTTTCACCGTGATAAACGCCATCATCATCCCCCTTTTTTGTTACTATATGACAGCGTGTTAAAAAAAAGAAAGCCTCCCGCTTACTTTGATGCGGGAGACATTGTGATTACGATGCCTGATCAAACATTTGTTTTTCTTTTCGTTTTGACGGATTGTCCAGCCTTTTCTGATCATAAAACCGCAGTAAATCCCCATAAATAATTTCATCAGAAAGTGAAAGCTCTTGTTTCGCTTTATCAGCAAATGCTTCACATTGTTTTGCCTCTTTCAGCGGCTTTCCGGTCTCTTTGTCATAACAAATACCATCTGTATAAACGACCTGATCCGTAATAAAGCTTCCGTCTCTTAGCACCGTAAAATCCAGTTTTTCATCTGAAAGCAGGTCGTTTCCGAATTGAATGTGATCTTTCGTATCAATGCCTAAAAGGTTCATCAGCGTCGGCCTGATATCAACCTGGCCGCCTACTGTTTCAATGGTTTGCGGCTTTTTATCAGTCATACCGGGAATATGAATAACAAGAGGCACTTTTTGGAGCTGTACATTCTCAAATGGTGTAATCTCTTTCCCTAAGAACTGCCCCATTGCTTCATGGTGGTTTTCCGATATGCCATAATGGTCACCGTATATTACGATCACTGAGTTGTCGTATAGCCCGTCTTCTTTCAGCTTTTCGATAAACCGTTTCAGCGCCTCATCCTGATAGCGAACAGTGGGAAAATATTTGTTTAGCGTCTGGCTACTTGAATCATATTGATCAATCAATTGATCTTCTTCATTAAGATCGAACGGGAAGTGGTTCGTTAAAGTGATCAGCCTCGCGTAAAACGGGTGAGGCAAATTTTTCATCAGCTCTGAAGACTGTAAAAAAAATTCTTTATCCTTCAGTCCCCAGCCGACTGAATTTTTCTCAGTTACGTTATAGGAGTTAATATCAATAAACGAATCATATCCAAACGAGTCGTACATTAAGTCACGATTCCAAAAGCTTTTATTATTAGCATGAAGCACAGCTGAATAATAACCGCTGTTCTTCAAAATCTCAGGTGCTGCCATATATTGATTGCCCGCATTTGTAAAAAACACGGCACCTCGTCCAAGCGGATACAGTGAATTGTCCACGAGAAACTCTGAATCAGATGTTTTCCCTTGGCCAGTTTGATGATAAACATTATTAAAATTGTAGCTCTTTTTTATAAACTCATTTAGAAAAGGCGTGATTTCTTCTCCATTTACCTTTTCATTGAGCACAAAGCTTTGTGTCGATTCTAAAGATACGAGAATGACGTTTCTTCCTCTTGCAGCGCCGAACAAGCTTTTGTTGCCATCTTTCGCATTAGCGGTTACATAGTTTTCAATTTCCGTCAGGCTGTTGCTGTCAGCCAAGGCCCTTTGTGCGGATTGCTTTGACTGAAGAACGCCGTCGTAAATATGAAAATTAAACAGGCTGATGTTTTTAACAAGCATTTCCCTGTCAAATGAGCGTGTCAATAGCTGAGGTCTTTCCGCTTCAGACAGGCCTAAATTGAAGAAATAAACAGAAGCAACAAACAAAAAGTATGCCGCCCGTTCATTTTTCGTGGCAGGGATGTCTGATTGAAACGTTTTTTGCCGGGTGTAAAGCCATATTAAAATCACAATATCTACAGCCAATAGGAGGTCTGTCGGCTCAAGAAGTGTTCCGATGCTGCTTCCGAGATCACCCATATTGCTCGTTTGAAAAAGGACAGGGATCGTTAAGAAATCATTGTAAAAACGGTAAAATACCATATTTGCCAATAATACAAACGTGACAAGACAGCTCATCGCGATCATGTAGCGATCTCTGTTTTTTCCTTTTAAAAACAAGCTGAAGCCAAAGATGAGCAGCAAAAAACTTAGTGGGTTGATAAACAAAATAAATTCCTGCGCCAGATTGTCGATTTTAATGTGAAAACTGGTTTTGTAAACAGCATACGTTTTCAGCCACATCAATAAAATGGCAATCAGCATAAATGAAATCTTCGAAAAAAATGTTTTTCGCATTTCAACCTCCTATGCGGCACGCTCTTAAAAAAATCAGTCTATTTCCAACATTTTCATTACCCATCAAATGAAATCTTAACCTGAGCACAACAAAAAATCAATTTCATTTACAGATTTTTAACAATTTTGGTGTTTCAGCCATTCGTTTTTAGCGATCCAAGCGCCTCCGATAACGCCAGCATCATTTCCAAGTGATGCGATTGAAATATCAGCCGCCTCAGCTGCTCGCGGAAACGCATATTCCCGGAATGTTTTCTCGATTTTTGATCTCAGCAGTTCTCCGGCTCTTGATACGCCTCCGCCAATAACGATTTTTGAAGGATTAAGCGTGCTTGCCAAATTCCCCAGCACCAAACCAAGGTGCTTAGCCACATAATCAACTACCTCAAGGGCCATTTCGTCTTTTTCAGCCGCTGCTTCAAATACATCCCTTGATGACAACTGTTCAGTAGCTTTTAAACATGTCGTCTGCTTAGCTTTTGCTATTTTCTCTTTTGCAATTCTCACAATTCCGGTTGCCGATGCAATCGTTTCGATACAGCCCGTTTTGCCGCAGTTGCAAGGCGCCCCGCCTTCAGGAATGCTGCAAATATGACCGATTTCCCCGCCGGCGCCGTTTATGCCGTGGGCAATTTCACCATTTACAATGATGCCGCCGCCAACTCCTGTGCCAAGCGTTACGAGTATGACGTCTTTCGCTCCGTCACCCGCTCCCTTCCACATTTCTCCGAGTGCCGCAATATTCGCGTCATTTTCTATAACAGCTGGGATGCCTGTTTCTGTCTCCAGATGGTTTTTTAACGCATAGTTTTCCCATCCTAGATTTACCGTTTCATAAACGATTCCGGCCGCCATATCTACAGGTCCCGGTGCGCCCATTCCGATGTATTTGATGAGACTTTTCGGCTTTTGGAGCTCATCAAGCTTGCTGTCGATTGTTTTTGCAATCGTAACGGTAATCGTTTCTCCAGTTTTATCAGTCGGGACTTCCCATTTATGCTGAATTTCACCATATTGATTAATAAAAGCGAGTTTAATCGTCGTTCCTCCCAGATCAATTCCCACAAACCATACTTCGTCCATTTTTTATCACCTTAACCTTTACATCAATCTATTCCGTTTTTTTTGTTTGTTCCAATTCTTTTCGAAGGACAGCTGCCGCTTTGGCCCACTGCTCCTTCTCAATCATGCGATTCATGTATAATTCCTTTAGTTCCTCTAGCATAAACTCAATCTCAAGCTCTCTGTCTCCAAAGTAAACAATGTGGCCAAATGTTTTTAACAGCTGCTGCACATCATAAAATGTATTCATTTTCCTCACCATTCTTGATATTAACTATCATAAGCGTATTCATAAAGGAGCGGCCAGTCAAGAAGAATACGCTGACAAAAAGCCAGCCTCCCCCATGGGCATTTCGATTTATGATCCTCTATTTGTTTTCAATTTGCTGCTGCAGCTTTTTGTAGCGCTGCTCCTTCGGCTTTAAGTTTACAGCCAATTTGATCGCCTTTTCAGCTTGACCAAGCTCATTTTTTTCAGTATACAGCAAGGCTAAATAATAATATGAGACGTGGTCTTTCGGGTCTTTTTTCACTGTTCTTTCCAAAAGAGAAACCGCTTGGTCATATTCGCCGATTTGAATATCTGAAACAGCAAGAATTCTCAACAGATTGACTGAAGCACCTTTTTGCTCCGCTTCTCCGTTCAGCAATTCCGTTACTTCTTCATACTTTCCTTCCTTATACAGCTCGTTTGCCTGCTGTATCAGCGCTGACTCCTGATGGGAAGGTGAATGCAATCCGTAATATAAAAACCCGGCCGCCAAAGCTAGCAGCAAAACGGCTGACAACACTCTTTTACTTACGGCTCTTGCTTTGGGCAACCCCAACGCAGCAGCTGCGAAAAAGCCGCCAATCAAGCCGCCAATATGTCCTGAATTGTCAATATTCGAAACCGCAAAACCAAAGCCCAAGTTGATAATAATAATGACAATAATATTGGTTCCAATGGTTCTTAAAAACATTTTTCGATTTGACAAAGCGACATACAGCAATGCGCCTAAGCATCCGAATATGGCTCCTGACGCGCCTGCTGAAGGATACGGGCTGAACACAAAGCTTGCAATCGAACCCGCTATGCCAGCCGACAGATAAATCAGAAGAAACCTGCCCGAGCCGTACATGCGCTCAACCGCCGATCCGACCGACCATAAGGCCAGCGTGTTAAACGCTAAATGCGCAATGCCAATGTGGAGCACAATCGGCGTCAGCAGCCGCCACCATTCTCCTGCTGCGATGAGGCTGTTTTCCTTTGCGCCAAAAGCGACAAGCACCTCCGTGTTTGTACTGCCTCCGTTTCGTTCAAGCACGAAAAACATCAAAATTTGAAGCGCGATGAATAAGTATGTAAAGATCGGTTTTCCGTTTTGAAAAACAGCTGCTTCCTTTTTTCTCTGTTCTTCCTGCTTCAGTACGAGCGCAAGAAAATGATCTCTTGCCATTTGCGCGTCTTCAAACGAATTACGGGCTTCTGTGCATTCGTTTGCAGGAAATGATGGGAAAATAGCTTGAAGATCATCACAAAGCATCGTTCCCCTCACGATCGCCGGTTTAACTGCCACGGTTCCATTCTCAAAAGGCTTTTCGGCAACCTCTTCCCAGTCATCAACAGGGGCTTCTGCTGAAAAAAATACATTCAGCAGCTTCATCTTGCGTCTGCCAAGTTGCTTTCTGACTTGTTCTACTCGCTCAGCCTGCTCTTCGATATCTCTGGCCATTTCTTGACGGAAATCAAGGTCATGCTTATAAAGACGAATCAGATCATGAGAAGACTTCCCAGGCGCTTCAAGCCATATTTCACCTGATTCGCCAGCTTGTATGATGCCATACCCGCTTTTCACTAGGTGCGCCGCAATTTTCCAATATGTATAGTCCAGCAAATACATGTTTACCGCTCCAATGGTTTTATTTCATTATAACAGCTGGCGGCTCTGAACGCCTACTGAAAGCAAAAAATCCCGTTTTTCACGGGATTTTAGAAAGCTTGCTGTATAAACTTATTACGAATAAATGGAATTCTTAAAAAAAGATGGATAAAAGACCGCCTGATTCCCGGCTGGCTGAGTATAGTATTCATAAGCCGGTAACGATTTTGATAAAACATGACGGCAGAAACAGCGAAAATGGCATAAATCATTAGTTTTTTCATGACATCCCTCCTGCCAATAGGGTTTGTCATTCTCTCTTATTTATTCTTGAATATAAAGCAGGAAAGTTACGAAAAACAAGAAATGACCTGGTCCTCAGTTATCAGCTTATTTACCGGGATGTCATGCGGCAGACGGGGAACACAGGCAAACAGCTGACACTCCAAAAGCAGTGAGGCTGTTTCCCCTTTATAATCGCTTAAATAACGGTCATAATATCCGCCGCCAAAGCCAATCCTAAATCCGTCAGTATCGAAGCAAACACCCGGAACGATGATCAAGTCAATTTGTGATGATTTCACTTCTTTTGTTTTTTCGATCACAGGCTCAAGAAGGCCAGCGTAAACAATTTCGAGCTGATCATCGCTCTGAAAGGTACGGAATTGCATATGTTTTGTGCCTGGGTCGCATTTAGGAATGCAAACTTGTTTCCCTTCTTTCCAAGCCTGCTCAATAATGGGACGCGTCGGTATTTCTACTCCTCTGGAAACGGTGACTCCAATGGTGCTGGCATTTTGCCACTCAGGCAAGGAAAACAAATCCTTGTATATTCGTGCGGTTTTTTGAAGAAGCTCTTCACTTGATACAGCAGATAGAGCTTCTATGGTCTTTTTTCTTAATTGTGATTTCATCCCTTATCCCCCTCGGAACAGCAAAAAGCCAGAACCTTTTTCAAAGCTCTGGCTTTTTTCTCACACCTCAAACAGCTAGGCTGTTATTTTGTTTCACGGTGTAACGTAGATTTTTTATCACGTGGGCAATATTTTTTAAATTCAACGCGGTCTGGATTGTTGCGTTTGTTCTTTTTAGAAATATAGTTACGCTCACCACATTCAGTGCAAGCCAAAGTAATATTAACGCGCATTATTTTCCCTCCAAACTAAAATCATTTACTTATTCAGACTTATACATAATACCACTATAATGGACGGAATGCTAGGCTGTTTTTTAATGATTTGCTGAATTATTGAGGATTCTCCCATAAACCTGCAAATATGATTCCGTAATGAGCCGGTAATGGCGAAGATTGATGCCTTGTTGTCTGCCGGCTTCTTTTACCCAGCGGCGTTTTTCCGGTCTTAAAAAACCTGTCCAAAGATCAATTACTTTCTGTGCACGCATAACATCAACGGACATTGCCATTTTATCATAAACAGCATATCCAAAAAAGCCATTCGACTGAGAAACGGCAATCAGCATACCTCGGTCCATGCTTTCTTGCACAGCAGCGGCAAACCTGAGAAAGACATTCATGACATGTGCAATTTTATTGTCTATAGTATCACTAACTGCCTTTTCAATCGTGCATTCTTTGCTCGGATCTTTTGTTAAAAATGCACAATTTTTTTACCATCGGTTGTGGTTTTTTGAAAAGTATTGCCTCCCGGTGTGAGCGTTTAAACGATTATGTCAAATGTGTCCCTAAAAAAGAAAGCTTATGTCGTATATTATAGGGAAATGAGTGTTTATTCATGGACTTCTAACATTCTCCTTTCCTATCATTCACTCAAAATCATTACATAGAGAGGAAGCAAAGAAAGATTTCTCGACAAAATCTCGTTTTTTTCGGGAATGCCTTTAGAATCCATTGGTTTTATGGTATAAAAAAGAAGGATAAAAAAAGAATAGAAGGTGATGAAACGTGGAAATTGCTATTATTGCGTTGTTTATTGTCAGTATAGCGCTAATTGCATTCTCATATTCTCAAAGAGACCCAATGAAAGATGTAGAACAGGAGCTCGAAACCCTGCAGCTTTCTGCCATGCAGGAAATTTACAAACTCAAAAAGAAAATGGCAGTGCTTGAGGAAGAATTACTGGAAACAAACCTTGTCATCCGCAAATCAAAGCATAGCGATATCAATCAAAAGATCGCTAAACAAATACTTTCTAAATATAATAACGGCATGTCCGCTGAAGCCATCGCTAAAGCTGAGCATGTATCAGTAGAAGACGTGAATACGATTATCAAAGATAACGAGAAGGTGCTCGTATGACAAAACGGGGCATTCAAGCATTTGCTGGCGGTATCATTTTAGCGACAGCCGTTCTTGCAGCTGTTTTCTATCTGACAGACGAAGATCAGGCCGTGGCTGTAAAAGAAAATAAAACAGTAACCGAACAAGATGTGAACAATTACCTTGATTCTAAAAAAATGGTTTCTGTGAACCGTGATGAATATCAAAAGCTTCTCGATTCAAAAGAGAAATCGTTGAGCGATGACAGCAGCTCAAATGAGAAAAAAGACAAAGTAAAAACGTACAAGCTCAAAATTAAAGACGGCATGAGCACTGCGGATGTATCTGATATTCTTGAAAAAGAAGGCATCATAAACTCGGCTCAAGACTTTAATGATTATGTCATTGATGCCGGCTATCACAAAGAAATCCGCGCCGGTGAGTTTAAAGTGAAATCAGATATGAGTTTCAAAAAGATCGTAAAAACGTTAACGCGATAAAAAACAGGCTGACAGTCAGCCTGTTTTTTTCATCCGAATTTTCCTGAAATATAATCGAGTGTTCTTTGATCCCGCGGGTTAGAGAACATTTTATTGGTATTGTCGCATTCAACAAGCTCGCCCATGTAGAAAAAGGCGGTTTGATCAGAGACCCTCGCTGCCTGCTGCATGTTATGCGTGACGATGACAATGGTATATTTATGTTTCAGCTCAAGAATGAGCTCTTCAATTTTCCTTGTTGAGATTGGGTCAAGTGCAGATGTCGGTTCATCCATCAGCAAAATATCAGGATTTGTCGCAAGCGCTCTGGCGATACAAAGACGCTGCTGCTGGCCGCCTGATAACGAAAAGGCCGATGAATGCAAACGATCCTTCACCTCATCCCATAACGCCACATCTTTTAATGACTTTTCCACAATCTCTTGAAGCTTCTTTTTATTTTTGGTGCCGTGGACTCTCGGACCGTAAGCAACATTATCAAAGATAGATTGTGGAAACGGATTCCCTTTTTGAAATACCATGCCGATATTTTTTCGCAAATCAACGATATCCACTTTATTCTTTAAAATGTTGCTGCCATTATAGCTCAGCTCACCCGTGAGCTTTACATTCGGCGTCATTTGAATCATCATATTCAAGGTTTTGAGGAAGGTTGATTTCCCGCATCCAGATGGCCCGATGATCGCCGTTACTTCATTCTCATGAATGCTCAAGTTGATATTTTTTAAAGCATGATGCTGTCCATACCATAAGTTCATTCCATTGACTTGATAGACTTCGTGTTTCCTTACAGTTTCGGTAGCTACACTCATTGCCGCCCTCCTATCCGAATTTCCCGTTAATATAATCTTCGGTCTTTTGCTGCTTCGGACTTGTAAAAATTTGTTCTGTCTGCCCGTATTCTACAAGCTCGCCATCTAAAAAGAATGCTGTCCTGTCGGAAACACGCAGTGCCTGCTGCATATTGTGCGTGACAATAATAATCGAGTATTCACTTTTCAATTCTGTCAATAATTCTTCTATTTTTGCATTTGAAATCGGATCAAGCGCTGAAGCTGGTTCATCCAGCAGAAGAACAGCCGGCTTCAGCGCAAGCGTTCTTGCAATGCATAAACGCTGCTGCTGGCCGCCTGATAAAGAGAGGGCAGACGAATGCAAGCGACCCTTCACCTCATCCCAGAGCGCTGCTTTTCTTAAGCTTTCTTCCACAATCTCATCTAAAACGGCTTTATTCCGCTCTCCCGCATATTTTAAAGCATGTGTGATATTCGCATAAATTGATTTTGGAAATGGGTTCGGCTTTTGGAACACCATCCCGATTTCTTTTCTTAAGCTGACCACGTTAATATTGCGGCCCAGTATATTTAGTCCTTCGTAAAGAATCTCACCCTCCGCTCTTGCAGAAGGAATGGAGTCATTCATTCGGTTAATATTTCTCAAAAAAGTCGACTTCCCGCAGCCTGAGGGCCCAATCAAAGCAGTCACCGCATTTTTTTCAATATCCATATTCACGCGGTGAACCGCTTGTTTATTTCCGTAAAAAATAGACAAGTTTTTCACTTCGAGCACGTGGCGCTGCTTCGGAATGAAAACAGCACGCTCAGGCTTTTCTTTTACCATTTGTTCAGTCATGTTTTTCGCCTCTTCCCGTTCTAATTTGCCGTAAGCTTTTTGCAGATCATCGTGCCAAGCCATCTCGCTGCAAGATTAAATACTAGAACAGAAATCACCAGTACCGCAGAACCTCCGTTGGCAATCGATTCAGCATCTGGAATGATCCCTTGCGTATTGACGTTCCAAATGTGAACCGCCAGTGTTTCAGCGGGCCTGAAAATATTAAAGGGCGATGTTTCAGAAAACGGGTTCCACTCTGTAAAATTCAGACGCGGTGTTGTCAGACCGGCAGTAAATAATAATGCCGCCGCTTCCCCGAACACCCTTCCTGACGCTAAAATAGCTCCTGTGATGATAGAAGGGATCGCACTCGGAATTAAAACCGTTTTTACGGTATGCCAGCGTGATACACCTAAAGCGAGAGAAGCTTCCTTCAGATCTGCAGGGACTGAACGGATCGCGTCTTCTGTCACACGCACCATAACAGGAAGGTTAAACACAGTTAACGCAAGCGCTCCGCCTATGATCGTATATCCCCAGCCTGTTAAGTTGACGAACATCAGCAATCCAAACATCCCGATGACAATTGATGGAAGAGATGACAGCACCTCTATACAAGTTCTAATGAAATCAGTCACTTTGTGATGAGGCGCATACTCAGCCATGAACACTCCGCCGCCCACACCGAGCGGGATTGTAATTATCATCGTGATAAACAAAATATAAAAGGAATTGAATAGCTGGTCGCGTATTCCTCCTCCAGCTGCAATCGCGCTTGATTTTGTCGTAATAAAATCGAAGCTGAGCTGGGAAACGCCGTTTATTATAATATAGGAAAACAAACCTACCAAAATGGCAGCGATGATGGCTGCACACAAACCAAACATTCCAGTCGCCAGTTTATCTGTTAGTTTGCGGTTCATTACACTTTCCTCCTAGATGACAAGTAGCGAATAAACAGGATAAACATAAATGACATGACCAGAAGCACAAGCCCCATGGACCATAGCGTATTGTTTTCAACACTTCCGTATGTGGTGTGGCCCATATTCAGCGTGATGATCGTTGTCAGTGTTCCGGCGGTGTCAAACAGGCTTTCCGGCAATACCCTTGTATTTCCAATGACCATCTGAACAGCCAAAGCCTCTCCAAACGCTCGTGCCATACCAAGCACAATAGCCGTCATTAATGTTGGAAAAGCTGCAGGCACAAGGACTTTTCTGATCGTTTGCCATCTAGTCGCACCTAATGCGTAAGAACCTTCTCTTAAGCTCTTCGGAAGGGCAGCCATCGCATCAGCAGAGATCGATGTGATGGTCGGCAGAATCATAACGGAAAGGACAATTGTTCCCGCCAATAAACTGTGCCCTGTTCCGCTCGATTTGAACTGAGCGATAAATGGCACCAATACTGTAAGACCTATGAATCCATAAACAACTGACGGAATGCCGACTAAAAGCTCAATTACCGGCTGCAGCACTTTCTTTCCCCAATTCGGCGCAATTTCTGTCATAAAAATTGCCCCTGCAATGCCAAGCGGTGCAGCAATGAAAGCAGAAAGAATCGTGACTGCAAATGACCCAAAAATAAATGGCAGCACTCCGTATTTTGGATCAGCATCTGTAGGGTTCCAATTTAAGCTCGTTATGAATTCAATTGGGCTTACACCATTTACAAGAAAAGATTGCAGCCCCTTCACGCCGAGGAAAATAGTGATCGCAACAGACGCCGCAATCATGATAAACGCACACGTTGTTACAAGCATTCTTCCCCGAACTTCATCCAATTGCCGATTTTGCCTTGAGCTGATCAAACGCTCGCTCACAGACCTATTTTCTCTATTGTTTATCATTGTTTTACACTCCTATGAATGTGTTAAGAGGAGAAACGGCTGTCTCCGCACTCCTCTTTTTATGAAGCTCAGCTCTGCTTCCCGTTTGCATCGCGTGTCACTTTCATATCAGTAACCGGAATGTAGCCTTGGTCAGTTACAATGCTTTTTTGAATATCTTCACTCTTTAGATAATCAAGAAATTCTTTAGCTAAATCTGTCGCTTCACCTTTTGTATATGAATGCTGATAAGCCCAGATGGGATACTCGCCTGTTGCAACATTTTTCGCTTCAGGCTTTACGCCATCAATAGATAGAGCAGTAACCTTGTTATCAGTTACATACGAGAATGCAAGATAGCCAACCGCTCCCGGAGTATCAGCGATGATTTTTTTCACTGTGTTGGAAGAATCTTCAGTAATGCCTTCTGCAGGTTCTTTTCCGTCAAGCGCATATTTCACAAATGTAGCACGTGTGCCAGAAGAATCTGGACGGTTTACAAGTGTAATCTTTTGGTCTTTGCCGCCAAGCTCTCTCCAGTTTTTGATTTTGCCGGTGAAGATTTTTTTCAATTCATCTTTTGAAATATCCTTCACACCAGCATGAGGGTTTACAGCTGCTGCCATGCCAACTACTGCGACTTGATGATCAACAAGCGCTTTTGCATCGATCCCTTCTTTTTCTTCAGCAAAGACGTCTGAATTTCCGATCTGCACAGCTCCTTCAGACACTTGAGAAAGCCCTGTTCCAGAGCCGCCGGCCTGTACCTGTATATCAGCATCAGGGTTTTCTTCCATAAATTTTTCTGCGGCCGCAAGTACTAATGGCTGCATAGCCGATGAACCAGAAATGGTTAAAGAACCTGATGCCTTTTCTTCTCCTTTTGCAGAATCGCTATTCGATTTTTCTTTTTCTCCTGCATTTCCGCATGCAGCTGCAATCATCATAAAAGCAGCCATCAGAAGCATAAGCACACATTTGTTTTTTTTCATTTCCTGAATTCCCCCTGCGTATAATGTGTAATTTGTCCTACACGTATAGCGTAAAGGTTTTGTGTAAAAGGGGTTTGAATCAAATGTTAAGGTTTTGTAAATCAATGCGTTTTTTTGTATAAAAAAACGCCCACATGATGTGAGCGTTTCTTTTTAGTGATCAGAAGACGTTGTGTTTTCTGCTTTTTCTTCAATTTTGTTTTTATTCTTTTGCTGCGTACCTTCTTTGTCCTGCTTTGATTTCAGTTCAAAATATTTGTCCAATACTTCTCTGCCGATTTCGTTTGTAATGGAGAATCTTTCATTATAATCAATGTAAGTCCATGGAACTACGACAGAAATAGCGACCTCAGGATTATCAGCAGGTGCATAAGCGACAAGTGTCGTATTATAAGTGCTTGTGCCTGCTTTTGATTTATCCGGTCCGTCATAGAATGATTGGGCTGTACCTGTTTTTGCAGCCGGTTTATAAGATGCTGAAGCCAATTGACCTGCAGCAGTCCCTTTAGTGGCAACCCGTCTAAATCCAGCTTGGACCTCTTCTATATAGCTACTCTTCATATCAACTTTATTCAATACTTCAGGCTGAACAGATTCAACAACAGCGCCGATTCCTTTTTTCGCATCTGACTGTCTGACTTCTTTTACAAGCTGAGGCTTCATGCGATAGCCGCCGTTTGCAATCGTTGATACATATTGCGCCATTTCCAGCGGTGTATATGTGTCATACTGACCAATCGCATAGTCCAGCAAGAATCCCGTCAGTCTGTCTGTTCCTTTATAGCCTGTCATTTCATTCGGAAGGTCAATTCCCGTTTTGACACCTAGTCCAAATTGGCTAAAGTGATTACGGAATGTATCAAAGGCCGCCGTATCAATCGGCAATGCTTGATGCGGTTTATATTCTCCTTTACCGAGCGCGATTGCCGTTTTAAACATAAATACGTTGGAAGACTGTTCTAAAGCCCGTTGAATATTAACAGAACGCAAATTTTTCCATGATTTCTTACCGACTTTATCTTGACCTATATACAATGGTTCATCGTAAAATACCGTATTCAAATTAATAGCGCCAGTTTGCAAGCCGGTTAAAACAGTTGCACCTTTAACAGCTGATCCCATGGCATAGGAGGAAGTCATGTTTCCTAATGCATAATCATCAAACTTATAGGCTCCGTTTTCTCGTTTAATCTGCTTGCCTGCCATCGTCAGCACTTCACCATTTCTCGGATCCATCATGACAACGAATGCGCGGTCCAACAATTCGGTGCTTGCATGTGCTTTAGCAGCTTTAAGTTTCTTTTCAATAATTTTTTCCACTGATTTTTGTAAATCAATATCAATCGTAAGGACGAGATCTTTTCCGGGTTTGCCTTCAGAAACGGTTTTCGTTCCTGTCACATTGCCTTTTGCATCTGTGATGTTTTCCACTTTTGCTTTTTGGCCCTGCAGCAGGCTTTCGTATTGGTATTCCAGATAGCTTTTTCCGACCCTGTCATTTCGGCTGTAGCCCAGTGACAGATAATGGTCAAGCAAGTTGGACGGCAAACCTTCATTAGAGTTGGAAACACTTCCAAGCACTGAGCGAAGAAGGTTTTTATACGGGTATTCACGTTGCCAATCAGACGTGACATCAACACCCGGCAGTTCATCTAAATGTTCACTCACTACCGCCATTTCCTTCGCTGATACATCCTCATTTTTAATATATTGAGGAGTCAACGCATATCCTGAGTCCATCTGTCTTTTGATGGCGAGGATCTGCATGTCTTTATCCGTCAGGTCATTCAGCTGCTTATCTGTTACCCGTTTCAGCTGAAGCTGATATAAATCAGCATCGGATAATTTTTTGTCTTGAACCTGCTGTCTTTCTTTAGATGTAATCAGCTTTTTTGCTTCTTTCGGTCTGGTCAACATCCAATAATCTTTTTTATCCCGTTCTGTTACCTTTTTTGTGTCAACTTTAATCATGTCAGACAGTTTTTTTGCGATCGTTAAACGCTGTTTTTGCGTCGTCGATTTAGATCTGGTGTATGTGATTGCATTTAAAGCCTTGTTTGTCACAATGGAATTAAAGTTTCGATCATAAATTTTCCCACGCGGCACTGCCGAGCTGACTTCACTTTGTTCCTGCTTATTGGCTTGATTTTTGTAATCATCGCCTTGCACGATCTGTTTAATGCCCAGTTCCACAATGATCCAGGTAAATATAACAAAGGCAGCTAAAAATAAAATATTCAGCCGGATCGGAAGCGACTTCTTTTTCTCTTTATGATTTTGCTTTTTCGGTTTATTTCTCCTCATAACATCACCTTTTTCTATTTACAGAAAGAAAAGACACTCAAGTAAGAGTGCCAGTTTTCATTTTAAAGGTTTTTTCGACTTTTTTCTACAGATAACTCCTTTTTGACAAAAAATTATCTTTCGCCTTTTAAAAGATTCGGTTCCGTTACCCGTTTTTGGCCGTCTTCTTCCATGGTTTCATTTTCCTCTTCTTTTTCCTTAAAACTGATATCCTTGACAAAGTAATAAATCAGCGGATGTCCTATGCCCAATATCGCGAGTGACAAAGGAATTCCCACTTCCTCTTTTAAAAGGGCTACGATGAGAAGAAAGCATAAGATGGAAACAATCCTGCCAGCGTTTAAAAATAGTTCCCTCAGAACAATATATTCAATTCTTGCTTTTCTGGCATGCCTCGCCCGGCCGATCACATCATATGTAAGTGATACATATGGCACGAGCAAAAGCGGATATCCGATGGCAATAAAAACGCCGTACGTCAATAACGTCGTAAAGCTCATATGAAACAAAATCAAAAACAGCGCGCCATATAGAATAAGTCCGCCCAGCAAAATTGATTTTTTTCTCGCCTTTTTCTTAATCAGCCTGGAGGCAAAGTAGTAGGCAAAGAAGGAAACGGCTGAGTTGACGAGTCCGAATGTGCCGAGGGCCAGTTCGCTGTTTGTCTCAATAAAAACAAATACACTAATTAAAAAGACAAAAATCCCTTCTCTCAACCCTTGAAAAAAATGCGCATTCGTGATTCTCCGCCAATTCATATTGCTATGGCGCTCTCCAAATACTTTACTCAGCATAAAACGGCCCTTAGATTCTCTTCGTTTTAAGAAGAAACTCATCATAACAGCCAGAGCAAATAAACTGAGAGAGAGGCTGAAAATCACTGTATAACCCGTATTATTTTCAAGTCTTGAGATAACGAACCCGGCTACAATCGGACCGATCATTCCTGCAGAGGAAGACAAAATACCCATAAATCCGTTGAAGAAATCTCGCGTCTCCGGTTCTGTTATTTCAAAGGTCAGCACGTTAAACGCAAGCCAATAAAAGCCATAACCCACCCCGAGCACCGCACCGATCAGAACGAGACGGCTGGCCGCTGTTTCTCCGGCTAAAAGCACACTTAAATAAAAGGCAGCTAAAAAGATGACACCGAACCTTAAAATGAACACCCTGTCTATTTTTTTGGCTAATCGTCCAGCCAAATAAAAGGTTATCGGCTGCATCGTCACAATGGATAAGTTATATATCGCCAAATCAACAAATTTTCCTGACTGCTTCCAAAGGTACACATTCACAAATGTATTGGACAGTGCAATTCCCAGTGAGTAAAGTCCGCCAATGGTCAGCAGAAAGAGTAACCCTTTGTTTACCTCTACATCGCCAATCACTTTTTTTAGTTTGCTCATTACTGACTCCCCTTTACTATCCCTTAGTCTGTCTCACTCAAACCGAGATATGTAAAAAGAAGACATAAAAAAACAAGACCCTGCAAGCAGGGCCTTGTTCGTGTCATTATTTTGCTTCGCTGTATAGACGAGCCACTTCGTCCCAGTTCACAACATTCCAGAATGCTGAAATGTAGTCAGGACGGCGGTTTTGATAGTTAAGGTAGTAAGCATGCTCCCAAACGTCAAGACCTAAGATAGGTGTTTTGCCTTCAGAAAGCGGAGAATCTTGGTTTGGTGTGCTTGTGATTTCAAGTTTGCCATTGTTCACAACAAGCCATGCCCAGCCAGAACCGAAACGTCCAGCCGCAGCTGCTCCGAATTGCTCTTTGAATTTGTCAAAGCTTCCAAATACACTATTGATCTCATCAGCTAGTGCGCCAGTCGGCTCACCGCCGCCGTTTGGAGATAAAAGTGTCCAGAATAATGAGTGGTTCGCGTGTCCGCCGCCGTTGTTGCGAACTGCAGTGCGGATGTTTTCTGGAACAGAATCAAGATCTGCAACAAGCTCTTCAACTGATTTGTTTGCAAGAGCAGTGTTTCCTTCAACCGCTTTGTTTAAATTTGTCACGTATGTGTTATGGTGTTTCGTATGGTGAATAGTCATAGTTTCCTTATCAATATGCGGTTCTAAAGCATCGTACGCATAAGGTAGTTCTGGAAGTTTGTAAGACATGATAAATTCCTCCTTAGTTATATATGTACTGAAATGCCGCTTTCACAGCGAGCCTTTCCTTCATTTAATGTACCAAAAGAATACTTTGTAATCAATGAAAAAGCTCACACTGCGGTTCATTTCAGCAGACATATTTCACTTTAACCGATAATCCGTGCCCTTAAACCTGCCTACCTTCATTCTTATAGGACCGTCCATAAAAAATATCCGATCATGAAAAGCTGTATGACACCCTTCGCAATCACTCCAGATAGAAAACCAATGAGTGAGCCGAGCCCGATTTTAAACGCTGACTTGATGTCCTTTTGATGGACGATAAGTTCTGCACAAACCGAGCCGATAAACGGCCCTAATATGATTCCCGCAACCGGAATGACGAAAGGTCCGATCAATAAACCGATCGTGCTTCCCCATATAGCGGCCCTGCTTCCGCCGAACCTTTTGACTCCAATCAGATTAGAGACATAATCTGCGGCGAATAATACGGCGGCAAAAACAGCTTCAATGAGCCAAAACATATAAGAATACGGGCTGAACGAAAACAAAAATCCGTACAATATAAAACCGGCAACAATAAATACGACACTCGGAATAACGGGGTACACCAGCCCGACAAAAGCGATGATAAATACCGCCGCAATCAACAGCCAATACAACAAATCCATAGTATCCATTCTCCCTTTCTTCATCTATCTTCTTCATGTCTTCCTTGTATTCACACGCAGGCAACGATACAATAAGCAACATATATTAAGTATAGCTAGGAAGTGAAGATAGTGAATGTATTTCAGCTTTTCATCAAAAGTACATACTCTCCCCGTGATATTGCAAAAACAAGATTTCAAGGAATCGGGAAAGCAATTCTCTATGTATTTTTGCTTTCTGTCCTTTTTGCAATTCCAACCGCTTATTATGTAAGCTCAGGGACTGTAAATTCAATGAACGGCTTTAAAACCGTTTTAAACAAAGATTTCCCTGATTTCACAATTTCAAACGGCAAACTTCAAACGGATGAGAAAAAAGCCACGGAATCAGAGGCAAATGGTTTCGTTATTGTGTTTGATCCGACAGACGCCTATGGCACTGAGCAAATTAAAGCAAAACAAAACGCGATTGGCATCCTTCAGAACAAATTTGTGTTGTGCATTGACGGACAAGCCCAAGAAATGCCCTACTCCATGATGCCGTCAGATTTGACAAAAAAAGATGTTGTTGCAGGTTTAAATCAAAATCAAACGATGATCGTAACTGTTCTCTCAGTTCTCATTTTTCTTGTGACAGCTGCAGGAAAGTTTATTGAAGTATCGTTTTTAGCGCTTATCGGGATCATCATTAGGAATGCACAGAAAAAGCACCTGTCCTATCACCAGCTCTGGAAGCTTTCTGCTTATTCCATCACCCTTTCGACTGTATTCTTTACAATCATGCGCGCGTTAGAAGTGATCGTTCCAAGTGAATTTTTGCTGAACTGGTTTGTCAACTTTGTCATCCTATTCCTTGTTTTAAAAGAGATTCCGTCTAAAAAAGTTCCTGTATAACCCGAGACTGCATTCGCAGTCTCTTTTCTTTTGTCATGAATCAAATTGGACAAGCATACTATAGTATAAATTTTGTATGCGGGAGGAAAAGCGATGAAGCGTGTCATCTTTGTATGCAGCGTTGTTTTTATTCTTTTTATTCTTTTTTATGACCTTAAAATTGGAACGATCCCCATTCAAGACCTCCCTGTCTATAAAGCATCAGCAAAAACGGCTCCACAAGGACAAGCGTTTAAAACGGTGAAGGTAAAGCCGGGTGACACGGTTATGTCAATCGTCGGAACAGCAGATTCTCCAGATGACATCGTAAAGGATTTTGAAGCACTGAATCCCAACGTAAAGGCCAACACCATTCAAGCCGGTACAGCGTATAAATTCCCGGTCTACCCCTAATTAACGTTAATTTCTTGTCAGTTTGGCGAAGACACTGGTACAATGTAATTTGTAAAATAAATTCACATAAACCATACTAGAACTGTTTACATCTAGAAGCGGCAACTACAATTAAGGAGCGATTGCAAGTGAGTGAAATCACACATCGTACAAAAACGCGTCCCGTCAAAGTGGGACCTTTAACAATAGGCGGCAACAATGAGGTTGTCATTCAAAGCATGACAACAACAAAAACACATGATGTAGAAGCAACAGTGGCGGAAATTAACCGTTTGGCTGAAGCCGGATGTCAAATCGTCCGGGTGGCATGTCCGGATGAACGGGCAGCAAACGCCATCGCAGATATTAAAAAACGCATTTCGATTCCGCTCGTTGTTGACATACATTTTGATTATAAGCTTGCGCTAAAAGCGATTGAAGGCGGCGCAGACAAAATCCGAATCAACCCCGGCAACATCGGCCGCCGCGAAAAAGTCGAAGCGGTCGTTAAAGCAGCTAAAGAAAAAGGGATTCCGATCAGAATCGGCGTTAACGCTGGTTCACTGGAAAAACGGATTTTAGAAAAATACGGTTATCCGACTGCTGATGGAATGGTAGAAAGCGCCCTTCATCATATTAAAATCCTTGAAGATCTTGACTTTCATGATATTATCGTCAGCATGAAGGCATCTGATGTAAACCTTGCGATCGAGGCATATGAAAAAGCATCAAAAGCTTTTGATTACCCGCTGCATCTCGGGATTACCGAGTCAGGAACACTGTTTGCCGGCACAGTAAAGAGCGCAGCAGGACTCGGCGCAATTTTAAGCAAAGGCATCGGGAACACATTGCGTATTTCATTAAGCGCAGACCCTGTGGAAGAGGTAAAAGTAGCAAGGGAGCTTCTAAAATCTTTCGGGTTAGCTTCAAATGCTGCCACACTCATCTCATGTCCGACTTGCGGGCGTATTGAGATTGACCTTATCAGCATCGCCAACGAAGTGGAAGAGTATATTTCTAAAATAAAAGCGCCGATTAAAGTCGCTGTTCTCGGCTGTGCCGTAAACGGTCCTGGTGAAGCTAGAGAAGCTGATATCGGTATTGCCGGAGCACGCGGTGAAGGACTGTTATTCCGGAAAGGAAAAATTGTCCGAAAGGTTCCAGAGGAAACAATGGTAGAGGAACTCAAGAAAGAAATTGACATTCTTGCAGAGGAACACTATGCAAAGCTTGAAGCTGAAAAAGCGAATTTAAAAGAAGAGACACAAAAAGCTTGACGGGAACCCGTCAAGCTTTTTTGTGTTAAAAAAATGGAATAATAAATATTCCAAGCACTAATGAGACAACACCGATACCCATTGCCCAAGCGCCAAGGCCTTGGGCACCTCTTCTTCTTGCAATATATCCGACAATAATACCGACAGCGCCCAATAAAACAGGCAGTACAAACAATGAAATAATCGACAAGGCTAAAGCAATATAGCCTATTCCGCGTCCTTCATTGACATTGTCTCCACTGCGGTCATTTTCTCGGTCATTGCGGCGGTCAGCAGCACGGTAAGGTTCTGCGATTTCAGCAGACGTTTCCTCAAAAAAACCATCATTGTCACGGGTTATATTTGTTCCTTCTGAACCATGATCAACATAGTAGCCATTGTTATCACGTTTTTCGTAATCGTTTGCCACCTTCAATTCCCCCTTCTGTTTTATTAAAGGAGCTTTTATAGTTTGATCTATTTCGCCTGTTTCATGTTTGCTAAACTTTTCTGTTAATGTCAATTGTTTATGTTACACTTGAAGGGATGAAACTGAAGGAGTGTGGGCATGTTACGCTTAGGAATAGATATTGACGGCACAATCACGGCTCAAGATACATTCGTCCCTTATTTGAACCGCTCGTTTAATCTTTCCATTTCATTAAACGATATGACGGATTATGATTTAACAAAGCTGTTAAACATTACCCAAGAAGAATTTTGGGATTGGATGAATCAAAATGAAGCAATTATATATAAAGAAGCATTGCTTGCACAGCATGCAAAACAGTCGCTTGACCTCCTCAAAGAGGAGCACAAGCTTATTTATATTACAGCGAGACGGACTCATTTAACTGATATTACCTATGAATGGTTTAACAGACAAGGCATCCACTACGACCACATCGAACTTGTTGGCGGCCATCACAAAGTTGAAGCAGTTAAAAATCACAACATCGACTTGTTTTTTGAGGATCATCACGGAAACGCTATGATGATCGCAAAAGAAGCCGGTATACCTGTAATTTTATTCAATTCCCCTTATAACCAGCTTCCGATTGACTCAAACATCATTAGAGTAAACAACTGGCTGGAAGCTGTTCAATGGATGGACAAAAACAAACATCATTTCATATGTGTCAATAACTGAAAAAGGAGCCCGCTTCAAAACCGGGCCCTTTTTTATATACACAATTATGCAGTGGCGTTTTTTTGGTTTTCCGCTGTACAGTCGGGACATGTGCCGTAAATTTCAAATTTATGCCCGCTGATCTGATAGCCATCCAAATCCTCACAAAGCTTGTCCATCGGACATGATTCGATCTCCTTCGTTTTCCCGCAGGCAAGACAGATAAAGTGATGATGATGATGAGTAAATGAACATTTAAATCGGAAGAGCTTTTCACCTGACAGCTCAGTTGTTTCCAAAATACCAAGTTCTTCATATAAAGAAAGGTTTCTGTAGATTGTATCAAAGCTTAAACCAGGATAATCATCATTTAATGCAGAAAGTACGTTTTTAGCGGTAAGATATTTGTCTGAATCAGCAAAAAGCTGCAGCATATCCTCCCGTTTGTTTGTATATTTATATCCATTTTCTTTCAGTAGGTTCAGCGCTTCTTGTACGTTCATGAAGGTTCCCCCTTTTCGCTTTGCTTAAGAACGTATCGCATGTATGCAAAAGAAAATGGCAGCTGTCCGACCAGCAAGCCATTTTCTTTACTGCAGATAAAATTATACCCATTAAATGAATAAAAGTAAATGAAAGCCTAGTGGATTGCGTTTTTGAATTTCCCGCCTCGTGTCTCATGGGTATTCATAATCGTAATGAATGCATTAAGATCAACTTCAAACACGATCGATTTCAGCTTGGTCACTTCCAGCCTTGTGACAACCGCATAAATGACGTCCTTTTCTTCGTCCGTATATCCGCCTTTTCCCTTCAGCTTTGTTGTTCCGCGACCGAGACGGTGCAAAATCGCGTCGGAAATCTCATCATATTGATCAGATACAATAATGACAGCTTTTGTTTCATCAAGTCCCTGAATCACGGCATCAATGGTTTTCATTGCAATATAATAAGTCATGAAAGAGTACATCGCTTGCTCAGGGCCAAACACAAAAACAGCCCAAATGAAAATGAATACATTGATGAGCATCACGAACTCACCTACTGAAAACGGCAGCTTTTTCGTCAGTAAAATCCCGAGAATTTCAGTACCATCCATTGAACCTCCGTTTCGGATAACAAGCCCGACACCAAAACCGAGTAAAAGGCCTCCGAATACAGTCGCCAAAATAGGCTGTGTTGTAATAGCTTCTACATGGTGAAGCAAGGATTCAATAACGGCAAGCCCGCCAATCCCAATCATCGTAGAGACAAGAAAGGTCTTACCTATATATTTATAGCCAAAGATCATAAAGGGAATATTTAACACGACAACAAATAAAGCAAAATTCAGAATTGGGGTTGACTTAAAGAGGTGGTCTAAAATAAGTGATACACCGATGATCCCGCCATCAATAAAATCGTTGGGAATTAAAAATAATTCGATGCTCACAGCCGCGCAGGCAGCGCCTATCAAAATTAAGAAGACTCTGAAAATAAAGAAGGGAAATGTTTCTTTCTTATGTTGTTTTGTCGGGGTCATAAAATCTCCTTTCCTGCAATAACTATTTTACATACATTATAAATCGATTTTACCATTAAACACTGACACATTTTGCTGATTTGTCCATACATTAAGCTTGGAGGTGGAAGATTGATGATTTTATTTCAAAAAATCATTTTGCAGCGGCTTAATCAAGCTACTGCTGACGATTTGCTGAAGTACTCAAAACAATACGGAATTCATTTAACAAGAGCACAGGCCATTGAAGTAGCAAACCTGTTATACGGGAAAAACGTGAACATTTTCAATGAGAGTGAACGAATGAGGCTGCTGAAACAAGTAGAAACAATTACGTCAAAAGAAACAGCCCAAACCGTTAATGAACTATTCAAACAATTCACAACCTAAAAAATGGGGGACCACTCCCCCATTTTTTATTGCTGTAAAATTTTTTCAAGCAGTGTATCATCAAATTGTTTTTCTTTGAGCATTTCGATCTCAAAACGGTATGGCGGCTTTTTATTCTTCTTATCTTCACCAACATATGGTGTCTCAAGGATTTTCGGAATGTCTTTTAGTTGCTCATGATGAATCACATATTGCAGTGCATCAAATCCGATTTCACCAAAGCCGATGTTTTCATGGCGATCTTTTCTTGCTCCTTTGACATTTTTGCTGTCATTGACATGAAGCACTTTAATACGGTCAATGCCGACGATTTGATCAAACTCATTCAGCACTCCGTCAAAGTCTTCAGCAATGCTATAGCCAGCATCATGTGTATGGCATGTGTCAAAGCACACTGAAAGATGCTCATTGTGTGTCACACCTTCTATAATCTGTGCAAGCTCCTCAAAGCTTCTGCCGCATTCTGATCCTTTTCCTGCCATTGTTTCTAATGCAATCTGGACATTTTGATTCGGATCAATGACTTCATTTAAGCCTTCTATTATTTTTTTGATGCCTGCTTCAGCTCCCGCTCCTACATGAGCGCCGGGGTGAAGGACAATTTGCTTCGCTCCGATGGCAGCTGTCCGCTCAATTTCAGAACGAAGAAAATCGACACCAAGCTCAAAAGTGGACGGATTTGTCGTATTGCCAATATTAATAATATAAGGCGCATGTACAATAATCTCGTCAATGCCGTTTTCTTGCATGTGTGCCCGGCCGGCTTCTATATTTAAGTCTTCAATTTTCTTGCGGCGCGTATTTTGCGGTGCGCCTGTATAGATCATAAACGTGTTCGCCCCATAAGAGACTGCTTCTTGGCTTGCAGCAAGAAGCATATGTTTTCCGCTCATAGAGACGTGTGAGCCTATTCTCAGCAACAGGTTCCCCTACTTTCTTTTTTTAGATTGACTTCTTCTCTGTTTTTTCTTGATTTTCTCCATCTCGTAGCCCATTTTCTTTTTATAGCCAGGCTTTACCTTCTTCGGCTTTTTCACGAGGCGCTGCGCAATTTCATCCGCTTCATTCGGCGTTTTTTTCCGTTTCTTGCGGCGCTGGCGGTCATCGCCTTTTTTCCACTCGCCTTTTTCAAGCTCTAAGTAGTCAAATTCGATGCCCATTTTCTCAAGTCTCGCTAATGCATCTTCATCAGAAAGCTCGTAAATCGTCATCGCTTGTCCTGATGACCCAGCGCGAGCCGTTCGGCCCACACGGTGAACATAGAAATCGAGATCGTCCGGCAGCTCATAGTTGATAACATGACTGATACCTTTAATGTCAATCCCTCTTGCAGCAAGGTCAGTTGCAATGATATAAGTGAATTCCAAATCATTGATCTGCTTCATGACTTTTTTCCGTTCACGAGGTGTTAATCCGCCGTGCAGAAGCCCGATTTTCATACCTTTTCCAGTTAGATATTGAGCGATATGATCAGCAGTGTTTTTCGTATTGGCAAACACAATTCCTAAATATGGATTCAGATGAGACATGATGTCAAAAAGAAGCTTGTCCTTGTCACGATGTTTCGAAGGAATGAGAATATGTTCGATTTTCGCAGCAGTCACCTGTTTTGGCTCCACATGAGCATATTTCGGATTTTCCATGTATTTTTTCAAAAATGGTTTCAGCTTTTCCGGAATGGTCGCTGAGAACACAAGCATCTGCAAATCCTCAGGCATACGGGAACCAATGTAATCTACATCTGCAATAAATCCCATGTCCAGCATTAAATCAGCTTCGTCAATGACGAGAGCTTCCGCTTTATGAACACTTAACGCCTGTTCTTTGATTAAATCAGCAATCCGTCCAGGCGTACCGACAACGAGATGAGGCTGTGTCTTCAGTTTATCAATTGATTTTTGTTTATCTGTTCCTCCGATAAAACATTTCGAGCGAATACGGCTGCCTTCCTCACCCTGTGTGATTTTCAGAGCTTCTTGATGAATCTGGTTGGCAAGCTCTCTTGTTGGAGCCGTAATAACTACCTGAACCACATCTTTAGCAGGATCGATTTTGTTTATTAAAGGCAGTAAATAAGCGTGTGTCTTTCCAGTTCCCGTCTGCGACTGGCCGATGACGCTTTCTTTTTTTAACACTGCAGGGATCAGCCTTTTCTGTATATCAGTCGGTTCGTAAAAACCAAGGCGGTGTACTGCATCTATAATAAATGGTTTCAATTCATAAAGTTCAAATTTCGTTTCTTTCATTTTTCCCAGCTCCTTAAAGCGGCACATTCTGTGTCCATCATCACATTATACCCGATTTTGTATAAAAACACCACGTTTGCAAGGCGGTTGTTTTATTCAGTTTTATAAAGCAAATACCGCGGCCCATGCATATTCTAATAGCAGAGAGAGCTGAAAGGAGGTACAAGTATGTTTTCACCGCAGCAGCCGATGAGAAATTTTCCGCAGCAAGGACCGCCCCGCCCTATGCCAAATCAGCAAATGATGGGTAGAAGAGCGTTTAATATGAGCAGACCATCATTTGGACCGCAGCAGCAAGGTTTTCAGCAAACGAGAGCATTTTTCCCCCAGGCAAATGCCGGAGCGGGAAATAGCGCTGGCGGAGGCCTAAAAGGAATGCTGTCAAAATTCTTACCCGGCGGAGGTGGCGCTGGCGGCGTCGGAGTCCCAGGAACAGGCGTAGCAGCGAGTGGAGGAGCAGGTCTGCAAGGCATTCAAAACATCGCCAATCCCGCATCTTTATCAAGTATGCTCGGGAATGTTCAGAAAGTGCTCGGCATGGCGCAGCAAGTTACTCCTATGATCCAGCAATATGGCCCATTAGTCCGCAATCTGCCGGCAATGATGAAGCTGTACAGCCAATTAAGTAAAAGTGATGATGCAGAGAGCAATGAGGAAAACGAAAAGCAAACAGATTCAGAAGAAACCTCAGAAACAGAAAATGAAACTGAAGCAAAAACCGCTGATGAGAAAGATGAAAAGAAAGATGAAAAGAAAGATGAAAAGAAAGATGAAAAGAAAGATGAGAAAGATGAAAAAGATGAGAAAGCTGTGAACAAAAAATCAAAACCCAAAAGTTCTTCTCAGCCCAAGAAATCAAAAACACCCGATAATAAAGAACAAGAATCAAAGACACCTTCTCCAAAGAAAAAGAAAAATGCATCTTCTTCACCGAAAAGAACATCAGGCAGTTCAAAGCCGAGATTATATATTTAACATTCTTTGATATCTGAAGTGAGATTGGCTATAATGAGATCAGAAGAATGCAAGAATAGAGCCGTTTGATTACGGCTTTTTATATTGCCTTTACCCACTTCAGTATTGGAGGACAACCGAAATGGACGTAATTAAAATTTCGCCGCGCGGCTATTGCTATGGTGTTGTTGATGCTATGGTCATTGCCAAAAACGCATCACTAGATAAAAGCTTGCCAAGACCTATCTATATACTCGGGATGATTGTTCATAATAAACACGTGACTGATGCGTTTGAAGAGGAAGGAATCTTTACTTTAGACGGCGCTAACCGTCTGGACATCCTGAAGCAGGTTGAAAAAGGAACTGTCATTTTTACTGCGCATGGTGTTTCTCCCGAAGTCAGAAAAATCGCTGAGGAAAAAGGATTAGTTGCAATTGATGCGACATGTCCTGATGTGACGAAAACCCACAATTTAATTTTAGAGATGAAAGCAAAAGGTTATCACATCATCTATATCGGCAAAAAAGGCCATCCAGAGCCTGAGGGAGCCGTGGGCGTAGCGCCTGAGATCGTTCACTTAGTTGAAACAGAAGAAGATGTGAAAAACCTTGATATCCAAGCAGAGAAATTAATTGTGACCAATCAAACAACGATGTCTCAATGGGACGTTCACGACATTATGGAGCTTGTCAAAGAGAAATATCCTCATGTCGAATATCACCAGGAGATTTGCCTCGCAACTCAAGTGCGGCAGGAAGCTGTATCAGAACAGGCAACAAAAGCGGACTTAACAATCGTTGTCGGCGACCCGAAAAGCAACAATTCAAATAGGCTCGCTCAAGTATCAGAGGAAGTAGCCGGCACAAAAGCATACCGAATCGGCGATCTAAGCGAATTAAAGCTCGAATGGCTGAAAGGCGTGAATACCGTCGCAGTTACTGCGGGCGCTTCAACACCAACGCCGATCACAAAGGAAGTCATTCGATTTTTGGAGCAGTATGAGCATGGAGATCCATCAACTTGGACAACGGAACACAATGTACCGCTCAAAAAAATACTCCCGAAAGTAAAAGCAAAAAACTGAGGCTGTAAAAGCCTCAGTTTTTTTATAGAAATGTAAATGGATTTGTATCTGTTTCAGAAACAAATATATTTACGGCCAGCTTTTTATCACTGCACATTGACGCCAGTTTTCTCTTGACGCCTTCTTTCATGATTTTCTCTGCATAATGACCCGGATCAACAACATTCAATCCTAGCATCATCGCATCATGAGCCACATGGAAGTATAAATCTCCTGTCACATAAACATCGGCGCCCTTTCGTTTCGCCTGATGAATATACTTGTTTCCATCTCCGCCCAGAACAGCTACCTTCTTCACCAAGCTGTCAGCTTCACCCACCATTCTGACGCCATTCACTTCGAGCTTGTCTTTTACAAATAAAGCGAATTCCTGAAGTGTCATCTCCTGTTTGAGCGTTCCGACACGGCCGAGCCCTTTTTCAGCAGGAGACTGTTCGACAGGATAGATGTCGTAAGCGACTTCTTCATATGGATGGCTATTTATCATTGCATTTATAACAGCTTTTTCGATACTTTTAGGGAACACAGTCTCAAGCCTAACTTCATGAACAAGTTCAAGTTCTCCCACTTCCCCAATAAAAGGCTGAGCGCCATCTAATGGCTTAAAGCTGCCGATTCCTTCAGATGAAAACGCGCAATGGCTATATTCGCCAATATGACCTGCTCCCGCATTTCCGAGCGCCGTTCTGACCTGCTCTTCATACTCTTTCGGTACGTATACGGCCAGCTTTTTCAAAGGATCGGTGTAAGTAGGCACCAGCACCTCTGTTTCACTCAGCTCTAATGCTTCAGCAAGCAAATCATTCACACCGCCGTCTGCAACGTCTAAATTAGTATGGGCTGCATAAACGGCAATATCATGCTTCAAACACTTTTCAATTAACCTTCCGGCAGGCTGATCTGTTGAAATGTGCTTTAACGGTCTGAAAATAGGAGGATGGTGTGCAATAATTAAATCAACCTCTTTTTCAATCGCTTCATCGATTACACTCTCTAATACATCAAGTGTAACCATCACATTTTGAATTGGTTTGTTTAAAGTGCCAATTTGCAGGCCGATTTTATCCCCTTCGACCGCATAGGATTTCGGGGAAAATTGCTCAAACAGCTGGATAATCTGCTGCCCATTTACGTTTTTAGCCATGATCGATAACCTCCTTTAGCAGCTCTATTCGTTCTGCGAGCTCCTTTAATTTCTGCTTATTCTGCTCTGTACTTGCAGCTCGGCTGATTTGTTCATAAATACTTTGCGTGTGCTGAAACTCTTGTGTCCATTTTTTCAAAAAGACAGCATTCTTTTCTTTAGCCAAGAAAGGACCGACGAGCATTCCGGCTGATAAAGAAATACCGGCATAGGCCGCATCTCTGTCCCCTGCTTCAGCGACAAGCACCTCATAACACTTTCCGTCTTCTTCAAGGATCATTTCATCTGTCAATTCATATCCTTCTTTATAAAGCCACTCCCTGATATGAACAGCATGGATATTCGGCTGTAAAATAAGCCGCTCCTTCCCCGTTAATTTGTCTTTACCCGTTTCTAAAATGTGAGCAATCAATGATCCGCCCATTCCGGCAATCGTAATGGCATCGGCTTCACCTTTTCTTAGGACCGCCAAACCATCTCCTTGTCTTACCGATATATGCGCGCTTAAGCCTGATTTTTCAACCTGCCGCTTGGCTGACAGAAACGGACCGTCTGTTATTTCTCCCGCAATTGCCCCGCTGGCTTTATGATTCAGCACCGCATAACATGGAAGGTAAGCGTGATCAGACCCGATATCAGCCACCACCGCCCCATTCGGTATGTATTCTGCTACTGTTTGCAGTCGTTTAGATAATTTTAATTCATTCACTTGTCATCACAACTTTTCTCCATCATTTTTTCCTTTACTATCATATAAAAAATCAGCCCGGAATCCAAGCTGAGTGAATGATTTTCAGTTTATTTCTTTTGTTGTGTTTACATGCGGCAGACAAAAATAAAAGGCTGACGAGATCGTCTCGGCGGCCTGAGAACATATAAGGAGAAATACATTTTTATTTAATGTTAGACACCCACTTTGCCATATCATCCAGCTTATCGGCCGGAACAAGCCCTGAAGGCATTCCATTACCGCCTTTTTCGATCTTTGTTTTAATGTCAGCGACGTCCTTCTTATCCCCTACACCTTTTAAGCTCGGCCCTGAAACACCTTCATAATTTTCACCGTGGCAAGAAATGCAATTTGCCTTATATATATCCTCCGGTGAAGCGTTTGCATCTTCCTTTTCAGCAGATTTGCTTTCTCCGCCGCTTGCAATTTTCCGAGAATCATCAAGTCCCTTTACTGAAAAAAAGAAAGTTAGACCAATTCCTAAAACAGCGATCAATAAAAATGGAATAAGCGGGTTCCATTTCATTTCCCTTCCCCCTTTGTGATCCTTACCCCTATGTAAACACTTCTAATTCTAACTTATTTTTACAAAATGTAAATGGATTACTATACAAATTTTTTTTATTCACACTTTATACAAAATTGAATAGAAACAAATCTCTTCCTCTAATATTCTTTTTATTCTATTGTATAATGGATTGTATACGCTTACAATAGAAAATATGGAATCGTATTTTGAAACTTTTCGTCACAATGTTCATTTGCAAATGACTTCATTTTTCAGTAAAATAAAGGCATCTTAACCATATATCTTTTAAAAACAAAAAAAGAACGGATCTACAAGACCCGTTCCATTCTATTCGAGGAAATCTTTCAAACGTTTACTTCTGCTAGGATGTCTTAGTTTCCGCAACGCTTTAGCTTCGATTTGTCGAATACGCTCTCTCGTTACTCCAAATACCTTGCCGACCTCTTCTAATGTTCTTGTACGGCCGTCATCAAGACCGAATCGAAGGCGCAATACATTTTCTTCACGATCAGTTAACGTATCAAGTACATCTTCCAACTGTTCTTTCAACAGCTCATATGCAGCGTGATCTGAAGGTGAAGTTGCTTCTTGGTCTTCAATGAAGTCACCAAGATGCGAATCATCCTCTTCACCGATCGGTGTTTCCAACGATACAGGTTCTTGTGCAATCTTTAAGATTTCACGTACTTTTTCAGGTGTTAAATCCATATCTTCCGCAATTTCTTCAGGGGTTGGTTCTCTACCTAAATCTTGCAGCAATTGACGCTGCACACGGATTAGTTTATTAATGGTTTCAACCATATGAACAGGAATCCTGATCGTTCTCGCCTGATCGGCAATGGCGCGAGTAATCGCCTGTCTGATCCACCACGTAGCATACGTACTGAATTTATAACCTTTGCGGTAATCAAATTTTTCAACGGCTTTCATCAGGCCCATGTTGCCTTCCTGAATCAAGTCAAGAAACAGCATTCCGCGTCCGACATACCGTTTCGCGATACTGACAACAAGCCGCAGGTTCGCTTCAGCCAATCTGCGTTTAGATTCTTCGTCACCTTCTTCAATCTTTTGAGCATAGGCGATTTCTTCTTTTGCAGATAGAAGGTTAACCCGGCCGATTTCCTTTAAATACATACGAACCGGGTCATTGATTTTGACACCAGGCGGTACACTTAGGTCATTAAGGTCAAATTCTTCTTCGGCTTTGGCAAGCTGCTGAATATTAGGATCTTCTGTTTCTTCATTCTCACTAATTAATTCAACACCTTGTTCACCTAAAAATTCATAATACTCATCCATTTGGTCTGATTCAATTTCAAAGCTGGACATACGCTCGGCAATCTCTTCATATGTCAGAACGCCACGTTTTTTACCAGCCTCAGTTAATTGCTCTTTCACTTGGTCGAATGTTAATTCTGTCTCGTGGGTTTGTTTATCAGCCATTATGGATCCCTCCTTCCAAAGCTTGCAACGAATTCTATAAGCGGTATGATTCTTATTCGGTCCATTCAGGCTTTTCTATGTGAACCGCCTATTAATGCGCGAATAATGAAATGACAATTCATGATGAGGTCAAGCGATCTATTTGCTCCTCCGCAAGGAATCATTGCCAATACATGCTTCTCATCATTTTTACCAGCTATTTTAAAGATCGGTTCAATGTAATGATTTCTTGAGCAAGAGAAGCAGCTCTTAAAAAATCTTTTTGCCTTTCGGCTTCGGCTCTTTCCGCCTCTTTTTCTTTTATCATTGACCAATTTTTGTGATTCAACACTTTTTTTACATAATCTGATAACTCGGCTTCACTGAGTTCTTGATTAACCTGAAGCATTAGTATATCAGACAAAAGCTGGCTTATATGCTCATCCGTCACCCTGGCTAGAAGATGCTGAGGTGTCAGTTCAGCCCCCTCTTCATAAAAAGCATAAAGATAGGCAGCTAATGCGCGGTGCTCATCAATATTAAATTGAAAGCCTACCCGGTCAATTACTTTTTTGATAACTGTCCGATCTCTCAGCATATGAGCGAGTAACAGCCTTTCTGCATTTTCATACGCCGGACGCAGACGTCTTTGCCTTGCCTTTGTCGTCAGATGCGCTCGCCGTGTTTTGGTTTCACCGCTATTGTCAGCAGGTTTGCTTTGCTTGCTAAAAACAGCCAGCTGCTCAGTCAACGACTCCTGCGAAAGTGAAAACTCCGCAGCAAGCTGTTTTACATAGACTTCCTGCTCCAGCGATCCTGAGAGCGAGCTGATTTCCTTCAGTACATCTTTAATGTAAGCTAAGCGATCGCCTTCATCGGACAAGTTCTTTCCTTTTCGGAAATATTGCATTTTGAACGCCATTACGGTGACACTGGCATCGATAATATCGTTTTTAAATTTTTCCCCGCCGAACTTTTTGATGTAATCGTCAGGGTCCAGCCCGTCAGGAATCATTGCAATCCTGACTTTGCAGCCTTTATTTTGGAGAAGCTCTGAAGCTTTTAAGGTGGCTTCATAACCGGCTTTATCAGAGTCATAGCAAAGAATGATTTCTTCGACATTTCTTCTCAAAATCTTGACATGTTCATCTGTCAGAGACGTCCCCATCGTGGCTATGCTTTCTTTTACGCCTGAGCTTACAGCCGATATAACATCCGCAAATCCTTCAAATAAGACTGCTCTTTCCTGCTTTCTGATATGAAGGCGGGCTTTATAAAAATTGTAAAGCAGCTTACTTTTATGGAAGAGCGGCGTTTCAGGACTGTTCATATACTTAGGCTGCTGGCTGCCAAGCGCCCTGCCTGAAAAAGCAACAACCGTACCGTGATGATCATGGATTGGAAACATGACGCGGTTTCTGAAGCGGTCAAAATATCCGCTGCCGTCTTCGCGTCTGATCAGGAGACCCGCTTTTTCCATTTCCGCTTCACTAAAGCCTCTTTTTACGAGAAATTTTGTGATGAAGTCCCAAGAATCGAGCGCATAGCCAATCTGAAATTCATCAATCAGCTCTTTCGTAAAGCCTCTGGAAAGAAGATAATCCAGTGCCTCTTGACCTTCTTTTGTATTTATTAACAAATGATGGTAGAATTTCTTCAAGAGCTCATGAGCCTCAGCCATTTTTTGTTCTCCAGACGATTCTGTCCGGGTTCCGGAATGGACTGTTATGTCATCTGGAAAATCAATTTGGTATTTGTCAGCAAGGTGAGAAACCGACTCGGCAAATGTATAGCCTTCCATCTGCCTTAAAAAAGAGAAAACATTGCCGCCCGCTCCGCAGCCAAAGCAATGAAAAATCTGTTTGTCGGGCGATACGGAAAACGAAGGTGTGCTTTCTCCATGAAAAGGACAGAGTCCAAAATAGTTTCGGCCTTGCTTCTTTAATTGAACATAATCACCTATGACTTCAACGACATCTGCCGACTTTTGCACCTGATCCACAATTTCATCTGGTATCCGATTTCCCATCTTATAACACTCCGTCGTACATTATTCGATGCATTAGTGCAAAATCCCTTCATCATTCGACAGGATTTTTTGCAGCAGTGTAATAAATCGTTCTCGATCTTCATTATTCAATTTTTTAGGCCCTTTACTGTATATGCCTTTTTTCCTTTGTTTACCAGAAAGATGACGGCTCTCAAGAGCAAAATCAATCGTGTCTTCTTTGTAGAGACGCCCTCTTTCCGACATGACGGAGACATTTCTATTCAACAGCAGGGATGCTAAACCGATGTCCTGTGTTACAACAATATCTCCCGGCTTTACGTGATTTGCGATATATAAATCAGCAGCTTCTTTATGAGGATCAACGTACTTCCATTTTTCTTCATTGCTTCTGGAAAGCTGATAATGTTCAAATGAAGCGACAAAAAGAACTTGAACTTCATAATGGGATGCTGTTTGTAAAATTTCATCTTTTACCGGACAAGCATCTGCATCGACAAAAATCGTCTTTTCTTGTTCATTAAGAAGAGTAATTCTCCATCCCTCCATTAAACTCCTGCATAAAAGCAAGCAAATTCACACACCCTTTATCATTGCGGATGTATTTACGTTTGTCGAAAAATTTCCCGGAGAAATTCTTGACATCTTACCCATAATAGTTTATTCGTATCACACGAACCTTAAACCTAAAATTAATCATTTTATCACAATTTTTTATTATAATACAAACTTCTTAAAGATGCTATTATTTTTCATTATTCCCTTTTGGCATAACCAAAAACCCAGGATAGAGCGTCCTGAGTTACATATTTTTTGTTTTGAGATGATGGATAATATTCGCTGTTTCTTCAACCGCTTTATTTGAAACATCCACTATCTGGCACCCGATCCGATCCACAATCTTTTCGAAGTATTCCAGTTCCTCTTTGATTCTGTTGATATTTGCATAAATCGCTCTGTCATTGAGCCCGAGTGATTTTAATCGTTCTTTTCTGATATGATTCAGTTTGTCCGGACTGATCTTTAAGCCGATGCATTTTTTCGGGTCAACATGAAAGAGTTCTTCCGGCGGATCAACCTCGGGAACAATCGGAACATTTGCAACCTTCAGGCGCTTGTGGGCGAGATACTGGGACAGCGGTGTTTTAGACGTTCTGGATACACCGATCAACACGATATCAGCTTTTAAAATCCCTCTTGGATCACGTCCATCATCGTATTTCACTGCAAACTCGATGGCCTCTACTTTTTTGAAATAATCTTCATCAAGCTGGCGCACCCGCCCCGGTTCGTATTTCGCTGTTAAACCGTAGGCTGTTTCCATTTTATCAATTAACGGGCCAATAATATCATAATATAACACATTTGCTTTTTCCGCTTCGGCAATCAAATATTCTCTGATCTCTGGCACCACGAGTGTAAAACAAATAATGCCGCCGTCTGTCTTTGCAAGGGAAATCACTTCATTGATTGTGCCTATATCTTCAACATAAGGTATTCTTCTTACATGTGTATCGTCCGCCGAACCGTTAAATTGGCTTAGCGCTGCTTTTATGACCAATTCAGCTGTTTCACCGACGGAATCCGATACAACATAGATGATGCGATTATTCATATTATCCCCCCGTTAGTTTGCCGTCTTATAGGATTTCATTTTCAGATAAGCTGACAAGTATTTTTGTCATATTTGTTTTTGTCACTCTGCCGATTACTTCAAAGCCCTTATCTGTATCTTTGATGACAGGCAATGCATCAATTTGTTTTTCTATCAAATGCTTTGCAATGTCCATCACATAATCCTCACGCCTGCACACCGTAATATTCGGCATCCTTGTCATGATGATGTGAACAGGGACAGATGTAAGCTCCTGCTGGCCTATGCTGGCTCTCAGCAAATCTTTTCGCGAAAGCACTCCGACTAAAACAGCATCGCCGTCCACCACAAAAAGAGTACCCACGTCTTCTAAAAACATGGTGCAAATCGCATCGTACACTGAAACATTTTCGTGAATTACGACGGGGATAGATTGGAAATCTTTCACCTGCAGCTTTTTGAGTTTATCCGCCAAAAGCTGGGTACCGGTTTTCCCAGTGTAAAAATAACCGACTCTCGGGCGCGCCTCGAGGAATCCTGACATGGTGAGTATGGCTAAATCCGGTCGCAATGTTGCCCTGGTGAGGTTCAGCTTTTCTGCAATATGCTCCCCTGTAATCGGCCCGTTTTCTTTTACAATCTGCAAAATATGTTCTTGCCGTTTATTTAGTTCGATCGTACTCACCACCTTTTCACTTCATATCTTATGTAAAGAAATAATAATCCATATTATATCGTAAATATCTTGTCATCAAACAAAAAAAACTTATAAATAGGGAAAAGACGATTACCGATCACACAGCAACCGCCTTTTCTCTCTTTATTTTACAATAAGGGCATTCATATTCGCAAAGGACTTGATTTCATCCGCCAAGCTTACCATTTGCGCTAAACGGTTTGCCTTTAATGTCTCGTTATCTGCTATAACCATTGTATGATCGAAGTAAGCCTCAATCGGTTCTTTTAAGGCTGCAAGTGATGCAAGCGCCGCCTCGTAATCTTTTTTGCTGAAGTTTTCCCGCAGGTTTTGCTTTACTGTTTGGTAGGCATCAAACAGTTTTGCTTCGTATTCATTTTCAAACAGATCAGGCTGAATGTCTCCGCGAACCCCTTTTTTGCTGATAGAGATCACTCGGCCTAAAGCCTCAGCTGTTTCCTTAAAGCCCGGCGCACCAAGCTTTTGCTCCAGCACTTGTGCTTTATGCACCGCTGAATACGGCTCAAGCTCAGAGCTTTCCAGCACAGCATCGATGACATCGTGTCTGATCTGTTCAGCATTCAGCACATATTTGAGGCGCTGAGTAAAGAAATCCAGCAGGTCATTTTCTTTTTCTGTTTGGACGAAAGTAAGCAGCTCTTCAAACGAAATCCCCCAGTTGCGGTCAAGGAGAATCGCAACAATACCGCTCGCTTGTCGGCGCAGCCCGTAAGGATCCTGAGAACCGGTCGGAATAACACCGATAGAGAAAAACGAAACGATTGTGTCAAGCTTATCAGCCATTGCTACAACAGCTCCGGTAAAGGTGGATGGCGTTTCTCCTCCTGCTGATCTCGGCATATAGTGTTCATTCACTGCCACAGCTACAGCTTCAGCTTCACCGAGCATTCTCGCATATTTCTCACCCATAATTCCTTGGAGCTCAGGGAATTCGTATATCATATGTGTGACTAGATCGAATTTAGAAATTTCAGCAGCCCGCTTTACATGTTGTAATGTGTCTTCATCAGCTTGAAGACGGACAGCTAGCTTTTCCGCGATTGAAGTAACTCGTCTAACCTTATCAGCAAGCGAACCAAGCTCTTCGTGGAAAACAATGTTTTCCAGCTTCTTCACGTTTGCATCAATATTTAGCTTCTGATCTTCCTTGTAGAAGAATGAAGCATCAGATAAACGCGCGCGCAGCACTTTTTCATTGCCTCGAGCAACATTTTCAATCGCATGGCTGTTCCCGTTTCGGACTGTAATAAAGTGAGGCAGCAAATCACCGTTCTTGCCTTTGACAGGGAAGTAGCGCTGGTGCTCCTTCATTGTCGTGACAAGCACTTCCTCAGGAATTGACAGAAACTCAGATTCAAATGAACCGTAAAGAGCTGTCGGGTATTCTACTAAATGGTTTACTTCATCAAGAAGGGCTTCGTCAACTGGAATGCTCCAATTGTTCTCTGCAGCCATCGCTTCCAACTGAGATTGAATCATTTGTTTTCGGACGTTAGGATCAGCAATCACGTGCTGTTCTTTCAACTGCTCTTCATAGGCTGAAGGCGATTCAATTGACACTTCATGTCCGAGGAAACGATGTCCCTGTGTTAAGCGTCCAGACTCAACATTTGTGATTGAAAATGGAATGACATTCTGCCCGAATAAAGCGACAATCCATTTGATTGGACGGATATAACGCAAATCTTCATTGCCCCAGCGCATGTTTTTCGGGAAATGCAAGCTTGTAACTAAACCGCTCAATTCCGGCAGAAGCGATTTCGTTTCTTGGCCGGCTTGGAATTTTTGCACAAACACATACTCTGTGCCTTTTACTTCTTTGATATATAGGTCTTTTACATCTGCTCCCTGGCCTTTTGAAAAGCCGATTGCCGCTTTCGTCCAGTTACCGTCTGCATCAAGGGCAATTTTTTTCGCAGGCCCTTTCGCTTCTTCTTTTATATCATCCTGCTTTTCTGCTACATCCTTGACGAATACTGCAAGACGTCTCGGTGTGTTAAAAAGCTTCACTTCACCGTGAGTGATATTTTTTTCTTCAAGCCAGCCTGTCAGCTTGTCGCCAAGCTGAACCATGCCATCATGTAAAAAGCGCGCCGGCATTTCCTCTAAACCGATCTCTAAAAGTAAATCCTGTTTACTCATGAGAAGAGCCCTCCCCTTTAAGCATTGGGAACCCTAGTTTTTCTCGTTCCTCATAATACGTTTTTGCTACTTTTCTTGCTAAATTCCGCACTCTTGCGATATAGCCTGTTCGCTCGGTAACAGAAATCGCACCTTTGGCATCAAGCAGGTTAAAGGTGTGCGAGCATTTCAATACATAATCATATGCAGGATGGACAAGTCCGTTATCCATTTGCTTGATCGCTTCTTTTTCATACGTGCTGAACAATTGGAACAGCATATCGACATTAGACGTTTCAAACGTATAAACGGAATGCTCATATTCTGCCATCATGAATAAATCTTTTACTGTAAATCCTGGCGTCCATTCTAAGTCGAAAACATTTTCTTTATCCTGTATATAAGACGCGAGGCGCTCAATTCCGTATGTAATCTCTACAGAAACCGGTTTACACTCTAGTCCTCCGACCTGTTGGAAATACGTGAATTGTGTGATTTCCATCCCGTCAAGCCATACTTCCCAGCCGAGACCCGCGCAGCCTAAAGATGGATTTTCCCAATTGTCTTCAACAAAACGAATATCGTGCTCAAGAGGATCAATTCCAAGAGCGCGCAAGGAATCTAAATACAGTTCTTGAATGTTATCAGGAGATGGTTTAATAATGACCTGAAACTGATGATGCTGATACAGTCTGTTCGGGTTCTCCCCATAGCGGCCGTCTGCAGGGCGTCTGGAAGGCTCTACATAAGCCACTTTCCACGGCTCAGGGCCGATACTGCGCAAAAACGTATATGGGCTCATCGTGCCGGCCCCTTTTTCTACATCGTAAGCCTGCATAAGCACACAGCCTTGATTAGACCAATGCTTTTGCAATGTTAGAATCATGTCTTGAATATTCATTTCAAGCACCTCCACTTTTCCTTCATAAGATGACTGCGGCAGCAACCAAAAAACTCCCGTCTCTATGCTTGCCAGCCGCAAACATAGGGACGAGAGTTCTCCCGCGGTTCCACCCTAGTTGCTGAGAACGAAATCCCAGCCTCTTTTTTCAAAATTGCTCAAGAATGCCTTTCGTTGCGTGCTCATCCTTAGCTTACACCGCCCTAAGGTCGCTTTCATGAGGGTAACGCAAGTACTTCTTTCTCTCACTGCAACATATTGTATAATAAATGATCATATAAAAAGATGGACCAGATGTCAACTTTTGTTTTCACCTAAAAGATGCTTCATGCTTTCCATTTGATCTAAAAATCGCTTTGATTTTAAATATAATCCTGAATATTCTTCATAATATAAATCGATCACTTGCTTTAATTCAGCTTTTGTTTCTTGCTTTAAAGACACATTGCCCAGCCTTGACAGATCAAAGTAATAAAACAGTCTCAGCAGCCTTGCCGTTTGCGGTTTAATCGGAATTCTGTAAGGATCTTTATCAAAACAGCGATGGCAAATAAAACCGTTATCACGGACAGAGAAGTGAAACATCCCATCCTGGCTTTTACAATGCACACAATGATTCAGCTCAGGATACAGTCCCATGACATTAAACATCTTCATTTGAACAATGAAGGCGATGACATCCGGATCTGTTCCATCATCCAGCTGTTTAAATGATTCTAGAATAAATTCAAACAAATAAGGATTTGGCTTCTTTTCTTCTGTGCCTTTGTCGACAAGCTCAGCAATATACGCAGCATATGCTGTTAAAAACAAATCTTCCCTGATGCCTCTCATGCTGAGGATCATTTCACCCTGCTGAAGCGTTCCGAGGCCCGTTGTTTTTTGCATTAAGAATGAACCATACAAAAAGGGCTGGCTAACTGCTGATAAACGGCTGTTCGGTTTTTTAGCGCCTCTTGCCATAACACCTATTTTTCCGTGCTCTCTTGTCAGCAATGTAACGATTTTATTCGTCTCTCCGTAATCATTTGTGCGAAGAACGATTCCTTCACATTTTGTCAGCATTTCCGCACCTTCCTAAAGCAGGAGCGGCCAAGAGGTTTAAAAAATTGGATAGTCAAATCGGGCTAGCTCATCTTTTAATTCTTCGGGTCTTTCTATGTTCTCTTTTTCCAGCTCTTTAAAAAGAAGATACGTATCAACATTTCCTGTTTGCGAAAATACGTTCCAGGTAAAATTCAACACAAGAAACCCACCTTTCAGTTGTTAAACTAGCTTACCTAAAGTCCAAATTCTTACCTTTATCTTGACCAGATGTCCCCCATTTCATGTTAAACAAAATTTACTAATGCATCCCTTTTCCTGTGAGATAATGACACAGCAAGCGGATTAATATTCGTCCTCATTAAAACCAAAATCGCGTAGCTGAGACATTTTATTACGCCAATCTTTCTGTACTTTCACCCACAATTCAAGGTAGACACGAGAGCCTAACAGCGCTTCAATATCTGCTCTCGCTCTTTTTCCAACCTCTTTTAGGAGGCTTCCCTTTTTCCCGATTACAATGCCTTTTTGCGAATCCCGCTCAACCACAATTGTAGCAGCCACATGTATGGAACCGTTGTCCTGCCCTTTGATGGATTCGATGGCCACAGCAATACTGTGCGGAATCTCTTCTCTCGTCAGATGCAGCACCTTTTCTCTGATTAATTCAGAAATAATAAAGCGCTCTGGGTGGTCGGTCACCTGGTCACTCGGATAAAATTGCGGTCCTTCCGGCAAATATGCTTCAATCTGAGTGAGCAGTGTTTCGATATTATTTCCTTCTAAAGCTGAAATCGGAACAATTTCCTTAAAAGGATAACGTTTTCGGTACTCGTCAATTAGGAGAAACAATTGATCAGGATGAATTTTGTCAATTTTGTTTACGATTAAAAACACTGGCGTTGACATCTGCTGCAGTTTTTCAATGATGAATTCATCGCCCTTCCCGTATCCTTCCTCGGCATTGATCATAAACAAGACCAAATCGACTTCTTTTAATGTATTTTGCGCCACTTTCATCATAAAGTCTCCAAGCTTATGCTTAGGTTTATGAATTCCTGGTGTGTCAATAAAAATCGTTTGTGATGTGCTTGTCGTCAAAACTCCTTGCACCTTGTTTCTCGTCGTTTGGGGCTTATCGCTCATAATCGCGATTTTTTGCCCAATAACTCTGTTCAAAAATGTAGATTTCCCCACATTTGGTCTTCCGATAATGGATACAAACCCTGATTTAAAGCTTTCGTTCGTCATGTAAATCCTCCGATGAAAATGCGCCTGGCAATAATTCTTCCACTGTCATTTCTTTTATTTGTCCTTGTAAATTAGTCAGCACGACCATAACGTCCTTTGCGCAAAGCTCAGAAATCACCTGGCGGCAGGCTCCGCACGGAGATACCGGGCCAGGGGTGTCAGCCGCAACAGCCAGCATCTGAAACTCTGTATCCCCTTCAGAAACAGCTTTAAATAAAGCGGTACGCTCAGCGCAATTGCACATGCTGTATGCCGCGTTCTCGATGTTGCAGCCTTTGTACACTTTTCCATCCTTGGTAAGAAGAGCGGCTCCTACTTGAAACTTGGAATACGGCGCATATGCCTTATCACGCGCTTTTAAAGCTTCAGCTATTAATTCTTGTCTGTTCATGTGTACATGTTCCTCTCTTACCTATATGGTACCGCTATCACTTTATATTTTACATAATCGCGCGTTTTTTTTCACGCCCATTTCTAAAAATGTAAAATAAATGTAAGAATTTTCAACTATTATAACTTTGGCAAAAAAATAAGTAAACCAATGATACACGAAATAACGGCAAAAACGCAAACTGCCCCGGCGGCAGCGTCCTTAGCCGCTTTTGCAAGAGGGTGATGTTTATCTGTTACTAAATCAACCGTATGTTCAATGGCTGTATTTAAAAGCTCCAGGGAAAACATTCCTCCGATCAAAAGGAAAATAACCACCCATTCCATTGAGCTGAGCTCCACGAGGAAGCCGCAAATGAGAACAGCGCAGGCTGCTGCGGCATGAAATTGAAAATTCCGCTCCGTCCGCGCTGTTTCCCAGATGCCTCGGCCTGCATGCACAAAGCTTTTGAAGAATCGCATCAGCTCATTTCTATGATCTCTTGAGTCCATAGGCGTCCAGCAAATCCTTTTGCTTAGTAAACATCTCCTTTTCCTCCTCTTTCGTCATATGGTCATATCCTAAAAGATGCAGAAATCCGTGCACAGCCAGAAATCCAAGCTCTCTTTTAAAAGAATGGTTATACTCCTCTGCTTGCTCTCTTGTGCGATCCGCACTGATGATAATATCACCTAAAACCGGCGGCATGTCTGCTCCGACAATTTCAACTTCGCCTTCTCCCTCTTCTTCAAGAGCAAATGAGATGACATCTGTCGGTGTATCCTTTCCGCGGTATTCTTTATTGATCTGCTGAATATCTTCATTAGAAACGATCGTGACAGACACTTCAGCCTCATCCTGAATGCCTTCACGATCAGCGGCAAATTGAAGCAGATTTTCTACTTCTTTGAGCATCTCTTCAGAGACACTCCCCGTTTCATCAACGATATCAATCAGTAAACTCATCTATTTCACCTTCTTAGTAGCCTCCGGATATTCAATCCGGGAGTGGAAAATTCCTTTTAATGTTGCACATAGCGTTTTTGCAATAGTATCCAGTTCTTTAAATGTCAAATCGCATTCACTGAACTGTCCGTCCTGCAGTTTATCGGATATAATACCCCGGACAAGCTTTTCAATCCGTTCAGGGTTTGGGTTGTGCATGGATCTGACAGCCGCTTCAACACTGTCAGCCACTGATATAATCGCGGCTTCCTTTGACTGCGGCTTCGGTCCCGGGTAACGGAACTCCTCTTCTGTAATCTGGTCTCCTTTTTCTTTCGCTTTATAATAAAAGAACTTTAGAAGCGATGTTCCGTGATGCTGTTCAGCAATGTCTACAAGCTCTCTCGGAAATTTATAGCTTCTCAGCATGTTCGCGCCGTCAGTGGTATGCGAAATGATAATATTTTTACTCAGCTGAGGTGACAGCTTGTCATGCGGATTGTCTATATTCATTTGGTTTTCAATAAAATATTGAGGACGCTTTGTTTTACCGAGATCATGATAATACGCGCCGACTCTTGCAAGCAAACCATTAGCCCCAACCGCTTCACAAGCAGCCTCTGACAAATTGGCGACCATTACACTGTGATGATATGTACCTGGCGTTTCTGTTAATATTTTGCGCAGCAGCGGATGATTAGGATTAGACAGTTCAATCAGCCTCACAGTGGATAAAATGCCAAAGCCTGTCTCAAAAAATGGCATCAGACCGATAATCAATACAGACGTCGCAAATCCCGATACAACACCCATGAGCATTAACGTGCCGATTTCAAGGCCCGACAGCGCAGTGTTTTGGATTAATAACAAGGAAAGAACGACAACCATATTAATAAACGCTACGAAAAGTCCGGTCTGCAAAATCTTTGATCTGGCATTTTGTTTTCCTAAAAATAAAATGCCTGAAATCCCGCTGATTAAATAGTAAATTCCTATGACGTAGTTAAATGTACCTGTTACACCCTGATTAAACATCATACTTCCGGAAATCGCAAGAATGATACTTCCCAAAATAGCGATGCGTTCATTCATAAGCAGTTTGATTAAGATCGCGCCCGCCGCAATGGGAACAAGATAGCCGATATTATGATACTCCATCTTCTGAAATAAACTGACAACCTCCATAATAACAAGCAAAAGCGTTATGATAATGGAGAACAGCAGGATGGATTGATTTTTATACTTCAAGTCTTGCTTCTGCTTTTCAAAATAATACACAAGGGTTGCAATGAAAAGTCCGATCATAATCAATAGGCCGCTGATCGGTTTAAAGAGATTTGAGTTATTTAATAACCCAGTCAGCTCAAGCTTTCTGTACACTTCCCGATCAATGAGGTCATTTTCCTCCACAAGCACCTGCCCCTGTTTGATCTGAACCTGCTGGACATTATCTGACGCTTCCTGCCGTTTTGCTTCTGTCGCTTTCGGATCGAAGACATAATTCGGAATAATAGCAAAACGCCCGATTTCCGTCGCAGCGCCCAAATATTTTGAGGGGATAGAATTGCCCTTTAGCTCTTTTTCTACTTTATCCTTCGCATCAGTTAGTTTATCAGATGAGATTTCACTGCTCATGACCATATTTACTGCCGTAATGACCGTATCTCTGACAAAAGAAAACTCTTCCTTGTCTGCTTTCAGCAATGTCTTGATGGAATTCTCTGATATGGAATCATTCACATCGGACGTTAATTTGTTCTTTACAGACTTAACCATTGATTTTTCCGATGGTGATTTGCTGTCCTCTTCCGATGATTTTTTCACTTCGCTGATACTGTCGAATATAGACGACACAAGGTCAATCCGATTGTCTGCATATTCTTTTTTCAGCGTGTATTGATCTTCAACCGCATCCTCAGCGGCTTGCTTTTTTTCCTCTGTGGCTTTTTGATCTTCCACGGTTGCCGGAGCGTAAATGGTCTTGTCGCTGACAGAAAACAGGTCTAAATCAAGTGTTTCCGGCTTAACATGTACAAAGAGTAAAGCAAACATAATAGCAGCCAGCAGAAGATACAATAGTACATGCATAGAGCGGGCATTTTTAAAGCTGTCCCATTTTTTCGAGCTACTTTTGGTCTTCCCCTTCTTTTTCAACACAAGAACCTCCTCTTGAAACATCAAGCCCACTAAGCAATCATAAAAATGACCCGATAACGCGCGATCGGGTCATTCAGCATTAATTTTGCTTATCGTATGCTTCAATAATTTTCGCAACGAGCGGATGTCTGACCACGTCTGTCTGGTCTAGCTCAATCATAGAAATGCCGTTTATCCCTTTTAGCATCTCCTTCGCTACTGCAAGCCCCGATTTGACGCCTTTCGGCAGATCAATTTGACTAATGTCACCTGTAATGATCATTTTAGAGCCAAAACCCAGTCTCGTCAAAAACATTTTCATCTGAGCAGGTGTGGTATTCTGTGCTTCATCAAGTATAACATACGCATCATCAAGCGTCCGTCCCCTCATATATGCAAGCGGGGCAATTTCAATGGTGCCCCTTTCCATCAGGCGTTCTGTATGGTCTGCTCCAAGTACATCATGAAGAGCGTCGTACAGCGGGCGCAAATAAGGATCTACTTTTTCTTTGAGGTCACCCGGGAGAAAACCAAGGCTTTCACCGGCTTCCACAGCAGGTCTTGTTAAGATGATTTTTTTGATATGGCCGTTTTTTAAAGCATGGACTGCTTTTACGACAGCCAGATATGTTTTTCCGGTTCCCGCCGGGCCAATGCCGAATACAAGGTCATTTTGCTTCATAGCAGCCACGTATTCCCGCTGCCCCATCGTTTTTACACGGATTGGTTTGCCTTTTGCGGTTTTTGTAATTTCTTCTTCATACATGCTTTCAAAGTATTCAAGTTCATCCTTCTTTGCCATTTTGACGGCGTAAATTACATCACGTTCAGAAATCTCTATCCCCTTGCGAATTAAAGCGAGGAGCGATCCCAGCAGCTTGTCTGCAATCTGATACGATTCTTCATCGCCGGAAACATAAATGGTTTCACCGCGCGTAATGATATTTACATTCAGATCTTTCTCCATCAATTTCAAAAAAGAATCTTGGTTCCCGAACAGGGAAAGCGCCTCGTCCGGGCTTTTCAGTTTTTGATTCATCGCAAGTAAATGTTCTGTCATTCTTCAGTCTCCCTGACAATAGGTGTGGTTTGAACAATATCTTCTATAACTTGGTAGAGAATAATCAACTTTACTTTACCATTCTCGACAGTCTGGTGCAAAACTTTTTCATTCTTCACCTCGCCGTTTTCGCCGATTTTATCCTCTACATCCTGTTTACCCAATTTAATGCCTTCTTGAACCGCTTCGTCTTTCGTATATTTTCGCAAAGCCTCTTCACTTTCTCTCGTTTGCTCTTTGAGATAGGATACAGGGAGCGTAAATCCGAGAAAATTCAGCGAATGTTTTTCTAGCTCTGTTTTCGGATGTTTCAATTCCTCTTTTTTTAACGTCATGCCCCATATCGGGATTGCCAAAGAACCAAAAGAAAGCTTGTGCTTTGTCCTTACTTTGCCCGTATAGACGTTAAATAATGTTTCGAGCGGGACTGTTACCTCGGATCTGTACCAAGTTTCTCCGTAAATTTTTGCCTTTGAGGCGACTTCCTGCTGATTCTCTTCACTGCCTATCAGTCCTGAGACAAGAAGCTGGCCCTTTTCCACATGATCATGGATGGCGGCCATTGGCTGTCCTTTTTGCACATACATTCTTGTAATGGTCGCTTTCTTTTTGGCGACAATATCGCGCGGGCTGACATACTTTTCTTTTTCGGGTTCATTTTTCTCCACGACTTTCATATGGATGGTCGTCCCCTTCAAATCAACTCCGACCCAAGTGATATTGTCTATCCCATTGGTTAACGACTTTTGTATTTTTTCAGGTGACATCATGAAAAACTGCAGGCGCCCCTTTTTGACTCCGATTTCATTGAGATGCTGCCTCATCTGGTGTTCTGTTTCAGGCTCAGCACCTGTCACATCAATTTTCCACACCATATTGGAAAGCAAAAACAAAAGGATGAAAAACATCGCAAAACCGATCGTAAACCCTACATTCAGCTTTGATTTCAGCAACAGGAAAGGAAGTCCCTTCCGATTGATAAACCGGGCTTTACATGTGAATTTTCTTCTCACCCGGCGAAAGGCATGGACATCCCGAAGCTGTATATATAACGATACGGCTTCTTTCTTTTTTTTGACATGAAAGACCGGAATCTCCTGTCTTATGCATTCATTAAGAAGCCGTTCAATTCCTTTTCCCGTCAATTCAAGCTGGACCTTACCCGAAAAAAAAGACAGCCATTTATTTTTCACGATATTCCCCCCTCGACTTTATGACTCAACATATCGAACGACATCAATTGTACCCTCTAAAAGAATTTCTTCCGGCAGGATCGCTTTGATGACGAAATTTTTTCCTGATATGATGCATTGGCCCTGCTTCAGCATCAGTCTCACTTCATTTTCACTGAAAAGCAAAAGACCTCTATGGTTCTCTATGTAGATATGAAGTCTGCCAACCATTGTAATCCGCGGCAGATCCATCATAACGTCCGGGGGAATTTCCAATGCTCTTGTCAGCCAAGCTTTCAAACGATTCTTTCTCTGCCCCATACAAAAAGAACCCCCTTTCATCTCATATGTATGATTTGAAAGGGGGTTCTAACACTTTAATTTTTACGAGCCGAGCGCATCGTATGGTGAGGCTTTTTCGCCCTCGGAGGTCCGAATACCTCTCCTAAGACGATTCCCTGTACTACAGTGTCTTTATTGACCTGAAGCATTTTTTGTTTTGTGTATACTGCTTTTTGTTTAACTGCAGTAAGGTTTTGTTCCAGCCCTTTCAGGTTTCTTTCTGTTTCCCTGCGTCTTTCCTCGGCATCCCGTCTTTCCTGCTCCATAGGGTTAGAGGGAGGCACGGGAACGTCTTCTTGTGATTGCTTCTTCTGAGAAGAAGCAGTTTGTACCTGCTGAGGTTTGTTTCTATTTGGGCTGTTTTCCTTGTCCTCTTTGTTCTTTTTACCGAAAATCATAGAAATGAGTCCGATAACCGCTGCGATAATGAGCGGATTGGTCAGTATATCTTTCATCAGCGTTCTCCCTTCTTAGAGAGATTATGATTTGCGGTCTTCATCAGACGAATCTGTCGTCAGCTTGCCGAATGAATCACGCATGTCTGTGTCAGCATCGATGTTTTTGATATTCATGTAGTCCATGACACCGATATTTCCTTCACGCAAAGCTTCTGCCATCGCAAGCGGCACTTCTGCTTCGGCTTCTACCACTTTCGCGCGCATTTCCTCCACGCGGGCGCGCATTTCCTGTTCTTGAGCAACTGCCATCGCGCGGCGTTCTTCCGCTTTTGCCTGCGCAATGTTTTTATCTGCTTCGGCCTGATCAGTTTGTAAAATCGCGCCGATATTTTTACCGATGTCAACATCAGCAATATCAATCGAGAGAATTTCAAACGCAGTTCCCGAGTCCAACCCTTTTCCAAGTACCGTCTGAGAAATCATGTCAGGGTTTTCAAGCACTTTTTTGTGATTTTCTGATGAACCGATTGTTGAAACGATCCCTTCGCCAACACGGGCTACGATGGTTTCTTCCCCAGCTCCCCCGACGAGCCGTTCGATATTCGCGCGTACTGTAATTCTCGCTTTTGCCTTTACTTCAATCCCGTCCATAGCAACACCGGCAATAAACGGCGTTTCAATCACCTTAGGATTAACGCTCATTTGAACAGCTTCCAATACGTCCCGGCCGGCAAGATCAATAGCAGCACAGCGTTCGAATGTCAGTTCGATGTTCGCTCGCTGGGCGGCGATAAGCGCGTTGACAACTCTGTCAACGTTTCCTCCAGCGAGATAATGGCTTTCAAGCTGATTAGTCGTAGCATCAAGCCCAGCTTTATGCGCTTTAATCAGCGGGTTTACCACTCTGTTTGGTATGACGCGGCGAAGCCTCATTCCGACTAGCGTGAAAATACTGATTTTTACTCCGGCTGCTAAAGCTGAAATCCAAAGCATCACAGGCACAAATGTAAAAAATACAGCTAAAACAATGATCCCTACTACGATAATAGCCAGTATCATGAGTGTTGATGGATCCATATTTATTCTCCTCGTTTCTGTTTAAATTTCTCTCACAACAATACGTGAGCCTTCCACTTTCACCACTTTTACTTCCTTATCTTTTTCTGTAAACGATCCTTCTGAAACAACATCAAGGCGTTCATCATCAATAATAACAGTACCAGCAGGACGAAGCGGTGTAAAGGTTATACCTACTTTTCCTATTAAATCTGTGCGTGTTTGATTTGACACATAGCCGCTCTCTGTATTTGTAGAATCATTTAATACAAATTTCTTAAAAAATTTCATACGCTTTCCCAACACCCTTGTCAGTAAGATAAAAGCTGTAATAGAAACAGCTATGGCGATCAAGAGAGAAACCGCCATGACAGTAAAACTCCCCGCGGCTAAAAACAGGCTCGCAACAATCGCTCCTAAGCCCAGTAAACCAATGATGCCTCCGGGAAGGAAAATCTCAATCAGAATGAGAAGCACCCCTGCTATAAAGAGGAGGACCGTCTCGTATCCAGCAAGACCGGCTGCGAGATGTCCATAAAAGAACAACAATAACGCGATGAATCCAAGCGTTCCAGGAATGCCGATGCCCGGAGAAAAAAGCTCAACCGTCAAACCTAAAAAAGCGATTGTCAGCAGAACAGTAACAATGAATGGATTCGTCAGCCACCTTACCGTCTTTTCTGCAAAGCTTTCCTTCGCATGACTGATGTTTGCTTTTTCAAACCCAAGCTTTTTTACGAGCGCGGATAAATTGTCAGCCGTGCCTTCTGAATAGCCTACATCAATCGCCTTATCGGCGTTAAGTGTCAGCAGATCCCCCCGCGGGGCGCCGACTTCCTTGGCATCTATATCCGGGTCAGCCATTGCGAGCGCATACTTTGGATCGCGGTGATTTTTCACTGCAGCATCTTCCAGTTCTGCCAGCCAAAGTGATTCAGCTTTTTGGTCAGCTGCATTGCCTTTGGCATCAATAATTGCCGCCGCCCCCATTTTTCCGCCAGGCGCCATATAAATATGATCGGCTTGCAACGCAATATATGCACCGGCAGACAATGCACGTTTGTTAACATATGCAGTTACAGGAATTTCGCTTTCGGTTATCAGGTCCGCTATATCAATAGCTGATTTGACTAATCCTCCGGGCGTATTGATGTCAAGAATAATATGATCTGCATGTGCTTCTTTTGCATCTTGTAACGAACGAGACAAAAACGAAGCGAGGCTCTGTTCGACATTTTTTTCTACTGGAATTACATAAACTATTTGTTTTTCTGCTTTGGCGTGCAGCTGTACGCCTAATAAAGAAAGTAAAAATATACTCAAAAGAACAGCACGGAATCCTTTGTTCTGAAGCAAGGGCGATGTATCCCTCCTTCCTTTTATAATAAGTGCCTTCTCTCTATACGTAACAAATGTATCGAAGGTTTCATTTTTTTATGTATAAAAAAAGACATCTCTCTTAGAAAGATGTCCTTTTCTTTGCCATTTAAGACAGTTGACTGCTCACAAGCTTATTTATTAAACTTCCGTCAGCTTTACCTTTTACTTTAGGCATAATTGCCCCCATTACTTTGCCCATGTCCGCTTTTGAGCTTGCACCGACTTCAGCAATGGTTTCATTTACGATTGTACGCAGCTCTTCTTCTGACAGCTGCTCAGGTAAATAAACTTCTAAAATGTCCAGCTCTTTTTGAACTTTATCTACTAAATCTAAACGATTAGCGTTTGAAAATTCCTGGAGGGAGTCTTTACGTTGCTTAAGTTCACGAGAAAGGACAGTGAGTTCCTCATCCTCGGTCAAACTGTCTTTCTTAAGCTTAATTGCTTCATTTTGAAGTGAAGCCTTAACCATTCGAACGACAGTCAGTTTGTCTTTCTCACGGTTTTTCATATATAGCTTCATATCCTGGTTAAGACGCTCAAGAAGACTCATAAATCCACCCTCTTTTAGAATTTGCGTTTTCTAGCAGCTTCAGATTTTTTCTTGCGCTTTACGCTAGGTTTTTCATAAAATTCGCGCTTTCTTGCTTCTTGCAAAGTACCTGTCTTTGATACACTGCGTTTGAAGCGACGAAGAGCATCTTCAAGCGATTCGTTTTTTCTAACGACCGTTTTTGACATTCTCTTTCCCTCCCTCCGAATACACCAATCGACTACCTTTAAGTTACACATATAAACATGTACTTTGACATTATAATATAAGCCACCATTCAGGTCAACTAAGTGAGTTCACTTTTCCGTCATGAGTGCGGCTGCCTGTCTATATACTGGTAGAAAGGGGTTGGTAAAAAAAGATGTTAATTCTAATTAGCTTCACTGCTCTTATACTATTCTTTCTAGCAGGCATGAATATGCTTCGGAAAGGCTTAGTTTCAATGGCGTACTCAAAAATCGAAGAACATTTGCTTTTATTTACGGACCATCCGATAAAAGCGTTTCTGATCAGCATTTTATTTACAGGCATTCTTCAAAGCAGTTCAGCATTTATGGTTATTGTCATCGGCTTTGTCAGTGCAGGCGTTCTGTCTTTTAAGCGGACGATCCCAATGATTCTGGGAACAAATGTCGGGTCTACCTTTACAACTGAATTTATCGCGATCAAAATGGATGTTTTGATTTGGGTTCTTCTAATAGGCGGTTTATTGTTTTTTCTGACTGGCAAGTATCCTTTGAAACAGCTGGGCACAAGCTTCCTCGGTCTCGGCATCATCTTTTTTTGCATCAGCGGGTTCAGTCATCTTGCAGGACCGCTTACAAAGCTGAAAACGGGAGCGGAGGTTCTGCACCATGTGAACGATTCAAACTGGTCCGCTTTGCTCATCGGTATGGTGTTAACTGCCATTATTCACTCAAGCTCTGTCTGTATCGGTATTTTGATGAGCTTTATGAATGAAGGAATTATCGGACTGACACAGGCAATGAGCGTCGTGCTCGGTTCCAATATCGGGACATGCATTACAGCTGTCATGGCTGCTGTATCCGGCGGGTATGCGGCGAAACAGACAGCGTATGCCCATGTAGTGTTTAATGTGCTGGGCGTGGCTCTTGTATTTCCTTTTCTGGCGGCTGCAACCGGCTTTGTAGAACAGTTATCATCTGATCCCGCACAAAAAATTGCACATTTCAGCCTCTTTTTTAATGTGGTGACAGCTTTCTTATTTCTTCCGCTTACAAACTTGTTTTACCGTTTGATTCATTTTCTTATTCCAGCAAAATAAAAAACCGGTACATGGGGATGCACCGGTTTTTTATTAAGAAGACAAACGCATATGTTCAGTTATTTCATCCTCAACCACACGGACAAATTGTCCTTCGTTGTAAGGATAGCCTGCTTTTAGGATTTTGACTTTCACGATTTTGCCGATCATATCTTCCGTACCTTTGAAAACAACCTTCATATAGTTGTCTGTGTAACCGACAAACATATTCTCTTCTTCTGTTTCCTTATACGCTTCCTCTGGAATAATCTCAAGCACTTCATTTTCGTATTGTGAAGCATATTCTTTCGCAAGCTGGTCAGAAAGAGCAATCAAGCGGTGTACACGTTCATTTTTCACGGTTTCATCCACTTGGTCTTCCATTCGCGCAGCTGGCGTTCCTGTACGTTTGCTGTAAGGGAAAACATGCAGTTCTGAGAATTGATGTTCTTTAATAAAGTGATAGGTTTCCATAAATTCTTCTTCTGTTTCACCGGGAAATCCTACAATGACATCAGATGTAACCGCTAGGCCCGGCAGTGCTTTTTTCAGTTTGTTTAAACGGTCTGCAAAAAACTCCATCGTATATTTACGTCTCATCCGTTTAAGCACTGTATTTGACGCAGATTGAATAGGAATATGCAAATGATTAACAATCTTATCTGAGCGGTCTAAGACCTCGATCACTTCGTCTGTGATTTGGCTGGCTTCAATTGAAGAAATTCTGATTCGCTTCACGCCTTCAACCCGAGTGTCTAATTCGCTCAAAAGCTTAGCGAAGTTGTAATCTTTCATATCTTCGCCGTAGCCGCCTGTATGAATGCCTGTAAGAACAATTTCTTTATATCCTGCATCGACAAGCTGCTGCGCTTGTTTAATGACTTCTTCAGGATCGCGGGAGCGAAGCAGGCCGCGTGCCCACGGAATGATACAGAATGTGCAGAAATTATTGCAGCCCTCCTGTATTTTCAATGACGCTCTTGTCCGGTCCGTGAAAGCAGGCACGTCAAGTTCCTCATAAACTCTTGCTTTCATGATATTGCCGACACCGTTAATCGGCTGGCGTTCTTCACGGTATTGATCGATGTAGCCGAGCATTTTTTCCCGGTCCTGTGTTCCGACTACAATATCAACGCCAGGGATTGCCATAATCTCAGCAGGAGAGGTTTGCGCATAGCAGCCTGTGACACAGATGACACCGTCAGGATTTTGACGAATGGCACGTCTGATCACTTGGCGGCTTTTTTTATCTCCCGTATTTGTTACCGTACATGTATTAATAACATATACATCAGCTGTTTGTTCAAAGTCTCTTCTTTCATAGCCGGCTTCTTTGAAAAGCTGCCAGATTGCTTCTGTTTCATAATGGTTGACTTTACAGCCAAGCGTATGGAAAGCAACAGTTGCCATTACTGATCACCTCTTAATAACTCTGTTTGATAAGAAATCGCACTCAACGCGTATAGCGGAGCGGTTTCTGTCCTTAAAATTCTCGGTCCAAGGCCGCACGGCACACCGTCTTTCTCTGTGACCTGTTCAACCTCTGCTTCTGTTAACCCGCCTTCGGGACCAAATATGATCAAAAGAGATGATCCTTTCGGAAGGCTGCTAACTGCTGAGCCAAATGCGCTCATTTCACCTTGCTTCGATGACTCCTCGTATGCAACGACACATTTATCGAAATTCTGCACCCTTTGAAGAAGCTGCTGAAAAGAATGGACACCCATTACTTGAGGCACTTCGTTACGGTACGATTGTTCAGCCGCTTCCTTCGCAATTTTCGTCCATCTTTCCTGCTTTTTCTTAGCCTTCTTGTCATCCAGCTTAACAACAGAACGCGCGGCTTGGAAAGGAATAAAGGCATGAGCTCCAAGCTCAGTCCCTTTTTGGATAATCCATTCAAGCTTATCTCCTTTCGGGAGACCGCTCGCTATATAGACCTTTATCGGAAGCTCTCTGTTTTCATTCGTCCATTCTACCACAAGGCATGATACATTATCTTTGGAAACAGATTGAAGTTCACATTTTGCCTCGAAGCCGTCCTGAGAGCAGCAGACAATCTGGTCTCCCTCATTCATCCTCATCACGTTCACAATATGATGAACATCTTCGCCTGTAACCGAAAAAGCCGGCGTTTCCTCCATTTGCTGCTTCGTGAGCTCGATAAAATATCGTTGCATACGCTGTGACACCTACTAACTATTATTTTTTCGCAATTATGCTGACCCAATCTTCCATTGACAGGATTTCTACAATAGTGAAGCCAGCTTGTTCCAGTGCTTCTTTTACTTCTTGTTTTTTATGGCCGATGATCCCTGATGTAATAAAATGGCCGCCTTCTTTTAACAGGCTGTACGCTTGTGATGTAAAGCGAAGAATGACTTCAGCCAAAATGTTAGCAACAATGACATCATGTTCTCCTTCAATCCCGTCTAACAAGTTGTTTTGCTTCACTTGCGCAATTTCGCTCACCTTGTTCAGCTTGAGATTGAGACGTGCACTTTCTACAGCTACGGGATCAAGATCGTAGGCATGAACTGATTCAGCCTCAAGCATCGCAGCCGCAATACTTAAAATACCAGAACCTGTGCCGACATCAATCACCTTATCACCCTTTTGCACAATGCGTTCAAGCGCCTGAATGCAGAGTACAGTTGTCGGATGTGTTCCTGTGCCAAAGGCCATTCCCGGGTCCATTTCAATAATCAGTTCATCAGTATGAACCGGATTATATTCCTCCCAGGTTGGCACAATCGTAAATTTTTCAGAAATTTTCACAGGATGATAATACTTTTTCCAGGCAGTCGCCCACTCTTCTTCGTTCACTTCAGAAATCGTGATGTGATTTCTCCCCAAATCAATATCGTAAAGAAGCAAATTATTAATCGTTTCTTTAATGCCTTCCACCGTTTCACCTAGAAAGCTGTTAACCGGCAGGTATGCTTTAACAATGACACCCTCGTCTGGATAATCATTGGGGTCGAGCTGGTAGATTTCCCCGTACACATTCTCACGTTCTTTAATTAAATCAAGCGGGTCCTCTATCACAACCCCACTTGCACCAGCTTCATGCAATATATTTGAGATAGGTTCGACCGCTTCATGTGTTGTGTGAATGCTTAATTCGGACCATTTCAAAACTACCAACTCCTCATCCAATAATTAATCGCCTTTAAACGCGCGTTTTACCTTGTCGAAGAAACTCATTTCCTGTTCATCAGGCAGGTTTCCGCTGACTTCGGCGAATTCACGTATAATGTCTTTTTGTTTATCTGTCAGGTTTGTCGGCGTTACGACACGAACGACAATATGCTGGTCACCCTGTCCGTAGCCTCTGACATTTTGAACGCCTTTGCCTCTTAATCTGAATTTCGTTCCTGTTTGTGTACCGGCTGGAATTTTCAATTTCACTTTTCCATGCAGCGTCGGAACTTCTACTTCATCACCAAGAGCAGCCTGAGCAAACGTTAACGGCATTTCACAGTAAATATCATCGCCATCACGCTCGAAGAACTCATGAGGGCGCACGTGGAACACGACAAATAAATCCCCGGCAGGACCGCCATTTACTCCAGGTTCACCCTGTCCAGCGAGACGAAGCTGCTGCCCGTCATCCACACCGGCTGGGATTGTCACACTAATTTTTTTGCGTTTTTTGATTTTACCTTTGCCGCCGCAATCTGCACATTTGTCTTTAATGATTTTACCCGTACCTTCACAGTGGTGGCAGACCCGTCTGTTCACGACTTTTCCAAACGGCGTATTTTGCTCCACGTTTAACTGGCCGGAGCCTCCGCAGTGCGAGCACGTTTCCGGATTTGTCCCAGGTTTCGCCCCTGAGCCTTTACATGTCTCACATGTTTCCTCACGCGGAATTTCAATGGTTGTTTCTTTACCGAAAGCGGCATCCTCAAACGACAAGGTCATCGTATACTGCAAATCGGCACCTTGGCGCGGTGCGTTTGGATCTCGTCGTCTTGTGCCTCCGCCGAAAATACTTGAGAAAATATCATCGAAACCAAAACCGCCGAAATCGCCGCCGCCAAAACCTCCGCCGCCGAATCCCTGATTAGGATCTGCATGCCCAAATTGGTCGTAATGCGCACGTTTTTGATCATCTGACAGTGTTTCGTACGCTTCTTTTACCTCTTTGAATTTTTCGTCTGATCCGGCTTCTTTGTTAATATCAGGGTGGTATTTTTTTGACAGCTTCCGATAAGCCTTTTTAATTTCATCCTTTGAAGCGCTCTTGCTTACTCCCAGCACTTCGTAGTGATCACGCTTACTCATCTCGCTTCACTCTCCCGAATTTCTCACATAAATTAGATTGTATCATTTTGAATTATGATTTTTCAATTCCTTTTATCCCGGGCAAGAAAAAAAGTCAAAGCCAAGAGATGCCTGACTTTGACTTTCTAATCATTGAATCAGATTATGAAATGTGTTCTTTTCGGCCAGCCCCGAAAAGTGGGACTGGCTTTAAGAAGAACTTATTTTTTGTTTTGATCGTCGTTTACTTCTTCGTATTCAGCGTCGACAACATTGTCATCCGCTTTGCCTTCAGCGTTTGCGCCCTCTTGAGCCTGCTGTGCTTTGGCAGCTTCTTCATAAAGCTTCATAGAAAGCTCTTGAACGATTGTTTGAAGCTCATCTTTTTTCGCTTTGATGTCTTCAAATTCGTTTTTCTCAATCGCTGCTTGTAAAGCGTCTTTGGCATCGTTGGCTTTTTTCACTTGTTCTTCGTCCACTTTGCCTTCAAGATCTTTTAATGTTTTCTCAGTTTGGAAAACAAGCTGATCTGCTTCATTGCGGACTTCGATTTCTTCTTTTTTCTTCGCATCAGCGTCAGCATTTTCTTCTGCTTCTTTTACCATGCGTTCGATCTCATCATCAGAAAGACCTGAAGAAGATTTGATTGTAATGTTTTGTTCTTTTCCTGTACCTAAGTCTTTTGCTCGTACGTTTACAATACCGTTTTTGTCAATATCGAAAGAAACTTCGATTTGAGGCACGCCGCGCGGTGCTGGCGGGATATCAGTAAGCTGGAAGCGTCCGAGTGTTTTGTTGTCCGCAGACATTGGGCGCTCACCTTGAAGCACATGAATATCAACAGCTGTTTGGTTATCAGCAGCAGTTGAGAACACTTGTGATTTGCTCGTCGGGATCGTTGTGTTGCGGTCAATCAGTTTTGTGAATACGCCGCCCATTGTTTCAATACCGAGAGAAAGCGGTGTAACGTCAAGAAGAACAACGTCTTTTACGTCACCAGTAATTACGCCGCCCTGAATCGCTGCACCAAGCGCCACAACTTCATCTGGGTTTACGCCTTTATGCGCTTCTTTTCCAGTTTCTTTTTTGATCGCTTCTTGTACAGCAGGGATACGAGTTGATCCGCCGACAAGGATGACTTTGTCGATTTCGCTTGCAGAAAGTCCTGCATCTTGAAGCGCTTGACGGACAGGACCCATTGTGCGCTCTACTAAATGAGAAGAAAGCTCTTCGAATTTAGCGCGGGTTAATGTCAGTTCAAGGTGAAGCGGTCCTGCTTCTCCAGCTGTGATAAACGGTAAAGAAATTTGCGTAGAAGATACGCCGGAGAGATCTTTTTTCGCTTTTTCAGCTGCGTCTTTCAAACGTTGAAGCGCCATTTTGTCTTTTGAAAGATCAATGCCATTTTCTTTTTTGAATTCAGACACAAGGTGATCGATGATAACTTGGTCAAAATCGTCACCGCCCAGACGGTTGTCACCAGCAGTTGAACGAACTTCGAATACACCGTCGCCAAGTTCAAGGATTGACACGTCGAATGTACCGCCGCCAAGGTCGTATACAAGGATCGTTTGATCTTCATCTGTTTTGTCAAGTCCGTATGCAAGCGCTGCTGCAGTCGGCTCATTGATGATACGTTCTACTTCAAGACCTGCAATTTTACCAGCGTCTTTTGTTGCTTGACGCTCAGCATCGTTAAAGTACGCAGGAACTGTGATAACTGCTTTTGATACTGTTTCGCCAAGATAGCTTTCAGCGTATGATTTAAGGTGTTGAAGGATGATTGCAGACACTTCTTGAGGAGTGTAATCTTTCCCTTCAACCTCAACTTTATAATCAGTACCCATATGGCGTTTAACAGACATGATTGTGTTAGGGTTTGTGATAGACTGACGTTTAGCTACTTCCCCTACTTGGCGTTCGCCATTTTTGAATGCAACAACTGATGGCGTTGTGCGATTTCCTTCAGCGTTAGCAATAACTTTAGGCTCGCCGCCTTCAAGTACTGCCACACATGAGTTTGTTGTTCCTAAGTCGATTCCGATAACTTTACTCACTTGAATAACCTCCTGCTATGTAATTATTGATTTACTTTAACCATGGAAGGACGAATGACGCGATCCTTCAGCTTATAGCCTTTTTGCATTTCCTCAACAACAATGTTGGAGCCGTAGTTTTCATCTTCAGCTTGCATAACGGCTTGATGCAGATTAGGATCAAATTCTTGCCCTACAGCTTCGATAGCTTCAACGCCTTCTTTTTTCAAGGCTTCTACGAGCTGACGGTGGACCATTTCCATTCCTTGGAGCAAACTTTTCGTCTGTTCATTGTCGGCTTCTACCTGAAGCGCTCTTTCAAAGCTGTCAAGAGCCGGCAGCAAATCAGCCACGATGTTTTGCGAACGGTATTTTTGGGACGTTTCCATCTCTAGACGGCTGCGTCGTTTATAGTTTTCAAAGTCTGCTTGAACACGCAAAAGTTTGTTTTCTTTTTCTTCAAGCAAACCTTGCAATTCGTTAATTTGATGTTGAAGAGGTTCGCTTTCATTTGTTTCTTCCTGCTGTTCTTCAGCAGCAGCTTCTTCTTCAATGACTTCCTGCTCTTCTGTTTCGTTTTGTTCAACGGATTGTTTTTCTTCTGACATTGTGTTCACCTCCCTCAAAGTGTAAAGAGAAGGGCGATGCTGCCCCTCGATAAAATCAGCCATAAATACCTTATTCATCATACAAACTTGTTAATGCTTTTGACAAGTCCGAAGTCACATGCTCAAGCAGGCTGACAACCCTGGAATAATTCATGCGGGTCGGGCCGATAATTGCAATTGAGCCGATCTGCTTCTGATCAACGGAATAAGAGGCCGTAATCAAACTGCAGTTTTCCATCTCTTCATAGTCGTTCTCTTTCCCGATTTTAATCGAAATTCCCGTGTGCGGGGATTGAACGAGTTTCAAAACATCCTGTTCTTTTTCGATTAATGAGAGCAGAGAACGGACTCTGGTGATATCATGGAACTCCGGCTGGTTCAGCATATTGATTTTTCCGCCGAAAAATAATTTTTCAACGTGACTTGTGGAATGAAAGGTTGAACGAAGCGCGTCAAGTATATTGTCATAGTTTTTAATGTGCTGTCTTAGATACATGACGACTTCCTTAAATATGCGCTCATTCAGCTCATCCATTGGAACACCGCTTAAACGGTCATTCAGTATATTTACCAGTTTTTCAATATCAGACAGATCCATTTTGGCCGGGAAATTAATCGTTTTGTTTTCCACATGCCCTGTGTTGGTAACAAGGATTGCTACCGCCATATCAGGCTGAATCGGTATGATTTGAATCTGTTTAAGATAATTCTCACTCAGCTTCGGCCCGAGTACGATGGATGTATAATCCGTCAGATCGGATAAAATTTGAGCTGATTTCTGAACTGTCTTCTCCAGCTCGAAAATTTTCTCTTTGAAAATCGAGTGGATATGATCCAGATCGCTTTTTGTCAGTTTGACGGGTGACAGCAAATGGTCAACATAGTACCGATACCCTTTTTCTGACGGAACACGTCCTGAGGATGAATGGGTTTTTTCAATAAAGCCCAATTCTTCCAAGTCAGCCATCTCGTTTCTAATTGTTGCAGAGCTAAATGTGATTTCATCTTTTTTCGAAAGAGTTCTTGATCCTACCGGCTGAGCCGATTGAATAAAATCGTTGATTATGACCTGAAGGATCAGCAGCTGACGATTTGTTAACATCATCATCACCTCTGTTAGCACTCTCAATAAGCGAGTGCTAATTCTATAACAAAAGTATCAAACCACGAGAAAAATGTCAATTATAACTCACCCAAAAAAGCGCCAAAAACTTCATTCCCTAATAATTTCCCCTGATGGGTCAAACAAATGGCAGACTCCGAATTGTGAATCAGCCCTTTTTCAGTGAGGTCTTTTAATACACTTGGAAAAAGTTCATTCAGTGAACGACCGTATTTTTCTGCAAATCGTATTTTGCTGACACCGGCTGTTTTTCTCAAGCCTAAAAACATTTCTTCTTCAATTTGCTCTTCTGTTGTCACTGCATGTGTATCTCTGTACGGAAAGCCTTTTTCAGCGATCAGGTCAATGTAATGCTTGACCGGTCCGACGTTTACGGTCCGTGTGCCGCCAATATAACCATGGGCTCCTGCTCCGAAGCCGAAATATTCCTCGTTGCTCCAATAGGTCAGATTGTGCTTTGATTCCATACCTTGCTTAGCAAAGTTGCTGATTTCATATTGATGAATGCCTTGAGCTTCCATACGGCTCATCACCATTTCATACATTTCGGCTTCCTGCTCCTGCGGCGGAAGGTGAAGCCGTCCTTTTTGCATCAAATTATAAAACACCGTTTTCGGTTCTACAATGAGAGAGTATACGGAATAATGCTCCGCATCCAACGATAAGGCAGTGTTTAAAGAATGATCCAGATGCTTCAGAGTTTGTCCCGGAAGCCCGAACATTAAATCAAGACTGATGTTGTCAAAACCTATTTTCCGCGCTCTTTCAAAAGAGGCAAATACATCTTTTTGTTTGTGCACCCGGCCGATTTTTTCTAATAGATCGTCTTCGAACGTTTGGACACCAAAGCTGAGGCGATTGACACCGGCTTCTTTTAATATGTTTAATTTCTCTGCGGACAGGTCGTCGGGATTGGCCTCAACTGCAAACTCCGTTAAAGAGCTTGAGGGCTTCAGCACTCGGATGATCATGTCCATCAGCTTTTTGAGTTGTTCCTCAGAAAGAGAGGTCGGCGTGCCTCCTCCGATAAAGATCGTTTGGAGATCAGGCTGTCCTGTTTTCGTTATTGTATTTATCATTTCCTGTTCAAGCGCGTTTAAATACTCATCAACAGGCTGGCTTTGAATAAAATATTTATTGAAATCGCAGTAGTGGCAAATGTGCTCACAAAACGGGATATGGATATAAGCTGATTTCAACGTATTCACCTTCTTTACAGAAAGAAGCCGCAGTACAAGACTGCGGCGGCTTCTATTATTTTTTCGGACTGTCGTCCATTTTCAGGACTGCCATAAATGCTTCTTGCGGCACTTCAACTGAGCCGACTTGCTTCATTCGGCGTTTTCCTTCTTTTTGTTTCTCAAGAAGTTTCCGTTTACGGGAGATATCCCCGCCGTAACACTTAGCCAATACGTTTTTGCGCATCGCTTTTATCGTAGAACGCGCCACGATTTTCTGGCCGATTGCCGCTTGAATCGGTACTTCAAAGTGCTGACGCGGGATAAGCTCTTTCAGCTTCTCAACGATCACTTTTCCTCGTTCATACGCGTAATCACGATGCACGATAAAGGATAGGGCATCGATTTTTTCTCCGTTCAGCATAATGTCCATTTTGACAAGCTGAGACGGTTTGTAGCCAATCAGCTCATAGTCAAAGGACGCGTAGCCTTTTGTGCTTGATTTAAGCTGGTCAAAAAATTCATAGACGATCTCTGCCAACGGCATATCATAGACAATACTGACACGGTTTGCGTCTAAATATTGCATATCAATAAAATTACCCCGTTTTCCTTGGCAAAGCTCCATTACAGCGCCGACATAATCATTCGGCACCATCATTGTCGCTTTCACATACGGTTCCTCAATTCTTTCGATCTTTTGAGGGTCAGGCATGTTGGATGGGTTGTCGACAACAACCTTTTCGCCGTCTGTCATATACACGTCATAAATAACGCTTGGTGCTGTCGTAATCAGGTCGATCTTGAACTCACGCTCTATCCGTTCCTGAATGATTTCCATGTGAAGCATGCCTAAAAATCCGCAGCGAAATCCGAATCCAAGCGCCTGTGACGTTTCCGCTTCATATTGAAGGGAGGAATCATTCAGCTCAAGTTTTTCAAGCGCTTCTCTTAAATCATTATATTTTGCTGTATCAATCGGATACAAACCGCAGTACACCATCGGATTGAGCTTGCGGTATCCCGGCAGTGCTTCGTCTGCAGGTTTAGCAGCGCCCGTTATCGTATCACCGACACGTGTATCACCGACATTTTTGATTGAAGCAGTCAGGAAGCCTACGTCACCGACTGTCAGTTCATCTGTCGGAGTCGCTTTCGGCGTGAATACACCGACTTCTGTTACTTCGAATTCTTTGCCGGTTGCCATCATTTTGATTTTTTGTCCCGGCTTTACCGTTCCTTCAACGACTCTGATATACGCCACGACACCGCGGTAGGCGTCATAAAGCGAGTCGAAGATCAGCGCTTTGAGCGGCGCCTCCGGATCTCCTGTCGGTGCTGGCACCTTTTCTACGATCTGTTCTAAAATTTCCTCAATTCCAATACCGGCTTTTGCTGAAGCAAGAACCGCTTCTGATGCATCAAGACCGATGACGTCCTCTACCTCTTGGCGCACACGTTCAGGCTCTGCGCTCGGAAGATCGATTTTGTTAATGACTGGCAAAATTTCAAGGTCATTGTCAAGCGCTAAGTAAACATTGGCAAGCGTCTGCGCTTCAATTCCCTGTGCCGCGTCCACGACAAGAATCGCTCCTTCGCAGGCAGCAAGGCTTCGTGATACTTCATACGTAAAGTCGACGTGCCCCGGCGTATCAATCAGATGGAAAATATATTCCTCTCCGTCTTTTGCTTTGTATGTAAGCTGAACAGAGTTTAACTTAATCGTTATGCCCCGCTCACGTTCAAGATCCATAGAATCGAGCAATTGTTCTTTCATTTCTCGTTGAGTGATTGCCGACGTTTTTTCTAAAATACGATCCGCTAAGGTCGATTTCCCGTGGTCAATATGGGCAATGATAGAGAAATTCCGTATTCTCGACTGCCTCTCTAAACGCTTTTCTTTATCTGTCACAATCTATCACTCCTACTATTAAACGCAAAATACACTAGCTTAGATTATATCAATAGGATTGTAAAGATTCAATGTAAAACAAGAAAGAGAAAAGTTCCCTGTCATCTCTGGGCTGCTTTTCTCTTTCGCGACCTATTGATTCATATCCCGTATCCATTCATACATTGACTTTGCTGAGTTGGTCACAGTATCGGAAAGCGTTTTGCCAGCTTTAGAGAACATATTGAACGTTTCCACCTGTTCCAGCTCTTTTTGTTTTTCTTCTAAATCTTTCGCAGTGACTGTTTCCCCTAGGATTGAGGCTTCCTTTTCATTATTTTCCCCGTCGGTGAGCATGAACGCTCCCTTAAGTGACGGGTCTTGATAGCCTTTCATACTGAGCATCCCATTATTCGCCTGCTGCATGCCGAACAGAACACCTAAAAACATGAGCGTGACAAGCAGCAGGCATTTGCCAAAGTAAATCAAATCAACCACCTATTTCTTATTGTTTTTTCGTCTCGCCGCTCTCCGCGTTGACCTTTTCCGCATCCCAGTACATTTCGCTGAATACGTCCGCGGCTGCGTCAGCCGCACGCTGCAGCTCTTCGAGATTATTATCTACTCCGCCAAATTCGAGCAAAAGCGCTCTGTCAGTTAAGTCCTGATTGTAAACACCGTTATCGCCTGGCGAGCCTTTTGAAAAGACACCTGTGCTGAGTCCGGGATATTTTTTCTCCATCAGCTTATGAAGCTCACTCGCAATTTTATAGTTTTCTTCGAAGTTTTTGCTTTTTTTGCCGACGACAAAAGAGACCCGGGCATAGGTTTTTCCCTTAACCGTTGCCGTCGTATCTTTTTTGCGCCTTGAGTCTCTATGGATGTCAATGATGTACTGCAGATTTTTGTTTGAAGCAAGCGCATCTTTCACGACCGGCTTTGATTCATCATAGGATCTGGCATAGTTTAATCCTTTTTTGTTCAGCTTCGCCTGTATATCGGTTTTGTTCACTGTTGCTCCAATGCCTTGGGCTTCAAGCGCTTTTCCGAGCATCTCTCCTACAAGCGTGACGTTGGCTTTAGAATGGCGCGCCATATCAGGATCTGTTTCTCCTTTTAATAGAGGAAGATACGACTCCGTATTGTGTGTGTGATAGATAAAGATTACCTTTTTATCACCAGTCGTTTGTTTCGGCGGATCTTTTTGCGCGTTGTCTGATTGTGTTTGCTGTTTTTCTATCACTGCCAAATTGGCTTCTCTCTCCTCCTCCATCACTTTAGACGGCGGCGGAGATTCCGCAGGCATATTTGTATAGTCTGTACCTTGTCCAGCTAACAGAATTTCGGTATCAAATTGTGCAAATCCCGGCAGCTCCCGGCCGAGAAAACTTCGCGGATCTTCGAGGTTGATGCTTGTCGCCAGCTTCAAAGAAAGACGCGAGAGATGAAATGAGCTGTCAGCTTGAGAAAGATCAGAAGCGAAATAATGATTCTCCATTCGCAGCAAGTGTGCAAACACGTCACCCGGCAATTCTTCAGCAATTCCGTAAAAAGAGTCGGACGACGGTCTGAGCTCCGGCCGGAGAGACGTCAGCACACCGGATAGAACAAAAATCACGATAAGGCTGGCGATAAATAGAAAGATGGCTTTTACCGCTTTCCTGCCATTTACCGCAACAACAATTTGTCTGTTTCTGCGTTTGTTTCTCATTGAATCCCTCCAGCGCTTGTCTAGTTATTACTCTATGAACAAGCTAGAGGAAGTAGAACTTGTTTAGTGATTATAGGAGCCTTTGTTTTCTTGTGACACTTTGTCATGAAGCGCTGTATTCAATCCGTTCGCCAGCACATTTGCCATATCATCGATAAATGAATCAACTTCCTTCGGCGTAACCATTAAATTGTGCCCTAATGGCGAAAGAACCTCGTGAATGAGCTGGCGTTTTTCATTTTCTTCAAGGGTCCCGACAATGCCGAGGAACGATTGCCGCTGCTTTTCATCGGGAAGATCGTCTTCAGTGAGCACTTTCTTTTTCCCAAACGTCATGCCGGCCGGAACAAGCGATCTTGACGGACTGTTATCTTTCATTTCTCTGCCAAAATGTTTTAATATGTAGTCCACCGTATCGCTGGCGATTGTTACGGCATCAACGACCGTCGGCACTCCGATGGCAATGACCGGCACGCCGAGCGTGTCTTTGCTTAAATCTTTTCGTTTATTCCCCACACCAGATCCTGGATGAATGCCTGTATCGGATATTTGAATGGTTGTGTTGACCCTTTCCACCGCCCGCGCCGCCAATGCATCAATGGCAATGACAAAATCAGGCTTCGATTGCTCAATCACACCTTTTATAATGTCGCTTGTTTCGATTCCCGTAATCCCCATCACTCCTGGCGCAAATGCACTGACAGGCCTGTAGCCCTCCTGCACGTTTTCCGGCTGAAGCTTAAATAAGTGCCTTGTGACCAATAGACTTTCTACAGCCATCGGGCCCAATGCATCAGGTGTCACGTTCCAGTTGCCGAGACCAACAATCAAGCAGCTCGCATCTTTTGAGATTTTAAGGTTTTCAAGAAAAGCCGAGAATTCCTCCGCAAAGACAGCAGAAATCTTTTCCTGCATTTCCGAATCATTCTCTCTGATCCCTTGCGCCTCAAGCGTTAAATAGCGCCCTTCTTTTTTTCCAGAAAGCTCAGCGCCTTCCTTTGTAATATCAACTGTGCGAATTTTAATGCCACCGCGGTCGCGTTCCTTTTCAATAAAACCTTTAATTTCTTTTACCGGCACAGCCTGCTGATTGGCCATCGCTTCCTTCGTTTCGACCGCTAGATCGGTACGTACCAAATACTGATTCACATCCAGCTCATTATTTTTCATCAGGGGGCCTCCTTCATATTCAATACCTATATCGTTGCCATTTGCTGAATAAATCATGCGAAAAAGAGATCCTTCAACGAAAAATACTTTACATTTATATTGCAATCTAAAGGTGTGTTTGATAGAATACAATTTGTTCTATTGTGAAGAAGATTTAACCTTAAGACACTGTGCTACAGGTTGTATCTTAGGAGGTGAAACACATGCCAAACATTAAATCAGCGATTAAACGTACAAAAACAAACAACGAACGCCGCGTTCATAACGCGACAATCAAATCTGCTATGCGTACTGCAATCAAACAAGTTGAAGCTTCTGTTGCCAACAACGAAGCAGACAAAGCGAAAACTGCTCTTACTGAAGCAGCTAAACGTATTGATAAAGCAGTGAAAACAGGTCTTGTACACAAAAATACCGCAGCTCGTTACAAATCAAAACTAGCGAAAAAAGTGAACGGACTTTCTGCATAATATAAAAACGATCCTCAATAATGGGGATCGTTTTTTTCATTCCTTTTTAACAGCTGTAAAAGGAACAGTTCAAGCAAGAGCTGCTTGTCCTTTTTTCCGGTTTTCATCTCATAGTCCATCACAGCTAGCTGCTCAATAATTGACCGGAGCTCAGCCTCTGAAAAAAGCCTTGCTTGATCCATCGCCAGTTTCACCCGAAATGGATGAACTTTTAAATTAGAAGCGATTTGCTTTTGCCCGTATCCTTGTTCCGCAAAGTACTTTGTCTGCAGGATCAGCCGGAATTGGTTCGAAATAAGCGCCATAATTTTGATCGGTTCTTCATTTTGTTTGAGCAAATCATAAAAAATTTGCAGACTCTCTGTTCGTTTCCGGTTGACAATTTTATTAATCAACTCAAAAATATTTTGTTCAAGGCTTCTGGCAACAAGCATTTTCACATCATCCAGGGTAATTTCTTCGCGATCTCCAATAAATGTGCAGAGCTTTTGAATCTCTTGAAAAATCGATGACAGATGTCCGTTCACAAGCAGAACCAGATGCTCTGCAGCCTCAGTGCCGATTGTTTTCTGCTCGGTTTTTGCAAGGTTGACAGTAAAATCTGTCGTTTCCTTCGCGTTTAATTCCTTCGCCTCCATCATAAAGGCGTGCTTCTTTAACGCTTTCGTCAATTTTTTTCGCTCATCAAGCTTTTCATACGGCGCAAGCAGGACAAAGACCGTGTAAGGCGCAGGCGATTGTATATATGCTTCAAGCGCACTGACATTGTGCTCCATTTTTTCTTTTTTCTTTTCACCTGTTAAAAAAGATGGATTTTTCACAATGACAAGACGCCGCTCCCCCATAAATGGGAATGTTTCAGCATCTTCAATTGCTTGATCCAGTGGGTCCTCTTCCAGATCAAAAACGGATAGATTAAAATCCTTTGTCTCCTGCTCAATGACCGTCTGTCTGATCCTGCTGACGGTTTCTTGCAGCAGGTATGTCTCTTTTCCGTATAAACAATAAACCGGATGGACATCGCCTTTATTCAGGCTTTTCCACACATCAAATACCATTGTTGTACGACTTCCTCTCATTCATCATCCTCTTCTATCCTAAATTGTGTTGGCAAAATAGTAAAGAGGAAGCCTGACCGCTGCTTCCCCATTTATATTAAACGCCTGTTCGCAAGCCCCCGGGACAGCTTGTAAAAAGGCGATAATCACCAGAACAGAAAACGTTACCATAGCTTCTAGATTTTTCAAAACGATTCCATTATACTTAAATCAGTCAGGAGGGATAAAGTTGAATGATTTTGAAAAAAACGTTCAAAGCAAACGAAATGATGCTGTAGATTCAGCTGTTGGTTTTGTTGTGTCCTTCGGATTTTTCGCCTTCTTGTTTGTCATGGCAACGGTTATTCACCTAGTTGGTTCATAACAGCGACTGCCCGGGCTGCTGATTTCTCGGCAGTCTTTTTTAGTTCGTCTCTGTTATATCTGATGTATCATATGGAGGATAGACAGAAAAGGTTCCAACTCTGTTTTTATATCGATATTGGATCGTTCCCTTTTGGTCGGTGCGGAGTGCGCGGATGGAATTCCTCTGTAATATTTGCAGAACTTCTTGATGAGGATGTTGGTACCGGTTGTTTTCCCCGACCGAGATAATGGCCGTTTCTGGCTGAAGCCGTTTGATGAATTCTTCACTGGTAGAACCTTTGCTTCCATGGTGCCCGACCTTTAATATGTCTGCTTTTATATTTGGAAGCACGTTCATGATCTCTTGTTCCCCGTCTTTCTCCAGATCACCTGTCAAAATCCAGCTCATACTGCCCGTTTGCATCCAGAGAACGAGAGAAGAATTATTTTTGCTTGCCGGATCAGGTGCTTCCGGTGACAGGACTTGAAACTGCAAATCCTTTATTTGCATCACATCGCCTCGCTTCACCTCTTCAATCGGCACTCCTTCCTCTCTGGCTGCCTGTAACACTTTCTCGTCTTTCGGTCCAGAAACGAACCCTTTCGGTATCACGAGGCGCTTTATTTTATGATGCTTCAGCAAAGTCTCTGCCTCTCCTATATGATCTTGGTCAGCATGTGTCAGAATTAAAGCGTCAAGCTGTTTGATTCCCTTGGCAGTTAAAAATGGAATCAGCACCTTTTCCCCCAGTGAAAATGGATGCTGCTTTTCCCGCCAGGGCTCTGATGAGTAAGACAAGGTGCCTCCTGTATCAATTAAGACGCGCCCTCGTTGATGCGGTGCACCTACAAACATGCTGTCACCCTGTCCAATATCAATCATATCAACCTCTCCTTCAGAACTAAAACGCGGATAAAAAAAGAGCAGACAGAGCACTGCACAGCAAAGACCTCCAGTAATCGCCAACTGCGAAAAGGAACGTTTTTCAATCGCCAGAAACAATAAAATGATCGTGACCGTGAACAAAAAGAGCAGAGCAGGTGCAGGACGTGCAATCATGAGCATAAACGCATCAATCTCAGCAATTTTTGTGATCAGCTTGTTGGTCCAGCTTATCAATAAATCAAACCAGTTGAAGAACAATCGGCCGGCTGAAGCAGAAAGGCTTAATAGAAAAACACCTGCTATAGCCCCCGGCAAAACACAGAATGTATAAAAAGGAACCATCACCATGTTCATTGGTATACTAATCATAGAAAACTGCTGGAAATGGTGCAGAAGAATAGGAAGTGAGCCTAGCTGAGCGATCATCGATCCGATTGCCAGCTGGCCTAAAAGGGTTTTGACATGTTGAAAAATAGAAGCGGAAAGGATTAAAGAAAAACTGACTGCGAATGACAGCTGGAAACCAGCTTCGAAGAGGTGGTAGGGATTGAACAGCAAGAGAATAATATACGAAAGGCAGATTGCACCGGCTGAATGCACGCGATATCTCAGGAGGCTTCCAGCTAAGTAAATCCCCGACATCAGAGCGGCGCGGAGCACTGAAGGAGCAGCGCCTGTCAGCATCACATAGAGCGGCAGTAATAGCAGCAGCAGAAATGACGCCTTTTCTCTTGTCATACCGATACGGATCATGATGTAAAACAAACCAGCTATCAAAATGCCGACATGGAGTCCTGAAATCGCCAAGAGATGGATGACACCGAGCTTTTGATACGCGTTAAGCACTTCGTCCTCCACATAAAATCTGTCACCGACTGTAAGTGCTTGTACGATTCCTGCCGACTCAGGAGGCAGCAGACCGTTTGTGAATGATACGATGTATTTTCTCACACCGAGCAGCTTATGCCTGACATTTTCAGGTTCGCTGCAATTTACAATCGATGTAACAGAATAGTTCCAGTGAATATGCTGCCGGTAAAGATAATTGTGATAATCATATGTGCCCGGCACAGTTGCATGTTTAGGCATTTCCAACGAACCAGTCAATTGACATGACATACCTGGTTCTATATATGACAGCCTGCCTTTTTCATCCTCAGACTGAATGCGGTGCGAAGCGGCCCATTTTTCGCCATCTGGCGTCTTAACCACCATAGACATACGGTCTCCGTCAATTTTAGGAATACTGTTAATCACTGCCTTAAATTGATAGGTGCCCTGCTGATAGGAAGAGACATTTCTGGAATCTGTAACTGTATACAAGACAAAAAACAATAGAAAAGAGAAAAAACAAACAAAAATGAGAAGAGCGTGCCTCGTTTTGATGAAAATGATGAGGAGAAGGAGGAAGAAAAGAAAAACAGCAGAGAAATAAGCGGCGGCAGTAATTCCAGCCGTTGCTGAAGCTGCCGCCAAAGGCAATATTAAACGCGCGTTACGCATCAATCACACATAGCTCGTGAAAAGTGTATTCGCCTGTTCATGTATCTTTTTCAAATCTTCCTCTGCAAGACCGGCATCTGCCAGTTTTTCTAAAAGACCCGCTATAAATGAAAGCTTTTCTCTGTTTTTCAGATCAACGATCATTTCATCGAGCTCCACTTGTTCAACAGTTACACCGGCCTGTGCAAATAATTCCTGTGCGTACGGATTTGTTTTGTAATCCTCAGCATAATAAACCGTTTTGATACCAGCTTGAATAATAGATTTGCAGCATTGAATGCACGGATAATGCGTCACATAAATCTCCGCTCCATCAGTCGGCACCCCGAACTTTGAGCATTGAAGGATTGCATTCATTTCAGCGTGAATCGTTCTTGCACAATGACCATCTATCATTAAACACCCTTCGTCTGCACAATGCACGCCGCCCGCTATTGAACCGTTATAGCCTCCTGCAATCATACGTTTGTCTCTGACTATAGTAGCGCCGACAGACAATCTCGGGCAGGTGCTGCGCAGCGCCAGTAAATGGCTTTGAGCCATAAAGTATTGATTCCATGAAATTCGTTCCACGTTGTTCCCTCCAAATGTTGTGTTGCCTGACCTTTAGTTTACCTATCATAATGCATGACCGTCAAATCACTTTACAGTAATGGAAGACTTTATTTTTTCGAATGACTTTTCACCTATTCCCGAAACCTTTGTCATATCTTCAATTGTCTGGAAACGTCCGTTTTCTTCCCGGTATGCTATAATCGCTTCAGCTTTGGATGGTCCCACCCCTGAAATGCCCTGTAATTCCTCTAATGTTGCTGTATTGATATTTACCAGCGCTCCCTTCCTTTCACCGCTTTGATCAGATCCTGAGGTAGCTTGCTGCACTGCTGTTTCCTCTCCCTTTTTCGGAATGTATACTACTGTCCCGTCCTGCAGAACCTCCGCTAAATTCACTTGCACTTCATCTGCTTGTTCACCGGCCCCTCCTGCTTTCTCAATTGCCTGCGATACTCTGTCCCCTGTTCGCATTTCATAAACGCCAGGATGCCGGACAGCACCTTTGATATCTATCACAATTGTTTCGCTTGAGTCCTTTTTAACTGTTTTTTTCTTCGCCTCTATATTTTCTGTCTCAGTTGATATAGTCTGCTTTACCGGCTCTTTGTTTTTATCGGTGCCAAAGAAAAAAATAACCGCTATGAAAATAGCCAAAGAAGCAGTTAAACTAATTGCTTTCTTATGCTGATTCAACCATTTCATCGTGCATGTTCCCCGCTTTCGTCATATTTTATTTTCATAACACATATCGTGTTTAGAGGATAATAGCCAAAGGAGGGGAAACCATTGAAAATAGGCTTTATCGGCACAGGCAATATGGGTACGATCCTTATAGAATCATTTATTGAATCAAACGCAGCCGATCCCTCAAACATCACAATCACAAACCGCACAATTGAAAAAGCGCTGCACATCAAAAAGCGCTACAACAGTATAAACGTAACAGAAAGTCTGGAAGAGCTTGTTTCTGAAAACGAAATGATTTTTATTTGTGTGAAGCCGCTTGATATACATCCTTTACTAGCAAGAATGTACCCTTATTTAAGAAAAGACCATATTCTCATTTCAATTACAAGCCCAGTTCAAACTGAACAGCTCGAACAGTATGTGCCGTGCCAAGTGGCTCGTGTGATCCCTAGTATTACGAACAGAGCGCTGGCAGGCGTTTCTCTCGTCACTTTCGGCATAAGCTGCGGAGAATCTTCTAAAACGAAAATCAATGGGCTGATGAGACATATCTCCCATCCGCTCCAAATTGAAAGTGACATCACGAGGGTGGCATCAGATATCGTCAGCTGCGGTCCGGCTTTTATGAGCTATTTGATTCAGCGGTTTATAGATGCAGCCGTGGCGGAAACGTCAGTGTCCAAACAGGACGCTATTCTGATGTGTAAGGAAATGCTTGTCGGAATGGGGAAACTGTTAGAAACCGAATTATATACCTTGCCCACGTTACAGGAAAAAGTCTGCGTCAAGGGCGGTGTGACAGGAGAAGGCATTAAAGCGCTGGAAAGCGGTGTGCAGGATATGTTTCATCGGGTATTTCAAAATACTCATGTGAAGTACGAGGAAGATATATCCGCAGTGAAGAAACAGTTTCATGTGTAGACCGAGTATGCCATCCTTTTGTCTGTAATGCAAAAGCATAAAAAAGCATTTTAAAAACCATCGTCTTAGGAAACGATGGTTTTTGATTTCTGCGCCTTGAAAAATAGGCGTTCTGATTGTGCTGATGGCTCTGAATCCGTAAAATCAGCTGTCACATGATGTAGGTGAAAGCCGCAGTTCTCCAGCATTTCTTCATATTTATCCACTGGAAACGTTCTTTGCTCGTGCGTCTCATCAAAGCGGTCATACGCTTCTCCGTTCCATACAAAAAACGACATGTCATGAATGACAGAAAGCTCTTCACTTCCGGCAAAGCTCTGCCAAATATAGCTGATATCCTCGTCTTGGTCAGCAAATGTACTATCTGGAAAAACTTCGGCCATTTTATAAGATGAATGAACATCAAACAGCAAAATGCCTTCAGGCTTTAATACCCGAAATACACTTTTGAAGGTTTCGAGAACATCATTTTTCGTTTTTAAATAATTCAACGAGTCACAGCATATCACAACGGCATCAAACTGACCGTCAAAGCCGGTAATCTCTCTCATATCCTGCTGAAGAAACAGAATAGGCTGGTTATGAGAGACCTTTTGCTGAGCGTAGGAAAGCATGTCCTCACTAAGATCGATCCCTGTGACTTCAAAGCCTTTTTCGGCAAGCCGGATTGAAATTTCCCCCGTGCCGCATGCCAGATCGAGGATACGGCTTTTTTCCGGGAGAGAGGTTTCAATCCACTTTGTCCAATGTTCATAAGGTGCGTGTGACATTAACTCGTCATACACGCTTGCAAAACCTTGGTAAATCATTGTTCCATCCCAAACTCAAGATCTGCGAGCGGAGCGTCTCCCCACAGTTTTTCAAGGTTGTAATAGCTTCTTTCGTCCTTGTGGAAGACATGGACGATCACATCGCCAAGGTCAACGAGCACCCATCTTGCTTCATCGAAGCCTTCCATTTTTTTGACTTGAATGCCGTTTTCTTCAGCTTGATCTTTAATTTCACGGGCGATTGCCTGCACCTGTTTATCTGAATTCCCGTGGCAGATTAGAAAATAATCAGCAACCAATGAAATACCTTCCATATCCAGGGCTAAAATATCCTCTGCCCGTTTATCATCGCAAGCCGCAGCTGCATTCTTTAAAATGGACGTTTTGTTCATTCACAAATTCCTCCTGTTCAGTTTGCCAGACACAAGCCAATTATATGTTAAAAATGTGTCTGGAAAAACCGGTTGATTTTTTTTCATAAGAAACATCATCGTATTTTTGATGGCTTGAATCAATGCTTGATTCAAATCTGTCTCAGCAAGCTTACGCACCTCATCGACACCGGGAAATGCCCGGTTCGGTTCAATATAATCGGCAACGTAAATGACTTTTTCCAAAAGTGTCATGCCAGGGCGCCCAGAGGTATGATATCTGATGGCATCAAGAATATCTTCATCTTGAATCCCTGCTTCTCTTTGGGCCAAATAAGCGCCGACCGGAGCATGCCACAGCTCCGGATTATGATCTAATAAATGCGGAGGCATTTTTTCTCGCGCAATAATTTGTTTCATTTCTTCTTTCGGGCGGAATTTGGCGTAATCATGAAAGATAGCTGCTGTTTCCGCTTTTTTAGGGTCGGCTCCAAAACGCTCCGCAAGTTCGATCGCCGTGTCCATCACGCCAATCGTATGGATATATCGATGTTCAGTCAATTGCTGCTTAACGCAGGCAAGTGCCTCTTCACGATTCATATAAACCATTCTCCTCTACATACTTCTTCACTTTTTCAGGGATTAAGTAGTCAGTGGGCTTCTTGCTTTTAAACCGTTCTCTTAGCATAGTTGAGGATACCTCAAATTCCGGAACGTCTGCAAAGAGAAGCGGATAAGGGGTTTCAACATGAAAGCCGGGGCGCTTTACTCCAATGAATTGAATTAGGTTCAATAGCTCGTCCAGTTTATACCATTTCGGCAAATATTCAATCATATCGGCACCGATAATAAAGAACAGCTCATCATTCGGATAACGCTGCTTCAGTAAAGAGACGGTATCAAAGGTATATGAAGGCCCTTCTCTTTCCATTTCAGCCAGCTCCAGCTTAAAGGACGGGTTAGACTGGATCGCAATCTTCAGCATTTCTACGCGATGAAAGCTGTCCGTATAATCCTCGTCCTGTTTATGCGGCGGAATTTGATTGGGCATAAACCAAATTTCATCAAGCCCCGCTTGATACAGCACCTCATTCGCCATTAAAAGGTGACCGTTATGCGGAGGATCAAACGTGCCTCCGAAAATTCCGATTTTCTTCATTTCAACCACCTTTACGGAAGCTCGATTTGTTTATTTTCCTTTGATTCTTTATATAACACAATCGTATTGCCGATTGTCTGCACCAATTGAGAGCGGCTTCCTTTTACCAAAGCTTCTGCTACATCATTTTTATCCTCTTCGCAATTTTGCAGAACACTGACTTTAATCAGCTCTCGCGCTTCAAGCGCCTCAGCAATTTGCTTAATCATGTTGTCGTTTACCCCGCCTTTTCCCACTTGAAAAATCGGCGTTAAATGATGCGCTTTTGAGCGCAAAAAACGTTTTTGTTTACCTGTTAACATTCTGTTCCTCCTAATTTTCCTATGACAATCGATCTCATTTTTTCAATGTCAGGCTCTTGCCCAGTCCACAGCTGGAAGGACAATGCTGCCTGTTCAACAAACATGCCCACTCCATCGAGTGTTTTCAGGCCTTTTTGGTTTGCTTCTTTTAACAGAGCCGTCTGAATTGGATTATACACGATATCGCATACGACGGCACTTCGGGCTGCGCGCTGTAATGAAAGCGGTGCGTCGTCCACGTTGGGATGCATGCCTACAGACGTTGTATGGATAATAACATCATACCGCTCAAGCCGCTCTTCCGCTTCTTTTATGCTTAACACTTCTTTATTGTGAAATGAGGGAGTGAATTCTGTAAGCTGTTTGGCTTTTTCCAGCGTCCGGTTGCATATGTCAAACTTTTTCGGAGTGTGACGGGCAATTGTTGTAAAAATGGCTCTTGCCGCTCCGCCTGCACCGATCATTAGAAATGACAATTCAGAGATGGGCTTGTCCAATACCTTGATTAATGACTTCACAAAGCCATCCCCGTCGGTATTGTATCCGACAAGCTTGTCTCCCTCTCTTCTGACTGTGTTTACGGCACCGATCACTTTTGCACTGTCATCGATATGGTCTAGAAAATCCATAATGGAAACCTTATGCGGAACCGTCACATTGATTCCTTGTACGCCAAGTGCTTTTATTCCTTTTACCGCATCTTCCAGATCATCCTCTTCGACTTTGAAGGCATGGTAATCCCCGTCAATACCGAGATCTTTTAATGATGCATTATGAATATCAGGTGACATGGAATGCGCAATCGGATTCCCGATAACTCCGTACAGCTTTTTCATACGCCTCTCCCCTTTTCATCAAATTAATGAGCGCCGGACAAATACGTGAACGCCTTTTGGCGCATAAGCCGTTACTTTTTTATTAGCGTCATGCACTGTTACCCAGCCTAATCCAGAGAAAACGATGTCCGTCTTTTCGTCTTTTATCGTAAACGTATGGGCGACCAATTTCGGAAACTCATCCATTTCATCTTTTCCTGGAGGTGTGAGCATTTCCCCTGCATGCTTTTCATAAAGCGCATCTGCATTCTCAAGCTTTGTTCTATGAATCATCAGCTCATTCGGCATATAGCAAATAAAAGGAGACCTTTCCCCTGAAACATAATCAAACCTTGCAAGTCCGCCGAAATACAGTGTCTGCTGATCGTTAAGCTGGAATGTGCGAGGTTTCAGCTCCTTTTTAGGAGATAGTATTTTCAGGTCCTTTTTATTGACATAATGCGCCATTTGATGATGATTGATGATCCCCGGTGTATCATAAAGCGCTGAGCCGTCGTCCAGCGGGATTTCTATTGCATCAAGGGTTGTACCGGGAAATTGGGATGTCGTAATAATATCTTCTTCCCCTGACACTTCTTTAATAACCCGGTTAATAAAGGTTGACTTCCCTACATTCGTACAACCGACAACATAGACATCTTTGCCGTTGCGATAATGCTCAATCGCATCAATTACTTCCCTGACCCCCTGGCCGCGTCCCGCACTGACCAAAAATACGTCAACCGGTTTTAAGCCAAGCTCTTTCGCTTCACGCTTCATCCACTGGATTAAACGCTCTCTTTTCAATGACTTAGGCAAGATATCCGCTTTATTGCCAACCAATAAAACAGGGTTTCCTCCCACCAAGCGCTGCAGCCCATTGATCCAGCTGCCATTAAAATCAAAAATATCAACAATCTTAACAACGAGTGAATCTGTTTCTCCAATACCATGAAGGATGTTTAAAAAGTCATCATCCGTTAAGGAAACATCTTGTATTTCATTATAGTTTTTCAGTCTGAAGCAACGCTGGCAAATCACATTTTCTTTCGCAAGCGACGCCGGCGGCGCATATCCCAGACCTGTTTTGTCTTCGGTTTGGATTGCAACTCCGCAGCCGATACAAACAACCTTTTCCATTTCTTACTCCTCCCACTGAATGTGCCCTTTTCGTTTGAGAGCACTCAGTATTCTGCGTTCGACCTGACGGTTAAAGCGCGTCATGAATCCGTCAGAGGAAGCGACAGGCACAACCAAAATAGTATGGTATCCGTTTCGGTTTCCCCCGAGTACATCAGTCATCAGCTGGTCCCCGATGACAACGCAGTCTTCTTTTTTCAGTTCCATATTGCGCACCGCTCTGTTAAAGGCTTTGCCCATCGGTTTTCTCGCTTTATAGATGAATGGGATTCCAAGCGGTTCCGAGAAAATTTTTACTCTTCTCTCATTATTATTAGAGACAATCGTCACTTTAATGCCGTGCTCCTTCATTTCTTCAAACCACTCGAGCAAACGCGGCGTCGCGTTCGGCCTGTCCCACTCAACAAGCGTATTATCAAGGTCAGTAATAATTCCTTTTACATTTCGTTCCTTTAATTTCTCAGGTGTAATATGAAAAATGTTTTTTACAAACTCATCAGGTAAAAAAAACTTTTTTAACAAAACCCGCACCCTTCCCTTTTCTTTCTCTTTAAAATGATTGTCGAAAAAAATCGAACTTGCGATTCATGAAAAACTGAGCAAAAATATTTCGACAAAAATTGGGTTTCTTCACCAGTTGTGGATAAAATTACACACACTATCCACTCTTATTACATCAATCTTTAGACAAATTATAAACATGATACTCACAAGTTATCCACTTTTTGGTGTGGATAACAGAACGATTGTTCTTATATGCAATTCATGGTAGATTAAAGATAACTTCAGCCACAGATGAACGCAACTTATCAGTCTATGCGTTTCAATCATGAATGATTCCAACTTTTAAGGAGGTGCCTCTCCCATTAATTGGGTTCCTAGCATGAGAAAACTGTCTGATGAATTACTAATAGAATCTTATTTCAAAGCCACCGAAATGAATTTAAACCGTGACTTTATCGAGTTAATTGAAAACGAAATAAAAAGAAGATCGCTCGGACATATTATTTCCGTATCTTCTTAATAGGAATTTGTCTATTTTTTCCGGGCGTATTTCCTTTTTTTACTCAGATGACTGATATTATATCACTTCAGTTACGGGCTTTACTACTGTTTTCAGCAAAAAACACCCCTAAAAGAGGTGTTTTCAAGGGACGGTCATTATGCTAACCAATATATGCCGCCCACAACCAGGAGAACAACAACTAAAACAACGATAAAAGCGTATCCATATGCTCTGCCTGCGCCATACATGTGAAGCGCCTCCTTAAATAAGGTTTATAACAGCCTATGTAGGAGAAGTAAAACGGCTTAGGCCTCTGTCCGGCTTAGTGCTTCAAAACCTGCCCATCTTGTATTCCTTCAAATACAACCCTTGCCCCTTTAGGTGTCATATGATTGCCCGAAGGATCAATCAGACCGGATTGGATAAGCGCTTCATCAGTTGCTTTGCCGCCGTCTGCTTCTATAAAATGCTTCCAGTTGTCTACAAGAGGGACATTCAGGCGCTTCGACACATCTCTTGTAATATCGTTGTACGAGTTGTGCCATTTCCTCGCCCCGCCCTTCGCTTCAAAAGCAGCTGCTTTATATCTCGAATAGTAAAACAACTGATGTTTCCCATTTCCTTCGACAATGGGAATACATGTCATCAGGATTGGCTTGATCCCGTGTTTTCTGCTTTCTTTAACAAAATAAACAAGGTTTTCTCTAAATCGCTGCTTCGATACTCTCGGTTTGCCTTCAGTCAGTATCCCGGCGTCATTGGTACCAAACATAATAAACAAATACTTCGGTTTTTGATCCAAGACATCTGTCTGAAACCGCAGACGGGCATCCTCTGTCGTCTGTCCGCCAATTCCCGCATTGAGTATATCAAGCTTTCCGCGTTCAGCTGTTTTTAACATATTGACCCACTGCTGTGCTTTTGGATAATCGCGATAATCCCAATTTGAGCCTCGCGTATTACTGTCACCAAATGCTACAACATCTTCGTATCCCCTTTCCTCACACCCTGCTATAGCGAACAGCAGAAGGAAAAGGATAAAAAAACGCTTCATCTTTACACCCCCAAAAACCTTACCTTAATGTTATACCTCTGATTCCCTTCATTCAATGAAGAGTTTTTTCGTTAGCACTGTTTTTTCCTTTTGTTAACGTATCCCCTTCAGTGAAAATCATTCTCTCAGCGGCGGGATATGGATGTCGGGTGATTTTTCCCTTTTTTTCAATCGGAAAAACACACAGTTAATAGAAAGAAGCGACACCATTTAAATTTCCCCCATTTCGATTTGAGCTTTTTAATCCATTAATTCCGTCCTTTTCATTATTTTTGGTGTCTTAGAAAAAATGAAGCGCACCTAAAGCTTTTTACAAATGCAAGACGTCCGTGATCATTACTGCCTCAATAATACAGACGACAGTAAGATGGACAGCCTATTTTACAAAGTGAAAAAGAATAATGTTTGCAATCCTTGTAGTTGAATCGCTGAAATGACAGCAGTTATACTTACCCTAGATGACGGAGATTGTGCTCCTGACATCACCTTCGTTAGGAGTGACCTTAGACATGTTAAAAAAGATAATCGTTATCATCGTAATGATTGCAATCATCGCAGTCGGTTTTTTTCAGAAAGAAGCTTGGCTTGACGCGATCAAAGCAGGAGGGATGTTTTCTGTTTTATTCAGTATGCTGCTGATTGCTGCTGACGTCTTTTTCCCAATTGTGCCGTTTGCTTTGATTGCCGCCTTAAATGGAGCTGTGTTCGGAATAGTCAACGGGATTTGGATTACACTGATCGGCTCAATGTTTGGTACAATGATGCTGTTTTTTCTCGCCAGGTACAGCTTTAGAGATTGGGCCAGAAAAAAAGCTCAGGCCTATCCTGCCATTCAACATTACGAGGTTTCCTTCCACAAAAATGCTTTTGCCGCAGTTTTATTAGGAAGACTCGTTCCGTTCATTCCTTCTCTTGTCATGAACGTGATATGCGGACTAAGTCAGGTTCGCTGGCATGTTTTTTTCTTCGCGTCTTTTATAGGAAAAATCCCCAATATTGTCGTTGTCACCATTGCCGGTGCCAATTTTGACAGCAATAAACTGCTTTCTTTCAGCATTTACGGAGCCTATATTCTGATCATGGTGCTGATCATTTATAAAAAGTTTCCTCATCTGCTGAAGGTGCAAAAAAAATAAGGGGAGCCTATCCGCCCCCTTCCTTCTTTTCTGTCGCACGCCCTCCGAACGAAGCCTGTAAACGTACCGTTTCTTAAAGAGCGGTATCTTATCAGAAGGGAGTTGCGGGTCTTTAGCTTAGGCATTACCTCCACCATTCATTTCTTATGTTTTTGTTACTCTCCTTTTATAACAAAACATTCAGTTTACCCTTGATTCACCATCACGCTAAGTTAAAATATGGAAAATAATTCGATTTTTTCTGTAAAAGAAGGTGATATGTTGCACAATCAATCTCACACTACAATTGGAGTTACGAAAACCGCTACATATTTTTTATACGCCGTATTTGCAATCATCGGGCTTACAATCGGGTATTTTATCCCGCAGTTTGCGAAATGGGCGTTATCCCTCCCGTGGAATCCTTTTGAAGGACCGCTCCGGCTGGTCACCTCTTTTCAAGGATCACCAGCATCATTTATCACCGCACTTATCGGGCTGTCTTCAAGGATATGGTTCGTTCATACGGTTATCGCCATGCTGCTGTCTGTAGAGATAACAAATGACACAGTAAAATTAATCAAAGGAAAAAAAGTGCAAACGATTCGTTCCGAGGACATCACTTTAGTATTTATCGACCGCAAACAGCTTGTCCTTCTCGGAACAGCCGGATATGAATTGGCTCGGGAGGAAATCGATGAAAAACCAGCGAACGTCGAAAAGGACTTCAGGCAGCATCATTATGAATGGACAGCATATGGCGATCCGTTTAAAGATCAATTTCGCCGGTGGATACCTGATGCACCAGACCTCTCGCCAGGCGACCATGCTTTATTGAAAGCGCGCGAAAAAGCGCTGAAAGAAGAGGACACAGACGATATGGAAGAATTCCGTCTCGAGCTTGCACTGCTGGGTATTGTTGTTCGAGACGAAGGCACACGCCAGTATTGGCGAAAAACGCAAACCGCCCTCCCGAACATTCAGCGTGATGGAACATAAAGAGGCCCATAAAAAAGCCTCTTTATGATCACTGCACGATAAACAATACTCTGGTGCCGTCAGGATAACCGTTCATTTGATTCCCTACCCATGAGCCGGCCCCGCGATTATCAGACGGTGTGACATATCGGACAGAAGCCCCAACGCCGCCTTCCTCACAAACTGCCATCGGCCATTCATCCCTATCATAGCCCGGCTTCGTCGGAATTCCTTTCAATGATTCCTCTCGCCTTTTATCTGCTCCGCCCCTGTCGATGGTGCAAATATCAGAGTGTCCTTCTGCAATCGCATCTTTCATATGATTCCCAGTTTCCGGATAGCGAGAAAGCGGAAAATGCAACACTTTGTCATACAAAGAAGCGCTTTGAATTTGCTGCGGAACGATTAAACAAAGCAGAATTGCTGCAGCAAGAAACAGGCCTGCCATCCATTTTTTCATCCCCATCCCCCCATACATTTGTTCCTTTCAATGTATGGGCACTGGATAAAGAATATTTTTCAAATGTGAATTTGGCTGCCGCTCACGATATCTTTGCTCACCCGCGAGAAATTTCCCGGTACAGACACAGACAGCCTCCCGCTCACATACATTTACATATAGGCTTTTGCCTACATACTTTTGTGGAGGTGACGATGATGACAGGTGTTTTCGCAGCGCTCGGCTTTGTTGTTAAAGAGCTTGTCTTTTTAGTATCTTACGTGAAAAACAATGCCTTTCCACAACCGCTCTCAAGCAGCGAGGAAAAAAAATACTTAGAGCTCATGGCTAAAGGGGATGAACATGCCAGAAACATGCTGATTGAGCATAATCTTCGCTTGGTCGCCCATATTGTGAAAAAGTTCGAAAATACAGGTGAAGATGCAGAGGACTTAATCTCCATCGGAACAATCGGGCTGATCAAAGGCATTGAAAGCTATTCCGCCGGAAAAGGGACAAAGCTGGCGACGTATGCCGCGCGGTGTATTGAAAATGAAATCCTCATGCATCTGCGCGCATTGAAAAAAACCAAAAAAGACGTCTCCCTTCATGATCCGATCGGGCAGGATAAGGAAGGGAATGAAATAAGTCTGATCGACGTTTTGAAATCAGAAAATGAAGATGTGATTGATACGATTCAGCTCAATATGGAGCTTGAAAAAGTAAAGCAATACATTGACATTTTAGATGACCGTGAGAAGGAAGTGATTGTCGGGCGCTTTGGGCTTGATTTGAAGAAGGAAAAAACGCAGCGTGAGATTGCCAAGGAACTCGGTATCTCGCGCAGCTATGTATCGCGGATTGAAAAACGGGCGCTGATGAAGATGTTTCATGAGTTTTATCGGGCGGAGAAGGAAAAGCGGAAGAAGGCGAAGGGGAAATAATAAAGAAGTGGCCGGATCTCATATTCCGGCTTTCTCTATTTCTTTTAAAAGAAATAGAGAAAGAATATATAAAAGAGTTATGAATATCATTTTGTTATCACTGATAAGCTCTCCAGAAAATCCTTCATCGGCCTACTCAGCACATCCTTAGTCTCTGCTTTCTTTATGCAGGCCTCGATCTGGCTGTCGATGCTCGATCCCTTGATCGCTTGTTCCTCGGTCGATACCCTTACATATATTGCTATCACCCTGGATCTCCTTCCTATAAAGTTTTATTAAATAATGATAGCAATCGTTAATGCATTTGTCAGCTTGCGGTCCCTCGATGATTATTACTTTCATAAAATGCATCACCCCTTGGGTAATGCTATGTAACAACTGTTTGTCCTAATGAGGTGATTTTCAATGAGTATGAAAGCAAATAAAAAAACCGATGGTTTGAATCATCGGTTTCTTTTCTGACATATACCACGCCCACTTTTCTTTTTTTGTAATTTTAGAAAATATATCAGATAAAAACTACAAATACTATAGTAATTAAGTAAGTTAAAATAATAATAAGATTCATCTAATCTAAAGTAGTCCTCCGTGTTTTAGGTAATGCTGTATTACATTATGGTTCAAGTATTCCTAAACCTTATTCTGAAGGTATTGATTAAGATGACTAATACCTTTAGATCTCTATGAAATTATATTATCTTTAATATGAAACTTGTTCTGGTTGTACAATTTCATATTCACCTTCTGCATACTCTTGCTCCGCATAATGGATTCCCCATTGACAGAGCTCCTGCAAGATAGGTTTAAGAGATTCTCCAAGTTCAGTGGATGAATATTCAACCTTCGGTGGTACTTGATTATACATCTTTCTGCTCACAAGTCCACTGTCTTCAAGCTCTCTAAGTGTTTGAATCAGCATTTTCTGAGTTATATTTGGGACAATGCGCTTTAATTCACTCGTTCTCTTTGGTCCATTCATTAAAAAGTATAATACAAGACCTTTCCATTTTCCGCCAATAACTTCCTTTGTCACTTCAAACCCACAACTGAATTTTTTCAAGACTAAACCTCTCCATTCCACATTTATTACTTTTTAGTTACTATATTACAAAAAAGTGGGTACTTCCGTTAATATGCTTACTGAAGGATACTATATCTTGTAAGTTGTTCTTCAAGTACTTAAAGGTATTAAACATAAAATAAAAATAATTCTAAAGGAGTGTTAAGTATGGGTAAATTTGAAGGTAAAATAGCGCTTGTAACGGGTGGAACAAGTGGGATTGGTCTTGCTACAGCACAAAAATTTGTAAACGAAGGTGCATATGTTTATATCACGGGACGTAGACAAAACGAACTTGATAAAGCTGTTAACCAAATTGGCAAGAACGTAACCGGTGTTCAAGGTGATATTTCTAAGCTTGAAGACTTAGACAAACTATATGACATTATAAAGCAGGAAAAAGGTAAGTTGGACATCCTTTTTGCTAATGCAGGCATCGGCAACTTCCTTCCATTAGGTGAAATTACTGAAGAGCAGGTTGATAGAACGTTCGACATTAACGTTAAAGGAACCATCTTTACTGTTCAAAAAGCGTTATCACTATTCCCGGACAAAGTAGGTTCTATTATTGTAACGGGCTCTACTGCTGGATCAATTGGCAACCCAGCGTTTAGTGTATATGGAGCATCTAAAGCAGCATTAAGAGCACTAGTTCGCAACTGGATTCTTGACCTAAAAGATACTGAAATCCGTGTAAATGTGGTTAGTCCAGGAGGTATTCTTACACCTGCCTACGATGAGCTTTTTGGTGATGCACTTGAAGAAGTAATGGAAAATAGCAGAAATACTGTTCCAGCTGGAAAAGTTGGGACACCTGAAGAAGTAGCAAACGCTGTGTCTTTCCTTGCTTCAGACGAAAGCAGTTACTTGACGGGTGTTGAATTGTTCGTAGATGGCGGGCTAGCACAGGTATAATTTCACTGCGCAGAGATTACAAATAGTCCCCAAAAAAGGGATAGATAAAGCAGATTGTATTCTGCTCATCTATCCTTTATTATTTACTCTAATAATGTCTGACATTAAATAAGAAACCAATATTAATAAGGGTTTTAATAAATATCTTGACTTTTAATAAAACTTTTTTACCTGCTTTTATGCCATGAGAGTATTTTAGCTTTATCTTAAACTTAAAATTCTTTTTATATTAGGAATAACTGACCGTTTGATCTCTTTATTTACTTGAATAATGTCTTTTTGCGTTTTCCCATTTTCTTTCCAAGTAGCCTCTACTGTATAATCATTATTCTTATTTGGCGGATCTCCCATTATCGCTACTGCTATTTTTTTAGCATCCTTAGGTTCATCTGTTGTGTCACCTGATGCCGCAACAAGTCAGTCTATTAAAATAGCCATATGAATATGAATACTACTAACTGAAGACCATTCTTGTTAGACATACTTTAATAAAATTGAACTTAAACCTTGTTTTCTAAAAAATAATCAGTTAAACTGATTATATGTTAAACTGATTAACAGGAGGTGCAAACTTAATTGGAGAGATGGAATCAATCTTATGGTTTTTTACTCGGAAAAGTTCTTCAACGACTGGAAAGCAAATTTGCTGAAGGGCTTAATCCATATGAGATTAATGCTAGACAATACGGAGTTCTATTGTTTATCAAAGGAAACCCTTACTCATCGCAAAAAGATATTTCTGAAAATCTGCAAATAGATCGGACTACTATGGTCGGTCATATCGACCATCTCGAAACTTTAGGATTTGTTGAGAGAACAAAAAATCCTAATGACAGAAGATCCTATAGCCTTAAAATCACGGAAAAGGGTAACAATGTATTGGATTCACGTTGGGAGTTTTTAATGAAGACGGAATTAGAAGTATTAGATCCTTTAAATCAACAAGAAAGACAATTATTTAAAGATTTTCTCGTTAAGATTTGGAAGTCACTATAAAAAACAGGAGGTTTCATAATATGCATGCTCTCGATTATTTTAATACACGTCTCGAAGCAACGATAAGCCCTATGGATTATGTAAAAGCGAAGCAAATGAGTCCCGAGAAATACTTCTTAATCGATGTCAGAAACGGTCCAACTCATGTAAGGAGTGTAACAATTAAGGATGCTAATGTTATTCCTGAACAAGAACTGCAATCTCGTTTAAATGAAATACCAAAGGATAAAGAAATAATTGTTTATTGTTGGGATGTCTGGTGCAATACAGCTGCCAAAGTTGCTAAGTTTTTATTAGAACATGGATATAAAGTCAAAGAATTGACCGGTGGTATTGCAGCATGGAAAGAAATGAACTTTCCTATCACAAACTCAGATCAAGGCAATAACACACCTGATAATTGTGGGTGTTGACTTAGTGCAAGATAAAAGATACTGGATTGGGGTTGCTTCTCGAGATCATGTAATGAGAGCTGTCCAAGGTGGTTTTGCTCAACTTTGTCATGGCAAAGAGGCACCTTTAAAAAAGATGAATACTGGTGATTGGATTATTTATTACTCCCCTAAGATGAATTTTAAGGAAAGCACACCACATCAAAAATTTACTGCTTTAGGCAAAGTAGTAGATAATCATATTTTTCAGTTTGAAATGGGAAATGACTTCAAACCTTTCCGGAGAAAAATAAGTTTTATTCATTGCACAGAAACACCGATTCGACCATTAATCCCAAAGCTTTCTTTCATTAAAGACGAGCAGCGTTGGGGGTATTCTTTTCGATTTGGACATTTTGAGATAAGTGAAAAAGATTTTATGCTAATTGCAAAAAAAATGGCGATGCTTAAGGAGATTAGAATATTCTAATCTCCTTAAAACTTTCTTATATATCTTTAACTTGTCACTATTTGCATCCCGATTCAACAAGTTTTAAAATTAACCATTTATCATATGAAGAAAAGATTCAAACTCTAAGCTATTCCGAAACCACCATTTTCTTTTGGAGGAGGAAGGCTCTTTCATACTTTCTCCGGTATTAAAAGGTGGAAAGCCCTTCTCTTATAAGAGGTCTTTAAATGAGTAATTAATTAGGAGTGAACAATTTATGGAAAATTCTCAAAAAGATTATCAATTATTAGTCGACAGATTTAAAAAGAATGGACTAAATAAAAGTTTTGTTATTACTGTCCTAGCTAAATTCGCTTTAGATTTCGACTTTATAAAAGTTTTAGATGGTTTCTTTAAAGAGGATGTAATAAGAAGGGATACAATTGGTGTTGTTTACTCAGATGAGTTCGACGAAAGCGACGAGGGCTACTTTGGAGAAGATAAGGTTTTATTCTATTATGGAGTAGACGATAATTGGCATGATATTATCACGTTTGGCGAGTTGTGTAATTATTTGCAGATAGTCTGCGATTTTTATGTTGAAAAACACAATGAAGAGGCTGAAGCAGTACAAAGATATTTACAAAAAATAAAAGAAAAATATAAAGTGAAATAAGTGTCTTATTCTCCAATCGTTTTTGATAGCTGATTTTGTAAAATAAGCAACATGGGGTATTGTAAGAAAGATATATCCAAACATACCCTAATTGTGAAGTGAAGTTCAAGGATAGTATTGGTGATATAAAAAATGAAAAACATCGAAAAAACCTTTAATGCTTTAAAAGAATTGAATGAAAAATATAATAGTACATTAATTTCCACAGAAGAACTTTTAGAGGAAGAGGAAAATATTAAAGAACTTCCGCAAATAGATGAAAGAATGAATAAAATTTTAGCTAACTTAAGTCAAATTGAAGATAAAGACAAACTAACTTCTGAATTACTACAGTTACATTTAGTAATTGGTGATGTAGAATGGCAATTTGACCAAATACATGAGATGGTTAGACAGGTAATCGAAAATATTGAGGATTAATATAATACAAAAGGTCCTCTTGAATGTAACTGCCCCCATAAAATGAGACAAACAAAAAACACCTTCAAGTTTGAAAACGGATGATTGTTATCCGACATTAGACTTGGAGGTGTTTTTCTATGGAACAAGGGTAAGTTTATCCGGTTGAAATCAAACAGAGGGCTGTAAAAGGAAAAGGCATTACCATGAGCATGTCCCGAGGAATGCCCGTTGATAAAGCCACCATCGAATCGTTTCATTCCACACAGAATTCTGAAACGTTCTATCTCAACAGCATAGTTCGAACTCCGACCCCCATCAAAAAGCGTACTGCCGAAGACTACATTCAATATGATAACAACATTCGTATTCAAACGACACTAAACAGCCAATCACCGTTACACTATCGGCAATTGGCTGTTTAAAAGGTGTTTTGATTCCTGTCTCAAAACTTTTTCTTAACCAGTGAATTATTTTGGTTCAACATTCAAAATCAACTCTTGTTTCTGATTTTATGCATATCAAATATAAAAACAGACCATCTACTTTCATAGAACGATTCTCATATGTTCATTAAGTCGTCCCACTTTCAAAAAGCTGTATGGGCAAATACGTTTCAAGCGGCACATCATCAAATTCGCCTTCAATTTGTTTTTCTAAAATCTCAATGGCTGTTTTGGAAATTAATTCGATCGGCTGTTGGATAGTCGTCAATTCTGGCAGAATAGCCTGAATGGTTTCTGTACCATCATAACCAATCACTTTTAATTGACCTGGAATGTCTTTTCCACGTTTTTTGGCTTCCGTAATGACTCCTGCAGCTATGATATCATCACTGGCAAAAATTCCGTCAACTGCAGGCTGTTCATCAAATAGTTTTGAAATGATGTTCCGGTAGTTTTCATGAAACGACACTTCATATGTAATAGGCTGTCTTCCGTGTTCACGCATAACATCTTCATATGCTTTTCTCCTGAGATTTGCAGGTGTTTCGAGTTCAATCGGCCCACTGATGTGAACGATGTGCTGACAGTCCTTTTTTATTAGTAATTCTGCTGCCTTTTTGCCTCCATCAAAGTTGTCTGAGCCTACGACAGGAACTGTTTCCGATAAGTAATGGTCAATTGCGACAATCGGAAGATTTTGCTGGTGATAATTGAGTATTCCTCGGTTGTAAGTGACGGCGATGACACCATCCACTTGATTTCTAATCAGCATTTCGAGATATTTTTCTTCTTTATCTATTCGATTTAAACTGTTGCAAAGCAGCAGTTTATAGCCCTTAGACGTGCAAATGCTTTCAATAAAAAAGGCGAGTTCGCCAAAAAACGGATTGCTGGAGTTTGGAATGACAAGCCCTATTAAATTGGTACGCTTTCGAAATAAAGAACGGGCCAAATCATTTGGAAAGTAATTGATTTCTTCCATCGCCTTGTAAACTTTATCTTTCGTTTTTTCGCTAATATAGCCGCGATTATTTAGTACTCTCGAAACGGTTGTAGATGAAACTCCCGCTATTTTTGCAACATCATGAATGCTCGGCTTCATTCCCTTTCCCCCTGCTTTACTGAAATGGCTTACAGTACTCATCACGCACTTATTTTAGAGAATCAGACTGACATGTGCAAGGATTTTCCAAGGATCATATTGCAATACACAGATTTGTTCCTTGAATTTAGAATGATGTATAAATTTGTGTCAACCGGTTGACACAAGAAACCGGTTGACATACAATTCTTCTTGAAAGCGCTTTTATAATTTATGGAAAAGGAGGGAAAATAACGAATATGAAAAGGTTATTGTTAGGAAGTTTGTCATTGTTGTTCATGTTTTCAGTTTGGGGTTGTAATAAAAACGAAAGTGCAAATAGCGGCGGAAAGAAAACGATTTCGATGTGGGTGCATGTATCTGATGATAACGAAGAAGGCAAGGTTTATAAAAAAAGGGTGGATGCCTTTAATAAAAAGTTCGCTTCAGAAAATGTCGAGGCAAAAATTGAATTCATCCCCCGAAGCGGTAACGGCGGAGGTTATGAAGACAAAGTGAATGCGGCACTCACAACGAACACCCTGCCTGATGTCATCACTTTGGACGGACCAAATACTGCGGCTTATGCGAAATCTGGCGTTATTGCACCAATGGATGAGTATGTTAAAGATCAGGATGATTTATTGCCAAGCATTAAGCAGCAAGGCACCTACCAAGGTAAACTGTATGCCATCGGCGTCAGTGAATCGTCGGTCGGCATCTACTATAACAAAAAAATGCTTAAGGATGCCGGGGTTGATTTGAAAACGCTGCCAACAGTAAAAGATCCTTGGACATGGAAAGAATTTCTTGAGCTTTGCAAAAAGCTGAAAAATAAATACGATAAACCAGCTATCGATATGCAATTACAGTCAAAAGACGAAATATTGACTTATGCGCTCTTACCATTTGTTTGGTCAGCTGGCGGGAATATTCTATCAGAAAACGGGAAGAAAGCGGATGGCGTCTTTAACAAAAAACCAACCGCTGACGCGATGACGTTTATACAAACAATGCTTAAAGAGGGCTATACAACACGCACCCCTGTCAAACAAGCGTTTGAAACGGAGAAATACCCGATGAAGATGAGCGGCGTGTGGACAATAACCGATATGAAAACAAACTTTTCCGACGTCGATTATGGAGTGATGCCATATCCTGTATCGCCAAAAACCAAAAAGCTCGTCTCTCCTTCAGGAAGCTGGCAGTTCGCAATAACACAAGCGTCTGAAAATAAGGATTGGGCAGCAAAATTAGTAGATTGGATGACTAATAAGCATTCCAATATTGAATTGAGCCGATCGATCGCCGCCCTGCCTGTGCGTTATTCATCAGAGAAAGTGCTGACAAAAGAATTTTCAGATGAAATGAATGTCTTTATGCAGCAGCTGAAAGAAACTGGCCATGCACGTCCGGTGACACCGGCATATCCGCAGGTAACTCGAGCATTTCAGCAAACAATCGATGACATTAGCTTTTATGATCAAAATCAGGATGTTCAAAAAGTGCTGGATACACGTGTAAAAGAAATGCAATCTGCCATCGATAAGGCAAACTAGCAGGTGGACGCCATGAATAAAACAATATTGAAAGAGACTAGGCCGGACTTTCCATTAGAAAGAAAGACAGTGAATAAAATAAGCTGGCGGAAAAACGCAGTCGCATATATGTTCTTAGGGCCGGCGTTGCTTATTTTATTAATGTTTCTTGTGATTCCTTCCATCATGGCTGTGTACTACGCATTTACAGATTACTACTTATTGACGCCTGATTTGCGTAAGTTTATCGGCTTTGATAATTTCATCAAACTTTTTCAGGATCCGATATTCTTAAAAAGTTTGGGCAACACCATTACATTTGTTGTCTTTTTAATGCCGTTACAGATCGGGGCAGCACTCGGGCTTGCCCTCCTATTGAATAAAAAACGCAAAGCCAATGCTTTTTTCAAAGTCGCATACTTTAGTCCTGTCGTCATGTCACTGGTTGTCATCTCCGTTTTGTGGATGTACTTGCTGAATCCGAATGAAGGGATGATAAATAATGTATTGGCGCACTTCGGACTATCACCACAGCCTTTCTTGACGAGCCCTAAGCAAGCAATCTTTACGATCGTTGTCGTTTCCGCTTGGCAGGGAGCAGGTTTTCAAATGCTCATTTTTTTAGCTGGATTGCAAAATATTCCCGAGGATGTCTACGAGGCAGCGCAATTAGATGGTATGAATAAATGGCAGCGTTTTATTTACATTACACTACCTTTGTTAAAACCGACATCTGTTTTTATCTTTATCACAACGCTGATCAGCGCGTTTAAACTCCTTGTTCAGCCGATGGTTATGACTCAGGGCGGACCAGTCAATTCAACGATGACAGTTGTCTATTATATTTATCAAACTGGATTTACCGATCGAATGGTCGGATATGCAAGCTCGGTCGCGCTCTTGTTTGGAACGATTATTGGATTGGTGACACTCGCACAACGCAAGCTGGTTAAGGAGGATGAAGACCATTGAGACGTAAGTTCGGGCCATTGACAATTCTGGAGTATACGTGTCTTGTTTTGCTGGCCGTACTATTTATTTTTCCGCTCATTTGGATGATTGCATCTTCAATGAAACCGGAAGCGGAAATTTACAACAATATGAACAGCTTCAAAGCCTTCCTGCCCTCTCTTCATCTGGCAGAATGGTTTTCGTCCTATAGGGAAGTGCTGACTCGGTTTGATTTGCTTATGTATATTGGTAACAGTCTTTTTTATGGTTTGTGCGTAGCAGCTGGCTCTGTTGTGATTAACGGAATGGCAGGGTTTGCATTCGCCAAACTGCAATTTACAGGGAAAAAGATGCTCTTTGGCATTTTGTTGGCGCTTTTAATTGTACCGTTTGAAACAATTTTAATCTCACAGTTTACAATTATTCATAAAATTGGTCTGGTCGATACACGCCTTGCCGTTATTTTGCCAGCGTTAGCGGGTGCCTTCAATATTTATTTGTTCCGTAACTTTTTTATGGCCATTCCCGAGGAAATGATTGAATCTGCCAAGCTTGACGGGGCAAATACATGGCAAATCTTCTGGCGGATTATGATACCGATGTCTAAACCAGCTGTCGCTACTGTCGGAACCTTAGCCTTTATCGGCAGCTGGAATGATTATATTTGGCCGCTAATGGTTTTGACGGATAAGTCGAAATTTCCGATTCAAGTTGCGATTACTGCTATCAACAGCACAGAGCCTGTCTACACAAATCAAGTTATGGCTGTATTGACGATTTCCACCATCCCATTGATCTTGATTTATATTGTGGCTCAGCGCTACATTTTGGAAGGTCTTAGCGGTTCAGGGACTGGTATAAAATAGATATCAATGTCGGGTTAAAGGAGCTGTAGAAATGAAAGGCTCAAAAAGTCTGTATTGGAAACTGAGTGCTTATCTTTTCTTTTTCTTTTTCACATGGTCCTCAAGCTACTCTTTGTTTGCAATTTGGTTGGGACAGGAAGTCAAATTGAATGGATCGGCGACTGGGATTATCTTTTCTGTAAACGCTCTCTTTACTTTGTGCATGCAGCCTCTATACGGCTTTATCTCTGATAAACTCGGGCTGAAGAAAAACATACTATTTATCATTAGTATACTTATCGTTTTTACCGGTCCGTTTTATATCTTTATCTACGGACCTCTTTTACAATATGATGTCTTCCTTGGCGCTATTGTCGGCGGTATTTATCTAGGAACTGCTTTTCTTGCGGGAGTTGGCGCTATTGAAACCTATATTGAAAAGGTCAGCCGAAAATATCAGTTCGAATACGGCAAGACAAGGATGTGGGGGTCACTCGGCTGGGCCGCAGCAACTTTTTTTGCAGGACAGCTGTTCAATATCAATCCGAATATCAATTTCTGGATTGCTTCCCTTTCAGCAGTTATATTGGTAGCCATTATTATGTCCATAAAAATTGAGATGACGGATTATGATAAGGAAAGAGCGGATTCGATCCGGTTAAAAGACGTAGGAGGACTCTTTCTATTAAAAGACTTTTGGTTTTTAATGTTATACGTCATCGGGGTGACATGTGTATACGGCGTCTATGATCAGCAATTCCCGATTTACTACGCTTCTTTATTCCCCACATCGACTATGGGGAATCAGATATTTGGATATTTAAACTCATTTCAAGTATTTATTGAGGCAGGCATGTTGTTTCTGGCCCCCTTTATAGTGAATAGATTCGGCCCTAAAAAAAGCTTGATTCTCGCGGGGCTTTTGATGTCTTTCCGTATTATTGGGTCAGGCATTGTCATCAGTCCATTCGGAATTTCATCGATGAAACTTATTCATGCTTTAGAATTGCCAATCATGCTGATTGCGATTTTTAAATATTTAGCCGCGAATTTTGATACACGTCTTTCATCAATTCTTTACCTTGTCGGCTTTCAATTTGCAAATCAAGTAGGCACGTCGATTTTCTCCCCGATTGCGGGTGGTTTATACGATAATATAGGTTTTCGTCACACATATCTTTTCATGGGAACCCTGGTTCTGTGCTTCACAGTTATTTCAATTTTCACTTTACTAGATTCAAAGAAAGGCGTCGCATATGCTCACCCTTTTCAAAAAAAACAGATATAGAGAGGATGTCACAAATGGATAGAATCAAACAGGCAGAGAAAGCGTTGAAAAAAGCGGAAGAAAAGATGAACACTCGTTATCGATTGGGGTACCATATTATGCCTCGGGCTAACTGGATAAATGACCCGAACGGGCTTATACACTATAAAGGAGAATACCATGTTTTTTATCAGCATCATCCGTATGATGAGAATTGGGCACAAATGCATTGGGGCCATGCAAAAAGCAAAGATCTCATTCATTGGGAGCATCTCCCGGTGGCTTTGGCCCCTGGTGACTCTTTTGATAAAAGCGGCTGTTTCTCAGGAAGCGCGGTAGATTATAATGGAAAACTTGCTTTAATTTATACAGGGCATAATGTGATAGATCAAGAGAAAGACATTTTCTATCAAAATCAAAATATCGCTGTCAGTCAAGATGGGATCGTGTTTGAAAAGCTTCAGGAAAACCCTGTCATTGCGAAACCGCCGGCAGATAGCTCCCGCCATTTCCGCGATCCCAAAGTATGGAAGCATCGTAACAGCTGGTATATGGTCGTCGGAAATTCAACGAAAGAAAACGTCGGACGAGTTATTTTATACCGCTCGCCTAATTTGCGAGATTGGGAATACAAAGGTGTTCTTGCCCAAAGTGATGGAAATCTCGGCTATATGTGGGAATGTCCTGACTTCTTCAAATTGGGCAACAAATATGTCTTGCTGATTTCTCCTCAAGGCATTGAAGCAGACGGTGATTTATATAAGAATTTGCATCAAACCGGTTATTTAATTGGAGAATATGATGAGGCAACAAATGACTTTGTGTACGGGGCTTTTACAGAGCTGGATTACGGCCATGACTTCTATGCTGTACAAACGTTACTAGATGATAAAGGACGCAGAATTGCCATAGGCTGGATGGATATGTGGGAATCTGAGATGCCGACAAAAGCAGATGGATGGTGCGGTGCTTTGACATTGCCGAGAGAGTTAACATTGCGGGATGATCATAAAATTTTGATGAATCCTGTGGAAGAAACTAAGTTACTGAGAGAATCAAAACATCTGGATTGTGCTGATCAGTTGATCTCAGGGAATTACTTGGCAAAAACAGCCGAAGAGCTGCTTGAAATTCAAGTCGTGTATGACTTAACAGATTGTAATGCGAAATCAGTAGGTTTGAAGATTCGAGGCCTTGAAGAAGAAGAAACAGCTATCACATACAGCATAACTGATCAAAAGCTCTCACTCGATTGCTCTAAGATGGGGAAATCTCGAGACAGTGTGAGAAATGCGCCTCTAGAAGCAAATGGAAAGCTGACACTTCGTATATTTATTGACAGATCCTCGATTGAAGTATTCTCCAACCATGGGGAAACAACGATGACAAGCCGCATTTATCCGAAAGAAGGCCGATTGGGAATTGAGCTGTTTTCTGAGCAAGGCGCTGTAAGGCTTGAAGAGTTCACCTATTGGACTTTAAAAGACATTTGGAAGGAAGATGATTCGCATGAAAAAAATATTTTGCATAGGTGAAACACTGATTGATTTTATTCCCGTCCAAAAAGAAAAGGCTTTACAAGATGTCACATCCTTTGAACGCGTTGCCGGCGGTGCGCCGATGAATGCGGCAATCGCTGCTGCAAAATACGGTGCGCATGCCGTCATGCTGACGAAGATTGCTAACGATCATTTCGGGGATTATATAGTTGGCGTACTTAAAGAAAATGGCGTAGATACTTCTTATATGATTCAAAGTGATGAAGGCGAAACCGGATTGGCATTTGTATCCGTAGACCAGTCTGGGGAAAGGAGTTTCCATTTTTATCGAAAAAATGCCGCCGATTTGCTGCTTTCACCGGATGAGTTGATGTCAGAAAGGTTTAACCAAGGAGATATGCTTCACTTTTGTTCAATCGATTTAGTTGACAGCCCAATGAAACAAGCCCATATCAAAGTTATTAGGGACTTTCAAAACATTGGTGGCATCATAAGCTTTGACCCCAATATCAGGCTTCCTTTATGGCCTGATGAGGCAAGCTGCCGTGAAACCATTCAGAGGTTTTTACCTCTTGCGGATATCGTAAAAGTGTCCGATGAGGAGCTGAAGTTTATCTCAAATATTGATGACGAACAAGAAGCAGTCACATCGCTTTTCACCGGACGTGTTAACGTCGTTGTTCTGACAAAAGGAAGCAACGGTGCGGCGATTTATTTAAAAAATGGCGAGGCGTACAAACATAAAGGGTTTAAAGTCAATGTTTCGGATACAACCGGTGCGGGTGATGCCTTTATCGGCGGTTTTTTATCTGAGTTGATGTCAATCGGCATATCAAAGGCGACACTATGCGAACAAATAGGTAAACATCACCGGCGCTTGCTGACGTTTGCAAATGCAAGCGGAGCCCTCACTGCCTCTGTAAAAGGAGCAATTCACGCTGCACCAGGCAGACAGCATGTACTGGACTTTATTTCGGCAAAGACAGAAATCGAAGAAAAATAAGAATTTAGAAATAATCCACTCATATTATTAAAGAAGAGTGGATTATTTCTCTTGCGCCGTACCGACTCTTACAATCGTACATTATGAATACATAACTCGGACTCCGAGTTAACAAAAGACAGACAAAAGCAAGTCAATTTGTTAGAATTGACAATCAAACTACAGAAACCGAAGTCGTTAAACGAGGTAATTATTGAAAGAGTTACTTGGTTCATCAGAAGAAAATGTATATATGCAACCTGATATTGGGTTTTTATGGATATAACACTTATGTAGGTGATAACCTTTTTAGATGTATGTGGAGTCCGATTTGGTGATAATTGTATGCTTGGACCTAGTGTACAAATCTACTATACATTAGTTTATTTGGAATTCAGATAATCCAAGACACGGTCAACTCTTTCATTAACTGAATGATCGCCTTCAATTTTTAACACAGGACATGATAAATCTGACATCCAATGTTCGTGTAAAGCTTTACTTCTAACTTCCATTCCAGCATTATCATATAAAGAAGCCCACTCTAAAAATGTTTTTGATTGTTCATATTTACTGCCACCGGCTAACACTTCGTTTCCATAACGCTGAAATTCCCTTTGCCTTAATCTCTCAAGCCGTATATCTTGTGGAACCCATAAGAAGACGACAAGGTCAAAATAACTTTTTAGATCATCGCCCCAGCGACACACTGCACCAGAAAGAATCCATTTCTCATTTATTGTTAAGTCTTTTTCAAGCAACTTTCTTCTTTCAGGAATTTCTCTTTTTTTAGTGAATTTATCTATCCAATAGTAATCATCAGTATCAAAATGCATATGAGGCAAATGCTTTGATAATGCAACACCCAATGTTGAAGTTCCGACACCAGAGGCTCCTAATATGTGAATGTTTTTTTTCATAGTTCCCCCTCCTTATTAAGCAACCAAATTCCCTGTTTGTGCATAAGGGACTTACTATTATTTTGACATAAATCCTCAAAGACCTTTGCTTGTCTAGAGAAATCCAGATGTGTGTTTAAAGCATAATGCTTAGATATTACGCTGTTGTTTGAACCTGTTACAAGCTTCGCACTTAAACATAGCGGAATTTAAAACATATGCTTGGACAGCTGAAAAAGCCGAACTGTACATGGTATGCACTTTTGCATTCCAACTTCCATGTTACGTAATTTAATCTTTCTTACATATAATCACAGGCAATTGAAAATGCAGCTTAGTTATTTAAGGTATCTCCTTCGTTCGCTAAGAAACGTTTGAGCATTTATTACAGGAAGCTGGCTGAACATGTATTTAATCAAACAGTTACGGGAAATCTGCGCCCCCCCCTTTTGTAATGAATAATGAAATCCTCATGCATTTGCGCAAAAAGACGTCTCCCTTCATGATCCGATCGGGCAGGATAAGGAAGGGAATGAAAAAAGTCTGATCGACGTTTTGAAATCAGAAAATGAAGATATGATTGATACGATTCAGCTCAATATGGAGCTTGAAAAAGTAAAGCAATACATCGACATTTTAGATGACCGTGAGAAGGAAGTGATTGTCGGGCGCTTTGGGCTTGATTTGAAGAAGGAAAAAACGCAGCGTGAGATTGCCAAGGAACTCGGTATCTCGCGCAGCTATGTATCGCGGATTGAAAAACGGGCGCTGATGAAGATGTTTCATGAGTTTTATCGGGCGAAGAAGGAGAAGCGGAAGAAAACTAAGGGGAAATAATTAGGGAGCCGGATGACGATTCCGGCTTTCTTTATTTTATTCTTTTAAACGAAAACAAATAAAAAACACGACAGTTTGGAACTGACTCCACTCTTGTTTTGCTTTTCAAGGCTGAGCAAAACAAAAAAGCCTACTCTACTATGATATAAAACTCACCTTCTAATTCTTCTTGAGCCTCTTGTAACACTTCTAATGCAAGATCAGCGTATGAACCTAAAAACTTTTTACTGCACTCAAAATTCCTCCAGACTAAAGTTTGCGGCAATTCTATCCACCCTGTAAGGCAATCCCATAAAGCGTCTAAATTTCCCCCATAGTAATCTGGAAAATCTAATTTATTTTTTAAAGCATCGTGTAAAGCATCTTTATGTTCAGTGTCTTTTCCATCTATTATTATTTTTTTCATTAAAACTATGCCCTCCATCATTAATCGCAATCTTATTTCTTTTTACCGCCCCCTAGCTCAGAAGACGATCACTTTAACGAGCTATAAATCCCTTCCGTATACTTTGTGATGCCTTCATCGTAATCCGGATACTTATATCCAAGACTTTCTGATACAGCTTTTGAATATTTTCTAAATAATGCATAGCAAGTGAATAATGACTTCCACATTTGTTGATACCCATTCACAGAATATGTAGTCATTAGCTCCTCCCATTCTTTATTTGACATGTAACGTTTCATAAATTTATAGTTCTTCCCCATACTAAATGTATACCCTTGCTGGGATGCAATATGCCAAGCCATCATTCTCAATAAATTAGGACGTACAATTTCATTTAAATGGTCTATGGCAAAAAGGATTTCTTTTCTTGCTAATCCTTTTACTACGTATGTTGAAACCATCCAGAACTCATTACAGCAATCATCAAATTCCCTTGCCGTCGGCTTTTTGATCCAATACTGACGATCATTTGGGATCACTTTATTTGTGATGAAAGCATCCTTATCAAGCAACACCTCAACCAAACCATCATTCTTAGCAAAATATCCTTCCGCTTCATGAATTGGAATAAGGGTTAGATCCACTTTGTTGCCATCTTCAAAAAGAATGATGTATGAAAACCAATGATCTAATTCAGGAGGGAAAAGCTCCATATCTTCAGGTTTTTGCATCATTATTCGACTCCCAAAGAGTTCGAGCCACAGATCATTTTCCGTAAAAGAATCCATATCAGTGACAAAATACGAAATATCATAGTCTTGGAAGTGATCAGGGAGAATATTTTTGTTTGTACGTGAACCTTCCAAAGTAACCAAGCGTATTCTTTCATCATCCAAAGCAAAGTCTAAAAACATGTCCATCATTTCCTGTTCACTTCGCATTGTCGGTCTTCCTCCGTTCCACCCTTTTCTTTTTGCAGCGCAACTAGTTCTAACTCCATAACGGAAATATTAATCTCATTATGAAACAAATTCTTTTTGTTATCAATTATTGTCAGGAAATATTCTTAGCTGCATTTCAAACTTTTGTTTATCCTATCATTCCTAGTGACAAAGCATAATCGGATCAGTTGCGCCAAGAAAAAATGTGATGCCATTTATAGCAGCAAAAAGTTCTCTCTGTATGCTTCACCCTACTTTCGGGAAACGTAACGTTGATTAAAGGAGGTTAAAATACGATGGATCATCAAACATTAGCTGCTCACGAGGCTGTAGACTTACATGAAATCATTAACTTTAAAACACTTTGTATAGCGAAATCGAAATTAATGCAGGGGCTTGTATTTGACCAAGACCTTAAGGACTTCATGCAAAAAGATGTGCAGCAATCCATTCAAGACCTTACTGATTTACAAGCCGTTTACGAGCGCGCATCATTTCAGGCCCCTGTCCCTCAAAGCCGTCCAACGCCAATCATCAATTGAAAGGAAGGGAAACACTTTTGAACCAAGATCATTTAGACCCCATTAATTCTCTTAATGTGCCTGAACTTGCAGACACTACATTTGCGATGGATTTTCTTATTCGCGCAAAGGAAGGCGTGAGAAATACTGCTGTAGCCTTGACCGAAACTGCTTCACCAGATGTAAGAGCCTTGCTTCGGAAACAGCTCATGCAAGGAATCGCAACGCACCAAGAAATAACAGAACTGATGATAAGCAAAAAATGGTTCCATCCATATGAGCTGAGTGAACAATATAAGCTGGATCAGCTCTCTGCAAAAAACACGATTATGGTCGGCAACATGGATCTTTTTCCTGAAGAAACAAATCGAAAAGGGATGTTTGACCGGACACCTGATGAACATTAACACTGGAGGTTATACAGCATGAAGGCAGTAACGTATCAAGGCATTAAAAATGTTGTTGTCAAAGATGTTCCAGATCCAAAGATTGAAAAATCCGATGACATGATTGTAAAAGTCACAAGTACCGCCATCTGCGGGTCAGATTTACATTTAATCCATGGAATGATTCCCAATATGCAAGAAGACTATGTCATCGGCCATGAACCGATGGGAATCGTTGAAGAAGTTGGATCAGGGGTTACAAAGGTGAAAAAAGGCGACCGCGTTATTATTCCTTTTAACATCGCCTGCGGTGAATGCTTTTTCTGTAAAAACCAACTGGAAAGCCAATGCGATCAATCTAATGACAATGGGGATATGGGCGCCTATTTCGGCTACTCAGGGCAAACAGGCGGTTATCCAGGCGGGCAGGCTGAATATTTAAGAGTGCCCTTTGCGAATTTCACCCATTTTAAAATACCTGAAACTTGCGAGGAACCCGATGAGAAGCTAAGCGTGATATCCGATGCCATGACGACCGGCTTCTGGAGTGTTGACAACGCGGGGGTAAAAGATGGAGATACAGTTATCGTTCTCGGCTGCGGACCAGTCGGTCTGTTTGCTCAGAAATTTTGTTGGCTGAAGGGCGCAAAACGCGTCATAGCCGTTGACTATGTAAACTATCGCTTACAGCATGCCAAACGAACAAACAAAGTCGAAATCGTTAATTTTGAAGAACATGAACATACAGGGAGTTACTTGAAAGAGATCACCAAAGGCGGAGCGGATGTTGTCATTGACGCTGTTGGGATGGATGGGAAAATGAACGATCTAGAGTTCCTTGCCAGCGGATTAAAGCTTCATGGCGGAACGATGAGTGCATTGGTTATCGCTTCCCAAGCCGTTCGAAAAGGAGGAACCATCCAAATTACAGGAGTGTATGGCGGCAGATATAACGGTTTTCCGCTAGGTGATATCATGCAGCGAAATATCAATATACGCTCTGGACAAGCCCCCGTCATCCATTATATGCCATATATGTTTGAATTAGTATCAACAGGTAAAATTGATCCGGGCGATGTTGTAAGTCATGTCCTCCCGCTTAGTGAGGCCAAGCACGGCTATGACATTTTTGATACAAAAATGGATGATTGTATAAAAGTTGTGTTAAAACCTTAAAAAAACGGAGGTTACAGAAATGGAATACGCCTTACATGAAGTGCTTGAGGTTCAAGAAATGACAGCATTTAAAACACTTTGTTTAACGAAATCCAAAACAATGAAGGCGCTGGTATCTGATCCAAAGCTTAAAGAAATCATGCAGCAAGACGTTGACACCACTTCACGGCAGCTGCAGGAATTCGCCTCTATATTATCTAATGCAAAGCCTAACTGAGGAGATGAGTAAATCATGAACCCTATCATTGAACACCTGACCGGCATGAACGTTTTAACAGACCAAATCATTGCCATGGACTTATTAATTGCAGCAAAAAGCGGAGTCAGGAATTATGCGATGGCCGCAACGGAAGCTGGAACGCCTGAAGTAAAAGAGATCCTTACCCGCCACTTAGAGGAAGCTCTTGATATGCACGAGCAACTCTCAAGTTATATGATGAAAAAAGGCTGGTACCACCCTTGGAACACAGACGAACAAGTCAAATTGAATTTACAAAATATCGAAACTGCGATTCAGTTGCCAACCCTTTAAGATAAAATGATTGATTTGCTGAGGAACAGTCAAGTTGACTCCGGCTGTTGCTCAGCTGTTTTTTTTAAAATAGTTGAAGCGCCATGAGTCACCAAATACAGGATTCCTTCCCAGCTCGTCTTCTGCCGCTCGCAATACTTGTTTGACCTTTGTCCACTCCTTCAGCTCTTATTTGCATGTGAGTGCGAGTGCAACGCAAGAATGACTATCAAAGAAATAATCCGAGACCCTCAGCCTTGCTGGTTCACTTGTCGGCAATTGCAGAAACTTAAACTTCATCAGCATTGACAAAGCAGACAATGCACAGAACGTATCCTCCGAAGTAAAATCCATTATCAATTTGTAATTGATATTCCATATTGCACATCTCAAAAATGGGTTAGGCCTGACCAGCTTTTTACGGAGTAGAAATTCACGAAAAAAACGATCTCCATAAGCACATTTTTTGAAAAAAAGCGAATCCCCTTGTTATTCTATAGACATAGAAGGATATAGGAGGTTTTTGATATGAGTAAAAAAATTGCAGTTCTCGTTACAAACCAATTCGAAGATATCGAATATACGAGTCCGGTAAAAGCGTATCAGGAAGCTGGCCATAGTATCACAAACATTGATGTGGAGGCTGGTAAAGAAGTTACAGGTAAGCATGGAGAAAAAGTGAAAATCGATAAAGCCATCTCTGATGCGGATGCAAGTGAATTTGATGCGCTTTTAATTCCTGGCGGATTCTCCCCAGATTTGCTTCGCGCTGACGACCGTCCTGGTGAATTCGCGAAAGCATTTGTTGAAAATAAAAAACCTGTTTTCGCTATTTGCCACGGCCCGCAAGTGCTGATTGATACCGATCTTCTGAAAGACAAAGAGATTACAGGATATCGCAGCATTCGCAAAGATTTAATCAATGCCGGCGCAAACTACAAAGATGCAGAAGTCATCGTCAGCCACAACATTGTCACAAGCAGAACCCCCGATGATTTGGAAGCATTTAACCGCGAATCATTGAATTTGTTGAAATAACAAAAAGGCACAGGCCGCTTCGGTCTGTGCCTTTTTTCAACTTAAGACTCCTTGTTTACATTCTGAAAGACAGCAGTCGCATCCCACACATTCAAGCCAAATTGCCCTTTTGAGAATGAGGAATCATTCGCGTCGATCACAAGACGATCGTCTAAATAGATTTTAAAGTGATGGCCCTCGGCCTCCGTTTTCAGATGATACTTGCTATTTACCTTAATTGGCGTTTTGTATTCGGCAATAATAGAAGCAACGCCATTCTCAAGCTTAAAGAATTTCACTAAGTCATTTTTCGCATCCACGTTGGTGAGGTAACCATTTTTTCCGTATTTGTCAGAGCGAAACATAAGCGCCCCTGCTCCTCTCCCATTTCCATCCTTAATAGTAATATCTGATTCATAGGTAAAGTCAGACCCGGATGCTGAAGACAAAATAAAGGAATCACCGTCCGACCTCCCTTGTTTTCCCTCTATTGTGTCAGCCCACGTGCCATTTACTGCCGTCCAGCCAGTCACATTCGAGACAAAAGGTGATGTCCCCCACACCTTTTTCAAAGGATATATCGTTAACGATTTTAGCTTTATACCGCCCTTTACAGCATATAATTCAAGACCTTTGCTTGAGCGATCTGGAAGAATGATATCGGTTATGACCTGCTGCCCGTCATTTCCGAACATTTCAACTGAAGAGCGGTCAACAAACATACGCATCTTAATCTTTCCGTTTACTGGCTTCAGGGGAGCTGTTTGTTGTCCGGTATGAAAGGTTGGATTAAAGGTGACGTTCCCTGACTCGCTCCTGTCAACGAACAGTTTGCTGTTCTTTCGATCATACCCGACTTTTGTGAATTGATTTCTGCCAGTTCGAACTTTAAAACCAAATTCAGCAGCTGAACCTGGGCTCACTTGAAATTCTGCTTGTAACTCATACGCGTCTCCAGATAGGCCTCTTAACACATTTTGACTTGCGGACGATACGGTCTGATTTTTCCACTTCTTAGAATCCCCGCGAATGGCTTGCAGCTCCTTTACTGGCATTTGGACGATCTTAACGCCGTTAGTAAACGCTTTCAATTTTAGTTCTCTTGGAATGGATGCTGCACTTTTCCATGGGGAGGTAGGCACATCATTGGCGTATTGCCAATTGCTCATCCACCCTAACCACAGCCGCCGGCCATCTGAGGCTGGAATATCAGACCAGGATACAGCCGCATAAAAGTCTTTGCCGTAATCCGTCCAGAGAACTTTGTTTGACGGATTTTCGTTTTTAAAATGAGTTCCATCAAAATCTCCTACAAAATATTGCATGCCTGACCCTCCCGAAACCGCTCCGTTCCCGACACTGACCTGCATTACCCATTTTTTTCGATTTGATTTGCCGTCTACCGGAAGTTCAAACAAATCCGGGCACTCCCATACTCCCCCATGACTCCCTTGCCCCTGTCCAAACTCACTTACATACGTCCACTGCTTCAGATTTTTGGATGTATAAATGAGAATACGGTCACCGGCCGCGAGCACCATCACCCACTTATTTTCTTTTTCATACCAAAAAACTTTCGGGTCGCGAAAATCTTTTGCTCCCGGGTTTGGAATGACAGGATTGCCTGCATATTTTACCCACGTTCTTCCTTTATCATTGCTGTATGCGATGCTTTGCACTTGATGGCCTTCCCGATCCTGTGTATAGATTGCCACAAGCGGCTTCTCTTTGCCTGTTTGAAAACCGCTTGTGTTATTCGTGTCTACAACTGCGCTTCCAGAAAAGATCGTGCCTTTCTCATCCGGAGCCAGCGCAACAGGAAGGTGCTTCCACGTAACCAAATCTTTGCTTACGGCATGCCCCCAATGCATGGGCCCCCACTGAAGCCCATATGGATGGTATTGATAAAACAAGTGGTACTCTCCGGCATAATATACCATCCCGTTAGGATCATTCATCCAGTTAGCCTCCGGCGTGAAATGATATTGAGGACGGTGATCTTCATCATAGTAGCTTGGGTTGGCCGCCTTAACCGGAAATGCCATCGAAAACAGCAAAGTGAACATAATAATAACTTGGGAAAACCTCTTTTTCATTTGTTTCTTCGCTCCTCTCTTCATGCTTGAACACTTCGAAGAGAAACTGCTGTGCAAATTGATCTGCTGCTGGACATTCTCCTCTGTTTCGCTATTATCGAATCGTTGATATATGCAGTTTCTCTCTTCTTTCTTACCTTAAAACTTATGCTGAAATCCAGCCCAATCACTCTTTTACGCAGCATCCATGCCTCAATAATATTAACCCTAGAGGCAGCGCATCCGGCATAATGTGTCTAACGGTTTGGGCGTTCTTTTATCCTTTATTGTGAACAAAATGATTTCATTCCTTTCTTCACCAAATATTTTTTCAGGAGAAACTTAACATTTTGAAGAAGTGAATTATATTTTCAAAATTCAAAAATTAAATATTGTATTCTCTTAGATGATATAATATTCGGTAAAACTTTATTTATCTTTGGTTATTGGAGGAAGTTGACATTGACAGGCAATTCTACGAAAGACAATTTTGGACAACCCCAAAAATTGTCTAGAGGCCTTAAAAACAGGCATATACAATTAATGGCGATCGGTGGTGCAATCGGAACAGGCCTCTTCTTAGGATCGGGAAAATCCATCCACTTTGCAGGACCATCCATTTTATTTGCTTACTTGATCACTGGAGTCTTTTGCTTTTTCATTATGCGTTCGCTCGGAGAACTGCTCCTATCAAATACGGGATATCACTCTTTTGTTGATTTTGTAAGGGACTATTTAGGCAACATGGCAGCATATATCACCGGCTGGACCTACTGGTTTTGCTGGATTTCGCTGGCGATGGCTGATTTAACAGCGGTCGGTATTTATACGCAATATTGGATTCCCGATGTGCCTCAATGGCTGCCGGGCCTTATTGCGCTTATCATCCTGCTGACTATGAATCTTGCCACTGTTAAACTTTTCGGAGAATTAGAGTTCTGGTTTGCATTAATCAAAGTCATTGCCATACTGGCTCTTATCGTAACTGGTATTATCTTGATTGTGAAAGGTTTTTCCGCAGCTTCCGGCTCAGCAAGCCTTACAAACCTTTGGAGCCACGGCGGTATGTTTCCTAATGGATGGCATGGATTTATCCTCTCATTTCAAATGGTGGCCTTCGCTTTTGTGGGAATTGAGCTTGTTGGATTGACTGCAGGTGAAACCGAAAATCCGCAAAAAGTAATTCCTAAAGCCATCAATCAAATTCCTGCCCGGATTTTACTTTTTTATGTCGGTGCACTTTTTGTCATTATGTGTATCTATCCTTGGAACGTATTGGATCCAAATGAAAGCCCATTTGTTCAAGTATTTTCTGCTGTAGGTATTGTTGCGGCTGCCAGTATGATCAATTTTGTGGTTTTAACATCAGCGGCATCAGCTGCCAACAGTGCTTTATTCAGTACAAGCCGTATGGTCTATTCTCTTGCGAAAGATCATCATGCACCTGGGGCACTAAAAAAATTGACTTCATCTAACGTTCCAAGCAATGCCTTGTTTTTTTCCACTATCGCTATTCTGATTGGTGTTAGCCTGAATTATATAATGCCGGAACAAGTCTTTACACTGATTACTAGTGTTTCTACTATATGCTTCATATTCATTTGGGGCATTACGGTGATTTGCCATTTGAAATATCGAAAAACAAGACAGCAAGCTGCGAAGGAAATCAAATTCAAAATGCCTTTTTACCCATTATCCAACTACTTAACACTCGCATTTCTCGTGTTCATACTTGTCGTATTGGCACTGGCGAATGATACGCGTGTTGCTTTGTTTGTCACCCCGGTCTGGTTTCTTTTATTGATTGTGATGTATAAAATACAGACCATAAGAGGACATAAAATCAAATAATAACAAAAAGACAAGGAGTACACACTCCCTGTCTTTTTTTATGCGCCTGACATGAAATAAAATTGATATTACCGGAGTCTAGAAAACGCAAGTATCAGTTCAAACCAGTTTTGATACCAACAAATAACTAATATGATTCCATTTATTTTTTGAAAGCTTTCTGAAACTTCGAGTTTTCATCCATTTTTTCACGAAATCAATTATATAAATGAGAAAATGAAACCACAACACCGCTAACAAAGTAAAAAGTGGGGCAAAAATGATGAGCTGCTGGTTTATATTTTCGTTTAAATTGATAAATTAGGGCATGATTGTAAATAGACCAAAACAGTTTTAGGATTGAGAATGTTACTGAGTGACTCCTGCATAAAGGAAGTTTAATAATAACGTTTCGGAGGAGTACATTCTGTGGTTGTTGTTTGAGACTGCAAATCACCTATCAGAAATTGCTTTTGGCAAAAAATGTTGATTCCTAAATAAAAAGGTTTGGAGAAAATCTCATTCAGTTGCGGCGAAAATTTCTGCCCATTCAGATTTCAAAATACGCTATATTTGGGTAGATGTTTTTTCGACAAGCATTTCCCCTCCATTTGTCACGGATTGAGAAGTTTGGAACCCTGCTGTGATGAAATTATTTTTTCACACTCTGCTTCCCTTGAACAGCCAAATAGCTTTGTCAGCTACTTCTTTTGCTTGTACCATTTTGAAATAAAAACCTGATAGAGATCTATATAATCGATAGCCTATTCGGTCAATTAGTGAGTATGCAAGGATTCGACTGAGATACATTATGGTAAAAAACAAAAGAGATTTCTTTCCTCTGTATGTTTACCTAGAATTTAGAGTAGGGTAAGGAATATTGAAGGAGGAGGAGTAAGAATGGCGCCTCACACAGAAAATGAGATCAAAAAGGAATTCACTCAATACGAGCCTTTTTTCAAAAAACAATATAAGGTTCTTTATACAGTAAATGATTTTATCATTGGTGCTTTGTTTCTCATCGGGAGCTTTTTCTTTTTTTATGACCAATTAATGTCAGCAGGGATATGGCTGTTTGCGCTTGGAAGCTTCCTGCTGTTAATAAGGCCCACGATCCGGCTCATTCATGACTTTCATTACCGAAAACATTTGGAACACCAATTTAAACATCGACCTTCAAAAGATAGCTAATCTTGAGAAAAAGGCGAGAATAAAACACTCAAAATAAGACTTTAAGACTACTCAATTCAAAAAACAAGGTGAAAAATACTAAACTTTTGTCCTTGTGTGACGATATGAACAATAAGGCCGGTGCGATACTCCCTATAACATCCTTTTCAGTAGATTTCATTATCGTGCCGGTTTTCTCACATGCAAAATCATCCCGCCAAGCTGATGGCGGGATTTTATTTTTTACATACCTGTCCATACGTCTTTTACATAACGTTTTTGGGCTTGCAGCTTGATCAGCCAATCAGCTGATTCTTCTCGACTGGCTCCTTTTTCAGCTTCATAAGCGAGACGCAATGTATTCTCTACATCAGGAGCCATTTGCGATCCGTCACCGCAGATGTAAATGTGAGCCCCTTTTTCAATGAGTGATATCAATTCCTTCATATCTTGTTTGAGCAAATGCTGTACATATTCTTTTGGTGCGTTATCGACGCGTGAGTAGCATCGGCGGATTGTCACCAAACCATCCTGTTCCGCTTGATCCAGCTCTTGCCTGTAAAGATCATCATGATCCGGACACCGGCAGCCGAAGTATAAAAGAGCTTCACCAAGCGTGTTGCCTTCATTCTTTAAAACAGATCTTGCCTGAATAAAGCCTCTGAATGGCGCAATTCCTGTACCCGGTCCGACCATAATTATTGGTGTTTCAGGGTTATCAGGCATCTGGAATCCGGATTGCGGCGTTCGAATGAAGCAGGCTGCTGTATCACCTGTACCCAGCTCTGCTAAATAATTAGAAGCGACACCACGGTATTCACCTCGCCCGCTCCAAGCCGAAGCTTTAACAACACCTACTGTCATACTCACGATGTTGGCATGGACTTTCGGTGAGCTTGAAATGGAATAATATCTCGGTTTTAATGAAGGCAATAGCTCTAAAAATCGTTCAAACGGTATTTCGCAGGCAGGATAATCCTCTAAAAGATCAAGCATGGTGAGACGTTTTGCCAATACCTGCTCTTTGTAAATGCGATCCTCTGAAATGAGCATTTCAAGCTCTTTTTGATGCGGCGGACAGACTGTATATGAAGCCAGTTCCCGCAGCTGAAGCCGTGAAGCCGGCTCCTGAAGCTCCACATAGGATGCCAACAAATCTGCCACTTTGATTGGCCGATCCATCGGAAGATGAGCCATATGAGGGCTTCCGCTGATTTTGATTACATGGCTTGGCTGCAAATCGAATCGGTTGAGAACCCGCTGAACGAGCTTCTGGCTGTTTTTTGGCAATATGCCAATATGATCGCCTTCTTTATATGTGTTGCCGTCAGGAAGCTGCAATTCTATATGACGGGTGGAACGCTGGCTGTCCGCTGATTGAAGCTCGCGATTCTCCAAAATGAGCCCTTCAAACGCGCCATATGCTTTGGCAAGCGGCGTGTCCGTCGCTTCACTGAGAAAAGTAATCGATAAGGAAGACCTGTCTTTTTTCTCAGATACTTCGTTTATATCGAATGCCTCCATCGTTTCCTTCCAGAAGCGGTTTTCCCAAGACTCGCGATGGCTTTCAAAGTCATCGGCGGCATCGCCTTCCCCAATCGTTGTTAAACGTGATGCTCCCTTTGCTTCCATCATGTCATCTATGAGGCGGGGAATTCGCTGATACGTGCTGGCCCAGCTCCGATTTCCGCACCCGAACACCGCATAGGAAACCCCTTTCAATTGGCCTTCCTCAAGCTCATCCAGCCACTCTACAAAGCCGGCAGCATTATCAGGAGGAGTCCCATTATAAGAAGCGGTGACGATGATTACTGCGCCTTGTGTGGGAAGCTTGCCGATATAATCGTCCAGCGGCGCTGTTTCGGCTGTAAAGCCCATTTGGCGGCCGTAAGCAGCCAGTTCACCGGCTATTCCTTCCGCTGTTCCTAGATTTGAACCATAAAGAACGAGTAATGGTGTGCCGTGTTTGGATTTTGTTTCTTGCGGCTTTCGTTCTGTTTTGATATCAGCTTGTTCTTTTGTTCGCATATTGATTTCTGCTGTTTTCCGCGGTTTCACAGTGATTTTAAATTCATCCGGCTTGATCGTTAATGCCTCTTTGATTTTCAGTTCATACCCAGGATTGCTCATCAAATCAAAATGCTTCAATACAAGGCCGAGAACCATTGTGGCCTCTTGGAGAGCAAACTGCATACCGATACAAGCGCGCTGTCCGTTTCCAAACGGCTTATACGCATGGTGAGGAATACGCGAAGGGTCTTCAAATCGTTCCGGACGAAACTCTTCCGCATCCTCGCCCCATGCATCTTGATCCCGGTGCAGTTTCGGAATCAAAACGGTAACAGGCTGCCCTTTGCTGATTGGGTATTCCCCTCCTAAAACGGTATCTTCCTTCGCGTAGAGAGAAAAGGCTGGAGCTGTTGGGTACAGCCTGATTGTTTCATTTAAAACCATCCGAATGTATTTCAGCTGCTGAATTTGTTTATATTCCGGCGTGTCACCCGTTAATACCCGATCCGCTTCCTCCTGGGCTTTTTTCAGTTTTTCCGGATATGAAAGCAGACAGTAGATCGCAAATGAAAGCAAACCGCTTGTTGTTTCGTGCCCCGCAATTAAAAATGTGATGATTTGGTATCTGATGTTTTCATCATCCAGCGTTTCACCTGTTACAGGATCTTTGGCATAAAGCATGAGTGATAAAAGATCTTTAATATTTTCATCCGGATTCGCTTTTCGCTCCGCTATCATTCTATCAACCAGAGAGTTCATGTCTTCTATATCCTTTTGGAACTGCAGCTTCTTTTTCACCATCATCTTATCTTGCAGACCCAGTCTTTTCGATTGATTCATCGCTTCTTTTAAAGCACGAAGCATACTGGTGATAAACGGATGCTGAGAATCACGATAAAAGCTGTTGAATCGATAGTTAAACCCGCATAACCCGATTGTATCAAGCGTCAGACGAGTCATATCGTCCGCTACATCAATTTCTTCATTAGGATTAAGCCGGCTCCATTTCTGAATCAGCTGGGTTGCGATATCCAGCATCATAGAATGATAGCCTTTCATTGCTTTTTGACTGAAACTCGGCAGCAAAATGCGGTGGGCTTTTTGCCAATTCGGTTCATGTGACCAGCTAGTAAATAAGCCATCTCCGCCGAACTCGCGCACCTTTTGCAAGGCTTTACCAAGATTTTTATCAAAGCGGCTTTCATCACACACTTCGGCTACGAGATTGTGTCCGGACACAAAAACACTGGAAACCCCCGGAAAATCGAAACGGAAAATCGGTCCCAAGTCATCAGCTATCCGCCATAAAGATTGAGAAAGCTGTTCTTTTTCCAAATGCGGAAGGTTTTTTAAAGGTCCGTATGTTTTGGGCTGAGGTATTGCGCTTGCCTGTTTCACTAACACATCTTCCTTTCCTATTTTTGTGACGAATGGAGCTTAATGGCATCCCAGCAGCATTGTTCTAATTCAGTCATTAAACCTATGTCCATCTCGATGTCACCCGATTGGACAAGCTGATATATCTTCAGAAACGCCCCTAACACAATCGCAATTAACACATTAGAGGGCAAGCTGCGTATCACGCCTTCTGCTTTTCCCTTGTTAAAATAGTCATCAAGCATGTGAATCAGATTTTCTAACATGAATCTGCTTGTATCATTTAAGTAATGAGCGTCTTTCTTCGTTTCAAGGAAAAAAAGCGCGTAGTCACTCTCTTTCGTAAATTGAACAAGACAGCAAAATACGTGGTGAAAGCCCTCTCTGACTGGCAATTCTGAAAAATCCTGCTTTAGCTTTTCCGTAAAGCGCTGGATGCTTTCTTGAAACAATACGTTGACAAGTGTTTCTTTGCTTTCAAAATAACGGTAGATCGTTCCCGTTCCTACATGAGCACGCTCGGCTATCATAGGGATAGTGGCAGCATTAAATCCCCTTTCCGTAAAAAGCGAGACGGCCGCTTTCATAATCATGTCGTATTTACTGCTGGATGCGGATAACATGTAATGTGACAACCTCCGATTCATTTGCGGAATGAATATTCATTCCTTTTGTTCGTTATGATGTTTGATCTGTCTGATATCACCTCTTTATCTTTTCTTATATCCCTAGTTTATCTGAAAAAAACTTTTTTTAATATAAATTATATGTAAATAATTAAAAATTAAGAAAATATACCCAAATCATCAAATGAATGGACTGGATATATTTCCCGAGAAATGATTTTATTTAACAGCCACAATACAAAGACAGGAATCACACCTCATGACAGAAAGGTCCCTAAAATACTGATCTCTCAGCAGCTGAATATACATGTTCTTTTTCTCACCTATATTTCCATCAATACAGAGGTAAAAGCGGCCATCGATTTGAAGCACACGGTAAATTTCCCTTAAGGCAATCCTTATATCAGTGCAGCTCTGAACTGTATGTAAAGAAAACACTTTATTAAAGGTGCGGTCAGCAAAGGGAATGTTCTCAGGATAGCCATGAACAATCTCTCTTTTCCTCTTGTTCCTTCGATTTGCACGAGAAAGCTGCCTTACTTTTCGCTTTGAAGGGTCAATACTTTTTAAACTTCCCTTTTCCAGTCTCTCGTTTATGCTCTTAAAAACCTTGCCATTACTGATTCCAATTTCTAAAATTCTGTCATTTTCTTGTATGTTTATAAAGTCAATCATCATATACTCAATTGTTTTTGTTTGCTTATATTTCCGATAAAATAATTCCAAAAAATTTGATCGTTTATAAAGTTTATTTTCTAGCATTTTAAACACCTGCTTTTGGTTCTATGTTGATTTATTATATTTAAAAAATAAACAGTGTCTTCATATTGGATTGGGAATGAGATATCAACTAGACGGCAATGTGTTTAAGAATGTTTCAATAGAACTGAACTTTTTCGTTTCTCCCGCAAAAAAAGCAGAAAACAACATGTTTTCTGCCTAGATTTGTTGACAAAATGCTAAAATGGTTTTCATTTTAGCATTTTGTCATATTTTCAGCGTGATGGAATCCCTTTGAAGTTTAGAAGGTGATGACTGCGTTGTTTAGATAGAGTGTGTTTGGCATTTAGCCGCCCGTTTCTTTCCTCAGTCCTGACAATGAACGCAAGAAATTGTCGACCTGCCGAAAAGAAAATAACATGTTTTCTACTGCCAATGATAAGGGAACACATAAAGCCTTTGCTGCTGCATGGCCATCAGTCTTTGCTGACGAAATGGATTTCCATAACCATGTTTAAAGGAATGCGGCATAGAAGCATAGCCATGTCCAATCGACGGCAGTCTCTTTTGATCATTGTTCATCATGCCATCACCTGCCTTACTGTAATATTGATTTATCATATGCAGGCTGATCATTTCTTGACAGCCTCGCTAAACCTGGTCCTTCTCTATTGTATAATGCATTAATAGCTCCATTCTAAGCATATTTCATCTCCCCCTTCAGGTTTCTCATTGATTTAGATCCAGTTTGTTAAATAAAGATGCTTTAGCTGAGACTCTTTCATTTCATCATAAATCTGCTCAATCTGCTGTTCTCGTTCGAACTCTTCCGGTCTTTTAAACCGTTTGTTAATCGTTACTGTTAAAAAGAATAGGTTAATCGTCATATCGCTCACCCCCTTTCAAAGTCCACTTTCAGCGAAATAACCCGCGGCATTATCCTTTCTGCCGCGGGCAAATAAAAAACCGCAGACAAAAGAAGACACCAATGCCTCTACTGCCTGCGGGGAGCTGCGTATGTCCGACTATTCCAAATTTAACGCGTGCAATAAGCAACGGTTAAGGAAGGACACGAACTCTTCCACAGGCTGAATGAACGATGAATACCACATACAGGTCGACGTCGTTGTCTCATTGTCATTTTGTTCAGCCTCCTTTGCTTTTTTCTTCCTTTGTAAGTATATCCACCAAATTATATTTTGTAAACATATTTTACTAAAAATGGACGGAAATTGTATGGATCATCAGATCAATTTGTCCTACAGTTATGATACTTGTTTCATTTCTTTTCTAGAGCGATCTTTTTTATGATATGCGATAAAATAAATGAGACCGACAAAGATCGCTCCGCCGATGACATTTCCGATAAAAGCCGGAATAATGTTGCCGAGGAACTGCCCCCATGTGAACGAACCTGCAAAAATAGCAGCAGGTATCACAAACATGTTGGCGACAACGTGCTGAAATCCAATTGCCACAAAAGCCATAACCGGGAACCAGATGCCGAGGATTTTCCCTGCTCCGTCTTGAGCGCCAAACGAAAGCCATACCGCAAGACATACAAGCCAGTTACAGCCGATACCGGAAACGAGAACTTTGCCGAAGCTCATATCAAGCTTTCCTTGCGCAACAGCGACCGTTTTTTCTAAATAAGGCCCTGTTTCAGTCAATCCAACCAAATGCCCGAAAAAGTAAGCAACAAACAATGCGCCGATTAAGTTCATCATCGTGATGATTCCCCAGTTAATCGCCAATTCTTTTACTGATATTTTTCTCGAAAATAAAGCCATTGCCACTGACATCATATTGCCTGTGATCAGTTCACCGCCAGCGAGAACCACAAGGACCAGACCGACGGGAAATACTGCAGCTCCGATCAAGCTGGACAGACTCCCCCATTCTTTCGGAAGATCACCGATGACCCTGATATCAAGCAAGTAACCAAGCGCGATAAATGCGCCTCCTAAAAATCCGAGCACAAGCAGAGATGACAGCGGGAGCTTTATTTTTTTCACTCCTGCTTCAATTGCTATATCCGCAATTTCATCCGGTTTACGAAAAGCCATATTAGAACGCCTCCATTATTTCTTCTTTTCCTCAGTCATGACAGAAAGGCAATAAAAAAGACAGCACTCAAATAACCCGTACCAAACAGGCGTTTGAATGCTGCCTAATTTGTATGCATACCCATACAACAATATCAAGCAGAATGTAAGATTTTGAAAGAGAATATATACAGTTCTTGCATACATTCCATCGCTTTAAGCCTTCTATAACTGTAGCAACATCATATCAAATGTGACAAATTTGTGTCAACGACGAATTTGCTAGTTTTGCAGAGCTTCTTTTTGCTCATCTACTTTTTGGTCAAAGACAAACACAGATACAGCGATATTTTCCTCAATTTTAATATCTGAAAACAAATGAACAAGCTTTGCGCCAATCAGTTCCTCCATTCCTTCCGGTGTTTGTTTAGAATAAAGGTCTTGAATCAAGCTTGTCCGGGCCGCATGCACCATTTCTCTTCCTTCAGGTGTGCGGGCGATAAACTGCTCGCTTGCACTCAGGTTTCCGTACAGTGTTGATACTGCCATATTTTCTACAAATACAGTATGAATCCTTTCAGGCCCTTTTCCGAACAATTCTTTGCGAAGTTTTCGTATAATATCATTGAACTCATGAATTTTTTTTGACAAGCCGATTACCCCTTCCGATATTGCTTACAAAAGCTTTTCCCAATTCCCCTTAGGACATTTCACTTGGTTAAAATTTTCATACTATATTGTATTATAATAAATATCACTTTATAATAAAAGCAGTATTGATGGATTTGTAATAGGTTCTTGTTATGAGTCTATCGGTTTATAAAAATCAAGGATTGGTCTGTTAGTAAGACTTGCTAGTGAACTATTCCGCCATGTGTGTTTACACCTTTCTTATAATGAAGGGCAGGTGTATCTACACATGGCTTTTTGACTTCTTGAAAGACAGATGGAGGGGAATATGAATATGATGGACGTTAAGTCGGTCAATGTCCGTGTAGACGGAACAGAGATTCAAGCACGAGCAGGTGCCACAATTTTAGATATTTTAAATGAAAATGGGATTGAGTATCCGCAGATCTGCCACGTTCCGGAGGTTGACCCGATTCAAACTTGTGATACTTGTATTGTAGAAGTGGATGGCAAACTGGTTCGTTCATGTTCTACTGTTGCAGAAAACGGAATGTCAATTGACCTTTCGTGCAACCGGGTGAAAGAGGCGCAAACCGAAGCAATGGACCGCCTTCTTGAAAATCATTTGCTATATTGCACGGTTTGCGATAACAACAATGGGAACTGTACGTTGCATAATACAGCGGAAATGATGGGAATCGAGCATCAAAAATACCCTTATACGCCAAAAGAAGATCCATCTTGTGCGGTAGATATGTCTCACCCTTTTTACCGCTATGATCCAAACCAATGCATTGCCTGCGGCCAGTGTGTTGAAGTTTGTCAAAACCTTCAGGTAAATGAAACACTCTCAATCGACTGGGAACGCGAACGTCCTCGTGTGATTTGGGATGAGGGAGTTTCAATTAATGAATCCTCTTGTGTCAGCTGCGGCCAATGTGTCACTGTATGCCCATGCAATGCGCTGATGGAAAAATCAATGCTCGGACAGGCTGGCTTTATGACAGGCATCAAAGAGGATGTCATGGAACCGATGATTGACCTCGTGAAAAACGTTGAGCCTGATTACGGCAGCATTTTTGCTGTTTCTGAAGTTGAGGCGGCTATGCGTGAAACGAGAACGAAAAAAACAAAAACAGTATGTACGTTCTGCGGTGTCGGATGTTCTTTTGAAGTATGGACAAAAGGACGGGATATTTTAAAAATCCAGCCTGTTTCTGACGCTCCTGTTAATGCGATTTCTACATGTGTCAAAGGGAAATTCGGCTGGGATTTCGTCAATTCTGAAGAACGGATCACAAAACCTTTAATCCGTAAAAACGGAGCTTTTGTTGAATCTTCTTGGGAAGAAGCCCTCGACCTTGTCGCAAGCAGATTAGGAACGATTAAAGAGCAGCACGGCAATGGCTCTGTCGGATTTATTTCTTCTTCTAAAATTACGAATGAAGAAAACTATGTTATCCAAAAATTAGCGCGTCAGGTATTTGAGACAAATAACGTCGATAACTGCTCACGCTACTGCCAGTCTCCTGCTACAGACGGATTGTTCCGCACTGTCGGCATGGGCGGTGACGCCGGCACGATTAAAGATATTGCCAAAGCCGGTCTTGTTATTATTGTTGGCGCCAATCCGGCGGAAGGACACCCTGTGCTTGCCACTCGTGTCAAACGGGCTCACAAGCTCAACGGTCAAAAACTGATTGTTGCCGATTTGCGTAAAAACGAAATGGCTGAGCGGTCTGATTTGTTCATCAGCCCTCAACAAGGCACAGACCAAGTTTGGCTGATGGCTGTGACGAAATATATGATTGACCAAGGCTGGCACGATCAGGCATTTATTGATGAAAACGTGAATTTCTTTGAAGATTATAAAGAGACGCTTCAAACGTATACACTTGAATATGCAGAACGCGTCACAGGTCTTTCAAAAGAAAACATGATTGAAATTGCTGAAATGATTCGTGATGCTGACGGCACTTGTGTCCTTTGGGGAATGGGTGTCACACAAAATACAGGCGGTTCTGATACATCAGCAGCGATTTCAAACCTGCTTCTCGCTACAGGCAACTATCGCCGTCCCGGTGCAGGCGCTTATCCTTTGCGCGGTCATAATAACGTCCAAGGCGCTTGTGATATGGGTACACTGCCAGGCTGGCTGCCGGGATATCAGCATATTACAGATGACAATGCCCGTGCAAAATTTGAAAAGGCATATGGTGTCACAATTGACGGTAAGCCTGGTTTAGATAATATTCAAATGCTTCATTCCATTGAAGATGGTGACATGAAAGCAATGTACCTTGTCGGTGAAGATATGGCGCTTGTCGATTCAAACGCAAACCGTGTGCATGATATTTTATCAAGCCTTGATTTCTTTGTCGTTCAGGACATCTTCATGTCAAGAACAGCTCAATATGCCGATGTCATCTTGCCTGCCACTCCTTCGCTTGAAAAAGACGGGACATTTACAAATACAGAACGCCGCGTGCAGCGATTGTATCAGGCGCTCCCAACGCTTGGTGATGCGAAACCGGACTGGTGGATTATCCAAGAGGTGGCGAACCGTTTAGGAGCGAACTGGAATTACAGTCATCCAAGTGACATTTTCTCAGAAATGGCAAGCCTTTCTCCTCTGTTTGCTCAAGCAAGCTATGAGGTGCTTGAAGGCTGGAACACCTTCCTATGGGGCAGCTTCACAGGCGAAAGCACACCTCTTCTATATGAAGACGGATTTAATTTCCCTGACAAAAAAGCTCGCTTTGCCCTTAATGATTGGACTGAGCCAGCGTTCTTCCCAGAAGAATATGACCTTCATATCAATAACGGCCGGATGCTGGAGCACTTCCATGAAGGAAACATGACAAATAAATCGAAAGGCATTCAAGCCAAAGTACCGAACGTATTTGTTGAAATCTCACCTGAGCTTGCAGAGGAGCGAGGAATTTGTGACGGTTCGTTTGTCCGTCTCGTGTCTCCGTTCGGGGCAGTCAAATTAAACGCGCTGATCACAGACCGTGTGCGAAAAAATGAACTCTATCTGCCGATGAATTCAACAGACAAGGAGTCAGCGATTAACTTCCTGACAGGTCCTGCGGCTGATACACGGACACATACGCCTGCTTACAAACAGACAAAAGTTCGCATGGAGGTGCTTGGAGGCTGTGAAACAGCGCCGCTTCCGAAAACAAATCCGCGCAACAAAAAACGCCACCCGCAAAACGGGGTTGAAGCAGAAAGAAAATGGAACCGACCAGGCTATGTCCATCTGACCGATTAAACGAAAGGAGGAGAACAAATGGCAGCTCCGATTACAACGATCAAAAAAGAAACAAAAACAGCAGAACAAATCAAACTTGAAAAATTAGAAGAACTGAAAGAATTGCTGGCGGAAAATGAAGATGCCGTCTCTAAAACGATGACGGTAATGAATGAGCTCAATGAGCTTGGCATTTTTGATGCTGCAGCAAGCATGCTGAGAGCGAAGGAAGACATCGCAAAGATTGCACTTGGCCAAGTTTCGCGCGAGCCTGTCACCAATCTCATCAACACGATGATGGCCGCCGGAAGCGCATTGACAAAAGCTGATCCTGAATTCACAGGAAAACTTTTAGAAAGCATGATGGCTGGAACTGAACAGGCGCAAAGCTTTTTAAAAGAAGACAAGAAAGTCGGAATTCTTGACCTTTTAAAAGCAATGAACGATCCTGATATCAACAGAGCGGTCGGCTTCGGCCTTCAGTTTTTAAAAGGCATGGGAAAAGAACTGCAAGAGAAATAACTTAAAATCTGCTAGCGTATCATGATTCAACTATTTGCTGATTGATTAAAAAAATCCTTCTTTCGTTCATTGAACGTTTGAAGGATTTTTTTTGCATGGGCTGCCATAAAATGAATGGACAATCCCTAAGCAATTTGTTTCTTTCGTTTGAGGGCAGTTTTTACTTCTGTCTGCAATTATTTCACAATGTATTTCTGTAGATACGCAGCAATTCATATTTTGAAGAAAATCCATGTTTACGCGAAGGAAACCAAATAAATGAGCCACCCTGACAACATCAGAGTCCCCACTTCATTACGTATTTTCAAATTGATAAACCTTTTGAAATCGACCAGCTTCGATCGTACATGTTATTAACACGCGAGACGCTCATACTGGCTATAATGGCCTCGAGAATAATCAGATGCTTTAGTGATGATGGTGATCATGAGGTTTCTCAACCTTGGCCTGACAAAGGATTGCATTGTCATGATTATGTGCTTCGGTTTCCATTTGAATCGTTACATGCGTGATGTCTTTGTGTTCAAGCTTATGTTCAATTTTACGCAAAATACCTTCACTTTCTGAAATGGTCAGCTGCTCATCAACAACAGCGTGGCAAGAAAGAGCGTTTAATCCGCTTGTGATGGACCAGATGTGTAAATCATGTATATTTTGAATTCCCTCTGTCTCCTCAATTGTCAAAATGATGTCATCGACATCTATATTTTTTGGTGTTCCTTCCATTAAGACGTGAATGGAATCTTTGGTGACATTGTAACCGCTTCTTAGAACTAGAATAGCCACAATAACACTAGCAAGTGGGTCTGCCCAGCTCCACCCAAAAAAGATGATAAGTATCGCAGCTAGAATAGCACCTACAGAGCCGAGCACATCGCTTATCACATGTAAATAAGCGCCTCTTATGTTCAAATTATGCTCTGTATTTCCGCCACTCAGCATAATCCATGCGACTAATATATTCACAATTAACCCGATGATACTAATCGTAAGCATGCCGGTTGTTGCTACTTCTGCCGGATGAGAAAAACGCCCGATTGCTTCATAAATGATATATAGGGAAATAAGAATTAATGCCACACCATTTATAACAGCGGCAAGAATCTCAAATCGTTTATAGCCGAAAGTCTGATTGTGACTTGCCTTTTTCTCAGCTAATGTAAAAGCAATCAGGGCAACCATTAATGAGATTGAATCACTTAGCATATGGCCTGCATCTGATAAGAGTGCAAGACTATTTGTTAAAAACCCGCCTATCACTTCTATCACCATATAACCTGTAATAAGGATAAAAGAGAACAATAAAACCTTTTTATTGGATCCTGCAGCATGATTGTGGCTATGGTTGTGGCCCATAAAAAATCTCCTCCTTCAATTAAAGTTCCTTGATGCATGTGCGATTATTATTTCTTATCTGTTATTACACATTCTAACAAGACTCAAACCGATATATATGATCATGTATTCATATAATATAAATGATGATGATAAAAATGTCAAAATGACCCTCATAAAACATTCTCAATTTTCTCACCACTCATTTCAAAACACCATATGTGCAACTATTTAAACAGAAAAAAGAGAAGCAAACACACGCTTTGCTTCTCTGCCTTCATTTTTTATTCGTCAGCTTCCTCTAAACGCTTCTTATAAATCAGTGAACGATCAGCGCAAAAGAAGGCACCGGCTAAAAATACGCAATCCGCTAGAAACATCGTTGATTTCTGGGCTAACGTTAAGCCTTGATCAGGAAGAACTGCGCCTATATATAAAAAAGTGCTGACTGCAAGCAATGTAAAAGCAAAATGCTTATAGTCTTCTTTTAAAGATTTAATTCTAATTTTGTTCAAAAGAATCACCTGCCAGATTCATAGTATACGACTATTATAATATAATCTGGCGGCTTACAGAGAAAGTAATTGTATCCATTTGTTATATATTTTTAAGCGCCCGCTCAATATCGTCCAGTAAATCTTCCGCATCTTCAATTCCTACCGAAATTCTGATCAGCCCGTCTGTAATGCCAAGCTCAATCCGACGCTCTCTCGGTATAGAGGCATGTGTCATTCTTGCCGGAACAGAAATTAAACTTTCTACAGCGCCAAGACTTTCGGCAATGGTAAACAGTTTCAACTTCCCTAAAAATGCATCAACCTGCTTTTCACTGCCGATATCAAAGGAGATCATGCCGCCGAAGCCAGATCCTTGTGTTTTTGCGAGCTCATGTCCGGGATGATTTGAAGAACCAGGGTAATATAACGTTTGAACAGCAGGGTGATTCTCAAGAAAACTTGCGATTTTCCGCGCATTTTGATCGATCGCTTCCATTCTAAGACCCAATGTTTTAATTCCTCTCATCAACAGCCAGGAATCTTGAGGACCGAGCACGCCGCCTGTGGAATTTTGCACAAAATGGAGCTCTTCACCAAGTTCTTTCGAAGCGGTCACAACTAAACCCCCGACGACGTCACTGTGTCCGCCAAGATATTTTGTCGCACTATGAAGCACGATATCAGCTCCTAAAGCAAGCGGCTGCTGAAAATAAGGCGTGTTGAAGGTATTGTCTACGATAAGCAGAACATCCGCTTTTTTGGCAATATCAGACATAAGCGCCAAATCGGTAATTTTGAGCAGCGGATTTGTCGGTGTCTCAATATAGATGGCTTTTGTGTTAGGGCGAATCGCATTTTCAACTTCTTCTCTGCTACTTGTATCGACAAATGTTGACTCAATACCGAGACGATTAAGCACCTTTGTCATCACGCGGTATGTTCCGCCGTACACATCATCAGTCAACACGACATGATCCCCGCTGTTAAACAGCATCATGACCGCGGTAATGGCAGCCATTCCAGAACTGAACGCATAACTCGCTTCCCCGCCTTCCAGCTCTGTCACAAGCGTTTCGAGAGCAGACCTTGTCGGATTCGCCGTTCTGGAATACTCATAGCCGGTATGCTGCCCTGCTTTCGGCTGCTTGTACGTGCTAACTTGATAAATAGGCACAGACACTGCACCTGTTTTCTCATCACCTGTGATTCCCCCGTGAATCATCAAAGTTTTTTTCTTCATATCAGATGCCTCCTTCGTATATGTGTTTACTGATATATCGATCGCTGCTGTCAGGCAATACCGTGACTATATTTGTTCCTGCTGAGGCTTTTTTCGCTTCCTCTAATGCTGCATAAAGCGCTGCACCTGATGAGCTTCCGATCAGCAGACCTTCTTGTTCCGCTGCTTCTTTTACAAGCCTGAACGCATTCTCATCTGTTACGGTGTAAATCTCATCAAAATGGCTCTTATTCATATAATCAGGAATGAACTCCATTCCGATGCCTTCTGTTTTGTGGGCGTATGGCTCTCCTCCATTTAAAATAGACCCCTCTGGTTCGACAATGACCGTTTTGACTGCTGGATTTTTTTCCTTTAAGAAGGAAGCAGTTCCTGCAAATGTGCCTCCTGATCCCGCCCCTGCAACGAACGTATGAATATTGCCGTCAAGCGCTTCCCAAATTTCAGGTCCAAGCGTCTTATAGTAAGTCGATGGATTTACTTGGTTTTTAAATTGCAAAACGCAATAAGAATTGTCAATTTCAGTCTCCAGCTGAATGGCTTTTTGAATGGCTCCCTGCATTCCGTCTTGACGCGGCGTATGAATGATTGATGCGCCAAGCGCCTGCATAATTTGCTGTTTTTCTGTACTGAAATGCTCTGGGACACAAAAAATCGCTTGCAACCCATGTTTTCTGGCACTCAGCGCAAGGCCAATCCCTGTATTTCCTGCCGTAGCTTCGATAATTACGCCGCCTGGCTTCACCTTGCCCGATTCCAACGCGTCACGGATCAGCATATCGCCCAGTCTGTCTTTGATGCTCCCGCCGGGATTCATCATTTCAAGCTTGGCATACACTGTGACGCCTTTTGGAACATCAAAGTTCTTCAAGCGGAGAAGGGGTGTATTTCCAATCAGCTCCGTAATGTCGGTAATAACAGTCATATATGTCCTCCTCCTTGATAGAGGTTGTTTTTAGGGAAAACGGAGGAGAACGCTCCCCCCGTTTTAATGAATTCGTTTGATCACTTTTAACACAAGCTCTGTGGAATTGACAGCCGCCTGCTCTAAAAATTGGTCAAATGATACATGTGATTCTTTTCCTGCGATATCAGATAACGCTCTGATGACGACAAACGGCGTTTTAAATTGATGGCACACTTGAGCCACTGCCGCAGCCTCCATTTCAACCGCGTACAGATCAGAAAATTTCGCACGCACATCTTCAACCCGCTTCGGATCGTTCATAAAAGAATCGCCTGTTGCAATCGTTCCTTTTGCAGCCTGAATGCCGTCAAGTTCAGAAACCGCTTCTTCAGTGATGCCGATCAGCTTTTCGTCTGCCTCATAAGCAGCCGGAAGCCCCGGAACCTGGCCATATTCATAGTCAAAGGCCGTTACATCCACGTCATGGTGGCGAACGTCAGTTGAAATGACGACATCCCCTACATTCAGTGTATGATGAAATCCGCCCGCTGAGCCTGTGTTAATCACATAATCAGGTTTATATCGGTCAAGCAAAAGCGTTGTGCTGATGGCAGCATTTACTTTTCCAATTCCTGATTTTAAAAGAATCACTTCAGTTCCTTCATATTCTCCTGTTGTAAATTCACAGTGTGCGATTGTTTCTGTTTTTGCATTTTTAAGTTTGCTTCTTAAGATCGTAACTTCCTCTTCCATTGCTCCGATGACTGCTAGTTTCATCTATTCACATTCCCTTCACTTTACCGTTTGATCGCCTCCATTATCCACACGAAGTCGTTATGCTGAGTGAATTGGACTGCAAAACTTTCAGCTATAAACATCTCTTTCAATGCATCCAATGTAGGATAATGCTCCGTCTCTAAATCATCTGCCAGCTGATAGAACCCTTGAGAACGAGCTTTATCAATCGCCTGTTGATACGCTGGCACATCTTCAAAGACGGTATCGGCAAACACTATTTTATCATGCAAGCGAAGGTATTTGCCATATTGCTTTATGGCAGCCCGCTTTTCTTCGTCGGTCAAATGATGAAAAGCATATGAACTGACAATTGTGTCAGCCTGAAATGGCGGATCAGGAAATGTCAGGAAGTCTCCGTCCACGATTTCCGCCCTGTCCGAAAGCTTATCAGAAGCTAATTTACGCATTGCAGGAGACGGTTCGATTCCAAATACAGCTTTGCCCGCCTCCAGCAGCTTCACTGTCAAATTCCCCGTCCCCGGGCCAAATTCTAACACATGTGTTCCAGACCTGCGGACAATGACATCAAGGATACTATCATAGCCTCTGAACGCTTCTTTATACTGAATATCAAAACCTTGTACTGTTTGATCATAAGTTGCGGCCCAATCTTCAAAGAGAGGGATAAATTCACGTCCCATAATTATCACACTCCATATTTTATAATTCCTATAAGTATACTATGAATTAATGATGGAACAGTTCCTATCTTACCACATCTTCCAGAAAGCAGATACTAAAACATCTTGTGCATTTTATGCCATCTATGTTGCGTTTTGCCCGGAAAAAAGCTTATACTTCATATGACTTGTGAAAGCTGGAGGGCCGAAATATGAATTTTCAATTGGATCTGATAAAAGACAAAGTGGAGTTTTTCGAAGCGGCTTCATTGCAGGAGCTTGAAAAGAAAATCAATACTCAAATTGAAAACAATAAAGCTATCATGCTCCGGGTGAAATCTGTTTCACACCAAACTGCTGTGGCAGACGAAAGAATATTATACAGCGCGGTCGTTCATTTCGCAGCTGAGGCTTAAAACAAAAGCAGCCGGTTCTCAGCCCGGCTGCTTTTGTTATTTTAATTTCTCTACTTTTGTCGGCTTCCAGCCTTTTTCATCAACCCATGTAATGGTGACCTGATATTTATCACCAGTCGTCTTGTCTAAAATCTTGCCTTTAGCGTCCTGAGGGCTGCCGTTATTTCCGAGCCAGAGCACTGTCATATGATCTGTTGAAACACCTGTTGCATATGACATGGCTTTCAGCATCTCAGCCCAGTCTTTTGAGCTTGAGTCATACGTCGCGACGTGCTCGCCCTTCTGCTCAGTTCCGACCGCTTTCCAGTCAGAGTTTTCATACGTTTTTTCCACATCGCTTGATGAGCCGCCATCTGTTACTTTTGCATCTTTAAGCGGGTCATCTGAATCATCATGTTTAGAAGCATCATCTTTTTTGGAGTCTTCTGAGTCGTCAGAAGACTTCTCAGAATCCTTTTCGCTGTCAGATGGATCTTTCTTGTTGTCTTTTATATCTTCGTCCGATTTCTTTTCAGTCTTGCCTGAAGCCGGAGATTCCTGTTTTTGCGCTGTTTCAGAGTCCTTGCTGACATCTTTGCTGGAAGGACTGTTAATGAAAAGATTCGCTGCTACTACGACGATTAGAATAGATACGATTGCAATTAAAATGTTAAGCACTAAATTAGCTTTCCTGCGCTTATCACGATTTTCATAACGAGATTGATTATTGCTCAATAATTCTGCACTCCTTTATCCCTCTTGGCTCAGCATATATTTTACCATGTACTGAGAAGTTGTTCTATTTCTGATTGATTTCAATTTCGTGTACTTTTTTAACAATATCATAAAATACCGAATTTGTCAGAGCCTTATCCCCTAGTGTATCCATGTGTAAAACGACAAGAGCGTATTTCGGCTTCTCTGCGGGGAAATATCCGGCAAACCATTTTTCATAGAGCGTTTCTTTCTCTTTTGAGAGCTTGCCTGTCTGGGCTGTCCCTGACTTTCCTGCTACAGTATACGGAAGATCCTGAAACCTTCTGCCCGTCCCAGAAGGAGATTCTACCACCCGCCGCAGCATTTTTTGGAGCTGCTGTGCTGTATATTTGTCTATTGTTTCTCCTTTGAGCTTCTGATCTTTAAACGCAACCAGTGTTGTGCCGTTTTTATACTCAATTTGTTCAGCGATTTTCACCTGCCGCTTTTCTCCGCCACGAGCAATTGTCGCCATCATATTGGCTACTTCGAGCGGCGTTACCTTTACATTTTTCTGCCCGATCGCTGTTTGCGCAATGGCTTTCTTAACTGATTTGTCCTTTTCATCCCCCCAAATCTCGCCGCTTTTTTCGTTATACAATTGACGGAAATCTGTTTCGTGATACAGTTTTCCTTCCCAGCCTGCCCGATCCGTGAGAGACAGCTTTTCAGACATGTCTTCAATAACTGAGCTGTCTTTTTCCATTAATTGTTCTGCAAGACTCGTAAATGTGTAATTACAGCTTTGGGCAAAACTTTCATCAAAAGACAAGGTCCCTTTGTTGTCGCCCGGTTCCCCGTACAGGTTTACATTGCAATTAAAGGTTTGGCTAGGCTTCACCGCATTATTTTCAATCGCAGCTGCGGCAATGACTGTTTTAAAAACAGAACCGGGATAGATTGGCGTCAGCATATAATGTTGAAGCGTATTTTGCTGTGAGACATCTGCATCAGGTTTGCTCACAATCCCCAAAACACTGCTATTTTCGATGTCCAGCAGCACAGCTCCGCCTTTTTTCAGCCCCTGTTTATTCAATACCTTCTCTATCGCTTTTTGAATGTTTTGATCAATTGTTGTTTTAATCTGGAGCGGATAAAAAGTATTGGCTTCAGCTGTATATTTGACGTCCATGCCAAACAAAGGGTTTCCTTTTCCGTCTACATGATATAAAAGCTTTGTGTCTTGTTCCGGAAGCAAAAACTCATCAAATGACCGTTCTAAACCAGTTGTTCCGATTTTTGTTGTGATCGGAAGGTTCTTCTTATCAGGATATTTTCTGCGGAGAAGCACCGGATCTTGATTTGTGCTCCCGATCGTATGTGAAGCAAGGCTGGGCTTGTCTTCATTCTCCATATATACGCCGTAAATCCCGGGATATTTCAAAGAATTGATTTTTGTAATAGATTGTTTTGAAAGTGTTTTGATTTTCCTTTGTTGCAAAATGACCGGTTTCTTTGCCTTTACTAGTGTCTTATGCAATTGATCCTCAGACATACCGAGGATATTCGCAACTTTTTCGATCGGCCAATCCTGGGTCAGCAGAAAAGGAAACAACACAACTGCAGGCTCACTTTTGCCTGTCAGCGCTTGTCCGTTTCGATCTAAAAAGGATCCTCTTCCGTCAGAAATGAGCACCTCCTCTGTCCGCTGTTTCACACTTTCTTGAATCAAATTGATTTTCTTTTTAGAAAATGATTCGGTGAAAAACAGCTGGATTTCCGCCAGCCGCAACAGAAGAAGAAAAAACACAACCAAAAAAGCAATGACTGCCAGCTTCATTCGTTTCGATATCTTCATAAAAAAGCACCTCCCCCACATTGTGGACGAGGTGCTTCTTTGCTAAACGGATGTTAGGAAATTTTCACAATTTTCACGAGCATTTCTCCGCCCGGTGTTTGAACTGTGACTTCATCTTCAACTTTTTTGCCCAGCAGGCTTTTGGCAATCGGTGAATCGTTTGAAATTTTTCCTTCAAACGGATCAGCTTCAGCGCTTCCCACGATTGTATATGATTCTTCGTCACCGTCAGGCAGTTCCACGAAAGTGACCGTTTTACCTAAACCGACAACGTTAGATCCGCCATCATCTTCAATGATTTTCGCATTGCGGATCATATTTTCAAGAGTTGTGACACGACCCTCTACAAATGCCTGCTCTTCTTTCGCTGAATCGTATTCAGAGTTCTCGGAAAGATCCCCGAAACTTCTTGCGATTTTGATGCGTTCTACTACTTCTTTTCGTTTAACCGTTTTCAAATATTCTAATTCTTGTTCAAGTTTTTGTTTTCCTTCTTCAGTCATAGGAAAAACTTTTTCTTGTGCCATGTCCCTTCACTCCTTCTGGTTGTCCCTCACCATCTTCGATTATGTATGAGAGCATAAACTAAAAATACAAGAATGAGAACACAGGGCAGTCCTCGTTCTTCTCTCCCATATAGGTACTGTTTATCTTAAACTGAATCTTGTCTTACTGCAAATATTTTGCGCTTATAAACAGGGAAAGAAGGGAATTCACACATCCCCTTCCTGCCTATACATAATATGGTCAGAGTTATTTATGTCTATGCTATGGTATTACAAAATCGCATTTTGTTCAAGAATGGTTTGGATTTTCGTGACCATTAGATCAATTGCGACGTGATTTTGTCCGCCTTCTGGAATAATAATATCCGCGTATCGTTTCGTCGGCTCGACAAATTGGTTATGCATCGGACGGACAACGGACACGTATTGTTCAATGACAGAATCAATAGAGCGGCCGCGCTCATTAATGTCTCTCATAATCCGTCTGATGATACGCAAGTCAGCGTCTGTATCAACGTAAAGCTTGATATCCATCAGATCACGGAGTCTTTTGTCTTCAAGAACTAGTATACCTTCAAGGATAATAACATCCTTTGGCTCTACATGAATCGTTTCTTCTGAACGTGTGTGAAGCTTATAATCGTAAATCGGCTTTTCGATCGGGCGGTAATTCAACAGATCCTGAATATGCTCAATTAAATAGTCATTATCAAACGCAAGCGGATGATCATAGTTTGTGTTCAGTCTTTCTTCAAATGGAAGATGACTTTGGTCTTTATAATAAAGGTCTTGCTGGATCATTAAAATCGAGTGCCCCTTAAATTGTTCATAAATGGAACGTGTGACACTCGTTTTTCCTGAACCGGAACCTCCCGCGATTCCAATGACTACTGGACTCTTACCCATGGGCTATTACTTCCCCTTTCTCATCATGTTGCTCGGATAAATCTTTTTGTCTAGTTTGAATTTGACAATTTGCAGGGGATGGCGGGCAGCATCAAGCTCATTTCCGTCTTCGTCCCAAATGGTTTCGATTGTATGTGTAAAGTTTTCAATTTCAGGACCGAAAAATTCCACTTCGTCGCCTTTTTTGAAGAAATTGCGCTGCTGAAGCGTGACCATTTGTGTGTCTTCATCATAATTGAGCACTAAGCCGACAAAATCAAACGTCGTTTTTTTGGCGTGCTCGCCAAACATTTGCTCTTCATAGCCTGGCGTTCCTTCAAAGAAAGCTGTCGCAGTGTCACGATTGGCACACTTATCAAGCTCTTCAAGCCATTCTTTTTGAATCACAAAGTTTTCTGGATCAGCGCAATAAGCATCAATAACTTTACGGTATACACTAACAACTGTTGCTATATAATGAATTGATTTCATGCGTCCTTCAATCTTTAAGCTGTCGATGCCCATTTCGATCATTTTCGGAATGGATTCAATCAGCTTCAAATCCTTCGGGCTCATCGCAAATGGTGCATCTTCTTCATCATACAAAGCAACGGCGTTGGCACCGTCTGTTTGATAGAGGTCATAATCCCAGCGGCATGACTGGCAGCAGCCTCCGCGATTGGAATCCCGTGCTGTCATGTGATTGCTCAGCACGCAGCGGCCGGAATATGCGATACACATCGCGCCATGAATAAAGGATTCGATTTCAATATCTACTTTTTCTTTCATTTCTTTGATTTCCAGACCGCTTGTTTCACGTGCCAGCACGACGCGGTCAAGACCTTCTTCCTTCCAGAACTGGACAGCCTTCCAGTTCGAAAGAGACTGCTGTGTGCTCAAGTGAACCTCAACATTCGGCGCCACTCTGCGGCATGTTTCGATAATCAGCGGATCTGCCACAATGATGCCGGCAACGTTGGCATCTCCAAGCGCTTTTAAATAGTCTTCAAGCCCGTCCATGTTTTCATTATGAGCGAAAATATTTGTCGTTACGTAGATCTTCGCGCCATATTGTTTCGCGAATTCCACGCCTTCTGCAATTTCTTCGATCGTAAAGTTATCGGCATTTGAACGGAGCCCATATTCCTGTCCTCCGATAAAGACCGCATCTGCTCCGTAATGAACAGCAATTTTCAGCTTTTCAAGATTGCCCGCGGGTGCGAGAAGCTCGGGCTTTTTCGTAATCACACGCTTACCATTGACGATTGTAGATATTTTATCATTTACGGCAGTCATAGCTTAACCTCCTTTTGATTAATAAACCGTTTCTTTGAAGAAGAATCCGGTATCGATTTTTCTGTTAACTGGCTGGATGCTTTCAATGCGTTCTACCCAGTCTTCTTTTTTCTCTTCGTATTCGTCACGGTTTTCCGCACACAGATCAATGGCTTCTCTGTACATTTTGGTGACTTCTATTAGGTATTCAGGCGTTTTCAAGACACCGTCGATTTTGAAAGAATCAATGCCTGCATCTATTAAGTCTTCTAGCTCATCAATGATGCACACATCGTTCGGACTCATGATGTGCGTGCCGTTTTCATCTTCGAAAATCGGATATTTGTTATCACGTTCTTTATCGTGCAAAAACATACCCGATTCTTTTTTCTTTCCTTCAAGATTCATGACTTTTCCTTGATATTCAAAATAGTTTCCAATCAAAGAACGCTTTGATTGGAACATGCACGTCATGCCATGCACATGGATTTCAATCTCAACTTCAGCGTTTTCTTTAATCTCCACAATGCTGTCCATGTTTAACTCTCTGGCAAGCACAGAACGCGCCGCGCCTTTACGCCCCCAGTAGTTGCATGTATAGTAGTTGGTGCCTGTTGTCTCTGTGCTCCAATGAAGCTTCAGGTCAGGCGCAGATTCACGGGCAGCCATAAGCACAGCAGGATCACCGAATACCGCGGCATCGACACCGGTTTCCGCTAAGAAAGCCAGATATTCGCCAAGCTCGCTCACTTTATCGTTATGGAAAATGGCATTTACAGCAACGTATACCTTTGCCCCTTCTTTGTGAGCAATCTCTACAGCTTTTGTTACATCTTCACGAGAAAATTCTCCGGCTAATCTCAAGCCATATCTCTGTTCCCCAACTAAAAACGCAGTTGCCCCCGCCTGTATCAGCGGTAAAATGTCTGCTGTACTCGTCGGCGTTACTAAGAGCTCTGGTTTTTTCATGACGTTCACCTCTTCTTTTTACTAATCGCAAGTCCGTCCCCGACAGGAATAATCGCAGTTTGATAATCCGGATGATTCATCAGCCAGTGATTATATTCATCAATTTTTGTTATCAGTCTGCGCCTTCTTTTCGGTTCTATTTTGCTGTAATCCTGTGCCACCAGACCTTTAAACAGCACGTTGTCTGTTATAATCATCCCGTCCGGTGAAAGCATCGGTTCATATAAATGAAAAAAGTTTTGATACTGACCTTTTGCAGCGTCAATAAAAATAACATCATAAGGCGCGGTTACTTGAACGGCGCCGGCTAATTCAAGCGCATCTCCATAAAAAACATGAATTCGCCCATCAAGCTGAAACTCCTTGATATTGTTTACCGCTTCTTCATGCCGCTTCTCATTGCGTTCAATTGTATATATGTCAGCAGATGACAGCTCCAGTGCCATTCGAATGGCGGAATAACCAATGGCCGTTCCGATTTCTAATATTTTTTTCGGCTGTTTTACAGCTAAAATTTGAAGCAGCACCTCCATACCCGCTTTTTCCATGATCGGGACATGATGTTCTTCTGCATATGCTTCAAGTTTTTTCACGTTTTCCGGCCGAGGCTTCAATAAGGCTTCTATATAGTCATTTATTTGTTCATAGCGGTCCGTCACGACAAACAGCCTCCCGTTTTCTAAAAAGGAGTGCCCCAGTCTTTTGCGCAGGACACTCTCTGAATATATCATGATACATCGGTAAACAACCCGATATATTTTATCATAAAACCTTGCGGAAAGCGAATAAAAGGAGAGCTTTTTGCTCTCCTTTTATTTCTCGCTTTTTGAGGAAATGTATTTTTCTTTTGCTTTATTATGCTCTTTTAGCGTTTTTGTAAATACGACCTCACCATTTGATTTAGCTAAGAAGTACAGATAGTCTGTTTGATCTGGATGCAGCGCCGCTTCCCATGACGAAATGCCGGCGTTGGCAATCGGTCCTGGAGTCAGTCCTGTGTTTTTATACGTGTTGTACGGTGAATCGATTTCCAGATCCTTATAAAGCACCCGATTTTTATGCTTGCCTGCCGCATACAGCACAGTCGGATCTGTTTGAAGCGGCATTTTCTCTTTCAAGCGGTTATAAAAGACGCTTGCAATTTTATGGCGATCGGCTTTTTCAGTGGCTTCTGCCTCAATCAAAGAAGCCATTGTCAGCAGCTTATGCACAGAAAGTTTATTTTTCTTCATTTCTGGTTTGACAGTTTCGACATGAGCGTTTGTCTGTTTGATCATGGCCGTGATCATATCTTCAAGTGATGTGTCTGGATCGTTAAAAGGATATGTAGCCGGGAATAAGTACCCTTCCAGCGGGTGTTTCACGTTTTTATTGAACACATCGTTTGTCACAGTGTCCGGGAATTCTTTCTTCAGTTGATTGATAAATGTTTTATCGTCCAGTTTAGCTAAGATTTGCTTTTTAGAGTATTTTGTTTCCTCAGCGATAGCGTCCGCAATTTGTGTCAGCTGTGCTCCCTCAGTCACCGTAATTTGAAAAGCGTAGCTTGTAGCACCGCTTGTCAGCTTATGAATAATGGCATCCAAATCCATTCCTTTATTCAGATGGTAGTATCCCGCCTGAAACCCGGAAGCACCTTTATACTTCACATAATACTGAAAAGCTTTCTCGCTTTTTATAACGTCGTTTTTCTTTAATATCGATGCGATAGCCGAAACAGACGAACCGCTCGGAATGTTAATGTTAACTGTCGTTTTACTGTCTTTTTCTACAGGTTCAAGCAATGACTTCCCATATAAAAATGCCCCGCCAATGATGAGAAGCAGCACAATAATGGAAGACAGTATAATTCTTTTTTTCGTAAAAAATGATTTTTTTTGCTGATTGATATACATTAGGTCTCCTCCCATCAGCTCTTATACTACATGATTCATTGTAGTTCGGCAATTTATTACAAAAAAAGGGGGATAGACGTCTTCATAAAGCAGAAAAAAGCCGGAGCAATTCAGCTCCGGCTTTCGTTGTTTGACGCGGTATTTTATTCTTCGTCTTCGTCTGCTAAGAACGTGTTCAATGTTTCTTCGATCATATCCCATTCTTCGTCAGTTTCGATCGGGAATAACTCACCATTTTCACCGTTTTCGTTTGGCGTGAAACTGGAAGCAAGAATTTCTACTTCGTCGTCATTTTTTGCTTCCATTGGGTAGTACAGCACATATGACTTGCCAAACTCTTCGTTTTCAAATGTAAACAGCACTTCGCAAAGCTGTTCATTTCCTTGTTCGTCAACAATTGTAATATTATTTTCGCCGTGTTCCATTTTCTTCACCTCTGGCTTTAATTTAAGCTGTCAAGATATCCTTGCAAAATCAAAACAGCCGCCATTTTATCAATGACTTTTTTTCGTTTTTGCCTGCTGACATCAGCTGCAATCAGCATTTTCTCAGCCGCCATTGTGGTAAGACGCTCGTCCCACAACACAACAGGAACATTGTACGTTGTTTCAAGCACTTTCGCAAATGTTTGGCTGGCTTCGCCTCTCGGGCCGACTGTTCCGTTCATGTTCTTCGGAAAGCCGAGCACGATTTTATCTATAGTATCGTCCTTTATCAGTTCAGATAAACGGGATAAACCATAATCGCCTTCCGCTTCATTAATCTTAATGGTCTCAATGCCTTGAGCAGTCCAGCCCATTTCATCGCTCAGAGCAACACCGAGTGTTTTGGTTCCTAAATCGAGTCCTAATATTCTCATGTTTTGTTTACGCCTCTTTATGCTGTTCTAAATAAGACTTTACCAATTCCTCGATTAATTCGTCTCTTTCGAGTTTGCGAATTAAATTGCGAGCGTCACGATGCCTAGGAATATAAGCGGGATCACCTGACAGCAAGTATCCGACAATCTGATTGATTGGATTGTAGCCCTTTTCCTGAAGCGCGTCATATACTGTAATCAGCACCTCATTTACATTAGTCTCAGCAGAATCATCGGAGAAATTAAATTTCATCGTTTTATCAAACGAGCTCACCGTTTTGCACCTCTTTCCCAAATTCGCAGGCAAAGTTCAGCCTGGATCCTAATCTTACCATCATTCTACACTACATGGGCAAATTATAAAACGGATTTCACCCAATCTTCTACAGAAGCAAGAGCTTCTTCTAATTTTTCCGGCTGCTTGCCGCCTGCCTGCGCCATATCCGGACGGCCTCCGCCGCCTCCGCCGCAAACTTCCGCAGCTTGCTTCACGAGCTTGCCGGCATGAAGGCCCTTCTCAATGAGATCCTTTGTTACACCGGCAGAGATATTGACTTTATCATTTTGCACCGCGCCCAGCACAATCACCGCAGAGCCAAGCTTTGCTTTCAGCTCATCCACCATTGTACGGAGGTGGTTCATGTCTTTTGCATTTACTTTTTCCGCGAGCACACTGACGCCGTCAACGTCTTTTACTTGTGAAAGGATCGCGCCTGCTTCCACATTGCCGAGTTTTGCTAGAAGAGATTCGTTTTCTCTTTGTGCGTCTTTAAGTTCAGCCTGCAGAGCCGCAACCCGTTTCGGCACTTCTTTGATATTTGTTTTCAGCTCGTCAGCAGTCTGTTTTAACACTGAAATTTGGCTGTTCATTTCGACATAAGCGCCTTGTCCGGTTACAGCTTCAATCCGTCTTGTTCCCGCACCGATTCCAGATTCAGAAACGATTTTAAACAGGCCGATTTCCGCTGTATTTCTGACGTGGCAGCCGCCGCACAGCTCTAAGCTGTACTCTCCGACTTGAACGACACGGACAATATCGCCGTATTTTTCTCCGAACAGAGCCATCGCGCCCATTTCTTTTGCCTCAGAGATCGGCTTCAGGTCAATGCTGACCGGGATGCTTGCCCAGATCTTTTCGTTGACGATTCTTTCAATTTGTTCAAGTTCTTCTGTTGTCACTTGGCCAAAATGCGAGAAGTCAAAACGAAGACGGTTTTCTGTCACAAGAGATCCTGCCTGATTGACATGCGCTCCCAGTACATCTTTTAGCGCTTGGTGTAATAAATGTGTTGCTGTATGGTTTTTAATGACGCCGCTTCTCATATGGTCTTCAACTTCAGCAGTTACATGAAGGCCTTTTTGAACAGAACCGCTCTCAACAATACCTTCATGCACATGCTGGCCGTTCGGCGCTTTTTGCACATCTTTAATTCTTACGACTGCCTGTTCGCTGCGGAGATAGCCTTTATCGCCGATCTGGCCGCCGCTTTCTGCATAGAACGGAGTTTCATCAAGAATGATTTGAACACTTTCTCCTTCATGCGCCTCTTCAATGAATTGGCCGTCCTGAAGAAGCACAATGACATTGGCCTCAGCTTTTGTTTGAGCGTATCCGACAAATGTGCTTTCATCGGTAACATCGCGTAATGCGCCGCCCTGCACCTGCATGCTGCCGACATCCTGACGAGCGTTTCTTGCGCGTTCACGCTGCTGATTCATTTCTTCTTCAAACCCTTGATGGTCAACCGTCATGTTCTCGTCTTCCGCGTATTCTTCAGTCAGCTCGACCGGGAATCCGTACGTATCGTAAAGTTTAAACACGTCAGCACCTGAAATCACGCTGCTGCCCTTGTCTTTTTCCTTTTTGATCATTTCTGACAGGATGGCAAGCCCTTCATTAAGGGTTTCATGGAAGCGCTCTTCCTCGGTTTTGATCACTTTTGCAATGAAATCTGCTTTCTCTTTGACTTCAGGATAGAAATCAGCCATGATTTCAGCGACAACCGGCACTAAATCGTACATGAACGGACGGTGGATGTTGATTGTTTTGGCATAACGCACAGCACGGCGCAATAAGCGTCTTAATACATAGCCGCGGCCTTCATTTGACGGAAGCGCTCCGTCACTGACAGCAAAGGCAACCGTTCTGATATGGTCGGCAATCACTTTAAACGCAGTGTCTTTTACATTATCTTCACCATAAGCTTCACCAGAAATGGTTTCTGTCGCTTTGATAATCGGAACAAACAAATCAGTATCAAAGTTTGTCGGAACATTTTGGATGACAGATACCATTCTTTCAAGTCCCATGCCCGTATCAATATTTTTCTTCGGAAGCGGTGTATATGTGCCGTCAGGGTTATGGTTGAACTCAGAGAACACAAGGTTCCACACTTCCAAGTAACGGTCGTTTTCTCCGCCAGGGTAAAGCTCCGGATCTTCTGGATCATTGCCGTATGCTTCACCGCGATCGTAGAAAATTTCAGTATTCGGGCCGCTCGGACCTTCACCAATATCCCAGAAATTCCCTTCAAGACGGATGATTCTTTCTTCAGGAATGCCAATTTTTTTCGCCCAGAACTCATATGCCTCTTCATCTTCAGGGTGAACGGTAACAGAAAGAAGCTCCTCATCGAAGCCGATCCACTTGTCACTCGTTAAAAATTCCCAAGCCCATGTAATGGCTTCTTCTTTGAAATAATCACCGATGGAAAAGTTTCCGAGCATTTCAAAAAATGTATGATGGCGCGCAGTTTTCCCTACATTTTCTATATCATTTGTTCTGATCGCTTTTTGAGCGTTTACGATTCTTGGATTTTCCGGAACGACTCGGCCGTCAAAATATTTTTTCAGCGTCGCAACCCCGCTGTTGATCCAAAGCAGGGAAGGATCCTCATGAGGCACTAATGACGCGCTGGGCTCGACCGCATGTCCTTTTTCTTTAAAGAAATCCAAAAACATTTGACGCACTTCCGCAGAAGTTAAGTGTTTCATTATATGTCCTCCTCTATAAAAATCGAAATTCTCTTCAGTGACAGCAAAAAAGCCCTCCCCCTATGCAAACCACGCGTTTACACAGGGACGAGAGCTTGCTCGCGGTACCACCCTGATTACGGGCATGATCATTCGCCCGTCACCTTTTACCCTGTAACGCAGGGATGTGCGGCAGTGATTAACTGCACTCAGGATTAGCTTCCTCCGATCTTCTGCTAAAGCTCCTTTCAGCTTGCGGAGCTTCTCTCTTTAACAGGGCTTCGGTGTACTCAGATCCGTCACTCGAGATTCGTATGTATTCTACGAGAAATTATAGACAAGCTGCACGCCAATGTCAATGCTCCGTCCTCATCCGCAAAAAATGGATCATCATCACTTTTAAAACAGCCGCCGCCGGAACAGCCAGTATCATTCCGATGATGCCGGCAAGCTCTCCTCCGGCAAGCAGCGCAAGCATAATGACGACAGGATGCATTTTAAGACTCCTGCCGACAATGAACGGACTGAGGATGTTTCCCTCCATAAACTGCAGAATAAACACTGTCATCACCACGACAAGAACAGCCTTTACCGAGATGGTCATGGCAATTAAAAGCGCAGGAACAGCTCCAATGAAAGGTCCAAAATACGGGATGACATTCGTTATTCCAGAAATAAGACCTAAAATCAGCGGATACGGAAGCCCGAATATCCAGAAGGTAATGCCTGCAATCACGCCGAGAATCAAGCAGACGAGAAGCTGGCCGCGAATGTAATCGCCAAGGGAGTCATCCACATCCCGCAAGAAGGCGCTGCCCCGTTTTCTCCACGATTTCGGAGTCAAATACCATACTGTCTTTTTCATCAGCTCAATATCCTTTACTATATAAAATACGAGAAAAGGAATGGTTGCCGCAATCAAGAAATAATCAAGCACGTTGCGAATTCCGCTGATCGCACCTTCGATTGTCCCGGCAAAAAACGCCTCTGTCTGGCGGATCATTTTATCTATCCGATGATGCATGCCGTCAGGCCAGTCATCCGTATGGTTATGTACATGAAGAAGAAGCCCATTATATGTTTCGGCAAACATAGGTATATTTTCTGATAAATCCGTCAGCTGTACAATTAAAACAGGCACTCCTTTATACAGCGCCCAGCCAATCCCGCCAAAAAAAAGAATATAAATAATAAGGATGCTCAAAGTCCTCGGCAATCCTTTGCCGTGCAGCCACTCTGTCACCGGCAGCAATAAATAAGAAATAAAAATGGAAATTACCAAAGGAATAAAGATCGTTTTTATGACAAGCCAAAAAGGCGACCATAACATATCTAACATCAAAAAAACGTAAACGATTAATAGAATCAGCAAACAAATGGCCGCCCACAACAAAATCCGCACCGGTTTTTGAAGCATCTGCTCTCACCTCTTCTATATCATTTGAGGAACGGGGCGAATTATTCTTTCTCCTACAACAAAAAGGATACTCTCCTGAGAGTATCCTTTTTCGCATTAAAACATTTTTGTTATTTTTCTTCTCATCCGCTTCATGCTTCGATTATTCAGCATGTCAGATTGAGTCGCCATTCGGTACACGAGAGCTCCTGCTCCCATTGCCAAAAGTGAAGTCATCGTCCGATTCATCCTGCGCATCTCCTTCCATCATTAAAAATTGATGCTGCGTTCATCCTCAGAAAACAAATCATCCAAGCTGCTTAACGTTCCGTCTTCTTCCACCTGATGAGTTGCAATCTTCCCTTTCGCCACTGTCAGTTCAATAAAACAGCTCCAGCAATAATATTGGTTCACGCCGATTTTTCCGATATCTTTACTTTTGCAGTTCGGGCATATAAGCATACTTCACACCTCTATCCGTTCAGGACGATCTCGTCTTTTCTCACCTCGACAAGCGAATCCGCTCTTTGGATTTGGCGCTTGCTTCCCGCCAGATCAGAAAAGAAACCATCCGAGAGTTCATATGCTACGATTATGCCCCTGTCCAAACAAAAGTATACATCTTCCAGCATCCCCAATACATCCCCCTGCTCCGATTTCACGAGCTTCATTTTCATCTGCTCGTACGTGAAGCATGATTTCGGAATGGGCAGAAGCTGATCAGAACTGACAGAAGCTAATATGCGGTCATCAAGTATGCAAGAAATATCACACGCGCGCAAAAGCACATGATGATGATGCAAAAATCGTTTTTGTGCAAGAATAAATCCGAGACAATCTCCTTTCAACGAAAAACAAATATCGGAAATTGTCCCAAGATAACAAGAAGTTCGTTCTGAGTATACTGAGAATCCTTCTACTTCATGGCATGTTCTCAAAGTGTGATCTACCACCTTTTGTTGAACAGGCTTAGGTTTTGCTTTGCGCCTTGGACTCATACAATGAAAAAACTCCCGCTGACACGGGAGTTTTTTACAGCTGTTCTTCTTTCATAAAATCAAATGGCGTTATGCCTTCCATTCCTATATTGGCGTCGTGGACGCTGAACGGGAGCTCTTTTTGCAAAGCTTCGAGCTCGGCGTCCATTTCCTCCGCCTGTAATGACAGCCTGTTTCTCAAGGACGTCTGTCTGACAGTCGCGTCATTATTTTTCACGCCCCACTCGAGCGCCTCCTCTTCTCCGCATAAAATGAGAAATTTCTTCGCCCTTGTAATCGCGGTATATAGGAGGTTTCTTCTGAGCATTCTATAGTAGCCTTTCACAACAGGCAAAACCACAATCGGAAATTCACTTCCTTGCGATTTATGAATCGAGCAGCAATACGCATGGGTAAACTGGTTAAAATCTTTTTTCGTAAACGTCATTTCATGCCCGTCAAAAGAAACGACAGCCATGTCTTCTTTTTCTGTATTTTCCTTCGCGTAAAATATCGACGTAATTTCGCCGATATCCCCGTTGAACACATTGTTCTCCGGTTGATTGACAAGCTGCAAAATTTTATCCCCGGTTCTGTAGACCACATCTCCGAACTTTAATTCTCTCCGTTTTTCTTTAGGAGGATTTAAAATGTCCTGAAGCAGCACATTCAGCTCATTGATGCCGGCTTTTCCTCTGTACATCGGAGCGAGAACCTGAATATCTCTTGCTGTATACCCTTTTTTCAATGCATTGGCGACAACCTTCTCAACTACTTCTTTAATTTGCGAGCCTCCGCAGCGGATAAAAGAGCGGTCCTTCGTGGGGGCAGTCAAATTATTCGGAAGCAACCCATTTTTCATCTCGTGGGCAAGCTCAACGATTGATGATCCCTCCGCCTGCCGGTAGATGTCTGTTAGTCTCACAGTCGGAATCACCTGTGATGCCAAAAGGTCTCTAAGCACTTGGCCCGGACCGACAGAGGGCAGCTGATCTTCATCTCCGACAATGATGATTTGAATATGCTCAGGGATCGCCTTGAATAAATGATTTGCCAGCCAAATATCAAGCATGCTGGCTTCATCGATAATTAACAGCTTTCCTTCGATCGGCTGGTCCTCTGTATGTGTAAAGCCTTCAGCGCCGTTCCAGCCAAGCAGCCTGTGAATCGTGACTGCCGGAAGGCCTGTTGATTCACTCATCCGTTTCGCCGCTCTTCCTGTCGGCGCGGCCAATACAACCGGAAAAGCTTCATCCTTTTTATAAGCTGACGGGTCCAGTGACACACCGTGAAGCTCTCCGTACAGTTCAACAATTCCTCTGATGACCGTCGTTTTCCCTGTTCCCGGGCCTCCCGTTAAAAGAAGCATCGGGGAGGAAAGAGCTTTTTGAATCGCTTCCTTCTGGCTTGGGGCATACTGAACGTTCATCCGTTCTTCCAGTTCTCCTAAAGCGAGCAGAAATTCTGATTCAGGAAACTGATCATCATATTCGGTTTGGCTTGCGATATGCTGTACACGCTTTGCAACGTTTTGTTCTGCGTAAAACAGCGATGGGAAATAACAGCGGCCATCCTCTATGATAATGTCTTTATTTTCTCCAAGGGCAATAATTGCGTTAGCGGCATCCATTTCTGTAATACGCTGTCCTTCCCTTGCTGACTGGTTTAGCAGAGATTGTGTATCAATGATCAGTTGCTCCGTTTCTATGTACGTATGCCCCTCCGACAGACAAGTTGTTTCAAGCGTATACAAAATGGCGGCTTTTATCCGCTCAGGATGATTCCCAGAAAGCCCCATTCTGCCGCCAAGCTCATCCGCTTTCCCAAATCCGATGCCTTCTACATCCTTCACAAGCTGATATGGGTTTTCCTGAATTTTTTCAAGCGTCTCGGATTCATAGGCCTGATAGATTTTCATCGACAGCTGAGGACCGAAGCCAAACTGATTCAAGGAAATCATAATTTGCTCCAGCCCCTGATGCCTCTGCAAGGCGCCGGCTAGTGTATCAGCTTTCTTTTTTGACAGCCTCGGTACATCATAAAGCACTGAAGCGTCAGCCAAAATTTTATTAATGGCACTGTCGCCCAGCTTTTTTACAATTTCTTCGGCTGTTTTTTTGCCGATTCCCTCGAACAAATCACTCGATAAATAGTGAATGATGCCTTCCTTAGTTGTCGGGATCTCCTTTCTGAAATGCTCCGCTTGAAATTGAAGCCCAAATTTTGGATGGGTTACGATCTTTCCGTAAAACGTGTATGTCTCTTCTTCTTGAAGCGCAGGGAAGTAGCCCGTCACAGATACGGCTTTTTCTTCAATCGCTTCGGAGGTCTCTATGACTTTTACTTTCAGAACCGTATATAAATTGGTGTCATTATGATAGATGACTGTATTGACTGTGCCTTTTAAATAGGGCTCTTCCTCCAGTTTAAGCTGATCCGGATGCTGCTGCACGAGCTGTCCCTCCTCCTGTGCCTGTTATGATGGATCGATCAGTTTTTTAGCATGAAGCGCAAGCATATGGTCTGGCTGGATGTCGATCGCCCTGTCCAGCATTTCCAGTGCTTTGTCTCGATTTTCTTTATAAGCATAAGCAACGCCGGCATTGTAAAATGCATCAGCGTGCCCAGGATCCTGTTCTGTTACAGCTGCGAATTGGCTGAGCGCTTCGTCCAGCATTTCCTCGTTCGCTAAGCACATCCCGAATTGAAAGCGCGCCTCCGTATCATTTTCATTCAGCTCGACCGCTCTTTGTAAATATGGCAATGCAAGCTTAGGCTGTTCGAGCTTGACAAGAACCGTGCCGAGCATGTAAAAAAGGTCGCCGTTTTCCATTCCGGCACGAAGCGCTTTTTCAAACATATCTTTCGCTTCTTTGTACATTTCTTTTACCACATAGACATTTCCTGCACCGTAATAAGCAGTGGCTGCGCTATTGTCTAATTCAAGCGCTTTATCATAAAACGCAAGCGCACGTTCCAGCTCATTGACTGATGAAAGCAAGTTAGCAAAGTTGATATAGGGAATCGCGTCTTCTTTATTTTCTTCAATGGCTTTTGTAAATGCCTCAGCCGCTTTCTCGTAATCGCCTTCCTGCATCGCCTCTATACCGAGTTGATTAAAATCCACTGACCATCTTCCTTTCATTAAAAAACCCCAACTCTGTGTTGAGGTTTTTCATCTTTTATACGTACCACAATTTTGTCCCGTCTTTGTACACATCATCAATTGTTCCGCCGCCAAGGCATTCTTCGCCATCGTAGAACACAACAGCTTGTCCCGGCGTTACAGCGCGGACTTGTCCATCAAAGATGACTTCTGCTTCGTCTTCACCTGTCATGCGCACCGTTACTTTATGATCTTCTTGACGGTAACGGAATTTAGCCGTGCAGGACAACTCTTCGCCCTTCATGATGTCCGGACGAACCCAGCTGATATTTGTTGCTGTGATTTTGTCGGAATAAAGAAGCGGGTTGTGGAACCCTTGATCCACGTAAAGAATGTTCTTTTCAAGATCTTTACCAACCGCAAACCACGGCTCGCCGCTTCCGCCGATGCCAAGGCCGTGCCGCTGTCCGATTGTGTAGTACATCAATCCGTCGTGGCGTCCTTTTACTTCGCCGTCCATCGTCATCATATCGCCCGGCTGTGCAGGGAGATATTCGCTGAGAAACGTTTTGAAGTTGCGTTCGCCGATAAAACAGATGCCCGTACTGTCTTTTTTCGTCGCTGTAGCAAGATCTGCTTCTTTGGCCAGCTCACGCACACGGCTTTTTTGAAGCTCGCCGATCGGGAACATAACTCTGCTCAGCGTCTCTTCTGTCAGCTGATTCAAGAAATACGTTTGGTCCTTGTTTTCATCAATGCCGCGCAGCATTCTGACCTTACCGCCGCTTCTGTCCACTCTTGCATAGTGGCCAGTCGCTATATAGTCGGCGCCAAGTGACAGGGCATGCTCCAAAAATGCCTTGAATTTAATTTCTTTATTGCACAGCACATCCGGGTTCGGTGTTCTGCCTGCTGTATATTCATCAAGAAAGTATTGAAATACCTTCTCATAGTATTGCTTTTCAAAATTAACGGCATAGTACGGAATTCCGATTTGATTGCAGACGCGGATTACATCTTCATAATCCTCTGTCGCCGTGCAAAAACCATTTTCGTCCGTATCATCCCAGTTTTTCATAAAGATTCCGATTACATCATAGCCCTGTTCTTTTAACAGCAGGGCTGTCACAGAGGAGTCCACTCCGCCGGACATGCCGACGACGACTCTTGTATCCTCCGGCCGTTTTTCCATTTCATTCACTCCAATAGCTAAGCCGCCTTATTGTGTCAGCCGTTTTACAACATCAGCCACATGTTTGGCAGCGGTTTTCACTTCCTCAGCCGTATTGCCGAGGCCGAAGCTGATCCGAATTGACGACGTCAGCCGGTCACTTTCTTCTCCGAACATGGCAGTCAGAACATGAGACGGCAAGACTGAACCGGCCGTACACGCTGATCCGCTTGAGACAGCAACTCCTGCCATATCAAGATTCACCAGCAGCGCTTCCACTGAAATACCAGGGAAATAAAGATTCAGAACATGAGGCAAACTGTGTTCTTTGTCCCCGTTAATCTCGAATGCCACATCGGCATTTTCAAGCGTGTCGGCAATGATGGTTTTAAACGATTGATACTTCTCGTTTTTTTCATCCCGTTCTTCACTTGACAGCTTGATCGCTTCTTTCAGCCCGACAATGCCGGGAACATTTTCTGTTCCGGCACGGCGTTTCCTTTCTTGCTCTCCTCCGAATAAAAGCGGGGAGAGCTTTACATCTTTACTTGCATATAAAAAGCCTGTCCCTTTAGGCCCGTTGAGCTTGTGCCCAGAAACAGACAGAAGATCAATATGGCTGGTTTTCACATCAATTGGCAGCAGCCCGAATGCCTGAACAGCATCGGTATGAAAATAAGCCTGATGTTCCTTCAGCAGCTCACCGATTTCATCGATCGGCTGCACTGTCCCGACTTCATTATTTCCATACATCACTGTCACAAGGATTGTATCATCACGCAGTGCTTCTTTCACCTGTTTTGCACTGACTCTTCCATTTTGGCCAACATCCAGATATGTGACTTCAAAGCCGTCTTCCTCAAGTTTTTCACATGTGTGAAGCACAGCATGATGTTCAATTTTTGTCGTGATAATATGTCTGCCCAGATCTTTTCTTTGAAGAGCGGTTCCCATAATAGCCAAGTTATCGGCTTCCGTGCCCCCGCTTGTAAATATGATCTCCTGCTCTGCCGCTCCGATTTCTGAAGCGATCTGCGCTCTTGCTTCGTCCACCCATTTCCGAGATTCTCTACCAAATGAATGAATGCTGGATGGATTGCCGAAATTGCCGGAGAAATGCGGTATCATTTTTTCCAGCACACGCTCATCCATCGGAGACGTGGCGGCATGATCTAAATAAATCCGTTCCATTGTGTTTACACCTCTGATCTAAATATAGAACATATAAGCTTCTTGCTCTCCGTCTGTGTAACTTGCAAGATCCTCTAATGTTGTACTGTCTAAAACCTCTTTCACAGCGTCCCGGATGCGAATCCAGAGCTCACGCTTGGCAGGCTCCTCGTCTTCCAATACTTCTACAGGGCTGATCGGCCCTTCGAGTACACGGATAATATCTCCCGCCGTAATGGAAGCCGGCTCACTGCCTAATACATATCCGCCGTATGCGCCTCTGATGCTTTTTACTAAACCGGCATTTCGGAGCGGTGATACCAGCTGTTCCAAATAATGCTCGGACAAATTATTCGTCTGTGCGATGCTTTTTAATGAAGTCGGGCCTTCACCATGCTTTTTTGCAAGCTCGATCATAATCGTGAGCCCGTATCTTCCTTTAGTTGATATTTTCAACATGAACACCTCTGTTATTTCATGATATTCCACATTTATAATGGTGATTTCTGTATGATTCGTCCGTTTAATATCTAAAAGACCAACTGTTATTATAACACACCTTCAGCGAATTTTCATTGAGGCAGGCGGAAACAGGCCTTCTCCCTTTTCTATTGCCTGTTTTTCCGTTAACCTGTAAGTATGTAAGGAGAGATGACGATGAAGCCATTAGCATATCGGATGCGTCCGACAAAATTAGAGGATATTATCGGCCAGCAGCATCTTGTGGCTGAAGATAAAATGATCGGCAGAATGGTTCAGGCGAAGCATTTGTCATCCATGATTTTGTACGGGCCGCCCGGAATTGGAAAAACATCAATCGCAACAGCAATCGCTGGTTCGACAAGTATTGCTTTTCGAAAGCTGAATGCTGTCATTAACAATAAAAAAGATATGGAAATCGTAGCACAAGAAGCGAAAATGTCAGGCCAGGTGATTTTGATTCTAGATGAAGTTCACAGGCTGGATAAAGGAAAACAAGATTTTCTTTTGCCCTATTTAGAAAATGGAATGATCATTTTAATCGGGGCAACTACAGCTAACCCGTACCATGCCATTAATCCGGCGATCAGAAGCCGGACACAGATCTTTGAGCTTAAACCGTTAACCCCAGATCTGATTAAACAAGCTTTGGAAAGGGCGCTCCAAGACGAGCACAGGGGCCTTGGCACATATTCTGTATCCGTTGATGATCAGGCGATGGAGCATCTTGCCCGTGGATGCGGAGGCGATGTCCGTTCCGCTTTAAATGCGCTTGAGCTGGCCGTATTGTCAACGAAGGAGTCTTACGACGGGGTCATTCACATTACATTGGAAACCGCAGAGCAATGTTTGCAGAAAAAGAGCTTTTCTCACGATAAAGATGGTGATGCCCATTATGATGTATTGTCCGCTTTTCAAAAATCGATTCGCGGATCTGATGCCAATGCCGCTCTTCACTATTTGGCAAGATTAATTGAAGCCGGTGATATGGAAAGCATCGCGAGACGGCTGCTCGTCATTGCCTATGAAGATATCGGCCTAGCAAGCCCGCAAGCCGGCCCAAGAGTGCTGCACGCTGTTCAGACTGCTGAGCGAGTCGGATTTCCCGAAGCGCGAATCCCGCTGGCCAACGCAGTCATTGAACTTTGTCTCTCGCCAAAATCAAACTCAGCCATCTTGGCAATCGATGAGGCGCTTGCAGATATTAGAGCAGGAAAAATCGGCGATGTTCCGAAGCACTTAAAAGACGCACATTATAAAGGAGCACAGGAATTAGGAAGAGGAATCGACTATAAATACCCGCACAATTACGACAGCGGATGGGTCGAACAGCAATACCTCCCTGACCCTTTAAAGTACAAGCAATATTACAAGCCAAAACAGACAGGCAAGTTCGAGTCTGCTTTGAAGCAGGTATACGACAAATTAATGAAAAGAAAATAAAAAGCAGCCTTGACTATAGTCAAGGCTGCTTTTATGCGTTATTTATCCTTAACGCGTTTGATTTCAATGTCTTTCAAAAGATCCATGACAACATGTCCGCCCATAATCAAACCGGCAACTGACGGCACAAAAGCATTAGAGGATGGCGGCATTTTTGCTTTGCGGATTTCCGCTTCGTCATTTCCCACTTCTTTTCTGACGTCTTCTCGAATGACAATTGGGCTTTCGTCAGAGAAAATCACTTGAACGCCCTTTTTGATGCCTTCTTTGCGTAATCGCGTACGGACGACCTTCGCAATTGGATCAGTGTGCGTTTTTGAAATATCAGCGATTTGGAAGCGTGTCGGGTCGGTTTTATTTGCGGCACCCATACTGGAGATGAGCGGAATATCACGCCTCAAACATTCTTTCATTAAATGGATTTTGTAATGAATCGTGTCTGACGCGTCAATCACGTAGTCTAAGTTATATTCAAAGAATTGCTCATACGTTTCTTCTGTATAAAACATTTTTAACGAGATCACTTCACACTCTGGATTAATGTCTGCGATCCGCGCTTTCATTAAATCAACTTTCGGCTGCCCGACTGTTGAAAGCATCGCGTGAAGCTGGCGGTTTACATTTGTAATATCCACATCATCTTTGTCGACAAGCAAAATGCGGCCGACGCCTGACCGTGCGAGAGCTTCCGCAGCAAATGACCCGACTCCGCCGACCCCAAGCACAGCGACCGTGCTGTGTTTCAGCGTTTCAAGGCCTTCTTTTCCGATAGCTAATTCATTGCGTGAAAACTGGTGTAACAAGAACCTCACTCCACATTCGTATTCTGGTTTCATCTATTAAACGGCTGATCTGAAAGCAGCCGTTTTTTCTGCACACAAAAATAAAGTCCCAATAGTGCCGTTGCAGCTTCCCTTTGTTTTGAACCCGCTCTCAGCAGGTGGGTGCCCTCTTTTAAATCTTGTAAGTCCTCTTTACCGAATGAAAAGAGGCGTGTACGCCATTTAAAAATGCGGGCTCCCAAATCAAAAAAATGTTCGGTCAAAACTAGGTGTACAACTAACACATCAGGACTTTATTTAACTTGTCAAAATCATATCACAGACGATTTTGATTTTCAAGAATCGAACTGCTCATTCAGTTCTTTACTTTTTTCTTAATAGAAAGATGAAGCTCATCAAGCTGAGCATCGCTTACTTCTCCTGGCGCTTCTGTCATTAAGCAGCTCGCGCTTGCTGTTTTCGGGAAGGCGATCGTATCTCTTAGGTTTGAGCGTCCCGCAAGAAGCATAACGAGACGGTCTAAGCCAAGCGCGATTCCGCCGTGCGGAGGAGCGCCATATTCAAATGCTTCCAGTAAAAATCCGAACTGTTCAGCCGCTTCTTCTTTTGAGAAGCCAAGAAGTGTAAACATTTTTTCCTGAATGTCTTTTTCGAAAATACGAATCGAACCGCCGCCAAGCTCATAGCCGTTTAAAACGAGGTCATAGGCTTGTGCTTTCATCTCTTCAGGCGCTGTTTCAATCAATTCAAGGTCTTCGCGGACAGGCATTGTAAACGGATGATGGGCTGCGTAAAAACGGCCTTCCTCCTGATCATGCTCTAAGAGCGGCCAGTCGATCACCCATAAGAAATTGAACAGGTTTTCATCTATCAGTCCGCGTTCTTTCCCAAGCTTTAAGCGCAGAGCGCCAAGTGATGCAGCTACAGTTTCAAATGTATCCGCTCCGAACAGCAGCAAATCACCTTCAGCAGCACCAAGTGCTTCAATCAGTTTAGATTGCTTTTCTTCATCAAAGAACTTGGCGATCGGGCCTTTCACTCCGTCTGCCTCAACTTTTACCCAAGCAAGTCCTTTTGCGCCGTAGTTTGCAGCAAAAACGCCAAGAGCGTCGATGTCTTTTCTAGAGTAATCACCTGCTCCGCCTTTTACATTGATGGCTTTTACCACGCCGCCGTTTTCTACAGCCGACGAGAATACTTTAAACTCTGTATCCTTCACAATGTCAGATACATCTGTCAAAAGCATGTCAAAACGCGTATCAGGTTTATCAGATCCGTATTTGTTCATTGCTTCGTCATACGTCATTCTAGGAAGAGGAAGCGTAAGTTCGACACCTTTTGTTTCACGCATGATCTTTGCCATCATATTCTCAGCCAATGACATAATGTCTTCTTGGCTCATAAAGGACATTTCAATATCAATTTGTGTAAACTCAGGCTGGCGGTCCGCACGCAAGTCTTCATCTCTGAAACAGCGGGCAATCTGATAATAGCGTTCAATGCCAGATACCATCAGAAGCTGTTTAAAAAGCTGCGGAGACTGAGGCAATGCATAGAATTCGCCTTCATGCACACGGCTTGGCACCAAGTAATCACGCGCGCCCTCAGGTGTGCTCCCTGTTAAAATCGGCGTTTCGATATCAAGAAAGCCATTTTCATCTAAGAAGCCTCGAGCCGCTTTCGTCACATTGTGGCGCAGCTGCATCGTTTGAAACATAGCCGGTCTGCGCAAATCTAAGTAACGGTATTTTAAACGGACATCCTCTGATACGTCTTCCGCTTGATCAGAAATGGCAAACGGAGGTGTCTTTGCAGCATTTAAAACAGTCACTCCATCAGCGTGAATTTCGATCGCGCCTGTTTTCAAATTCGCATTGACTGTGCCTTCTTGACGCGCTACTACTTTCCCCTGAATATCAAGCACATATTCGTTTCTGATGCCTTCCGCAACAGCAAGCGCCTCTTTTGACACATCCGGATTAAACACAACTTGAACAATCCCCGTACGGTCACGCAAGTCAATAAAAATCAATCCGCCGAGGTCGCGTCTTTTTTGGACCCAGCCCTTCAGCGTTACAGATTCGCCGATTGCTTTTTCAGTTATATCACCGCAATAATAGGTTCTTCCAAACAATATATTCCACTCCTTATCCCTTTTGGTTTGCCTTCATCACATGTATCAATTCATCAAGTGCCACTTCAATCTGTTCACCCGTTTGTGCATCTTTAACATTGATTTTATTTTGAGTAAGCTCATCCTCACCCAAAATTGCAATAAATCTGGCCTTCAGGCGGTCAGCTGCTTTAAACTGGCCTTTCATTTTCTTATTTTCATAATCGATTTCACTGGAAATACCTGCTTCTCTAAGCTTGTACACTAAGGAAACAGAATAATCCTTCGCTTTTTCGCCGAGTGTGACGATATAACAGTCGATTCCCCGATCAACAGGCAGTTCTCTTTTTTCAGCATCAATTGCCGCAAGCAGGCGTTCAATGCTCATCGCAAATCCGATGCCCGGCGCTTCAGGTCCGCCGATTTGCTCGACAAGTCCGTCGTAGCGTCCGCCGCCGGCAAGTGTCGTAATGGCGCCAAAGCCCTCCGCATTGCTCATGATCTCAAACGCAGTGTGGTTGTAATAATCCAGCCCTCTTACAAGGTTAGGATCAATTTCATACGTAATGCCAAGGTCGTTTAAATATTGCTTCACTTTTTCAAAATAAGCGGCTGATTCTTCATTTAAGTATGTCAGAATCGAAGGTGCCGATTTCATGAGCTCATGATCACGGTCTTTTTTGCAATCCAAGATTCTGAGCGGGTTTGTGTGCAGCCGTGACTGGCAGTCTGAACAAAACTCTTCAATGCGAGGCTCAAAATGCTTGACGAGTGCTTCTCTGTAGCTTTTGCGGCTTTCTTGATCGCCGAGACTGTTGATGACAAGCTTAACATTTTGCAAGCCTGCTTTTTGATAAATACTCATGGCAAGCGCCATTACCTCGGCATCGATTGCAGGATCTTTCGAGCCAATCGCTTCAATTCCAAACTGATAAAACTGGCGGTAGCGGCCTGTTTGCGGACGTTCATACCGGAACATCGGTCCGACATAATAAAGTTTTGTCGGCTGAACAGGATTCGCAAACAGCTTATTTTCATTAAAAGCGCGTACCGCCGCTGCTGTTCCTTCTGGACGAAGCGTCAGGCTTCTGCCTTTACGGTCTTGAAAGGTATACATTTCTTTTTGTACGATATCCGTCGATTCTCCGACGCCTCTGGCAAACAGCTCCGTATGCTCAAAAATCGGTGTGCGGATTTCTTTATATTGATAAGTGCGGCAAGTGTCTCTCATAATTTGTTCAACAAACTGCCAGCGATCTGATTCTCCAGGCAGAATATCCTGTGTTCCTCTTGGAATGTTATATCCCATATGAAGACCTCCTTATGTCAATTACAATTATCGTTCATGATGAAAACAAAAAAAACTCCCGCCCCTACTATAAATTTATAGTAGGGACGAGAGTTATACCCGTGGTGCCACCCTAGTTGGAATATGTTCATATTCCCGCTCGATCCTTTAACGCAGGTTCACGTTCACTGCCTAATGACGGAATGAACGCGTTCAGCAGGAAACCTCCGGAGTGTTGTTTCGAGAAAGACGCAATGGGATCCGCTTTCAGCCTAGGGCGGTTCCTCTCTAGCCATGCAATCTGACCTACTCTTCTCCATTATTGGTTCAAATTTTTCATCACTTGCTATGTACTCAATTTCTATTATAATAATGGGATTGGGGTTCTCTGTCAAGCTTTATTCCGGTTGTTTTTCCTCATTGCTGCTTCTTTGGACATAAGGCCGAACTCAGATGCTGTTTCAGTAAGATAACCGATCGTATCGGGATCTGCGTGATCGCTGTAATGCAGATTTGCTTCACCGTCGTGAAATGCACGTCCCATTTTTGGATGATATTTCATGATTTGCACACCTTTTTGATTGTATTTACGCCTAGTATAAACAAATCATTTTATTTTTATTTAAAAATCAGAAAGGACTTTACGATATTAAGCAAGAATGCTTTTTATTGATCATCAGAAAGGAGGGCATAATGAGCAAGAAATACGTTGTTCTTATTGTATGTATTATTTTTGCCGGGACCCTGTTCCCGACTTTTTCCGACGTTACAGCCGCACAGGGAGAAGCGGTTATCGCAACAGATGACATGAATGTCAGAAGCGGCCCTGGACTTAGCTACGGTATTACAGCGAAAGTGAAAAAAGGCGAGCATTACCCAATTTTAAAGGAAGACGGAGACTGGGTGCAGATTCAGCTTGGCTCCGGAAAAAAGGGGTGGGTGGTCTCCTGGCTTATTGCAAAGAAAGACCAAGCCGGCACAAACTCTTCAAAAAGCAGTGATACTGTGACATCAACAGACCCCGATCTAAGGATGCGAACAGGCCCGGGCACTTCCTACAAGGTCATCGGCAAATTCCCGCAAGGCAGCCAGGCGTCTGTCCTTGAGAAAGGTTCCGGCTGGACCAAGATATCCTATCAAAATGCTACAGGATGGGTGTCATCCGAATATGTCACGTCAAATCACAGCAGTTCAGCATCTAATGTAGGTCATCAAAACAATACTGTCGGTGCTTCAGCGGGCAAAGTCGGTGTTTCTGCACTGAATGTGAGAGCCTCCGCCTCACATGATGCAGCGATTATAACGAAACTGGATCGCGGAATGAAAGTGACAGTTCTCAATGAAAAAAATGGCTGGGCTCATATTGAGGCGAATGGGCTGAAAGGCTGGGTTGCAAGCCATTACCTTTTAACTAATTCTGATCCAGCGGAAAGTTCGGCAAATGCCGGCCGTTCAACCTCCGCTAAAAAAGCCTATATTGTATACGGAGGAACGAATGTAAGAAGTGATGCATCAACATCCGCTTCAATCGTTGAACGTGCTGCCAAAGGCGATTCATTCACCATTACAGGTTCTAAAGGCAGCTGGTATCAAATTAAGCTCGATAACGGGCAGGCTGGTTATGTAGCCAATTGGGTGGTTCAAACGTCTAAAAGCGCAGAAGAAGCAGGCGAACCTCCTGCATCTGATTCCCCGTCTGGAAACGGTTCTCTAAACAATAAAACGATTATTGTTGATCCGGGGCACGGCGGAAAAGACAGCGGAACGATCGGTTATTCAGGTAAATTCGAGAAAAACCTGACAATCAAAACGGCAAAACGGCTCGCAAGCAAACTCAGATCCGCTGGGGCCAATGTGTATGTGACACGCCAGGATGATACCTTTGTCAGCCTGCAGTCACGAGTCTCTACGTCGCACTATCGCAACGCCGACGCCTTTATCAGCATTCACTTTGACAGCTATGCGGATACTTCCACGAGAGGCAGCACCGCTTATTACTACAGTCCTGCCAAAGATCAGAAACTGGCATCCGCCGTTCACTCTGAAGTGGTAAAGCGTTCTTCTATTCCTGACCGCGGTGTGTTATTCGGAGATTATTATGTGCTCCGGGAAAACAGACAGCCCGCTATGCTCTATGAGCTGGGATATGTAAGCCATCCGCAGGAAGAAGCGATTGTACATAGCAATTCATACCAAGAAAAAGTAACAGATGGGATCGAAAGCGGACTAGAGAAATACTTCCAATAAAAAAAGCTGCCTTTTGGCAGCTTTTTTATTTTGAATCCATGATGAGTGTGACCGGTCCAGAGTTTGTAAGCTGAACATCCATCATCGCTCCAAACGTTCCGGTCTCCACTTTGATTCCTTTTTCACGAAGCAGATCGTTCCATTTTTCATAAAGGCCTAATGCTTTATCAGGTTTGGCGGCGTTCATGTAGTTTGGACGGCGCCCTTTTTTCGTATCTCCGTATAGCGTAAATTGAGAGACAGATAAAATCTCCCCTCCTATATCTAAAAGAGACAGATTCATTTTCCCTTCACTGTCATCGAAAATACGGAGATGAACCACTTTATCAGCTAAATAAGCTGCATCCTCTTCTGTATCCTCGTGAGTGATGCCAACCAGCACCATGATGCCTTGTCCAATTTGGCCGACGACCTTTTCATCCACTGTAACGCTTGCATCTGTTACTCTCTGAACAACTAGTCTCATGTTCTAACCCCTTTAGTTCATAACGCGGCGCACAGAATAGATATCTCTTATCTGTTTAATACGCTCGACGACTTTGTGCAAGTGATTGATGTTCTGAATAAAAATGGCCATATGAATGGTAGCCACTTTATTGCGATCCGATTTGCCAGAGACAGATGAAATATTTGTTTTCGTTTCATTCACTGCCTGAAGCACCTCGTTTAGCAATCCGCGGCGGTCATACCCAAGAATCTCTATCTCAACGTTGTATTCCTTACGCTTTTGAACCTGTGACTCATGCTCCCACTCTACCGGAATCAGCCGCTCTTGAGCTTCATTCGTTTTGACGTTCGGACAGTCTTCACGATGGACCGAAACCCCTCTTCCCTTTGTAATAAATCCAACAATGTCGTCACCCGGTACAGGATTGCAGCATTTTGACAAACGGACAAGAAGATTGTCGATTCCCTTGACGCGAACGCCCGCTTCCCGTTTTCGGCCCTGCGGGTATGGCTTAGGCTCCGCATTGACTTCCTGCACGCTTTTTTCCTGTTCTTCCTGGTCGCGCTGCTTTCTCTCTTTTTCCGTCAGGCGGTTTGCCACCTGTAAGGCTGTAATGCCGTTATATCCGACCGCTGCGTACATATCCTCTTCATTTGAGAAATTAAACTTGTCAGCAACCTTTTGAATATTCTCAGGCGTTAAGACATCCTTTACTTCAAAATCAAGGTTTTTAATTTCTTTCTCTACAAGCTCGCGGCCTTTTTCAACGTTTTCTTCGCGCCGCTGTTTCTTGAAGAATTGACGGATTTTATGCTTTGCCTGGGAGGTTTGGGCAAGCTTCACCCAATCCTGGCTCGGACCGTAGGAGTGCTTAGAGGTGAGAATTTCAACGATATCACCTGTCCGAAGCTTATGATCAAGCGTAACCATTTTTCCGTTTACTTTAGCACCAATTGTTTTATTGCCGATTTCCGAGTGAATTCGGTAAGAAAAATCAATCGGAACGGAGCCGGACGGAAGCTCGATTACATCTCCTTTCGGCGTAAAGACATACACCATATCAGAAAACAAATCGATTTTGAGCGATTCCATAAATTCTTCTGCATCTGTTGATTCATTTTGGAATTCTAAAATTTCACGGAACCAAGATAGCTTTTTCTCAAAGGTTGCGCTCTCATTGGCCGCTTTCCCCTCTTTATAAGCCCAGTGGGCCGCAACCCCGTATTCCGCAATTTCATGCATTTCAAAGGTGCGGATCTGCACTTCCAGCGGATCACCTTTAGGCCCGATAACCGTTGTATGAAGCGATTGATACATATTCGGCTTCGGCATTGCGATATAATCTTTGAATCTGCCGGGCATAGGCTTCCAGCATGTGTGAATGATGCCGAGCACCGCGTAGCAGTCCTTTATGCTATTCACAAGAATGCGGACAGCCAATAAATCGTAAATTTCGTTAAATTGCTTATTTTGCAGCACCATTTTTCGATAGATGCTGTAAATATGTTTTGGACGTCCCGAAAAGTCAGCCTTGATATTCACTTCTTCGACACGTTTCTTCACTTCATTGACAACCTCATCGACATAAAGCTCACGTTCTGCGCGTTTTTTCTTCATGAGGTTGACAATTCTGTAATATTGCTGAGGATTCAAATAACGGAGCGCTGTATCTTCCAGTTCCCACTTAATCTTTGATATCCCGAGACGATGCGCCAAAGGAGCAAAAATTTCCAGCGTTTCATTGGAAATTCTCCGCTGTTTTTGCTGAGGGAGATGCTTTAGCGTCCGCATATTGTGAAGACGATCCGCCAGCTTGATCAGTATGACCCTGATATCTTGAGCCATAGCGACAAACATTTTGCGATGATTTTCCGCCTGCTGTTCCTCTTGTGATTTATATTTAATTTTACCGAGCTTTGTTACACCGTCAACAAGCATTGCCACTTCTTCGGAAAATGCTTCTTTCAGGTCATCGAGCGTCACATCTGTATCTTCCACCACATCGTGCAGAAATCCGCCCGCGATTGTGGAAGGGTCCATCTCAAGATCAACGAGAATTCCCGCAACCTGAATCGGATGAATAATATATGGTTCGCCCGATTTGCGGTATTGCTCGCGATGAGCATCCTCAGCATACAGATATGCTTTCTCGACAAATGCGATATGCTCACCAGATAGATAGCTGCGCGCTTTATCAATAACTTGCTCGGCAGTCAATACTTGTTCGTTCGCCATGGAATCACCTTTTTTAGAATGTAAACTGTATTGTAGTTTATTATCAAGAAAAAAACGAAAGATGTAAAGAGCAGAAGCTCAAATAGCCGATATTATATAAAATAAACGCAAAACAATAGGAAAAAAGCACCCTAACATGGAGTGCTTTTTTCGTTATGCGATTATCTTTAGTATTTCATTAACGTTAGCATATCATAATTTTCAAGCTTCTTTCTGCCGTCAAGGTAAGAAAGCTCGATTAAGAAAGCGATACCAGCAACAACGCCGCCAAGTTCTTCAACAAGTTTGATTGTTGCTTCAATTGTGCCGCCTGTCGCAAGCAAGTCATCTGTAATTAGCACACGCTGACCTGGTTGAATCGCATCTTTGTGGATCGTTAATACGTCTTTTCCATATTCCAAGCCGTAGTCCACTTTGATCACTTCACGAGGCAATTTGCCTTCTTTGCGGACCGGAGCAAAACCTACGCCAAGCGCGTAAGCAACGGGACAGCCGATAATAAAGCCGCGCGCTTCAGGGCCTACGACCAAATCAATTTGTTTTTCTTTCGCGTATTCAACAATTTGGTCTGTGGCATAGCGGTATACGTCGCCTTTATCCATCAGTGTCGTAATATCTTTAAATTGCACGCCCTCTTTCGGGTAATCCGGTACAATTGTTACGTATTGTTTTAAATCCATCTGTTTTATGTCCTCCTCGTACTTTCATAAGCCTCTGAATCATGTTTCATCAGCTTATTCAGCCATTCCTTCAGCTCTTCAGCAGAAGAATAATTCAGCTTTTGATCCAATTCCATCAGCTGCTGCTTCGCCTGATATGTTTGTGAGTCTGTTAAATCTCGTTTCTTTACTCCGGTGACCACAGACAGCACACCATTCTCTATTTTAACAAAACCTAGATCAAAAAACACCTTTGTCATGAAATTGATTGTCTCAATGGACCAGCCTTTATGCCTTGCAAGCTCTGAGCCGTGTTTTTTCACGTCAAAAGTGCCTCTTTTCAGCAAGAACGCATAATACCATTTAAAGTGGTCTCTTGCGGGAAATGTCGATAAAAAGTGGTCCTCTTGATTGAGAAAAATAAAATATATCCGCTCCGGTGCCTTGTTTTCCAGCAAACGTGCAAGCATGTCCAATGAAGGCGGCGGATCCAGCAATACAGTAAACGCACCATCAAGGTCTAATGCCTTCGCTTGATCTTCTGAGCTGATGACATGCACATCGCGGCGAAGATCTTCAGTCTGAAGAAGTGCTGTTGAGTCTTCTTTGAAAGAGACAATGGTCCGTTTGGCAGATGGAAGGGCGGAAACTGTGTCTTCCCACATCCGTTTTCCCCTTAAGTCAAACAGCTGCCATTCAGAAACCGCGGCATCCTTAATCATTAGCTGCGGTTTTTTTCTATTATTCCATTCGTTAATAGACATCTCGCCGACAATTGAAATTCTTGATCCGCGGACGATGCCTTCTTCAAGCTCACCTTTATTAAAGCCGACGCAATCAAGTTGAGATGACTCGTTTCTGATCGTCATTTTCACATGATTTTTATTAGCGCCTATTTTGCGGATATCTTCCAGCACAGCGTTTTCTACGAGAACGTGCGGTTTTGGGTTCAGCATGCCAAAGGGGGACAGCAGGTTCATCTCTGTGATGCTTTCAACTGTAATGTCCTCCAAACCGCAGACGAGATCTACTTCCTGCACAGGAATAAAATCTTCTTCCGTAAGCGTGTTGTTCGCTATTTCATTCAGCCTATCTCGTAAATCCGGCACATCTTCAGTATTTAGCGTCATTCCCGCCGCCATTGGATGGCCGCCGAAATGAGGAAGAATATCTCTGCATTCAGAAAGGCTCTCGAATAAATTAAAGCCTCTGATGCTTCGGGCCGAGCCTTTGGCGATTCCTTTTTCTTCATCAATGCCAAGCACAACAGCCGGACGGTAGAAACGGTCAACAAGCTTTGAAGCCACAATCCCGACGACTCCTGGATTCCATCCGGCTTTAGCGACAACGATTGCAGTTTGGTCGAGACCTTGCTGTTCAACCATTTCAATCGCTTCATCCGTCATCTTGCTAACCATTTTTTGGCGCTCTTTGTTCAGCTCATCAATACCAGCAGCAAGCTCTGCCGCTTCAAACAAATCCTCTGACATGAGCAAATGAACAGCGGGATCCGCCTGCTCGATTCTTCCGACGGCATTCAGCCTCGGCGCTATCTGGAACCCTACTGTTTCTTCGTTCGCTTCTCCGATGTCTCCGCCCGACAGCTTGACCAGCTCTTTTAAGCCCAGCCGATTCGTCCGGCGAAGCCTTTCAAGTCCCAGTGTTGCAATTAATCTGTTTTCATCGTGCAGCGGGACAAGATCGGCAATGGTGCCGATTGCCGCCAAATCAAGCAATTCATCCGGCAGTTCCCCTAATAAAGCATGGGCAAGCTTAAACGCGACCCCAACCCCGGCAAGCTCTTTAAACGGATATGTGCAGCCAGATTGCTTCGGGTGGACGATCGCGTGGGCATCCGGAAGCTCTGGTCCCGGCTCATGGTGATCCGTAATAATAACATCCAGTCCGAGTTCCCTTGCCACCTTCGCTTCATGCACAGCGGCAATTCCTGTATCAACCGTTATAACCAGAGAGAAGCCCCGTTCTTTAATCAAACGAAACGCCTGTTCATTAGGGCCATATCCTTCTTTAAAGCGGTCAGGTATATAAAAATCAACTTGAGCCGACAGCTTTTGCAGCGTATGAAGCATCACTGACGTACTGGTAACTCCATCGGCATCATAATCGCCATATATCATAATCTGTTCTTGTTGTGAAATCGCCTGTTTTATTCGATCTGCCGCTTCTTTCATGCCCTTCATTTCGAAAGGATCATAAAAATCGGCTTCCTTTGTATGTAAAAACAGCTTTGCGCTTTCTGCCGTATCAAAGCCTCTTTTTACAAGCAGGGACGCAACAAGAGGTGTTATATGCAATTGTTCTGTGAGTGATTTGATCTTATCCTGATCTGGTCGCTGGATTTCCCATCGCATTTTTGACGCTAACATAAATTCACCCCTCAACCACCCTATTATACTAGAGCAGACTGAGGGGTTTCAAATATTATTCAAAAACTAGTCTTTTTTCTCAAGTTCAGCTGATGCATCCTGTGTGTCGTTCAGATCAGTATGCAGCGTATCCTCTTGGTTATGTACCGTTCCTTGAGCAGCTTTATTTTCTTTCCGCAACGCTTTTATTTCCCGCTTTAATTTCATCACCTGAAAAACACCGGCAGAAAATACGATCAGCGCGCCCATTAAAACTGACCCTATAATAACTAGGATAAGCGGCCACTCCGACCTGCCAAACAGGTAATCAACTTCTACGGATCTTACATTAATGACTGCAAAAATAGCGACAATTAAAGTGAATATAAGTGCAAAAATAATGGTCCATTGTTTATTCATTCTCTTTCCCCCAAACTTTTTATTGAGGTAACTTTCCCTATCAAGACTGGATGTAAACATGGCTTAACACGAGGTTAAGCCCCATTCGCAGTAAATTTTTCCCGAATCAGCCTCTTCAGTCCATTACTCTCACCGGAAATGACAAGTGTATCACCTTCATCAATGACTGTTTCAGATCCCGGGTTCAGTTGTTTATCCTGACTCTTCTTTATAATCGCGATGACTGTCACATGATATTCTCGCCTCGCGTCCAAATCACCAATTGTATGATGAACGGCAGGCGCTCCCGCCTCTGCTTTACACCACTCTATGATTAGATCATCCAGCGCTGACTCGACCCGTTCTAATGCTTTCGGTTTATATGCCATTCCGCCGAGAATGGCAGAGACTTGTCTTGCTTCAACGTCATCAAACTGCACGGAGGCAACACATTCTTCATGATCATTTTCGTCAAAATAGTACAGCTCTCTTCGGCCGTCATGATGAATGACAATTGACATTTTATCCCGATTTCTCGTCATGATTTCAACTTTATGCCCTATGCCCGGCAGCTCCGATTCGCGGATCCTCATTTATAAACCCTCCTACATATCTGAAAACCAGTCATAAACAATCTCAACACCATTTATATGTGTAAATGTAAGCGTATGTCATTATAACAAATGTCTATTTTAAGTTCAATGAAACTTAAAAAACAGGCTGCCCTGCAAAGGACAGCCCGACAATTTTATTGCGCCTTTTCTTTTTTCAGTTCTTTGCCTTTCCATACAAGCCAAATTTGAGCGGCAATGTAGAGAGAGGAATAAACGCCTGTTAACAGCCCGACCAATAAAGCAATTGAGAAGTTTGTAATCGAAGATGCTCCAAAGATGAGCAAAGTCACTACAACAATCACGACCGTTAACACAGTGTTAATTGAACGTGTAAAGGTTTGCTGCAGGCTTAGATTTACAATGTGATTCAGGTCGGCAAATGTTTTCGGCTTGCGCTTTTTCATATGCTCCCGAACCCTATCAAATGTAACGATTGTATCGTTAATCGAATACCCGACAATCGTCAGGATGGCGGCGATGAAGGTAACATCTACCTCAAGCCTTGTAATGCTGAAAAACGCGATGATAAAGAAAGCATCATAAAGCAGTGAAGCGATTGCTGCTATCGCCATTTTGTATTCGAATCGGACCGAAACGTAAATGATGATGCCAATAGAAGCGATAGCAAGTGCGTACAGCGCATTTCTTGCCAGCTCTTTACCGACCGTCGGTGAAACTGTGCTGACATTTGGTTCTGATCCGTATTTGTCTTTGAAATACGTTTTTACGTCGGCAATGGTTTCTTTATCTGGGACACCAACAAAACGGGCAACACCGATATTGCTCTTGTCCCCAGAAAGGACAACTGTATCTGGGTCCATGCCAAGTGATGCAAAATCCTTCTCTACCTGCTCTGTCGTCAGCTTATGGTCGCTCTGCACTTCTATCCGGGCGCCGCTTGCAAAGTCAATGCCAAGATTGAGCTTAAAGACAAGCAGGATAATAATCCCGGCAATCGTGACTGCACTGGAGAAAACAAAGAAATATTTGCGTTTGCTCGTGAAATCCCATTTTCGGAACGGCGTATGCGGTTCTGTATTTTCATCCGTATCCTGGATATTCATAATATGTTTCTTATTGACGCCGAACCAGCCTTTTTTCCGATCAAGCCATCTGCTTTCCACGAGGAGTGCAAGGAGAAATCTTGATAAGAAAACGGCAGTGATAAAGCTTGTCAAAATCGACAGAATCAGCATTGTAGCAAACCCTTTTACAGAGCTTGTCCCGAAAATGAAGAGTACAACGGCTGCAATAATCGTTGTAATATTCGCGTCAAAAATCGTCGCAAATGATCGTCTGTTTCCTGAACGGAAGGCGGAGCGGACCGACTTTCCTAACTTAAGCTCCTCTTTAATCCGTTCATAGGTGATGATATTGGCGTCAACAGCCATCCCGACACCTAAAATGAGAGCGGCAATTCCCGGAAGTGTGAGTACCGCATTCATCCAGTCAAAGACCTGCAGCGTAATGTAGATATAAACCGATAGCGTAATCACCGCAATAAATCCTGGCAGGCGGTAATAGAAAAGCATAAATAAGAAAATAATTGCGACACCGACAATACCAGCTAACACCGTATCATGGAGCGCCTGCTGGCCGAATTGTGCACCTACTGAAGTTGAATATTTTTCAGTCAGTTTCACAGGAAGCGCGCCGGCATTTAAAATGTTGGCTAAATCTTTCGCCTTTTGAACGGTAAAATGCCCTTCAATTGTAACGTCTTTTGTGTTTAATTCCTGACTAACGTTCGGAGCGGATACATATTTAGGATGCTCTTTTTGAACTTCTTTCTTAAAAGAGTCTCCTTTTTCGTAATCGAGCCAAATGACAAGCTGGTTGTTCGGCGCCATCTTCATGACCTGTTTGGTCACTTCGCCAAATTTATCAGCGTCTTTTAATTTAATACTGACAATCGGTTCATTTGTTTTAGGGTCATAGGTTTGTTTGGCGCCATTTTCGACGAGATCAGAGCCGTTCAACAATTCTTTATCATTCGTATCTCTGAAGGAAAGCTGGGCTTCAGTAGCCAAAATTTCACGCGCTCTGTTTTGGTTTGTCACACCAGCGAGCTGAACGCGAATCCGGTTATTTCCTTCAATTTGAATGTTCGGTTCACTTACACCGAGAACATTGGCTCTGCGGTTCAGCGCCTCTACTGTGCTGACCAGAACATCTTTTGTGATTTTGTCACCTTTTTTTACGGGCTGTACATCATACAGCACCTCAAATCCGCCTTGCAAATCCAATCCTAATGTAATATTGTTCGCGGCAGGCTTTGTAAAGTAACCCAAGCCTGTGCCGATCAATAAAACGAAAAGGAAAAACGCAATCAAGCGTCCTTTTTTCATTATGTATATCCTCCCTTAAACCTGTGCGAATCAATCTGCTATCTCAGCAGTTCATCCAATGCTTCCTGTGCTTCTTCACTGCCTAGCCAACTAGACGTTTTGAATGACTCAACAGTTGCATAGTTCATAAATTCGCCAATTTTCACTGATAAAATATCACTCGTCATTTCATAAATGTGCAGCTCCGTTTTCTTTTTCCACTTCTTATCTTTTAAGAATGACCACAAACTTTCGAGCTCAACATCATCATACCCGAGAATCTTAAACTCTTCCAGTTTGCTGTAAAGAAACGGCCTGACGTGGTCCTTATATAGATCCGCGGGATGCTTCTCCACGATTCCACGCTCCTTTTTTTATTGTTTTTCAAGAAGACTTGTCATGCTTGGACGATATATACGCATATCTTATTGTATATGATTACAGGTAGTTTGAGAAGGCAGGGGGTAAAAATGGCGAAACAGACGTTTTTAAGGGGCACTCTTATCCTTATCGCAGCAGGGATGGTGACAAGAATGCTCGGGTTTGTCAACCGGGTGGTTATTGCCCGGTTTATCGGCGAAGAAGGAGTCGGGCTTTACATGATGGCAGCTCCGACCTTCTTTTTAGCCACTACATTAACTCAATTCGGTCTGCCGGTCGCGATCAGTAAGCTTGTCGCAGAAGCAAGCGCACGCGGCGACCACAAAAAAACAAAAAATATTTTAGTCATGTCTCTGACCATCACAGGAGTGCTCAGTCTGATCTTTACACCGCTGTTTCTGTTTTTTGCCCCTGTTATGGCTGAAACGATGCTGACAGACAAGAGAACATTGTATCCTCTTCTGGCCATTACGCCGGTTGTGCCGATTATTGCTATCTCAAGTGTATTGAGGGGGTACTTTCAAGGAAAACAGAATATGAACCCGCTTGCCATGTCTCAAGTCCTTGAACAGGTTGTCCGCATTTCACTCGTCGCTGCCTGTACGACAATTTTTCTTCCTTACGGAATTGAATATGCCGCAGCAGGGGCAATGCTTTCCTCGGTCGCAGGAGAGCTGGCATCACTTCTGTATTTATTCGTTTGCTTTAAGTATAAAAAGACCATTAAAATCAGAAAGCATTTTTTCCAGTCGATTAAAAATGGAAAACAAACCTTTACCCAATTAATGAGCGTATCCCTTCCAACGACCGGGAGCCGCTTTATCGGCAATCTCTCTTGGTTTTTCGAGCCGATTGTCGTTGCTCAAAGCCTTGCCATCGCCGGTGTCGCGACGGTCGCCGCCACAAAGCAATACGGGGAACTGACCGGCTTTGCCATGACGCTACTGACTCTGCCCAGCTTTATTACATATTCTTTGTCGACCGCACTTGTTCCTGCGATCAGTGAAGGGATGGAGCAGAAAAAATTGCAGGTGGTGGAATACCGTTTGGAACAGGCCATGCGGCTCTGCCTGCTCAGCGGAGGCATTTCAGTTGTCATTTTATACGTCTTTGCGGACGAGCTGATGAGGGTAATGTATGGCTCTTCAGGCGCAGCTGTATTCATAAAAGTGATGGCTCCGTTTTTTCTCCTATATTATTTTCAAGGTCCTCTTCAGGCGGTCCTGCAGGCGCTTAATTTGGCCGGTGCTGCGATGATGAACAGTTTAATTGGAGCGCTTGTCAAAACAGGTCTTATTTTTGTCCTTGCCACAAGACCGTCTCTCGGCATTATGGGCGCATCGCTGGCCATTGTAACAGGTATGGTGCTCGTCACGCTTTTGCACGCGGCAACCGTAAGCAAGGTACTGCCGATCAGCATTAAAATGAAAGAGTATGCGCTTAGTTTCACTGTTATAGTGATTTGCGGATTCATCAGCTCTGCCATCAAACAATATGTAAGCTTTGGGGCGTCCGAGGCAGTGAATGTCGCCGGGTGGATTACAATAAGCGCCGCCATCTATATCATCCTTCTGCTCGCTTTCCGTTTAATAAAAAAAGATGAGCTTCGCCGCATTCCTATTATCGGACGTCTGATCGCTCGCTAAAGGTTACGTGCGGCTCCCATCCTTTTCATCAATAAATAACTCACCGTCAGTAAATGAGCAAAACGAAATGTCTGAAGGATTTGCATATCCATGTTTTTTTAATGTTTCAAACAGCCATTGTTCATCTTTGTCAATTCTGGACAGATTTTCTGTATGAATCGAGCCATCTATAATGAGCGGCATTTCAAGTTGCCGATGCTCACCGCTGTTTTCTTTCTTTATAACGGTCAATTTGCCCGACGGCTCTAAAATGGCAAATGATACATCAGCTACTCTGTCGATACTGTTTTCTCTGAGCTGAACCATTAAATCATCAAAATTATAACGTTGTGATCTCATGGCGCCTTCGTCAATTTCCCCATATTTAATAATGATAGTCGGCTTGCCGTCAAGCAGCTGGCGGATTTTTCGGTTTTTTAAAGAAAAGTAGGCGAATGTCACCTGAATGATCATTAATACGAGCATCGGCAGGATGGTGTGAAACAGATGATCCTCTACGTTTTCTATGGCTAAAACGGCGATTTCTGCCATCATGATAAAGACAACGAGATCTAAAATGCTAAGCTCCCCGATCTCCCGTTTGCCCATGAAACGAAAAATAACCAATATCACAAAATACAATATGATTGTGCGAAATGTAATAGTAAAAAGCTCTTCCATCATGCACCTCCAACTCATCATAGGTTGCAACAAAACGACCAATTTATGTAGGAAGAACCGATAGGATTTCATAAAGCTTTTACGTCTAATTCACGGAATGAGGGAATACATTTTTACAAAGACGAGCTGTCAGCATGTCTGGCGCTTTGTTCAAAAAGAACAAAAGCCTTTTAATACAGGCAGAGAGGAGACATTTATGGAGGAAACGAAACAAGTTGGAAAAGGCATTCTTTACGGCTTAATCGCCATATTCTCAGCTATGCTTCTGACGAGTTTAGCCGTTTCACTTTTACTGACGGCAACATCGCTGGAAGAGTCATCATTCAACTGGCTGATCACAGCCGTATCGTTTATTTCCTTATTCATCGGAGGATTCATTTCAGGCGGGAAAGGAAAAGAAAGAGGATGGATGATCGGGGCATTGACTGCTTTAAGCTTCTCACTGATTATTTTGTTGTTTCAGTATTTAGGCTTCGGAAAAACATTTACAGCGGAACAGCTGCTCTTCCATCTTGGATTTTTAGGGGTATGCATGCTGGGCGGGATTTTCGGCGTGAATTTGAAGGGAAACAGGTCTTCCACATAAAAAAGAGCGGAATCATCCGCTCTTTTTTTGTTAGCTATGTATAGCTTCTGCTGTTATTCTGCAGCAGAAGCTTCTCTGATCGCGCGGCGGTCGAACGTAAGACGTGTGTTTTCACCAGTCTTGATTACGACTTTGCTATCGTCAATAGAATCCACAGTGCCGTGCAATCCCCCGATTGTCACTACTGTATCACCTTTTTTCAGTTCCTGCTGCATATGGCGTACTGCCTTTTGCTGCTTTTGCTGAGGACGAATCAGCAAGAAGTAAAGAACCGCAAACATTAAAATAATAGGAATCAATGTACCTAAAGTGCCAGTCATTATTTTCACCCCTTTCTATAAACCTGTTATTTATTTTTATTTAGAAGCTTTTCGCATTTGGCTTGTTGTAGCCGTAACGCTCAAAGAACTCTTCTCGGAAATCACCCAGACGATCCTCACGAATAGCCTGTCTGACCTGCTCCATTAAGTGTAACAGAAAATGAAGGTTATGGTAAGTTGTTAATCTCAGGCCAAATGTTTCGTTGCAGCGGATCAAGTGTCTGATGTACGCGCGAGTGTAGTTTTTACATGTATAGCAATCACACTCTTCATCAATCGGACGGAAGTCTCTTTCAAATTTCGCATTTTTCATATTGAGGCGGCCTTCAGCTGTAAACACTGTGCCGTTTCGCGCAATTCTTGTAGGCAGCACACAGTCAAACATGTCGACTCCGCGGATTGCTCCGTCAATCAGCGCGTCCGGAGATCCCACTCCCATCAGATATCTCGGTTTATCCTTCGGCAAAAGCGGTGTCGTAAACTCGAGTACGCGGTTCATGACATCCTTCGGTTCACCGACAGATAATCCGCCTATAGCATATCCCGGAAAATCAAGAGAGACCAAGTCCTTCGCGCTTTGTGTGCGCAGATCTTCATATTCTCCGCCTTGTACTATCCCAAACAGCCCTTGCTCATCCTGACGGCTGTGGGCATTCAGGCAGCGTTCCGCCCAGCGGCTTGTCCGTTCTACTGATCGCTTCATATAATCATACTCTGCCGGATACGGCGGGCATTCGTCAAACGCCATCATAATATCAGAGCCGAGTGCGTTTTGAATCTCCATTGCTTTTTCCGGAGATAAAAACAGCTTGTCTCCATTTAAGTGATTGCGGAAATGAACGCCCTCTTCCTCTATATTACGAAACTTGCTTAAAGAAAAGACCTGAAACCCGCCTGAATCTGTTAAAATCGCACGATCCCAGTTCATAAATTTATGCAGTCCGCCCGCTTCTTTGACAATATCATGACCCGGGCGGAGCCATAGGTGATAAGTGTTGCTTAAAATGATGCCCGCATCCATTGCTTTCAGCTCTTCAGGCGCCATCGTTTTGACTGTTGCCAGTGTGCCGACCGGCATAAAAACCGGCGTTTCAAAGGAGCCGTGCGGGGTATGTACTTTGCCTAGCCGAGCCCCTGTTTGTTTGCATTCTTTTATAAATTCATAGCGTATTGGTTGTTCAGCCACTTTTGAGGCCTCCTGTTCTTAAATTATCAGCATCGCGTCTCCGAAGCTGAAGAAACGATATTCCTCTTCCACCGCATGGTGATAAGCCCGCAGAACGTTTTCTCTTCCAGCAAGCGCGCTCACCAGCATAATCAATGACGATTTCGGCAAATGGAAGTTTGTAATCATTCCGTCAATGGCTTTAAATTCGTAGCCCGGATAAATAAAAATAGATGTCCAGCCGCTTGACGCTTCAAATCGACCGCCATGTTCCCCGGCAATCGTTTCAAGCGTACGTGTCGATGTCGTGCCGACGGAAATAATCCGGCCGCCATTTTCCCTTACCTTGTTTAAGGCTGCAGCTGTTTCTTCTGACATTTGATAAAATTCAGCATGCATATTATGCTCTTCAACGTCATCAGCACTCACAGGACGAAACGTTCCAAGACCTACGTGCAAAGTGATGAACTCAATTTGCACACCTTTATCTTTCAATTGCTGCAAAATTTCTTCTGTGAAATGAAGACCTGCTGTAGGCGCGGCTGCAGATCCGATTTCTTTAGAATATACAGTTTGGTAGCGCTCTCTGTCATCAAGCTGTTCTTTAATATATGGCGGGAGCGGCATCTCTCCAAGGGATTCAAGCACCTCGTAGAAGATCCCGTCATACTGGAATTCCATTTTTCTGCCGCCATGCTCAAGCTCTTCCGTGCAGACAGCCTTCAATCTTCCGTCCCCAAATGTGACAACGGTTCCTTTTTTTACTCGTTTCGCCGGTTTGGCAAGGGTTTCCCACCTGTCACCAGCTTCCTGCTTCAGTAAAAGAAGTTCCACTTTTCCGCCAGTATCCTCTTTTGTGCCGAATAACCTCGCAGGCAGCACACGCGTATTGTTTAATACTAGACAGTCTCCTTCGTTAAAGAAGCTGATAATGTGTTTAAACGAGCTGTCAGTCAGCTCTCCTGTATGTTTATCAAGCACCATCAGTCTTGAAGCATCGCGCTGCTCCAACGGCACTTGTGCAATTAAACGTTCCGGTAGTTCAAAATCAAATAAATCGACTTTCATGATGTTTTCACCTTTATTCTTGTCTTTTGTTATTTCATTCTGCCGAAAAGGTTAAGCAAAATTGATAATACCACACTTACGATAATACAAGTGACAACCGGGAAGAAAAACGTGACATTTCCTTTTTTCACAAAAATATCTCCCGGCATCTTGCCGACAAAATGCAAAACTGCTCCGATCATAAGCAAAACAGCACCAAGAATCATAATGATCTTAGGGAATTCAGTCATATCGAGGAGCCTCCATTTGGAAATGATGATAAACAGCCGGTGTCACAATCCTTCCTCGCGGTGTTCTTTGGATAAACCCGATTTGCAGAAGGTATGGCTCATATACGTCTTCGATCGTATGCGGTTCTTCGCCGATCGTGGCTGAAATGGTATCAAGTCCCACCGGGCCGCCGTTAAATTTTTCAATCATGCCCATCAGCAGCTTATGATCAATATGATCCAATCCGAGACGATCCACCTGCAGCCGCTCCAAGGCATCTTGCGAAATCCCTTCCGAGATCCGGCTGTCACCCAGCACCTGGGCGAAATCCCGCACCCTTCTCAGCAGGCGGTTCGCTACGCGGGGTGTCCCTCTCGATCTCCTCGCGATTTCAAGGGCAGACGGTTTATCAATCTCAACATCGAATACATCAGCTGTTCTTGTAACAATGTCCGCCAGCTCTTCTTGTGTATAGTACTCAAGCCGCGACATGACACCGAAACGATCTCTTAACGGCGCCGTTAAAAGCCCTACCCTTGTAGTGGCGCCCACCAGCGTAAAAGGTGGAAGATCGAGCCGTACCGAACGGGCAGAAGGACCTTTGCCGATCACAATATCCAGGCAAAAGTCTTCCATTGCAGGATATAATACCTCTTCAATCGATCTGTGCAGCCTATGTATTTCATCAATAAATAATACATCTCCCGGCTCCAACGCCGTTAATATGGCAGCCAAATCACCAGGTCTCTCAATCGCCGGCCCTGATGTCGTCCTCAATTCCACTCCCATTTCATTGGCAACGATAGAAGCAAGCGTCGTTTTCCCGAGTCCGGGCGGCCCGTACAGAAGAACATGGTCAAGCGTCTCCTGTCTCATTTTTGCTGCGTCTATAAAGACGCGCAAATTTTCTTTCACCTTATGCTGCCCGATATATTGCGCCAAATTTTGCGGCCTTAGGCTTTGCTCTATCACTGATTCATGGTTGTCTGCTTCACTTGAGACGAGCCGTTCATCCATGAACATCACCTTACTTCAATAGTTTTTGTAACGCTTTTTTCACATATTGGTCTGTTGAGAGCCCAATATCTTCTTTCAAGTGAGGAAGCACCTTTTTGATTTCTTTTTCAGCATATCCGAGAACCCTAAGGGCCTCAAGCGCTTCTTCGAGAGCCGTTTCTGCTGTTTGCTTTTCAAGTCTTTCTTCATGATTAAACAGATTTTCAATCATTTCAGGCACAACATCGGCAAGCTTTCCTTTTAAGTCAAGAATAATCTGGCGAGCGGTTTTCTTTCCGACACCGGGAAACTTGACCAAAAAGGCTTCATCCTCATTTTCAATCGCTTGGATGACAGCTCCCGGATCACCTGAGCCCAAAATGGCAAGCGCGCCTTTTGGCCCGATTCCGGTCACATTTAACAGCTTTGTAAAGAGCGCCTTCTCCTCTCTTGTTGAAAACCCATAGAGCGAAAAAGCATCCTCTCTGATATGATGGTACGTAAAAATCGTTTCTTGGTTTCTCTCCTTATATATAAATGGATTCGGCGTAAAGATCTGATAGCCAATCCCGCCGTTCTCAATCACAATATATTGGGGAGATACATAATCAATCGTCCCTTTAACAAATTCGATCACGCAAATTCACCTCTTTGACTGTTCTTCATTGTACCATAAAAACAGCCAAAGTCTTATAGAAAAGTTAACATACGTTCGCTTCTCTCTCATTCTTCCACTAAAAAAAGACATGAATACATGTCTTCGTTCAGCGGACATTACCCACTGTATGTCTTTATATGTTCTATCACATCCTCAAACTCCGCTTTTGTCCGGAATGGTATGCCTTTCAGCAGATTTTTTTGCATATGGCTCTCCAGTCTTTCTAAATCAATTTGAAAAAAAGACTGAACCGGTTCTCTCGCTGACTCAGGCCGGCCATGAAAAGTAGAAATCACTCCATTATCCGATACACCGATATACCCGTTCACCTTACTGAGCGGAGAAATATCGTCCATTTGCTTTCGGAATAGCACATATCCCTTTTTTTGTTCGACAAGCGTCCAGCCGGCATAAGCCGTCCAAAAATCCTCCATTGAAAGTACTTTTTCACGTTTATGCTCGATGCTGACATCGCCGTCCAAATACACCTTCTCAAGCTGCACATGCACCTGCAGCGGTTCATAGTGCTCCACTTCCGCCGCAAACAGGCGGGGAGGAGCACCTATTAGACATGCTGCGGCTGAGCAAAAAATGCCCAGTAAAAGATACGCCGTGCTGAATCGTTTCACCCTCTACACCTCTTTGCCATGTTTAAGACTAGTTTGACCAAAGAGGTTACTGCTTAACCGTTTTCTCAAAATTTGTTTGCATATTTTCCCTGACAAACCGTTCTTCTGTAAATACATCCTCGCTTTTCTCAGAAATCGTCAAGAATTGTGTCAGAAAAGCGCTGAAAAAATACAATGCCGCAAATATCCAAATCACACCTCCTGCACCGAGCGGACCAATGAAAAGACTTACGATGCCCGGCGCGATAAATGCACATAAACCAGATCCCAGGTTCAACACTGACATGGCAGCGCCTTTGTTATCAGGTGCGAGCGTCGGCAAAAGGGCGCTTAATGGCACGTAACCGGCCAATGACGCGCCGTAGCAGCAGGCGATAATCATCAGCACCCAATACTGGTGCCCGATGAGCTGAGGCGTGTAATAAAGCGCCAGCGTGAAAATACCGCATCCGACACCGCCAAACCACATCACGGTATTGCGCCAGCCGAGTTTATCTCCGACTGCACCAAAAATAATATTAAACACAATATTCACAAAAAACAGCGTCCCCCATATTTGCAGCCATTCTGAAACAGAATATCCGTAACGCGCTAAGTATGTAGGAAGAAAGATCGCAAATCCAAATTGTCCTATGGCATTGATCGTCTTGACCACTCCGCCGATGCCGACTTTAGGGTTTTCGAACATAATGGTAAATGCCTTGGACAGCTCTTTCCATTTCGGCTGATCTTGTTTTTGTACTGGAGTAAATTTATCTTTATTTAAAAATAGAGCGAGGAATCCGCCTGCAGAGACAAACAGCAAAGCGCTCCAAAGTGTATGGATTTCTCCAAAGGCCGGAACTGCATAGCTGGAATAGAACGGACCGAGTACGTTAAGACCGCACGTAAACATAAACCAAAACCAGCCAACGGCTTTTCCGAGAATTTGATGAGAGGTGCTGTATGATACCCATACGAGAAACGAGTATGCAAACAGCGGATAACCCAAACCTCTAAGTGCGTAGCTGCCTAAGAGAGCCGGGTAATGCATATGAGGAATCGCCCAGCCGATAAAAGCGACTGAACCAAGGATAAATGCAATCAAACCGATCGTCATCGTTTTTCTTGGCCCCCAAGTTTGAACAAATGTGCCTGAAAGCCAAGCCGAGATGGTGACAGCAATACCGTACATGGTAAATAACGATGCGGATTGCTGCATGCTGAGACCATGATCAACGAGAAAAGGAGAAAGCCAGCCTTGTTCGAGCCCATCCCCAATCATAAAGATGACAACGCCAATGTAACCCCAAACCATGTGAGAAGGAATTCCGATTTTGTTCAAAACATTCCCTTTACCATGTGCATGATTCATTTTCTCCACCGCCTACTTTTTTCTAAAGTATCAATGGAATTTTTATACCCAAGCTTTGTGAATTGTAATCCTATTTTTTTAAAAAGCGACTTTTTCAGTATGCTCAATACTGACAGGCATGCCAAAAGCAAGCGATTGCTGTGCCGCTCTGGCGATCCGTTCCGCCTGAAAACCGTCATTGCCAGTGCAGACAGTTTCCCGGTTTGTTCCAATCGCTTCTGCAAATCGAAGAATCTCTTCCTCATACGCATCTTCATAGCGTTCAAGGAAAAAGAAATGCGGTTTATCCTTCATCACAAAATCAGCAGTCGACACTTCGACCGTCGTCGGCCGGCTGTTGTCCGCCGCTGCGGAACCTTTTGTCCCGAAAACCTCGACCCGCTGGTCATATCCGTACACAGCTTGGCGGCTGTTGTCAATCACAGCCATAGCACCGTTTTCAAAAGTCAGTGTAATAACAGCCGTATCAATATCGCCCAGCTCTGAAAAAGAAGGATTCACTAAGGCCGCTCCTTTTGCATACACTTCCGTCACTTCGTCTCCCATAATATACCTGGCCATATCAAAATCATGGATTGACATATCCATAAACAAGCCGCCTGATGTACGGACATAATCCATATTCGGGGGTTCAGGATCACGCGACGTGATTTTTAATAAATGAGGCGTACCGATTTCACCATTTTCAACAATTGCTTTGACCTTCTTAAAATGAGGATCAAAACGACGATTGAATCCGACTTGGAGTGCAACCCCGTGTCTGCGGACGGATGCAAGCGCTTCCTTTGTTTCGTCTAAAGAGAAACTGACAGGCTTTTCACAAAAAATATGCTTTTTCGCCTCCGCTGCTTCCCTTATCATTTGAGCATGTAGGGTTGTCGGCGAGCAAATCAAAACAGCGTCAATGTCCGGGTCATGCAATATATCCCGATAATCAGACGTTATGTATTCAATCTGATGTCTGTCTGCCCAGCTTTTGATATGGCTGGCCTGAAGATCAGAGACAGCTTTTATTTTTATATGAGGAATCCGGCATATATTTTGAACATGAAGTTTGCCGATGCGCCCCGCACCGATAATCCCAGTCACAATCTGTTTTGTCATGGCATGTTCCCCCTTAAATATTTACGAAAGCGCTTTATTTAAAATTAATACTATCCCATTTGTAAGCGCTTTTCAAGAATGGAAATCATCACTCTATATCTCTTTTATCATGATTCATGCTTATTGAGGCAGCCTTCTTCTTCTCGAAGACCAGACACACTAGAATTAGGCTCTTTTTCCTGAACAGTTTATGATTTTCCCATAAACAGCTGCATAAAATAGAGCAAAGAAGGTGAATGAAATGGTGACAAAAGCAGAGGCACTGGCCCATTCAGTCATATTCCGCAAGAACAGCAGATTTGATAAAGTGAAAGGAAAATCCGAGGAACTAACATTAATCGGCAAGGGAAGAAGCGCCTATGTGTTTGCCTTCACAGAAGCCGATCGAAAAATGGCGCTGAAAGTATTTTTTCCTGAACATCAAGCGACCGCAGTCAAAGAAGCCGCGATCTATAAAAAGTTGGCCGGATCGGCTTTCTATCCTGACATTTACGAAACTGGTGATTCATTTATTCTTATGGAATATATCAAAGGCGAAACCTTTTATAACTGCCTGAAGAAAGGTATTGCGATCAGTGATGACAAGATTCAGCAGGTTGAAGAAGCACTTTCTACCGCCCGGGCTGCCGGTCTGAATCCGTCCGACATTCATTTGCGCAATCTGATTCTGACAGAAACTGGGGCGGTGCGGGTAATTGATGTTGCCAGATTTGAACAGACAAAAACGTGCACCCAGTGGGAAGATTTAAAATCAGCGTATCATGCACTCTACAAAAAACCGATATTCCCAAAAAAGATTCCGGGTTTTTGGCTGGAGATTATCGCATTGTTATATAAAAAAGATTGGTTTCAAAAGCGTGTCGCTCACTGGAAAAGAAAATATTCTTAAATCGAAAAGGCAGCCGCTTAAAGCGGCTGCCTTCTTCCATATATTTTACTTTCTGTGAGCAGAAATCAGTTTCATTTGTTCAGGCGACAGCTTAATTCGATAGCCTCTCACAGTTAAGTAGAGCGCTTCTGAGCCCTTATCACTGGAATGACAATATATTTTCTCCATTTCTGTCTCTCCTCACCCTTTATTTGTTTCCATCATACCACCGCTTTATTGAGGGAATTTTAAAGAAGTGTAAAGATAGTATGAACTTGATATGTCGTGAAATACGAAAAACGCAGCGTAATCACTCGCAGCGTTTTTTCTTTTTCCCTTCCTCTCCTTATTGTTAATTACCGGGTCATATAATGTGACAAATCAGTTGTAGAAATAGTTCGATTAACCCAAAATTCTTTTATACGTGTATTTTGAAGTGGAAGTGAGGAGGAAGTTTGATGGAAGATTTTGTTGCCCATTTGAACGCGGTCTTATGGAGCACCCCCGTCATTTATATTTTATTGGGAATTGGGTTCCTCTTTTCTATCATGACCCGTTTTTTACAAGTCAGACATTTGAAAGAAATGATTGTTCTGATGTTCAAAGGAAAGAGCTCTGAAGCCGGCGTTTCTTCTTTTCAAGCACTATCAATTGCGCTGTCCGGGCGAGTGGGAACAGGAAATATTGCAGGTGCGGCGACAGCAATTGCATTCGGCGGACCCGGTGCGGTGTTATGGATGTGGGTAATTGCCTTTATCGGTGCGGCGAGCGCCTTTGTCGAGTCAACGCTTGCTCAAATTTACAAAGTAAAACAAGGCGGACAATATCGAGGCGGTCCGGCTTATTATATTGAAAAAGGCTTAGGGATTAAGTGGTTTGCCGTCTTATTTGCCGCTGCCGCTCTTATTGCCATGGCCCTTTTGATGCCGGGCGTACAGTCTAATTCCATTGCGGCCAGCGTCAAAAATGCATTCGGCATCTCTCCTGCCATTACAGGCTGCATTCTCATTTTATTATTAGGCTTTATCATCTTCGGCGGTGTCAAACGAATAGCCAGTGCTGCACAAATGATTGTTCCGTTTATGGCGATTGGATATATTCTGCTGTCTGTGATCATTATTAGCATGAATATTTCTGAATTGCCTGCTGTCATTTTATTGATTTTCAAAAGCGCTTTTGCTCTGGATTCCGCTTTTGGCGGCCTGATCGGCATGGCGATTTCTTGGGGAGTCAAACGAGGCATCTACTCAAACGAAGCCGGCCAGGGAACAGGCCCCCATCCAGCGGCCGCCGCAGAGGTTTCCCATCCGGTTAAACAGGGGTTGGTTCAGGCATTTTCTGTTTATATTGACACATTATTTGTGTGTTCCGCTACAGCTTTTATGATCTTGTTTACGGGCATGTACAACACCCAGGCTGCAGATGGTTCCTTTATCGTTCATCAGCTGAAAGGCGTCGAAGCCGGGCCCGGTTTCACTCAAGCGGCCATTGACAATGTTCTCCCCGGATTCGGTGCGGGCTTTGTGGCTATCGCTTTATTCTTTTTCGCATTTACAACGATTATGGCGTATTACTACATCGCAGAAACCAATATCGTCTATTTAGCCCGAGGCAGAGAAAGCAAATGGGCAACACTTGGCTTAAAGCTGGTTATTTTAGCCGCGACGTTCTATGGAACTGTGAAAACTGCTACACTTGCTTGGGCATTAGGCGATGCTGGACTTGGCATTATGGTATGGCTGAACGTCATCGCGATTGTGCTGCTGGCCAAACCGGCGCTTCTCGCTTTAAAAGATTACGAGCGCCAAAAGAAACAGGGCTTAGACCCTGTATTTGATCCGAAAGCGCTGGGCATCAAAAACGCTGATTTCTGGGAGAAGGAATATATCCAGGAAAATGAGCGTGTCTCTTAAATATACAGAAAACCGGCCCGATATGACATCGTGCCGGTTTTTTTATGGGCGATAATTGGTATACACTTCTTGGACATCATCGTCATCCTCTAGACTGTCGATTAATTTTTCCAGCTTCTCAGCAGCCTGATCATCGGCATCTGTATAGGTTGCTGGAATCATGGTCACCTCTGCCGAAGAAATGGGATACTTCGATTCAATAGCTGCTTTGACGTCTTCAAAGCGCTCAGGCTCTGTTAATATCTCATATTGGTCTTCTACCGTCTGCAGTTCTTCTCCGCCTGCCTCCAGTACATCAAGCATAAGCTCATCTTCATCTATTTTCTGTTCTGTACGTTCGATTGCAATAAATCCCTTCCGTTCAAATAAAAAGGCTACACATCCGTTTTCTCCAAGACTTCCGCCATTTTTATTAAATGCTGTCCGCACGTTTGATGCCGTTCGATTTTTGTTATCTGTAACACATTCAACCATGACAGCAACACCAGATGGGCCATAGCCTTCATAGGTGATTTCTTCATAGCTGTTTCCATCTAGGCTTCCCGCCGCTTTTTTAATGGCTCGATCTATATTTTCATTCGGCATATTGGCGCCTTTTGCTTTTTCGATAACCAAACGCAAAGCAGAATTTGCTTCAGGATCAGCTCCGCCTTCTTTCGCCGCCACATAGATTTCTTTCGCAAGCTTCATAAATATTTTCCCGCGTTTTGCATCCTGGGCATTTTTTCTTTTTTGGATATTTTTCCACTTCGAATGTCCTGCCATGTTTTCACCTTCTTTTACATTTTCTATGTACACTTTAATGGGAATTGTTCGCTGATGCAATGAAAAAGGCTGCCGAAATCACACTTCCGGCAGCCTTTTCGTTCTAGCGGGCGTTCATTTTATGAAGTCTTTCGAACAGCACTTTATCTGTAGATACTTGGACGTCGCGGCCATTCGCATAGTTGCGTGCCGCTTTTGTAACATTCTCTCTGTCAGACTTTGTAAAATCTGAGTGACTTCTTACTGCGATGACTACTCGATCATCCGTTACCATAACTTGTGTGTCATTGACGTTTTTCACTTGTTTCACACGGTTGGCAATTTTTGCAGCCAGTCTGCGGTTTTCTAGGTTGTCATACCCGTTGTTCCCCGCATTTTGGTTCATGTTACTGTTATTCGTGTTGTTATATGTTCCGTCAGTTGCCAGAGGAACGCGATCGTCCGCAGTAACACGATCACGATTATTCACATTCGTGGTATTTCGGTTATTGCCGTTTTGATCCTCCATTAATTCAGAAACCGGACCATCGTGGTCTACTCCGTCTCCCCGTCTGTCAGCGTCATTTTCATTTGTATAATACCCAATTGGTCGGGTATTGCCGTTATTGCGCGTATCATTCATAGCATTGTCGTTTGCTGTGCATGCAGTTAAGCCCGCTGTCATTAGAATCAAGCTTGCGATCGTCATTTTTTTACCCAATGGAAAAACCCCCCGTAGACGAATTGAGCATGTTTGCTCGTTTTTATCATGCACGCGTGCGGGGTATGTTAAGCGTGTCAGTTCTGTCCATTTGGCAGTTAACTGCTCCGAAATAAAAAAGGAACGATTTACATCGTTCCGAACAATTACTCATTTTCTTCTTCAGGCCGGCCAAACATTTGGTTTGCAGAGGGCTGATTCGCCATTGGCATAGAAACTCCGGCAGCATATGGATTCGGATTCACTCCGCCGTAAGGCATATTAGGGGTACCATAAGCTCCGAGTCCGGCATAGCCAGGTGCGGCGTAATGTGGCTGATGGTGATGGTGGTGATGATCATCGTCACAACCGCAATCGTCATGGTCTTTATACGGCATGTATCCTGGAGCCGCCGGCTGGTATGCTCCCATCACTTGAGGCGAGCCATAATGAGAGCCATGCGGCATATGTCCATACGGAGAGCCATAAGCCGGGGACGCGTATTGAGGCGCTCCGTAAGAGCCGTAATGTCCGTGATGCTGGTTTTCATATTCACCCGGATCATACTGAGGCGATACAAAACTTGGCTGATATCCATAAGGCTGGTACATTGGATAAGCCTGTGCCGGATAGTATGGATAACATAATCCTGACCCTGGAAGAACCGGTGAGACAGGAACCGGACATGGCAAGGGACACGGCATGAAGTGAGCCGGATAGTGATAATATGGCAGAACAGCCGGCATATTCGGAACTGCGGGAAGAACGTTTTCTTCTTCCATGCCGCCTACCTCTGGCGCCTTTGGCATATTAGGCATATTCGGATAATTTGCATTTTCCATATTACTCATAGCCTCCTGTTGTGGAAATTGGTCTTGGTTTTGCATGTGATACACATGATCCATATTTCCGTCATGATGTTTTTTCGGCTCCTCCGGTTTAGGAGGCGACCAAGGCTGGAAAAGCTGGTTCATATCATAATAATCGTTCACATCAGCTTCAGGATACACATTTTCCTGCAAATTAGGCATTGGCGGGACATACGGCACAGACTTCTTTGCTTTCGGCTTTGTGTCTTCTACGTCGACAACGGATTTAGGCTTCTCTTTCGCATATGGATGATCTTGCTTCACATTCCCTGCCGCCGGACTTTTTCCCGCTTTCGGCTCTTTTCTGACCGGTACACCTTCAGACGGCACTTTTATTTTCATTCCAGGCATGATTAAGTCTGGATTGCTGAGCTGTGTATTAAGCTTCTTCACTTCCTCCAGATCAACTCCGTACTTTTCAGCTATTTTCAAGAGCGAATCGCCTTTTTGAACGATGTGGATTTTCAACGTTTTCCCCTCCTATGCAAAACGTGAACAGTTCAGCTGTCATTATATTGTGTTTCTTCACAACATATGTCTGAAATAAAGAAGTTATGAATACAGGAAGGGAAATATTTCTGATTTACGTAATCGAAAGCATTCGATTCAAAGCAAGGAGGGCATCTTGCTGAATGGCTTTTGGCACCTTGATCACGCCTGAAGGTTTACCTTTTTCTATTTGTTCCAAAGACCACAGCAAATGCGGCAAATCAATGCGATTCATTGTCAGACACGGACACATGTCAGGGTTGAGTGATTCGATTTGTTTATCAGGATGGTCGTGAATGATCCGCTGAACAAGATTCATTTCTGTTCCGATTGCCCACTTGCTTCCCGCCGGGGCGTGGTTAATTGTATCAATAATATATGTCGTTGATCCGCTGTTGTCACTAAGCGTCACAACTTCATGTGAACACTCCGGATGCACAATGACTCGAATGTCAGGATCACGCTCTCTCACATCATGGATATTATCCGCGGTGAATTTTTCGTGGACGGAGCAATGTCCTTTCCACAAAATCACTTTCACATTCTTATGCTCAGATGCAGCCGCCAATTCATCTTTTATCGGATCCCACACAGCCATATCCTTAAGCGCAATGCCCAAATCATAAGCCGTATTTCTCCCTAAATGCTGATCAGGCAAAAATAAAATTCGTTTTTTCTGTGTAAATGCCCATTCAAGCACTTTTTTCGCATTTGAAGAAGTTACAGTCACTCCGCCATGCTTACCGACGAAAGCCTTGATCTCCGCAGTGGAGTTCACATACGTTAAAGGTATGATTGTATCTCCGAATATATGCTGAAGCTTCTCCCACGCCCTATTGGTCTGCTGCATGTCTGCCATGTCCGCCATAGAACACCCTGCTCTCATATCAGGCAGAATGACCATTTGTTCCTTACATGTCAGCATATCAGCGGTCTCAGCCATAAAGTGTACGCCGCAAAAAACAATATAATCCGCTTTTTTATTTTCTTCGGCAATTTGGGCCAGCTGCAGGGAATCGCCTGTTTGGTCAGCAAATTGTATGACTTCGTCTTTTTGATAATGATGACCTGGGATAAAAAGCCTGCTGCCGAACTTTGTCTTGATAGCGGCAACACGTGTTTCCATGTCCTTTCTTGATATTCTTTTATAACCTTCTGGCATCATCTTATTCGATTGTTTTATCACATCAAGAATTGACATCGCGGCACCCCTCCATAGAATCATTTGATAATCCAGCAACCATACTGATATCTAAACTTTTGACGGAATGAGTCAGAAATCCTAATGAAATATAATTCACACCAGTCCCTTTAAAAGCAGGCAAAGCTTCTAACGTAATTCCGCCTGAAGCTTCAGTTTTTATATGGTTTGGTGTGAGATTTGCAAAATGGCGGACCGTATCAGGCGGGCAGTTGTCAAACATAATAACATCTGCTCCTGCTTCAATTGCTTCCCGTAGCTGTTCTTCGGTTTCAACTTCGACCTCGATTTTTACCATATGCCCTGCGGCATGACGCGCTTTTTTGCATGCCTCTAAAATAGAGCCGCATGCTGCGATATGATTATCTTTAATCATGATGCCGTCATACAAGCCGAATCGATGATTATACCCGCCTCCCGCTCTGACAGCGTATTTTTCCAGCATTCTCAGCCCCGGTGTTGTTTTTCTCGTATCACAAATGTTAATCTGTTCATCATCAAGCCGCCGAACAGCCTCCCTTGTCAGCGTCGCAATTCCTGACAGCCTTTGAATAAGATTTAATACGACCCGCTCTCCTGAAAGCAGTGCTGTCGCAGGACCGTGTAATACGGCAATTATTTCACCTTTTCGCAACATGTCTCCATCTGTTTTATGTAAAATGGTTTGAACATTTTCATCTAATAAGGCAAAGCCTTCTTTTATCACTGCAGCTCCGGCAAAGATACCGTCTGACTTTGCCACAATCTCCGCTTCGCAGCTATGTACGCCAAAGATAGACTGCGACGTAATGTCCCCTGTCCCTATATCCTCAAGAAAAAAGCGATTCAGTAATTTTTTTAGCTGTAAATGATTCATTTCTCCCACTCCCCTCTTTTTTTCTGATTTTTATTCCCTTTTTTGTATGGACAATTTGTCTTCCTTGCCAGCGCATATCGGCTTGAGGAAAATCGGTACGGAAGTGAGCTCCTCTGCTTTCCTCCCGCAAAAGCGCAGAAAATGTCATCAGCTTTGCGGTTTTCCATAAATGAGAAAGCTCCAGCTGGGGCATTGTGATATCCTTCACATTCACTTCTTGAAAAGACAACATATGAAGCCAGTTGCTCATCTCAATCAGACTGTCTTTTTCCCGTAAGATCGACATATGGCATGCCATTTTGCTTTGCAATTCATTCACCTTTGTATTCGGCACCTGATAGATGGCATTGGTTTCCGGTTCTGATTGATAGTGCCTGTTATAAACCGGTTTTTGTCTTATATGCTCTGCTGCTCTTTTTCCAAACACCAGCGCCTCCAACAAGGAATTGCTCGCAAGCCGATTGGCTCCGTGTAAACCAGTACATGCGGTCTCGCCAATTGCATAGAGTCCCGGCACTGTCGTTTCCCCCCAGCGATTCACTGAAACACCTCCCATCAAAAAGTGCATTCCCGGTGCCACTGGAATTTTTCCGCTTTGGATATCAACTCCTGCTTTTTCACAAATAGCAGTAATAGTGGGGAAACGCCCTTCAAAATCAGAAATTGCCCTGCAGTCGATATAAACGCAATTTCCTTTTGATATTTCTTCATGGATAATCCGAGCAACAATATCCCTTGGAGCCAAGTCACCTAAAGGATGGCGTCCGGCTATAATCCGGCGGCCTTTTTCGTCAATTAAATATCCGCCTTCCCCTCTGACAGCTTCTGAAACGAGTCCAAAGCAAACACCATTTTTCACAAGCAATGTCGGGTGAAACTGGGTAAACTCTAAATCCGTTAATTCCGCTCCGGCCCGGTAAGCAAGAGAGAGGCCGTCACCTGTGACAGATGGGTCGTTCGTATGATGAAGAAACAGACTCCCGCATCCGCCGGCCGCCAGCACCACTTCATCCGCATGCCTCACCTTGACTTGCCCCCTGCTGTCTTTTGTCATGACACCGATACAGCGCCCATTCTCAACAAGCAAATCGGCTGCTGTTTCATGCTCGATTAATTCGATTTTACTGTGAACCTGTTTGAGCAAATAATCAACAAGCAGTCTGCCTGTTGCATCTCCACCTGCATGAAAAATACGGTTGTATGAGTGGGCGCCTTCCCTGCCAAGGCAAACATCACCTTGTTCATTGCAGTCGAATGGAAATCCGCTCTCCACTAGATTTTGAATCATGTTTTTCCCATCATGTAAAACGTCTCCTGCAATAGCTTGATCATTATGCCCGCAGCCTGCATATAACGTATCCTCCAAATGGGATGCAATCGTGTCACCTTTTGCAAAAGCCGCAGCAATCCCCCCTTGTGCATAGACAGAATTGCTGTTTTTAGCGCTTTTTTTTGTGATGACAGTCACTTCGTATGCGGACGGAAAAGCAGACGCTAAGGAAAGTGCTGCTGCCCCTGAACCGATGACTGCAATCGTCTTTTTAGACATATGTCGCCCCCCTGTTATTTACATCTGTCTTGACACATATATTTACACAAGAGTAAAATAAACTCAAGAGTTTTTTATGAAGAACAGACGGAGGAGACTGGATGATTTATTTAGATTATGCAGCGACGACACCTATTTGCGAGGAAGCTCTCCACGTTTATCAGAAGCTCAGCATAGATATGTACGGGAATGCCAGCAGCCTGCATGATGCGGGAGGAAAAGCAAAGTACATACTGGAGTACTGCCGTGAAAAAATCGCCAGCATCATTGGCGGAGAAGCAAGCGGCATTTATTTTACAAGCGGCGGCACTGAATCCAATTTTCTGGCCATTCAATCGTTGCTTAATTGCCTGCCAAAAACGAAAAGACATTTCATTACAAGCGCTATGGAGCATCAGTCCATTCATAACTGTGCTGCTTATCTGGAACAGCAAGGATTTGATGTAACCATCATTCAACCGAATGAATACGGGCTTATTACCGAGGAAATATTAACAGCTCATATTCGGCCGGAGACAGGCCTGATATCTATTCAGCATGCCAATTCTGAAACCGGGATCATTCAGCCCATTCAACGTCTGTCTTCATTCCTCCGCAATAAGGGTATTCTTCTTCATTGCGACGCTGTGCAAACGTTTGGAAAAATCCCCATCAATACAGAAGAACTAGGGATGGATGCACTGTCAGTATCAAGCCATAAAATCCACGGCCCTAAAGGAGTGGGCGCGGTCTATATTCGGCCGGATGTCCCTTGGAAACCCGTTTACCCTCACACCGCTCACGAACAAGGATTCAGAGCCGGCACTGTGAATGTCCCCGGGATCGGCGCCTTCACCGCCGCTGCAGAACTAATCATTAGCGAGATGGATAAACAGATATCCCGCAATAAAACATTAAGAGCACACTTATTAGACGAAATCGGTATTCGATCTCTTCCTGTAACCCTTGCGGCAGACACTGCACAAACAGAATGTCTCCCGCATATTTTAGGGTGTTTTTTTCACTCATTTGAAGGACAATATGTTATGTTAGAATGTAATCGGAATCATATTTGCATCTCAACGGGCAGTGCTTGTTCTTCCGGATATCAAGGTCCGTCTGCAGCGATGAAAGCACTAGGAAAAACAGATCAAGAAGCGCTGCAATTTATCCGCATCTCTTTCGGAAGGCATACAACAGCTGAACAGCTGGATCAGTTATTACATACACTTACAGCGCTTTGGGAACAAAAGAAAGGAGAATTTGATATTGACCGAAGAATTAAAGCTTATGGGCGCCAGCAGGCGTGAACAGCTTCTTCTGTGGCTGAAGGAATCTAAATCGCCGCTGACAGGAGGAGAACTCGCAAAAAAAGCAAACGTTTCAAGACAGGTTATTGTACAGGACATATCGCTCTTGAAAGCGAAAAATGAACCGATCATCGCCACAAGCCAAGGATATATATACATGGATACAGCCGCTCAGCAGCACCAGCAGGCAGAAAAAATTATCGCTTGTCAGCACGGCCCCGAACGGACTGAAGAGGAATTGCAACTCATCGTGGACGAAGGTGTTACAGTAAAAGACGTAAAAATCGAGCATTCCGTATACGGAGATTTAACGGCAGCCATCCAAGTAGGCACCCGGAAAGAAGTGAGCCGTTTCATTCAGAAAATCAATTCCACAAATGCCGCCTATTTATCACAGCTGACTGACGGTGTGCATCTTCATACACTGACAGCACCTGATGAACACCGCATCGATCATGCTTGTCAAGCACTCGAGGCAGCCGGTATTTTAATTAAAGACTAAAAAAAGCCCTTTATTGGGCTTTTTTTTATCATAGATAGGACTGATATGCACCAAGGAGCTTTACTTTGCAGCCGAGTGCTTCGAGCTCCTGCATGGCACCTGGAATCAATACTTCATCAAACGCTTTCTCGATATCAATGATAAAGAAATAATGGCCTAATCCGGTTTTAGTCGGACGTGACTCAATCTTTGACAAGTTTAAGTTTCTCCAAGCAAAAGCAGACAGCACTCTGTGCAGCGCCCCTGATTCGTCCTGCGGAAGCATCACCATCAAGGTCGTTTTAGGCTTCGAGCTTAATTTTGCATTCACTTCAAATGAAATGTTTTCATCAGATGAAAGAATAACAAATTTCGTATGATTGTCCTTGTAATCCTGTATATCTCGTTTTACGATTTTTAACTCGTATGTAGAAGCTGCCATTTCATTGGCAATGACCCCGATGTTCAGCTCTGGATGGTCACTGACATATTTAGCTGCCGCCCCTGTTGAATTGGCGTATTCATAGGGAACGGAAGGAAAATGACGATGGAGAAATTTATGGCATTGTGCAATCGCGTGTGAGTGTGAGTAAATTTTGTCGAGTTCTTTCCATGCATTCTCTCTTGAAGGATGAACGAGCAAATGCTGATGAATCGGCAATGTCATTTCACCTACAATTGGCAAGGGCTGTTCATGTATTAAATAGTCTATCGTTAAATTCACTGATCCTTCTAATGCATTCTCTAAAGGAACGAAAGCGAAATCAACTTCGCCTGCAACTGCCGCATCTATGCACTCCGGTATGGTACGGTAAGCAACATGTTCGGCGCCGTTTTGAAAACAAGAACTGACTGCTAAATGTGTGAATGTAGCTGCTGGACCTAAATAACCGACTTTCATGACCCTATTCTCTCCCTTATGCACCTGAACCTAATATTTCAACCTTTTCTACAAAATCAAATTTTCTAAGCTTATTCATTAACGTATGAATGTCCTCTTCCATGGCAGATGTACTGATAGACAGCGTCACATTTGCTCGGCCCTGAAGCGGAATGGTCTGGTGAATGGAAAGAACATTGCTTCCAGAATCAGCTACTGCCTGCAGGAGCTGAGATAACGCACCTGACCTATCCTCCAAATGAAAGAAAAGTGTGATAATTTGCTCTTTAACCATAGTGTAGAACGGAAAAACAGCATCTCTATATTTATAAAATGCACTTCTGCTTAAATCGACCTTTTGAACGGCATCTGCCACTGAATCTGCTTTTTTTCGATCAAGCAGCTTTTTGACTTCCAATGTTTTTTTCATCGCATCGGGCAATACATCTTCACGGACAAGATAAAATGTCTCCTCTTTCATTTGCATCCCCCCTTTAAAATAGAGAGCCCGACATTCAGGCTCTCCTTTCTGCCATCATTAATCAATAAATTCAAATTCAAACTCCAGAAGCCTGATAATATCTCCATCCTCGGCTCCTCGTTCTCTGAGTGCTTCATCAACACCCATTCCGCGCATTTGTCTCGCAAATCGTTTAACCGATTCATCACGCGAGAAATCAGTCATCTTGAATAATCGCTCAAGGCTGTCTCCTGAAAGCACAAATACACCGTCTGGGTCGCGTTCAATATTAAATGGCACTTCTTCATTTTCGATCGTGTACATAACACGATTTTGTGTAAGCTCTTCCTCGTCATATAACGGAAATTCCGGCGTATTTTCAAGCTGATTGGCGACTTCAAACAGAAGTTCACGAAGGCCTTCTCTTGTCACCGCGCTGATTGGAAATACCGGGTAATCATCCGTCAGCTTTTCTTTAAAGGCTTTAAGGTTTTCCGCCGCCTCCGGCATGTCCATTTTATTTGCAACAATAATTTGCGGGCGTTCAGTGAGACGCAGATTGTACTCGCTCAGCTCCTGATTAATCGTTACATAATCCTCATACGGATCGCGTCCTTCTAAACCGGACATGTCAATGACGTGAACGATAACCCGCGTCCGTTCGATATGGCGCAAAAATTGGTGGCCAAGTCCGACGCCTTGGTGTGCGCCTTCAATCAGTCCCGGCAAATCAGCCATAACAAAGCTGCGTCCGTCATCCGTCTCAACCATGCCGAGATTCGGAACAAGCGTTGTAAAGTGGTAGTCCGCAATTTTCGGTTTTGCAGATGAAACAACAGACAGCAAAGTGGATTTTCCGACACTCGGAAATCCAACAAGCCCCACATCTGCAAGCACTTTTAATTCAAGAACAATGTAGCGCTCTTTTCCCGGCTCGCCGTTTTCTGAAAGCTGAGGCGCGGGGTTAGCCGGTGTAGCAAAGCGGGAATTCCCTCTTCCGCCTCTTCCTCCCCTTGCAATGACAGCCTGCTGTCCGTGCTCTGTTAAATCAGCAATGACCTGCTTTGTATCATCGTCTGTCACAACGGTGCCCGGCGGAACTTTAATGACCATATCATCGGCATTTCGCCCATGCTGGTTTTTAGACATGCCGTGCTCGCCGCGAATTGCTTTAAAGTGTTTTTTGTATCTAAAATCCATCAGGGTGCGGAGACCTTCATCCACTTCAAAAACGACGTCTCCTCCCTTTCCTCCGTCACCGCCGGCAGGGCCGCCTTTCGGCACATATTTTTCACGACGAAACGCAACCATCCCGTTGCCGCCATCGCCGCCTTTTACATATACTTTGACCTGATCTACAAACATAATGTCCTCCGTTCTAAACCGTTAAAAACTCCGCTAATCCAACCCAATTTCAATCAGACATTCGTGACTTGTGATCTCAAAACGCATGATGTCAACATCCTCATATCCATTCTGCCGAATATCATTAAAAGCCGATGGATCGGTAAAAGCGCCGTGAAAATCAAGGTACAGAATCAGCTGTCTGCCAGGATGATCCGTTTGCAGCGAAACCGTTAAATGATTTTCGCTCCCTCTGCTGACCGCTTGATCAAACAGAGAAAACAGTTTTCTCATCAGGTTCACCAGCTTTTGATCATATGCCGACAAATCCTTAATTTCTCCAAGAACTTCATATTCAAGCGTCATATAATGGGTTTTCCAATTAAACGTAAGAAAATCAAACGCCAAATGCGGTGTTTTCAGGTTTGAGAGCTTTGATTCGTGTTTTGCGTCTATCACCATTTCTTCAATCATTTCAAAGACGCGGTCATACTTCTGCAAACTTAAGTTTCCTTTAATCAGCTGCAGCTTATTCATCCAATCATGCCGAGAATGGCCAAGCAGATGAATCAGTTCGTTTATTAATGTTGTATCGCTTATATTTTCTTCTTGATTGTTTGAAACATCCTTCATTTTCGCACTCCCAATCATTTAATTTCTTTTTAGGAGTCTGTATAAGTGTGTATTATGAATTATAACAGAGAAGGCTTTGTTAGAAAAACAATTGTTTTTCCCAGAAATATCATGTTCCTTTTTTATGGCTATGGTTGATTTGCAGCCAGGCAGAACATATTATGTATTACTGCTTGGGGAACATATCCAGTGGGTTTGAGATGTTATTCTCATTCTTCGCGGGGTCTGCTCGCACATACTCTGCATTTCATTCTTGGTGTATACTCCGCATATTGCAAAAAAACTCCAGTCATCATCGACCGGAGTTTTTAAATCATTATTGAGCTACAGGATATACGCTCACTTTTTTGCGGTCACGGCCGAAACGTTCGAATTTAACAGTTCCGTCGATTTTCGCAAATAGAGTGTCATCTCCGCCGCGGCCCACGTTTTCACCTGGGTAAATTTTTGTTCCGCGTTGACGGTAAAGGATAGAACCGCCTGTTACGAATTGACCGTCAGCACGTTTAGCACCTAAACGTTTAGACTCAGAGTCACGTCCGTTCTTTGTAGAACCTACTCCTTTTTTAGAAGCGAAAAACTGAAGATCTAATCTAAGCATGTAGCTCACCTCCTATATTATGTTTGTGGTCACACGCAAGTTATCTTTGTAATCCCGTTCGATTGTCTCCAGTGAAACAATCATGCCTTCAATCAGCAGCTGAGCCTTTTGGCGCGCCTCCGTATCAAGAGATTCAGGGAATTCAAAGTAAAAATAACCCCCATCCTCTCCTATATCAAGAAGCGGCTCAAAGCCTGCAAGCACAATAACCGCGTTTACGGCTCCAAACACAACCGCTGTCACTCCAGCACAAACAAGATCTTGTCCATGTTCAGCAAAATTCGCATGGCCTGTCATTTCAAAAGACAAGATGCCTTTATCATGGGACCTTCTGATTGTTGCCTGAATCATGCTTACGCGTTGATTTTTTCGATCGTCACTTTAGAGTAAGGCTGACGATGACCTTGTTTTTTATGAACGTTTTTCTTTGCTTTGTATCTGAAAACAGTGATTTTTTTCGCACGGCCTTGTTTTTCAACTTTAGCTGTTACTGTTGCGCCTTCAACTGTAGGGTTGCCGACTTTCACATTGTCTCCGCCAACAAACAAAACGTCTTCAAAAGTAACTGTTTCTCCTGCTTCAGCAGCAAGTTTTTCGATGTAAACAGTTTGGCCTTCTTCAACTTTGATTTGTTTACCGCCTGTTTTAATGATTGCGTACATTCTCTGCACCTCCTATTAGACTAAGACTCGCCAGACACCAGGGGGCTTTAAAAGCTCTTAACACCTGTACTGAGCGGTTGTAGCAATGGTGCTACATCCATAACATTAAAAAATATACCAAAACACAAGACGTTTGTCAATTGATTTTAGTAAGGCAGCAGCAGCTCTTCCATGGAGGAATTCGTCCGCTTATCGGCAAAGTAAGCGTGGAGCACTTCATTCTCGTCAAGCTGGCTGAGCTTCTTGCCGGATTTCTCTATAATAATCGGATGTTTACAGCCGCGTTTGAACTCTGCCATCACATGATAGACTTTGTCTTCCGCCTTTACAGTCAGCGGCAGCAGTTTTTCAAGCTCGCGATTTTTTCCGTAATACCGTTCAAGAAGAAATCTCACGTGGATATAATGCCTTTGCCTGTATTCCTCAAACAAAGAAACAGCAAGAAAGACAAACAAAACCCATGCGCTGATTTGCAGAGGAACCACAAATAAAATCCAGCACCCGAGCAGCAGACAGAAGCAGAGCGACGTTTTTAAATTGAGCCGGTGAGCCTTTTGAAAAGGCAGTTGCTTGGAAAACAGCAAAAACAACAGTTTTCCGCCGTCAAGCGGCCAGATCGGCAGCAGATTTACAAATAAAATAGAAAGGTTATAAAAGGTGAAGAGTTCAAAGGTATGCTGATGAATCACTGAGAATTCTGCAAGCGTCCAGGCAGCAAGCTGAAGCCAGATGTGCTGAAGAGGGCCCGCAATAACCACCGCAAGCTCTTCCTTTAACGGTCGATTCCCGTGCTCTTCCACTTCGACCGTTCCGCCAAACGGCAGCAAAAAAACACGCTTAATTCTCCAAGAAAAAAACACGGCCAGAGCAGCATGCCCCAGCTCATGGATCAGTACAATCAGCAGCAGGCATAATAATGCCTTCATATGGCCTGTGAGCAGTCCCAGAGCCGCAATCATCCACAGAAAAGGATGCACATGAATTTTTAAAATAAGGTCAAGCCACTTATTCAAATGAAATCACCTGAATCGGGTCAATAAATTTATCGCCATCTTTCATAGCAAAGTAATAGACCCCTTTATTATGATCATCAAGTTTAATTGAACCAAGTTTTTTTCCTTTATCTACAAAGTCATATAAAGCCACATCTACATCTTTGAGCTCTCCATAAATACTATAAGTATTGTCAGCATGCTGTACCTTAACCGTCAGCCCCGTCTGGCTATCTTTGTTGACTTCAACTATATAGCCTTCTTTTATGCTATCAATTGTATCACTGCTTGTTTCGACTTTAATCCCTTCCCCGTTATCCTTAAAATCCTCCTGCACTTTCCCAGATGCAGGCGCGGCCAAATCTTGGCCTACTTCAACCTGCTGTTCCTTATTTTTATGTTCAGGAGCCAGAAAAGCGAGCGGATTTCCAAATTTCGTTTCAAACCAGTGGCTTGCAGAGGCAAATTGAAATTCAGTTTCGAAGGTTTTGGCAACGGCGGGTTTAATCTGGCTGACAGGCCCTATATTTGTTTTATAAGCTATGGCTGAAACAAGAACAAGGCAGGCTGACAGAAGACATTTTAGGATAATCGAATCTGTTTTAACCAAAGGGTGTTTTCCGTTAAATGTTGATATGTTATCTTCATATATTGGAAGAGTTCCATGCTTTTCCTGATCCGATACCATTACCCAAGACGGGGGTTTCTGCTTTTCAGGAAATGTCTGAGCGGAAGAACGTTTCGAGCCGGAAAGCTGTTTTCTTCTTTTCTCTAATCGTTTTCTGATTTCATCTGCTCTATGACTCATTGCAATCATCCTTTGCATTCGTTGGGTTTGTACATCATATGTCTTGTCCATGACAAATATTCGTTTTACCCAAAGCAGACAAAAACAAAAAACCTGACACAGCATTTGCTTTGTCAGGCTCTTCTCTTTGATTTTATTCCACTAAGATCTTACTCCGAAAAATGATTTAATCTTAGCCATCATCCCTTTGTTTTGCTCTTCAAGCATCTGCAAAGGAACAGATTCACCCAGGATGCGCCGGGCAATATTGCGATATGCAATCGAAGCGCGGTTTTTCGAGTCCATTGCAATCGGTTCGCCATGGTTAGAAGCTCTAATGACTTCATCATCATCAGCCACGATTCCGAGTAAATCGATCGACAAATGCTGTACGATTTCGTCGATATCCATCGTATCACCATTTTTCATTAGGTGATTTCTGATTCTGTTTACAACAAGCCGCGGCGGTTCAATATTTTCCTCTTGCTCCAGCAGTCCTATAATACGGTCAGCATCACGAACAGCTGAAATTTCAGGCGTTGTGACCACAATCGCTTTATCAGCTCCGGAAACGGCATTTTTGTATCCTTGCTCAATTCCGGCAGGACAGTCTATGATGACATAGTCAAATTCCTGTTTAAGCGCTTGAACCATATCTTTAATTTGTTCAGGAACCACGGCTGTCTTATCGCTCGTTTGAGCAGCGGGCATTAAATAGAGCAGATCATCGAAACGTTTGTCTTTTACGAGCGCCTGATGCATTTTGCATCTTCCCTCTACGACGTCGACAAGATCATAAATAATTCTATTTTCAAGACCCATTACAACATCAAGGTTGCGCAGCCCTATATCAGTATCTAATAAGCATACTCGCTTCCCTAAAATGGCTAAGGCGGTACCGAGGTTCGCAGATGTTGTCGTTTTACCTACTCCGCCTTTTCCCGAAGTTATTACGATAGCCTCACCCAATTCACATTCCTCCCTCAAGCCTTGTTAGATCAGGTCTTAAATGAGCCAAATGTTGAAGGCGTTCAATGACCATATTTCCGTCTGTATCTAAATAAGCACATTCCATTTCGTTCCCTTTTTGAATGTGGTCTGGGGAGCGATTTAACACATGATTGATTCTTAATTGTGTCGGCAGCATTTCGGCGGCGGCGATAACCGCTTGATGATTACCGTTACATCCAGCGTGCGCCATCCCTTTCAATGAACCAAGGACAAAAATGTTCCCTCCTGCCATGACTGTTCCGCCGGGATTCACATCACCGATCAGGAGCAAATCGCCTTTCACTTGCAGCACTTGGCCTGAACGGACAATTTTTGAAACAGAAATAATTTCAGCTTCCTCTTTCATTCGCTGTGCTTCTTGTTTCGTAATGACTTCACTGTCAATAGAATGAACAAACAAATCTTTCTTTGACGCAATCAATTCGGTCAGCTGTTCCTCTTGCTCCTTATATAAAAAGCGATTTCCCAGCTTAATATGGACGCTGATTTTCTGGCCTTTTCCATCCGTATATTGCTCAATTGACAGCATATTCTGAAGACCATCGAGAAGCTCATCAAAAGAACATGCATCATCCAGATGCAATGTTAATCCGTTCTTAGTTCCTTTTATTGTTACATATTGCTGCTTTTTGGTCTTCACAATATTCACCTCAACAACATACTCATTTCGTCAAAAAAAGATAAAATCCTTTTTTACTCATCTCTCAATTCTTTCTTTAGACTCATAAAAAACAATCTAAATGGAAGAACCAGGATTAAAGCGGCTGCAATATTTAATAAAATTGTCGGTATAAACCGGTCAAGCACAAACCCGTTAAACGTCATGATGTCTTTATGAATCAACGACTGAATGCCGAATACATAAAATTCGAGCACGCTGACAGCGAGAACTGCTATCAATATCACCACAAATGCGTTTGTATGCAGCACTTTAAACGCTTTTGAAGCCAAGTAGCATAACCCGGCAAAACCAAACATATAAACGCCTAATAGACTTGTATAGTTCATGTCATATAGAAAGCCAAAAATAAATCCGTAAATCATCGCGTGTTTTTGGTTGATGAAAGCTGACATAAATATCAATACAATCATCAGAAAACGCGGGGCAAGCACCTGATCATCTGTAACGAACGGAAAATGCACCAAATCTGTAAAAATGCTTTCCGCAGAAAAAACGAGCAGCATCACGAAAGGGAGAAGGAAACGTTTCACGATCCTTCCTCCTCTGTATCGACAGTCGGCACGTCACGGTTAACAATGATCACATTATTTAAATCGGATAGGTCAGCAGCAGGTTTTACATAAGCAACTTTCGTTAATCCATAGGAATCTGACTCGATATCTGTCACTTCACCGATTGTCAGTCCCTCTGGGAAAACGCCGCCTGTGCCTGATGTTTCAATAAGATCGCCTTTTTTTACGTCCTGCTTATCCTTACGCTCAATAATTGTCATCTTAAGACGTTTTTTCTCTTTGTCATACCCTTCGATCAGGCCGTAGCCTTTGTTGCCTTTTTTCCCGGATATTTTCGTCGCCACTCTGTTATTGCGGTCAGTGTCGCTTAAAAGCTGAACAGTAGACGTGAAGTTATTGAGACCAGAGCTTTTGATCTTGCCGATTAATGCGCCTTTTTCGTTTGTTACAGCCATATCCTTCGCTACGTTTTGCTGTGTCCCCTTATTAACGGTGACCTGTTTCGCCCAATGATCAGGACTTCTGGCAATGACCGTAGCTAAAATCGGCTTGTAATCTTTAATCGATTTGACGTGGCCCAGCTCGTCACGCAAGGATTTGTTTTCTTCTTCAAGCTCTTGAAGCTTGGCTTCATACTGTGTCTGTCCATCAAGCTTCTCTCTTAGACGCTCGTTTTCTTTATACGTGTTTTTTAAATCATCGATGTTTTCAAATATCCCTGCAAAAAACGCGGCAGGCGTATGAAAAATATTTTGAAATACTCCCGTCGTATCGCCGATCACTTTCTCAGGCCAGGTGGTATTGCGGCCGCCCTTCAGCGAAAATCCAATCATAGCCACCAATATGATAATACACAGAAGTAATAGCATTAACCGTTTATTCGGCATCGTGTTACACCTCTTCTATTGAACTCCCGATTATCTTGTTTTCCCTTTGAAAAGATGGATGTGCTCCAGCGCTTTTCCTGTTCCGATCGCTACACAATCGAGCGGATCTTCGGCAATCAGAACCGGCATTTTTGTTTCTTCACTGATGACTTTATCCAAATTGCGAAGAAGTGCTCCGCCGCCGGTTAACACAATACCTCTGTCCATGATATCTGCTGCAAGTTCAGGCGGTGTTTTTTCAAGTGTGCTCTTCACTGCTTCAACAATTGTAGATACAGTGTCACGCAAAGCATTTGCAATTTCTTTTCCTGTAATTTCGATTGTTTTCGGCAGACCTGTCAGTAAATCGCGTCCGCGAATTTCCATGTTGTCGGATCCTTCAGGAGCTTCCGCTGATCCGATCTCCATTTTAATCGCTTCAGCCGTACGGTCACCGATCATCAGGTTGTATGTTTTTCTGATATAGTTGATAATCGCGTCATCCATCTCGTCACCGGCTACGCGGATCGATTGGGACGTTACAATGCCCCCGAGGGAAATAATCGCAACCTCTGTCGTACCGCCGCCGATATCTACAACCATACTTCCCGTCGGTTCCCAAACCGGCAGATTAGCACCGATTGCTGCGGCAAATGGCTCTTCAATCGGATACGCATCACGCGCTCCCGCCTGTCTTGTCGCATCGATAACAGCGCGTTCCTCAACAGCCGTAATGCCTGAAGGGACACAAACCATCACATATGGTTTTCTGGCAAACATGCCTTTATTTTTAATGGCCTGATTGATGTAATATTTCATCATCGTCGCCGTTGTTTCATAATCAGCGATAACCCCGTCTTTCATCGGGCGAAGCGCCACCACATTACCCGGTGTCCGTCCGATCATATTTTTCGCATCATTTCCGACAGCAACAATCGACTTCGTATCCGTTTGCAAAGCGACGACTGACGGCTCTCTCACAACAATTCCTTTTCCTTTTACAAAAACAAGCGTATTCGCAGTTCCAAGATCTATACCAAGGTCTCTTGTACCAATTCCAAACATATGTATGTATCTTCCTTTCTTAAAGCAAAAATACCCTAAAGGGAAAAACTCATAAACTCTATTATAGCTTAATTTGACGAAAAAAAAAGTGTTACAAATATCCTTTTTCCTTTAAACTCACAAATTTTTTGTCACCGATCACCAAATGGTCAAGCAATTCGATGCCAATCAGGTTTCCGCATTCAAACAGCCGCCTCGTCACTTCAATATCTTCCCTGCTCGGCGTCGGATCTCCAGAAGGATGATTGTGAACACAGATAAAGGAAGCGGCAGATCGTTTAAATGCTTCTTTAAACACCTCTCGCGGATGGACAATAGATGAATTCAGACTTCCGATAAATATGGTGCGTTTATGGATGACTTGGTTTTTTGTATTAAGATATAAACAGACAAAATGCTCTTGGCTTAAAAAGCGCATATCCTCCATGACAAGATTTGCGCCGTCTTCCGGGGAGCGAATAATGAAATGTTCTTCATTGGCTAATTTATGAATACGGCTTCCCAGTTCAACTGCCGCCAGTATTTGCACGGCTTTTACCACACCAATTCCCGGGATGCTCGACAATTCTTCAACCGATGCTTCTTTCAGCAGTCGCAGTCCGTCAAAAGATCGCAGCAGCCGATTTGACAGGTCCATGACAGATTCGCGTCTCGTTCCTGTCCGCAATAATATAGCCAATAGTTCGTGATTCGCTAAGTTCTCGGCTCCGACTCTCAGGAGCCGTTCTCTTGGCTTTTCTTTCGTTGGGAAATCTCTGAGTTTTAATGGCAGATCGTGTATGATCAAGCACTCCTTTTCTTTCCCTTCCCGTTTATAGAACCGTCATGAATTTATATCAAAATGGCGAAGAGCTCTCATCGTTTTTGATATAGGAAGACCCATGACTGAATAATAATCTCCGTCTATTTTCTTTACAAAAAGCGCGCCTCTTCCTTGGATGCCGTACGCACCTGCTTTATCCATTGGTTCTTTTGTTTCAATATAAGTCCAAATCTCTTCTTCAATGAGTGGCCAAAACACAACTTCTGTCTTATCATAAAAAGTCTCGCTGTGATGTGCGGCTTGTATGCTGACCGCGGTAATGACTGAATGACTCCTGCCTGAAAGCCTCCGCAGCATAGAAGCGGCTTCTTTTTGATCCTTTGGTTTGCCGAGGCATTCGCCGTCCAGGCATACCATTGTATCAGCGCCGATAACGATTGCATGCGGGTGGAGATCAGCTACAGCCTTAGCTTTTTGTTTTGCCAACCATTGGACGTTTTCTTCAGGTGAAAAGTTTCGATTTAATTTTTCCTCTACTTCACTGACGATAATGGAGTAGGGCAGCTGGAGAAGATCAAGGAGTTCTTTCCTGCGCGGAGATTGTGATGCAAGTATTAGCGGCTTAGTCATGCTCGTCATCCTTTCAGGGTTTGCTTAAGAAAAAAAGATACTCGTTTATCCTACCAAATCACGAGGCTTGTCACAATTTCAGAAAAATAACTTTTTCATGACAAAATAAAAAAAGCCTGTCGCTAAAGGACGAAGGCTCAGGCACTTTCTCTTATTTAATGAGAGCCAACAGCTGCTGCTGAGCCTTCCAGCCCGCTTCAGCACTTGGGTTCTCCAGTTCCTTTAATGCTTGCAAGATCGCTTTTTTCTCTCCTGCTTCTGTTTCTCCAATCGACTTTTCTATTTTTTCCACACTTGCTTTTGTAACGTCTTCCCCGAGAATCGCCTTTGCTGCAAGCTCCGTTGTTTTCTTGAACGAATCTGTCATATCCGGCTCTACTGATAAGGAAAGCTCCTTGCCGCCCCAAGCTTCAAAATCGCTATCGATTAAAAATTGCCCTAACTGCTGTGATACACCTTTATCACCGGCTAAGCCTGCGATGACATATGTATATCCGTCATCCTTTGGCAGCGACACGGCGGAATAGCCTTTTTCAGTCAGTTGTTCAGTTAACGTTTCGGCACCCTTTTCATTTGAGAATTTCCCGGCTTGAACAGCGTACGTTTTATATGTACCTTTAGTTTGTGCCGCCTGCTTTTCTGCGCCTGAGCTTTGTTTCTCACCAGCAGTATCTCCGGCTTTCGCCGTTTGGCTGCCTAGGGAATCATCTATAGAAGCAGGTACCGACGCTTCTTTATTACCAGACATGTTCAACGCGAATAAACCTAATCCTGTGCCTATGACAGCCGCAAAGGCAATCGTCGCCGCCACTCTTTTTACCGGCTTTGCCGTCCCGGGCTTTCCCTTTGAATACAGCTTTGTTTTTTTCTTTTGATAGGCCGGAACAACTTTTGGATCCTCTTTAAACACCTTGTCTTCCTCAGGATCCCAATTAAAGTCATCCTCATCAGGATGCTCATGGGATGCGGCAACCTCTTGTTCTGCCTTTCTCTTTTCCTCCCAATTTGAAAATGTCATGTTTTTTTCCATCTCAGCTTCAGTCTCAGGCATTTCTTGTTCGTAAACCGTCTCTTCTTGTCCATTAATCGTTACCTTGAGGGCCTTTTCTGCGGCTTTCCTGTTTTTTTTATGCTTCCTTTTTTTCAATTCCGCTTCCTCCCTTCGTTTGCTTGACCGTTTTTGTCGGCTTATTCATGCTACACACTTTAGCACAGGCGAAAAAAAAAAGAACAAGACTTTTGTCGCCTTGTCCAAAAAACGTTCGTCAAATTTTTCAGTGATTCCCTAATGCCATTTGAATATAAAAAGAAATGATAGCATCACCGTATAAATAGGCTAACGTACTGCCTGCCGCAATGGCGGGAGCAAAGGGAAGCGGCTGTCTTTTGGCGAGTCGTCCAGTCAGGGCGGCTGCCGCTCCATATAATGCACCGATCAAAACAGAAAAGAAAAAAGCAGCAGCCAGCATTTTCACACCAAGCATAAAGCCAATCACCGCAAATAATTTAATATCTCCTCCCCCTATTCCTCCACGGGTGATCGCGGCAATAAAGGCTAAAGATAGAAATCCGGCGGCCGCACCTAAAAGACCGGCATACCAGGAATCAAGCGGAGAAATCAATCTCGCAGCCGCCAAAAGGGGAAGAAAGAAAACCAATATTCGATTTGGAATCAGCATATAATGAATATCTGTCACCGCAACAATGATGAGAAGAGAGATAAACACGAGAGCTGGAAATAGTTCCGAAGATAAACCAAAGCGAATACCGGCGGCGGCAAATAAACACGCTGTCAAAAGCTCTGCCGCGGGATACATTAAAGAAATTCTGCGCCCGCAGCTTTTGCATTTGCCCTTTTGGAAAAGAAATGACAGGATGGGGATTAATTCTGTTGGAGTTAAAGTCCGCCGGCAAAATGAGCATGCTGAACGGGGCGTGATAATGGATATATGTGAAGGGATACGGCACCCGGCCGTATAATAAAATGAACCAAAAATCAGGCCGAGAATAAATAGAATAAGAAGCATGGACAACACACCTTTACTAGATACTGGTATGGATTGTAGCAAAATGAGCGGCCATAACTCGAATCGGGAATATTCAATTTTACACAAAAAAACCCCGGCAGAATCTCAATTTTGATACTGCCGGGGCTGATTGCCTTTATTTCAGCCTTTTACGAATCTCAGAAATAAAATAAAGCGATCCGGTAATCAGCACAATGTCATTTGTTCCTTTTTTGCTTTCTATAAATTCGAGCACATCTTGAGGATCTTCACTCCAGCTTTTATTGCTGATTTCACTTACCTCATAGAGATCTTTTGCAAGAGAAGCACGCGGGAAATCAAAAGAAGCAAAATGAATCGCATGCGCTATGCTCTCCAGCCTCTTTATCATGGTTTGATATGGTTTGTCCTTTAACGCACTAAACACAATAGAAATGCGGGAATCAGGGAAACGCTGTTTCATCGTTTCCGCCAGCTTTTCCACACCTTCTTCGTTATGCGCGCCATCTAAGTATACCGGCGGCTGCTCTAAAACTAGCTCTAACCGTCCCGGCCATGCAGCCTTTACCAGCCCGCTTCTTAGCGCTTCCTCACTGATATGGGCAATATTCTCTCTATTGAGCCACTCCGCAGCCAAAATGGATAATGCGGCATTTTGTCTTTGATGTGTGCCAATGAGAGATGTCCGAATGTCTTCATAGCACTTCTCACCCGTTTTGAAGGAAAACTGTTCTTCCGCAGGCAAAGCCTTTTCATTGAACATAATACATGTGTCATGTAATGACTGGAACGGCGCAGCATGCTGCTCAGCTTCATGACGAATGACCTGCAAGGCTTCCGGCTGGGTAACAGCGGTCACGATTGGAATTCCATCTTTAATGATTCCGGCCTTTTCTCCTGCAATTTCTTCAATCGTGTTTCCCAAAATGTTCATGTGATCATGTCCGATGCTTGTGATCACAGTTAAAAGCGGTTCAACCACATTGGTAGAGTCAAATCTGCCGCCCAAACCTGTTTCAAAAACAACAAAATCGACCTTATGAAATGCTGCAAAATATAAAAATGCACAAGCCGTCATCACTTCAAATTCTGTCGTCGGCCCGTATTCTGTTTGATCAAGTGCTTCAACGTGCGGCTTCAGCTGATTGACAAGCGCCGTCCATTCCTCATCTGAGATCGGTGTTCCGTTTACACTGATCCGTTCATTAAACGTAATGATATAAGGTGACGTAAACGTGCCAACCGTATATCCGGCTTCTTGCAGCATAGAACGGATAAAAGCGACAGTTGAGCCTTTTCCGTTTGTTCCTGCGACGTGAAGTGCACGGATTTTCTTTTCAGGATGCCCTAATCGCGCCATCAGCTGCTCCATCCGGCCGAGTCCGGGCTTCACGCCGAATTTCAGCCGCCCATGAATCCAGCTGCGCGCTTCTTCATATTTAGTAAACAATGATAATCCCCTCTTTTATAAGACAAGGCGGTTTCTAGAGAAACCGCCCCGCTTTTTCATTAACCTTTCAGCTCAGCCATTCGTTTTTGAACAGCGTCACGCTTTGCCACATAATCTTTTTCTTTTTCACGTTCTTCATCAATTACGTGCGCAGGGGCTTTTTTGATAAATCCTTCATTTCCAAGTTTCTTTTGGACACGCTCGACTTCTTTTGTCAGCTTATCGAATTCTTTTTGCAGACGGGCAATTTCTTCGTCGATATTAATTAAGCCTTCAAGCGGAAGAATAACCTCTGCTCCTGAGACAACGGCCGTCATTGCTTTATCAACAGCCTTGATATCCGTGCCGATTTTAAGCACGCTCGGATTCGTAAAGCGTTCAACATACGAACGGTTCGCTTCGAGACGGGCTGCGATTTCGTCTGTGCTTGTTTTAATATGCAGTTCAACCTGCTTGCTCATTGGCGTATTGACTTCACTGCGGATATTACGCACAGAACGGATCAGCTCAACAAGAAGCTTCATGTCAGCCGCCGCTTCCGCATCCGTATGCTCTGGCACAACAACAGGCCATTGACTTACTGTAATCGATTCCCCTTGGTGAGGAAGGTGCTGCCAAATCTCTTCCGTTAAGAATGGCATAAATGGATGGAGCAGACGCATCGTTTGATCCAGTACGTAAGCAAGGATGGAACGAGTTGTTTTCTTAGCCGCTTCGTCTTCTCCGTAAAGCGGTAGCTTCGCCATTTCAATATACCAATCACAGAAATCATCCCAAATGAAATTATATAAATGGCGGCCGACTTCACCAAATTCATATCGATCAGCAAGCTGGGTCACGTGCTCGATCGTTTCATTTAATCGCGTTAAAATCCACTTGTCAGCTACTGATTTTTCACCTGACAGATCAAGCTCATCGTATGACATGCCGTCCATGTTCATTAATGCAAAACGGGAGGCATTCCAAATTTTATTGGCGAAATTCCAAGTCGATTCCACCTTTTCATAGCTAAAGCGCAGATCCTGGCCCGGAGAGCTTCCTGTCGCTAGGAAATAACGCAGAGAATCGGCTCCGTACTTGTCAATGACATCCATCGGATCGACACCGTTGCCAAGAGATTTACTCATTTTCCGGCCTTGCTCGTCACGGATTAAGCCATGGATTAACACATCTTTGAACGGGCGCTCGCCTGTAAATTCGATACCTTGGAAAATCATGCGTGACACCCAGAAGAAAATGATGTCGTATCCTGTTACGAGAACGTCTGTCGGATAGTATCGCTTAAAGTCTTCAGCCGTTACGTCAGGCCAGCCCATCGTGGAGAAAGGCCAAAGCGCAGAACTGAACCATGTGTCCAATACGTCTGTATCTTGTTCCCAATTTTCGCTGTCCTCAGGCGCTTCAAGCCCGACATATAGCTCGCCTGTTTCTTTATGATACCAGGCAGGAATACGGTGTCCCCACCACAATTGACGGGAAATACACCAGTCGCGAATGTTTTCCATCCAGTGTAAATACGTTTTTTCAAAACGGTCAGGCACAAAGTTGACCTTTGCTTCTTTCTTTTGCAGTTCAATCGCTGCATCAGCAAGCGGCTGCATATGCACAAACCATTGTGTAGAAAGATAAGGCTCCACAACAGCCCCGCTTCGTTCACTATGGCCGACAGAGTGCATGTGATCCTCGATTTTGAAGAGAACTCCCGCTTCCTGTAAATCCTTCACGAGCTTTTTGCGGCATTCAAAACGATCCAAACCTTGATATTGCAGGGCATTTTCATTCATCGTACCATCTTCATTCATAACGAGTATGCGCTCTAAATTGTGGCGGTTGCCAAGCTCGAAGTCGTTCGGATCATGAGCAGGTGTAATTTTCACGGCACCTGAACCAAATTCCATATCAACGTAATCATCACTCACAATCGGAATTTCACGATTTACAATCGGCAGGATCACCGTTTTTCCGATAAGGTGTTTATAGCGTTCGTCTTCAGGGTGAACGGCAACAGCCGTATCACCGAGCATCGTTTCAGGACGTGTCGTCGCAATTTCAATTGAACCTGAACCATCAGCGAGCGGATAGCTCATATGATAAAATGCGCCTTGAACATCTTTGTAAATGACCTCAATGTCAGATAAGGCTGTTTTTGTCGCAGGATCCCAGTTAATAATATATTCGCCTCTATAAATCAGGTCTTTTTCATAAAGCTTAACGAATACTTCACGAACCGCTTTGCTTAAACCTTCATCCAGCGTGAACCGTTCACGGGAATAATCAAGGCCAAGCCCTAATTTCGCCCACTGGCTTCGGATAAAGTCAGCATACTCTTCCTTCCAGCTCCACGTTTCCTCGAGGAATTTCTCGCGTCCCAAATCGTAGCGGGATTTGCCTTCTTCACGAAGTTTCGCTTCTACTTTAGCCTGTGTCGCAATGCCGGCGTGGTCCATACCTGGAAGCCACAGCACATCATAGCCCTGCATGCGTTTCATCCTAGTTACAATGTCTTGCAGCGTTGTGTCCCACGCATGGCCAAGATGAAGTCTTCCTGTTACGTTTGGCGGCGGAATAACAACAGAATACGGCTCTTTTGTCTCGTCACTTCCAGCTTCGAAGAATTTGCCTTTCAGCCAAAAATTATATCGGTCTTTTTCAACCGCTGCCGGATCATATTTCGTCGGCATTGTCATCTGCTCATTCGTTTCCATCATAACCCTCCAACATGTTTAAAAATGGCTGAGAACGACAAAAGAGCTCTTCATCCTGTAAAAGGACGAAAAGCTCTTTCGCGGTACCACCTTTTTTCATGAACTATACCAGTTCATGCACTTACAACGGATAACGGGTGTTTCCCGAATTTCTCTACTCTTCTTTCAAGAAATTATGCTCCCGGGCGACCTTCCAATCAGACAGCATAAGAAGCCTTTCAGCAAACGGCTTCTCTCTCTGCATGCGCCTTTTTTGTACTCTTCCCGTTCTAAGCAGGTGTATCGTATCTATCAGCTCATTATATACTTTTATTTATGCTCTTTATTATAGTAAAAGTGTTTTTGATTCGTCAATCATCTTTTCCAAAAACGCCGCTTTCTATACCGAATAGGCAGGCACCTATTGCCCAAGTTTACATATGATGCTTGTAAATGCGTAGGAGGAGGATGCACCGTGAAGAAACGATTCAGCTCTTATTCGCTGCCGCCGTGGGTCAAACAGATTCGGCTTGTATCCGTACAAGTGATTATCCCCATTTCAATATTTCAAGGGATCAGAACCATTTTCTTTCCGACAACCTTTGATGTTTTGCTGCTCGCAATTCTAATCATTTTAGCTTGTGCCCTTCATTTAGAATGGATATAAACAAACAAGTCCGCGCCATTAAGACGTGGACTCGTTTTCAGCCTGATATTTTTTCTCTTGTTCAATTTGATAAATTTTCATCAAAAACGGCTCTATATTTTTCATTTGCCAGTAGGCCTTTAATAAATGTGTACATTCATCCTTTTCATGCTGTCTTTTCCCAGTTTCATAACGGTACAGCACCTTATACACGGCTGCCGGGTACGCCATATAGCTGAGAAAAAGACTAACCTCCGCTTCATGCAAAGGGAATGATTTCGTGTAGGCATAAAACCATTCGACGCATTCTGGACAAGCTTTTGGAAATCCCCTGAACATTTTTGTATAAAAGCCGAGCAGGTCGTTTTGCGGAGGACCGACAGATGCCCTTTCAAAATTTGTAAAATACCCGGTGCCTGCATCATTATACAGAAAATGATGGATAGACAAGCTGCCGTGATTCATCACAACTCTTGAGACATCCTTTTCTTTTGCCGACTCATACCAGTCCTCCAGCCGTTCCAATGCAAAGCGCACCGCAGAAATGGTTTCTGAAAAGCAGCTTACAGCTTGGAGTTCAAATGGGGAAAGGTACCATTCCTTCTCCGCTCTATCCACAAACTGTTCATAGAACATTTTATCCTGTTCCCACTTTTTTTTCGTTTGACCGTAATAACCTTCAACATCATTACGGCTAATCTTCATTTCCTGTGCAGTTCTCTCGTGAAGACGGGCTGCTTCTCTAAATAAATAAGTATGTTTTTGATCCTGTTCTTCCTCTTGGTCAAATTGGAGCCAAGGCATTAAATAATAGGAATCTCCTGATTGTACACCAGCCGATAAAAACGCACCGCTATTTGTTCTGTAAACGGGAACAAACGAACGAAAACCTTTTTCCTCAATCGCCACCATATGATCTGTAAACTGTTTGCTGCGAACCGATTTCAATTTTTTCAGGGCAAATATACCGTAGTCTGTATACACTTTCCATACAAGAGGACTGACAGGCTCAATAAATTGAGCAGTCAGTCCGTATTCCTGAAGAACCGATTGGGTTTCTTCCATTCCATTCACCACATTTTCCAATCGCTTACGACTTACGCATGGCTATGTTTATTTTGAGGAATATAAAGGATTTGACCTGCTTTCAATTCATCATCCAATGCTAAGGAATTCATCCTGATCAGCTGCTGGGAGGTAATTTCATACCGTTCACATAAACGCTCGATCGTGTCTTCCTGCTGAACAATGCATATTTTCATTCTCGAAAATTCATCCTCTTCTCTCGTAAAGAGCTTTGTTAAGTAAAGAGAATTATTACTTTCATTTGCTTGAGGCTCTTTCTTTTCAGCAGCAGGAGCAGTCCTAGGAACAGCCTTTGGTTTCTCCCTTTCAGTTTCTGAGGCATTAGGCTGCTGGAAGGATTGAAGAGAAGTTTCTTCCTCAGGTTCTTCAGCCGGCGGTATTTTCCTCACTTCAATCTGAAAACTTTCCTCCCCTTGTTCTTCCTCTTCCAGCAGCTTAGGCGCTGAATAAAAAGAAACCTCATCTTCATGTTCAGGCAGGAAGGTTCGGTATGCCGGTGCAGACTCTTCTTCTTGAGATGTCTCCTCCTTCAAGCTTGCTTTTTGATTATGATGAAGCTGTAAAGCGGCTTCGTCATTCTCCGCCTGTGGAGCTGAGGAAGATTTTCCCTCTCGGCTTTCTTCAATGGAAGATACGGCCTGAGATTCAGTCTCCAGAGCTTCTTCAGCTTTTTGACGGAATTCGGATTCAATGCGCGTCGGTTTTTCTGTTTCTTGACGGTACGCAGGTTCAGTATGCTCCCGGTTTTCTGTTTCTTGACGGAATGCCGGTTTAGCGTGCTCCGATTTTTCTGTTTCTTGACGGTACGCAGGCTCAGCGCGCTCCCGTTCTTCTGTTTCTTGACGGAGTGCTGGCTCAGCGCGCTCTCGTTCTTCTGTTTCTTGACGGAGCGCTGGTTCAGCGTGCTCCTGTTCTTCTGTTTGTTGACGGTACGCAGGCTCAGTGTGCTCCGGCTCTTCTGTTTCTTCATTTTGAGCCTCTTGGCGCAATGCATATTCGAGAATAGGTGACACTGGCGCCTCAGAACTCACAGTCTCTGCCTGCGGTTCGGCCTTTGCTGCAGGGTCTGCTTCTTCGCGAACATCTGCACTTTCAGCTGCTGACTCTGGCGGTTCATTTTCTGCTTTCACGATCTCTTGATCCTCTGTTTCTAAAGCATCATCTTCCTCTAATTCCGAATCTTGACGGCTCTCCGTTTCCCTCTTTGCAAGTTCTGCCGGGCATGCCTCGTCTTCCACGCCTTCTCGCGTCTCTCGTTCTGAAAAAACTGATTCTAGGTTAAGGTTAGCAGATTCTGCTTTTTCTGTTTCCAGCTCTTCACGAAGCCCAGCTTCCGAGATAAATAGTTCTGGCGATTCGGCTGTTATTTCATTCTGCAGAACCCCTTCTGTTGCCCTTTGCATCGGCGGCTCTGAAAGCTCTTCCTCTCTGAACGCCGCGGAAGCCTCATATAGAGGAATCTCCGGCTCCTTGTCTGCCGTATCATCCAGAAGCCCTTCGATCGCTAAATCAGCCTGAATCGTTAAAATGCGCGAATCTGTTAACTGATAGTCAAATGCGTCAATAAAGACGAAGACATCCTGTAAATGACTCACTTTATTTTTCGGAATGGTAATATCCACAGGAAAACAGTGAGCCAGCTCAGCACTTCCATCCGCTCTCTTTCTTACTTCTTCAACAAACCGCTTATCAGTATACATTTCTTCGGTATGTTTGTTTTGATCTATGTTGTACTCACCTGTAAGTTCAAGCGATCCTCTGATTGATACATAATCATTTACTTCCTGAACCCTAATATCAGGATCTAATGAAATAGAAAGCAGTTCAGAAACTTCCTGTCCTTTTTGGAAATAGATCGATTCTTCTACAGAAAATTGCAAGCGATGATTTTGCGGCAAGTTCATATCCTCCTTTCATCTAATCCTTAAAATTAGATGTCACTAAAGGTGTATGTATGAACTGGGGGAAATATGAGTGGACGGACACAGAAAAAACCGGTACAAGGCTGTCCTTGATACCGGTTTTTCTTTTATCCGCGGCTGATTTCAGCAAATACTTTCTCAGCTGCCTGAATTGTTTTTTCAATATCTTCATCAGTGTGGGCCGTTGAAAGGAAAAGCCCTTCGAATTGTGATGGCGGAAGGAATACACCTTCATTTGCCATTCCTTTGTAATAGTTAGCGAACAGCTTCAGATCAGAAGCTTTGGCTGTATCATAATTGATAACAGGCTCGTTAGTAAAGAAGAAACCGATCATTGAACCTGCGCGGTTAAAGGTATGCGGAATGCCGTGAGTCTCGGCCGCTTTTGAAATACCTTCTTCCAGTCTGTCACCTTTTTTCATAAAATTCTTATAGGAGTCAGGTGTCAGCTGTTTCAATGTCTCTAAGCCAGCTGTCATTGCAAGCGGGTTGCCTGACAATGTGCCGGCTTGATAGATCGGACCGCTCGGAGCGATCTGCTCCATGATTTCTGCCTTTCCGCCATAAGCGCCGACAGGAAGTCCGCCCCCGATTACTTTTCCTAAACAAGTGAGATCAGGCGTTACGCCGAAATAGCCTTGGGCACAGTTATAATCAACCCGGAAGCCTGTCATCACTTCATCAAAAATCAGCAGAGAACCGTATTGCTCAGTGATATCACGCAGACCTTGCAGGAAGCCTTCTTGCGGCGGAACAACGCCCATATTTCCGGCAACAGGTTCTACGATCACACCGGCAATGTCTTCACCGAATTGCTGGAAAGCAAGCTTTACACTTTCTGCATCATTGTACGGAACGGTGATGGTGTTTTTCGCGATACCCTCAGGCACACCAGGGCTGTCAGGAAGACCGAGAGTGGCCACACCTGAACCTGCTTTAATTAAGAGGGAATCGCCGTGGCCGTGGTAGCAGCCCTCAAATTTTAAAATTTTATTGCGGCCCGTATACCCCCTTGCTAAACGGAGGGCACTCATTGTAGCCTCTGTGCCGGAGCTGACCATTCGTACAATTTCTACAGATGGCACACGATCAATGACGAGCTTCGCCAGTTCATTTTCCACTTCAGTCGGAGCGCCGAAGCTTGTCCCATATTCAGCCACTTTTTTAAGGCTCTCTACAACACGGTCATTTGTATGGCCCAAAATGAGAGGTCCCCATGACAAGACGTAGTCGATATATTCATTTCCATCAATATCATAGATTTTCGAGCCTTTTCCGCGTTCCATAAAAATCGGATCCATGTTTACCGATTTAAATGCACGAACGGGGCTGTTCACACCGCCCGGCATGAGTTTTTGCGCTTCTTTAAAAGCCGTTTTTGATTTTTCATAGCTTCTCATCTGCCTCAACTCCTATCAACTGAATAAAATTACTCTGCAAGCCATTTCGCTGCGTCTTTAGCATGATACGTAATAATCAGGTCCGCGCCTGCACGCTTCATACTTGTCAAAATTTCTAACACGATTTCTTTTTCTTTGATCCAGCCATTCTGCGCTGCAGCCTTCACCATTGAATACTCCCCGCTAACATTATAAGCGACGAGCGGTAAAGTAAACTCATTTTTCACATCGCGCATGATATCCATATATGAAAGTGATGGTTTGACAATCAAAAAGTCCGCGCCTTCCTCGACATCTGATTGCGCTTCGCGGAGTGCCTCCATACGGTTGGCAGGGTCCATCTGATATGTTTTGCGGTCCCCGAATTGCGGTGTGCTGTTTGCTGCATCACGGAATGGACCGTAAAACTCACTTGAATATTTCACAGCGTAGGACATGATCGGAATATTGATGAATCCTTCTTTATCAAGAGCTTCTCTGATCACTGTAACAAATCCGTCCATCATGTTTGAAGGCGCAATGATATCCGCCCCTGCTTTCGCTTGGCTGACAGCCGTCTGCGCTAAAAGCTCCAGTGATTCATCATTTAGAATTACGCCGTCTTTGACAAGCCCGCAATGGCCATGATCAGTGTATTCGCATAAACATGTATCAGCAATAACAACCATCTCAGGGAAATGTGTCTTAATTTCGGTAATGGCTTTTTGGACAATGCCGTGGTCATGGTACGCTTGCGTTCCGCAATCATCTTTTTCTTCAGGTATGCCGAACACGATGACCGATTGAATACCCAGTTTAACCAGCTCTGCTATTTCATCCTTCAATAAATCTAATGATACATGGTAAACATCAGGCATCGACGGAACAGCTTTTCTGCCTTCAAGCCCTTCAACGACAAAAATTGGATAAATAAAATCCGATGGGTGTAAACGTGTTTCTTTTACCATCTCTCTCATTGTTTTTGATGCCCGCAGGCGACGGTGTCTGTTAAATAATTGACTCATATTTTCTCTTCCTCTCTTGACATGCTGCACATTAACTCAAGCATGCCATCTATTGTAAATGTACTAGGCGTATGAGATGTAATGCCATATGTCAGCAGTGCGTCTCTTGTTAAAGGTCCGATGCTGATACATGACGTCTTGTTCGCCTGCCACTGTTTCAATTCTTCACCTAAAACATGCATAAACGTATGTACGGTTGATGAACTCGTAAATGTCACATAGTCAAAGGAATATTGGCCCGCAGCTGCTTTTAATGCCTCGATGCCTTCTTCATCCGGAATTGTTTCGTAAACAGTCCATTCCTTTACTGCAAAGCCGAGCGGGACAAGCTCCTGTTTGATCACATCACGTGACAAATTGCCTTTCACTACTGTAATTGGTTCCGCAGGATTCGCATGCTCTTTAAGGGACTCTGCCAGCTGTTCAGCGATATAATCCTTAGGCATGACATCAACCGATACGTCATACGTTTCCAAACGGCGTGCCGTTTTTTCACCGACAGCCGCAATTTTTTTATACGCTGGAAAAATGAGTTGATTTTCCTTTAGATAAGAAAAAAAGAAGTCTGCTCCGTTCACACTTGTAAAAACAATCCATCCAGGCGCACCAAGATCCTCTTCCACTTGTTTTGCAGCATCATTCGGCAAAGCGCGGCGAAACGTAATCAAAGAGGTCAAAATCGCTTTTCCGCCCAGCGCCTCCACTTTTTGACGAAACGATTTTGCCTGTGCCTTATTCCGGGTGACAAGCACTGTTTTTCCTTTCAGCGGAAAATCATTTTCCATCCTCATCAAGCTCCTGTTTTACACGATCAATTAAATCTTTGGCTCCTTTATCAGCCATCAGAGCAGCACAGCGCTTTCCAACGTCCTCCGGATCGTTTCCGGTGACGGTTTCTTTATAAATGATTTTGCCGTCAGGAGAAGCGACAAGTCCTGTCAATTTAATTTCATCATTCTCATTTAAAACTGAGTAGCCTGCAATCGGAACCTGGCATCCGCCCTCCATCGCGTTTAAATAAGCGCGTTCTGCCAACACAGTCCGTTTTGTATATTCATCCGTAAACTGCGTAAACAGCGCCAAAAGCTCTTCATCCGATTCTCTGCACTCAATCGCCAATGCTCCTTGGCCCACAGCAGGCAAACAGCACTCTGGCTCTAGAAATTCTGTCACGACATCTTGCTTCCAGCCCATTCTGGAAAGGCCGGCTGCAGCTAAAATAATCGCATCATAATCCTCATTTTCCAGTTTTTGGAGCCTCGTATCTATATTGCCTCGAATCCATTTAATTGTAATATCAGGCCGCTCGATCAAAAGCTGTGCGCTTCTTCTTAAACTGCTTGTTCCGATGACAGCGCCTTTCTTCATTTCCGAAAGCTTTACATGATTCTTTGAGATAAGGGCGTCACGCGGGTCTTCCCGTTCAGGAATACAGCCGATCACAAGGCCTTCAGGCAAAACAGCGGGCATGTCTTTCATACTGTGCACTGCCATATCAATATCTTCATTCAAAAGCGCTTGTTCAATCTCTTTGACAAAAAGCCCTTTTCCGCCCACTTTTGAGAGCGTAACATCGACAATCCGGTCGCCTTTTGTCACGATCTCTTTAATTTGAAAATCAAATGAAGGATTGATTTCCTTCAGTTTTTGAATGACCCATTTTGTTTGAGTCATAGCAAGTTTGCTTCGTCTCGAACCTACTTTTATTGTTCTCATCGTTTTCTTTCCTCCCGAATCTGCTTGGGACATCTTTTAACTGAACCAATGGAATTGCGACAGGCTTCCAAGCAGAAAGTAATTGATCATCAGCACGAGAAAACAAGCCGTATTCCACAGTGCAGCGACCTTTCCTTGCAGCTCTTTTATCAGCCTGATATAAAGATAATAGCTGTACAGCAGCAGGACGACAAACGAACCAAGCACTTTGGCGTCAAACCAATACAGCGTTTCTAATGAGACATACGCCCAAATGACACCGAGAATCAAACTCAGCAGCAGCATCGGAACCCCGATGATATTTAGAACATATGCCATATAATCAAGCTTAGACAAATCTTCTATTCTCAACAGCCATTTTCCCCATTTTTTCTTTTTCAGCAGACGATATTGAAACATGTACAGCACAGAAAAAACGAAAGAAAGGGAAAAGGCCCCGTATGAAAGAATCGCCATTGTAATATGAATCACCAAAAGCTCAGATACCAGCTGCCCGGAAAAAGCGGCTGATTGCTGATCTGTCGGTGAAAAGGTATGGATAGCGATCAGAGAAAACCCTATCACATTTGTGAAAAACACAATAAAGTCAACTCGTAATAGCTTTGTCAGGACAAGTGACAGTGTGACAAGCACCCACGCATAAAAATAAAGCGCCTCTGTCACATTTAATACCGGAAACCGCCCCGTTACCCACATAAAATAGGACAAATACACGGTTTGCAGAGTCCAGACAATAGAAAGCAACCAGAAGGCCATTTTTCCAGCCTTCCGGTTGTGTTGAAGAAAATCTATAAAATAAAAGAGCACACTTAATGCATAAATGACGATTGTTCCTTCATTAAGCCTTGCCATTGCAGTATCAATCATTCAGCATTCACTCACTTACAAGTGGGGCAAAGCCCGCTTTTGATTCAGTCTTTTTAAAAGAATGAACCTTTTGGCTGCTTTCAACAGTTTTCATCGTTTGATGGTCCGCAGCTTCTTCAATATCAAAAATCTGCATAAACAAGGCCAGCTTTTCTTCAGAATCAGCTTCTGCCGCAAGCTCTTTCGCCTTTAAAATTGGGTCACGCAGCATTTGGTTAATGATGCTTTTGGTGTGTTTGTTCAACAGCTTTTTCTCTCTTGTGCTTAAGTGAGGCAGCTTCCGTTCGATACTTTCCATCGTTTCAGACTGAATCGCAAGCGCCTTTTCGCGCAATGCAGAAATAACCGGAACAACACCAAGTGTATTCAGCCATTGTTTGAACTCCACAATGGTTTCTTCAATTAACAGTTCAACTTTTTCAGCAGTTTCTCTGCGCTCTTTCATGTTCGCTTCTACAATACCTTCAAGGTCATCGATATCATAAAGAAAAACGCCTTCAAGATCATTCAGCGCTGGATCAAGGTCTCTAGGCACAGCAATGTCCACCATAAACAGCGGACGTCCCTTGCGAAGCTTGTTCGCATTTTCCATCATCTCTTTGGACACAACAAAATCACTTGCGCCAGTTGAACTGATTAAGATATCGGCCTCCGCAAGCGTGCTTTCAAGCTGATTTAAGCTTCTCGCTTCACCGGAGAAACGGTCTGCAAGCTCCTTCGCTTTCAAATATGTTCGGTTAATGACAGTGACCTTGCCAATTCCCTGTCCGTGCAGGTTTTCCGCAGCAAGCTCGCCCATTTTTCCCGCACCGAGGATCAATATGTGCTTACTTGAAAGGTTTCCGAAGATTTTTTTAGCAAGTTCAACTGCAGCATAGCTTACTGACACTGCGTTTGAGCCAATGTCTGTTTCAGCGTGAGTTCGTTTGCCTACTGTAACGGCCTGCTTAAACAGTTCATTAAAAATAGTACCGATGGTTTTTTCTTGCTGAGCTGTTTTAAAGCTGTCACGCACCTGGCCAAGAATCTGCGTTTCGCCAATTACCATAGAATCAAGTCCGCAGGCTACGCGGAATAAATGCTCAAAAGCCGCATCGCTTTCGTAAAATGTTAAAAACGGTGACAGCTCTTCTTTGCTTAATTGAAACCAATCAGCTAAAAACTTCTTTATATAATAACGGCCGGTATGGAGCTGGTCGACTACCGCATAAATTTCAGTGCGGTTGCAGGTGGAAACGATGATGTTTTCAAGAATGCTTTTCTCTTCTTTCAGCTGCACCATCGCTTCAGCCAGCTCATTCGGCTGAAAGCTAACTTTTTCACGCATTTCAATAGGGGCGGATTTATAATCTACTCCCACAACAAGTATATGCATCGCTTTCTTTGCACCCCCAACGTCCATTCTTTATTTATAATCATTCTAACATAGAATTTATTATTTATAATGATTATAACATAGTTTCTTTCACAAAATGTGAACAGATTTCAAAATTCTTATGCTATATTAGAAAAAGCTCCACGAAAAAGAAGCATCCCTATTGACAATACCAAAAACAGCAGAAATTCACTACACATCTGCTCTAAAAAACAAGAAGGTGATACACATGAAACAAAAATCAATTTTATTCCCTTGTCTGCTGCTTGCCGCTTCTGTATATGCATGGCTCGAAAGCGGCCAAGCCAAAATATTTTCAGGGCAGGATCAATGGCCTGTTCTCCTCATGCTGTTAGGTGCAGCCTTTGTTTATCAAGGAAAAAAAGAAACCGTCACACCGCATTTCTTTATCGGTTTGCTTCTTTTCGGGTTTGGCTTACACTTTTTCGCTAAACCAAAATGGCTATGGTGGCCGGATCATTTTGAAATGCTCGTATTTATTATCGGCTTCTCGCTTTTGGTGTCAACCGCACAGAAAAAAGAATATGTATATGAAGCGGTATCGATGATTTGTTTTTCCCTGTTTTTATACTTTTTCAAACAAATCATGGCGTGGCTTGAGTCTGTGCATATCCCGACAGCCCTTTTGAAAGAGTACTGGCCGTTTGTCTTTATAGGAATCAGTTTATTGTTATTATTGATAAAACGAAAAAAATCTATACGATAAATAAAACCGGCAGAGAATGTTCTCTACCGGTTTATCATTTTTTTGATCGCTCCCCAAGCTTCGTCTTTCCCCTTTTTCGTTTCTGAGGAGAAGAGAATCAGCTCGTCTTCTGGATCAATATTTAATGTCTGTCGGACAACCTTTGCGTGTTTATCCCATTTTCCTTTCGGGATCTTATCCGCCTTTGTGGCAATAACAATGACAGGAATACCGTAATACTTTAAGAATTCATACATCTGTACATCATCATTAGACGGCGCATGCCGTAAATCAACGATCTGCACCACTGCTTTCAAATTCTCTCGCATCGTGATGTAGGTTTCAATCATTCTGCCCCAAGCTTCCCGCTCGGATTTTGACACTTTGGCAAAACCGTAACCCGGTACATCCACAAAATGCAGCTCATCATTGATAATATAGAAATTAAGCGTTTGTGTTTTTCCTGGTTTAGATGATGTTCTCGCCAAATTTTTGCGGTTGATTAATGAATTAATAAAAGACGATTTTCCTACGTTCGATCTTCCGGCCAGTGCAATTTCCGGAAGCCCGCCCTCAGGGTACTGCTCTGGCTTAACTGCACTGATCACGATTTCTGACTTTGTGACTTTCATTTTTTCTCTCCTACTAAGGCATGTTCCAAAACTTCGTCTAGATGAGACGCCAATATAAAGGTCAGACCCTCTCTGACGCTTTCTGGAATATCCTCTATATCTTTTTCATTCTCTTTAGGCGCAATAATGGTCGTAAGCCCCGCTCTATGGGCACCAAGCGCTTTTTCCTTCAATCCGCCGATCGGCAGCACGCGCCCGCGAAGCGTGATTTCGCCAGTCATGCCGACCTCACGCGAAACCGCCCGACCTGTTAAAGCAGAAACAAGCGCTGTCGCCATTGTAATGCCAGCTGATGGACCATCTTTAGGCACCGCGCCCTCAGGTACATGTATATGAATATCATACTTCTCATGAAAGTCAGGTTCAATGCCAAGTTCTTCTGTTTTTGAACGCACATAGCTGAATGCAGCCTGAGCTGACTCTTTCATTACATCTCCAAGCTTTCCTGTCAGGATCAATTTTCCTTTCCCCGGAGAAAGCGATACTTCAATCGACAGTGTATCTCCGCCGACTGTTGTATAGGCAAGCCCTGTCACTACACCTATTTGATCTTCTGCTTCAGCTTGTCCGTATCTGAAAATACGCTTCCCGATAAAGTCCTGAAGGTTCTTTTCAGTAATCGTAATCCGTTTTCGCTCTTCAGCGACAATGGCTTTGGCAGCCTTACGGCAAATCGCAGCAAGCTGGCGTTCAAGGCTTCGCACTCCTGCTTCCCTCGTGTAGTAGCGAATAATATCAAGAATCGCTTGATCACGAAGATGAAGGTTAGTTTTTTTCAGTCCGTGTTCCTTGATCTGCTTTGGAAGAAGGTGGTCTTTTACGATTTCAAGTTTTTCTACTTCTGTGTAGCCCGCAATATTAATGATTTCCATTCTGTCTCTGAGCGGGCCAGGGATCGTGGCCAAATTGTTTGCCGTTGCGATAAACAGCACTTTTGATAAATCAAATGTTTCTTCAATATAGTGGTCACTGAAGGTGCTGTTTTGCTCTGGATCAAGCACTTCAAGCATAGCAGAAGACGGATCGCCTCTGAAATCAGATGACATTTTGTCTATTTCATCTAATAAGAAAACCGGGTTCAGCTTGCCTGCTTTTTTCATGCCTTGAATAATTCGTCCAGGCATTGCGCCGACATATGTTCGTCTATGTCCGCGGATTTCTGATTCGTCACGTACTCCTCCGAGGGAGACTCTGACAAATTCCCGCTCCATGCTTTTTGCAATTGATTTGGCTAAAGATGTTTTTCCAACACCAGGAGGTCCTGCCAAGCAGAGAATCGGGCCTTTCAGTGATTTTGTCAGCTTCTGGACAGCCAAATATTCTAAAATGCGCTCTTTCACTTTTTCAAGTCCGTGGTGTTCTTCATCTAAAAGACGCCCTGCTTCTTTCAAATCAAGCTTATCATCTGTCTCATCCGTCCACGGGAGAGCGATCAGCCATTCGATATAGTTGCGTATTACAGAGCTTTCTGCGGAACTTGACGGAATTTTTTCGTATCTGTTCAATTCCTTAAGTGCCGTTTCCTTTACATGAGCAGGCATGCCTGCTTCTTCAATTTTTTCTGTCAGCGTCTGAACTTCGCCCGTTTTACCTTCTTTATCGCCAAGCTCTTTTTGAATCGCCTTCATTTGTTCACGCAGATAGTATTCCTTCTGCGTACGCTCCATCGAACGCTTGACGCGCTGGCCGATTTTTTTCTCAATCTCCAGCACTTCTTTTTCGTTATTGATAAAATCAATGACTTTGTTCAGTCTGTCTTTAACGTCAGCCGTTTCAAGAATATCCTGCTTATCCTTTAGCTTAAGGGGCAGGTGAGAAGCAACGATATCTGCCATTCTCCCTGGCTCTTCGATATCAGTAACCGCCGCGTACGTTTCGGCTGAGATTTTTTTAGAAATTTTTATGTACTGATCAAAGTGGTCTAACAATGTCCGCATCAATGCTTCGTCTTCTGTATCTTTTGAATCATCTTCATGGGTCAGCTGAATGTCGACCGATGTGTAATCCTCATACTCGTTGTATTTGACGATTTGGGCACGCTTGAGACCCTCAACCAACACACGTATCGTACCGTTCGGAAGCTTCAGCATTTGCTTAATTTTAGTATAGGTGCCGACAGTAAAAATCTCATCTTCACCCGGTTCGTCTATCGAAATATCCTGCTGAGTAGCTAAAAATATCATATGATCATGCATCATTGCCTGTTCAAGAGCCTGAACCGACTTGTCACGTCCTACATCTAGGTGCAAAACCATCGTCGGGTACACTAATAAACCTCTTAAAGGGAGGAGCGGGATGCTGCGTTTTAACTCTTCTGCCATGTGACTGACACCTCCGTGACTTTAGTATGAACCATTATAATACAACTTTTTCATCCTTGTACAATAAACGGCATGGTTACATTTTCTATAAAACAGTCTCCTCGTAGTATACCCTTTCTTTTTGATATGAAAAAGGAAAAGATGTCCTTCATAAAAAAAACCCTATTTTAAAATAGGGTTAAACGGATTCTTTGTTGATTTCAACAGGAAACGGTTTTTGTTCCGTTGGCGGATTCACTAAAATTTCATCCAGCACTTCCTGGAATGTTTTCACTGCCATAATTGTAATTCCGTCAATCTGTTTTAAGATCGCCTGCTGATTTTCATATGGGATAATCACTTTTTTCGCACCAGACTGCTTGGCCGCTTTTATTTTTGGAATGACGCCTCCAATGGGTTTCACAAGACCGTTCAGGCTGATTTCGCCCGTCATGGCAACGGTATTGTCAATTGGGATTTTGTGAATCGCCGAAAAAATTCCTGTCGCCATTGCAATACCTGCCGACGGCCCGTCAATCGGAATTCCTCCTGGGAAATTAATATGAATATCATAATCAGACGGCTTTATTCCCATTGTCCGGAGCACCGTTAGCACATTTTCAACCGAACCTTTCGCCATGCTTTTGCGCCGTATGGATTTTGATTGACTGCCGATGCTTTCTTCTTCAGCTATTCCTGTGATATTAATGGATCCTTTATCCTGAGCCGCGGTTACACTCACTTCGATTTCCAGAAGCGAGCCGCTGTTAGGTCCATATACTGCAAGGCCATTTACAATGCCGACTTGCGGTTCGGCTCCGATTTTTTGCTCGTGCTTCGGCGTAAGCTGACTGGAATGAATGACCCATTCAATATCTTCAATTGTAATGTCTTTCCGATTCTCCGTTACCGCCATCCCCGCGGCGATTTGAATCATATTAACAGCTTCGCGCCCGTTACGTGTATAGCTTGTCAGCAGATCGAGACCCTCAACAGAAATGTTTTTTTCAATTTTATCAGCTGCTGTTTTGGCAACTGTTTTTAGTTCATCCTTTTCAAGCTCGCGAAAAAACACTTCTAAACAGCGAGATCGGATAGCTGGCGGAATTTCATTCGGCATTCTTGTCGTCGCACCAATCAGCCGAAAATCAGCCGGCAGTCCATTTTGAAAAATATCGTGAATATGATTCGGGATTTGTGTGTTTTCCTCGCTGTAATACGCACTGTCTAAAAAGACTTTTCTGTCCTCAAGGACCTTCAGCATTTTATTCATTTGAATCGGATGCAATTCCCCTATTTCATCAATAAACAGCACACCGCCATGGGCATGAGTTACAGCTCCCTGCTTTGGCTGCGGAATCCCCGCCTGTCCCATCGCTCCTGCTCCTTGGTATATCGGATCATGGACAGAGCCGATGAGCGGATCAGCAATTCCCCTTTCATCAAAACGCGCTGTTGTCGCATCGAGTTCCACAAAAACAGCCTGCTCTTTAAAAGGCGATTGATTATGCTTTTTCGCTTCTTCTAACACCAGCCGTGCAGCAGCTGTTTTCCCAACTCCGGGAGGTCCATAGACAATGACATGCTGAGGATTCGGTCCGCACAAAGCGGCCTTTAATGCTTTGATGCCGTCTTCCTGTCCGACGATATCTTGAAAGCTTTTAGGGCGGACTTTTTCGGATAATGGCTCAGACAAGCTGATAGCGCGCATTTTTCGCAGCTGCTCCATTTCCTTCTTTGATTCCTTATCTATCGTGACCTTTTGTGTCCTTTGGTTTTTAAGTAAATTCCAAAAATACAAACCAATAATGATCCCAAAAAACAGCTGAATAAATAACGCGATCCCTGTCCAACTCATGATGGTCCCTCCTGAAAAACAATTTATGTATCCAATTCATTCCTCTGGTTGCTAGTATCTCCCATAGAAGCATGGAATAAACGTTTTTTCAGAAGAGATTGCATGACAAAAAAACCTCCTGAATGTCACCATTCAGGAGGTTTTTTGCTTATCTTTATGCAGATGTTTTATCTTGGTTTACCTCAGTGCCGTCTTTTAATAAGAGGCGAGGAGATTCTCCACTTGTCACTGTTGCCCCGGTGATCACACATTTTTCAATGTCATCACGAGAAGGCAGCTCAAACATCACTTCAAGCATGATACCTTCAATGATAGAACGAAGTCCACGGGCTCCCGTTTTGCGTTCGATCGCTTTTTTAGCAATTTCAGAGAGCGCTTCTTCTTCAAACTCAAGCTCTACATTATCAAGCTCAAGCATTTTCTTGAATTGCTTAACAAGAGCGTTTTTCGGTTTTGTTAAAATCGCAACCAACGCTTCTTCATCGAGCTTTTCAAGGCTTGCAATAACCGGAAGACGCCCGATAAATTCAGGAATTAACCCAAAGCGGAGCAAATCTTCAGGAAGCGCTTTTTGAAGAAGGTCTTCCTTCTCAAGATCCGCAGCTTTATTGTCTCCGCCGAACCCGATCACTTTTTGCCCTAAACGGCGTTTGATGATTTGTTCGATACCATCGAAAGCACCGCCGCAAATGAACAAAATATTTGTTGTGTCAATTTGAATGAATTCTTGATGAGGATGCTTACGTCCTCCTTGAGGCGGCACGCTTGCCACTGTGCCCTCAAGAATTTTAAGCAATGCCTGCTGCACACCTTCACCTGACACGTCACGTGTAATAGATGGGTTTTCTGACTTTCTTGCCACTTTATCGATTTCATCGATATAGATAATGCCTTTTTCTGCTTTTTCCACATCATAATCAGCAGCTTGGATGAGCTTCAAGAGAATGTTCTCAACATCTTCACCCACGTATCCAGCCTCAGTCAAAGACGTAGCGTCCGCAATCGCAAACGGTACATTTAAAATACGAGCCAATGTTTGCGCCAGAAGGGTTTTACCGCTTCCTGTCGGGCCGATTAATGAAATATTACTTTTCGAAAGCTCAACATCATCAACTTTGCTGTTGGAGTTAATGCGCTTATAGTGGTTATACACAGCAACAGCAAGTGATTTCTTCGCTTGATCCTGTCCGATGACATATTCATTCAGAATTTCGCGGATTTCCTGAGGCTTTGGTACGTCTTTAAATTCTACTTCTTCCTCTGTTCCGAGTTCTTCCTCTACAATTTCAGTGCAGAGTTCGATACATTCGTCACATATATATACACCAGGTCCAGCTACAAGCTTACGAACCTGATCTTGTGTTTTTCCGCAGAACGAGCATTTTAATTGTCCTTTTTCCTCGTTAAATTTAAACATTCTTTCACCCCTTAATCTTGTCTCACTTTTTCTTTTACCACCAGAGCAAAAGAAAATGATTCTTGAAACGAACGAGTATGTATTGCATTTTACCATACTTTCCAAAAAGACGGTAACAATGTGTTTCTGACTTGCACATTCTATATGTATGAGAAAAAACAGTTCTGCATTAACTATCTTACCCCAAGAAAAAGAGATAACTCATAATTGTACAAAACAAGGCACGAATGATTCGCGCCCTGTTTTATTATTACTATTATTATGCACCATATTAACGGTTTTCAACAAGAAAATCAATTGCTTTGCGAACTTTTAAATCTTCTTTCATCGCGTCAGCTGAACCGATGGCTTGTTTAATATTTTCAACAGGCATGTTGTATGCTTCAGCCATTTTAGTAAGCTCAGCTTCAACTTCCTCATCTGATACTTCAAGGTTTTCCGCTTTCGCAATTGCTTCAAGAGTCAGGTTAGATTTAACGCGTTTTTCAGCATCTTCTTTCATTTGCTCTTTTAACGCAGCTTCATCTTGGCCTGAGAATTGAGTGTAAAGCTCAAGGTTCATACCTTGCATTTGCAGACGCTGTTCGAATTCTTTCAGCATACGGTCAAGCTCAGTGTCAACCATTGCTTGCGGCACATCCATTTCAGCATTTTCAGATGCTTTCAGAACAAGCTCTTCACGCAATTTAGCGTCAGCTTCGTTTTCTTTTGCTTCTTCTAAACGTTTCTTTGTTTTTTCAGTTAGTTCAGCAAGTGTTTCCACTTCTTCATCGATATCTTTTGCGAATTCATCGTCAAGCTCAGGAAGCTCTTTCGCTTTGATTTCGTGAATTTTCACTTTGAAGACAGCTGGTTTGCCTGCAAGATCTTCAGCGTGGTACTCTTCAGGGAATGTCACTTCAACATCCTTCTCGGCGCCCGCTTCAAGACCCACTAACTGTTCTTCGAAGCCAGGGATGAATGAACCAGAACCTACTTCTAGAGAGTAGTTTTCAGCTTTTCCGCCTTCGAATGCTTCGCCGTCAACGAATCCTTCGAAATCAAGAACAACTGTGTTTCCTTCTTCAACAGCGCCTTCTTCTTTTACAACAAGCTCAGCTTGACGCTCTTGAAGTGCTTTTAGTTCGTTTTGAACATCTTCATCAGTTACAGCCGTGTCGTCTTTTTCAATGCCTAAGCCTTTGTAGTCGCCAAGCTTCACTTCAGGTTTTACTGTTACTTTCGCAGTGAAGATTAAGCTTTCGCCTTTTTCGATTTTTTCAACATCAATTTCAGGACGGTCTACCGGCTCGATTCCAGCTTCTTCAATCGCTTTAGGGTATTCTACAGGAAGAAGAATATCCAAAGCATCTTGGTAAAGAGCTTCTACGCCAAAGCGCTGTTCGAATAATCCGCGTGGAATTTTACCTTTACGGAATCCAGGAATTGAAACTTGTTTTACTACTTTTTTAAACGCATCATCAAGTGCTGTTTTAAACGTTTCAGCATCAACTTCAACCGTTAAAACGCCTTCGTTGCCTTCTTGTTTTTCCCATTTTACAGACATGTGTTTCCCTCCAAAAATCTATTCAGGTTGTGTCGGTCTTCCATTCTAAAGCAATCATTCGGCTTCGTCCAACAAAATCAAAGCTGCCAAAGATCAGAATCATTATGTATAGATGTTAATAATGAACTGCAAAGCCTGTCCAACCGTATTTCTTATAACCCGTTATACACAAATACAACCATTATATTATAACATAACACATAGCGCTTTCAACTATATGGCGCGATTTACAAATAAGAAATTTCTTCAAGATCTTTAATCATTGTGCACGCTTCATCGAGTTCTTTGTCAATAAACTCATACATCATATGAAGTTCTTCTTTTTCAATTTCAATCCCGTGCATCTCGTAACCGACTTTATGAAGGGCAGCTGCCCAGAGATCGGCCGACAGCAATTTTGGCTGGAACGGATATAAAACGTACAAATGTCTTCTCCACAATTCTTCCACTGCCGCATATAAGGTTGGGTTTTCATTTCCAAGCGTCTCATCCAGCACCCTTAAAACACGATGTAAAATCGGAGCAGCATCTGGCGGAACAATCTCAGACGGTTCAATTGTCAACGATTCGCCAAATTTAGTAATGTGCACAGGTTTGCTGTACTCGTGCTCGGCCAACAACATCACAATCATCGTTTTAATAATCGGGTGAGCTGAGGGGTCTTGAAGAATTGTTTTGAGCAGGCCTGTATACTTCGCTACATTGCGGTCTTTTAAGGAATGAATGAGATTCATTTGCTCTTCAGGGCTTGCCAGCACTTTTTCAGTATCAATTGTATCCTCATACTCCTCAGCCCACGCCTCGTCCTCACGTTCCGGATCGGCCATTTTTCGGCTGAAATCAAGCAGCTTATAAAATTGCTCTGCACTTTCTGCCGGGAGCTGATTTTCTTCCAAAACAGCTTCAATAGTGCTTTTGACTTCTTCGTATTTTTTGAGCTGAATCAAGATGGTCATGTACACCTGCAAAACCGTAAAATAATGGCCATAGCCTTCTCTTAACATCTTTTCGCACACGCTTTTTGCTTCTTCTAATTCGCCCAGCTCTAAAAAGCAGATGGCCATCCCTAAGTGAAGATCGGATTCAGTATCATCATATTTCATTGCTTCTGAAAAGAGTTCAAGTGCTTCTTGATACTTTTTATCCTTTAGTGATGACATCCCTTTTTCCACAAGACGATCTTTTAGATGAGGAAAAGGAATAATTTTTGCGTTCTTCTTGTCATGCGTCATACCTATATTCCTTTCAGGCATTTATTTTGTTCAAGTGTATCAACACCTGTGAACAAACACAAGAAATGAAAGGTTTCTCCAGGCGAAAAAAGCCGCCGAACAAATGCGGCAGCTTTCTCAGGCTTGAAGCCATGAACTTCTTTGTGATTCAAATTGCTTGATTTCATCCTCAAGCAAAAGTGTTAAAGAAATTTCATCATAACCGTTGATCAGCATCTCTTTCCAATGCGGATCGACTTCGAATGAAATGTGATTGCCTTCACTGTCATGAATGAGCTGTTTTTCAAGGTCAACTGTCATTTGCGATGACTGGTTTTCATATTGGCCGACAAGTTTTTTCCAATTGTCATATGGCATGCGGATTGGCAGCATACCGTTTTTAAAGCAGTTCTGATGGAAAATATCAGCAAATGACGGCGCAATGATAATTTTAAATCCGTAATCATCAAGCGCCCACGGGGCATGCTCACGCGATGAGCCGCAGCCGAAGTTTTCTCCTGCAATTAAAATGGATGCACCTTGATAAGCAGGCTGGTTTAATTCAAATTCAGGGTTCGCCTCGCCTTTCTCATCATATCTCCAATCAAAGAATGCAAAGCGGCCGTAGCCTGTTCTTTCAATCCTCTTCAAAAATTGTTTTGGAATAATTTGATCTGTGTCAACATTGATTCGATTCAACACGGCTGCTTTTCCTGTATGTGTTTTCAAAGGTTCCATCTCGCGCACTCCTTATACAACTGTTTTTTCTTGATAAAACTTTCTGACGTCAATGAAGTGTCCGTGAATGGCAGCCATTGCAGCCATTGCCGGGCTGACGAGATGTGTTCTTGCACCTTTTCCTTGCCTGCCCTCGAAGTTGCGGTTAGAGGTTGACGCACAGCGCTCTCCTTCAGGAACAACATCATTATTCATGCTCAAACACATGCTGCAGCCTGACTCTCTCCATTCAAATCCAGCTTCCAAGAAAATTTGGTCAAGCCCTTCCTGTTCAGCCTGAAGCTTCACGCTTTGAGATCCTGGAACGACGATGGCTCTTACGCTGCCAGCTACCTTTTTCCCTTTGATCATATCAGCAGCCTGGCGAAGGTCAGTCATGCGTGAATTTGTGCAGGAGCCGATAAATACGTGCTCGACTTTGATGTCTTCAATTTTTTGATGAGGGGTCAGTCCCATATATTCATAAGCGCGAACCGCTTCTTTTTTGTCATCTTCTGCAGAAAAGCTTTCCGGCGCAGGGACTTCTGAATCCACAGGAAGAACCATTCCCGGGTTGATGCCCCACGTCACCATAGGAGAAATGTCGTTGCCATCAAGGACAATAGATTTATCATAAACTGCTCCCGGATCTGTACGCAGCGCCTTCCATTCCTCTACAGCTTTGTCAAATTCCTTACCCTTTGGCGTATACTTGCGGTTTTTACAGTATTCAAACGTCACCTCATCAGGTGCAATCAAACCGGCTCTTGCCCCTGCTTCGATTGACATATTACATACAGTCATTCGTTCATCCATCGTCATATTTCTGAATACTTCCCCAGTATATTCAATGACGTAGCCAGTGCCGAATTTCACACCGTATTTGCCGATGACAGCAAGAATGACATCCTTTGCCGTTACCCCTTTTTGAAGCGTTCCGTCTACACGCACTTCAAGTGTCTTCGGACGCTGCTGCCAAAGTGTCTGTGTGGAAAGGACATGTTCAACTTCACTCGTTCCGATTCCGAATGCAAGAGCGCCGAATGCTCCATGGGTCGATGTATGGCTGTCACCGCATACAATTGTTTTCCCTGGCAGTGTTAAGCCCAGTTCAGGACCGACGACATGGACAATCCCTTGATCCACGCTGTGAAGATCAGCAAGGCGCACGCCAAATTCTTCACAGTTTCGTTCAAGCGCCGTCACTTGGCGTTTCGCGACTTCATCCTTGATCTCAAAACGATTGACGGTCGGAATGTTGTGGTCCATTGTCGCAAATGTGTTTTGGGGTCTTCTGACCTTTCTTCCCTTTTGTCTCAACCCTTCAAATGCCTGAGGAGATGTCACCTCATGAATAAGATGCAAATCAATATAGAGAAGATCCGGTTTTCCCTCACCATGTTTTACGATATGCTGATCCCAAATCTTTTCGATGATTGTTCGAGGCATCATCTTTTATTTCCTCCCTCTATCTGTGAACTAAATAAGCTGTCACACATTAGAAATTGTATTTTCACTCATGATTGCTGCCTTGACTTCCTCTGTAATGGCCTGAGTGCTGCTGAACTCTTCGCCTCGCGCCAAGTCTCTTGTTCTTTTTCCGGAAGCTAAGACTTTGTTAACCGCATCTTCTACAGCTTTCGCTTCCTCTTCAAGCCCGAAAGATGTTCTCAAAAGCATTGCCGCTGATAATATGGCTGCGAACGGATTCGCCATTCCTTTACCGGCTATGTCAGGCGCAGAGCCGTGAACAGGCTCAAACAAATGAAGACCTGAGCTTGACAGGCTGGCTGACGGGAGCATTCCGAGTGAACCTGTCAGCATGGATGCTTCATCGCTTAAAATATCGCCGAACATGTTTTCAGTCACCACGACATCAAATTGATTCGGCGCATAAATCAGCTGCATAGCCGCATTGTCCACAAGCATGTGCTCCAGCTTCACCTCAGGAAAGTCTTTTGCAACATCTTCAGCCACCTCACGCCATAGCCTGCTTGATTCAAGGACGTTCGCTTTATCAACTGAGGTCACTTTGCCTTTTCTGGCCGCCGCCATTTTAAAGCCCTCTCTGATTACACGTTCAATTTCCGTCCGCTTGTAAAACAGTGTGTCTATAGCTTCCTGTTCACCTTCATTATTTACATAGCGTTTGCTAGGCTGGCCGAAATACAAGCCGCCTGTCAGCTCACGAACAATGACAAAATCAACGTGATCTATATACTCTTTTTTTAAAGGTGAGGCGTCAGAAAGACTTTCAAACACCTTTACAGGCCGTAAATTCGCAAACAAATCAAGCTGTTTTCTGATACTAAGAAGCCCTTTTTCCGGTCTCAGCTCAGAAGGATTTTGATCCCACTTCGGGCCTCCGACAGCGCCAAGCAATATAGCGTCGGCATTTTTACAAGCGGCAATCGTTTCTTCCGGGAGGGGATTGTTATGTTCATCAATCGCCGCCCCTCCAATCAAGCCATAATCAAATTCAAATTCATGGTTAAAGCGTTCGGCAACACTTTTCAGTACGTCTGTCGCTGATTCTAATACTTCAGGGCCGATCCCGTCTCCAGGCAATAGAGCAATACGTTTTTTCAAGTTAACCGTTCTCCTTTCTTTTAGGATCCGATAGCTGCATGGCTTTTAAATCCGCTCATACTCGACTGAAAAGCCAACTGACGGTTGACTGCGTTCAAATAGGCTTTCGCTGAAGCTTCTAGTACATCTTGCGCTATGCCCCGCCCTGCTGATTCTTCTCCATTCACCAAAACTCTCACATATACCTGAGCAAATGCGTCTTCGCCTTTTCTATTGGACTGAATGCGGTAGTCCAAGAGCTCTAAGTCTTTGTCGATACTGCGTTCAAGCGTGTTGTAGATCGCTTCCACGCTCCCGGCTCCAGTTGCTGCTTCCTGAATAAGTTCTGCGTTTTCTTGGTTTTTCAAAGAAAGTGTAGCTGTAGGAACCTGACTTGTTCCGTAATGCACTTGCAGGGAAAGAAATTCATACCCAATCTTGCGGTCTGTTACTTTTTCTTCTAAAATAAGAGAAACAAGATCCTCATCAGTGAATTCTTTTTTCTTCTCAGTCAACTCTTTGAACATCGTAAAAAATTTATTAATCTCTTCACTATCAAATTTGAATCCTAAAGCAGTCAGCCGGTCTTTAAAGGCGTGGCGTCCAGAATGTTTGCCTAAAACAAGCGCATCTGCCGTCACACCGACAAGCTCCGGTGAAATAATTTCATAAGTCGATTTTTCTTTTAAGAAGCCGTCCTGATGGATACCTGATTCATGAGCAAATGCATTATCACCCACTACCGCTTTATTGCGCGGCACAACCATGCCTGACAGCTTGCTTACTAGATCGCTAGTACGTTTAATCTCGTTCAATGTAATGCCTGTTTCAGCTTGGTAGAAATCTTTTCTGATATGAAGGGCAACAGCAATTTCCTCTAACGCTGCGTTCCCGGCTCTTTCACCGATTCCGTTCACAGCGCATTCAATTTGATCAGCACCATTTTCAATCGCAGCAAGTGAGTTTGCGACTGCCATTCCCAAATCATCATGACAGTGGGCCGAAAGCTTTGCTTGCTCAATGTTCGGAACGTTTCCCTTCATATATTTAAAGATATTGCCGTATTCCGCCGAAGCCAAATATCCGACCGTGTCCGGGAGATTGATAACACTCGCGCCTGCGTCAATGACTTTCTCGACGATTTCCGCCAAAAACGCCAGTTCAGTGCGGCAGGCATCTTCAGCTGACCATTGCACAACCGGAAAACGCTCTTTTGCGTATTTCACCATTTCAACCGCTCTTTCTACCACTTGCTCACGCGTCATTTTCAGCTTGTGTTTCAAATGAATGTCCGATGTGGCGATAAACACGTGAATTCTCGGATAAGCACCGTCCTTTAACGCTTCCCAAGCAGCATCAATATCACCTTTTACACAGCGGGCAAGACCGGTTACTGAACAATTTTTAATGGTTCTTGCAATCTCTTGGACAGCTAAAAAGTCACCTCGGGACGAAGCGGGAAACCCCGCTTCAATGATATCTGCCCCGAGTCTTTCGAGCTGCTTTGCTATGGCGAGTTTCTCCTGTGTATTTAAATTCACGCCAGGAGACTGTTCACCATCACGAAGCGTCGTATCGAAAACATTAATTTTGCGCAACGGAGACCACCGCTTCCTTCTTCTTGCCTTGTTTCACAAACGGCATCATTTCACGAAGCTTTCTTCCGACAACTTCAATTTGATGTTCGTTTTCGCTCGTATTGATAGCGTTGAAGCGAGGACGGTTTACTTGGTTTTCGACGATCCACTCTTTTGCAAATGTACCGTTTTGGATATCTTTTAACACTTCTTTCATAGACTCTTTTACTTTAGCATCAACAACGCGAGGGCCTGATACGAAATCTCCCCATTGTGCTGTGTCAGAGATTGAATATCTCATGCCTGCAAGCCCTTCTTCGTACATAAGGTCTACGATTAATTTCAGTTCGTGAAGACACTCAAAGTATGCAAGTTCAGGCTGATAACCCGCTTCAGTTAATGTTTCAAATCCTGCTTTGACAAGCGCAGTTAATCCTCCGCAAAGCACTGCTTGCTCACCGAACAAATCTGTTTCTGTTTCTTCTTTAAATGTCGTTTCCAAAACGCCAGCTCTAGCGCCGCCGATTCCTTTTGCATACGCGAGGGCTTTGTCTTTCGCTTCACCAGTCACATCTTGATAGATCCCGAACAATGCCGGCACACCAGCTCCTTGCTCATATGTTCTTCTGACTAAGTGTCCCGGCCCTTTAGGCGCTACCAAAAATACATCAACATCAGCCGGCGGAACAATTTGATGGAAATGAACGTTAAAACCGTGAGCGAACACTAATGATTTCCCAGCAGTCAATTCATCTTTAATTTCAGCTTCGTAAACTTTTTGCTGCTGTTCATCCGGAAGCAGAACCATGATGATTTCAGCTTGCGCTGCCGCTTCTTTTACTGTAAATACTTTATGTCCGTCTTCTTGGGCTTGAGTGAAAGATTTTCCTTGTCTAACACCAACGATTACGTCAACGCCGCTTTCTTTAAGGTTCAATGCATGTGCGTGGCCCTGTGAGCCGTATCCGATAACCGCTACTGTTTTTCCAGCCAATACGTTCTCTTTGATATCACCGTTATAATATACTTTTACCATTTCAATCTCTCCCTTGTTATGTTTTATACAATAGATATTGTTTTATTGAATGACGGCTTTTGCTGGGTTCCCCTCGTAAAAGCCGTTGTACCTGTTCTCGCGATTTCTTTAATGCCATAAGGTTTTAACAATTCAATAAGCGCCTCAATTTTGTTAGATTCGCCTGTCACCTGAACAACGATGCTGTCTCTGCTGACATCAACGATAGTGGCTCTGAACGGTTCTATGATTCCATTCAGCTCTGATCTCGTTGACGGTGCGGATACGACCTTGATTAAGGCCAGCTCCCTCTGGACAATCGATTGATTCGTAATATCCGTGACTTTCAGCACATCAATCTGTTTGTTAAGCTGTTTTGTCAGCTGTTCAACATCATTTTCTCCTTCAACGTGAACGACAAAGGTGATTCTGGAGACACCGTTTGTCTCCGTGTGTCCAACTGTAATGCTTTCAATGTTGTAATGTCTTTTTGTAAATAGACCGGTGATCCTGTTCAGCACGCCGGAACGGTTCACCACGGTCAATGTGATAATTCTTTTCAAGGTTTCACCCCCACCATTTCATGCAATCCTTTTCCCGGAGCCACCATCGGGAATACTTTTTCTTCACCGGCAACCCGCACGTCAATGACAACCGGTTCTTTTGATGTTAGTGCCTCTTCCAGCTTTTCTTTCGCTTCTGCTTCTGAAGAAATTCTGATGCCTTTAATGCCATAAGCTTCTGACAATTTGACAAAGTCAGGCTGAGAAGCGAATTTAGATTCTGAATAGCGTTCTTCATAGAAAATTTCCTGCCACTGTCTGACCATCCCGAGACAAGCGTTATTTAAAATGACGACTTTAACCGGAATGTTCAATTCGCGGATGACATCAAGTTCTTGGAGTGTCATTTGAAAACCGCCGTCTCCGACGACTGCGACAACAGTAGCATCTTTATCTGCCAGCTGTGCGCCAATCGCTGCCGGAAGGCCAAATCCCATCGTTCCAAGCCCGCCTGATGTGACCCATTTATCTGCTTTTCGGAATGGATAAAATTGCGCTGACCACATTTGATGCTGGCCGACATCCGTTGCAACAATGGCCTCGCCTTTTGTAAATTGATGAATATATTCAATCAATTTCTGAGGTTTAAAGCCTTCTTCTTTATTATCTACATACCAGAGCGGATACTCTTCTTTCCACTCGGCGAGCTGTTTTTTCCATTCCTTCGAATCGCTTTGTTTGCCGTCTTGTTTGATCAGCTCCTGCAAGACAGTTTTACTGTCTCCGACTACAGGAATCTGCGTTTTCATGATTTTTCCGATTTCAGCCGGATCAATATCGATGTGGGCAATCTTTGCGTTTCTGGCAAAGTGCTTCAGGTTTCCTGTGACGCGGTCATCAAACCGGGCGCCGATGCTGATTAAAAGATCACAATCATGAAGAGCCATATTAGCTGTATAAGTGCCATGCATTCCCGCCATCCCCAGGAAAAGCGGGTGGTCAGCAGGGAAGCCTCCGAGTCCCAAAAGGGTGTGTGCCACAGGGATTTGCTGCTGCTCAACATAATTTTTTAATTCTTCTGACGCTTTTCCGTGCAGTACGCCCGCACCCGCCAGGATCACCGGTTTCTTTGCGCTGCTTACGGCTTCCACAAGCTTGCGGATCTGCAAATAATTCGGCTCTGTTGTCGGCTGGTATCCCGGGAGGTCCATCTCATGATCGTAGCTGAATTCCCCTTCAATTGTTGCTACATCTTTCGGAATATCAATCAATACAGGTCCGGGTCTTCCAGTTGTTGCGATATGGAACGCTTCTTTAATAATACGCGGCAAATCTTCCGGCTTGCGAACCTGATAGCTGTGTTTTGTCACCGGCATCGTAATTCCTAAAATATCTGCTTCCTGAAATGCATCGCTGCCGATAACAGATGTTGCGACCTGACCAGTAAAGACGACTAATGGCAATGAATCAATCATGGCATCGGCAAGCCCTGTCACAAGGTTTGTCGCTCCGGGTCCTGAAGTGGCGATCACGACACCCGGTTTTCCAGATACTCTTGCGTATCCTTCCGCAGCATGGATCGCACCTTGTTCGTGACGGGGAAGGATATGTACCATCCCTGAATTGTAGAGTTTATCGTAAATCGGAAGCACAGCCCCGCCCGGATAACCGAAAATCATCTCTACTTTTTCTTTCTTTAATGATTCAATCAGCATTAATGCTCCGCTCATTGTCTGTGTACATTCGGCAGATGCTGAATCCACCTGTACGTTAGTCCCCATTTTAGTTCCTCCCTTTGAATTTCATCCTCTAAAGATCATCTTTTTATTCGTTTGATAGCTGATTATTCAATAAAAAGAGCCCTTCCACCCACAATCAGCCGCGCAGTTGAATGCGATAGCCAAAAGGGGCGAAAAGGCTCTTCTTTCCGCGGTACCACCCTTGTTTACGGCCTATAATCGGCCGTCTCATGGATATTTCTATCCGCTTTAATAACGAGTGAATCAAGTTCACCCGGCCAGGTCCTACTATCTAAGATTTCAGACTGGCACTCTGAGGCGAGTTCACCTTGTAAAGCTTCGCCGGTTCTCAGCTAACCCGGTTCTCTGTGGGAAACTTTATCAAGGCTACTTATCCTCATCTGCGCTTTTCATATTCAGCCTCCGAAACAGCTTTTCAGCTGTTCCTGAAGGTTATTATTTTAAACATTTTTCAGATCACATTGCGATTATTTTTCGCTTGTGAAGCTTGCGTTTATCTTTTGTTGAACTCATATTACGCCGCTTTGGACCTAGTGTCAACAGCATTTTTAAAATTATTAGACAATTTTGATTAATCAATCTATATTGTATACGCTTTCATCATTGGTGTATCAGGAATTGCAAATGTTATAAGTTTTTATAATTTTTTTATTAATCTATCAAGGATACACCAGAATTTTTTAATTTCCTAGAAATGTGTCATATTTTATAACATACTAGCGCCGGCATATAGATTGAAATATGACATATCACCTAGCAAATCATTTCATTTCGGATAGGCACTTCCATTCATCCTGCAGCATACATTGATGGTATCTTGCAAAGAAAAGGTGATACGATGAATAAATCATTAGCTGACATGCAAGGATTCCCCCTAGGTTTTCCCAGTTTTCCGCCGCAATATTATCCGGCTGCCCCTGCCTTTTACCAGCAAAGCCATCATCCAATCGGAGGTTATGGATATAGTCAGCCGTACAGCCAAGCATACAGCCCGCTAAGCCCTGCCGGCAGTATGTACTCCTCTTTTCCATATGCTTCAGGATTTTACGGACAGCAATTTGCCGGCGCCGGCTATGTCGGCCATGGCGGCGGATTTAGTATCCCAGCGACGTCCGCTGGCGGTGTCAGCATTCCAGCAACGCATGCTGGCGGCTTCAGCGGAGCATCAGGGGTACATGGGGGCTTTAGATATTAAAAAGACACAAGAGCCAAACTTTGTTTTCGGCTCTTTTTTCCATTTAGAAAAAGAACGGATTTATCGAAGTAAAATATGTTCTGATAACCTGCACATTCTGGAGGAGGAGACTGGAAACGCAGCTATGAGGGGTTAAAATTCAAACAGTGTGTTTACGACGAAGAAGCTGTGAGACATTTTTATGGGGCTAGAAAGTACAGAGGCGGCGCTATCTTATCTATCTTTTTTGTCTCACGCAATAGCTTTGAAACTCCTCTGATGTTTTCAATTTTGTTTATTTCAAAGTTCAACGGGAATTAGAAAAACATGAACGATGAAATGCAAAATTGATAAAGGAGGAGATTGATATGAAAAATATAGTTGGTGTATATGAAACGCCGCAGGAAACCATCGCAGCGATTGAAGGCTTATTAACAAAAGGTTATGATTCTGACGACATTTCTGTTGTGACAAGCCGGCGAGATACAGATTATCTTGAGTCACGAACAGGAACAGAAGTCAATCAAGCCGTCGATGCACATGAAAGCGGATCTGAATCTTTTATTGATAAACTAAAAGATTATTTCACAATGGATGATACGGCAGAACATAGCAAAACATTATCAGATTTGGATATCAAGGCTGGAGAAATTGACAAGTATCAAGAGGATCTGGATGACGGCAAACTCCTTGTAGCCGTTGATACGGATGCAGATGTAAATGCTCCTATCGATAACGGCAGTGCCCTATCAGGCGGCTTTTCCAGCACAAATGAAATGGCGGATTATACAGCGAAAGAAGAAAAAACAATGCCGTTGCGGGAAGAACAGCTGAAAGTCGATAAGGAAGATATTCAAACTGGAGAAGTAGAGATAGGAAAAGAAGTAAAAACAGAACAAAGAGATATGGACATCCCAGTGAGACATGATGAAATTTATGTCGAACGCCGCCCAGTGGATGAAAACAGAGCGGACGCTTCTCCTGTCAATGATTCAGAAACGGTCAGAGTTCCAATCGTTGAGGAGAAACTGGAAGTGACGAAAAAACCGGTTGTCACTGATGAAGTGGTTGTCGGAAAACGAACTGTAGAAGAAAATGAGCATATTTCTGAAACTGTGAAAAAAGAAGAACCCCGCCTGCATAAAGAAGGAAAAGCTGATGGCTTGGATGATGATCCGTTAAATAATAAATAAAAGTCATAACTCTACAGCAAAAAACCTCAAATCCTTAAAGGATTTGAGGTTTTTCTTTTGGTACGTCCCAGGAGAGATTCGAACTCCCGACCGACGGCTTAGAAGGCCGTTGCTCTATCCTGCTGAGCTACTGGGACATGCTTTGTTTTTCGCCTTAACTATCAGCGACAAGATTTATTATATATGGGACACAACAATAAGTCAACGGTTTTTTAGAATTTTTTTCATGAGGAAGAAAATTTTCTTCCCCATGACATTTTCATAGTGTGACTCGGTTTTGCAGATCCTCAATTTCATGGCCTGTTTGGTCGTAAAAACGCACTGTCGCAACATCATTTTCTAATGTCAGTATAGCATAGCTTTCTGTCCTGCGCACCCTCGGAAGCCGGATGCTGCCTGGATTAATCAGCAGTTTTCCGCGCAGCACTTCACTTCCCGCGATGTGCGAATGCCCGAAACAAATGATATCCGCTCCGAGCTCCTCTGCACGATAGTATACGTTTAACAAAGTTTGTTTTATACCGTGAAGGTGACCGTGCGTGACCAAGATTGTTTTTGAACCGGCAGTCAGAAGAAGCTCGTCCTTAAAATCGCCTGCAAAATCACAGTTCCCTTTTACAACCTCATAAGGCTCCAAAACCGGATGCCCTGATTTAAGCTCAGAGTCTCCGCAATGAATCATGAGATCAACTTCTGCTTCATGCCGTTTCGAAATGGTTTGGAGTTCTTCTTCAAGCCCATGGCTGTCACTGATAATCAGCACGTTCATGTATAAACTCCCCCTTATGCCTCCAAAAGCTTAGACAGCTTTTTAAGCGCGTCAGCTCTATGGCTGATTTTATTTTTTTCATCACTTGTCAGTTCAGCCATTGTCTGATCTTTATCTTTCACGATAAAGATCGGGTCATAGCCAAAGCCGTATTCTCCTCTCGGTTCTTCAGCAATGTACCCTTCAACATGACCTTCGACTGTTTTTGTTTCCTCGCCGGGGATACTCACAGCCAGCGCACAGCGGAAACGGGCGGTGCGCTGTTCTTTTTCTATCCCTTTCAGCTCGCTGAGCACTTTATCGATATTTGCCTGGTCGTCTTTCTGTTCTCCCGCATAACGTGCGGAATAAACGCCGGGTCTTCCGCCAAGATTATCGACGGACAGACCGGAGTCATCAGCAATCACCATTTTGTTCACTGCTTTGGCAACAGCTTCCGCTTTCAGAATTGCATTTTCTTCAAACGTATGGCCTGTTTCTTCAATTTCTTCTGTGAAGCCAATTTCAGCTAACGATTTGACATCATAATCTTTCGGCTCAAGAATCTCTTTGAATTCCTTCACTTTTCCCGGATTGTGCGTCGCAATAATTGCTTCTTTCATGATGATCAAGCCTTTCTGTCTTTATTTCAGTTCTGGCAGAGAATCACCCAGTACTTCTTTTTGCTTGTCAATCAGTTCCTGAATGCCTTTTTCAGCAAGTCCGAGAAGACCGTTCAGATCCTCCCTTGAAAAAGTCGCCTCTTCCCCGGTTCCCTGCAGTTCTACAAAGCGGCCGCTGCCAGTCATAATGACATTCATGTCCACTTCAGCGGAGGAATCTTCCTCATAATTTAAATCTAACAAAATTCCCTGTTCCTTATCAATTCCGACAGAAATCGCAGCAAGAAAATCAGTGATCGGATTTGTCTTAATCGTTCCCGCTTTCATCAGCTTGCCAACCGCAATCGACATCGCAAGAAACGCACCTGTAATTGAAGCGGTTCTTGTTCCGCCATCAGCCTGAATGACATCACAGTCAATCCAAATCGTCCGTTCCCCGAGCTTTTCTAAATCTACAACTGCCCGAAGCGCACGGCCGATCAAGCGCTGAATCTCCATTGTTCTGCCGGAAATTTTTCCTTTTGAAGATTCTCTGATTGTTCTTTGGTTTGTTGCCCGCGGCAGCATGCTGTATTCAGCTGTAATCCAGCCTTTTCCTCCGCCCCGCAAAAACGGCGGCACGCGATCCTCAACAGACGCGTTGCAAATTACTTTTGTGTTTCCCGCTGTTATTAGAACAGAACCTTCCGGATGGCTGATAAAATCCAAATCGAATGTGATTGGACGCAGCTCATCATGTTGTCTTCCGTCATGTCTCATGTTTTACCTCCGATTATATGTACATAAACCATTTTTGTCCCGGAATTGAATAAAGAAAGAGGCAGCCGGAACGCTAACCTCTTTCTTTCTAGTATACCAAAAATCTCAATTTAAAAACTACCCGTATTCACTTGAGAAGGTCTGGAGACTGGTTTTGTGAGCTTTTCGCCTTTTTCATTTACGAGCTCTGATTTACCGTTCACTTTAACAGAGACACTTTTTATATCGGGCTGCTCCGTTAATGTCAGCACAATACTGTTCAGCACTTCTGAAGAAATCATTTTCGTCTTTTCATCGGCGCTGCCGAATATAGATTGATTGAAATCTAACGTTACGCGTCCGTCTTTCATTTTTGGTTTACTGACCAGCTTTACATCTCCACTAAAATCCGTTAACAGTCCGCTCACCTTGCTTGGACCTTTGGCCAGTTCATTGATCGCTGCTGTGATGTCGTCTTTTTCCGAATTGTCAATTCGTTTTGTCACCGGCACGTAGTATTCACTATTCTCGTTTTCCGCCAAATAATAGACAGTGAGCGGATGTGTTGCAGTGAGGTCATTCACGCCGGATGTTTCCATATTAATCCCGTCTTTACGGCTTAAATCATCTGAGATCGGCGTGCCGCCTACAGGCATCTCCTTCAGTTCATGGCCGTTTATTCTCAGCTTCACTTTGTCTATCGAACTGAATTGCGTCAGCGTCCATGTGACAGATTGAACGATTTTCTGTTCGTCTTCCTTCTTATAATTTTTAAATTCATTAGAGAAGTCCGCTATTGCAGTCCCGTCTTTTTTGATGTCAACGTTAACGGCTGTGTCGGCTGGCAATACCGCTCTGAAGCCGTTCGGAAGGATTTCTGACACAGGTCCGCCTTGAACAAGGTATTCAAGCGCCTGCTTGGCAGTGCCTTCACTTTTCGGAAGGGGCAGCGTTTGCGCAACGACATACCCGTTTTTATCAATAAGATAAAGCTCCCTCATGACTGCGGATGAGGCTTGATCCGCTTTTGCGGTATCACTTTTTTCACTTCCTGTTTTTTCAGCTGTTGTATTTGAATTGGCCCCCGCTTCATCATTCACGTATGTAACGTCTTGAGGCGGATCAATTTCCTCAGCTGCCTTATCAGATTGAAACAAACCGCATCCAGATAAAAGCAAGACAGAGGTGAGGCAAGTGGCACCAATGACTGCAGGTCCTTTTTTCAGCATACTTTTCCCTCCTAAAGCTGTTTGTACTATTATGTATACGAGCCTTATTAGGAAATAGACCGAAGAATTCCCATCAAACAGAAAAAACCCGCAACATGCCGTTGCGGGAGAAAACTATCTTCTAATCGGTTCTTGCAGTGAAATGCATTCCACGCGGCCCACCTCATGGCCAAACCAGTCATCTGCGATTTTCGCAAATTGATCACGTGCTCCTGTTGTCAGGAACTGATGCTCAGGAACAATCGGAGACTGGTTAAGCAGCCCTTTGTATGAAAGAATCGTGCTGACTTCCCGGGCTGTTTCATCACCGGAAGAAATAATGTTTACATGTTTCCCCATATATCTCTGAATAGATTCTTTTAAAATGGGATAGTGGGTGCAGCCCAGAATCAGCGAATCAATCGCTGTGTCTTTTAAAGGATATAGCGATGTTTTCACAATCTCGTCTGCTGTTTTGTCGAGAAATCTCCCGCTTTCCACAAAAGGCACAAGCAGTGGGCAGGCAAGGTTCTCAACCTTCAGATCAGGATTTAATGCCAAAAGCGCCTCTTCATATGCATTGCTTTTTACCGTATTCTCTGTGCCAATGACACCGATATGCTGATTTTCCGTCACTTTTATCGCTGCTCTCGCACCCGGCTGGATCACTCCGACAACAGGGATGCTGACGCTGCGCTGGATCTCTTCCAACGCAATCGCTGTTGCTGTGTTGCAGGCAATCACGAGCATTTTGATGTGATGGTTTTCGAGTAAATAATTCGTCAGCTCCCACGTATATTGAAGAACTTCTTCTTCAGGGCGCGGCCCGTACGGACACCGCTTTGTGTCCCCGACGTAGATAATATTTTCTTTTGGTAGCTGTCTCATGATTTCCTTTGCAACGGTTAAACCGCCAACCCCGGAATCAATGACTCCTATTGGTTGTTCCAACAAAATCGCCTCATTTTCTCTTCATTTCATGCTGTAGTTTCATCAATGATTTTTCGAAGATGGCTATTTCTTCATCTGTAAACGTTTCGAACATGTTGTGCAGATATTCCTGCCTTTTTGTAATAACCTCTTGGATAATCCGTTCTCCTTCGGGTAAAAGGTGTATCCGGACAACGCGCCTGTCCGCAGGGTCCTTGACTCTTTCAACAAGCTCATTTTTTTGCATGCGGTCGATTAAGTCCGTCGTTGTGCTGCATGCCAAGTACATTTTGCCTGATAGTTCGCCGATTGTCATATCTCCTGCTTCATAAAGCCATTGCAGGCCGATAAATTGCGGCGGCGTGATCGCATATTGGTTAAGGATTTCTCGTCCTTTTTGTTTAATGATCGCGGCAATGTGGCGGAGTGACTTTTCAATATCCGCAACATGCTCCAAAGGTTTTGATATCATTTGTCCATCCCTCACTCAAGGATCTCTTACGCACAAAGCGTTCCGTGTCTATTTTCCTTCTTTTTTGAAGAAAATGCAAGACTCACTGGAGAGAAATAGCGGACTTTAGGCCAAACACATCATAATAGAAACTTTTGTTTTTTGCCTGGCTATCCAAGTTTTGCACAGCATTCCAAATATGGTTTCAAGCGTTATAAACAGCAATAACCGGCTCCTTCCTGAAAAGAAGGAATACCGGCAAGGATTAAAGCTCTAACTCACCCATTCTAAGAAGCTCAACAACGGCTTGCGAACGCCCTTTCACACCTAATTTCTGCATGGCATTTGAAATATGGTTTCGAACGGTTTTCTCACTGATAAATAGCTCGCTTGCAATCTCCTTTGTTGTCTTATCTTGAACGAGCAATTCGAACACTTCTCTTTCTCTTTTCGTTAGCAGCGGCTTCGATTGAAATTCTTTCTCCTTCAAGTATTGTAACCCTCCTTGCTA
>NZ_MSRC01000006.1 GCF_010093085.1 Bacillus sp. SKDU12 | reverse complement strand
ACATGAAGCCCCCCTCAAGATGAGATTTCCCATTCCGCAAGGAAGTAAGATCCCTGAAAGATGATCAGGTTGATAGGTCTGAGGTGGAAGTGTGGCGACACATGGAGCTGACAGATACTAATCGATCGAGGACTTAACCACATTTGAATGTTGTTACATCTGTTATCTAGTTTTGAGAGAATAATTTCTCTAAAAAAACACTTGATTTTCTCAAGGATACATAGTATAATGTTAAATGTCACTGAATTTGTCTGGTGATGATGGCGAAGAGGTCACACCCGTTCCCATGCCGAACACGGAAGTTAAGCTCTTCAGCGCCGATGGTAGTCGGGGGTTTCCCCCTGTGAGAGTAGGACATCGCCAGGCAGAATTCATTCCGCAGTAGCTCAGTGGTAGAGCTATCGGCTGTTAACCGATCGGTCGTAGGTTCGAATCCTACCTGCGGAGCCATTATTGGAGAGCTGTCCGAGTGGTCGAAGGAGCACGATTGGAAATCGTGTAGGCGGTCAACTCCGTCTCAAGGGTTCGAATCCCTTGCTCTCCGCCACTGATACTTATACATAATTACATTTGAAAGTTTGGGCCCGTTGGTCAAGCGGTTAAGACACCGCCCTTTCACGGCGGTAACACGGGTTCGAATCCCGTACGGGTCATTATATGATGGAGGATTAGCTCAGCTGGGAGAGCATCTGCCTTACAAGCAGAGGGTCGGCGGTTCGAGCCCGTCATCCTCCACCATTATCATCGCGGGGTGGAGCAGTTCGGTAGCTCGTCGGGCTCATAACCCGAAGGTCGCAGGTTCAAATCCTGCCCCCGCAACCAAAATATATAAATGAAATAGGTAACGTCTGAAGGATGCCAAAATCATTTCATACAATATGGTCCGGTAGTTCAGTTGGTTAGAATGCCTGCCTGTCACGCAGGAGGTCGCGGGTTCGAGTCCCGTCCGGACCGCCATTTTAAATATTAAGGCTCGGTAGCTCAGTTGGTAGAGCAACGGACTGAAAATCCGTGTGTCGGCGGTTCGATTCCGTCCCGAGCCACCACCTATGCCGGTGTAGCTCAATTGGTAGAGCAACTGACTTGTAATCAGTAGGTTGGGGGTTCAAGTCCTCTTGCCGGCACTGTTTTTTCAAAACTTAATGTGGAGGGGTAGCGAAGTGGCTAAACGCGGCGGACTGTAAATCCGCTCCCTCAGGGTTCGGCAGTTCGAATCTGCCCCCCTCCACCATTTATAGGGGCATAGTTTAACGGTAGAACAGAGGTCTCCAAAACCTCCGGTGTGGGTTCGATTCCTACTGCCCCTGCCAAATTTATGACATCTTGAGATTATGGCGGTTGTGGCGAAGTGGTTAACGCACCAGATTGTGGCTCTGGCACTCGTGGGTTCGATTCCCATCAATCGCCCCATATTATCATTGGGCTATAGCCAAGCGGTAAGGCAACGGACTTTGACTCCGTCATGCGTTGGTTCGAATCCAGCTAGCCCAGTCTCATTTTTATATTAACTGCATATAATGTATGAAGTCCTTTAAGATGCGGAAGTAGTTCAGTGGTAGAACATCACCTTGCCAAGGTGGGGGTCGCGGGTTCGAATCCCGTCTTCCGCTCCAATTATGGCGGCATAGCCAAGTGGTAAGGCAGAGGTCTGCAAAACCTTTATCCCCGGTTCGAATCCGGGTGTCGCCTTCTTATTGCCGGGGTGGTGGAATTGGCAGACACACAGGACTTAAAATCCTGCGGTAGGTGACTACCGTGCCGGTTCAAGTCCGGCCCTCGGCACCAATTTTACTTACAGGGTAAGAAGAATTGGTGTTTTATTATTTTAAATCATCGTATTAATGATCTACATAAGTAGATCATTTTTTGTTGTATTGATTTATCATTAAGCTCTAAGCTATTGTATTTAACTAAGTCTTTTGATACTTTTTTATTATATTTCGAAGAAAACTTTTTCGAGAAGTGTTGACACTTTATAAGAACCATGATATATTTATATTCGTCGGTTAGATACGACAAAAATTTGCCGGTGTGGCGGAATTGGCAGACGCGCACGACTCAAAATCGTGTTCCTTCTGGAGTGCCGGTTCGACCCCGGCCACCGGTATACGAAAAACCCGTTTCTTATATAGAAACGGGTTTTTATATTATTCAAAGAAAAGAAGTCTATAATAGCCTTTGTATTATTCACTCAGCGTATTGGTTTATGCTATCTTCTAATACCTCTCCAAGCTCTTCTCGCCTCTTCTTTCTCTAAAATTCTATCTGCTTTTTCAGCACCGACTCCCGTACTTGTTGCAAGCTTATAAAAAAAATGACATGTTACATTTTCTTTTTTTTTAACAGGTATATGCCAAACGAAAAGCTTTGTTTGGTTCATACTTTTTTTATTATTCGTTCGGTCTTCGGACACACTAGAAATAATATTGAAAGCAAAGGAGCGGATTGGAATGAACAAAGAAAGTATGGTTGCTGATGAATTACACAGAATGTTTTTGGCTGGTGAGCTGCAAATCACGGTAGAGGAGGATATAAATCATATTTCAGAAAGGCTGAGAAACGGTGAGATCAGCTTAAATCGATTGAGTGGTGAAGACGTGTTTATAAAAGATACAATAAACGAGGCATTAAGAAGAGTAGAGCAATAAAATAAAAGAGACGATGTCTTATAAACGAGACATCGTCTTTTTGGTATGACTTTAGGACAGTTCATTGCAAAGTAAATGCGAATTGATTTGAACTGGTTTACCTAGGAGCCAGCCTTTTTCCAACAGAAGGTCAGACAGTTCTCCATGCAGATGAACAGCTGCATCTAATTGATCATGCAGCGCTGTTCTAAGGTGAGGATTTGCGGTTTCTGTTATGGCTGCAGAAAATAGTTTTATGCTGGTTCTTATTGTTAGTAAGCAATCAAGAATTGTTACAGGTATAATCAGGGCTAAGGAATTGTTCAATGGCTTCATCTCCTAATAATGTCAGGGGGACTTTATTTTTTAGATTCTCCTGCTTCGAAACTATTTACCCCTGCCATTTATATAAAATGCTATAATGAAAAACAAATTTTAATGGGGAGTGGGTTGATGAAACAGACGATTGCGATGGGCGGCGGGGGTTTTTCGATGGAGCCGGAAAATTTGTCCCTCGATCAATATATCCTCAATCAAGCGGAACGGAAGTCACCACGCATTTGTTTTTTGCCAACAGCGAGCGGTGATTCCCAAAACTATGTGCAGCGGTTTTATCAAGCATTTCAAACACTGGACTGTGTGCCGTCTCATTTATCCTTATTTAAGCCGCCATCAACAGATTTACCTTCTTTTGTAATGGAAAAGGACGTGATTTATGTCGGCGGGGGAAATACGCGGAATATGCTGGTGTTATGGAAGGAATGGGGGCTGGATCTTATTCTCAGAGAAGCGTGGAAAAATGGTGTGGTTTTAGCTGGATTAAGTGCCGGTGCGATCTGCTGGTTTGAAGAAGGAGTGACAGATTCAGCCGGGCCGCTGACAAGTATGAAAAGTTTAGGTTTTTTGCAAGGGAGTTTTTGTCCTCATTATGACGGTGAAAAGGATCGTAGACCGATATACCATCAGCTGATATCTAACGGATTTTTGTGCGATGGCTATGCGGCAGATGACGGGGCGGCTCTCCATTTTATAAATGATCAGCTATTTCAGACAGTGAGTTCAAGACCAGCTGCAAAAGCATATCAGGTGACGATGGGAGAACAGAACATTAATGAAACCCCGCTGCCTGTCAAATATCTAGATTTAATTAACTGAATATTTTATACATTTTCCTTTTTTTTTAATTCGTTTTATGTTAAGATGAGTGCGAAATTAATAGTTACTGGGGGTGCCCGCTTTCGGGCTGAGAGAGAAGGTAAGCTTCTTAACCCTTTGGACCTGATCTGGTTCGTACCAGCGTAGGGAAGTAGAGAAATTGTTTTTATTATTGCCGTGCTGGGTAATAATATGTTTCTTTCTGACTGTAACCGGGTTCATTCATTTGAATCCGGTTTTTTGTGCTGGTTATGGGCTTGATTTTGTCCTTTCAAACGAAGAGAGGAGAAGAGCAGTGATGAAAAACAATTCAGTGCAGCAAGCCAACATGTCGATTATGTCGAGTTTTTCGGGAAGCAAAAAAGTATATGTGGAGGGTTCTTCTGCAGACATTCGTGTTCCGATGAGGGAAATTGCTTTAAGTCCGACGACAGGGACGTTCGGCGAAGAAGAGAACGCCCCTGTGCGTGTCTATGATACAAGCGGACCTTATACTGACCATGATGTGACGATTAATATTGAAGAAGGATTAAAGCCGCTTCGGCAAAAGTGGATTACAGATCGCGGCGATATTGAAGAATATGAAGGACGGGCTGTCAAACCAGAAGATAACGGTTATAAAAAAGCGAGTCCAAACGTAAGGTTTCCAGGTCTAAAGCGTAAACCGCTGAGAGCGAAAGCAGGACAAAATGTCACACAAATGCACTACGCAAAAAAGGGAATGATTACACCTGAGATGGAGTTTATCGCCATTCGTGAGCATGTACCTCCTGAATTTGTCAGAGACGAGGTAGCCAGCGGCCGGGCGATCATCCCTTCAAATATTAATCATCCTGAAAGTGAACCGATGATTATTGGGCGGAATTTTCATGTGAAGATTAATGCGAATATTGGGAATTCAGCGGTTACGTCATCTATCGAAGAAGAAGTCGAAAAAATGACGTGGGCCATCCGCTGGGGAGCGGATACGATGATGGATCTTTCTACTGGAAAAGACATTCATACGACGCGTGAGTGGATTATCCGCAATTGCCCTGTGCCTGTGGGAACGGTTCCGATTTATCAGGCGCTTGAAAAAGTAAACGGCGTAGCGGAGGATTTAACGTGGGAAATTTATCGTGACACGCTGATCGAGCAGGCAGAGCAGGGCGTGGATTATTTTACGATTCACGCGGGTGTTTTGCTGCGGTACGTGCCATTAACCGCCAAGCGGACAACGGGAATCGTGTCACGCGGAGGAGCGATTATGGCTCAGTGGTGTCTGGCTCATCATCAGGAAAGCTTTTTATACACTCATTTTGAAGAAATCTGTGAAATCATGAAAACGTATGATATTGCGTTTTCTCTTGGGGATGGTCTTCGCCCCGGATCAATCGCTGATGCTAACGACGAGGCGCAGTTTGCTGAATTAGAGACGCTTGGAGAGCTGACGCAAATCGCTTGGAAGCATGACGTTCAGGTGATGATTGAGGGGCCTGGGCATGTTCCGATGCATAAAATCAAAGAGAACGTCGATAAACAAATGGACATTTGCAAAGAAGCGCCTTTTTACACATTAGGCCCGCTGACGACAGATATTGCGCCGGGCTACGACCATATTACTTCAGCGATCGGAGCGGCGCTGATTGGCTGGTATGGAACAGCGATGCTTTGTTATGTCACGCCGAAGGAGCATTTGGGGCTGCCTAACCGTGATGACGTTCGTGAAGGAGTCATTACATATAAAATTGCTGCGCACGCGGCAGACCTTGCAAAAGGGCATCCCGGAGCGCAAATACGAGATGATGCGTTATCGAAAGCCCGCTTTGAATTCCGCTGGCTAGACCAGTTTCATTTATCTCTTGATCCGGAAAGAGCACTTGAATATCATGATGAAACCCTCCCGGCTGAAGGAGCAAAAACCGCTCACTTCTGTTCAATGTGCGGTCCGAAGTTTTGCAGCATGAGAATTTCTCAGGATATACGGGATTATGCGAAGGATAAACAGCTTAGTGAATCGGATGCCATTCAAGAAGGGATGAAAGAAAAAGCCGAAGAATTTGTGAATCAAGGCAGCCAGCTGTATAAATAATAGATTGACAGGCGAAATGGATTACGTTTTAATATAGCTAACATATATTTCCGGCATTTGCTGATCGGGACACCGAAGGCTCTTATCTTTAGATAAGGGCCTTTTTTGTATAAAAAGGAGGGATTATTGATGGGATTCAAAAAAGAAAAGGGGAGAAAACGATTCAGAAAGCGAAAAATCTATGAAAATCAAATTTTGCCGCTTGAGCTTCTGATAGAAAAAAACAAACGAGAGATTACAAACAGCGCTGAGCTCATGGAAGAAATTTATATGAAGATCGATGAGAAGCACACGCAATGTGTAACTAACTACAAAAAAACCCGCTAATGACAGCGGGTTTTTGCAGTTTTTTGATTAGGCGTCTTTTTTAATCGGCAATCCAAGGCCTTCTGCCACGCGTTTTCCGTATTCAGGATCTGCTTTGTAGAAATGTTCGATTTGGCGAAGTTTGATTTCTTCTTTTTCTACAGGCTTCATGGCGTTAACGATATTTTCAACAAGACGGGCACGCTCTTCCTCGCTCATTAAACGATAGAGGTCACCAGCTTGTGTGTAGTGGTCGTTATGGTCATAGCTTACGCTGTCAGCAATTCCTTGTACTGGATATGCAGCTTGTTTATCCTCAGGTGATTCTTTCGGCCCTCCAAAGCTATTAGGCTCGTAATACACAGATCCGCCGCCATTATTGTCAAAGCGCATTTGTCCGTCACGCTGATAATTGTTCACTACGTTGCGTGCGCGGTTGATTGGCAGTGCTTGATGGTTTGCGCCGACACGGTAGCGATGCGCATCATGATAAGCAAACAGCCGGCCTTGAAGCATTTTATCCGGAGAAACATCAATACCAGGCACGAGCGTTCCAGGTGAGAATGTCGCTTGTTCAACTTCTGCAAAGTAATTTTCCGGATTTTTGTCCAGCACCATGCGTCCGACTTCGATTAGCGGATAGTCTTTTTGAGACCACACGTTTGTGACATCAAACGGGTCGAAGCGATACGTATTTGCATCTTCTAAAGGCATGATTTGCACATATAGTTTCCATGCAGGGAAATCGCCATTTTCGATCGCATTGAAAAGGTCTTCTGTATGGTAATCAGGGTTTTCACCGGCGATTTTTGCCGCCGTATTGACATCAAGGTTTTTCACGCCTTGTTCTGTTTTAAAGTGATATTTAATCCAGACGCCTTCGCCTTCTGCATTTGTCCATTTAAACGTATGGCTTCCGAAGCCGTGCATGTGGCGAAGTGTCGCAGGAATTCCACGGTCAGACATCAGGATTGTCACTTGGTGCAGCGATTCTGGTGAAAGGGACCAGAAATCCCATACAGCAGTAGGGTTTTTTAAGTGTGTTTTTGGGTCTCTTTTTTGTGTATGGATGAAATCAGGGAACTTAATCGCATCGCGGATGAAAAATACCGGTGTATTGTTCCCGACGATGTCGTAGTTGCCTTCTTCAGTATAAAATTTAACAGAAAATCCGCGCGGATCGCGAACTGTGTCAGCCGAGCCAAGTTCACCGGCAACTGTTGAGAAACGGACGAACAACGGTGTGCGTTTGCCGACTTCAGATAGGAAAGCGGCTTTCGTGTATTTTGTGATATCGTTTGTCACTTCAAAATATCCGTGAGCGCCTGCGCCTTTGGCGTGGACAACACGTTCTGGAACACGTTCTCGATTGAAATGGGCTAATTTTTCAAGTAAGTGTACATCTTGAATTAAAGTTGGTCCGCGAGAACCGGCAGTCAGCGAATTTTGATTATCTCCAACTGGAGCGCCCCAGCTAGTTGTCAGTTTATTTGAACTCATGTGATCACCTCTTGGAATTTATAAGAACATAATATCATCTCTAAGTAAAAAGTCAATATTATTTTATAATTATTATAAAATAGTTATATCTATTAAGCGATAAAAAGTATTAAAAATGCTGATTAATCATTGGTATAAAAGTGTATGAGAGAGGATTAGTTTTTTGAGAAATGATTCTTTTCTTCTCTATTTGCGAAAAAAGAAGGGTAAGTGATAAAAAAGAACAATAAAAAACGTTTAAAAAATAGTTGACACATCGGAATAATTTGAATTAATATGTTATTCAAACCAAAACACAAATGGGCAGCTGATCGGACCGCCGAAGGCTCTCATCTCTATTAAACAGAGATGGGGGCCTTTTTGTTTTTTTAGAAGGCGGGGTTGGCAGAAAGAGAGGGATATAAGTGGCTGTGACCATCAGCATCAAAGAAAAGGCATTTACTCAAGAAGGGCGCAAGACGACGGTCTTGAAAAACATTCAATTATCAATTGCACCAGGTGAATTTCTAACTGTTATCGGACCGAGCGGGTGCGGGAAAAGCACTCTGTTAAAGATTATCGCAGGACTTGATTCAGATTATGACGGGAGTGTTGACATTAACGGGCGCAGCGTAACAGCTCCGGGTATCCAGCAAGGATTTATTTTTCAGGAGCACCGCCTCTTTCCTTGGCTGACGGTTGAGCAGAATATTGCTGCTGATTTGAACTTGAAAGATCCAAAAGTCAGACAGAAGGTAGATGAACTGATCGAGATTGTCAGATTGAAAGGATCTGAGAAAGCATATCCCCGCGAGCTGTCCGGCGGCATGTCACAAAGAGTCGCTATCGCCCGGGCCCTTATCAGGGATCCTGAAGTGCTGCTTTTAGATGAACCGTTTGGTGCGCTTGACGCTTTTACTAGAAAACACCTTCAGGACGTGCTGCTGGATATATGGCAGAGGAAAAAAACAACGATGATTCTCGTCACTCATGATATAGATGAATCTGTTTATTTAGGAAATGAGCTAGCGATCCTTAAGGCGAAACCAGGGAACATCCATAAGCTGATGCCTATTTCTTTAGCGTATCCGCGAAACAGAACGACTCCGGATTTCCAAGCGATCAGGCAGAAAGTGTTATCGGAATTCGAGAAAACAGAAGAACTAGAGTACGCTGAAGGATCAGGAATATAGAAAGGCGGAAGCAGAAATGAAAAAAAGACTCATTGCATTGATTGCCGTTTTGTTTCTGCTGGCAGGCTGCGGAGTAAATGGAGCCAGCGGTGACAACAAACCATTGAAAGAAATTCGAATCGGTATTCAGCAAAGCTTAAGCCCGCTTTTAATTGCGAAGGAGAAAGGCTGGTTTGAGGATGCATTTGAAAAAGAAGGAATCAAGGTAAAATGGGTGGAGTTTCAAAGCGGTCCGCCGCAATTTGAAGGCCTTGCGGCAGACAAACTTGATTTTTCTCAAGTCGGCAATTCACCTGTAATCGCAGGCCAGACGGCAGGGATTGATTTTAAAGAAATCGGTTTATCCCAGGATGGGTTGAAAGCGAATGGTATCCTTGTCAATCAAAGCAGCGGCATTCAGGACGTCACGGATTTAAAGGGGAAGAAAATTGCAGTAGCCAAAGGCAGCAGCGGTTTTGACTTTCTGTATAAAGCGCTTGATCAAGTGGGATTGTCAGCCCATGATGTGACGATCATTCAGCTACAGCCTGATGAAGCGGCCTCTGCGTTTGAAAATGGATCTGTTGATGCTTGGTCCATTTGGGAGCCCTACTTGTCTTTAGAAACAATTAAACACGGAGCAAAAATCCTTGTGAACGGGGAAAGCACAGATTTATATTCACCGGGTTTTACCTTAGTAAGAACAGCGTTTTCAGAAGAGCATCCAGACGAAGTGGTCCGTTTTCTGAAGGTGTTCCAGAAGGCTGTTGTGTGGCAAAAGGAACATCAGGATAAAGCGGCGGACTTGTATGCAAATATGAAAGATCTCGATAAAAAGGTTGTCAAAAATGTGCTTAAGAATACTGAGCCTTTGAATAAGGTCATCAGTGACGACATTGTGAAAGCGCAGCAGGAGACAGCAGATTTTCAATATCGAGCGAAGGCGATAGACAAGAAGATCGATGTGAAAAAGGTTGTGGATAACACATTTATTAAAAAAGCCTTAAAGGAAAATTCCTCAGGAGGTGATCAATGATGAAAGCAGAGGCTGCAGGCACGCTGACGAAAACGAATGCAAAAGCAGTACGAAAAAAGCTCGGAAAGGAGAAATATGGATGGATGAAGGGCCTGTTGCTGCCTGCTGTAATCATTGCTATTTGGCAGATCATTGGCGGGCTTGGAGTGGTATCCGCTACAGTGCTGCCTACGCCCGTTGCGATATTCCTGACGTTTAAGGAGCTTATTTTGTCCGGTGAGCTATTCGGCCATCTGCAAATCAGCGTCTATCGTGCGGCGCTTGGTTTTTTGTTTGGCGCGGGCCTTGGCTTGATCGTCGGTATTTTGTCTGGATTTTCCAAACGGATAGAGCTGTATCTTGATCCGTCATTGCAAATGCTTAGAACCGTTCCCCATCTGGCGGTCACGCCGCTGTTTATTTTATGGTTTGGTTTTGATGAAATATCTAAAATTTTGCTGATTGCGCTCGGCGCTTTCTTTCCTGTCTACATCAATACATTTAACGGTATCCGCGGGGGTGATGCAAAGCTGTTTGAGGTTGCCCGGGTGCTTGAATTTAAATGGCATCAGCAAATCTCTAAAGTCATATTGCCGGCAGCCCTGCCGAATATATTGCTTGGCATTCGTTTATCGCTCGGCATCGCGTGGCTTGGGCTTGTTGTGGCAGAGCTGATGGGTTCAAGCTCGGGAGTCGGCTACATGATCATGGATGCGAGACAGTTTTCACAAACGAACAAAGTGTTTACCGGGATTATCATTTTCGCGGTGGTTGGAAAGCTGACAGATTCCTTTGTCAGGCTGCTTGAACGAAAGTTATTAAAGTGGAGAAATGGTTACGAAGGATAATAGACGTGAAGGGGGAGATGGAATTGGACATTCTTTGGTTTATACCGACTCATGGAGACGCAAGATATTTAGGGTCTGAAAGTGATGGACGAACTGCGGATCATTTTTACTTTAAACAAGTCGCGCAGGCGGCTGACAGGCTAGGATATACGGGTGTTCTTCTGCCGACGGGAAGATCGTGCGAGGACCCGTGGCTTACAGCATCTGCTTTGGCCAGTGAAACAAAGGATTTAAAGTTTTTAGTCGCGGTAAGACCCGGTTTAATGCAGCCTTCACTGGCAGCCAGAATGACATCGACCTTAGACCGCATTTCAGACGGTCGGCTGCTGATCAATGTTGTGGCAGGAGGCGATCCGTACGAGCTGGCAGGTGATGGCCTGTTTATCACTCATGATGAACGTTATGAAGCAACCGATGAATTTTTAACCGTTTGGCGGAGACTTCTGCAGGGAGAAACGGTTACCTATGAAGGAAAGCATATAAAAGTGGAAAACAGCAATCTGCTTTTTCCGCCGCAGCAAACACCGCATCCGCCCATCTATTTCGGAGGATCATCACAGGCTGGGATCGAGACAGCCGCCAAGCATACAGACGTGTACTTGACGTGGGGGGAGCCGCCTGAACAAGTAAAAGAAAAGATTGAGAGAGTCAAAAAACAAGCGGAAAAAGAGGGGAGAACGGTTCGTTTCGGTATCAGGCTGCATGTTATTGCCCGGGAAACTGAGCAAGAGGCATGGGAAGCGGCTGAACGCTTAATCAGCCACTTAGATGATGACACGATTGCTAAAGCGCAGTCAGCTTTGAGCCGTTACGATTCTTCAGGCCAACAGCGGATGGCTGTCCTTCATCACGGCGATCGGACAAAGCTTGAAATCAGCCCGAATTTATGGGCGGGGATCGGCCTGGTCAGGGGCGGAGCAGGAACAGCTCTTGTCGGTGATCCGCAGACGATTGCCGACCGGATAGCGGAATACCAGGCACTCGGCATAGAATCGTTTATTTTCTCCGGCTATCCCCATTTAGAAGAAGCGTATTATTTTGCAGAGCTTGTGTTTCCGCTATTGCCATTTGAAAATGAGCGGACGAGAAAGCTTCAGAACAAAAGGGGAGAAGCTGTCGGGAACACTTATTTTGTCAAAGAGAAAAATGCGTCAGTTTAAGTAAAATACGCTCCCTGAACATGTTATAATATTCAAAAAAAGGGGGCTGTTTTTCTGAAATCATTAAGAAGTGCAGCAGTCATTTGTTTGATAGCTGTGCTGTCAGCATGCGGACATACAAAGCAGATGGAAATCAAAACGGCGGACATATCAGATTATGAAAAAAACAGAATGGCTGTTGCAGCTGCACAGGCATTTACTGCTGAAGTCATTAATATTAGTCAAGACATTTCTTCAGCTGACATGTATATCGAACATTATCAAAAAGGAAAGCTTGTTGAGAAGATTGGTCCGGTAAGTGCAAATTATTCAGAGGAAAAACCTGATACATTACAATTTGTTTATTTTGAGAATGAAGAGGGAGAAGGAAAGAATAAACACTGTATCATTCATTTTGGTATTGTAGGTAAACAGGAAAATACATCGGCCAGTTCAGCGGTGAAGCGCAGCGATAGCGCAACACAGGAAATGACTGAGAATATGTCAGCACCGGAACCAATTGCTTTTGAAAAACCGTTTTTGATCGGCAGCAGTATAAAAGGGACTGACGAGCCAATGCGTACATCTGAACATAAAAAAGAGCTCATCAAGCATCAAGATGCGCTGCTGTATTATGTGGAACTGCATCATTAGAAACAGGCGGCATGCTTGCTTTTTACAATCGTGCATGATACATTTTAAATCGTAATTATTTTGATTTGCAAAAGGAGGCTATATGTCTTGGCTAAAAAATCAAAAGTGGCAAAAGAGTTCAAACGCCAACAGCTGGTTGCACAATACGCTGCTATTAGACGCGAGTTGAAAGAAAAAGGAGATTACGAGGCATTAAACAAGCTGCCAAGAGATTCAGCGCCGGGAAGACTCCACAATCGCTGCATGGTAACGGGGCGCCCGAGAGGATATATGAGACATTTTAGAATGTCCAGAATCGCTTTCAGGGAGCTGGCTCATAAAGGTCAGATTCCCGGTGTGAAAAAAGCGAGCTGGTAAGGAGAAACTCCGGCCGATTATAGCGCGCCGGAGTTTTTTTCGTTTTTCTTAAAGGAAATAACATAGGACAGGTGCTGGATGACCATAATGATAAACACAATTATAATCGGGAAAAACGGAATACGAGATTGAAAAAGCGGATAAAAAATAAGAAGAACCGCTGCGGCAGGCAGTGAGAAGTAGACGGCAATATATGATGCGCGGCATGCTTTTGCCGTTATCATTTGCTCTCTTTCATCCTGCTCTTCAAATTCATCAGGCAGAAGAAGCTGTTTTGCTGCAGGGCGGCTTTTTTTCTGTAGGTACAAATAAAACGCAGTCGCCGCAACAAACAGAATAAAGGGTGTGAGGTTTAATTCAAACACCATCTCGCCGCTTTTTGTACGAAAAAAAGATGCAATGCCTTCTGAAGCTTCAAAGTATCCGATCAGTGTCCAGCAAGCAAGGCCGAATAAAACAAGTTGAAATGCGGCTTTTGTTTTCATGCTCATCTTAGTTTTCCTCCTCTAACCAAAAGACTTCCTCCATTTTCATGGAGAAGGCTTTGCAGATTTTCAGTGCTAACAGAAGTGAGGGAACATAGTCGCCTTTTTCAATTGCTGCCACCGTTTGTCTTGTGACGCCGACTGTTTCTCCGAGTTTTTCCTGAGAATAGCCCAAACGCGCCCTCAGTTCTTTTACTTTATTTTTCATCATGACGTCTGTCCCCTTCACATTCTCGATTGATTATATTGTATAGTATACTTAACATTATGTAAATGAAACTTAACAAATTTACGAAAAGACAACTTTTTTTCGACAAAATTTTCATATTCCCTTGACGAAAAATTAATAAACGTGTAAGATTAAACAAGTCAAAGCGGTACTGTTGACTACAAATACAAATGCGGGTGTAGTTTAGTGGTAAAACCTCAGCCTTCCAAGCTGATGTCGTGAGTTCGATTCTCATCACCCGCTCCATACATACGTTATTAACGCAGTGTTTCGTTTCTCAGATAAACGAAGTATTGCGTTTTTTTATGTAAAAAAGAACACGTCATGCGTGTTCTTTTACGTAAGCCAATGTACTGTATGGGTGCCGCCGTGAATTTGTTCAAACATTTTCGTTAATGATGATAAAAGTTTAACAGCGCTGTTTTTTTCAATGGATGGCGGGAAAAAAATGAGCTGCAGCATGTTTCTGGTCTCGTTTGAAACGGGGTAGCGAGTGACGCTGTTTTTTAAGTCGCCAAATGTGCCGTTTTCGTCAGAGAAAAGCAGTATGTTTTCTTTTTCTCCCAATGAAATGCGGATTGGCTCGTGAAGACTTCCGGCATCATAAATCATAATGGGTAAAGAATATTTTAATGCGAAAAAATCAATGGTGTCATGAGCGGAATCCTTGCTTTCCATGAATTGCTCTTTGGATATCGGGATGAGCATGTCCTCCATTGGGGTTGTTTCTTCCTCAAAAGAAGGGTTAAGCTGTTTAAAGAGCTTCCGCCATTCCTTGACGAAGGGTTCATCGGATATTCCGCCGTCTGCGTAATCGAAAAACAGCGATTCTTGAAATAAGCGGAGCCTGCCTTTCAGCATTTGCGGAGAGGCGCCGACTTCGATATTTTCATAAATAACAGCCGCAGCATGTAAGCCGGCTGCACGTTCAGTAATAGCAGAATCAAGTTTGATATTCACTAGTATTCACTCCAGTAAAGGGATATCAACCTATTATATACGCTGTATCGTTTTATCACAAAGAAAGGAGGCTGCGCAAAACATGAACGTTCATCAGCTTCAAAAAGAATTAATTGAATACGCAAAAAGCATTGGCGTGGACAAGATTGGTTTTACGACTGCTGATACTTTTGACAGTTTAAAAGACCGTTTGATTCTTCAAGAATCACTCGGCTATCTCTCTGGCTTTGAAGAGCCTGATATTGAGAAAAGGGTGACGCCGCAGCTGCTTTTGCCGAAAGCGAAATCAATTGTGGCGATTGCTCTCGCGTATCCCTCCAAAATGAAGGATGCGCCACGAAGCACGAGAACTGAGCGCAGGGGCATATTTTGCAGAGCCTCCTGGGGAAAGGACTATCACGATGTGCTAAGGAAAAAGCTTGATCTGCTTGAGGAATTTCTGAAAAGCAAACATGAGGATATTAGAACAAAGTCTATGGTTGATACTGGCGAGCTGTCTGATCGGGCCGTTGCAGAGCGGGCCGGCATCGGATTCAGTGCGAAAAACTGTATGATTACAACGCCTGAGTACGGTTCTTATGTGTATTTGGCGGAATTGATCACAAATATCCCTTTTGAGCCTGATGTGCCGATTGAAGATATGTGCGGCTCCTGCACGAAATGTCTCGACGCCTGCCCGACAGGAGCCCTTGTGAACCCGGGGCAGCTGAATGCGCAGCGCTGCATCTCTTTTCTGACACAGACGAAAGGATTTTTGCCTGATGAATTCCGTACAAAGATCGGAAACCGCTTGTACGGGTGTGATACGTGTCAAACGGTATGTCCTCTCAACAAAGGGAAGGACTTTCACTTTCATCAGGAAATGGAGCCTGATCCCGAAATAGCCAAACCATTATTGAAACCGCTCTTAACCATCAGCAATCGTGAGTTTAAAGAGAAATTCGGACATGTCTCAGGTTCTTGGCGCGGAAAGAAACCGATTCAGCGAAACGCGATTCTCGCCCTTGCCCATTTTAAGGATGCTTCCGCATTGCCTGAACTGGCAGAACTGATGCATAAGGACCCGCGTCCTGTCATTAGAGGAACAGCTGCATGGGCGGTTGGCAAAATCGGAGACCATGCATACGCGGAAGAGCTTGAAAAAGCGCTGGAAAATGAGAAAGATGAAGAGGCGAAGCTGGAAATTGAAAAAGGAATTGAGCTGCTAAAAGCTTCAGGCATGACTAAACAAGGCCTGTCCTGACATATGTATAGAACAGAAGGAAAAAACACTTGAGATGGATCCAAGTGTTTTTTCTCTATAAAAAAGTATGGCGGGTGGGGTGAACGTGAAGCACATTTTAGAACAACTGGCAGAGGAGCGGCTGAGCTATCTGGTTAACGGGCATGCTATGAGACAGGAGTCTGACGTGGGAGACCTTGAAGTGATGGAGCGAAAGAAGAAGCTTTTGGAAAAACGAAAAGTTGACATCGTAAAAGCGAAAGCAAAGGCCGTCGTCAGTCATGTGCGGGTTGAGGATGACGGGACGACATGCCTGACATATACCATCCATTATGAGTACGTATGCAAGGAGCATCAGGACGCCAGCTTGTATATGGAAGAGCACATAGAGGAGCGGATGGCTCTCCTTTATGATCATATTTTGATTAGTGATCAGGAAATTGCCAAAAAGCAGGCTGGGTTTCATGAGGAGACTAGTATTATTGACTATTCTCAAGAGGACAGAGAAGCATTTGGCAGAGCCTTTCAATACGACCGTCTCGGCGCTGTTCAATATGCCGAGAATTATTGGAACAAGCGAAATTCGGCTTATAAAAATTTCAGCGATAATTGCACCAATTTTATTTCCCAGTGTCTTCATGCAGGCAGCGCACCGATGCGCGGCCATCCGAACAGGGGATCAGGCTGGTGGATGAAACAAAGTTCATGGAGTTACAGCTGGACGGTAGCTCATTCTATGAAAATGTATCTGGCGAATTCGAAGGCCGGCCTGCGTGCGGTTCGGGTGAAATCTGCGGAAGCGCTGATGCCTGGCGATGTGATTTGCTATGACTTTGAAGGAGACGGGCGGTTTAATCATACAACGATCGTTGTGGCGAAGGACAAAGGCAATATGCCGCTTGTCAACGCCCAGTCCTATGACAGCCGGATGAGGTATTGGTCATACGAGGATTCCACGGCATACACGCCGTCAATACGATATGCCTTTTTTCATATCGTTGATGATACGACAAAAGAGTAATTAATGATATAATGATGGGCGGATAAGAAAAATAGAGGTGAACATTGTGGCATTACATGTCGTTTTATATCAACCAGAAATTCCCGCCAATACAGGGAATATTGCACGTACTTGTGCAGCAACTAATACAACGCTCCACTTGATTCGTCCGCTCGGCTTTTCGACGGATGATAAAATGCTCAAGCGTGCCGGACTCGATTATTGGGAGTTTGTTAACGTTGTTTATCATGATTCGTTAGAAGAATTGTTTGAGGAATATCAAAAAGGCCAATTTTTCTTTATCACGAAATTCGGCCAGCAGCCTCATACATCGTTTGATTACACTAATCTTGACGAGGATTATTTCTTCGTGTTCGGAAGAGAAACAAGCGGTTTGCCAAAGGATTTAATTCAAAATAACATGGACCGCTGCCTGCGTCTTCCGATGACAGAGCACGTTAGGTCGTTAAACCTGTCCAACACTGCGGCGATCCTCGTTTATGAAGCGCTGCGCCAGCAAAATTACCGTGATTTAAAATAGTGAAAAAATCCGCTCATAATGATGGGCGGATTTTTTTGCGCTATGAAAGATGTTTTGTTCCCTATCCTGAAATGAAAACCGTTTAGGAATTTGTCCACAACCTGTAGGGCGTTCTTATCAGGAGCACTTTTTTTATTCTTTCCCCGGCTTGCTTTCGTATCCTGCGGTAAAAATCGATACTAAAAAAGTGACAATGACCCCCATCATGATGATTGTTTTCACCGTCTCTCCCCCTCTTCAATTTTTCCGTGCTGTCCGAGTCTGGATGATTTTGTATTTTTCTTCATTATGAACGGTCGCAGTCCGCCTTGTCAACGCCGTATAGGATCTTTCTTTTTAAGAAACCAGAGCATGTATCACGAGATGGCGGCATAGATTGTAAGTAAAGCACCTTATTTGCATAGCGCATCAAACATGATGGAGGAGGTCCTTATGGATATATTGAAAAAAATTGAACAGTACAGAGAGGAAGAGCAGCGGCTGAAATGGGAAGGAACTTTCGCCGATTATTTGGAGATCATTAAAGAAAATCCGATGGTCGCGCAATCTGCTCATTCTCGTGTTTTTAATATGATAAAAGACAGCGGGATAGAGGAGATTGACGGACGGAAGAAATACAGCTTTTTTGACCGCGAGCTGTTCGGACTGGAGGAATCCCTGGAGCGTCTTGTGGAAGAGTATTTTCATCCGGCCGCGAAACGGCTTGATGTCAGAAAGCGGATTTTGTTGCTGATGGGTCCTGTCAGCGGCGGTAAATCCACATTGGTCACAATGCTCAAAAAAGGTCTTGAAGCCTACACTTTGACGGACAATGGCGCTGTATATGCGATTAAAGGCTGCCCGATGCACGAGGATCCTCTACATTTAATTCCCCATCATTTACGAGATGACTTTTACAGAGAATATGGAATAAGAATAGAGGGAAGTCTTTCTCCGTTAAATGTCATGAGGCTTGAGGAAGAATACGAAGGAAGAATTGAGGATGTAAAGGTCGAGCGCATTTTCTTTTCGGAAGATAAACGTACGGGAATTGGAACATTCAGCCCGTCTGATCCGAAATCTCAGGATATTGCCGATTTGACGGGAAGTATTGATTTCTCAACAATCGCCGAATACGGATCAGAATCTGATCCGCGTGCATACCGTTTTGATGGCGAGCTCAATAAAGCGAACCGCGGGATGATGGAATTTCAGGAGATGCTGAAATGTGATGAGAAATTTCTCTGGCATTTGCTTTCATTGACACAGGAAGGAAATTTTAAAGCGGGGCGATTTGCGTTAATTTCTGCTGATGAGCTGATCGTGGCTCACACGAATGAAACGGAGTATCGCTCATTTATTTCTAATAAAAAGAACGAAGCACTGCATTCAAGAATCATTGTGATGCCAGTTCCTTATAATGTAAAAGTGTCTGAGGAAGAGAGGATTTATGAAAAAATGATAGCGGAGAGCGATGTGTCAGATGTTCATATTGCCCCGCATACGCTGAAGGTCGCTGCGATGTTCTCAATCCTTACCCGATTAAAAGAACCGAAGCGGTCGGATATTGATCTGGTCAAGAAAATGAGACTGTATGATGGAGAAAGTGTGGAAGGGTATAATTCTGTCGACGTTGAAGATATGAAAAAAGAATTTCATGATGAAGGCATGAGCGGCATTGATCCGCGGTATGTGATCAACCGGATTTCTTCCACAATTATCAGAAAAAATATGGAATCGATTAATTCCCTTGATGTTCTCCGCTCCTTAAAAGAAGGTCTTGATCAGCATCCTTCGATTTCAAGTGAAGACAAGGAGCGGTATTTGAATTTTATTTCTGCCGCCCGCAAGGAATATGACGACATTGCGAAAAAGGAAGTTCAAAAAGCATTTGTGTATTCGTATGAAGAATCAGCTAAAACACTAATGGACAATTACCTCGATAACGTAGAGGCCTATTGCAATAAAAATAAGCTTCGTGATCCTTTGACGGGAGAAGAAATGAACCCTGATGAAAAGCTGATGAGATCAATCGAAGAGCAGATCGGCATTTCGGAAAATGCCAAAAAAGCATTCCGCGAAGAAATATTAATCCGCATCTCGGCTTATGCGAGAAAAGGTAAGCGGTTTGATTACAATTCTCATGAAAGACTGCGTGAAGCCATTCAGAAAAAGCTGTTTGCCGATCTGAAGGATGTCGTTAAAATTACGACGTCAACAAAAACGCCGGATGAACAGCAGCTGAAAAAGGTCAATGAAGTCGTGGCTCGTTTAATTGATGAACACGGCTACAACTCGACGAGCGCCAATGAGTTGCTGAAATATGTCGGCAGTCTGCTGAATCGATAAGCAACAAGACCCGTCCGAATAGGGCGGGTTATTTTGTCCCGTTTTCTAAATAGTTCGTCAATTAACCTTCCTTTTATGCATATGATAAATATAAATCTTTTCGAAAGACTTGTTTCATAATCCGGCACAAGCTGGAATACGTATGTATCACGACCACAAATGGTTAAGGAGGGGAATTCATGTCCCAAAATGACAGCGGCCATTTTTTGATTTCTGAGGAAAACTGGTCCCTCCATCGCAAAGGTTTCGATGACCAGCAGCGCCATCAGAAAAAAGTGCAGGAAGCGATTAAAAACAATCTTCCGGATCTCGTGACTGAGGAAAGCATTATAATGTCTAATGGAAAAGACGTAGTGAAGATCCCAATTCGTTCACTGGATGAGTATAAAATCCGTTATAACTATGATAAGAATAAACATGTAGGGCAAGGAGAAGGTGACAGCAAGGTTGGAGATGTTGTGGCCCGGGATGGAGCGGACAAAAAACAGGGATCCGGAAAAGGGCAGGGCGCGGGTGATCAGGCAGGCGAAGATTATTATGAAGCAGAAGTTTCATTAATGGATTTAGAAGAAGCGCTTTTTAAGGAATTAGAGCTTCCGAATCTCAAGCAAAAAGAGCGGGATCATATCATTCATACAGATATCGAGTTTAATGATATCCGTAAAACAGGGTTAACCGGTAATATTGATAAGAAAAGAACGATGATGTCAGCCTTTAAACGAAATGCCATGACAGGGAAGCCTTCATTCTATCCAATTTACCCGGAGGACCTGAAATATAAAACGTGGAACGATATAACAAAGCCTGAGTCAAAAGCTGTTGTCTTAGCAATGATGGATACAAGCGGCAGTATGGGTGTTTGGGAAAAATACATGGCGAGAAGCTTCTTTTTCTGGATGACCCGTTTTTTGCGGACGAAGTATGAGACGGTAGAAATTGAATTTATTGCCCATCACACAGAAGCAAAGGTTGTGTCGGAGGAGGACTTCTTCTCAAAGGGAGAAAGCGGCGGAACCATCTGTTCTTCCGTATATCGGAAGTCACTTGAGCTTATTGACGAAAAGTACAATCCCGCCCATTATAATATTTATCCATTTCATTTTTCTGATGGTGACAACCTGACATCTGATAACGCGCGCTGTGTGAAGCTGGTCAATGATATTATGAAGAAAGCCAATCTTTTCTGCTATGGCGAAGTTAATCAGTACAACAGGCATTCAACATTAATGTCTGCTTATAAAAATGTGAAAGACGAGAAATTTAAGTACTGTATTTTAAAACAAAAGTCTGATGTTTTTCGAGCGCTGAAGAACTTTTTCAGAAATGAAGAGTCTGGCGTAAGTCATCAATTTTCGTAAAAAAGCCTGTTTCGAGGGCTTTTTTTTATTTAATAAAAGCACGAAAACGGTTGCAAAAAAAATAAGAGAAAAAAAGATATTTTTCCTTTGACAAATCTTCTTTCATTTATTAATATTTTATCTTGTGAACTATTATTGAGGAATGAGGTGAAAGGAGTTGACTGAATCAGAACGTGCTTTGCTCACTTTTGAACAGCTCTTCGATACGTCTCGGGCGATTTACAAAAAACAGAAGAAGATATTGGAGATTGTGCTTGAGCCTTTTGATATTACAGTCCTTCAATATTTGCTGATGTTTAAAATTCATCAAAGCGGAAGCACCCCGCTTAGCAAGCTGGCGTTATCGCTTGATCTTAAGCCTGCTTCTGTGACGCGTATGACAGATATTTTGTATAAGCGCCATTTGATGAATCGATATGACAGTCCGGATGACCGCCGTATCGTTATGATTCAGTTAACCGAAGAAGGGGAAGAACTGATAGAAAAAGCCGCTGTACAGTATGCAAAAATGGGTGCGGGCCTGTATCAGAAACTTGACACATCCCAGCTGCAGTATTTGCGCAAGCTTGCCGGAAGTTTAACAAAGCTTGCTGAAGGCTGTTCAGAAAAAAGCGGTAATTAAAAACTTCCCACATATTTTCACCAGATTTCCACAAAATGATAGAGGATGAAACGAAAGGAGAAAACAAAATGAACAGAGGACGTTTAATTCTGACCAACATTATCGGTTTGATTGTTGTTCTTGCAATTATAGGCGGAGGTGCTTATTACTATTATCAAAGCACAAGCTTTGTAAAAACAGATGAAGCGAAAGTAGCTGGTGATATGGCTGCTATTACAGCTCCAGCAGCAGGTAAAGTATCTGACTGGAATCTTGAAGAAGGAAAAACAGTCAAAAAAGGCGACACAGTAGCAAAAATCAAAGGTGAACAATCTGCTGACGTAAAATCCATCATGGATGGAAAAATTGTCAAAAACGAAGTGAAAAATGGACAAACCGTACAAGCGGGTACAACACTTGCTCAAACGATTGACATGGATCACTTATACATTACAGCAAATATTAAAGAAACAGATCTTAAGGATATTGAAGTTGGAAATAGTGTAGACGTAGTAGTTGATGGAGACCCAGGTGCAACAATTGACGGTACAGTAGAAGAAATTGGCTATGCGACAAATTCTACTTTTGATATGCTTCCATCTTCTAATTCAAGCGGAAACTACACAAAAGTAACGCAAAAAGTTCCAGTGAAAATTTCAATCAAAAACCCATCTGACAAAGTGCTTCCTGGTATGAATGCAACTGTTAAAATTTCTGAGTAAAACAGGTCAGTCATCACACCATGAAAGGAGGTTGTCTTAGATGGCTACAGGCAAAGAAAATAATACAAAAAGCCCTAAGTCATTGCTGATTGTGCTAATGGCGGGTTTGTTTTTGGCAATACTAAACCAAACGCTGCTTAACGTCGCAATGCCGCACTTAATGACTGAATTTGGCGTAAGTGCAACGACGATTCAGTGGCTCACAACAGGTTACATGCTTGTTAACGGCGTTTTGATTCCGTTATCGGCCTTCCTGATTACGCGTTTTGGCCAACGGAGTCTTTTCCTCGTTGCCATGTTCTGTTTTACACTCGGTACGTTAGTCTGCGGTATCGCACCTAACTTCTCTACAATGCTGGTCGGCCGTTTGATTCAGGCTATAGGCGGAGGAATCTTGCAGCCGCTCGTTATGACAACCATTCTGTTAATCTTCCCGCCTGAAAGCAGGGGGAAAGGAATGGGGATCTTCGGACTTGCGATGATGTTTGCTCCGGCGGTCGGACCAACCCTTTCCGGATGGATCATTGAGCATTACACATGGCGCATCATGTTTTACGGACTTGTGCCGGTCGGCGCAATCGTTATTATCGTGGCTTTCTTTATCTTTAAAAATATGGTGGAGCCGCAAAAAATCAAACTCGATATGCTTGGAGCGATTCTTTCGATTGTCGGATTCGCCTCCTTATTATACGGAGTCAGTGAGGCTGGTTCTGACGGCTGGACTGATCCGATTGTCTTGTCCACAGTTGTGATAGGTGTTATTGCGATTGTTGCCTTTGTTATTCAGCAATTGCGTCATGATGATCCGATGCTTGATTTCAGAGTGTTTAAATACGACATTTTCTCACTTTCAAGTGTCATTAACATCGTTATTACTGTAGCACTATACACTGGGATGTTCCTGTTACCGATTTATCTTCAAAACCTGGTCGGATTTACGGCGCTTCAATCTGGTTTGCTTCTGCTTCCGGGTGCGATCGTCATGCTGATCATGTCACCGATCTCCGGTATTTTGTTTGATAAATTCGGTCCGAGACCGCTTGCGATTATCGGGCTTCTCGTGACAGTGGTGACAACATATCAATATACGCAATTAACGATTGATACACCATATACATTGATCATGCTGATCTATTCAGTCCGTGCATTCGGTATGTCACTCTTAATGATGCCGGTTATGACAGCGGGTATGAACCAGCTTCCTGCCCGCCTGAACAGTCACGGTACGGCGATGAGCAACACGCTTCGCCAAATCAGCGGATCAATCGGTACAAGTTTAATTACGACAATTTATACAAACCGTACGACGCTCCATTATTCACAAATTGCAGATAAAACAAGCACGGCGGACCCGAACTTCCTCCATGCATTTCAAAATGCAGTTACGAATTTAATGGTGAATATGAACATGTCTTATGACACAGCGAAAACGTATGTTTTCTCTCATCTTTACAAACATGCGTCACTTGATTCAAACGTGATGGGGATTAATGATGCCTTTATGTGGGCAACTATATTCTGTGTGTTTGGCTTGATTCTGGCTCTATTCCTGCGTGATGTCAGAAAAGATAAAGCGCGTGCGGAGAAAAAGAAAAAAGAGGAGCTTTCATTGCTTCCGGCTCCTAAAGAAGTGAAGGAATCTTAATCTGTATAAGGAGGTTTCCTGCATGAAAATTTATGTAGTGTATGACAGTGAAGGTGAACATACAAAGGCTCTTGCAGAAGCGATTGCTGAGGGCGCGAGCGAAAACGAAGCGGCTGAGGTATTGATCGACCATGTCGATCAGGCAGATATCCGCAAGCTGAAAGATATGGATGCGATTATTTGGGGATGCCCAGGGCATTTCGGAACCATCAGCTCCGGTCTTAAAGCTTGGATCGACAGACTTGGCTACCTGTGGGCTGAAGGCGAGCTGATCAACAAAGTCGGCGCTGTTTTCTGCACGACGGCAACAACACACGGCGGCTTGGAAATGACAATGCACAACTTAATCACGCCAATGTTCCACCAAGGTATGATCGTTGTCGGCCTGCCTGGAAATGTGCCTGAAAACGCGCTGTACGGCTCTTACTACGGAGCGGGCGTCACTTGTCCGGTTGACAGTGATGAGTTAATGTCTGAGGAAGGTATTCAGCTTGGACGCGCCTTAGGAAGACGCGTCAGCCAAGTCACAGGAAACCTAACAGCAGGACAGTAAGGAGAGGTTGAAATGGCCATTATTATAGCAATCATTGCTGCTGTCATTGTCATTGCGGCCCTTATTACATTTAACGTCCGCAACGCTTCTCCAGAACCCGAGAAGCGAGAGCCAACCGAAAGAATCGCACCTCCAGAAGAGGAAAAAAACGAAGCGCAATACCCCGCTGAAGCAAGGGCTGCCGAGCATACGCCATCCGTCGAAAAAAACGAATCTCCAAAAGAGAAACGGGCTTCAATGGGTGATGATATTTACAGGCAGGCGCTGCAAAAGTTTACCCATACTGATGAAGATCAGCCAGAAGAAGAGGTCACAGAAGATAGTGACAAAATGCAGGACAGCGGCTATCGTAATGCGCTGCTTTCCTTGAAAAATAAGAATAAGTAATCAAAAAGGCAAATTCGTTATTCATGACGGATTTGCCTTTTTTGCTGTTTATATGGTTTTTTATCAAATAAATCCATGGGATATGTTGTATTTTGTTATGATCTAGTGTACTATGTTACTCATACACCGAGGGAGTTTCTGGGAGGCAAAGGGACATGACTTCTTTTTTAGGTTTGCTAAAAAAAGATATAAAACTTTCAAGAATATGGCTGCTGGCGTGGATATGCGGAATCGTTTTTATATTGGTGACAGGCCATATCATGGCTTCTCGCATGAATGAACCTCTTATTATTTTTGGTTTCTTTGCTGCAGTTTCTTTTTTTCTGCTTTTCTTATCTCCTGTTTTTGTGTTTTACCATCTTCGTAAAGAAGGGAAATCACAACTTTGGCTGTACAATCCAAACGGAGGTTTTTTACTCTTTACTTCTAAAGTGGCAGCAGCTTTGATCTGTCAACTTCTGATTCAATTAGCATTAACAGCTTACGGTATATGGATTTTTCATATGCTTTCTGTAAATCATCTGCTGGAGCATCAAACTGATTTAACAAGCACAGTAGTTTTGCTGAATATATATGGGGTTATTTCCTCGTTATATACGTCAGTCACCGTTATTGTGCTGTGGACTGTTTTTCACTCTCTTAGGAATTGGCGCGGAATCCGGTGGGGTGCGATGGGGCTGTTGATCGCAGTGTGGTACTTTTTCGATGAATATATCATAAGCCCTTTAATGGAATCCCAAAAGCATTTCTGGCCTGTAACTGTCTATTGTGATTTTAATTTTCACTTCCGCGATGTTTGGAGATTGGAATTAAAACCGATACATCTGTCTTTGTTAGGATTTCCTATTGTCATTGTCATCACGGTTTTGCTGCTTATCATGGCTTCAAAACTGCTTGATCGTAAAGTAGAGGTGTGAATATGGACAATCGTTTCCAATCCTCAAAACCGATTTATTTGCAGATCGCCGACCAGATCTTTTATCGGCTGGTCAGGAAGGAGCTGATCCCGGGAGATAAGCTTCCTTCTGTAAGAGAAATGGCGATTCAAACCAAGGTAAATCCCAATACAATTCAAAGAACATACAGTGAGATGGAAAGGCTGGGTATTGTGGAGACGAGAAGAGGGCAAGGCACATTTATTGCAGAGAAAGCAGAAATCGTAGATGAGCTAAAAGACAGGCTGACAAGGGAAGTGCTGGAAGGCTTTGTAAAGCAAATGACAGAGCTGGGGCTAACGAAAGAAGAAATGGTAGAAAGGATTAAAGCATTCACTGAAGGGAGCTAAAATGGAAATCAACTTAGAACATGTATCAAAAAAATACGGCCGACACGCCGCCGTCGACGATATGTCAATCACGTTGACATCCGGACGGATTTATGGTCTTGTCGGATCTAATGGCAGCGGCAAGTCAACGACCTTAAAAATGATGGCTGGTCTTCTCTTCCCGACTTCTGGATTTGTGAAAGCGGATGGAAAAGCGGTTACGAGAGATATGGTTCGTCAAACGGCTTATCTGACAGAGCTTGATATGTTTTATCCAGATTTCAATGTAAAAGAAATGGTGGATTTTTATCAGTCGCAATTTCCTGATTTTCAAACTGAACAAGCCTATAAGCTATTAAATGAGATGCAGCTTGATCCGAAAAAAAAGATCAAAAAGCTATCAAAAGGAAATCGGGGAAGGCTGAAAATCGTCCTTGCTTTAGCAAGAAGGGCACCTGTTATCTTGCTTGATGAACCTTTCTCAGGGCTTGATCCGATGGTTAGGGATTCCATCGTAAACAGCCTGGTATCATACATAGATTTTGAACAGCAAATAGTTGTGATCGCGACACATGAGATTGATGAAATTGAAACACTGCTAGATGAGGTCATCGTAGTCGCAAATGGAAAAAAAGTTGCACAGCGTGAAGTAGAGGATATTCGTGAGCAGGAAGGCATGTCTGTTTTACAATGGTTTAAATCAAAAATGGAAGTTTGCTAGAGGAGGCATTCGATGAAAACAGTATTGGAATTGAAAAATGTAACAAAGAATATTAAAGGCCGAACGATCATTGACCATCTGAGCTTTACGATACGTGAAGGTGAAGTATTCGGTTTTTTGGGGCCGAACGGAGCGGGGAAAACGACAACCATCAGAATGATGGTCGGATTAATGAAACTATCAAAAGGTGATGTGCTCATTTGCGGCAAATCAATTACGAAAGAGCATGCCAAGGCGATTAAGCATATTGGGGCTATTGTAGAGAATCCAGAGCTGTATAAATTTTTGAGCGGATATAAAAATCTCCAGCAATATGCAAGAATGGTCAAGGGCGTCACAAAGGAAAAAATTGATGAAGTCGTTGAACTGGTCGGTTTAACAGACAAAATTCATGACAAGGTGAAAACCTATTCTCTCGGAATGAGACAGCGTCTCGGCTTGGCGCAATGCCTTCTTCACGATCCGAAGGTGCTGATACTGGATGAACCAACAAATGGCCTTGATCCTGCGGGTATTAGAGAAATCAGAGATCATTTAAAGAAACTGACGAGAGAAAAAGGAATGGCTGTCATTGTATCAAGTCATCTGTTGTCGGAAATGGAACTGATGTGTGACCGAATTGCCATTCTGCAAAAAGGAAAGCTTATCGACATTCAAAATGTAAAAGATGATGACGCTGATGGAAAAGATACATATTTCATCCGCGTTGAGCAGCCGAGTGAAGCTGCTTCTGTTCTAAAGGAATATGATTTGGTTAAAAAGACAAACGGTGTGGAAGTTAAGCTGTCTAAAGACGAAGTTCCTGCGGTCGTTGAACTGCTGGTCATGCAGCAAATCAGCATTTATGAGGTCAAAGTATTGACAAAATCATTAGAGGACCGTTTCTTGGAAATGACTGGTGAAACAAAAGAGGAGGTTCAACATGTTTAATTTGATTTATAATGAATGGATCAAAATTTTCAGCCGGGTTGGAACATGGGTGATGATCGGGATTCTAGCGTTGACTATGATTGGCTGGGCATTCTTAACAAACCATTTTTCACCCCATGAAACAAATCCGAAATGGAAAGAAACACTTCAAGCGGAAAATGCTGCATTGAAAAAAGAAATAAAAGAAGATCCTTCATTGAAAGATGGATCTGAAGAAATCATTACACTCAACAACTATCGCATTGAGCATAACATTCCTAACGACACAGGATATACTGTATGGTCTTATGTAGCGGATTCAGCAGGATTTACAATTCTAACCGGTCTGTTTACGATTATTATCGCAGCCGGAATCGTCGCAAACGAATTCAATTGGGGAACCATTAAGCTGTTAATGATTCGCCCGCTCAGCCGTTTTCAGATTTTGCTATCTAAATATATAACAGTTCTCGTGTTTGGGTTCTTATTGCTGTTCATTTTATTTGCGGGTTCTGCTTTATTAGGATTGATCTTTTTCGGAACAGGTGGTGACGCTGGCGCTAATATTCATTTATTCTATAAGGATGGCCAAGTCTTTGAGCAAAGCATGGTGGGGCATCTGGCGACAACGTATCTATCTGAATCTGTCGATGCTTTAATGGTAGCGACGATGGCGTTTATGCTGTCCGCTGTATTCAGAAACAGCTCTCTTGCAGTAGGATTTTCGATCTTTTTGCTGGTAGCTGGCACGACAGCCACTGCATTTATTGCAACGAAATTCGATTGGGCAAAGTATATTTTATTTGCTAATGTAGATTTATCTCAGTATGTGGATGGCACGCCATTAATAAACGGAATGACGATGACGTTCTCTATTGTTATGCTGGTGATTTATTTCATTGCCTTCTTATTGCTCGCTTTCGGCAGCTTCATGAAACGAGATATTGCCAACTGATAAAAAGCTGTTTTGCATAAGCAAAACAGCTTTTTTAACAAAATAAAAACTGCAGGTTTGCACCTGCAGTTTTTCATATCAATTTATGCTTACGCTTCTTTAGTAACGTTAGCAGCTTGTGGTCCACGGTTTCCTTCAACGATTTCGAAAGAAACAGTTTGGCCTTCTTCTAAAGTTTTGAAGCCTTCGCCTTGAATAGCAGAGAAATGAACGAATACATCGTCTTGACCTTCTACTTCGATGAATCCGAAACCTTTTTCAGAGTTGAACCATTTTACTTTACCTTCTAACATGAAATTTCCTCCTAAAGCGATCATAACGCTTAAATTCACTATTCTTGCTCTTAACAAACTTCCAAGACGAAAACTCTTACAAAACTTTCTTCTTAAAGATAGTTCGAACAAAAATAATTACCTTTACTCTACCAGTAATCTTTTAAAAAAACAACAGCTAAATGAAACTTTTTCGGAAAATCCCATATTTATTTTTCAATTTGATATTTATTTATGAAAACTCATCTGTTTTCTCGATATGTGATCATACGTTTGCCTGTGATATTCCTTCTTTTTGGAAAAACAATGTCATAAGAATTGACAACCTTATTGAATATGCGTAAGGTGAAAGTTAACCAATATGTATGACAAATGACATCGTTTAAATAACGAGAGCGTATGATTTTTATGTCAGATATTCCTTGCATGCTCTAATATAAAGATAGGAGTATGGTCACCATGAAAAAGTGGCTTATATGCAGTTTTGTTTTTGTTCTTCTCATCTCACTTGCTGCATGCTCATCGTCAGCCGGAGTGGATTCGATAAAAATCGGAATAGCTGAGTCTGATGAGGCGATATGGAATTATATTGTTAAAAAGGCTAAAGAGACAGGGCTGGATATTCAGCTGATACCTGTTCCTGATTATGCGGAGTCTGATATCGCACTTGCTAACAAAGAAATTGATGTCAACGCTTCTCAAACCATTTCATATTTTCAGTCGTTCACTCGAAAATACAAACTTAAGCTGGCACTGCTCGGTACAACATACATAACGCCTATGGGCATTTATTCAAAACGATATAGCCGATTCCAAGATATACCGCGGGGAGCTGTCGTTTCTGTTCCTGATAATGCACTCGATTTTGGCAGGGCGCTTATGGCGCTTCAGGAGGCAGGGTTGCTGACATTAAAAAATGGATTTAACGGGCCGGGTTCAGTCGATATGATAAAAGATAATCCGAGACACCTGACATTGAAAGCGGCCCGGCAACAGGATGCAGCGAGCGGCGCCGATGTGTTTGTTATGAAACCGTCTGAAACAAAAAAAGCGGGACTGCACCCGAAAAAAGATACTATAAAGAGCGGCGGACTAATGTCTAAGGAAGAGATGAATTTGATTGTTGTCAGAGCAGAAGATCAAGATCGGGAAGCGCTGCAAACCATTCTTGAGCTCTTTCAAGCTGATGATACAGCGGCATTTATAGAAAAAGAATATCAGGGAGATCTCGTCCCGGCTTTTCTGCCTTTGAAACGTATTTCACATTAGAGGAATGGATTCGAACATTGAATTCATTCTTTTTTTTGTGAAAAAATACTTTGTTTCGACCTGTTTTCATCACTTTGTACAGCATTTGACCGGCAAACAAACAGCTCTTCACATTGTTTTTCTAATTGGTGCGTCACTGACAGTATTTCTGATCGTTCCGCGACGGTGGGAATCGCCGCTAACTGTGTGGCAGAATCATCATTTCAAATCAGTTCTTGCAGCAGATGTGATCATCCTTATATAAGGACCTAAAGATGAAAAGAACGGATTGTATATGTTTTTTTTGTTTAAGTCGGAAGTTGAAAGAATTCGTACTTGACCTATCGGAATTAGTGTAATATAGTAAATGAGAAAATTTGAAGGGAGAGTTTACCTGCATTGGATACTTTATTAGTTGTTTTACATGTATTTATTTTATTTTTACTTATCTTAGGGCTTTTTGTTATGCAGAAAAAACATGTTTCCTTCTCTAAACGTGTATTTACTGCACTGGGGCTGGGGATTGTATTCGGATTTGCGCTTCAGCTGATTTATGGCCCGACTTCAAATATAGTTACTCAAACGGCTGACTGGTTTAATATTGCCGGGGGCGGATATGTCAAATTGCTTCAAATGGTTGTTATGCCGCTCGTCTTTATTTCCATTCTTGGCGCATTTACAAAGCTGAAGCTGACAAAAAATCTCGGGAAAATCAGCGGTTTAATTATCGGAATTTTAATAGCGACAACAGCTGTAGCGGCAGCTGTGGGTATTGCATCCGCACTTTCCTTTGACCTGCAGGCGATTCAGGTTGACCAAGGGAACACAGAGCTTTCGCGGGGACAGGAACTGCAGCAGAAATCGACAGATATGACAGCAAAAACGCTGCCGCAGCAGATTGTTGAACTGCTGCCGGGAAACCCATTTTTAGATTTTACAGGTGCTAGGCCGACTTCAACGATTGCAGTCGTTATTTTTGCCGCTTTCCTTGGAATGGCATTCCTCGGGGTAAGGAATAAACAGCCGGAGCATGCAGAGACATTTAAAAAAATGGTTGATGCCGTTTATGCCATTGTCATGCGTGTTGTCACTCTCATTTTAAGATTGACGCCATATGGGGTGCTGGCCATAATGACAAAAACAATCGCGACGAGTGACATTGACAGCATCCTAAAATTAGGAATGTTTGTGGTTGCTTCGTATGCCGCGCTGATCACAATGTTTATCATTCATTTGCTGCTGCTGACGCTCAGCGGCTTGAACCCGATTGTTTATTTGAAAAAGGCGCTGCCTGTACTTATCTTTGCATTTACGTCACGGTCAAGCGCAGGTGCTTTGCCGCTGAATATTAAAACACAGAGAAGTTTGGGTGTGCCGGAAGGAATCGCAAACTTTGCCGGTTCGTTCGGCCTTTCAATCGGCCAAAATGGATGTGCGGGCATTTATCCCGCGATGCTGGCGATGATGATTGCCCCGACGATCGGTCAAAATCCGTTTGATCCGGTATTTATCATCACAGTTATCGCAGTCGTTGCCATCAGCTCCTTCGGTGTTGCCGGCGTTGGCGGTGGAGCAACATTTGCGGCGCTTCTTGTTTTATCATCATTAAATATGCCTGTAGCGCTTGCTGGTTTATTAATCTCAATCGAACCGTTAATTGACATGGGGCGGACTGCACTGAATGTCAACGGAAGTATGACATCTGGCCTCATTACGAGTAAGGTTACGAAGGAAATAGATACAGGAACTTTCCATGACCAATCCAAAGTGATCGAAGCTGACGAGGCGTAACAGCGTGTCATTCGCCTCGTTATGATGTTCATTTCAATAAAAGACCCATGAACCCTGTAATTGAAGGGTTCATGGGTTGTTTTTTTGCTTTTATTCTACTGACCCAAAGTGACTGGAATATTCCCTCTTGCCCATGATCAAGAAATTCATGAAGCAGTTTTCGGCTATGATCGCCTAGGAATGAAACTATGGTAGATACATGATCCTTATTATTTTTCTTTTAACATTGAATACTTTCGATAAACTTTATAGAAACTGATGCCAAACAAAATAGCCATAAGGGCGGGAAGGAGCTTTAAAAGGGCAAATGGAGTTTCAAATATAAAAGCTTTCCAAAATAACGCTCCTTTCATACTCCACAGACCTTCATGATATATTCCCGAATCCTTGTAAGGTCTATAAGAAACAGCTAAACACAGTACCCCAAACGATAATGGATAATTCATTAATCTTTTATAATAATTACACTTTGATTGGCGATCCGAGAAGATTTCATTTTGATCATCACTTTGTTTTTGCCAATACCGTATTCCGTTAAACCAAAACCCATTTATATAGCTCCAACCGAAATCCTCATATATCCCTTTGTATTCAAGCAGCTTTTTCTTAGATAAATAATCTTGATAATCCAGTCGGATTACATATCTCTTGTCGGTTTTTTCAAAAGTGTATATTCCTAATCCGCTAATATTTGTACAACGATAGCCTTTTTGTAATTGCTCGTTCAGCCATTGCTCCTCTTTTTCAATATCAAAAAACATTTTAAATATCTTCATTTGGTTCACTTCCTTCGTACAAGGATAAAATATGCAATAACCTGTTTCGTTCCATTTCCAAAACGTCGTTTCCTTCAGCAGTTATCATATAAATTTTTCTTCGGCCTGACTCTCCAACAGGTTCAATCCAACCATGCTTATTCAAGTTTTCAATCGCTCCGTACAATGTACCAGCTGCTAAAATAACAGTACTGTTACTCATCTTTTCAATCTTTTGCATTACCGCATAGCCATGAAGTGGTTCACGCAGAGCTAATAAAATATAATGCATCGTTTCAGACAACGGTAATAGTTTGTGCTTCATATTCTCACCCTATCTTCAGTTCAGCTGTATAGTTCAACTTAATAATAATATAAGACAGTTCAACTGAATAGTCAATATGTTTCCAAAGTGTGTAAATAAACTTATAGTGAAATTTGAAAAGGCGCTTTCCTTATGTAATAGAAAGCGCCGCCTTTAGTGTAGTCAATGGAATTGTCCATAATTGAACGCAAGCTAAATGTCCTTTACAAAAAGCGTGGGAAACTCTTTCAACTATTAAGGCGATCATGGCAATAAGTTGCCCAGAAGTGACGCAGTTTAGAGTTGCATTCGCGTTTGAGGAGCGGGAACTCATGCTTCGGATCGAGTGACATCATCAAAAAATCCTTCAAGCGTTTTCATTAAACGAAAGAAGGATTTTATGAAAAATTCAATATCATTATTATCACGTTTTAACGGCCGGGTTCTAAGTCTTCGAGCATTTCCATCATAGTGTTGTCGTCCATGACATTCATGGCGTTTTGTTCAAATGGAATGGGTTCAGCGTAATGCGGCTGTCTTTTTTTCGTGACTGTTTCAGTTTGCCTTGATTGTGTCTGTGTATGCTGATGCTGTGTTTGCTGCTGTCCGGCATGCTGGTGCTGACGGCCGTTTTGCCGCTGGCTTTGATTATGCGACCGGTCCTGATTATCACCGCCGCCAAATGCTTGTTTGACAATGTTTCCTACATTAGAAGCATCAAACGTGTTATTTTCAGAATTCCGTCTGTTCATTTGTCCTGTGACAAATCCGCTGATTTTTTGGCGGATCTGAGGTGATAAAGCAGCAATAAGCACGGTTGATCCTATAATCAATGCTGTGGGACTGATTCCTTTTCGCTGGTTGAACAACATGATCCCTCCTTTGCAGTGTACTCATATTTTCCCCCTCATTAGACAAATTAACCGTTCTATTTCCCGGGAAAGCATTTCCTTCAGATTTACATGAATAATTAAAGCCAGTTAGAAAAACCTATAGGTAAAGTGATAAAGGAGGAATTCACATGTTTGGAAAAAAACAAGCTTTTGCGTCTGTGCTTCTTATTCCATTGCTTATGACTGGCTGCAGTATGGGCGACCAAGGTGAGGGCAAACGTGATAATAATGATGTAAGAAATGTTAATTATCGAAATCCGGCCAATGATGATCTTCGCAATGTAAACAACCGGGATAATGTTGACAATAATATGAATGATAATGTCAATAACAATCATGATAACGATCGGAAACTTGCGGTTGCTGATAAAGCAGCTGATAAAGTAACTGACTTAAAAGAAGTAAAGCATGCCAATGTCATTGTAGCCGGACAGCAAGCATACGTCGCAGTGGTCTTAACAAACGGTAATAAAGGCGCAGTAGAAAACGATCTGAAGAAAAAAGTAGCGAAAAAGGTGAGATCTACTGACAAAAACATTGATAATGTGTACGTTTCAGCAAACCCTGATTTTGTAGAGCGTATGCAAGGTTATGGAAAGCGTATTCAAAATGGTGACCCGATCGCCGGATTATTTGATGAATTTACACAAACAGTACAGCGTGTATTTCCTAACGCAGAATAAATGAAAAAAGCCGCATCATTTGTGCGGCTTTTTCTGTGCGTTAATGACACACCGCAAACGCAGGTTGCATAGAGTAAGAATAAAAGATACAAGACGGACCGGCTCAGGGAGGGAGACGTTTGCGGGATGGCATAGGAAAGCGTGCGGCATCCGCTCTATTCCTGTGCGGAGTCCTTGTGATGCTTGCTGTTAGCTCGGCCATCGTATCAAGCACGATGTATATACTGTCCTTGCCAGGGCAAGCATCTGGTATAACAAAAGAACAAGTGACGAAGCACATGAAGAAAGAGTCATTCAAACAGGCAGATATTTATTACACAGCTAAGGAAAAGTCTTTATTGCCATTAACAAAAGATACACTTGAATATGCGGTCAGTATTAATCAGATTATGATTGGATATTCGAACCAAAAGCCTATTGATATTATTTTTTTTTCTAATGAAAAACAGATGGAAAGTTACTCAGGTTTACTGGATGTTGTCGGTTTTTATTCTGAGCGGGAGCAGTTGATTGGATTGTTGCCTGAAGAGAAGATGAAACTATTAGAAGGCGACGAGATAGCGGTTTATTTGTACCAGCGGTTGTTGATACATGAATACACGCACCATGCGTTTCACCAGAAATTGAAGGAACTTAAAGCAGATCCTAATGAGTTTCCATTATGGTTTCATGAAGGGTTAAGCGAGTGGATGGGGAATTATGAATTGCTCATAGATGCGATCACGTTTTCTGTCGTGCCCTTTGACCGTTTACAGACAGATCAAGATTGGCAAAAAGCCAGAATCGAATATGACACTGATGTCTATTTGCAAAGCTTTTATATGATCAATGAGCTAACGGATAAATACGGGAAAGACATTATTTTAGAAATGATAGAAGAAACAGCCAAAAAAGGGGACTTTAAAAAAGGATTTCAATCGGCAACAAATGAAAGTCTGGATCAGTTTGAAAAAGATTTTAAGAAAATATATGAAAAAAACAGTGTGGCATTGGATAGTATCTACCCAATGCCTTTTTTTATTAATGCAGTCCTTGCTGGCCCATACCGCCTTGAGTTGGAGGCATTTGCCCTTGTGCTGGGGCAAATGCATTTCTCAGTTGTCCCATATCCTGCGCATCTAGCTGAGGTACTTGGTAATAGCCGTGCTTGTTTTGGTATAGGAAAATTTCAAAGGCCATTTCAACATACTGCTGAATCTGCGCTGACAGTACGCGTCTAACGGCAGGGTTTGTCATTTCCAAAGAGGCCATCGTCAACGCCGAAGCCTGTGCTTTTACCGCACAAAGCATTTGTCGGCTGATGATGCTGTCATCAATCTCATTCAAAGATTGAACCGGTTTTTTAGGCTGTGACGGCTGCATGCCATATACAGTCTGGTTGTCTTCCTTCATCATGTACGTTGCTGTTTTTTGTGAAGGTTCGCTTCCTGTTTTGAAGCATTCTGCAGTTAAGTTATATTGAGACGTTATGAATTGGTGCTGACGATCAAGAATGTTTAGCAATTCCTGATCCTTACAAAATTGTTTCAGCATCGTAAACTGATCAAGCACAGTTAGTGTTCCGGAAAGCACCTCATGCATATCAAACATTTCATGGCCGCCGTGGTTTTTATGCGGCTTGCCAGGGATGCCTTTGTTCATTTGTTGGGATTGCTGCTGGTGATTGAGCTGATCCAAACCGAATTCCTCCTTTTTTTCAAATCAGACTGTATTTTGTGCTAGTCTGCCGCGTTTTATGCAGAAGACTAAAAGGAATTGTATGCTGTCTGTCGAAATGGTAAACAGATAAAGTCGTTGTAATCATGAGGATCTCGGATTTGATGTCTGAGAAGCCTAGGAGGGTACGGATGAACTGCTGAGAAGCTTAAATAGCGGAGATTATCAAAAAGCTACAAGCAGATAAGACGAACTGCTCGATTGTAAAATAAACCCTTTAACAGCGCCTTCTTACCGTCATATGACACCGGATATATGGTTTAATCAGGGGGATTTCCCACACAGTCTGCTGCTAGAATGGCCGCGTCTACAGAGAGGCTGAAGAAAAAAGATATTAAGGCGTATATGTCAGCGATCAAAATGGGAATGAAGTGAACGAGTAAATGGTGTTGGCGGTCAAAGAAAAATAGAAACTGGATGGCAGCTGTTGAGATTAGGTAAAATACCGAGTAATGAAACATGCTGAAACTGTCGGCAAGCTCAGCCCAGTGCCTTGACTGCAAAAAGCAAGTCTGGCCAGCTTCGGGATACATCTGCTGCTTTTGTCCGGAACCTATCTAGATGCCAGAAGAAAAAGGAGCGCCTCCAAAACATGAAAAAGGTTATTCCACTCGTTGTTATTGCAGCCGGTCTTGTGATCACAGCTTATGGGGGCTTTATATTAATTGATACGAATATAAAAACCGAACAGACGTTAAAAGAAGCCAAACTGGCGGCTGCAAAACCGGTGAAAGCTTCTAGTACAAACCAGAGCGCAGATGAGACAAAGAAAAAAGCATCATTTAAGCCGGAAAATGGAAAAGCGAGCGGTATTTTGGAAATACCGAAAATCAATGCAGAGCTTCCTATCGTCGAGGGCACAGCTGCGGATGATCTAGAAAAAGGGGTCGGGCATTATAAAGACAGCTATTATCCTGATGAAAACGGGCAAATTGTGCTGTCTGGCCACCGCGATACCGTGTTTCGCCAGACAGGAGAGCTTGAAAAAGGAGACCGGGTTCGGATTCTTTTGTCATATGGACTTTTCACGTATGAAATTGTAAAAACAAAAATTGTCGATAAGGATGATACATCCATTATTACACTTCAGCATGAAAAGGAAGAGCTCATTCTGACGACCTGCTATCCGTTTTCATACGTCGGAAATGCTCCGAAGCGTTATATTATATATGGAAAACGAATCATTTAAAAAGCCGCAGTCAAGTCCTGCGGCTTTTCTTTATGAAAAATATATATGGCGAAGATTTTCGAAATCAGCTGGGAAAGGAGCTTCGGCAACAATCAGCTCGCCCGTTATCGGGTGAAGGGCTTGTACCTGTTTGGCGTGGAGCGCTTGTCTGTTGAGCAGTTTGCTTCCGCCTCCGTAAAGCACATCTCCTGTAAGCGGATGGCCGATGCTTGCCATATGAACACGAATTTGGTGTGTTCTGCCGGTTTCCAGCTCCAGTTCCACGAGCGACAGCCGCTCTTTTGCATTGCTTGCAATCACACTATAATGAGTGACGGCTGTTTGCCCGCCCAGTGAAACACGGCGTCTTGTCGGATGTGATCTGTCTTTGCCAATCGGTGAATCAATTGTTCCTTTCTTTGTCTTTAATTTTCCTTCAGCGATGGCGGTATATGTGCGTTTCAGCGTCTTTTTCTCTAACTGCTGATCAAGGATGGCGTGTGCCAAACGATGCTTGGCAAAAACGATTGCGCCAGATGTATCCTGGTCAAGACGATGCACGTGGCGCACTTTGCATATTTCGCCATTCACCTGATAATGGTATGCGATTAAATTAGCCAGTGTGCCGGTTTGGCCGTCTTCATTCGGATGTGTCGCTATGCCCGCAGGTTTATTAACGATAAGCATATGATTGTCCTCAAATAAAACATCAAGCTCTCCATACTCCGGGACGACGGAGGATTCTTCATTTTCCTGAAGATCAATGAACACGCGGTCGCCTTTTTTTACGATTACATTATTTATGACTGCTTCGTGATTAACCTTGATCTGATGATAGGACATCCAGTCTTGAATTACGGGTTTGGAGGCTTTAAGTACTGTTTTCAGTACAGAAAACAGCCATTGGCCTTCCTGTTTCTCATTGATGAGGAGCTCAAGCCCTCTGTCTTTTTGTTTCATGTAAATGGCTCCTTTTCCAAGCGGAAGGCTGCAGTTTCGCATAGGAAACACTTACCTTAGCTTTCATGTTTTTTTCTGTGCTATTCTTGATTAAGACTTAGAACATTCGAAGGCAAGAAAGGTGATTGACGTGAGAATTGTGAACGCAGCAACTGCAGAACAGGAGAGCTTTATTAAGGAGCTGTCATTGGAGCTGATCCATGATGTATTTCCTCTCTATTTCTCCGAACTGGACATTCAGCGCTTTAAAAAGAAAGGCGTTCTGTCTTTAAATAACCATTATTACCAAGGAACATTAAAAGAAGCATTTCAAATTATGGCTTGTCTGCAGATGATACATATTATCCTGACAAAGCCTTCCCCGCACGATGATTTGAGTGGTCAGGCGATTTTTGAAAAAAACAGCAAGATGCTGAATGATTTTGGGATTTATTTTCCGTTTGCTTTTTCAGACTTTCAAACGAAGACGAACAAAGCTTTTTTGGTCATAGAAGGCTGATATAACCAGGAAGCAGGAGCTTTTCCTTTTCAGAAAAGCTCTTTTTTTGTATCAAAGAAATCATATCATAAAACCTTTCCTCTAACTTCCTTTTTAATCAGTGCGTGTCTGCACATACTAATGTTTGAAAGGGGTGCTCATAATGAGTTCAGTAAGAAATACAATGACAACGCAGGTGGCAACCGTTTCTCCGAATCAAACGATTCAAGAAGCGGCTTCTCTCATGAAACAGCATAACGTCGGGGCGATTCCCGTTGTAGAGCAAGGTGTTTTAAAAGGAATGCTGACCGACCGTGACATTGCATTAAGAACTACAGCTCAAGGCCGAGATGGCCAGACACCCGTTTCAGAAGTGATGTCAACAGAGCTCGTATCGGGAAATCCTCATATGAGTCTGGAAGACGCGTCGCAGCTGATGGCCCAGCACCAAATCCGCCGCCTTCCTATTGTAGATCAAAACAATCTAGTCGGGATCGTTGCGCTTGGAGACCTGGCAGTCAATCAGATGGCGAACGAGTCTGCGGGAGAAGCGCTGACAAACATTTCTCATCAAAACATTCATTAATATGAAAGAGCTTGCGGTGTGCAGGCTCTTTCTTCACATAAACCTTCCTTTTTGAAAGCTGACATGTTTCGGGGTATAGTGAGTGTATACATATGTTCCAATTCGGACTAAAGGAGTTGTACGCAGTGATTAAAGCGTTAATTTTTGATTTTGACGGACTGATTCTAGATACAGAAACACACGAATATGAAGTCCTTCAGGAAATATTTGAGGAGCATGGCTCAGCCCTTCCTATGTCTGTTTGGGGAAAAGTGATCGGAACAGCCGCGGGCTTCCGGCCTTTTGAATATTTAGAAGAGCAGATCGGCGAAAAGCTGAACCATGAAGAACTGACAGCATTGAGAAGAGAACGCTTTGCGAAACGCATGGAAAAGGAAAAAGCAAGACCTGGTGTTGAAGCGTATTTGAATGCGGCAAAGGATTTAGGTTTAAAAGTGGGCCTTGCTTCGAGCTCCGATTATAAGTGGGTGTCGGGTCATTTGAAGCAACTCGGCCTGTTTGATCATTTTGAGGTCATCCAAACGGCAGATGATGTAGAAGAAGTGAAGCCGAATCCTGAACTTTATTTATTGGCGGCAAAAAACCTTGGGATATCGCCATCGGAATGTCTTGCATTTGAGGATTCTGTGAATGGGTCAATTGCTGCGAAAAGAGCAGGCATGAAGTGTGTGATTGTCCCGAATAAAGTGACGGGCGCCTTACTGTTTGAAAAGTATGATCACAGGCTTGAATCAATGGCAGAGATGGAGCTCGCCCTATTGCTTGATCAGCTGAACACACAACACTAGAAAGGAGCGAGTAGATTGTCTGAGAAATTAGATTTGACCCGTTTTGAAAAGAAAATGGTCATCCGCAATATCGAAGAAAAAGACATCGACAAGATTATCGATCTTCAAAAGGACTGCTTTCCGGGAATGGAGCCCTGGAAGCGGGAGCATTTAATCAGCCATTTGGAGCATTTTCCCGAAGGGCAGTTTTGTGCAGAATTTGAAGGTGAAATTATCGGTTCGTGCTCAAGTCTCCTAATTAATTTTGATGAATATGATGATCGCCATACGTGGCAGGACATTACAGATGATGGATATATCACCAACCATAATCCGGATGGCTTAAATATGTACGGAATTGAGGTCATGGTGGATCCGAAATACAGACGAATGAAGATCGGCCACCGTTTATATGAGGCGAGAAAGGATTTGGCCAGACGCTTAAATCTGAAAAGCATCATCATAGGCGGGCGAATTCCGAACTATCATAAATATGCTGAGGAAATGACTGCGCGAGCGTATGTTGAACAGGTGACACGCCACCAAATTTACGATCCGGTCCTTTCTTTTCAATTAATGAACGGCTTTACTCTTATGAGGATTAACCCGAATTATCTTCCGGATGATACAGCTTCGATCAAATATGCAACGCTGATGGAATGGAATAATGTCGATTATCTTCCGAAGCAGACAAAGCGCTATTATAAATCGGCGTTCCCTGTGAGAATTTGTGTGATTCAATATGAAATGAAGAGAATTTATTCCCTTGAGGAATTTGCAAATCAAGTAGAATACTATGTTGATGTCGCTTCTGACGCAAGATCTGACTTTGCGGTATTTCCGGAAATTTTCACAACCCAGCTCATGTCATTCCTTGAGGAGCGGTCGCCGAGCTTGGCGATACAGAGAATTACCGAGTATACAGAAGATTACATCAGCCTATTTACTGATTTGGCTGTGAAGTATAACGTCAACATTGTTGGCGGATCTCATTTCGTCGAAGAGGAAGGCAAGATTTACAATATCGCATACCTGTTCAGACGGGATGGAACAATCGAGAAGCAATATAAACTGCATATTACGCCGAATGAACGCAAATGGTGGGGAATCAGTGCCGGAGACCAGGTACGCGTGTTTGATACGGATTGCGGGAAAATCGCAATTCAAGTCTGTTATGATATTGAATTTCCTGAGCTTGCCCGGATTGCAGCGGATAAAGGTGCAAAAATCATTTTTACACCATTTTGTACAGAAGACCGCCAAGGCTATCTGCGTGTCAGATATTGTTCACAGGCAAGAGCGGTTGAAAATCAAATTTATACGGTTATCTCGGGAACGGTTGGAAACCTTCCGCAAACGGAAAATATGGATATCCAATACGCTCAGTCAGGCATCTTTGCACCATCTGATTTTGAGTTTGCCAGAGACGGCATTGTCGGTGAAACAAACCCAAATATCGAAATGGTCGTTATCGGCGATGTTGACCTGGAAATTCTCAGAAGACAGCGCCAAAACGGTACAGTACGTCAGCTAAAAGACAGACGGCGTGATATTTATCATATTCAATATAAAAAATAATCTCAAAACCCGCCTATATAGGCGGGTTTCTGCATGTCGACAAACCTTCGCATTCGTTGTCAGCCCTATGCGTCGGTGCTCACGAATGACGAAAAGAACATCCGCTCACTCCTTAGGCGTCCTGCCCAAACATCTCCGTCATCACATCCCGTGAAAGTCTGCTCAGATGCTTGCCCTCCCTGCTTACACCTGACAATCAGGCGGGGATTTTACACACGCGGAATAGCTTTCTGCTTTCGGAATTTTTTCAATTCGTTGCTTGGCGCGGTTTATTGACTCTCATCCTGTATGGCTTTATATTGAAGGCAGGGAAAGATCACCAAGACATCATAAGGTCTGATTCAATTATCATGAAAACGGTGGAAGATAGCGTTCAGTCGATTCCATATAAAAAGTGATTTGTTAAAGGAGCACACGATGAGTTTTCACAACCAGCCAATTTTACCTGCTATTCGCAATATGAAGCAATTTGATGAGTTTTTGAACAGTTCATTTTCCTATGGCGTTATTCTTGATATTCACCTCGGCCAGTTAAAAGGCGTGATCAGGGAGGCAAAAAAGCACGGAAAGAACATGATGGTGCACGTCGATCTCATTCAAGGGATTAAGCATGATGAATACGGAGCGGAATTTATTTGCCAAGACATCAAGCCTGCTGGGATTATTTCAACAAGATCAAGCGTCATTGCCAAAGCGAAGCAGAAGAAAGTATATGCGATTCAGCGTCTGTTTCTGCTTGATACAAGCGCGATGGAAAAAAGTATGGAGTTTGTCGGCAAGCATAAGCCTGACTTTATTGAAGTGCTGCCCGGCATCGTCCCGTCACTCATACAAGAAATAAAAGAGAAAACAGGGATTCCCATCTTTGCGGGCGGTTTCATCCGTACGGAAGAGGATGTCGAACAAGCCTTGAAAGCGGGCGCTGTTGCTGTCACTACATCAAACACCAAATTATGGAAAAAATATGAAAACTTTTTGACAGAAGATGATTGACACCGCTTTCATACACTGATACAATTGCACTAGGTTAATACATTGTGATGGAGAACTCGGAGACCACAGCAGCTCTTTACGGTAAATGTCTACACACCCGTAAAGCATTTGTTGTGGTTTTTTTATACTCTTTTTCTCTATCATACTTTTTTTATCGTGACTTTAGGGGGAATGTGCTATGACAGCATTTTGGGGGGAAGTCATCGGTACGATGCTGCTTATCATTTTTGGGGCAGGTGTTTGTGCGGGTGTCAATTTAAAGAAATCGCTTTCGTTCCAGTCCGGCTGGATTGTTATCGTATTTGGATGGGGATTGGGTGTTGCCATGGCGGCTTATGCGGTTGGCGGGATCAGCGGAGCTCATTTGAATCCAGCGCTAACGATAGCGCTTGCATTTGTGGGGGATTTTCCGTGGCAAGAGGTTCCGGTTTATATTGCGGCGCAAATGATCGGCGCGATTATAGGTGCGGTGATAATCTATCTGCATTACCTGCCGCATTGGAAGTCAACGGATGATCCCGCTGCCAAACTGGGTGTTTTCTCAACAGGTCCCAGCATTCCGCATACTTTCGCAAATGTTTTAAGTGAAGTGATCGGGACATTTGTTCTTGTGCTGGGCATCTTGGCCATTGGGGCAAATCAATTTACAGAAGGGCTTAACCCTTTAATCGTTGGTTTTCTTATCGTGGCGATCGGTATCTCTCTTGGAGGCACCACCGGCTATGCGATTAATCCGGCTCGTGATTTAGGTCCGCGGATTGCCCATGCTTTTCTTCCGATACCGGGAAAGGGATCATCAAACTGGAACTACGCATGGGTGCCAGTGGCGGGCCCCATTTTAGGCGGCTCGTTTGGCGGCGTATTTTATAACGCTGCATTTAAAGGGCACATTACAAGCAGTTTCTGGATTGTAAGCGTTATATTGGTTGTGGTATTGTTAGGACTCTATGTTTATTCGAGATCACATTCAGCTAAAACATTATCAAATTCAAAATATATGTAATCAAAGGGGAGACATCTTATGGAAACATACATTTTATCCTTAGATCAGGGAACGACAAGTTCGAGAGCGATTCTGTTTAATAAAGAAGGCAAAATCGTTCACTCTGCTCAAAAGGAATTTACACAATACTTCCCGCACCCAGGTTGGGTTGAACATAATGCGAATGAAATTTGGGGATCGATCCTTGCTGTTATCGCATCAGTCATTTCTGAATCGGGAATCAGCGCTTCTCAAATTGCCGGCATCGGTATCACGAATCAGCGCGAGACGGCAGTCGTGTGGGACAAGGATACAGGAAAGCCTGTCTATCATGCGATCGTTTGGCAGTCAAGACAGACGTCCGGTGTTTGTGAGGAGCTTCGTGAAAAAGGATATCAAGATGTGTTCAGAGAAAAAACGGGGCTTTTAATCGATCCGTATTTCTCCGGCACGAAGGTAAAATGGATTTTAGACAATGTGGAAGGCGCGAGAGAAAAAGCGGAAAGAGGCGAGCTGTTGTTTGGAACGATTGATACATGGCTCATTTGGAAAATGTCAGGCGGAAAAGCCCATGTGACGGATTATTCCAACGCCTCCAGAACGCTGATGTTTAATATTTACGATTTAAAATGGGATGATGAGCTGCTAGACATTCTGGACATACCGAAATCCATGCTGCCTGAGGTGAAGCCATCTTCCCATATGTATGCGGAAACGGTCGATTATCACTTCTTCGGAAAAAACATCCCGATTGCGGGAGCGGCAGGCGACCAGCAGTCCGCATTGTTCGGCCAGGCGTGTTTTGAAGAAGGCATGGGAAAAAATACGTACGGTACCGGATGTTTCATGCTAATGAATACCGGGGAAAAAGCAATTAAGTCCGAACGCGGGCTTTTGACAACAATCGCCTGGGGCATTGACGGAAAAGTTGAATATGCTTTAGAAGGAAGTATTTTCGTCGCAGGCTCCGCTATTCAATGGCTTAGAGACGGATTGAGAATGTTTCAGGATTCCTCGCTAAGCGAATCTTATGCGGAGAAAGTGGATTCAACTGATGGCGTATATGTTGTTCCCGCATTTGTCGGCTTAGGAACGCCTTACTGGGACAGCGATGTGCGCGGTTCGGTTTTCGGCCTGACAAGAGGCACAACAAAAGAGCACTTTATTCGTGCAACGTTAGAGTCATTGGCTTACCAGACAAAAGATGTGCTTGACGCGATGGAAGCAGATTCAAACATATCGTTAAAGACCCTTCGTGTTGACGGAGGGGCTGTGAAAAATAATTTCCTGATGCAGTTCCAAGGAGATGTCCTGAATGTGCCTGTGGAGCGTCCGGAAATTAATGAAACAACTGCGCTTGGCGCGGCCTATTTGGCAGGGATTGCTGTGGGATTTTGGAAGGACCGTTCTGAAATCGCGAACCAGTGGAAGCTGGATAAACGGTTTGAACCTAAACTAGAAGAAGACAAACGAAATGAGCTGTATACAGGCTGGCAAAAGGCCGTAAAAGCAGCTATGGCTTTTAAGTAGACTGAGAGTATGATATACTAATGACAGGTTAATAAGAACGGTCCTGAGACGAGGAGAGACCACAGCACCAAAGTGTAAATATGCACTTTGGCTGTTGTGGTCTCTTTTTCTATTTACACACCGTGACAACAAGGAGGAGCCATAATGAAACATCAATTTTCAAGTCTTGAAAGAGATCGCATGCTGACAGACATGACGAAAAAAACATATGATCTATTTATTATCGGCGGAGGAATTACAGGAGCGGGAACAGCTCTTGACGCGGCATCAAGGGGAATGACGGTCGCGCTTAGCGAAATGCAGGATTTCGCGGCGGGAACATCAAGCCGATCAACAAAACTGGTTCATGGCGGCTTGCGTTATTTAAAACAATTTGAAGTGAAAATGGTCGCTGAAGTAGGGAAAGAACGGGCGATCGTTTATGAAAACGGCCCGCACGTCACGACGCCGGAATGGATGCTCCTTCCGTTTCATAAAGGCGGCACATTCGGCTCATTCTCAACCTCTATCGGTTTAAGGGTGTATGATTTCTTAGCAGGTGTAAAAAAATCAGAACGAAGAAGCATGCTTTCAGCAAAAGAAACACTGCAAAAAGAGCCATTAGTAAAAAAAGACGGCTTAAAAGGCGGCGGGTACTATGTGGAATACCGCACTGACGATGCAAGACTGACAATCGAAGTCATGAAGGAAGCAGTCAAATTCGGGGCAGAACCTGTGAATTATTCCAAAGTGAAAGAGCTCCTTTACGAAAAAGGCAAAGCAGTCGGCGTATTAATTGAAGATATGCTGACAAAGAAAGAATATAAAGTGTATGCGAAAAAAATTGTCAATGCGACAGGCCCTTGGGTCGATCAGCTCAGAGAAAAAGACCATTCGAAAAACGGAAAGCATTTGCAGCATACAAAAGGCATTCACCTTGTATTTGACCAGTCTGTCTTTCCGCTGAAACAGGCTGTATATTTTGATACACCAGACGGCCGGATGGTATTTGCGATTCCTCGTGAAGGTAAAACATACGTAGGGACAACAGACACTGTTTACAAAGAAGCGCTGGAGCATCCTCGAATGACAACTGAGGATCGTGACTACGTCGTCAATTCAATTCATTTCATGTTCCCAGAACTGAATATCACTGCAAATGATATCGAATCCAGCTGGGCTGGCCTGCGCCCGCTGATTCATGAAGAAGGCAAAGACCCTTCTGAAATTTCACGGAAAGACGAAATTTGGACATCTGACTCAGGCTTGATCACCATCGCCGGCGGGAAATTGACCGGATACAGAAAAATGGCGGAGCACATCGTCGATCTTGTGCGTGATCGCTTAAAAGAAGAAGGCGAAAAGGATTTCGGTCCATGTAAAACGAAAGACATGCCAATCTCAGGCGGGCACGTCGGCGGGTCAAAAAATCTTACGTCCTTCGTGACAGCAAAAACAAAAGAGGGGATTGCAGCAGGCTTACCAGAAAAAGATGCAAAACAGCTGGCGATCAGATACGGCTCCAATGTCGAGCGCGTCTTTAATCGCGTGGAAGCGCTGAAGGACGAGGCAGCAAAACGCAGCCTGCCAGTTCATATTCTTGCTGAGGCAGAATACAGTATAGAAGAAGAGTTGGCCGCGACACCTGCTGATTTCTTTGTTCGCAGAACGGGACGTTTATTTTTTGATATCAATTGGGTAAAAACATATAAAGATGCCGTTATTGATTTTATGAGCGAGCGATTCCAATGGGATGAGCAGACGAAAAATAAACATACAGAAAACCTCAACAAGCTTTTACACGATGCGGTTGTACCGCTCGAACAATAAATCATAGCGGGCTGTCTTTCAGCCCGTTATTTCTCTTTACATGCCGAAAGCGCCAGAGCTTAGGTTCTCAGGTGACAGAGACACCCGCTTCATATAAAATAATGGCATAAGCTGATACATAGGAGGACGAACATGACTTGGAGAAAGAGCTATGAACAATGGAAACAGACAGATCATTTAGATCCGGAATTAAAAGAGCGCCTCACTGAATTGGAGGGGAATGAACAGGCTCTTGAGGACTGCTTCTATAAAAATCTTGAATTCGGCACCGGCGGAATGCGCGGAGAAATCGGAGCCGGGACGAATCGAATGAATATTTACACGGTGCGAAAAGCATCAGCCGGGTTTGCGGCATATATCGCGCAGCAAGGTGAGGAAGCGAAAAAACGGGGCGTTGTCATTGCTTATGATTCCCGCCATAAATCGCCGGAGTTCGCGATGGAAGCGGCAAAAACACTCGCGACCCAAGGCATTCAAACTTATGTGTTTGATGAGCTTCGGCCGACGCCGGAGCTGTCATTCGCTGTCAGACAGCTGAACGCTTACGGGGGAATTGTGGTGACGGCAAGCCATAACCCGCCTGAATATAACGGCTACAAAGTATACGGAGATGACGGCGGCCAGCTGCCTCCAAAGGAAGCTGACATCGTCATTAATCAGGTAAACGCGATTGAAAATGAGCTGACGATCACAGTCGACGATGAAAAAGCGTTAAAAGAAAAAGGCTTAATCAAGATCATCGGTGAAGACATTGATAAAGTCTATACAGAAAAACTGACGTCTATTTCCGTTCACCCTGAATTGTCGAAAGAAGTAGATGTGAATGTTGTGTTCACGCCGCTGCATGGAACTGCGAATAAGCCGGTTAGACGCGGCCTGGAAGCACTTGGCTACAAAAAAGTAACGGTTGTCAAAGAACAGGAATTGCCAGATCCAGACTTCTCTACCGTTACCTCTCCAAACCCGGAAGAGCATGCGGCATTCGAATATGCCATTAAGCTTGGAGAAGAGCAGAATGCAGATATTCTCATCGCAACAGATCCTGATGCTGACCGCCTCGGCATCGCGGTGAAAAACGATCAAGGCAAATATACAGTGCTGACAGGAAACCAAACCGGTGCGCTGCTGCTTCATTACTTGCTTTCTGAAAAGAAAAAACAAGGCATCCTGCCTGAAAACGGCGTTGTTCTCAAAACAATTGTCACAAGCGAAATCGGGCGTGCGGTCGCTTCTTCATTCGGCCTCGATACGATTGATACGCTGACAGGCTTTAAGTTTATCGGCGAAAAGATTAAGGAATATGAGGCATCAGGCCAATATACTTTCCAATTCGGTTATGAAGAAAGCTACGGTTACTTAATCGGGGATTTTGCCCGCGACAAGGATGCCATTCAGGCGGCACTTTTGGCAGTAGAGGTTTGCGCGTTCTATAAAAAGCAGGGAATATCATTGTACGAAGCGCTCATCAATCTCTTTAAGGAATACGGCTTTTATCGTGAAGGACTGAAATCTTTGACGCTGAAAGGCAAGCAGGGAGCAGAGCAAATTGAAGCAATTCTTGCTTCCTTCAGACAAAATCCGCCGCAAAAAATGGCCGGCAAACAGGTTGTGACAGCTGAAGATTACGCTGTAAGCAAACGGACACTTCTCAAGGAAAACAAAGAAGAAGCAATCGACTTGCCAAAATCAAATGTGCTGAAATACTTCCTTGAAGACGGGTCTTGGTTCTGCCTTCGCCCTTCCGGAACTGAGCCGAAGGTCAAATTCTATTTTGCTGTAAAAGGAACCTCATTAGAAGACAGTGAAAAACGACTTGCTTCGCTTGCTGACGATGTGATGAAGACGGTAGATGACATTGTAGAGGCCACAAGAAATTAATCCGAGGATAAGCTGGATCATTGATCCGGCTTTTTCTAAAGATAAAAATTGTAACCGCAGATGACCACCATATTGTCAGAAAAGGGCTTCGTTTTTTCTTTGCTATTATGCCCTATAGTATTGACACAGATACAATTAACACAGGAAATCCCGGCGTCTGAACGCCGGGATTTATTTATGTGAGCAGGGCTAATTGATCTTCGTATGTCAGCTCTGTAGCATGATCAATATAACGGAGAAGGGAATACAGCATCTTTTCAAGAACGGTGTAATCCTGTTCAAAATGATACGCATGCAAAAAATGTTCAATTCGCTTTGATAACAAATCATCCTCTGTACGCACCATTAAAATTAGCAAATTGTCCCACTGAGAACGATGAGTATAATACAGTGCTTTATCGTAATCGGCATAGTCCATGCGACGCTTCTCCTTTCTTGTGTGAGAAGTTCATGATTAGTTTATGCCGCATTCCATGTTATTGACGGGGCAAAACTTGGCGTCTGCGGCACAACAGCGATAGCAATATGAGGGAGACATAAAATCAAAATTAACTGAATGAAGCGGTCACTTTTGGAAAACCTATGAGAGAACAGAATCTGTGTACAGGAGACTGAAAATATGAAATCTCTGCCGTATACCATTTCGCTCCTTTTCTGCGGATTGGTCATCGTATCATTGGCTGCAAAAGGGCATTCAGCGGACACAAACGAGTTTGTACAAAAGTGGGAACAGCTCGCCTGGGACACAATTCAAGATGAATATAAAGGCGCTTCATTTTCTGATTACGCTTATATGGGGCGGACCGAGGTAAATGATGAGCAAACGAAAGATGTCTTTCGGGTGACGGTCAAACAGAAAGATGCTACCTTTTCTGTTCGGGCTGAAGTCTATTTTCATCCGGTGACAAAGCATATGATCAGCATCAACATTTTTAGGCTCTAATTAAAAAAACTGCACAGCCGTTAAGGCCATACAGTTTCTGTTTTTAGAAAAATCGTTTTGCACCGAGATAACGCTGTTTCCAGTAAGAGTTGTTCATATTGGAAATAACAACTCCGGAATCATTGGCATTAATAAATTCCCCGTTTCCAAGATAAATTCCGACGTGGGAAGGGCCGTCTTTATATGTTGTAAAGAAAACGAAATCTCCGACAGCAGGCTGGCTGACAGGTTTCATTGTGTTCCAATACCCGGCTGCCGTTAACCTTGATACAGATGTGACTTTATTCAGAGCGTAGTACATAAAACCGCTGCAGTCAAAGCCGTTCGGTGTTGTGCCTCCCCAGCGATACGGAACCCCAAGCTGCTCTTTAGCGGCTGCGATCATTAGGTTGATTTTCGCGCTAACTGAGCTGGATGTGCTTGAAGAATTGGATGAAGTAGAGCCCGAAGAAGCTTTTCCGGTAATGGTCAGCTTTTGGCCAATTTGCAAGACATCCGTTTTTAATTGGTTTTTCTCCCGAATTTGCTGAGCTGTCATATTGTACTTTTGCGCAATTACCCACAAGGAATCGCCGCTTTTCACCGTATATGTAGTCGTCGCCGTGTTGGAGCCTGCATTTGACGAAGACGACGTTGGAGTTGGAGAAATGCCTGAAGCTGCTTTTCCTGTCAGCTTTAATACTTGTCCAACGTACAGCATATCTGATTTCAAATGGTTGCTGTTTCGGATTTGCTGTACGGTCAGGTTATAGTTGTTTGCAATTTTCCAAAGAGAGTCTCCGCTTTTCACCTTGTATGTCGTTGTTGCTGAAGGTTTGTCCGAATGAGATGAAGTGTCTTTGGAAGACGTATTAGAACCAGATGATTTTGTTTTTAACACTTGGTTCACATAAATGGTGTCTGACTTTAAGTTGTTCAAAACCTTCAATTCAGCGACAGACATACTGACCTTGTTAGCAATTTTCCAAAGAGAATCTCCAAGCTGCACCTTATAAGTTCCTGCAGAAGATGAAGAACTTGAGCTCTTATTAGAACTGCTTTTTTTACTGGAACTAGGGCTAGAGCTAGTTTTTGAGGAAACTGTACCAGATACCTTTAATTTCTGCCCTGCACGAATCATGTCGCCGCTTAGTCCGTTTAGTTTTTTAAGTTCCTGAACCGTCATTTTAAACTCAGTTGCGATCAGCCAAAGGGAATCGCCGCTTTTCACTGTGTAAACAGAACTTCCACTCTTCTTAGATGCTGAGTTTGAAGCAGATGAAGTGCTGGAATTGCTGCCCGGAATCGTAAGCGTCTGGCCGACCGATAGAACTGTAGTTGAAAGATGGTTGGCAGATGTGAGAGCCGACACACTTGTGTTATAGTTTTGAGCCAGTCTCCATAAAGTATCGCCGCTTTTTACCTTAATCGTTGCTGCTTCAGCTGGTGTCACTGCTAAAGTTGTACCGACAATCGCAGATGCTGTCAGCCCTGCTGCTAATTTCTTTTTCATCTGAGCTCTCCTTTTCCCCAATGATTTAGAATACGCTGTTTCTATTTTATATCGGCAGGTTTGTCCCATCGTTTTGCTTTTTTTTGAAAAACAGCTATATTATCCATATTATCGTAACAAAAAGGGGGGAGAAGGCATAGAAAAAGAAGGAATCTTATCTATTCCTTCATTCTTAAAAGCTTCATGATGTCTTCTTTGTTTTTGACAAGGTCACGCAGTGTGTAATTGTCTAAAACTGCAAGATAGGCCATAAGGGCTTCATTAAGCACATGTTTTAAGCCGCATACCGGAGAAATTACGCAGAGATTTTTGTTCGCATCAAAACATTCCACAATATTAAAATCGTCCTCTGTTTTTCTGACAACCGCACCGATATTGATGTCTTCAGGGGCCATGCCTAAGCGTATACCGCCGCCTCGTCCGCGTATCGTTTCTACGTAGCCGAGCTGGCCGAGCCTGTATATCACTTTCATGAGATGATTTTTTGAAATAGAATACGTTTCGGCAATTTGTTTTATATTTGAAAGTTCTCCAGGACGTTTTGCAGCCAGAAAAATCAAAACTCTTAATGAATAATCCGTATAATTTGTTAACCTCATTATTAAACCTCGTAATAAGACATTTTCTATATCTTATCATAATTTGATTGAAAAATGAAAAAAAAGGAATTTTCCATAAAAAACGTGCGCCCAGAAGGGTGCACGTTTTTTGATTACATATTATTCGGCGGATTTTGGTTTTTGCGGTCCTTATCTATTTCAGTGTTTTGCATTTTGCGTTCAAATGAAGACAGATAACGTGATGCAAAATCCTTTCCGCCAAGGCCAAAGGATAAACCGAAAGCGAGTGCGAAGCCGCTAAGGACAATGATGAACGCGGAGTTAACGATTGTCGCAGCAACGCCAAGCTGATCCAAGGCCATAAAGAAAGCAAGTGCGATAATTGTATATTTAGCAATCGCCGCTAAAGATTTGAATTCCCGGCCTTTGATAATACTTGAAAGCACCTTTCTCACTAATTCACCCGCGTAAAGGCCAATGCCGAGAATAAATACAGCGACAAGGACATTCGGCAGATACGCGATGATGCCAGTCGCAATTTCTACGAGGAAGTGCAGCTGAACAATTTGCAGCGCCTCGGCTGTAAACAAGAGAATGACAATGATTTTCGCAATCATGCCCACAACTTGAGACAGGGACAGCTTGGCAGGTGTTCCTGTTTCCATGCCCATTTTGCCTAACATAGAATCAAAGCCTGCGCGATGGAGCAGTCCGGAAACCATGGTGCTCACCCATTTTCCGACCCATATGCCTGCTAAAACAAGCACGATGGCAATGATGATGTTCGGAAGCATATTTAAAATGGTATTCAGCATAGAGACTGCTGGTTTTGAAATGCCGGCGACATCCAGCTGGTCAAGCGCTGAAATGACGACCGGTATTAAAATCAGCACGTAAGCGATCGTTCCGATAACTGCGGAAAGACTTGTATCCTTTAAGTAAACAGTTAAACCCATACGTGCGGCGAATCTTTCTGTGCCGATGCTTGCAAGGAAATTCGTAATGATATCACGTACAAGACGGGCAACAAGCCAGCCGATTAAAACGATAAGCGCAGCGGCAAATAGTTTCGGCAGAAAAGCGAGTACACTTTCCATCATATTTGTAAACGGACCTGAAATACCGCTGATTCTTAACGAAGATAAGACCCCTGGCAGGAAAACAAGCAGCACGAGATAAAAGACAATCTGGGAAGCGGCATTGACTGCCTGATGAATATCTTTTCCTTCAGACACCAAATTCCACTTGCGCAGCTTGTCGCTTGTGTTCAGCTTCATCCCGAATTTTTTGACAAGGAAACTCAATACAGAAGCTACAGCCCATCCTAACAGCAGTATGAGTCCGGCTTTCAGCACGCTCGGGATCGCCGATGCTATTGCGGAAAGCATGCTGACAAACGGTGATGCCACTGTTGTCAAATGCAAAATGTTAAAGAATAAAATAAAGACGATAATCAAAGCGATAAGATAAACAACCTTGCTGATGACTTTTTCCGAGGAATAGCGTGATGGCTTTTTCCCAGCAAAAATTTTATCGTCAAATTTTGTTTTTTTGAGCCCTTTGTACACTGCTTTTTCAATCATTTTAGCGATAGCCCATCCGATTAATAAGACGAGTAAAGCAATGACTAGGTTTGGTAGTCTACTGAGATAAGAAGAAAACATGTCTGCTGCATTCAATTGGTATCGCTCCTTTTTTTCGTAATATGCTCTCTGTTTACCCACTGACACAATCAGCAAACATCTGAATGTGCCGGGCGGCTGAGGATATCATCTTTTGTCAGGCGGGCTCATATATTATAGATAAGTCCAAGTAGGGGGGATTCGGTTGAACGCGGAGGAGAAAAAAGGATTACAGCGGGCAATTGAGGAAATTACCGAAATTGCAAAAGGATTCGGCCTTGATTTCTACCCGATGAGATATGAGATCTGCCCGGCTGAAATTGTTTATACATTTGGCGCGTACGGGATGCCGACAAGATTCAGCCACTGGAGCTTCGGCAAGCAGTTTCATAAAATGAAGCTGCATTATGATCTTGGATTAAGCAAAATTTATGAACTGGTTATTAATTCAGACCCATGCTACGCGTTTTTGCTGGACAGCAACTCATTGATCCAAAATAAATTGATTGTCGCCCACGTTCTCGCCCATTGTGATTTCTTTAAAAACAACTGCCGATTCCAAAATACGAAGCGTGATATGGTGGAAAGCATGGCGGCAACCGCCGAGCGAATTAAACATTATGAACAGGTTCACGGAATAAAGGAAGTAGAAGCTTTTTTAGACGCGATCCTTTCGATTCAGGAGCATATTGATCCGTCTTTGGTCCGTCCGAAGCTCCAATGGAGTGTGGATGATGAGGAGGAAGAGGTGGAAGAGGCAGCGACGCCGTACGATGATCTATGGTTTTTGGGTGAAAACAAACAGGAAAAACAAAGGAAAAAAACAAAAAAACACTTCCCGCCGCGTCCGGAAAAAGATATCCTGCTTTTTATCGAAGAGCACTCTCGGGAGCTGGAGCCGTGGCAGCGTGATATTTTAACAATGATGAGAGAAGAGATGCTTTATTTCTGGCCTCAGCTGGAAACAAAGATAATGAATGAAGGCTGGGCTTCCTATTGGCATCAGCGAATTATACGTGAGCTTGATTTAACCTCTGATGAAGCGATAGAGTTTGCCAAGCTGAATGCAGGTGTTGTCCAGCCGTCCAAAACAGGCATCAATCCATATTATTTAGGGCTGAAAATATTTGAAGACATTGAGGAGCGGTACAATAAACCGACGGAAAACATGAAAAAAATGGGTGTGCAGCCTGACTCAGGCCGAGAGAAGATGTTTGAGGTCAGGGAAATTGAATCTGATATTTCGTTCATCCGCAATTATTTAACAAAAGACTTGGTCATGCGTGAGGATCTTTATTTGTTTCAAAAGCAGGGCAGAGATTATAAAATTGTCGATAAAGAATGGAAATCGGTGCGTGAGCAGCTCGTTAGCATGCGCGTCAACGGCGGTTTTCCATATTTGACGGTAAATGACGGCGATTATATGAAAAATAACGAGCTTTATATTAAGCATTGGTTTGAAGGCATTGAGCTGGATTGGAAGTATTTAGAGAAAGTGCTTCCTTATTTATTTCAGCTTTGGGGAAGAAGTGTGCACATTGAGTCTATGCTTGAGGATAAGGAAGTCATATTTTCGTACGACGGAAAAGGTGTTCACCGCCGATATGTATAAAAAAAGAGGATGCAGCGTGATGCATCCTCTTTATTGTCCTGTTTTCAAAACGTTAAATATGATGGTTGCCTGATCAGTATTGTTTATGAGTCCGCGGAATTTCTCTTTTCCGGGCCCGTACGCGTAAAACGGCACTTGTTCGCCGGTATGATCGGTACTCGTCCAGCCGCTGTTAGATCGTATGTTCAAAATCTTGATGATGGCTTTGTAGGCACCTTTGCTTTTATCTGCCTGTGCAGCGGCTTCAATTCTTTTGATTTCTTCTGAGGTGAATGCCAGCTTGGTATATCGAGTGAGTACATCCTTAACTGGTGTGCCTTCATTGATTTTTTCGGCCATAAATTCAGGTGTTTTTCTTGCAGCGAGAATCGGTTCAGCGTGCCAATTCTTTTCGCCGTTTGCTCCAATCGTAAAGCCTCCGGTTGTATGATCAGCAGTTGCGATCACAAGGGTATGCTTATCTTTTTTCGCAAAATCAATCGCAGCTTTATAAGCCTGTTCAAAATCTTTTATTTCGCTCATAGCTCCAACTGTATCATTGTCATGGGCGGCCCAGTCAATTTGGCTGCCCTCTACCATTAAGAAAAATCCTTTTTTATTTTGGCTCAGGCGGTTAATGGCTGAAACTGTCATGTCTTTGAGGGAGGGGGTTTTGCTGTCACGGTCGAGTGCTTTAGCAAGCCCTCTGTCTGCGAAAAGCCCGAGCACCCGCTGATCATTATTTTTCATCAAGGCTTGTTTTGTTGTTACATAGCTGTAGCCGGCTTGTTTGAATTCCTTTGTTATATTTCTGTCCTTGCGGTTGAAAAACGATCTTCCGCCGCCAAGCAAAACGTCTATTTTTTGTTCGCCTTTTATTTTGTCATCCATATAGCTGTTGGCGATTTGGTCCATGTTTTTACGGGATTTATTATGGGCTCCATATGCAGCTGGAGTGGCGTGGTTAATTTCTGACGTTGCGACAAGCCCTGTTGTCTTGCCTTGCTGCTTGGCTTCTTCGAGTACAGATTTTACTTTTTTTCCGTTTTTATCGACGCCAACTGCACTGTTGTATGTCTTAACACCTGTCGCTAATGCTGTTCCGGCAGCTGCTGAATCTGTAATATTATAGTCGGGGTCATCCGGGTGCGTCATCATCATGCCTGTCAGGTTTGGATCAAACTCAGTCAGCTTCGGGTTATTTGGTGTTTCCCCGTTGTTTTTTAAGGAACGGTAAGCGTTTATGTATGGAGTTCCCATACCGTCACCGATCATCACAATCACATTTCTGATCTCAGGTTTATCTTGAGGTTTTGCGCTTGCTGTTTCGGTTTGATGCAGTCCGGTTCCTGCAAAGATTCCAGCTGTAAGGACGGAAACAGCGGCGATTGGCAGAAGCTTAGACTTCATGTTTTGCATGCCTCCTTAATTGTATACTCTTTCTGACGTTAGGATAATGAGGGTAAATGCTGCTTTGATCAGGTAAACATTCAGAAAAGTATTGTACAGAAATGATTACAAGCTGTTTCGTTATCTTGTCTTATTTGATGGAAAGCATTCATTTTATCGGAAAAATCTTTACCTCTTTTCCCATGCATGATATGTTTGTTTAAATAAAAAAACTGCAGGTAACCTCACATTTTCTTGAATGTTCCTTACCACTCCCTCTTCCATAAGTAAGTTGACCCGGAAAAATTCCCTTTATGTTGAAAAACGCCCGTGAAACATGACAAAAGCACTCGTTTTTTGTCACCTTTGAAATGAAAATGAAATATTTAATACCCTTAAAAACTTTTTTTATAAACGAATAATTAAGAAATTTGTCTCATGAAGTCAAGACTATTTCTCTTGGGAATCTATCCTTATAATAGAAAACGATAAGATTAATTTAAAAAAAGAGACATATATAGATAGATAATATTTGGGGAGGAACATATGAAAAAGCAAATCATTACAGCAACTACAGCAGTTGTTTTAGGATCGACATTATTCGCAGGAGCAGCGTCTGCACAAAGCGTTAAGGTGAAAAAAGGCGACACGTTGTGGGAGCTTTCCAGAAAATATGACACTACGATCAATAAGATTAAATCAGAGAACAAACTTCGGTCAGATATCATTTATGCGGGACAGACTCTATCAATTAACGGTAAATCTGCTAGTTCAAAAAGCAGCAGTTCTTCATCTGCATCTACATACAAAGTAAAGAGCGGAGACAGCCTGTGGAAAATTTCAGCAAAGTACGGCATGTCAGTCAGTGAATTGAAAAAAATGAACGGCCTAAAGTCAGACTTGATTCGTATCGGACAAGTCCTGAAACTGAAAGGCTCAACAAGTTCAATCAGCTCTAGCAGCTCAAGCTCATCAAAGGTGTCATCATCTTCAACGTCCAGTTATAAAGTGAAGCGCGGGGACAGTCTGTCTAAAATCGCAAAACAATACGGAACTACAGTTAGCAAATTAAAAAGTTTAAACGGTTTAAAATCAGATGTCATCTATGTCAACCAAGTGCTGAAGGTAAAAGGAACAAGCACAAATTCAAAGCTTGTTTCTTCCAGCTCTTCATCATCTTCAAGCAGCAGAGCATCTTCAACTACATCGCTTAATGTGAGCAAGCTTGCTTCTGATGCAAAAGCGTTAATCGGGACGCCATACAAATGGGGCGGAACGACAACTTCCGGCTTTGACTGCAGTGGATTTATCTGGTACGTACTGAATAAACAAACAAGTGTGGGCAGAACAAGCACCGCGGGATACTGGAGTTCTATGAAGAGCATTTCCAGTCCGTCTGTCGGGGATTTTGTCTTCTTCACAACATATAAATCCGGTCCTTCTCACATGGGAATTTATATCGGAAACAACAGCTTTGTACATGCAGGGTCTGATGGCGTACAAATCAGCAGCCTGAACAACAGCTACTGGAAGCCGCGTTACCTCGGTGCGAAAAGATACTAAATGATAAAGGACCCGTTCATTGGAACGGGTTTTTTTATTTTTAGAGGAGCACATCTATTTTTGTTGTTCCTAAAAATGAAAATGTGAAAGAAAATCCAAAAACTTTTTTTCTTTTTTATTTTCGTAAAGCGCGATTGCATAAGCGCCTGCATAGGGCAGCTGTGCGGATTGATAAGGGATTCTGATCATCTGTTTTTCTGCCAATTCACGCTTTACTGTAGATAAGGGCAGAAATGAAACGCCAAGTCCTTCCTTAATAAACCGTTTCGTTATATGTGTTTGGGTGACTTTCATTGTTCTCACAAATGGAAATGTCACTCTGACTTGACGGAGCAAGTCGTCCCAGTAGTCAGGATGATTGTGGGTCAAAAGCAGGTATTGCTCCAGCACCTCTTTGGCATCAATTTCTTTGTCGTTTATGAAATGCTCATCGGGCGGAGCCACAAGGACAACAGGATCTTTATATAAACAATGGCAGGTTAAAGAGGAGGACTGTATCTTTAAACAGCTCAATCCGATATCTGCTTCCCCCGCTTTAATCAGCGAGGAAATTTCTGCTGATTCGAAAATCGTGACTGCCATTTCTGTTTCTGTATTTATTGCTGTGTACCGCTTCATGACAGATGGGAGCACAGTATCAGCGATAAGCGGAGAAACCGCGAGCTTTAAGGTTTGAGAGTACCCTTGTCTCACTCTGTGAAGCTCTGTCATGCTGTTTTCGTAATCATCAAGAAGCCGGAGCGCATAAGGCAAATAAGCCCTGCCTTCATCAGTCAGCTGGATCTGCCTGCCTTTTCGTTCGAACAGCTTACAGCTGATTTCTTTTTCTAATTGCTTGATATGTACGGTGACAGTCGGCTGGGATAAAAAAAGTGTTTCCGCTGTTTTTCGGAAATTTTCATATTTCGCTGCGGTCACAAAGGTGTGAAGCCATTTGAAGTCCATTTCTATTCTCCCTCTGATTAATAATTTTAATTAATACCCTTAAAAATATTCATTATATTTTAAATATTATATTTACTATAATAACAGAAAAGGATAGGGGGAATACAAATGATACATTACGGATTAAAAGGAATTACATGTGTCGAAACAGCTATCAGCCATATTGATGGCGAAAAAGGGCGTCTGATTTATAGAGGCCATCATGCAAAAGACATCGCCTTAAATCACAGCTTTGAAGAAGCAGCCCATTTGATTTTATTTGGCAAACTGCCGTCATCTGAAGAATTGCAAGCATTTGAAGATAAACTGGCTGCTGAACGTCATCTTCCGGAACATATTGAGCGCTTGATTCAGTCACTTCCAAACAACATGGACGATATGTCGGTGCTGAGAACAGTGGTTTCTGCATTAGGAGAAAATGTATACGCCTTTCATCCAAAAACAGAAGAAGCGATTCGGCTGATTGCGATCACGCCTTCCATCATAGCGTACAGAAAACGATGGACGCGCGGTGAACAAGCCATTGCGCCATCTTCCCAGTACGGACATGTCGAAAACTACTATTATATGCTTACAGGTGAACAGCCTTCAGAGGCAAAAAAGAAAGCGCTTGAAACATATATGATTCTGGCTATGGAGCACGGCATGAATGCATCCACTTTTTCAGCACGTGTCACATTATCTACAGAGAGTGACTTAGTGTCTGCCGTTACTGCTGCTCTCGGCACGATGAAAGGTCCGCTGCATGGAGGGGCTCCTTCTGCGGTAACAAAAATGCTTGAAGACATTGGAGAAAAGGAACAAGCTGAAGCGTATCTGACAGAAAAACTCCAAAAAGGAGAGCGCTTAATGGGATTCGGGCACAGAGTGTACAAAACGAAGGATCCGCGGGCGGAAGCTTTACGGCAGAAAGCAGAAGAGGTGGCCGGAAATGACCCTGATCTTGATCTTGCGCTCCATGTAGAGGCGGAAGCGATCCGTTTGCTGGAAATCTATAAACCTGGACGCAAGCTGTATACAAATGTTGAATTTTATGCGGCTGCTGTCATGAAGGCAATTGATTTTGATGATGAACTGTTTACACCGACTTTTTCAGCAAGCAGAATGGTAGGCTGGTGCGCCCATGTGCTCGAACAGGCAGAAAACAACATGATTTTCCGTCCTTCAGCGAAATATAATGGCGTCGTTCCTGAAGAAGTTCTTTCATAACATACTCTTCCGTTTAGGCGCTTCTATGACGTGGTAATGTTCAGTAATAACCATACGTCTAGGAGTGATGAATATGAACCCAATGGACAGACAAACAGAAGGACAGGCACCGCAGCAGCAGGACAGACAGCCGGGCATTGAGTCAGAGATGAACCCGCTGCCTTTGTCAGAGGATGAGGATTATCAAGGAAGCGGCAAGCTGAAAGGAAAAGTCGCGATCATTACTGGGGGCGACAGCGGAATAGGGAAAGCAGCTGCTATTGCGTTTGCTAAAGAAGGCGCCGATATCGCCATTCTTTACTTAGATGAGCATTCGGACGCTGAGGAAACGCGTAAACGGATCGAACAGGAAAATGTCCGCTGCCTGCTGCTACCTGGAGATGTCGGTGACGAGAACCATTGTGAACAAGCTGTACAGCAAACAGTGGACCATTTTGGCAAACTTGATATCTTAGTAAATAATGCTGCTGAACAGCATCCGCAAAACAGCATTCTCGATATTTCAACAGAACAGTTGGAAAAAACATTTCGCACAAACTTTTTTTCCATGTTTCATATGACAAAGAAAGCTTTGCCTCACTTGAAGGAGGGAAGCGCCATTATTAATACAACATCTATTACCGCTTATGAGGGGAATACGACATTAATTGATTACTCCAGTACAAAAGGTTCGATTGTCGCTTTTACACGGTCTATGGCGATGTCGCTTGCAGATAAAGGCATTAGAGTAAATGCAGTGGCACCCGGTCCGATTTGGACACCGCTTATTCCGGCGACATTCCCTGAGGAAAAAGTGAAACAGCACGGTGTGGATACCCCGATGGGAAGACCTGGACAGCCGGTTGAGCATGCAGGTGCTTATGTTCTGCTGGCATCTGATGAGTCTTCTTATATGACAGGGCAGACCCTTCATGTGAATGGCGGACGTTTTATTTCCACATAATCAACGAAAAACCAGCATAATAGCTGGTTTTTTTGTGCGGAAAAAATTCGAAAATAAAAAAATGTCGTTTTTTCTAACAATTCTGTTTTCTTTTTTGTGTTTATATATATAATAGGAGTAGGAGAAAGGAATGATGAATGACCAGTGCAAATAGAGCAGAAAATAGAAAAATGATCATTGTCACTAATAAATTCAGAAAATTCAAATAAAATATATTGAAGATGATCTTCTAGGAGTTGAAACGTAATGAAGGGGAGCGTATTTAGGAAGAAAAGTATTCAGGATTTACTTGCTGCGGCGAGCGGTGATAAATCTTTAAAAAGAGAATTAGGGGCATTTGATTTAACATTGCTTGGAATCGGAGCCATCATTGGCACAGGGATTTTTGTATTGACGGGAACAGGGGCGGTTACGGCCGGTCCCGGGCTGACCATTTCATTTGTTGTGGCGGCGCTGGCTTGTTTATTCGCTGCCCTGTCTTATGCGGAATTTGCTTCAAGTGTGCCTGTATCAGGATCTGTGTATACATTCACTTATGCGACATTGGGAGAGCTTATGGCCTTTATTATCGGTTGGGATTTAATTTTAGAGTACATGCTGGCGGTAAGTGCGGTGTCGGTCGGCTGGTCTGGTTATTTCCAATCATTTTTATCAGGAATAGGAATTCATCTCCCTGTTGCTTTAACAGCGGCGCCGGGGGCGGTCAAAGGCACTTTTACCATTTTTAATCTGCCTGCATTCGTCATTGTCATGGCGATCACATTTTTGCTTTACTTAGGCATTAAAGAATCAAAAAGAGTCAACAACATCATGGTTATCTTGAAGGTGCTGGTCGTTCTGCTGTTTATCGCGGTTGCAGCCGTTTACGTGAAGCCGCACAATTGGCAGCCGTTTATGCCGATGGGCTTTGGCGGCGTATTCAACGCAGCGGCACTCGTATTTTTTGCTTTTATTGGATTTGACGCTGTATCCTCTGCTGCGGAAGAGACGAAAAATCCCGCGAAGGATTTGCCTAAAGGCATTATATTCTCTTTATTGGTTTGCACCATTTTATATGTCACTGTATCAGCGATCATGACAGGGGTTATTCCGTTTGCTCAGTTTGCGGGTGTGGATCATCCGGTTTCTCTCGTCCTTCAAAGCGCAGGGCAAAACTGGGTAGCTGGCATCATTGATATTGGCGCCGTGCTGGGAATGACAACCGTTATGCTCGTCATGCTTTACGGCCAGACACGTGTCATGTTTGCCATGTCACGTGACGGACTTGTGCCTGGCTCACTTTCTAAGGTGCATCCAAAGCACAAAACACCTTATGTGGCCACTTGGTTTTTCGGAACGATGTCGGCGCTTCTTGGCTCGCTTGTTCCGCTGGATGAACTTGCAAAACTCGTAAACATCGGGACGCTGTCAGCATTTGTCCTGATTTCTGTGGCAGTTATCGTTTTGAGAAAGAAACAGCCTGATCTTCCGAGAGCTTTTAAATGCCCGGGAGTTCCCGTAATCCCAGGCCTGGCGATTCTGTTCTGCCTGTTCTTGATTTTAAATCTGGGATGGGTGACGATTGTCCGCTTCCTGGTGTGGCTGTTAATCGGCATGGTAATCTATTTCCTGTATTCAAGAAAGCATTCAAAATTAAATCAATAAATAACCTTTTGATAAAGAGAGCGGTCATATAGACCGCTCTCTTTTCTGTTCTTGGCAAATGAATCTATAGAAATGAAGACAAAAATAAGAGATAATATAGGCTGGAAAGGAAGTGACGTTTATTGTCTGAGGAAAAACCAGTCCAATGGGCTTCGAAAATCGGTTTCGTCATGGCAGCCGCCGGCTCGGCTATCGGCTTGGGGGCGATTTGGAAGTTTCCTTATGTAGCGGGGACTAACGGAGGAGGAGCCTTTTTTCTTGTTTTTGTGCTATTTACCATCCTCTTAGGCTATCCGCTTTTAGTGGGGGAATTTATTTTTGGAAGACGGAACCAGACGAACGCCATTGATGCATATAAAAAAGAAGCGCCGCGAACCGCTTGGTTTTTTACAGGTTGGGTTGGCGTAGCAGCATGTTTTTTAGTGCTGTCGTTTTACAGTGTAATCGGAGGATGGATTTTGCTGTACATCGTGAAGACGGCGTCTGGTTCACTGTCCGGGCTTTCTCAAGCACAGTATGGCAGCTTGTTTGCTTCTATTATCCAAAATCCAGTGCAGACGATCGCAGCTCAGTTTATTTTTATGGTGCTGACTGTCTTGGTAGTCGCCAGAGGAGTTCAAAAAGGAATTGAACGGGTCAGCGCGGTGATCATGCCGATATTGTTTATATTGTTTATTCTACTCGTCCTTCGATCTCTTACACTTAATGGTGCGATGGAAGGCGTGACATTTTTGCTTGTGCCTCATTTCGGCGACTTGACATCGGAATCCATATTATTCGCACTGGGACAGGCCTTTTTTACGTTAACACTAGGGGTTTCGGTAATGGTGACCTACAGCTCATACTTGCCGAAAACACAAAATATCCCTCGTTCAGCCGCCTCTATCGTCTTGATGAATATCATTGTGACACTCCTGGCGGGTTTGGCCATTTTTCCAGCGGTTTTCTCATTCGGTTTTCAGCCAAATGAAGGTCCGACACTGTTGTTTACAGTGCTTCCGTCCGTTTTTGAACAGCTTCCGTTCGGCACGCTGTTTTTTATCGGTTTTCTCGTTGCATTTTTATTTGCAGCTTTAACCTCAGCGTTTTCGATGGTTGAAATTATTGTCGCGACGATCGGAAAAGGGGACGAAAAGAAGAGGAAAAAACTGTCTTGGACAAGCGGACTTTTGATTTTCTTGGTGGGAATCCCTTGCTGCTTGTCTTATGGCATGTTGAGCGATGTGCACATCTTTGGTAAAACGTTTTTTGATATTGCCGATTTTACCGTCAGTAATATTTTGATGCCGTTAGGCGCGCTGTTAATTTCTCTTTTTATCCCGCTCAAAATTTCGAAGCGGGAGCTCTGGGCGGAAATGAGGAGCGGATCAAAAGCAAGTAAAGCATTCTTTTACACATGGTTTTATTTGCTTCGTTTTATCGTGCCGTTAGCCATTATTATTGTATTTTTAAATTTAATCGGGATTTTATCATTTTAAAAAACAGGCTCCGGGAATGGAGCCTGTTTTTTATTTAATAAGATGATACGGCGCCCATGCCGTTTTCAATTTTTGGATGCCGAGTCTGATGTCCTCTTCTGACAAACCGCCATAACCGATTAAGACAGAAACAAAAGGCGTTCGTTCTTTATATGAAAAGGAGACGGGATAGATGGTTACACCGTTGTTTGCGGCTGCTTTTATTGCTTCTTCCTCACTTGCTGGAAACAAAAGACGCAGCAGAATGTGAAGCCCCGAGTTTTTACCGAGAACCTCAACGGTGTTTCCTAGTTCAGAGCGGATGGCTTCTAACAGGACAGCGTGTTTTTTTCGGTATAGACCTCTCATTCTATTTATGTGTTTTTGCCACTCTCCGGTTTCGATGAAGTCTGCCAGTGCGAATTGCGAGTGGGCAGAGACGGTTTGCTTCATTAACTCAGCGTTGTTTTTGATCGATTTCATGAGTTCAGGGGGCACAATCATGAAGCTAAGCCGCAAGGAAGGCAGAAGCGACTTTGAAAAAGTACCGAGATATATGACTCTGCCATTCGGATCAAGACCCTGTAAAGACGGAATGGGATGGCCACTGTAACGGAATTCCCCGTCATAATCATCCTCTATAATGAATGAATTTGATCTTGCTGCCCATGCAAGCAGCTCCTGTCTGCGGGTTATTGTCATGATGGTACCAAGCGGAAACTGATGCGAAGGAGTCGTATACATGAAATAAGGATTCCGGCGGTAGAGCTCATCCGGCAGGACGCCTTCTGCATCAGTACAAATCGGAATGACATTCATGCGATTTGCTTCAAACATCCTTCTTGAACGGTGAAAGCTCGGCTCTTCAAAACCGATTTTTGTTCCGGGCTGAAGCGTAAGACAAAGAATTTGCAGAAGCACGGTCGTTCCTGCGCCGATGATGATCTGGCCGGGCTCGCAATTTATTCCCCGAGACAGCCTGACGAATCGGGCAATCGTGTACCTGAGTTCGTATTCTCCTTGAGGATCGCCAGAGGTGTGAAACGAATCGGAATAGCGATCCAGACTTTTTACTATGCTTTTTCTCCATGCGCTAAAGGGAAAGAGGGCCGGATCAACATTGCCTTGATGAAAGTCAATAGCAGGTGCGTTCTTTTTATGTGGGTCAGGCTGTGCAGACTGCTGAAAATGGTCAGGAGCTGACGGAAAGTCTGGCTCTACTTCCGCCGCAAACCAGCCGATTTTCGGCTTGCTTTTGACATAGCCCTCAGCAGTTAATTGCTCGTAAGCTCGTTCTATTGTTGCCGTGCTGACATCGAGCAAGCTGGAGAGCCTGCGTTTTGAAGGAAGTTTTGTTCCCTTTGTAATTCGTGTATGTGAAATCTCTTGTTTGAAAAAGCTATAGAGCTGCTCATACAGCGGTATTTTGCTCTTTTTATCCAGAAACGGCGTGATATCCATCTCGTGTCCCCTTTTTATCTGGCGTGGTCATTTTTTCTGATAGTGGCTATTTGGCAAATGCCATTTATTAGCTATGATCATTGTAACGAAAGGAAAGGGGATTGAGAAGATGATTCATATCAAACAATTAACTACAAAAGAAGAATGGGCTGAGTCGTATCCGGTCATGGGTGAATTGAGAACAGAACTAGATATCGAGACGTATCTACAAAGGCTTGAAGCCTGTGTGCAGAAAGAATCGTATATGCTGTTTGCCTTATATGAAGATACAGAGATCAGAGCGCTGTGCGGCGCTCAGCCGAGGGTTTCCATTCATAAAGGAGAGTACTTGTGGGTTGCGGATCTAGTTACAACGGCACCTAGCCGGTCAAAGGGATACGGCAAAATGCTTTTGGATTATGCCGCAGACTGGGCGAGTAAAGCCGGACTTGGTTTTGTCAGTCTTTCATCTGGCCTTCAGCGTAAAGACGCACATCGATTTTATACAGAAAAAATGGGTTTTGCTATAGAAAGCTATTTGTTCCGAAAACCGGTGTAATGAAAAAAGACGCCTCTTCAGGCGCCTTTTTTAAAAGCCAAACTGTAAATTGGTATCCACTGATACAATGGTATACACACAAATAATCACAAAGAGATTCAGGATGACGCCGAGCAGGCCGGGGCCTGTGCGGCCTCTTTTGATGAAGAGTTCAATAATGCCAAACGGAACGGCAGCCATGGCGAATGGAAGCATTTGATAGGAATAAAATGTAACGTCGCTGATAATCGCCAAATTCAGCAAGAGCAGAGACAGAATCGCCGTTCCGACAGAGATCCACCCAAATACATTGTGTTCTTTAAATATTCTTACCAGTTCCATAATTCCACCTCGCCGACGTTCGCTGATTTTACAGATTTGTTTTTCAGCATGCGCTGGATTTCCTTGGTCGGTCCTGTAACGACCGAACCGTATACATTGACACCGTTTTTCTCTACATAATCCAAGCGGTTGTCCACATGCAGGTCTTTTCGTTTTGAAATGACCTGCGCCCATTTTTCATGCTTGGACATGAAGTGGAGGGCATTGATAAACTGATCGCCATTTGACTTGCCTTTTGTATTAAGGGCAGCCAAAAATTTTGAATCTTTCCCAGGATAGCCAAGAGGTTCTGTGTCTGCTGTTTTATTTGTATTTCTCTCTGTTTCGATTGCATTCCACAGAAAGCTCACATCATAGCCTTTGAATTTGTTATACACGTCTTTTGTCGGGTATGCACGGTCATATGAAAGATAGACCTCTGATACCGTTCCTTCAGGCAATGTCTTTAACGTTTTTTCTGCTTTTGAAGTTGTTTGTTCTGACGTATTTGATGGGTGTGTAAAGTAATGACTTGTATTATTTACTTGTAAGTCATAGTAGTTAACAGCCGGCGTCTTCACTTTATCATAAAACATTTCAACCCGTTCATTCCCTACGGCAGCTGTCTTCGCGCCAATCTGTTTTTGCAGCGGGAATTCCGTATTCATTCCAAACAGCTTCACTTGGCTTTTCAGTCCGGATGTATCGACAAGAACATTCGGCATAGTCAGGGCTACAGTGACTGCGGCGGTTTCCATAAGCTCATTGCCGGTGCTGTGTTTTCCTCCCATTCCGTAATAGAGGTAGCTTCCCAGCGTACAAAACGGCAAAATCATAAGTGTCGAAATGACGGCAAGTACAGAAATTCGCAAATATGACTTGCGTTTGCCGTAGGCTAAAATCGCTTTCTGTTTTTCTGGACTGATGCTGGCATCCAAAGCATTGCCGCCCTCAAGTTCGCTGTCAATCAGTTCCTGATACACTTCTAGCTTCTCAAGTTCTTCCTCAAACGCGGTCATTTCCTGGTCGGTCATTTCCCCATTTTTATATTGGTCAAAACGTTTTTTTAATTCTTCATTCATCATTAACACCTCTATTATAAAGTGCTTTCAGCCGCTGTCTGGCACGAAATAAAACACTTTTAAAATTCGCCTCTGAAATATTCATAATATGGGATGCTTCTTTGTAATTTAACTCTTTTAAATAATATAACGTTAAGGCCTCCCGATAATTATCGGGGAGCTCGGACATATAACCAGTCAGCACTTCCTTTATCTCTACCTGGTGGGCAGGACTCTGAACAGCATTTTGAAAGAGGCTTCCGATTAAGTCATCAGAAATGGTTACTTCTTTCTTATGCTTTCTGACGTAATCAATGAAGGCGTTACGCGCCACTTGAAAAAGCCAGGGCTTTACTTTGCTGTGATCATAGGAGTGAATGTGTATGTATGCCCGCATAAAGGTTTCCTGCAGCAAGTCTTCGGCAAGATGCTTGTCTTTTGTCATGGAGAGCAGGAACCTGTAAACATCATTCATGTACATTTGGTAAATTTCATCGATCGTCACTGCCTTTTCTCCCCTCTATCTTATACACGCATAAGAAAGGTTTAAAGTTGCACATTACGTACAAACGGCTTTTTTACACTTAATCAAACACCATTCCTATATAGTAACCAAAAATGGACTCAAAAGATAGTGCGAAGAAATGTTTAACATTTTTTCCAGCGGGGAAAATATAGTGGAAAAAGTGAAGGAGTGGCACAATGGAATACACCAATATAGCAGACACGGGAATCAAAGCTTCAAGAATCGGTCTCGGCACGTGGGCGATTGGCGGCACCATGTGGGGAGGCACTGACGAAAAAACATCTATCAAAACAATTCACGCCGCTCTAGATCGGGGGATCACACTGATTGACACAGCGCCGGCTTACGGCTTCGGACAATCTGAGGAAATCGTCGGCAGGGCGATCAAGGAGTATGGCAAAAGAGACGAAGTGATTCTCGCCACGAAAACGGCTCTGGATTGGAAGAATAACCAGCTGTTCCGCCATGCGAACAGAGCGCGAATTATAGAGGAAGTCGAGAATTCTTTGAAACGGCTTCAAACGGATTATATTGATCTTTATCAAGTGCATTGGCCTGATCCATTAGTGCCTATTGAAGAGACAGCGGAAGTCATGAAGGAATTATATGATGCCGGGAAAATCCGGGCAATTGGCGTCAGTAATTTTTCAATTGAGCAAATGGATACATTCCGCGCCGCTGCACCGCTTCATACGGTTCAGCCTCCGTATAATCTATTTGAAAGAGAAATTGAAGAGAATGTCCTGCCGTATGCAAAAGACAACCAGATCACAACATTGTTATACGGCAGTTTATGCAGGGGGCTGTTATCAGGCAAGATGACTGAAGGGCATACATTTGAAGGAGACGATCTGCGAAATCACGATCCTAAATTCCAGAAGCCACGCTTTAAAGAATATCTTTCAGCTGTCAAACAATTGGATGAGCTGGCGAAGACACGGTATGGAAAATCAGTCATTCACTTGGCTGTCAGATGGATATTAGATCAGCCGGGAGCCGATATCGCTCTTTGGGGAGCAAGAAAGCCTGAGCAGGTTGAGGCGGTATCTGAGATTACAGGCTGGACACTGAGTGAGGAAGATCAAAAAGACATCAACACTATATTAGAAAATACGATAACAGACCCGGTTGGGCCAGAGTTTATGGCACCGCCGACCAGGGAGGAAATATAACAAAGCTGAGGGCCAACCCTCAGCTTTTTAGCGTCTTTAACGGAGAAATCTTAAAAATTAGTACCAGGTAATAAAAAATATTGTTATAATAAGTACAGAAAGAATCATTGATTATGACAAAGGAAGTGCGATATGTATAAGTTTTGTGCAAATGCTTTAAAAGTTCTTCTTTCTCTTCGCGGAGGAGTGAAGGTGTATAACAAAGAAAACCTTCCGGCCGATTCAGGTTTTGTCATCGCGTGTACACATTCCGGCTGGGTTGATGTGATCACACTCGGAGTCGGGATTCTTCCTTATCAAATACACTACATGGCGAAAAAAGAGCTTTTTCAAAATAAATGGATCGGTTCATTTCTGAAGAAAATTCATGCCTTTCCGGTTGATCGGGAAAATCCCGGGCCAAGCAGTATTAAAACACCGATTAAGCTGCTGAAAGAAGGCGAAATCGTCGGTATCTTCCCAAGCGGAACAAGAACCTCTGAGGACGTGCCTTTGAAAAGGGGTGCGGTGACGATTGCGCAAATGGGGAAAGCGCCGCTCGTTCCCGCTGCATATAAAGGGCCATCAAGAGGAAAAGAATTGTTCAAAAAAGGGAAAATGAAGCTTATTATCGGTGATCCGATTCAGCAGGCTGATTTTGCCCACCTGCCGCCAAAGGAAAGACTTGCAGCTATGACAGAGGTTTTGAATCAGCGAATTAAAGAATTAGAGGATAAACTAGAACAGCTATAAGATGTAGTGGTTTTGAATGTTTTGTTTTCCTCACATTCCATGAAACTGAGAAAAATATATGTAAAAAAAGCACCTTTCACAAGGTGCTTTTTTATTATGCTTCCTGCTGTTCAGCTGTTTCCACAAGTTCTTCTTCTTGAAGCTTTTTCACTTCGATATAAGCGACATGGTGGCCGTCGATTTCGTTAATGATAAATTCGCAGCCTTCTTCAATGATAGAATCATCTTTTTCAACATCATATTTTTGAGTAAGGAACCAGCCGCCAATTGTATCGACTTCTTCGTTCTCTAAATGAATGCCGAGCAGGTCGTTTACTTGATCAATTAACACTTTTCCGTCAAGAATATAATGGCCTTCGCCGATTTTTCGGATCTCGTTAATTTCATCAATATCAAACTCATCACGGATTTCGCCGACGATTTCTTCAATAATATCTTCAACCGTCACGAGCCCGGCAGTCCCGCCGTATTCGTCAGACAGGATGGCGATGTGAACCCTGTCTTTTTGCATTTTGACAAGCAGGTCTTGAATCGGCGCAGATTCAATGACATGAATGATCGGGTTGATAAATTCAGAAATGGTGGAATCTACGGATACCTCACCGCTCATGCAGGCGGTCAGCACTTCTTTAATATTAATAACCCCGATAATGTTATCTTTATCGCCCTCTTCCACAGGGTAGCGGGTATATTTTTCAGTCTGAATGATCTCCATCATTTCAGAAATCTTAATATCATGCGGTAGGCTGACAATTTCAGTCCGCGGAATCATAATTTCTTTCGCGAGCCTGTCATCAAATTCAAAGATTTTATTTACATATTTAAACTCTGACTGGTTAATTTCACCGCTTTTATAGCTTTCAGACAAAATGATTCGCAGCTCTTCTTCAGAGTGAGCCAGTTCATTTTCTGAAACAGTCTCCAAGCCAAATGCTTTAGTCAATAATCGTGCGGAATTGTTCAAAAGCCAAATGAATGGGAACATAATGCGGTAAAACCAAATCAACGGTTTCGCAAACAGCATAGACACTGATTCCGCCTTTTGGATGGCGACTGTCTTAGGGGCAAGTTCCCCGACAACAACGTGCAGGAACGTAATAACCGCATACGCAAAAATAAACGATATCACATGTGAAAGGGAACCCGGAACATTCAGTTTTACGAAAAGCGGGTGAAGCAACCTTTCAATCGTTGATTCACCTAAAACCCCTAATCCGATGGAAGTCAATGTAATTCCGAGCTGACACGCAGACAAATATTCATCAAGATGCGTGGTCACTTTTTTAACACCTATTGCTGCTTTATGTCCTTCCGCGATCAGCTGATCAATCCGTGAGCCTCTGATTCTGATAATGGCAAATTCAGATGCCACGAAAAATGCCGTCAGGGCGATTAAAACAGCAACTAAAATCAAATTCACTATGTCCAATTAGAACCTTCATTCTAGCAATGAGAATGAAGGTAACACCTCCTGTTAGATAAAATGGTTTTAACTTAACAGCAGCATAAATGATTGGAACACGGCGAGCTTTTCGGGCGGGAGCTTGCTTTTCAGCTTGTCACGCTCCTCGGGCTTCAGCCGTTCAAACCGATTCAAGATTCCGGAGATGTTTTGATTCATATGATCAATTTCTAATGCCAGATTTCCAATTTCATCATCACGTTTAGCTGAAGAGGGAAACTGGTTCTCCAGTCGATCTTTAATATCGGACAGGGCCAATCGCTGCTTCTTGCAATCTACAATAAATATAAGCCGATTAAGTGCATTTTTATCATAGTAACGATAATTTGAACAGGATCTGGCCGGCGTAAGCAGGCCGATATTCGTATAATAATCAACTGTTCGTTTCGTTACTCCGGCAAGTGCCGCTAGTTCACTGATGCGATAAGTCTCAGCCCCATCTATATCCCTCCCAACCATCACGTTATAGTTATGAGAATAGTTTAATATATGAACGGCATCTTGCACAAGTTTATTGTTTTTTTAACGGGAACTGGAAGTGGTGGAATTCATCATCAAATTGAAGTAACATAGGAAGATAGAATTTTCTCACTTTTATATGCGGAAGGGACAGATGAATTTGGCTGGGGTATCCCGGGAAATTGAAGCAAACTTACATAAAGGATCATGGATTCGGAAGCTGTTTGATGAAGGCGCAAGGCTGAAAAAAGAGTTCGGAGATGACCAGGTGTTTGATTTTTCATTAGGCAACCCGATTGTTGAACCGCCTGAAGCTTTTAAGAGAGCGTTAATAGAGGAAGCTGAAAAAGGCAATCACGGATACATACAAAACCAAGGACTGCCGGCAGCGAGAGAAAAAGTCGCGCAATTTCTGGCCTCCCGTTTTGAAGCGGAGTTCTCGGCGGAACGCGTCGTCATGACGGTGGGCGCGGGCGGCGCTTTGAATGTCGCGTTAAAAAGTATCGTAAACACGGGAGAAGAGGTGATTATTCTCGCACCTTATTTTGCCGAGTATAAATTGTATATTGAGAACTATGGGGGAAAGGCTGTGAGCTGTCCGTTGACGTCTAAGTTCGAGATCGATATTGAAGCGGTAAGGCAATCGATCACTTCAAAGACGAAAGGGCTGATTCTTAATACACCTCATAACCCGACAGGCACTGTTCTCAGCCAGAAAAATATAGATGAGTTAGGCGATTTATTAAAAGAAATAGAAGAGAAGAGCGGCCAGGCGATTTATGTGCTGTTTGATGAGCCGTACAGTCAATTAATCTATGATGAGGAATTGGCAAATCCGTTTCAATCGTATCATCGTGTGATTTTGGCGAGTTCATTCAGTAAAGATCTCGGTATAGCCGGGGAGCGGCTCGGATATATCGGTTTGGACAGCCGGGTTCCGGATGCTGAACTTTTGATCAACGCTTTTGTGTATTGTAATCGAACGCTTGGATTTGTGAATGCGCCTGTCATGATGCAGCGGGCTGTGGCAAGGATGGATGATGTAAGAATAGATGCAAGCGCGTATAAAGAGCGCAGGGATATCATGGTCGGCATTTTAAACGAAGCCGGTTTTGAATTTGAAATGCCGAAGGGCGGTTTCTTCGTTTTTCCGAAATCACCGATAGAAGATGAAGTCGCTTTTTGCGTGCATGCCGCCCAAAAATATAAACTGTTAATCGTGCCAAGCAGCGGTTTTGGAGTGAAAGGACATTTCCGGTTATCCTTCAGTGTGCCGATCGAGCAGATTAAAAACTCACGGGATATTTTTGTATCTTTATATAAAGATTTTGTGTAGGAAAGCAAAGAAAACGGCTTTGAACGCCGTTTTCTTTTTTTTGAAATTCTTCTCTTCCAAACAACAAAATTGACAGGCTGTGCGCCTGTAAGCAAAAGCTGCCTCTTCATTAAAGTCTAAAAATTAAGAATCATTTTTGGAATGAGTTGTGTTACAATAAAATATACAATTTATAATCAAACTTTGACTTGGAGGTGGTATGATGGGGCCCTCTGCTTATTAGGCAACAATACACCGCGTACCTCAATGTTAAGGAAAAATGATTATATCAGGAGGTGACTCCTTATCCTTCGATGAGGGGATAAGGTTAAATGGACGATATTGACAGTCTGATTTTAATTGGCGTGCTCATTGCTTTAACCGCGTTTTTCGTTGCAAGTGAGTTTGCAATTGTTAGAGTAAGGAGATCCAGAATTGATCAGCTTATAACAGAAGGAAACAAACGGGCGATACTCGCAAAGCGTGTCATTACAGATTTGGATGAATATTTATCCGCATCCCAGCTAGGCATCACATTGACATCGATCGGACTCGGTGTGCTGGGAGAGCCGGCATTTGAACGGATGCTGCATCCATTGCTTGAACCGCTCGATCTGCCGGAATCAGTTTCTCATGGAGTCTCTTTTGCAGTGGCGTACGCCATGATCACGTTCCTGCACGTTGTTGTGGGGGAGCTGGCCCCGAAAACGGTCGCGATTCAAAAGGCAGAGCAGCTGACCTTGCTGATAGCGGGTCCATTACGTTTATTCTATTTGCTCCTGTTTCCGTTTATTTGGATCCTCAATGGATCGGCGCGGCTTTTATGCGGCATGTTTGGGTTAAAGCCAGCGTCAGAACATGACGGTTCCCATTCTGAGGAAGAACTTAGAATGCTGTTGTCTGAGAGTTTAAAAAACGGAGAGATTAATCCGTCTGAATATAAATATGTGAATAAGATTTTTGAATTTGATAATCGGATCGCCAAAGAAATTATGATCCCGCGCAAGGAAATGGCAGCTGTGTCAACAGAGATGACGATAGCAGAGATGCTTGAAGTCATGTTGAAGGAGAAATACACGCGCTGGCCTGTCACAGACGGGGACAAAGACAGTGTCATCGGATTGGTGAATACGAAGCATTTGTTTTCTGATTTGCTGTTTATGACAGAAGAGGAACGCATGAAGATGACAATACACCCGTACGTGAGGCCTGTCATCGAAGTGATTGAAACCATCCCGGTTCATGATTTGCTAATCAAAATGCAGCGTGAACGCATTCATATGGCCATATTGTCTGATGAATACGGAGGAACCTCAGGGCTTGTGACGACAGAGGATATTCTTGAGGAAATTGTCGGCGAGATCAGAGATGAATTTGATGAAGACGAACAGCCGCTGATCCAAAAGCTGGGCGACCGTCATTATGTGATGGATGGAAAGGTGCGTATCGATCAGGTGAACAGTCTTCTGGGAGCATCGATCCAAGAGGACGTCGATACGATCGGCGGACTGATATTGAAAGAAAACATCGATATTGAGGCTGGGGCGTCCATCCGCATTGGTTCGTATACGATAAAGGTGCTAAAAATGGACGGCCGATTAATCAAGCAAATCGATATAAAAGAAGTAGCCGGCAGCACAACCGGGATTACGGCACACCGCGCGCTGCCGATGCCCGAACCTGTGATGCTGAACAGTGCAACCTTGAGCGAAAAATAAGCTCAAGGTTTTTTATGTTGCGATTATCCAGCCGCACCAAAACGCCAAAAGTGACCCGCAAAGCGTCAGGGCGATGTACAGGATGCTTTCCATTACGCGTTTGGCCAGCAGGAGCTGAACACTTTCAACGCTGAAGGTGGAAAAGGTCGTAAAGGCGCCGAAAAATCCCGTGCCGATGATGAGGGAGGCCGAAGCATTTGTAATGTGCAGCCCAGTAAATATCCCAAGTCCGAGCGCTCCGATAATATTGACTAATACAATGCCGATGGGCAGGCTGGGACCTTTAATTTTGGCGGTTATGAGATTGCCGAGCCAGAAGCGCAGCATCGCACCAAGTCCGCCTGCTATGAAGATACCTGCTAGTGTCATCGTTCTTGAAGCCCCTTTCTTTGTTTGCTGCCTGCTATACGCCGTCCAGCCAATACACCGCTCAGCGCAAGGACGATTCCTGATAACAATGAAACTGCCATATACAAAACAGCCAGTGAGGGTTGCGCTTGCAAAAGCATCACTGTTTCTTTAGAAAATGTGGACATTGTTGTAAAGCCGCCGCAAAACCCTGTGCCTAAACAAGCCGACAGCAGAGGCCGTTTTGCCCTAATCATAAAAAAACCGGTCAGACTTCCTAATAAAAGGCTGCCAGTTGCGTTTTCCAGCCAAGTTGCTGCTGGAAATTGTCCGGAGTGTATCCATATGTTGAATGCATATCGGAGGCAGGCGCCAAGCGCACCTCCGACAAAAACAGCGCTATATATTTTCATGTTTGCCATCCTTTTTGATGAAATCCGGGTAATCTGTTACAATGCCGTCCACGCCCATAGCTTGTAATTTTGCTGCTGTCTTTTGGTTCTTGACAGTCCATGCAAACACTTTTAGGTTGTTTTTATGGGCGGAAGCGATCATCAGCCGGTTGAGACGTGTGTATTTGATATTGACATAGTTTGCAATAGATTGGCAGGCCTTCAGCTGATTTCTGGACAGCATGCCAAAGTTAGGCCTTGTAATGACAGCTGTCGGAATCGATGGATAAAGCTCGCGGAACCTTTGGACGGTACGGAATTGAAAGGATTGGACAATATTGTGGATAGAAAAAGAAAATTGCCCTAACAGCTGTCCTACTTCTTCTTCAATTCCGACTTGAGATGGATGTCCTTTTAATTCAATTAAAAGACCAATTTTTTTGTGATAGCGTTTGAGCACCGCTTTTAAGGTTGGTATACGCTCTCCCTGAAAAGCAGGGCCGTACCAGCTGCCTGCATCGAACTTCTGCAATTCCTCCAATGTAAAATCCTTAACAAAACCCGATCCATTTGTTGTTCGGTCTACCCTGTCATCGTGTATCACGACAATCTGTCTGTCTTTTGTAAGCTGGACATCCAGTTCGATCATATCGGCATTCATTTCTGCCGCAAGATCAAATGCGGCGATCGTATTTTCCGGAGCATAACCTGAAGCTCCGCGATGGGCAATGGTGTACAAGCTAAGTCAGCTCCTCGTATGGGCATTTCTGTTATTGTATCAAATCCATAAATGCGCGGCGATACAAACGGGTGAATTTTTTGCTTCATATCGGAATGGTCCGGGCTAAAGGAGGGCGTATAACGAAAAAAAAGACATTCAGAGCAGCCAAACATATTTCTCCGCAAATTTAGTTCTTTCGACACATCAACGAAACATCCTGATCATTTATAATGGCAAAAAAGGAGGCGAGATCATGGGAAAAGGGAGAATCAGAGTGGAGGAAAGAATTAAAGCCGAAACGGATACTGAAATGCAAAACGCAACTCTCCTTGATCAGACACAAACGAAAAAAAGTAAGTGACTGTCCCTATTGAATCTGGCTGAATAGTTGACTTGAAAAGTGACCTCGGCGTTCCGCCGGGGTTTTGTGCTGTAAAAAGACATTTAGAAGAGCATCTTTACGAATCTTTTAGTATAATAAACATTTGATTTAAGAAGGGAGATCATCATGCCGGATTATTTGCAGCAATATTTTACGCTTGATAAGATCATACAAATCGGCATCAGCCTGGCAATTTTGCTGGTGTTTCTTATACTCAGAAAGCTATTCACAAGATATTTTTTTCGGTTGCTATTTAATATAACGAATCGGCGGAAAACAGAAATTTTCAAACAGGTGGTTCTTGCATTTGAAAAGCCGGCCAGATGGTTTTTTGTTGCTTTAGGGCTGTTTTTAGCGATTCAGTATTCCCCGTTTTTAAACGATCAAATGCCGGTCATCAGCAAAATATACCGCTCACTGATCGTTGCGCTCATATGCTGGGGGCTTTGTAATTTGACTGCAGCGTCGTCATTTATCTTCCATAAGGTGAATCAGCGCTTCGAGTTGGACATGGATGACATCCTGGCCCCGTTTTTATCCAAATTGCTTCGTTTTATTATCATTGCGCTCAGTGTCAGTGTGATTGCTCAGGAATTCAATTATGATGTCAACGGATTTGTGGCAGGCCTAGGTCTTGGGGGCCTTGCTTTTGCGCTTGCTGCAAAGGATACCATCAGCAACTTCTTCGGCGGCATTGTTATTATTACTGAAAAGCCGTTTACCATCGGTGATTGGGTGGAGACGTCAGCTGTAACCGGATCAGTAGAAGATATTACCTTCAGGAGCACGAGATTCAGAACAGCTCAGGGAGCGCTTGTAACGGTGCCAAACTCTACGCTGTCGATGGCAGCGATCACAAACTGGACGAGAATGACTAAACGCCAGATTACGTTTTCCATCCATGTATCCTACGCTACACCGGTTGAGAATCTGGAACGTTCCATTCGTTCTCTTAGAACCATGCTTTTGGAGCATGAGGGTGTTGATAATGATCTCATTATGGTTAACTTCGATGCGTTTGCCGATAGCTACTACAATTTATTTTTCAACTTTTATACAAAAACAACGGTATGGGCTGAAAACCTTGTTGTGAGAGAGGATATCAACTATAAAATTATTGAAATTCTCGCCTCTGAAGGTGTGGAATTTGCATACCCCGGCCAAATGGTTGTTGTAAAGAAAAAGCATGAAAACGATCCGTTCCAGGTTAATCTAAATAAAGAGGAAAAGGAACGGGCTTAAAAGGGAAAGACTTCGTCTGGCAGAGGCGGAGTCTTTTTCGTGGTAAAATAAGAGAAAAAAGGAGGTGTTAACTTGAAAGCAATCAAAACTATTTTAAATGATGCACAGCGAATTGTCGTGCTGACCGGAGCGGGGATGAGCACAGAGTCAGGGATCCCCGACTTTCGTTCAGATGAGGGCATTTGGACGGAGGATGCTTCAAGAATGGAAGCGATGAGCCTGGATTACTTTTTAAGTCACCCGCGTCTGTTTTGGCCTAAATTCAAACAATTGTTTCAGATGAAAATGAGCGGGAGCTTTGAGCCGAATGAAGGGCACCTGCTTTTAACTGAGCTGGAGAAGCAAGGGAAGCAGGTCGACATTTTTACGCAAAACATTGACGGTCTTCATAAAAAAGCCGGGAGCCGACATGTGTACGAACTGCATGGCTCTATCCAGACCGCGGCTTGTCCTGTATGCGGCGCCCGCTATGAGCTCCCTCATCTGCTGGAACAGGAGGTGCCGGAGTGCACGGCGGCCGGACAAGCTGGTGCCATTTGCGGAGCGGTATTAAAAACCGATGTCGTTCTCTTTGGCGATGCCGTCCTGCACTTTGACACTCTTTATGAAAAGCTTGAACAAGCAGATCTATTATTGGTCATCGGCACATCTCTCGAAGTTGCCCCGGCACGATTTGTGCCTGAGGACGCAAGCCGGATTCCCGGCATGAAGAAAGTCATCATTAACCTTGAACCGACATATTGTGACAGCTTGTTTGACATGGTCATCCATCAAAAAATTGGAGAGTTTGCCCGACGTTTAGGCATAAAAAAATGAGGCGCTCACATAGTGGCGGCCTCATTTTTTATTCATGAACAGGAACCATGGTGTCCTCTAATTCTCCGAAGGAATAGCCTTTTTCTTTTAGTTTATTGATTAATACCGGTAGTGCGTTTACAGTAGCGGGAAGATCATGCATGAGAATGACATAAGGTCTGCTTGAATGACTGTTTTCCATATTCTCAAGCTGTTGTAAAACTTCCGTCACATATTTTGAATTCCGGTATTTCCAGTCCATGCTGTCAATCGTCCAATCCCAGTACATAAAACCGTCATTTTCAAGATTGTGAATTTGTGAGGCGGTCAGTGACGGCTTGCTTCCGTATGGCGTTCTGACAAGATCGGTTTTATATCCCGTGATGTCTTGCAGTGTGTCACGCGCCTCCCGCATTTCTTTTAACGGAGATGTCGGTGTTTGATAGAACAATTTGTTATTGTGGCTGACGCCGTGTAAACCGAGTGCGTGGCCTTCTTTTTCTGCCCTTTTCACCGCTTGTTTATATTCGTTCATCCGAGGTGACAGCATAAAAAATGTCGCTTTTACATTAGCGCTTTTCAGCGTGTCGAGCAAGCGGTTTGTATAGGCTGACGGGCCGTCATCGAAGGTTAAGTAAACCGTCTTATTCCCCATCTTCTGCTTTGTCTGGAAATGTTTAATCAAAAGTTCAGGGGAGTCGTTTTTCAGTTCAAGGCTTTCCTTCTCGTCACGAAGCTGGCCGTTTGTAGTGACAGTGACTTCCTTTGCTTTCGATGAGCTGTTGGAATAACCCAATATCACCATAAGCAAAAGCAGCACACATAAAGCTGCTAAACTTGCAAATTTAAAAGCAAGCGAAACTGCAGAAGGAGAAGCGTCTCCTCTCGTTTGTCGCATAACAATCTCTCCATTGGCATAAAATCTCTACATACCGCTGTACAGCAGGCAGCTTATCAAGATGCCATATGTTTACAACCTATGTATTACCAGTCAAGTATACAGGAATAAAACTGGAAAGAACATAGAAAATTGTCGAAATATCAGATTTTAAGGAAAAAATAATCTCCTTAGCTATAGAACTCTTGATCTTTCTGTTTTTCAATTGGTCCAATATGGTAGAATAAATGACAATGACAGCCAGAAAAACATCTGGGAATCTCGAAAAGGGAGGGCTATTATGAAGGTTTTAGTCAATGGCCGGCTGATTGAACGCAGCGAAGCTTCGATCGATTTGGAAGATCGCGGTTATCAGTTTGGTGACGGTATCTATGAGGTTATCAGAGTGTACAAAGGGGTATTGTTCGGCTTGCGAGAGCATGCGGAGCGTTTTTTCAGAAGTGCGGCTGAAATTGGAATAGCACTGCCATTCAGTGCGGAAGATTTGGAGTGTGACCTGCAAAAGCTTGTACAGGAGAATGCGGTCAATGAAGGAGCGGTATACATTCAGACAACAAGAGGTGCAGCGCCGCGAAAACACCAGTATGAAAGCGGACTTAAGCCGCAGACTACTGCTTACACATTTACTGTGAAAAAACCGGAGCAAGAGCAGGCGTATGGAGTGGCAGCGATTACAGATGAGGATCTCCGCTGGCTGAGGTGCGACATTAAAAGTCTGAATTTACTGTATAATGTGATGGCCAAGCAAAAAGCGTATGAAGCAGGAGCATTTGAAACGATTTTACTAAGAGACGGTACTGTTACAGAAGGTACATCCTCTAACGTTTATGCCGTTATCAATGGAATGGTGCGAACGCATCCGGCTAATCGTCTCATTCTCAATGGGATAACACGGATGAATATTTTAGGACTGATGAAAAAGAACGGGATTGAGCTCGTAGAAAAGCCTGTCAGTGAGGAAGAACTGAGACAGGCGGAAGAGATCTTTATTTCGTCAACAACGGCAGAAATTATTCCGGTCGTGACGCTCGATGGGGAATCAGTAGGAAGCGGCGAGCCCGGACCGGTGACCAAACAGCTTCAGTCTGCTTTTCAAGAAAGCATTCAGCAGGCAGAAAGCATTTCAAAATAAAGTATAAAAAAGAGTCCGCTTTGCAAGCGGAGCTCTTTTTATTTTTTCAAAAATCCAACCAAAATGGAGAGCAACGGCGATATATAGAGGAAGAATGTAAAAGGGATATAGTTTATGACGGGAACACCTAGTGTGCTTGCCATAAAAGCGCCGCATACGCCCCAAGGGATCAACGGATTCATCAATGTCCCACCGTCCTCTAAGGATCTGGAAAGAAATTTCCGCGGGATGTTTTGTTTGTCATATAACGTTTTAAAAGATTGTCCCGGTATTAAGATTGATAGATACTGTTCACCGGTTGCCAGGTTGATGCCGATACTTGAACAGACCGTTGCGGCAATCAGCTGCCCTTTTGAGCGGATGCCTTTCATGACACCCTCCAACAGCGCGGAAATTAATCCGATTTTCTCCATCAGCCCCCCGAGTGCAAAAGCAATCATAATAAGCGAAACTGAACCCATCATGGATTGCAGTCCGCCTCTGTTAATAATTTTAGCGGCGGCCTCATTATCAGTTTCAAACGCTGTGCCATTTTGCAAAGCTGTCATGAACCCTTGCAGGCTGCTGCCAGGTATAAACATAGCAGTCAATATTCCCGCGGAAATAATTCCGGCGGACAGAACAGGAATGACGGGCACACGCTTAACCGCCATTAAAACGACTAATAATGGTGAGAGAAGCGCCCACGGTGTTACGTTAGCGGCATCCTTGATGCCTTTTATGACCTGTTGAATATTATCTGTCGAAGCAGTGTCCGCTGACACAGATAAACCGAGAAAGTAAAACAGAACGACAGTGATAAGTAAAGCTGGAATAGTAGTACCCATCATATGGCGAATATGTTCAAAGATTGGTATGCCGCCTATGCCGGCGGCGAAATTGGTTGTGTCCGACATTGGAGACATTTTATCGCCAAAGCACGCGCCGCAGATGACCGCGCCTGCCGTCCATTCAAGAGGAACACCAGCCGCGCTCGCAACGCCGATCAGCGCAACCCCAATTGTGCTCACTGTTGTCAAGCTTGAGCCGACAAGCGTGCTGATGATCATGCATGAAAACAAAGCAGTCAAAAGAAGGTGACTTGGTTCAATAAAGGACAGAACATAAACTGTTACGGACGGTATTGCGCCGCTGTACATCCAAGCGCCGATTAAAATACCGATAAGCGCCAGAACGATAATCGGCTGTACGCCGTTTTTGATTCCCTCTACAATCCCTTTTTCTAGTTTATCCCAAGAAAAACCGAACCATAAACCGGTTGCCGAAAGCATAACAACACATAGAAACAGCGGGATATGCGGTTCTGTATGAAGAAAAAATAAGCAAGAAATAATGATGCCTAACATGAATATAAATAAACCGACGGCTAACGGAAACGTCAGCTGTTTTTGAGAATCCAAAATAACACCCCATCGTTGTTCTTTAATGCTTTTGTGCTTTTGGGCACGAAAGCATTATAACAGAAAAAAATGAAAATCTTTGTTTTTTCACAATTATGAATTTAAAAAAGCGAGCACAAAGCGTGCTCACTTTACAATCAATACGGGTATATCTGATTTCGATGAAAGCTTTTCGCTTACACTCCCGAATATCAGCTTTTTCAGCTTGTTCTGGTCTCTGCTTCCGGTTACGATCATATCGGCAGAAATGCGGTTTGCATGCTCGATAATTGATTCAGCCGGATCGCCTTCTAATATATCAATATCTCCATCTGTCTGCTGGTCATTCAGCATCATTCGGGCTTCTGCGATGATTTCTTCTGTACGGTCTTCATAGATCATTGGCTCAGGGGGTGCGACATCTGATACAAGCGGATCAGGAATACTTGTCACGCCTCCGCCAATATAGGTTGCCCCTGCTGCGGGTCTCGGAGGGTCGATGATGGTCTGATTGTCCTTCCTATCATGTGAATGGGCGACGGTAATATCAGCATTTACGGTCTTAGCAAGATCGATAGCTGTCTGCAGCGCTTTTTTGCTATTTTCACTTCCGTCAAACGCAACGATGATACGGTCAGCATGAAACATCATTCTCACCCTTTCAAAAGCGTCTTACAACACAATACCCGCATTCGTGTATAATTAACCTTTTCCTATTCAAGTAATGATTGACAAAAAAAGGATTTGTTTATATGATAAAAAAAGATGAAATGTAACTGGAAGGAGGGTTTGCTATGCCAAGGAATTTGTGTGTTTATCAAACAGTTTCATATTGGCGCGGCAAACCCTATGTTCTGTTTGATTGAACGTTTTTTAACTTTAGCTGCGCTTGAAAAGCGCTGTGCATACATATCTGTTACAAAAGGCATGGAGCTGACGCTTCGTGTCTTTTTTATATACAAAATGTAAAGAAAGACAGGTGTATGGGATGTGAAGACAAATACAGGGGCAAGGACAGCTCGTGCAAAACGAAATGAAAAAAGCTGCAAGGGAAAAATAGAAGGCGGCTGATGGAGATAAAGGAGATGGGGATTGATGTTTTCAGTATTGAAAAAGCTAGGCTGGTTTTTTAAAGCATACTGGCTGCGCTATACAATTGCGATTGTGCTTTTATTGGGAGTCAATATCATTGAAATGTTTCCGCCTAAGCTCTTGGGGAATGCCATAGATGATATGAAATCGGGGACGTTTACTGCGGAAGGGATGCTATTTTATATCGGTATCTTTTTTGTGCTGACGGCTGTCGTGTATATCATGTCTTATTTTTGGATGCACCAGCTGTTCGGCGGAGCGAATCTGATGGAGAAAATCCTTCGTACGAAACTAATGGGACACCTGCTGGCCATGTCACCGCCGTTTTATGAAAAAAACCGGACAGGAGATTTAATGGCACGAGGGACGAATGATCTTCAGGCTGTTAGTTTAACGACGGGGTTTGGCATCTTAACATTAGTCGACTCTACGATGTACATGCTGACGATTTTTTTGACGATGGGGTTTCTGATCAGCTGGAAGCTGACCTTAGCCGCTATTATCCCGCTTCCTATTATGGCGATTGCCATCAGTCTATACGGAAGTAAAATTCACGAGCGGTTTACGGAGGCTCAAAATGCGTTCGGGGCGCTGAATGACAAAGTGCTGGAATCCGTTTCAGGCGTGCGGGTGATTCGCGCGTATGTCCAGGAAACAAATGATGTCCACAGGTTTCATAATATGACCGCCGATGTGTATCAGAAAAATATGAAAGTGGCGTTTATTGATTCACTGTTTGAGCCAACGGTGAAGCTGCTTGTCGGCGCCAGCTATCTGATCGGACTCGGTTACGGAGCGTTTCTTGTGTTCCGAAATGATCTGACGCTGGGCGAGCTTGTGTCCTTTAACGTTTATCTCGGCATGATGATTTGGCCGATGTTTGCTATAGGCGAACTCATTAATGTGATGCAGCGCGGCAATGCATCATTAGACCGGGTAAATGAAACTCTTTCTTACGAGCCGGACGTCAAAGATCCGAAGCAGCCCGCTGAACTGAAAGGGCCTGGAGATATCATTTTCAGCCATGTCAGCTTTACATATCCAAGCTCGACAAGCGGCAATATTCAAGATGTTTCGTTTGCGGTGCGACAAGGGCAGACTGTCGGTATTGCCGGTAAAACCGGAAGCGGAAAAACGACAATTATTAAGCAGCTTTTGCGCCAATATCCTGCTGGTGAAGGAAGCATCACACTTTCAGGCGTGCCGATTGAGCAAATCCCTCTTGACCGGCTCCGCGGGTGGATCGGATATGTGCCGCAGGATCATTTGCTGTTTTCAAGGACTGTAAAAGAAAATATTTTATACGGAAAACAGGGTGCAAGTGATGAAGAGGTCCAGAAAGCTATTGCCGAAGCCCATTTTGAAAAAGACTTGCACATGCTCCCAGCCGGTCTGGAGACGATGGTCGGTGAAAAAGGCGTGGCACTGTCCGGCGGGCAAAAACAAAGAATTTCGATTGCGAGAGCGCTCATGGCGAATCCGGACATTTTGATCCTGGATGACTCGCTTTCTGCCGTCGATGCCAAAACAGAGGCGGCCATCATCCGGAACATTAGAGAAAACCGTAAAGGAAAAACAACATTTATTTTGACGCACCGTCTATCAGCGGTAGAGCATGCCGACCTGATCCTTGTGATGGATGGAGGAGAGATTTCTGAGAGAGGCACACATCAAGAGCTAATGGCCAATAACGGGTGGTACCGAAAGCAATATGAAAGACAACAGCTGTTCACTGCGGAAGAAGGGGGAGCGGGGGCATGAAAACAGGAAAAACGTTATGGAGATATGCACTCCTATATCGAAAATTGCTGATCACTGCCGTTCTATTGCTTGCGGTCGCCGTCGGGGCAGAACTGACAGGGCCGTTTATCGGCAAGAAAATGATTGATGACCATATCCTCGGTATTGAGAAAACATGGTATGAAGCTGCGAAAAACGATAAAAACGCCGTTCAGTTTCACGGCACTTCTTATGTTAGAGAAGATCGTATACAGGGGCCTGTATCTCAAGAAAAAGAAGCGCATGTTTATCAAGTGGGAATGGCATTCTATTTTGTTGATCAGGCTGTCAGCTTTGATGGGAACAGAACAGTTTCTGACGGAAAGCTGACGATCACAAATGGTGACAAGAGCCAGACATATGCTGCTGAAAAGCTGACAAAAGAGGAGCTCTTCCGGTTCTATCAGCCGGAAATAAAGGGTATGATGTTTCTCATCTTCCTGTATGGGGGCTTGCTTATCTTTTCTGTGTTCTTTCAATACGGACAGCATTATTTGCTGCAAATGAGCGCCAATCGAATTATTCAAAAGATGAGGCAGGACGTGTTTTCGCACATACAAAAAATGCCGATTCGCTATTTTGACAACCTCCCGGCCGGCAAAGTAGTTGCCCGGATTACCAATGATACGGAGGCCATCAGGGATTTATATGTGACAGTGCTGTCAACATTTGTGACAAGCGGAATCTATATGATCGGAATATTCACGGCCTTGTTTCTGCTGGATGTTAAGCTTGCATTTGTGTGTCTGGCAATTGTTCCGATTATCTGGCTATGGTCGGTCATCTATCGAAAATACGCGTCTTATTACAATCAAAAAATCCGTTCCATCAACAGTGATATTAACGCAAAAATGAACGAGTCCATTCAAGGCATGCCGATTATACAGGCGTTCCGCCATCAAAAAGAGACGATGAGAGAATTTGAGGAATTAAATGAGTCTCATTTTTATTTTAAAAACAGGATGCTGAATTTAAACTCCTTAATGTCCCATAATCTTGTCAATGTCATCCGGAACCTTGCGTTTGTCAGTCTGATCTGGCATTTTGGCGGTGCAAGTCTGAATGCGGCCGGGATTGTTTCCGTCGGTGTGCTGTATGCGTTTGTCGATTATTTAAACAGGTTATTTCAGCCGATTACAGGCATCGTTAATCAGTTTTCAAAGCTGGAGCTGGCGCGGGTTTCTGCGGGGCGTGTTTTTGAATTGCTTGGAGAAAAGAATACAGAAGAAGCGGGTGAACCGGCGAAGGAGCGCGCACTGGGACGGGTTGAATTTCGAGATGTGTCATTTGCCTATCAAGAAGGAGAAGAGGTATTAAAACATATTTCCTTTACTGCGCAAAAAGGTGAAACCGTAGCGCTCGTCGGTCATACCGGATCAGGAAAAAGCTCGATTTTGAATCTCCTGTTTCGCTTTTATGATGCGCAAAAAGGAGATATTCTAATTGATGGAAAAAGCATTTACAACATGTCAAGACAGGAACTCAGATCCCATATGGGTATTGTGCTTCAGGACCCGTATCTATTCTCGGGCACAATCGGATCTAACGTAAGCCTTGATGATGAAAGATTGGACGAAGAAGACGTGACAAAAGCACTGCGTCAAGTCGGTGCCGAAGCGCTTTTGAAAAAGCTTCCGAAAGGCATCCATGAACCTGTTGTTGAAAAAGGCAGTACCCTGTCATCTGGAGAGCGGCAATTAATTTCTTTCGCAAGAGCCTTGGCATTTGATCCCGCAATTTTGATTTTGGATGAAGCAACGGCGCATATTGATACAGAGACAGAGGCTGTGATTCAAAAGGCGCTTGATATCGTTAAACAAGGACGCACCACCTTCGTCATCGCTCACCGGCTTTCAACGATCAGAAATGCGGACCATATTTTGGTCCTAGATAAAGGAGAAATTGTTGAGAAGGGAAACCATGAAGACTTAATGGCGATCAAAGGCCAATATTATCAAATGTATGAGCTGCAAAAGGGACAGAAACCTTCGATTGCGTAACGTTCAAAACCCCAAAACATTCGTGTTTTTGGGGTTTTTATGTCATTAATAAGCCAGTCCCACGCGGCAGCCGATATACTCTTCTGTCACAAGTTCATGATAGAGGAAATCAGCAGTATCACCTACCGTAATGCTCGTGCCGCCCTCAGGCAATACATCACGCTGTGCGCGATAACCGCCGCTTGCTATTCCGTCGGGCAGGTAAGTAGGACAGATGATTGTCCAGTCTAACGAGGAATCTTTTAGCATTTCGTATACTTTTGCATGCTCTTTGGCTGCGCGGGTCTTTTTTCGTTTTGATTCATTTGTTTCAAACCGGTACTTTCTTGGTTCATATCGAGAATTAAGAATGCCAGCGGTACCGATTGTAATAAGCCGTTTGATCTGCTGTTCCTTCATAATGTCCAGTATATTTGCGATAGCTGCAGACAGGGTATCATCACCATCTGTGCCGAGACAGCTGATCACGATGTCAGCATCCTTTACAATTTTTTTTACATCTTCCAAGCGGCGCGCATTCCCCATGATGACTTGATCTTTTGGAAGGGGAAGCTCAGTATGATGAGATCTGACCAGCGCAAAAATAGTAAATTGTCCATTTGCGGCAGCTTGTTTTAAAAAGGCTTGTCCGACACGGCCGCTGGCTCCAAATAAAGCGATTTTCATCAAAAAACCTCCTCGCCCCTCATTATAAAAGGGTGGCCTCAATTTGAACAGCGCGGAAAAGAATATCTGTACAAATAGACAGCACGATGGGAAACATATTCATGAATCACGGATATACTTACGAACTGAATCAGCTCCCAATTCACAAAGTGGATGAATGCCACCTTTATTCCCTCCCTTTTTTTCTAGAATATGTGGGGCAGGGAAAAGGGTGACAACATAAAGAGAGCGCGGAAACCGCGCTCTCTATAGCCATATATTGAATTGTTATTGAACTCTGCCGCCCATTTGCTGCTGCGCGAAAGATACTAAACGTTTTGTGATTTCTCCTCCGACAGAACCGTTAGCACGAGAAGTTGTCTCTGCTCCAAGGTTAACACCAAATTCAGAAGCAATTTCAAGTTTCATTTGATCGATAGCCTGAGCTGCGCCAGGAACTAGTAAGTCGTTTGAAGAGTTTTGGTTAGCCATGTGTCATATCTCCTTTTTGTTTAGTATGGTTGGGTTAACTGGAGTTGCACCAGTCTGTGGACCCGTCTCGGGTGTCACTGCCGTCTCGGCGTAACCCAATGCTTGCCGGCTTGTTACTAGTATTATGTTAAAGTGGCCTGAAACTCATGCAGAGAATGAAGTGGTAAATCTTGAAAAGGCATAAAAAAAGCATAGCCGTTTAGGCTAAGCTAAATATGTAAAATGTATTTCATTTGTAAGGGGCAGGCTCCTCAGCGGGAGCGGGAAACAAATCCCCGATTCAATCATAAAATGAAATTTTCGGTAAAGGATTTCCAGATGAAATGAGAAACCATTACGGCGCGATCCTTAGAAATTGATATCAAATGACCTGAATATAACAAATGATGTTTATTGTATTACTGCTAAAACATCACAAAAGCAAACCCGCTTTATCAAAAAAGCGGGACAGGTCACGAAGGCCACAGCGCATCATGTGAGGTGATTGCCTTCTCGGATAGATATGACGCGTATTCAAAGCTTCTTCGTTTTGTCAGAGAATCAACATGATACAAATGAGGATGGGAAAAAATACTGCGGCCCGGACGTGAATTGGCTTCAAACATCCATACCTTTCCGTTATGATCAATACCAAAATCAAAACCGATTTCCCCAATAAACCCTTCGATATGATCATGAAGCACATGACTTGCCGTCAGTGCCGCAGCAGATAGCTTTTTAATGACTTCAACTCTTTCAGCAGGATCATCGTATACTTCTGCGAGTGTTTTTACAATGCCGCCATTAGAAAGATGTGTGGTAATGCTGTTTTCTCCGGAAATTTTTACGGCTATGGCTGTGACCGTCCATTTCCCTTTTCTGTTTTTATTCGTGTGGACACGAAAATCCGCCGGTTTGCCTTGAAATTCGATGAGATCAACACCTTGTTGGATGAGAAAGTCAGACGGGTCGTGCTGTTTTTGAAATTCTGCCAGAAACGCGGCGGCATCGGAATAATCGATTGAAGAAAACGTTTTGGCGTCATTTGTATGTTTCACCGTCAGGCCGTCGTCTGTTTTTGTCAGCTGATAAATGCCGGTACCGAGTGCTCCGTTTGCCGGTTTGATATAAACTTTTTTGTATACATTGCAGAGCTCATTAATCTGCTCCTCAGATGGTATCAGCTTGGATGTCGGCAAAAAAGGGGCTGTTCTTGGGTCTTGTTCAAGCAGTTGATGAACACTCCATTTATTAAAAAACGTTTTATTAAACCATGGAATTTGATATTCATCGATCAGTCTCTTTTTTGTATGTTGTAAAAGAAGTGAATCTTCAATTTTCCGATTTGGCAAACGGTCATAAACGACGTTTGGCAGCGGGACGATTTTTTTCTCCCAGCCGTTTTCCCTGTAGAGGAGCCCCTCAATTGTGCCTTCCTCCCAATTGATTTGGTGAGCACCAAAAACGAAGCAGTAGCCTCCAGCTTGCTCATGTAACGTCACGAGCTTAGAAAAAAAGAGAGAACGATCCTTAAAAGGGCGTTCAAGAGATACGGTAAACCCTGCTGTAAAGATGCCGATTAACGGTCCGATATGCACTGTATGATCATGAATCAGAATGTCAGCTCTGCTTCTGTGGGGAAGCAAAAGCTCATGAAATAGATTTTCAGAGAGAAGCACGGTTTGTTCAAGGTGCTTTCTATAGGAAATGTGGCATCTGACAACCTTCGTCCCGAACGCGGCATGTAAAAGTCCGTTTCGCTTCAGCGAAGAGGGCAGAAACAGGGTATTTTCACTGTTTTTGTCTATGCCGATCAAAAACCGTTTACCATTCACGCGGAAGAACTCCCTTCTGGCTTTGTTCAGAAGATAGATATTGGCATCGTTTTAAAGGACATGTGTACAGCTGTTCTTTTTGCTCGGGAGAAACCCGCAGGATTGACTTTCTGCCCGGTTTGGAATTGATATCCATGATCCAAATTCTACCGTCCTTTGCAAGGCAGATGTCAAGGCCAAGTTCAAACAGCGGCCCGTAGCGCTCGTCAAGATAATATGGAACCGACTGGGTAATCGAAAATACGTCATCCAGCAAGACAACCTGCTGTTTTTTCGGTATATCTTCAAACCAAGAATCAAATGTCAGTGCATCAGACCCGCCAGACAGGTTGGCCAGCAACCCATGTTTGTAGCCGCGTCTCACTGCCTTTCCAACCGTATTCCATTCACCAGCTTCGGTTTTTTCCATGAATAGGCGGATATCACATGGATATTGCTCCTTATCTTGAATATTTAAATAAGGCTGAAGCAAATATTGGTGCTGAAGCACTTTTTTGCACCATGTTTTAAAAGAAGCCTGTTTGGAAAAGGTTTTGGTCTGCTTATCTTTTCCGATGTGATACGTAGCGGTTATGTTTTTCTTGCCCAGCTCCAATAGAATCACGCCTCTGCCTCCGGCGCCGAACGCGGGTTTTAGGATGCAGGCTTTTTCTTTGGATAAGAAGGAGTGAATTTGTTCATATTGGCTTACCTTCATCGTTTCGGGAATATAAGGATTGATCACAGCATTCTGCTGCAGATCATGAAGAACGGTCCACTTATCGGGAAGACCTAGCCCGATAAATTCCGTTTTCGGATATTTTTTAAGCCACTCAACGATTGGTTTTGCTTTTTGAGATTGAGAATCCTTGCCGTAAAAACAGCGGTCATAAATATAATCTGGAATCGCCATTTCAGTTTCATTCCATGTTCTGCTGGCCGAATGATAAACCGATGCTTTGACACGCAAGGTCTCTGGAGAAATATCAAACGGTGTAAACCGAACGAAAAGTATGCCAAATTCGGGTGCTCTCTTGGCCAGCTCTGCGGAATAGTCCGCTTCGTGCTGGCGGGATAAGGACATAAAACCAAGTGTTATCATGGTGAGACTCCCCCTTTTATTCAAAAGCTGCCGGCGGGTGTCAGCAGCTTTACGCTAAATACATTCAGGATGAACGCAGCTGACGGTATTCTACTTTACAGAATACGATTCTTCACCTTGCACTATTCCAAAAGAACAAGCTGATTTTCTAATAATGGAAATTTGTCTCCTCGTTTGCTATGTGATTGCATGAGCCTCTATAATATGAATAGGTACATCAACAATATGAAAAAAGCTGAAGCACAGATGGAGGAAGATGAATAGGAAATGGGTATTGCAGGAACCTTTATTTTTATGATCGTGATCGGCGCCGCCATTGGCGCGGTGACCAATCATTTAGCCATTCAAATGCTATTTAGGCCTTATAAGGCATACTATTTGTTTGGGAAACGAGTCCCTTTTACGCCAGGGCTGATTCCGAGAAGGCGGGATGAACTGGCAAAACAAATGGGACTGATGGTTGTTAATCATCTCTTAACCCCTGAAGGCATAAAAAAGCGGCTTGTCTCTGATGCAGCAAAAACGCAGGCTCTTCAAGTCGGGGAACAGCTGATTCAAAAGCTGTCGCTTTCTGAAATGACAGTAAAAGACGCGCTTGAAAAAGCTGGGGTGAAACGTCCTGATGAAGCGGCAGACGCATGGATCAGCCGCTGGACGGATGATAAGCTGAATGAGCTTTTCCTCCAATACGAGCACCAATCGTTAAAAGAGCTGTTGCCTTTAGAAGTGCAGGAAAAGATAGGAGAAAAAATCCCGATGATCTCAGAATATATATTGTCACGCAGTGTCAGTTATTTTGAGAGTGATGAAGGGAAAGCCCGTCTTGCGAATATGATTGACGGCTTTTTAAAAGAACGCGGCATGCTTGGAAGCATGGTGCAGATGTTTCTCGGCAATTCAAGCCTTGCGGACCGCGTGCTGCCGGAGCTGCTGAAGTTTTTGCGGAATGAAGAAACAAATCAATTGCTTTCTGATCTCCTAAAAAACGAATGGGGCAAGCTAAGAGAGTATACGTTTAATGAAGCAGACGAAAAATGGAATGCAAAAGCGCTCATTTTCAGCTTGAAACGAAGCGTGCTGCGAACATTTTCAACTGCGCCTTTCTTCGACAATACGATTGGCGCGCTTTTCGTCCGCTATGAATCTGAACTGACCGGGAAAATGCTGCCGGCACTGTTAGACAAATTGCTTGAAGGGGTTTCGGCTAATCTAGAAAGTGTCTTAAAACGGATGCGCTTAGAGGAAATCGTCAAGGAGCAGGTGGATCAATTCCCGGTGCAGCGTCTTGAAGAAATGGTGCTGTCCATTTCAAAAAAAGAATTTAAAATGATTACCTATTTGGGAGGCCTTCTCGGCGGAATTATAGGTGTAATTCAAGCGTTGTTTGTCGTCCTTTTTTAAGAAGAGATGAGTTCTGGTTAATGAAAGCAGCTCCATAGTTTGTTATAGTGGAGTGGTATGTCAAACGGCAACAATGAAAGGAGCTATTTACAATGGCTGTTAATTTTTATGATGTAGCGTATGATCTGGAAAATGCATTACGCGGGAGCGAGGAGTTCACCCGTTTAAAAAACCTTTATGATGAAGTAAATGCAGATGAATCTGCAAAACGCATGTTTGAAAACTTCCGCGATGTGCAGCTTAGACTCCAGCAAAAACAAATGGCGGGAGAAGAGATTACACAAGAAGAAGTGACTCAGGCCCAAAAAACAGTTGCACTTGTCCAGCAGCACGAAACAATTTCTCAGCTGATGGAAGCGGAGCAGCGCATGAGCGTGCTGATCGGTGAATTGAATAAAATCATTATGAAGCCTTTAGAAGAACTGTACGGCAGTGTTGAAGGCTAACCAGCAAAAATCCCTTCTTGGAAAAGAAGGGATTTTTTATTATTCAGCAAACTTGGAAATCCAAAGAGTCTTTTGTCTCTCCATTGATGATCACTGATAATGTATGAATCCCTTTGTAATGTTTTCTGGTCGTGAGGTCCTTAAAGGATTGAATTTTTGTGTACGATTTTGTTTCGTTTCTTCGTATATTTGTTTCTGTTATTTTAAATACTTTTCGATGACGCTGGCCTCTTGCTTTTACAAAATCAATTGCATATTCAATTCTTACTTTTTGATCACTGTCCGAATGAATATAGAAAGAAAATTCAAGGCTTTCGCCAATGGCTATGCGGTTTGATTGGCATGAGAAATCATGCAGTTGGATCGAATCAGCATTTTCATAACCGAAAAGCGCTAACGCCTGTTTATCTCCCTTTTTTAATAAAGTCCGATAGGCGTGTTTGATAATCCAATCAGAATAGGGATGTGTTCCGTACCATTGATCCGCGATTTTTTCTAGCAAATGAGGATGCGTTTTTGATATGTCATTAAGATTGTTGGCTACGCTTTTTCTTACATATAAGGACTCGTCCTGCATCAGCTTCCCAAGGATCGGCAGAATAGGGGAAGGGTCCGTTTTCAAAGCGGGTATCGATTTTCCCCATGGCAGGCGGGGTCTGCTTCCTTCGCTCGCAAGTCTTCTCACGTGTTCATTTTCATGTTGGGACCATTGAAGCAATTGTGCAATCATTTTTTCTTGATCTAACAGCAAAAAGGGTCTCACAGCAAATTCTGCGGTGGAGTATTGCGTGAAATATTCCAATGCTTTTACGGATTCTTCCCAATGAGCTAATCCGTATTGTTCCACATAATCAGGGAATAGGATGCCGCTTAGTCCGTTAAAATGAGGAGCTGCATCCTGTAAAATGGCAAGCGCTTCACCGTAATGTGTCGGCAGTGTTCCGTATAAGGAGACTGTTATTCGGCGCATCCGCTCTTTTAAAGCAAGTTCAGGCCAATCATCCCGCAGCAATTGTTCTTTGAACCTGTCTTGGTTAAAGTCAGGATAAGATGTCTTGATATGGAGTACTAATCGAGATATCATTTTTTCATTGTATATATCTTTTAAATCAGCCATCTGATCACCGCTTTTCGTTTGTTATTTATATCATATAGGAATGTATGTTCTGTATCAAGCGGTTATTTCCAAAAAACAACAACAAGTCCTGCCTTAGTATACATGATTTGTCATTTTTTTTAGTTAAAAAAACCCTTGTCATCAGCAAGAAAAACTGAGATAATGGCATTGAAAGCGCCTACACTTACCTGTTTTCATTGGATACGATCGCATATCATGCCGCTATATAGAGGGGATAAGCAACAGAGAGTAAGTGTTCGGAGCGCATCAACGGTCAAACAAGGGGTCTTTATACATGATTTTTCGTAAATCGAAATAACGATATGTGGGAGAATGGCTGCTTCGATCGTATCCTATCATCAAGCCATCGATAAAGTCTGCTGAGCCAGGCTTTTTTGCTTTCCAGAAAAGGTTGTTCTAAACACAGAGACAGGGTCATATTCTATACACAAGTACAGTCATCAAGGAGGGGGACTTCTCTGTGTCAAAACAATTGCTTGCCTTAAATATAGATGGAGCGCTGCTTCGGTCGAACGGGAAAATTCATCAGGCAACAAAGGACGCGATTGAATATGTGAAGAAAAAAGGGATTTACGTCACACTCGTGACCAACCGCCATTTTCGTTCCGCACAGAAAATAGCGAAATCACTCAAGCTTGATGCCAAGCTGATCACCCACAGCGGGGCATACATTGCTGAGAAAATAGACTCCCCGTATTTTGAAAAACGAATTTCTGACGATCATACTTTTAACATTGTTCAAGTGCTGGAGAGCTATCAATGCAATATTCGGCTTCTTCACGAGAAGTATTCTATTGGAAACAAGAAAAAGGTGAATTCCAATTTACTGGGGAAAGCCCTCATTCATCCGTCTGATCCGATTTTTTATCCAGTTCAGTTTGTTGAATCATTAAGCGACCTTCTCATGGATGAGCCGGTGAGCGCACCTGTCATCGAAGTGTGCACAGAGCATGATATTCAGCATGACATCACAGAAACAATTACGAAAGCTTTCCCTGCGGTTGACGTCATTTACGTAAACGATGAGAAACTGAATATTGTTCCGAAAGGTGTATCAAAAGAAGCAGGTCTCGCCCTCGTCGCTTCAGAGCTTGGACTGACCATGGATCATGTTGTGGCTATCGGACATCAATATGACGATCTCCCGATGATTGAGCTTGCCGGCCTTGGCGTAGCGATGGGGAACGCCGCTCCGGAGATTAAAAGAAAAGCCGATTGGGTTACAAGGTCCAATGACGAGCAAGGTGTCGCTTATATGATGAAAGAATATTTCCGAATGCAGCAGAGAAAAGGATTTCTTGATAAGTTCCACATGAAACGTGTGTAAAAAAGCCGCCGCACCCTGACAGGTGCGGCGGCTTTTTGCCGATTGATTTTAATGGGTTATTTCTGTACACTAAAGAAAGTTTTGAATCTGATAAATTAGGTGATAAAGTTGCAAATTAAAATAGAAGGCATCAATGATGACCGTCTGCATCGGCCTTTGCAAAATATTGCAAATTTGTTTTATGAAGAGTGCAAGATTGTATACGGCGGAGAGGAGCCCGCAGAGGTTGTCATTTCTTTAGACTGCTCACAAACAGATGAGCATGTGACGGTTTCGGGAGAAGTGAAGGGAACCGGCATAAAGGAAAACCATACAAAATCTTTTTCACCCGGAATAAATGAAAAAGAAGCTTTTAAGCAAGTGAAGAATACGATTTCTTATGTGTATTTGAATCTTCTTCAGGCACACACGGGCATCGCGCAAAAGTGGGGAATCCTTACAGGAATCCGGCCGACAAAGCTCCTTCATAAAAAGCTGCAAAGCGGAATGCCGAAGGAGCAAGCGCATGCTGAATTGAAAAAAGATTATTTAATTCATGATGAGAAAATTGAGTTAATGCAGGAAATTGTTGATCGGCAGCTGGCGGCAGTGCCGGATTTGTACCAAGTAAAGGATGAAGTCAGCATTTATATCGGCATTCCGTTCTGCCCGACAAAGTGCGCGTATTGCACATTCCCTGCGTACGCCATTCAGGGGCAGGCAGGCAGAGTCGGCTCATTTTTATGGGGGCTGCATTACGAAATGCAGAAAATCGGTGAATGGCTGAAGGCGCATAATGTTAAGGTGACAACCATTTACTTTGGCGGCGGGACGCCGACAAGTATTACAGCGGAAGAAATGGATCTGCTCTATGAAGAAATGGTCCGTTCTTTTCCGGATGTAAAAAACATTCGTGAGATTACGGTGGAGGCAGGGCGCCCTGACACGATTACAGAAGAAAAACTCGCCGTTTTAAATAAATATGACATTGACCGGATCAGCATTAATCCGCAATCCTATGAAAATGAAACATTAAAGGCGATCGGGCGGCATCATACGGTTGAAGAGACCATTGAGAAATATCATCTGTCACGCCGGCACGGCATGAATAATATTAATATGGACCTGATTATAGGTTTGCCTGGAGAAGGCGTGAGAGAGTTCAGACACAGCCTTTCAGAAACGGAAAAGCTGATGCCGGAATCTCTTACCGTTCATACGCTTTCCTTTAAACGAGCGTCAGAAATGACGAGAAACAAGCATAAGTACAAAGTCGCCGGCAGGGAAGAGGTTTCCCAAATGATGGATGACGCGGTGGTTTGGACGAAGGAGCATGGGTATGTGCCTTATTATTTATACCGCCAGAAAAACATTCTTGGAAACCTTGAAAACGTCGGCTACTCTTTGCCGGGACAAGAAAGCATCTACAACATCATGATTATGGAAGAGGTGCAGACGATTATCGGCATCGGCTGCGGCGCGGCAAGTAAATTTATTGACCGGGATACAGGGAAAATCACACACTTTGCCAATCCGAAAGATCCAAAGTCATACAATGAGCGTTTTGAGCACTATACGGATGAAAAAATCCAATATTTAGAGCGGATTTTTGAGAAAACGCTAAAGCAGCACTGATCACAGTGCTGCTTTTTTTTATTCTTTTTTTCTTGCAGGCTGACGATCGGGCTTCCATTTAAATATCTTGTTCAGCATGCGGTATATTCGTTTTGATTCTTTTGTTAAAAGCGGTCCCAAAATCGCCAGAATGAGGACATATAATGCGGCGAACGGTTTTAATGTGGCTGACAGTCCGCCGGCTATGCCGAGATTCGCGACGATAATTGAAAACTCTCCCCGTGATACGATCGTCAGGCCGATATTCGATGAAGCTTTATGAGAAAGCCCTGAGCGCCGTCCGGCAACCATTCCGGCGATAAAGTTTCCGAGAATGGTTAACATCACTGCTCCCAACGCAAGCCAAACCGCTTCACCTAGTGAAAATGGGTCGATGCTGAGGCCGAAGCTGAAAAAAAACATCGCACCGAAGAAGTCGCGAAACGGCACGACAAGGTGCTCAATCCGATCGGAATGCTCTGTTTCTGAAAAAACCAAACCGAGCAGCAGCGCGCCGATCGCTTCCGCTACATGGATCGTCTCTGAAAAACCGGCGGTAAAAAAGAGCGCGGCGAAAATGACGATAATAAACACTTCATTTGAGCGAATGTCCAACAGCTTATTTAACAGCGGCGGGAGTTTTCTGGCAGCGATAAAAAACAGCAGCATATAACCGAAGGCGATCAAAATGGATAAGAGTGCACTCCCGACTGATGTCGCATCACCTAACACAAGACCGGAAACAACGGACAAATACACAGCGAGGAAAATATCCTCAAACATGATGATGCCGAGAATCAGCTCGGTTTCCGGATTAGCGGTTCTTTTTAAATCAACAAGCACTTTTGCAACAATCGCGCTTGACGAGATCGTAATGACACCTGCGAGGACGAGGACTTCCAGAAAGGAAAATCCAGTGATAAACCCATAAAGCATTCCGAGGCTGAAATTAATCAAGATATAAATGGTTCCGCCGATCGCGATTGATTTTCCAGATTTGATCAACTTACCGACGGAGAATTCGAGTCCAAGATAGAAGAGGAGGAACAGGACGCCCATCCGCCCGAAAAACTCGATGATTTCACTGCTTTCTATAAATGTAAGATCAATAATCCCTAATTTTGGCGCATGCGGCCCAACCAGCATGCCCAGCACAATCAAAAACGGAATAATCGAAAATTTTATTTTATTGGCGATTACGCTGGCAATCGCCACGAGCACAAGCGCTGTACCGACTTCGAATACAAGATGGTCCATTGGCCGCTCACACGCCCTCTCCAGAAAGAAAATCATGAATCAGCTTCTTCAGATGCTTTCTCTCACCTGAGAGGATAAGTGTGTCGTTTTCTTCAATAACCGAATCGGCTCCGGGGTTCAGAAGCTTTTCCTGGGTGTGCTTGATGATGGCGATGACAGTGACATCGTAGTTCTGGCGGACATCAAGCTCTCCGAGGGTGCGGCCGATTGATTTGGCGCCTTTTTCAACCTTAAACCATTCAATAATGAGGTCGCTGAAAGCCATTTCGATGGACTCCAGCGCTTGCGGTTTATAGACCATACCGCCTAGAATAGCGGCAATTTGTCTTGCTTCAGAATCATCCAACGAGATATTGGAAAGAAGCTCATCAGGGTCTTGATCATTAAACCGGTAAATTTCTCTTCTTCCGTCATCATGAATGATAATCGTCATTTTTTCATGACTTCTCGTTTCGATTTCAAATTTTTTGCCGATTCCCGGCAAATCATTTTCTTTAATATTCAATGAAAATCCCTCCGAATGTAGTGTTGGCCAAGTGGGGTGGATTATAAATAATAATTGAGCATTTATATTCGGAGGTAATTGGACTGGTATTTGATAGGGACGGCACAAACCTTTTCCAGCCTGTTCATCAGCGGTTCGTCAAGAGGCTTGACAGACAGCTGCCTGACAGACTGAGCCAGCGGACTGTACTCTTTGACCAGCTCTGCCAGGTACAGACTGCCGGGTGAAGGCGTTTTGGCCGATTGTGTTTCCTGCGGATATGAGGACATGGGCACATAGCTGTCAGTGCTTGCTTCAAACTGGGAAGGCAGAACCACGTCCGAAGGCGGAAAGTACACCATAAATAAACTTAACAGAAAACTAATCAGCCATTTATCCATGCTTCCTCTCCCCCCTTCTCATTCTGATATCCCTTCTTTTTCACTATATATAACTTTATGTTTCTATTCAAATAATATGCGTTTTTCAGTATCTATTGACCTTGAAAAATAAAAAGGTTTATGTGGGGTAACAGGGAATGTATATGTGAAAGACAAAAGTAAGCGTATACATGGAGGTGTATCATATGGAGTTTATAAAGTATGAAGTAAATGGAACCATTGCGGAAATTATTCTGAATCGCCCTGATGCCCATCATGCCTTGAATGAACAGATGCTGTCAGAACTGAAAGAGGCGATTGAAAAGGCAGCTGCAAGTGAGGCGCTCATCGTTTTCCTGAGAGGGAGCGGAAAAGGCTTCTCAGCCGGCGGCGATATCCGAATGATGACGTCAGAGCATGACCTTGAGCAATTTAATCAGCTGATGGATACGATTGAAGCCGTCACTTTGTCGCTATATCAGATGAAGAAAGTGACAATTGCTGCTATTCACGGCGCTGCTGCGGGGCTGGGACTGAGTTTGGCGCTTTGCGCTGATATTGTGCTCGCGGAAGAAAATGCCGTTCTTACGATGAATTTTATCGGTATCGGCCTTGTTCCGGACGGAGGAGGGCATTATTTGCTGAAAAAAAGAATTGGAGAAGTGAAAGCGAAAAAGCTGATTTGGAGCGGGAAAAAACTTTCCGCAGCGGAAGCCGCCGATATGGGCCTCTTGGATGGGACGTTTGCCGGAGACCCCGCAGAAGGCGCAAGACCATTTATCGAAACCCTTTTGTCTTCACCTCTTTTGGCGATGCTCGAAACGAAATCCATCTTTCAAAGCCTTCAGCTTGATGAACTGAAAAAGGTGCTCTCTCTTGAGCGAGTCGCCCAAGAGAAAATGAGAAGAACTAAAGATCACCGAGAAGGCATTCGTGCCTTTTTAGAAAAACGGGAGCCGAAGTTCCAGGCGTGACAGATCAGCCGGAAAGCTGATTATCTGTGAAACAAAATCAGCTTTCCGGCTGCATTGACTAAACGATGGGTATGAATGTGGAGCTCTTTTTCTTTTAACAGAGTTTCACCATGCGTTTTTGCCTCTTCTTCATTTTTCGCCTCAAAACGTTCATTTACCAATGTTTTCCCCGAAGGATCAAAAGCTGTAAGGAAATAATCAGCCATCAGGTGTCTCCTCCATTTTCAAGGTTTATCAGTCTTCTTCATTTATATTCTATATTCTAAACACGAAATCAAAATCCTTTATTATGTTTGACCCAAAATTAGTATATAATGGGTCAGGGAAGGAGGAGATTCAGTGCTTAAGATTGATCACGTAACAAAGAGATTCGGAGATTTTAAAGCCGTTGATGGATTAGACTTAGACATTCCGGAACAGCAAATGTTCGGACTTTTAGGCGCAAACGGAGCAGGAAAAACGACAACGTTTCGCATGATCCTTGGCTTATTAAGCATGACGGAGGGCTCAATCACTTGGAAGGGCCGTCCTGTGAATTATAGTATTAGCAATAAAATTGGTTATTTGCCGGAGGAGCGGGGACTTTATCCGAAAATGAAGGTAAAGGATCAGCTTGTCTATCTTGCCAGACTAAAAGGAATGGAGAAGCGGGAGGCTGCAAAAGAGCTCGGCATATGGCTTGAACGCTTCAATATAACAGATTACGAGAATAAGAAGGTGGAAGAGCTTTCGAAGGGAAATCAGCAGAAAATCCAATTCATTTCGGCCGTTTTGCATAAGCCGGAGCTGCTGATTCTTGATGAACCGTTCAGCGGCTTGGACCCTGTCAATGTTGAGCTGTTAAAAGAGGCTGTGATTTCTTTGAAAAACAGCGGCGTTTCTATTTTATTTTCCAGCCATCGGATGGAACATGTGGAGGAGCTGTGTGAGAACCTTTGCATACTGCAGAAAGGAAAGCCGGTTGTGCAAGGCAGGCTGAAAGAGATAAAGCGTTCCTTCGGGAAAAAGAATGTGACCATCCATTCCGACGATGATCTGCGTTTTTTGCAGTCTCATGAAGGTATTCTCCAATGGAAGGAAACAGCCGACGGCGTCAAGCTGCAGATCGCAAATGAAGACATGTCTCAAGAGATCTTTGCTATGCTTCAGGGAAAAGGGTTTATTAGAAAGTTTGAGCTTGAAGAGCCGTCACTGCATGATATTTTTATAGAAAAGGTGGGGGCCGTCTATGAATAAATTTTGGATCATGCTTTCTCATACATATAAAAATAAGATTATGGCAAAATCATTTATTATTTCGACTGTCATCACGTTGCTGCTTGTATTAGCTGTAACAAATCTGGAGTCGATTATTTCTATGTTTCAAGGTGATGATGCGAAAGAAAAAATCGCCGTTATTGATGAAACGAACGAATTATATCCGATTTTCTCGAAGCAGCTGAAAGCGGTGGATACAGATGGCGATCTTGATGTGAAACAGACCAAGCAATCGGCGGATAAGGTCGCAAAACAAGTCAAAGATGAAGCGCTTGATGGCATGCTTATCATCAAACGAGATGAAAAAGGAACCATTTCAGGAACATATAAAGCGTTAACGATTTCTGATGAAAGCACATATCAAACGCTGCAGCAGGCATTGACGCAAACCAAAACGGCTGTCGGAACGGCTGAACTCGGTGTTTCGCAGGAAACAATCAGCAGCCTTTATGCGCCTGTTACAGTCGGACAGGAGGCGTTGAAGGAAGGAGCGAAGTCTGAGGAAGAGCTTGGCCAGACGGTTGGACTTGTTTATATCATGCTGTTTGTCATTTATTTCTCAGTAATTATGTACGCCAGCATGATTGCGATGGAAGTCGCAACCGAGAAATCGTCACGTGTTATGGAAATCCTGATCTCAAGCATGCCGCCGATCCAGCAAATGTTTGCAAAGCTGCTTGGCATCGGGCTTGTCGGAATGACACAGCTTGCTGTTATCATAGCCGCCGGCTCGCTGTCACTAAAGCTGAACAAAACGAGTGAAACAGCTTCCTCTGTCGGCGGATTCCTGGATTTAACCAACGTTTCCGCTACAACTGTCGTCTATGCTGTGATTTTCTTTTTGCTTGGATACTTTTTATACGCGACACTCGCCGCGTTCCTCGGCAGTGTCGTCTCAAGAATAGAAGATGTGCAGCAAACGATCACACCGATGACATTATTGGTTGTCGCCGGTTTTATGATCGCGATGTTCGGATTGAATGCGCCTGATTCAGGATTTATTACAATCACTTCGTTTATCCCGTTCTTTACGCCGATGATTATGTTTCTGCGCGTCGGTATGCTTGATATTCCATTCTGGCAGGCAGCTGTCGGTATCGGAATCACACTGCTCACCATTGCTATCCTGGCTGTCATTGGCGCCAGAATTTACAAAGGCGGTGTGTTGGTTTACGGCAACTCAAGCGCGTTCAAAGCAATCAAACAAGCACTTCGCTTAGCGAAAAACTAATCGAAAACAGCCTGAGAATTCTCAGGCTGTTTTTTATTGACAGAACGTGCATTCGCAAGAATTCGGTGCTAAAATAAGGGTACTCCATCCCGGAAAGGAGCAGAATGTTGACTGATCTAACCTTTATTCATGCGGCAGATCTGCATCTCGACAGCCCGTTTTACGGGATATCACATTTGCCGGAGCCAATTTTTGCCCGAATTAAAGAAAGCACGTTTGCAAGCGTGAGACATATCATAGATGCCGCAATGAGAGAAAATGTTGATTTCATTTTGCTGGCGGGAGATCTATTTGACGAAGCCAATCGAAGTTTAAAGGCACAGCTCTTTTTAAAAAAGCAGTTTGAGAGACTCAGAGAGTGCGGGATATTAGTTTATGTGATCTTTGGGAACCACGATCATCTTGGCGGCGAATGGACGCCGATTGAATGGCCTGAAAATGTCCATATTTTTTCGTCCGCTGTTCCTGAAGAAAAATCGTATTATAAGGCAGGCAAACGTTTAGCAAGCATTTACGGCTTCAGCTATCAGGCCAGAGCTGTAACGGAAAACAAAGCTGCCAGCTATCGGAAATCGACTGACGCGCCTTTTCATATTGGAATGCTTCACGGCACGCTTTCAGGATCTGAAGGGCACGATCCATATTGCCCTTTTACACATGACGATCTCGTGAAAAGCGGAATGGACTATTGGGCGCTTGGCCATATCCATAAACGCCAGGTTCTTTCTGCCAAGCACCCAGCAGTCATCTATCCGGGGAACACGCAAGCGCGTCATATGAAGGAGACGGGGGATAAAGGCTTTTATCTCGTTCGTGTGGCTAATGAAGACATTTCTTATGAATTTCAGAAAGCGCATGATATTCTGTGGGAAAAAACGGCAGTTGATGTGACAGAGGCCAACAATATGACCGCTCTTTTTCAAATGGCTGAGGACACGTTTTCGAAGCTGCGGAAAAAGGGAAGCCCCGTTTGTGTACGACTGGTGTTACAAGGAACGGCGCCGGAATGGCTGCTGAAGGCGCCGAAAGGCACTTTGGACGAGCTTCTCGAAGCTTTACAGGAGCAAGAGGCGGAGGAGGAACACTTCGTTTGGCCGCTTTCATTGGACGATGAAACAGAACATGAAGAAAACCTAACAAATCTTGATCCTTTTTTTGGCGGTTTGTTTGCGGAGATTGATCGCGGTGATCTGTCAGGCGTGCTGGAAGGGCTTGAGCGGCATGCTGTATACAGAAGGCATGTGGACCGTTTTAGCCAAGATGAGTTGCAGGAAATCAAAGACCAGGCACAGATTTTATTGAAAAGACAGCTTAAGGTGCTTGAAACATGAGGCGGTGAAGCTTTGCGAATTACATCTTTACATATCTACCAATACGGGAAATTTTCCAATCGGACCTTTCACTTTTCCGCCTCGCCTGTCCAATTAATCTACGGATTAAATGAGGCAGGAAAAACAACGATGATGTCATTTATTGAAAGCATGCTGTTCGGTTTTCCGAAAACGAAAAAATATGAACCGAAAACAGGCGGTGTCTACGGAGGTATTCTTGAAGCTGAACATCCTGAGTATGGGGTTCTGAAGATCGAACGGACGAAAGGAACTGTCGAAAAGCTGAGAGTGTACACAGAAAAAGGCGAAGTAAAGCAGGGAGATTTTTTAAAGCAGCTATTCAAGAGCACAGACAGGGCGCTGTACAAAGCCATTTATTCGTTTGACGTATTTGGACTGCAGGAAATTCACGCTTTTAACCGGGACAAGATCGGTGAATTTTTGCTGTTTTCCAGCTTGTTTGGCGCTGAGGCGGTATCTAAGCTTGATTCACGGCTGACCAAGGAAAGCGAGCGGCTCTATAAACCAAACGGGCGAAACCCGGAATTAAACCAAGAACTGGAAACACTTAAGCGGCTGACAGCAAAGCTGAAACAGGCCGAGACAGAGGAAGCGGGCTATCATCAGCTTCTTGAAGAAAAAAGAATATTCGAAGCCCGTCTTGCCGCCGCAGAAACTGAATTGAAAGAGGCGGCAGGGCATATCCGAATGATTGAGGGAGCAATTGAGCTGAAGCCGCTGCTGCATGAAAAAGCGGCGCTTAAACAGGCGATGTCACAATATCCGGAACAGGCGGGACAATTTCCGGCTGACGGACTGCATCAGCTGGAAAAATATGAATCTCACCTCCATCCGAAAGCAGCACAGCTGGAGGCGCTTCAAGTAAAGAAGGCGGAGCTGGACAAGCAGATGCAAAAACTTACTCCCAATAAAGAGATTTTGGCAAAAGAAACACTGATACAAGAGCTTTCAGCATCGTTTCATATGTACCAATCTTGGGGAGAACAGCTGGCTGCTATTCAAGCGCAGCTGCGCCAGTCATCTGAACAGGCATCGGCAGGACTGGAACAGCTCAATAAAACGGATGAAAATGAGCTTTTGAATATGAACATGTCATATGACTATGAATGGCAGTTGCAGCAGGCGGTGCAGCAATACGTACAGGCAAGAGACAGAAAACGGCAGTTAGATGAGTCATTTGAACTTGCCAGACAAGAGCTGGAAGCTGCAGAAAAGACCGTTCATTCCGCTTCGTCCGCCATCCTTGAAACCAGCGATAGAAAAGATAAAGAAGCGGCACTTAAAGTATATGATGAAGCACAGGGGCAGCATCAGGAACAAGCGAAGCTGAGAGAGCAGCTGCAATTTTTTGAGCGGCAGCAGGCGAAACAGAAAAAAACGGTTATGGCAGCTGGTATGTTGTTCATCGTTCTCTTTATGCTGCTGCGGCAATGGATCCCCGCTATAACTGTTGCTGCCGCTCTTATTGTCTATTGGCTTATATCAGGGAAAAAAGCGCCGTCTTTTCGAAACAGCCGGGAGACAAGAGAGCCAATGACGGATATTTCTCCAGCAGAAGCTGAAGCGCTTCGAGAAGCGTTATGGGAGGATGACCGCAATAAACAGCATCTTCTCGCCCAGCGTGCAGTACTTCAACAAAAAGAGGCGGCGTATGAAAGGGTCATCCAGCAGTTTGAACAGTGGGAAACCGATATGGCTCCGTCTTTAACACGGATCGAGCATTTTATGAAGGAGCTCGGATTCAAGGAAGATCCGTCTTTTTTGCTTGATGCATACAGCTTAATGAAGGATGTCAAAAAAGACGTGAAGAAAACGCATGAGCTGACTATTGAAGCGGGCAGGCTGAAAAAGCATCGGAGAACATTTGAAGAACGCGTCAGCATGCTTCATCCTCCGAGTGAGGGTCAGAACATATCTATCTCGGACGCCCTTCATATATTGCAGAAAAACTTGGAACGTGAAAAAGAAATGGAGAAGCAAAAGAAGGAAATTGCCACAGATGTTCAATATACAAAGAAACAGATGCTGGAGCTGGAGCAGGAAATCCAGTATTTTAAAGAACAGATTGAACGGCTGTTTGCCGAGACGGCTGCAAAAGATAGAAATGAATTTTGCGCCATTGCCGACGTCAGCAGACAATTGAAAGATACGGAGAACCAGCTATATCACATAAACGCACAGCTTCAAGGTGGGAACCCGGAGGAGCTTGAACTGGCGGATTCCCATACGCTTTCTGAATTGAAAAACAAACAATTCGTTGAGAATGAAAGAAAAGAGCGGCTGACTGAGGAGATCCAAGAGCTTCGGAGCAAAATCGCATTGCTCCTCGTCAAACAGGAACAATTAGAGGGCTCGGGATCGGTCTCAGATCTGAAGCTTCAAACAGAAATGCAAAAAGAGCGTGTAAAAGAAACTGCGAAAAAGTGGGCCTCGATCCAAATGATCAAACAAGTGATCCGAAACAAACTGGAGCGGCATAAAAAAGTCGAGCTTCCGCGCCTTCTGGAGACAGCCGGAGAATTTTTCCGCCCGCTGACTGACGGAAGCTACAAGACGATATATTTTTCCGAAACAGATGACTCTATTATGGTCATGCACTCTAATGGTACTGTTTATCATGCCGAAGAGCTGTCACAAGGAACGTGTGAGCAGCTGTATACAGCGATTCGATTTGCTCTAGCCGTTACACGTCAGGATGGGGCAAAACTTCCGTTTCAGCTTGACGACAGCTTTGTTCATTTTGACCAGGCAAGGCTCAAACGTGCACTAGAAGCCCTTGATCATTTATCCGAAGGCGGACGACAAATTCTGTATTTCACATGCCATGACCATGTGAAAGATGCATTTCAAAGCAGCCAAATCATTCATTTGGTGTCATAAAAGAGATTCTATAGCTGTCAATTGGTATGTGATATACTGGTATTATGTAAGATACGGAGGGAGCTTTAATAGAATGGCTAAAGGGATTATGCTACATGAGGTTGGCGAACAGGTGGATCAATATCTATTGGTTAAATCTTTGACAAAAGGAATTGCCAGCAATGGAAAACCGTTTTTAACGCTGATGCTGCAAGACCAGTCAGGTGATATTGAGGCAAAGCTGTGGGATGCCAAGCAAAGTGATGAAGTGACCTATGCGCCGCAGACGATTGTGAAAGTTGTGGGAGATGTCCACCATTACCGCGGACGCACCCAGCTGAAGCTGAGAAATATCAGGCCGGTGAACGAAAATGAAAATGTTAATATTGATGATTTCTTAGAAACCGCACCGATACCGAAAAATGAAATGATGGAGACCATCACTCAATATATATTTGAAATGAAAAATCCGAATATCCAGCGGATCACAAGGTTTTTAGTCAAAAAACACGAAACGGAATTGATGGATTATCCGGCGGCTACGAAAAACCACCATGAGTTTGTCTCAGGTTTAGCGTATCACGTCGTCTCAATGCTGAGCCTAGCGAAATCTATTGCAGATTTATATCCGTCCCTTGACCGTGACCTGCTTTATGCCGGAGTTATTCTGCATGACCTCGGAAAAGTGAAAGAGCTGTCCGGTCCTGTCTCTACTTCGTATACGGTTGAAGGCAATTTGATCGGCCATATTTCGATTATGGTGACAGAGCTTTCAAAAGCGGCTGAGGAGCTCCAAATCGATTGTGAAGAGGTATTGATTCTTCAGCACTTGATTTTGAGTCACCACGGCAAAGGGGAATGGGGCAGCCCAAAACCGCCGATGGTGAAGGAAGCGGAAATTCTGCACTATATAGACAACCTGGATGCGAAAATGAATATGATGGACAGAGCGCTTGAGCGCGTGAAGCCGGGTGAATACACTGAACGTGTATTTGCGCTGGAAAACCGTTCCTTTTATAAACCAACTTTCCACAAATAATAAAAAAGGACTGAAGCTGAAATATTCAGGTCAGTCCTTTTTTGATGCGCTTTTACTGCTCATAACTTGTCTCATCCCCGCATAGGTTTAAGAATAAAGAATCTATGCAAAAAGGGGGAGGGAGCCCGTGTTGTTTTTTCCATGGTGGGTGTATCTTTGTATTGTAGGCATCATTTTCAGTGCATATAAACTTGTAGCGGCAGCTAAAGAGGAAGAAAAAGTAGATCAGTCCTTTATTGAAAAAGAAGGGCAGATTTATATGGAAAGGATGGAAAAGGAGAGAAAACGGCGCAGTTCTCAGCAGGATGATGATGAAGGCCAAAACCATTCCATCGCATAAAAAAACTGTGCAGCTCATTGAGCCGCACAGTTTTTTATTATTTAGAACCGTTTGAAGATGAAGAAGGGTTGCTGCTTTTCGTTTTAAACGTGTCTTTCAGGTCTTTATCTTTTACTTCGATATCTGCTTTTTTCATGACTTTTTGAACAGCTTCTTGAACGGCTGCGTTGTCATTTAATTTTTGTTCAGCCACTTCTGGTTTCAGTTCTTTTTTCATATCATCGTATTTCCCGCGTTCCTCTGTCTTTTTGATGACATGGTAACCGTATTGTGTTTTCACAGGGTCACTGACCTCACCTGTTTTTAAATTAAATGCAGCTTTACTGAATTCAGCAACCATGCCGTCTTTTGCGAACCAGCCAAGGTCTCCGCCTTTAGAAGCAGAGTTATCAGTAGAGTATTCTTTCGCAAGGTCTTCAAATTTCTCGCCTTTTTTCAGCTTTTTCTCTACTTCTTCAGCTGTTTTTTTATCAGCGACAAGGATATGGCTTGCGCGGATTTTGCCTTTCAAGCCCTCCCAGTACTCTTTCGTATCGGCATCTGTGACTTTGATGTTATCTTTAGCCGCTTTTTGTGTCAGCAATTCATATTTTACTTGTTCTTTAAGGTAATCCTTTCCATATTGCTTTTCGAGAGCAGTATATTGATCGCCAAGCTGTGTTTTGTATTCTTTCAGTTTGTTGTCAATGTCTTTATCGGACACTTTATATTTCTTGTCTAAGACTTTTTCTTGCACTAGTTGTGTCAGTACACCTGCACCAGCTGTTTTTTTCATGTTTGTGTAGAGTTCGCCTTTTGTCACATCGCCTGCGTCCGTTTTAGCAATGACTTCTTTGTCGCCGCTGCTGCAAGCACTGAGAGTGAGGATGCTTGTAGCAGTAATAGCTGCTATTGCGATTTTCTTCATTGTTTTCAAACACTCCTAATCATTCCAAATTAAATTACCTATGCGTATCATAACATATTGTGGCTTTCTGTAAAAAGATTTTAAATAAAGGGCATTCGTCTAGTCAAACTTTTGCTGCTGGCATATTTATATATTGATCAAGAAAAGGAGGTATGTGACATGAGCGGAGGATACTCTAACGGGTTCGCGTTGCTTGTAGTACTGTTCATTTTGCTTATCATCGTAGGTGCAGCTTACATCTACTAAGCAGCCCGGGGATCGCTTGCAAGTTAAGCGATCCTTTATTTTCACTAGCGCCTAATCGTTTCAAACATGAATTGCATAAGATGTAATTGGTAAATAAAGCTTTTTACAGGAGGTGCTTTTTAAGATGGGTGAAGTATTTGCAGGCGGATTCGCTCTATTGGTTGTGTTATTTATTTTGTTGATTATCATCGGCGCTTCTTGGCTGTACTAATCAAAATAAAAAAGCATAGCTGCTGAATCAGCAGCTATGCTTTTTTCGCTTTTACACTGTAAAAGAGATCTCCACAAACGAAGAGATCAGTAAAATTAATATGGATATGTTAATAAATCGGAATACCTTATCCTGTCGCTCTTCAGGAATCTCTCTGACAAGGCATAATGTATTGGTGAGCCTGTTTATGAAAAATACTATAAACACGGCGGCGATGATAAAATAGACTAAAATGATGGGAGATTCCCCCTCTCTGTGAACTGTCCCATATTACATTACCAAATATTTATGAAAAAAGATAGAATACAAATTGAAAAAATCGCTTCTGACGCTACGGCGCGGCTACTTTTCAACAAGTATATCCAAGCCGTCTGCTTCCTGGTCAATAAAAGCCGTTTTGGGCGCTTTTGCGAGCTTAAGAGCCAGCAAGAAGTCAGGCAGACAGTAGCCGGCATGAATGCCCGAAATCATACAGAAATAATGGGCGTGATTCGGAAATGACAGCGCGGCGTAAAACAAGACAGGCGTAATCAGCAAAAACGGGCTTATGAGTGAAATCAACATCGTTGTTTTAGGTATTCTTTTCCACGTGCGCAATAAGTAAAACTTTTTTTCTATTTTTCTTTTTTTGCAGATGATCGGCAGGATATGGATGACTTTATGTACAAATAAAATAACGACGAGCAGACCGCCGAACAAAGGTACATATTCATCGCTTAAGCTTGTGCCAGGCCGCAGCAGCTCAAATGCTAAAAAAGTAGATATAAAAACCAAAATCATAAAACATACAGCAGTTAATACGATGCGAACGGCGCCATAATCCTTCATCAGATTTATGGTCTTCCAGCAATTCATTAAAGTCATCCTTCCATACAGCTTGAATAGAATCTCAAAATAATTTACTCCTCTCAAGAGAAAAAATCAATGCTTTTTCAAGAAAAAATATGATCCGGCAGGTATTTTTTTGAAACAAGCAAACAAACTGCGAAATCTCGGGTTAGAACTTTCTTCTCAGTGAATTATCAGCTAAAATAAGATTAAAGATAGAAAGTAGTGGTGTGGATGGACTCGATGGATCATCGCATTGAGCGATTAGAATATTACATACAATTATTAGTGAAAACAGTAGACATGGACAGGTATCCCTTTTATGCACTTCTTATTGATAAAGGGCTGAGCAAGGAAGAAGGGGAAGAGGTTTTGAAGATATGCGATGAGTTGTCAGAAGAGCTGGCAGCACAAAAAGCGCAAGGGTTTATAACCTTCGACAAGCTCCTTGCGCTTTTTGCAGGACAGCTGAATGAAAAGTTAGATGTTCATGAAACGATTTTTGCTCTGTACGAGCAGGGGCTTTATCAAGAGCTGATGGAAGCCTTTATCGACATCATGAAGCACTTTGATTAACTGTTTACAGGTTCGAGCTCTTCTGCCGGTTCATCCGCCGCACTGGTCTTTGCTTTTTTCTTCAGTTTTCCGTTTACGCTTTCAAAATCATTGTCAATATTCGTGAGAGATGTTTCAAAAATCTCCATAAAATCATCGCCATAGATATGGCGTATCATACACATCATTTCTGCCACTTCAGGGAATTTTCCGAATAAATGATACAGAGGCTGTGACCCTTTAAAAACCGCGTTGCGTGTCGGATCAAACTCCTCAAGTAAACTCCAAAACACCTCAGTGCCTTTTTCAGTCAATTGGACGTATGTGTTCCGTTTATCATTCAGCCGTTTGGAGAACATTAAATAGCCCCGTTCCTCCAGCTTTTTTGAAAAGTTGAATGCGGTTGATACATGCATGACCCCGAATTTCGCGATTTCAGAAATGGACGCTCCATTCAATTGATACGCAATCCATAAAATATGATGCTCATTAATATTCAGGTCATACGGTTTGAGCCACTGCTGCCAATCCTTCTCTATCGATTTCCAAAGAGCCTTGCTAAGCTGGGCCATTTTCTGGGTGAAGACAAGAGCTTCTTTCACATCATAGGGAGGTTCCATTCGATTCATTACGTCACCTGCTTCTCTTTTTCTTTTTCTCTATTATGCCAATAAAATAAAGATTAATAAAGATGAAAATGTAAGAATTTTTTAATAAATTCTCAAACCGTTGCAGTGAGAGGCTTTTTCGGCAAAAAAAAACACGAGTCTATATTTGGCCCGTGTTTTTTTCTTTAGAATAGGATATTAGTTTTGTAAGGTTTTCTCTAGCTGTTTGATTTTCTCTTCGATATCAGCGATTTCTTTTTGCAAATCCTGCTGGTGAGGTTTGATCTCTTCCTGCCATTTTTTAATTGACGTTTGGAGCTCGCCGCTCACGTCTTTAATGACATCTTTGCTTTCTTTTGCCGCTTTGATCAGCTGGTCTTTTAACGCAAGTCCGTCTGATTTTAAGCGTTTGATCGTTTCTTCGAAAGAATCATAATTGGTTTTCACTTTTTCACGCAGCTGCTTTCCTGAGGAAGGTGCAGTAAGAAGAACTGCTGCTCCTCCGATGATGCCGCCTACGAATAGTCCTGTTAATAGAGAACGTCCGTCCGCCATTACAATCACCCCGTCTTTTTCTTGGAAATAGGATTCATTCAGCTTGTTTCATTTTTGTTGAAAGCTTGAACTTCTATACATAGCTTGCTTTATTTTAGCATATTTTTTAAGTGAAAAGGAGGGAGAAGGTTGTCTGTCTTTATGATTGTGTTACTCTGCATTACCCTTGCCTTTGCTTCGGGCGCTGTTTACTATATCAGACTTCTCGGCCAAGCTGCTTCTTATCCGCCCAAAAAGGTCATCCGACAGAAAGCGCTTGTTTGTTCAACCGGAACCGCCTTTACACTATGTCTTATCTTTTTCACAAAATTCTTCGTTTAAAACATGCAGACATGCTGCGGGCTCTCTGGTCGAAAAAAACCTCTCCCGAAGCGGAAGAGGTTTTGTGTGACAATTATTTAGCAGCTTCTATAAAGCTTGAACGTCTTAAAATGGTTTGGATAATCGGATAAATAATGATCATTGCAATTGTATTCAGCACAGTTGCCGGCAGAACAACTGCTACGAACAATGCGGCAAAACCGCCAGGCAAACCGACGATCAATAAAGCTGACGATAAAAACACAATTCCCGACAAGATGGTCCCGATCGCTACGAGCACAGCGGCCGCACCTGTTTTTTGACTCTTTCCGAACAAAAGGAACAGGGTAAAAAACAGGAGCGCTGATACAGGTTTGTCGATGATGTTAGGAATCTGTCCGGCTGGAAATGCGGTTGTAAGTGCGGAAATGATTCCAGTCACAATTCCGATGACGAGTACGTTTTGCACCCGCGGGAAAAGCAGGATGCCCATAAACATCATGATCAGCATCATATCTGGTTTCATGCCGCCTAAAAAAGGCGGAATAATGGAATGGAGCGCTGCGCCGATTGCGGCAAACAGAGCCATAGTGACTAACTCTTTTGTTTTCATATCTATGCTCTCCTCTGCTAAGCTTTTTGCCCTCCAATAATATGCTCGTCATTTATTGCGAAGGCTTAAAGAATGTGATATGCAAACAGTATACCAAACGAACGGTTTGCATAGCCAGACTTTTTACTCATTTTCCTGTTGGAATTTTCTCATAAACGCAGCTAATTTTTCACAGTCTTCAAGAGATACCGCATTATAAATAGAAGCGCGGCAGCCTCCTACTGAACGGTGTCCGCCGAGGCCGATCATGTTTGCTTCTTTTGCATTCTGAATGAATGTTTTTGTTAATTCATCATTGCGAAGCGTGAAGGTAACATTCATGCGTGAGCGGCTGTCCGTTCTGGCATGCCCTTTATAAAATCCGCTGCTTTCATCAATACAGCTGTAGAGAATCTGCGCTTTCTGTTCATTGCGCTGTTCAGCGGCTTCCACACCGCCGTTTTCTTTTAGCCATTCCAGTACAAGGCTCAGCATATAAATCGCAAATGTCGGCGGCGTGTTGTAGAGTGAATCTGATTTGACATGCGTTGAATACTTCAGGATTTTTGGAACGTTCGCGTTTTCGTGCTGCAGCCATGTTTTTTTCATGATAACAACGGTCACACCGGAAGGGCCAAGGTTCTTTTGAGCGCCTCCGTAGATGACGTCAAATTTGGACACATCGATTTTTCTGCTCAAAATGTCGCTGGACATGTCGGCGACGAGCGGAATCGGGGAATTCGGGAATTCCTGCCACTGAGTGCCGAAAATCGTATTGTTGGATGTGATGTGTAAATATGCGCCGTCTTTTACATCCGTAAGGTCAACCTCCGGAATATAGCTGTAATTGTCTGTTTCACTTGTAGCGGTGATTGACGTGTTCCCGAACAGTTTCGTTTCTGCCAGTGCTTTTTCAGACCAAGCGCCTGTCATGACAAAATGCGCGGTTTTTTCAGGTGTTAAAAAGTTCATCGGAAGCATTGAGAATTGAAGGCTTGCACCGCCTTGAAGAAACAAAATATCGTAATCTTCCGGGATGTCCATCAGTTCAGTTAAAAGGCTTTTCGCTTTTTGATGCACCGCTTCATACTCTTTGCTGCGGTGGGAAAGCTCCATAACAGACATGCCGGATTCGTTAAAATCAATAAATTCTTTCTGTGCTCTTTGCAGAACTTTTAATGGCAGCGCTGCAGGACCTGCGTTAAAATTCGTTGTACGTTCCATTATGATCTCTCCCTGTTCTCCACGTTAATGTATAAAATAATACAATTATCCTATCACAAAAATTCAGTTTTTTTGATAAAAAATGAGAATAATCAAAAGAAATTGACTAATGTTTGCGGAATGTTCACAAATAAAATAACCTCATCTTATGATGAGGCTAGGCGCTTTGCGATTGAAGAAGAGATGTTTTGCAGATCCTCCGCTTTGTAATCGTCAGTATGCGTTTTCCAAACCGCTCCGAAGCCGTCTCCTTTTCCGTAGCGCGGGATAATATGCATATGGTAATGGAAAACAGATTGTCCTGCTTTTTCACCATTATTGTTCAGTGTATTTAAGCCGATCGGCTCAAATTCATCCCGGATAGCGCGGGCGATTTTCGGAACAGCGTGAAAATATTGTTTTGCTAATTCATCCGTAAATTCATACACATTTTCGATATGTGTTTTCGGAATGACAAGCGTATGGCCCTTTGTCACTTGGCTGATATCAAGAAAAGCCAGCACATGCTCGTCTTCATACACCTTTGCGGACGGAATGTCGCCGGCGATGATTTTACAAAAGATACAATTCTCAGCACAATGCATGAGGGTTCCTCCTTATGAAATTGTTAGTATGTATATACTCATCGTACCACAGAAATGCAGAAAATAGAAAACAGGATGAACGGCAAGCGTTCACCCTGAATGCAGAGGAAGAGCTGATATGAAGAAAATGTGATATGCCTTTTGTAAGCACCTCATTTGTCAATAAAATGAAGACTTGTTTTCATGCCTAACGATTCCTGCGATAAACACCTCATTTGACAATTTACTTCATGGATGAAGAATTCATCAATTCAGTGAAGAGAAATGTTTCAGCATTGGACATGGTGATTTTCTATCCAACTGTATCTAAGACGTCTTTGACAAACACCTCATTTTTCAGTTGATAGGCTTTTCCTCTACGCCTATTATCATGTCCAGAACTCTGTCTCTTTATAACAGTAAATTCATCATTTGTTAAAAGGGAAATGTTTCAATTCAGGCGTTGTTTTTGGTACTATGAAGAAAAACAATATAAGGGGAGAAACTATGTCTCTGCTATCAGTAAATGATGTAACCGGCGGGTATACAAGAAATCCGGTTTTGAAAAATGTATCATTCACCCTTGAGCCGAATCAAATTGTCGGTTTAATCGGGTTGAACGGTGCTGGTAAAAGTACAACAATCAGACATATTATCGGGCTGATGGATGCGCATAAAGGTTCAATTGAATTAAACGGGAAAACCTTTGCTGAGGATCCAGAAGGCTACCGTTCACAATTCACCTATATACCTGAAACACCTGTTTTATATGAAGAGCTGACGCTAATGGAGCATCTTGAGTTAACAGCGATGGCGTACGGCCTCTCGAAAGAAACGATGGAGAAAAGGCTGCCGCCGCTTTTAAAGGAATTCCGAATGGAAAAGAGGCTGAAGTGGTTCCCGGCTCATTTTTCTAAAGGAATGAAGCAGAAGGTGATGATCATGTGCGCATTTCTGGCTGAGCCGGCGCTCTATATTATTGATGAACCTTTTCTAGGGCTTGATCCGCTTGCGATTAACGCGCTGCTTGAGCGAATGAATGAAGCGAAAAAAGGCGGGGCGAGTGTGCTGATGTCAACGCACATTTTGGCGACGGCAGAACGCTATTGTGATTCGTTTATTATTTTACATAACGGCGAGGTGCGGGCGCGCGGCACGCTGTCCGAGCTCAGAGAGCAGTTTGGAATGAAGGATGCGGCGCTGGACGATCTGTATCTTGAGCTCACGAAGGAAGACGCTGGCCATGAATAATATGCTTGATATTTGGCAGTCGCGGCTGCAGGAGCATATCAAAGAAACAAGAATGTATATGAAATACATGCTCAACGATCACCTCGTTATTGTTTTGATCTTTTTTCTTGCGGGCGCTGCAAGCTGGTACAGCAAATGGATACGGGACATTCCCGCTCACTTTCCATCCTTTTGGTTGATGGCTGTGCTGTTTTCACTCGTGTTGACAAGCTCTTATGTGCGGACGCTTTTGAAGGATGCTGACCTTGTCTTCTTATTGCCGCTTGAAGCAAAAATGGAGCCTTACTTGAAGCAGGCGTTTGTCTATAGCTATCTGTCTCAGCTGTTTCCGCTGATTGCATTGAGTGTTGTGGCGATGCCGCTGTATTTCGCTGTTGCATCACAGGCTTCACTGGCATCGTATGCGGCAGTTTTCGTCCAGCTTTTGCTGCTGAAAGCGTGGAATCAGGTGATGGAATGGCGCACAACCTTTCACAATGATCGAAGCGTGAAAAGGATGGATGTGGTCATTCGCTTCGCAGCGAATACGCTCGTTCTTTATTTTGTTTTTCAAGCTGTTTACATGTATGCGCTTGTGGTCTATATCATTATGGCTGCTCTTTATCTGTATGTGTCTTCGGCGGCAAAACGGAAAACATTTAAATGGGAGAGCCATATTGAGTCTGAATTGAGACGCAAGCAGCGTTTCTATCGGATTGCCAATCTGTTCACTGATGTGCCGCATTTGCGAAAGCAGGCGAAACGCAGGGTGTATCTCGACTTTTTGCTGCGTCTTGTGCCGTTTGAGCAGCGTAAGACGTTCGCGTACATGTACACTCGCGCCTTTTTGCGTTCAAGTGATTATTTGGGCATACTTGTTAGATTAACGGTCATTTTCGCGCTGATTATTATGTATGTGTCGGCAAGCCCGCTGATTGCAGGAATTTTGACTGTGTTTACCATTTTCATTACGGGCATTCAGCTTTTGCCGCTGTTCGGTCACTTTGATCACCTGGCGCTTCAAGAGCTTTATCCTGTAAAAAAAGAAACGAAGTTGAAAAGCTATTTTTCTCTATTGAAAACGGCTCTTAGCGTTCAAGCGCTGCTGCTGTCTGCTGCATCCGCCTATGCTGCCGGATTGACAGGTTTTCTGTACGCGCTGATCGGTTCTGCAGTTCTGATTTTTGTTGTGCTTCCGTCTTATATGACAACCAGACTGAAAAAACATGGAAAGCTGTGAACGGAAAAGGGGTAGCTACATGACAGACAATCAGCTGCTGATGCAAGAGGCACTTCAGTGGAAAATGCATTTTTTGCGGAAGGATTCCCTGTTTGAACGCTTTTCGAAGCGTGTGCAGACAAAGGTGAATGAGCGGATTCCTGAAAAAATTCATGCAGTTGTCACCGAGAGCGTGAAAAAAATGGTCGAAGCGACAATGGCCGGCTCCAATATCATCACATATCAGAAGGATACAAGCGATCTTTCACTCAGTGAAAAAAACGAACTGGCGAAAAAAACGATTGCTTCTTATCAGAAGGTAGCGGCTGCTGAGGGAGTCGGCACCGGAGCGGGCGGCATTTTTTTAGGAATTACCGATTTTCCGCTGCTGCTTTCAATTAAGATGAAGTGTTTATTTGCCTTATCCTCTATTTACGGTTTTGATGTGAAGGATCCACAAGAAAGGATGTTTTTGCTGCTTGTCTTTCAGCTCGCATTTTCGAGTGATGACTGCCGCAAAACGCTTTTTACTACCGTCGACAATTGGAGGACTGAAAAAAAGAGTATCGATTGGAGAGTGTTCCAGCAGGAATATCGTGATTATATTGATGTCGTGAAGCTTCTGCAGCTTTTGCCCGGAGTAGGAGCAGCTGTCGGCGGCATTGCCAATTATAAGCTGCTTGCTCAGCTGGGGGAAACAGCAAGACACATCTTTCATCTGAGAATCGTAAAGGAAACAGCCGGAGAATAAAAGCTCCGGCTGTTTTTTATAGCTTATGATAGGTGATCGCAGCGCCTGCAAGCACTTTTGCTGCAGTCAGCATCGCTTTTTCATCGAAATCGAATTTCGGATGGTGATGGGAATAGACGCGCTCTGGCTGTTCAGGAGCGGCGCCTGTAAAGAAAAAGGTGCCTTTGACGTTTTGTAAATAATACGCGAAATCCTCACCGCCCATTTGCGGTTCGCCGTCAATGACCTTCTGAACGCCTTCCGTATTCTTTGCGGTGCTGACTAAGTGGTTCGTTTCAGCAGGATGGTTCACAACCGCCGGATATCCCCGTTCATAGTTATACTCATAGGATGCGCCGTGCATGCTGCACACGCCTTTTACAACGGCTTCGATTTCTTTGGCCAGCACGTTGCGGACATCTTCATCAAAAGAACGCGCTGTACCGGTGAGGACCGCTTGGTCTGCGATAGCATTAAACGGGTTGTCAGCGATGAAAGAGCCGGTTGAAATGACGGCGGATTGAATCGGGTTGACTTTACGGCTGACAATGTGCTGCAGAGAGGAAACGATTTGTGAGCCGATCAGAACAGCGTCCTTCGTAACATGCGGGTGAGCGCCGTGACCGCCCTTTCCAATGATTTTGATCGTGAATCGGTCCGCCGCTGCCATGACGGCGCCGGAGCGGCAGAGAATGGTTCCGAGCGGATCAGTCGCCCAAAGGTGCGTGCCGAATATCACATCCGCGTTCTCGAGACAGCCGTCTTCAATCATTGGCTTTGCGCCGCCTGGATAAGATTCTTCCGCATGCTGGTGGATCATGACAAATGTTCCCTTCAGCTCATGTCTGTTTTGGTGAAGGACTTTCGCCACTGCAAGAAGAGTTGCTGTATGGCCGTCATGGCCGCATGCGTGCATGACACCGGGCACTTTAGAGGCGTAAGAAACATCTTTTTCATCTTGTATGGGAAGGGCGTCAAAATCGGCCCGCAAAGCGACAGTAGGTCCCGGTTCACTTCCTTCAATATATGCCAAAACTCCTTTGCCGCCGACGTTCGTGCGGATTGGGACTCCTAATGATTCATAATAGGAAGCAATAAATGCGGCAGTTTTTTCCTCTTGAAACGAGAGCTCAGGATACATGTGAAAATGGCGTCTGATCTCGACCATTTCTTCAAAACAGCCGTCGAGCTGTTTGTTTATCTCTTTCTGCAGTGTGGATATGGACAAATTCGCTTCCCCCTTTTTCTATACTATTCCATGATTGTATATAAAAATTCTGAATATTTCAACTTGTGTGTTATCAAAGCATCATCATGGCTGCGAGGGTTGTGACTGAAAGGCCAATCATGACGGGAATGAAGTTTTTTCTGGCAAGCTCAAAAGGATCGACTTTGCACATGGCCGCAGCGGGGATTAGTGCCCAAGGAACCAGTGTGCCGCCGCCCACCCAGATGGCAGATATTTGGCCGAGCGCAGTCAGAATGGCGGGATTAGTATGAAGAGCAGCTGAAAAGAGTTTGGCGATAGAGCCAGCGAGAGAAATGCCTGAGAATCCTGATCCATCGAGACCGGTGATGGCTCCTGCTGCAGTTAAAGCAGCAGCGGCAAGCTCCTTCGACATAGGCATCATGTGGGATAACGCGATGCCGAGATCGTTGACAATTCCGTGGGAATCTTTAGGGAGTGAAGTGCCCAGGATGTTTTCATAGCCTGAGTCGCCCAGATAAAAGAAAGCCGCAATCGGGATGACGGGACCGAAAACCTTAAAACCGAATTGGAATCCGTCAATAAAATAACCGGTGATTTTTTCAAGGCTTTTTTGCTTATATACGAGAAAATGAACGATTAAAAGGATACAGATTGCAGACCCGCCAATTAATGCGGTCGCATCATTTCCTTGAAGGGTAAACAAGATCATGCAGGCGATATCAGCAAGAAAGACAAACGGAATGACAAAAGCCAGTACGAACCGCAGACGTTTTGGCAAGTATAGCGAGGTGTCTAGTTCGCCAGGATGTGCGGGAGTCAAAGAAGCTGGCTGCTCCTGTTTGCTGCGTTCGCGCTGAATCATTAGAAATGCTGCGGTTGTTGTGGCCAATCCCATAATCAGCCCAAGGGGGATGCTGGCCGAAATGACGTCACCAACTGGAATGCCTGCTGCATCAGCTGTCAGCTTTGGCGCTGCCTGAATGACAAAGTCTCCTGAGAGGGCAAAACCGTGTCCAAATAAGTTCATAGCCATGGCAGCGGCAATAGGCGGCAACCCGGCGCGGGCGGCTGTCGGAAGCAAGACGGCGCCGATCAAAGCGACACCCGGTGAAGGCCAAAAGAAGAGAGAAATGGCAAACATCAGTCCGCCAATCAGCCAGTAAGCAGTCACAGGGCCTTTCACAAGGCTTGCAAAGGGAGAAATCATGGCTTCATTTATCCCTGTTTTGGTTAACAAATCACTCATCGAAACGATAAAACAAATAATGAAAATCGTGGGCAACAGTTCGCCGGCCGCGTAGATAAAGCTGTGGAATAAACTGCTGACAGCAGCTGAAAGTGAATGACTCGCCCATAGCGAGATGATGAAAATACCGAATAAGGAAATAAAGGTCGTATCTTTCCGCAGCAGCATAAATAGGATAATCGCCCCGATAAAAAACACATACAGAATATGGACAGACAAAATCCCGGCTTCCATCATTGATCACTCCTCCGCTTCCTACAGATTATTCATAGGCGGGCGGAAGGTGCCGGAACAGAAGAAAGAGTTATAATGAAAGCTGGATATTGAATTGTTTTAACTGCTGCTTTAAGACTTTATTCGCTTTTTATTGTGCTGGAAGAAACCACACCCGCGTCAGCAAGCCAATTTGTTCCGCAGGCGGTGATGTTTTCCGGTGGCTCTAAATATAAATCATGCCGTGAGCGTCAAATTCGAAAAGGGCAGGTTCAATAAGGTTGCTTTCCTTTCTTATTAAATCATCAGCCTTTAAACTCGCAGAAAGGGCATTCATGTTGCTTTCCCCCATTAAAAAAGCTGACGGGCAAGCCGGCAGCTACTCAACAGCGAAATATGTAGTGACATACGAAGGACGGGAGAAGATCGACGTTGTATCCATTCCGGCAGACGTACCGCGTTTTTTGTGGGCCTCTTTGTATGAATCGGACTGCTGCCAATCTTGAAAGGCTCGTTCGGCTTCCCACAAGGTAAGAATAACGTAGGTGTCACTGTCAAGCGGACGGAGCACACGAATCGCTTCAAAACCGGGTTCGTTTTCGACTTTTCCCGCTCTGTTTTTAAATCTGTTTTCAAACAGCGGGCGTCCTTCTTGAGTGACGGCAATATTATTCAAGACTGCAAAGCCGGGATTCTTCATCTCTCCGGTTTGGTCAATTACTTCATAGGTGTGCGGTGCCTGGAAAACCGTATCTCCGCTTGTTTCGTGGATCAAAATCGCATTTTCCTGCCCCTGCATCAAAAGGATCTGTTCCGAGGGGTGTTTCTTTACGATCGTTTTTAAAAAATCGGCTGTTCCATATGTTATATAAACCTTCATATCAGCCACCTCCTGCTTGCTAGTATATCAAAACAATGGTATAAGTTTCTATTGGCGAGTGCTTCAAACATAATTCCAAACAATTTTTCCCATACTACATTTAGAAAGGCGAGGTGAGTTCATGTTTCAGATAAAGAAAAAGAAACTATTGATCCCCATTATGCTTTTAGTGTTAACTGCTTTTCTCGCTTTAATAGGATATATTTCAATTATTTTTCTCGGGCATTATGTCATAGATGAAAAGAAGCTGATTCTTCATGCATCATCTAAAATTGTGGATCAAAACGGAGATGAGATTGCCAGCCTCTATACGGAAAATCGTGAGCCAGTCTCGATTAATGAGGTTCCGAAGCAGGTCAGAGAAGCTTTCATCGCTGTTGAAGATAAAAGGTTCTATGAGCATCATGGCATTGATGCAAAATCGGTCGGCAGGGCAGTGTACCGTGATATTTTGGCAGGCGGAAAGGTGGAAGGCGGGAGCACGATTACCCAGCAGCTTGCTAAAAATATTTTTCTGACACATGACAAAACGTTTTTAAGAAAAACAAAAGAAGTGATTATTGCGATCAATCTTGAACGGGATTACAGCAAGGACAAGCTGCTGGAGATGTATTTGAACCAGCTTTACTTCGGACATGGCGTTTACGGCATACAAGCAGCATCCCACTATTATTTTAGTAAAGAGGTAAAAGATTTAACTGTATCCGAGGGTGCGGTTTTGGCCGCTATGCCGAAGGCGCCTTCTACGTATTCGCCTGTTTTGCATCCTGATAAAAGTAAGGAGCGGCGTGATGCGATTCTCGGCATGATGAATGATCAAGGCTTTATCAGTGCGAAAGAGGCTGTCAGCGCACAGGGGCGGACACTCGGGCTGAACGTAAAGAAACAATCAGAAACACCTTGGTTTGACAGCTACGTTGACCTTGTCATTAAAGAAGCGGAAGACAAGTACTCTGTTTCCGGAGAGCAGCTGCTTCAAGGCGGATATACGATCAAGGTGCCGCTTGATTCAAAGCTGCAAAAGACGGCTTATCAAGTGATGAAGCAGGGAAGCTATTATCCCGGAACAGACCAGAATGCTGAAGGAAGCGCGGTCTTTATCAATAACAAGACAGGCGGCGTGGAAGCGGCGATCGGCGGAAGAGATTACACGGCCAAAGGGTATAATCGTGTCACTGCTGCCCGTCAGCCGGGTTCCACATTTAAGCCGCTGGCAGTATACGGGCCGGCGATGCAAGAAAAAAAATTCAAGCCCTATTCTCTATTAAAGGATGAACAGCAATCCTACGGAGATTATACGCCGAAAAACTATGACAGCCAGTATCAGGGTGAAGTCACCATGTCTGACGCCATTGCGTTCAGCAAAAATGCGCCGGCTGTGTGGACGTTAAATGAGATCGGTGTTGAAACTGGAAAATCTTATTTGAAAGCAAACGGAATTGATATTCCTGATGAAGGGCTTGCGCTTGCTCTAGGCGGCTTGGAAAAAGGCGTTTCGCCGCTCCAGCTTGCCGGCGCATTTCATACGTTCGCCGCGAATGGAACGTATACTGAGCCGTACTTTATTTCAAGCATAAAAGATGAAGACGGAGAAATAATAGCCGATCATAAAGAAGAGGAAAAACGGGTATTCAGCAAGCAAACGTCCTGGAATATGACAAGAATGCTCCAGCAGGTGGTCAAAAAGGGAACGGCGACGTCCGGAACCTATCATGGCGACCTGGCCGGAAAAACCGGTTCTACAACTTATACGGGTGTCTCCGGGGCGACAAAAGACGCTTGGTTTGCAGGCTATACGCCAAAAATAACCGGGGCTGTCTGGATGGGTTATGACAAAACAGATCAAAGCCATTATTTAAAAGGCGGCAGCTCGTATTCGACGAGACTGTTTAAGGATATTTTGACACAGGCTGGCGAAACCGGTTCTGTGTTTGCGAAACCGAAAAATGTCAAAGAACTAGAAAGCCCGATTGAGCTGGAGCCTGTCAAAACGCTGAAAGCAGATTACACATTCAAAGCTGCGGGGCTGTTTACCATCGAATTAAAATGGGACGCTCAAAAGGATGATCGGGCCGTATACAGAATTTATGTAAACAAGGACGGCAAGGAAACGCTTCTTGAGTCAGTTGAAGGAAAGGGAAGTTATGAAATTCCTTATGCCAACTTGTTTTCGGGCGCTTCTTATAAAATTGTGCCTTATAATACACAGACAAAGAAAGAAGGGGAAGGAACCGATTACGTTCAGCCTAAATTGTTTTCCTCTTAATGGAATTCGGCGATTTCTTGAACTTTGAGCCTCACTTCTATACCATTTGCCTAAAACAAGGTATAGTGTAATGAGTCAAGAAACACGAACGTATGGTTGCAGTATGAAAGGTGGAAATCAGATGAGTAAACGAGAAACGTTTAATGAGACGTTTTTAAAAGCGGCACGGGGAGAAAAAGCGGATCACACGCCTGTATGGTATATGAGACAAGCAGGGCGCTCGCAGCCGGAATACCGGAAGCTGAAGGAAAAGTACGGATTGTTTGATATTACACATCAGCCGGAACTTTGTGCGTATGTCACAAGACTGCCGGTTGAGCAATACGGAGTCGATGCTGCAATCCTTTATAAAGATATCATGACTCCGCTCCCGTCAATTGGTGTGGATGTTGAGATCAAAAATGGGATCGGTCCCGTGATTGATCAGCCGATACGGTCTCTGGCGGACATTGAAAAACTTGGCCAGATTGATCCGGAACAGGATGTGCCGTATGTGCTTGAGACAATTAAACTGCTTGTCAATGAGCAGCTCAACGTGCCGCTCATCGGTTTCTCAGGTGCGCCTTTCACACTGGCCAGCTATATGATTGAAGGCGGCCCATCGAAAAACTACAATAAAACAAAAGCCTTTATGTACAGCATGCCGGATGCGTGGAATCTGCTGATGTCCAAGCTTGCCGACATGATCATCGTGTACGTGAAAGCGCAGATTAAAGCGGGCGCAAAAGCGATACAAATCTTTGATTCATGGGTCGGCGCGCTGAATCAGGCAGATTACAGAACATACATCAAACCAGTAATGAACCGAATCTTTTCAGAGCTTGCACAGGAGAATGTGCCGCTGATCATGTTTGGCGTCGGCGCAAGCCACCTTGCAGGCGATTGGCATGACCTCCCGTTAGATGTTGTCGGGCTTGATTGGAGACTTGGAATTGATGAAGCCAGATCAAAAGGCATTGCGAAAACAGTGCAGGGCAACTTGGACCCGTCTATTTTGCTTGCGCCGTGGGAAGTCATTGAGAAAAAAACGACGGAAATACTGGATCAGGGGTTAAAATCGGACAGCTTCATTTTCAATCTTGGGCATGGAGTATTTCCTGACGTCAATCCTGAGGTTTTGAAAAAGCTGACAGCATTTGTCCATAAATATTCACAAAACAAGAAAATGGGTCAATATTCATAAGCATATCTTTTGGTATCTTAAATGATATCCTGTCAAAATGTTTGTATCAGATCATTAAAGAGGGTGTAGACAGTGAGTAGAAAGAAAATGGGGCTTCTCGTTATGGCGTATGGCACGCCTTATAAAGAAGAAGATATCGAACGGTATTATACACATATCAGAAGAGGCAGAAAGCCTGAACCTGAAATGCTTCAAGATTTGAAAGACAGATACGAAGCAATTGGCGGGATTTCACCGCTTGCCAAAATCACAGAGGAGCAAGCGCATAAGCTTGAACAGCACTTAAATGAGGTTCAGGATGAGATCACGTTTAAAGCGTACATCGGACTGAAGCATATCGAGCCATTTATTGAAGATGCTGTGGCAGAAATGCATAAGGACGGCATTACAGAAGCTGTAAGCCTCGTGCTGGCGCCTCATTTCTCCACATTCAGCGTACAGTCTTACAACAAACGAGCCAAAGAAGAGGCAGAAAAACTTGGCGGCATAACGATCACATCTGTTGAAAGCTGGTACGATGAACCGAAATTCGTGAAATACTGGGTTGACCGAGTGAAGGACACATATGTGTCAATGCCTGAAGATGAAAGAGAAAACGCAATGCTCATCATATCCGCACACAGTCTGCCGGAAAAAATCAAAGAATTTGGGGACCCATATCCGGACCAGCTTCATGAATCGGCGAAATTAATTGCTGAAGGCGCAGGCATCTCCGAATATGCTGTCGGCTGGCAAAGTGAAGGGAACACGCCTGATCCTTGGCTGGGACCTGATGTACAGGATTTAACACGTGATTTGTTTGAACAAAAAGGCTATCAGGCATTTGTATATGTCCCTGTCGGTTTTGTCGCAGATCATTTAGAAGTGCTTTATGATAATGATTATGAATGCAAAGTGGTTACTGACGATATTGGCGCAAGCTACTACCGTCCGGAAATGCCGAATGCACAGCCGGAATTTATTGATGCGTTAGCAACAGTTGTATTAAAAAAATTAGGACGTTAAAGAAGGTGATGAACATGAGTGACGGCAAAAAACATGTAGTCATCATCGGCGGCGGCATTACTGGTTTAGCCGCCGCTTTCTATATGGAAAAAGAAATCAAAGAAAAAAATCTGCCGCTTGAGCTGACACTGATTGAAGCAAGTCCGAGAGTCGGCGGGAAAATCCAAACTGTCAAAAAGGACGGCTATGTCATTGAAAGAGGTCCTGACTCTTTTCTGGAAAGAAAGACAAGCGCTCCGCAGCTTGTAAAAGATGCAGGCCTTGAGCATTTGCTTGTCAACAATGCGACAGGGCAATCCTATGTGCTTGTCAACGGCACTTTGCATCCAATGCCGAAGGGCGCCGTGATGGGGATACCGACTAAAATTGCGCCGTTCGTTTCCACCGGTCTCTTTTCTCTGTCTGGGAAGGCAAGAGCTGCTATGGATTTCTTCCTGCCTGCAAGCAAGTCAAAGGATGACCAGTCATTGGGGGGATTTTTCCGCAGACGTGTCGGTGATGAAGTGGTTGAGAATTTAATCGAGCCGCTTCTATCAGGCATTTACGCAGGCGACATTGACAAGCTCAGCCTTATGTCGACTTTCCCGCAATTTTATCAGACGGAGCAAAAGCACAGAAGCTTGATTCTCGGTATGAAAAAAACAAGGCCTCAAAGCTCCGGACAGCAGCTGACGGCTAAAAAACAAGGGCAGTTTCAAACCCTGTCAACCGGTTTGCAGACGCTTGTAGAAGAGATCGAGAAGCAATTAGAGCTGACGAAGGTATATAAAGGCACAAAAGTGACCAAGATCAGCCGGGGCGGCACTGGCTACTCACTCGAACTGGATAACGGTGTCGCGCTGGATGCTGAATCAGTGATTGTGACGGCTCCGCATAAAGCGGCTGCAGGAATGCTTTCTGATCTTCCAGCCATGTCTCATTTGAAGAACATGCACTCCACATCCGTGGCAACTGTCGCCTTGGGCTTCCCGGAAGGCGCTGTCCAAATGGAACATGAGGGCACAGGCTTTGTGATTTCAAGAAACAGTGATTTCGCGATTACAGCCTGTACGTGGACGAACAAAAAATGGCCGCACGCAGCGCCAGAAGGCAAAACGCTGCTTCGCGCCTATGTCGGAAAAGCCGGAGACGAATCCATCGTCGACCTCTCAGATAACGACATTATCAACATTGTCTTAGAAGACTTAAAGAAAATCATGAATATTGACGGGGAGCCGGAAATGACATGTGTCACCCGCTGGCATGAAAGCATGCCGCAGTATCATGTCGGTCATAAGCAGCGCATTAAAGAGCTGCGTGAAGCATTGGCTTCTGCATATCCAGGTGTTTACATGACAGGCGCTTCTTTCGATGGTGTCGGAATTCCCGACTGCATCGATCAAGGAAAAACTGCCGTGTCTGACGCGCTTACCTATTTATTCAGCTAAAACCTCCGCTATGGCGGAGGTTTTTTGCTGTGCAATGGCAATTTTGTGAATAAATGATTGATTTGAACAGTTGGATGTGGTACATTTGCATATGTACTTAATGACTAAAATGTTCAAATGGTCAGTTTTGAGGTGGATACAATGTCGATAGATCGAAAAAAGCTCATTTTAAAGGCAGCCACCAAGTCTTTTACGCAATTCGGGTATAAAGCGACAACAATGGATCTTGTGGCAAAGCTTGCGAACGTAGGGAAGGGAACCATTTATACGTTTTTCAAAAATAAAGAAGAGCTCTTTGACGAGATTTTCACTACTTTATTAAAGGAAATGGAGCAAAAAGCGGACGAAGCAATGGAGCCGAACCTTCCGTTCCATGAAAATGTCCACAGGGCGCTGTTTGCCATTCTGGAGTTCAGGAAAACGCATCAGCTGACGATTAAAATTTTCCAAGAAAACGCTGAGATTGGTACAATGGCTGTTCAAGAAGTGATCCAAAAAATGGAGCAAGGCATTTTGTCTTACATAAAAAATAAGATTGAAGGCGGGATTAAAAGCGGTGCAATCAAACCGTGTGACCCTGAGTTGACAGCTTTCGTGATGCTGAAGCTTTATATTGCGCTTATTTTTGATTGGGAAAAAGAGCATCCCCCGCTCAATAAAGAGACAATTGCGGAATTGCTTGAATTGTATGTTGTCAAAGGATTGTCAGCCCATTAGATAATCCTTTCTCTTTGTAAGAAAATGACTATTTTTCATGATGAGTCAGTTTTAGAATGGAGGCATCAGGATGAACACAATACGAAGTCAGTGGAAAGACATCGTAACGAGTAAAAAATTATTAATTCCCATCATTGCCATTTTGTTTGTTCCGCTTATTTACAGCGGGGTGTTCTTAAAGGCTTATTGGGATCCATACGGCACAGTCGATCAGTTGCCTGTCGTTGTCGTTAACCAAGACAAAGGAGCAACGTATGAAGGAGAAAAACTTCAAATCGGTGATGATCTGGTCAAAGAATTAAAAGATAATAATAACTTTGATTGGCATTTTTCTAATGATCTCGATCAGTCGCTAAAGGACTTATTAAATCAAAAATACTATTTAGTTGTCGAGATTCCTAAGGATTTTTCTAAGAATGCCAGCACTGTAATGGACAAAAATCCGAAAAAGCTGGATCTGAAATATCATACGAATGCGGGTTCGAACTATGTAGGGGCAACAATCGGTGAAAAAGCGATTGATAAACTGAAAGCCTCAGTTTCTAAGGAAGTAACCAAGCAATATTCGAAAGTTATTTTTGATAACTTTAAAGATATCGCAAAAGGGTTGAGCGACGCGAGCAGCGGAGCGAAAAAAATTGATGACGGCGCAAAGGATGCGAAAAACGGAAGCGCCCAGCTAAAAGAAAATCTGGATAAGCTGAAAGAAAGCACCGCCACCATCAGTGACAAAACGGCGCAGCTTGCAGACGGAGCGGCGCAGGTGACAAGCGGCATCCAATCGCTTGACAGCTCGCTCGGAAAATTCCAGCACAGCAGCAGCCAAATTTATGATAATTCAAGTAAGCTTGCTGCAGGTTCAGGACAGCTGACAGGCAAGCTGAATGAGCTTCTCGCCGGCCTGCAAAAAACGCAGCAAGGCTTGCCTAAAATTACAAACGGGCTGGAACAGCTCAACAGTAAAGCGCAAGTGGGAGCCGAGAAAGCAGCAAAAGCGGAAAAGCGCATTAATGAGCTCGATTTAACGAAGCTTGAAACTGCTGTGAACAACTTGGACACGTCAGAAACTGCGATGAAGAAATTTCAAAAGCAGCTGACTGACCTTGAAAACAGCTTGAAAGACCGAGATCAGGCATTTAAAAATCTCATCAACTCGAGTGATTTCTTAACAGCAGAGCAAAAAAGCCAGCTGATCGCTTCTGCTGAAAAGCAGCTTCCGCAAGTTGATGTGCCTGATTTTGATCAAATAGTAAGCCAGCTTCCTACAGCTGATCAGCTGCCTGACATTTCAGAGATCAAAAGCTCTCTGGAAGATGTGAAAGCGCAGGTTGCACAGGCAAAGGCACTGCCAGCAGCTACATCGCAGCTTTACAACGGCGCAAAATCGGTTCAAGATGCGATTGACAAATTAACGGCTGGAGCCGAAAAGATATACAATGGTTCACAAAACCTGACAGAAAACCAAAATAAACTGACAGCCGGAATTGGTGAATATAATAAGCAGTTTGCCAAAGCAAAAGCAGGCTCAGAGCAATTGGTGACAGGAAGCAGCCAAGTATCCGGCGGTTTGCTGAAACTGTTAGACGGTTCTAAGCAGGTCCAAAGCGGATCATCAAAACTGGCAGATGGATCTGGATCACTTGATACAGGTTTAGGTAAGCTGTTGGACGGCACAGGAGAGCTGTCTAATAAGCTGAAGGATGCGGCTGATCAAACAGGAGATATCAATGCTGATGATCAAACGTATGGCATGTTCTCTGATCCTGTGAAAACGGATGATGACGCCATTCATTCTGTTCCTAACTATGGAACAGGGCTCACACCTTATATTCTGTCAATGGGCTTGTATGTCGGCGGCATCATGCTGACGGTGGTCTTCCCGCTGAAGGAAGCATCAGGGCGTCCGAGAAACGGTTTTGAATGGTTCTTCAGTAAATTCAATGTGATGATGCTTGTCGGAATCATTCAATCACTGATTGTGGCGACGGTTCTGCTTCTGGGACTTGGTCTCGAGGTTGAGAGCGCGTGGAGATTTTACGTGTTTACGATCATTACGAGTCTCGCTTTCCTGGCGCTGATTCAATTTTTGGCGACAACGATGGGCAATCCGGGCCGATTTATTGCAGTCATTATTTTAGTGCTGCAGCTGGGAGCGAGCGGAGGAACCTTCCCGCTTGAATTGCTTCCAAATTTCTATCAAGTGATTCACGGCGCATTGCCGATGACCTACAGCATTAACGGATTCAGAGCGGTCATTTCAAACGGTGATTTTGGCTACATGTGGCAAATGGCCGGTGTACTCATCGGTATTGCCCTTGTCATGATCTTGCTCACGATCACTTATTTTACGATTTTAAGCCGGAAGGAAGAAACTTCAGAAGAACAGCCGGCTTCATAATAAAAAAGAACTTGTTTCCTTGGAAACAAGTTCTTTTTTTATTACATACCCCATTTGATAAGCAATCCTGTATAGGTTAATCCGCCGCCAAATCCAAATAGCATCACGGTTTGATCTTTTTTTAGTTTCCCGGCTTTTACTGCGAGATCAAGAGCCAAAACAATTGAAACAGAAGATGTATTTCCATAAGATTCGACACTGGTGAGCGTTTTTTCAATCGGAAACGGCGTTTTTTCACAAATCGACTCAATCATACGCAAATTGGCGCTATGAGGGACAAACCAATCGAGCTCGCCGCTTGTCAGTCCTGCCTGCTGGAGAAGACGTTCGAATTCGCGGGGGACGGTTCTCGCTGCCCATTTATACACCTCGCGTCCGTTTTGAACCATTTTTCCGGTATTAGCTAGAGGCACTCCGTTTAGTTCATTCCGCAGTCCGGCACGATACAAAATATCTCCGCCATTTCCGTTTGTTCCTTGGACAGATGCGAGAAATCCAGGTGTCACTTCATCTCGCTCTACTAACAACGCCCCCGCAGCGTCGCCAAACAGAACGCATGTCGTTCGGTCCGTGTAATCTGTTACCTTTGACAATGTCTCTCCGGCGATGACGAGAATTTTTTGATGAAGGCCAGATGTGATCAAGCCGTTGGCCAAATGAAGGCCATATGTCAGCCCGGCGCACGTCGCATTAATATCCAGCGCGCCGGTGCTTTCCCAGCCGAAGTATTCCTGCACACGGCATGCCGTACTAGGAAAGGCGTAATCGGCTGTTGTTGTGGCAACGAGGATCATATCGACATCATCAAGTGTCCCGTCGTAACGATTCCTGAGATCCTTCACCGCTTCGATGCATAAATCAGAGGTGAACTGCTGTTCATCCGCAATCCGGCGCTCTCTCATCCCTGTACGCTGAACAATCCATTCATCTGAAGTATCAACGATCTTTTCTAAATCCGCATTGGTTAAGCGTCTGCTCGGCGCATAGGTGCCAATTGCTGTAATTGTTGCTTTTGACATATGTATCACTCCTTATGATCAGATTATAACACTAGATATTAGTATCTGGTACTAAAAAGTTTTTTTCATAGAAAGGAACCGATGAAAAGGGAAAAGGAGACTGGAAAATGGTCAGTCAAGGAGCAGTCGTCTATATGGCAGTATCAGGGGCTATTGTGTTTTTATTGCTGATCGGGCTGATGGTATGGTTTCAGCGAAAGTACAGCACCTCATTTAAGGTCTTTTTATGGGCGCTCTCACGTATTTTGTCGTCTTTGTCCAGCTTTTGGAGAGCTTTATGTACCGCATGGGAATGAACTGACGAAAGCCATGCAGACATCCATTGTGGTATGGCATTTACGGCTGTTTGATGGCCGGGATTTTTGAGGAGTGCGGCAGGTATATCGTGATGAGATTTTTTTGAAGCGCCATTATGCTTGATTGGATCGCTTAGCGTTTGGAACGGGTCATGGCGGGCTTTAGGTTATCATGATGGCAGGCTTGTCCTCTAACTCGCTTATTGTATATGCATTTTTAATATGGAACGTTTGAACAGCTTTTGTTGAATGATGCCATTTTTGCCGATGCGGCAGAAGCTGCTACATACTCCTTCATTTGAATGGCTGCTGGGCGGAATAGAAAGAAGCAGTGCAATTGCCGTCAAAATCGGGCTGTTACTGCTTGTGCATTATGCGGTTCAAAACTGCCGGCCGCAGTTTTTGCTGTATGCTATTCTTCTGCATGCACTCTTTAATGTACCGGCAGTTTTATATCAAAAAAGAATAATAGAATCTGCTGCTGTCAAAAGTAAATCGCAGCCGTATCAGTCTATCTGGATTGTCAAAGCAAAAAGACTGTTACAATAAAAGGTCCAAGCAGCAGTGAAGCCCGCTTGGAAAAATGGGAATGGAAATATTCATGAAGCATGGGTCATCAGAATATTTCAGTCGTTACCAACGACAGCAAGAGTGTCTGTGTTTTTTACAAGAGAAACAATGGTGTTTCTTTTTCTTCTTTTTCTCGCAAGGGTCATGGTGTTTTTTCTTTTTCTCGCAATGGTCGTGGAAATCTTTATCGAACCACTCGTCAAAGAACCAAAAATCATCAAACCAATCGTGACAATGATGTTTCCGTTCATGTGAATGACGATAGCACATAGATATTCCTCCTCCTCCCATGCTCTCTACAGCATATGAGAGATTGATAGGAAAAGATTGGACGAGTTCCTCGGGAAAGGAGTATATTTTAAATAGAAAAATAAAAGGAGGAATGCCCTGTGACGTCTGTACGCAAAACGATGGAGCTCATCAAGGAACTTGTATCGATCCCCAGCCCGACAGGAAATACATATGAGGTGATCAATTATATTGAAAGCCTTTTAAAAGAATGGGAAGTAGAAACGGTTCGGAACCACAAGGGCGGTTTAATTGCAACCCTTCCCGGACGCGACACGTCCCGGCACCGCATGCTGACGGCGCACGTTGACACCCTCGGCGCTATGGTAAAAGAAATCAAAGCTGACGGCCGGCTGAAAATTGATTTGATCGGCGGGTTCCGCTACAACTCGATTGAGGGGGAGTATTGCCAAATTGAAACAGCCTCGGGAAAAACGTATACAGGCACCATTTTAATGCATCAAACATCAGTGCACGTATATAAAGACGCAGGAAAAGCTGAGCGAAATCAGGAGAATATGGAGATTCGCCTTGATGAACCTGTTCACTGCCGAAAAGATACGGAAGAGCTTGGCATTGGCGTTGGCGATTTTGTGTCGTTTGATCCCCGCGTTGAGATCACCTCAAGCGGATTTATTAAATCTCGCCATTTAGATGATAAAGCCAGTGTCGCCTTATTGCTTCGTTTAATTCATCGAATTCAAACAGAAGGTATTGAACTGCCGTATACAACCCATTTTCTCATTTCGAATAATGAAGAAATCGGCTATGGCGGGAATTCCAATATTCCTGCTGAAACGGTCGAATATTTGGCGGTCGATATGGGGGCTATCGGTGACGGACAGGCGACAGATGAATATTCAGTATCAATCTGTGTGAAGGATGCGAGCGGGCCGTATCATTATCAGCTGAGAAAGCATTTAGCTGATTTAGCTGAGAAGCATCATATCGACTATAAGCTTGATATTTATCCATACTACGGGTCAGATGCGTCAGCAGCGATCAAAGCGGGACATGATATTGTGCATGGACTCATTGGGCCGGGAATTGATGCTTCCCATGCATTTGAACGGACCCATCAATCGTCTCTTCGCCATACGGCCAAGCTTCTGTACTATTATGTACAGTCAGCGATGGTATAAGGGGAGAAGACGAAATGAAAATTTATGAGCTGAAAAGCACATTCGGCTGGGCAGGTGATGAGGGCTTGGGCGAACAGCTGATTCAGCAAATCCTCGCCGGCGAAAAAACAGCCACGTGCGCCCCGAAATCATTATATTCTAAAGATGAATTGAACGATGTGTATCAAACAGCCGGGCAGCTTGTTACCGTTTATGATAAGCATGACAAACCGAGATGCAATATAAAAGTGATAGATGTGTTTGAAACGACCTTTGGAGCGCCTGATATGAGGCTAGTCAAAGGAGAGGGCAATGGCGAGCGAATTGAGGAATTTCAGGGAGACCATCGGACGGCATGGGCGGAATTGATCAAAAACGGTGAACTGGACCTGAATCATGATACTGTTTTGATTACAGAGCTGTTTGAGCTTGTTCAAGATTAAAAAAAGCCTGCGGGGCAAGAACCCCGCAGGCTTTTCATTAACCGGAAATGGTTGCGTTTCGGTCTGCTTTAGCTTGAGACATGACCGTTTCAGCTTTTGCTGAATTAAACATGCCTTCCCATCTAGACATCACAACGGCAGCAAGCGCGTTACCAGTCAGGTTGACAACGGTACGTGCCATGTCCATGATACGGTCTACGCCGGCAATAAAGGCAAGTCCTTCAGCCGGAACACCGATGGTGCCAAGTGTCGCAAGCAAGACAACAAAAGAAGTACCAGGCACGGCAGCCATTCCTTTAGATGTTACCATTAAGACGAGTACAAGCGTAATTTGGTGCCAAATTGTCAAATCAATGCCATAAACCTGTGCCAAAAACAGCGCGGCAATAGATTGATAGAGGACAGACCCATCTAAGTTAAACGTGTATCCGATCGGAATCACAAATGAAACAATACCTTTCGGACAGCCGATTTTCTCCATTTTTTCCATGATGCGCGGAAGAACCGTTTCAGAGCTGGACGTACTGAACGCCAGTAAGATTTCGTCCTTCATATAAGCAAGGAATTTGAAGATGCTGATGCCGGCAAGTTTTGCAACAATTCCAAATACGACAATTAAGAAGAAAGCAAGTGCGACATACACCAATCCGACGAGCTTTCCGAGAGAGAGAAGGGAGCTGAGTCCGAATTTAGATACAGTCACTCCGATAAGCGCGAAAACACCGAATGGCGCAACTTTCATCACAAGGTTTACAACGTGGAACATGGCATGGGATACACCTTCGAAAAAGGCTAAAACAGGCTTGCCTCTTTCACCGATTGCGGAAATACCCAATGCAAATAGCACTGTAAAGCAGATGATAGCAAGAAGGTCCCCTTCAACCAAAGACTGGAAGAAGTTTGTCGGCACAATATGCAAAAATGTATCCGCCACTGATTTATTACTTTGCTCTTTTTCAGTTTCAACATATTGACTGATGTCCGATTTTTGAGCTTCGTGTATATTAACTCCTGTACCCGGATGGAAGATGTTTGCAAGGGCTAGTCCGAGAATGATAGCAAAAGTTGTAATGATCTCGAAGTACAGAATTGTTCTAAAGCCTAATTTACCGACTTGCTTTCCATTTCCTGCACCGGCTACACCGATGATTAAGCTAGAGACAACAATAGGAATCACTATCATTTTGATTAAGCGTAAAAAGAGATCCCCGATTGGCTGCAATATAGTAGGCAATGTTGGGTTGCCATACCAAATAACGCCAACAATGACACCTAGAATAAGTCCAACGAATATTTGTGTGGCTAATCCAAACTTAATTCTTTTCATAGATTACCTCCCGAAAAACAAAGTATCAACATACATCATGAATAGACATATATTTAATCTCACTATTAGATCAAATTATAATAGATAAGAAATGAGTTCGTCTATAGCAAATTATATTTAGAAAATAAGGAATTTTCTAAAATAAAATAAAAATCACCATAATTATCTAAAAACAGGTGATCTTTGTCCTAACATGGTTGTTATTTCAAAATAAAAATTGTTTGAAAATAAAGAAAATCCCGCATGTGATGCGCGGGATTTTGCTCTTTTACAAATCGTTTACTTTTATACAGTCATTGCAGATATTGCCGTAACAATCATGCTGCTCTTCTATCTTTTTTCCGCATTCCGCGCACTTTTTCGAAGGTAGGTTTCTAAAAAATTCTGTGATTTTTCCCAGCATAACCAATCCCTCTTTCTTAATTTGAAGTGACTTTATTGTAATATAACAGGTTGTAAAAATCAATATCTGTTTTGATACAATGTGTAAAACATGCTTTTTTTTAGAAAAATGGGTATATTGAAGGAGGATCAATTTTCTTGAAAAGATAGGAGGACATTATGAAATTTACAGTTATCGGATGCTATGGCGGTTTTCCGGCCGCAAATGAAGCGACGTCAGGTTATTTATTTCAGTCAGGTGATTACTCTCTGCTTGTTGATTGCGGCAGTGCCGTATTATCTAAGCTGTTCGGATATGTGCCGGCGGAAAAGCTTGATGCGGTCATTCTGTCTCATTATCATCATGACCATATCGCTGACATAGGGCCGCTGCAATTTGCCAAACAAGTCGGTTCGTTTCTGGGCAAAGGAGAGCATACGCTTCCGATTTACGGACATGATGCTGATATAGAACAGTTTCAAAAGCTTACATATAAAACACATACGAAGGGAATCGCCTATCAGCCGGAGCAGCCGCTGGTTGTTGGTCCGTTTACGATCACTTTTTTAAAAACGATTCATCCGGTCACGTGTTATGCCATGCGGATTACTGACGGCAGCCATACTGTCGTATATACCGCTGATTCCAGCTACCAGGATTCTTTTATTCCGTTTTCGGAAAATGCCGATTTATTGATCTCAGAATGCAATTTTTATGCTGGTCAGGACGGAACAAGCGCTGGCCATATGAACAGCCTGGAAGCCGGACGGATAGCAAAAGAAGCAGGAGCGGGAGAATTGCTGCTGACGCATTTGCCGCATTTCGGCGCGCATGACAAGCTTCGCGAAGAAGCGAAAACCGTTTTTAACGGTGAAGTGAATATTGCGAAATCAGGTTTTGTGTGGGAAGGATAAAGGAGGAGCATCATGTTATTTATCGACAATCAAAACATCAACGATCCGCGGATTAATCTTGCTATTGAGGAGTACTGTGTAAAGCATTTAGACCCTAAACAGCCATACCTGCTCTTTTATGTGAATCAGCCTTCTATTATCATTGGAAAAAACCAAAATACAATAGAAGAAATCAATACAAAATATGTAGAGGATAACGGAATTATCGTCGTCCGCCGTTTATCAGGCGGAGGCGCTGTGTATCATGATCTGGGGAACTTAAACTTCAGCTTTATCACAAAAGATGACGGGGACAGCTTTCATAACTTCAAAAAGTTCACTGAGCCGGTCATTCAGGCGTTGCGCCAGATTGGAGTTGAAGCGGAATTAAGCGGGAGAAACGACATTGTAGCGGGCGGCCGGAAAATATCCGGAAACGCTCAGTTTGCGACAAAAGGACGCATCTTCAGCCACGGCACTCTCATGTTTGATTCAGCCATTGATCATGTTGTGTCAGCATTAAAGGTGAAAAAGGATAAAATTGAATCAAAAGGCATCAAGTCGATTAGAAGCCGCGTAGCAAACATCAGTGAGTTTCTCGATGATAAAATGACGACTGAAGAATTCCGAAGCCATTTGCTTCGCCATATTTTCAACACAAATGATATTGGGAACGTGCCGGAGTATAAGCTGACGGAAAAAGATTGGGAGGTCATTCATCAAATTTCGAAAGAGCGCTATCAGAATTGGGATTGGAACTACGGCCGTTCACCGAAATTTAATCTCAATCACTCGAAACGTTACCCGATCGGGTCGATTGATTTGCGTCTGGAAGTCAAGAAAGGCAAAATTGAGGATTGTAAAATCTTTGGGGACTTCTTCGGTGTTGGGGATGTATCCGAAATGGAAAACCTGCTGGTCGGAAAACAATATGAACGCAGCGTCATCGCTGATGTGCTGGAAGGTGTGAATCTCAAGCATTACTTTGGGAATATTACGAAAGAAGATTTCCTTGATCTGATATATTAAGCAAAACACATTGTTTGAAAGAGCGGCTGTGTTTTTGAAATAATGAAGACAGGAGGGATTCTTATGAAAGTGTTTTTAATCGGAGCGAACGGAAAAATCGGTCAAAGACTCGTATCTTTATTCCAAGATAACCCTGATCATTCTGTCAGAGCGATGGTCAGAAAAGAAGAGCAGAAAGCGTCTCTCGAAGCTGCCGGTGCAGAAGCTGTGCTTGCGAATCTGGAGGGCAGCCCGGAAGAAATCGCCGCCGCGGCAAAAGGCTGTGATGCGATCATTTTTACAGCGGGTTCCGGCGGCAGCACAGGCGATGATAAAACGCTTCTTGTAGATTTGGATGGAGCGGCAAAAGCGATTGAAGCTGCGGATATCGCGGGAATCAAACGATTTATTATGGTCAGCGCCCTGCAAGCCCACAACCGTGAAAATTGGAATGAATCACTTAAACCTTATTATGTGGCCAAGCATTATGCTGATAAAATTCTGGAAGCAAGCGGTTTAACGTATACGATTATCCGCCCGGGAGGCCTTCGCGATGAGCCTGGAACAGGGGCTGTTTCAGCAGCAGCTGATCTTGAGCGGGGATATATCTCCCGTGAAGATGTTGCGAAAACGGTTATTGCTTCTTTAGATGAAGCCAATACGGAAAATCGGGCCTTTGATCTGACAGAGGGAGATACGCCGATTGCTGAAGCGTTAAAGAAACTATAACAGTACTGACACTCAGGGCTTTTTGCTCTTGAGTGTTTTTTTCTGTTTCTCTATAATGAAGGGGCAAGCTTTTCTTCAATAATGAATGACTATTCATTCACTTTAAGGGGTGGGAGAATGAATCTCGTTTCGCGATTGGAAGAGACAGCATCTGAGAAGCCCGATAGCATCGCATGCAGGTTTAAGGATCACATCATGACGTATCAGGAGCTGAATGAAAGAATTCAGCGCTTTGCACAAGGCCTTCAGGAAGCCGGTATGGAGAAAGGGGACCATCTCGCTTTGCTGCTTGGCAATTCGCCGGATTTTATGATCGCGTTTTTTGGCGCGTTAAAGGCTGGAATCGTGGCTGTGCCTATCAATCCGCTGTACACACCGACAGAAATCGGTTATATGCTGACAAATGGTGATGTAAAAGCAATCGTTGGCGTTGATCAGCTTTTACCGCTTTATGAAAGCATGCATGAATCACTGCCAAAGGTTGAGCTCGTCATTTTATGCCAGACGGGAGATGCCGAGCCGGAAGCTTCCGATCCAGAGGTCAAAATGAAAATGACAACGTTTGCAAAAATGTTGCGCTCGACATATGCCTCTAAACAAAGCCCAAAGCTTGTCCTTGATGATACCGCAGTTATTTTATACACGTCAGGAACAACCGGAAAACCGAAAGGCGCCATGCTGACCCATCAAAATTTGTACAGCAATGCCAACGATGTCGCCGGTTATTTGGGGATGGATGAGAAGGACAATGTGGTCTGTGCTCTTCCGATGTTTCACGTGTTTTGTTTAACCGTCTGTATGAATGCCCCGCTGATGAGCGGCGCAACTGTCTTGGTTGAGCCTCAGTTTAGTCCGACATCTGTTTTTCAGCTTGTGAAAGAGAGGCAGGCGACCATTTTTGCCGGTGTACCTACAATGTATAATTACTTGTTTCAGCATGAAAACGGAAAGGAAGATGACTTTTCTTCCATCCGGCTGTGCATCTCGGGAGGTGCAGCGATGCCAGTCACGCTGCTGACCGCATTTGAAGAAAAATTCGGAGTGACCATTTTAGAAGGCTACGGACTTTCGGAAGCTTCACCTGTCACGTGCTTTAACCCGTTTGACAGAGGCAGAAAGCCGGGTTCCGTCGGGACAAGTATCCTGCATGTCGAAAACAAAGTCGTAGATCCGCTCGGACACGAGCTGCCCGCTCACCAAGTAGGTGAATTAATTGTGAAAGGCCCTAATGTGATGAAAGGCTATTATAAAATGCCAATGGAAACAAAGAACGCCTTAAAAGACGGGTGGCTGTATACGGGAGATTTGGCGAGACGGGATGAGGACGGCTATTTTTACATTGTTGACCGAAAAAAGGACATGATCATTGTAGGAGGATACAACGTCTATCCGCGTGAGGTGGAGGAGGTGCTCTACAGTCACCCCGATGTTAAGGAGGCGGTTGTCATTGGTGTGCCAGACGCTCAAAGCGGGGAAGCGGTAAATGGATATGTGGTGCCGAAACATTCTGGGGTAACAGAAGCAGATATCATTACGCATTGTGAAAAACATCTTGCAAAATACAAACGACCTGCTGTCATTACGTTTCTTGACGAGATTCCGAAAAATGCGACAGGAAAAATGCTCAGACGGGCACTGAAAGATATTTTGCCTCATTAATAGGAAAAAAGCGAAGCGGTGGGCTTCGCTTTTTTCAGTTTTAATCCTTTGCTTCTTTTTTCATAATGTCTCGCATCGCCTTCGTATCGTGTTTGTTTAATTTGTAGTATGTCCCGTCCTTCAAATAAACGGCTTCTTGGCTGCCGTCAATCCAAAGCCTGAATGAGTCGTACCGGTCTTTATGAAACTTGATTGTCCCTTCGTAATCAGGGGGTGACATTTTTTCTGGCTTCAGCTGTTTTCCCTGATTCATAATGTCCAGCATATCTTTGACGTGCTGTCTTTTTTCGATCTCGATTTTTTCCTGACTGCTTGAAGACAGCGTGATTAAATCCGCGTCCACCGATTGATACACATCGCCTGACCGACTGTAAAGATAGAAAAATGCAATAAACACAAGACCGATAACCACGATGGCTGCCACTATTTTTTTCATTTGCATCACTCCAAACATTGTTAGTTTTCCCAGCAATCAGGTTTTCCATGCTTAAATGGACGGAAAAGTGCGAACCTACAGCTTGGTTCTAAGAACTTGCATTTATGATTACAATAGAAGTAACGGGTTGATGTGAGGAGTGAGACGTTATGCGCAAGTGGATTGCGGCAGCAGGGCTTGCTTACGTGCTGTACGGGCTGTTTTTTTATTGGTATTTTTTCCTTTCTGGTGATTCTGCAGTACCGGAGGCTGTGAAAGGAACACAGGCTGACCCGGCTTCTTTCATGAAGCCGTCTGAATTGGCAGTGGCTGAGCGGTATTCGAATGTAAAGAATTTTTTATTTTTTATCGGGCTTCCGCTTGATTGGTTTTTGTTCTTTGTATTGCTTGTCAGCGGCACGTCAAAGAAAATCAAGAAGTGGATGGAAGCGGCCGTGCCTTTTCGGTTTTTGCAGATCGTTTGTTTTGTGTTTGTGCTGTCGCTGATCACAACGTTGGTGACGCTGCCTTTAGAATGGATAGGCTATCAAGTGTCGCTTAACTACAACATTTCCACACAGACAGCGGCCAGCTGGGCTAAGGATCAGGCCATAGATTTTTGGATCAGCTTTCCGATCTTTACGCTTTGCGTTCTCTTGTTTTATTGGCTGATCAAAAGGCGTGAAAAAAAATGGTGGTTATACGCTTGGCTGTTAACAGTGCCGTTTTCGCTGTTTCTGTTTTTTATTCAGCCTGTTATTATTGATCCTTTATACAATGATTTTTATCCGCTGAAAAATAAAGAGCTTGAAAGCAAAATTTTAGATTTGGCGGAAGAAGCCAATATTCCCGCTGATCATGTATATGAAGTGAACATGTCTGAAAAAACAAATGCGCTTAATGCCTATGTCACTGGGATCGGGGCTAACAAACGGATTGTATTGTGGGATACAACGCTAAACAAGCTTGATGATTCAGAAATTCTCTTTATTATGGGCCACGAAATGGGTCATTATGTCATGAAGCACGTCTATATCGGACTGGTCGGTTATTTGCTCGTGTCGCTCGCCGGGTTTTATGTCATTGATAAGCTTTATAAGCGGACGGTTCGCCTTACCCGCAGCATGTTTCATTTGGAGGGAAGTCGGGACCTTGCAGCATTGCCGCTGTTATTGCTTTTGGTGTCTCTTTTGAGCTTTGCGGTCATGCCTTTTTCTAATGCGGTTTCGCGTTATGAGGAAAATCAGGCAGACCAGTATGGGATTAGGCTGACGGAAAACAGAGAAGCCGCTGTTAAAACGTTTCAGGATTTAGCTGTGACGGGTCTCAGCCAGGTTGATCCTCCGATGCTTGTAAAGATTTTCAGGGGCAGCCACCCTTCGATCATGGAACGGATTCAACACGCGGAAAAAGAAGAGAATGAGGCGGAGCAATAGGATGATGGCAAGTAAAAAGAAGCAGGTATGGAGGAACCTGCTTCTTTTTTATATTATCGTGCAGCTGCTTCTACATTGATTAAGCCTTTTCCATAGTAGAAAGAGTTTCCAAGAGGTGTTGCGGTACTCTCTAAACGATTACGGACTTGCGTGTTTGTCCAAGTCGGGTGCTTAGAAAGAATTAACGCAGCTGCGCCGGCAACGTGAGGCGATGCCATTGATGTTCCGTTGTTGGAGCCGTATGCGCCTCTAGGAAGTGTGCTTTGGATGGCTACGCCTGGAGCCATCACATCCAGCTCAGGACCCACGCTTGAGAATGACGCTCTTTGGCTGCTGCTGTTTACCGCACCTACCGCAATAGCAGACGGATATTTTGCAGGATAGCCGACTGTGCTTGAGCTTCCGGACGAGCCTGAGTTTCCGGCTGCGGCAACAACTACAATACCGCTGGAAACGGCTTTATCAACAACTGTTTGCAGCGCTGCAGAACCTGAAGGTCCGCCAAGGCTCATGTTAATCACGTTCACTTTGTTTGAAATCGCCCACTCAATACCATTAATAATCCAGCTATATTGGCCGCTTCCTGCTGAATCAAGAACTTTTACTGCATATAAAGAGGCGTTTGGCGCTACGCCCAGTACACCAATTGAGTTATTAAGAGCGGCGATCGTACCGGCTACATGCGTGCCGTGAGAACTGCCGTCTTGGTATGGGCTTGGTTCAGAAGGGACGAAGCTTGCTCCTCCTTTGACGTTTAAGTCAGGATGAGAAGAGTCAATTCCGCTGTCAATAACGGCCACTTTTACGTTAGTGCCTGTGTAGCCTTGAGAGTGAAGAGCCGGCGCTTTAATTTGAGAAATGCCGTAAGGAACAGTTTGCGCATATTCATGTGCGATATGATCTTCTTCCACATATGCAACACTGGAATCTTGTTTTATTTCTTTTACAGCTTTCTGATCCAATGTTGCTGAGGCTGCGTTAACATATTTAAACTGCTTTTGAACTTTTCCGCCTTTCTCAGAAATAATATCCTTTTTCTTGGCGGTGCTCATTGTCTGTTTAAATCCGACAATGTACTTCTTTTCTGTACTGTTTTTACCGGAAGCCTGCGCAGACATGTTGCTGAACGCCATCGTAAAAACTAATGTTAACGCAAACAACAAACTGATCCACAATTTTTTGCTTTTCACTCTTTACCCTCTCCTTTTAGAAAATTCAGATTAGACTCATTTTGGAGACTATTCTGTTAATTTATTGTAATAGATGAACCCATATTTTAGTAGACCCATTTTTTTGAAATGATTTTATCTCTATTTAGGTATATCATCTCTCGTTATTTCCGTAGAGGCTCGAAATAACTAGTTTTAGACAGGAAAAAGCGAAAATAGACATGAGCAAATGTTCATTACGTTGGAATCTGATTTATTTTCAGGTTAAATGCTCCTGAGTCCCGAAAATCCCTGTCGAAAAAAATAATGCGAATGGCCTGCACTTGTTTTTGTAATGGTATTGAATACTATTGTGATATTTTTTCTGTGTAATTTGATAAAAGTATTTTAAAAAATAAACTTTATAGAAATTCCCACAAAAAATAAAATGAAACGATGTTAGAGAAGGAGGAAGAAATAAAATGAAGATTCGCCAAGCAAAGACATCAGATACAGCAGCCATCGCGCCGCTGTTTGACCAGTATCGGGGATTTTATAAGCAGGCGTCCGATCTGGGGGAGGCAGAGGCTTTTTTGAAAGCGCGTCTGGAATATGACGAGTCTATTATTTTAATCGCGGAAGAAAGTGGGGAATTCATAGGTTTTACCCAGCTCTACCTAACGTTTTCTTCTGTGTCAATGAAAAGAATCTACATATGAAATGACTTATTTGCGGCACTTCAGGCGCGAACAAAGGGAGCCGGCGGGCGGCTACTGTCTGCCGTAAAGGATTTTGCTGCAGAAAATGGGGCAAACTTTTATCGCTTAAAACTTAACACCACAATCGGACGGCAAGAAGTTTATATGGGCAAAACGGTTACGAAGAGGAAACTGCATTTGTTCACTCATCTCAATGTGCCGGCTAAGTGAAAAACGAGAGCTTGATGATTTGGTTTTTTGGACGTTCTTCGGTTACGATAGAAATAAAAAGGAGTGTGCCGAATGTCAACGTTATTTCAAGCTTTGCTGGCAGAGAAACAAGCCGATGATGTTTCAGTTCATGTGAAAACCATGTCAACAGAGGAGTTGCCAAAAGACGGTGTCTTGATTAAAATTGCTTATTCCGGCATTAATTATAAAGATGGCTTGGCTGGAAAAGCAGGCGGCAATATTGTCAAAGAGTATCCGCTTATATTGGGCATTGACGCTGCGGGTACGGTTGTCTCTTCCAATGATCCGCGCTTTGCAGAAGGTGATGAGGTGATCGCGACAAGCTATGAGCTCGGTGTCTCCCGCCATGGCGGATTAAGTGAATATGCTTCAGTGCCTGGTGATTGGCTGGTGCCTCTGCCAGCGAATCTTACTTTAAAAGAAGCGATGGTGTACGGAACGGCCGGATTTACTGCGGCACTATCGGTGCACCGGCTCGAACAAAATGGCCTTTCTCCTGAAAAAGGGAGTGTGCTTGTCACAGGAGCAACCGGCGGTGTCGGCGGAATTGCGGTATCGATGCTGAACAAGCGGGGCTATGAGGTGGCGGCAAGCACTGGAAACCGGGAGGCGGCTGGTTATTTGAAGCGTCTCGGCGCAAGCGAAGTGATCAGCAGGGAAGAGGTCTATGACGGAACGCTTAAGGCACTGTCCAAGCAGCAATGGCAGGGAGCGGTCGATCCTGTTGGCGGAAAACCGCTGGCCTCGCTTTTAAGCAAAATCCAATATGGCGGAGCTGTTGCGGTAAGCGGTTTAACGGGCGGGGGAGAGGTTCCTGCAACGGTGTACCCATTTATTCTTCGCGGGATCAGCCTGCTCGGAATCGATTCAGTGTACTGTCCAATGGATGTCAGAGCGGCAGTTTGGGACCGCATGTCTTCTGACCTTAAGCCTGATCAGCTGCTGACTATCGTAGACAGAGAAGCTTCATTGGACGAAGCGCCGGATGCGCTAAAAGATATTTTGCATAATCGTCTTCAAGGAAGAGTGATTGTGAAGCTTTAACAGAACCAGCTTGCAGAGAAAGGAAGGTTTTTCTGCAAGCTTTTTTGTGTGTATAATGTGAAGCTATGATATAGACATAAATAGACGTTTCTTAGCTCCTTTCTAAATTTTTAAGTGGAGGAATGTTATGTATGGGGTGATTATTCAGCTCATTTTAGGATTATCGGTTCTTGCAGCTGGCTTTTTAACTCTAAAAAGAGAGTTGTCGATTGAACATGTTTCTATATCTTCATCTGATGAAGCCAAATTAGAAATGAAAAACATCTTTAATGATCATGGCTGGTTTTATCTATCCGGAATAGCCCTTTTCATGCAGTTTGTTTTTCAAGGATTCCCATTCACATTTGAGTACTTTTTTCATGCGTTTATCATTAGCTCTGGGATCCAATCTTTATTTTATCTTTTCAATAAAAAAGAGCTGGGCTATAAAGTCTGTGCGGTTATTGTTGTTAGCTTTTTAGTCATTTATTTATAATAAACAAGAAAAAGAGAGTGATGATTCGTTTTTTCGATTCAACATAAACAACAAACCGACAAAGGCAACGATGGCAACCTGCATCAGGCGTATTATCATTCAAAAAGCAGACGGAGTCGATCGGCTACACAAGCATTTAGAAGGAAATCTATAGAGGGAAACAGTTTTTCCTATCAGCTGAACTTTCTCTTCTCGATTTAAAAATAAATAGTGATAATGATTCTCATTGCGTGGTATACTATCTCTTGGATATGTTATTCTTAGAAACTGCATACAGGAGACTTGACTATATGAAAAAATCGCTGATTATTGTTACAGTTTTGCTTCTTTCTGTTTTAACAGCGGCCTGCTCATCTTCAAGCGGCAATCAAAACAGCAAAGGAAATAAAGTTGAAATCACACATGATTTAGGGAAGACAAATGTACCTGAGAATCCGAAGCGGGTTGTTGTACTTGAGCTTGGTTTTATCGATACGCTGCTTGATCTCGGTATTACGCCTGTCGGGGTTGCCGATGACAATAAAGCGAAGCAGCTGATCAACAAGGATGTGCTGAAGAAAATAAACGGCTACACATCTGTCGGCACTCGTTCACAGCCAAGCATGGAAAAAATCGCTTCGTTAGAGCCTGATTTCATTATTGCTGACACGACCCGGCATAAGAAAATATACGACCAGCTGAAAAAAATTGCGCCGACGATTGCGCTTGATAACTTAAACGCTGATTATCAGGATACCATTGACGCTTCCCTTACGATTGCAAAAGCAGTCGGCAAGGAGAAGGTAATGGAGAAAAAGCTGACAGCGCATGAAGAAAAGCTTAGTGAGACTAAGCGGAAAATCAATGTTAACAGCCAGTCTGTCCTTTTGATTGGAAATACAAATGATACGATTATGGCCAGAGATGAAAATTTCTTCACATCAAGACTTTTAACATTGGCCGGCTATCGATATGCGATCAGCACATCGGAAAACAGTGAATCAAGCAATGGCGGCGATTCAGTGAACATGAAGATGACGCTGGAGCAGCTGCTGAAAACAGACCCGGACGTGCTCATTCTGATGACAGGGAAAACAGATGACATCGATGCGGACGGCAAACGCCCGATTGAAAAGAATGTGCTTTGGAAGAAACTGAAGGCAGTGAAAAACGGACATGTGTACCACGTGGATCGCGCGGTGTGGTCGCTGCGCCGCAGTGTGGATGGGGCGAATGCCATTTTGGATGAGCTTCAGAAGGAGATGCCGGCTGCTCAAAAATAAGAAACAGACAGGCGAATGCCTGTCTGTTTTATTTAATAAAACCAGATAAGTGGTTGTTTATATTATAGTCTTTAATCCGCCATTTCTCTTCTGCAAATTCTATGTTGCTGAGGCAGGCGTTGACAAGGCGTGTGCCTTGAAGATCTGGGTCACCGCCGGAAATTTCCGTCAGCAGTGCGTGAATCGCTGCGCCGTGCGCGACGATCAGCACCTTTTGATTTGGATACGCCTGGTTTACTTTTACCAAACCGCCCATCAGCCTGTCAGTGAGCTCCTCCAGCGTTTCCATATTCGGATAGATTTTATCCGGATAGCGCTTTGTCCGTTCTTCCAGCAGCATACCCTCCGCATCGCCGTAATCACGTTCCTTAAAATCATCCATTTCGACAATTGGAAGATGCAGAAATTCGTTAATGATTTCTGCGGTTCTTTTTGCTCTTTTCAGCGGACTCGTGACAATCACATCCCACGTGAAATCCTTTACGTATTCTCCAGTTTCTCTTGCTTGGCGTTCACCTGTCGCGTTTAGCGGGATATCGGTTTTGCCTTGGCATTTTTGCTGCAGATTCCAATCAGTTTCTCCATGTCTTACTAAGCAAACGGCTGTCATAAAATCCCCTTCCTGACTTTGATCATACCGCTATTATACTAAACCAAAGCAACGCATCCTATGAAAAAGCCTACGCCAGAATCTCAAATAATAAAGCCAGTCCGATTCCGCCGCCGCTTCCGATGGCCGCAACCGCATATTGACAGTCTGTCCGTCTTTGCACTTCATAGAACAATCTGGTTACAAGAGCTGCACCTGATGCGCCGTACGGATGGCCGAGAGCTAACGCACCACCGCACACATTGATTTTTGAAAAGGGGATGCCGAGTTCTTGCGAGCAGACACAAATTTTGACAGCAAAGGCTTCATTGATTTCATATAAATCGATATCGTCAGGTGTTAGATTGTGTGTGATGAAGAGATTACGAATCGCATCAATTGGTGCAGCGGACGGATATTGTGGGTGAATCCCGCTGACAGCACTGCCGATAAACCGGAGCACAGGCTGAAGTCCTAGCGCTGCCGCTTTTTCTTCTTCCATGACAAGGAGTGCGGCAGCTCCGTCTGAGATACCGCTGCTGTTCGCCGCAGTAACTGTTCCGGAGCTGGTGTCGAAAACCGGTTTTGCGCGGGAAATCAATGCTTCTATCGGCCGTTTTTTCAGAAATGCTTCGTCCGTTTCTAATTCTCCGAGAGGAACAATTTCTTCACTGTAAAATTCTCTATCATGCGCGTTTCGGCTGCGTTCATGGCTGAGAAGCGCATATTCATCCTGCATGCTTCTGCTGATGGAATAGCGTGCTGCCGTATATTCCGCTGCGAGGCCCATGTCGGGATCGCCGATAAAATCAGGAGAAAAGCGGGCCCGTTCTGAAAAAGGCGATTGGCTGCTGCTTTCTGAGCCGCCCGCGATATACATCGTACCGGCTCCCGCTTGAATGAGAGTGCAGGCATAGCGCACAGCTTCAAGGCCGGAGCCGCACTGTCTGTCAATCGTCATACCTGAAACCGATAAAGGCAGTCCGGCTTGGAGAGCTGACAGCCTGGCGAGATTGCCGCCTCTGCCGGTCGCGTTTCCGAGAATCACCTCGTCAATTTGATCCTCTAGCTTTTGGCTGAGACAGCTGATGAGAGGAGCCGCCAAATCCTCTGGGAGAAATGGCTTCAGCAGTCCGTTTTGTTTTCCGAAAATCGTGCGTTTTGCATCAACAATCACTGCGTTCAAGTTATTGCATCCTCCTTTAGCCACTTCTTCACGCTGGAACGGGCGATTTTTCCGCTGATCGTTTCTGGCAGGCAGTCTGTGAACACCCATTTTTTCGGGATTTTATAGGATGCCAGCCTTTGTTTGCACCAGGCTTTCAGCTTTCTGGCATCCGTGTTTCCATGAATGACAGCCACAGCAATTTCTCCCCAATATTCGTCTGGGATTCCAACGACAGCAGCGTTTTCAACCTCTGGACATGAGAGAAGCATACGTTCAACCTCTTCTGGGAAAATATTCAGCCCTCCATATACGATCATGCCGTTTTCTCTTCCTGATATGTATAGAAAACCATCCTCATCAACACAGCCCATATCATTAACTGTCAGCCAGCCGGATTCATCAGGTGCGCTGCCGTTGACATAGCCGGAAAACCGCATCGGGCTTTTGACAAATATTTTTCCGATTTCTCCTGGCTGACAGCATTCCCCCGCAGCATTGCGAATTTCAATCTGGACATTGTGAAACGGGCGGCCGGCTGAATCCGGCTTCTGTTTGCTGTCTTCAGGCGAGGAATATGTCACAAAGCTAAGCTCTGAAGTGCCGTAAAAATCGTATAGCTTGAGGTGAGGCCATGCAGCGGTAAGCTTTTTCTTAGATTCTGCCGGCCAGTCTGCACCAGATGAAATGATTTTAAGTGAGCTGTCCGGAAAGGCGTTAATCCGAGAGAGGGCATCTGTCATCGTTGGAACAGTATAGAGAACGCTGATGGATTCACGGCTTAGCCACTCCTTCGTTTGAACAGGAGAGAATTTTTTCAGCAAGCAAACTGTTCCTCCGAGAAACAAAGTGCTGATAGCCCCGTATAGGAAGTGAGAAGAGATTAACGTTCCGGGAATCAGAACTTTATCCTGTGATGAAATTGAAAAGGATGCTTCCGTACACGCAAAGCTCTCCATCCATGAGCGGTGAGATCGAGTGAAGGCCTTCGGTTTTCCTGTCGAGCCTGACGTAAACCCCATATAAAAGGGCTGTTCTGGATGAATGACAGGTGCAGGATCAGCCGATGCCTCAGAAATGTCCGCCATACAGTGATCCAGCAACATAACAGGTGTCTGGCTATCGGCTAGTTTGTTTTTGAAAAAGGCTGAAGTAATCAAAAGATCCGCATCGCTTATGGACAGCCGTTCCTTGCATTCCGCCGCGCTCCAGCGTGTATCGATTGGGATTGCTGTGCATCCTGCCGCTGCAGCTCCGGCAAACAGCTGTAAAAACGCCGGGCTGTTCGGGAGCAGGATCGCTACACGGTTCGGAATGTTTGGCAGCGACCGCAGCAAATTTGCGGTTTGAGAGACAAGACGAGCCCAATCCCAGTACGTGATTTGCTCTGCTTCAGTTTGGATCGCCATACGGCAGGGCGATGCTTCGGCAATAGATGAATAGGGGTGCGTAATGCTCATGATATGTCAGCCTCCTTTTGTAAACATCGTATCAGAGAGAGACAAGGCTTGAGTGACCTTTATCGCCAGAAACGCAGATAAAGCCGCTTTGATCAGATCACCAGGCACAAACACAAGGCTTGTGAAGGCGGCCTGTGATAAATCAATATGCAGCATAAAAGCCTGTACAGGGATACCGAGCAGATAAATGAAGATAATGCCAAATGCGATATGAGTGAAAAAAAGACGCCATACAGTGATCTGGCGCAGTCTGCATACAGCTAAACTGATCAGCCCCGAAGCGAAAGGGTAAGCGATTAAGAAGCCTGCGCTTGGTCCGAAAAAAACGCCAAATCCGCCTCGCCCGCCAGGCAAAAGCGGCGCTCCAAAGGCGACCAGCAGCAAAAAGACAAGCTGGCTTAAGAAAGCTGATTTAGGTTTAAGGATGCTGCCTGCCAGCATCACACCAAGCGTTTGCAAGGTAATCGGCACCGGTGTAAAGGATAAGAAGAGAGGGGGCATAAAACCCAGCACAGCCATCAACGCGGTAAAAATGGCAATATGCATCATGTCTATTAGTCTCAGCATGTAAAATCCTCCAAACAGTAATAAAATATGGTTATACAATAAAGGCAGGCCGCTATTATGTCAACTTATTTTTCGTTTTGGTTAACATTATAGGCGTGAAAAAACCGGCTGCATGGCAGACCGGTTTTGATGTTTATTCTTCTGTCAGAATGACGAGTGAATCAACAGAAGCGGCCACGTGAGAAACGGCGCGGCTGACCTCCTGAAGCCCTCCAAGAAAGGCCTGTAAATCGACATCAATTTTGCCTGATTGCTCCTTGCTGGTTTTCATGCTGTAGACAATTTCATCGAATAAGCGGTTAATTTGCGTCATTTTTTCTTTGCTTTCACTAACTAGCCCATTCACATCTTTGATATGTTTTGACACGATGTTGATTTGTGTGTTCGTATTGTTTACAAGCTCAGACACAGTAGAGACGGTTTTTTTCGTGTCCTCAGAAAGCTTTCGCACTTCGTTTGCCACTACGGCGAAGCCTTTGCCGTGTTCGCCGGCACGGGCAGATTCGATAGAAGCATTGAGTGAGAGGAGGTTTGTTTGTTCAGCAATGCCTGTGACGATGCCGAAGATTTTTTCAATTTGCTGTGCGATTTCATCCAGCTTAATCATTTCTTTTTCGATGTGGACAAGGCTTGTATCAATTTTGTCCAGCTGTTTTTGCTGATTTTCAAGCTCTTTTTTTCCGCCGATCGACTTTTCTTCAACAGTGCCGGATGTCACTGTGCCAGCTTTGGAGGCTTCAGAAATGTCCTCAGATTTATCTACAAGCTCTTGAACAGACCTGCTCGTTTCAGAAAACAGATTGGCAATCGACCCAGAGGTTTCTTGAATCTTCTGATGAAGCAGGTTTTTCTTTTCCTCTTGCTCATCACGTGTGTGGTTGTATTCGCTTTGAAATGATTCAAGGACAAGCTGCTGTTCTAAGTTTAAGATTTTAGTTGTCGCCTTGATCGCTTTCAGCAGCTCTTGCTGATTTGTAATCGACGCTTCGTAAATGTTAATCATTGACAAAAGAAGCTCTTGAAATGCGCCCATATACCATTTTGGCAGAAGTCCGATTTTTAAATGAATAGAGGCGATCCGATTTCGCTTTTCAATGAATTCATCATCGATAACACCGGAAAACATTTCCTGAATATGCCGTTTTAACGTTTGTTTTAAACGGTCAACTGAACTGTGGTTATTGATGATATCCATCAATGAGCTTTCGTGGTCAAGGTTTTTATAAAACGCATCTACGATGTGTACAATGTTTTCTTGAATTAATGGCTGAAGCTGCTCTAGAACGTAAAGCTCGGCATCTCCTAATCTGACCATTTTGAGCTGTTTTTTAATATCTGCATGTTTGTTTGTGAGCTGAATACGGTTTTTTTGTTGTCCATTTGAATTAGAAAAATAAGCTGTTTCTTGTCTTCGATCTTTTTTAAATAACAATCCAGTGATCCCCCTTGGGAAAAATAGTGTTTAGTTTTTGGCTTTTTAAGCCTTTTTCTTTTTTATCGGCCAAGAGGAACACGAATGAAGATGCTGAAGAAAAATATTTACAAAATTGTTCATTAAAATGAACAGTTTACTCGAGATCTATTTGTTTTAATGGTTTGACGGCAGGTCCCTCCACAACCTCGCCGGTTGGCTTAAAGCGTGACCCGTGGCATGGGCAATCCCATGTATGCTCGCTGTCGTTCCACTCAACCTCGCAGCCTAAATGGGTGCAAGTCGTATCGACGAGGTGGAGGCAGCCTGTATTATCCCGAAAAGCTCCTGCACGCCTGCCGTTTATGGTGACGGCTTTCCCTTCTCCTCGCGCAATCTCGTCAAATTGAACATCAGGTTTTTCAAGCTTTCCTTTAATCAAATGTTTGGCGACATCGGCATTGTAGGAAATCACTTTCTGCACACCAGGATGTAGATGAAAGCGCGACGGCGTGAAAATGCTCTCGTATGGATTGTCTTTTTTCTCCACAAGGTCTGACAATAGAGTGGCTGCGATCCCTGATGACGTCATGCCCCATTTTTTGAATCCGGTCGCGACAAAAATATTGTCTTCATTTTCCGACATCGGCCCGATAAACGGAATGTTGTCAATTGTCACGAGATCCTGAGTGGACCAATAATAGGGAATGCTCTCGATGCCGATCATGCTTTCCGCTATTTGTCTCAGTGATTCGTAATGGGTCGACATGTCGTTTCCTTGGCCGGTTTTATGGCTTTCTCCGCTGAAGAGAATCAGTTTTTCTCCGTTGACAATGGTATAGCGGAGCGCCACTGACGGCTTATCAATGCTCAAATACATGCCCTCTGGGTAGGCGATCTTCGGCTTGATGGCGAGGACATAGGATCTGTCAGCGTACATTCTCGCCGCATATAATCCGCCTCCATCATAAAAAGGGAAGTGGGAACAGCATATGATAAAGCGGCTTTTAATAGCGTGCCGGCTTTTTGTAATGACTTGAGGCCTTTCGCCTTTTTTGATATCAAGCGCAACTGTGTCTTCAAATATCCGTCCGCCCTTTTGGACAATCTGCTCAAGAAGCGCCTTTAAGTATTGCAGCGGATGAAATTGAGCCTGATTTTTCATGACAAGCGCCAGCTTAGAATCAACAGGAAGCGGAATATCCTTGATAAGGCCTCTTTCAATGCCAAGCTTTGTGTAGGCCTCATGCTCAGTACGGATTTTTTGCACAGCGTTTTCTTCTGCTGTGTAAAGATATGCGTCTTGCTCGATCCATTCACAATCAATTTGATGTTCATTCACAATATCTTTTATGTAATCAATTGCATGTTGGTTTGCTTCATAATACAGCCTCGCGTGATTCAATCCGAAATTGCGGATAAACTCATCGTAAATCATGTCATGCTGCGCGGTAATTTTAGCGGTTGTGTGGGCTGTGGTGCCGTTGAGGATCTGATTTGCTTCAATCAATACGACACGAAAGCCTCTCTTTGTGAGTTCATACGCTGTTGTGATTCCGGTAATTCCGCCCCCGATAATGGTGACATCACATTCGGTATCCTCTTCAAGGACAGGAAAAGAAGGCAGGTCAGTTGATGTTTTCCAGTAGGTTTCAGGTGCTTCCTTTGCAAAATATGGATTAGCCAAGCTATGATACCTCCAATCAGATTTATTCTTAATTTTTCCATATTCTATCTTTTCATACATAGGAAGCAGGCATTGTTCATAACCTAATAAGGTTGAAAAGGAGTGATTTCAGTGGCGAATCAAAAAAAGAAAACATTGCCGCCTCAGCACCAAAACCAACAGCCGGGCTTAGAGTATCTCATGGATCCCCGTCCGGTTTTTGATAAGCCGAAAAAAGCGAAAAAATTAGAGGGCAAAACCGCAATTATTACTGGAGGAGACAGCGGAATCGGACGCGCTGTATCGGTGTTATTCGCAAAAGAAGGGGCTAATGTGGTCATTGTGTATTTGAATGAGCATCAGGATGCCGAGGAAACAAAGCAGTATGTAGAAAAAGAAGGGGTGAAATGCCTGCTGATTGCAGGAGATGTCGGAGATGAAGCGTTTTGCAATGATGTAGTCATGCGGGCAAGCCAAGCGTTTCCATCCATTGATATACTGGTTAATAATGCAGGTGAGCAGCATGTCCAGCCAAGTATTGAAAAAATCACGAGCCACCAGCTGGTCAGAACCTTTCAAACAAATATTTTCTCCATGTTTTACTTAACAAAGGCAGTGCTGCCTCATTTGAAAAAGGGAAGCTCTATAATCAATACCGCCTCAATTACTGCCTATAAAGGCAATAAAAAGCTGATTGATTATTCGGCGACAAAAGGAGCGATTGTTACATTTACAAGGTCCCTTTCCCAGTCGCTCGTTCAGCAGGGCATACGGGTCAATGCTGTAGCGCCGGGTCCCATTTGGACGCCGTTGATCCCCGCAACCTTTTCCGCTAAGGATGTGGAAGTGTTTGGTTCAGATGCGCCGATGGAACGACCGGGACAGCCGGTGGAAGTAGCGCCAAGCTATCTATATCTTGCCAGCGACGATTCCACATATGTTACAGGACAGACCATTCACGTCAATGGCGGAACGATTGTGAATGGGTAATAAATAAAAAGCCAATCCTCAAGGATTGGCTTATTCGCTCTTTTTAAGTGTTGCATATTCTTTAGAGTGCGTGATAAACGCATCTTTATCTTTTTTATCTAAGGCTTTGTTGATTTGGTCCGCCAGTATGGCAAGTCTCCGCTTATACAAGGATTCATCGAGCACCATTTGAATGTAGACATCCGTCATTGTGACTTCAAATTCTTTTGTTTTTTGCGTGTTTCGGGATTTCATGAGCTCAGTGTACGTTTTTTTCTCTTTCATAAAAAATCCCCCCAATGCCTTTTTTATAGTATATGGATAACAGTGAAAAAAATCAATAAATTTTTATAATTTTTAGACAACTAATACTTGGTAATTACCGACATATGTTGCAAGATGTCATCTTCCTGAAGATTATATGAAGTAAAATCGGTTTATTACTAGTGATTTAGTACTAAAAAATATCATTAAAAGATAATTTTAGCTTATTTGGTAAAAAAACCTGTCGTTTTATAAAAACAGATGATAGATTATTAGTATGAATTTTGCAGAAATAGGATGGAGGTTATAATATGAGTCAAAAAACAGACGCACCTTTAGAATCGTATGAAGTAAACGGCGCAACAATTGCCGTATTGCCAGAAGAAATCGACGGAAAAGTCTGTTCCAAAATTATTGAAAAAGACTGCGTGTTTTACGTCAGCATGAAGCCGCTGCAAATTGTCGACAGAAGCTGCCGGTTTTTCGGATCAAGTTATGCGGGAAGAAAAGCGGGAACTTATGAAGTGACAAAATTTTCCCACAAGCCGCCGATCATGGTGGACCCTTCGAACCAAATCTTTTTATTCCCCACACTTTCTTCGACAAGACCCCAATGCGGCTGGATTTCCCATGTACATGTGAAAGAGTTCAAACCGACTGAATTCGACGATACAGAAGTGACGTTTTCGAACGGCAAAACGATGGAGCTGCCAATCTCCTGTAATTCATTCGAAAACCAGGTTTACCGGACAGCGTGGCTCAGAACCAAATTCCAAGACAGAATCGCACAGCGTGTGCCGAAACGGCAGGAATTTATGCTGTACCCGAAGGAAGAGCGGACGAAGATGATTTATGATTTTATTTTGCGAGAGCTCGGGGAGCGATATTGAAAAACAGAAAGGAGCTGTCCAAACAAGACAGCTCCTTCTCCTGTCTTACGCCGTTGGAATTCCTCCGGTGATGCCATATATCTGAGATGTCACATAGCTTGAATTCTCTGAAGCTAAAAACACATAAACATCTGCCAATTCTGCCGGCTGTCCAGCTCGATTTAGCGGTGATGGAGGTGTGCTTTGACCGAATGTCGGAATGTTTTCCGTCGGCTGGCCTCCGGAAATTTGCAACGGTGTCCAAATTGGCCCAGGCGCTACTGAATTCACCCTAATGCCTTTGGAAGCCAGCTGTTTTCCCAGTCCGACGGTAAAGCCGATAATGGCGTTTTTTGTCGCAGCGTAATCTAAAAGCATCGGGCTTGGATTATAGCCTTCAACTGAGGTTGTGGTAATGATTGACGCGCCCTCCGGCAAATAAGGAAGGGCTGCTTTTACAACCCAGTAAAGGGAAAAGACGTTCACTTCAAATGTTTTATAGATTTGATCAGTAGGCAGGTCTTCGATGTTTTCGACTGCTTGCTGTTTGCCAGCCACCAGTGCCAATACATCCAGACCGCCGAGATTCTGCTGCGCCTGTTTGACTAAATCCTGACAAAAGGATTCGTCACTCAAGTCTCCGGGAATCAGCACTGCTTTTTGGCCTTCTGCTTCAATCAGTTCTTTTACTTCTTCAGCATCAGGCTGTTCCGCAGGCAAGTAGTTAATGGCTACATCGGCGCCTTCCCGTGCATAAGCAATCGCGGCAGCGCGGCCGATACCGGAATCGCCGCCGGTGACAAGCGCTTTTCGTCCAGTCAGCTTGCCAGATCCTTTGTAGCTTTTTTCCCCGCAATCCGGCACCGGCTTCATGTTCTGCTGCAGGCCGGGCGGTTCTTGATATTGTTCAGGAAATTCGTCATGAAAAAATGCTGTTAATGGATTGCTAAGATTAGAATCTGACATTATCAATGCTCCTTTTTTTATTGGTGTATATTCGTATGTGTACCCCTGAGCATATAGAGAAAAACATGTCTTGGCAGTTTGAACGCTGAATGACAAGAAAAAACAACTCTCCTTCCATATTTATCTTGTCTAATATGACGATATGAATTACGATGAAATCCATCTGTAAAAAAACGAAATATTGGATATGAAGGGAGTATATCATCATGAAAAAAATGGCGGCGGTTTTGCTGTCACTCGGTCTTGTCTTCGGTTTTTCATACGGAGCTGACCATGTGGCGGAAGCCAAAACAAAGGTGAAGGTCTATAAGAACTGCAAGGAGTTAAACAAAGTATACAAAGGCGGGGTGGCACGCACGTCGAAGGCGAAAAACAAAGGCGGAAAAACGAAGCACAAGCCATATGTCTCTAATGCGCTTTATGACGCCAATAAAAAGCTCGATCGCGATAAAGATTTCATCGCCTGCGAACGTTAACCAAAAAAAGCAATCTGATGCCAGCCAGATTGCTTTTTTTATAATTTACGCCGCTTGATCAGCCGCAGCGCTTTTCGCTTTTCTTGTCAAAAAGCTTACTGCTGTCATGACCGCAATATTCAAAAGCAGGGCGACTATGCCGATATTTACATCTTTTGCGGCTTGCGGCAACGCCGGAAATAAGGTGCCGATCGTCGTTTCCGTTAATGTAATATAAGAAACTGCTCCGACACCTGCAATGATGCCGCAGAAGGCTCCTTGCTTCGTCACCATATTATGCTTAAACAGGCTGAACAAAAGGGCCGGAAATAGTTGTGTGACAAGGCTGTAGCCCATCAATAGCAGTGTAACGATGGTATTCCCGCCTTTGAAGGTAAAGTACACCGAAATCAGGGCGATCACTGGCACTAAACATTTAGCAAGCATCGATATTTGTCGTTCTGTCGTGTGCGGCACGAACACTTTGTACACATTTTTTGCAAACAGCGTGGAGGCGGACATCAAAATCATAGACCCAGGCACAAGCGCCGTCAGCAGTCCAGCCGCGCCGATAATCCCGACAAACCAAGGGTCAAACGTTTGCAGAGATAGTCTCAAAAGCGAAAGATCACCGTCTGCGCCGTTTAAGCCAGGAACTTGCAGGATGGCCGCAAAGCCGACGAATAGGACGAAGAGCAGGACTAGTTGGTATAGAGGCATAATAATAGCGTTTTTGCGAAAGACTTTTGGGTTTTCGGCTGAATACGAAGCCGCAAATGTATGAGGCCACATGTAAAACCCAAGTGCTGTCAAGAGCACTGTTGAACTGAACCATGCCGTGCTTTGCCCTGTTTCGGGAAGCGTAAGAAAGCCCGGCTTTGCCGCTTCGATCTGCTGAAACATATTTTGAAATCCGCCGTAGTAATGGATTGGCAAATACACACCTAAAAACAGAACAACAACCAAAATCATAATATCTTTCACCACCGATATCCAGGCAGATCCGCGAATGCCGGAGGTCATAACATAAACGGTGATGGAAATAGCGCCGATCCAGATCGCGGCAGTCGGGGGAATTTTGCCGTACGATGTTTCCGATACAATCAACCCGAGACCTTTCAGCTGCAGCACAAGATATGGAATGAGTGCGGCGATGCCGACTAGCGAAACGAAAACACCAAGCAGCGGACTGTTATATTTTTTTGTGAAAAAATCAGACTGTGACATCAGCTTATGCTGTTTTGCGTATGTCCACACTGCTGGAAGAAGCCAATAAGAAATAATATAGGCCAGACAGCCGTAGGCGATGATGTAAAAGGCCGGTCCACCTTTCCCGTAGGCCCAGCCGCTTCCGCCGAGAAATGTAAAAGTGGTATAAATTTCGCCAGCCATCAATAGGAAGACGAACACGGTTCCGAAGCCGCGGCCGCCAACCGTCCATTGCTCAAGGTCCATGTCTTTTCCTTTTTGGGCGCGAATGCCGAGAAAAATGCTCATAAGCAGAACGCCAAAAATGATGATGAGAGCTGTGTTCATTCTGCTTCCTCCTTTTTGTTTTCAGTATCGAGGACATACACAACCGCCATCAATACAGAGGTCAAAAGAGCCCATATCACGATATAGGCAAGAATAAATGGCATACCAAACACATAGGGGGTTACTTGATTTGCAAAAGGGATGCCGAGTAAGAGTCCGATAAAGGGCAAAGCGGCGAGAACGTGAATCAGTTTCATAGAATCCTCCTTTTAATTTAGGGTGGGGTATGCAGCGCATTGAAAAAGCATGCCGCGGCGGCACATGTCATATTTTGAGGTGAAAGACTGTGGTAAGAATTATAAATAAATTTATTTTGTTTGTATAGTGTGAATTGTCTGAAATTTATTTCTGGAATTGCCCGAAGAGGGTGCGGGCAGTATGGGAGAGTGCAGAATGATCCAAAAGACTCATGGTTTGTCTGGCGCAAATAAATAGAGCGTTAATAATTCGTTGACCTGCTCCCGTATACGCGGATTAAAATAGCGATGCTTTTCTTCATAACCATTGATCACAAATACATAAAGCGTAAAGGCTTCATCACGCTCCGCCTCGTGGATCGAAATGTTTCTTTTTCTCAGTTCTTTTCTGACTTCCATCAAATCCTTTTGTGCTAATTTTAGCGATTCGCTGATAAGCTGTTTATAAGGATGTTTCAATTTTAATGTGCTTTGTTCAAGCCCTGCGAGATCACGATTTAAAATCGTAATGGTCATGGGCAAAAAGAGAGCCTGTTCAATTAAATCGTATAGGTCCTCCTGCAAATTCGGCATGCTGACTCCTTCTTTCTTAAGGGAACATTTGTTCTAATATATTCTATATCGGCTCATGATATGTTTCAAGACAGAAAATTTCACCAAAACTTTTTAGTTTTCTGCTGATAATGTGTAGAATAAGGATAGACAAACTCGGTGAGGAGTATAAATGTTGGAGCATTTTTTATCCTATTTCACACAAGAACATGTAACTGAATTATTTCAGAGCTATAGGTCTTTCGGTCCGTTTATTGCTATGCTGCTGCCTTTAATTGAAGCATTTCTCCCGTTTTTGCCGCTGATCGTGTTTGTGGTGGCAAATACGAACTCGTTTGGCCTGTGGGAAGGATTCCTCCTATCTTGGGCAGGATCAACTGCTGGATCTATCCTCGTGTTTTTGATTGTCCGTCAATACGGACAGCGAAAATTACTTGGTTTTATCCGCAGTCACCCTTCGGTTAGAAAGCTGATGTTATGGGTAGAGAGACATGGCTTTGGTCCTGTGTTTCTTCTGCTTTGTTTTCCGTTTACACCGTCCGCTGCGGTGAATGTTGTTGCCGGTTTGTCAAGGATCGGAACGCGGTCTTTTATTTTGGCGACAGCCTCGGGAAAGCTTGTCATGATTTTTATGATCAGCTTTATCGGATATGATCTTCACGCGCTGATTACACAGCCGATTCGAACAGTTATTGCCATATTGGTGATCGCTGTCTTATGGTATGTCGGTAAAAAGGCCGAACGGCATCTGCATATGAGAGCCAGTCAGCGTGAGCATGATGGAGGGAGGCAGTAACATGAAAAAACGGTTTTGGTTTCTTGCCGGTATAGTGTCCGTCGTTCTCGCCATTCAAGTGAAAAATGCCGTCTTCATTGATTACAAGGTGGAAGGCATCAGTATGAATCCGACCTTTCAGGAAGGAAACGAGCTGTTGGTCAATAAATTTTCACATCGATTTAAAACCATCCATCGTTTTGATATTGTCCTTTTCAAAGGTCCTGATCAAAAAGTGCTGATTAAACGGGTAATCGGCTTGCCTGGTGAAACGATCAAATATAAAGATGATCAACTGTATGTGAATGGAAAGCAGGTTGCTGAACCATTCTTGAAGCATTTGAAATCTGTTTCTGCCGGGAGCCATGTAACGGGTGATTTTGCCTTGAAAGATGTGACAGGAACAAACAAGGTGCCGAAAGGGCAATATTTTGTCGTGGGAGATAATCGCATATACAGCCTAGACAGCCGGCACTTTGGTCCGATAAGAGAAAAAAAGATTGTCGGTGTAATTTCTGATGCTGAATGAAAAAGACGCTAATGGATGAGGCGTCTTTTTTTTGGTTGATTAGAAAAATTTCGCGGCAAGGCTATTTCGCGATCTTGTGACGAAATGGAAGAGAGTCTTCACGGGATTTTTACATAAAAAAACACGCAATGGGATGCGTGTTTTTTACTTTTTTTCTTTCTTTTTCAGGATGATAAGGTAAATCAAATTCCCGCCGACTAAAATTGTAAGTGGCAGTCCGGGAGAGCCGGATGTCACGAGATTATAAATCAGCCAGATTCCTAAGCATATTCCATAATATAAGTGCATGATCTTCTCAGGATTGTCGCGCAGCAAAAGAGTCACTCCTTCCCATCTGCTATAAGTGTATCATGGAAGGATTTTGTTTCCCATTATGCGTTGCTGCTGATTGAGTTCTCTTTGCCTTTTTTTTCACCGTGAAGGTGGTGAAGCAGACGATAAAACGGCGGCAGCAGGGCAATGACAAGAATAACGCGAATGACCTGAACCGCAACGACAAAGGTGGAATCGGCATGCAAGGTAACAGATGTCGTTGCCATTTCCGCAATTCCGCCGGGTGCAAAGGCCAGAACAGAAGTGATGAGCGAGATTCCTGTCAGCTTGGAAACGATCACGGCGCTTGCAAACATAGCTGCAATTAAACCGACGGACGAGACAAATCCGACAATGATAATGCGGGTGACGCCGGAAAACATACTTTTGTACATTTTAGAGCCGATCGTTGCCCCGAGAAATACTTGTGACACATGGTTAGCTTGTGACGGCCACCAAGCTGTCATGTCGTGCCCTGTCACCGCAGTTCCGCCAACATGTACAATTGCTGCACCGAGCATGCTGCCGAGCAGCCATGGCGCAGGAAATTTTAAATATTTCGCAGCTTTACAAGCACCCCACGCAGCGAGAATCAGAACAGCGGTCCATAAAACGGGAGCAAGCCTAAAATCTGTTGTTGCTGAGGAAAGCGTTTTTGCTGCGGCACTTGCCGATTGATCTTGTTTCGTATAGATCATAATGACCAAAAATGGAATAGAAAGCACCACAAGCAGTACCCGCATCATTTGAACAAGGCTGACAATGGCGGTATTGGCGCCGACCTCCTGCGCGATGCTCGGCATAGCGGACAGTCCGCCGGGAGCCGTGCCGACAAAGCTTGTCATCATATCCGTTTTGCTGAAACGCCAAAGAACATATCCTGAAAGCATAGCCAGAAAGATAGATAATAACAGCATCACGCTTACTGAAAACCAATGGTCTTTGAAGACAGAAAGGACGGATAAGTTCAGCTTTTGGCCTAATTCAATGCCGAGAATCATCTGCCCGAGGGCGAGCCATCGGCGGTTGATCCCTTTTTGGTCCGGCGCCATCATCAGCCATGCCGGCCGTATCATGGCGAGGCAGCAAGCAACAATCAGCGTTCCTATCATCCATCCAATCGATATTCCGGTTAATGAAAGAATAAACCCCCCAGCTGCACTGATTGCGATAAACCATAGATCTTTGAGGAGATTTTCGTCTTTCTTCAATGTAAAACCCTTCTTCCTTTTCACGTAACATTCCAATTGTTCACGTACTGAATATATGATTACTATAGTATATTTTTAGTGATAAAGAAATTACAAATTATTTTCTATTACCCATTCACTTTTCTTATGACTCTGTGTTCGAGCTTCTCGATTGTGCAGATCAGATAAAAACCGGTTGCCAGCAAACAGACGGAAAGGGAGTAAAAAATTACTTCTCCTCCAAAAGATGTTAGGATCAGCCCGCCTGTTAGAGGGCCGATTGAGCGGGAAATATCCCAATGCAGACCATATACTGCATAAAACCGGCCGAGCAGATGAGGCGGCGCCAATGTCGAAATAAAGGTCTGAATGTGGGTTAATCCGATGCTTTCGCCCACAGTCATCACTGCTGCCGTCACTAACAGCATTGTCAGGGAGGCAGCGCATGCAAAGCCTGCAGCCGCAAGAGAATAGCAGATATATGTGATGCAAAGAATCATTTTTATTGAAAGCTTCTCAGTCATTTTGACAAGAGGAACTTGGAGGACAAAGCTGAATAAAGCTTTTACCGCTGAGTAAATAGTCAGCATGGACAGATAATCAGAAAATATGTTTTTGCTGAACAGCCTGTAGGTTGTTTCTGTTTGTGCGTATAACATGCTGATAGGGAGAGAAAGCACTAACAGAAGCAGTACAGGTCTGTATATCGTAAAGCCCGCGGAAAACTGCGATGCGCCAGCTGTTGCGCCCGGCTTTGTTTCCTGCAGTTTTAGTGCGGCAATCAGAAAGTAGATGAACAATGCCGCGGCATCTAAAGCGAATATCCATACGGGGTTATACTTGTACAGTAGCATCCCGGCTAGCGGCCCTGCCGTCAGGCCTGCTGAATAGATTGCATTGATGACCGCAAACACTTCTGAGCGTCTGCTTTCCGGCGTGCTTTCTGCAATTTGGGCGCGGGAAGCTGGAATGTACAGTGATCTTCCGATGCCATTCAAGACGTAGAGAAAGGCGAAGACAGCCGCATGTTCAGCAAATACAAACCCAGTCATGGCCGCTGATTGCAGAAGCAATGCGGTCAGAATCGCCGTGCGCCGCCCAAGCTGGTCTGTCACCCGTCCTGCAACGAGCGTCAGGAAAATATCAGCAAATGGCTGAAGGCTGATAATCAGCATTGGAATCATGACACTGCCGTTTAATTGTTCATGCAGATACAGCACCATAAAAGGGCCTATCATTGCACCTGTCAGGCTTGTCAGCATTTCGCCGAAAAAGCGGAGCCAAACGGGAGCGGTATATCTCGATTTTATAGATTGAAAGCTGGTCAGCATGTGATCGCCGCCTTTCGCTGTTTGGTATAGTAGTAGTGTATAGAAGGGGCGGCGGCCCAAAAAGTGAAGAAAAAAAGAGAAAAAGTTTCCCCTTTTGTCGGGAGGTGCGGGGATTGAAGCTGATTGAGCATTATGTGGCGCTTGTAAAAACAGGACTCGCTGCAGCGTATGGGCAAATGAACGAAATGACGCTCGCTGAAATAGCTGACGGTTTATGTTGTACAGAAAGAAATGCGAAGCTCATCTTGAATAATATGGAAAATAAAAAATGGATCAGCCGGGAAAGCGGGGCGGGGCGCGGCCGTAAATCAAAAATTGCGTTTCTTCGCCGGCCGGAGGATCTGCTTCTTCAAACAGCCAAGGCATATACAATGGCCGGGAAGCTTGAAAAGGCAAAGGATCTGCTTCAGCAGTATCAGTCTGCGTTTCCGGGGCTTCAAAACGAATATAGTATGTGGCTTTCTGAGGCATTCGGTTTTGTGACGGAGACCGGCGGAGACGGTGAAAAGGATGTGCTAAGACTGTTCATCACCCCTGAAGCTGTCAGCAGCTTGGACCCGTGCCGCATTTTTTTGCGATCTGAAGGACATTTCGTGAAGCAGATATTTGATACACTGCTCACGTTTGATTCGGATATGCAGGAGCCGAAGCCTCATTTGATCCATGGATGGGAAGAGGACGGAAAAAAACGATGGCGTTTTTTTCTTCGAAAGGGAGTGTCCTTTCATAATGGGCAGCCGCTGACAGCGCGTGATGTGGCGTTTACGTTTCAGCGCTTTTTGACACAGGCTGACAATCCATATAAATGGCTATTACACGGAGTAACGCAAATCTTAGAAAATGGGCCTTATGGTGTGGAACTCATACTGGATAAGCCGAATGCACTTTTGCCGTATGCTCTTTGTGATGAACGGCTGTCGATTCTATCAGCAGAACAAGGCGGCGGGGTCAATGGAACAGGACCTTTTCGCGTCAATCGGCATTGCGATCAGATGCTTGTGCTGAAAGCCAATGAGCGCTACTTCAAAGGACGGCCTTTTTTGGATCGCGTTGAGTTTGTCTTTTCTGAACAAGCCAGAGAGATGAACGGTTTTACCATTCAAGAAAAACTAGCATGTTCTGATCGGCAAACGGTTTTTGAGGAGCGGCATGTTCAGTATCTGTCACTCAATTTGAAAAAGAAAGGACCTCTTCAGGACCGAAGCTTTCGAAAAGCGCTCCGCCTGCTGATTTCCTCTGAACGGCTCGTTCGTGAAGCGGGAGGTCATCGTAAAATCCCGGTTACATCTTTTTTGCATCCAAGTTCTTTTGAGTGGGAAGACGTGTCTCCCTCTGAATTACTGAAGCAGAGCGGATACGAGGGAGAAACGCTCGTGCTCTATACCTTTTCGGAAACGGATCATCGTGAGGATGCTGAGTGGATTCAAAATGTTTGCACCCAACATGGCATCAGGCTTACACTTCAATTCTGTGATGCTGCTGCTCTGCGGCGGCAAGAAATCGTGCAGATGGCAGATATCATACATGACAGTGCGACGTTTTATCAAGACAGTGAATTTGGTTTTCTGCATTTGCTGCTGTCGGAAAATAGTTTTTTGTGTCAGCATCTATCTGAAAAGCAGGAACAAATATGCTCAAACATGACAGAACAGATATTTTCAATACCTGACCGCTCGTCGAGAATCCAAACGCTGCAGGATATAGACCGCCAGCTTATACAGGCATTCAATGCGATTCCGCTGTATCAAAGTGTGCTGCACGTGACATCAAGTGAGAATGTGAAAGGCCTGATGCTTGATGAAGAGGGATGGATTGATTTGTACGCCGTATGGCTGTCCAAATAAAAAAGAGGGTGCGTTTTGAACCCTCTTTGTGCGTTAAGACGCTGCCATGCTGCGGCATTGTTCGGCACATCTAAAGCAGGACATCGCACATGCTTGGCAATGATCGTGCTCATGTTTTTCACATTCTGTGCCGCACGCTTCACAAATATCGGCGCAAAGTGCGCAAATTTCTTTCACAAACGGGCTGTCCGTTTGCATGGCTTTGACTGCCAGCGCGCAAATATCCGCGCATTCTCTGTCAAGCCGTATGCAACCGCTGAGATTGTGCTGCGCGCTTTCTTCCAGGCATTTTGTAAAGCAATAATTGCAAGCCTGCATACAATCGATGCTAGCCTCAATACAAGCTTCGAAATGTTGCTCCATAGTTAATTTCCCCCTGTATAGCAGTGTATGGTTTTATGTTTCCCGGCTGTATTTGAAGAAAACAGGTGAGTGTGTTTTTAGGAAGGGGAATGTGTATATACCCTGTTCAGGTATATCTAGCGTTCCATCAGAAAGTATAGAAACCAAACAGCGTGATTTTGTTCATCCCGGGCAGCGCGTGTGAAAATGCCTTTCGCTTTTACATTTGAGGTTTCCTCGGCCGCACGCAAATAAAAGTCGACTGTTTCTTGTTCATCCTTAAAAGCGGCGTCCAGTCCGCTCATGAAAGTGTTCGGGCACTCCTCCGTTTGTTTCGGTGTGAAGTGTCTGCCGGTAACGGCTCCGTACAATGAAGAAAAATCGCGGAGGTGGCGCATTTCGTCCCGCCTGATTTCTTCAATCTGTTTTCTGGCGTCATCGCGGCGGGCGAGTTCGGCAAGCTTGCGGTAGCATTGAATTGCGCTGAATTCTCCGTTAATGGCTTTTTCCAAGTTCCGAATCAAAACAGGGTCTTCCCGGTATAGCGCTGGATAGGGGTAGTAACTGTAATGCAAGGCGGTTCAACTCCATTCTTGAGGAATTGGGCTTCTGTAAAAGTATATGCAGGGCAAAGAGACATGTGCTGAGAAACTCAGTTTTTCCAATGTGAAAGGCCGTTTTTTACCAATAGATGAGATTGGTCATTTTCGTCAACATTCGATAAAATATAGAAAGATAAAAAGAGAGGGGTCTTCTAATTTGGGAGCAGAGTTTTTAGTAGGCAGGTCCGGGAGTGGAAAAACGAAGCTGATCATCGACAGCATTCAGGATGAGCTGCGCCGGGCTCCATTCGGGAAACCGATCATTTTTCTAGTCCCGGATCAAATGACGTTTTTAATGGAATACGAGCTTGCTAAAACGCCTGATATGGGCGGAATGATACGTGCTCAAGTGTTCAGCTTTTCACGGTTGGCCTGGCGAATCCTCCAGCATACGGGAGGAATGAGCAGGCCGTTTCTGACGAGCACAGGTGTACAGATGCTCCTGCGGAAACTCATTGAGGAGCATAAACAGGAGTTCAAAGTCTATCAAAAAGCAAGTGATAAAAGCGGATTTACCGCACAGGTTGAACGGATGCTGACAGAATTTAAGCGATATTGTCTGGAACCGGAAGATATTCGCCGAATGGCGGAAAGCGGAACGGCGTCCGAGTATCGCGGGGAACGTATTTTATCTGAAAAACTTCATGATTTATCTATTCTGTATCAGCAGATGGAAAAAAGCCTTGCGGATCAATATCTTCACTCGGAGGATTATTTGACATTGCTGGCAGAGCATATCCCGCTGTCAGAGGATGTAAAAGGCGCGCATATCTATGTGGACGGCTTTTATCAGTTTACGCCGCAGGAATTCAGGGTGTTGGAGCAGCTGATGGTTCATGCAGAGCATATCACGTTTTCGCTCACAGCGGACAAGCCGTCTTACGAACGGGAGCCGCATGAACTGGAATTATTCAGAATGACGGGAAAAACCTATTACCGCCTGCACGAAAAGGCGAAGGAATTGAACCTGGACATTACGTATAAAGAGCTTAGCGGGAGCAAACGGCATACACGCACACCGGAGTTAGCGCATCTAGAGGCGCAGTACGAAGCGCGTCCCGCCGTCCCATATGCAGAAAAACAAGAGGCTTTTACTATCATGCAGGCCGCAAACAGACGAGCAGAGCTTGAAGGCATTGCCCGGGAAATTCACGCTCTTATCAGAGAGCAGGGCTATCGCTATAAGGATGTAGCGATTCTCGCACGCCAGCCGGAAGACTACAAAGATATGGTGAAGGAAGTTTTCGCTGATTACGAGATTCCTTATTTCATTGACGGAAAAGCATCTATGCTGAACCATCCGTTAATCGAATTTATCCGCTCGAGCCTTGATGTTCTGAAAGGGAACTGGCGTTATGAAGCAGTGTTTCGCTGTGTGAAAACCGAACTGTTATTCCCGCTTAACGAGCCGAAGACTAAGGTGAGAGAACAGGTCGATCAGCTTGAAAATTACTGTATCGCCTACGGAATCAAAGGCGATCGCTGGACAAAAGGCGACCGTTTCCATTACAGACGTTTTGTATCGTTAGATGATGATTTTGCGCAAACCGATCAGGAAATCGAAATGGAAAACATGCTGAATGACACACGTGACTGGATTGTTCCGCCGCTTTTTCAGCTGCAAAAACGAATGAAAAAAGCAAAGACGGTTCAGGAGAAGGCGGAGGCGCTCTACCGCTATTTAGAAGAAACGGATGTTCCGCTGAAGCTGGATCAGGAAAGACAGCGTGCCGAAGAAGAGGGCAGAATGATCGAAGCGCAGCAGCATCAGCAGGCGTGGGATGCAGTCATTCAGCTGCTTGAGGAGTTTGTTGAAATGATGGGGGATGATGAGATTTCTCTTGAGTTGTTTCAGCAAATGATGGAAGCCGGCGCGGAGTCGCTTACATTTTCTCTCATTCCGCCTGCGCTTGATCAGGTGTTTGTCGGCAATATGGATTTATCCAGAATGTATGATACCTCCTGCACCTTTGTGCTGGGGGCAAACGACGGCGTTCTGCCAGCGAGACCTGATGAAAACGGAGTTCTGTCGGACGATGACCGGGAATGGCTGAAAACGGTTGGGGTTGAGCTATCCTCAGGCGGGCGGGAGCGTCTGCTTGATGAGCATTTTCTCATCTATATGGCGTTTTCCAGTCCGTCTGACCGGCTTTACGTATCGTATCCGATTGCCGATGCAGAAGGAAAAACGCTTTTGCCGTCGATTGTCATTAAGCGGCTGGAAGAACTGTTTCCGCAACATAAGGAACGTCTGTTGACAAACGAACCTGAACAGGTCAGCGATGAGGAACAGCTTATGTATGTTGTCAATAAAAGCGTGGCACAGTCCTTTACTGCGAGCCAGCTCAGATTATGGACTCGGGAATACGACATCAGCGACGTCTGGTGGAGCACGTACAATGTGCTGATGAGCGAACCGGACAGGCTGCAATCGAAAAACCTGTTTTCAAGCCTGTTTTTCCGTAATGAAGTGAAGCAGCTTGAACGAGGCGTGTCGAGACAGCTCTATGGTGAACGCATTCAGGGCAGTGTATCGAGAATGGAAACCTTTAACGCTTGTCCGTTCTCCCATTTTGCGTCACATGGGCTGCATTTGAAGGAACGGCAATTTTTCAAGCTCGAAGCACCAGACATCGGCCAGCTGTTTCATTCCAGCTTAAAGCTGATTTCAGACCGGCTGCGTGAGCAAAAAATGGATTGGCGTGATTTAACGAAAGAGCAGTGTGAGCTGTTTTCCTATGATGCGGTCGAGCGGCTGGCGCCGAAACTGCAAAAGGAAATTCTGCTTAGCTCAAACCGGCATTTTTATGTAAAAGAAAAACTGCAAAAGATTGTGACACGAGTGTCCGGCATTTTAAGCGAGCATGCGAAAGCGAGCGGATTCGTGCCGGTCGGTCTTGAACTGGGCTTCGGAGGAAAAGGGCCGCTTCCGCCGCTTACCTTTAAGCTGAAAAACGGCTGCACGATGGAGCTCGTCGGACGAATTGACCGCGTCGATAAAGCGGAAAGCTCAAAAGGCCTGCTTCTAAGAATTGTCGATTATAAATCAAGCGACAAAGGTCTTGATTTAGCGGAAGTATATTACGGACTTGCGCTGCAAATGCTGACATACCTTGATTTATCAATTACACATTCCGCCGACTGGCTCGGAATGAGAGCAACGCCGGCCGGAGTGCTGTATTTCCATATTCATGACCCGATGATTCAATCTCATCTCCCGCTTGGGCTTGATGAGATTGAACAGGAGATTTTTAAGAAATTTAAAATGAAGGGCTTGCTCCTTGGCGATCAGGAAGCGATTCGTCTCATGGATACGACCCTTCAAGAGGGACGGTCGAATATCATCAACGCGGGCTTGAAAAAAGATGGCTCTCTCAGATCGGATTCTGCTGCAGTCGGCGAAAAGGAATTTGAACTGCTGACGAAGCATGTGCGCCGCACCTTTGAAGAAGCAGGTGAACAAATCACCGACGGACGCGTATCGATTGAGCCGTATAAAATGAAGAACAAGACGCCGTGCACGTACTGTGCGTTCAAATCAGTATGCCAATTTGATGAATCATTAGAAGAAAACGAGTATCGCTCGTTAAAGGCTGAAAAGGACAAGACGATACTTGAGTGGATGAAAAAGGAGGCGGATGGCAATGAACATTCCTAAACCGGCAGACAGCACGTGGACAGATGACCAATGGAATGCCATTGTTTCAACCGGCCAGGATATTCTTGTGGCGGCTGCTGCGGGCTCCGGGAAAACCGCTGTGCTCGTTGAACGAATGATCCGGAAAATCACCGCGGAGGAAAACCCGATTGACGTAGACCGGCTTCTTGTTGTGACATTTACAAACGCTTCAGCGGCAGAAATGAAACACCGGATCGCAGATGCTTTGGAAAAAGAGCTTGTAAAACGCCCCGGTTCGCTGCATATCAGACGCCAGCTGTCTCTTTTAAACCGAGCCAGCATTTCGACACTTCATTCCTTTTGCCTGCAAGTGCTGAAGAAATATTACTATTTGATCGACCTGGATCCGGGTTTTCGGATTGCTGATCAAACAGAAGGCGAGCTGCTAGGGGATGAGGTGCTTGACGAGCTGTTTGAAGACGAATACGCAAAGGGCGAAAAGGCGTTTTTTGAGCTTGTTGACCGTTACACGACAGACCGGCACGATCTGGATCTGCAATTTCTCGTCAAACAGGTGTACGAGTATTCCCGCTCCCACCCAAACCCAGAGGCATGGCTGGAAAGCTTTGTCCATCTGTATGATGTAGCGGAAAAAAGCGCCATCGAAGAGCTTCCGTTTTATCAATATGTTAAAGAGGATATCGCGATGGTGCTTAACGGGGCGAAGGAAAAGCTTCTGCGCGCGTATGAGCTGACGAAAGCGCCGGGCGGCCCGGCGCCGCGGGCCGACAACTTTCTTGATGATCTTGCGCAGATTGATGAACTGATTCAGCATCAGGAGGATTTTAATGAACTTTATAAGCGGGTTCCCGCCATTTCTTTTAAGCGTGCGAAAGCAGTAAAAGGGGACGAGTTTGATCCTGCATTGCTTGATGAAGTGACAGATTTGAGAAACGATGCAAAAAAACTCTTGGAAAAACTCAAAACTGACTACTTCACAAGAAGTCCTGAGCAGCATTTGAACAGCTTAGCCGGCATGAAGCCTGTTATTGAAACGCTCATACAGCTTGTCATTAGTTTTGGAAAGCGATTCGAAGCCGCGAAGCAGGAAAAATCAATCATCGATTTTTCTGATTTGGAGCATTACTGTTTGGCGATTTTGACAGCTGAAAATGACAAAGGTGAACAGGAGCCGAGCGAAGCGGCAAGATTTTATCAGGAGCAGTTTCATGAGGTGCTTGTTGATGAATACCAGGATACCAACCTCGTGCAGGAATCGATCCTGCAGCTCGTCACAAGCGGGCCGGAAGAGACGGGCAACCTGTTTATGGTAGGAGATGTCAAACAGTCGATTTATCGATTCAGATTGGCGGAGCCGCTCCTTTTCCTCTCCAAATACAAGCGGTTTACAGAAAGCGGAGAAGGAACGGGACGGAAAATTGACTTGAATAAAAATTTCCGAAGCAGGACTGATATTTTAGACAGCACAAACTTTTTATTTAAACAGCTGATGGGCGGCAAAATCGGTGAGGTTGATTATGACGAGCAGGCTGAGCTGAAGCTTGGTGCAGATTATCCGGACAATGCTGAGACGGAAACAGAGCTGCTGCTGATTGACAACTCTGAACAGACGGATGCAGGCGAGGAAGTAGAAGAGCTTGAAACAGTGCAGTTCGAAGCGAAAGCGATCGCTAAGGAAATTCGCAAACTGGTTTCATCGCCATTTAAGGTATATGACGGAAAAACGAAAACACATCGCAATATCCAATACCGGGATATCGTGATTTTGCTTCGTTCCATGCCGTGGGCGCCGCAAATCATGGAAGAGCTGAGAGCTCAAGGCATACCGGTTTACGCCAATTTAACGTCAGGGTATTTTGAAGCGGTCGAAGTCGCCGTCGCGCTTTCTGTGCTGAAGGTGATCGATAACCCGTATCAGGATATTCCGCTTGCCTCCGTGCTGCGCTCCCCGATCGTCGGGGCTGATGAAAATGAGCTGTCCTTGATCAGGCTTGAAAACACAAAAGCGCCGTATTATGAAGCAATGAAAGACTATTTGGCTGCAGGCGACCGAAACGATGAGCTTTATCAAAAGCTGCACACATTCTACAGACATCTGCAAAAATGGCGTGCGTTTTCGAAAAACCACTCCGTATCTGAGCTGATTTGGGAAGTGTACCGCGACACGAAATACATGGATTATGTCGGCGGGATGCCGGGCGGAAAACAGCGTCAGGCCAATTTGCGGGTTCTCTATGACCGGGCGCGCCAATATGAATCGACAGCATTTCGCGGCCTGTTCCGTTTTCTGCGGTTTATCGAACGGATGCAGGAGCGGGGCGATGATCTTGGAACGGCGCGAGCGCTCAGCGAGCAGGAGGATGTAGTCCGTTTAATGACCATCCACAGCAGTAAAGGGCTCGAATTTCCTGTCGTGTTTGCAGCGGGTTTGGGCCGCAATTTCAACATGATGGATTTAAACAAATCGTACCTGCTGGACAAGGAGCTCGGATTTGGCACGAAATTTATTCATCCGCAATGGCGCATCAGCTACCCAACGCTTCCGCTCATTGCAATGAAGAAAAAAATGCGCAGGGAGCTGCTGTCAGAGGAATTGCGTGTTCTGTATGTTGCATTAACGAGAGCGAAAGAAAAACTGTTTCTGCTTGGTTCGTGTAAGGATCATCAGAAACAGCTCGCAAAATGGCAGGCGTCCGCGTCCCAAACGAATTGGCTTCTTCCTGAATTTGACCGCTATCAGGCAAAAACGTATTTAGATTTCATCGGCCCGGCTCTTGCCAGGCACAGAGATATGGCGGCTTTGGCGGAAAACGATGCCGCAGCGCATGCGGACATCTCAGGTCACCCGGCGCGTTTTGCCGTCCGCATGATTCATTCCTATGATTTGCTGGATGATGATCTGGAAGAAAGAATGGAAGAAAAAAGCGAGCGCTTAGAAGCGATCCGCAATGGTGAACCGGTTCCCGGCGCGTTTGCTTTTGATGAAAAAGCCCGCGAGCAGCTGAACTGGACCTACCCGCATCACGAGGTAACGCAAATTCGCACAAAGCAATCGGTTTCTGAGATCAAGAGAAAAAGAGAGTATGAGGATGAATACAGCGGCCAAGCTCCCGTTAAACCTGCTGAAGGAAGCATGTTGTACAGGCGTCCTGCTTTTATGATGAAAAAAGGCCTGACAGCGGCGGAGAAAGGGACGGCTATGCATACGGTGATGCAGCATATCGCGCTGACACACATCCCAACGATAGAAGAAGCAGAGCAAATGGTGCAAAAGCTTTATGAAAATGAACTGCTCACTGAAGAACAAAAAGCCGCTATTGATATTGGAGAAATCGTTCAATTCTTCCATACGGCAATTGGCGGACAGCTGATCGGTGCGAAGTGGAAGAACCGTGAAGTGCCATTCAGTTTAGCGCTTCCGGCAAAAGAGATCTATCCTGATGCACAGGAGGCGAATGAACCGCTTTTGGTGCAGGGAATCATTGATTGCCTTTATGAAACGGAAGATGGTTTATATCTCTTGGACTACAAATCTGACCGGATTGATGGCAAATTCCAGCACGGATTTGAAGGAGCGGCACCAATCTTAAAGAAACGATATGAAACGCAAATACAGCTGTACACGAGGGCTGTTGAGCGAATTGCAAATACAAAGGTAAAGGGATGTGCGCTTTATTTCTTTGACGGAGGGCACATTCTCACATTATAGCGAGATCCGTATGCTCCGGGGATTCAAGCGGAGCGGATCTCGTTTTCTATACAAAAGAGAGGTGAAAGCATTTGCGTATTTTACATACGGCTGACTGGCATCTAGGAAAAACGCTGGAAGGAAGAAGCAGGCTGAGTGAACAGGCCGATGTGCTTGATGAATTGAATACGATTGTAAAGGAAGAGCAGATCGATGCCATTGTTATGGCGGGGGACGCATTTGACACCGTGAACCCGCCGGCTTTAGCCGAACAACTGTTTTATGAAAGCCTGTCTGCGCTCAGTGACAGAGGAAAGCGTCCGATTGTTGTCATTGCCGGCAACCATGATAATCCTGACCGCTTATCCGCCGCTTCACCGCTGACACATGAAAACGGCATTTATTTAATCGGCTATCCGACAACAGAGCCGCTTCACATTGAAGTGTCTTCAGCAGGGGAGCTTTTAGCGGTCGGAGCACTGGCGTATCCATCTGAAGCGCGATTAAATGAAGTGCTATCCGATACATTTGATGAAAAGCTGCTCCGCGATCATTATGACGTAAAAATCAGGCAGGCGTTTGAGCATATGACAAGCCGGTTCCGTAAAGAGGCCGTGAAGGTTGCCGCCAGCCATATTTATGTCGCAGGCGGAAACCAAACGGATTCAGAGCGGCCGATTGAAGTCGGCGGCGCTTATACGGTGGCTGCTGAAAGCCTGCCAGCGGATGCAGCATATGTGGCACTCGGCCATTTGCATCGCCCGCAAACGATCAAGCGGGCGCGGACGCTTGCGCGTTATTCAGGTTCGCCGCTCGCCTACAGTTTTTCTGAGGCAGGCTATGCCAAGTCAGTGACAATTGTGGACGCGAAGCCGGGAGAAGAGGCTTCTTGGAATGAAGTATTATTATCGAGCGGCAAACCCCTTGTGAAGTGGAAAGCCGTAAATGGCGTAAGCGAGGTGTACAGCTGGCTTGATGAAGGCAGGGATCAGAACGCTTGGATTGATCTGGAAATTCATATGACGGACCAGCTCTCACTTGAAGACATTCACAGACTGCGGAAGGCGCACCCGGGCTTTATCCATATCAGGCCGGTTTTCGAAGAACAAAAGAAAGACCGGGAACGGATCGAGGTTAAACATGTGTCGATTGAGGACCGCTTTAAGAAATTTTATGAAAAACAAACAGGCGGCGCAGTGCCGGATGAAGAAATGGTGAAGCTGTTTTTAGAGCTTGCATCAGGTGCAGAAGAGGAGGATGCGACATGAAGCCGATCGCCTTAAGCATTAAGGGGCTCCATAGCTTTAGAGAGGAGCAGACGATAGATTTTGACGGCCTTTCCGGCGCAGGGGTTTTTGGTATCTTCGGCCCGACAGGAAGCGGTAAATCCTCTATCCTCGATGCAATGACGCTTGCTTTATACGGAAAGGTGGAGCGGGCGGCAAACAATACACACGGGATCTTAAACCATGCGGAAGATACGCTGTCTGTTTCCTTTACCTTTGCGCTTCAGGCGAATCATCAAACCTCTTACAAAGTTGAGCGCGTGTTTAAGAGAACAGATGACATGAAGGTAAAGACAGCACTTTGCCGCTTCATCGAAATCAAGGATGAACAAACGGTGCTGGCGGATAAAGCCGGCGAAGTGAACAAAAGAGTGGAAGAGCTTTTAGGACTGACGATCGACGACTTTACGAGAGCTGTGGTCCTGCCGCAAGGGAAATTTGCCGAATTTCTGTCTTTAAAAGGGGCGGAGCGCAGGCATATGCTTCAGCGCTTATTTCATTTAGAGCAGTATGGAGACCGGCTTGTGAAAAAGCTGAGACGGCAGGCGCAGGAAGCCAATGCTAGGAAAAATGAAATGCTGGCTGAGCAGTCCGGTCTCGGCGAGGCGAGTTCAGAAGCGGTTGAGCAGGCGGAACAGGCTCTTAAACAAGCGGAAGCCCGGCTGGAAGCCATGAGGAAGAATCGTGATCAAGCAAAAGAGCGGTTTGCTGAGCATCAGGAGATTTGGAATGTGCAAAAGGAAAAAGCCGCTTATGAAGAAGAGAAAAATCGTCTGGAAGAAAAACAGCCGCACATAGACAGCATGCAAAAGCGTTTGCAGGAAGCCGAAACAGCTGCCGCTCTGAAGCCCTATGCCGACCGGTATGCAGAAACGATCCAGCATGAGGATAAAGCTGAAAAGGAACAAACGCTTGCCCAAAAGAATGTAGCAGAGCTGACTGCTTTCTTTCATCAAAAACAAGAAGAATATGAAGCGTGGCGCCGGCATAAAAGCGAGAAAGAGCCTGCGCTTTTAACGGAACAAGAACAGCTTTCCCGCTTGCAGGAGATCGAAATCAAACGGAGTGAAGCCAAACAAGAGGAAGAGCACAAAAAGGCTGAACTCCGACAGATAGAAAAGGCTCTTCAATCTGTCATGAATGAATTGGAGACGGTAACAGATCGTCTGACACGGGGACAAAACAGACAGACGGAATTGAAGCAACAGCTTAAATCTCTGCAGGTGACCTCTGATGAGCGAAAAAGCTGCCAGAAGGCCGCAGAAATGGCTCTGCGCATCAGACAGACTGAGGAGCAAATCACAAAAGAGAAAAAACGAAGTGACGCATTGAACCTCATCCTGCAGAAGATGAATGAGGAGAAGCGTACACTTGTTCAAAAGAAAGAAGCAGAAGAAAACAACATCATTCAGGCATATGAGGCGGTACAAACGGTGTATCATATGGTGTGCGAGACGGAGCGTTCATTCAACCAAATGATTGAGCAGGCCAAAAAGAGACAGCAAACTCTTCACGCGCAGCGTGAAAAAGCAAGGGTGGCACTGCTGACAAAAGAATTAGCTGAAAAGCTGACTGCCGGAAAGCCTTGTCCGGTCTGCGGTTCAACCCATCATGATTCATCTGCCTCTGTACATGAAACATATGAGCTCGACAGCAACCTTGAAGAAAACATCAAACAGACAGATGTGTTATTGACGGAAGCGGCAGCTCTCGGCCAAGAGATTCTGTCAGCCAAAATCACGCTTGAAGAACAGTCCGCACGCTGTATTGAACAGTGTCCGTTTTTACAAACGATTCAAGCACCGAACCTTGAAGCGGCAGCTTCTTACGAGAATCAGCCGGTCAATGAAGCGTTTGATGCAGCTGTATTAGAATGGAAACGAGTCAAACAGGATATTCTTTCTGTGAAAACACGAATGACACAAATGATCAGTGCTTACCAGGAGTCTGTAAAAAAGGTCGATCAGTATAATGAAAAAATCGGTTTTGAAAAACGAGAGGCTGATCGGATTGAAGGCATTATCGCCGAACTTCAGTCCTCGATGGACAGCCATCTGAACATGTTTAAAGAAGCATTTCAGGATCAGTCTGTGGATGAAGCGGAAAAATGGCAGCAAGCCATTGAAGAAAAGGACCGGGCTGCGGAAGAATGTGAAAAACGGATTGAAAAAAGCATCGCGTTTCTTGCTGAGCATGAAGCACAAAAGGAAAAGCTGCGGGAATCGGGACACCAGCTGGAACGGGAAAAGCTGGAGCTTCATTATGCGGCTGAACGAATCAAAAGCGTAATAGCTGATTATGAGCGCGAACTCGGTGGTTACGCAAAAGGTGATTCGATCAAACTCAAACTCAGCACTGTCCAGCAGGATCTAAAGGTGTTAAAGGAAAAAGAGCAATCTCTATATGAAGATCTGCAAAGCGCCCAAACGACGCTTAATCAGGCGAACAGCCGTGCTTCAGCAAGCGAGATCGCCCTTCGAGAGGCAAAGGACAGATTGGAGAAAGCAGAAGCTGCTTGGCTTGAGCATGCAAAAAGCACCCCCTTTACCCGGACTGAAGAGGTGGAGCAAAGTCTTATTCCGTCAGATGAGCTTGATAAGATGAAAATTGGAATCGACCAGTTTATGGATAAAGCGAAGCAAAATACCGCAAACTTAAAGCGTGTGGCGGAGAGACTTGCCGGACGATCCTTATTAGAGAGCGAATGGAACGAAACCGTTACGGCATTACAAGAAGCTGAGGACGCACATGGCGCAGCTATAGAGGAAAAAGGCGCGGCGGCGAAAGCGCTGGCCGTCATTCGCGACCATCATAAACGGTTTAATGAAATTGAAGCGGAACTAAAAAAATGGCAGACGCATATCGACAGGCTGGACAAGCTGCAAGCTGTGTTTAAAGGGAATACCTTCGTCGAATTTTTAGCTGAGGAGCAGCTTGAAAGCGTTGCGCGGGACGCGTCAGCAAGACTTGGCATGCTGACGAGACAGCGTTATGCCATCGAAGTAGATTCAGAAGGCGGGTTCGTGATGCGTGATGACGCGAATGGAGGCGTCAAACGCCCGGTATCCAGCTTGTCTGGAGGAGAGACCTTCCTCACCTCGCTTTCTCTCGCTCTTGCGTTATCTGCACAGATCCAGCTGCGCGGCGAATACCCGCTTCAGTTCTTTTTCTTAGATGAAGGATTTGGCACTCTGGATCAGGATCTTCTTGATACGGTTGTGACCGCTTTGGAAAAACTGCAGTCAGACAATCTGTCTGTCGGTGTCATCAGCCATGTGCAGGAACTGCGGGCGCGGCTTCCGAAAAAGCTGATCGTCCATCCGGCGGAACCAAGCGGCCGCGGAACACGGGTATCACTTGAGTTGATGTAAGGGAGGAGCGGATATGGCAAAGCAGACTGCTGGAATATGTGAGCTGTGCGGCCGGAGAGATGTCCAGCTGACAGAGCATCATCTCACACCGAAAGAGGAAGGCGGCACATTTCTGCCGACAGCGATGCTCTGTATTCCTTGCCATAAACAGATTCATGCTTTATATACCAATCAAGAGCTCGCGGTTCGTTTAAACGGAATAGCTGAACTTCGAAGTGATCCGCAACTGGCCCGGTTTGTCAAATGGATCAGAAAGCAGCCGCCTGAGAAGCTGATCAAAACAAAGAAATCAAATGAACGAAAAAAGAAAAAATGACTAAAAGCAGCCCTCTCTTTGTAAGAGCGGCTGCTTTTATCCGTTTCCAACCATATCCTGATCGCTGACATCGGGGTCTATATAGTTTGTCGCGTTGACTGCGTTGTTTAATAGAAGGAAATCTCCTGTGTTTCCTGCTCCCGAACCGAGCGCAGATTTTGAAGAACTTTTCGGAGAAAGGTAAAAGGAATCACCGAAGTTTACGACTCCGCCCGATATGGAATTGATAGCTATAGGCCCGACAATTGCTGGCATAAACGACACCCTTTATCGAAGTCTCTGTTTATTATATGCTTTGGTCGGGCGATTGTGAGCGCGGAGGAGACTGAATCTGCCTAATATGTTTGATTCTCGCATCGCCGCGAATAAGAGAAACCGACCCCGCATGAAAAACAGAAGAGGATGACACCCCTTGAATTTTAATGTTGTGGACCTGGATAATTGGCACCTCATGGTAAAATGCGCTTTGTACACCTGTTTCAGGAATCGGGAGAGGTGCGTGCTGCTGAAAGATTTGATACTCTTTCCTGTTAAATGAGCCTTCATTACTGTAAAACGTAGACTGTGAGCGCTGAACAGCCAATACTTTTAGTTTCATATCGATTTCGTTTGTGTCGCCGGCTTGAAACACACTTGCTATTCCAAGAGAGTTAAATTTAATCATCCTGATGCGGGGTATGCGCTTCAGCATTATTCTGACGGCAGCTGAGCAAGCGGCCCGATAATAAGAGATTCAGGCGGTGTATCGAAAATAGATGACAGATAGATGGATTCAGTGTCTCCAATATGAAAAACAGAAGAGCTGGATACACCATTCATCCGGATATTCCCGACTTCCAGGTTGCGGTTGATGACTGTAAAAATCATGTTTGCTCATCTCCTTTCATTTCGGGTGGGATATGCTCCAGAAAATGCTCTACAGCACGAATTACGTCCTTCTTCACATGCTCAGCGATATGTTCCGCATATTGTGCAGGCGGTGTATGTTCTTCTTTTTTGATATGGGACATGTAATAGTGAATCCTGCTGTCCATTTGTTTTCTAATGTCTTCAATGACATGATGTCTGTTTGTATCGTCAAGCCTGCTGTCATATTGGTTTTCAAGCTGCTCCAAAACACTTGGGATTTCCTCGGTTAAGTACATATCGACATTCTGGCGGATCTGCTGCATGAGTTGGGCACTCTCTTCCTGCTGCATCATTCCGATTTCAGGTGCAGTTTGGCTGACTTCAAAATTCTGGACGCTGTTCGGATCTGTCGGATTTAAGCCAATATTTAAAGTCCCTTCAAGCCTTTCAATTTTCAGCTGATCAAATTTATACTCAACACGCTCAATCGTAGTAGCCGGCCTCTGTTTCACCGTATTCATTTCAGATTGAATCTCTTTCAGCTGGCGTTCGAGCTGCTGAATATGAAGCGCCTGCTGCTGAACAAAGGAATTCAAGTTTTGCAAGTAAGAGGAAACAGATTGATCATACATATTCTTCACCTCTTTCATATGATTAACGGCCAGGAGGCTGGAGCGGGACCAATGAACCTGTATCGGGTTCCTGTAATTCGATTGGCTGCCCCAAAGCCGAAACCTCTGGTGCCGGTTCGACATAGCTGCCCGTATTATACAGGTTAGACAGAGATTTGATTGACCCTGCGCTTCCAATTTGCAAAATGGAGGAGTTGCTGATTGATTCAAGCCGGATATAGTTAATTTGGATCGTTTGATTAATGTAGAAATTCATGAAGCCTCGCTCCTTTTACGCATTGCCTGCGATCGGCTGATCTATCACATCGTTGTCATTTACATTCGTCGCGTTTTGGTAATTCATGACCTTGAGGCTGTCGCCGGTATTAAAGCTGCCGGCACCGGCAAACGTTCTGACCTGTGCCTGAGGAGAAATCGTAATGCAGTCTCCGATATGAACGACGGCGCTCGTACCAATCGCATTAATTTTGAACGCTCCGACAATGGCCGGCATACGAGCACATCCTTTGTTGTGAAATTGAATAACGATTGATTTTGTTTTCAATTGGGCGATTCACGATAGCTTATGACAAACGCACATATGTGTGAGAGGAATTTTAAAGGGATTTATCGACTTTGAATATTAAACATAGTCTGAGCGGAAATGAGGCGGCGGATGCCGCTGTCTGCCTGCATGATGTTGTTTTTTTGTAGACATGTTTTTGAGAGTATGTCGTGCTGCGGTATATTACGATTTTCGGGCGGCATATTTTCGCCCTGAGGGATATCCCGGATGTATGCTGAGCAAAAAGCAGAGTTGCCTGCGGTGTGTTCAAATCGCTTTAGAACATGATTTATATCCGAGAGTTTTCATGAAATCCCCCAAGCATCATTTCTTCTTTAATGCTGGTATTCAGCAGACTATCCAGCTTTTGGCTGCATTGAATCGTTTCCTTTGCGTTCATGCCGTACTTTTGTGCTGTTTTGATTAGTGTGGCTCTCATTTCTTCAATCTTCCTGTTCATTACACGATCTCCAATTCTAGAATTTATTTTGATCAACAGAGGATATCGTTAGTATAACTTATTTTGACTGAAAAGGTTGCCTTTCGTCAATTTGACTAAAAATGCGACAATTTTTTCTGAGGCCTTTTTAATAGAAATGGGGACTATAGCCTTGCTAAGTGCGCTTGCAAAAAGTCCTGCCGTTCCTCAATTTCTCTAAGTATGTTTGTCTGCTCCTTTTCGAATGAGAGAGAGCCTTTTTTTATGAAAGGATCATCATTGGATTTTTGACAAATGTCAAGTCGCCATTCGCTGACGATGGGAGATAATCCTTCAATGGTGAACGACCGGTTCAGCACGTTTTTCATTAACGTGTGATATTGAGACCGGAAGGCGGGGATGGAAAGAAGCCGTGACGAAAGGCTCCGTCCTTTTGTCAGCAGCGGGTCGTCGTCAGATTTTCTATGGGCGGCAAGCGATCTGGTCTCAATCGGGGAAACATGCAACCGGCCGTATTCGTTTAAACAAAATGTGTAATAAAATCCTTGATTGGTACAGGCACTGCCGATCAGCCACAAAAAAAACAGTTTGACATCCAAATACATTTTAACGCGTTCAGCTAATTCATCATCTCGAGCTGTGTGGATCAGCTTCAAAAACTCGGGTGAGAACGCAGCAGATCCATCTTTCAAAACGGACAGCGGAACCCTCGGATCGGCTGTCTTTACACGGCAACTTGTTCTATCAGATAGCTGATCGTTTTTGATCTCTAAATAAATGCCTTCCGGCTGGCCGTTGATATTCAGAAAGCTATACGAGGCAGCGGGAGCGGGAACGCCAATCTGGTTAAAAAAACAATAAGCGAGCCTGCGCCTCATCAGGGACGGGTCATTCTGTTCTGCATTCAAAAAAAGTGTGCTTTGACCTAGCGGAGACTGTTCCCATTTGATTTCATAGGATGCTTTTTCTGCCTTATCACGCTGTGTGAGAAGAATGGGAGATACTGATTGATCCATTATCAGAAGCCCTTTGGCAGTACCTTCATGATTCAGCTGCTGCCGATGAAAAAATAAATGTATGATCTTCATATTTATTCCTCCTCCTCAAAACGACATTGTATGATATGTGCAGCAAGCCAGTCCTGAAACGAAATGAAACGGATATGAGAAAAAGGGATTTCAGCATTCGACAGAGAATACATGAAGGAGCATTCTGATTTAAAAGATGATGGAGGAATAACATGAAATTTGCGACAGGGGAACTTTACAACCGTATATTTGTCGGCCTGATCATTGATGATGAGAACATTATGGATTTACAAAAGGCTGAAAAAAAACTGTTTGAACTTGAAACGATTCCGGGATCGCTGATTGAATGTATCGCAGAAGGGGATAAGTTTGTTGCGCATGCAAGACAGCTGGCCGAGTGGGCAAAGAAACCGAATGATGAGCTGGGATCCTTTGTTTATTCGTTATCTGAGGTAAAGCTCCATGCACCCATTCCGAAGCCGTCAAAAAATATCATCTGCATTGGCAAAAACTATAGGGATCACGCAATTGAAATGGGAAGCGAAGCTGATATTCCGGAGCACCCGATGGTATTCACAAAATCGCCGGTAACGGTTACAGGGCATCATGATATTGTAAACAGCCATGAAGACGTCACTTCTCAGCTTGACTATGAAGGAGAGCTTGCTGTCGTCATCGGAAAAAGCGGCACCCGCATATCGAAAGAAGACGCCTATGACCATATCTTCGGATATACGATTGTAAATGATATCACGGCGCGTGATCTGCAAAAAAGACATAAGCAGTTTTTTATCGGAAAAAGCCTTGATACGACATGTCCGATGGGACCTGTGCTTGTCCATAAATCATCGCTTCAAGAGCCGGAGCGCCTCAAGATTGAAACAAGAGTCAACGGCGAGATGCGCCAATCCGGTTCGGCGAGCGATATGATTTTTTCTATTCCAGAATTGATAGAAACCCTCTCAAAAGGGATGACGCTTGAAGCGGGAGACATCATTGCCACCGGTACGCCGTCTGGTGTCGGAAAAGGATTTACGCCGCCAAAATTCCTGAGGGCAGGTGACAAAATCGACGTTACGATTGACTTGATCGGAACGCTGTCAAACCAAATCGGCTGAAACAACCAAAAGGGCGGACGCGAACCCGGCCGTTTTTTCTGAGATTCATCTTTGTGGCAGAGGACAAGTTCATGGTACTATAAGTGAGGTAATTTATCTGATAGGGGGAACCTGTATGACACACTTACATATTACAACATGGGTGGTAGCGCTGATTCTGCTGTTCGTCAGCTACTCGCTGTATTCGTCAGGAAGTGCGAAGGGAGCAAAAATCACTCATATGATTCTGCGATTATTCTATATCCTTATTATTTGGACAGGCGCTTGGCTGTTTATCCATTTCGCCAACTGGAACGGAGAATACGCCGGGAAAATGATTCTTGGCATCATCACCATCTGCCTGATGGAAATGCTCCTCATCCGCAAGAAAAAAGAAAAGTCAACCGGAGGCCTATGGATCGGTTTTGTCATTGTCCTTATTCTGACAGTGCTGCTCGGTCTGCATCTGCCAATCGGTTTTCAATTGTTTTAATAGAAAAAAGCGCGCAAACCCGGCTCTATGAAAAGAGTCGGGTTGTTTTTGTATATTTATCCCTCAATATTCCTAAATATTTAAAATAATCTTAAAATATCCTGTAAGCGGTATCTTGTTCTATGAAATTATGATACCTTCAAAGAGATTCACTATTTTACAGGAGGGATATCATGAAACGAAGAAAATTCAGCTCGTTTATGGCGGCGGTGCTCATTTTTGCGCTGATCTTCAGCCTTTTTTCTCCGGAAACCAAAGCGGCAGCGGCTGACCCGATCGATCAGGCAACGGCTCTGGAAAATGGCAAAGACCGGACTGGCACCATGAAGGAACCAGAACAGGTGAAATGGTACAAAGTGACCCCGGGAAAAGCTGATATTCAGAAAAACTCACATATGGCATTGAGCGTAAAGAGTGATTCAGTACTGAATGTATCTGTATATCCAAGTAAGGAAAAAGCGCTTAAAGATGAAACGTTTGAGATGTACCATTCTTACACAGCGGAGGATGGAAAAAGCGAAATCGTTTTTCCATACGCGTGGAGCGGCCCTTACTATGTAAAAGTTGAATACCTCGGAGAAGAAGAACAAGAGGACGGCGAATCAGCAGAAGCAGCGGCGGAAGCCAAGTATACGATTGGATATAAAGGTACCAAAAAACAGCCGTCAGATTTAGAAGAGGAAGAAGCTTGTCCGGTGGAAATGAGTGTCGATCAGAAGAAATCCGGAAAAAGCATCCTGGACAAGCTGAGAGCGATTCGTGATGAGCAGTTAAGCCAAACAGCAGAAGGCAAAGAGCTGACAAGCCTTTACTATAAAGCGGCGCCGTTTATCGTTGCGAAACTCGCACTCAATAAAACAGCGAGAAATGAAATCTATCAGGATCTTGTGACATTAAAACCGATGTTTGATGATGTGTCAGAAAACGGTGCGTCATCATCATATAAGGTGACTGAAAAAGACCAAAAAGCAATCAATCGGCTTTATGATACAGCGTTACAATCAGTCCCGTCTTTCCTTAAAGAAGAAATCAAGAAACAAGCAGAGCGATTCAATATCAAACAGCTGCAAGGCAAGACAGCAGGAGCCATTTTAACCGAAAACAATCTTGCGGCAAAAAGTGAAGTTCAGACAACAAAGGTTATTTTCAAAGTGAAAAACAATAAAAGCCTCTCCTCTGTACATAATGAAATGAAGGGCTTTTCTGCAAGTGCGCAATCGAAAAAAGACATTTCCAATGTGAAAACGGCAAAGAAGCTATTTGACAATCTGTATTCATTTGAGCTTCCGAAAGACGAGAAACAAAACGGCGCATATACGGCAAGTGCAAAACGGGTCAAAAGCGCTGCTGCAACATTATCCAAGATGTCTAATGTAGAATTTGCGGAACCTGTGCAGACATACAAAAGCCTGTCAAACGATATTCAGTATCCATACCAATGGCCGCTTAAAAATACCGGTGAAGATGGCGGAGTCAAAAATGCGGATGTGAAATACGAGCCTGCCAGCACATTGCTGTCCAAACGCAAGCTGAACGATACATTAATTGCGGTAGTAGACACAGGTGTGGACAGCACGCTTGCTGATTTAAAAGAAAAAGTAAGAACCGATCTCGGCCGCAATTTTGTCGGACGGAATAACAATGCAATGGATGATCAGGGGCATGGGACACACGTCGCGGGCATTATTGCCGCCGAAAGTGATAATGGCTATTCTATGACTGGGTTGAATGCCAGCGCGAAAATTATCCCGGTCAAAGTGCTCGATTCCACAGGCGCCGGAGATACTGAACAAATTGCTCTTGGCATTAAATATGCTGCTGACAAAGGAGCAAAGGTAATTAATTTAAGTTTAGGAGGAGGTTATAGCCGCGTACTTGAATTTGCTTTGAAATACGCTGCTAACAAAAACGTCTTGGTTGCCGCTGCCAGCGGAAATGACGGAGCCAATTCCTTATCTTATCCTGCTTCTTCTCAATATGTGATGTCAGTCGGAGCGACGAACCGCATGGATATGACCGCTGATTTCTCTAACTATGGAAAAGGTTTGGACATTTCTGCTCCAGGATCTGATGTCCCGAGCTTAGTGCCAAACGGAAATGTCACCTACATGAGCGGAACATCTATGGCGACGCCATATGCTGCTGCTGCCGCGGGATTGTTGTTTGCCCAGAATCCTCAGCTGAAAAGAACAGAAGCAGAGGACATTTTGAAGAAGACGGCAGACGATGTTTCCTTTGAAAGTGTAGATGGTGAAGAAGATGAATTGTATGATGATAACGGCGATCCGATTGATATTCCGAATACGCCTGGAGTAGACTGGCACTCAGGCTACGGACGGCTGAACGTCATGAAGGCTGTCAGCGCAAATGATGTAAAGCTCAAAGTCAACAAGCTTGAAAGCACACAAACAGCTGTCACAGGAAGCGCAAAAGAAGGCACACTTATCGAGGTCATGAACGGCAAGAAAAAACTCGGCAGCGCCAAAGCCGGAAAAGACGGTGCGTTCAAGGTCAAAATCCCGACTCAAAAACAGGATCAAGTCCTATATGTGAAAGCGACAAAAGGTGATGCAAACACATCATACAAAGTGATCGTCGTCAAAGGAAAACCTTCCGGCGCACCGAAAGTAAACGCGGTAAAAACAAAGGATACGGCAGTGAAAGGGAAGGCAAACAGCAAGGCAATGATTAAAGTGAAAAGCAAAGACAAGAAAGTCATTGCTTCTGCCCAAGCTGACGCAAAAGGAACGTTTACGGTGAACATCAAAAAACAAACAGCCGGAACTGTGCTGTATGTCACGGCTACTGATACAAATAAAAAAGAAAGCAAGGATGTAAAAGTGGTTGTTGAAAAATAATCAAAAAGCGGTGCTCGCTGCACCGCTTTTTTTATTTGCGCCCCCGCTGGACTGCTGAATACATAATGGAACGTTTTCCGTTTGAAGCTGTCCATTCAAACCGATCGCCTGTCGTGTCGTGGCTGTAGTGGTGCTGCATCGCGCATTGGGCGGTGTCGTTTGAGAAGTGATAAAAAGATACACCCTGCTCGGCAGGTGTATTCGAAAAGACCCCCTTATTATAGGAAAATACGCAATCGAATACGGATAAGCCAAAGCTGTGCAAATGCTGTAAAAACACCAAAAAGGTTTCGTCATCCAGCGAATCCAAAAGTGTCATGAGCGGCAACTTGACTGATTTTTCATAGCGGATGTGTTCTCCGCCTGAAAGGGAGATGTGTTCCTCGCCGCATGCCAGAATCAATTGATCATGAAAGCCGGCCTGCTTCCATTTTCCTTTATGCTGGATCCAAATTGGGCTGTGATGGAGACTGTCCGCCAGCAGGATATCGCCTTCCCCGTTTTCAATTAAACAGATGCCATCTTCGATGAGAATGGTGCCGTATTCCCATTTTCGTTCCTCTTTATATAACAATTGTTTCCGTTTCATCCATGCTGTCTCCTTTTTCTTCATTCCTCTTCTTTCTTTCCAATTCAAGCCTGTCCCATACAACTCTTTGATGGACAAATCATCTATCTGCCTATAGATGCATAAACTTACTAAGGCGCTGAAAGAAACGAAATTGTTTCGATAGAAATGGGATTGGAGCTGATATCACATGTGTGGAATTACGGGTTGGGTCGATTTTAAAAAGCAGCTCGTCCAGGAAAAACAAACGATTAACAGAATGACAGACACTCTTACCCAACGGGGACCTGATGATTCGAACGTTTGGGGAGAGCATCATGTTTTATTTGGACATAAAAGGCTTGCGGTTGTCGATATAGAAGGCGGACGCCAGCCGATGGCATGCACCTATAAAGGGGATACGTACACCATTATTTACAATGGGGAGCTGTATAACACGGAAGATCTGCGCAGAGAATTGCGGGCGCGGGGCCATCAGTTCGAGCGCACGTCAGATACTGAAGTGCTCCTGCACAGCTACATTGAATGGAAGGAAGACTGCGTAGACCATCTCAATGGCATATTCGCTTTTGCTGTGTGGGATGAAAAGCGTGATCTGCTGTTTGCCGCGAGAGACCGTCTTGGTGTAAAGCCGTTTTTTTACACGAAGCAAGATTCTTCTTTTCTGTTTGGATCAGAAATCAAAGCGATCCTCGCACACCCTGATGTAAAAGCGTGTGTCGATAGAACAGGACTTTCTGAAATCTTTGGGCTTGGGCCGTCCAGAACTCCGGGTACTGGCGTATTTAAAGGCATTAAAGAAGTCCGCCCGGCACACGCGCTGACATTTTCTAAAGATGGGCTGAATATTTGGCGGTATTGGAATGTAGAAAGCGAAACACATACGGATAGCTTTAATGACACGGTTGCCAATGTCAGATCATTGTTTCAGGATGCGGTGACACGGCAGCTTGTGTCAGATGTGCCGGTTTGTACGTTTCTATCAGGCGGATTGGACTCAAGCGCCATTACAGCGATTGCGGCAGGCCATTTTGAAAAGGAAGGAAAAGCACCGCTTCATACTTATTCGATTGATTACGAAGAGAACGATAAATTTTTTCAAGCAAGCGCTTTTCAGCCAAATGACGATGGGCCATGGATAGAAAAAATGACAGAGGCCTTCGGCACGACGCATCACAGGTGCATCATCAGCCAACATGATCTTGTCGATCATTTGGAGGAAGCTGTGCTCGTCAAGGATTTGCCGGGAATGGCTGATGTGGACTCATCCCTACTGTGGTTTTGCCGGGAAATGAAAAAGGACTTTGTCGTCAGCTTGTCGGGCGAATGCGCGGATGAGATTTTCGGCGGGTACCCTTGGTTTCATATGGCAGACGTTGAGGCCGGCTTTCCATGGATGCGGTCGACAGAAGAGCGGATTAAGCTGCTTTCTGATTCGTGGCAGAACAAATTGAATCTCAAAGAATACGTGAATGCCAAATATGAAGAAACCTTGGTGGAAACACCATTATTAGATGGGGAAACGGGTGCGGACAAAGCAAGAAGACAGCTCTTCTATTTAAATATGCTGTGGTTTATGACGAACCTTTTGGATCGAAAGGACCGCATGAGCATGGGAGCAAGCCTTGAAGTGCGGGTGCCATTTGCTGATCACCGGCTCGTGGAATATGTATGGAATATTCCGTGGGAAATGAAAATGCATGACAGCCGGGAAAAAGGCATTTTACGAAAAGCACTCGAAGGCATTTTGCCTGATGACATTCTGTATCGCAAAAAAAGCCCGTATCCGAAAACACATCATCCCGAATATACAAAAGGAGTCAGCGAGTGGCTGAAAGCCATCAGAAGCCAAAAGGACTCTGTGCTCCATACTCTGTTGGACAGAAAACAATTGGATCAGCTCTTAGAAACGGAAGGCTCCTCCTTCAAGGTTCCGTGGTTTGGGCAGCTCATGAAAGGGCCTCAGCTGATCGCCCACCTTGCTCAAATTCATACATGGTTTGAAGCGTATCGCATTGATATTGACGAGAGATAGGTTGTTCTATGCAAATGTTATGAAACGGCGTGGGATATAATTAAAATAAAAAAGGATGGGTGAGCAGAAATATGCTCCGCCTATCCTTTTTTGTACAACAGCGATATCGACTTGTTGCAGCGCCTTCAATAAGAATTTATGTTCTGCCGATAAAATGAGCTGATACGGGGCTTAACTTTAATTCCCTAGCCCATACAGAAAGTTGGCCAATATGGTGAATTTCGTGAGCGATAATATGGTGTAATATTTCATCTCGCGTATATAAAACATCTTTCTCCCAAGGAACGCTTACAAGTTCATCTTTTATTTGGTCTGAATGTGTTTCTAAAACATCAATAATTTCAGCTCGGAATGTATTTGAAAGGGATCTTACTTTATTGAGTGTCTGATAATCAGCGAATTGAACAACGATGTCTTCTTTACCTTGGATTGCACGAATCCAACTATATTCCACGTCAATAATATGAAAAAGAGTATATAAAATATTCCCTACCCCGCCAAGATGGTTTTTAAGTAACTCTTCTGTGGTTAACTGATGACACCACGTAAACCATTGATCCCTAACCTGCCAGTTATATTCAAAAAATGTTTTCACTGAACTCACTCCAATACTATGATGTATCAACTAACAATTAGCTCTTTTTCTCGTGATTCCTTCTTTTATTGAAGCGGTGATTGAGAAGTATTTAGTTTATCTGTTGCAGGGCATTAAAAGATGCTCCTGTTCAGACCAGGTATCCGAGGTTTATATGATGGCGGCAATCACATTTTTCATCTTGTTTCTTTTACAAAATAAGAATCGGCATTTTCTTCATATACAATTAGGGAAAAACATACTAGACTTGAAGAAGCAGTGATACATAGGAGTGAAAAGAAATGAAAGAGATAAAAGAAGCCTACCAGCAGTGCGGACAGATTGTTGGCGAATATGCGCCAGCTTGTTTTAAAGCATTATTATGTCTCCCGCTGAAGCAAAGACAAGCCGCTTGGGCAGTGTTGTCGTTTTGCCACACAGCGGCCAGTGCGGATGAACAGGTATTGGCTGCATTTGAAGCTGAGGCGGATCATGTTTACCAAAGGACAAGTAACGGGAAACACCATTTATGGAAGGCTTTCGATCATGCATATCAGACTTTCACATTGGACAGCGAGCCTTTTCGGGAGTTTATTGCCGCACAAAGAGAGAACGCCAAACCGTATGATTCCCTTGATGAATTGCTCATGTATGCATATCAGACGGGCGGTACGGCGGGATTGATGCTGCTGCCGATCCTGACACGCCGAAAACAAGATGAGCTGAAACAAGCAGCCGTCTCTCTCGGCTTAGCCATACAGCTGGTTCGCATCTTAAGCGATCTTGGCACAGAACAGCAAAAAAACCGCATTCCCCGTCAGGTGATGCAGCAATTCGGCTATACAGAGGCCGAGCTTCAAAAAGGCACCGTAAATAAAGCGTTCACGATGACATGGGAGTATATCGCCTTTGAGGCAGAAGCCTATCTTGAAGAGTGTCTGGATGCTCTGCCGCTTTTCCCTAAGTATTCGCAAAAGGCGGTGGAAGCAGCGGCGCACCTGCACCGAGCAGTTTTAGAAAAAATCAGGACTGAGCAGTACAATGTTTTTGAACAAGAGCATGTCTTAACTGACAGCGAAGCAAAGCTGATTCTGTCTGCACAATAAAATAACACCCGGCCTTGAGCCGGGTGTTACGCCATCCCTTTTTGAATCCAAATCCGTGAGCGCCATCTTCTGTACATGAGGATTCCCCGGACCCATTCATCCGCGATAAAAGAAATCCATACACCGGCAAGCCCGAAGCCGAGATGAATACCAAATAGATAAGCAAGCGGAAGGCCGATGCCCCACATTGAAATCATTGCCATGTAGACAGGGAACTTCGCATCGCCAGCCGCACGCAAGGAGTTGATAATGACGACGTTAAATGACCGGCCTGGTTCAAGAATAATCGTCATCGCAATCAATAAGCTTGCAGTAGCGATAATATCAGGGCTTTGCGTAAAGATGCCGATGAGATCCTTTGAAAAGATCGTCATTAAAACAGACGTTGCAGCAGCAATACCGATCGCCCAATATAAACTCTTCATACAGCGTTCATACGCGGCATCAAACTGTTTGCCTCCAATAAAGCGGCCGATTAAAATTTGTGTGCCTTGGCTGATTGCAGTGCCGAACAGCAAGATAAACATCGTAATATTCTGCGTGTACACCTTTGTTGTCAAAGCTTGTGCGCCCATGATTGCGATAAAATAGGTGACAATCATTTGTGAAAGATTGTATGAAAGCTGTTCTCCCGCAGAAGGGATGCCGATTTTCAGCAGCTTGCGCAAATGATCTTTATGCATATGAAAGATTTTTTTCAGCGACATCTTCAGCCCGATGCGTTTGTTGACAATAACAATCATAGCGATTAATCCAATCACGCGAGCGATAGATGTTGACATCGCAACACCGGCAACGCCGAGAACAGGAAAGCCGAACAAACCGAAAATAACAATAAAGTTTCCGGCAATGTTTAAAATATTCATGCCGATTGTGACAAACATTGTATCTTTAGTATAGCCATAGCTTTTTAAGATCGCACTGAATGTCATGATTAAAGCTTGAATAAAGGAAAGACCTCCGACAACTTGCAAAAAGACTTTGGCATCAGGCATCAGTTCGTTTGATAATCCCATCATATGAAGCAGAGGAACAGCCGAGAAAAAGACGACAGCACTAATAGCAAGGCTGATAAAGAAGTTGGCGGCGATTGATACATAAGCGACTTCTGTGGCTTCTTTCTTTTGTTGCGACCCTAAAAATTGTGAAATGATGACAGTTGTTCCTGTTGCGATAAAGCTGAACATCACGATAATTAAATTCAAAATCTGGTTGCTGACGCCGACTGCTGCCACACTGTTATCTGAGTATTGGCTAAGCATCAGTGTATCGGCATTACCCATAAACATATATAAAGAGACCTCGATAAAGATCGGCCAAGTAAGCGAAAATAATGAGAACGTTTTGTCAGCGGGTTTTTTCAAAGCGGTAGTTTTGAAGACAGCTTGTTTCATAGTGTCTAACCCCTTTCGTAAATAAAATCAACGTTTTAAAGTGTACCTCCATTTCCTTATAATAAAAAGGGAGAGAAACGATACTTCTTGCAAAAATCCGACTTAAAAAGGAGGGTGATTCAAATGCCTCGAATCCTATTTACAGTCCCGCCTTTTCCGGTATTTATCGCAGCTGGAGAAGGGATTTTTAAAAGAGGAGAAACTCATGCGAAGCGTGTATTCTCCGTATTTGATCTGATATACGTCAAGCGGGGAACGCTTTATATAACAGAAAATGATAAATCGTTCTCTGTTGAAGGCGGTGAGTACATCTTGCTTTCTCCCGGTCTTGAACACTATGGGACAAAGGGCAGTGATGAAGCAACCTCTTATTATTGGCTTCACTTCGATGAACATCAATATGAATTTACGGAAAAGAGAGGCAGTAATTGGTCTGAGCTACAGAAGGAAAAAGGGGGTCTTGAGGAGCCGGCCCGCTACGAACTGGCTTTGCCGCGAAAAGGCAAGGTGCAGCGTCCGCAGTTTATGGCACAGCAGTTTGAAAGGCTGATCGATTACTCTGCTGAAAATTCCGATTTGCCGCTTAGAAAACAAATCTTATTTGAGGAACTGATGCTTCACCTTCAAAAAGAGGCGTTTCAAATACCGTCTGCGAAAGAACGGGTCGCATGGAAGGCAGCCCGGTACTTACAGGAGCATTATAAAGAAAAAACAACAATCAAAGACTTATCGCTCGCTCTTCATTATCATCAGGATTATGTGAGCCGCTGCATGCAGCAGGTGCTTGGCGTTACACCGGCACAATACACGAATCGGGTGAGAATGAGGGAAGCAAAGCGTCTTTTATCCTCTACAAATGATAAAATGGGCGTCATTGCGGAAACGGTCGGAATGGAAGACCCGACATACTTTTCAAAACTCTTTAAGCAAATAGAAGGCATTTCACCAATTGAATACCGGAAAAGTGTCAGCCGGAAAGTTCAATAACCAGACGAGGAGCGGACATGAAAACAACAATTTAGGGTGGCGGGCGTTTTATGGGCCGAAGTGTGAGCGAACTGCTAACAGGAAAGATGAAATAAAAAACCTCGTCCTGCCGCTCAACCCATGAGCCTGCTAATGAGCGGGCTCTTTTTATTTTTGTTTTCTTATAGACCATTAACAGGATATGGTACAATCTGTTCATAGAAATCAGCTGTTACATGACATGTACATGAGGAGTGTCCATATGCAAAACATTGAAACCGATCGATTACTATTAAGAAATTTTGCCGCAGCAGATTCTCAAGGTTTGTTAGCATATTCGGCTCATCCGAGAGTGAATTGCTTTCTAGATGACAAAATGTCTACGTTAGAAGAAGCTGCCTTGAGAGTTCAAGAAAGAAGCAATGATGACTCTTATATTGCCGTTTGCTTAAAAGACAGCAATGCTCTAATCGGAGAACTATATTATGTAAAAGATGAACCAGATACCTATGCGGTTTGCTGGAACTTCAATGCTCAGTTTGAAGGGAAGGGATATGCAAGTGAAAGTGTGAAGGCTTTTTTCAAGTATCTCTTTATACAAAAAGGAGCAAGAAGGCTTTATGCATATGTTGAGGATGACAACTACAGGTCACAAAAATTATGTGAGAGAGCGGGTATGCGCAAAGAAGGTTATTTTCTTGAATTTATTTCATTTACGAAATACGAGGATGGAACACCTAAATATGAAAACACTTTCCAATACGCACTGCTAAAGAAGGAATGGGTAAAACAACAACACAGTGAATAGAATGGACGAGTGCCTTTGATTGTTTATCGGAGCGGTCAGCATAATCAATACGCCTTCTGCACTCCCGCAAACATGCTAATCAATGAAAGCAAGGGCAGGTTAGCCTTTGCTTTCACTCTTTTCATATAAATAAAATACATAATCAGTAGGTACGCCTGAATGGCCAAGCTGCCTCAGCATGGCGGTCACATTCCCTCTGTGATAAGTGCCGTGATTGACGACATGCTGGATGGTGTCTACATAGGTTGATTCAAGTGTCCCGAGTTTCGGATGCTGCATGGAGAAGGTCTGTTCTAAGTCCATCTGGCGGCTGAAGAAATCATGATACTGTTGCTCCAACTCAGCGGCGTGCTGTTTAATCGCTGCCATATTACCTTTCTCGGACTCAAATTTGCCTGTGCTGTCTATAATCTCTTGGTAGGCTAGTCCGGAAAGAATGTTCAGCCAAAAGTAGTCAGCCCTGCACATATGAAGCAGCACATCGCTGACAGAAGAAAATATGCTCTTAACTTCTTGATAAGCTGTTTCCTCCGGCAGGTTTTCGATATGGTTAAAGATTCGCTTGTTTGCCCAAGAATGGTAGTCATATAACTGTTTTGCATCAGTCATCAGCATTGCCCCCTTTTCTAAGACATTCGCTGTTTCAATTGTTATTCCTTTAATTGCTGAAAAGAGATACCCCGAAATACCCTGCTGCAGCCCATATCACCACCGCAGAGCATTTGTTTACGATCGGCATAAGCCTGCCGCTCGTATCTATTGTCTGAAACAGCCGGCCCGCTATCGCAAGACTGATAAACCAAATCCAAGAGACAGCGATGCAGGCAGCCATAAAGAGCCATTTCTCAAGCCCGGAATAATGGAGCGAGCTCGTGCCGATGATGCCGATCGTGTCCAGAATAGCGTGCGGGTTTAAAAGAGAAACGGCGGCCGCAAACGCAGCTTGCTTTTTAGCTGTGAACGTATTTTTCTCATTTTGATTTGCTTTCGGATGGCTGTTCCAAGTTATCCAGCCCATATAAAGCAAAAACAAAAATCCCCCGGCCATCATTATCGTTTCAAAAATAGGCGTCTGCTGCACAATGACTGATACACTCGCAACGGCTAAAACGATTAACAGAGTATCACAGACAGAAGCGCTGATCACGGCGGGGAGTGCCAGCCAAATATGTCTTTGCCTCGCGCCTTGCTGAAAAATAAATACATTCTGCACCCCCAGCGGCAAAATTAAGCCAAACGCAAGCACAGCTCCATGAATGATTGCATTCATGCTGAAAAAACTCCCTTCACATCTGTTTTTTCAATCATAAGGGAGATTATTTCCTAAGTCTCCAGCCATTTGGTTGGGGTTAGACCCAGCCAAATGTATAATGGGAAAAAAGGGGGCATGACAATGTCGCAATGGCAGCCAAGCCGAAGGTCGGATGTTCCGCTCCATCGGCAGATTGAACAATACATAAAAGACAAAATCCTTCACGGAGAGTGGGCTGTGGGGACGAAAATCCCTTCACAGAGAACGCTGGCCGATATCTTTCGAGTCAACCGCAGCACAGTGACAGCAGCTATTGATGAACTCACGTCTCAAGGTCTGTTAGAGGGGAGAAGAGGAGGCGGCACGAAGGTTGTAAACAGTACGTGGAGCATGCTGGCAGCTGAGCCTCCCCTCGATTGGAGCGATTACGTCCATTCAGGCATTCATCACCCTAATTCTTCAATCATTCAAGCGATTAATCAAAACGAACCAAGAGCGGATATCATCAGATTAGGCACAGGAGAGCTTTCACCGGATCTGCTGCCTGCTGGAAAAATACGCCGAATGTTTCAGCAGATCAATCTGCCCGACCTGTCTTTAGGATATGAGCAGCCGAAAGGAAATCTTAAGCTGAGGGAGGCGGTGGCGGACCATTTAAAAGGCAAGCAGATCCATGTATCACCGTCATCGATTTTAATTGTGTCCGGTGCACTTCAGGCGCTGCAGCTCATCTCAATCGGACTTTTAAAACGAGGATCTGTCATTTTGACTGAAAAACCTTCTTATCTTCAATCTTTGTATGTGTTTCAATCAGCGGGTATGCGGCTTCGCGGCTTGCCGATGGATGAAGAAGGAATGAAGGCGGGGCTTGTTTCTTCTTACCGAAAACAATACGGAGGACAGCTGCTTTACACGAATCCGTCGTTTCATAATCCGACAGGCACCGTTATGTCAGAGCGGCGAAGGAAAGAGATCATCAGCCTGTCAAAAAAAGAGCAGCTGCCCATCATTGAGGATGATGCGTACGGTGATTTATGGTTTGAAGAAAAACCGCCGCAGCCGTTGAAAGCAATGGATCATGAGGGCAATATTCTGTATCTGGGTACGTTTTCAAAAACGGTCAGCCCAGGCCTGCGAATCGGCTGGCTTGCCGGTCCGGAGCCGGTTATAGAAAGGCTGGCGGATATTAAAATGCAGACAGACTACGGATCAAGCGGCCTGTCCCAGTGGGCGGCTGCTGAGTGGCTGTCACAGGGGTATTATGAAGAGCATCTGACTTGGGTACGCCGGGTGCTCAAACAAAGGAGAGACGCCGCCGTTCATTTTCTCGAGCGGTATGCGGGTGACATCGCCTCGTGGCGGATTCCCGCCGGCGGCTTTTATATTTGGGTGACATTTCATAAAACCTTGCCTGTCAGCCGTTTCTTTTATGAATTGCTGAAACGGCAGGTGCTTGTGAATCCCGGTTCCATTTATGACAGTGAAGACCGAAACAGCATTAGGCTCTCATATTCCTATGCATCTCTTGGCGATTTGGAAACTGGCATTAAAGCGGCAGCCGAGACAGCACGCCGCTTGATGTCCTAAGCATTTGTTATACAATGACGGCTCCCAGCGCTCTGGCGAAAGCAATTGTATGCTCCGGCGCGATTTTGCAGCCTTTCAATTTGTCGAGGGAGACATGAAGCTGTTCAAAGCGGCACGTGCTGATGTCCATATTTTGAAGGGACGTACCGGCAAAGCTTGCGCCTTCCAGTTCGCACCCGTCAAAGTGTGTGTGCTGGAGCGCCATATTGCTGCACTCGCTTTGCATAAGGGCACAATGATCAAATCGAACTTGTCTCATATTTGCGTATGAAAATGAACTGAAATGTCCGTGGCACTCTTCGAATGAAACATTCCGGAGCGTTGATTCTGCCACATTTATTCCAACCATTTTTGATTGCTTCAGTGAAGTTCTGTGAATGACAGCCCCGCTGAAATCTGCGTTTGACAAATCACATTTTTCAAAGAGCACATCAGTCAGTTCAATATGCCGAAAAGACACATCGATAAACACGACATTTCTGAATACCGTTTTTTCTACACAAAGTCTTTCGATATTTTCGCCGCAAATTGTACAATCTTCAAACAAATGCATGCTGACCACATCATTCTGCGCCGCGGTTTCATGAAAATCAGCGGTTTGCAGGTTTTCCGGTATGTGCGGTTTTTGAATCACTATTTTTTTCATGAATGACATCCTTTGCCGCCCGAACACGAGAAGCCTTCGGGATCAATTTAATAGATCGTTATGGAAATTGATACATATAGTAAATCGTGAAGAGCTTTTTCATGCGGCAGAAGCCCGCTCGTTTTGTAAGCATAAATGGAAAGATTCCTATACGTCAAGGCGCTGACAACCCGGGAATGAAAAGGGAACAGGAGGAATGAGGGAATGGGGCATTACGTCAAAACCGAGGAGCATGTGAAACTGTTTGTAGAGGATATTGGACATGGCAGGCCGATTATCTTTTTGCACGGGTGGCCGTTGAATCATAAGATGTTTGAATATCAAATGAATGAGCTTCCGAAAAGAGGCTTCCGTTTTATCGGCATTGATTTACGAGGGTATGGGCAATCTGACCGCCCGTGGGAAGGCTATGATTACGATACGATGGCCGACGATGTGAAAGCAGTCATTTATACACTCCAGCTTGAAAATGCGGTACTTGCAGGATTTTCGATGGGCGGCGCCATTGCCATCCGTTATATGACAAGGCATGAGGCGGCTGATATTCATAAGCTGATTTTACTGTCTGCCGCAGCGCCCGCATTTACCAAACGCCCCGGTTATCCGTACGGCATGAGGAAGCAGGATATTGACGATATGATCGAACAATTCAAAACAGATCGGCCAAAAACACTGGCTGATTTAGGCACGCAGTTTTTTGAGAAAAAAGTATCACCTGAGCTCAGGCTGTGGTTTTTCACTTTGATGCTGGAAGCTTCCTCCTACGGGACGATTCACTCCGGCATTGCATTAAGAGACGAGGATCTTAGAAAAGATCTTGTCTCAATCAAGGTGCCGACACTGATTTTGCACGGAAGAAAGGATAAAATAGCGCCATTTGATTTTGCGAAAGAATTAAGGCGCGGCATCAAGCACTCAGAATTGGTTCCGTTTATAGGCAGCGGGCACGGAGCTTTTTATGAAGAAAAGGAGAAGATCAACCATTTGATAGCGCAGTTTGCAGGATCATAAGAAAAAACCCGACATTGATCGGGTTTTTATATAATTCCTTTGTTCCGCAGTTCTGTAATAATCAAATCAGCGCCCTCGGAAATAGAGGTTCGATCTGTTTCAATGATGAACTCGGGAGAAAGCGGCGCTTCATATGGAGAATCAATCCCGGTGAAATGTTTGATCTCTCCGTTCCGCGCTTTTTGGTAAAGTCCTTTCGGATCGCGCTGTTCACACACATGCAGCGGGCACTTCACATAAATTTCGAAGAATTCCTCTTCAGAAAAGAGCGCTCTGACCATGTCTCGATCCTCTCTGAATGGTGAGATAAAAGCTGTTAAAATCATTTGTCCGCTGTCAACAAACAGCTTTGCTGCTTCTCCGATCCGGCGGATGTTTTCAACCCTGTCTTCAGTCTGAAAACCAAGATCTTTGTTTAAGCCGTGGCGGATATTGTCACCGTCGAGCACATAGCTCTGAACGCCCATGCGGTACAGCTTTTCATCAACAGCATTGGCCAGCACGGATTTTCCTGAGCCGGACAATCCGGTAAACCAGAGAGCGCAGCTTTTGTGCCCGTTTAAGGATTGTCTGTCAGACTTCGAGATGGCAGCGGGATGCCAAATAATATTTGGATTGTGTGTCATTGCCATCCCCCGCTGTTTTGCCGAATGGCAACGGGCTGCTGTTGAAGGCCCTTGATCAGTACGTTTGCGACCTCAGGCCGGCTGAATTCTTTAGGCGGTTTTTTGCCGTGGCGGAGGAGCTCTCTTACTTTTGTGCCTGATAAGTGGATGTGGTCTCTTTGGCTATGCGGACATGTTTTCGAGGTGGCCATGTTTCCGCATTTCCGGCAGTAAAAGCTATGCTCGAAAAACAGCGGCTTTATGCCGAGCTCCTCATCTGTAAATGATTGAAAAATATGCTGTGCATCATACGTTCCGTAATAACTGCCGACACCCGCGTGATCACGACCTACAATAAAATGGGTGCAGCCGTAATTTTTGCGGACGAGCGCATGGAAAATCGCTTCCCTCGGCCCTGCATACCGCATGGCGGCAGGGAAGACCGACAGCATGACACGTTTCTTTGGATAATAGTGATCAAGCAAAACCTGATAGCTCTCCATTCTGATATCACTTGGGATATCGTCTGACTTCGTTTCTCCGACAAGCGGGTGAAGCAGCAGACCGTCGACCGTTTCTAACGCTGTTTTTTGAATATATTCATGTGCTCTGTGAACAGGGTTTCTAGTTTGAAAACCGACAATCGTTTGCCAGCCGAGCTCTTTAAAGGCCGCTCGTGTTTGTGCGGGTGCTGCGTAAAACTGTTCGAAGGGTTTGTCAGGCAGGCGGCTGACCGTGATAGGCCCTCCGATATAATAATCCGGGCGCGCCAAAAGTTTTTTTACGCCTGGGTGGGCAGGATCGCTAGTTTTAAAGACGGACAGTGCTTCATGTGCTTTATTGGGCCGGTATATATCAGTGACAGTGATCATGCCATAGGTGGCGCCATCTTTCACAAGCTTGACGCGGTCACCGGCAGACAGCTGTTTTGCTGTTTCTTCCGCGACAGGCAATGTAATCGGCAGGCTCCACGGCAAGCCGTTTGCCAGCCTCATTTCTTTCACAACAGAATGATAATCTTTTTCTCCCAAAAAACCAGTTAATGGGCTGTAGCCGCCGATCGCGATCAGCTCCAGGTCGCTCAGTGCAAGCTGATCCAACTCCGCTTCGCACATACACCCTTCAAAATGGCACGCGGGATCATAGCGGTTGATTAACACACCTCCATGGGGTTCGTTTCCATTCAACGCGTTCAACCTCCATTTTTGCTTTTTCTTGTCTGTGCTTCGCTGAAATCTTTAAAACAACGACATTATTCTTGATGCAGGCCGCATTCTGTTTTCTCTCGTCCGGCCCATCTCCCCGCCCTCTCATCGTTCGGGTCCGAGGAAGGCAGTGTACACATTTCACAGCCTATGCTCGGGTAATATTGATCGTGCAGTTTGTTATAAGGCAAATTGTGAAGGCGGATGTAGGTCCAAACGTCTTTCCAAGTCCAGTGGATAAGCGGACAAATCTTAATGAGCTTAAATTTCTGATCCAAATTCACGTATTGAATATGCTTTCTTGTAGGCGATTGCTCGCGGCGCAGCCCTGAAATCCAAGCTGTCATGCCGGACAGGTGTTTTTTGAGCGGCACGATTTTTCGCAATTGGCAGCATAGATTCGGGTTATGCTTCCACAGCTCTCTGCCGTATTGCGTCTCCTGTTCTTTTAAGCTTAGCTCAGGTTCAAGCAGCTGGATTGTCAAGCTCGGGTATCGCTCTTTGACGGTCTCGATGAGCTCATACGTTTCCTGAAAATGCAGCCCTGTATCCAAAAAGATGATGTGCGCGTTTTTGTTGATTTTGGATATAAGGTCGAGAAGCACCATTCCTTCTGCGCCAAAGCTGCACGCGTACACAATCGTTTCCCCGTACGTTCGGTAAGCCCATTTCAACACATCAAGCTCATCGATCAATTGATCTGCTATCTGTCTAGACAGTGTATCGTTCCATGTGCCATAGGTGATGATTTGTTCGTTCAACCTTTTCCCTCCGTTTGCATCTGTCTGTTTTTTTATCTATTGATCGAGTTATAGGCAGACTATTCACTTTTTACATAAAGGTTCACGGTTTTTGGGTGCGGCGCCCGTCTAACATGAGGGCGGAACCATTAAGAAACTAGATGAATATGCTTTTAAGCAAAATGGTTTTATGCCCAAGGAGAGATCGTATGCCGATTACCATTTATCAGGGGCATCATCATTTGCTTGCCCCGGCGGATATTAATATCGTCATTGATGTCATCAGAGCCTTTACGGTCGCCCACTATGCGTTTATCGGCGGGGCAAAAGAGATTTTGTTAGCCGGAACAAGAGAGGAAGCCTTTGCGCTGAAAGAAACATATCGGGATTACGTGTTGACGGGAGAAGAGAAGGGGGTCGGTATCAGCGGATTTGATGTAGATAATTCTCCAAAACGCATGGCAGTGCAAGACATGGCGGGTAAGCGCCTGATTCAGAAAACAACAAACGGTGTTACAGCAGCGTTAGGGGCCCTGAATGCTAAGCATTTGTTCGTAACTGGATTTTCCAACGCCAAAACAACGGCAGAGCATGTGAAAACACTTGCAGCAGCGGATTGTGTCATAAACATTGTTGCTTCCCATCCGTCAGGCGATGATGACGCTGCGTGCGCGGAGTATATGAAAGCCATTATTGAAGGGACGAATGAGGTAACGGCCGCGGAGGCGATTGAAAGAATTAAACGCTCTTCTGTTGCGGAGAAATTTTTTGATCGCAGCCAGCCATTATTTGATCCGGAAGACATATCATACTGTACAAAAGAATTGCCGGGCGATTTTGTGATGAAAGTGAAACAAGACAGAGAAGTTCCAACGATTGAGAGGGTCAGAATATGAATGATTTTTCACTAGAATTGCCAGTGAGAACAAGCAAACCGAGAGAAGCCGGTCAAACCATTTTAATTGATAACGGCTACCCCTTGCAATTTTTCAAGGATGTGATAGCTGGAGCATCCGACTATATTGATTTTGTGAAATTTGGCTGGGGCACATCATTACTTACGAAAGAACTTGAAACAAAAATCAGCGCGCTGAAAGAGCATGACATTAAATATTTCTTTGGAGGCACATTGTTTGAGAAGTATGTAAGCCAGAAAAAAGTGAATGAATTTCATCGGTACTGCACCTATTTCGGCTGTGAATATATTGAGATTTCAAATGGTACGCTTCCGATGACAAATAAAGAGAAAGCGGCTTACATTGCCGATTTTTCCGATGAATTTCTTGTGCTCAGCGAGGTGGGCAGCAAGGATGCGGAATTATCAAGCCGGCAAAGCTCTGAGGAATGGCTTGAGTATATCGTTGAGGATATGGAAGCGGGCGCGGAAAAAGTGATGACGGAGGCAAGGGAAAGCGGGACAGGAGGGATCTGTTCCAGCAACGGCGATGTCCGGTTTCAAATTGTCGATGACATCATTTCCTCAGATATTGATATCACCAGGCTGATATTTGAAGCGCCGAATAAAACGCTCCAGCAAGGATTTATTCAAAGGGTTGGGCCGAATGTGAATCTGGCCAATATCCCATTTCATGATGCGATCGCATTGGAGACGCTGCGTTTAGGGCTGCGATCTGATACTTTTTATTTGTAAAACTGCGGCTGCGGGGCTCTCGCCGTAAAGAGAGCCTCTGCCTATTATTTTTTATGGCGGTACATAGGCGTGAGATAGGGGAGTGAGGTTAGCCGGATGTTATAAATGAAGTCGATGACTCTTGTCGATATGACTTGGCAAATGAGTGCCTGAATCACGATGCCCCAGGCAATAATAGAAGCGGTCACCATAAAAATGATGCAATTCATAATCAGCAGAATTGTTCCGGGATTCCCGCCGCGGTAGATGGAAATCATCAAAGCGAGGGCCCCGAATCCTCCGTTTGAAATTTTGTACTTGTATAAAAGCCCGATGCCGAGCCCCAATAACATAGCGCCGCTGGCCAGATCAAGCCACAGGTTTGACGTGATATCCGGAAAAACCGCATCAAAAATCAATACTGAGACAGAGGTAACGGTAATCGAAGCGAGGGTGCCGGTGAATGTTCTCATCTCCAGCCATTTTAAAGCGGTAAAAAGCATCGACACATTTACTGCCCATACTGAAAAGCCGTGGGGAATGTGAAACAGATAATGCAACAGCACTGCAATGCCTGCCGCCCCGCCTGTCGGAATATCATGGGGAAATAAAAACAAGGACATACCGAGTCCCTGTAACACGCCGCCTATGACAATCATAAACGTAAGTTTTGCTTTCGTCAGCAGTTCAGCCATTACGTCATTTGCTCCTTTATGAAAAGACTTGTCCGCTGTTTCCATTTTATGAGGCTGTCCATTTTTTATGTCTGCAAAATAAGAAATGATCCAGCTTAATAGGCTGAACCATCCCACTTGCAGCGATTGACAATCTCCATATTGATCTCTGTTCCAATGCCTTTTCCTTTTGGGATATGGACGATTCCTTTTGATGGCTGAACGCTGATAAGATCTGTAAAAGGGTTCTCCATGACATCCCACTCGATCGGTTCAATTTGCTCGTTCTCCATTTTAGTCCATGGAGGCAAACAGGCTTGTGCAAATAAAGCATAGAGCCGTGAAAGCGAACCATCATATGCATGGGCGGACGCTCTGATGCCGAAATAACGAGCGAGCTGGAGGCAGTCCCGAAATCCATCAATCCCGTTGACATGCATGACATCGGGCTGAATGATATCCAAGTATCGCTGTGAAAGAAGAGGCACAAACTGCGCCGCGCTTTTTATATTTTCTCCGCCGGCAACAGGAACAGACAAACGGCTACGCAGCAGAGCGTAATCCTGCGGCTGATCAAAAGGCAAAGGCTCCTCAAGCCAGCCGATGTTCATCCATGCTGAAAAATAGCGTTCCCATTTTAAAGCGGTTGCGGCATCATAACTTTGGTTTGCGTCTAAAATCATCGTAATGGAGCTGCCGGCTGTATGCTGCAGCGCCTTGATGTGCCGGAGGTCCTCCTCGAATGACATCCCGCCGATTTTGACTTTCATTTGCTTAAAGCCCTTTTTTAACTGAGCTTCAACATTGGAAACGGAATGGCTGATCCATTGCGTCTGATCTGAATACGATTGAAAGGAGGCGTATACAGGGATTTCTTCTCTGTACTGTCCGCCCCATAGTTCGCAAACCGAATAATCCGCAGCTTTGGCCGCGATTTCTGTCAGCGCCATGCTCACGGCAGAGGCCGCCCGCTGATGCCATTTTTGAATTGTGCGCACTAACAGCAGGCGGCTCCCGGCTTGCTTCCCTAAAAGATAGGGGATGATCCGTTTGGTAAAACCGATATGGAGAGCCGGGAGCCAATCAACGCATTCGCCCCAGCCGTCAATCCCGCTTTCTGTGACAATTCTGATGAGATAGCAAGTTCGATATCGCTTTAACCCATTCGCGTCTCCGTAGGGCTTTTCTAATCGGTGCAAAAGGGGAAAGGTCTCAATCTGTACAATTTTCAAACTGAAAGCTACCTTTCCTCAGCAGGCTGAAGCCGATTTCCCGCCATTTTCGGTTCTTCTTTTTCGTTTGTTTCTTCTTTGTTTTGTTTCACATGGATCAGCAGAATGACGAGAATGCCGACAACAAGCGTCAAACCCGCGATGCTTAAAAACATGCCGGGTCTGGACCATTCCATCAAGCGGCCGAAAATCGGAGGCCCGATTGCCACCCCTAAGAAACGAACCGATCCGTACAGCGACGTCACAAATCCCCGTCTTTCTTTGCCGACAGCCCCGGTAATAAAGCTGTTCACACAAGGAAGAACAAGACCTGAACCAATGCTGCTCAGAACGAGAACACTGATAAAAAGGACAAGATTTTCAATGAATGACAGTGCCGCATAAGACACAGTCATGAACGCCAATCCAAGAACAATCAGTTTTTTCATTAACGATTGCTTCTGCCCGATTTTGCTTCCGGTTGTATAAGACGTCACACACATAACCAAAAGCGGAATCGCCAAAATCAGGCCTTTTTTGACGCCGTCGGTATCGTATGTTTTTTCAAGGATATCCGAAAGAAAAAAGAGAATACCGAATAAAGTAAACAAACAGGTTGCACCGGCTAAATAAGCGGTGAACAGCCATCTGCCTTCATGTTTGAAAACACTTAACAGCCCTTTTGCGTATTTTCCGATCGGAGGGGGTTCTTTTTCCTTTTTCTTTTCTTTAATAAATACCCACGTCAGCACGATCGCAATGATACAAAACACCGGAAAGGCAAAAAACGCGCCATACCAGACAAGCAGGGCGATAAGCGAGCCGATAATCGGAGAAAGCACTTTCCCCATGCCGTTTGAAGCTTCAACGAGGCCGAGCACCTTGCTTTCCTGGGCCCCTTTAAACAGATCTCCCGCCAGCGCCATGGCAATCGGGCCGGTTCCGGCTGCCCCGATTCCCTGAAGCGCCCGTCCAGCCATCACCCAAGGATATGCATTGTCAAAAAAACCTGCCGCAAACCCTGCTAACAAGCCGCCGACACCATATAAAAATAAGCAGGGGATAATGATAACTTTCCTTGAGAATCGGTCAGCAAGATAACCGACAATTGGAATGGCAAATGCCGCAATCAAGGAAAATACTGTGATCACGAGACTGACTTGAAATTGGGATAAATGAAGTTCAGATTTCATTTTTGGCAAAATCGGAATAAGCATCGAGTTTCCAAGCGTTAATATTAAAGGGATTGAACCGATTGCCACAATCGTCATTCCGTTATTTTGTTTTGTTGATTCCATCTCAAAGCACACTCCTTTTCTTCTGATTAGAATGTCCTTGATAACATAAAAAAAACCGAACAGAATCTTCCTGTTCGGGAAATAAAGGGTTAGCCGAGCCCTTGTGAAATCAAGGCGAATAATTGTCCGTTCCTAGCTGGAAATGTTTTATTTGGGTAAAGCATTAGCGGAGGTTCATCGTCTAAATGAAAGCCCATCGCTTTCAGGGGGGCATGCAGCGACACACTGTCACCAGGCACATCGATTCGCATCGGTCCTTGTTTCCCCGCGGCCAGTCTGTTGATTAATTGGGCTGCTGCTTCTGAGGATGGGGCAACGATCGGGCCGAATTTCAGATTGCACGGCGTTTGTGCAGATAAACCGTATCCGATCAACTTGCCTTCTTTATTTCGAATCATCACGCTTTCGTCCGATTGGGAAATAAGCGAGTGAAGAAGAGTTGATCTGTCTCCGCCAAAGGCGGCCTGATCTGCTGCAAGAACTTCCCGAAAATCCAATTCGGTAAAGGCTGTCAACGCAAAGTCATGCTTCTTTGTCATCGGCTTGAAGTGTTGGCAGCTGTATTTACGGACTGAGCCAGCTGTTTGAAAACCGGATTTTTCATAAAGGGGCAAACCTTCCTTCGTTGCACAAAGCATGATGGAGGCGTTCTTATCCGCTTTGCTGATGCACGTGTTCACCATTCGCCGCCCTAAACCCTGCCGTTTGTACTTATTGTCGACGATAACGATTCCGATAGAAGCGAGTCGGCCGTATCTAAACAAACCGATACAGGAGATGATGTCCCCTTGGCTGTTTTGATAGCCGAAAACGCTCTTTTGCTGTACAAGCATCCGAAGCTCCCGTTCGCCGTAGTCAGGCCATCCGGCTTGTCTGCAAAGCCGTAATAAGCCGGGGATATGTTCTTCTTGAAGTTCAATCAGCTCATCTGCTGCGTGCATTTAGATCACCTGCTTATTCCGAGCGTTTTGCACATGACAATATGTGTGCCAATGCCGGGAATCTCAAACGGTTCGCCGCGTTCTTCCCAGCCAAGCTTTTCGTAGTAGCCTTTGACATGGTGTCTTGCATTGCACCAGACCGCCTCTATCCCCATATCTTCCAGTTTTTGCTCTGCGTATTTCATCAGCTTGCTTCCGGCTTTTTGATCACGATATCCTTCAAGTGTTGCCATGCCTCTCAGCTGATATGCGGAGTCGGCCGTTACTAATGGTTGAGGTTGAGGAGAAAAAGAAGCGATGCTGATCAGTGTGCCTGCATAATACGCGCCGAGATGAAAAGCGCCTGGCGCATCATCCTGTTCATATTGGCATTGTTCAATGGTTTGATGGGGACGCAGAACACGGTGCCGGATTTCATAAGTATCTTCTGGGGAAATGGTTTTGACCTCGAGCATAAGGTTCCTCCTTGAAAACTGATTTTTTTATATCGTAACACGAATGAGATAAAAAAAGGCCGCCCAATTGGCTTTGGGCAGTCCTCCGTGTTAGTGCAAGTAAATATTTTTACGCTGTTCATCTTTTTGCTGAATATATGTACTAAGTTCAGCGGTCAAGTCAGATCTGAGAAAGGGTGTAATCAAGTAGATGCCGTTAAACAACTCGCATGCTGTATCCAGCAAGGAGCGTGCGATCGCAAGGCCTTCTGCTTTTTGCTTCTCTTTATCCTCTCCGGCGAGGGCCATTTTTTCGCGAATAGAGTCAGACAGCTTTATCCCGGGAATTTCATGGTGGATGAACTCTGCATTTCTGCTGCTTGTCAGCGGCATAATGCCGATATAGATCGGCGTCTTCAAATGTTTTGTTTCGTTATGAATGTCGACAAGCTGCTGTTCAGAATAGACAGGCTGAGAAACGAAGTAATCCGCGCCGCAGTCTATTTTTTTCTCCAGCCGTTTGACCGCTTTGTCCAGATGGCGAACATTAGGATTAAATGCGGCGGCAACTGAGAAATTCGTTCTCTTGCCAAGCGGTTTTCCAGACAGGGACAGCCCTTCATTGAACTGTTTGATCAGCCTGATTAAATCAAAGGATGTTAAATCATACACAGACGTCGCACCCGGAAAATCCCCGATTTTAGAAGGATCACCCGTGATAGCCAGCACGTCAGTCAGCCCTAATGTATCAAGGCCCATTAAATGTGACTGCAAGCCGATAATGTTCCGGTCACGGCACGTAATATGGACAAGGGAGCGCATATCAAGCTGCTGCTTCACAAGGGAGCCGCAGGCTACATTGCTGATCCGCGGGGTTGCCAAAGAATTATCAGCGAGTGTCAGGGCATCAATTCCCGCTTCTTTTAATTCAGCAGCGGCGGACAGAAATTTGTCAAAGCTCAATTTTTTCGGCGGGTCCAGCTCTACGATGATGGAGCGTTTTTTCGTGGCGATCTCATTCAGGCCAGGTTCTGTCCGCTCCTGCTGAACAGAAATATATTCTTTCGCCGGGGTTTTGACTTCTTTTTCTGTAATTGGAGCAAGATCGCCAACGGCTTCCGCCATCGCCCGGATATGATTCGGTGTGGTGCCGCAGCAGCCGCCGATAATTCGTGCGCCTTGCCTGCGGAATTCTGACGCACTTTGCTGAAAATAGGTGTCGTCTGTTTCATAGACGAGCCGCCCTTCTTCAAGCGAGGGAAGGCTGCTGTTTGGATAAACTGATAAGAAGACATCATCAAAAATCGGCACTTCGCTGAGTGCTTCAATCATGTGGTAAGGGCCGAGCCGGCAATTAATGCCGACGATATCGGCGCCGAGATCTGCAATTGACCGCAATGCTTCAGAAAGCGGCGTTCCGTCCTGCAGTACGCCTTGCTCATGCATGGAGACATTAAGCATAATTGGAAGTCCAGTCTCTTTACGGGCGATTTTCAGCACTTCACGGGCTTCTTCCAAATCGTAATACGTTTCTAACAGCAAGCCGTCCGGCTCTTCATGCAGCAGAAGATACAGCTGCTCGCGAAAGCTGCGTTTGATCTCGTCAAGGCTGTAGGCGTTTTTATTAAATGTGCGGATGCCGCCCATCGTTCCAAGAACGTATGCATCGCCTGCTGAAGCCCGCGCGATTTTTACCGCCTCCTGATTCATTTTTTTGATATCACCCTCAAGCCCGTGCCTGGATAATTTAATATAATTGGCTCCGTACGTATTTGTTTGAATAATGTTGGCACCAGCCTCAACGTACGCTTTATGTATACGCTGGATGTCCTCTGGCTTTGAAATGTTGAGCTCCTCAAAGCACCTGTCAATGCCATAGGAATAGAGAAGCGTTCCCATGGCCCCGTCACCAATTAACACCTGTTTTTGCAAATCTTCTAAAAGTCCCATTGTCAGCCTCCTTTATTCACATTCAGCAAGGAAAAAAGAGAAATAAAAAAAGTCCTCTTAAGAAGAGGACTTTGTCAGTGATATTGTCTCTTCTTATCTTCCAAGCTGTTCGAGCTTGCTGGATTTAGCACCTTGGTTATGGCTGAATTGCCATTACACCGGTTGCTGAAGCTTCGTCGGGCCAGTCCCTCTGCTTCTCTTGATAAGAACGGATATGAAATTTTCGTATTCAGGAAGTGCGCCTGGCATTTTCCCTTTCTCCAAATTTACCGAAAATAAAGACAATAATCAATAGGATTCAGAAAATTTATCTGAAATTTATAAATTGAATGTCAATTGGGAGGTCTGCGGCTCTCACTGCTGTGATAATCTGCTGCAGGTCATCCTTGTTTTTTCCTGTCACGCGCACTTGGTCATCCTGCACTTGAGACTTTACTTTCAGTCCGGTGTTTTTGATGATCGTATTGATTTTTTTGGCATTGTCCTTGTCAATGCCTTGTACCAGCTTTGCACGCTGGCGCACTGTTCCGCCTGACGCGCTTTCTACCTTGCCGTAATCAATGTTTTTTGTCGGCACGTTTCGTTTAATCAATTTACCGACAAGCACATCTTTCAGCTGGCTTAATTTGAATTCGTCATCAGAAATGAGGACAAGCTCTTCTTTCTCTAAAGAAATGTCGCTTTTGCTCCCTTTAAAGTCATAGCGAGTGCTGATTTCTTTCAGTGCGGTTTGAATCGCGTTTTGCACTTCAGGCAATTCTACTTTGGATACAATATCAAATGAACTTTCTTTTGCCATACGAAAACCTCCATAACATTTCACTTATGTGTTGATTATAGTAGAATAAAGAGAAACTTCCAACAGAACATAGAATCAATTTGTGATGCTTGGAAAAAATGTAAACAAAATCCGCGGAAAAATGAGCGGAACAGGAAGGAAGATAGCATGAGACCAGGGCAGCAATTAACCTTGAGTATAGATCACCAAACCGATTTCGGCTACTTTTTAACCGACGGGGAGGATACGATTCTCTTACATAATAGTGAAATAACAGAGGATATCGAGGACAGAGACGAAGTAGAGGTCTTTATATATGTCGACCAGCAGGAAAGGCTTGCGGCCACAATGAAAATTCCGGTCATCAGCGCGGACGAGTACGACTGGGTTGAAGTGGTGGATAAAGTGGAAGATATGGGCGTTTTCGTGGATGTCGGCTTATCCAAGGACGCGCTTGTCGCAACTGAGCATTTGCCTCCATACGAGGATGTCTGGCCACAAAAAGGCGACAAGCTCTACTGTATGCTGAAGGTGACGAACCGGGGGCGGATGTTTGCGAAACCAGCGCCGGAAGATGTCATCAGCGAACTGTTTACCGATGCTCCGGAAAATCTGATGAATAAAGAGCTGACAGGTACGGTGTATAGATTAATCGCCACGGGTTCATTCGTCATTACGGATGAAGGCATCAGAGGTTTTATCCATCCTTCAGAACGAAAAGAGGAGCCGAGACTCGGTTCAAGAATCACGGGACGAGTGATTCAAGTGAAAGAAGACGGTTCAGTCAACATGTCGCTATTGCCGAGAAAACAGGATGCGCTGTCTGTAGATGCAGAGTACATTTTGACGTATATGAGAACAAGAAACGGCGCCATGCCGTATAGTGACAAAAGCCAGCCTGATGATATCAGAGAACAGTTTAACATGAGCAAAGCCGCCTTTAAACGCGCGCTCGGCCATTTGATGAAAAACGGGAAAGTATATCAGGAAAATGGATGGACATACGAGAAAAAATAGAAGGCCCGTGCGCCTTCTATTTTTTTATCAAAGGACTTCATAAATAAAGTGCTGTTACGTATTATTACGGGAGACAGAGTGTTTTGTCAGTGAAAAGACAGGGGGAGAGTTTATGGAAATTCGGATCGATTTTTTATTGATCTTGATTGCGGTGCTTTTCTTTTGGATTGCTTATATGGCAGGAATAAAAAAGCAAACATGGATACTGTCCGGTTTCGGTGAGTCCCGGATACGTGACAAAGACCGTCTGGCTAGAATTGCGGGATACTTTTTTCTGAATTCAGGGATGTTTATTCTGTTAAATGGGTTTATTTCATTTCAAGGACAAGACCAGCTGATTCCGCCTATGATTTTGGCATATGGAGCGGGAGTCATCATGTATGTAAAGAAAACATTGCTATAAAACCTCCAGACCGCATCAAATACTGGAGGTTTTTGTTTGTTCATTTTCCTAAAAAGAATATGGCCAATGTGCCGGGACCTGCGTGCGAGCCGATTACAGAACCGATTGAATGAATGATGATCTCTTTCGGCTTAAATTCATCCGCAATCAAGTGTTTCATGGCAATGGCTTTTTCTTCGTTGACGGCGTAGCTGATTCCTACAGTTTGATTGCTCCAATCAGCACCGCGCTCTTTCATAAGTTCAATAATCCGTTTGAATAGTTTTTTCTGTCCGCGGATTTTTTCCAGAGGCACAAGCTTGCCGTCCTCCATATGAAGCAGCGGTTTAATATTCAGCAGGCCGCCGACAAAAGCGGACGTTTTGGAGATGCGGCCGCCTCTTGCAAGATATGTGAGATCATCAACGGTAAAAATGTGCTCAAGCTGTTCGCAAAAGTTCTTTACAGACGTTTCAATTTCTTGTATTGTAATCCCGTTGATACAGAGATCGGCAGCATGACGGACTGCCAGGCCGTATCCTAATGAAGCGCATTTGGAATCAATGACCCGCAAATCAAAATCGGGGAATTCCTCCTTCACTTCATTCGCCATCATCACAGCTGTCTGATATGTGCCGGAGAGGCCTGAGGAAAAGGCAATGTAAAGAGCGGGATCACCTGTTTCGGCATATTGCAAAAACATATTTTTAATCGTTTGCGGTGAGGCTTGGGACGTCTTAGGCGTTTCGCCATTTTGCATCGCTTCAAATACCTGATCCGCATCTATTGTGACCGCATCTTCGAATTCTTTATCGCCGAGAGAGACTCTGAGCGGAATAAAGCCGATGCTGTTTTCTTCAAAATAAGAACGGGGCAGATCGGCGGCGCTGTCAGCGATGAGATGAACTGTCATATTGCTTCCCTTCTTTCCGTTATCGCTCGTTATAATAAGAGTTAAGCCAACTATATCATATTAATTTGCCAAAATCGTGTTCAAATATTTGTTTTAAGGGAAAACATAATAAAGAAGAAAGAGCGGAGGAACTGCCATGGTACTAGATCAAACAAAAAAATTACTCGTCGTCATCATCGGCGCTTTACTCAATGCGGCCGGGCTAAACCTGTTTTTGATTCCGGCAGATGTATATGCCAGCGGATTTACAGGTGTCGCTCAGCTTTTATCAAGCGTCGTTGTGGAATATGCTCCCTTTTACATATCGACGGGAACGCTCTTGTTCCTCCTAAACATTCCGGTCGGTATTTTAGGATGGCTGAAGGTCGGCAAATCATTTACGGTGTACAGCATTTTAAGTGTCGCACTCACTACTCTGTTTATGGGAATTCTGCCTGAAACAAGCCTGTCACATGACATTTTGCTGAACGCAGTGTTCGGCGGCGTCATTTCCGCGGTCGGCATCGGCTTAACATTAAAATACGGCGCTTCGACAGGCGGACTCGATATCGTCGCCATGGTGCTTGCAAAGTGGAAAGACAAACCCGTCGGCACATATTTCTTTATCCTGAACGGAATTATTATCTTGACGGCAGGATTATTGCAAGGTTGGGAGAAAGCATTATATACCCTTGTTACACTGTATGTGACAACGAGGGTGATTGACGCCATTCATACTCGCCACATGAAGCTTACGGCAATGATCGTGACGAAAAAAGCGGACGAAATCAAAGAAGCCATTTACGGAAAAATGGTGCGCGGCATCACAACTGTGCCGGCTAAGGGCGCATTTACAAACGAACAGAAAGAAATGATGATTATCGTCATCACAAGGTATGAACTATACGATTTAGAGAAGATCGTCAAAGAGGTTGATCCGAAAGCATTTACGAACATCGTGCAAACGACAGGGATTTTTGGTTTCTTTAGAAAAGACTGACGAAAGCAGGTGGAAGTCGTGAAACGGCTGCTTGTGATGCTTCTGCCCGTGCTGCTTTTGATAAGCTGCGGGAAAGAGGACCAGACAGAACCCGATAAGGAGGTATCAGGCGGATTGGAGAATCAAGAGATTGTTTTATCTGTTGACGCCATTCAGGAGCCTGAACAAATCAAGTTTAACATGTCGCTGAAGAACCAAAGCGAACGTGCTGTTGAGTTTCAATTCAGCACAGGGCAAAAATTTGAACTCGTCGTGTATGATTCTAAGCGTAAAGAAAGATACCGATATTCGAAAGGCAAAATGTTTACGCAGGCTTTTCAAAATCTGACACTTGAACCTGGAGAAACATATGATTTTTCTGATATGTGGAAGGAAGTCCCTGAACCCGGAACCTATGAGGTGAAAGTGACATTTAAGGGCAAAGCGGAGAATCTCAAGCAAGTTCAGGCTGTTCAGCAGTTTGAAGTCAAATAAGAGGCTATGGCGAAAGCGCCATAGCCTTTTTTTATTGCAGTTTATCCAGCTGATCTTGAAATTGATGCAGCTGGTGACGCTCCGCATCTGTCGAATTGGCATACGCAGAAGATACAGCATTTTTAGCTCTCAGAATCGCTTGCTCCTGATCGCCTTCTTCAAAGCCGTTTGTCACCATGACAGCCTGTTGAACAAATGATTTTGCCTGCTGAAACAGTTCATTTCTCATTAATATTCATACTGCCTTTCAGCCGAGTCTCGTGCCGCGGCATGCTGGTGAGCTTCTTCTAATGTAGACCGATATGGAAATCTTGCGGCGTGTTGCCCGATGGAGTCTTTACCCTGGTGAATAAACCTTTTGGATTTGCTTCGTTTACCCATTTTGAGATTGCCCCCTTCCATACTTTGACGAGATGAGTCGTCTTCAATAGTATGGTGGGACAAAGTACGGATTATGAGTGGGAAAAATTAATACGAGCCGTTCTTTAAAGCGAGAAATATTCTTTTAAAAACCTTGCGACGCCATCCTCTTCATTTGTAACCGTTGTTCGGTTGGCAATCTGCTTGACCTCGTCAATTCCATTTCCCATTGCAACACCGCAGCCTGCGAATGCAAGCATCTCCAGATCGTTATCCTCATCTCCAAAAGCGATGATCCGCTCTCTCGGCACACCATAACCATCGCTGATTTTCTGGAGACCGACTGCTTTATTCATGCCGCTTTTAATAATTTCTATGACATGCCACGGCGCAGCCCATCTTCTATGGTCAATCACCTCGGCATGCACATCCGATAAATAGGAGCGTATGGCTGTCACATCTTCTTCTTTGGCGTGAATCAGCACAGATGTCACATCTTCACCGAGGTTTTCCCGCAAGTCTCCGACCGTCACATGTGTTGTGTTCATGTTAAAGGCATCAATCAGATGCTCGTCATGATAATGAAAATACACGTCGTCAATCACTTCAGCAAGCACATTATGTACATTGTAACTCTCGCTGATATTCACTAATTGTTTGACAACTTCAAGCGGCAGTGATGTATGATACCTTCCCCAGCTGTCGTCCTGCGGATGATGGACAAACGCTCCGTTGAAATTGACAATCGGTGTTGTCAGCCCCATCTGCTGATAGTACATGGAGCTTGAACGGTACGGACGCCCTGTCGCGATGCAGACATAATGCCCGTCATCTTTTAGACGCTGTATCGTCCGAAGGGTGTTTTCTGATATGGTTTTATCATCCTTTAATAATGTTCCATCTAAGTCTAATGCGATTAAATAGGGTTTTGTCTCCATGAAAAGCTCCTTTAGCCATAGTCTTTACTTGTTTTGCCTTACTTCCAGTGTAGCTTTTTACCATCTTTATTGTCTACATGTTACACTTATGATTATGGTTATCCTAAGGAGGGGCACATTGTGATTCAAATTGAAAATCAAACCGTTTCCGGTATTCCGATTTTACATATTGTAAAGGAAGAGAACAGGCATCGCGCTGTTCCTCTCGTGATCTTTATACATGGTTTTACAAGCGCGAAGGAACACAACCTTCATATTGCTTATCTGCTTGCGGAGAAAGGCTTTAGAGCCGTTTTGCCAGAGGCTCTGCACCATGGCCAGCGGGGTGAGCAAATGACTGTTCAAGAACTGGCCGGATACTTTTGGGACATCGTGCTCAATGAGATTGAAGAGGTTGGCGCACTCAAAACCCATTTTGAAAAAGAGGGCCTGATAGACGGCGGCCGCATCGGTCTGGCAGGCACATCAATGGGCGGCATCACGACGCTTGGCGCATTGACTGCTTATGATTGGATAAAAGCCGGCGTCAGTCTGATGGGAAGCCCGAACTATGTGGAGCTGTTTCAGCAGCAAATTGATCATATCAAATCTCAAGGCATTGATATCGCCATGCCGGAAGAAAAGGTAGAAGAGCTGATGAAGCGTCTCGAATTACGTGATCTCAGCCTACAGCCGGAGAAACTGCGACAGCGTCCGTTATTATTTTGGCACGGCGAAAAAGACAAAGTCGTGCCTTATGCACCGACCCGGAAATTTTATGAGACGATCAAATCCCATTACAGCGAGCAGCCGGAACGTCTTCAATTTATCGGTGATGAACATGCTGACCATAAAGTCCCGCGGACGGCTGTGTTAAAAACGATTGAATGGTTTGACACGCACTTATAAAGCACAAAGGTATGAACAAGGGCTGGGTTTACGTTATACTGTAGAAAAAAGGAGTGAGGGTACGTGGAAGAAGCATTAAAAGAAAACATCATGGGCGCCTTGGAACAGGTAGTCGATCCTGAGCTTGGCGTTGACATCGTAAACCTTGGTTTGGTATACGATGTTGATATGGATGAAGACGGCTTAACGCACGTTACAATGACATTGACATCAATGGGCTGCCCGCTAGCGCCGATTATCGTTGATGAAGTAAAAAAAGCATTAGCGGATATTCCGGAAGTAAAAGAGACAGAGGTTCACATTGTGTGGAATCCGCCGTGGACACGAGACAAAATGTCCAGATACGCGAAAATCGCGCTAGGCATTCAATAAAACAAAAAAGGACGGCCTGATATGGGAGGCTGTCCTTTTTTACAGCTGGAAGGAGTGAACTTAACATGATGTATCTGCTAGCTGTCCTTTGCCCGCCGCTAGCTGTTTTGTTTTCGGGCAAGCCGTTTCAGGCATTGCTGAATCTCATATTGACCTGTATTTTTTGGCTGCCGGGAGCGATTCATGCCTGCTTTATCGTTGCCGACCGCCGCGCTGAAAAACGGACAAGAAGATAACCTGGAAACATATAATAAGGGATATAAAAAAATAGCAGGGAGAGCGCCATGAAAAAGAAATTGCTCGCATTCGCGCTCTGTACAGGCGCGTATGCGGCCCTGTTTGCGTACTCTGTGCACATAACAGATCAAAAAGCAGACACAAACGAAATGACGGATGTCAGCCGCCTGATGCCAGTGAAAATTAAGCAGGCAGTAAAAGGGCAGGAAGAGGAAACGCTCATTGACACGGTCAAAGAGGCAAACCGAAAAAACATAAAGATTTCAATCGCCGGGACGCAGCATTCCATGGGCGGCCATACATATTACGAGGACGGCATTGTTCTAGACATGACGGGCTACAACAAAATCCTGTCCCTCAATCAAGAGAAAAAAACGATCAGAGTGCAAAGCGGCGCGACGTGGAATGACATCCAGAAATACGTGAATCCATACGGGCTTGCGGTAAAAGTCATGCAGTCGCAAAACATTTTTACAATTGGAGGATCACTCAGCGCCAATGCGCACGGACGTGATATCCGCTATGGCTCGCTGATTGATACAGTCAAATCATTTCGGCTTTTAAAAGCGGACGGAACGATTGTCACTGTTACTCCAAAAGATGATTTATTTACAGCTGTCATCGGAGGGTACGGTCTTTTTGGCGTGATTCTTGATGTAACGCTTGAGCTGACGAATGATGAGCTGTATGTCATGCAGACTGAAACAATGAATTACAGTGAATACGCCGACTATTTTACAAAGCACGTAAAAGAAAATCCTGATGTCCGAATGCATCTGGCGCGAATTTCAACAGCGAAAAAAGGGTTTCTGAAAGATATGTATGTCACGAATTATGAATTGGCTGATCATCAGAATCAGCTGTCATCATACAGCAATCTTAAAGAAGACGAGTATACGGGGGCCACAAAGTTTGCGCTCGGCTTGTCAAGACGATATGAGTGGGGAAGAAATTGGCTGTGGAATACGCAGCAATCCTACTTTGTAAACCAAAACGGAACAAAAATTTCACGCAATAACGTCATGCGGTCCGAATCAGCATTTCTCGAATATGAAAACAACGACAACACAGATGTCCTGCAAGAATATTTTGTGCCGGTAAAGGAGTATGCGTCCTATATTGACGACCTGAGACAAACGCTGTCGCCGGAAAACTTGAACCTTTTAAACATTACGATCCGCTATGTGCAAAAAAATGAAAAGGCCGATCTTTCCTATGCGAAAGATGATATGTTTTCACTTGTGCTTTTGATAAATGAAGGCTTTTCGAAAGAAGACCAGAATGACACTGCCCGGATCATCAGGCGCATGACAGACGTTGCCATCAAACATGGAGGCAGCTATTATTTGCCGTATATGACTTACCAGACAAAAGCGCAAATGAGACAGGCATATCAGAAAAGCGAAGCGTTTTTTCAGAAAAAAAGAACGTATGATCCGGATGAACGCTTTATGAATTACTTTTATCAGAGGTATAAATAATGGGGAAAAATAAATTAAAATGGCTGACATTATCACAAAGCAGCGTGTTTTTCGCAAGCAGCTTAATCTTTCCATTTTATATATTGTTTGTGAAAAATATCGGATCGAGCTACACGCAGTTCGGTTTTTCCTACGGATTGTTCGGGCTGAGCGGAGCGCTCATTTATCCGCTTCTCGGACGGCTGTCTGAAAGGTTTGACAGCCGTTATTTTCTGCTTGCAAACTCTTGGGGCATGGCTGTTTTGCTTCTGTATGTCCCGCAGATTGGCAGTGTCGTTCAAGTGTACATCGTCCAAGTGCTGTTAGGGCTCTTTGGCGCGATGCAAAAGCACGGAGAAAAAGTGCTGATCGCCAATTTTACAGATGGCGGCGAGCGGGGAAAGAAGATTGGGAATTATCATTTTTGGACAGCTGTCTTTTCAGCAGTCGCCATTATGCTCGGCGGCTTTCTCGCCGACTTTTTTACAGTGCAAATGATTTTTTTATGCAAGCTCTATTCTTTATTTTTTGAGCGGATTGATGATGATGAAAACAGGCTGACATGTTCAGTCTGTTTTTTATATTGCTAAAAAAGGCGTCAGATCAACATTTTCTAATGAAATCATGTTAGGTTTTTTGAGCTGGATTTTCATAGAACAGAAAATATATAAATGAATAAAAATATTAAATATACGATTGAATTAATTTTTATTCATGTTATAATGTTAAATAATTTCACAAAGACCAAGAAGGTGAATTTGATTTGAAAATAGGAATTGTAGGGGCTACAGGATACGGAGGCACCGAACTTGTCAGGATTCTCTCGCATCACCCTCATGCAGAAGAATGTATACTTTATTCATCCAGCGGAGAAGGGAATGTCTATAGCGAGATGTATCCCCATCTTACCGGCTTAGAGAATCAAAAGCTGAAGCCGATTGATATGAATACGATCAAACGCGAAATAGATGTCATGTTTCTTGCTGCGCCGCCCGGGGTATCAAGTGAATTGACTCCGCAGCTGGCAGGCGCGGGAATTTCGGTTATTGATCTGTCAGGTGATCTGAGGATACAAGCGCCGGCTGAATATGAAAAGTGGTATAAACGGGCGGCGGCACCGAAGGATGTGATTCATGAGGCAGTATACGGGCTGGCAGAATTGAATCATAAGCAAATTCAACAGGCGAAACTCATTGCCAATCCGGGCTGTTTTCCAACAGCTGTTTTGCTTGGCCTCGCGCCATTGGCTCAAAAGAAGCTGATCAATGAATCTTTCGTTATCGTTGATGCGAAGACCGGTATTTCCGGAGCGGGAAGAAAAGCATCTATGGGAACTCATTATTCTGAGCTGAACGACAATTTTAAAATTTATAAAGTGAATGAACATCAGCATACGCCTGAAATTGAACAGGCGCTGCAAGAATGGCAGCCGGGACTTGGTCCTATTACGTTTTCAGCCCACTTGGTTCCGATGACAAGAGGTATCATGGCGACGATGTACACGCAAGTATCCTCTAATCTATCAGCAGGTGATCTGCATAATCTATATTCGGAATTTTACCAAGATTCATATTTTGTGAGAGTAAGGCCAAAAGGACAGTATCCGCAAACGAAGGAAGTGTACGGCAGCAATTTCTGTGATATCGCTGTGACCCTTGATGAGAGAACGAACAGGGTCACGATCGTTTCGGTAATCGATAATTTAATGAAGGGTGCCGCCGGTCAGGCTGTGCAAAACTTTAATTTGATGAATGGCTGGAATGAAGAGACTGGACTCACCATGACGCCAATATATCCATAGAACGGGAGAGACTCGAATCATGATTCAGTTAAGTGAAGATCAAATTGTAAAAGTAACAGGTGATATATCCTCGCCAAAAGGGTTTCAGGCAAAGGGCGTACATTGCGGGCTGCGCTACTCAAAAAAAGACATCGGCGTCATTATCAGCGATACACCGGCCGTAAGCGCAGCGGTGTATACGCAAAGCCATTTTCAGGCAGCTCCCATCAAAGTGACACAAGCCAGCTTAAAGCATGGGGCAGCATTAAAAGCCGTTATCGTCAACAGCGCTATTGCCAATGCCTGCACGGGGGAACAGGGCATAAGGGACGCATACACAATGCGGGAGAGCCTCGCTTCACAGCTTGGCATTGAGCCCGAGCTTGTCGCTGTTTCATCAACAGGCGTTATCGGCGAACATTTAGATATGGAAAAAATTCAGTCGGGGATCGAGCTGCTGACACATACTTCTGCTGGATCAGGCGATTTTGAAGAAGCGATTTTAACAACAGATACTGTGATCAAGCAGACGTGCTATAAGCTGACAATTGGCGGCAAAACAGTCACGATCGGCGGAGCGGCTAAAGGCTCGGGAATGATTCATCCAAACATGGCTACGATGCTCGGGTTTGTGACAACGGATGCAGCAATCGAAGAAAAAACACTGCAAAAGGCGCTGCGTGATATCACTGACGTTTCATTTAACCAAATCACAGTTGATGGTGAAACATCCACGAACGACATGGTCTTGGTCATGGCGAACGGCTGTGCAGAAAACGAGTGCCTGACAGAAGATCACCCAGATTGGCCGGTCTTTAAAAAAGCGCTCTTGCTTACTTGCGAGGATTTGGCGAAAGAGATTGCCAGAGACGGAGAAGGCGCGACAAAACTAATCGAAGCCCAAGTGCAGGGCGCGAAAAACAATCTTGATGCAAACGTGATTGCAAAAAAAATTGTCGGCTCAAGCCTCGTGAAAACGGCGGTCTACGGAACAGATGCCAACTGGGGGCGCATCATCGGAGCCATTGGACACAGTGCGGCCCGGGTGACGGCAGAAGAAGTAGAGGTTTATCTCGGGGGCCAATGCCTGTTTAAACATAATGAACCTCAGCCATTCTCTGAATCTATCGCCAAGGAATACCTTGAAGGAGATGAAATCACGATTGTCATAAAGATGAATGAAGGTGACGGGAACGGAAGAGCGTGGGGCTGTGACCTGACTTATGACTATATCAAAATTAACGCGAGCTATCGCACGTAATAAAGGGGAGCACAATGAAGAAAACAATCGTTTTTAAATGCGGAGGGAGTGTCATCCGTGAGCTGTCTGAGGAATTTTTTCATAACCTGAAAGAGCTGATGGCTTCAGGATGGCAACTGGCGATCGTTCACGGCGGCGGCCCGGAGATTACAAATATGCTGAAACGGTTAAATATCAAAACAGAGTTTTCGGGAGGTCAGCGGAAAACAACAAAGCCAGTGCTGGAAGTGGCTGAAATGGTTTTATCCGGCTCTGTGAATAAATTTTTTGTTGCCGAGCTTGCCAAACACGGATTGTGTGCTGCAGGAATCTCCGGCAAGGACGGCGGTCTTTTGGAGGCGGATTATCTCGATCGGGAAACATACGGGGAGGTCGGAGAAATCAAAAAAGTCGATGCATCTATGGTGAAGGCTCTGATGGAAAAAGGCATCATTCCTGTTATTGCCCCGCTGTCTATGACAAGTGACTGCAAGACGCTGAATGTGAATGCCGACTTGGCAGCATCAGCAGTAGCCGGAGCGCTTGAAGCTGATAAGCTGATGTTCGTTACAGATGTAGATGGAATCATGAAAGAAAAGCAGCGCGTTGACATGCTCACCTCTGAGGAGATTCAGATGCTGATCAAGCAGAAAGTCATCACAGGGGGAATGATTCCGAAGGTCAATTCAGCCTTATCAGCTTTATCAAATCAGATGTCAGAAGTCATGATCGTAAACGGAAAAGGATCATTCTTGTCAGAACAAGCCTTTCAAGGAACAAAAATCGTCAAAGCAAAGGAGACTGTTTCATGAGCAGCTTATTTCAAACCTACGGCCGCTGGGATATTGACATCAAAAAAGCAGAGGGAACGTACGTTGAGGATCAAAACGGCAAAACCTATCTCGATTTCATTCAGGGAATTGCAGTATCTAACTTAGGTCACTGTCATGAAACGGTTACCGAAGCAGTCAAAAAACAGCTCGACAGCGTATGGCACGTATCCAACCTATTTCAAAACAGTCTTCAAGAGCAAGCGGCACAAAAGCTGGCTGCGCACAGTGCGGGAGATCTCGTCTTTTTCTGCAACAGCGGTGCGGAAGCGAATGAAGGCGCGATCAAGCTCGCCCGAAAAGCAACTGGAAAGACGAAAATCATCACGTTTCTTCAGTCGTTCCATGGCCGCACATATGCAGGAATGGCTGCGACTGGACAGGATAAAATCAAAACAGGCTTTGGCCCGATGCTGGAAGGTTTTCACTATTTGCCGTACAACGACCCTTCCGCTTTTGAGACTCTTAAGAAGGAAGATGGCATTGCGGCGGTGATGCTTGAGACAATACAGGGAGAAGGCGGAGTCAATCCGGCGAGCGCTGAATTTTTAACAGCTGTCCAATCGTTTTGCAAAGAAAAAGAGGCCCTTCTGATTGTTGATGAAATCCAAACCGGCATCGGGCGGACGGGGAAGGTCTTCGCATACGAGCACTTCGGACTCTCACCAGATATCATCACAGTCGCAAAAGGTTTGGGAAACGGTTTTCCAGTCGGTGCTGTCATCGGCAAAAAACAGCTAGGAGAAGCATTTACTCCTGGTTCTCACGGAACAACCTTCGGAGGAAATATGCTGGCGATGGCAGCTGTGAATGCCACATTGCAAATTGTATTCCAGCCTGATTTTCTGCAAGAGGCTGCTGACAAAGGGATATTTTTAAAAGAAGAGCTTGAGGCTCAGCTGACAAACCCGTTTGTCAAACAAATCCGCGGGAAAGGATTAATGCTTGGAATTGAGTGTGATGGACCGGTTGCTGACATTATTACTGAATTGCAGACATTAGGCTTGCTTGTTTTGCCGGCCGGCCCGAACGTCATTCGGCTGCTGCCGCCGCTTACCGTGACACAGGATGAGCTTGCAGAAGCAATCAGCAAACTGAAACAGGCAATCGCTCAGCATTCGGCTGTAAAACAGTAAATTTTTTTCGGTATAAAGGCATAAAAATTCATTTTAATAATTAATTATACATCGGGAGGCGGGCTGTTAGATGGAAGGTTATTTAGTGTTAGAAGATGGAACGGCGTTCAGCGGCGAGCTGGACGGTCATGAAAGCTGCACAGGAGAGGCTGTTTTTTTTACAGGAATGACAGGCTACCAGGAAGTGCTGACAGATCCATCATATAAAGGACAGATTATCGTATTTACCTACCCGCTGATTGGCAACTACGGTATTAATGAAAAGGATTTTGAAAGCAAGAAACCGCAAGTGAAAGCCGCGGTTGTCTATGAGGCGTGTGATCATTTTTCACATCATGAAGCAGTATACAGCCTCAAGGAGTATTTGCAGAAATGGAACATTCCGCTCTTGACCCATGTCGATACGAGGGCAGTTGTGAAAAAAATCCGCGCAAACGGAACGATGGGTGCGACTGTCACAGCCTCTAAAGAAGCAGCTGAGGTCGCTCTCCAGCCAGAGAACGTGGCACAGCAGGCTTCCGCACAGGAAATCAGCACCATAAGTGACGGAAATAAACATATCGCTCTTATCGATTTCGGCTATAAAAAGTCCATCGCGTCAGCACTCGTCAAACGAGGCTGCAAGGTCACTGTGGTGCCGTATCAGCAAATGGAAGCTGTCTGCGATTTAAAGCCGGACGGCATTGTGCTATCGAACGGACCTGGAGACCCGAAAGCCATTCAGCCGTATTTAGGAAAGATTAAAAGCATCATCAGCCAGTTTCCGACTCTCGGCATCTGTCTCGGCCATCAGCTGATCGCGCTCGCGTTCGGAGGGAATACATTTAAGCTGCCATTCGGACACAGGGGCGCAAATCATCCGGTCATCGACCGTGAAACGAAACGCGTTTTTATGACAAGCCAAAATCATAGCTACGTGGTTGATGAAAAGTCTATTAATCAAGAAGAGCTTACGATTAGGTTTCATCATGTCAATGATACGTCAGTTGAAGGGCTTTCCCACAAAAAATGGCCTGTCATAAGTGTTCAATTTCACCCAGAGGCCCATCCAGGCCCTGCGGAAAGCGAATGGATTTTTGACGATTATGTAAACAACGTGATACCAGCAAGGAGAGAAATTGCGCATGCCTAAAGACACCAGTATTTCAAGCATATTAGTAATCGGCTCAGGTCCGATCATCATCGGGCAGGCGGCAGAATTTGATTATTCAGGCACTCAAGGGTGCATCGCGCTGAAAGAGGAAGGCTATCGGGTGATCCTCGTCAACAACAATCCGGCGACCATTATGACCGATGAAGCCTTCGCTGACGACATTTATTTTGAGCCGCTGACAGCAGAAAGCCTGACAGCCATCATTCAGAAAGAACAGCCTGATGGACTTCTTGCCAATTTAGGCGGGCAGACCGCGTTAAATTTAGCGGTGGAGCTTGAAGAAACGGGTGTTTTAAAAGAGCACGGCGTCAAACTGCTCGGGACATCCGTTGAAACGATACAAAAAGGTGAAGACCGGGAAAAATTCCGTGCGCTGATGAATGATTTGAACCAGCCAGTGCCGGAGAGTGAAATTGTTGATAACGAGGCTGACGCTATCCGTTTTGCGGAATCCATCGGTTTTCCTGTCATTATCAGACCAGCTTACACATTAGGCGGAAAGGGCGGGGGTATTGCCCCTGATAAAGAGGCCTTTACAGCTATGATCAAGCAGGCGCTATTAGCAAGCCCGATCAATCAATGCCTTGTGGAAAAAAGCATTGCCGGCTTTAAAGAAATCGAATATGAAGTCATGCGTGACAGCAATAACACATGTATTACCGTGTGCAACATGGAGAACATCGATCCTGTCGGTGTGCATACAGGTGACTCCATCGTTGTGGCGCCGTCACAAACGTTAACGGATGAAGATTATCAAATGCTGCGGACGGCAAGCCTGACGATCATCTCGGCACTTGATGTCGTAGGCGGCTGCAATATTCAATTCGCGCTCGATCCATTCAGCAAGCAATATTACGTCATCGAAGTGAATCCGCGGGTGAGCCGGTCATCTGCTCTCGCATCTAAAGCAACCGGTTATCCGATTGCGAAGATGGCTGCAAAACTGGCAGTCGGTTACACCCTTGATGAGCTGGAAAATCCCCTCACAGGCTCGACTTACGCAAGCTTTGAACCTGCGCTGGACTATGTGATTGTCAAATTTCCGCGCTGGCCGTTTGATAAATTCAAGAACGCAGACCGCAAGCTTGGCACAAAAATGAAAGCCACCGGTGAAGTGATGGCGATTGAACGGAATTTAGAAGCGGCAATACAAAAGGCAGCAGCGTCTCTTGAACTGAAAAATATCGGTACACACTTACCAGAGCTCAGCGGATTATCGATTGATTCACTTTGGGAGCTGGCAGTCACGCCGGACGACCGCAGATTTTTCGTCGTCATGGAGCTGCTGAGCCGTAGCATAACGATTGATGACATCCATGCGAAAACAAAAATTGATCCGTTTTTTCTGCATACCTTTGACAACATCATCAAAATGGAAAACCGTATGATGGAAACAGACGGAGATATCTCTTTTGACTTATTGAAAAAAGCAAAGGAAAAGGGATTTTCTGACGCGACGATTGCCTCGCTTATCGGCAAGACAGAAGGAGAGGTGCGCACACTTCGCAAGGAGCTGGGCATTATGCCTTCCTTCAAAATTGTCGATACATGCGCGGCTGAGTTTGATGCGAAAACAAACTACTTTTACTCCACATATTTCGGAGAGACAGATGGGGACATCAGCCACAAAGAGAAAAAGCGCGCGCTGATTATCGGTTCAGGCCCGATTCGGATCGGCCAAGGCGTTGAATTTGATTACAGTGCTGTGCACGGTGTGCTGACACTGCAAGAGCTTGGATTCGAAACCATCATGATCAACAATAATCCGGAAACGGTCAGCACCGATTATGAAATTGCGGACCGCCTGTATTTTGAACCGATGACAACGGAGCACATTTTAAACGTAGCGGAGCAGGAAAACATTGATTTTGCTATCGTGCAATTTGGCGGCCAAACCGCAATCAATGCCGCGGAAGCGCTAGAAAAAGCCGGCATTACCTTACTCGGCACATCGTTTAAAACGCTCGACGTGTTAGAGGACCGTGACCAATTCTATCAGCTTCTTGATGAGCTCGGATTGAACCACGCAAAAGGCGAAATCGCTTATACAAAAGAAGAGGCCGCTCAAAAAGCTGATGAGCTCGGTTATCCGGTGCTTATCCGTCCATCTTATGTTATTGGCGGAATGGGCATGATCATTGTGGACTCGAAATCCCAGCTTTCTGAGCTGCTGAAGAGTGAAAACAGCCTGCCATACCCAATTTTAATTGATCAGTATGTGCCAGGAAAAGAAGTCGAAATTGATTTGATTTCTGACGGCGAAGATGTCTTTATTCCGACCTATACAGAACATATCGAACGGGCGGGTGTCCATTCGGGAGACAGCTTTGCCATCCTTCCCGGACCGTCCATCACAAGCGGGCTGCAGCAGGGAATTAAAGATGCCGCGCAAAAAATTGCCCGAAAGCTTTCCTTTAAAGGCATCATGAACATTCAATTTGTGATCGACAATGGACACATTCTCGTTCTTGAAGTGAATCCAAGAGCAAGCCGCACGGTTCCTGTCGTCAGCAAAGTAATGGGTGTTCCGATGATTCCGCTCGCCACACGTCTGCTGGCTGGGGCGTCTTTAAAAGAGGTAAACCCGGCAGTTCAAAATCATCATGGAGTTGCCGTGAAGTTCCCTGTGTTTTCGTCTCACGCAATCCAGGATGTGGATGTCAAGCTGGGTCCGGAAATGAAATCAACGGGTGAAGGCATGTGTGTTGCGTATGATGCAGACAGCGCCTTGAAAAAAATCTATACACGAATCTGGAATCAAAAAGGAAGCGTATATTTGCAAAACGAACCGGCAGATATCAAGGAGTTAGCAGAAAAGGCTGGTTTTACCGTTTATGACGGGGCATTTTCCACATGGATGGAACAGAGCGAAAAAGCGCTTCACATCAATCTGAGCGGCTCCGAAGAAGCGCGTAAGGAACGTTTAGAAGCCATGACGCACGGTATCCCTGTCTTTACAGAAGAAGAAACCGTGCGGGCATTTTTACAAAGCGGGTCAGGGAATCCTCTGCCTGTATCACTCAAAGATCTCTATAAAAAGGAAGTGGCATCATGCATACAGTGACGCAAGCCAGTTTATACGGAAAAGATTTATTAACGTTAAAGGATCTCACTGAACAGGATATCAGTTCCTTGCTTGCAGAAGCCGGTGAGTTGAAACAAAACAAAATCCAGCCTATTTTCCAAGGCAAAACCTTAGCGATGATTTTTGAAAAATCATCAACGCGGACTCGTGTTTCATTTGAAGCCGGCATGGCGCAGCTGGGCGGGAGCGCCCTTTTCTTAAGCCGGAACGATATTCAGCTTGGACGCGGTGAAACTGTCGCTGATACGGCAAAAGTGCTGTCAGGCTATGTGGATGCCATCATGATCCGGACCTTTGAGCATGAAAAGGTGGAGGAGCTTGCTAAAGAAGCTGATATTCCAGTCATCAACGGACTTACGGATAAATACCATCCATGCCAGGCGCTGGCCGATCTTTTGACGATTAAGGAAACGAAAGGGAAGCTTAAAGGCGTGAAAGTCGCGTACGTCGGTGACGGAAATAACGTGGCGCACTCATTAATGATCGGCTGCGCGAAAATGGGCTGTGATATCTCGATCGCTTCGCCCAAAGGCTATAAAGTGCTGGATGAGGCTGTAGAAGCGGCAACAGCTGCTGCGTTTCAAACAGGTGCTTCCATCACCCTTACAGATGATCCGATTGAAGCTGTAAAAGACGCGGATGTCATATATTCAGATGTGTTTACAAGCATGGGGCAGGAAGCGGAAGAACAAGAGCGCCTCGCTGTCTTTGCACCGTATCAGGTGAATACGGCGCTTGTCAGCCATGCCAAGCCTGATTATACATTTTTGCACTGCCTCCCTGCGCATCGTGAGGAAGAAGTCACTGCAGAGATTATTGACGGTCCGAATTCAGCGGTATTCCAGCAGGCGGAAAACCGTCTCCATGTACAAAAAGCACTGCTGAAAGCCATTTTATACAAAGAGGAATAATCAAAAAACTGCTGAGTCCGGCTCAGCAGTTTTTTAATGACAACATATTCACAGCCGCTTAGGCGCATACTACAGCAAAAAGGAAAAGGAGGAAAAACAGTGGGACAGCAGCATCAATTCAGGCCCGGACAGAAAGCGCCTAATAACGGGATTTACGTAGAAATCGGCGAGACAGGAAGTATGGTGAAAAATCCTCAAAAAATCAACCTGTCAGCAGGGGATATGTTCCCCGAAACATCAAATCACAATCGGCTGTGGACATATAAAAGAAAGCCGTGACCAAGAAAAAACCCAAAACAATAAATGTTTTGGGTTTTTGGCTTTTTAATGCTGGTTTGCATTTTTGTTCATAGGCATGATTTCTGCTAAAACGATGATTAAAACATACAGTACAACAGCAATGATAGATGATGTTTTAATATTGTATTCAGCGTTATTCATGCTGGCAACCAAATAACATGCCATATGTGATAAAAGGAACGTCCAAATAAAGGCAATAATATATCGCACGTTTCCACCTCGTCCTTCTCATTCTATTCTAAAAGCTATCATACCATACAAAAAGCGAAGGGGGAATCCAATTTTAGCAGAAAGTGAAGTGGCAAAAGAGTCTGATTCGTCACAATTTAATGGTAAAACATGAAATCATAATCAATATAATAGCCAAAACTGTAAAGGCTAGGACTTTACCTTATTCGTTTCTTTTCTTTTTACATAAGATAGCGTGAGATGAAGTGTGAAAGGAGGCGGGCAAGCGATGGGAATAACGGAAAGATTCTTTCAATTGGGAACGGAGCATAATGTCATTCATCTGCCCTATCGCCCGAACGGCTTTGGCATTTTTATCTTTGGGGACAGAACTCACTTTGTGGCGAATGATTCAAGCTTTTGGCTTCAGCATTACGGAAGAAATCAGCTGCTGAACATGCTGAGGAATGAAGGATATACCCTTTTTAACAGCAATTTGTTCGGAAGACATTGGGGTGCGGAAAAAGCGGTCACATATGCCAAGCAGCTGACACATTTCGTGCTGAAGCAGGGAATCCTCAATCCGAAGATTCATATTTTAGCAGAGGGAATGGGTGCTCTAGTGGCCGATGAACTGCTTCGTTTTTCCCCGGATCTTATCCGTTCAGCCACAATGCTGAATCCCTGTCTCGATCTTCAGGCACATTATGAATCAGAAAAAGAAAATAAATTTTTCTATAAGCAATTTTTAAAAGAAGTATCGGAAAGCTATGGCATTTCAGTAAAAGAAGCAGAAGTGCTCCGCTACAAAACAATTGAAGGCTATCCAAGCAATGTGCCTGTTCATATATGGCAGCGTATGACCGGAGCTCCTTATCCGTACAGCGTACATGCCGAAGCATATAAGAAAAAACAGCAAAAGCAAGGTTCACCGGTCGATATGACATTTCACCTATCTGAGCATCCAAATAGAATTTATGCGTCAATATGCAAATTTTTTCACAGTCATGAAAAAGAGTTGTAAAGAATACAATAACAGCAGCCTTCTCTTTTGCGGAGGCTGTTTTTTGTATTGGGAAAAGAAAAACCGGAAGGGCGGCAGATACAAATGGAATCAACACTGATTATAGGTGCGGACGAATTTTTCGGCCTTTCATTATGCGAGAGGATGTTAAATGAAGGCATACATGTTGATGCCATTCTGACGGGAACAGAAGATGAAATGAGACAAATGTACTTAGAAGAAAGACTCATGTGGCTTGGGAGAAATGAACTCTTTCGCCAACTTAAGCACATTGAAGATCAAAAATATGATACAATTTGTATCCAGTTCGGAGACTGGTTGCCTTTAGACCAATTTGACTCTCCCTATATATTAGTATATGAACAAGATCGAAAAGAGTGGGAAAAACATGAAAAGAAGGGGACGGGAGAAACGGTGATCCTGCCGAAAATGTATGGTCCCTGGCAAGAAAAAATCGATGAAGACGGCTGTTACACGGACGATGTGGCTGACGAACTGCTGAGATTCCTGCTTAAACCAAGCCGTGATAGCAAAAATCAGTTTTTTGAGCTGCAAGTCACAGAAAAAACGTCAAAAGAAGAAGCGAAAGCAAAAATTTCCGACTGGAAAAGACAATTTTCATCAATTTTCGACAAATATTAAGAAATACCTTCCATGTTTCTGGTTTTCTAGATACAATAGGCGTAGAAAAATGATAGATGTTATAGCTTGTCAAAAGGGGTTGAACACGACTTGGTCACAAGGATTGTCATGATCTTTTCTGTCCTCCTTTTATTAAGCGGATGTGGACAAACTCCGTTTAAAGGAAAAATTGAGAAGGTCGGCATGCTCTTTCCTGATACGATTAATGACCTCGTATGGGGCACAAAAGGGTATAAAGGATTACTGAATATACAATCAAAATACAATGTGGACGTCTACTATAAAGAAGGCGTTAAAACAGATGAAGATATTATAAATGCGATTGAGGATTTCCATAAACGGGGTGTTAATCTACTCTATGGCCATGGGAATGAATATGCAGAGGTGTTTAACATGGTCAGTGAAGATTATCCAGATATGGAATTCGTGATTTCTAATGCGAAAGCGGAAGCGGATAATGTAACGAGTGTCCATTTCAGCGGCGAAGCAATGGGCTTTTTTGGAGGAATGACAGCTGCTTATATGTCGAACACGAATCAGGTCGGCGTGATTGCTTCCTTTATGTGGCAGCCAGAGGTTGACGGTTTTATCAAAGGAGCTAAATATGAAAATCCCGATATTGAAGTAAATACAAAATATACAGATCATTGGGATGATGATTCTATAGCAGTAAAGCTCTATCAGAAAATGAAAAACGAAGGTGTGGATGTTGTGTATCCCGCCGGAGACGGGTATAATGTTCCTGTCATTCAGCAAATCAAAAAAGACGGCTTTTATGCTATCGGTTACGTCACAGATCAATCTGATCTGGGCGAAAATACGGTATTAACCAGTACGGTGCAAAATGTGGACAAGGCCTATGAAATTATCGCTGAGCAATTCAACAAAGGCACCCTTAAAGGCGGCGATCATTACTACGACCTGAAAACGGGGGTTGTTGAAATGGGAACATTCAGCCCGCTTATTGATAAAGACTTTCAGCAAAGAATCGCTAAGCTGATCAAAACGTACAACAAAACAGGCGAACTGCCAAAAAACGAGTAATGGAGTGACGTCACATGCAACACGAAAAATCACTTGAGTTCCTGCAAATTGCTATGAAGTATTTGCCTGAAGCGAAAGAACAGATTGAAAAATCAGGAATTGAGCTGTCAATGGAAGCTTTACAGCCGTTTATGAATCTATTTACAACGGTAATGGCGGAAGCTTATGAGCTGGGCAAGTCTGACGCGAAATCCGAAACCGAATAAAAAGAAAGCCACTTTTTCGAAAGTGGCTTTTCACATGATTTTCTTTTTAATAGCCGAAAACATCGGCGCAAGCTCTTTTAAAGCAGGCTTGATTTGATCAAGAGAGTTCATAATTGAACCGATTTGATCCATGATTTGCATGTGATAAGTCGTCTCTTCTTCGTTTGTCTGGGATACCTCTTCTTGCTGTTCTTCCTTCTCAGCTGTTTGTTTTGCGGAATCGCCGAACATCATCCTTGAAAACACATCCAACTGCGTACGCCCCCTTTCTACATACCATACTCTATACTCTATGAGTGAGATGAACTGATAGTTTAGACGAATATATTGCCTTGTGAAAAAAAATAGGATAGAATTAGTACCTGATACTAATAATTGATCATAACCTGATTGATCTTTCTAAATTTACAATATAAAGGAGTCTTCCCTTATGAAAGCTGGATTACTTGGTGTTGGACGTTACATTCCTGAGAAGGTTTTAACAAATCATGATCTTGAAAAAATGGTTGAAACTTCTGACGAATGGATTCGTACGAGAACAGGAATCGAAGAAAGAAGAATTGCTGCGGATGATGTATATTCATCACATATGGCTGTTGCAGCGGCGAAAAAAGCGATGGAACAAGCTGGAGTCGCAGCTGAGGACCTAGACATGATTCTGGTTGCCACTGTTACACCAGATCAGTCATTTCCAACTGTATCTTGTATGATTCAAGAACAGCTCGGCGCAAAGAAAGCGTGTGCTATGGATATTAGCGCGGCTTGTGCGGGTTTCATGTACGGAGTGATAACAGGTAAACAATTTATCGAATCCGGAACCTACAAGCATGTTCTTGTTGTCGGTGTAGAAAAACTCTCAAGCATTACAGATTGGGAAGACCGCAATACAGCCGTTCTGTTTGGAGACGGAGCAGGCGCTGCGGTCGTCGGGCCAGTCAGCGAAGATAAAGGAATCCTTTCATTTGAACTAGGGGCAGACGGCACAGGCGGTCAGCACTTGTATCTGAATGAAAAAGGACATACAATCATGAATGGACGAGAAGTCTTCAAATTTGCAGTCCGCCAAATGGGAGAATCATGTGTCAATGTCATTGAAAAAGCTGGACTTTCAAAAGAGGATGTCGACTTTTTGATTCCGCATCAGGCGAATATCCGCATTATGGAAGCCGCTCGCGAGCGTTTAGAGCTTCCTGTCGAAAAGATGTCTAAAACCGTTCATAAATATGGGAATACTTCTGCCGCGTCCATTCCGATCTCTCTAGTAGAAGAATTGGAAGCTGGTAAAATCAAAGACGGCGATGTAGTCGTTATGGTTGGATTCGGCGGAGGATTAACATGGGGCGCCATTGCAATCCGCTGGGGCCGATAAAAAAAGGTGAGGTGCACACAAGATGAGTAAAAAAAGAGTAGTTGTCACAGGACTTGGAGCGTTATCTCCGCTTGGCAACGACGTCGATACAAGCTGGAATAACGCAATCAACGGTGTGTCCGGAATCGCTCCGATCACTCGTGTTGATGCTGAAGAATATCCGGCAAAAGTAGCCGCTGAATTAAAAGACTTCAATGTTGAAGATTATATGGATAGAAAAGAAGCTAGAAAAATGGATCGTTTTACACAATATGCGGTTGTAGCTGCGAAAATGGCTGTTGAAGACGCGGATCTCGACATTAACGATGAGATCGCGCCGAGAGTCGGTGTTTGGGTAGGTTCCGGAATCGGAGGACTTGAAACCCTAGAATCTCAATTTGAAATTTTTTTAACAAAAGGCCCAAGACGGGTAAGCCCGTTTTTCGTGCCAATGATGATTCCTGATATGGCAACAGGCCAGATTTCTATTGCCTTGGGAGCAAAAGGGGTTAACTCTTGTACAGTTACAGCATGTGCTACAGGAACGAACTCCATCGGTGATGCGTTTAAAGTCATTCAGCGCGGTGACGCAGACGTAATGGTCACAGGCGGAACAGAAGCGCCGCTGACAAGAATGTCATTCGCCGGTTTCAGTGCTAACAAAGCGCTGTCTACCAATCCAGACCCGAAAACAGCGAGCCGCCCATTTGATAAAAACCGTGATGGCTTTGTCATGGGTGAAGGCGCAGGGATCATCGTTCTTGAAGAACTTGAGCATGCCCTTGCCCGCGGTGCTAAAATTTACGGAGAAATTGTCGGCTACGGCTCAACGGGAGACGCTTATCATATCACAGCGCCGGCCCAAGATGGTGAAGGCGGAGCGAGAGCAATGAAAGAAGCCATTAAAGATGCGAATATTGCCCCGGAAGAAATTGATTATATCAATGCACACGGGACAAGCACGTATTACAATGACAAATACGAAACAATGGCAATCAAAACCGTGTTCGGCGGGCATGCGCATAAACTTGCGATAAGCTCTACAAAATCGATGACAGGTCACCTCTTAGGAGCGGCCGGCGGTATTGAAGCGATTTTCTCTGTGCTTGCCATTAAAGAAGGTGTGATCCCGCCGACAATCAATATTCAAACACCTGACGAAGAATGCGATTTAGATTATGTACCTGATGAAGCCCGCAAACAGGATCTCAATTATGTTCTCAGCAACTCGTTGGGATTCGGCGGACACAATGCTACATTAATCTTTAAGAAATATGAGTAATGATGACGCCAAACCGGCTCCCTTCGGGGTAGCCGGTTTTTTTTATGCGCATAGAATAAAAAGAGGAGGCGATCACATGAGTGTGGAACAAACAGATAACTGGTTCAGACAGGCTGCTTCAATAGATGATTTGGCCCATTACATTGTCCCCCTTTTTTCAGGTGCGGAAAAAAAGAACTGGAAAGGCATTCTCAGCCATCTTCAGCACCATGGAATGTTTAAAAACATAAAAGAGGGATCTCATACTGCTTTGAAGCTGAAAGAAAAAGGATTTTACGAACATATTCAGAAAGAAGAACAGTACCTGAAAAACAAATGGCACGGTCCTGATGTACCGATTGTCCCGCTGCCGGTTGATGAACGAAACAGGAGACTGCGTTTAGAATTCGGATCAAAAGCAGGACTCGCCTTTCAAGACAAAATGTTCCTTTTTCTTTCGTCAGAGCTTGATTTTGCATCAGTATCTGCCTTGATGACACATGAATATCATCACATTTGCCGATTAGATCATCTGACAAAAGATGAAAAGGATGTCACATTGCTTGATACAATCATCATGGAAGGTCTGGCAGAATATGCTGTATATGAGAGGTTCGGCCGAAGCCAAACGGCTGAATGGACATCTTGGTATACCCCCGAACAGCTGCAAGCTTTATACGAAAAAAAGATTGTACCCCATCAGGATATCAAACGGGACAATCGACTATTCTCCCAGCTGTTATTCGGCAAAGGACATCAGCCCAATATGCTTGGATACGCAGTCGGATTCAATATTGTAAAAAAGTATTTAACGGCCAACAAAGCAAACACAGCAGATGGGCTGTCCATTCCTACTGAAACCTTTTTGAAAGCAATTGTATAAAAGAATAAAAAATGAAATTTTGTTAATAATATTACATTTATCCTAAAAAATTCTTGATTTTGCAAAATGGTTGTAATAATATACAACTATAAATTTTTCGATAATTCAATATAATTTATTATTTCTGAATAAACGGATTGCTTTTTCTTGGATATGAATACATCAAGAGAGGGAAAGGGGAGTTAGCGTGAGCACACTTTTGGAAGTAAATAATTTAAAGACTTATTTTTTTAGAAAAAAGGAGCCGATCCCTGCGGTTGACGGCGTCGATTTTCACATCAGCAAAGGTGAAACCGTCGCGCTTGTAGGTGAATCGGGCTCCGGGAAAAGCATTACTTCATTATCAATCATGGGCCTTGTCCAAAGCTCTGGCGGAAAAATTATGGACGGCTCTATTAAACTCGAAGACAAAGACCTCACCTCATTCACTGAAAACGACTTTTGCAAAATCCGCGGAAACGAAGTATCTATGATCTTTCAGGAACCAATGACCTCCCTTAATCCGGTGTTAACAATCGGAGAACAAATTACCGAAGTGCTGATTTATCATAAAAACATGAAGAAAAAAGAAGCTCACCAAAAAGCTGTTGACCTCTTGCGAATGGTTGGTTTCTCGCGGGCCGAGCAAATGATGAAGGAGTATCCGCACCGGCTGTCCGGCGGAATGAGACAGCGGGTGATGATTGCCGTCGCACTCAGCTGTAACCCTAAACTGCTCATCGCCGATGAACCGACGACAGCACTGGATGTGACAATACAAGCCCAAGTGCTGGAACTGATGAAGGATATCTGTCGGAAGTTCAACACGTCGATTCTTCTCATTACTCACGACTTAGGTGTCGTATCAGAAGCGGCCGACAGAGTGATTGTCATGTACTGCGGACAAGTCGTGGAAAACGCCACAGTTGACGACTTATTTTTAGAACCGCTGCATCCTTATACGGAAGGCCTGCTTACGTCGATTCCCGTGATAGATGGGGAGATTGATAAATTAAACGCGATTAAAGGCAGCGTGCCGACACCAGATAACCTGCCGCCGGGGTGCCGCTTTGCCCCAAGGTGTCCGAAAGCGATGGATAAATGCTGGACAAATCAGCCTTCGCTTTTGACGCACAAAAGCGGAAGAACAGTAAGATGCTTTTTATATGAGGAAGAAGGTGCCGAACAATCATGACAGCAGCTAATCCAGAAACAATTTTAGAGCTTCGTGACGTGAAAAAATACTTCCCGATCCGCTCAGGCCTTTTCCAAAGAAAAGTCGGGGATGTAAAAGCAGTGGACGGTGTTTCATTTTCATTACATAAGGGAGAAACGCTCGGAATCGTCGGAGAATCGGGCTGCGGAAAATCGACTGCCGGCAGGACGATGATCAGGCTGTACAAACCAACAGAAGGCCAAATTCTTTTTAAAGGGCAGGATATTTCCAATCTGTCAGAGGAGAAGCTGCGGAAAAGTGTCCGCAAAAATATTCAAATGGTTTTTCAGGATCCGTTTGCTTCTTTGAACCCGAGAAAAACGCTGCGTTCCATCATTAAAGAGCCATTTAACACACACCACATGTATACGATGCGCGAACGAAACGAAAAAGTCGAAGAACTGCTTGCGAGAGTTGGTCTTCACCCGTCGTTTGCCAGCCGTTATCCCCATGAATTTTCCGGGGGACAGCGTCAGCGGATAGGCATCGCCAGAGCGCTCACGTTACATCCAGAGCTGATTATTGCAGATGAACCGGTTTCCGCACTTGATGTATCTATTCAGGCCCAAGTGATTAATTTAATGGAAGAATTGCAGGAAGAATTTCATTTGACGTATCTATTTATCTCTCATGACCTAAGTGTCGTCCGCCACATCAGCGACAGAGTCGGAGTGATGTATCTTGGAAAAATGATGGAATTAACCGGCAAAAATGAACTTTACGACAATCCGCTCCATCCATACACCCAAGCGCTTCTATCGTCCGTTCCGGTTACAAGAAGAAAAGGATCTGTCAAACGTGAACGCATCGTCCTGAAGGGAGAACTGCCAAGTCCGGCAAACCCGCCAAAAGGCTGCGTTTTCCACACAAGATGTCCTGCCGCAAAGCCGATATGCAAGGAACAAATACCAGCATTCAAAGAAGCTGCTCCCAACCACTTTGTGGCTTGTCACCTTTATAGCTAATTGTTACCCGACTAGCTTTGAGAGGGGGTATGCACTACATAAACAACAGCTGAGAATAACGAACATTTCAAGAGGGGGAATATTGAATGAAAAGACGGAAAAGCGCACTGACGATGCTTAGTGTATTCATGGTTCTAGCCATCTTCTTATCAGCCTGCTCAGGCTCAAAATCAAGCAGCAGCGAGAAAAAACCAGCAGGAAAACCACAGCAAGGCGGAGATTTGGTAGTCGGGTCAATCGGGGAACCCACGCTTTTTAATTCTCTGTATTCTACGGATGATGCAAGTACGGAAATTGAAAATATGCTGTACAGCTTTTTAACGAAAACGGATGAAAAACTAAATGTGAAAATGTCGCTCGCTGAAAGTATTAAAGAATTGGACGGCGGTCTGGCATATGATGTGAAAATCAAAAAAGGTGTTAAGTTTCATGACGGAAAAGAACTGACTGCAGACGACGTCGTATTTACGTACAGTGTCCCTTTAAGCAAAGATTACAAGGGAGAACGCGGCTCAACATATGAAATGCTGAAATCCGTCGAGAAAAAAGGCGATTACGAAGTATTATTCAAGCTGAAATATAAAGACGGTAATTTCTACAATAATGCGTTAGACAGCACAGCCATTCTGCCGAAGCACATTCTCGGTAATGTTCCGATTGCCGATTTAGAAGAAAATGAGTTTAACAGAAAGAAACCAATCGGTTCAGGTCCATTTAAGTTTAAAGAATGGAAGCAGGGCCAATATATTAAGCTCGAAGCGAATAATGATTATTTTGATGGAAGACCGTATTTAGATACTGTGACGTATAAAGTCATTCCTGATGCAAATGCTGCCGTTACTCAGCTGCAGGCAGGCGATATTAACTTTTTTAATGTGCCCGCCACTGACTATAAAATGGCAGAAAAATTCAATAACGTGAAAGTCGTTACTGATTTGGCATTAAGTTATATATATATCGGATGGAATGAAAAAAATGAACTATTTAAGGATAAAAAGGTCCGTCAGGCGCTGACAACTGCTCTTGACCGCGAGTCAATTGTCAACCAAGTATTAGATGGAGACGGAAAGGTAGCTCACATTCCGGAAAGCCCTTTATCTTGGAACTATCCTAAAGATATAGAAGTTCCAAAATTTGCGTATAACGAGAAAAAAGCGAAACAAATGCTCGCAGAAGCCGGCTGGAAAGATACGAACGGTGACGGCATTTTAGATAAAGACGGAAAGAAATTCTCGTTTACGCTTAAAACGAACCAAGGAAACAAAGTCCGTGAAGATATCGCTGTCGTTGTTCAAGAGCAACTGAAAAAAATCGGAATTGAAGTAAAGACCCAAATTGTTGAATGGAGTGCTCTCGTTGAACAAATGAATCCTCCAAATTGGAATTTTGATGCAATGGTCATGGGATGGAGTTTGTCCACATTCCCTGATCAATATGACACTTTCCATTCAAGTCAAATCAAAAAAGGCTTAAACTACGTTTGGTATAAAAATGCCGAAGCGGATAAACTCATGAAAGAGGCAAAATCAATCAGCGACAGAGAGCAATATTCAAAAGAATATGAGCAGATTTATCAAAAAATTGCGGAAGATCAGCCGTATACGTTTTTGTATTACCCTAACAACCATATGGCAATGCCGCAAAATCTTGAAGGATACAAATACCATCCGAAGCGTGATTTATACAATATTGAAAAATGGTGGCTTGCAAAATAATTATCCCTTAAAGGGGAGGGAGAGCGTTTTCTCCCTCTTCTGTTTTTAATAAGGAAAGCAAAGGGGGACAAGTAATAATATGGCTGCATATATTATCAGAAGAACCTTAATGTCTATTCCGATTTTATTGGGAATTACGATTCTATCATTTGTTATCATGAAAGCGGCGCCCGGAGACCCGATGACGTTAATGATGGATCCGAAAATCAGCCAGGCTGACAGAGAGCAGTTTATTGAAAAATACGGTCTGAATGACCCTCAGTACGTTCAATATTTAAAGTGGCTCGGCAACATGGTGCAGGGTGATTTTGGAACGTCTATTGTCAGAAAAGGAACCCCTGTTTCAGAACTGATTACGGCAAGGATGCCTAATACGCTCCTGCTGATGCTCGTTTCGACGATTATGGCCCTTGTGATTTCTATTCCATTCGGTGTTTTGTCGGCAAAGCGGCCTTATTCAAAGCTCGACTATGGCATTACGTTTACCTCATTTATAGGTCTGGCTATACCAAACTTTTGGTTCGGATTAATTTTGATTATGGTGTTATCGGTAAATCTCGGCTGGTTTCCAACCGGCGGTGTCGAGACGCTGAATGCCGATTTCAATATATTTGACCGGATTCATCATTTAATTCTGCCTGCATTTGTATTAGCGACAGCTGACATGGCCGGACTGACGCGATACACGAGATCCAATATGCTTGATGTATTAAATCAAGATTATATTCGTACAGCGAGAGCAAAAGGGTTTAAAGAGAACAGAGTGTTATTTAAACATGGATTGAGGAACGCATTATTACCCGTCATTACGATTTTCGGTTTGATGATTCCTTCATTTATTGGTGGATCTGTCGTTGTCGAACAAATTTTCACTTGGCCGGGGTTAGGAAAGCTGTTTGTTGATTCGGCATTCCAGCGTGATTATCCGGTTATCATGGCGATGACTGTCATCTCAGCGGTGCTTGTCGTTATTGGAAACCTCGTTGCAGATATCCTTTATGCGATTGTTGATCCGCGGATCGAATATTAAAAGGAGGGGAAACAGAGATGTCAGAGCTGCATACAACTCCCTCGCCGGAGATCAGGCTGAAAGAAAGTATTTCGAAAAAACCAGAAACGATGATCAAGATATTCTGGGAGAAATTCTCGAAAAACAAGCTGGCCATTCTAGGTGCTGTCATTCTTTTTATCATCATTATATCTGCTATATTCGCTCCATTAATTGCGCCATATCCCCAAGAACAGCAAAGCCTGCTTGATAAATATAAGGCACCGAGCCTTGAGCATTTGATGGGAACCGATAAATTTGGACGTGATATTTTCAGTAGGATCTTGTATGGAGCACGTGTCTCTTTATTGGTTGGTTTTGCGTCTGTAGTCGGTTCGATTTTGATCGGAACAGTTTTTGGGGCGTTAGCGGGATATTTCAGAGGAATAGTTGATGCTGTCATCATGCGTCTGGTCGACATTGTATTATCTATTCCAGATATTTTCTTGCTGATCACGCTGGTCACGATCTTTAAGCCGGGGGTGGATAAACTGATTTTAATTTTCTGTCTCACAGGCTGGACCACGACAGCACGGTTAGTAAGGGGAGAGTTCTTGTCACTTCGTTCAAGGGAATATGTTCTCGCCGCTAAAACAATTGGAACAAAGACTCATAAAATTATTTTTTCGCATATCCTGCCAAATGCTTTAGGACCGATTATCGTCTCGGCGACGCTGAAAGTAGGTACTGTCATTCTTGCTGAATCAGCATTAAGTTACTTGGGCTTCGGAATCCAGCCTCCAATCGCAAGCTGGGGAAACATGCTTCAAGACGCACAGAATTTCACAGTAATGATTCAAGCATGGTGGTACCCATTATTTCCCGGGCTATTTATTTTAATGACCGTTTTATGTTTCAACTTTGTTGGTGATGGTCTGCGGGATGCGCTTGATCCGAAACATATTAAATAAAAATGAAAATAATATTTGTTATAAAATATAACGGAAAAAGAAGAAAAATAGGTCTCTCTTTGTTAGAAAATATACAAATCGGTCTGCTCCTTGTGATGTTAAGATCATTCCAGTGATGCCAGATTTCCTCAAACTCTTTGGAATAATTTCTCTGTCCCTTGCCTATACTGTGGACAACAGTTTTTATAAAAGTGAGGGGTTAGAGATGTTATTTCTTCATGATGTGTGGGTTAATTGGTTTGAAGGGGAAGAAAATGGCTACAATGTATGTCACTTTCATGAATGGCGCAAGGAAGATACGGTTGAGCTTTTGGATCAGGTGCCGCTATTAAGGGTGCCGTCAATATTGTTTCATTACATAGAAAATGATTTATCTGAGCTGCCGAAAGGTTTGCTTGAAGACGTACATCAGAAATCGTATATACGGAAAAATCATGAGCGGACAAAGCTTGAGTATTGTTTTGTCGTAACAGACGGAATCGGCATTTTGGCTGTCGATACAATCGGATACACAATCCCTGTCAGAAAAAGCCGTCTCATTCCAAGACAGGAACAGCTTGTTTATGAAATGGTAAAAGATGTAGAGCCTGAAACATATGAATTTGAGCCAAAAAAGCTGGAATCCTCAAAAGAATATCATATTTTATCATTAGCGCCAGAGCATGTCAGAGGACTGACGAGAAAAGAACGGCAAATCAAGCAGCTGATGTTTATGGCGCTTGATCAATTAAAGGGATTGAAAAACCGTGCCGAAATCGGCTACTGGTACACAGAGTGGAATCCGCATATGTATGAACAAATCAAACGAATGAGCTTTGAAGAGATTTGGGACATGCTGTATAACGAAACCATTGAAGGCTGGTCAGACAAGCATTTGACTTTTTGTGAAAACTTGATAAAAGGACAGCCTTTCTTCGAAAAACTGTGGGAATTGGAAAATGAATCAAAGGTGAATTGAAAAAAACCGCTCTTTCAAAGAGCGGTTTTTTGATCAGCGTCTTTTTCGGCCAAGACCCATGGCATTCTCCATTTTTTTCAGCATTTTGTTTGCTGTCCGGTTCGCCCGTTCCGCGCCATCATCGAGAATCCGATCTAATTCATCAGATTCAATCAGTTCATGATAGCGGTCTTGAATCGGTTTTAATGCGTTGACCACAACCTCTGCCAAATCACCTTTGAACTCGCCGTAGCCTTTCCCTTCATACTTTGCTTCAAGCTCTTCAATTGTCGTATTGCCGAGGATTGAATAAATCGTAAGAAGATTGGAAACGCCCGGTTTGTTTTCTTTATCAAACTTCACAATGCCTTCAGAATCTGTCACAGCGCTTTTGATTTTCTTTTCAAGAAGCTTTGGCTCATCCAGCAATGTAATATACGACTTCTGGTTCGGATCGGATTTGCTCATTTTCTTCAGCGGGTCATTCAAAGACATGATGCGCGCGCCGACTTTAGGGATTTTCACTTCTGGAACTGTAAAAATGTCGTTGTATTTTTTGTTGAAGCGTTCGGCAAGATTTCGCGTCAGCTCAAGGTGCTGCTTTTGATCCTCACCGACAGGCACAAGGTCTGTTCCATATAGCAGAATATCAGCGGCCATCAGCGGCGGATATGTTAACAGGCCGGAGACGACAGCTTCGTTGCCTTTAGACTTGTCCTTAAATTGAGTCATTCGTTCAAGCTCACCAATATACGCGACACACTGCATCATCCAGCCAGCCTGCGCATGTGCGGGAACCTCTGACTGAATAAATAATGTTGCTTTTTCAGGATCAAGACCGATCGCTAAGTAAAGCGCCGCCAAACTGCGAATATTCTTTCTTAGCTGCAGCCTGTCTTGAGGTACGGTTATCGCATGCTGATCGACGATGCAAAAATAGCTGTTATAATCATGCTGCAGTTCGACAAACTGCTTCATTGCGCCGATATAGTTGCCGAGCGTAACGGAGCCGCTCGGCTGAATACCTGAAAAAATCGTTTTCTCCATAAAAACATCAACCTCATTTCTGAAAACATAATAAAAAGGCTCATTCTTCCCCTGTAAAAAGGGACGAATGAACCGTGGTACCACCCTGATTATTCCATTAAAATGGAATCACTCTAACGTTTGTAACGGAGACTGCTCCGGCTGAGCCTACTTTTGCGGTTTCGGTCAGCTGCTCCAAAGTCCATTCCACATTGCCCGTTATCTGCTCCCAGCACCGCAGACTCTCTTCAAACGGGTGAAACGTGTACTACTCTTTTTCATAGCAGGCTTTTCTTTTGATTGCTTCATTATAAATCAATTATAACCAATTGTCATCATGAAAAAACACTCTTTTTTCCGGTAACATTGTAATGATAGAAATACTGCGGGTACTATTAAAACCTCTAAATGATAGCTGCTCTCAGCGGTGAAAACAGCTAGATATTATATGTAAAAAGCAAAATGGATAAAAAACTCCTAAAATCGTTTTCAACGAATTTCCGCTTTAAACGATAGAAGGATATTATGTTCATGGTAGAAAAACTAACGAAGTTCAAATATTTTAAATTGAAAAAATAATATTGCAATAAATTATTTGTTTCATTATAATGAACTTGTTCACTCTAGTGTTACAGCTTTTTTACAAAAATAATCAGAAAAGACGGAACAGAGTAAAAGTTATGGAAACTTAGGTTCATTTGTCTGATATTTCTGATGATTTGGCCGTGAGGAGCTGAAAATTATGATTAGGGGGTTTGCGAATATGAAAAAACGTTGGTCGATTGTCACGTTGATACTCATTTTCACTCTTGTGCTGAGCGCCTGCGGCTTTGGCGGCAGCGGCGGATCAAACGGTGAAGGGAAAAAGGACAGTAAAGGAAAGACGACACTTGATATTAATATCAAAACTGAGCCGTATTCTTTACATCCGGGATTGGCAAAAGATTCAGTATCAGGGGGTGTTATCCGTCAGACTTTTGAAGGATTGACACGCATTAATGCAGATGGTGAGCCTGAAGAAGGCGCAGCTTCTAAAATTGAAACGAGCAAAGATGGAAAGACATATACATTTACAATTCGTGATGGCGCAAAATGGTCAAACGGCGACCCTGTAACAGCACAAGATTTTGAATATGCCTGGAAATGGGCTCTTGATCCTGCTAATGAGTCGCAGTATGCCTATGAGCTGTATTACATCAAAGGTGCGGAAGCAGCAAACACAGGAAAAGGAAGCTTAAATGATGTAGCTGTAAAAGCGGTTAACGATAAAACGTTAAAAGTTGAATTGAACCATCCGACACCGTTTTTTACTCAATTGACTTCGTTTTATACTTATATGCCGGTCAACAAAAAGGTTGCTGAGAAAAATGAAAAATGGTATACCAATGCGGGCAAAGATTACGTTTCCAACGGACCATTTAAAATGACATCTTGGAAACACAGCGGATCTATTGCGCTTGAAAAAAATGATCAATATTGGGACAAAGACAAGGTTAAGCTGAAAAATATCAAAATGGTCATGATCAACAATAACAATACTGAGCTTAAGAAATTCCAAGCTGGTGAGCTTGATTGGGCAGGGATGCCGCTTGGTCAGCTTCCGACTGAATCGCTGCCAACTTTGAAGAAAGATGATTCCTTACACGTTGAAGCGATTGCTGGTGTTTATTGGTACAAATTTAACACGACGGCAAAGCCGCTAGATAATGTAAACATCCGTAAGGCGCTGGCCTATTCAATTAATCGTCAATCTATCGTGAAAAACGTGACACAGGGCGAGCAAATTCCTGCTATGGCCGCTGTTCCACCGTCAATGAAGGGATTCGAAGATAATAAAAAAGGTTATTTTGACGATAACGATGTGAAAACGGCGAAAGAATATTTGAAAAAAGGTCTTAAGGAGTTAGGGCTGAGCAAAGCTTCCGATCTTCCGGCAATTAAATTGTCTTATAATACGGATGAAGCGCATGCGAAACTTGCACAAGCTGTTCAGGAAATGTGGAAAAAAGATCTTGGCGTAAATGTTGAGCTTGATAATTCCGAATGGAATGTCTATATCGACAAACTCCACAGCCTCGACTATCAAGTGGGACGTATGGGCTGGCTTGCCGACTATAATGATCCGAGCACCTTCCTTGAATTGTTCAAGGATAAAGACGGCGGAAATAATGATACTGGCTGGGAAAGCGCTGAATTTAAAAAGCTATTGAATGAGTCCCAAACTGAAACAGACAGTAACAAACGTATCGAACTGCTTAAGAAAGCAGAGAAGGTATTTATGGATGATATGCCTGTTGCACCAATCTATTTTTATACGATCCCTTGGGTGCAGGACGAAAATCTGAAAGGAACCATCGTTACTGGAACCGGCGAAATTTATTTCAGAAACGCGTACTTTCAATAAGTCTATGTGAAAACAAAAAACCTCAAGGTATATGGGGCCTATTCCCCATATACCTTTCTTACTGATCATGTAAAAACAATGGAGGTGTTTCCCCTTGCTGAAATATATCGGAAGACGTTTAATCTACATGGTTATCACTCTATTTGTCATTGTAACCGTGACTTTTTTCTTAATGCAGGCAGCACCGGGCGGGCCATTTTCGGATGAGAAAAAGCTTCCGCCTGAAATTGAAGCAAACTTAAATGAACACTATGGCTTGGACAAGCCGCTGTTTGTACAATATGTAAGTTATTTGAAATCAGTTGCAATGTGGGATTTCGGACCGTCATTTAAATATAAAGGTCAGAGTGTTAACGACCTGATCAATTCGGGATTCCCCGTTTCATTCACTCTTGGAGCAGAAGCTATTCTCCTCGCTTTAGCATTAGGTGTATTGTTTGGGGTCATTGCAGCCCTTTACCACAATAAGTGGCAGGATTATACCGTTGCGATTTTAACCATCTTTGGTATTTCAGTGCCGAGCTTTATCATGGCGGCTGTTCTGCAATATGTGTTCTCCATGAAGCTTAGTCTGTTTCCAGTCGCGGGGTGGGACTCCTGGGCATACACCTTTTTGCCTTCAATCGCACTTGCTTCCATGCCGATGGCGTTTATTGCCAGGCTTTCCCGTTCAAGCATGATCGAAGTGTTGAACAGTGATTATATTCGCACAGCGAAAGCAAAAGGTCTGTCCCGTCCGGCCGTTACAGTGCGGCACGCCATCCGAAACGCGCTTTTGCCAGTTGTTACATACATGGGACCGATGGCCGCGCAAGTCTTAACGGGCAGCTTCATTATAGAAACCATTTTTGGGATTCCGGGACTTGGCGCACACTTCGTAAACAGTATTACAAACCGTGATTATACAGTCATTATGGGTGTAACGGTATTCTTCAGTGTCATCCTTTTATTATGTGTATTAATCGTAGACGTGCTATACGGTATTATTGATCCGAGAATCAAGCTTTCCAAAGCAAAGAAAGGAGCCTAGGCCATGCAGAACATTCCGAAAAATATGTTTGAACCAGCCGCAGCAAATGCCGGTGATGCAGAGAAAATAAGTAAAAAAAGCCTTTCCCTCTGGAAAGATGCGATACTTCGCTTCCGCAGCAATAAGCTTGCAATGGTCGGGCTTGTGATTATTGTACTGATTATCCTTATGGCGATTTTAGCACCGCTCTTCTCGAAATATGATTATTCGACTACTAATCTCTTAAATGCGGATAAGGCGCCTTCCAAAGATCACTGGTTCGGAACAGATGATCTGGGACGGGACATTTTCGTCCGTACATGGGTAGGCGCGCGAATCTCAATCTTTATCGGTGTCGCGGCCGCTGTTCTTGATTTGCTGATCGGCGTAATTTGGGGAAGCATTTCAGGGTTCCGCGGAGGCAGAACGGATGAAATTATGATGCGTATCGCCGATATCCTTTGGGCAGTTCCTTCATTATTAATGGTTATCTTACTGATGGTTGTTCTTCCGAAAGGGCTCTTTACGATTATTATTGCCATGACGATAACGGGCTGGATTAATATGGCCAGAATCGTGCGGGGACAAGTGCTGCAGCTGAAGAATCAGGAATATGTGCTTGCTTCACAGACGCTTGGTGCAAAAACTTCCCGTCTGCTGTTTAAACATATCGTGCCAAACGCAATGGGCTCCATTTTGGTCACAATGACATTGACAGTGCCGACTGCGATTTTTACAGAAGCTTTTTTAAGTTATTTGGGACTTGGTGTTCCGGCTCCGCTTGCAAGCTGGGGAACGATGGCTTCTGACGGACTGCCTGCATTGACCTACTATCCGTGGCGTTTATTCTTCCCGGCCGGTTTCATCTGTATTACGATGTTTGGTTTTAACGTTGTCGGCGACGGATTAAGAGACGCATTGGATCCTAAGTTACGTAAATAAGGGAGTGATACGGGTGACACGCCTATTAGAAGTAAAAGATTTAGCGATTTCATTTAAAACATATGGCGGAGAGGTTCAGGCAATCCGCGGAGTGAATTTCCATCTGGATAAAGGAGAAACGCTGGCTATCGTTGGAGAATCAGGTTCGGGAAAAAGTGTAACCTCTCAAGCGATTATGAAGCTGATTCCAATGCCTCCAGGTTATTTTAAGCGTGGTGAGATCTTGTTTGACGGCAAGGATCTGGTGCCGCTGTCTGAAAAAGAAATGCAAAATGTCCGGGGAAAAGAGATCGGGATGATATTCCAGGATCCGATGACCTCTTTAAATCCGACGATGAAGGTCGGAAAACAAATTACGGAAGTGCTGTTTAAACACGAAAAGATTTCAAAGGAAGCAGCGAAAAAACGTGCTGTTGAATTGCTGGATTTAGTCGGAATCCCGATGCCGGAAAAACGGGTCAATCAATTTCCTCATGAGTTTTCAGGCGGGATGAGACAGCGGGTTGTCATTGCGATGGCACTAGCGGCGAATCCGAAGCTTCTCATCGCCGATGAACCGACGACTGCTCTTGATGTAACGATTCAAGCGCAAATCCTTGAATTAATGAAGGATTTACAAAAGAAAATTGAGACATCCATCATCTTTATCACACACGATCTTGGTGTTGTGGCAAATGTTGCTGACCGGGTCGCTGTCATGTACGCGGGACAGGTTGTAGAAACCGGTACGGTAGACGAGATTTTCTACGACCCGAGACATCCGTATACGTGGGGGCTGCTTGCATCCATGCCGACATTGAAAAGTTCGGGAGGGGAACAGCTGACTGCGATTCCTGGCACGCCGCCTGATTTGACGAATCCGCCAAAAGGAGATGCTTTTGCGTTGCGGAGCTCTTATGCGATGAAAATCGATTTTGAGCAGGAGCCGCCCATGTTTAAGGTATCTGATACTCATTATGTCAAATCGTGGCTGCTTCATCCGGACGCGCCAAAAGTAGAGCCGCCTGAAGCGGTAAAAGCGAAAATGCGCAAACTGGCAAATACGTATGAAAAACCTGTCTTAGTGAGAGAAGGTGAATGAATTGGCTGAAAAACTATTAGAAATCAAACATTTAAAACAGCACTTTGTCACACCGAAAGGAACAGTGAAGGCTGTAGACGGTTTATCATTTGATATCTATAAAGGCGAAACATTAGGGCTGGTTGGTGAATCCGGCTGCGGTAAATCGACAACAGGCCGAAGCATTATTCGGCTGTACGAAGCGACTGATGGTGAAGTGCTGTTTAACGGCGAAAATGTACACGGGAAAAAATCTCGGAAACAGCTGCTGGAGTTCAACCGCAAGATGCAGATGATTTTCCAAGACCCTTATGCATCCTTGAATCCTAGAATGACAGTTGGTGATATTATTGCTGAAGGCCTTGATATTCATAAGCTGGCAAAAACTAAAAAAGAGCGGATACGGCGGGTCCATGAGCTATTGGAAACAGTCGGTTTAAACAAGGAGCATGCAAACCGCTATCCTCATGAATTTTCCGGCGGTCAGCGCCAAAGAATTGGAATTGCCAGAGCTCTTGCTGTTGATCCAGAATTTATTATCGCCGATGAGCCAATTTCCGCTTTGGATGTATCTATTCAAGCGCAGGTCGTGAATTTAATGAAAGAACTGCAAAAAGAAAAAGGACTCACATACTTGTTTATTGCTCACGATTTATCAATGGTTAAATACATCAGCGACCGCATTGGCGTCATGTATTTCGGGAAATTGGTTGAGCTTGCGCCGGCAGATGAGCTTTATGAGAATCCGCTTCATCCATATACAAAATCATTGCTTTCAGCAATTCCGCTTCCAGATCCGGACTATGAGAGAAATCGCGTCCGTAAGAAATATGATCCGTCTGTTCATCAGCTGAAAGATGGGGAAACGATGGAATTCCGTGAAGTCACACCGGGGCATTTTGTGATGTGCACGGAGGCAGAGTTTAAAGCATACTCATGACATGAATCCTTCAAGAGAAATCTCTTGAAGGATTTTTTTACGTCATTATAGAAATTCAGAATAATAATATTTCAAGTAGAGGAATAAGCGGAGGCGAAAGACCATTCAATATCTGCATAACAAAAATATTATTGCGCTTCTGCTGTCTCAATCTCTTCAATCTTTAGCAGGAGTCCTTGTCACAATCGTTTTAATGGTCCGAGTCTATCAAATGACAGACTCCGTCTTTTTGGCGAGTCTTGTTCTATCATTCATGTCGTTTGCGAGTATAGCAGCAAGCTTTTGTATTTCCCCTGTGCTTCACAAGCTTGGTTTTAAAAAGGTGCTTGTGTTCACAAATCTTCTGAGGGCGGTCTTTACGATATTAATGGCTTTTGGCGTCAGTCATCATGGACAGATTTTCTTTTGGGCCACGCTATTGTTTGTATTCTGTTTTTCTTTTGCAGGCGCGTTTTTTCAGCCAGCAAGATTTGCGCTGCTGCCGACTATCGTTTCAAAAGAGCGATATGTGAAAGTGAATGGCGTGATTTCCCTCTCAAATCAATTGTTTCTAACGGCGGGTTGGGGTCTTGGAGGCCTTCTGACGTATGCTGTACCTTTTGAAGTCGTTGTCGGTGCAGCCATTTGTCTGTTTGTTCTTTCAGGAGTCTCCATCAGTGGGCTTCATGTAAATGAAAAAAGGGCTGAAGGAACAGCTGAAACACAATCTGCCAGAAGTATATGGAAGGATTTAATGATCCTTCCTGTTGTAAAGGATATTACGATGATGGACATGATAGAGGCTTTGGCAGGTTCTGTTTGGTCTTCTGCGATCCTTCTCGCGTTTACTGCAGCTGTTTTGCATGCAACGGAGGTATGGTGGGGGGTGTTTAACGCTTCTTATTTTATAGGTGCTATCGCCGGCAGTGTGATTGCTATTCGTTTTTCTGCTATTTTTGAGCGAAACATGGGCTATTCGATTATGTTCAGCTCACTTGTGATGTCGATACTGACCCTTTTGTTTTCTTTTTCTCCAATCCCTTTTTTATGCGCGCTGGCTTGCGCATTCATGGGTCCCTTTTATCAGGTGCGTGATATTTGCCAGGAAACAATGCTGCAGGAGGTCATTCCTGAGCAGAAGCGCATTGGGATTATGGCTGCCAAAAATGCAATTTTAACTCCATGGTCAGGCGTTACTTACTCCATCATGGGGCTCGTAGCTGATGCGGCTGGAGCGAAAACAGCTTTTATTGCGGCCGCTGCATTATATATCATGACGTTTTTTATTGCGCTGGCGCAGCCCCGCTTGCTTCATTACAAGCGGGAAGGCGGTATTTCATGAAAGCTTGCGATATAACATTTCAACATGAATGGAGCTTCCGGCTTCGATTTTTGCTAAAAAAATGAAACCAGGACGGAAGTTCGTACGTCTTAATAGATGTAAAGCTGTTTAAACAAGAAGAAATGGGGTATATCTAAAAGGTATGAAGACAATGAACTCATAAGGAGCAAATCAATGAACTGGTATGAAAAGCTTAGCGAGTACTTTCCAATTGAAGAAATGAAATCAAAAGCGCATATGGAAGCTCTTATGAAAGAGCGAAGCGATATTTATCATAAAGATGAAGGCAAACACCATATCTTAATGTTTGCGGAATTCGATTCATTTATCTTTGTTGATTATCTGTATGTGTCTAAGGATGCAAGAGGGCAGGGGCTTGGCGGCAAATTGATCGCGAAGCTGAAAAAGAAAAATAAGCCGATATTGCTCGAGGTGGAGCCTGTGGATGAAGATGATACTGATACAGAAAATCGCCTGAGATTTTATCAAAGAGAGCATTTCAAGCATGCTCAGTCAATTGGGTACCGGCGCCGGTCATTAGCTACGAATGAAGTAAGCAAGATGGAGATTCTGTACTGGTCACCAAAAACAGAATCAGAAGAAGAAATTTTTGAAGCCATGAAACAGACATATGAAAACATTCATACTTATAAAGATGAAAAATGGTATGGGGAATCGTACGAAAAAACAGACGAGGTCCTGAAACTTATTGATGAAGAAAAACAAAAAAATATTTTCGATCAGTTAAACTAATTGAGAATGACAACATAACATTAAAATTTGCTGGATTGACACATTTTTTTCTTAGGACACTGTTCATACTTACTTTTTTATAGTATAATACCTGTAAAGATTCCTTTTTTAGAGTTATTTCAATTTAAGAATAAAATAGATGTTCATCCTACTAATTAGAGGAGTGAAGATGAATGGTTACACTATACACATCACCAAGCTGTACTTCATGCAGAAAAGCGAGAGCGTGGCTCGAGGAGCACGAGATTCCATTTGAAGAAAGAAACATTTTCTCTGAACCTTTATCAATTGATGAAATCAAACAAATTCTTCGAATGACTGAAGACGGAACAGATGAAATTATCTCAACTCGTTCAAAAGTATTCCAAAAACTGAATGTGAACGTTGAATCTATGCCATTGCAAGATTTGTACAGCTTGATCAATGAGCACCCGGGTTTGCTTCGCCGTCCGATCATCATCGACGAAAAACGTTTGCAGGTCGGATACAACGAAGACGAAATCAGACGTTTCCTGCCAAGAAAAGTCCGCTCTTTCCAATTAAGAGAAGCACAGCGTTTGGCAAACTAATAGATAGATCGTATTATTAAAAGAAGGCTGATGACTCAGCCTTCTTTTTTCATTTCTTCTCAACCTGCTGATAATAAATGCTCGCAAGGATGACAAATGCCACCGTTAAAATGGGGAGGAGTGTTTCCACTGCGCTGTGCTGTGCCATAAAAAAGGACAGCTTTTTATCTCTCACAATCATTTCTCCGCCTGTATAAGCAAGCAGCCCGCTTCCCGCATAGATCAGGAGGGGTATTTTCTCAAGTGCAATATGGATGAGCTTGCTGCCCCAAATAATAACCGGCACCGATACGCATAAACCTATGATCACAAGTGAAAACTCACCGTGTGACGCACCTGCAACGGCTATGACATTGTCCAGTGACATAAAGAGATCTGCGAGCACGATCGTTCTTACTGCTCGCCATAGAGAGGTGCTGCTTTTAATGTGCTGTGTGTCTTTTTTTTCAATCAGCAGCTGATATCCTAAATACAGCAAGAAAATTCCTCCGACACACTGCAAGAACGGAATATTCAAAAGATATACCGCTGCACTTGTTAATCCGATTCTCATGGCAACGGCGATAAATGTTCCGAGAATAATGGCTTGCTGTCTTTGCTTGTCCGGCAAATTTCTGCTCGCCATGGCGATAACGATCGCATTATCTCCGCCAAGGATCAGGTCGATCCCTACAATCACAAGCAGAGAAATCAGATAGTCATGCTCCATGAATCGGCACCTCACTTTCGTTCCATCGCTTGTACTCCTACTATATGAGACAAGTCGCATTTTATGATATGAGCCGTATATCTGCCGTTTTTTTAGCAAAGATGCGTTTTTATTTCTTTTGTGACTGTTTTATCATAAAATAGAAATACAAAGGAATTCACACTGGCCTTGCATCAAGGTTAAGATGTGGACGGAATGGGTAAAGTGTAGTAAAGTACTATTAATCGGGAGCTTAGATGTCCCTTCAACATCTTATATAGAAGGGAAGGTTGGCAAATGGAAATTGAAAGAATTAACGAGCATACAGTAAAATTTTATATGTCTTACGGAGATATTGAAGATCGCGGTTTTGACAGAGAAGAAATTTGGTATAACCGTGAGCGCAGTGAAGAACTGTTCTGGGAAGTCATGGATGAAGTTCATGAGGAAGAGGAATTCGCTGTGGAAGGCCCTCTCTGGATTCAAGTTCAGGCGCTTGACAAAGGATTAGAAATCATCGTCACAAAAGCCCAGCTTTCCAAAGACGGACAAAAGCTCGAACTGCCGATTCCTGAGGATAAAAAGCAAGAACCAGCATCTGAGGATCTTAACGCCTTACTGGATGATTTCCAGAAGGAAGAGCAAGATGTCAATCAGGAAGAGAAGGAGCAACAGCTTCAATTTGTCTTGCGGTTTGACGATTTTGAGGATGTTATTTCTCTATCTAAATTGAACGTTAACGGAAGTAAAACGACTTTATATTCGTTTGAGAACCGATATTATTTATATGTGGATTTTTGCGATATGATTGATGAAGAGGTTGAAAATCAGCTAAGCATCCTGTTGGAGTACGCAGATGAATCCTCAATCAGCATACACCGTCTTGAAGAGTACGGCAAGCTGATTATTTCAGAGCATGCTCTAGAAACAATAAAAAAACACTTTGCATCATAACAAACCGATTTCTTTCCGGAAATCGGTTTTTTTTGTGCAATGAAATGCTGTTTTTGTGATGTGAAATTAGAAACCCGCGGACATGCTGAAAACTACGGCAAACAGGAGTTGATCCTCTTTTCCAGAAAGTATATCTCATCCGGAAAGGAGAGATGACAATTGTTTAGTGCTGTGACTGAAGACGGCCGAATGTTTCACCTTCTAGGCGCTCGGCAAAGCCGAAAAATAAAACAGAAAAGGTTCTTCTGCCCAGTGTGCGGAGGTGAGCTTGCCGTAAAGCTTGGGCACCAAAAAGCGCCGCATTTTGCCCATAAACAGAACAAGTCCTGTTCAATAGACATAGAGCCGGAAAGCGCCTACCACTTAGAAGGAAAAAGACAGCTGTATGTATGGCTGAAAACGCAACAGGCGTCCCCGCTATTAGAACCATTCATTAAAAGCATCAAACAAAGACCTGATATTATGGCAAAGATCAAGGGACACATGCTTGCTGTTGAATATCAATGTGCAACTCTTGCTCCAGATCGCTTTCTGAAGCGGACAGCAGGCTTCAAACAAGCAGGAATCCTCCCGCAGTGGGTTATGGGACATAGCCGCTTAAAATGCCCTGCTCCATCTTTTTATCAGCTTTCTGCTTTTCATTGGCAATTTATCAATGCGAGTCCGAACAAGGAGCTGGTCTGTTATTGCCCGGAAAAACGGCTATTTCAACGGATTAGCTTTATTATTCCGTTTCACACAAACCATTCTTTTTGCTCCGTTCAAACGATTCCTCTTCACCAGGCAGATGCAAAAGAGATTTTTTTTACTGCGCCAAAGCCCTCATTGCGTTACGACAATTGGATGAAAGCCGTAATGCGTTTTCGGAATAAACCCCATCGATTTATTTCTAAGGAGTCAAATCGCCTAAGGCAGCTGTTTTATCAAAAAAGGCAGACATCTCTTTCATTTCTTCCGACTGAAGTGTTTATTCCTATTACAAAAGGAGCTGTTTTTAAAAGTCCGGTTTTTGTGTGGCAGGGATATCTTTATCTGTTTATGACGGATATTGGATACAAACGTGCGCCAATTCGCTTTTCCGCTGTTTTACAGCAGTGCAAACTGCACATTCATAAAAAGAACATTTCACTCAGATATGAATACAGCGAAAAATGTCTTTCAGAAGCGGTGAAACAATACATTGATTTTTTGTGCAAGAAGGGATTTTTAAGGGAGACTCAGAAAGAAGTATATGTGCTGTGTCAGTGCGCAAAGGACATATACTCATTACAGGATCTCTTAGAAAGAGACCGCAGCTGTTTTATAGAATGAGTTTGTCTCATTTGGCTCACCCTAAGACAAAGGTGGTGGGCTGGCTGTGAGAGGCATAAAAGGAAAGGTTTTTCGTGTTTTTGCTGTTTTTTTGGCATTCGTTCTCTTCATCGCTGCATATGATTTGACAAAAGGCAGTGAAAAACCGGAAGATATTCACAACACAAGTTTATTGAGAAACAGCGGTTTTTTCAATTGGCTTGAATTAAAGAAAACGAGGGGGATCACCATGGCTGAGGAAAAAAAAGCAAACCAACTGCCTGACAGAAGTGAAGTAAAGGCAGAAGACACATGGAGACTTGAGGATATTTTTCCTAATGATGAGGCCTGGAATAAAGAATTTCAAGCTGTAAAGGAATTAATTCCTAATCTATCTGAGTATAAAGGAAAGCTGGCAGATTCAGCCGATCATTTATACGAGGCACTTACGTATCAAGATAAAGTGATGGAACGGCTGGGCAGGCTGTACGCATATGCCCATATGCGCTCTGACCAAGATACCGGAAACTCCTTTTACCAGGGGCTGAATGACAAGGCGGGAAACCTGTATACACAGGCTGCTAGCGCGACAGCTTATTTGGTTCCGGAGATTTTATCTATAGAAGAAGACAAGCTCCAGCAGTTTATTCTTGAAAAAGAAGAACTGAAATTGTATTCCCATGCGATTGAGGAGATTACAAAGGAACGCCCTCACGTACTGAGCGAAAAGGAAGAAGCGCTGCTTGCTGAAGCTTCTGAGGTGCTAGGGTCACCTTCCAATACGTTCAGCGTTTTAAATAACGCCGAAATTACTTTCCCGTCCATTAAAGATGAAGAAGGAAATAATAAACAGATCACTCACGGAAACTTTATTAACTTCTTAGAAAGTGAAAACCGTGAAGTCCGCAAAAATGCCTTTGACGAAGTATATAAAACGTACGGACAATATAAAAACACAATGGCCACCACACTAAGCGGCACTGTGAAAAAGGACAACTTCTATGCGAGAGTGAAAAAATACAAGTCAGCGCGAGAAGCGGCGCTTTCTAACAACAGCATTCCCGAGGAAGTATACGACAACCTCGTCAAAACGATTAATAAGCATCTGCCGCTTCTGCATCGCTATATCGCGTTGAGAAAGAAAGTGCTTGAGCTTGATGAAGTGCATATTTATGATCTGTATACACCGCTTGTGAAGGATGCGGGGATGAAAGTTACGTACGAGGAAGCTAAAGATTACATGCTGAAAGGTCTGGCGCCTTTAGGGAAAGAATACGCTTCTATCTTAAAAGAAGGGCTGGAAAACCGCTGGGTCGACGTTTACGAAAATAAAGGGAAACGCAATGGCGCTTATTCATCAGGAGCTTACGGCACGAATCCGTATATCTTGATGAACTGGCATGATAACGTCAATAATCTCTTTACGCTCGTGCATGAGTTTGGGCATTCCGTACACAGCTATTATACGAGAAAGCACCAGCCATACCCATACGGCAACTACAGCATTTTTGTCGCAGAAGTCGCGTCTACGACAAATGAAGCGCTTCTTGGTGAATACCTGCTGAACAATTTAGATGATGAAAAACAGCGGCTGTATATTCTCAACCATATGCTTGAAGGCTTCAGAGGAACGGTCTTTAGACAAACGATGTTCGCCGAATTTGAACATCTGATCCATACAAAGGCGCAAGAAGGGGAGCCGCTTACACCAGAGCTTCTGACAAATGTCTATTATGACCTGAATAAAAAGTATTTCGGAGACGGCATGGTGATTGATAAGGAAATTGGCCTTGAGTGGTCCCGTATTCCGCACTTCTATTACAATTACTATGTGTATCAGTATGCGACAGGGTACAGTGCTGCCCAAGCGTTAAGCAGCCAAATTCTGAAAGAAGGAAAGCCGGCGGTTGACCGTTATATTGACTTCCTGAAAGCGGGAAGCTCACAATATCCGATTGATGTCCTGAAAAAAGCGGGCGTTGATATGACGTCACCAGAGCCAATCGAAGCTGCGTGCAAAATGTTTGAAGAAAAACTTGATGAAATGGAAGAACTGCTGATGAAAGTCAAGCAGTCCTAAAAAAAAAGCCTGTGCGTCATTTGCACAGGCTTTTTAAAATCCTTTAAAGGTTTTGCGGTGATTCAGGCGGTATAGGGTAAATAAAATAGACAGAAACAGCAGAGGAGAGGTAATATAAAGCGGCAGCATATGCATCATGCCTAATATATTCAAACAGAAAAAAACGGCAATACACACAATTGAGATCACAGTATACATCATGGCAATCCTCCCCGTCTTTATACCTTATAAAGATATGAAAGAATGTCTGTCGTTATGTTTTGTGACAAAAGTATGAACATTAAGCGTATAGGTTGTCAAAAGTCGACAACTTTTGTTATCATAAGGATGTGAAATTGATCACAAACAAACATTACCCCTTTGTTTGACCGTGAAAAATTTCTCCCATCCCCTTTGTTGTCGTTAAGACATATGAAACCGCGCTTATCCCGGCGCGGTTTCTTTAGTGCTGAAACCGGAACGTATGTTCTGTTCTAGTGCAAAAAAACAGCCTCAAGCATATGCACGCCTGCGGCTATTTTTCACATGATTGATATTCATCAGAATGAGTGCTGAGAGATTTCCAAAACATTCCGTGCTTGGCTTCCACTTTGGCAACCTTTTTAGCAAACGCCAATTTTTTCATTTCTTTTTCAACCTCTTCAAGGCTCAGATCATATACAAGAGCAATTTCTTTGGAGGCAACGAAACGGAAATACTCAATAAAACATTCCAGCGGCGGTGTTTCCGATGGCTTTGGCTCGTCGCCAAGCATCTCAAATAAGATTTCTTCATATACATCATATGAATAGCTGCCTGGTACTTTAAGTCCCTCGTCCTCGTGCTGCGTGTTAAAAAACGTCAGCGTTGGATTGACGGAAACATCCATCTCAGCAGCAATCCTCATGTCACATTGAAGCGCCTTGACCGCGCTTTGGGAATGCAGATCATTTTTGAATTCTTCAAGATCGAGATTTGTTTTTTCTGCGATTTCCAACAGCACATTTTCGTCCGTAATATTTTTCTTTGAAACAAACAGGCTCTCCTGCATATTTCTGAGAAATCGCATGCCGACTTTTCTTCCTTGCAGTTCGGCTGCTTTAAAAGCGAGAGCAGCCATGTAAGGAGATGAAAGCGGCTGATCTTGCTCGAGCCAGACATTGCCGTCACATGACATGCCGGAGCGGCTTGCAATCTTTTCCCATGCTTCTGCGAGGAGATGCTTTTTCCGCTTCTTATTTAATGCGGTAAGACTCGCGGAAGCTATAAGACGTAAGGTGAAAAACCGTCCGTATTTGATTTTCAGCTTTTTAATTACGGGTTCTAAGGACCAGCATTCAGGACATAATGGGTCTACAAACATGTAGATTTCAAGCGGTTTTTTTGGATGACCGTGGCAATGGGCGAAGTATTGCTCATGCTGATAGTTTGTCAAGATGATCAATCCTCCGCTTCCGTTTGATTCACCATATGCCTTGCTGTCAATTCCAGCCGGCCAAACAAAAACTCGCGAATATCGCCTTCCAGCCCTACATGGTCCATTGCGTCCTTCATACAGCTGAGCCACGCATCAGCTCTCTCATTTGTAATCGGAAAGGGAAGATGCCTTGCTCTGAGCATGGGGTGGCCGTGCTCCTCAGTATAAAGCGGAGGCCCGCCTAAATACTGAGTCAAAAATTGCTTCTGTTTCCTGGCGGTTTCTGTTAAATCGCTTGGAAAAATTGGCTTCAGCAAAGGATGAGACGCGACACGCTCATAAAAAGTATCAACAAGTTGCGATAGAAGTTCCTCTCCAATCGCTTCATAAGGTGCGTTAAACGATTGTCCCATGTTGACTACTCCTTTAAATATGGCTAATAGGAATCATAAATCCTATTGCGAAAAGTAATTTTTTGTATTTCAATCATTCATCTAGATTTATTTTAGCAACAAGGCATCATTTCTACAAACAAACTGCCTTTTATGCGTATGGGTGACAAGTTTCGGCTTGAAAGCCGGGCGTATTTCATATCATATCACATAAAAATCGGGAATGCGTAAGATTTCACCTCGCAAAAAAAACCAGAGGGCAGGAGCCGCTCTGGTTACGCGTAATAGGCTGAAGTTATTCTTTTTACATAGTTTTGCGTTTCCTTGAAAGGAGGAATGCCGCCGTGTCGATCAACATTTCCTGGTCCGGCATTGTATGCCGCTAATGCCATAGATACATTGCCGTTGTATTTGTTCAGCATTTGTTTTAAATACTTCGTTCCGCCTTCTACATTTTGCTGGGGATCCAGCGGGTTAGAAACACCAAGTGAGCGTGCTGTTGATGGCATCAGCTGCATCAAGCCGAGCGCACCTGCTCCGCTGACCGCTTTTGCATTAAAGCCTGATTCCTGTTTGATGACAGCGCGGATTAGCTTTTCATCGACGCCGTATTTATCAGCCGCTTTTCTTATTGCACTGTCAATGGAAAAGTCGCCCGAATTGAGCTGTTTGGCTTCATATTTGTTTGAAGCTGAATCTAACGCAGCAGTTTCGATGGTTTGTGTCGGTTTTGTAATATAACCTGAATCATTATTTATATTTGAGTTAAGCCCATAAATTGAAAGCAGTGACGGCGCTGTTGATGAAGCGCTGTTCAGCAGGCTGAGCGGGCTTGACGATGCAGAAGGTGCTGTTGGTTGCTGATTCGTCAGTCCGTTTGTATATTGGCTGAGCAAAGAGCTGAAGCTGGAGAGCGGGCTTTCTGCATCATTTTGAGTGCCTGTGCTGCGGGCGTTGGATATGGACTGTAAAGCCTGAAGCTGAAGTAAAGCTGCCCAATTCGTTACATTCACGATGTCATTCCACCTTATATAGACTTTCGTTTTTCTTCGTAAAAACGAAAAATTTTATTTTTGGTTTCGCGCTGAGGAATGCGGAATTGCTGAAGCAGCTTTTCGAAAGCTCGTTTGCCTTCATGCCAGTCTGCCGCCTCAAATTCGATTTCATAGTCCTCTTTATTTAAATATCGGCTGTGGTCTAAAACTATTAAGCCTTTTTCTGTTTCTTTTTCTGCGCGGTTTGTTGCTAAAGATCCAAAGTATTGAATGGCATCTGTATCTATATGAAGTTTGTGCAGCTGGTCCATCACAGGGCCTTCAGGAACTGAAAATGAAGAAAGATCTGATACCTCTGAAAGCCGCTGGTGTGTTTCCAACAGTCCTACATGTGCCGGTTCTTTTAATGTCAGGACATACTCTCCGTTTTTTCTGCGAATTCGAAGTGCAGCTTTTTTTTGTTTCAGCGCGAAGCTGTCTGTGTCAAAATAATGATTGCTTTGTTCTGTAAAATCTTCTTCTGTCAGCTGAAGTGCCGCTGTCAGCGTTTCAAATTCTTGTTTGGTCAGCATGTTTTTAAATTCAATTTCAATTTCTTGACTCATGATGTTCTTCCTTTCCGCCTTGTAAATCTGATTTTTACTATTATCTCTTTAGATGTTAGGTTTATCAATATCGGGCTTGATATGGTAAAATGAATCTGTACTTTTTTAAAAAAGGAGAGCATTATGCAAAACAGAATCGAAATCTTGAATGCAACATTATCGGATCAGCTTCGCCTTGCCTGTGAGACAGCAGGAATTGAAGCGGAATGCAAGCCGTCAGGTCAAATGCTTGTTGATTCTGACCGCTTTGCTTTTGTATACATACTTGAATTAGCTGATTCTTTTGAATATGTCATGATAAAGGAAGATGTATGGCCGGAACTGAAACAGGCTCATGCAAAAAGACTCCCGGTAGTTTTAAAGGCAGGAGACAAAACCATTGAGCTGGCAGGCCTGCATGAGGAGCTTGAGTATCTTTTAGAAAATATTAAAGATAATGCAAACTACGGAGAAATGGAAGAAAAAGTAAAAAGGGTGTTTTTGTAGAAACTGGTTCGGAATTGGGGGATGTATGATGATGGATGACAAACAATGGGAGCGTTTTTTAGTGCCGTACCGCCAGGCTGTCGAAGAGTTGAAAGTGAAGCTCAAAGGGATTCGCACACTATATGAATACGAGGATGAACATTCGCCGATCGAATTTGTAACCGGGCGTGTTAAACCTGTGGCGAGCATACTTGAAAAAGCGAGGAAAAAGAGCATACCGCTGCATGAAATTGAAACCATGCAGGATATCGCAGGCCTTAGGATCATGTGCCAATTTGTCGATGACATCCAAATCGTAAAAGACATGCTGTTCGCCAGAAAAGATTTCACCGTTGTGGATCAGAGGGATTATATTGCGGAACATAAAGAGAGCGGATATCGGTCATATCACCTTGTCGTGATGTATCCTTTACAGACCGTGTCCGGTGAAAAGCATGTTCTCGTCGAAATACAGATCCGCACATTGGCGATGAATTTTTGGGCGACCATTGAGCATTCATTGAATTATAAATACAGCGGAAACATTCCGGAAAAAGTAAAATTAAGGCTTCAGCGTGCTTCTGAAGCGGCGTCCCGGCTTGATGAAGAGATGTCGGAAATCAGGAGTGAAGTACAGGAAGCTCAAGCTGCCTTTTCACGAAAGAAAAAAGGAAACGAGTAACAATAGGTAAAGGGGAAGAAAAGCATGAAATTTGCCGTATCATCAAAAGGAGATCAAGTTTCTGATACGCTGAAAAGCAAAATACAGGCGTATTTATTGGATTTTGATATGGAACTGGATGAAAATGAACCGGAAATCGTCATTTCGGTCGGAGGCGACGGGACGCTTTTGTACGCTTTTCACAGATACAGCGACCGCTTGGACAAAACAGCATTTGTCGGCGTTCACACGGGTCATTTGGGCTTTTATGCGGACTGGGTTCCTCAAGAAATTGAAAAACTTGTTCTCACCATTGCGAAAACGCCTTATCATACAGTCGAATATCCGCTTCTTGAAGTGGTTGTGACCTATCACGAAAACGAGCGGGAAGAAAGATATTTAGCCTTGAATGAATGTACGATTAAAAGCATAGAAGGAAGCCTTGTGGCTGATGTGGAAATCAAGGGGCAGCTTTTTGAAACCTTCCGGGGCGACGGCCTTTGCCTGTCAACACCATCCGGCAGCACAGCCTACAATAAAGCGCTGGGCGGAGCGATTATCCATCCGTCTATCAGAGCGATCCAGCTTGCGGAAATGGCTTCCATTAATAACCGTGTATTCCGGACGGTCGGATCGCCGCTGCTTCTCCCTTCCCATCATGATTGCATGATTAAGCCAAGAAACGAAGTGGACTTTCAAGTGACGATTGACCATTTAACCCTTCTTCATAAGGATGTAAAGTCGATCCGCTGCCAGGTTGCTTCCGAAAATGTGAGATTTGCGAGATTCCGGCCGTTTCCATTTTGGAAACGAGTCCAGGATTCGTTTATCGGAAAAGGTGAATAGAAAGAGGACATATCGTGGAGCATTTTTTCATCAAAAAGAACATGACTTCCGCTGAAGACGGGATGACTCTAAAAGAATATGCTGGCGAGCTGGGCATTTCGAAACGTCTGCTGACTGATATTAAGTTTGGCGGGGGAGACCTGCTTATTAACGGCGAACATGTGACGGTCAAATACGTTTTGAGAGAAGGAGATGTCCTTGTCGTTCAGTTTCCTGAGGAGCAGGTGAGCGAGACGCTATTAGCTGAGCCTGTTTCGCTTGATATTCTGTATGAGGATGAACATGTGCTTGTTATAAACAAGCAGCCATATGTATCGTCAATCCCTTCGAGAGAGCATCCTTCCGGCAGTATTGCGAACGGAATTATCCATTATTATCAAATAAACGGAGTGCGGGCGACGGTTCACCTTGTCACCCGGCTTGACCGGGATACATCAGGTGTCATGCTTATTGCCAAGCATCGCTTTGCCCACTCTATTTTATCATCTGCGCAAAAAAACGGACTTGTGAAACGGCGGTATGCAGCAGTCGTCCACGGGCGGATGACGCAGGCGGAAGGAACAGTCGATGCTCCGATTGGCAGGCATCCTGAAAGCATTATTGAACGGATAGTGAAACCCGGCGGGCAAAAGGCGGTTACTCACTTTGATGTCAGATGTGCAAATGATGACATCACCTCAGTGACATTGCAGCTTGAGACTGGACGGACCCATCAAATTCGTGTTCATATGAGCTATCTTGGGCACCCGCTGTGCGGCGATACACTGTACGGCGGTACGAGAAGGAACATTGGCCGCCAGGCTCTGCACAGCGAGCAGCTGTCATTTATCCATCCGCTGACACAGGAAAACATGACGTTTCATGCCGCGCTGCCTCAAGATATGAAAGAACTGATAAAAGGAGAGAATCAATGATTCTCTCCTTTTTTATATGGAACGAAATCTTGATTCGTCATAAGGAAGGGAGCTTGGTACGGAGACGGTTTCTATTTCCGGAAAGCGAAAGCCTGTCAATTTATTCCCGAACACACAGCCTGTATCAATATTGATGGTGCGGTTGACCTTTTGAGGCTCTTTCACAGGTGTATGGCCGTATACTACCCATGATGTGCCGTTATAGGCTGCTGCCCAATCACGTCTAACGGGCCTGCCGTCCGGATACGTTTCCCCCGTCACATCACCATATAGCACAAAGTCTTTCACTCTGCGGGTATATTTGCCGATATCGTCAGCCTTTATGCCAGCATGGGCGACAACTAATTCTCCATTATGTAAGATGTCGTAAAGCGGCGCTGTTTCGTACAGTTTCATAAACTGTTGGCTGACTGCTATTCTCTCTTCTTTTGTGAGATCATCCAGCTCTGCCGCTGTTGTTTCAAGGCCATGCATCACTTTCACTGGGTTTCCTTTTAAGTAGCGGTACAGCTTGTTGCAATGATTTCCCGGGACATAACGGACGGCACCCTTTTCGTAAGCGCTGGCTGCAAAGCGGATGACCTCTATCGATTTGGGCCCTCTGTCAGTTATATCTCCCGCAAAAATAAGCATCCTGCCTTCCTCGTGGACAGGCACTCCATTTTTGATCGTATAGCCAAGCTTTTGGATTAATGCAATCATTTCATCATAGCAGCCATGAATATCACTGATAATATCGTATGCCATACGGTATCCTCCTTGCTAATTGATTTATTTATTATGATGCAAAGTACTGGGAGTCATCACAAGCTTTTATGTGCAAATTATAGAAGAATCATTTTCTAAATAAAAAAAAGGCCTTATTACTTTATTTTTCATCATCAACCTTGTTAAAATCGCGTTATGTTTTGTAAACATGTGGTTTTGTTCTTTGAGTAAGAACTGGTATAACCATGATCTAAAAAGGAGGTTTTGATTATGGCGCATACATCTGTCGCATCTTTAGTTGTCGTACTTATCGTTGCATTTCTGACACCCATCCTTTTGCATCGGTTTAAACTCAGCATCCCGGTTGTTGTTGCTGAAATTATTATGGGATTGATTATAGGGAAAAGCGGTCTTAATTTAGTTGTGGAAGGTGACACATGGCTTCAGACGCTTTCTATGCTCGGCTTTATCTTTTTAATGTTTTTAAGCGGGCTTGAAATTGATTTTACATCGTTTGAAAAAGGAAAGAAAAAGCAGCTTCTGCCAAATGGAAAGGAAGCGCCTAATACGTTTGCTGCGGCATCCATTATTTTTGCAGGTATTTTTATTTTATCACTGCTGCTGTCCTACGGATTCGTCTTAACTGGATTTATCCAAAATGCTTTTTTAATGACGCTCATTATTTCAACCATTTCATTGGGTGTTGTCGTTCCTACGTTAAAAGAAGAGCGAATCATGAATTCAAATATCGGCCAGATTATTTTGCTCATTGCTGTTATTGCTGATTTGGCTACGATGATTCTTTTAGCTGTTTTTTCTTCTTTATACGGAGAGGACAGCGGAAACATGTGGCTCTTAATGATCTTGTTTGCGGCCGGAGTGGTGCTTTACTTTTTCGGCCGGGTTTTCAAACATCGCTCTTTTGTTCAATCCATGTCAAAAGGGACGATTCAAATTGGAACACGTGCCATTTTCACGTTAATCATCGTACTTGTTGCTTTGTCTGAATCACTTGGAGCAGAAAATATCCTTGGCGCTTTCTTAGCTGGGGTACTCGTTTCCCTTCTTTCGCCAAACAAAGAACTTGTTCAGCAGCTGGATTCATTCGGCTATGGGTTTTTAATTCCGATTTTTTTCGTAATGGTCGGTGTGAAGCTGGATATATGGACTCTTTTCCAAGATCCAAAAATTTTAATCATGATTCCGCTTCTGCTTCTGGCACTGTTAGTGAGCAAAATCATTCCTGTCTTGTACTTGAAAAAGTGGTATGATAATCGAACAGTTTTAGCGTCTGGTTTTCTGCTGACATCAACGCTTTCGCTTGTAATTGCCGCTGCGACAATCGGCCAGCAGCTTCACATCATCAGCGCTAATATGTCAGGGGCGCTGACATTAGTAGCCGTCATTGCCAGTATTTTTTCGCCGGTCTTCTTTAAGAAATTGTATAAACGGGAGAAGCAGACGGAAGAGAAAAAGACGATTACGTTTATCGGCGCAAATCAAATGACATTGCCAGTTACTCTTGAACTGCCGGAGGAAGAGTATGATGTGCGTGTTGTACACGTCTATCAAGAGAATGCGGAAGAAAAGCTGTCAGAATCAGTCTTTACTGTTGAAACAGTTTCTGACTATGAACGTGAGACGCTTGAATCACTCGGCATTTTTGATACGGATATCCTCGTTGTCGCGACTGGAAATGAAGACATGAATACGGACATTGCGTTATTTGCGAAAGAGAAAGGCACAGAAAGAATCATTGCCAGCGTAGGGTCTCCGGATAATGAAGCTGCGCTGAAGGAGCAAGGAATCAGCATTTTTTCTATTTTACTGTCAACAAAAACACTGCTTCGCGCGCTAATAGAAGCGCCGGGAGTCATGAGCCTGCTTACAAACCAGGAGTCTTCCCTGTATCAAGTGAATATGGAAAACGGCACATATGACGGTGTGATTTTGCGGGAATTTCCTTTAACGGGTGACGTCATCTTTGTCAGGATTTTCAGAGGTGTGGACAGCATCGTTCCTCACGGAGATACGAGGCTGAAACTGGGAGACCGCTTAATTGTTACCGGATCTCGGGAATATGTAACAGAACTTAAAAAAACATTGGAAGAATAAATCTTGACCAAGCAGAGATTCGTGTTAATATAGAGGTGCAGAACAATTCAATATGATTCGTATAACCACTAGGGGTGTCCTTCATAAGGGCTGAGATAAAAGTGTGACTTTTAGACCCTCATAACTTGAACAGGTTCAGACCTGCGTAGGGAAGTGGAGCGGTATTTGTGTTATTTTACTATGCCAATTCCAAACCACTTTTCCTTGCGGGAAAGTGGTTTTTTATTTATCAGACAGGGGGAATGATGTGTGACGTTTTCAGAGGAATGCCGCAGGGCAGCCGCGCAATGGTGGGAGGGGAGTTTTGTCCATCCGTTTGTTCAAGGAATTGGCGATGGGACGCTTCCGATTGACCGGTTTACATACTATGTGCTTCAGGATTCATATTACTTAACGCATTTTGCAAAGGTGCAATCGTTCGGCGCTGCTTATGCGAAGGATCTTTATACAACAGGACGGATGGCAAGCCATGCCCAAGGTACATATGAAGCGGAAATGGCGCTTCATCGCGAGTTTACGGAGCTGTTGGAAATCAGTGAACAAGAGCGAAAGGCGTTTAGGCCGTCTCCTACGGCATATTCTTATACATCCCATATGTACCGTTCGGTTTTGAGCGGGAATTTTGCCGAGATTTTAGCGGCACTGCTGCCTTGCTATTGGCTATATTATGAAGTCGGTGAGAAATTGCTGACGTGTGATCCGAGCCATCCCATTTATCAGAAGTGGATCAGCACTTACGGCGGTGACTGGTTCAGACAGCAGGTCGAAGAGCAAATCAATCGCTTCGATGAGCTGGCGGAAAACGCCACGGAAGAAGTGCGCATCAAGATGAAAGAAAATTTTGTCATTTCGAGTTTCTACGAGTACCAATTTTGGGGAATGGCTTATCGAAAAGAAGGCTGGTCTGAACCCAATATAAAAGAGGTGAAGGAAAGTGGAGCTTCACGCTATAACTGATGATCGTAAGCCGGTTGAACAGTTAGCAAAAGCGATGATAGCGATTCAGAATGAAGTTGATTTTATACACATTCGGGAACGTTCAAAATCGACAGCCGACATTTTGGAACTGCTCAGGCTTATTTCTGACGGCGGTGTAGATAAACGAAAACTCGTCATGAATGAACGGGTGGATATTGCGCTTCTTTCTACAATTCATCGCGTGCAGCTGCCAAGCGGCAGTTTTTCGCCAAAGCAGGTCAGAGCCAAATTTCCTCATCTTCATATTGGGCGGTCGGTGCATTCACTTGAGGAGGCACTTCGAGCAGAAAAGGAAGATGCGGACTACGTACTGTTCGGCCATGTGTTTAAAACGGATTGCAAAAAGGGTCTTGAAGGCCGAGGAGTGTCTTTGCTGTCAGATATCAAACAGCAGATTTCCATCCCGGTTATCGCGATCGGCGGAATGACGCCGGATAGGTTAAGAGATGTAAAACAAGCAGGTGCAGACGGCATCGCTGTCATGTCGGGGATTTTTTCTTCCGCTGATCCTTTGGAAGCTGCCGGACGATACTCCTGTACGTTAAAGGAGATGCGCTATGAAAAGGCATTATGATGCGGTTGTCATTGGAGGCGGAATGATCGGTTCTGCGATTGCTTATCATGTGGCAAAGGAAAACAAAGAAATTGCATTGTTTGAAAGCGGAGCAATAGGCGGCAGAACAACAAGCGCTGCTGCCGGTATGCTTGGCGCCCATGCCGAGTGTGAGGAGCGTGATGCGTTTTTTGACTTTGCCATGCACAGCCAGCGCCTGTACAAAGGGCTTGGAGAAGAGCTTTACACACTATCTGGTATCGATATCAGACAGCATAACGGCGGTATGTTTAAGCTTGCGTTTTCAGAAGAAGATGTACTGCGGCTGAGGAAGATGGATGATTTGGATTCTGTCAGCTGGCATACAAAGGAAGAAGTGTTAGATACAGAGCCATATACGGCTGATGACATTTTCGGGGCGGCCTTTATTCAGGATGATGTGCATGTTGAGCCTTATTTTGCTTGCAAGGCATATGCGAAAGCAGCGAAAGCGCTTGGAGCGGAGTTTTTTGAGCATACGCCTGTCCTGCATGTCGAACGTGACGGTGAAGCGCTATCTATCGAGACGCCGAAAGGTAACGTGCGGGCGGATCATGTCGTGATTGCCAGCGGGGTATGGAGCGGAACATTTTTTAAACAGCTCGGGCTGAATCATTCATTTTTCCCTGTGAAAGGGGAGTGCCTGTCGGTTTGGAATGATGATATCCCGCTGACGAAAACCCTTTACCATGATCATTGCTATATCGTACCGAGAAGAAGCGGCAGACTGATAATCGGCGCGACAATGAAGCCAGGTGACTGGAGTGAAGCACCGGATCTTGGCGGGATGGGATCAGTAATGAAAAAAGCAAAAACGATGCTGCCGGCCATTCAGAATATGAAGGTGGATCGTTTTTGGGCAGGGCTGCGGCCGGGGACAATGGATGGGAAACCATATATCGGGAGACACCCTGAGGACAGCCGTATTTTATTCGCAGCGGGCCATTTCAGAAATGGGATTCTGCTTGCTCCGGCAACGGGTGCTTTGGTCAGAGATCTCATCATGGGTAAAGAGGTTAATCAAGAATGGGTGCACGCATTCCGAATTGATCGCAAGGAGGCGGTTAAAAGATGATGCTACAGCTGAACGGAAAAGATGTGAAGTGGGAAAAAGACACAGGTACAATTCAAGACTTGCTGGCGTCTTATCAGCTTGAAAATAAAATCGTTGTCGTTGAAAGGAATAAAGAAATTATCAGCAAAGAGCATTACCACGAGGTTGAGCTTTGTGATCGCGATGTCATTGAAATTGTCCATTTTGTAGGAGGCGGATGAGTATGTTAACAATTGGCGGGAAATCATTTCAATCAAGATTGCTGCTGGGCACGGGGAAATATCCATCGTTTGACATCCAAAAGGAAGCAGTGGCCGTTTCTGAATCTGATATTTTAACATTTGCTGTACGGAGAATGAACATCTTTGAAGCGTCTCAGCCCAATTTTCTGGAGCAGCTTGATTTATCCAAATACACGCTATTGCCGAATACAGCGGGCGCCAGCACAGCTGAAGAAGCGGTTCGGATTGCAAGGCTGGCGAAAGCGTCAGGGCTTTGTGACATGATTAAAGTCGAAGTCATCGGCTGCAGCCGATCCTTGCTTCCTGATCCTGTTGAGACACTAAAAGCGTCCGAACAGCTTCTTGAAGAAGGCTTTATTGTGCTCCCGTATACGTCTGATGACGTTGTATTAGCGAGAAAACTGGAGGAGCTCGGCGTTCATGCCATCATGCCGGGTGCGTCGCCGATTGGATCGGGACAGGGAATCTTAAATCCTTTGCATCTGTCATTTATTATTGAACAGGCCAAAGTGCCGGTCATTGTGGATGCCGGAATTGGATCGCCTAAAGACGCAGCATATGCAATGGAGCTTGGAGCGGACGGTGTACTTCTCAATACAGCCGTATCAGGCGCGGAGGATCCAGTAAAAATGGCGCGTGCGATGAAGCTCGCGGTGGAAGCCGGGCGCCTTTCCTATGAGGCGGGCCGCATTCCGCTTAAGCAATACGGGACGGCAAGCAGTCCGGGAGAAGGTCTTCCTGTATGACAGACAGGTACTCCAGACAGGAGTTGTTTGCTCCGATCGGCCCGGCTGGACAGAAGAAATTGAAAGACGCGCGCGCCGTAATTATCGGCGCCGGCGCGCTTGGAACAGCGAGTGCGGAAATGCTTGTGAGAGCGGGAGTAGGCAATGTGAAGATTGCCGACAGAGATTATGTGGAATGGAGCAACCTGCAGCGCCAGCAGCTGTATACAGAAGAGGATGTCAAAAACGAAATGCCGAAAGCAGCCGCTGCGGAGCAGCGCCTCCGCTCGATTAACAGCGATGTCGATGTGACTGGCCTTGTCATGGATGTGACAGCGGAAAATGTCTTTGAGCTGATTAAAGGCACTTCCATCATTGTGGATGCGGCCGATAATTTTGAAACCCGTCTGATCGTAAATGATGCTGCGGTCAAAGAAGGGATTCCTTTTCTCTATGGTGCTTGTGTAGGGAGCTACGGCCTCACTTTTACCGTAGTGCCTGGATCGACCCCCTGCCTGCATTGCTTGCTTGATACACTTCCGATTGGGGGCGCCACATGTGACACAGCTGGCATCATCAGTCCAGCTGTTTTGCAGGTAGCGGTTTTTCAGGTGACAGACGCGCTGAAGCTGCTGACGGGAGAAGAGTGCGAGCCGGTGCTGCGCTCCTTTGACTTGTGGAAAAATGAACGGTCAGAGGTGAGAGCGGCTGGTCTCAAGCGTGATGCATGCCCAAGCTGCGGCACGAAGGATTTTCCGTTTTTGTCATACGAGAATCAAACAAAAGCAGCTGTATTGTGCGGCAGGAACACGGTGCAAATCAGATCATCCTTTACGAAAGAAGCTGATCTTGATGTGCTGGCTTGTCAGTTGAAAAAAGCCGGATTTGAAGCAGCCGCGAACCCGTATTTAATTTCCTGCCGCTCAGATGATATGAAAATGGTGCTGTTCCGGGATGGCAGAGCATTGATCCACGGCACGAATGATATTGCCCGGGCGAAGTCTATTTATCATAAATGGATCGGATCATAAAAGGGGTGTAATGGCATGAGTATATATAAAGCTTTGACAATCGCAGGCTCTGATTCAGGCGGCGGAGCAGGGATACAAGCCGATATCAAAACATTTCAGGAACTTGATGTTTTCGGTATGTCCGCAATTACAGCGGTAACGGCTCAAAATACGCTTGGCGTCCACGGGGTGCATCCGCTGACCGTAGAGGCACTGAGACAGCAAATTGATGCTGTTGCCGAGGATTTGAGACCGGACGCCGTTAAAACGGGAATGCTCTGGAATGCTGAAATGATTGAAGGAGTGGCGAAAAAAATTGATGAATATGGGTTTAATCGTGTGATAGTTGATCCGGTAATGATTGCAAAGGGTGGTGCATCCTTGCTGCATGATGAATCAGTTGCCACCTTAAAGGAGCTGCTCATCTCCAGAAGCTACGCGGTTACGCCGAATGTTCCGGAAGCGGAAACACTGACAGGATTGACAATCCGCTCATTGGACGACCGAAAAAAAGCAGCGGAGGAGCTTGTGAAGATGGGGGCGCAGCATGTGATCATCAAAGGCGGACATCAGCCTGATGACAATCACATTACTGACCTTCTTTTTGATGGGAACGTGTTTATGCAGATCAGCCATCCTTTTATCGATACGAAACATACGCATGGCACAGGCTGTACCTTTGCTGCAGCTGTAACAGCTCAAACGGCTAAAGGAGATAGCATTCATCAGGCATTCGAGGCGGCAGTCAGCTTTGTCCGTGAAGCGGTGGAAAATACGCTCGGTATCGGGTCGGGACACGGGCCGACAAACCATTTCGCCTTTAAGCGAAACAGCTTAAAAACGAGCCGATGAGATCACCAGCTGATGGTGGTCTCGTTTTCGTTTGTCTATCGTATGCGCTTTTCATCTGGACAAGGTTATGATATGATAGGGATTAAGATCAGGTACTAATACTATGTCTTTATTAAATATAGGAGGCTTTATACATATGAATTTTTCACTTGAAGGCCGCAACATTGTTGTCATGGGGGTTGCCAACAAACGCAGTATCGCATGGGGTATTGCGCGCTCTTTACATGAAGCGGGCGCCCGTTTGATTTTCACATACGCAGGAGAACGTCTGGAGAAATCTGTTCATGAGCTTGCGGGAACGTTAGAACGCAACGATTCCATTATTCTTCCTTGTGACGTAACTAACGACGCGGAAATCGAAACATGCTTCGCAAGCATTAAGGAGCAGGTCGGTGTAATCCACGGTATCGCGCATTGTATCGCGTTTGCTAATAAAGAAGAGCTTGTCGGCGAATACTTAAGCACAAATCGTGACGGTTTCCTTTTGGCTCATAACATCAGCTCATATTCTCTGACAGCTGTTGTCAAAGCAGCACGTCCGATGATGACTGAAGGCGGAAGCATTGTTACTTTGACTTACCTTGGCGGAGAACTTGTGATGCCAAACTACAACGTCATGGGTGTAGCGAAAGCTTCTCTTGATGCAAGTGTGAAATACTTAGCTGCTGACTTAGGAAAAGAAAATATCCGTGTTAACAGCATTTCTGCCGGCCCGATCAGAACATTGTCTGCTAAAGGCATCAGCGATTTCAACTCTATCCTGAAAGATATTGAAGAGCGTGCGCCGCTTCGCCGCACGACAACACCTGAAGAAGTAGGCGATACAGCTGCGTTCTTATTCAGCGATATGTCTCGAGGCATTACAGGTGAAAATCTTCACGTTGACTCAGGTTTCCATATCACTGCACGCTAAGCAGGATCTATATCAAGCAATCCCGAATAGAGGGATTGCTTTTTTATTTCTTCTGATTTTCAGGTTTCTGTCATATAGATAGACTATGACACAATCGGAGGGATGAAGATGTCTAATAAGAAAAGAAACGCGGAAAAAAAACCGCTCATGTATATTGTTCAGCCGGATTACGCAGAAACAACAAGGTCATCTATGCAGGAGATTGTCATCAAAAGAAAGGCCGACAAACCCGCTCCGCCAAAAGCGGAGGAAAAGCCGGCCTACCGAGAGAAACAGCAGGAGAAAGCTGTGGTAACAGAGGTGCAGGAAGCAGAACAAAAGCCTGAAATTGAGTCAGTGAGCCAGCACATAGAAGAGGTGAAAGAGCCCGAAAACAAGAAAAAACAGCAGGAACTGAATGCAGAGCCGGAGCCCGCAGAAGAAACCATTGAACAAGAGCCTCCGAAAGCAGGAAAAAAGGAAGAGCCTGTGCCTGAGGCCCAGAAGCCTGAAAAAGAACCGGAAGCTGTTCATAATGCAGCCAAAGCGGAGGAAAAAGCCCCGCCGGCAAGAAAAGTGAAAAAGCCAATGAGCAAGATGACGATTCACGAAAAAATTGATTTTTTAACAAAACTTCCTCATAACATGCCGAGAGCGCTTTGTTTGATTGAAGCTAATGGAAAAACGTACAGAGGTGTGATTGTCGGCAGAAGAAACGATTCTGTCCTGCTCCGAACGACTGGAAATGGCGCGCCGACTGAGCTGGTGATTGATGACATCACTTCTTTACATCCGCTCGGTTTTTAATGGAATGAAAAAAAGCTGCCCGGCAGATGTTCCCGGACAGCTTTTTTACATAGAGAAAAGCGCTGCAGTCGCATTTAATGATGATGGTGCGTACGATTGATTAATCGAGGAGTTAAGCAGTTGATTGCGCAGAAGCAGTCTAAGTCCACTTCAATGCAGTAGTTCGTTCTTTCAAGTCGAAACACTTCGCAAACTTTATCTTTATCAGTGAAATCCAAAATGTGTTTGTGTTCGTCAAATGCAATTAATAATGACAATGTTGCGCAGCAGTCATGAACTTTTTCCACTCTGAAAAATACAGTATTAAAGCAAGGCCCATTTTCAAGTTCTCCAACATTTCCGAAAGCGACCAGAGGATTTGATTTTGATGTAAACAGCACGAAAGGCACTGTATCGCCTAGCGAATGGGTTGGTGACAAAAGTTTTGAATTGCAGCTAGTCGGGCAGTCTTCTTCAACAGCACTTTGCAGATCTTCAATATTTTCTACAGCTTCACGCACGCAGCTTGATGTTTTTTGGCTCATATTATATCCCTCCTGCCTTATAAATTTCTTGAGACTGGCGAAATGATGGAGAGTCAGCTGCTTCCCGCCGGAAGCAGCTGAATAATTTGCACCTGTAATAGAGTTTGGAAGGGGATTCCTTTTTACAAGTGTTTATCCATTGTGATGATGCTTTTTATCTCTGTTAGGGGATGTTCTGTCAACTAACTCTGGCGATAAGCACTGAATAGCACAGAAGCATCCAAGATCCACTTCAATGCAGAAATCTGTTTTTTCAAGTCCGAAGAAATCCGGGTCGCAAGGGTGGCAAACGCTTAAGGTATCGCATTTGACATCGACTGGGCGCAAAATAGACAATGTTGCACAGCATTCGCATATTTTTTCGACGCGGAAGAAAATGGATTCAAAGCATTGCATATCATCCATAAATCCCCCCACGTTTCCGAAAGTGGAGAACAATCCGCCTTTTTTATCAAACAAGAGAAACGGAATTGTGTCTTTTCCTGCAATTGTCGGATTCAAAAGGTTTGTATAGCAGCCAGTAGGACACTGTTCCTCAACTGCCTCCTGCTCTGCTAAAATCTTTTCCACTGCATCGGATACACAGTTCTCATGCCGGCCATGGGTTTTTCCGCAGCTCATTGATTTCAGCTCCTTCTTTATAGGGTATTTGACTTTAGTCCTTAACAACATATGTACCCGTACGCCACTTGGTGTGGGTGAACGTCTATATATTCATCATATGCTTGGAAAATAAGAAAAAGCAGAGCGTTTTTAGCTCTGCTTTTAAGTTCCTTAGAGAACAAGAGTGATTGTTAAGAGGGCGACTAGGAGGTTTACTGCTGTAGAGATAACTGTTGCGATATCGGCATCTACTGTTGTGACATTTACACCTCGTGAGCATTCGATGAGAAGTTTTTGGCGGTTTACTTGTTTGTTAGCTGCAATCTGTAATAAATCTTGTGCGATTAATTCGGCAATTACGCCGTCTGCAATGGATGTGAGAGTTAATATTACAGTAGCATTATTAATCGCTGTTAAGACTGACGATACTGCTTGAACGTCTGTGGATGAAACATTGATGTCACATGAGTCTCTGATAATAATGGTCTCATCGGAGACTTGCTTATTCAGATTCGCCTGAGCTATATTTTGGTCGATAAAAGCATTATCGTGGCCGAATCCATGGCCATGGCAGCAAATATCACAATGGCATTTTCTTTCATGTTTTTCTTTCTCTTTATCATCTAACGGATGGTCGCAGTCAGGATCAAGTGCAACCCAAGAATACGGTCTGCTTTCCATATCTATTCCTCCTTTTCTTTTACTGTTATTAAATGAGCGAGCCTCTTAGTTTGACTGAGGCATATATCTTGGTGAAGAGCCCTATTTTTTATGGTTAATTTGAATTGTTATTGTTTTGCCGTCTTTGTCTGAGTTGTTCAATTAGCTGCTCTCTGCGGTTTTGCGGTTTATCGTTCTTTTGCTCTTGAACGGCTGCTTCTTCTTTTTTCTTCTTTTGGTTTTCGATTAATGCTGCTGATTTAGCTTGCAAATCTTTTACAAGATTCAAGAGCATTTCTTTTTCTTCGTCTGATACTTTTTTCATTTTGTCTTTCGTGACGCCATGTTTAGAAAATATATTTTGGACCAGCATTTTCGTCATCGGATCAGCTTCCGGAAGCTTTGCAAGCTCTTCTTTTATTTTATCGTTATCTGACATTTGTTTTCACCTCGGCTTTTTAATTTGTGAAAAGAAAGGGTTAAAGGACGTCAAGTTCATTGAGAATGCTGTTTAGCACCTGAAGCAAAATTTGTACAAAGGTTATTATTTCGACAGCAGATAAAGTGATTTTGATATTACGGCTGTTGATAATTTTAATGATGGTTCTTTTCTTGATTTGAGAGTTGTCGAGAATGAGAATGTCGCTTGCCACTTCGTCAGCTAAGTCTTCGTCGGCAATGACGAGCTGTGTCGCCAGGATAATCAATGTTGTAACTAAGGCTTGTATAGAAAGGGCAGATGTTATATGTGATGTATCTATTGTGATATTTTCGCAATCAATGACTTCGATCTGCTGCTCGAATTCGCTTGATAATTGCTCAAATATGTCAGGATGCAGGGATGCAACTTTTTCTTCAAATGACATAACCTTCACTCCTTTCTTATCCATACTCTATATAATGCAAAAGGGGTGCAGAGCGGAATAATAAAAATAACTAATTTTGCGCCGGACAAGATACAATTCATCAAGAATAGGGTTTTAGCATATATGTGAAGGGATCATGATTGGAAAGGAGTGAACAAGTGGTTATTAATGGACTGACAATTGTTCTTCTTTCACTTGCGGTCTTCCGGCTCGCTCGGCTGCTGGTATTTGATACGATTATGGCGCCGCTTCGCAGTCTGTTTCACGAAGAGAAGGAGGAAAAGGATGCGGACGGGAACATGGAAACGTATATTGTGGTTAAGGGGACGGGTGTGAGGGCATTTATTGGTGAATTGCTGAGCTGTTATTGGTGCACAGGCGTGTGGTGCGCCGGCTTTTTAATTTTATGCCAGGCATTGATCCCGCAAGCAGCGCAGTGGCTGATATTGCTGCTGGCGATCGCCGGTCTCGCCGGCATCATCGAAACGCTCGTATCAAAATGGCTGCAGGAATAAGGCATTCCCGCCAGCAACTTTTCCTTAGCATCCGCATAAAGTAGCATATATGATATAAGGAAAGGAAGGGAACAAAGTGAATCAATCCGATAAACCTTCCCAAAAAACTCCATATACAGAAACATTGCATCAACCAAAAAAGATTAAAAAGAAAGGCTGCGGGTGCGGAAAAAATAAAAAGAAAAAACCTCAATAACTTGGCAAAGAAACCGGAGATCTCCGGTTTTTTGTTTTTTTTAACGGAGCGGTTGTTCTCAGCATATATCATGAGTGGGGGGATACCAGTGAATGAGTTTGAAAAATGGATAGAAGGCAAATACGGACCTCATGAACAAAAGCAAACAAAACATGAAAACACGATGAGCCGTATCACAAAAGATTTGAATGCATTTGATGAAGCTGGTCTGTCGTTTGAAGAGGAGATTGAAGAGCTTGCTGAAAAAACGGAAGCCTTACTCAAAAAACGTCAGGCCCAGTATGATCAACTGTAAATCCGCAATCGCCCTATGCGTTTATCCAAGCCAAATAACTCGGCTTTCATAATGTATAGAGAGTAAAGGAGGTGCTTATCTATGGGCTTTGGATACGGATTTGGCGGCGGCTACGGTTGTTGTGGCGGTTACGCTGGCGGCTATGGCGGCGGCTATGGCGGCGGCTATGGTTCAACATTTGTTTTGTTGGTCGTATTATTCATTCTCCTCATTATCGTAGGTGCATCTTTCTTTTAAGATGAATTGAGGAAGTACAGGTAATAACCTGTGCTTCCTTACCTTGTGTTTATTTTTAACATTTTGGTAAAGCACATTGTATGTTGTACCTTCATACAATACCATATCACTCCGCCAAAAGGAGGCGTCCTATGGATAATCAATTTTTTAAAAATATCGAGAAGAAAACAGGTGTCAAGATGCAGGATGTCATGAATCTTGCCGGCTCGCTTCAAAACGCCAATTTTAAAGATGAAAATACAGTCCGCAGTGTCATTCAGCGCGTAGCACAGCTGGCAAACAGACGCGTGCCGAGAGAATTAGAAGATAAGATTGTGCAATCTATTACAAGCGGAAAAGAAAAGCTTGATTTTAACACGATTTCCAAAATGATGGATAATAAATAAGCAGCAGGCCTTGCTGACACATTGCAGCAGGCCTTTTTTACAGAAAAGACCCGACAGATTACTGTCGGGCTGTTAGTTATGCAAGTGCTGTCTTGCTTGCTGTAAAAGGGGATATAAAAATCTTGAACGGTGGGCTGTTTTACCGCGCCTGTTTGCGGGACATGACAAATATAGATGCTGTTTGGCCCGGGTCATGGCGACATATAACAGGCGTCTCTCTTCCTCAAGAGAAGCTTCATCTCCTTTTCTCGCTGTTTCTAATGAGAAATCGTGCGGAATCGAGCCGTCTACGGTGCCTAACACGTAGACCGTTTTGAACTCAAGGCCTTTTGACCGGTGAATGGTCATCAGCTGAACGCCATTTTCATTCGTTTTGTTTTTCTCAGCGGCCCGCATATGATCTACATGGGCGAGAAAATCAGGAATCGTTTTGAATTTCTTGGCAACGACCTTGATGTCACGCAGATCATCAGAGCCTTTTTCCAGTTTATTTCCTTCATTGCCTCGTTTTTTTAAATACTCGGAAAAGCCCATTTTTCCTTCTGCAAAGGTGATCGCTTCCACCGGCTTCATCGTGCGGATGCTGGTGAAAAACGGGACGATCTTCTTGATTTTGGTCAGCTGGAACGGCTTTAGGTCAGGCAGCTTGGCCAGCGCTTGAATCATGGAGCAGTCCTCGGTGATCGAGAGTGCCTTCAGCGTGTTCAATGCGGACTGTTTCAAGAATAAGGCAGGCAGCAAGTGCTTAATCGCCTCAGTGTCATCCTCATTTTGGCTCGCGTACAAGTATGCAAGAATTTGGCGGATGATCCGTCTGCTGTAAAACGATTGGACACCGCGATCAGCAGTATATGGAATGGATGATTGATGAAGTCTTTCGTAAATGGCGCGTCCAGCGCTGTTTGTGCGGTAGAGAACCGCAAAGTCTTCAGGGCTTGCTCCATTTTGAATTTTTTCTTTCATATCGGCAACGACCATTGTTGCTTCTTCCTCTTCGTCATATGGATAAAACAGCACAGGGGCCTGCACGTCATCACGGGCTGCTTCAAGCATTTTGGCATACCTGTTTTTATTCTTTTTCACGACGATATCAGCACTTGAAACAATCGGGTGTGTAGATCTGTAGTTCGCAGTTAAATAGATCGTCTTCGCTCCGGGATAATCCTTTTGGAAATCAAGAATAAAAGACGGATTACTTCCGCGAAACGCGTAGATGGACTGGTCGTCGTCCCCGACGCAGCAAAGGTTTTGTTCCGGGCTGGCAAGCATTTGCATCATTTTATATTGAACGGGATTAATGTCCTGGAACTCATCTATTAAGATATACGTAAACCGAGATTGGTATTGTTTCAGAAGATCCGGCCGATCAATAAACAATTCATAACAGGCTGAAGCCATGTCATCAAAATCAAATTGATTTTGTTCTTTTTTCTGGCGTTCATAATGTTCATATAAACGATAAACTTGTTTTTCCCACTCGTCTTTTAAAGGAATGCGTTCATTCGGTACATAAGTGTTTTTCCAGAAACCGATCTGCTGCAGGGCTTGGTCAACAGGAAACTCTTTCTCATCAATTCCTTCTTCATAGAGTGCTTTTTTGATATATTGTTCCCGCTGCCACTCCATTTTCAGCAGATGCTCGCCGTTCCACTTCGCGGCATCATAGTGATACAGAATCTTATAAAACAAGCTGTGGAAGGTTCCGGTGACAAGTCTTCTGACTTTTGCCGGCTGTAATCCATACTGCTTCGCCATACGCTCTTTCATTTCTGCGACAGCTTTTGTTGTGAAAGTGACAAGCAGCATGTTTTCCGGCGGTATGCCTAGGTGTTCGATCATATGGGCAGCGCGCGCAGTCAGCACACGTGTTTTTCCGCTTCCGGCACCTGCAAGCACAAGCAGCGGACCTTCCGTTTCTGTGACGGCTTTCAGCTGATCCGTGTTCAAGCCGACAGATGGAAAAAGGCTCATATCAGGTTCTATTGCTTTTTGTACAAATGGTATTCTTGGTGTTATACTTCTCGGCCGCTGCCACTCCGTTACAGCTGGAGACGGATCAGCAGCAATCGCTTTTCCCTTAGGCAAACGAATGACACCAGACTGCTGCTCGTCTTCTTTTTTTTCCTCTATAACAGGCTTCGGTTCGCACGCCTCCTCACATGCCGGGAAATCGCCTGGCTGGCGGTGGATAAACTCCGGCGGATCGGCGATGTTGAGCCTTAACAAAACGGATTTTCCGCAATGAGAACAAAATAAATGTCCTTTTATTCCTTCTTCAAAGAGGAATTGATAATGTTCTCTCGAATATGTATGTAAGTGTATCGTTCGGTCATTCAGTCGGGCGCATTTCAAAAAAGGGGTCCTCCCAATCAAAAGGTGTTCATTACAGACAATGACTATCATATCAAAAGAAATGTGTTTCAAAAAGTAAGTTTAAGGGAAAAGATATAGCAGAAGGGTGGGGTTCGAATGATATATGCAGGTCATATTCAAAGCCAGCAATACGCTCAATATGCAAACAGAACGATTGGACATAAGCAGGATTATGCCGGAACTGAAAAAATCCGATATGTCCCGTTTCAACGGGTATACAAGGAACTGGAAAAGCAGCAGGAAAATCAAACGGCCGCTGAAAGAAAAGTAAACGAGACAAAACGTAAGCGCTCTCTACATAAGGAAGGTATAAGGTATCAAAAAGGATTCTTCATTAATGAATATAGATAAAAAATCTCCGATAATCATTCGGAGATTTTTTATTGCAGAATGTTAGATATCATTGTAATATGTCATAAAAGATTTTGGGAACGGGGTGATGCAATGATTTTATCCATTAACCCTCAAGTTAAATACTTTAAGAAATCTAAAAACCGGGAGAATTCCGCTTGAAAAGATTTGTTAATACAATTTTTAATTATTGTGGTAATTCATTTACCAAATGACATCGAGGTGGTTTTTTATGAAAGCGGAGCAGATCCAAAGAGATCTTGAACGTTTACACTATTGGGACGCAAGGGTCCTGCAATTAGAGTCTTATTTTTTCGGTGACGAAATAATAATGATATTTGAAGACACAGACAGTAATGTAAAGTTATCTTTTACAGGTTGTTCATCATTTTCATTTGTTACAACTGCTGATGATCGAATAAAACCGTTAAAAGATTTGCAAAGGTCCCAAATCCCTTATTTTCTCCAGAATATTGAGATGTCAACAATCCAGAGCGAAGGGAAAGAATTATTAAAAAGTAAAATCCTCATGCCGCCTTTAAATGCAGAAATTGTATGTCATACTATTTCTATAAACAAAGTAGCTTGATATCACTTAAGGCCCTGTATAAGGACCTTAAGTTATGCGATCATTTAACCATTTGCAAATGGGGAATGCCGGCATCGAGGAATTCTTTTTCAGACAGCACACGATACCCGTGTTTTTTGTAAAACGGCACGGCCTGCGTTTGTGCGTTTAACGTGAAACCGGAAGCGCCGCCGTCTGCGGCCGCTTTTTCGAGTGCTTTCATAATGATGCCGCCGACACCGGAGGAGCGGTAGCTTTTCAATACGCAAATTCGCTCCAGCTTGCCGTATCCGTCCTTCATGCGCCATCTGCCAGCACCGACAGGCTTTTCGCCGTCATACACGACAATATGCTCCGCTTCATTTTCAAGTTCGTCAATTTCTTCTTCAGCAGGCACGTTTTGTTCTTTGACAAAGACTTCTTTTCTTACATAAAATGCATCTTTTATTTGTTCTTCATTTTTTGCGATAACTGCTTCCAAACGATTATTCTCCTCCGCCCAGCAAGAAGGTTTCATATACTGTCCACGATCCGTTATCTAACTGGTAAAGCAAGTGAAAACGGTCTGCGATTTCTTCATGAGATACTTCCTGCATTTTTAATTGTCCCAGCACATCTGAATGTTCATCGTCGGAAAGGTTTTGACCGACCGTTATGTGCGGAACAAAACTATATTCCTGTTCACCAGCCAGCACACCGGTGTATAACTTTTCATTGAGGGTTTTTAATTCTTCCGTCGGCTCTGCTTTGATGTAAATGACATTATTAACAGGGGCAAATGAGCTGTATTTTGTCATTTTGAGAACGAGCGGATGGGACTCCTTTGCGATGTTTCTCAGATGGGATACAAGCTGATCCGCTTTCTCATCCGCACATTCAAACGATGCTCTCAGCGTCAAATGAGGCGGGATCAGGGAATAGCTTGGGTCATAGCGCTTTCTGTAAGAGTTCGCAAGGTCTTGGAGTTTTTTTGATGGGAATAAAACGATTCCATATTTCATAGTATGTCCCTCCTGAAATAAATTATGATAAAGTGTCAAAGCATTTTTTTCAGCGCAGGCGTGATGAGCGGCTGCCAATATGTCCATTTGTGATCGCCCTCAAATGGTTCAAATTCATAATCGGAAAGCTTCTCCTCCAGCAGCTGTTTCAGCTCCTGATTCGGTTTTGTAAAATCCAGAATGCTTCCGTCTGTCGTGTGGACGTCGGTTTCTTTTGTTCCGATTTGATGATAAATAGAGAGGTGTTTGATATCGCCCGACTGTTTGAGAGCTTCCAAAACATGTTTGTCAACATAAGGAGACTGCATGATAATATTTCCAAACATATTTGGATAATCAAGCGCTGTCATAAGCGATATGGTCGCTCCAAGCGAGTCCCCGATCAGTGTTCGCCCGTAGCCGATCTGATAGGTAGGATACGCCTCGTCAGCAAACGGAACGAGCTCATGGGCGATGAACCGTTTATAGGCCGAAAATTTTGAGCCTTCCGGATGGTAGGTTTTTCTGCGCTCTTTTACATCCTTATAAGGCACACCGATAACTATACACCGTTCTATTTCCCGTTTGGAAAGCAATTCTTCAACCTGTCTGCCGATTCTCCCCAGCCGGAAATAATCATGCCCGTCCTGTGCGATAATGACATGGTATTTATAGAGAGGGGAGTAGTTGGACGGCAGATAAACGAGCAATGTCATTTCCTCATTAAGCTCTTTTGAAAAGAACTTTTTTTCTTGTACTGTGCCGTTTTTCGGTGCCATCATATATTCCTCCAGGACATCACTAGACTTTCTTGCTATTTGCCATTATTGTACCATGAATTATTAGAAATTTCTCTCTTTAAACCGTTCGGAACTCGAACAAAAAAGTGTTGAAATAAACTGCAAATTGCGCTAATATAAAACAATCAGAAAATTTCAATCGATATTTCTTATCGTGAGAGGTGGAGGGACTGGCCCTTAGAAACCTCAGCAACCGGCCTGTTTTGCATAAGTGCAAAGCGCCAAGGTGCTAAATCCAGCAAGCGTTTTTTATGCTTGGAAGATAAGAAGAAGCGTTAAACCCCTTCTTCTTATCAAGAAGGGGTTTTTTATTATGAAAAGGGAAGGTGTCAGCTCTATGTCACAGCACGTTGAAACGAAATTAGCCCAAATCGGGAACCGAAGCGACGAAGTAACGGGAACAGTGAGTCCTCCTATTTATTTATCAACAGCATACCGCCACAGGGGGATCGGGGAATCGACTGGATTTGATTATGTTCGGACGAAAAACCCGACACGCCAGCTTGTCGAGGACGCAATCGCCAGTTTAGAAAACGGAGCGAGAGGGCTTGCCTTCAGTTCGGGAATGGCAGCCATCCAAACGATTATGGCACTGTTTAAAAGCGGAGATGAACTGATCGTTTCATCGGACTTATATGGCGGCACGTACCGTTTGTTTGAAAATGAATGGAAAAAATACGGATTGACCTTTCATTATGATGATTTTAGCGATGAGGACTGTTTACGCTCAAAGGTAACGCCGAATACCAAAGCGGTGTTTGTGGAAACACCGACAAATCCGCTCATGCAAGAGGCGGACATTGAAAAAATTGCTCGGATCACTCAAGAGCACGGTCTTCTGCTGATCGTAGATAATACATTTTATACACCGGTTTTGCAGCGTCCGCTTGAACTGGGGGCAGACATTGTGATTCACAGCGCAACCAAGTATTTAGGCGGGCATAACGACTTGCTTGCGGGACTTGTCGTTGTAAAGGATGAGAAGCTTGGAGAGGAAATGTTTCAGCATCAAAATGCAATCGGCGCCGTCCTGCCTCCGTTTGATTCGTGGCTTTTGATGAGAGGAATGAAGACGCTCAGTCTCAGAATGCGCCAGCATCAGGCAAACGCACAGGAGCTTGCGGCGTTTTTAGAAGATCGGGAAGAAATTGCGGATGTGCTGTATCCGGGTAAAGGCGGCATGCTGTCCTTCCGATTGCAAAACGAAGAGTGGATCAATCCATTTTTAAAAGCGCTGAAAACAATCTGTTTTGCAGAAAGCCTCGGCGGGGTGGAGAGCTTCATTACATATCCTGCCACACAGACACACATGGATATTCCTGAAGATATCCGTATCGCAAACGGAGTCTGCAATCGCCTGCTGCGTTTTTCGGTCGGAATAGAACATGCAGACGATTTAAAAGAGGATCTAAAACAAGCGCTATGTCAGGTTAAAGAGGGAGCTGTTTCATTTGAGTAATCATAATAATTGGACGCTGGAAACCCAGCTCGTGCACAATCCATTTAAAACAGACGGATCAACAGGGGCAGTCAGTGTACCGATCCAGCACGCATCGACTTTTCATCAATCTTCATTTGAAGAGTTTGGCTCATACGATTACAGCCGCTCAGGCACGCCGACAAGAACAGCTCTCGAAGAAACAATTGCCGCACTGGAAGGCGGAACGAGAGGATTTGCTTTTAGTTCAGGCATGGCTGCAATCTCAACAGCATTTTTACTTCTGTCACAGGGCGATCACGTTCTTGTGACGGAAGATGTATACGGCGGAACCTTCCGTATGGTGACAGAGGTGCTGACCCGGTTTGGCATTGAGCATACATTTGTCGACATGACGGATACGAATGAAGTAGCGCGGAAGATCAAGCCGAACACAAAGGTTATTTATATGGAGACACCGTCAAATCCGACACTGGGGATCACTGATATTAAAGCAGTTGTTCAGCTTGCAAAAGAAAACGGCTGTCTGACCTTTCTGGACAACACATTCATGACACCGGCACTGCAGCGTCCGCTTGATCTTGGCGTGGATATTGTGCTTCATAGTGCAACGAAATTCTTGAGCGGACACAGCGATGTGCTGTCAGGACTGGCTGCTGTCAAGGATGAAGAGCTTGGGAAGCAGCTGTATAAGCTGCAAAACGCGTTTGGCGCCGTCCTTGGCGTGCAAGATTGCTGGCTCGTGCTACGCGGCTTAAAAACATTACAGGTCCGTTTAGAAAAAGCGAGCCAAACAGCGCAGCGGCTTGCGGAGTTTTTCCAGAAGCATTCGGCGGTGAAACGCGTGTATTATCCAGGGCTGTCTGATCATCCGGGCGCTGAAACGCATAAAAGCCAGTCGGTGGGAGCGGGCGCCGTGCTATCCTTTGAGCTTGAAAGCAAAGAGGCTGTTAAGGCATTAGTAGAAAACGTATCACTTCCTGTCTTTGCTGTCAGCCTTGGTGCAGTAGAATCCATTTTGTCTTATCCTGCAACAATGTCTCACGCGGCAATGCCTAAGGAAGAGCGTGAAAAACGCGGTATTACAGACGGTCTGCTCCGTCTTAGTGTGGGTGTCGAACACGCAGACGATTTAGAACGTGATTTCGAACAAGCGCTGAAGCAAATTGCTCCCGTGCCAGTTCGTTAAAAAAGAAGCCGGGGATAACTCGGCTTCTTCTATTATATATTATCATTAGGATTCAAAATTGCGAGGACTTGATGATCCTCCCAGACGCCGTTAATTTTCACATTTTTTCTGGCAATGCCTTCTTTATGAAATCCCGCTTTTTCCAATACACGCATAGACCCGATGTTGCGGGGCATCACACCGGCTTCAATCCGATGCAATTTCAATTCGTGAAATGCAAAATCAACAATCAATCTGACTGCCTCTGTCATAAAACCCTTTCCATTATGGGCTTTGTCTAAAAAATATCCGATGAATGCAGTTTGCAGCGCCCCGCGGATGAGTTGGAAAAGCGAAACTGTCCCGATTAAGGAATCGTTTGATGCTATAAAAATGCCAAAATGATATTCTTCATCATCCTCCTGTCTTTGCCAATACTCGGTAATTTGTTTTCTTTGCCCATCAACCGTATAATAATCGTCTGCACGAATCATGGAAAACTGTTCAAAAAAATCCCGGTTTTCGCTTTGCAGCCGCAGGTTTTCTTCTGCATCCTTTACATCTAAATGCTTTATATAAATGGTATTTCCTTTTAACATACATTGATCTCTCCGTCCTCTTGTCAGCATTACTCTTACATATTCTGAGGAAAGTGTAAAAACCCTTTTTATAAGAAAGAAGAAAACCAATTTCCCATAAAGGTGCCAACATAATTTCCAATGAAGTAACCGAGCGTACCGACAAGCATGATCGGCCCCACAAGATCATGCCAGCCCTTGGCGATTGCCATCGCAGCAGCGGTCGTTGGCCCCCCGACAGCAGCATTGACAGCGAGCAAAATTTCTTCAAGGTGCACGCGGACCAATTTCCCGATAGCTAAGGAAATCACTAAATTACTGATGGCAACAAGGAAGACAAATAACAGAATAAGAGGCGCATTGGTGACAATGAAGCGCAGATCTGCCGGAATGCCAATCACCACAAAAAATAAATAAATTAAAAAGGTTCCAAGCTCCTGTGATCCATTGAGCTTCTCGAAAAAATGCGGGAAGAGAAAGACGACCAGAATAGTTAAGGATGTAAGGATCAGATACTGATCGCCAAACGTTCCAGTCACCAGAGGATGAGAAAACATGCTTTTCACATAACCGGAAACCTTCACACTAACCGCCACAAGCGCAAAAGCAGCACCGGCATGAAAAGCGATATCCTTTAAAGAAATATCCTTTCGTTTCCAATAGCTTTCTGCACTCTTTCCGCTATCCCCCTCAGCTTTTGCTTTTTCTTCAAATGGCATAGCATAATGCTGTTGAAACCATTTTAGTGCCGGAATGCTGATTAAAATAAAAAATAGGAGCGCCATCATAAAATGATCAGCCACAACAGTAGCAGATACATATTCCCCCGGTGTTTCAAATTTCGCCGCTAACGCAGCAAAGTTGACCCCGCCGCCGATATAAGAAGCGCTGATCATCCCGCCAATTTTATCGAGATAAGGAATATGCTGTTTGAAAATGAAAAAAGCGAGGATGCTCCCAAGGACAGTGCCAGCGGAGCTAATCAGAAACATAAACAGCAATCGCCTGCTTGCCTTAAAAATCTGCCGCACATTGATCTGGAACAGCAAAAGGGGAATTGCAAGCGGCACCACATAAGCCCATACGGTATCATATACAGGCGACTCAACAGGAAGCACCCCTATATTTGTAAACACCATTGCACCTGCAAGCGCAATGACAGCCCCAGACACAGCAGACGCCCACTTAAAGCGTTGCTCCAGTCCAATACTCACTGCCGCCCACACCGCAATAAACCCCCACAATCCCCATACATCATCGGAAGAAATTAAAGAATGCAAGCCACATCACCCTCTAATGTTAGAAAATTAAGACATATTATAATGGCCTACAAACTAAACAGCAAGTTTCAAAAAAGAGTTTCTGAAAAGTAGTTGACGAATAGAGGAGGAAGTTATATAATAGACCTTGTCAGAAAGACAACCACATACCCAGCAACACATACATATCATGATTCCGTAGCTCAGCTGGGAGAGCGCTACCTTGACAGGGTAGAGGTCGCTGGTTCGAGCCCAGTCGGAATCATAGCTTAAACCCTTGCGCAGCAAGGGTTTTTTACTTTGCTTTAATAAAATCAAATTCGAGAGTTGTTGGCGAGTTGTTGGCGAACTTGACTTTTGACTCGAAATTTATTGGTCGTGTCTCTTTTTAGGGTTAAAATTGTTGAATAGCTCAGCTAGTGATGCTGCCAAGCAGCACTGTCGCGCATTGCATTTCTACCCAGATAAGAAAGCCGAAAACTTCGGTATCGATAGCTATTATGGTCCGAAAATAGCAAATGCAGTCAGACGGTTCCAGAGTAGGTGCGGGCTGTCCGCAGATGGTATTTATGATCCGAAGACTAAGGTGAAAATTGAAGCGGAATTGAAGTAATATAAAAAGGCCGCTCATAAAAGGGGGCCTTTCAGTGTTTCTTTTAAATAGCTTCTTTTAGTTTTTCTATTACGCTTTTCAACCATTCTATAGGTGATAATCCAATTGTCGGGAAGTATATTTCTGCATTACACTTTATAATGTCTTCCTTTTCTTCTTTAGTTAGATCGCTATTTAGAAAATCTTCGCAGTACTTTAAATCGCAACATCCTGATAACCTACCTCTTCTACTTCTTCATTTATGAGACGAACTCCTAAACCATTTTCTTCATCCCAAGTACAATCAAACGATAATCCAATATCACGTCCTTCACGAAGAAAATCATAAGGAACAGAAATACCGACTAATGTAATATGTTCAATTAATTGATCTATTGTTTCAATTAATGGATAGTCTTCGTTCACTGAAACATCATAACCGAGTTCCTGTCTTTTTTGTTTATAATAATCAAGAATCGGTCGTAATATATTATGTTGGACTTGCTCCCAATTATCCATTAGTGAATTATATGCTACATATTGACCTTCATCAAATTCTCCATCTTCTTCCCCGCCTATTAATAACGTTATCTCTGTGTCTTTCTCTAAAAAATTTATATTTCTGTATCCTACCCATTGATACTGATAATCAAGTTCTCCAAATACTTTATCATTTAATGTCATTTTCAAATCTCCTTATTAATTATTGGTAAATCCTCCAGGTTTAAAAGCTCCTGCGTTTATCTCACCAACTCCACCAACATGACCAAACTTAGCATTTATTTCCGTTGGCACAAGTTGCATAGTAACTCCATCATTTAGTTCATGCCATGTTAAGTTATTTTTCACTCGGAATTTTTCTATGTCTTTTGCTCTGATTGCACCAGATTCCATTCCAAATTTGTGAGCCATTTCTGGCGAATTATTAAGTTGTTCTGCTAATTTTTCATTTGCTTGGTTAAAATTATAACCTCTAGCAGCATTTCCTTTAGGTCCTTTCCCACCTAACATATAATCAACCTCAACTTGGCCTTTTGCTACAGGTGAGAAATCAGGCACTCCATTTCTATACTCAATCCCATTAATTCCAGCTTCATTTAAAATTTGCTGTAACTTGGGGTCTGGTGGTGGTTTTAGAGTACATAAAGACTCTCCTCTTTTCCCTTCAAAAACGACTTTTGCATTCATTTCTGCAGGAGTTTGTTTCAGTCTGGATTCATATGTACTGGCAAATTTCTCTTGTTTAAAGGCGGGAGGAATATCCGTATTCCGATTAACTAAACCCACATCACCCTTATTGTTAGAACGTTCAGATCTTCTGAGAACACTCTCTTTTTTATCTTCAATCATACTTTTTAATAGAGGAGTATTTTTTGCGTTATACGTATTCTCGACGTCTTGTGCAATCCCAACCAGTGCAAGATCATTCTTATTTCTAATAATAGAATTGATGTAAGCTTTGCCTTTGTTTATTCCTTTATTGACATGAGTAGCAGCTGTTCCGCTTTCAACCACTTTACCTACTTTAGAAAGCTTGGTAGTGGTTTGCACCGCGGCACCCGCACCTTTTGGACCAACGATATTTCCGA
>NZ_MSRC01000005.1 GCF_010093085.1 Bacillus sp. SKDU12 | reverse complement strand
TGGCGCTGAGCCGTTTCTTCGAATAGCTGATGAACCGTTTTGTCTGTCGGCACAGGCAGTGTTTTTCCTTTCCATGCCTCAAGAAGCGTTTGTTTTTCTGTTTCAGTAACGAGTGACAGGCTCGAAAGCGGCTGATTCGGGTTTTTCGCAACAGCCGTTAGTAAACGGAGAACGTATTCGCTCCATTTTTCAGCCGTTTCTTTTGAGAACAGATCAGTCGCATATTCGAGATGCAGGCCGATGCCGTTTTCATCAGTAAATCCGCCTAATGTCAGGTCAAATTTGGACGTTCCCTGATGAGATTCGTAAGGTGAAATGCTTAAATTTTGTAATGCAAGCTGCTCTTTATCAGGGTTTTCTGTCGTCACCATCACGTTAAACAATGGATTCCGGCTCATATCCCGAGGAAGATCAAGCTGGTTAACCAAGTCCTCAAATGGATATTCCTGATGCTCCAGCGCTGACAAATTCGTCTGCTTCGCTTGCTCCAGAAACTCCGTAAATGTTTGCTGCTCTTCCGCATCCATTCGTAAGGCAAGCGTATTGACGAACATTCCCGGCATATTTTGGACGTCTGCATTCGTCCGCCCGGCAGTAACGGAGCCGATAACGATATCCCGCTGGCCGGAAATTTTGCTTAAAAAGACGTGGAATACAGCGTGAAGCACCATGTGCAAGGTCGTTCCGGTTTCTGCGAGCAGGTTTTCTACCGCCTTTGCCGTCTCGCTTCCCGTACGGAAACGGACCGTATCCCCTTTAAAGCTTTGCACAGGCGGACGAGTGTAATCGAGCGGGAGATCAAGCTCTGGCAGCTCCCCTGAAAGAACCGACAGCCAATACGCCTCATGCTTCTTCATCCGCTCCTTTTGCTCTGCTTCATGTTGCCAAACGGCGAAATCTTTATAATGAAGCGCCGGCTCCTGCAGCTGTTCTCCTTTGTAAAGCATGGCTAATTCTTTTACAAAAATGCCTCTTGATACGCCATCTGCGATAATGTGATGCATATCTAAAAGCAGCAAATGTTTTTTCGCTCCTAATCGAAGCAATACAGCACGAATGAGCGGTGCATCGGTTAAGTCGAACGGCCGGATAAATTCCTTGATTTTTAAGTCCGCTTCGTTTTCTTCCGCTTCAAACATGTGAAGATCAATGGCCGCTTCCTCCATAATGCGCTGAACAGGCTCCCCGTCGGCTTCCGTAAAGGATGTTCGCAATGACTCGTGGCGATTCACAAGCTGATTTAGTGCGTCGCGCAAACGCGAAACATCAAGCTCACCTTCCATCAGAAGAACAGACGGCATGTTGTAGCTGATCGTCTGCCGGTCAAGCTGATTCAATACATACATCCGTTTCTGCGCGGATGACAATGGATACGTATCCTGTTTGTCAGCAGGTTTGAGCACATGATAGCCGCCTGAAACTGCCGATGCCTCCATATAAGCCGCCAGCTGGCGAACAGTCGGCTGTTCGAACAGCGCTTTCAGCGGTACATTTTTCTCCAATTCAGCCTGAATGCTGGCAATGAGCATCATTCCTTTTAATGAATGGCCGCCTAGATCGAAGAAATTGTCATCAATGCCGACCCCATCTATGCCAAGCGTTTTCTGCCAAATGCGGCATAGGCTCTTTTCAAGCGCTGTTTCTGGTGCGGCTGAGGCCGTGCGTCCGGATTGTGCCGCATTCGGCTTCGGCAATGCGTTTCTGTCGGTTTTCCCGTTTGCCGTCAGCGGAATCGCGTCTACTTGCACAAAGAAGGCTGGAATCATATGAGCCGGCAGTGTTTGCGAAAGCTGGCTGCGGAGCTCTGCTTTTTCAATCGCTTGATCCGCCGTGTAATATGCGCAGAGCTCTTGAAGCCCGCCCTCGGAAACCGTAAGCACAACTGCTTCATGAATCCCGTTTAGGCTGAGCATGACCGTTTCAATTTCTTTCGGCTCAATGCGGTAGCCGCGGATTTTCACCTGATCATCAGCCCTGCCGATAAACTCAAGCGTACCGTCAGAAAGTCTCCGCACAACATCCCCGGTTTTATACATAAGGCTGCCCGGTGAATATGGATTTTCAACAAAGCGCTCGGCTGTCAGCTGAGGTCTGTTGAGATATCCTCTTGCAAGTCCCTGTCCTGTGACATAAAGCTGGCCGTTCGCTCCTTGAGGCACAAGCTTTAACGACTCATTTAAAACAAGCGCGCCGGCATTTGCAATCGGCCGTCCGATTATCGGGCGTTTCGCGAATGCGTCCGGGTCTGACAAATCAACCCGTCCGGCGATGGCGCCAATGGTTGCTTCAGTCGGACCGTAATGATTGATAAAGCCGGTATGCCCATACACGTTGCGGAAGGCGAGAACATCAGCCGGGATGATTTTTTCTCCTCCCAAAACAATCAAGCGCAGGGATTCAAAGTGCGGCTCTTTTGTAAAGCTGGCCGTGTTCACGATCGTATGGAACAGAGACGGCGTCAGTTTGATATAGGTGATCCCGTGTTCCTTGATATAGCGCCCCATTTCATCCGGCGCCGTATAGGTTTCTTTCGGCACAATGTGGAGCTCGCCTCCTGCCAGAAGAACAGGGAACATGCTCGTATAGCCCAGGTCGAATGCGTAAGACGAAAGCAGTACAGACTTATCACTATCAGTCAGGCCTGCCTCCTCATGAAACCAAGAGACATAGTTTGTCAGATTGCGATGCTCGATCTGCACGCCCTTCGGCTTCCCGGTCGTACCAGACGTATAAATGACGTAAGCCAGATTGCGAGATTCGGAAATCGGTGATGGGCGTTCCTTGCTTTCATTTCTCCATTTACCGTCAGCAAGGTTAACGACTGTCCCTTCATATTGCCCAATCGCCGTCATGTTTCTTTCATTTACGACCGCAATTCCCGCTCCGCTGTCCTCTAATGAATAGCGGATGCGTTCTTCAGGCGAATCAGGATCAATCGGAAGGAACGCCGCCCCTGCTTTCATGACACCAAGAATTGATACCATAACCTCAGCTGACCGATCCATAACAATGGCGGCGATGTCTTCTCGTCCTGCCCCTTGTGCACGAAGATAGCGCGCCAGCTGGTTCGCCTGTTCATCCAACTCGCGATAGGTCAGCAGATTTCCGCCATACCTCACCGCAGGAGAATCAGGTGTTTGCTGCGCCTGTTTTTCGAAAAGAGTCGCAAAGGTTGCTTCAGTAATTTGTGTCATATGTCTTTCGTCAAGCAAAGCAGCTGTTTCTGCTGGTGAAAGCAAGTTTACATCAGACAAGCGAACGTTCGGATTGGCTGCGGCTGCTTTTATGATATTGACAAAATGGCTGCTCCAGCGGCGGATCGTCTCGTCCTTAAACAGGGCAGTCGCATAGTCAAAGCTCAGACCGATATCTTCTTCTCGTTCGACCGCTTCCAAAGAAAGATCAAATTTCGCCACATGATGAAGCATGGAATAGGAGGAAATCTGCAAATCTCCTAATCTCAATGAAGGAATCTCCATATTCTGCATATTGAACATCACGCTGAACAGCGGACTTCTGCTTGTATCTCTTGTCAGCGGAAGTTTTTCAATCAGCTCCTCAAGCGGATAGCTCTGATGATCGAAGGCTTGAAGGCTTGCTGTTTTGACTTCTTCAAGGTATTGCGCAAAGGTTTTATCCTCGGCAGGCGCTGTTCTGAGTGCGACCGTGTTGACAAACATCCCCGGTACACTTTGCAGATCAGGATGTGTTCTTCCCGCAGTCGGCGAGCCGACAATGATATCGTCCTGTGACGCGTACTTAGAAAGAAGCACATTAAATGCCGCCAATAAAAACATGTACATGGTCGTATCCGTTTCTGCCAAGAGTGACTTGACTTGAGCCGTCATCTGTTTATCAAGCCCGAACATCACACGCTCTCCCGCAAAGCTCCGTTCAGCAGGACGTTCAAAATCCGCCGGAAGATCAAGAATCGGCAGCTCGCCTTTAAAGGTATCGAGCCAGTATGCTTCATCCTTTTGATGATCAGCATGTTCTTTGTGCCAAACAGCGTAATCTTTATAATGAATCTGCGGAAGTCCTGGATCATCACCCTGATACAATTTGGCAAGATCGCCGATCAATATGCCTGTTGAACTGCCGTCAGTAATGATATGGTGCATATCAATGAGCAGCAGGTGGCGTTTTTCGTCAAGCTGGACAAGCTTCGAACGGACGAGCGGTGCGCGGTTTAATTCAAACGGCTGAATGAACGATTTGATCATTTCCTCCGCGTCTTCTTCCCGTCCCTTGGCAGCCTCCAGCTGGAATGATATGTTTTTATGAACAATCTGCACAACTTCTCCGTTGATCATGTTAAACGATGTACGGAGGATCTCGTGCCGGTTGATTAACTGCTGAATCGCGTTTTCAAGCTGGTCTTTATCTACTGCTCCCTCCAGCAAAAGTACAGCGGGGACGTTGTAGCTTGTATTCGTTTGTCCAAGCTGATTGAGAATATACATTCTCCGCTGGGCAGGGGATACAGGATAATGCTGCTGATAAGGTGCTTGCCTGATCGGTTCAAACGACTGCCCCTCCTTGCTTTCATTCTCATCCAAATACAGAGCCAGCTCTTGAATGGTCGGCTTTTCAAAAAGCACTTTAATCGGTACTTCTTTATGAAAATGCTCTTGAATTTTCGCCGTCATCATCATCGCTTTCAAAGAATGACCGCCGATCATAAAGAAGTTATCAGTAACGCCTGCTTTGACGCCAAGTATTCCTTCCCAAATCTCCGCTAATTTCTTTTCACTCTCTGTCTCTGGTGCTACATACTCTGATTGCACGGCTTCTGATTCAGGCGCAGGCAGTTCTTTTTTGTTAATTTTGCCGTTCGGCGTAAGCGGCAGGCTGTCCATTTGAATCAAATGGGCAGGAACCATATAGTCAGGCAAAGATTGGGACAGTGTTTTTCTCAGCTCGCTCACAAATACTTCACAATCCGCCGTAAAGTACGCGCAAATTTCATTTTCATCTGCTTTGTTTTTGCGGATGATCACAGCAGCCTCTGTCACATGCTCTGCCATATTCAGTTTTGTTTCAATTTCGCCAAGCTCAATACGGAAACCGCGCACCTTCACTTGATTGTCAATTCTGCCTAAAAATTCGATATTGCCGTCCGGCAGCCATCTTGCCAAGTCACCAGTGCGATAAATCCTTTCACCCGGTCTGTACGGGTCTTCAAGAAATTGCTTCTCCGTCAGCTCAGGAAGATTCACATATCCTCTCGCTACCCCGATTCCGCCAACACACAGCTCTCCGGGTGCGCCAATTGGCTGGAGACGCTGCTGGTCATCCATGATGTAGGCAGTCGAGTTTCCGATAGGTTTTCCGATCGGAATCGTGCCGCTGTACTCACGGTCAATGAGAAAACTTGTTGAGAATGTCGTGTTTTCTGTCGGGCCGTATCCGTTCCACAAGGAAAGCGATGATGATGCCTGTTTTACTTTGTTGACAATATGCGGTACAAGCGCATCTCCGCCGATGATTAAATGGCGCAACGTGCCAAACATGCCGGCATCCTTCGTGGCAAGCTGGTTGAATAATGGTGACGTCAGCCACAGTGTCGTGATTCTCTGCTCGCGCAGGAATGCCGCAAATTGTTTCGCATCAAGCAGTGTCTCTTTTTTGACCGGATAAAGCGCTGCGCCATTCAGCAGCGCGCCGAACACCTCAAAAGTGCCCGCATCAAAGCTGACAGCTCCCGTTTGTGCCATGCGATCTTCTTCAGTAACAGAAACGTAGCCCGCATTTTTGACGAGGCGCAAGATGCTTTTATGTTCGATCATGACGCCTTTCGGTTTGCCCGTCGAACCTGATGTGTACATGATGTATGCCAAATCAGACGGGGAGGATGGCAGATTGAGATTGTCAGCTGCTTCGCTCTCTTCAATACCGCTGTCCAGTGCAAGAACTGGCACTTGCAGCTGTTGTGCCTGTTCTGTATATGTCTTTCCGGACAATGCAATCCGAACGGAGCTGTCTTCCGCCATGAAACGAAGACGATCCTCAGGAAGCGCCGGATCAAGCGGCACATAGGCGGCTCCTGCTTTTAATACAGCCAGCATGCCGACAACGGTTTCTATCGAGCGGTCGTTCATAATCGCTGCCGTTTCCCCTTTTTGAAGCCCTTCTTCGATGAGCTTTCTCGCCAGACGGTTAGCCGCTGTATTCAGTTCGCGGTATGTGAGTTCGGCTCCTTCATATACGAGGGCAGTGCTTGCCGGCGTGCGTTTCGCTTGCTCTTCAAATACTTGATGAACAGCCATTCCTTCAGGGAGTTCAGCTTTCGTGCTGTTAAACATCTCGACAATTTGCCGCTGCTCTTCACCTGCCACAAGCCCATACTCACGGACAAAAGCGGCCGGCTGATCGACAGCTGCTTCCATCATGCGGGTAAGGTGCTCCGCTGCACGTTCAATAAAAGCGGCATCAAAAGCGGCTCCGTTATATTTCATTTTGACAGTCCACGTTTTCCCCGGATACACAATCAGGTTGAAATCGAAGCTCGTTTGCTCGAATGCGCTTTCTACCTTGATGGAAAATCCGAGCCGGTCTTCCATGCTGCCGTTTTCAAGCTCTTGATCAAGCGGATAATTTTCAAACGCAACCAGATGGTTTAAAAGATTGCCATCAAGATCTGAGCGTTTTTGAATCTCATAGAGCGGCACGTAATCATAGCGCTCCGCCTCTACTGCATGCTGCTGAACCGCTGAGAAAACATCAGCAAAAGCAGCCTCTCGTTCAACCTTTACCCGCACTGGAATCGTATTGATGAACAGTCCTGCCATCGTTTCAATTCCGTTGATTTCAGACGGCCGGCCTGATACGACCGTGCCGAAAACGACATCATTCGTAAAATTGTATTTGCTGAGAACGATGCCCCAAACGGCCTGAAACAGGTTAGGCCCTGTCACTTGGAAGCGGTTAGCCGTTTGCTGGATGCGGGAAACCAACGTCTCATCCCACGTAAATGAATATTCTTTGTTAACGTATTCGCCTTTTTTTTCAGGCAAGCGGCCCGGGAGCACGCTCGGCTGTTCAAAACCAGCCAAGCGTTCGCTCCAGTAGCTCTCTGCTTCTTCATTGTCCTGTTTTCCAAGCCACTTGATGTAGTCGGAATAAGGCTTGCCCTGTCCATTTGCAGGTGTCTGTCCTGCTCTGAGTGCTTCGTAGTTTTGGAACAGGCTTTTCATGAGAACTCCCATACTCCAGCCGTCCATCATAATATGGTGATTGCTCCAGACCAGATACAGCTCATCTGTGCCAAGACGGAAAACTGCCACTTTGAACAATATGTCTTTTGCCAGGTTAAAGCCTTGACGCTGCACATCTTGTTTATAACGTTCAATGTACTCTTTCTGGCGGTTTGCATCCGTATGACTGATATCCTCATAGTGCACCTTTGTTTTGCGTTCCGCTAACACGACTTGTCGCGGTTTTTGCAACTGCTGGTGCACAAATACCGTACGGAGAATATCGTATGACCGGATCAATTCATTGACGCTTTTCTCAAAGATTTCAAGATCAAAAGCACCGTGAATCCCAAGTTCTAATTGTGTGAAGTATGAGGAAGAATGCGGATCAAGCATTGCATGATACAGCATTCCCTCCTGCATCGGTGTCAGCGCGTACACCTTTTGAATCGATTTTTTGTTCATATGCCACCTCTATTAAAAAATTTCCATTAATTTATCCAGTTCATCCAGCGTCAAATCGTCGTCACCAAGGTCACTCGGCGTCAGCTCTGTGCCATCTTGAGATAGGCAATGTTCAATGATTCTGAGAAGATGGGCTTTAAAGCTGTCGCTGAATGCCTTTATCGTTTTGTCATGAAATTCAAGAGAATGATAGGACAGTGACATTGTCAATTGTCCGTTTTCGATATATCCGACAACATCCAGCGCGTTCGGCTTTTCTGTTTCCGGGCTTAACGACTGTCCTGACGGCAGCTCTGATCTCGTGAACAAACCTGCATCCGACATGGCATCAAACTGACCTAAATAGTTAAAGCTGACATTCGGCTGAATTGAGAACGCCACACCTTCTTGATGTTCAGGCGCCGTCAGATAGCGCAGAATGCCATATCCGACTCCCTTATTCGGCACATGTCTAATGTCTTCTTTCATTTTCTTAAGCTGGTAGCCCAGATCATCCACATGCTTCATATCGAGCACCATCGGATACATGCTCGTAAACCAGCCGACTGTGCGGGAAATGGTCAGGTCTTCTATGATTTCTTCACGTCCATGCCCCTCTAAATGAACACTTACTTGCTCCTGACCTGTCCATTCCTTCATCGCCAAACCGAATGCCGTCAGCAAAATATCATTCATTTCTGTGTGATATGCCTCATGCACCTTTGTGGTGAGCTGTTCTGTCTCTTCAGCAGTCAGTGAGAATTCGAGTGCTATTGTATGTTTCATGCGCTGATCACTAGATTCACGATCTTTCGGCAGCTTTGTCGCGACAACTTGTTCTTCAAGCTGTCTCCAATACTCTTTTTCTTTCAAAAAGGCTTTGGAGTTCGCGAAGTCTTGCAATCTTGCTGCATACTCTGCAAATGAGTGTGTTTTCTGCGGGAGAACCGGGTCATTGCCTTGCTCAAGCTGTGTATATACCGCGGCGAAATCCTCCAGTAAAATCCGCCATGACACGCCGTCAACCACTAAATGGTGAATGGCAAGAAGCAAGTGGTCTCCGTCTTCCGCTCGGAACAAACCAGCTTTTAATAAGCCGCCCTGCTGCAAGTCGATGCTGCTTTGCAAACGCTCCGCTTCTCTCTCTATGCGCTCGCTATGATCTTTCGCTTCGCCTTCAATCCGGATGATTTCCAATTGAGCTGAAGCGGCTTCAAGTCCTCTGTTGTATTGAATGATATCTTCCTGCTCCTCACGATATACCATGCGAAGTGCGTCATGATGTTCGATCAGCACCTGTAATGTTTTTTCCACTCGTTCAGGGTCAAAGCCCTTCGCGGCGTGAAGCATCACTGATTGGTTCCAGTGGTGTTTGTTTGTGAAGTTCTTTTCAAAGAACCAACGCTGGATCGGCGTCAGGGTGACTTCGCCTTCCACAGGGCCTTGGTCTGCCTGTTTGCCTTCGGCACGCTCCACATATTGGGTCAGCTCCTCGATCGTCGGGTGCTGGAAGAGATCTTTCATTTCCAGCTTCCAGCCTTGCTGGTTCAAGCGGCTCGC
>NZ_MSRC01000004.1 GCF_010093085.1 Bacillus sp. SKDU12 | reverse complement strand
ATCTCTGATCGTACTGAATTCAATGGTAAAAAACTCCTTAATGGAGATTTCAATTCCACTGATGGAAAAAAACTCACTTTCCAAATTGGTGCGAACAAAGCGCAAAAATTAGATGTGAACATTGAAGCGATGTCTTCAGATAAACTTGGTGCACTTGACGAGAACAATGCTCTTGTAGCTGACCACACAGTTGATAAAATCGATGTAAAACAATTTGCTGATCCAACTGCAGCAGATGCTCTTTCTTTTAATGATCAATTAGACATCGTTGATGGTGCTATTAAACAAGTTTCTAACCAACGTTCTAAACTTGGTGCGGTACAAAACCGTCTTGAGCACACAATCAACAACTTAAGCGCTTCTGGTGAAAACTTGACAGCTGCTGAATCTCGTATCCGTGACGTTGACATGGCGAAAGAGATGAGCGAGTTCACAAAGAACAACATTCTTTCTCAAGCTTCTCAAGCGATGCTTGCTCAAGCAAACCAACAGCCACAAAACGTACTTCAATTGTTACGTTAATTTTTGAACGGCTATCGTTCTTTTTAGTAGCCATAGCTTGCCGACAGTGTCCATTCATTGGATATGCCGGCAGGCTTTTTTTGTTACAATGATGGTGGGACATCCAGAGAGTCACTTGTTTCTTCCAAACAAAAAAGGCAAGATATGCATCCAACCTTTGGCGTTGTTTCATTTATAATGAATGCAACTTATCCCACAATTACAACGTCTTCTTAAACAGCTGCTTGCTTACACTCATTAAATCTCGAACAATGTGCGTGTTGCTGCTGTCGAGCAGCACTTTTATGTATTGAATATCGTGCGAGATCGGAAGGGGTCCGTGAATCTCTTCAAGCTCGGCGATCATTTCACGATTCATTCTTTTTTGTTCGCGAATCAGCTTTAGCACCGATTCTTGTGTTACTGTATAGTCACTGGGATCATTATCCATTTTTTTGTCCAGCCTCCTTGATTGCCGTAAGCTTTTTACATATTGTAATCGGTCCAGCGGAAAGATTCTACTTCTGAAACTTTTTAAAATCCAATTTCCGTAAATCGGATTACGTCTAAAGAATGAATTTGAAACCTGAAAACGTTTGAAACGTATAAATAAGCAAAACGTCCCTGATCTTTGGTCACGGGAAATCCGCAATAGGAGCGTGACATGTATTGAATCGTAATCAATCTATTATTGCATCCCTTTGTTATTTCAGTGTGTTCATTGCGCCAATCATTGTCCCGATTGTCGCTTATTTTGTTGTAGATGAGAAAGAAACAAAACGGCATGCCATCCGTTCTCTTATTTCTCATATTGTTCCTGTTGCCGGCTGGCTGGTCCTTTTTATTGCTTTTCTGGGCGTAGCCATTGCGATTGATAGTGACAGCGTGCTTCCTGTATTTGTGATGATTGGGGGAGCGGGTATTTATTTCTTAGTTGTTATTGGCATTATGATTTGGAATGTGATTCAGGGCATTAAGGTGCTGCGTATAGCATAAGTAGACAATGGGGAGGAGATCGTAATGAAACAAGAAAAGGAACGAATCCTTAAGCTTGTTGAGGAAGGCAAGCTTACAGCCCAAGAGGCTTTGAAACTGATTGAAAAGCTTGACAGCGACTACAAGGAAAAAGAAGAGAAAATCACAGCACTTTCAGTTCATATGCATGAAGAGGAAGAGCCGTTTACAACGGCAAAAAAAGAAAGCAGCAAACCGTCTCTAGGGGCCAAGCTGTTTGACTGGATCGATTCGGCCGTGAAAAAGGTCAAGGAAGTTGACCTTGATTTGAACTTTGGCCATGCGTATGATGTTCAGCATATTTTTCAATTTAAAGATACTGACTTTTCCAGTGTAGAGCTTCAAATTGCTAACGGAAGCGTGAATATCGTTCCTTGGGAAGACGAAGATATCAGGGCGGAATGCCAGGCGAAGGTATATCGCGCTGACAGCCAGGACGCGGCGAGACACGCATTTCTTCAGCATATTGAATGTGAAATCAAAGGAAATAAGTTTTTTATCCGTACTGAGAAGAAAACAATGAAAACCAATGTGACTCTCTATATTCCTCAGAAGGAGTATGATAAGATTCGGGTGAAGCTGTTTAATGGTCCGGTCAGAGGGGAACATTTACATGTGAAAGAGTTCTCGGCGAAAACGACAAATGGTGTGCTGTCGTTCTCGCATTTAACGGCGGAAAAAGCTGTAGCGGAAACGGCCAACGGGCAAATTAAACTCGCCGGCCACAGCTGCGGCACGCTCGAAGCGGAAACGATTAACGGATTAATTGATCTTCGCGGGAGAAGCGAATCGATTGATGTGCAAAGCTTTAATGGAAATATTGCAATTAACGTAACAGAATCGGACTGCCGCTCTATTTACACGAAAACGACGACTGGAAATGTGGAGCTTGCGATTCCGGACGATCTTGCAGTGAAGGCGGAGCTGAAAAGCAATCTAGGTTCGCTGTCCCATGAATTAATGGATGTTGAGATGCTGAAAGAAAAGAATGATACCATTCAAAAAGAAATGATGTTCACTTCAAATCAGGCACATGATCAAAACATCACCGTCTTCTCAGAATCATTGACAGGCGCCATCAAACTAAAGTACTCACAGAGGTGATCGAATGAATAGACTTTATCGCTCAGAAAAAAACAAAAAAATTGCGGGTGTCATCGGAGGACTCGCGGAATATTTCAATTGGGATGCCTCGCTTCTCAGAGTTATAACTGTCATCCTGGCTGTTATGACAAGTGTTTTACCTGTTTTGCTCATTTATATCATTTGGATTTTTATCGTTCCATCAGAAAGGGATATGTAATGATATGGTGAAATGGGCAGTCAGCATTTTGGTAAATGCATTGTTATTAATTGTTATTGATGGATACATTGATTCCATCCATATCAGCAGCATCGGGGCGGCGATTATCGCCAGCCTCATTTTATCGATCTTAAACGTGCTGATTAAACCGCTTTTGATTATCTTTACACTGCCAGTCACGATGGTGACGTTCGGTCTCTTCTTGTTTGTGATTAACGCCATCACGCTGATGATGACCGCGGCTATTATGGGTGACAGTTTTCAAATTGACGGCTTCGGCGCAGCGATATGGGCATCCGTTATCTTGTCGGTCTTCCATTTGCTGATTCAAAAAGGAATTTTAGATCCTCTTAGAAAAAGATAAAAAAAGCTGCCGTGCAATGGCAGCTTTTTTACATGTGGTGCTTTTTTTGTTTTATACGCTTTTGCGGCGGATACAATTGCGGCAGAAGGAAAAAGCTCAATGCGGCAAATATAAGGCCTAAGAGGCCAAACGACATGACAGACGGCATCATGGTGAGCAGATAGGCGGATATCATCGGACCTGCCGCCATGCCTGTGTATCTGATAAAGTTAAACATTCCGATTGCACTCCCCCTGTTGTGTTCAAATTCGTTGGTGATCATTGTGGAGTACAAAGGAGGAATAACCCCCATTGAGATGCCAAACAATGCCAGTGCGAGAGCCATGAGAATAAGAGAAACGGAATGTGTAACGGCGAATAAAATGATGCTGCAGGCCGCCATCACATTGCTGCCGATAAACAAAGTGTTCAGCGTGACTTTTGCCTGTATTCGTTTAAACAGAAACGTACCTGCGATTGTACTAAGGGCCAGCGGCAAATACAACAGCCCTGCTATGCTCACATCAATATGATAATGCTCCGTCAGCAATATCGGGAGGTAGACGATTACCGCAAAATAAATGAAAAAGAGGACAAAGCTTAAGGTTAAAATGACGTTTCCTGTTCGATTTGTAAATATTGATTTGTAATGGGCAAAAACATTTCCCTTAGCTTTCTGCTTAGATTCAGCGGGAGCGTCCTTGGGAAAGATCATGGCGTTTGCCGCCAGCATAATGACAGAGACGGCCGTAAGCATCCAAAAGATCCCTTCGTACCCGGCTGCTCCGCCTATCAATCCCCCAAGGACAGGCGCGATAGCTGGAGCGGCGGAAAGGAGCATTTGATACGTTCCCATGGCACTTCCGCGTTCACTGCCTGTAAACAGCTGTCCGATTATTGTGGCAGCAATAAGAGGCAGTGCTGCGGACCCGGCCGCCTGTATCATTCTGAATATCAGAAACAAAGTAAAGTCGGTGGTCACCGCACAGCCGACGCTGGCAGCTGCCGCTGCCAGAATTCCAGCGATCAAAACAAACCGTGCGCCTTTAAAATCGATGATGGTTCCTAAAATAATTTGCATAATCGCTGTCACAATCATAAAGACTGAGACTGACAGATTGACCATTGCTGCGGAAACATGGAACGATTCTTTAATAATCGGGATAATCGGTGAATAAATGTTTTGGCTTAAAGATGCAAAAAACGCGCTGAAGCATACAGTGTATAAGATCAATACCGCCCTTGATTCCGTTTGAGCCATTGGTACACCGCCTTTTGTGTTATTTGTCCGGAGTCTCGTTGGTTTGTTCTGCTTCAACTGAAGACGTCAGCTGCTCTAAAAATTTCAGTACAGCATTTTGCTCATCTTGTGAGAATGAGTCGAGGAATTGGTAAAACGCCAGCTCCTTTTTTTTATGCAATTTCTCATGCAAGTCGAAAATCCGTCTGCCTTTACGGGTTAATTTGAAATACACTTCTTTCTTGTTATCTGTCAGCTGATAGCTGTTAATGAATTCTTCCTTAATCAGTTTTATGCTGATTTTCGTGACATTCGCCTTCGATAAGTTCATTTTTCTGGCGATTCCCGCATTGTTAATGGGTTCATGCTGGCCGATACAGTCAATAACATGAATACTTGTCATGTTTTTAGGGATATCAATCATATCCTCTTTGGCGGCCTTCTTAAAAAATCGCTGAAGTGATGTGTTCGCTTTTTGTTCATTAAGGTGCAATAGTCTCACGTATACGTCGTATATCATCTGCTTTGTCAAATTGGACATTGTTTCAACCTTCTTTTATTGGTTTATTGTTCACTAGTAAACGATAATAATATACGTCTTTTAGGCGTATGTGTCAAAAAAGTTATGAATAAATGACAAAAATGTTTCTTGGTTGACAGTATAGAAATTTAAAAATGAACTCATAAGCTACCCTGTTCAGATGCAAAATACGTGAAAAGGGAGGTATTTTGATGAGGAACTACACAGTTATCGCTTCTTTGCTTTTGTCTTTTCTTTCTGTTTTATCTGGCGGCCATCATGAACCGAAAGCTGTCCCTATGACAAAACAGGAATCGTTCCAAACGCCTCATTACATACCCTTGCTGGAAAATCCCCCTCTAATTGAAGTGAAAGCTGAAATGAAAAGCAATCTGATGATTGAGGCTCAAGTGCGTGACAACGAGTATCAAGCATTTTCTGCCTTTCTGTTTTATAAACAAAGTAATGAGCTGGGCTTCAAAATGGTGCCGATGGATCCGACACCCGGAGCGGTCCGAAAGTTTTTCGCGCAAATCCCGAAACGGCTGATATGGAATAGCGAGCTTGAGTATTACATTGTGGTCTCAAATGGAAAGCAGCGGATTGAGTCGGAGATGAAAAAGCTAAAGCTTGAAGGATATCAGGCTGATCTTGCTCATATTCCTGAGCTTCTGATTACAGAACTAGCGGTTGATACAAAGAACAAGGGGCGTGCAGACGGTTATGAATTTATAGAGCTTTATAATACAACTGACAGAACGATTGATTTTAAAGACTATCACATTCGTTATCGCTATCCAAAAGAAGGGCCTGATTCCGATTTGATTTGGAGACCGGATGAAAGGATCATGATACCATCCGGGGAAACGTTTGTGATTTGGCTGAAGCCTGCCGGACATCCAGAATTGCAGGCGGAGGATTTCAATCGATATTATCAGACGCAATTAACGGAAGGGAAAAATCTTGCGGTGATAGAAGGCACAGAGGGCATGGCCAATACCAAGCCGCGAGCAGTTGTGATCGCAACAAATACAGGTAAAGATATTTCAGTTGCGCATTACCGAAAACATGCGCTGCGCCGGCTGTCGTCTGTGCTTTACAAGTATCCGCTGGACGGAACCGCAGAACTTCTCAATATTTCAATCGGAGAAAAGACCCCGTCACCCGGAACTGTACTACAGGCGCAGGTGCCTGAGCAGAAACGAAAAATCAAGCTTGATAAAGAAAAACCGGTCATTGAGGATTTAACGGACCGCAAACCTGTCCGTCCTGCTGAAAGCGTGGAGCTGCGTGCTGACATACAGGATCGAAGTCTTGTGAAAACGGCAGCTTTTTACTATCGGACAGATGAAAACAAACCGTTTAAGCGCATTCTTGCTGAAAAAGATCGGAATGACAATCTCTACCATTATATTGTGTATTCACCTGAGCTGATCGGGATGGACCAGCTTGAGTATTACGTGGCGGCAGGAGACGGGATCAATGAAGCAAAAACGCCGGTCAAAATGATTGATATTAAACAAACCAGCAAGTCTCATGGTTTGCGGATGAACATTGAAAACAGAGACACGCTGTCGGGAACCCAGTTTCTGAAAGCGACGACAGACGGGCGCACTGGCAGCATGAAGCTGTGGATTGATGGAAAGAAACAAGTGACAGAGCCTGCTATGGAAAAGGAAGTATTTTTTGCGTTCGATACGAGGAAAACGAATCTTTATTTTAAAAACGCGGTAACGATGGAAGGCAAAGTGTTAAAGGTGTTTGATGATACGACAAATAAATACCGCACCTACTCTGTTCCATTACCAGAGACACTGCTTCGTAAAGGGAAGCAGCTGCAGCGTATTACGATACGGTCAGGTTCAAAGGTCTCTCCTTTTGATACGGCTGAAAATCGTGACGATTTCTTAGTCAAAAACGCCCGATTGGTGTTATCGGATGGAACCGTGATCAGGGATCAAAGGGTTTCTCCTGAGAAAGAACTGTTTATTGGAGATAATCAGCGTTCGAATAAAAGCTGGCAATATCAATTCAATCTGACTGACGAACTTTTTACGTCACAGCTATTGGAGTGGGATACAACAAAGCTTTCTGAAGGCGCTCACCATATTCAAGCAAGCGACGGCAAGGAAAATGTAAATCTGGTTGTGCGGGTAGATAATTCCGGGCCGCACATCGAACCAAATATCACCGAGGGGCAAACGTATAAAGGAAACCTCATTCTGAAGGCGGATATGTATGATAAATGGAGCAAAATTGAAGAAACAGAGGCATCTTTAGACGGTGAAAGTATTACACTTCCGTACCATACGTCATCTTCCGATCTTTTGCCTGGGAAGCATTCGTTAAAAGTGACAGCAGTGGATCTCGCTGGCAATAAAACAGTGATTGAGCGGACGTTCAAAACAGAGCGAGAGCATCCAGATCAGCCTGAGGTCATAGATAGCAAAGTTGATATACATAGGGCTAAGCTTTCTGTACGGGTAAAAGACCCGACGAATGACGCTATGGATGTCGCTTTTTATAGAGGATTTCAATATACAGCGCGTAACAATGTGAAAATATTCAAGCACGCGTCACTGACTGAACCGCCGAAAGATTTTATGCCGGAAAGTGAGACGCCTTTTACGAATAAAGAATTGGAGCGGGTATCTGCGGCAGACGGTAAGACTGTATCAACCGAAAAGAAGGAGCTGTTTCCTTATCATCGTTTTGAAGTAACGGTTGATCCTTCAGTTGATGAGAACGATTTGGCGGAAGCGGTTTGGAAGGGAAGTTCTTTACCTGGGAGAAAAGTAACGATGTATGTGCGGAATTACCGGACCAACGAGTGGCAGCCTGTTGACAGCTTTGTTGCAAAGAATGACAAGTCGTTTACGCTGAAAGCGTCTGTCATCGTCTCCGATTTTGTGCGGAAGTCGAAGATGAATGTGATCGTACAAGATGAAATTCCTCCTGCCAAGGATATGTACACCTTTGTCTGGATGTCCGATACACAGTATTACGCCGAAAGCTTTCCGCATATTTTTGATAAACAAACTGCTTGGATCAAAGACAATCAGAAGAGACTCAATATCAAATATGTGTTTCACACAGGTGATATTGTAGATGATTCAGCTGATATCAGACAGTGGAAAAACGCCAATCGGTCAATGTCCGTTCTGGATAAAAGCGGAATTCCTTACGGCGTGCTGGCCGGTAACCACGATGTCGGGCATAAAGACGGGTCCTACAGGGCCTTTGGAAAATACTTTGGCAGTGATCGTTTTGGAAAAAAATTATATTATGGAGGCTCCTATAAAAATAATCGTGGACATTATGATCTGATTTCAAGCAAAGGCAATGATTATATCATGCTGTACATGGGGTGGGGCATTACCGATGAAGACATTGCATGGATGAATCAGGTGCTGAAGAAGCACCCTGACCGGATGGCTGTTTTAGCTTTTCATGAGTATTTGCTGGTCAGCGGAAATAGAAGCCCGATCGGAGAGAAAATATTCAAAAACGTCGTGAAGCCAAATCCGAATGTCGTGATGGTGTTGAGCGGACATTATCATAGCGCGGTGAAAAAAACTGATGAGCTAGATGATGATGGAGATGGAAAAACAGATCGCCTCGTGCATCAAATGCTTGCCGACTATCAGGGCGGGCCAGAAGGGGGACAAGGGTACTTGCGATTACTGCAATTCGACCAAGCGAATGATATGGTGCATGTATCGACATACTCTCCGTATGTAAACGATAAAAACTATTATGATACCGATAGCTACGGCAATAAGGATGAGTTTTCCCTTTCTCTTGATTTGAAGCCGAGGATCAAAAAGGTGGAAACCGATTATTTCGAGTGTAATGTATATACCAATGAAGAGCTTGGAAAACGAAAGCAAGTGAAGAGTGAGGATATCGCTGAATTCAGCTGGAACCAACTTGAGCCGCATACTGTTTATTATTGGTACACGATTGTAGAAGACAGTTTTAATGGAAAAACAAGATCACCGATTTGGAAGTTCAAGACGAAAGAAGAGACATATCGTCCTGCGCCAGATCAGTTGGATTTTCGCCATGTCTCCAATCCTTAAAAAAGGGGTTGGAGATTTTTTTGAGAAAATGTGAAAGTCGCCTCTGTATCCATGTTTAAAAGGTGTTCCGTACTATAAAAACGTTGTTTAGGAACCGTATTTGAATGGCGAAAATGTTGGGGCGCTTGGTTTAAGCTCCTGTTTTGCACTTGAAATCGCTTGCTTTTCTCCCGATAAGCGGAATATGCCGAATGACGGTTCACTAAGCTCCTTCTAATGTCAGCAAGCTGAAAATGGAACAAGCACCTCAAGGACTGCTTTACCGAGGATATATGAAAACCGCGGGGAGAAGTGCTTGTTTAGTATTTTTATCAGTCAACCATGTTTCTTTTAACGCCTTGATGCTGCTGCTTCGCGATCAACCAAAACCGTTACATCGGAATGTAAGTGCAAAGCAGATGCAGGGAAATCTTCATTGATGTCACCTTCTAACAGCTGTTTCACAGCTTCTGCCTTGCTTTTGCCGGAAATAAGCAGCAGGATGCGCTTGCTTGAGAGAATTGTCTGGATTCCCATTGTGAGCGCTTTTTTCGGGACACTGTCTATTGAGGGGAAATATCGGGCATTCGCCTGGCGTGTTTGTTCATTTAAAGTCACAACGTGTGTTTGCGACTTGAAAGGTGTTCCCGGTTCATTGAAGCCGATATGTCCGTTTCGGCCGATGCCGAGAAGCTGAATGTCAGTCCCGCCGAGAGCTTCGACTATTTGTTCGTACCGTCTGCACTCGGCTTCGAGATTGTCTGCCTGTCCATTCGGAATAAAATGGCGGCTCGGCTTACTATCGATATGCTGGAAAAATCGGCTTTTCATATAGTAGTGATAGCTGTTTGGGTCATCGCTTGAAAGCCCGGCGTATTCATCTAAATTAACAGTGGTGACATTTCGAAATGAGAGATTTTCAGTTTGATGCAGGCGAATCAGTTCTCGATACATGCCTTCCGGTGTGCCGCCTGTCGCTAAACCGAGAACAGCGTCAGGTTTTTTTCTGATGATATCCGCTACTATGCTGGATGCTTTTTGGCTAAGCTCTTCATATGTTTGAACTTCCATTACTTTCATATCTGGTCAGCCTCCTTAGATATAAATGCAATGTTTCCGCGGCAAATAGTGAGAATCACCTCGCAATCACTGCTGACAATGACAAGATCGGCATCTTTTCCCTCTGCCACACTGCCTTTTCGGTCAAAGATGCCCAGCTGTTTGGCCGCGTTTGCAGATGTTATATTCGCTATATCCATCCAAGAGCAATTTGTAAACTTACGCATATGCTGTGCGCCTTCATTCATTTTGAGAATCGAACCGGCAAGTGTTCCATCTGAAAGCAGAGCTGTTTTTCCTCTAACCGTCACACTTTGGCCGCCGAATTCATATACGCCGTCTTTCAGGCCTTTTGCCCTCATGGAATCGGTAATGAGAATAAGCTTGCTGCTGCCTTTTGCCAAAAAAGCAAGCTTTGCCGCTAAAGGATGGGAGTGGATACCGTCGGCAATGAGCTCTGTCATAAATCCGTCATGGGCAAGCGCAGTTCCGATTACACCGGGTTCCCGGTGATGAAACGGACTCATCGCATTGTAAAGATGTGTCATGTGGCTTGCACCTACTTTTGCGGCTTCCAGCAGTAATGCGGAGTCGGCATCTGTGTGCCCCATCGACGCGATAATCGATTCTTTTTTCAAACAGCGGATCAGTTCAAAATGCTGATCTTCTTCGGGCGCGAGAGTGACTATTTTGATCAGTCCGCCCGCCTTCTGCTGCCACCTTTGGAAAAGCGCAACATCCGCTGGCCTGATCCATTCCTTTGGCTGCGCTCCGGCTCTTTTGGGTGAGACAAAGGGTCCCTCTAAATGTATGCCGAGCAGTTCTGCGCCTAATAAAGAGGATTCTTCAGTTATTTTCCAATCCCTGGCATTTCCTAAAGCTTGAGAAATGTGCCCGTGTTCCTGGGTAATTGTTGTTGCTAAAAAGCTTGTCGTGCCTTCTTCTGGCAGTCTTAATGACAGGGTGTCGAGAGCGGAAAAGCTTGCATCCATCGTATCTGCGCCATAGCCGCCGTGAATATGGATGTCAATCATGCCGGGGAGTAAAACGGAATCAGCCGGTGCTTGAATCTCTTTTGAAAAAGACTCTTTAGGCTGTTTTGTTGAGATTGTGCTGATTTTTCCTTTATTGATTCCGACATAGCCGTTTTTGATGACTTCCTGTTCTGTTACGATCGAAATGCCTTTGATAAGAAGACTTTCTGTCATAAATGAGCCGCCTTTCTGGAATATGAATACATTTATTTTACTTCTTTTCAGATTAGTGATCTAGACCAGCAAAGGCGTTTTCCAGTCTTTTATAAAATCTGTTTTAGGTCAAGCCTGAAAGTGATAAAATGAAAGTATTGTGAGCAAGCTCGGGGCAGCCCGGAACAGGAGGAACATATCGTGGCAAAGGTTCGCACAAAAGACGTAATGGAACAGTTCAATCTGGAATTAATCAGCGGAGAAGAAGGGATTAACCGCCCGATTACAATGAGTGATTTATCTAGACCAGGCATGGAAATTGCCGGATATTTTACATATTACCCGAGAGAGCGCGTGCAACTTCTCGGGAAAACAGAGCTTTCTTTCTTTGCACAGCTGCCGGAAGAGGATAAAAAGCAGCGAATGAATTCTCTGTGCACTGATGTAACACCAGCTATCATTCTTTCTAGAGATATGCCGATCCCGCAGGAACTGATTGATGCTTCAGAGCAAAATGGCGTGCCTGTCCTCAGATCGCCGTTAAAAACGACGAGGCTGTCAAGCCGTTTAACTAACTTCCTTGAGAGCCGGCTGGCGCCTACTACGGCGATTCATGGCGTTCTTGTTGATATTTATGGCGTCGGCGTGCTGATCACCGGCAAGAGCGGCGTCGGGAAAAGTGAAACCGCGCTGGAGCTTGTAAAAAGGGGGCACCGCCTTGTTGCCGATGATTGCGTTGAAATTCGGCAGGAGGATCAGGATACCCTTGTCGGAAATGCGCCTGAATTAATTGAGCATCTCCTTGAAATCAGAGGGCTTGGCATTATCAACGTGATGACGCTGTTTGGCGCTGGTGCGGTCAGGAGCAATAAACGAATTACAATTATTATGAATCTTGAGCTTTGGGAGCAGGGCAAGCAATACGACCGTCTCGGGCTTGAGGAAGAAACCATGAAAATTATTGATACAGAGATTACAAAACTGACGATTCCCGTCCGTCCGGGCAGAAATCTCGCAGTCATCATCGAAGTGGCAGCAATGAACTTCAGGTTGAAGCGAATGGGGCTGAACGCTGCTGAGCAATTTACCAATAAGCTGTCGGATGTCATTGAAGACAGTGAACATGACGAATAGGAGTTGGCGTTAAATGAATGAAGCGATAGAACCACTCAATCCAATAGCTTTTCAGCTCGGACCGCTGGCCGTCCATTGGTATGGAATCATTATCGGTCTTGGCGCTTTGCTTGGGCTTTGGATTGCAATGAGGGAAAGTGAGAAACGGGGGCTCAAGAAGGATACGTTTATCGATCTTGTCTTGTTTGCCATTCCGATTGCGATTATTTGCGCGCGAATTTATTATGTTGCATTCGAATGGGATTATTATGCGGCACATCCGGGAGAAATCATTAAGATTTGGAAGGGCGGCATTGCCATTCACGGCGGATTGATTGGCGCCATTTTAACGGGTTATGTGTTTTCAAGAGTGAAAAACCTTTCGTTCTGGAAGCTTGCGGATATTGCCGCGCCAAGCATTTTGCTCGGACAGGCGATCGGCCGCTGGGGAAACTTCATGAATCAGGAAGCGCATGGCGAGGCAGTCAGCAGAGCCTTTTTAGAAAGCCTGCACCTTCCTGAATTTATCATCAATCAAATGTACATTGGCGGACAATATTATCATCCTACTTTTTTATATGAATCATTATGGAGCTTTGTCGGCGTCATCATTTTGCTGTCCTTGCGCAAAGCAAATTTACATAGAGGCGAGATGTTTTTGATCTATATCATTTGGTATTCAATTGGAAGATACTTTATTGAAGGAATGCGGACTGATAGCTTAATGCTGACTGAGGGACTTCGCATCGCTCAGGTGATTTCAATCGTATTGATTGTTTTGGCTGTGGCAGCCATTATTTTCAGACGCGTCAAGGGATACTCGAAGGAGCGATACGCGGAGTAGAGGTCAACAAAGGGGGATGAGAAATGCAGAAGATCTTTCGAGCCGGTCTTGCGACGGGTCTTCAAACAACATGGACTCTCGGGAAAGTCATTTTTCCAGTCACATTATTGGTCACTTTACTTCAGCATACGCCTGTCATGGATTGGCTGATACGGCTGATCACACCGGTTATGGGGCTTTTCGGGCTTTCGGGTGAAGCGGCTATTCCCCTTGTGCTGGGGAATACGCTGAATCTGTACGCCGGAATTGCCGGGATTATGACATTGGATTTATCTGTAAAGGAAGTCTTTATTTTAGCTGTCATGCTTTCATTCTGTCATAACTTGATTATCGAATCGACAGTTGCCGCAAAGGTCGGCATCAGAATTGGCATTATATTGGCGGTGCGCATCGGTTTGGCCGCTGTGTCAGCGTTCATCATCAACCTCATCTGGCACGGCGGACAGGAAACGGCGCAGTACGGTTTTATCACCGCGAAGCATGCGGCTCCTGACGGCTGGCTGGCAATGCTGGCCGAAGCTTTAATGAAAGCCGGACTTGGTGTTTTACAGCTTGCGGCAATTGTAATCCCGCTGATGATCATCATTCAGTTTTTAAGAGAACTAGGCTGGCTGCATCGGTTTTCCAGATGGCTGTCTCCGTTTACACAGCTGCTTGGCATGAACAAAAACACGTCCATGACGATGGTGGCGGGTCTGACAATCGGTCTGGCCTACGGAGCGGGTGTGATGATCAAAGCTGTTGAGGATGACGGCGTGGGCAGGCGGGATATGACATTGGCATTTGTTTTTCTTGTTGCCTGCCACGCGGTCGTGGAAGATACACTTGTCTTTATTCCGCTCGGCATACCGGTCTGGCCTCTTCTTTTGATTCGTGTCACTACAGCAGTGCTTCTGACAATAACTATTGCGTACACATGGAAAAAATGGAAACCCTCAGTGGTTGGAAAGGAAGCAATATGAGTGACAAACAAGTAACGACGATTCTGTTTGATTTAGACGGAACTTTGATTAATACAAATGAATTAATTATCGCGTCCTTTTTACATACACTGGAGCACTATTACCCGAACAAGTATAAACGGGAAGATGTCCTCGCGTTTATCGGGCCGTCTCTTTTTGACACATTCTCCTCGATGGATGCTGATAAGTGCGATGATATGATCGCCATGTACAGAGCGTACAATCATGATAAGCATGATACATTCGTGACTGAATATGAAACAGTGTATGAAACCCTTGATGCATTAAAAAAATCCGGCTTTACATTAGGGATCGTGACAACGAAATTAAGAGATACTGTCAATATGGGCCTCAAGCTGACAGGAATCGGCGAATTCTTTGAAACGGTCGTCACCCTTGATGATGTAACGAAGGCAAAACCTGATCCCGAACCTGTGCTATTAGCGCTGAAACAGCTTGGAAGCGAGCCGGAGGAAGCGATTATGGTCGGAGATAATTACCATGATGTGCTGGCAGGGAAAAACGCCGGAACAAAAACGGCCGGAGTTGCATGGACGATTAAAGGGCCGGAAGCACTGGCGAAGCATGATCCTGACTATATGCTCGAGAAAATGAGTGATCTATTACAAATCGTTGGAGTGAAGTAATCTGTGAGAAAAACAGATCGGCATCCGGTCTCGGGAGCCAACTCTCTGTGGCAAGTCTACCGAACGGTTCCTTTTGTAAAGGTTGTTAAAAATTTTATTGTCATTCAAATGGCGAAGTATACACCGTTCATAGGGATGAAAAATTGGCTGTACCGTACATTTCTGCGAATGAAAGTCGGAAGGCAGACATCCTTTGCCCTCATGGTGATGCCAGATATTATGTTTCCGGAAAAAATCTCGGTCGGAACAAATACAATTATCGGGTACAATACGACCATTTTGGCCCATGAGTATTTGATTCAGGAATACCGAATCGGCAAGGTCCTGATCGGAGACGAAGTGATGATCGGTGCCAACACGACCATTTTGCCCGGTGTGGAAATAGGGAATGGCGCAGTTGTATCCGCTGGAACACTTGTCCATAAAGATGTACCCGCCGGCGCATTTGTCGGCGGAAATCCGATGAGGATCATCTATACGAAGGAAGAAATGCAAGAAAGATTGAAAAAGCCCGCTGAATCATAACAGCGGGCTTTTTTATGTTCAAAAATAGCTGAACGCCAATCTAGTTTTTAGCGACGTGATCTATAGTGCCGCCGTCGATAGTCACTTTCCCATCCTGAATATGTTCATTTGAAGTGAAAAATGTGAATGTTGTTTTATTTGCTCGAGATTAAATCGGCTTTCAGATTTTATTTTTGAACCACGACGGCCTGGCTGCCCATTTGTTTCCACGCTTTTTCAAAGCCGACTCTGTCGGTTTTTCTGTTTTTATGGCCATACGGGTCATTGAGATACACATATTTTTCATCATATCCCGTAACAGCGACACTGTGTTCACTGTACGTGATATCGATCGTTCCGTTCGGCGTTTTCCATTTTTCCATATTGTCAACCGGCGTAAAGCTGGAAGTCGTAATAACCCAAACAGGATTGCCTTTCTCTAGCTGTTCGTAAACAGCGGAAATACGTTTGCCAGTCAGGTCAGACACTTTGTCTCCGGCATAAGCTTTCGCCAGCTGATAGATCGGTCTGTGGTAGACGCCGAGACCGGGGCCATTCGCCATATCACCGACAAATCCGTCATTCGGATCTCCTTTTAATCCGCTGCTGTATGTCATAGGAACTGTGACAATCTGGTTTGCCAGTGTGTTTTTGGTCACACTGTATCCTGCGTGATTCAGCACCATCGCAAGGCTTGTGACTTCGCAGCCATTATAGAGCCGAGGCGCGTCCATCTGATTGTAAAGGACGACATCCAGCGGTTCGGCGCTTCCTTTCAGTTTCTTTTTGCTATTTGTATCTGTTCCTGTATTACTGTCAGAAATCACTTTTTTAAGGCTGTTTAAAAAAGGAATATCTATATCTTTTGCATTTATTTTAAGTCCGAAAAAAATAATGCCTATCAGTATGATCAGGACACATAGAGTCCGCAGTGTTTTCATCTTTATCTCCTTGTTCTCTATTTGATTTGTATTATATCATGCCAAACATAAGGAAATTGAGATATAACGCACCTTTAATGCATGATTCATGATTTTTTTCAAAATGAGGAGAGGGAAATGTGGACTAAAAATATTCTGATTGAAGTTAAGCATTGATTTTCATTCTTTTGTCTGCTAACATATTATCATATTAGCGAACTAAAGGATTCGGAATTTTCCTTCACAAGATCATAACGGAGGTGCTCGGGTTGATGTTTATGTTTGAAAAACCGCAAGGCATGAGAGATACACTGCCTGATTTATATGAAACGAAAAAAAGGGTGAGACAATCGTTAACCGATTTGATCAATACATGGGGATATCAATTTATGGAAACACCGACACTGGAGTTTTACGATACCGTTGGCGTACAGTCAGCCATTGAGGAGCAGCAGCTGTTTAAGCTTCTTGACCAGGACGGCAAAACATTGGTGCTTCGCCCAGATATGACAGGACCGATTGCAAGGGTGGCGGCATCGAAGCTACTGAAACACGATCATCCGCTCAGAGTCGGCTATGCGGCAAATGTGTTCAGGGCACAGGAGCGCGAAGGCGGACGTCCCGCCGAATTTGAGCAGGTCGGAGTGGAATTAATCGGTGACGGCACGACAAGCGCGGATGCGGAGGTTATTGCTTTAGTTGTCAGTGCGTTAAAAAGCGCCGGGCTGTCTTCCTTTAAAATTGCCATCGGCCATGCGGGTATCGCGGACGCTCTGTTTGTTGAGGTGCTTGGAAATGTTGAGAGGGCTGATGTGCTGCGGAGATTTTTATATGAAAAAAACTACGTTGGCTATAGAGAGCATGTCAAATCTCTTACACTGTCTTCCATTGATAAAAGCCGGCTGCTTGAGCTTCTTGAACTGCGAGGCGGCATCGAAGTTTGCGGACGTGCTGAGAACATCGTCGATTCTGTGCAGGGAAAAAGCGTAGTTGATGAGCTCAAGGAACTGTGGAGCATTCTTGGAGATTACGGATGTACGGAAAATGTCCGCCTTGATTTGAATATGGTCAGCCACATGAGCTATTACACAGGAATTTTATTTGAGGTTTACGCCGAAAATGTCGGCTTTGTGATTGGAAGCGGCGGCCGATACAACAAACTTCTGGGTCATTTTGATTCACCTGCGCCGGCGACAGGCTTCGGGCTTCGGATCGACCGGCTGATTGAAGCGCTTCATCTAAAAGGTGAGCCTTCTGCAATAGGTGCTGTGATTTTCAGCAAAGAACAGCGGGCGCAAGCCATCGCTTATGCGAATGAAGAACGCAGGAAAGGAAACAAAGTGGTTCTTCAAGATTTGTCAGGAATTGAAAATATTGATCAGATGACAAAAACTTTTGCAAATGTCACCTATTTTATCGGTGCCAGAAAGGAAGAGCAAAATGGGTAAGTTACTCACAATGGCGATGCCGAAGGGCCGGATATTTGAAGAAGCGGCAGGGCTGCTGCGGCAGGCGGGCTACAAGCTTCCCGAGGAGTTTGACGATTCGAGAAAACTGATTATCGATGTGCCCGAGGAAAACCTCCGTTTCATCTTAGCGAAGCCGATGGACGTAACCACATATGTAGAGCATGGCGTGGCAGATGTCGGAATTGCGGGCAAGGATGTCATGCTTGAAGAGGAACGCGATGTGTATGAGGTGCTGGATTTAAAAATCAGCAAATGCTACTTGGCAGTCGCCGGGCTCCCGAATACAGACTGGAGCGGCGTAGCACCGAGAATCGCGACAAAATATCCGAATGTGGCGTCCAGTTATTTCAGAGAACAGGGAGAACAAGTCGAAATCATTAAGCTCAACGGATCAATTGAATTAGCCCCGCTCATCGGACTTGCGGACCGGATTGTGGACATCGTTTCCACAGGACAGACGCTGAAAGAAAACGGGCTTGTTGAAACGGAGCATATTTGTGATATTACGTCCCGCTTTATCGTCAATCCGGTAAGCTATCGCATGAAAGACGATGTCATTGATGAAATGGCGTCCCGCTTATCTCTTGTTGTGGAAGGAGAACCGGCAAAATGAAGATAAAAACCCTCAGCGGCGCGAAACGGCTTTCTCTCAAGCGGTCAATAGATGCTGGAACGGAAGAGCAAAGAAAAACGGTCCGCTCTATTATTGAAGATGTCAAAGCAAACGGTGATCGAGCAGTCAGCAGCTATACAGCGAAATTTGACGGCATCGAAATAGAAAGCCCGCTAGTCACAAAAAAAGAAACAGAGGAAGCATACAACTCGTTGGATTCACAACTGCTTCAGGTGATCAGGCAGGCAATCGTAAATATTAAGGAATATCACGAAAGACAGCTGCAATCCTCATGGTTTTATCACAGAAAGGATGGCACAATGCTCGGGCAGAAAGTAACGGCGCTTGATTCTGCCGGCGTCTATGTGCCTGGGGGGACGGCCGCATATCCTTCATCTGTTTTGATGAATGTCATTCCAGCGCTTGTAGCGGGAGTGGAAAGAATCGTTCTCGTCACGCCTCCGGGAAAAGACGGACGGCTTTCGCCAGGGGTTTTAGTCGCTGCTGCCGAGCTGGGCATACAAGACATTTACAAAATGGGCGGCGCACAGGCGATTGCCGCGCTGGCATACGGAACAGAAACGGTTGAGCCGGTGGATAAAATCACAGGTCCGGGAAATATTTACGTGGCCCTTGCCAAACGAGAAGTGTTCGGGGATGTCGATATTGATATGATTGCCGGCCCGAGTGAAATTGTCGTGCTGGCTGATGAAACAGCAATTCCGCGTGAAATTGCCGCTGATCTGCTGTCACAGGCGGAACACGATAAGCTCAGCTCATGTGTGTTTGTGACAGATTCCATGGCACTGGCCGAGACAGTTTCAGCCGAGGTGAACGAGCAGCTGAAAACCTTGCCGAGAAAAGAAATAGCGGAAGCTTCAGTGAATGATTTCGGATGTATCTATGTGGCAGACACAATGGATGAAGCGATTGATACGGTCAATACGCTCGCACCGGAGCATTTAGAAATCATCACACAGTCTCCCGAAGCTTTGCTTGGCAGAATCAAACACGCAGGTGCAATTTTCTTAGGCAGATACAGCCCTGAGCCTGTTGGAGATTATTTTGCCGGACCGAATCATGTGCTTCCGACAAACGGAACAGCCAGGTTTTCTAGTCCGCTAAACGTAACGGATTTCCAAAAGAAATCGAGCATTATTTCATACAGCCAATCAGCTTTTGAAGAACATGCCGAAAGCATTGCGGCTTTTGCCAGACTTGAAGGATTAGAGGCACATGCCAGATCAATCGAAGCGAGAGAGCGGAGGAATGCAAAATGAGAAAAGCGGAACGCGCCAGAAAAACAAATGAAACAGATATAGAGCTGGCATTCGCCTTAGACGGAGAAGGCCAAGCGGATATTAAAACAGATGTGCCATTTATGACGCATATGCTGGATTTGTTCACGAAACACGGGCAATTCGATCTTGCCATTAATGCAAAAGGTGATGTTGATATCGATGATCACCACACGACTGAGGATATCGGCATCTGCTTAGGGCAGGCGCTGCTTGAAGCATTGGGCGATAAAAAAGGAATCAAACGCTACGGATCGGCATTTGTGCCGATGGATGAAGCACTTGCTCAAGTCGTCATTGATTTAAGCAATCGTCCGCACTTGGAAATGCGCGCCGAGTTCCCGGCGGCTAAAGTCGGAACCTTTGATACAGAGCTGGTACACGAATTTTTGTGGAAGCTGGCGCTTGAGGCGCGGATGAATCTGCACGTCATCGTACATTACGGCACAAACACCCACCACATGATTGAAGCGGTTTTTAAAGCGCTTGGACGTGCGCTTGATGAAGCAGCAACGATCGATCCGCGTGTTAAAGGAATCCCATCAACGAAAGGGATGCTGTAAATGATCGGCGTGATAGATTACGGTATGGGTAATTTATACAGTGTCTCAAAGGCGCTGGAGCGTGTCGGCGTGCCGTACTTTGTTTCTGAAAAGCCGGAGGAGCTGAAAGAAGCCGATGCCTTTATTTTGCCGGGAGTCGGTTCATTTGGCGACGCGATGGATCATTTGCGCAGCGCGAAGCTCGATCAATTGATTCACGAGATGGTGTCAGAAGGGAGATTGCTGCTCGGGATCTGCCTTGGCATGCAGCTTTTATTTGATCAAAGTGAAGAAAACGGGATCGCTTCAGGCCTAGGCCTGTTAAAAGGAAGAGCGGTCAGGCTGAAAGCGGAAGATGAGAAAGGGAATAAACTGAAGGTTCCGCATATGGGCTGGAACCGTCTTTCCTTTCATAACGAATCTCCGCTGCTGGCTGAAACAGAACAAGGCTACGCTTATTTCGTGCATTCGTATTACATTGACGGGATGGAGGAGGACGCACTTCTGGCAAGTGCCGATTATGGGATGCAAGTGCCTGCTGTCGTCGGAAAACGGAACGTCTTTGGCGCCCAATTTCACCCGGAAAAAAGCAGCACGGTCGGAATGTCTATCTTAATCCAATTCACGAAAATGGCAGCAGAACAGAAGGTGAAAAAATGAGTGCTTTTACATTATATCCGGCAATTGATATGAGAAACGGCAAATGTGTCCGGCTTGTTCAAGGAGATTATCATAAGGAAACGATATACAGCGACTCACCATATGACATGGCCGCATTATTTGCGAGTGAGGGTGCCGAATGGATTCATCTCGTTGATCTCGACGGCGCCAAAGAAGGGAAAAGAGTCAATGACCGTCATGTGGTCGAAATCTCGCAAAAACTTGATCTGAAAGTTGAAATCGGGGGCGGGATTCGTTCTGAAGGTGATGTCTATGAATACTTATCAGCAGGAGTCGATCGGGTCATCCTCGGAAGCTCAGCTGTTTCTAACCCTCCATTCGTCAAAAAAATGCTAAAGCAATATGGTCATAAAATCGCAATCGGACTGGATGCGAGAAACGGCTTTGTGTCAACTGAAGGATGGCTGGAAACTTCAACTCTAAAGGCGGCTGAACTCGGTAAAGAGCTTGCCAATGAAGGAGCGGAAGTCTTTATTTTTACTGACATAGCAACAGACGGAATGCTGTCAGGACCTAATATTAACAGTACGGTCGAGCTTGCTAAGGAAACAGGGAAATCTGTTATTGCTTCTGGCGGAGTCAGCTCTGTAGCTGATCTCGAAGCCCTTGCCCGCTATCAGGCGGACGGTGTTTCTGGAGCGATCATTGGAAAAGCGCTGTACACCAATCAATTTGCGCTGAGTGAGGCGCTTGAAAGGGTGAAGCGCAAATGATCACAAAACGGATTATTCCATGTCTTGATGTCAAAGAAGGCCGCGTTGTCAAAGGAATTCAATTTCTCGAATTAAAGGATGCCGGTGACCCTGTTGAACTGGCAGAAGTGTATGACCGGGAAGGAGCGGATGAACTCGTTTTTCTCGATATTTCCGCCTCCCATGAAGGACGAAAAACGATGGTTGACGTAGTGGAGCAGGTTGCCGCAAAGCTCGCCATTCCATTTACAGTCGGCGGCGGTATCAATCAGCTCAGCGATATGAAAACGATTCTGCGTGCCGGAGCGGACAAAGTGTCGGTGAATACGGCAGCCGTTCTCCGCCCTGAGCTGATTACAGAAGGAGCTGAGTTTTTCGGTTCCCAATGCATCGTCCTTGCCATTGATGCCAAATATGACCAAGAATCCGGCACATATAAGGTTTACACACACGGCGGCAGGAAGAAAACAGATTGGGAAGTCACAAGCTGGGCAAAAGAAGGTGTCAAACGCGGAGCCGGAGAAATTCTGCTGACAAGCATGGACTCTGACGGCGAGAAAAAAGGTTTTGACCACAGGCTGACAAAGCTTGTTTCTGAAGCTGTCCCTGTCCCGGTTATCGCTTCGGGAGGCGCGGGAAACGCGCAACACATGCTTGAAGCTTTTACAAAAGGAGAAGCCGACGCCGCGCTGGCCGCCTCTATTTTTCATTATAAAGAAACATCGATTAAAGAAGTGAAATCATACTTGAAAGAGTACGGGGTGAATGTGAGATGAAACAGGCAGATGAACTGCGTTTTAATGAGGACGGTTTAATCCCTGCCATCGTGCAGGATGCGGCGAGCAAAGAAGTGCTGACGCTTGCCTATATGAACAAAGAATCGTACGAAAAAACACTGGAAACGAAAGAAACATGGTTTTACAGCCGCTCACGTCAAGAGCTATGGCATAAAGGAGAAACCTCAGGGAACACGCAAGCCGTTAAGGGGATTCGGTATGACTGCGACCAAGACGCCTTGATCGTGCTCGTAGAACCATCCGGCCCGGCATGCCACACTGGCAGCTACAGCTGTTTTCCAAAAGAACAATCAGAAGAACAGGCGGCGGGCCGATTTGACATTGTGAACGAGCTGGAACGCGTAATCGCGGAACGCCAAGCGGAAATGCCTGAAGGAGCTTACACGACATACCTTTTCCGAGAAGGCGTCGATAAGATTTTGAAAAAAGTCGGGGAAGAAGCATCCGAAGTCATCATCGCCGCGAAAAACCGCGATCATGAGGAACTCAAATGGGAAGCGGCAGACCTGCTGTATCACCTGCTTGTCCTGCTCAGAGAACAAGCTCTGCCGCTGGATGATGTACTTGATGTATTGAAAAAACGCCATTCTGAAAAGTAAAAGGATTGGAGCTGTGTATATGACAGCTCCTTTTTTATGTATCTTTGCGCCTGAAGCATTTGTCTAGCCTAATAAAAGAAATGGAAAAATCAATCGAATGCCCTATTTAACGAAAATTTTCCATGGTGTAACATAACTAAGGACGAAAATCCCGAATGAGAAACGGGCCTTTAGGATTATTTTATGCAAAGCGGTCAGAAAAGTGAGGAAAAGTCATATCTTGAAAAAGCGGCTGCTAATTATTCGAAAAATGAGGAGAGAATAGTGAACGAAAAAATTGATGAATTGAACAAAAGAGTTGGACATTTGGAACAAGAACTGGAAAGCGTCAAAAGGGAGATCGCATACCTCGCTAGAGGCAAGAAAGAACAAGCCATCGTCAAAACGGAAGTGCACCCAAAAATCAACAAAGAAGTTCCAAAAAAGACGCCGGCTCCGCCAAAAGAAAACCGTACTTTAGAAAACATGGCGGGAAATTGGCTTCCGAAAATCTTTATTTTTGTTTTTCTTCTTGGCATGATTTGGGCGTTTGCGGCAGCTGCTGAAAAAGGCTGGATCAACACATATATAAGGGTAGCGGCAGGGCTTATTGTCTCCATTGTGCTATATGTTCTCGGCAGCAGGTTACATAAGAAAAATGCCAGAGTATTGGGCATTTCATTATTGGCGGGCAGTAATATTGTCTATATTGTTTCTTTGTTTGCGGGGAACATGCTGTACCAGATTATACCGACGACACTTACGGTAATCCTTCTTGCTGCAGGCGTTGCGGGCGGTGTGTACATATCAAGAAAATACCGATCACAAACGCTAATCGCCATTATCGGCGCAGGTGTTTACTTATATCCTTTCTTATTTGGCGGGAAGCAAGGAAATGAATATATCTTTTATGTATATGAGTCATTGGTTTTCGCAGGCTTAATGTATGAGACAGTCAAACAAAAGTACAGCGTGGCATGGAATATAGCAAACTATGCATTTATATTAGCGATTTTTGCTTTCTTATCATTTACAGATGCACAGGTGACGGGTTGGACACTTGCTGTATTTATGATGCAGCACGCGATTACGCTCCTCTCAGCCTTACGATCGAACAGCCAATTTAAAAAAGCTGTCTATCTCACAGCCGTTTCAATCGGAGCTTTTGTCGTTTTCAGCACAGGGATTGTCCTCTATATGAAAAATGATACAGCATTATACGCTTTTTATACTGCTGCATTTGTGTTTTACCTGTTGGTAAGCTTTTGGAGAAGAAAAGATTTTGCTGAAATCAAACATACGCTTTTTCTCATTTCTATGATTTATTTTCATGTGTTGGCAGCGGATGTATGTGATGAAAAGGTGATTTTACTGTACATCATATTCACCTTGCAAGGAATGATGATGTGTTACGTGTCATACCGCAAAAGAAGCTGGCTGATCGGCATTGCCGGGGTGATTGTATTATTCCAGGCAGCCTGCGGCCTCATGCAATATCCAGCGCATTCATTACACGTTCTCAGCATTTTCTCTTGGCTGCTGCTGATCAGCTCACTATTTACCGGCTACCTATATTCGAAGAAAATACAATATAAACAAGTCGCGAATGTTGTTTCCTCAGCTGTTTCATTGCTGGTGCTTGTATTCTTCAGCAAATTATCCATATGGATGACAGATAGGATTGACGGTGTATCAGTAAACGTCGGTGTATCTCTGTCTTGGTTTATATTTGTCATTGTGATGTACGCTGTTTATTACACAACCAAAGACAAGATATGGAACCGAATCGGGCTGATCTTTTTATTCATAACACTAGCCAAAATGATTTTAATAGATTCTGCTTCAATTGATCTAGTGTGGAAAGCTGTCTTATTCATCTTGTTAGGAGTCATCGGCCTGTTTATCTCAAGAATATTTTATTCGAGAAAAGAGTAACCATCATGCCTGATCAAGACTGCCGAGAGAACGCGGCGGTCTTTTGTACTTTTGATTCTATCAGTTAACGATATGGAGGTTCGTCATGAAAAAACCCATCTTGATCATCTTCAGCTTATTACTAGCCCTGACAGGCGGATGCAGTATAAACGACAATGATAAAAACACCACCAATGACAATAAGACGGAAGCCGTAAAACCAAAAGACATGGATCCAAAAGACCTGCCGCAAGTTCCGGCGTTTCAGGACGAAAAAACGAGAGAATACATGGTGTCAACGAAAGAAGCGGAGCCGGGATATTATGTGCTTGAGTCTAAGCTGAAAGGGTTTAGGATGTTGTTTCCGGCGGACGGGGAATATTCAAGCTATTTGTCTGGTCGTGATGAAAATGAAGAAATAATCGCATTTGATAGTTACGATAAATCAAAAAATAAAGTGATAAACGCACAAATAGAGTATTACCAAGGAACTTCTTTTATTAATACTCCTAAGACAATGTTAGAGCAAGTTAGCAGTGAAAATGGTTATAAAGGCAAGTTTGAAAAGCTGGAGAACGAAGATAAAGATATTTATATTGCTCATAAGAAAAATCATTTTCAAAACGAGAAAAACAAATACAACTTTTCATACAGATATTTCGGTTATATGAAATCACCCAAAAAAAAACAAGCAGGTATCGTATTTTCATTTATGTTTAGATGTCCAAATCATGAGAAGCCTTGTACGTTAGATCAAGATCATTTAGGAGATCAGGTGAAAAAGCAGATGAAATCCATCACCTTTTTAGATCATAAACAGGAGAAATAAACGGAAAATAAAGATTAAAATTAAGGCTAAAAATCACTTTTTGATTAAGGACATAAAAGCCAATTAGCCAAAAACCCATGGAGGTTCTTCATGAAAAAAATCATTTTGATCAGTTTCAGCTTATTGCTTGCCCTAACAAGCGGATGCAGTATGAATGATAATGAAACAAAAGCCGTAAACCCAAAAGACCTGCCGCAAGTTCCAGCGTTTCAGGACGAAAAAACGAGAGAATACATGGTGTCAACGAAAGAAGCGGAGCCGGGGTATTATGTGCTGGAGTCTAAGCTGAAAGGGTTTAGGATGTTGTTTCCGGAGGATGCTAAGTATCTAGAAAGAAGATCATCGTTAACTGGGAAAAATAAAGAAAGTATTGGATTTAATAGTTATGACAAAGACACCAATGTAATGTTTGATGGGCATGTAACCTATTACACAGAAGAAAGCTTTGTGAATGAACCTGAAACAATGCTGGATATTGTAAGTGGAAAAAACGATTATAAAGGCAAATATAAAAAAAGCAGCAATAAGAACACGGACATCTACTTTGCTAAGAAAAAAGACATCTTTGAGGATATTGAAAGAAAATATAATTATTTATACAGTTACTTTGGTTATGTGAAATCTACAGAAGAAGATAACCTAGGAGTTGAATATGCCTTTACTTTCGGATGCAAAAATGAAAATCAACCATGCTCTTTAGATGAAGAAAAGGCTAAAAATAAAGTTGAGAAATTAATTCATTCTATCAGCTTTTTAATAGATAAAAAGGAGAAATAAGATGGAAAATGAGAATGGGGGCGAAAAATTACGGCTCATTGATGATTTAGAATTCGACCATTAATAATAGTTTCCTCAATGAACGCAAGAAGTTATAGAAATCTAATAAAGTGATTAGCATGATTTTGGGGAAACAAGAAAACCTTTGGAGGTTCATCATGAAAAAGATCATCTTGATTTGCATCAGCTTATTGCTTGCCCTAGGCGGATGCAGTATGAACGACAATGATAAAAACACCACAAATGACAATAAAACAGAAGCCGTAAAACCAAAAGACATGGATCCAAAAGACCTGCCGCAAGTTCCAGCGTTTCAAGACGAGAAAACGAGAGAGTACATGGTGTCAACGAAGGAAGAGGAGCCGGGATATTATGTGCTGGAATCTAAGCTGAAAGGATTTAGGATGTTGTTTCCGGAAGATGGGGAGTATTCCGACTCTGAAACTTCAAAGACAAGCGAGTCACTGTTTTTCGACAGTATTAATAGTAAAACGAATATAGTAATGAATGCTTCAGTAAAGTTCTATCAAAATGAATCATTTATAAACAACCCGGAGACCATGTTGGATATTGTTAGTGGTAAAAATGAATACAAAGGTCATTTTGAAAAATTAGAAGCGAAAGACAAGGATATTTACTTTGCTTCAAAACAAGAATTCTTCGACAAAGAAGAAAAACCATCTTATATCTATCTTGGTTATATAAAATCAAAAAAACAAGGTGATTTAGGGATGGAATATTCTTTTATGTTTAGCTGCTCTGCCAATGTACAGACATGCAAACCAAACCCAAAAGAAAATGAAGAACAGGTTAAAAGAATAATAAACTCTGTTACTTTTGTCGATGTGTAAGAGAAAAATACAAACACTGATGTCAAAGGTTTGTTTATCTCGAAGAGGTTTTATTCGAAACAGAAGTAGTAATATCGCTCAAAGACTGCCAAGGGAAACGCGTTTTTTCGAGTATGAGAAATTTAACCTGTATCTTAAGTCCTCCCTTCTGTTTATTAGTGTAAACCGAGTCTAATTCCCTATTTATCAAATTTATTCCATGTTGTAACATGAATAAGGATAAAATAATCACTTTGTAACAGGGTCATTAGTATGATTTTGATTAATCAGCTCAAAAAACCTTGGAGGTTCGTAATGAAAAAGATCATCTTTATTTGCTTCAGCTTATTACTAGCCCTGACAGGAGGATGCAGTATGAACGACAATGATAAAAACACCACAAATGACAATAAAACAGAAGTCGTAAAACCAAAAGACATGGATCCAAAAGACCTGCCGCAAGTTCCAGCGTTTCAGGACGAGAAAACGAGAGAGTACATGGTGTCAACGAAGGAAGAAGAGCCGGGGTATTATTTGTTGGAGTCTAAGCTGAAAGGGTTTAGGATGTTGTTTCCGGAGGATGGGGAGTATCTTCCTGATTATTCTGCGTCAAATGGAGAAAATAGTGAATCGATAGGGTTTCAAAGCTATAATGAAACATCAAATATTCTCTTAGATGCGCAAATAAGCTACTATAACAAATCTTCATTTATTAATGAACCAGAGACAATGCTGGACCAAATTAGTAATGAGAATGGTTACAAAGGAAATTTTAAGAAGCAACAAACTAATGGAAAAGTAGTTTACGCAGCATCAAAAAAAAGCAATTTTAAAAACAGTGATCGTAAATACAATTTTTCCTTTCGTTATTTTGGATATATCAAATCCAATGAAGAAGAGTATCTGGGGATAGTATATTCTTTTATAGTCCGCTGTAAAAAAGATAAAAAAACTTGTACTTTGGATGAAGATCAAGCAAAAGAAAAAACTGATAAACTAATTAATTCTATAACCTTTTTAAGAAACAAAAAGGAGGTTAGAGATGGACAATAAGAATGTTTTCGCAAATGAAAATGTAAAGCTCCGTTTAATTAACTTAGAGTATGCATATAAAGAAAAGTTTGCATCGAACAATCCGGAAAAAGTAAAAAAAGCCAAGGAAGAGTTTGAAACTGAAATACGGAGGATCTATAAAGAAGAAACTAACTCGGAGCTTCCTAATGAAATAGAGATATATACTTCTCACGAACTTATTCAAGAAAATAAGAACATAGATAAACGGATTAAAGATTCTGGTTATGATGGTACAGCGATTTATATAAAGGAAAAGAAAAATGATATAGAGCAGCTTCATATTATTTCTGAGGGGAGTGCTGATAACGCAGATTGGTCTTATAATTTCTTTGGTTTGTTTTTAGGTATTGATGATAACCAATACAGAGCTACGAGAGAATTTGTAAAGAATTCAAAGAAAAAAGCAGGTAATTCAGAGGAATTGAGAACATTTGCGCTAGGACATTCTCTAGCTAATAATAACCAAGTATTAGCTCAATTAATTGATGGAGAATTTGATGAAGTATATGGGGTGAATGGGGCACAAATAAGTATCGACCAACTTTTATTAGCTGATAGAAATTTGGTAGATTTTCTATTAAATAAATATGATCTTAGTCGTCAAGAGCTTAAAGAGCTTCCACGAGAACAACTAAAAAAAGCGATCACCAAATACTACAAAGACAAAGGCGTGACAGCAAACATCACCCAGCGCATCTCAAAGGATGACCCTCTGTACGGTGCGAGCGGCAAGGCAGACTTCATTACATTCGGCGATGTGAAGATGGCTGATACAAACACAAGCGTAAAAGGCATCCGAAACATTATGGATGGAATCCCTGATGAAGATGTGAGATCAATTCAAACATTCCTTCAAAAATATAAGGATGACTATGATAAAGACGGCTTGAACGGTTTTGTAAAGGCTGCAAGCGGGATTGACATAGAGCTGATAGATAAAGTGAAGTACACAGATGGTGCTTTAGCGAAAGCGAGTGTCATTTATGAAAACTTTGATGATGTAAAGCAAATGTATGGCCGAATTAAAGAGAATTTGCCGTCGTTTTTAGGTTTTCTCCATACATTATTGGGAAACAGCGGACCGGTCGTAGATCAATTAGCTGAAAATGGGTATATTGATGAAACGCAAAAGAAAGTGATCAAAAAAGAATTAACGAATATGAATGCGAGTATGCGAGGAATAGAATCACGGTATGAACATTTCATTGACCATCTAAAGCATGGTCAGTTTACACAAGCACTAAAAGATGTTGGTGAAATAGTAGATTATGTAAAATCGATTTTGTCCTCTGTAGATACACTCGACAAAGAAACAAAAGACGCCTTAGAACTTATTGTCGATGGCCATAGCATTGTTCAAATGCTGAATGCACTATCAAAGGAAAAAGGCTTCAGCTATAAAGGTTCCGATATTTACTTTACAGGAAAGAGCGGTTCAGGAGAAACGATTAAAGTCAATATTTCTTCCGCTGTCAGAATCTATCAAAATGGTATGGAAATTGTTGAAGATATGGAAGATGCAATTTCTAAGTACCAGAAGGTTTACAACCAGGAAATCGACGAAGATTTCATAGACAAAAAACAGGCGATCATCACCGCTATTCATCATATGGAAGAAAATCCTTCGCATTATGCCTTCGATCTTCAATTCCGGCTCGCAGCTGGTTTCAATCACACGTTCGATAAATTGGAGAAAATCTCAGTTCATGAATCATTTCATACAGGTGCGTTACCTGCTAATGATGGAATCGTTGCTGAATTGAAAAAACAGGCGACAGAAAAAAGAGACTTTGTCAAAAACATCCGCGAGAGTATCGAAAAACTATTTGAAAAAGAAGAAGTGATTTCTCAGTTATTTAATGTTCAGATTTAGGAGGAATGGAAAGAGTGACGGCCTTATTTTCAGAAAGTGAAACAGAAATTGTATCAACCACCTATATGTTTCTTACTCAAGATGAAATGAGGGGGAAAGCAGGGAGCCTTAATCAACCAATCAACGACATTCTCAGCCTGACAAAGAAATTTGAGTCCTCGTTAAAAGAGGAAATCAAAGGGCAAAAAGGGTTGATCGTAAAAAAAATAAAAAAAGAGCTGGAATCAAAAAGCGAAAAACGAAAAGCTGCCCTTCAAATGATAAAAGAGGAACATACTGCAAAAGTTGACCGATACAAAATGATGGTTGAAGCACTGCGTAAGCAGGATGTGACATTGACTTACAGAAAAAAGAAGCCTGTTAAAGATGTGTAATATCAAAAATCTCCTATTCAAACAATGAGTGGGAGATTTTTATTTTCCTTACGGCAAAAACATACTGAAAAAGTCTCTCTCCATTGATATGATTAAGAAAGAGTAAAAATCATCCTTTTGCTATGCCATTTTACCTGAAGTTGAAACAGGAGGAACCATATATGCCAAGCGAGAAACAAAAATCGAAAAGTAAATTGAAACCCTTTTTTGCATTAGTAAAGAAGACCAATCCTTCTTACGGGAAGCTTGCTTTTGCATTGATTCTCAGTATCGTAACGACTCTTGTCAGTCTGATGATTCCATTATTGACAAAGCAGCTTGTCGACGGATTTTCCATGTCAAATCTGTCAGGGACGCAAATTGGGTTGATCGCGCTGGTATTTTTCGTTCAAGCCGGTTTGAGCGCTTATGCTACATATGCGCTTAACTATAATGGACAAAAAATCATCTCCGGACTGCGGGATTTATTATGGAAGAAATTAATTAAACTTCCCGTTTCTTATTTCGATACTAACGCTTCCGGAGAAACGGTCAGCCGTGTAACGAACGATACGATGGTGGTCAAAGAGCTGATCACAACTCATATCAGCGGATTTATCACAGGGATCATTTCTGTTATTGGATCAATGACCATCTTATTCATTATGAATTGGAAGCTGACATTGCTTGTGTTAATTGTCGTTCCGCTGGCGGCCCTTATTTTATTCCCGATTGGCCGGAAGATGTTTTCCATCTCTCGGGAAACGCAGGATGAAACAGCCCGTTTTACAGGCCTGCTGAATCAAATTCTCCCGGAAATCAGACTCGTTAAGGCTTCGAATGCGGAGGATGTCGAGTATGGACGCGGGAAGATGGGGATTTCTTCATTATTTAAACTAGGCGTTCGTGAAGCCAAAGTTCAGTCGCTTGTCGATCCGCTCATCTCACTTGTGGTAATGGCGGCGCTTGTGGCAGTTATCGGATACGGCGGCATGCAGGTGTCATCAGGCGAGCTGACGGCCGGCGCGCTCGTGGCTTTTATTTTATATTTATTTCAAATTATTATGCCGATGGGGCAGATTACAACGTTTTTTACCCAGCTGCAAAAATCAATCGGCGCAACAGAACGAATGATTGAGATTTTGGCAGAGGAAGAGGAAGATACAGCTGCAGGAAAACAAATTGAAAACGCGCATCTGCCTATCCAGCTTGAGTGTGTGTCTTTTGGATATAAGCCTGATCAGCTGATCTTGAAAGAGATCAGCGCCGTTATTGAAGCGGGGAAAGTAACAGCGATTGTCGGTCCGAGCGGCGGCGGGAAAACAACGCTGTTTAAGCTGCTTGAACGATTCTATATTCCGACTGCCGGGACCATTCGATTAGGCGCTGAGCCGGTCGCTTCGTACTCGCTTGAATCATGGCGCGAGCACATCGGATATGTGTCACAGGAAAGCCCGTTAATGTCAGGAACGATTAGAGAAAATATTTGCTACGGGTTACAACGTGAAGTATTAGATACCGAGATTGAAAAAGCCGCGGAGATGGCCTATGCGCTCAATTTTATAAAGGAGCTGCCGGATCAGTTTGACACAGAAGTAGGTGAACGAGGCATTATGCTCTCAGGCGGACAGAGGCAGCGAATCGCGATTGCGAGAGCACTTCTTCGTGATCCGAGCATTCTTATGCTGGATGAAGCCACTTCCAGTCTCGACAGCCAATCTGAAAAATCAGTTCAGCAGGCGCTTGATGTACTGATGGAGGGGCGCACAACAATTGTCATCGCTCACCGCTTATCCACCGTTGTAGACGCGGACCAGCTTTTGTTTGTTGAAAATGGAGAAATTACCGGACGGGGCACACATCATGAATTAATGGCGTCCCATGATCTATATAGAGATTTTGCAGAACAGCAATTGAAATTGAACGCAGATTTAGAAAACAAAGCCGGGTAAATGTTGGTCGAATCAGCCAGTAAAAAACGGAGGGATTTTCCCAATCCTTCCTTTTGAACTATTGAGGGGCTCAAGATTTATGGTATACTACTGACGGTACATTGTATAAAACGGAGGGTAGTTGTGGGAAAACACACTTCTGAACATAAAAAACACGCACAAATTGTCCAGCTGCTTCAAGATGGACAATATTTTTTTCATAAAGGCTTAAAGGCGTATAAAGAACGTAATCTGAAACGGGCAAGCAAACTGATTCAGCGCGCGGTTCATTTGGAACCGGAGGATTCAGAGATGCTTTCGCAGCTTGCGGTCATTTACTCAGAAATGGGCCAATATCAAGAGTCGAACGATTTATTTGATTATATCATGGCAAATCTGGAGGCCGAAATGCCGGAATGCCATTACTTTAAAGCGAATAACTTTGCTCATTTAGGACTCTTTCAAGAAGCTTATAAAGAAGCGGCCGCTTATTCCGATGCGGATCCTGACGGTGAATTTGCTGAAGAAAACGATAGTCTGCTTGAATTGCTGGACTTAGGAGACGACGGGACTGAGGATTCATTATATGATCAGGATGAATTGCTGGTGAAGCAGGATCGGGCAAAGTCCCTGCTGGAAAGCGGTCAGCTTGCTGAAGCGGTGACGGCGCTTGAGGAAATCACAGCCGAGTATCCGGAGCTTTGGTCAGCATACAATAACCTGTCACTTGCCTATTTCTATTCAGGCAACATTGTAAAAGCGAAGCAAACCGCTTATCAAGTGCTCAGTCATAACGAAGGGAATCTTCACGCCTTATGCAATCTTCTCGTTTTCTACTATTATGAAAGAGAAGATGAAAAAGTGGCGGAATTGAGCAGCCAGCTTTCCAATGTGTATCCGATGCTATTGGAACAGCGCTATAAACTGGGAGCCACTTTGGCGCTGGTCGGCCGCTACGAGATCGGATATAAATGGCTTAAATCATTGTATAAAACCGGGTTTGAAGGTGATGACACATTCTTTTACTGGCTCTCATGCTCAGCTTATTTTACGGGACATACTGAATTTGCTGAGACGATTTGGAGAAAAGTCGAGTCGCAATATCCCGGAGAAGACCGCCCGGCTCCTTGGATTGAGCGGAGGGAAGCTCTTCCTTCATCTGTGGAACAGCGTCTCGCGGCTTATTACATCAGCAGCACAAAGGGAGAAACGGAGCATCTTGAAGCGGTGTTACGCTCGAAGAGAATTACTGCTCCTTTCGAAAATCATTTTGTGAAACTCCTTTTGCACGGGGATTCCGCGGCTGCTGACGTAACAAAGGATGCACTTTTTACCTATCAAACCGTTAAGTTATTGGAGCAAGCTGAAAAAGAAGAGATGAAAACAGAGGTTATGAGCTGCTGGGTGTTTTATGTGATCCAGCAAATCCGTGCAGCCGCTTCGTTGAAGAATGAGAGAGGCTTGGCAGCGGCGATCTGTTATATTTGGAAAGAAGCTCATGGCAAGCAAGATACGAAAAAAGACACAGCGGCCCGCTTTGGCATCTCTCCGGCAACGCTGACGAAATATATGAAATATATTGATGATATTCTAGAATAGAATATTTTGAAGAGTCGATTCGTATATCGGCTCTTTTTTTTGGTTTTATAGATTATATTAAGAGAATAATATCGACGTTTTTTTTACTCATTTAAGAAAAATGACAAATGATATACAGTGTGACATCTGTTTGAAACACAAATGTAATAAAATTTATCGCTAATTTGTCGAAACTTGATGGTATAATGATTCTCGTACATAAGGAATTAGTGTTTTTTACATATGATGTGAAATAAACGCTATACAACCAGAATAAGAGATACACAGAATAATTAACCATAAACAACCATCATTCCTCGTAGAGTATGAGGAACGAAACTTGATGTTTAAAATACGATTCCAAATGAGAACAGGTTCACAGTAAAAGGGAGGATTTAAAATTGAGAAAGAGTTTATTAACACTTGGTTTGGCTTCCGTCATCGGGACAAGCAGCTTTTTGATCCCGTTTACAAGTAAAACTGCATCGGCGGAAACATTAAATGATAAGAAACAAAAAATCGAAAGCAAGCAATCTGAGGTTGCTTCCAGCATTGAAGCGAAAGAAAAAGAATTAAATAAGCTTCAGGAAAATCAATCAAAGATTGAAAAAGAACTACAAGACATTAACGATAAGGCGCTTGATACAAGCAACAAGATCGAAGATAAAAAAGCAGAAAACGATAAAACAAAAGCAGAAATCAAAAAGCTGAAAAAAGAGATTAAAGAGACAGAAGCCCGCATCGAAAAACGTAACGGCATTCTGAAAAAACGCGTTCGTTCTTTACAGGAAAGCGGCGGATCTCAAGGATACATAGATGTTCTTTTAGGATCAACAAGCTTTGGTGACTTTATCTCTCGCGCGACTGCAGTTTCTTCTATTGTGGATGCAGATAAAGAGTTAATCAAACAGCAAGAGCAGGATAAAGCGAAGCTGGAAGATTCTGAAGCAGATTTAAATGACAAGCTGAAAGAAGTTCAAACAGCATTGGCTAAATTAGAAACGATGCAAAAAGACCTTGATAAACAGCTTGATGAAAAAGACAAGCTTTTCGACGAAGCAAAAGACAGCCAGAAAAAAACGGCTGCTGCAATTTCTGAATTGAAATCAGAAGCATCTGAACTTGCAAATCAAAAAGCGGATACTGAAGCTGAACAAGCCCGCATCAAAAAAGAACAAGAGGCTGCGGCTGCTTTAATCAAAAAGCAGGAAGAAGCACAAAAAGCATCTGATGAGACACAAACGGCTACACCTAAAACAGCAAAAGCAAGCTTATCAAATGATGATTCTTCAGACCATTCTTCTAACGGATCATCTTCTAAGAAGAGCAGCAGCTCAAATAGCAATTCAGGCGGAGGAACTGTCATCAGCAACTCAGGCGGAATTGAAGGCGCGATCAGCGTTGGCTCAAGTCTCGTCGGGAAATCTCCGTACCAATTTGGCGGCGGACGCAGTCAGTCTGATATCGACAACCGTATTTTTGACTGCTCATCATTCGTACGCTGGGCATACGCTTCTGCAGGTGTAAACCTTGGACCTGTCGCCGGAACAACAACTGATACGTTAATCAATAGAGGAAGAGCTGTCAGCGCGTCAGAAATGAAACGCGGAGATCTAGTTTTCTTTAACACATACAAAACAAATGGACACGTTGGTATTTATTTAGGGAATGGAACATTCCTTAACGACAATTCTTCACATGGTGTGTCAATTGATTCTATGAGTAACCCTTACTGGAAAAAATATTTCAATGGCAATGTAAGACGTGTTGTTCAATAATAAATAAGACAAGGGCCTTCTCTGAACAGAAGGCTCTTTCTTTATTAACATCTTTACCCTTAAAAAAATACAATTAATCATAAAAAGAAAAAATTGAGCAAAAAAATAGCGTATCATCCTGAGATTTTATAGGATATGGGTAAGGAATACGTTTGATGGGGATTCTAATTAGAAAAGGTTCCCCGACTTTGAAAAGACGGTTTAAGGAGTGGATCGTGTGTCAGAAGAAAAAATTTATGATGTAATTATTATCGGTGCGGGTCCTGCTGGGATGACGGCCGCTGTATACACATCAAGAGCGAATTTATCGACATTAATGATTGAAAGAGGAATTCCCGGCGGGCAAATGGCCAATACGGAAGATGTAGAAAACTATCCTGGATTCGAAAGCATCCTTGGACCTGAGCTTTCTAACAAAATGTTTGAACACGCAAAAAAATTCGGCGCTGAATACGCTTATGGCGATATTAAAGAAATTGTTGACGGCAAAGAGTACAAAGTGGTCAAAGCTGGTTCAAAAGAATATAAAACACGTGCAGTCATCATTTCCGCAGGTGCGGAGTACAAGAAAATCGGCGTGCCAGGCGAAAAAGAATTGGGCGGCCGCGGTGTATCGTATTGTGCGGTATGTGACGGCGCGTTCTTTAAAAGCAAAGAGCTTGTCGTTGTCGGTGGCGGAGATTCTGCAGTTGAAGAAGGCGTGTACCTGACACGTTTCGCTTCCAAAGTCACGATTGTGCACAGACGTGATAAACTTCGTGCGCAAAGCATTCTTCAAGCGAGAGCATTCGATAATGACAAAGTTGACTTCCTATGGAACAAAACGGTGAAGGAAATTCATGAGGAAAACGGCAAAGTCAGCAACCTAACGCTTGTCGATACGGTAACTGGAGAAGAAAGTGAATTCAAAACAGACGGCGTCTTCATTTACGTTGGCATGCTTCCTCTGTCTAAACCGTTTGAGAATTTGGGCATTACGAATGAGGAAGGCTACATCGAAACAAACGACCGTATGGAAACAAAGGTTGAAGGGATTTTCGCTGCTGGAGACATTCGCGAAAAATCACTGCGCCAAATCGTAACGGCTACAGGAGACGGAAGTATTGCGGCACAAAGCGTACAGCATTACGTCGAAGAGCTCCAAGAAACGCTGAAAACGTTAAAATAAAAAAGGGCTGTCATACGAGTTTCATATTACGTTACTGGGTTTTAATTCAGCTGTAACAGTTGTGTAATGCTTTTCGGGTATGATTAATAAAGTAATTGACCCCCTTTTTATAATGAATACACTTTTTGGCACGGATTCTCCAGTTATCCGTGCCCTTTTTTTGTTTACATATAAAAGCTTGATGCCTGTTACAGCAAAACATCTGAACATAGAGATGGATATGCTGTAATATAGAAGAAAAGATTGTCAATGTCTCTTCATTGTGAGAGGCATCTTGAAACGGTATAATAAAGAGACCATGACAGGACGAGAAGGTTAGGTGAACGTACTTGCAAAGAGTGACAAATTGTGTGCTCAAGACGGATGACAAAGTTCTGCTGCTTCAAAAACCGCGACGCGGCTGGTGGGTTGCGCCGGGAGGCAAGATGGAAAGCGGGGAATCAGTTAGAGACTCCGTCATTAGAGAGTACAGAGAAGAGACAGGTATCTATATCATAAACCCTCAGTTAAAAGGTGTTTTTACCTTTATTATTAAAGACGGTGACCAAGTTGTCTCTGAATGGATGATGTTTACGTTTATCGCTGATTCTTATACCGGTCAAAATGTATCTGAATCAGAGGAAGGTAAACTGCAGTGGCACGATGTCAATGACATTCAAAACCTGCCGATGGCTCCGGGAGACGGCCATATCCTTGATTTTATGATGAAGGGAAAAGGGCTGCTGCACGGAACATTTACGTATACACCGGATTTTGAGCTGCTCAGTTATCGTTTAGATCCGCAGCATATTAAATAAATAGACAAGTCAGGGGGGAGAAGCATGAGTGAATCACATGATATTCAGCTTGTCATTATAACCGGAATGTCGGGAGCGGGAAAAACTGTCGCCATTCAAAGCTTTGAAGATCTCGGCTATTTTTGTGTCGATAATCTTCCGCCTTCATTGCTTCCGAAATTTTTAGAACTGATGAAGGAATCCAATTCGAAAATGAGCAAGGTCGCTCTCGTTATGGATTTGCGCGGCCGTGAGTTTTTTGACCGGCTGATTGAAGCGCTTGATGATATGGCGGAGAATCCGTGGATTACACCGCGTATTTTATTTTTGGACGCGAAGGACTCCATTCTCGTCACCAGATATAAAGAAACAAGACGTTCGCATCCGCTCGCAGTGACAGGTCTGCCGCTTGAAGGGATCGCGCTGGAGCGTGAATTGCTTGAGGAATTAAAAGGCCGCTCACAAATCATTTATGATACGTCAGACATGAAGCCGCGTGATTTGCGCGAAAAAATCGTAAAACACTTTGCGACAAATCAAGGAGAGACTTTTACCGTAAATGTCATGTCATTTGGTTTCAAATACGGTATTCCAATTGATGCAGATCTCGTCTTTGATGTCAGATTTTTGCCGAATCCATACTATATCGAAAGTATGCGGCCGCTGACTGGAAAGGATAAAGAGGTTTCTTCTTATGTCATGAAGTGGAATGAAACGCAAAAATTCAATGAGAAATTAATTGATTTGCTGAGCTTTATGCTTCCATCTTACAAAAGAGAAGGAAAAAGCCAGGTTGTCATTGCAATCGGCTGCACAGGGGGCCAGCACCGTTCTGTGACATTAGCCGAGAATTTAGCTGATTATTTCAAAAAGGATTACTATACTCATGTTACTCACCGGGACATTGAAAAGAGAAGCCGGAAATAAGATGGATCAAAAGCCGAAAATCGCAATCTTTGGCGGCGGTACGGGACTTTCTGTACTGCTTCGGGGCTTAAAGCATAAACCTGTTGATATTACGGCCATTGTGACAGTTGCCGATGACGGGGGAAGCTCTGGCCGTCTGCGGAATGAATTAAAAATTCCCCCGCCCGGAGACATCAGAAATGTGCTTGCCGCTTTATCTGATGTGGAGCCGCTTGTTGAAGATCTTTTTCAGCATCGCTTCAATAAGGGGAATGACTTAACAGGCCACTCTCTCGGGAATTTGATTTTGGCAGCAATGACAAATATAACCGGTGATTTTTTTCATGCTGTCACAGAAATGAGCAAGGTGCTGAATGTAAGAGGAAAGGTATTGCCAGCTGCCAATACCAGTGTCGTTCTGCATGCAGAGATGGAAGACGGCCGCGTGATCTCAGGTGAGTCCACGATTCCAGCATACGGACAGCGCATTAAGCGTGTTTTTCTCACGCCTGAACATATTGATCCGCTGCCGGAAACGATTGACGTGATCAGAGAAGCGGATTTGATTATTATTGGACCGGGAAGCCTTTATACAAGTATTCTTCCCAATATACTCGTCCCAAAAATCGGGGAAGAGGTCGTGAAGGCGTCTGCGAAAAAAGTATACATTTGCAACGTAATGACTCAGCCTGGCGAGACACTCCATTACACCGCTGCCGACCATGTGAAAGCGCTCAATCAGCATATGGGCTGCGGTTTTATTGATACGATATTAGTGAACAGTGAAGATATTCCTGACGAAATAAAACATAAGTACGAAATGGAATCGGCGCGCCCTGTTGAGTTTGATATTGAAGAGCTGAAAGCAATGGGGCTTGAAGTCATCAGAGATCAAATCGCAACGTATAAAAATGACGTAATCCGTCACGATACACATAAAGTGGCCTCTCTTCTTATCGATCTACTGAAAGAATGAAGCCAGAAATGAGGTGGCTATATGTCATTTGCATCAGAAACAAAAAAAGAATTAACCAATCTGGAAGTGAAAGACTGCTGTATTAACGCAGAACTGTCTGCGCTTATCCGGATGAATGGAGCTTTATCATTTACAAACCGCCATCTCGTACTTGATGTTCAAACCGAAAATGCGGCGATTGCCCGCCGCATCTATACATTACTGAAAAAACAATATGATGTATCTGTCGAGCTGCTGGTCAGAAAGAAAATGCGGCTGAAAAAAAATAACGTCTATATTGTGCGTTTTTCAGAAAAGGCAAAAGAGATCTTAGAGGATTTAAAAATACTCGGGGAGAATTTTGTGTTTGAACGAAGTATTTCGAAAGAGCTGGTCAAAAAGAGATGCTGCAAGCGTTCTTATATGCGAGGGGCATTTTTGGCGGGAGGTTCGGTCAATAACCCGGAAACCTCCTCTTATCATTTAGAAATTTTCTCTCTTTATAAGGAGCATAATGATTCATTATGCGACCTGTTAAATGAGTTTCAGCTAAACAGCAAAACGCTCGAACGAAAAAAAGGCTATATCACCTATTTAAAAGAGGCGGAAAAGATTACTGAGTTTCTGAATGTGATCGGCGCCCACAACTCGCTTTTGCGATTTGAGGATGTCCGGATTGTCAGGGATATGAGAAACTCAGTCAATCGTCTCGTCAATTGTGAAACTGCCAACTTAAACAAAACGATCGGTGCTTCGCTCAGACAGGTGGAAAATATTAAATACATTGATGAAAGAATCGGTCTGGATGCGCTTCCTGAAAAACTCCGGGAAATCGCACAGCTTCGGGTTGATTATCAGGAAGTGACGCTGAAAGAGCTCGGAGAAATGGTGACAAGCGGAAAAATCAGCAAATCAGGGATCAACCACAGGCTCAGAAAACTTGATGAAATCGCAGAACAGCTGCGGACAGGGCAAACCGTCACTTTAAAATAACCGTAAAGAAAAGGGGAAATCTTATGGTTCAGCAGAAAGTGGAAGTTCGTTTAAAGACAGGACTGCAGGCGCGTCCTGCTGCTTTGTTTGTACAAGAGGCAAATCGATTTATGTCAGATGTGTTTCTTGAAAAGGATGGAAAAAAAGTAAACGCAAAAAGCATCATGGGGCTGATGAGCCTTGCGGTAAGCACAGGTACTGAAGTTACCTTGATGGCCGAAGGAGAAGACGAACAAGAAGCGGTGGAACAGCTGGCTGCTTATGTTCAAGAGGAAGTGTAGGTGATAAAATGAGTGACTTTCTAAAAGACTGCTTCCGGAAAATCGGCTGGAAGAAAGACTATGTCAGCTTCAATGACCTTCCTCTTTTTCTCCAAGCAATGGCTTACCGTTTTCCCTTTGAAAACCGTGCCGTACTTGCAAAAGAGAATTATAAGGTAACAAAAAAAGAGCTATGGCGCCGCCTGGTCAAAGATCAGCATGGCGGCCTTTGCTACGATTTAAATGGTTTGCTTTATTTTATCCTGCGTGAGGCCGGGTTCCATGTAAAGCTCATTCGAGGCACAGTTTATGCAGGACATCTAGAAGATTGGGCGTTAGAAGGATCACATGCTGCTGTATGGCTGTCAGCGGAAAAAGGCGATTACATCGTTGATACCGGCTTCGGCATCAATCTGGCGCTCCAGCCGATACCGCTTTCTGGAGAAACGGTACAGTCACCTGTCGGGTCATTTCGAGTGAAAGAAGAAGAGACAGAAATGGGCAGCCATGTTCTGTTGATGGATAAAGGGGAAGGCTGGCAAATCGGTTACGCCTTTACCCTTGAAGAGAGCGATCCGGATGATTTAGATGACATGAAGGACATGATACACTCTCATGAAAAATCTCCTTTTAACAAATCACCGCTCGCCTCAAAGCTGACACCAAACGGTCGGATGGTCATGTCAAACCGCCATTTCACCATCCATGAAAACGGTGGTGACATTCAAAAAAGGGATATTGGCTCTTCAGAATTTGAAGAGAAATTAAATACTTATTTTTTGTAACGTAAAAAGCTTGCAGGTTATCTGCAGGCTTTTTCTTATGAACAAGTATTGATTGCTGGATCAAATGCATCTTCAGGGATATACAGTTTTCCCTTTTCGTATTTATAAGGAATTTCATTCTCTTTAAAGCACTCTTTGCTATATTCAGTTAGTGAATCCCCAATTTCTATGTACTTCCCAGTATAGTGGGGCTGACATGCTGAAAGAATTGACGTAATGGCCAGAAACAGCATGATTTTCTTCATCACCACACCTGCCTATTATGAAAATTTCACCTTTTCCATTCTATCATAATGAAAAGAAAAAGACCGATTTGCTATTTCATCCCATGCTATAATAATTTTGGTATCTTCTAGAAAAATTTTTGTGTTTTACATATAAGGGGGATAAACGTGTATCGGATTTTGCTTGTGGAAGATGACGAGCGGATTGCTTCTTTGCTGGGCGGTCATCTTCAAAAATACGGATATGAAGTGAAAATGGCTGAACAGCTGAATGATATAAAATTGGAATTTACAGAAATGAAGCCCGATCTGGTGCTGCTTGATATCAACCTGCCTTTTTTTGATGGGTTTTATTGGTGCAGGCAAATTCGCACCATTTCCAATGCGCCGATTATTTTTATATCAGCACGGACTGATGAGCTGAATCAGGTGATGGCGATTGAAAATGGCGGGGATGATTATATTACGAAGCCGTTCCATCTAGAGGTAGTGATGGCCAAAATTAAAAGCGTCCTGCGTCGCACATATGGTGAATATTCACCCTCTTTGCCACAGGAATCAAGAATAGTGGAGCTTGGCGGGCTAACGGTTTATCCTGATCAGAATGAGGCCGAGTGGAACAGCATCCGCATCTTGTTTTCACAAAAAGAATTTCAGCTCCTCTCGATTTTCGTGAGGGAGCACAAAAAAATCGTCTCCCGTGATGAATTGCTGGAGGCTTTATGGGATGATATCGATTTTGTTGATGATAATACGCTGACGGTCAATGTCAATCGGCTGCGGAGAAAACTGGAGAATGCGGGACTGAAAGATTGTATTTCAACGATAAGAGGACAAGGCTATCAATTTCAAGTCAATCGGAAGGATGAACTGGAGTGTTAAAGACTTATCTCATTGATCGCTTCGCTATTATTCTATTTTCATTATTAGGGATAGGAACTGCCATGCTGATTGCGTATTTAAGCATCATAGAGAGCGGTGCAGAACCTCCCGCAGAAAATATGATATACATATGGGTATTGCCCGGTGTTCTTTTAGCTGCGGGTATTATTGCCGATTGCATTCGGCAATTTTCCTTTTTGGCTTATGTCAAAAAGCTTGCAGAACAAGCATCTTTTTCAAATGACATCGGACAGTCTTTGAAAGCCCGACAGCCAAGAACACGAGAGCAAGCGCTTTGGACGAAAATAATCAATGTACTTGGACAGCAATACGACAGCAGGCTCTTACAATACCTGAATCAGCAAAAACAGCATTATACCTTCACCAATCAATGGGTTCATCATATGAAAACACCGGTATCTGTCATTTCTCTCATGATACAAGAAGGAAAAAACGGAACCTCATCCTCTTTTCCGACATTTTTAGAGGAGTTGGAGGATGAAAATGAGAGATTCCGCCATGGGCTTGATATGATGCTGCAAACAGCCAGACTGGAGGAATTTGCGTTCGATGTAAAGCCGCAAACCTTGGATTTGGCAGAGCTGGTCCGATCACTCATCAATCAGGAAAAACGGCAGTTTATCAAACGGCGCCTTTTTCCAAAATTACATGCGCCGCCAACTGCCATTCAGATTTCCAGTGATCAAAAATGGCTTTCCTTTGTTGTTGAGCAAATCCTCTTCAACGCCTTAAAATATTCAAAGCAAGGTGTGGGAGACTCTATTACAATCCGAATTGGGACTGAGGGGCATGAGACACGCTTATCGGTTTCAGATGAAGGGATTGGCATACCGCCGCAGGATCTGCCGCGGATTTTTGACGCTTTTTTTACCGGAGAAAACGGACGAAGCATGACAGAGGCGACGGGAATGGGCCTTTATTTGGCAAAACAGGTGTGCAGCCGGCTTGGCCATAAGCTGTATGCGGAATCAAAAGAAGGGGCTGGCACTGTGATGACGATCGTGTTTTCAAGTGACACCCTCGTGAATGTGACAGCATTGTAAGGCTGGGGAGCGGAATTGCAAGAAAGTTCGATGGGAGGATGCTGACTTCCTTTTTATAATAAAGAAAAAGGAGGAGCACAACATGAACGTGTTACAGACAACGAACCTATCAAAGACATACTATTCAAATAAAGGTACGATATCATACCAAGCGCTCAGCGACTTTGACCTCAGTGTGGAAAAAGGAGAATTTGTAGGAATTATGGGGCCATCGGGAAGCGGAAAAACCACGCTCCTAAATTTGCTGGCGACCATTGATAAGCCGACCCAGGGTGAGATGATGATCAACGGCATTCAGCCGAAAATGTTAAAGGATCAAGACCTGGCTTTGTTTCGCCGAAGAGAACTCGGCTTCGTCTTTCAGGATTTTAATCTGCTTGATACGCTGACGATTCGGGAAAATATTTTACTCCCGCTCGCCTTGGATAAGGTAAAGCTGAGAGACATGGAAGTCCGCTTGGAAGAATTGGCGGATACACTGCAAATCAAGCATATTCTTGACCACCGGACATATGAGGTGTCGGGCGGACAGCAGCAGCGTGCAGCCTGCGCCAGAGCGATTATTCACCATCCGGCGCTCATTCTTGCCGATGAACCGACAGGAAACCTTGATTCAAAGTCGGCAAAACAAGTGATGAACACGCTGGCCCAGCTGAATGAAGAAAAGGAAGCGACGATTCTGTTGGTTACACATGATGCCACAGCGGCAAGCTTCTGTAAACGGATTATTTTTATTAAAGACGGCCGTTTCTTTTCAGAGATTCGCAGAGGGACAAATCGGCAGGTGTTTTATCAGAGTATATTGGATACCTTGAGTGTGTTGGGAGGCGATTTTCATGAATTTGAGAACCATCGCCCGTAAAAACATTCTTGGCAATCTGCAACGATATGTCGCCTATTTTTTAAGCTGTGTATTTGCTGTTTCGGTGTTTTTTGTCTTCACATCTTTTATTTTCCACCCAGATGTCAACGAAGATAATATATATGGCGGAAGCCTTGTCAAAACATGCTTGGGTGCAGCCCTTATCGTTATCATTGTGTTTTGTATCTTTTTCATCTCCTATTCAAACTCTGCGTTTTTGCAGGCGAGAAAAAAAGAGTTTGGGCTGCTGACGCTATTTGGTACATCAAAGCAGCAGCTGCGCAAGATGATTTATTATGAACAGTCTCTTATTTCTTTAGCGGCGATTGCGGCCGGCATTGGAACAGGGCTGTTATGTTCAAAGCTGTTTTTTATGGTCATGACTTGGATGCTCAGCGTGAAGGTGCCGATTTCGTTTGTCATTGTGCCGAAAGCGTTTGTGATGACAGCTTTGGGCTTTTTCATCCTGTTTCAAACGCTGCTCCTTTTATCGCTGGCACGAATTCGCAAGCTGGAAATTATTGAGCTGATGAAGTCGGCCCAAAAGCCAAAAAGCTTGCCGGCTTATTCAAAATGGCTCACTGTGCTGTCTTTATTGTGTCTTGCTGGCGGTTATTATCTGTCTGCCACAGCGAATGCGATTGATATGGTATTTCGTGTATTTCCCATTTTAATTTTAGTGTTAATCGGAACGTATTTCTTTTTCACCCAAAGCAGTGTGGCGTTCTTCCGTATGCTTTACAAAAAGAAACATAGCTTTTATAAAGGTACGAATATGATTGTCCGCTCCAACATGATATTTAGGCTGAAAGATCATGCACGCATGCTGTTTTTAACCTCTATCATTACAGCGGTCATTTTAACCGCTACTGGTGTTATCTATATGTTTTATGCTGATTTAGAAAGACAGGAGGAGCAAAGCATTCCTCAATCTGTTTCCTGGGTGGAAAAAGACGCTTCTCATTTTCAAGTAATGGAGCCTGAAAATGCAGAGAATATATTGAAAAAAGCTGATGCTGATATCAAATATAAGGTGGATGCCACAGGGATTCCTGTCACTTTTCAATCAGACTTGCCGTATGAAAACAGGAAAGCGGAAGCGGAGGCTTTGCTGATTTCAGAGAAAATTTATAATCAAGTGGCAAAGGAAAAAGGTTTCCCTGTTATTCATTTACAAGAAAATGAAGCGTTTATTAATGTTCCGTTTCAAATGATGGTAAAAGATACATTTGGTGAAGGGGAAACAGCAGCCTTTCACATGAAATCAGGAAAAACACTTTCCTATGTCATGAAAAAGCAGCAAAACAAAGGGATATTGATGCCAGTCGGAGAAGTCAGCCGTTTATTGGTTGTCAGCGAAAAAAGCTTTGACAGTCTGACGCGGGATGTGCCGCTGAACAACCAGATGAGAGTGGTAGGTTATGAGCTTGAGCATTGGCAGGAGACGGTAGATGTCTCTGAAAAGCTTGGAAATATGGTGCCGAAAGAACATACATCTGATTTTCAAACACGTGCCCCTAGTTTTCAAATTGTAAAGCAGGGAGTCGCATTAATGCTGTTTATCGGTCTGTTTGTCAGCGTACTGTTTTTTATCGTGCAAGGAAGCATGCTGTATTTGCGGATGTTTACGGAAATAGAAGATACGAGAGTGCAAGTTTTAGCATTAAAGAGAATGGGGATTACGGACAAAGAGGTTCACTCTATCCTCGGGAAGCAAATTAGATTTTTGTTTTTCATTCCATTTATCGCGGGTGCTATTCACGCCGGTTTTGCGTATGCGGCGCTAAGTAACATGCTGAATTCCAACTTGTTTCTTGAAGGTGTAATTGTTTTCTTCATTTATTTTGTGTTTCAGGCTGTTTATTATATCGTCACTCGTCATATTTATAAGCGTGCTGTTCTTCAGCATATATAGTAGGAAATCCGGTCTGATCCAGACCGGATTTTTGTTTATTTAAATTCTCTTGTGAGGTTTTTTGGTGTTTGGCCTTCAATGGCTGCGATCATGTTTTCAGCCGCCTGTTTACACATATTAAAGCGTACTTTCGCTGTTGCCGAGCCGATATGCGGGAGTAACGTCACTTGATCCAGCTGCAAGAGAGGATTGTCTTTTGCGATAGGTTCTTCTTCGTACACGTCTAAGCCCGCACCGCGAATCCAGCCTTCTTGAAGGGCACAAATCAATGCCTTTTCATCAACCGTCTTTCCCCGGGAAATATTGACGAAAATTGCTGAATCCTTCATCAGCTTAAATTCTCTTTCGCCTATCATGTGATAGGTTTCATCAGTCAGCGGCGTAATGAGAAGAATAAAATCAGACTGCTCGAGCAATGTATCAAGCTCAGCATACATGACGCCAATGCTGTCTTCCATTTCTTGTTTGCGATGGCGGTTATGATATAGCACTTCCATATCGAAGCCGAGTTTGGCGCGCCTCGCTGCTTGTTCGCCGATACGGCCCATGCCAATGATACCTAACGTTTGGTGATGAACATCTATGCCGAAAAGCGCTTCTTCTTCAACGGTTCCCCATTTTCCAGCCCTGACGAAACGGTCCAGTTCGGCAACCCGTCTGGCGGAAGACAGAATCAGAGAAAAGGCAAGATCCGCGACTGTGTCATCCAGTGTATAAGGTGTGTGCGTCCCGACCACTCCTCTTTCTTTCATGGCTTCTATATCAAAGTTATCATAGCCTACAGATTGGTTGCTGACCACTTTGAGATTCGGCGCATGCTCCAGCAATTCGCGGTTGATGGACGGTCCGGCTGTTCCTGATGTTAAAAGCCCTTCTGCCTCTTTTATTTTCTCAAATAGCACATCATTTGGAAGTGTATCCTCCTGCCATATTTCATAACGGCAATGTTCACCAATGAATGCTTCAATCTCTTCGGGAATCGGTTTTGTGATCAATACAAATGGTTTCAACGAGGCTCCCCCTTTATGGCTGTTGTCTCTTTTATTATATCGGAAATAATTAGATGTTAAAAATATAGCTGCGTTCTTTTTGATTTCTGGTTCTTTTGAACTTAAAATGTCTATTGAAATTGAATAAACAGCTCAATCCGCTTAAATAAGTTTTTTAATTATCTGAATTCACCTATATTTTTTGTCAGACAAATCATCAGTATGCGAGAGAGAACCAGATTATGGGATTCAATAAATGTAAATTTTATTATCTTTGAAAGATATAAATGTGTATGTTTTGATTTTACTGTCCATTTATAGTGTCTTTTTTTGAAAGCCTTTTCGCGGTGTGTTCCTATGCTATAATTCCTTACTGTAAGCTAGGAAAGAAGGCTTGCAAAATCATATGGATGGGAGATGAATCAAATGGTTTCTTTAACATCAATTTTGGAACACAATCAGCGGTTTGTCAGAGAGAAGAAGTATGAACCGTACAAAACGACAAAATTCCCTTCAAAAAGGCTCGTTATTGTCACCTGTATGGATACAAGGCTCACAGAACTTCTTCCGCAAGCAATGGGGCTTAAAAACGGCGATGCTAAAATTGTAAAAAATGCGGGAGCCATCGTTTCTCACCCATTTGGAAGTGTGATGCGAAGCATACTGGTGGCGATTTATGAATTGCAGGCTGAAGCGGTGTGCATTGTCGGCCACCATGAATGCGGGATGTCCGGATTAAATGCGTCTTCGATTCTCGAGAAAGCAAAGGAACGCGGCGTGGAAGAAAATTGCCTGAATTTGCTGACCAGCGCGGGACTTGATTTGAAAACGTGGCTGACCGGTTTTCACAGTGTGGAAGAAAGCGTTTCCCACAGTGTGAAGCTGATCAAGAACCATCCGCTTCTGCCGAAGAAGGTGCCGGTGCACGGACTTGTCATTCATCCTGAAACAGGAAAACTTGATGTGATCATTAACGGTTATGAAACTGAGCTTATAAACACACATCCATAAGGGAGGTTATAGCAAAATATGCGATTCTCAGGGAGATTCAAGGGGTATAATTTACAGAAATTTCAGAAAGACTTGATCGCAGGTATTGTAGTAGGTGTCGTGGCAATTCCTTTAGGGATGGCGTTTGCCATTGCCTCGGGAGTCGAGCCTGAATACGGGCTGTACACTGTTGTAGTGGCAGGGATTTGTATTTCTTTGTTTGGAGGATCCAAATATCAAATCGGCGGTCCGACTGGCGCCTTTGTCCCCATTCTATTCGGTATTATCATGCAGTACGGCTTGGAGAACCTTCTGATCGCAGGGTTTATGGCAGGGATAATGCTAGTGCTGTTCGGGCTGTTTAAGCTCGGAAAAATTATGAAGTTTGTGCCGAAACCCGTTATCGTCGGTTTTACAGCCGGAATTGCCGTATTGATCTTTACTGAGCAAATCGCTAATTTTTTCGGTTTGAAAAATGTTGAAAAACATGAGAATTTTCATCACAACATGTTTGAAATTGCACAGAAGCTCGGTACCTTTAACATGTATGCCATTTTGACAGCAGTCATCGGGCTCGTCATTTTGCTTGTATCCGCCAAAGTGATGCCTAAAGTACCGGGTGCTTTATTGGCGCTTCTTATTTCTACACTGGTTGCGGTTGTCTTTTTCCCTGACCGCATGGCGACAATCGGGTCAACATATGGAGATATTCCCCGCCATTTGCCGGAATTTCAGTTCCCGGACCTTACATTGGATAAAATGGTTATGCTGTTTCCGGCAGCGCTTGTTATCGCGCTTCTTGGCGGCCTTGAGTCTATTCTGTCCGCGATGGTCGCTGATAACATGAAGGGCTCAAAGCATGACAGCAACAAAGAGCTTGTCGGCCAAGGGATTGCGAATATAGCTGCGCCACTGTTCGGCGGAATTCCGGCAACAGGAGCGATCGCCAGAACGGCAACCAATATTAAAAACGGGGCGGTTTCCCCCGTGTCCGGCGTCGTTCATGGTGTAGTCGTTCTTCTTGTCCTGCTCGTATTCGCACCTTATGCGTCTCATGTGCCGCTTGCCAGCATGGCGCCCATTCTCATGGTTGTCGCATGGAACATGAGTGAGCGCAAGGAAGTCGCAAACATGCTGAGGCTGAAAAACGCTGATTCCATTATTTTGGCGGCGACTTTTGTCCTTACGATTCTGTTTGACTTAATCATTGGTGTGGCAACCGGATTGCTGCTCGCATTTGTGTTCTTTATCAGAAGAATGAGTGAAGCGACCCGTGTCCACAATCAGGAATCGCATCCTGTTCTGGCGAAGAGAAAAGACCCGTCTGTCAGCATGTATGCCATAGAAGGGCCGCTGTTTTTCGGGTCAATTGATTCACTTGAATCTTCACTGCTGGAGCATGTACAGAAAAAGCCGAAAACTCTTATTCTGCTCATGAATAAGGTGCACTACATGGATACGTCGGCTGAAGCCGTGCTGGGGAACATTATGAACAGGATTAAACGCCACAACGGAAAGCTGATGATTGTGGGATTGCAATCACAGCCGAAGGAGCTGCTGCATAAAACAGGTCTTTTTCACAAAATAGGAAAACAGCATTTCTTTGATCACCATGATGAAATCACAGGGTAAAGAAAGCGGCCATTCCGGCCGCTTTTTATGCATGCTCAAATCGTTTTGTCAGTTTTTCTTTGTGGGCTTTCATCACGTCTTCTAAAGAGACACCGTACATATCAGCAAGAATGGCGATATTTCCGATGACATCTCCCATTTCTTCAATCAATTCCTGTTTTTGCTCAGCTCTTGTTGATTCTTTCTCATCCGGCCGGTCTCTGCCGATTTCATATGCTCTGACAGCCCGTGCCAATTCTCCTGCTTCCTCCATTAAGAAGCCGATTCGAATAAACGGTCCGTAGTCTGTCCAGCCTCTTTTTTCATAAAAATCCTTCATCCATTTTTCTGCCTCAGCCAGCTGCAACATCATCACTCCTGTATTCTTTATGTATTTCGTATTGATATTATCACATGATGATGGGACAATATATAGTGTATTTTTTAATGATCAACACGATATATAGATGCGGAGATGACAATATGAAAACAATTTGCGTATTTGCGGGGTCCAACCCGGGGGGGAATGAAGACTATAAACGAAAAGCGGAAGAGCTTGGCGCCTGCATGGCTGAGCTGGGAATCGGCCTTGTTTATGGCGGGTCCCGCTTAGGTTTGATGGGCGCGATTGCTGACGCCATAATGGAAAACGGCGGAAGTGCAATCGGAGTCATGCCGAGCGGTTTGTTCAGCGGAGAGGTTGTTCATCAAAATCTGACTGATCTGATTGAAGTAAACGGAATGCATGAACGTAAAGCCAAAATGAGCGAGCTGGCAGACGGCTTTATCGCTATGCCGGGCGGCTTCGGTACATATGAAGAATTATTTGAAGTGCTTTGCTGGGCGCAGATCGGCATCCACCAAAAGCCGATCGGACTGTACAATGTGAACGGATATTTTGAACCGATGCTGAAAATGATCAAATATAGCATTCAGGAAGGGTTTTCAAATGATTCGCATCTCAAGCTGATCCACAGCTCTTCACGGCCGGCTGAGTTAATTGAGCAAATGCAAAGCTACTCTTATCCTATTTTAGAGAAAAAGTGGACAGAAATCTAAAAAGATTTCCTCGTGAAAGGGCGATCATAGCGGGTGCGAGGTCAGCTGAATATTATATTTTTTAACGTGTGAGATTTCCTAAAGGAAATCTCTTTTTTTATGTTTAGCTGCATCATATATTCAGTTGTAATAAAGGACTTTTTCACTAGTTTGGATAATAAGCACAGTAAGGAGGGAATGAAAATGGCGACATTGTCAGATGTGGCGAAAAAGGCAAATGTTTCGAAAATGACGGTATCACGAGTGATCAATCACCCTGAGACGGTGACAGATGAATTGAAAAAGCTTGTTCATTCTGCGATGAAAGAACTGAATTACTTCCCTAATTATGCAGCCAGAGCGCTTGTGCAAAACAGAACACAGGTTGTTAAGCTGTTAATTCTTGAGGAAATGGATACGACTGAACCATATTACATGAACCTGCTGACCGGAATCAGCCGGGAACTCGATCGCAATCATTATGCGCTCCAGCTTGTAACAAGAAACTCTCTCAATATCGGGCAATGCGACGGTATTATTGCCACTGGATTAAGAAAGAGCGATTTTGAGGGGGTGATCAAAGCTTTTGAAAAGCCGCTAGTCGTATTTGGCCAAAATGAAATGGGCTATGACTTTATCGATGTGAATAACGAGAAAGGCACTTTTATGGCAACCCGCCATGTGATGAGTCTGGGGGAGCGGGAAGTTGTCTTTATTGGCATTGATTTAGATGAGCCTTTCGAACGTTCCAGAGAACAGGGATATATGAAGGCTATGAATGAAAGATGTAGAAAAACGAAGCTGTTTCGGATTGACAATAGTTCTAAGAAAAGTGAATGCCTTGCAAGGGAAGTGCTGACATCCTTGAATCATCAGACTGCATTTGTCTGCGCCTCTGATCGAATCGCGCTCGGTGTTATTCGTGCAGCACAATCGCTTGGAAAACGAATTCCGACAGACGTCGCGGTGACTGGGAATGATGGTGTTTTTCTTGATCGCATCTCCTCGCCCCGGCTGACTACGGTCAGACAGCCTGTCGTTGAGATGGGGGAAGCCTGTGCGAAAATGTTATTGAAAAAAATGAATGAAGATGGAGCCGCTCAAGGAAATCTATTTTTTGAGCCGGAGTTAATTGTACGTGAATCAACGATGTAAGGGCTTATTTTGTTATCGATAACAAGGTAAAAAGGATTGTTCCTGCTATTTCATCATGATACTTTCAAACTAAAAGCCGACCTTAATAAAACGGAGGTCCAAGGAGGAGACAGGGTGGAGTATGCAGCGATACATCATCAGCCGTTCAGTTCTGATGCTTATTCTTATGACGGGCAGAAAGTGCATATCAAGATTCGGACAAAAAAAGGTGATGCAGAGCAGATCTCATTAATCTGGGGTGATCCTTATGAATACAACGACGGCAGGTGGTCGGCAAACGAGCAGCTGATGAGGAAAATAGCCGAAACAGACATGCATGATCATTGGTTTGCTGAAGTGGTGCCCCCATTCAGGCGCTTGCAATATGCGTTTGTTGTCACTGACCATCATGAAGACATCTTTTTCGGGAGTTCTGGTGTATGCCCTTATAACAAAAAAACACTGGAGACAATTCATTATTATTTTAAGCTTCCATTTGTTCACGAGGCTGATACATTTCAAGCGCCTGAGTGGGTGAAATCAACCGTCTGGTATCAAATTTTCCCGGAGCGTTTTGCAAATGGCAGAGAAGACTTGTCACCGGAGAATGCATTGCCGTGGGGGAGCAAGGACCCGGACGTGAATGATTTTTTTGGAGGGGATTTGCAAGGGATTGTTGATAAGCTTGATTATATAGAGGATTTAGGGGTGAACGGAATTTATTTGACGCCGATCTTTTCCGCGCCTTCTAATCATAAATACGACACGCTGGATTACTATTCCATTGATTCTCATTTTGGAGATCCCGATCTTTTCCGCACATTAGTCAGCCAGCTTCATGAGAGGGGAATGAGGATTATGCTTGATGCTGTTTTTAATCATATTGGCAGCGCTTCTCCGCAGTGGCAGGATGTCGTAAAATACGGTGCACAATCCCGTTATAAAGATTGGTTCTATATTCACTCCTTTCCTGTCAAAGAAGACAATTATGACAGGTTTGCCTTTACACCTAATATGCCGAAGCTGAATACGGCAAATCCCGAGGTGCAGAGATATTTGCTTGATATTGCTTTGTACTGGATTCGGGAATTTGACATTGACGGCTGGCGTTTGGATGTGGCCAATGAAGTGGATCATACTTTTTGGAAGTTATTCAGGCAAGCCGTCACAGCAGAAAAGCCTGACGTCTATATTTTAGGTGAGATCTGGCATTCTGCCGAACCGTGGCTTAGAGGTGATGAATTTCACGCGGTGATGAACTATCCTTTTACTGAGCCAATGATGGAATACTTTGCTGACCGGACGATTCCGGCCTCTCGTATGGCCCGCCGTATGAATGCGCATTTGATGAATGGGATGAAGCAGGCTAATGAGGTGATGTTTAATTTACTGGACAGCCATGATACAAAACGGCTTTTAACCAGATGCGAACATGATGAGAAAAAAGCACGCGCTTTGCTGGCCTTTATGTTTGCCCAGACAGGTTCACCATGCATCTATTACGGAACGGAAATCGGCCTGGACGGCGAAAATGATCCTTTATGCCGAAAATGTATGGTCTGGGAAAAAGAAAAGCAGAATCAAGACTTGCTGCGATTTATGAAACGGATCATTGCTTTACGCAAACAGGAACACACTTTATTGACTGAGGGAAGTCTTGAGTGGAATCTGCTGGATGACCAAAATGACTTTATTAGCTTTTCGCGGACTCTTGATGAAAAAACATTGATTTACTTCTTTAATCAAGGAGGCGAGACTCGACATGTCAGTTTGCGAGATTTGAATATTGAAAGGAATAAGAGAATCTGCGATGTATGGACAGAGCAGCCCCTTCAACTTAGCGATGTGATTGCTGTTCAGCCGGGAGAATTTTTTATTTTGGGTGCCTCCGCTCCTGTTTAAATTCTGTTATCGGTAACAACTCAAAAGAAGTTGTAATCGCTTTCTCTGAAATCATACCATTGTAATAGATTCATAAATAGAAGGGGGAAAAGAGATGATCCTTTTTAAAAGGGGGTTCGCCTTATTGGCCGCATCAGTTCTGGCAATTAGCCTTGCCGCTTGTTCTCATTCAAAAGATCCGGCAAGCTCTGACGGCAAGAAAGTATTGACTGTGTCTGTCGAAGAAAACTATAAAAAATACATTGAAAGCATTAGACCAACATTCGAAAAAGAGCATAAGGTCACGATAAAAATTGTTGAAAAACAAATGTTCGAACAGTTGGAAGCGCTTCCTCTAGATGGCCCAGCCGGTAACGCACCTGATGTTATGCTTGCAGCCTATGACCGAATCGGCAGTTTGGGACAGCAAGGACATTTGCTTAACATTAAGCCATCTCACACAAAAAGCTTTGGAGATAAAGAGATGCAGCAGGTAACCATTGACGGCAAGGTGTACGGAATGCCGCTAGTCATTGAGACACTTGTTTTGTATTACAACAAAGCTCTCTTACAAACAGCGCCAAAAACATTTAAAGATCTTGAAAAAGTAACGGAGGATCCCCGATTTGCGTTTGCTTCGGAAAAAGGAAAATCAACCGGATTTTTAGCGAAATGGACTGACTTTTATATGTCGTACGGTTTATTGGCAGGTTACGGCGGCTATGTATTTGGCAAAAACGGCACAGACGCCGATGATATCGGCCTGAACAATAAAGAGGCTGTTGAAGCGGTGAAATATGCGGAGAAATGGTTTAACACATATTGGCCAAAAGGCATGCAAGACAATTCAAGCGCAGACGACTTTATTCAGCAGATGTTTTTAGATGGAAAAGCGGCTGCGATCATTGGCGGTCCGTGGTCAGCTGCCAACTATAATGAGGCGAAATTGGACTACGGAGCGGCCCCTATTCCGACATTGCCAAACGGTGAAGAATATGCCCCTTTTGCCGGAGGGAAGGGCTGGGTTGCATCCACATATACAAAAGAACCTGAACTCGCTGAAAAATGGCTTGAGTATGCTGCTAATGATGCCAATGCTTACACTTTTTATGAAAATACAAACGAAGTTCCAGCTAACACAGCAGCAAGGAAGAAAGCGGATGAGCAACAACATGAGTTGACTTCAGCTGTGATAAAACAATATGAAACAGCGACACCGACACCAAATATTCCAGAAATGGCTGAAGTATGGACGGGAGCGGAAAGCTTGATTTTTGATGCGGCTTCAGGAAAAAAATCAGCACAAACATCAGCGGATGATGCTGTAAACGTCATAAAAGAAAATATCAAAGAAAAGTATGTGAAATAAAACGGCGGGACAGCGTCCTGAAGAATAGAGGGCGAAAAAATGAATACACACCACACACTTGCAAAGCAAAAACGAACGGCCGGGCTTTTATCGATCATTCCCGGGCTAGGACAGATCATAAATCAGCAGTTTTCAAAGGGGCTCTTGTTTCTTGCTGTCACCGGCTTGTTTGCTGTTGAATTAAGCGTTTTCGGCATTCAGGCGCTCCTCGGCTTGATGACATTGGGAAGTGTTCCCGGTGAGGATCACTCACTGTTTATGCTGATTGAAGGCACGCTGCAATTGATCGTAACGGTGATTTTCCTTATGTTCTACATCTTTAACATTCATGATGCACGTAAGATTGCTGCTATGAAAGCGGCGGGTATGGAGGTCAATGCAACGGCCAAGGATATGATCCGTCACGCGGGTGATAAAGGGTTTCCCTATTTATTTACACTGCCGGCATATATCATGATGGTGTTTGTGATTATTTTTCCGGTTTTGGTGACTCTGTTTGTTGCATGTACAAACTATGATTTTTATCATATTCCGCCTAATAGTCTGATTGACTGGGTCGGTTTTAAAAACTTCTTAAATATATTTTTCCTCGGCTCCTATCGTGAGACGTTTGTGAATGTACTGGGCTGGACAGTCATCTGGACCATCTGTGCAACAACGCTGCAAATCATATTGGGGATCGTGACGGCGCTTTTCGTCAATCAGGATTTTATAAGGGGCAAGCGGATATTTCGGATGATTTTCTTATTTCCATGGGCTGTTCCGGCCTTTATTACAATTATGAGTTTTTCCAACATGTTTAACGACAGCGTAGGAGCGGTGAATGCACAGGTGATTCCATTATTGAATCATCTGCCGTTTGTTGAGCTGCCGGCGATCTCATGGAAAACTGATCCATTCTGGACAAAAACAGCCCTCATTATGATTCAGACCTGGCTCGGCTTTCCCTATATTTATGTCATGGTAACCGGAGTGCTTCAGGCGATTCCAAGTGAATTGTATGAAGCGGCTAAGATTGACGGGGCCACTTTTATTCAGCGTTTTCGACGTATTACATTCCCCATGATTTTATTTGCGACAGCACCAGTGATGATTACCCAGTATACATTTAATTTCAATAATTTCTCGATTATTTACTTATTTAATGAGGGAGGGCCGGGCAGTGCGGGAGCTGGGGCAGGGTCGACCGATATCTTAATTTCTTGGATTTATAAACTGACAACAGGCACATCACCGCAATATTCTGTGGCCGCGGCTATTACACTGTTAATTTCCTTCATTGTGATTGGAATTTCCCTGATTGCTTTCAAAAAATCGAATGCTTTTGGCAATGAGGAGGTGATGTAGGTGAACGCGAGAACGGCTAAAATGCTTAATCGGATCTGCACCTATTTATTTTTGACCCTCTTAAGCATTGTCATTATCTATCCGTTGCTGATTACAGCCTCATCCGCTTTCCGTGTGGGGAATGCGGCGGCATTTCAGCTCGATTTTTCGGGATCTTGGACTTTGGATCATTTTAAGCGGTTATTTGATGAAACACTTTATCTTCATTGGTACAGCAATACACTTGTCATCGCACTATCGGTCATGGTATTGCAGGTGACGATCGTGACGCTTGCCGGTTATACGTACAGCCGTTATCGGTTTGCGGGCCGAAAAAAGAGCCTAGTCTTCTTTCTCATCATTCAAATGGTGCCGACGATGGCAGCGCTGACCGCTTTTTATGTTCTGGCAATGCTGATAGGCGCACTCGATCAATACTGGTTTTTGACTGCGATCTATATTGGCGGAGGAATCCCGATGAACACGTGGCTGATGAAAGGTTATTTTGACACTGTGCCGAGAGAAATTGATGAAGCCGCGCGCATTGATGGAGCGGGCCATCTGAGGATTTTCGCTTCAATTGTTTTACCGCTTGTTAAGCCAATGCTTGCAGTACAAGCGCTTTGGGCGTTTATGGCGCCGTTCGGCGACTATTTGCTGGCAAAGTTTTTGCTTCGCTCACCGGAAAGGCTGACCATCGCTGTAGGATTGCAGTCTTTCATTTCAAATCCCCAGCAACAAAAGGTCGCCCTGTTTGCAGCCGGTGCTATACTTGCCGCTCTGCCAATATGCGTTTTGTTCTTTTTTCTCCAAAAGAACTTTGTGTCCGGGCTGACAGCCGGCGGAACAAAGGGGTAATGACATGAAAAATGATCTGCAAAATGAAAGCTTTATTATCTGCTTCTTGAAAGCGATTTTCTGCCCGTCAGGTGTTTGCCGTTACAGGAATACATTCAGCTGGCTGAAGCTTTTCTTTCTGTTTATGTTTATAACAGCCTGTTTGATGGCGCCGTTAACGGTCTCGTTTATGAAAATGGATCACTACAGGATTACATCCTTTATGCCATCAGCGATTCAACAGGTTAATAATCAATTTGCTGATCAATTACAAGGTTTTCACATCAGAAATGGAAAACTGACAGGCGGGAAGAACTCTGAGCAGGTTGAAGAGGGGCGGAATTTGCTGGCGATTGATAAAAGGCATAAATATCAGACAAGCGGGGAAAATGGCCGCTTGAAAGTAAATGGGTATGATAATGCCGTCGTATTTCAATCTGATCAACTAGTGATCACCGATCAAAACGGAGCGGGATTTTCTGTTGGTTATGCAAAAATGGACACTGAGCTTAAGGAACCGAACGTTCATGATATAGAGGTGTTGATCAATACATTGTGGCTGGCACAGTATAAGCCGATGATCATGGTGCTGGCATATGCAGTGATGTTTATGATTCAGATTTTTGTAACGGCTGTTCTTGCGGGAGGCATCTGGATCACAAAAAAATCAAACATGATCTCTATTGCGTCGATCAAGGAAGCGGCATCTATGGCGGTTTGCGCATCAGCACTGCCGGCATTTACGGCAGCTGCTGTCGGTATGGTTCATTTTGACCTGATTACTGTATTGATGATTCATTCGTGCGGCGTCACTTTGATGATCTCTTTTGTATTTAAATATTTGACCAAAATCCGCCATTATAATGGAAACTTACATTCGGGAGGAAATCATGATAAATCAGCGATTATTTGAGATTGATGAATGGAAAATCAAAACACATACATTTCAAAAGGAGCATACAAGACTGCAGGAAAGCCTGACTTCTCTTGCTAACGGTTATATGGGAGTGAGAGGGAATTTTGAAGAGGGCTATTCAGGTGACAGCCATCAAGGCACATATATTGCAGGCGTGTGGTTTCCTGACAAAACACGAGTAGGCTGGTGGAAAAACGGGTATCCGGAATACTTCGGAAAAGTGATTAATGCGATGAACTTTGTTGGCATTGGCTTATATGTTGACGGTGAAAAAGTCGATCTTTATCAAAATCAAATCGAATCATTTAAGTTGGAGCTCAATATGAAAGAGGGAATTCTGCGGCGAAGCGCTGTTGTCCGTATTCAGGATAAGATCGTCAAAATCAAGTCAGAGCGATTTCTTAGCCTTGCCGTAAAAGAGCTTTGCGTCATTCATTATGAAGCGGAATGCCTGACAGAAGATGCTGTTATTACGCTTGTGCCTTATCTAGACGGACATGTCGCAAATGAAGATTCTAATTACGAGGAACAGTTTTGGCAGGAAGAAGCAAGGGGGGCTGATACTCACCACGGCCATTTGGTCACAAAAACGATCGAAAATCCGTTTGGAACACCGCGCTTTACAGTTTCAGCCGCAATGGCTAACGTGACAGAAGATTTTATTAATGAAAGCTCTCAAACAGCCGCGATGTATGTCGAGAATCGCTACAGCTACCAAACAAAGGCTTCATTGAAAAAGTTTATTATCGTCACGACTTCTCGTGATGTTCGGGAAACAGAGCTTTTATCGACAGCCAAGAAGCTTTTGGCGGGTGTTCTTGAGAACGGCTATGAAGAAGCAAAACGGAGGCACACCGAGCAATGGAAGGAAAGGTGGTCAAAAGCGGATATAGAAATTAAAGGAGATGAGGAACTTCAGCAAGGAATCCGCTACAATATCTTTCAGTTATTTTCGACGTATTACGGAGCCGATGCCCGTTTGAATATCGGGCCGAAAGGATTTACTGGCGAAAAATACGGAGGGGCCGCCTATTGGGATACGGAGGCGTACGCTGTTCCGATGTATGTGGCGACAGCCGAGCCGGCGGTGACGAAAAACCTGCTTTTGTACCGCTATCACCATTTGGAGGCTGCTAAACGGAATGCTGCCAAACTGGGGATGAAAGGGGCACTTTACCCGATGGTGACATTCACAGGGGATGAATGCCACAACGAATGGGAAATCACCTTCGAAGAAATTCACCGCAATGGCGCCATTTGCTATGCGATCTGGCATTACGTCCAATATACAGGCGATCATGATTATATGAAAGAATACGGGATAGATGTACTTGTGGAAGTCAGCAGGTTTTGGGCGGACCGCGTTCATTTCTCGAAACGGATAAATAAATATATGATTCACGGCGTCACAGGGCCGAATGAATACGAAAACAATGTCAACAACAATTGGTATACAAATGTCATGGCAGCTTGGACATTGGAGTATACATTAGAAAATCTCGAAAGGATTTCAGCGGAAAAACGCCGCCTGCTTGCTGTGCAGGCAGAAGAACTGAAGGCCTGGAGAGACATCATTCAGCATATGTATTACCCGTATAGTGAAGAGCTGCAAATTTTTATTCAGCATGATACATTCTTGGACAAAGATCTGCAATCTGCGGACGAGTTAGATCCAGCTGAGAGGCCGCTTTATCAAAATTGGTCATGGGACAAAATTCTCCGCTCTAATTTTATTAAGCAGGCAGATGTGCTTCAAGGCATTTATCTGTTTCATGACCGTTTTACAATGGAAGAAAAGCGGCGAAACTTTGAGTTTTATGAACCGATGACTGTTCATGAATCAAGTCTGTCGCCTTCTGTCCATGCGGTACTCGCAGCCGAGCTCAAGATGGAAAAGAAAGCGCTCGAATTATGTAAGCGTACAGCTAGGCTTGATCTTGACAATTACAATCATGACACGGAAGAAGGTTTGCACATCACATCAATGACGGGAAGCTGGCTTGCGATCGTTCAGGGCTTTGCAGGCATGCGGATCACGAATGAGACGCTGTCATTCGCTCCGTTTATGCCGAAAGAATGGGATGGATATTCGTTCAACATCAATTATCGAAACCGATTAATCAGTGTTGCGGTTGACAGAATGAGCGCCGTCTTTGAGCTTGTAAAAGGTGAGCCGCTTCGCATGAAAGTGTATGAGGAACCGGTTGTCTTAAATGGACAATGTGAAAGGAGAACGCCTGATGAGTGAATGGTGGAAAGAAGCTGTCGTTTATCAAATATACCCGCGCAGTTTTTACGATGCCAATGGAGATGGATTCGGGGATTTGCAAGGTGTGATTCAAAAGCTGGATTACATCAAACATCTCGGGGCAGATGTGATTTGGCTCTCGCCGGTGTTTGATTCCCCGCAGGATGACAACGGTTATGACATCAGCGACTACAGAAATATGTACGAAAAATTTGGGACAAATGAAGATATGTTTCAGTTAATCGATGAAGTGCATCAGCGCGGAATGAAAATCGTCATGGATTTGGTTGTGAACCACACGTCAGATGAGCATGCTTGGTTTGCAGAAAGCCGCAAGTCAAAGGACAATCCTTACCGGAATTATTATTTTTGGAAAGATCCGAAATCGGATGGCTCAGAGCCGAATAATTGGGGATCGATTTTTTCGGGTTCGGCGTGGACGTTTGATGAAGGGACAGGACAGTATTATTTGCACTATTTTTCGAAAAAACAGCCTGATTTAAATTGGGAAAATGAAGCCGTACGCCGAGAAGTTTATGATGTGATGAGATTTTGGATGGATCAAGGCGTTGACGGCTGGCGGATGGATGTGATCGGCTCCATTTCCAAGCACACCGATTTTCCGGACTATGAAACAGATAACAGCAAAAACTATATCGTCGGCCGTTATCATTCCAATGGCCCTCGCCTTCATGAATTTATTCGGGAGATGAACAGAGAAGTGCTTTCTCATTACGATTGCATGACGGTCGGAGAGGCAAACGGCTCTGATATTGAAGAGGCGAAAAAGTACACAGATGCAAGCCGGCAAGAGCTGAATATGATCTTTACATTTGAACATATGGATATTGATACAGAACAAAACTCGCCAAACGGGAAATGGCAGATTAAGCCGTTTGATTTGATTGCTTTAAAAAAGACGATGACAAGGTGGCAGACCGGGTTAATGAACACCGGCTGGAATACCCTGTATTTCGAAAACCATGACCAGCCGAGGGTTATTTCCCGCTGGGGCAATGATGGAAAGCTGAGAAAACTGTGTGCAAAGGCATTTGCAACGGTTCTCCACGGTATGAAGGGAACACCGTTTATTTACCAGGGAGAAGAAATCGGCATGGTTAACAGTGATATGCCGCTGGAGATGTATGACGATCTTGAAATCAAAAATGCGTATCGTGAGCTGGTCATTGAAAACAAAACGATGTCAGATGAAGAATTTCTAAAAGCCGCGGCAAAAAAAGGACGGGATCATGCGAGAACACCGATGCAATGGGATGACGGAGAACATGCGGGATTCACAGCCGGAAACCCTTGGATAGCGGTAAATTCCCGTTATCACGATATCAATGTGAAAGAGTCCTTGGCAGACCAAGATTCAATTTTTTATTACTACCAGAAGCTCATTCAATTACGAAAGCAATACAAGATTATAATATATGGAGATTTTCAGCTGCTTCACGAGAACGATCCGCAAATCTTTTCTTACCTTCGTGAATATCAAGGGCAAAAGCTGCTCGTCATTGTGAACTTGTCGGCAGTTAAAGCTCTGTTCGAGATGCCTCAAGAATTGCTTCATAAGCAATGGAAAGTGTTAATTTCAAACTATCCGCAGGGGCGGGCCGACTTGAAGAGCATTTGCCTCGAGCCTTATGAAGCTATGATGGGCATCAGCACATGAAAGCGGTCATTTTTGATTTAGACGGAGTGATAACAGATACTGCGGAATACCATTTTCTCGCTTGGAAGCATATCGCAGAACAAATCGATATTCCCTTTGACAGAAGTGTGAATGAAAGCCTAAAAGGAATCAGCAGAGAAGAGTCACTTGAACGCCTGCTTATCTTTGGCGGTGCAGAAACAAGGTATACAAATGAAGAGAAAAAAGAACTTTTAAATCAAAAAAATCACTATTATCAAACATTGATCAGCAAATTAACGCCTGAAGATCTTTTGCCGGGAATCGGCGGGCTTCTTTGTGAATTGAAAAGTCAGCATATAAAAATCGGGTTAGCATCTTCCAGCCGCAATGCTTCCGCGATTTTAAAACGTTTGGAGATCATTGATGTTTTTCATGCCATTGTTGACCCGGCTGCTCTCACAAACGGGAAACCTGATCCTGAAATCTTTTTAACAGCTGCATTGCTTCTCGGTGTTTCCCCGGCTGATTGCGCGGCAATAGAAGACGCTGAAGCAGGCATTTGCGCAATCAAATCTGCGGGGATGTTTGCGGTTGGAGTCGGTCATGAACAGTCAATGTGTGGTGCTGACCTCATTGTGCGGCAAACGTGTGATTTGACGTTTGGGCTGTTGAAGGAGGAATGGGAACAGTACAGAATAAAAGGTTTATCATGAAAAAAACCTGCAAGAGACATAGCCCTTGCAGGTTACAGTATTATTTTTGCTCTTCTGTGTTACGAGTCATGACTTTGTCAATCAGACCGTATTCAAGCGCTTCTTCAGCAGACTTGAAGTTATCGCGGTCTGTGTCGCGTTCGATCACTTCAAGCGGCTGGCCAGTACGTTCAGCAAGAACTTTGTTTAATTTGTCGCGAAGCAAGAGAATGCGTTTCGCAGCAATTTCAATTTCTGTCGCCTGACCTTGCGCACCGCCAAGAGGCTGGTGAATCATAACTTCACTGTTTGGAAGCGCATAGCGTTTGCCTTTTTCGCCGGCAGCAAGCAGGAACGCGCCCATTGATGCAGCCATACCGATACAAATGGTAGATACCTTCGGCTTAATAAACTGCATAGTATCATAGATCGCCATACCAGCTGTGATAGAGCCGCCCGGGCTGTTGATGTAAATAGAAATATCTTTTTCAGGATCTTCCGCTTCTAAGAATAAAAGCTGTGACACGATGGAGTTCGCAACGTTGTCATCAATCGCAGATCCAAGCATGATGATACGGTCTTTCAATAGACGGGAGTAAATGTCATACGCTCTTTCCCCGCGGTTCGTTTGTTCAATGACTGTAGGTATTAAATTCATAATGCTCCTCCTTCACCTTTTAGGTAAGTATGTAGTTACATGATACATTTTTGGTCAATAAAGGTCAAACAAAAAGCTGGCTGGATATGCAAAGTCGTCTCTTTTTCCCATTTTCCCCAAAAATACAGAGGTTCAAACCATCATATGCCAGATTGCCAAATCAGATGATGTATCTGTTTTTAAAAAGGTTGCTCTTGAAATAGAGGGTTGTTATTTGAATGGAATTATCGTATAATGATTTGTGCTGACGTTCTTATAACACAGTGAATATGCGCTCGTAGCTCAGTTGGATAGAGCGGTGGTTTCCGGTACCACGTCTGTCGGGGGTTCGAATCCCTCCGAGCGCGTCATGAGCATTAGATAGGTTTAGATTAATAAACCCTAAAGAAGTTGAAAACCCTTGCTGAGCAAGGGTTTTTCTTTGTTTTGATGGATTTATTGGGAGCCTGAGAAAGCGATAAAAAAGTTACTATTTCATTGTTTTACACAAATCTTGCACACGGTTTTTTTACACGCTTGTTTTTTTCAAGAGAGAGCATTTGTTGAAACAATTCGAGTGTGTTTTGTGTATCTTCTTCTCGAAGCTCTTTCACCACATGTGCATAATATTTAAGAGTCGTATCAATCCCAGCATGTCCTAACCGTTCTGATACATAATAAATGGATATTTTCTTGTAAAGAAGTATGCTGGCGTGGGTATGTCTTAAACCATGAATCGTTACAGGTTCAATTTCTAAGTCGTTCAACGTTTTGCGCAATATTTTATTAACAAATTCGTTTGTAAGAAATTTCCTTGAGTTATTGGGACTGACAAAAATAAGGCCTTCCTTATGATAAGGTATTCTTTCAAATAAATTTTCGAACAGGCTCATTGTTTTGGAATCCATTTTAATTACCCTGTTTGAAGGATCATTTTTTGTAGAAGTAAATCCTTTTCCTGTTTTATAGTCCCATGTTTTGTTGATTGTGATTTCATTCGAATCGAAATTAAAATCGTCTTTAGTTAAGGGAACCGTAAATCTATCGGTGTTGAAATCTGTTACAGCAAGTCAGGAGGCGCTAAATATAAGGCGGCAGAAAAGCTGGCAATCAAATTTGTGGCGCAGCTGCTTAAAGAACGCGGCTGGGGTGTTGATCAAGTTCGTAAACATCAAGACTGGAACGGGAAATACTGTTCTCACCGTATTTTGTCAGAGGGTAGATGGGATGAGGTTAAGACCGCCATTGAAAAACAATTGAAGGCGCTGGGCGGGAAAAACATCTTCTAAACCGTCATCGTCTGCGCCTAAAGCTTGTGGGGCACTTACACAGTAAAAAAAGGAGATACTCTTTCCACAATTGCAAAAGAGCATGGGATGAGTGTAGCAACCCTGCAAAGCTTGAACGATATCAAAAACCCGAACTTGATCAAGGTCGGCCAAGTATTAAAGCTCACAGGTTCGAGCACTTCAAGCCCTAAACCAAGTAGCCAAAAAACGTCCTATGCGCTGCCTTCTGGCATCTATAAAGCAACAAGTCCTATGCGAAAAGGGGATGACGTAAGGCAGATTCAAAATGCTCTGGCTGCTCTTTATTTCTACCCGGACAAAGGAGCGAAGAATAACGGCATCGACGGCGTGTATGGATGGAAAACAGCAAATGCGGTCAAACGATTCCAGTCAGTAAATGGCCTGACTGCTGACGGCATTTATGGACCGAAGACTAAAGCGAAAATTGAGGAGAAATTGAAATAAAAAGACTTCTGACCAAAGACTTTTAAGTGTCCCTATGTATGCACTTAATTTCGGAAATTGAATAAAATAAAAAGGGGTATCAACCACCCCTTTTTGCTTTTAATATAAACGCAAACTGCCATTCCAAGTTTGTCCGATTTTAGCTCCAATCGTAAATCCTTTAATGTCAATACCAAGAACCATAGCTCCTACAACCTTAATTTTTGCAGTATCATTAGTTGTTTTGGTTTTAGTAATGTTATAGCTCTGTCCAGTTTGTTTCCACCAAGCTACGTTAATGCCAGTAACATAAGAGTCAATACCCGACACTTTGGTGAACTGAGGCTTCTTATTTACAAATTTATATTGGTAATTAAACGCGATATTTTTCCAGCAAGCCACCCCTGTCATACCCCAACCTGTAAAAGGGGCCCACCAATTGATAACATGTGAGTCACTCACTTGTGGTTTTATTAGTGGAGTATCTTCACTAACATTAATGGTCTCTTCAAATTTTTGTGGTTGTTGAGCATCTTTAATAAACTCTTTAAAATCCTGAACTGAGTCAAACTTCAAAAAATCCTTTTTAGATACACTTGAAAATTCTTCACTTGAGACATCCACTAATTCAAAACCAAGGTCCTTTTGTAACTCTACCACTTGGTTCTTTGTTTCAGCAATCTCTTTTGTTGTGGATTCTGCGTTGGCTGAAGCAAAAGGAACCAAAGCCAAGCCAAGGGCAATGACTAAGACTAAAATCCTTTTCATACTTTCAACCTCCATTCAATTTAGTTCTTACAAACTAATTAAAACATATGAAAGTCCTGAAATCCATAAAAAACCAAAATATTTATATTTTTCAATAAATTTATTTATTTGGATATGTTATAATTGCCGGATAACATATAAGGGGAAGGGAGTGATTGCATGAAAAACCGATTGAAAAAATACAAGTTAGGTTTGATAAGCTTTCTAGTTCCGCTTATTTCGATTTTTGTAATACCCTATGAGAAGGTATCAGAATTGGGGTATGCTCTCGGTTTCCCTATTCAATTTGTGATTTATCGTAGCTATGATGGGTTTGTAGGAAATAGGTTTTTGTTATTTACTCCAACAGAATTTATAAAGACAGAGTTTAATGTTGTAAATTATTTAATCGCTGTCCTAATGGTTTATGTAATACTAAAGATCATCAAAAAAGTGATAACAGGGTTGAAATCAACTAAACACAATCCTATTGAGGAAAGATAATAGCCTCAAAAAAAGCCCAACTCATATGAGAAGGGCTTTTTATATAATCCATATTTTCTTTTCTTTATCCCAAGAAAGAGCGCCTTTGTGGATAAAAGCGATAACGCAAAACGGAGAAAACCCCTGTTTTATGTCCATCTCCAGTTAATAGCTCCGTCAGGGTAAACTGCAGGAACAATGATTCCTCGTTTGCTGTTGTTCTCGTCAAGGATGTACCAATTTTCATCTTCTAACCATTCTTCGTCGTATTTCGTTTCATCAAAGTCACCATCTTCGTCAATAAGGTCATTAAAAAGGTCTCGAAAGGTCTCGATGTTTTCATATGGGCTGAGTATACCGTACATCCACATACCTTCTCCGCTAACGTCGTGAATTTCGCCTAGCTTTTCATCTTTATAGTAAAGGAACACTTATTTTCCCTCCTTTTGATGCAATTTAAAATACTCTTTTGGTATTTCGCCTCTTATTAAATATTCAGTATCCCTTTTTGTCCAACTAAGAGCCCTTTTCTTCCAATAATCTGAATGCTTATCATTCTTTATTAGACGTTCAATTTGTTTTGGAGATAAAATAGCTACTCCTTTTACTTCTCCTGATTGGATGGCCTTTCGCAAAGCCGGCAGATTCAATTCAATAGAACTATCACCGTAATTAATGATTACATTTTTATTCATCGTGAAACTGGTGTACGGACTATTAGACTTTTGAGCTCCTCTAAATCCGCCTAAAATATGTTCTGTCACTGTGACTTGTCTACCTTTATACATTCCTTCTTTATTTATTGGCACAAGATTTCCGGTGTCCGGATCAATATGTGATTTTCCTAATCCGTTAGCTGCTTTGGTGGAATATAAATCTTTATCTCCACGATAGAGATTTGAGGATTTTCCGGCTCCTGCGCTTGCTTTCAATAATTTTCCCGTCCCGATTGCTCCTACAGGACCGAGAGCAGCTAGAGCGCTATTAAAGCTGTTTTCACGTCTCTCCTCAGAAATCTTATTCCCAAACATATCTCGGCCGGTTATTGCTTCACTAAATCCATTCGCTGAGGCAAGTCCGTAGAGTCCTTTACTGGAGTTTTGAAGAGCATGGAATGTCTTTGGCGTTTTGTAGACATCAAGTGCTTTGTCTGCTGTGTAGAGTGCTTTACTGGTTGAATAAACAGCTTTTCCGCCTTTTGCTAATTTTCCAGCCCATCCCACAATCGGGATATAACCTGCCGCAGCCATCGCTCCAGCTGCCACCCGTTGCCCAGCAGTTAATTTTTCACCGGTGACTGGATCGACGCCATCAGCGGCTCTTTTATAATCATAATAGCCAGAGACTTCCCCTGTAAAATTACAAACGACATCCCAGGTCTTTTCATACCATGGTCTATTTGCGAGTTCTTCCTGTTCCTTCGCAATTCTTCTTTGTTCGGCCTGCTGATCTTTAAAGGAAATATAGTCAGTAGTTTGTTTTTTTACATCCTCGGTCATCTTATGAATTTCACTGTCCCTATAAGCTTTTGCATTATAGTGGATAGGGGAGGCGTTTTTACCTTTTGCTGTAGCGTTCATGAGTGCTTGGTAACCCGCCTGAATCATTTGTTCATTTGCTTCTGAGAGTGCATATTCAGATGTTAAATTTTCATCGACTTCATGAATTTTTTTGATGGTCTTGGTACGTTTGTTGTCGGCTGAAGAGAGTTCGTCTTTAAAAGTTTCTGTGGAGAATAAATCTAGTGGTAGTATGTCGTTGATGTCATTTAGAATGTCTTTTATTGCTTTTTTCTGTTCTGACATGATGGATTTTGATTTAGTATAAGCGTTGGCCAGCTCGTGTTCTAAAAAAGATTCTTCTATGTAGGCATCGGATAAGCTTGCATCTTCCAAAATGCCAGTAATACTTGTGAGAAATGTGATTTTTGTCTCGATCAAATCAATCCACTGGTCAGCGATCCCGGCTTGATCCTCATAGAATGCCTTTATGTTGTCGGCACCTTTACCGGAAAACTCACTGTCATCTAAATCAGCTACGGCTTTAAAAGCCTTTTTTAGATCGACCATCTGACTTTTTAATTCCTTGTATTCTTTTACGCGTCTATCTGCTTCTGAAAGCAGTGATTTGGCTTCAAATACTTTCATGTTCATGTCCCTTCTTTTGGAATTTCACACTCAAAATTTTACCACGAGGAAAAGGTGAACAATTGAAAAGTCTTTGTATTAGATGAAAATGAATCGTTTGATCTGTGTCTTTATTCCTGTTGTGTAAAACAAAAAGGTCCCGACTCATTAGAGAGGGACTTTATATAATCCATATTTTCTTTTCTTTATCCCATGAAAGAGAGCCTTTTCGGATCAGGCTTTTTGTGGACTCACGTATTTCTTGTTTGCTTTTCCCAATCTTTCTTTTTAGTTCGGGAAGAGGCGGATTCTTTCATTTTCTTGCTAATCGGGGTTACATAAACATTTACACAAATTTCACACAAGTATTCTTAAAAAAACTTATATATCAACGTTTAGAGAGGTATATTATACGTCCTCCGTACGCGTCCGATACAACAACAGAAAAGACAAGGGTTTGGCATTATGCCGCTCTTGTCTTTTTTTGTTTTATTTCAAAAATCTTTCTCAACGGAACATACTTGTTCCTCCTCTTGGGCACGTTATGGTATGTGTGACATTGAATTTTGCAAGGAGGATGAACATGGGTATTTTAAGCGGAAATCCGCAAGATGAACCGATGCATTACGGTGAGGTATTCAGCTTATGGAGTTATGTGCTGGCGGGCAATAAAATGATCGGCAATTACCAGATGCTATTGAATCATGTCGGTGATGATGATCTAAAGAAGCTGCTTCGTGAATCGATTGAGAAGGGTCAGGATGAAATAAAACAGGTCAGCACAATCTTGAAGGAAAATGGGGTGGCGCTCCCGCCGGCTTCACCTGAACCGCCGTCAGCAGATCTGAACGATATCCCGCCGGGTGCGCGGTTTCTTGATCCGGATGTGGCGGCCTCTGCGGCAGCAGAAAATGCTGCAGGCCTTGTGACATGCAGCAAAATAATGGGGCAGTCGATTCGTGAGGACATCGCCATGATATTTGGGCAATTTCATATATCGAAAGCGGCAACCGGCGCAAAATACTTAAAACTGCTAAAAAACAAAGGCTGGCTGATCCCGCCGCCGCTTCATCTTCAAAAACATCAAGACGCTTAATGGCAAGGGCATATACAGCTGTATGTGCCCTTATCTTATGAGGAAGCCGTCAGACGCAGACCGATAACGCCCGCTAGGATAAGGCAAAGGGAAATCACCTGCGGCAGCTGAAATCGCTCCTTAAACCAGATAAATCCGACTGCCGAAACGCCAATGCTGCCAATGCCGGTCCAGACGGCATAAGCGACTCCTGCAGGAAGGACCAGCATCGCTTGGGAGAGGCAGTAAAAGGATAAGCCAAATCCAGCAGTCATCACGATAATCGGCCATTTTTTTCTTGTTCCGTCTATATATTTCATGGCGATTGCCGCGATAATTTCTTCTATGCCGGCAACCACTAATAAAAACCATGCCATTATTTTTCACCTTCCGGATTCGATTTAGTTTCTTTCGTGAATCGCTTCATTCCTAAAATACCGGCCAGCAATAAAGCTAAAAAGAACATTTGCGCTGCTGAGAAGGCTTCGCCTAACATAATTCCAGTAAGATATGTTCCGATGGTTCCAATTCCGACAAACACAGTGTATGCAGCAGCCATCGGGATTTTTTGATAAGAGCGGATCAACAAGATAAAGCTGATTGCGATTAAAATAAAAATGATCACCCAATCCAAAAGCGAATCGGCATGTTTAAGGGAAGAGGCCCAAACCACTTCTAAAAGCCCTGCAATGAAAACGAGCACCCAATTCAAATCAAACACCTCACTAATTTATGAATGAACGTCAGTCATTTTTGAGCCGTTAAAAAATGAGTGGTGTTACCCAGCCATTTTTTAAGCTGTATCTAAACTCCGTTTTAAGAAAGTAAAGATTTCTTTTTTATACACTTCGATATTTTCATCTTGTTCAAATCCAATATAGAATCGCTCTGCGGTATTTTCGACCAAGTTGATAATCGTTCTGGCCGTCCATTTTGCATTGATTCCTTCCGTTACCTCATGGTTTGCAATCGCCTTATTAATGATTTTTTCCAGCCAAGAATAATAAGGCTGGTAAATCGCCTCCCATTTTTCCATGGAGTGATCAATCGCGAGTCCAGAGTAACAGAGGATGATAATATCCTTATGACGTTCAGTAATGAGAAATGTCTCATCAATCAATATATCTAAAACAGCCCAAAATTCCTCATCCCCTTGAAGTCTTCCTTTGATTTGATCCAGTGTGTGGGTGAGAAGATTTTCTGCAATTGCCGGAATGAGGGCGTTTTTAGATGAGAAATACAAATAGAACGTTCCTTGAGCAGTGCCGGCCTTTTTGACAATATCAGAAATAGAGGCCTTGTCGAGACCTTTTTCAGAAATCACTTCTATGGCAGCCTGCAGTATTTTCTCATATTTGCCTGATGTTTGTTTTGGCATGAGAGGAACACCTCCTGTAATGACTGACTATCATTCATTTTATCGCCGGTATGTATATTTTGTAAAGAATAAAGAAGCAAGAAAATCTCTTGCTTCTTTATTTATCATAATCAATAGCGGCTTTCGGAAGCCCGGTATACTTTGCCCAGTAGAAAATCGCAAGTGACCCGATAGCGACTAAAATGAGATCGACGGGATTGCTGATGATGCCTACGCCATTTCCGAATGAACCGATATAGGAAAAGATCAGCATCATGATATAAAACCCGACAAGCCACCATGCTGATTTTAACTGTTGGGCAAGGCTGACATCCTCTTGTGGCGCATATTTTCTGAAACAGAGATAGATCAAAAACATCACGAGCTGTGAACCGAGCAGCCAGGAAACAGTTTTCCAGCCTGACCAGTACACAATAAACGCTGTGAAAATAAAGGAGAGCGGTCCGATGATGCTCATTCCTTTTAAATAAAACGGCCTGTTCAAGTCCTTCGCATTAACCCTTAGCGCTGCTGAACAAATCGGGGCAATCGCATAAGAAAGGATGAGCGCGACAGAACAGACATTGACGAGCGCGTTCCACGAAGGGAAGGGAAGCGTCCAAAATATCGACATGGCAAACGAAAGCCAGAGTGAAGCGCGGGGCGTTCCGGTTTCTTTATTGACCTTTGAAAATATGCCGAATAATGTGCCGTTCCGCGCCCAGGCGTAAACGAGGCGGGATGTCGTATTCATGAAAATATTCCCGTTTCCTCCGGGAGACAGAATGGCATCTAAAATGACAAGCGTTGCAAGCCATCCCAAACCGAGCATAATCGCAATATCTTTAAACGGCAATGAAAATTCCTGCCCGATAGCCGGCCAGCCATGTTTTAGCGTTTCTGTCGGAATGGCCCCAATAAAGGTAACCTGCAGAATTGTATAAATAATGGTTGAAACGATGATACAAATGATTAAAGCAATCGGGATGTTGCGTTTTGGATTTTGCACTTCACCTGCGACGGCGACAATCGGGTGCAGGCCAAGATAGGCAAACATGACGCCGCCTGTGGAAATCGCAGCTTGAATACCTGTAAAACCAAATGGTACAAATCCTTGAACAGATAAATTCTCCGGCTGAAAATGGAAGATGAGCACGATGATGATGGTAATCGGTACAATATATTTAAAAATCGATATGATGAAATTCGCTTTAGCGAAGGTTTTGACGCTCCAATAATTCAGCAGGAAAAACATGCATAGCAATGCAAACTGTAAGATCCATCCTGCTATGGTCGGCGAATCAGAACCTTTTATGGTCAGCCCGGGAAACCAATAGGCCACATATTGACGAACAGCTGTCACTTCAATTGAAATCAAGCTTGTGTAAGCGACAATCGTGACAAATGAAATTAAATAGCCGACAAGATGGCCATGGGAATACACAGGGTATCGAATGATGCCTCCGGTACGGGGGAGAGCGGCTCCAAGCTCCGCGTATACGAGTCCGATTAACAGAATAATGGCTCCGCCGATGATCCAGGAAAAAGCGCCCGATGGACCTGCTTTTGAAGCGACATTACTGACAGCGAACAGCCATGCTGATCCAAAAATGGCTCCCATCCCAATCAAAATCAGATCAAACAGCGACATTGATTTTTGAAAATTTCCTTGTTTAGACATTCGATTCCTCCTTAGAAACCAGTCCTACCTTCCTTACAATGCCCAATATGTAAAAGAGAATACCGCTCTAATAAAAAAGAGGTGCAGCCTGCGCTGCACCTCTTTTTTATTCATGAATCGAATCTAAATGCTTCACCGTTATATTTTTAAATGTGGCTGTGCCGCCTTCTGAAAAAAGAGACATTCCTTTATCATCAGGTTTTGGAAACACTTCATTTGAAAAAACAGCTTTCCCGTCGCCGACAAATACTTCTATCGTTGTTTTATCGACGAGGATTTTTAAATGTACCTGCTGTTTATCCACATCGAAAGGAGCCTTGCTTTCGACATAGTTATTGCTTTTGTCAGGCTGATTTGTGGCTGATCTGTTGACATATGCATAGCCGCCTTCAGCAAAAATGCCGACATCGATGTGACTTTTTTTGTCTTCTGACTCTCTCAGTCTGACCCCTGCATTCTTTAGCTCTGACCAAGAAAGGTCCAAATCAAGCTGGTACGTATCACCTGTAATGGGAAGTGTTTTTGACCCGTTCACATCTTGATTCTCTGCTTTATCAGTTGAAACAGTCAGTTGATCCAAAGCTTCGGTCGGCTGTGAGATGAGGCTGTATATGCCGTCCTGCTCTTGCAGCCGTAATTCGCGTATGACAGAATCTGTCCCGTTAAAGCCATGTTTTAGTGTCGGTGTGTTGTTGGCATAATCCCAATTGTTCATCCAGGCAAGTGCATAACGCTTTTCTAATGGATCTGTGCTATTGCCGTCTTCAAATGTGACGCCTCCGTACCAGTCAAAGCCATAGTCAAGCCATTGGGCTTCAGTCTGATCCGCTGTAAATGTTTTTCCGTCGAAGCTTCCGGTCCAGTAGGCATACGTATTTGGTTTGCCCCACGGTTTGCCATTCGCACTGGCGCCGAGAACCCACTTATTCGTTCCGTCGCTTGCCCGCATCATGTAGAGGTCGGGACATTCCACCATGCCCGCCTGCTCTGGGAAGAATCCGCCTGTGTAACGCCAGTCCTTTAGATTATCGGATTCATAAAAGCCGATTTTTGTTCCTTCAGCCATGACCATTACCCATTTGTTGTCCTCTTCATTCCAAATGACTTTCGGGTCTCTGAAATCGTCTGTACCCGGATTAGGCATAACAGGATTATCACTGTAGGGCTTGAATGTTTTTCCTTTGTCTGTGCTGTACCACAAATATTGCTCTTGATTTTTTTCTTTGTCTGAAGGCTGTGTCACAATTGCAACAAGCGCGTTTTTCCCGAATCCGGCTGTGTTTTCTTTATCGATCACCACAGAACCGGTCCAAATGTCACCGGCTGGGTTTGTATATTTCGGGATCGCCACGCCTTCATCAGTCCAATGCACCAAATCCTCTGATACGGCATGGCGCCATTCTGTGCCATTCCCATTTGGGTAATCCCGGTTATACAGATAGAAATAATGATACTGTCCATCCAAATAAACCGGTTTTTGGGGATCGTTTTTCCATTTATCTGGAACTGTAAAATGATAGGCTGCTCGGTAGTCCGGCTTCTGTGCTGATTTTGTTTTTTTGACAGTTTCTTTGTTTGGAAATAGGTTGATAAACAGTAATATTCCTAAAAAGATTAGGAATATGGTTAGGCATTTGCCTGCTTTTATAAAGTCCATTGGGATTCACCTTTAAAAAATTGATAAGAAATAAAAGAAAATGCCAATAGAATATCGGCATTTTCTTTCGCATTTTTTATTTGTTAACTGTTAATTGCCCTTGTTCAAGGATGCTGTCTTTTACAACAGATGTTTTATTGTTTTTGATGTTTAAGAGGAAGCTTGGTGCAAACGTTGCTTTTTTGTCTTCAAAGAAACCTCTATTTGTCATGTAGCTTGTAATGACAACGTTGTTTCCTTTAGCTTGAGGCACAGCGAAGTGTGAATAAGTAAAGGTTACATCGTTAGGATCAAGATCCATTTTTAACACGAGACCTGTTTTGTTCAGCGGCTTGTATGGGCCAGTTAAGGAATTAGATACATAACCAAGCATGTAAACGTCATTAGATGTAATGCCATCGATTGTCATTTTTGAGCCGCGAGAGTCAGTGAACAGATACCATTTGCCGTTCATTTTAAAGACATTCGCACGTTCAATTTCATCTGTGACCGTGTTAGATGTAATTAATGGTTTCATGACTTTTTTCAGTGTGTAATCATCATTTAGCTCAACCATACCGAGTGCGCCGTTTGCTAATTCAGCTGTGCGTTTTTTATCACTTTGCAAAAGTTTTTTACTCTCTTCACGGAAGAAAGATGTGCTCTTGCCGTAGTATGCTTTGTTAAATAAAGATTCTTCACCTTGGTAGCCGTTTTCAGTACCAGTGTTTGCTTCAAATACTAAGTATTTGCGGCCTTTATCTTCTACGTAGTGCGGATCTCTCAACGTATGGTTATCGCCGGAAGTGTAGTTACCTTCATCGATGAACTGCTGTACATTTTGATACTTTTTGCCGTCACCGCCGTCAAAGATTGATTTGAAGTCCTCTACACCCTTGATGTTCAGAGAGCTGTCAGATGTGTCTACGTTAACCTGTGCAGTTGTCAGTGTTTGTTTACCGTAATGTTTACCAGAAAAGTTCGTGTAGAACAAACGGATGTGACCGTCAGATGTGAATGTTGCTGAACCAGACCATTCTTGTGTTTGATCTTTCAGGATTGAATCATTTGTATCGAATTTGTCGCTGTCTTTGAAGACGCGGCCAGCGTTTTTCCAGCTGTCAATAGAAGTTTCGCCAGCTTTTTGATAGAACATGTAAATGGATGTATCATCCGCATCTTTAGGGCTTCCAGCTAATGCGAAAACGATGTGGTAGCCATGATAGTTTGCGACTGTGCCGTCAGCGTTTTGCAGTGGCCAGCTGTCCCAAACGTCCAAGCCTTCTGCAGAAGGGATATTTTTAATTGTGGATGAATCAAATTCAGGCACCTGATATTTTTCATTTTTTTGCTGTTCAGGGATTTGCAGCATATCATGGCGGGTAATATGGGAAACGCCGTAAGATTTCTTATACGGTTTTTGAGATGTTTCTTTCGCAAATGCTTGAGTCGCGCCTCCTGCCAACAGTGCAGTAGTAAAGGTTAATACTGTTGCTTGTTTTGCAAACTTTTTGAAGTTCATCGTTCATGTCTCCTTTTTTTATGTACTGTGTAAGTGATCCGCTTCTTCCAGCCCTCCTGTTAGAAGATGGCAAGTCCGTTACGCACAATAAAAAAGACCTAAAACATGTAAGGGGTCGTACAAAGAATACACTTTGCCCTTTACATATTTTAGGTCTTGCCTGCTTTATCAGTAACAAACCTGCGTGATTTACTTTTCGACATCATTCTATTAGACTCTTGTTTCGATTGCAACGGGTCTTTTATCCCCTTTTGTTTGATAGATAATGAAATAAGGCCTCTGTTGATGTAGTTCTATTAGACTAATAAGTTGTATGGAAAATGCGTGATGTTTTCTGCATAAAAACGTGGTGAATCCGTTTTCTTTCCTGGTATATCGGTCTTTTAAAAGACAATGCTTAGCTGCTGTGTGGACGGTGCGATTTCGACTTTAGATTTGCAATTATATTTCAGAATATTTTCAAATCATTGAAACATAGAAGGATAATAATCGTAGACAATAAGGGAGGTGTAAAAATGAAACAAGAAAAAAGCAAGCATCTTAGCAGGTTATTTTCTGTTTTAGCTGAAAAATATCAGTTTAATGGGACGGTTTTGGCTGCGGAGGATGGCTATATTTTATATCATCACTCTTTTGGTTATGCAGAGCTGAAGGAAAAACGCCCTTTGCAGACCAATTCTTTATTTGAATTAGCATCCCTGTCAAAACCATTTACAGCTTTGGGCATTATATTGCTGGAGGAGAAAGGGATTCTTGGATATGAAGACAAAGTGGAGCGGTGGCTGCCCGGTTTTCCATATCAGGGCGTTACCATTCGACATCTATTAAACCATACGTCAGGGCTTCCTGATTATATGGGCTGGTTTATTGCCAATTGGGATCAACAAAAGATTGCGGTGAATCAGGATATTGTCAATATGCTGATGAATGAGGGGCTGCCTCGTTATTTTAAGCCAAATGAAGGCTGGCTGTACAGCAATACGGGGTATGTGCTTCTGGCAGTTATTATTGAAAAAGCATCTGGCATGAGCTATGCGGATTTTATGAAAACAAGTGTATTTTCACCAGCCGGCATGAAGGAAACGAGAGTGTATAATAGGAGGCATAGGCCTGAGCGATTGGAACATTATGCATATGGATATGTGTATGATGTACATTCAGAAACATACGTCCTTCCAGATGATCTGGTGGAAACAAACTATGTTATGTATCTCGATGGCATACAGGGAGATGGGACAGTGAATGCTGTCGCAAGTGATTTGTTCCGATTTGATCAGGCTTTATATCGGGATGATTTCATCAGCAGGGCTTCTAAGGAATCCGCATTTGCTCCTGTGCGTCTCAACAATGGGGAAACAATTAATTACGGCTTTGGCTGGGGGCTGCAAAACACGACTGAAAAAGGGCGAATTGTCAGTCACGACGGAAGGTGGCCCGGCTATTCGACGATGATGATGCGATATATTGATCATCGCAAAACGCTGATCTATTTGAGCAATAAGGAAGAGGAAGCTGAATATGAACAGGCGATTCTGAAGGCGGCGGAACATATTTTATTTGATCAGCCTTATGAGATCCCGGAACGTCCTGCTCATAAAAAGAAACAAGCAATTGATACGTCGATATACAGTCGCTATATTGGCAGCTACTCCTTTCAGGATGGAACAGCTATATGGGTGACAGCCGAGCATGAACGTCTTTATTTGGAGATCACCGGCCAGCCGAAACTGGAACTATTTCCTTCCTCGGAAACCCGTTTCTTTCTGCGATCATTGTCTGTTGAAGTCGAATTTATATTAAGGGAAGAAGCTGTGAAAAGCTTTATCCTCTATGAAGATGGCTCCAAAGAAGAAGCGATCCGTAAGAATTAGAAAGGAATGAACGTGATGATCGGAATATTAGCCGGAATGGGGCCGAAATCGACCTCGCCGTTTATTGATAAGGTAATTGATTACTGTCAGAAGCTGTATGGAGCTTCACATGATATGGACTACCCGCACATGATGATCTATTCTTGTCCGACCCCCTTTTATGCAGATCGTCCCATTGACCATGACGAGATGAAAAGAGCGATTATTGATGGAGCGGTGAATCTCGAGAAGACAGGCATTGATTTTATTGCTCTTCCTTGTAATACGGCGCATGTGTACTATGAAGAGATTCAACAGGCGTTATCGGTTCCTTTGTTACATATCATTGAGGAAACAATAAAAGAAATTCCGCAATCTGCAAAAAAAGCGGTGGTTTTAGGGACAGATTCAACCATCCAATCCGGCATCTATCAAAAAGGGCTGAGCTCAAACGGACAGGAATTTGTTCACAAGGATCATTGGCAGCAGGCTGTGAATCAGCTTATCGCCGCAATTAAACAGCCGAACCATATGCAGCATACACACGTATTGTGGCAGACGCTATATGAAGAAATCAGTCTGCATGCAGATATCATCATTTCAGCCTGTACAGATTTAAATGTGGTGTTAGATCATATTCAAAGTGAGATTCCGATTATCGATTCCGCTGACTGTCTTGCAAAAAGCACTGTCAGCACATATCTTTCCTATCGAAGCTAACAAGGACTGTCTGCAAATCGTCCTTGTTTTTTTGATGCTCCTATTGTTTGACAGTTGCATGAAATAATGTTAAATTAAACATGTAAATAGTTACATGATTTTTTCTGGAGATTGAGTGGTGCTAGTGAAGGATCATCCGATTTTAAAACCATTCGCCTCTTTAGAAATTAAGGTTGATCTGCCTATTGCCATTGGTGGGGCAGAATTGGGACTAAGACGATGAATTTTTATTCGTTCGGGAACAATAACCGTGGCAGTGAAACATTTATCTGCCACATATCTCAGAAACAGCCGATCATGAACTGATTTACATGAAAAATAATAGAATACGGCAAGTCATCGAGTCGTTTCGAGGACAAGCTGCGGCCGGAGAAATCATTGATCCGGAGCATGTTTTTTCCGTACGGTGCCGAAGCAGGCAGTGAGCCGATATCGGTTCCGCAGAAAGAACCCCTGATTACGTTCGACGAAGTACAGTAAAGACTAAGGAGAGTGTGAAAGATGGAAAACTTTATCGGAAGCCACATGATTTATACTTATGAAAACGGATGGGAATACGAGATTTATATTAAAAACGATCATACTATTGATTATAGAATTCATAGCGGAATGGTTGCCGGGCGCTGGGTTCGGGACCAGGAAGTCAATATTGTTAAACTGACAGAAGGCGTTTATAAAGTGTCTTGGACAGAGCCAACAGGCACAGATGTTTCATTAAACTTTATGCCGAATGAAAAACGTATGCACGGCATTATTTTCTTCCCGAAATGGGTGCATGAGCATCCAGAAATTACGGTCTGTTACCAAAATGACCACATTGACCTAATGAAAGAATCCCGTGAGAAGTACGAAACATATCCAAAATATGTTGTACCTGAATTTGCAGAAATTACTTTTCTGAAAAATGAAGGAGCCGACAATGAAAAAGTAATTTCGAAAGCTCCTTATGAAGGCATGACAGACAATATTCGCGCGGGAAAATTGTAAAAAACAAAAACCCGGGAAAAAGAGAGTGAGTTCTCTTTTTCCCGGGTTTTCTTTTTGTTGAATTTACGGGAACGATCACAGTTCCCGCGAAAATCGTGATGATTCCCAGTCAATTAAACGGTCTTGAAATGGATGTTCCCATAAAACCACGACTGCTGACAAGCAAATGATACAAGCAGCTACAATGATGACAGCGTATCCTTTTTCCTTATGTTTATTTTCCTTGTGAAGGGAATAGGCTTTGTCTTTTTTCGGAGTCAGGATCGTTTTCAATTGTAAGCTCAGAATCGAAAATCAGCGTCTTCCTTGTATCTTCATGATACGATGGCCAATTTACATCTTTAGTGCTTGGGTTTCCTGTTTTTGCGAACGTGATCCATGCTGATTGTATGGTATGGGACAGCTGTTTTACATCTTCGGTAATCTCCGCTTTTGCCATGCGTTCTAACCCGTCCAGATTTCCGAAAACAAAAGGAATTTCTATGGCGTGAACCGCTTTATGAAACGGCGGATGATCCGAGTGCCAATCAAAGCGGTACATCCAGACAGGTGCGTAATGGGACTGGGCGGATGCATAGGCAACCGACGGACGCCAAAACAATAAATCAGTCATCATATGAATTTGGCTTTCCAGCGAACGGGGATAAAGGTCGGCAACTTTCTCGGCCAGCGGCTGCCCTAATAAATACTCAAGTGCGGCATCCAGCGTTTCCTGCGGAAGAACGGCTGAGTCGGGTGGGAAAAATAAATAGCCTTCATCTCGATTTGTACCAATAATAATCGGAATGCCGTCAGCAGCACCTTCTGCGATTGCTGTTTCTGGTTCAGCGGGCAGCGTTTTCGGATCAATGGCGGGCTGGAAGAACAGCTGAAAGATATTTTCACCTTCTTCTTTTCGAAGCTGATCGGCAGCTTTCAGCAAATCTTCCGCAGATACAGTGTGCAATCTGTCCAATTGATTCTCGTCAATCCCAAGAACCTGTAAAAAGGCGGCTGCTGTACTAGCCGCTTTTTCTTTTGTCATCGTTCTGGAAGCGCCGCTTTCCATGATCGCTTTCTGGAACAGGCCTTTTGCTGCCGGCATAGTAAGCAGCGCGGCAATACTCATGCCTCCTGCCGATTCTCCAAATACTGTTACGTTATCCGGATCACCGCCAAATGCTGAGATATTGTCTCGCACCCATTTCAGTGCGGCGGCTTGGTCTAAAAGCCCAAGGTTATCGGAATATGCATCATCAAACGAAGACAAATGTAAAAATCCAAATGGCCCCAGTCGATAATTCAGCGTAACGACAATAACTTCTCCCTGTGCCGCAAATTTTGAGCCATCGTATAATGGCTCACTGCCTGATCCAAGATAAAAAGCGCCGCCGTGAATCCACACCATGACAGGCAGGTTTTGACTTAGAGTGTCCGGCGCAAATATATTGAGAGACAGGCAGTCTTCAGACTGACGGGGCGGCTCAGCATAGGAAAATGACAGTAAATCAGATGGCTGCGGGCAAATCGGGCCGTACACTGTTGCGTCAAGTTCGTTTTCCCACGCTTCTGGAGGTTCCGGTGCTTTAAAACGCAATGGTCCGACAGGCGGCTTGGCATAAGGGATGCCTTTCCATTTATGTACACCATTTTCCGTTGTGCCTTTCACTTTGCCATATTGAGTTATTACTGTTTTTTGAGTCATTGCATTCTCTCCCTTTTTCCCCCATTATAAACAGGTTTGCCCTGCGGATGCGAACGTCAGCCCTTGACCGATATTCATCTTCCCATCGTTTTGAAAAAGGATTTAACTTCCTGGACGGTCAAGCCGATTTCCCTGGCTTCCGCCATCAGCGCCTTCCATTCTTCAATATTAGATTCAGTCAGTTTACGTTTGCGATAGGAAGCAGTTTTAGACGGTTCTTCCTTTAGTATGTTCGTAAAAGTGAACAACTCTTCTTTTTCCATTCCAGCTTGGACGGCTTGCACAAGATGCACGCGCCATTCGTTTTCTCCACCGCTGATTTTTTCATACAACATGGTTTCTGCGTCGAATAATTCTGTTAATTCAACCTCTAGTGTGGCAGAAATTTTCTTTAAGAATTGAACGGATGGATTCGTGTGAACCCCTCTCTCAATCTTGCTTAAATAGGATTTAGATACACCTGATTCCATAGCCAGCTGATTAATAGAATAGCCTTTTCTTTTACGGTATAAACGGATAATTCTTCCAATCATGATATGAAATTCTCCTCTATTCCTGTCGTTATTTTGTTCATTATAAGGAATAGTTTGTTCTTTATAAAATTTGAAATCATAAGGGAAGTGTAGTAAATTAGAGAAAAATCATGATTTTGTTCTTTAAAGAGAACTTAATGGCTTATTTTGCAATTTTTAAATAGAATAGTTTTCTTTTATAATCCAATCATTAACAGAAAGGGGCGCGGGAAGCCTGAAGGCTATGAATACATGAATGAGAATATGAGTTTTAAAGAGTTATATGCGATTGTCAGACAGAGGTTCGTGCTGATTCTGCTCCTTACAATCGGCGTGACCCTGATTTCGGGTTTTGTGCAATTTAAGGTCATATCACCGATCTATCAAGCGTCGACACAAGTGCTGATTCATGAATCAGGCGGTGGAGGAAACTCGAATCTCAGTGACATCCAGCGAAATCTTCAGTACAGCAGCACGTTTCAATCGATTATGAAAAGCACGGCTTTGATGAAAGAGATCAAGGCAGAGTTGCATCTTTCTGAATCGGCTTCCACGCTGAAAGGAAAAGTAGTGACCAGCAGTGAAAATGATTCAGAAATTATCACCATTGCCGTCCGAGATCACGACCCGGAGAAAGCGGCTGAGATTGCAAACACATTAGTGGACAAGTTTGAAAAAGAAGTAGATGAAAGAATGAATGTGCGAGGCATACATATATTATCGGAGGCAAAGGCTTCTGAAAGTCCGATGATCAAGCCGGCCAGAGTGCGAAATGTGATTATGGCTTTTGGCGCTGCTGTCATCGGCGGCATTACACTGGCATTTTTTCTGCATTTTCTCGATGATACGTGCAAAAGCGCACGGCAGATCAGCGAGAGAACCAGAATGCCATGCTTAGGCTCCGTCCCTGATGTCCGAAAAGGGCGGAATTGCGGGAAACAACATTTCGGGGAGTGAAGCTGATGGTCTTTAGAAAAAAGAAAGCAAGGAGAGGTTTGGACCAAATATGTGTTTTGCACAATAAATCAATTGTTGCGGAACAATATCGCACCATTCGGACAAATATTGAATTTTCATCCGTTCAGACCAACTTGCGGTCTATCCTTGTCACCTCCTCTTTGCCTGGTGAAGGTAAATCGTTCAGTGCAGCGAATCTTGCGGCTGTCTTTGCGCAGCAGCAGGAAAAGAAAGTGCTGTTGGTGGATGCTGATCTCAGAAAGCCGACCATCAATCAGACGTTTCAGGTGGAGAATGGAACAGGGCTGACAAATGTGCTGGTGGGGAATGCTTCGCTCTGTGAGACGGTGCAAAAGACGCCGATCGATAACTTGTATGTGCTGACAAGCGGACCGACTCCGCCGAATCCGGCTGAGCTGCTGTCTTCACAAGCGATGGGAGATTTCATCTCTGACATCTATGAACAATTCAGTCTCGTTATTTTTGATTCCTCTCCGCTTTTGGCGGTTGCGGATGCTCAGATTTTAGCAAATCAGACAGACGGCAGTGTGCTCGTCGTTTTAAGCGGAAAAACGAAAATCGATACCGTCCTGAAAGCGAAGGATGCACTGGAGCAATCCAATGCGAAGCTGTTAGGCGTTCTTTTAAACAAAAAGAAAATGAAAAAATCAGAACACTATTCCTACTAAATAGATAGAAAAGGTGATGTCTCCTGACCTGTATCAATGGAGGCACTCGGCTCTGCTGTGGGCAGCTGAAGTTGCTGCCTTAGATGCTGGTCGTCGCTGGCGGGGTGTGAGGACGGGTTAAATGCCCACTTATCTGATATATACATAAGACATGTTGTCGGTTTAGCTGTTGACGATGTTTTGAAAGCAAAAAACCGCCGCAGCTAAACCGATAAAGATTAGGGGGTAAAAGGTTGAGTTACCGGAGAAGACTGTCAATGATTATTGCATTGGATACGTATCTCGTTTTACATTCAGTTATTGCAGGATATCAATTTTTAGAAGATTCTTATCAGTTTGATGACTCCGGAGCATTATTGCTTACAGCTGTCAGCTTGCTCCTCAGCTATCATGTATGCGCTTTTCTGTTTCATCAGTATAAACAGGTATGGACATATACCGGACTCGGCGAGCTGATCATCCTGCTTAAGGGTATTACACTTTCAGCTGCTGTGACAGGCATCATTCAGTATGCTGTGTATCATACGATGTTTTTTCGTCTGCTCACTGCATGCTGGGTGCTTCAGCTTTTGTCTATCGGGGGAACCCGTGTGTTATCCAGAGTGTTTAAAGAAAGCATCAGAAAAAAACGCAGCGCTTCATCCCGTGCGCTGATTATCGGAGCGGGTTCAGGCGGGACTTTGATGGTCAGGCAGCTGCTTTCAAAAGATGATCCCGACATCCTGCCAGTCGCTTTTATTGATGACGACCAAACGAAGCATAAATTAGAAATTATGGGGCTTCCTGTGATTGGCGGAAAAGAAAGGATCATGCCAGCAGTGCAAAAGCTCAAAATTAACTATATTATTATTGCCGTTCCTTCCCTCCGCACTCATGAGCTTCAGGCGTTATATAAAGAATGTGTGCGAACAGGAGCAACCATTAAGATTATGCCTCATGTTGATGAAATGCTGCTCGGCACACGAACTGCCGGACAAATCAGAGATGTAAAAGCTGAGGATTTGCTAGGCAGAAAGCCTGTAACCCTCGACATCAGTGAAATTTCGAACCGCATCAAAGGAAAAACAGTTCTCGTGACAGGAGCGGGCGGATCAATCGGCTCGGAAATCTGCCGGCAGATCAGCGCGTTTCAGCCTAAGAAAATCATTCTGCTCGGCCATGGAGAAAACAGCATTCATTCAATTTATACAGAGCTGAACGGACGATTCGGCAAACACATTGTATTCCATACGGAAATTGCGGATGTGCAGGACCGTGATAAAATGTTTACTTTGATGAAAAAGTACGAGCCGCATGTTGTTTACCATGCAGCTGCCCATAAACATGTGCCTTTAATGGAACATAATCCTGAAGAGGCTGTCAAAAACAATATTATCGGAACGAAAAATGTCGCGGAAGCAGCCGATCTGTCGGGTACAGAGACATTCGTGCTGATTTCATCAGACAAAGCGGTAAACCCGGCCAATATAATGGGGGCGACAAAACGATTTGCAGAGATGATGATTATGAATCTCGGAAAAATCAGCAGAACCAAATTTGTCGCTGTCCGCTTCGGCAATGTGCTCGGAAGCCGCGGCAGTGTCATTCCGATTTTCAAAAAACAAATTGAAAAAGGCGGACCGGTGACGGTAACACATCCGGCGATGACCCGTTATTTTATGACGATCCCAGAGGCCTCAAGGCTTGTTATTCAGGCAGGGGCACTGGCAAGAGGGCGTCAGATTTTCGTTCTCGATATGGGAGAGCCCGTTAAGATTGTGGATCTGGCCAAAAATCTTATTCATCTCTCCGGCTACACGACTGAGCAAATTCCAATTGAATTTACGGGTATTCGCCCCGGTGAAAAAATGTATGAGGAATTGCTGAACAAAAATGAAGTGCACACGGAGCAAATCTTTCCGAAAATACATATCGGCAAAGCGGTGGACGGCGATTGGACCGTGCTGATGCGCTTTATCGAGGACTATCATGAGCTTCCGGAAGCCGATCTGAGAGCGAGGCTGTTTGCGGCCATTGATACTTCTGACAAAATGACGGCCGCCACGGTTCGTTAGGGGGAGCGAAGATGACGAAAAAAATCTTGTTTTGCGCGACTGTTGACTATCACTTTAAAGCGTTTCATCTCCCTTACTTTACCTGGTTTAAACGAATGGGCTGGGAGGTTCATGTCGCCGCAAGCGGTCAAACCAAGCTGCCGCATGTGGATGAGAAATTCTCCATCCCGATGCGCAGATCACCCTTTCATCCTTACAATCTGTCCGTTTACAGACAGCTGAAGGAAGTGATCGACGCCAATCAATACGACATTGTCCATTGCCATACGCCGGTTGGCGGCGTGCTTGCCAGACTTGCGGCGAGACAGGCAAGGCGGCATGGAACAAAGGTGCTGTACACAGCACATGGATTCCATTTTTGCAGCGGAGCGCCGATGAAAAATTGGCTGCTTTACTATCCGATTGAGAAATGGCTTTCGTCTTATACAGACTGCCTGATTACCATCAATGAAGAGGATTACATACGGGCGAAAGGACTTCAAAGATGTGAAGAAAACACGCGAAAAATACATGGCATCGGCGTCAATACTGAACGGTTTCGGCCTGTCAGTCTGGATGAGCAGCATAAACTAAAAGAAAAACATGGCTTTCGTGAAGACGATTTTATATTGATTTATCCGGCTGAGCTCAATCAAAACAAAAATCAGAAGATGCTAATCGAAGCCGCAGCCTTGCTGAAAGATAAAATTCCGTCGCTCCGCCTTGTTTTTGCCGGAGAAGGAGCGATGGAGCAAGCGTATCGGACGTTAGCTGACAAGCTTAGTGCTTCTGACAATGTCCGCTTTTACGGCTTTTGCGGCGATATTCACGAACTGATCCAGCTCGCAGATGTCTCTGTCGCATCCAGCATCAGAGAAGGCCTCGGCATGAATGTGCTGGAAGGGATGGCAGCGGAAAAACCGGCGATTGCCACGGATAACCGGGGGCACAGGGAAATCATTCGGGACGGAGAAAACGGTTTTTTGATTAAAATCGATGACAGTGCCGCTTTTGCCGACCGGATTGAACAGCTTTATCACCAGCCCGAACTTTGCAGAAAGCTTGGACAGGAAGGCCGAAAAACAGCCTTGCGTTTTTCAGAGGCGCGAACGGTGGAAGAAATGGCGGATATTTATTCCGCGTACATGGATATGGATACAAAGGAGAAAAGCGTATGAACTCAGGACCGAAAGTTTCTGTCATTATGGGCATTTATAATTGTGAACGCACTTTGGCGGAAAGCATTGAATCCATACTCAGCCAATCCTATAAAAATTGGGAGCTGATTATGTGCGATGATGCCTCAACAGACGGCACGCTCCGCATCGCGAAGCAGTACGCCGCTCATTACAGCGACCGCATCAAGCTGATTCAAAACAAAACAAATAGGCGGCTGGCCGCTTCGTTAAATCATTGTCTTTCACATGTGACAGGCGAGTATATCGCACGCCAGGATGGAGACGACCTTTCCTTCCCGCGCCGTTTGGAAAAGCAGGTCGCGTTTTTAGAAAAGCACCGCCACTATCAGGTGGTTGGCACAGGCATGCTTGTATTTGATGAAAACGGCGTGAGAGGCACACGCACCCTGCCTTCCGCTCCGGAGCCGGGTATTATGGCAAAAGGAACTCCGTTTTGCCACGGGACGATTATGATGAGAGCCAGCGCCTACCGCACGCTGAAAGGCTACCGTTCGGTACGGCGGACGAGACGGATGGAGGATATTGATTTGTGGCTTCGCTTTTTTGAAGAGGGCTTCAGAGGCTACAATCTTCAGGAAACCTTGTATAAAGTAAGGGAAGACAGCGATGCATTCAAACGGCGGTCATTTACGTATTCTATTGACAATGCCATCCTTGTTTATCAGGCATGCAGACGCTTAAAGCTTCCTATATCTGACTACATATATGTCGCAAAACCGCTCATTCGCGCGTTTATGCCTGCCTCCGTAATGAATCGATATCATAAAAAAAGGATAACGAATCAAAAGGAAGGGCTTGTCAAACATGAATAGCAGTCAAAAACGCGTGCTCCATGTTCTTAGCGGCATGAATAGGGGCGGCGCGGAAACGATGGTGATGAATTTATATCGGAAAATGGACAGACACAAAGTACAATTTGATTTTTTGACGTATCGAAATGATCCGTGCGCTTATGATGAAGAGATTTTATCTTTAGGCGGACGGCTTTTTTATGTCCCAAGCATCGGGCAAAGCAATCCTCTTACATTTATAAGGAATGTGAAAAACACGATAAAAGAAAACGGGCCGTTCAGCGCGATTCATGCGCATACAGATTTTCAAACGGGTTTTATCGCTCTTGCAGCAAGGCTTGCTGGGGTGCCGGTCAGGGTATGTCATTCTCACAATACGTCATGGAAGACTGGATTCAACTGGAAGGATCGCTTGCAGCTAATGATGTTCAGGCGGCTGATTTTGTCGAATGCGACAGCACTGTGTGCCTGCGGAGAGGATGCGGGCAGGTTTTTATTCGGGCAAGCCAGCATGGAAGAAGATCGTGTCCATCTCCTCCCGAATGGAATTGATCTTGCTTTATTCGCTCCAGACGGGCAGCGGGCTGATGAAGAAAAAACAGCACGCGGCATAGCAGCTGACCGTCTTATCATCGGCCATGTAGCCCGGTTTCATGAAGTGAAAAACCACGCGTTTCTGCTCAAGCTTGCCGCTCATCTGAAGGAACGAGGGGTCCGCTTTCAGCTTGTGCTCGCAGGAGACGGGCCGCTGCGAGAGGAGATGGAAGAGGAGGCACGGCGGCAGGATCTGCTTTCAGATGTCCTTTTTTTAGGCACTGAAGACCGCATTCATGAATTAATGCGCACATTTGATGTGTTTGTTATGCCGTCTTTATATGAAGGCTTGCCGGTTGTGCTTGTGGAAGCGCAGGCGTCGGGGCTTCCATGCATTATTTCAGATCACATTACAGATAAAGTCGACGCCGGACTCGGGCTTGTGACGAGATTGAGCCTTTCTGAGCCGATCAGTATCTGGGCTGAAACCATTGCGAGATCGGCCGCCGCAGGCAGGCCGAAGCCGGAACTCATCAAAGAAACTCTCGCAAAACTCGGCTACGATGCACAGCAAAACGTAGGAGCGCTGCTGAATGTATATAACCTCAGCGGCGGAAAAGGACAATAAACGATGATTGTATATGCCGTCAATATGGGCATTGTATATATTTGGTCCTGGTTTGCCAAAATGTACGGCGGACGAGACGATTCACTCGCCACGAGGCATCGGCCGAATACGCTTCTGATTTGGATTCCGCTTGCTTCTCTTGTGCTCGTATCGGGTCTCCGCTATAGAGTAGGCACAGATTTTCAGACGTACACGCTCCTGTACGAATTAGCGGGCCAATATCAAAACGTGTGGCAGATATTCGGCTTTGGCACAGCAAAAACGGCGACAGATCCGGGCTTTACAGCACTGCTTTGGCTGTTGAATTTCATAACGGAAGATCCGCAAATCATGTATATCACGGTGGCTGCTGTGACCTACAGCTTTATTATGAAGACACTCATCGACTATGGAAGGCCGTTTGAATTGAGTGTCTTTTTATTTTTGGGAACTTTTCATTATTACGCGTCTTTTAATGGCATCAGGCAATACATGGTGGCAGCCGTTTTGTTTTGGGCCATTCGTTATATCATCAGCGGGAAATGGAAGCGATATTTTCTGATCGTACTGATTAGTTCGCTTTTTCATTCCTCAGCGTTCATTATGATTCCAGTGTACTTTGTTGTCAGAAGAAAAGCCTGGTCACCTGCGATATTCATCTTATCCGCTTTATTTCTGGGCATGACATTTTTATATCAAAAATTCATTTCAGTATTTGTCGTTGTGCTTGAAAACAGCTCATACAGCCATTATGAAAAATGGCTTACGACAAACACAAATGGAATGAATGTGATCAAAATCGTTGTCTTGATTTTGCCGCTATTGCTCGCCTTCTGCTACAGGGCGCGTCTTCGGAAGCTGTGGCCGCAAATCGATATCGCCGTTAATTTGTGCCTGCTTGGTTTTTTGTTCGGGCTTTTGGCTACAAAGGATGTGATCTTTGCCAGATTCAATATTTATTTCGGACTGTATCAAATCATCTTAGTCCCATATTTCGTCAGGCTGTTTGATGAAAAATCAAACGCCCTTATCTATATCGCGATCGTTGTTTGTTATTTTCTTTACAGTTATTTGCTTATGCCGGTTGATTCATCCGTTCTGCCTTACAGAACGATTTTTTCCCGGTAATTTTTTATGCAAGAGGAGCCGGTCATTATGGAAATACCTGCGGTTAGTCTGTTAGTCGCTGTTTATAACACAGAAACATATATCAGAACATGTCTCGAATCATTGCGGAACCAGACCGTGGACAATATTGAAATTATCATCGTTAATGACGGTTCTCAAGATGCCAGCCCGGATATCGCGGAGGAATACGCCAAAAAGGATCACAGATTCAAAGTGATTCATCAGGAGAACCAGGGTCTTGGCGCGGTTCGAAATAAAGGCATTGAAGCGGCGCGAGGTGAGTTTATCGCGTTTATCGATTCAGACGATTGGATCGAGCCCGATTACTGCGAGCAGATGCTTCGGGCAGCAGGCGATGAAACTGATCTGGTCATTTGCAATTACGCCGCAGAGTTTGAGGACACTGGAAAAATGATGGTCTCTGACATGGCGGAAACCTATCAGGATCAGCCGAAGGCGTATTATATAAAGGCATTATTTGAAGGGAAGGTCAGAGGATTTTCATGGAACAAGCTGTACAGAAGAAGCATGGTTAAAGCTCGTGGACTGGCGTTTCCGCTCCGAGGCGAGCTGGAGCATGTAGAGGATCAGTTTTTCAGCTTCCGGGCTCATTTTTTCGCCCGCTCGGTATCCTATGTAAAGGTGCCGCTCTATCATTACCGAATCCACCTTTCGTCCATCGTGCAGCGCTATCAGAAAAAACTGTTTGAATCAGGGCTTGCACTGTATGAGGCGAACGCGGCATTTTTACAGGAGAACAACAAACTGGATGAGTACAGTAAGGAGCTTGATACCTTCATCGTGCTTCACAGCAGCATCTGTATGCTGAATGAATGGAAAACAAGCGGCAGCGGCCGGCTGTTTGACAAGGTTAAAAATGTCAGCGTCATTTGCGCGGATCCGGTGTTTCAGCAGAGCCTCTCAAAAACAGGTACCGCGCCTTTTGACGCAAAACGGTCATGCCTGCTGCTGATGGCGAAATACAGAATGATTCCGTTCGTCGCTATAGCATCGGCTGTGTATCAGCGGGTGATCGAGTACAAAATGAGAAACAGAGGGTGAGGACATGTCGTTACAATCGTTGAAAATCAATCTAGCAGAATGGCTGCTGCTTAAGGTCAAATACCCATCCCAATATTGGCTGGGTGCGGCCGGCCAGCAGGTAAAAGCCCAAGTACATCAGAAAAAAATCATACTGACCCTGCTGCCGTCCCATGACAATTTGGGGGACCACGCGATTGCTTATGCCAGCAAGGCGTTTCTTGAGCAGGAATACCCCGATTTTAACATCGTCGAAGTCGATATGAAGGATATGTACAAATCAGCAAAGGCGCTGCTTCGCTCGCGTCATCCGGAGGATATGGTCTTTATCATCGGCGGGGGAAATATGGGAGATCTATACCGTTATGAGGAGTGGACGCGCCGCTTTATCATAAAAACATTTCATGACTATCGAGTTGTCCAGCTGCCGGCAACGGCGCATTTTTCTGATACGAAAAAAGGTCGCAAAGAGCTGAAACGGGCCCGGAAAATTTATAACGCGCATCCCGGATTATTGCTGATGGCCCGGGATGAAACAACCTATCAGTTTATGAAACGTCATTTTCAAGAAAAAAAGATTTTGAAGCAGCCGGACATGGTGCTGTATTTAGATAGAAGCAAAGCTGCGTCAGAGCGCGAAGGGATTTATATGTGTTTGCGCGAGGATCAGGAAAGTGTGCTTCAGAAGGATGAGAGAAACCGGGTCAAGGCTGCTCTTTTTGAAGAATTCGGCGAAATTCAATCCTTTACGACGACGATTGGGCGGCGGGTCAACCGCCATTCCAGAGAGCAGGAGCTTGAAGCGCTGTGGTCTAAGCTGAAAAGCGCAGAAGCTGTTGTTACTGACAGGCTTCATGGCATGATTTTTTGTGCGCTGACAGGAACGCCGTGTGTTGTCATCCGTTCCTTTGACCATAAGGTGATGGAAGGCTATCAATGGCTCAAGGACATTCCATCCATGAAGCTGATTGAACATCCGCAGCCAGAGCGTGTGACAGCCGCAGTAAAAGAGCTGTTAACAAAAGAAATACCCGGCGCCGGCTTTCCGAGAGATATGTACTTTAAAGGACTGCGGCGCAAAATCAGCGGTGAAGCGAAATGAGCCCGCTCGCCAGTATTATTGTCCCGATGTATAACGTTGAACCATTTATAGAGGAATGTATCAATTCTTTGCTTTGTCAAACGCTTTCTGATATTGAAATCATCCTCGTGAATGACGGCTCACCCGATCGTTCAGGCGAAATTGCAGTGAACTATGCAAAACAGGATGCGAGAATCCGGGTCATTCATCAGACAAACGGCGGGCTGAGCTCAGCACGAAATGCGGGAATAAAGGCGGCGCGGGGCACGTACATCGGCTTTGTTGACGGCGATGATTATGTATCTTCGGCCATGTTTCAGAGGCTGATTGAAGAAGCGGAAGAGCACCGGCTTGATATCGCTGGCTGCGGTTTTTACAAACAGTCAGCGGACAGGCGGACTTATGTGCCGCCGCAGCTTGACAAAAATCGTGTGCTGACAAAACCGGAAATCGCTGAACGGCTCAAACAGGCGCACGAAACGAGATTTATTTGGTTCGTATGGCGTTATGTTTATCGCCGAGAGCTTTTGGAGCGAACCAATCTGATGTTCGATGAAGACATCCGTTTTGCCGAAGATTCTCCCTTTAATTTGTCCGCTTTTTGCGAAGCGGAGCGGGTGAAAATGCTTGATGAAGGCTTGTACATCTATCGTGAAAATCCGAACAGCCTGACAGAAATTCCGTATAAGCCGGCAATGGACGAGCAGATTCAAAAGCAATATGAGGCAAAAATTGCATTTTACCAGCATTACGGATTGGAACGTGCGTGTCAAGAAGATCTGAATGTGTACATTTGCAAGCACCAGCTTCCAATGCTTCTGGCAAACGCCTGTGCTTCTCCGAACCCGTCAAAAGATATTAAAAAGCAGATCAAACACATTTTATCCTATGATATGGTGCGGCTGGCTGTCAGACATACACCGGTTCAGCATGAGAAATTATTAAGAGGCGAGCGTCTGGTATTAGGACTATGCAAATGGCGGCTTATATTTCTCATTAAGCTGTTTTTTGAGCAGCGGGGAATGGTGAAAGGCAGTGCGAAGCAGGCATGAAATTCACCATCAACTTAAGCGCTAATCTCACAGCATTTCTCTTGTCTGTTTTTCTGTCGGTATGGATGACGCCTTTTATTGTTAAAACACTTGGTGTGGAAGCGTTCGGTTTTGTTCATCTGACACAAAATGTGATCAATTACTTTTCGATTATCACCGTAGCGCTCAGCTCGGTTGTCGTGCGTTTCTTTTCTGTTGCCGCCCATAGAGGAGAGCGGGAAAAAGCAAATGCGTATATCAGTAATTATGTGGCAGCGTCTATTTTGATTTCGTTGCTTCTTTTACTGCCTCTTGTGGGCTCTGCTTTTTTGATTGACCGCGTTATGAACGTGCCGCCAGCGCTTTTGGCTGATGTGCGTTTGTCGATTTTGATCGGCAGTTTGCTGTTTATTTTAACGTTTTTAATGGCGGGGTTTGGCTCTGCGCCATTTTATGCCAATCGTCTCTATATCACAAGCTCCATTCAGGCGGTGCAAATGCTCGTCCGCGTGCTGTCTGTGCTGCTCTTGTTTACTTGCTTTGCGCCGAAAATCTGGCAGATTCAGCTTGCTGCTTTAGCTGGTGCTGTCATCGCGTTTCTGCTGTCTTTCTATTTCTTCAAAAAGCTGATTCCGTGGTTTTCGTTTCGGATGAAGGATCTGTCATTCCGAACAAGCAAGGAGCTGTTTCAAGCGGGCGCATGGAGCTCTGTCAATCAAATCGGCGTCCTGCTTTTTTTGCAGATTGATCTATTAACCGCCAATTTGGTTTTGGGGGCATCGGCAGCCGGGAAATACGCGGCGATTATCCAGTTTCCGTTGCTTTTGCGCAGCTTGGCTGGAACGGTCGCATCCCTGTTTGCGCCGCTTATCACTTCGTATTATTCAAAAGGCGACATGGACGGATTGGTGAATTACGCCAACAATGCAGTGAGGCTGAACGGTCTTCTGCTCGCGCTTCCTGCTGCCTTATTAGGCGGGCTGGGGGGGCCTTTTTTGACGATCTGGCTTGGAACGTCCTTTTCGTCTTTAGCGCCGCTTTTATATATTCATGCCGGATACTTGGTGGTCAGCCTGGCCTTTATGCCGCTGTTTTATATCTGGACCGCCTTTAATAAACAAAAAACACCAGCGGTTGTAACCCTGCTGTTGGGTGCGGTTAATGTGGTGCTGGCCGTCACACTGAGCGGGCCGGCTCATCTCGGCTTGTACGGCATCACATTGGCCGGGGCGATTTCCCTTATTTTGAAAAATGCCATCTTCACGCCGCTTTACGTATCCCGTATGACAGGCTACAAAAAGCATGTGTTTTTTAAAGGCATCATCGGGCCTCTTTCAGCCGCTGTGTTTGCCTGGCTGGTCTGTAAGGCGATGCAGTTCGTTGTGAAGATTGACGGCTGGCCGTCACTGATAGCGGCGGGACTGACAGTCAGCTTTTGCTACACGGTTTTCGCCTTTATGTTCGTTTGCACGAAAGAGGAGAGACACCTTGTACTAAAACGATTTCGAAAAACGAAAGGAGCTGTGAATCTTTGATCCTGAAACGACTTTTTGATCTGGCGGCCGCCATCTTTTTATTGTGCTGTACGAGTGTCATTATTCTGATTACCATCGCCGTTATCAGGCTGAAAATAGGATCACCTGTCTTCTTTAAGCAAGTAAGACCGGGCTTGAATGGCAAGCCGTTCACCCTTTATAAATTCCGAACGATGACGGATGAACGGGACAGTGAAGGAAACCTATTGCCGGATGAAGTCCGTCTGACGAAAACGGGCAGGCTGATCAGGAAGCTGAGCATCGATGAGCTTCCGCAGCTGCTGAATGTCCTAAAAGGCGATCTGAGCCTTGTCGGTCCGCGCCCACTTTTGATGGACTATCTGCCGCTTTATACAGAACAGCAGGCGCGGCGCCATGAAGTGAAGCCAGGGATCACAGGCTGGGCGCAAATCAACGGCAGAAACGCGATTTCCTGGGAACAGAAATTTGAATTAGATGTTTGGTACGTTGACAGCCGTTCATTTTTTCTGGATTTGAAAATTTTATGTTTGACTGTGCGAAAAGTGCTTGTTTCAGAAGGGATTCAGCAAACCAATCATGTGACGGCAGAACGGTTTACAGGAAGCGGAGATGTGTCCTCATGAAAAACGTGGCCATTGTAGGTGACGGCGGGCACGGTAAGGTGATTAGAGAGCTGATCAATGCCCGGACGGACACGCGCTTAGTCGCAGTGCTGGATGATAAATTCCAAACGCTTGAAGCTGGAAAAGAGGGGTACACAGGTCCGATCGAAGCTGTTAGTGAATTGCGAAGGCTCATTCCCGATGTGATGTTCCTCATCGCCATCGGAAACAACAGAGTCAGAAAAAAGCTGGCGGAGCGGCTGGGACTGAAGAAAGAAGACTTCATTACATTAATTCACCCGTCTGCCATCGTCAGCAAATCTGCTGTCATCGAAGAAGGAACCGTCATTATGGCGGGCGCGATCATTCAGGCGGATGCGCGAATCGGAGCCCACTGCATTATTAATACGGGTGCAGTGGCAGAGCATGACAATCTAATCAGTGATTACGTACATCTTTCCCCGCGTGTCACGCTGTCAGGAGCAGTTGCCGTTATGGAAGGCGCCCACCTCGGAACCGGCGCTTCTGTCATTCCGCAGCTCACAATCGGGTCTTGGTGCATTGTCGGCGCCGGCTCTGCGGTGATTCGTTCGATTCCGAACGAGGTAACGGCGGCCGGTGCTCCGGCGCGCGTCATTTCTTCCATTCAACATTAAACAAAGGATGATTACATGCATAAAAGAATCTACTTATCTCCCCCTCACATGAGCGGCAGAGAGCAACACTATATTTCAGAGGCCTTTCGTTCAAATTGGATTGCGCCGCTTGGGCCGCTCGTGAATTTATTTGAAGAACAACTGGCCGAACGTGTCGGCGTAAAAGGAGCGGCTGCGGTCAGCTCAGGAACGGCAGCGATTCATCTGGCACTGCGTTTGCTCGAGGTCAAAGAAGGAGACAGCGTGTTTTGCCAGTCCTTCACCTTCGTAGCAACTGCCAACCCGATTTTATATGAAAAAGCAGTGCCCGTCTTTATTGATTCTGAGCCGGATACATGGAATATGTCACCGAAAGCTCTTGAAAGGGCGCTGGAGGATGCGAAGAGAAACGGAAAGCCGCCCAAAGCAGTCATTGCTGTCAATCTATATGGTCAAAGCGCGAAAATGGATGAAATCGTCAGTCTGTGTGATACGTACGGAGTTCCTGTCATTGAGGACGCAGCTGAATCTCTTGGCACCGTTTATAAAGGGAAGCAAAGCGGGACATTCGGTCGCTTCGGCATTTTTTCCTTTAACGGGAACAAGATCATTACTACATCAGGCGGCGGGATGCTAGTTTCAGACGATGAAGCAGCTATTGAAAAAGCACGATTTCTCGCTTCACAGGCACGAGAGCCGGCTGTTCATTATGAGCATTGCGAAATCGGACACAATTACAGGCTGAGCAATATTTTAGCAGGCGTGGGTGTTGCCCAGCTTGAGATGCTGGATGAGCGGGTGGAGAAAAGAAGAGCTATTTTCACGAGATACAAAAACGAACTCAGTCACATAAACGGCGTCCGCTTTATGCCGGAGCATGAAGCGGGCGTATCCAACCGCTGGCTCACCGCGCTCACACTTGATAATGGATTCAGTCCCTATGACGCAGTTCAGCGTTTGGCAGAAGAAAACATTGAAGCGCGTCCGTTGTGGAAGCCGCTCCATACCCAGCCGCTGTTTAAATCGTCTTTATTTTATTCACATGAAGATACAGAAAGCATATGCGAAAACCTTTTCAAGCGAGGAATCTGTCTCCCATCAGGGTCGAATCTGACGGAAGAAGAGCAAGACCGGGTTATTGATGTTCTCGTACACTTATTCCAAACAGCCGAGGTGAAAAAATGGACAGCAAGCATTCAATGATCAGCCTGAAACAGAAACTGTCCGGGCTGCTCGACATCATTCCGAAACATTCGGAGATTATCTATGCCGACTATCCTCTATACGGAAATGTAGGGGATTTATTTATTATGAAGGGAACAGAAGCCTTCTTTAAAGAACATGGAATTCGTGTCAGAAAACGTTGGAATCCCGACAATTTTCCAGTCGGTCGAAAGCTGGATTCGAATCTCATCATAGTCTGCCAGGGAGGCGGCAACTTTGGGGATTTGTATCCGTATTATCAAAGCTTTAGAGAGAAAATTGTCCAAGCCTATCCGAATCATAAAATCGTGATTCTGCCGCAATCAATTTATTTTCAACATGAAAACAATCTCAGACGGACGGCGGAGATATTTTCTAAGCATGCGAATCTCCATATCATCACAAGGGAAAATGCCTCCTTTGCAATAGCGCAGGCTCATTTTACAAGCAATCACATTAAGCTTCTGCCTGACATGGCTCATCAGCTGTTTCCCATTGTTCCTACGGCGCAGCCGCTCAATCAAAAGCTGAGATTTATCAGGACAGATCATGAAGCAAATAAGGAGCTTCAGGAGCACGCAAAAGCGGAAAGCTACGACTGGCGCACGGTGCTGTCAGCTTCAGACCGCCGGACGATCGCTTTTCTGCAAACATTGAATGTCTTAAACAAAAAAGCGGGAAATCCTCTCCCTATCGCATATATATGGGGAAAATACTCGGATTATATTGTCACAAAAGCGATTCGGTTCTTCAGTCAATACGAATCAGTAGAAACGTCAAGGCTGCACGGGCACATTCTGTCTTCTCTTCTCCAAAAAGAAAACACGGTCATTGATAATTCCTACGGGAAAAACGCTAATTATTTTCATACCTGGATGGAGGGCGTGCCGCGCACACGGCTCATCCAGAACGCCTCGAAGAAGGAAAACCTTCCTGCTCACATGTGAGCGGAAGGTTTATTTTGATTCTCCCCGTTTGACTTTGTTGTAAGCTTCATCTAAATGCTGAATCCGTTTTAAGACGACTGCGTTTTTGGTCAGCTGGTCCTGCACAAGCGTTGAGACGACGGAACGGTAGTAGCTATTCATCGCATGGATTTTATCCTCAGACCGGTTCATTTCAATATGCTGTTTGAAATTCTCGATAAAATAAGGGACAGAAAAAAGTTCAGACATTTCTTTGGCAGCTCCTTTTTCATAAATATATACGGTGTGATCTCAATCATGTACAATGAAGAAAGAGGAGTGAGCAAGATGGATATGAAACTTCAGCAAGTCCAAGTATTAAAGCCTCAACTGACACAGGAGCTCAGGCAGGCCATCACGCTGCTTGGCTATCATTCGGCAGAACTCGCTGAATACATTGATGAGCTCTCACTGGAAAACCCTCTTATTGAACGAAAGGAAACAGACACACCGCCACTATCTTACCATAAAATAAGGAAAAACAGGGTGAACGCACAGGAAGCCGGCCTTCCATTACGTGATCCGCAAAAAACATTGCAGGATGTGTTAACACAACAGTCACTCGATATGAATCTGACATACTCCGAAAAAAAGATTTTCAATTATCTGATTCATTCACTTGATTCAAATGGGTATTTGGAAGAAGCAGTGGAGGAGGCGGCACAGCGCCTAGCTGTTTCAACTCGGGAAACGGAAGCTGTTTTGGCCAAACTCCAGTCATTAGAGCCGGCTGGGATCGGCGCGCGATCTCTGCGGGAATGTATCCTTCTTCAATTACAACGGCTGCCGAACAGAAATGAGCAAGCGGAAAAGCTTGTTTCCGCTCATTTTGATGCTTTTGCGCAAAAAAACTGGAAAGCGCTTTCGTTGGAATCAGGAATTCCGCTTCATACCATTCAAGATATTTCAGATGACATTGCGGCTCTTCATCCAAGACCGGGCCTTCTGTTTGCCCAGCCAGAGCAAGACGTGTATATTGAGCCTGATATTTTTATCACTGTGAAAAATGGGCACATCGCAGCGGAGCTGAATACCCGCTCGTTTCCTGAGATAGACCTGCACCCGCAGTACAGCCCGCTTTTATCATCCGCCTCCTGCCAGGACACCGCCTCTTATTTATCAGCGAAATACCAGGAATGGCGCTGGCTGAGCCGCGCGCTGCGACAGCGAAAACAGACGATTACGAGAATTGTCAACGAACTGACCACACGACAAAGAGATTTTTTTCTAAAAGGGCGAAGCGCAATGAAGCCGCTGACACTCAGAGAGATAGCGGAATGCTTAAGCCTTCATGAATCAACGATAAGCCGGGCAATCAAAGGAAAAACGATACAAACGCCGTACGGCCTTCTTGAGATGAAAGTCTTTTTCACAGCAAAAGCTGAAGCTTCAGGAGATGGAGATGCGTCTAACTATGCAGTCAAAATGCATCTTCAAGACCTGATCAATCAAGAAGACAAAACAAAACCGCTCTCAGATCAAAAGCTTGCCAACCTCTTATATGAACAGCGCAGCATACGAATTTCCAGACGCACAGTCGCAAAATACCGCGATCAAATGAACATTCCCTCATCTGCGGCAAGAAAACGATATAAGTAAAATCCTCCCATGGAGGGAGGATTTTACTTTGCTACTCACAAAAATGTAAAGAAAGACACAAGAGGAATGTCCAGTTCATTTCTCAGACGTCATAAACGTTCTGAACAATACCTCTTATTACATTATTCGTGTATGTTTTGCAAAAAAATGATTTTTTGCCGATATTACCCATAACAAAGAAAATGTGAAAAGAGGAAATGCTATGCACATAAAAGATAGTGTAAAGCTGCAATACTTAGCACAACAAATCAATAAACAAAGTCATTCATCCATCCGCAAAGAAAATACAGTCGCAAAACAGGAGAATCAGTTCCATGCTTACAAAAAATCATCGCCCGTACAGATCAGCAGTCTGCAACAAATCAATTATTCTAGAGAATCGGTAATGAGTGAGAAGAATGATGTCGCAAAACGATATCAATTAGCGAACGAGAAAACAGTTGTGGATACAGGTGAGGAAACGTTAATCCATAGCAGAAATCCATATGTTTCTGAAAGTGATATTGAAATTCAAATACTTAATGAAAAATATAGCCGAATCAATAAAATCAATTTATCAAAAGAGAATCCGATTGGTTATATACGCGACAAATACAAAAATGCCAATTCACCATATTTTCGTCATGATTTAACAAATGAAGAGAGACAAGCAGCATATGACAATGAGACAGAGTGGCTATATAAAGGAAAAGCGCAGTGTTACAATATGCGAGATGCGGCATTTCGTCATGTTGATATGTCTGCACCAAATGAGGATGATCGAGCAAAAGCATTTCAGCGAGATGTTGTGAATCAACAAATTGGCCTTCTCTTTGATCGCCAAAACCTGACGATTCCTAAGAATACAAAATTAACATTTACCATTACCCCATTTGATTATGCTGCAACAGTAACTGGAACAGATGATCCAAAGGTAATTGACACAATTGAAGCCCTTTTGAATAGTGGCAGTAACAGCAAAGAGTTATTTCAACATATCATGGGAAGCAGAACAGATGATTCTGTACAATTTGAGAAAGAATCATACGAAAAGTATCAAGCCGTTCGAGAAATATATGAAAAAACCGGTTATCATCTTGGTGATCTTCATGCACAAAATGGAACGTTCATGACAGAGGACGGCCGTGACATTTTAGATGTGTATCGTGAAGCATTAGAAAAAGATCCATTAACGAAAGATTTCACCTCAGTAGCATTATCTCATTACGGAACTGAAGTAAAGCATCTGGCATCAGTTGGTTATGATACGGTTCCCGACTTGGTTTTATCGATTCATTATCAAAACGGGTACCTTGAGGATATGGGCCAGAGCAAAAATTATAGTGCGAATAACCGCGCTTGGCTTCCGTCATTGCAGCTTTCGAATCGTTAAAACAGACATCATGATTCCCTCCCATGGCCGGGAGGGTTTTTTAAGGAATCATCCAGCTAAACACATGATGCTGCAAAAAGGTGATGATACAAACGAGCAGCAGCAAAAACAGGCTGTGTTTCATCGTAAAGCGGAAAAGGTCTGACTCCTTTCCGGCGAGTCCTACCGCAGCGCATGCCACCGCAATGGACTGCGGCGAAATCATTTTTCCTGTGACACCGCCCGATGAGTTGGCGGCAACAGACAGAACAGGGTCCATGCCGACTGATAACGCGGTGACTTTCTGCAGATTGCCGAACAGCAGGTTGGCAGAAGTATCCGAGCCGGTAATAAAGACGCCGAGCCAGCCGAGGACAGGCGAAAAGAAGGTGAACATCGAACCTGTCAGCGCGAGCGTCATCCCGAGTGTCGCGCTCATTCCCGAGGAGTTGGTGACATAGGCAAAACCGACGACAGAAGCAATGGTCAAAATCGGAAACTTCAACTCTTGGATCGTATCTGTAAAAACGGCTCCCCAATCTTTCCACGAAATGCCCGTGACGAATTTTGACAGCACCGCGGCAATCAATATCGCTGTACCGGCCGAGCCAAGCAGCTCAAGCTTATAAACCGCTTCAATCGGCGCGCCGTCAGCATTGACAATTTGATTGTTCAAAAAAGGCACACCAGGCGCGAAAGTCAGCTTTTCGCCAACAGCATTCAGCCACTTCAAAAAAACAGCAGAGCCGTCATAATGTCCAATCAGCGCGGATTTGACAGAGGGAATGCCCCATATAGAAATGATCACCGTCAGCAGCAGAAATGGCGACCAAGCTTTAAAAATCTTTCCGCCGCTGTACGCAGGCACCGGTGCATTCGTTTTTGTTGTTTCAATCGCGGCAGCTGATTCCTGTTCACCTGCAAACTTAAATGTTGTTTTCGGCTTCCACCATTTCAAAAAAACAGCTAGCGCAGCCATTGAAACCAGCGCTGACAAAACATCCGGCAGCTCAGGCCCTAAGAAATTGGAACTGAGATATTGCACAACAGCAAAGGAAACGCCGGAAACGAGAATCGCCGGCCAGACCTCAAAGGCTTTCTTGAACCCGCTCATAATGATAAGCAGATAAAGAGGAATAAATACAGATAAGAATGGCAGCTGGCGTCCGACCATTTGCGAAATCTCCATCGCCGGAATCCCTGTCGGCCCTTCTACGGCTGTAATCGGAATCCCAATCGCACCAAAGGCGACCGGTGCCGTATTGGCGATCAAACAAATGCCCGCTGCATAAAGAGGGTTAAAGCCGAGACCGACCAGCAGCGCGGCAGAAATGGCGACCGGCGCTCCGAAGCCGGCTGCTCCCTCTAAAAAAGCCCCGAATGAGAAAGCGATCAGCAGCGCCTGTAGCCGGCGGTCATCTGTAATGGAGAGAACAGAACTGCGAATAATATCAAACTGTCTCGTTTTCACAGTGATTTTATACAAAAAAACAGATGTCACAATAATCCATCCAATCGGCAAAATCCCGTATACGGCTCCCTGTGTGGCGGACATCAGCGCTTTTTCCGCCGGCATCCGATAAACCAATACAGCAATGATAAGGGCGATTCCCAATGTGGACAAGCCCGCTGTATACCCCTTCATCCGTTTCACCGCAAGCGCCCAAAAAAAGAAAATAATCGGTACAAGTGCGGCAAGCGCTGATAAAAGCAAATTTCCCCCTATAGGCGTATATGCCTGTGTCCATTGCATCCCAAACCCCTCCTTGAAACGTAAACTGGCGTTTTTAAGTAAGCGGTTTCTTAAGGTGGTGTGATCATCTGATGATTAGGTAATAAGACCAGTTACCTAGCATTATATTTTGAAAAAAATCAAAGTACAAGACTTTTTGACAAAATTGTCAAAATCTTTTGGCGTCACCAAAAACAGAGTATAATAGATCGTAAACAGCTAGACCTACAAGTGACGGGGTGAATTGCATTGAAATACAAACAGATTAAAACAAAGAAAATATATGAAGAAGTGGCGGATGCGCTATTAGATATGATCAAAAACGGCGATTTGAAGCCGGGAGATAAACTGGACTCAGTTCAGGCGCTTTCCGAAAGCTTTCAAGTCAGCCGCTCAGCAGTTCGTGAAGCACTTTCTGCACTAAAAGCGATGGGGCTTGTCGAAATGAAACAAGGAGAAGGCACATACCTGAAGGAATTTGAGCTTGATCAAATTTCTCAGCCGCTCTCAGCCGCCCTTCTCATGAAAAAAGAGGACGTTAAACAGCTGCTCGAGGTCAGAAAACTGCTTGAAATCGGTGTGGCGTCATTAGCTGCTGAAAAAAGAACAGAAGAAAATCTCGAAAGAATTCATGCTGCGTTAAAGGAAATGGGCAGCATTGATGCGGACGGGGAGCTGGGCGAGAAAGCAGACTTCGCATTTCATCTGGCACTGGCTGATGCTTCTCAAAATGAGCTTCTTAAACACTTGATGAACCACGTATCATCATTACTGCTGGAAACGATGAGAGAAACACGGAAAATCTGGCTGTTTTCCAAGAAGACCTCCATTCAGCGATTGTACGATGAGCATGAACGGATTTACAAGGCAGTGGCAGCAAGGGATGGAGCACAGGCAGAAGCCGCCATGCTGGCGCATTTAACAAATGTGGAAGATGTGCTTTCGAGATATTTCGAGGAAAATGTGCAATAACCAACTCATTTCCCGGGCAATTTCGCCGCAGAATAGAATAACTGAGACTGAGCCGCAAATGGTTCAGTCTTTTTTCTATAATTTTCACTATACAGTGAGGAGGGAATCATGAAAATTGTTGTTTGCAGCGGTTATTGTGTTGAGTCCCTTCAATTCAGGGCGTATCTACCTTCTGCTCAAAAGCAGGCAAACGCAATAAGTAGGCTGGAGGATGCTGGATATGACCATAAAATGCCTGTAAGTGGTAGGGAAGAAACGCTCAAACAAAAAATCCATGAGACGCATCACATCTCATGGATCATTTTATTTCAAATCAACTAATATAAAACATTCATCATCACTTTGATGATGGGCTTCCTTATGATGGTTCAGTGATGTGAGGATTTTCTCTTTCAGGCCAGCAATAGACAAATCGGGATGAGTTTTTAATAAATCAAATAAATAACATGAAGCCGTAGGATCCATCACGCCATCCGTATACAGAAGGAGCCTTCCGCCTTCCTCGTATGAAAGGCTGTTTGATTGAAACACAGTGTCTTCAAACATGCCAATCGGCGGCGAGGTAGCGTACAGCGGATGCTGAGTTCCGTCACCGTCCTGCCACAACGCCGGCGGATGCCCTGCATTGACATAATCAATTTTTTGCCGGACTGTATCAATCTCGAGATAAATGGCAGTGCAATAATGTCTTGCCTCCTCATCATTTTGAAACAAGCTGTGGAGGTGACGATCCAACTCCTTCATGACTATGACAGGACTGGCGCCTTGCGTGATCTGGCGCTGAAACAAAGGGTGAAGAGACATCGTAATCAAAGCAGAGGAAATCCCGTGCCCCATTACATCAAGAATAATAATGCCATAACGATGATCATCGATTTGATAAAACCCGTATAGATCACCCGACAATTCACTCGATGCTTTGTAATAAGCGTCAATCTGAACCTGATCGTTTACAATCGGTTCAGTCAATGAGTTTTTCTGGATCTTTCTGGCGAGTTCAAGCTCTCGTTTCGTATTTGATTTAAATTGTTGATTTTGTTTGTTGGTCTCAAGCAGTTCTTCTTGTTTGGCCTTAAGCGTTTCCAAGGCAATCTCTAACTCCGCATTGGCTTTCTGTTTGGCGAGCAAAGCCTCCTGAGCCGCATTTCTCGCTATCAGGAGCTCATTTTCATATTCATTTCTCTTCTGCATCGGAATGAGCACACAATCGAAGACAGAAACTCCGCTATCGGTTCTCGCAATAGCATTGACAAGGACGGGGATTTCTTCGCCGTCTCTTGCTTTCAAAGAAATATATATTTCTTCGATATGATGCTCCAGTTTCAAAAGCGGAAAAAAATAAAGCTGGCAGAAAAGCTGTGCGGGAACGGTCAACATCGTATTCAGATGCTCGCCGATAACCTGCTCCGGTCCATAATCCAAAATCTTGAAAAGGGTGCGATTAGCAGCTAGAATCGCACCCTCTTCTGACAAGGTGAGGAAACCGCATGGTGCATCAATCAATTGTTTGTCCATTAAGAGGGTCACCTCTATCCCTTTCGTTCCTAGATCACACGTATGCTTTTAAATAGTCGCCGATTAGATGTATCGTTTCATTTGGATGGCTCATGTGGGGGCAATGCCCGCGAGCTTCCATATGTATCAGTGTACTATAAGGAAGATGCTTATGCATATACTCGCCCACTGCCGCTGATGCGATCATATCATCGGCACATTGGAGAATAAGAGAGGGAACGGTCACCTTCGAAAGCTCCGTCCGATGATCTGAAAAAAACGCCGCTTTCGCAAATTGTTGGGCAATCACAGGGTCAGTAGAACAAAAACGGCTTTCAAGTTCTTCCTTAATCTCAGGCCGATTTGGCTGGTTCACAACAGTTCCCGCAAATACAGTTGCCCAGCCTATGTAATTTTTCTCCATCATTTCAAGCAAACCAAGGAGCTGCTCTTCTTCAAATCCTCCGTAATACTCAGGCGGATCATTCAAATAGCAAGGAGAAGGTCCGACCATCACCAGACGGGAAAAAAGATCCGGACGGCGGATGGAAGCAAGCATCCCGATCACAGCTCCGACAGAGTGCCCCACAAACACGGTTTCTTCCAAATCTAAAGCTTCGCAAACATCAATAACATCTTGGGCATAGCCGTCAAGTGTCCGATACCGATTCAGGTCATATGCGCGCAAATCTGAATGGCCCGACCCGACATAATCAAATAAAATGACTTGATGATCTTCTTCGAAGGCTGGCACCACGGCGTTCCAGACGCTTTGGTCACAGCCAAAACCAGGTGCGAAAATGATAGATGTTTCGCCGCTGCCCTTCACTCTCACATTATTTCTAGACAAAATCGCTTCGTTCATGATTGGCTCCTTTCAGCCGGAAAGTCATTCAATAACTATATCATAACACTCACCGTTTCAAGAGTGTGCTTTTCTATGAAAGTAAATAGCAGTCGCATGTATTGAGGAAAAACATGACATTTGTCACCTGTCATCATGACACCCCATACTACTAACGGCTTCTCTGGCACTTTACAATTAATATAAGCCATTAGGAGGTGCTCATGTGATGAATGAGGCAGTATCAATAAGCCATGTGACAAAACAATTCCAACAAAAAACAGCTGTAGACAATGTTAGCTTCAACATCAAAAAAGGAGAAGTTGCGGCTATTCTCGGACCGAATGGGGCAGGGAAGACGACTGTCATTTCTATGATACTGGGGTTGCTGAAACCGAGTAAGGGAGAAATCAAGCTATTTAACCGGGCTCCCGATGATCAAGAGGTTCGCGAAAAAATAGGCGTAATGCTCCAGGAAGTGAGTGTCATGCCGGGCTTGAAGGTAAATGAAATTCTCGAACTCTTCCGAAGCTATTATCCGAATCCATTGTCCATGAAAGAACTCGTTTCGTTAACAGCGCTCACAAAAGAAGATTTAAAAACAAAGGCAGAAAAATTATCTGGCGGGCAAAAACGCCGTTTGAGCTTTGCTTTGGCTCTTGCCGGAAATCCGGAGCTTCTTATCTTTGATGAACCGACAGTCGGAATGGATACATCATCAAGACAACGATTTTGGCAGACGGTTCATGGCCTGGCGGGACAAGGAAAAACCATTATTTTCACAACTCATTATTTACAGGAAGCAGATGATGCCGCACAGCGAATTTTATTTTTTGCTAAAGGACAGCTTGTGGCAGACGACACGCCAATGCAGATTCGCTCAAGGATCCAAAAACAGTCTGTTTCCTTTACACTCCATACAGATGAATCATTGGGCAAGCTGTCCCGCCACCCGGAAGTGGAGCGGGTGACCCAAAAGCATCAAAGAACCATCATCCACACATCAAATACAGACAAAGTGTTAGCGCTGATCTTTCAAGAAAAAATACATGCACGCGATATCCGGATTGAGCAAGGAACGCTTGATGAGGTATTTCGCCATCTGGCTGATAAAAACAAGGAGATGATGTGAGTGAACATGCTGAAGAAGCAAAGCATAGCTGAAATGAAAAGGATGCTTCGGAATAAGTACTTTGTGTTTTGGTCGCTGATCATGCCGCTTGCCTTTTATTATCTCTTTACCAATGTCGTGCATACCAATGTTCCTGATGAACGCGCGTGGGATGCCCATTATTTAATATCGATGACTGTCTTTAGTGTGATGGGCTCCTCTATCATGACGCTTGGAATCCGTATGGTTCAAGAACGTTCACAGGGCTGGACAGCTTTTATCCGCATTACGCCTCTTCCGGATCATATCTATTTATCAGCTCAGATGATCGGTCAAAGTGTGATTCATGTTTTATCCATTACTATCATTTTTCTTTTCGGCGCCATCATCAATGACATTGCCTTGTCACCATTAGAATGGATCTTAAGCGGCCTGTGGATTTTATTTGGCGCATTGCCGTTTTTGGCGTTAGGCACGCTAATCGGTCTCATGAGAAAAGTAGAGACAGCAGCTGGAATCAGTAACGTGCTTTATATGCTGCTGGCGTTAGGCGGTGGCCTGTGGATGCCATTGGAGGTCATGCCTAATATTATGCAGAACATTGGCCGCTGGCTTCCATCTTATCATTTCGGGAGCGGAGCGTGGGAACTTGTCCAAGGCGGTAGTCCGAGCTGGAAAAATATCCTGACATTAATCGCTTATTTGATGCTCTTCATGCTACTATCTAAATATATACGAAGAAAACAAGAAGCGGTGTAATCTATGAAAAAGGCATTATCCATTTTCCCAAAGCAATTTGGTTTTTTCCCTTATATCTTTCTAGTGTATTTGATCATGCCGTTTCTTACTTTATTGAAAGAATCAGGCATCAAACAGGCGATTGGGTATGGCATGCTGCTCTTTTTTGCTATGGCATATCGCCAGTTATTCTGCAGTGTAGGAAGAGCTTCGTTTACATATTGGCTTATCGTACAAATGGCGGTTATTTTTATCTATAGCGTGTTTTACAATATCACCTATATCTACTTAGGTTTTTTCCCGGCAAACTTTGTTGGTTATTACAAAGAAAAAACAAAATTTCACCGTGCGTTCTGCGGTTTAATCTTTATGCTGCTTTTTCCATGTTTTTATCAATTTCTCGCCAATTCGGTTTCGTTTCGAGAGCTTCTTTCTGTTTTCCCGTTTCTCGTCATCATGCTCATTTCTCCATTCGGAATCCGTTCTATGTTTCGGAGAATTGAACTCGAAACTAAGCTTGCGAAAGCCAATGAACAGATAATGGAACTCTCTAAAAGGGAGGAACGTGTCCGAATTGCCCGTGATCTTCACGATACTCTCGGCCATACGCTGTCACTGCTCACATTAAAAAGTCAGCTCATTCAGCGGCTGGCAACAACTGATCCAGAACGGACCCGGCTTGAGGCCAAAGAAATGGAAACCAGTTCAAGAGCTGCGCTAAAGCAGGTTCGTGAGCTTGTTTCTGATATGAGAACAGTCACGATGACGGAGGAGCTTGCCAATATTCAGCACATATTAAGAACGGGGAACATTACCTTTCAATACGAGGGGGACGAAGACTTTTCAGCAATATCCCCGGTCACGCAAAATATTATCAGCATGTGCATGCGGGAAGCTGTAACCAATATCATCAAACACAGCAATGCCACCCACTGCGCCATCACCATTACCAAGTTCGCTGACAAAATGAAGATTATGATACGAGATGACGGAAAGGCAGCAGTGAAGGAGAAAACGTTTGGGAATGGCCTGCGGGGCATGGAAGAGCGGCTCATGTTCATTGAAGGCGGATTAACGCTTTCAGCTCATAACGGAACGGTTGTGACACTGACCGTTCCCCTTATTAAAAAAGCAGAAGGATAGGAGGGCGAAAGAAATGATTCGTCTGTTTATTGCTGAGGACCAGCGAATGCTGCTAGGCGCTTTGGGAGCTCTGCTTGATTTAGAAGAGGATATGACAGTCATCGGACAAGCATTAAACGGGGAAGAAGCACGAAAAGCGATTTTGAAGCTGGAGCCCGATGTATGCATCATGGATATTGAAATGCCGATTCGAAGCGGGCTGGATGTGGCAGAGGAATTAATGCAAATAGGCTGCGGCAGCAAGGTTATTATTTTAACAACCTTTGCCCGCCCCGGCTATTTTGAACGCGCCGTCAAAGCAGGTGTACATGGCTATCTGCTGAAAGACGGCGAAATCGACGATCTGGCCGACGCCATTCGGAAATGTGTTAAGGGGAAACGAGTGTTCAGCCCTGAGCTGACGTTTAACATGATGCGTGATGAAAATCCGCTTACTGTAAGAGAGCAAGAAATTCTGCGGCTGGCAGCTTTAGGCAAGACAACAAAAGATATTACGCTGGAACTCTACCTATCTCAAGGCACCGTTCGAAATTATATCTCAGACATCATCCAAAAGCTCGATGCGAAAAATCGGACAGAAGCAGCCAGCATTGCTGAGGAAAAGGGCTGGATTTAATGGAAACCTGGTGTTGTACAGCCAGGTTTTTTTATGTTTATTTGGTTATTTATGGTTGAACTATTCAGTATTACTGTAT
>NZ_MSRC01000003.1 GCF_010093085.1 Bacillus sp. SKDU12 | reverse complement strand
GATACCGGACCAACCGGACCTACTGGGGATACTGGACCGACTGGGCCGACTGGACCTACTGGGCCAACTGGTGATACTGGCGCTACCGGACCGACCGGACCAACAGGTGATACTGGCGCTACGGGACCGACCGGACCTACTGGGCCAACTGGTGATACCGGTGCTACTGGACCAACCGGACCTACTGGGCCGACTGGAGATACTGGCGCTACCGGACCGACCGGACCTACTGGGCCGACTGGAGATACCGGCGCTACCGGACCTACTGGGCCGACTGGGGATACTGGGGCAACCGGTGCAACTGGACCAACCGGACCTACTGGGGATACTGGACCTACTGGGCCGACTGGTGATACCGGTGCTACTGGACCTACTGGGCCTACTGGGGATACTGGCGCTACCGGACCTACTGGACCGACTGGTGATACTGGTGCCACCGGCGCTACCGGACCTACTGGGCCTACTGGGGATACTGGTGCTACCGGACCTACTGGGCCTACTGGGGATACTGGACCAACCGGACCGACGGGGGATACTGGCGCTACCGGACCTACTGGACCAACCGGACCGACTGGGCCTACTGGGGATACTGGCGCTACGGGACCGACAGGGCCTACTGGGGATACCGGTGCCACTGGACCGACTGGACCAACAGGAGATACTGGACCTACTGGGCCTACAGGTGATACTGGTGCCACCGGCGCTACCGGACCGACTGGGCCGACTGGAGATACCGGTGCTACTGGACCTACTGGGCCTACAGGTGATACTGGGGCAACCGGTGCAACTGGACCGACAGGGCCTACTGGGGATACTGGTGCTACCGGACCTACTGGGCCTACTGGTGATACTGGTGCCACCGGCGCTACCGGACCAACTGGGCCTACTGGTGATACCGGTGCTACTGGACCAACCGGACCTACTGGGCCGACTGGAGATACTGGCGCTACCGGACCGACCGGACCGACTGGGCCGACTGGAGATACCGGCGCTACCGGACCGACGGGGCCGACTGGACCAACGGGGCCTACTGGCGCTGCCGGATCACCCACACAAATTTTCTTTGGCCAAACAGAAACACAACAGCAAGTATATCCTCCATTGAACTCAGAAATGAACTCAGAAACAACAATTCTCACATTAACAGTTCCTGTAACAAGTGGCCAAAGAGTAAAGGTTGACCTATCAGCGCATATTATAGCTAACACTACAGAGAATTATAGTATTACCGGCTCTATTCGATTAAGGAGAAACGAAACATTGTTAGCAGAAATTCCTTTTGCCAGATCTGGGTCAAGCGCAGGGGCACAAAGCTTTGTAGTTTCCACCACTTATGTTGATACTGCAACAAGTACAGAGGATACGGAGGATAATGTATATACTGTTAATGTCATTATTACAGATCAATCAAATATAACAACAGTCGATGCAGCTACTCGAGCTGTAAATGGTGTACCATATGTATAAACTGCATTAAGCCTTTGACCTTTAATCGTTCAGCTTGTAGAGAAAACAATGTTTTTTCTACAAGCTTTTTTTGTTTTTTTAAAAAGACCTCCCACATCTTTTAGCTGATACTCTTTCATAGAATCGACAAGTGACCCATTTATCGATTTCCATGATGTTCATCATCAGAGCCAACTTGTTTCTGCAGAATATCTTCAAAGTATTTTTTGTTTGATAGGATTCTTGAATCATGGGGACGGTGTTGTAATGCTGATTCATTATGTTGGTAGGCAAGCTGATACTTGCCAAGCTTATCGTAGCAAATAGCTAATTGGAGGTGGGGCAGCCAGGTGGCGCAGGCACGATTTTGAAAAGCCAAGCTATCTGTGTCTTTGTTTTCTAAGGCTCTTTCATACCAATAGACTGCACTTTGAAAATCGTTTTTTTCTAAAAAAGAGAATCCCAGCCTGCAGCAGGTTTCGGCTCTAGGCGGCCCATAGACGAGCGTGTGAAGCACCCAGCTTAATTCTTTTTCCTTCAGCCCCAATGAATGATAACAATCTGCTAATTTATTGCATGCTCTAATATTATCTTCTACCCATCCCTGTTTTGTTTTCAAAAAACGCAAATAATACTCAATTGCTTTTTCTATTTTCTCATGATCATACAATTCATTCGCATAGTAAAATAAATCTCTTGGCGAAAAATCCTTTCCCGAAGAAGCCATGTTCTCATAAATCCGCAGATTTCTGTCCGCGTCATGACTAAGTGGCATGTGAGAAACTGCGACTTCACTGTGATAGAGGTTTCCATTAACTTCTAAATATTCATGGACGGTTCCAATCCACTTCAAACCATTTTCGCGTTTTACAAGTCTGTACCTTCTTAAGCTGGATGTGACGTTATGATCTTCATCAAACGCCAAATGGTATTTCATTGAGACTGCGTCAATGCGTGGATCAAGCGTTCTTTTTAAATCCAATAACAGCTTTTGGTCCTTCTCGGTAAAGATGTCATCGGCATCAAGCCATAAAATATAGTCGGCCGTTGCCTGCTGAAACGAAAAATTTCGGGCTGCCGCAAAATCGTTGATCCAAGCAAAATCAAAAATGCGGTCTGTATAACGAGCAACGATCTTTTTCGTCTGGTCAACTGAGCCGGTATCCACAATGTTAATTTCATCAACTATCCCTTGCACAGAATCTAAGCATCGTCCAATAACAGCTTCTTCATTTTTCACAATCATACATAAACTGATTGAAATCACATAGCCATCTCCGTTTCATCCTGTTTTTTCTTTATGACATGAACAAGCATGTAATCAATACGGGCATGTATTAATAAGTGATCCAAAGACTAACCAAATTGCCCGGCAAGGAACTAAAGTTTTTGTAAAAAGAGCTGTATGTTTGGTTCAGATCGGTGGAATGAGAGATGAGGGGATTTATGTTATAAAGATATTCAGGAAATAGGGGATTTATGTTGCGAGGTATTATGATGAAATGAGTGTAAGTTTATGAAACGCATAATAATAAAGAGAAAAATGCACCTGTATAGGCTATAGATAAATGGCAAGAATCTCAATCGAATCAAAAATTGAAAAAGGTCTTAGGGTAGGGGAAGCCACATAAGCCGCCGATCACTAATTGATATTTATTTAAGTCTGGTACACTGAAAGAAATATAAAATAGAGTAAGAGATAGCTTAATTAACATTTTGGCTCCCATATGAATTATGAGAAGTATCGCTGAAAGATTCTTTAGAACTCTTGAAGAAGATTATTTTCATTTAGGAACTTTTAAATTCTTCTTTAAGAAGAAAGATATGGTTTAAATCTTTTATAATGATATTCATATTTCAATACTATTTGGCATATGAATGGATTATCGGTATAGTGTGATTCAATTCACACTTCACACAATGTCAAAAACTTTCTTTTTGTTGCTCATCTTTACAGGGATAAATGTATGTATGTCATATTCACCACTTTTATTAATGAAGGGGAACAAGACAATGAAAACGTATGACGCATTTCCAGAACCAATCGGCCGCTATACTGTCGGTCGAACCCAGATGGATTTTGAGTACACGGCATCAGATCACTCAAAAAGAGAACTGACGGCGTTTGTGTACTATCCGTCCGACAGCAGCGAAGGTAAGAATACATCAACGTACATGTTTCCTGAGGTCTACGAGATGTTTAATGAGCAGCCACTTGTCACTGAGTTGAAGGATGTTTTCTCTATAGATATCAAGACCCAATGTTACGACGACCACGCTCTCTCCGAGAAGGAAAAGCGCTATCCGGTGTTATTCTATGTTTGCGGCGGGGGCGGTTCTCCAGAATGGGGTACAGTGATCTGTACAGACTTGGCAAGCATGGGATATGTTGTGGTAAGCATCGGCCATCAGAATAGCACGATGTATAAGCGTAAAGATGGACGTCTGTTTAATATATCAAAGGACTTTTCGGATGTCATTTTGGCGTTTTCTGAAGATCCGGAGATGCGGAAATTGTCTGGTAAGATGGAGATGCGGCCTGATGATGAAACGGCCATTGAAATGTGCCGTAACGTGCTTACACTGCCGATAATTAGCAAGTTAACAAAGTATTGTGAATTACAGGCGGAAGATGTAAGGTATGTAGCCGATTATCTTTACAAACTGGACTCTGGAGAACTAAATTCCATCTTTAAAGGCAGATTGTTGCTTGACATCGGCATGGGCATAGTCGGACATTCTTATGGAGGACCCACGACGGCTATTGTTTGCCGGGACGACGACCGATTCGTCTGTGGGATTGGCTTGGATAGCGGTGCGTTCGGCCTTCTCGACAGCGACCTGAAAAAACCCTTTTTGCTGCTGTTTTGTGAACCGAACTATAACATGAATGCGATCATTGGCGCTAACAATAGCATGGAAACCTATTATTTCTCTGTTGATCGTGCTGCGCATTTAGATTACTGCGACATCGTGTTTACCAGTGTGAATGAGGAAATCAGAGGCGAACGGGATGCTATGGAGATGCGAAATCTTATTACAGACTATACGAAGAACTTTTTTGCTCATTACATACTGCAGAAGACAGCAAATGTAGAAAGTCTGACATACGATGGCGTGCACTTGATCAAGAAGACCAGCAACAAGTGACAGAACCGAGAGATTGCTGATAGCTGATAAATGATGAAGAATTCAACTGAAACTGTAATGATTGGATAGACGAACAACTAACTGAAAAATCTTTATGACCGATTATATTGAGGACGTAAAGGTTTTTTTGATATTACAAACAAAAAGGGTGAAACTGTAGGTAAGATGAAAATTAATGCGTAAACGAAATTCGATTCTTCTAGTTTACATAATATATATTCTAGGAAGTAAACAAAATAAATCATTTCCTGTCTCAATAACTAAGTATACTTAAGTAAATGAGACAGAAGCAAAAATTTAAAATTTTACTGTTCAGTATGTTCAAATTAAAAAAATGGCGTTTTTAATTCATCATACACGGCTTCCAAATCCTCAAGCGTCATATCACCATAAGCACATTTAATAGCCGAGTCAGCAAATACATCATAGTCATAATCTGTAGAAAAATGTTGCTGTAGCTGTTGTTCGTAAACTTCGATCTGTTCTTTTTGATGTTGGACGTCTTTTTCCTTACCTGGATAGTCGGGGCCATTTACCGCATTACTCATTTTTTTAAACAGCATCATATACTGTTTCAGAGTTTCATCCACAACTTAAATCCTCCTTGTTTTGCTATAACGATAAGATGATGAAAACGGACACCATTGCTGATGCCCGCCAAAAGTTAAACTATTTGGGTTCTTTCCCAAATCAGTTTTCCATGATGATATCATGTGATATTTTTCGCCGTTTTAAACATAATTAAGCGAAATTATTGTTATTTTCCAAGTGTAGTTATGGTTCGATTTGGTTGCGGTTTTTTCTTCTCACTTGCTGTGAGACAGTTTTTCTGTTTCAGTTGATGTTTCAGGTCTGTACTTCGTCGACTTTTTGCTTGCGAGAATGCTTTCTCTTACAAATGTACCAGAATCGGTTAGTTGTGATAACGGCCAGCCGCCTGTTTTAGAGGCTCCTGGCTTTAAAGCTGAAGAGGTTTCCTGTTTATCGGAAAGATTCCAGTTCACCCAGCTGATATTTTTGCTATTGAGGTAATTGAGCCATTCCCGCGACTGGTCGAGGAATACGCCGCCATTTCCTGAAGCATCGCTTGTTCCCCATTCCGTCACAAAAAGAGGCGCTCCTTTGCTGAGAGCATAGTTTGCTTTATCACGTAAAGATTGGCCGTGTGTTCCAGCATAAAAATGAAGCGCATACATAACATTTGCATCCTTCAACTGATCATCGGCAGCATCATTCACATCCTGACTCCATGTACCTGTACCGACAATGATGGTATTGTCAGGATCATTTTTACGGATAACGGATATCACTTCTTCCGCATATGGTTTAATATCACGTTTCCAATTCACATCGCCGTTTGGCTCATTCGCAATTTCATAAATCACGTTTGGTGTGTTTGCGTAAAGGCTTGACATTTCCTTGAAAAATTCTTTTGCCTTCTCTTTATGTTGATTTGGATTGCCGTCACTTAAGATATGCCAATCAATGATGACATAGATCCCCAGCTCCTTTGCCGCTTCAACCGCTTCTTTTACTTTATTTTTCACAGATGGATGATCAATATAACCGCCCTCTGCCGTATACATCGCTGCCCGGAAAACCGTAATGCCCCAATCGTCTCTCAGCCATTTTAAGCTGTCTTTATTGACATAATCACCATACCATTGCAATCCGTGTGAACTGATTCCCTTTAGCTGTACCGCTTTGCCATCTTGATTGACTAGCTGTGTGCCTTTTATGCTCAGCTGCCCATTTATGGATACCGGGGTTTTTCCCCCTGCTGCAGTTGCTTTTGAAGCAGGCATACCGCTGATTGCTAGTAATACAATGAATAACACTGCAATTAATTTAGAGACTGAACGTTTCATATCATTTTTCCTCCTTTGAATGATGATGAAAAACAATAACTCTAGTAATTTACGCTCTCCTCCCCTTTCGCTTTTTTTAGCACGGTCTCATTGTAAAAATCTTTTATGTGATTGTCTATCAACCTAATTTCTTGTTTTTATGCAGGTAAAAGCCAATGAATTTGCTCTTTTTGTCTTATTTCAGGTTCTGCTCATACCTATGATCCCATGTAAAAAGTATGTAATTAGGACTTACACGTTACTTTCATGATGACTCAAAATATCTTAACAAACGAAAAGCTGCATTCAATTGATTGAATGCAGCCGGGTTTTTATGCTTCTTGCTTTTCATCTCCCCAAGTCTCAGTGTTTTTCAGACCAGGGATGTTTTTCGCCTTAAATACAGGATCAAGTCCTTGTTTACGCTGTTTTGCGTAATCTTTATATACTTTATAAGCAACGTTTGAGAGCAGCATAATTACAATTAAGTTAATCAGTGCCATGATGCCCATAAAGAGGTCCGCCATATCCCACACAAGCTGGAATCCTGCGACACATCCAAACACAACCATAGCAATAACTGCAATGCGGTAAATATTCAGCCAAGTTTTGCTGGTTTTAATGAATTCTATGTTTGTCTCGCCATAATAGTAGTTTCCGACAACTGAACTAAAAGCAAACAAGAACATTGCGATAGCAATAAAACCAGGCGCCCATCCTCCAATATGGTGACTCAGCGCAGCTTGTGTCACTTGGATGCCGTTCCCTTTTGGTGTTACACTGTACAGCAAAATGATAAACGCTGTAGACGTACATATGATAAATGTATCGAAAAACACGCCCAATGTTTGGATAAAGCCTTGCTTTGCCGGATGCGAAACATGAGCTGTCGCAGCCGCGTTAGGTGCGCTCCCCATTCCCGCTTCGTTAGAGAAAAGTCCGCGCTGTGCACCGATGACGATGATAGCCCCTAATCCTCCGCCGACCACTTGTTCAAATCCTAAAGCGTTTTTGACAATTGTTGCAATAACGCTCGGAAATGCAGCAATATTCGTAAATACAACAAATAAAGCTATGAGAATATAAAGACCTGCCATGACCGGAACAATCAATTGTGTTACGGCGACGACGCGTTTTAAACCGCCGAAAATAATAAAAGCCGTTAAAACAGCAAGAACGATAGCCACAACTGTTTTGTTCACATGAAAGGCGCCATCTAACGCTCCTGCAATCGTATTGGATTGAACAGCGTTAAAAATCAAACCGAATGATACGGTAATTAAGACTGCGAATACAATGCCAAGCCACCTGACTCCAAGGCCCTTTTGAATATAGTAGGCCGGTCCGCCGCGGAAATCGTTTCCGTCCTTCACTTTATAAAGCTGTGCTAACGTGCTCTCAACAAAGCTTGAAGCCATGCCTACAGCAGCTACAACCCACATCCAAAATACAGCTCCGGGTCCGCCCGTTGCAATCGCTAAGGCAACACCTGTTAAATTCCCTGTACCGACTCGTGATGCGGCAGAAATAAAAAACGCCTGCATAGATGAAACACCTTTATTTCCTTCCGGTTTCTCACCTACTATTCTGAACATTTCAATAAAATAACGGAATTGGATAAAACCAAAACGAAGTGTAAAAAATAAGCCAAGTCCTATTAAAATATAAAATAAATATTTCCAGATAAAATGACTTGGAATATTGATCAAGCTATTGAAAAAAGACTCCATATTGACCTCCCGTTTTCATCAATTCATAGTGAATTCATATTCGATGTTAGATTTTTTAACATAACGAGTCTTATTATATCACAATATGTCGAATTAGGAAGTTTTTTTATGAAGATTATTGTTCTAGCCTGAAGCTTACTCCTTTGTTCCCCGCTCTGTTATTTTCCTATGAATAAAGATATTTCTTGTAAGCTTCCCCTCCTCTTTCACAATGTAAGATGTCTTTCTAATAAATAAATTCATAAACCTTACACAACAATCATATCTTTTAAAATGTGTTTTTGTTCACAGCGACAACCGCTCATACATACACTAATAAAAAAATTCCTCTATCAAAAACAAACAGAAAGATATATACTTAACAAAGTGAAGTTTATTTTTAAATTTAATAAATCAGGTTTACTTCCAGCATGGATGAGGGTATTTTTATAAAAATATTCAGTAATATTAAAGGAGGGAGAGATCATATGAAAAAAGTAACGATACTGAAAACATCCATCTTATTCTTGGCGATTGCCAGTTTTCATTTGTTCTCGATTCCCCACGCCTTTGATATCGGTCATCATTACAAAGCTGTATCCGACCAGCAGGAAATGCATGAAGTAAAAGCCGGTCAACACGCTGATGATGAGAAAAAATCCATCACAGGGGCATTTGCGCTAACTGCTTTATGGGCAATGGCTGTTCGGCTTCTGACTGCTGAAAGCAAAAGCACAGGATATTCCCGCAGACGCCAGCGAAAAAAAAGCTTTATACTAGCCAAATTTTATCAATCGTCTTATTTCGACAAACTTCATGTTCAACATCAACCCATAATATAACAACCATATGAGGAGGCTGTTAAACATGTTGTTTATCTTGAGAATGGTGATTTTAGGCTTATTTTCTTTTACAGCGCTGAATTTATTTGTATGGCAAGGAATCGAATTTATTCATGCCTTTACAGATCTATTCACCAGTCATGAAAGCTAATTGCATAAACGAAACCCGCTCATGCATCGTGAATCGTGAGCGGGTTTTTTATTACTGTTCAGTATGAAGGCTCCAGACAGCTGTGACTATTCCTGACTCTTCTTCATCAATAAAGAAAGAGCCATTGCTGTATCTGTCATTTGTCCGTAGTTCTTTTGCCTGCAGTTCTTTCCTGTCACCTTTTTCGGTTTCCGCTATAAATCGCTGTTTGAGACCACAAGTAAACAATGCTACGACACGGTGAGGATTTTTCTTCAGTTCTCTCAGCATAACGACACCGCGTTTTGCACGGGATGTTCTTTCAAACTCAGAAAGACCCATGCGTTTCACTGCTCCCCGCTGTGTAAACAGAACAACCGAATCAGATTCTTGAAGTATTTCTCCGGAAACAACAAAGTCATCTTCCTTTAAGTTAATCCCTTTGACACCTGCGGCACGCGCGCCAACTACATTTACTTCGTCTTCTCCAAACCATAAGCCGTACCCTAGGTGAGTTGCCATAAAGATCTGGCTTTCTCCATTTGTTACATGGACATCAATTAGTTCATCTTCACCCTTTAGATTTAAGGCCACAAGCGCCTTAGAATAACGCTGTGCTTTATAATGGGTGAGCTCTGTCTTTTTCACCATACCGTTTTTCGTAAAGAACAACAGATACGCCGATGGATCAAATTCTTTTATCGGGATAGCCTTTACAATCGTTTCATCACCGTCAATGGTGATAATATTAGAAAAATGCTGGCCCATGTCCTTCCATCTGATATCTGGCAGCTGGTGAACCGGACAATAGATATAACTTCCTTTGTTCGTAAAGAGCAGCAGCACATCCGTCGTATTCATTTCAAATTGGTGCAGCATCCTGTCCGTATCTTTCATTCCGAAATCCTGGCCATTGGAAGCGGCAAATGAGCGCTGGCTCGTCCGTTTTAAGTAGCCGTCTTTTGTAACGGTTACATATACATCCTCAGACGCAACCATGACTTCAAGGTTAATCTTAATTTCCTCAATTTTTTCTTCAATCACAGATCGTCTCGTGTCTGCATATTTCTTTTTCAATGCCTTTAAGCTGTTTGTGATCACTTTTAACAGCTTTTTATCATTGCTTAAAATCGACTCGAGCTCTTCAATTTTTTTGCCGAGCTCTTCTGCTTCCTCTTTCAATGCTGTGATATCAGTATTGGTTAAACGATATAACTGCAAAGACACGATAGCTTCAGCCTGAGGCTCTGTAAAGTCATATTTCGCGATCAAGTTGTTTTTAGCGTCACGTTTATCGCTTGAAGAACGAATTGTTGCAATGACTTCATCCAAAATGGACAAAGCTTTCATAAGCCCTTCTACGATGTGATGTCTGTCTTTTGCTTTTTGAAGCTCATATACGGACCGGTTTGTCACGACTTCCTTTTGGTGGCCGATATACGCATCTAATATAGACGGCAGACTCATGAGCATTGGACGGCGATTGTGAATAGCCACCATATTAAAGTTATAAGTAATCTGCAAATCGGTATTTTTATATAAGAAATTCAAAATGCCTTTGGCATCCGCTTCTTTTTTTAGTTCAATGACTACTCTCAGCCCAGTTCGATCTGTTTCATCGCGAACTTCAGAGATGCCCTCAACTTTTTTATCAATGCGGTACTCGTCCATTTTTTTCACGAGGTTGGCTTTGTTGACTTCAAATGGGATTTCTGTAATGACGATTTGTTCACGTCCGCCTCTGATTCCTTCAATTTCAGCTTTTCCGCGGATAATGATTTTTCCTTTTCCGGTCTCGTAAGCTTTCTTTATGCCGTCAACACCTTGGATAATACCGCCTGTCGGAAAATCTGGCCCTTTAATGACTTCCATCAGTTCATCAACAGAGCAAGATGGCAGTTGAATGCGTTTAATGACGGCATCAATGACTTCTCCCAAATGATGCGGCGGAATGTCTGTCGCATATCCTGCTGATATCCCTGTCGACCCGTTCACCAAAAGGTTTGGAAACATTGCCGGGAGCACGACAGGCTCCTTGCTTGTATCATCAAAGTTCGGTACAAACTCAACCGTGTTTTTGTCAATATCCCGCAGGAGCTCAGAAGCGATTGGAGATAACCGCGCTTCTGTATAACGCATGGCTGCCGGAGGGTCTCCGTCGATGCTTCCGTTGTTCCCATGCATTTCAATTAACACATTTCGCACTTTCCAATCCTGGCTCATCCGCACCATTGCTTCATAAACCGAGCTGTCACCGTGCGGATGATAGTTACCGATGACGTTACCGACCGTTTTGGCAGCTTTCCTGAAGTTTTTATCAAACGTGTTTCCATCTGTATGCATCGCGTACAAAATTCTGCGCTGTACCGGCTTTAAGCCGTCTCTCGCATCAGGAAGCGCCCTGTCTTGAATAATATATTTACTGTAGCGTCCAAAACGGTCGCCGATCACCTCTTCTAATGGTAAATCATGAAATAATTCTGGCTGTGACAACATTAAACCTCCTCAGCGACCGATAAGTTTTCATTTTCCAAAATATTGCTTTCTTCATCTAAGCCGAAAGCGACGTTTTTCTCAATCCACTTTCTGCGCGGCTCGACTTTGTCTCCCATTAGCGTCGTGACACGTCTCTCAACACGTGCCGCATCATCGATTTTAACCCTAACAAGCGTACGGGACTCCGGATTCATCGTCGTTTCCCATAACTGGTCTGCGTTCATCTCCCCAAGACCCTTATACCGCTGAATGGTGTAGCCTTTACCGACTTTTTTCAGGACATCATCCATCTCTTCATCAGACCATGCATATTCAATGATCTCCTTTTTCCCGCTTCCTTTACTGACCTTATATAAAGGCGGCAATGCTATAAACACTTTGCCATGCTCAATGAGCGGCTTCATATAGCGATAGAAAAAGGTAAGAAGCAGCACTTGAATATGAGCGCCATCCGTATCTGCATCAGTCATAATGATGATTTTGTCATAGTTGATATCATCGACTGAGAAATCCGCTCCGACTCCCCCGCCGATCGCGTGAATGATCGTATTGATCTCTTCATTTTTAAAAATATCGGCAAGCTTAGCTTTCTCTGTATTAATAACTTTACCGCGTAAAGGCAGTACCGCTTGGAATCTGCGGTCTCTTCCCTGCTTGGCTGACCCGCCTGCAGAATCTCCCTCAACGAGATACAATTCATTTTTTGCCGGGTTTCTCGAACCGGCAGGCGTCAGCTTACCGCTTAATGTCGCTTCTGATTTTTTTCGTTTTTTGCCGCTCCTTGCTTCTTCACGGGCTTTACGTGCCGCTTCACGCGCCTGGCTCGCTTTGATTGCTTTTTTAACAAGAAGCGTTGCAGTATCCCGATTTTCCTCTAAGAAGTAAGCAAGCTGCTCAGAAACAATCGCATCGACTGCTGATCTCGCTTCACTCGTACCGAGCTTTCCTTTCGTTTGTCCTTCAAATTGAAGAAGCTCCTCAGGAATCCGAACAGAAATAATGGCTGAAAGCCCTTCTCTTATATCAGTGCCTTCCAGGTTTTTATCCTTTTCTTTCAGCAAAGCCACTTTTCGCGCATATTCATTAAAAGCACGTGTCATCGCTGTTTTTGCACCCGACTCATGAGTTCCGCCATCTTTTGTTCTGACGTTGTTAACAAACGATAAAATGTTTTCAGAATAGCCGTCGTTAAACTGGAACGCAAAATCCACTTCGATTGAATGGTGCTCTCCCTCAAATGAGACCACTTCAGACAAGGCGTCCTTTTCCTCATTTAAGTAAGCGACAAACGCTTCTATGCCGTTTTCATAATAAAAGACCTCATGCTGGCCATTACGCTCGTCAATCAGCTCAATTTTTAATCCTTTTAATAAAAACGCAGATTCTCTTAAGCGCTCAGAAAGCGTTTCAAAATTATAAGTTGTTGCGCTGAACATCGTGCGGTCTGGCTTAAAATGCGTGAGCGTTCCCGTCTTTTTTGTTTTGCCGATTTTTTCGAGAGATGTGGCCGGTTTTCCTCCGTTTTCAAAGCGCTGCTGATAAACGAAACCGTCCCGTTCAATAGTGACCGTCAGCCATTCAGATAAAGCATTCACGACTGATGCACCGACACCGTGAAGCCCTCCGCTTGTCTTATAGCCGCCTTGGCCGAACTTTCCGCCGGCATGAAGCACTGTTAAAATCACTTCAGGGGTTGGTTTGCCGAGTTTATGCATTCCGGTTGGCATGCCGCGGCCTCTATCCTGAACAGAAATACTGTTGTCTTTATGTATTTTGACGATAATGTGATCTCCGTGGCCGGCAAGCACCTCGTCGACAGAGTTATCTACAATTTCATAAACCAAATGGTGCAAGCCCCGTGCGTCGGTAGAGCCAATATACATCCCCGGCCTTTTTCTAACGGCCTCAAGGCCTTCGAGCACCTGTATGGCATCTTCATTGTAATCAAATTGCTGTTTTCTAGCCAAACGTACAAACCCCTTTCAAAAACTAACATTGTCTTTCTCTTTTTCAGTGTTACACATCAATTGTATAAAGTATTTTTTATAAACCTCGTCTCGGTGCCGGTACTGTCTTGGACTCCTCATTATAACCAATATGTATGCAATCACAACATAGAGCTAACGAATCAGTTCGCAACATATCGCCTAGTGCTGTTTTCACACCATAAGAACGTATGTTTGTTTATTATATATAAAGCAGCAGACCTTCGCAAATCGAACGGCCGAAACCAGCTAGACAAGGTGTTCAAAAAAGCTGTTCAAGCTTTATTGTATCTGTTTCATCGTAATACGCAAACAATATCTTAAAATTAAAAAGCAAAAATCCTTGAATTCACAAGGATTTTTGCAGTTCTGCATCTATTTTGTTACAGCATGCGCAACTTTTATGCACAGATCCATAATAACTGTTCTGCCTTTTTCCTTTAGCATCTCGTAAGCTTCTTCGTTTACAAGCCCTTGCTGTGCCCAAAATACCGGAGCATCTGTCTCCAAAAACTCTTCTGCCACGCTCGGCAGCTGTTCTGAGCGCCGGAATACATTGACGATATCAATCGGACCGTCAACCTCTTTTAAAGATGAAACGGCTTTGACACCAAGTGCCTCATCAATTGTAGGATTGACGGGAATGATGTCATAGCCTGCATCCTGCATCGCTTTAGAAACCATATATGACGTTCTATCTGGCCGGTCTGAAAGCCCGACTACCGCGATTCGCTTGCTTTGATCAAGAATCTCTTTTATTTCCGCTTTGGAAGGGTTTTGCATCATAGACCACTCCTTTTTCATCTATTTTACACGATCAAAACGAAAGAAATCAAAATATGATACACGTTTGATTGGATGGATTATTAAACTTTACAAAAAACGTATCATCAGATCATGATATCTCATGTTAAAATAAAGAGAAGGGATTTTGAAAAAGGAGAAATGTAGATGTTAATTGCTTTATTGATTATTTTGGCCTACTTGATAGGCAGTATTCCATCTGGCTTAATTGTGGGCAAGCTTGCTAAAGGAATTGATATTCGGGAGCACGGCAGCGGTAACTTAGGTGCGACCAATGCATTCCGTACGTTGGGCGTAAAAGCTGGTTCAATTGTGATCGCCGGAGATATTTTGAAAGGGACGCTGGCAACTGCATTGCCTTTTCTCATGCTTGTTGATATTCACCCGCTTCTAGCAGGAGTTTTTGCGGTTTTAGGCCATGTATTTCCCATTTTCGCTAAATTTAAAGGCGGTAAAGCCGTGGCCACATCCGGAGGCGTTTTGCTATTTTACGCACCTTTGTTATTCGTCACGATGATCGCGGTATTTTTCATCTTTTTATACTTGACTAAATTTGTTTCTCTGTCATCGATGTTAACAGGGATCTATACTGTGATATATAGTCTCTTTGTCCATGATACGTATTTATTGGTTGTGGTCATCCTGCTCACTATCTTTGTGATATACAGACACCGGACGAATATCAAACGAATTATTAACAAAACAGAACCTAAAGTGACATGGTTATAAACCTTCTCTTTTGACACAGAACAGTCTAATACGTTTATAATAGAGGAAATTCACGAAATTCACATGATGAAAGAACAAAGGGGTGTTCTGTTATGAATCTGACAATTAACGAAGACGCGCTGAATTGGTATAAAGAAGAGCTCGATTTAGAAAGCGGAGATCAGGTTCGCTTTTTCGTTCGCTACGGAGGCTGCAGCAACGTTCAAAAAGGATTTTCCCTCGGAGTGTCAAAAGATTCTCCGCAAGAAGCGGGAGCTACTGCAGAAGCGGGAGGCATCATTTTCTTTATTGAAGAAAGTGATCTATGGTACTTCGATAATCACGACCTTCTCGTCAGCTATTCAGCGGACGCTGATGAACCGGTTTTTGAATACCAATAAAAAAGAGCGCACATGGCGTGCGTTCTTTTTTTATAAATGAAATCTTATAAGATGGTCTGTCAGGTTTTCTTGCTCCAAAATGTATTTTTGTGTCTCACCCAACAGATCAAAGTGAGGAAAATCACTTTTTTTATGTATCCATTCTTTTTGTAAACCGTACGCCGCTCCCCACTGAATCAGTTTATCAATATCTGCACAGCCTGCTTTTGTCACAGTCTTTGCTTCCGGAAACCGATCATCCAGCCAGTAATGTGTTAAAAATGCAATTTCTCCTCTTTTCACCGCTCGTTTCCACCGGTTGAGCTCCTCACGTTTCACACCAAACGCCATATCTCGTTCACTTCCCTATTTTCTGGCCTTTTCATATGCCGCATGCCAATCAGGGAAAGCTTTGCGAAACTGAATAGGCTTAAAGCTCTCTTTATCCACGCAAATATGAGATGAGGTGGCTTCTATAGAAAGCTCACCGGCCGGATTATAAATATGATAACCATAAACGGTTTTAAAGCCGTTGTATTCCTCTATCCATGTATTCACAACAGCTGTTTCCCCATAATGAAGCGGCTTTTTATAGGAAATATTGATATCAACGACTGGTGACAGAACGCCCCGCTTTTCCATATCACTGTATAAAAAGCCTAAGTCCTTAATCAGCTCTGTTCTGCCGAGCTCCATCCACACAAGATAATTTGCGTGATAGACAATTCCCATTTGATCTGTTTCTGCATAACGAACTTCTATTTCTTTTTTTGATACATGCAAATTATTCTGCTCCCTTAACGTCAATTTAGCCCCATTTTACCATAATCAAATCAGAAAGAAAAAAACCAGGTTTCCCTGGTTTTTAAGAACGGTATCCGTTTTCTCTCGCTGCGGCTTCATCTTGAATTTCATTGCGAAAAGCTTCGATGCTCTGTTCGCGCCTCGCATTTTTTTGTTTAATTCGCTGCTTCTCTTCTCCTGAAGCAAACTCCATTGATGCCTCTGATTCCTCTATGTTTTCAATAGTATTTTGAACCATATCCTGCAATTTTTCTACATTATCAGAACGATCATCAGGATTAGGCTGCTGATATTGGTTTTGGTTCTTTGTCATTGGGTTGTACCTCCTAAAAATAAACTCAATTCGGCGCTATTCGCCTTTTGTTTGCATGATGATCGGCCGCTGTCCGGACGTATCGTGCATTTTTTCCCCTTTATTGGCTTTATATTTTACAGGTTTTGTACCCAAGTGGCTCGGCGCATATTGAGGCTGGCCGTTTTTTTTGTTGTTTCCCATGTGTATCCCTCCTCAACAGATAGGATTCTCAAAAGGAGGGGTAAACATGAATACAAATTAAAGGTTATTTTTGTTTAAATCGTTGTTCAAGCTTCTCCTCAAGCTGATGTAAATACTCTGTGTTGGTCATCAGCTCTTTTTTGTTTTCCATGACAAGCTCATGAAAAGAACGTTTTCTCATCTTCTTCACTCTTCTCACCTCCGCATTATCTTTTATTTTTTCCAATTCTGAAAATTGTAAGCATATGTGAGCATAAAAAAACCGAATCTAATCAAGATTCAGCTTTTGTTCCATTTCTTTTTTTGTCATAGTGCCGATATGTATGTCTTGAATAACGCCTTTTTCATCTAAGATATACGTCGTTGGATATGACAACACATTATAGTCAGCATTGATCCCTTTTTTATCAATCAAAATGGGAAACGTTATCTCATACGTATCAGCAAAAGCCCGTACCTGTTTCTCACTTTTCTCAGCTGAAGTGAAATTAACCGCTACAACCGCAAGTTTGTCTTGGTGCTCTTTTTGCAGCTGTTCCATCGCCGGCATTTCTTGGCGGCACGGTTTACACCAAGTCGCCCAAAAATTGAGCAAGATTTTTTTTCCTTTTGAGTTCTGTAAAGAATAGTTCTCTCCTGATAGCGTTTTCAAATAAAAATCAGGCGCTTGCTGCCCAACTTCAATTCCGACTTCTTTTTTGCTGTATGTTTGGTACAGATTCCATCCCATATAACCTGAAAGCATGATAAGCACGATCCCTGCAAGCCATTTTTTCAGCATATGCCACCTCCGCAGCACACTTTTTGTCATCAAAAGAAGAGAAAGCGAAATGCCTTCTCTTCCTATTGAGTCATCAGGACTGTTTCATTTTATCACGCAACACCATTTGCAGGATGCCGCCATGGCGATAATAATCAATTTCCACTTCACTATCAAAGCGGACAACTGTCTCAAATGTTGTTACATTACCGTCTTCATTGATAGCTCTTACTGTCACAAGGTCACGAGGGCGAACCGTTTCATCCACATCAACCTCGATCGTTTCTTTACCAGTTAAACCAAGTGTTTCTGCATTTTCACCTTGTTTAAATTGAAGCGGCAGCACACCCATGAATACAAGGTTGCTTCTGTGAATTCTTTCAAAGCTTTCAGCAATTACCGTTCTGATGCCGAGAAGGTTTGTTCCTTTTGCAGCCCAGTCACGTGAAGATCCCATACCGTAGTCTTTTCCTGCTAATACAGCAAGACCTGTTTTATCTTCTTTGTATCTCATGCACGCATCATAGATGGATGTTACTTCACCCGTCGGCCAGTATGTAGTATACCCACCTTCTGTTCCGGGTGCGATTTGGTTTTTGATACGGATATTTGCAAACGTTCCTCTCATCATCACTTCATGGTTTCCGCGGCGGGAACCGTAAGAGTTAAAGTTGCGAGGGGAAACGCCTTTTTCTTGCAGGTACTTTCCGGCAGGCGTGTCTTTTCCGATCGCCCCAGCTGGAGAGATATGGTCAGTAGTGACTGAATCGCCAAACTTACCGACAACACGCAGACCTTTTAATGGCTCAACTTTTCCTGGTTCAACAGACATTTCTTCGAAGAATGGCGGATTTTGAATGTAAGTTGATTCGTTATCCCATTTATACAGTGCTTCATCCGTTGTTTCAATCTTATTCCAGCGCTCGTTATCATCAAATACCGTTTCATACTCTTTGCGGAAGAGCTCAGGTGTAACAGTTTGCTTAACAAGTGAATTGATTTCATCCATTGACGGCCAAATATCGTTAAAGTAAATATTCTGACCATCCTTGCCCACACCAATCGGATCGGTTTTTAAGTTAATATTCACCGTTCCAGCCAGTGCATATGCCACAACAAGCGGCGGAGAAGCAAGATAGTTTCCTTTAACAAGCGGGTGAATACGACCTTCAAAGTTACGGTTTCCAGAAAGGACTGATGTAATCAAAAGGTCATTTTTTGCAACTGCTTCTTCAATTTCTGGTGAAAGCGGACCTGAGTTTCCGATACATGTTGTACATCCGTACCCAACAAGGTTAAAACCAAGCTCTTTCATGTATGGAAGCAGACCTGAATTCACAAGATATCCTGTAACGACTTTAGAACCCGGTGCAAGTGACGTTTTCACGTAATTAGGCACTTTAAGCCCTAGCTCTACTGCTTTTTTCGCTACGAGCCCGGCTCCGATCAGCACGTGCGGATTAGAGGTATTCGTACAGCTTGTAATCGCAGCAATGGCAATCGCCCCTGTTTTCATCACGGTTTCTTCGCCATTAAGAAGTTTAAATTTAATTTCTTTTTCTTCTTCTTCTGGCTGTAAACCGAATCCTTGGTTACCAGCAGGGCTGACCAAATGTTTTTTAAATGTTTCTTGCATAGCGGAAAGAGGTATCAAATCCTGAGGGCGTTTTGGCCCTGATAAGTTTGCTTCAATTTGAGACAAATCAATTTCAACCACATCAGTAAATTGAGGGTCTTCCGCATCTGGCGTGTAGAATAATCCATTGCTTCTGCAGTATGCTTCTACCACATCAATATGTTCTGGATCACGGCCTGTCAGACGCAAGTAATTAAGCGCCTCTTCATCTACTGGGAAAAATCCGCATGTAGCGCCGTATTCCGGAGCCATGTTCGCAATAGTTGCACGATCTGCAAGCGGCAGTTCAGCCACTCCTGGCCCAAAGAATTCAACAAACTTGCCGACAACGCCTTTTTCACGCAATACCTGTGTCACTTTTAACGCCAAGTCCGTAGCTGTTGTTCCATTCGGAAGCTTGCCGACAAGTCTGGCGCCAATTACTTCAGGAACTGGGAAGTAAGAAGGCTGTCCAAGCATCCCTGCTTCAGCTTCAATTCCGCCGACACCCCAGCCAAGAACGCCGATGCCGTTAATCATTGTTGTATGGGAGTCCGTTCCGACAAGCGTATCAGGATACGTTACAAGCTCGCCATCTTCTTCAATGGCATGGACGACACTTGCCAGAAACTCCAGATTTACCTGGTGTACGATACCTGTTGCAGGCGGCACTGCCTGATAATTGTTAAACGCTTTCTTTGCCCAGCTTAAAAACTTGTAGCGCTCTGCATTTCTTTCGAATTCCAAGTCCATATTAATCGCTAATGCATCTTCTGTACCCGCTTTATCAACCTGAACAGAGTGGTCGATAACGAGATCAACAGGAATTTCAGGGTTAATTTTATCAGGATCTCCGCCGACAGCTGCCATCGCTTTACGCAGTGAGGCAAGGTCTACTACTGCTGGAACTCCTGTGAAGTCTTGTAAAATAACACGAGACGGTTTAAACGGAACATCGATTTCCTTTAATTCGGCAGTTCCCCATTTTGCCAAGTTTTCCACGTGTTCTTTTTTGATGACGAATCCGTCAACTTGACGCAATACAGATTCTAAAAGAACTTTAATGGAATAAGGAAGTTTCGATACCTTTCCGACACCTGCATCTTCTAATGTCTTTAAAGAGTAGTAATGATAGGTTTTTCCATTTGTAGTAAACGTTTTTCTCGCTTGGAAAACGTCTTTCGCTATCGTTTTTTGCTCGTTGGTCATTCTCCAAAATCCCCCTTCAGATCAGATCATTCTCAGATGAACATAAATTCCATCACAATTTTCTCACAATTTCATATTAAAGCAAAATCATACATAAGTAAATATCAATGTTTTTATTAAATACAATAAGTTTGTCTTATCAGAAAAATATAACGGTAATTATTACTGTTTATACTCTCTCATATTACGTCGCAAAAGGAGCCATATTATGATTGAGGTGATAATGATGGTCAAAAGAAAAGCAAATCATGTCATTAACGGAATGAATGACGCGAAAAGCCAAGGCAAAGGCGCCGGCTATATCGAAAACGACCAGCTTGTACTGACTGAAGCCGAACGCCAAAATAATAAAAAAAGAAAAACCAATCAATAATTCCCGAGCCATTTAAGGAGGTTCTCATATTATGACCAATAAAAATACAAGTAAAGATATGCATAAAAATGCACCTAAAGGACACAATCCGGGTCAGCCGGAGCCTCTCAGCGGCAGCAAAAAAGTGAAAAATCGAAACCACACCAGACAAAAACATAATTCAAGCCATGATATGTAAGAAAAGCAGGCCTTAGTGTCTGTTTTTTTATGCGCTCACCCATTTCTGATATTCCGCATATGATGTAAAGCAAGGCTGATATGCGGAGGAATGCTTCCATGACCCATTCAAAACGTAATGATGCCAATGATAATGATTTCGATAGTATGGATGAATGGCTTCGGCAATTTTTTGAAGACCCTTTCGCCTGGTACGATGAAACATTGCCTATTGATTTATATGAAACAAGTCAGCAGTATATTATTGAAGCAGATCTGGTTTTTTTGCAGCCGACACAAGTTACGGTTACCCTGTCTGGATGCAAGTTCATCTTAACAGTTAAATCGTCAGGGCAGACTTTTGAAAAACAAATGATGCTTCCTTTTTATTTTAATGATAAAAACATTCAAACTGAATGTGAAAATCAAATACTCACAGTTGCCGTTAATAAAGAAACAGAAGATGGTTCTTCTTTTTCTCTTCAATTTCCACTCAACTAACATAAAAAGTCACTTTCATCCCCTATTATGAAAGTGACTTTTTTCCGTCCATTTATCGTCAAATACCCTCTAGTGACTCTCCCATGGCCAAATAGCAGATTCACTATACAATAGAATATGATCTATTATCTCTTTTGACTAGACATCTATCATTTTTTTCTATTCTTTTTTACTGTGTTCTTCTATTCTTTCTTCGTTTACAATATGGTTAGAATAAGGGGGAATGATTGATGCTGGAAGGATGGTTTTTGTGGTTTATTCTATTTTGGGTGATCACGATGGTTGTCTTATTATCAATCGGCGGTTTTTTTATGTTTCGAAAATTTTTAAAGCGTTTACCGAAAGAAGACGGCAGGTCAGAGCTTGATTGGCAGGATTACTATATTGAAAGCAGCAAGCATTTGTGGAGTATTGAAAACAAACAATTTCTAAATGAATTGGTTTCCCCGGTTCCAGAGCTTTTCAGAGATGCAGCTAAAGCAAAAATCGCAGGTAAAATCGGTGAACTGGCATTAAAAGAAAAGGTGTCAAAGATTGATCAGCAACTGATAATCAGAGGCTATATTCTCGCAACTCCTAAAAGAGACCATACCTTTTTAAAAAGGCATCTGCGCGACAAAAAAATCGATCTAGAGCCTTATCAGACCCTTCTTAAATAAAAAACCTTTCCTGATAAGGGGAAAGGTTTTTTAATTCATTTGAATATTAGATGACTGCAGCTCGTTATTAAGTTTTCGATATGATAAATACATAGCGATTCTCCACGGCACAATCATACCGAAAGCCAAGATCCAAAACATTCCGCTCAGTGCACCGTAATCGATTGATGTACTTAAGATCGATTTCATCACAATGCGGATCACCAAAAGACCGACTAATATAAAAACAAATGCTTTAGAGCGCTTCATGTAAATTTCATTATTTTTAATTTCAAACTTAGAGGTTTTAATGAGAAAAATAGAGAAAACCACGCCTAAAGTGATTGATTCTAAAAACTCTGCACCAGTGACCCAAAAGACCGGAAATACAAACATTAACGCTCCCGTACTCATAAAAATCGGCGGAAGAATGATTTTTTTCGGCGAAACAGGCTTGTCAGAGGACTTTATTCTGACCACCATCACAGATACAGCCATTAACACAGCAATAATCGATGAAACTATTATCATCATACATATCATTCCTTTGTTTCTCGGAGTGTTGACACTATATACTATACTCCAAAACAATAAAAAAAACCATTTTCAAAAGAAATGACTTTCATTCCCCATAACGCGGCTCACAGCTTCTAACACTTTTGTTTCCTCAAATGGCTTCACAATGAAATCCTTTGCTCCCAGCTCAATCGCTTCTGTTACAATTCTTTGCTGGCGCATGGCGGTGCACATGATCACCTTCGCTTTAGGATCAAAAGCTAAAATATCGTGCAGTGCCTTAATGCCATTTTTCACCGGCATTGTAATATCCAGTATTACAATGTCAGGCCGCAATTTTTTATACAGGTCTGCGGCTTGTTCACCATCCTCAGCTTCACCTGCGATTATGTATTTTGCCTTTTCTAAGATCTCTCTGATTTTCACCCTCATGAACTTGGCGTCATCCACAACTAAAACTCTTGTCATATTCCCCTCCAGCAGTCGATTTCCATAGATAATAGGCTTGTTGTGCCGAAAAACAAAAGGACTATTAGCAATACGAAAAAGAATTCACCGTCAAAAACCAGTAAACCCTCCAAAAAGATCTGACAACAAAATAATGATCAGGCTCATCCAATCAAAAAATAACAGCACACCAATCATGATCATCAAAACGCCGCCTGCTTTCATGATCAAAAGCTGGTTCTTTCTTATCCATTTCAGCTTTGTCATGAAGAAAGACAATAATAGAAACGGAAGAGCAAAACCGAGTACATATAATATCATGTACGGTATTGCTGATCCAGAATTAGTAGCTGCAAGTGTGATAACAGCACCTAATATCGGACCGGTACACGGTGTCCAACCTGCCGCAAATGCCATCCCGATTAAGATGGAGCCTAAAAACCCGCTTGGTTTATGCTTAAAATGGATTCTCCGCTCTTTCATCATCATCTCAGGCCGAAACACGCCAAGTGTAATGAAACCGAATAAAATAATAAACAACGCACCAATTTGCCGAATCGCATCATGATAATCCCTAAACAGGCTGCCAATAAAAGATGTTCCATAGCCTAAAGCGATAAAAATGATGGAAAAGCCGAGCAAAAAACACAAAGTATGAAGCAAGCTTCTTTTTTGCAGCAGCAGCTTTTCTGTTTTCACATCATCCAAGCTAACCCCTGTAATATATGACAAGAAAGCAGGGTAAAGCGGCAGGCAGCAAGGCGAAATAAAGGATAAAAATCCAGCTCCGAATGTCAAAAAATAATTGATGTCGCCCATATCATCATCCCTTCAAAATTTGAAAATCCTTCAAGTTATGACAAAATCATTTCATTTTTTTAACACTTTCCCTTGAAGGATTTCTATTTTTCAAAAAAACTTATATAATTTAATTTGACATTGAGATATTGTACTCCTTCTCATTTGAAAATTAGTATAATTATGGATATAATATAAATATTCACTTTTAAGATCTATGTATGAAAGGATACATCCCTGTGATTAGAGAGCATCTATTAAATGAAATTGAAAAAAAAAGAGCAGAGCTGCTGCAAATTGTCATGGCGAACGGAACGACATCACATATTACGATAGAGCTCAGTCAGGAGCTTGACCATCTTCTCATACAATATCAAAAGCAGCGCCTTCGAGCAGTAGCGGGTGATGAATGATGACAAAATAAAAAACCCGTATAAGGGTTTTTTATTTTATAACCATGTTTCTCTATATCATAATCTTTACGTATTATTTCGCTTGATTATTCATGGCTTTCATCATTTGATTGATTTTCTTTTGAGAAGGTTTCATTCCCATTTGCATCATCATCATGCGTAACATTTGTTCATTAATAGGCGGATTCTTTTTGAGATAGCTCATCATATATTTACGAGCAATAAAAAACCCGAGTGCAACACCTACGAGCAATGCAACAACGCCCACTAGGATGCCAACCCATAAAGTCATTTTATTTCCTCCTTCATGTTGTCTAGTTTAAAGTGTACTAAACCAAAAGCTATTATACAACATTTACATCTCTTTTTCTTCGGTTTTAGACAAAATTTCTTACCTTCACTGGATTTAGCCATCCATAACGCTTCGAACTGAAATCCATAGCCAGAAAGCAAGGGCTTACTTTTCTCAATACTTCAAAGAAAATGGTTTCTGCCGCGTAATCACCCGAAGCCACAATTTCTATCATGTTTTCCTTCATTATAAACGTCGCGTGGCCTTTTGCCTTAGGCAGGGCTAATCTATAAATATAATCCAGCTGCCTGTAATCCGTTTTGTTTAAATTCATTTTTAGCCTCTGATGCATATGTAAAATTGGGATTGGTTGTGTAACATATTGAATCTGTTTTTCTGTCATTTCATACTGCTGTTTTGTCAGGCTTGTCCAATGATAGTCTTGAAACAGCTCAAACATAACCGATTCCCGTCCGAAATAGTGATTAGCAAACTCCTCTTTTATCAGGTACGTGTAGTAGTGACGTTCCATCTTTTCATCCCCTTTTCCAGCAGCATTTCATATGCTCTCTATTATACAAAAGAAGAAAAGAAAGAATTGTCTATTACTGTTAAACAGCCAATACTATTTTTGTCGGATAAACAAGAAAAAGAGGATGATTTGACTCATCCTCTTTAAAAAATCTTTAGTTATTGAGTAATGCTTTCACTCGGCTCACTACATTTGGTACTGTGAAGCCATATTCCTTGATGACGGTGTCGCCAGAAGCAGATGCGCCGAATCGGTCGATACCGAGCACATCTCCTTCAAGGCCTGTGTATTTGCCCCATCCAAATGATGCGCCCATCTCAATCGCAAGACGTTTTCTCACATCCGCAGGGAGGACAGTGTTTTTATATTCGTCAGATTGTTTATCGAAACGATCCATTGAAGGCATGCTGACAACAGAAACATCGATATTTTCTTTTGCTAATTCAGCCTGCGCTTCCACCGCAAGACCTACCTCAGAGCCTGAAGCGATGAGAAGAGCGTCAGGTGTTTCGTTTTTAGATGCAGAAACGACATATGCACCTTTTTCTACTCCCGTCAATGCTTCTTCCGCTGTTTGGTCGATCGTAGGAAGATTTTGGCGTGTTAATACCAGCGCTGTTGGCTGATCAGTGCTTTGCACTGCCATCTTCCATGCCGCCGCTGTTTCATTGCCGTCTGCAGGGCGGATTAAGGAAAGGTTAGGCATCGCCCGAAGTGAAGCAAGCTGTTCGACAGGCTCATGGGTCGGGCCATCTTCACCTACTGCAATACTGTCATGTGTAAACACATAAGTGACAGGAAGACCCATTAATGCTGCAAGGCGAATCGCCGGACGCAGGTAGTCAGAGAAGACAAAGAAAGTTCCGCCAAATACACGAAGTCCGCCATGAAGCGCCATACCATTTAAGGCTGCACCCATTGCAAATTCACGAACACCGAACCAGAAGTTTTTACCTGAGTAATCAACCGGTGTAAAGTCACCTGTATTTTTAATTGTTGTTTTGTTTGATCCGGCTAGGTCAGCAGATCCTCCGACAAAAAAAGGTATTTTTTGCGCAAGCCCGTTGAGAACTTCTCCGGAAGATGCACGAGATGCCAAGCTGCTTCCTTTTTCATAAACAGGAACCTCTTGATCCCAGTCCTTCGGAAGCTCTCCTTTAATTGCCAGTTCAAGCTGTTCTGCAAGTTCAGGATAAATTTCTTTATATTTAGAGAATTGGGTGTTCCATTCCTGTTCCTTTTTCTCTCCTGATTCTTTAACTGCTGCAGCAAAATGCTCATATACCTCTGACGGAACATAGAAATCTTCTTCATATGTCCACGCATAAGCTTCTTTTGTTAACTTGCTTTCTTCTTTACCAAGCGGTGCCCCGTGAACACCAGAAGTGCCGGCACGGTTAGGTGAACCAAAACCAATTGTCGTTTTCACTTCAATTAATGTAGGTTTTTTTTCATTTTGACGTGCTTTTTCGATAGCTGCTGTTAATTCTGCAATGTTGTTTCCATCCTCAACATAAAGGACTTCCCAATTCATTGCTTCAAAACGCTGTTTCACGTTCTCAGAGAAGGAGCGGTCGAGATCTCCATCGAGTGAGATGTCGTTAGAATCGTATAATACGACCAGACGGCCAAGCTGAAGATGTCCTGCGAGTGAAGCGGCTTCGGAAGAAATACCTTCCATTAAGTCACCATCACCGCAAATACTGTATGTATAATGATCGACTACGTTAAATGAGTCACGGTTGTAAGTTTCCGCTAAATGGCGTTCAGCGATAGCCATTCCGACTGCCATGGCAATCCCTTGTCCAAGCGGACCTGTTGTTGCATCAACACCGGCAGTATGTCCGAATTCCGGATGTCCAGGTGTTTTGCTGCCCCACTGGCGGAATCCCTTAAGATCTTCAATGCTAAGATCAAACCCGCTTAAATGAAGCATGCTATATAAAAGTGCTGATCCATGTCCAGCAGATAAAACAAAACGGTCTCGGTTAAACCAGCTAGGGTTTGCCGGGCTTACATTCATAAATTTTGTCCACAGCGTGTATGCCATAGGAGCGGCTCCCATTGGCATCCCTGGGTGACCAGAATTCGCTTTTTCAATTGCGTCTATTGACAGTGTACGAATGGTAGCAACTGATTTCTTTTCAATTGTATCCATAAAAATCCCCTTCCTTATATGTTGTACCCTTTCATCATAAATGTCTGACGACTTTTTCTCAACTGTTTCAGCTTAAATTTGAGAGAAACTTGTTGAATTTTGTCATAAGAGAGTTTTAGCTATAGTATAGGCAAAAGAGGAATACGATATTTCCGTATTCCTCTTATATTAATGAAGTTTGTTATTTTTTTGTTCTTTTTTTAGCTTTTCAGGTGTTACATCATTGCCTTCTGGGTCAATGATTTTTACACTTTTTAACGTGTTTTTCATAGAAGAACGAAAACCCTTCAGATACTCTTGACGGAGTTTTTGCTGTTCAGCTTTTTCTTCTTCTGTTATCACGCCAGCTTTGGCTTTGGCAGCAAGTTCATTAATTCTGGCAATTTTCGCGTTTGAAATCATGTTAAACTCCTTTATTGCATTTTGTCTATATAGTACTAGATCAAAAAGAGTTTTACAACTGATTCATTCGGCTGTCTCGGCATTCTCTGTGTATTCCTGAAAACGCCTGTGGACGGTCGCTTTAGATACATCATAGCCAAACCCTCTTAGCGTCGCCGCAATTTCTGCGAACGTCAGTTTATTCGCCCTTAAGCGGACGATCTCTGATATGGGAACCTCTATTCTTTCTTTCCCACTGTTTTCATGTTGGTTTTTTAGGTTTTTTTGCGGTTTAAAACCGTTTTTAACTGCACGCTTCATTCCCCGCTTAATTTTCATATTGTGAATTTTCCGCTGATATTCTTCCACAATGCTTACGATCTCCAGTACCATCGAGTCAGCCTCCGAAAGCTCCAATTCCCCTCTATGAGCCGTTGTATAGACTTTCACACCTTCTCTGTAAATACAATGAAGCAATGCAATTTTCGCATTGCCTCGCCCAAGCCTTGTCTCATCCTGAATTAAAATGACATCAATTTCAATATTCTTGATCTCATCAAGCAGCTCAAATACACCGTCCCGATCCATTTCATATCCGCTGGCTTTTTCAGAAATCACTTTGACGACTTCCATGCCGTTTTCGGCTGCAATGGCTGTAAGCTCCTCCACCTGCCGTTTTAATGAAGTCTCCTGCTGTTCTTTATTTGTGCTCACACGGGCATAAATGAGTGCTTTCATTTTTTCTATCTTTCCTTTCTATCTTACAATTGCCAATTCATATGCATCTTGGTGCTTCTTTTTCAATGGAATAACCAACTCATCTCCCGGCTGGATATCAGATGTCTGAAGATGATTTTTATCAGCTACCCATTCAATAAAATCATTTTTATTTATCTTTTTTGAATCTGATACCTGATCAGCAATTGACCAAAGTGTATCGCCTTGCTGGACTTCTATTTTAACATACTGATTAAGCTCCTGACCGCCACTCGTATATGACAGCAATAGGATAACCGCGCTCAAAATCAGTGTGAACAGACCGACAAAAATAATAGATTCTTTATTCATTATGATAACCCCCAATAGGAATGTTTGTTCGCTTTTATAATTCCAGTATATACGAACAAATGTTTCTGTCAATTGTTTTTTCGAACCTATGTTTGTACTGTAAGGAAAATCATGCTATAATCTTCTTAAAATCGACGTTTTGAGGTGCGAAAAATGACGAAGCTATCAAAAAGGCAACTTGATATCCTCCGTTTTATTAAAGCAGAGGTTAAATCAAAAGGATATCCGCCTTCCGTGAGAGAGATCGGAGAGGCTGTTGGGCTTGCGTCCAGTTCAACTGTCCACGGCCATTTGGCCCGTTTAGAAACAAAAGGGCTGATCAGACGAGATCCGACAAAACCAAGAGCAATAGAAATACTTGATGAAGAAGTGGACATTCCCCAAAGTCAGGTCGTTAATGTGCCTGTCATCGGGAAAGTCACGGCGGGATCTCCTATTACAGCAGTAGAAAATATCGAAGAATATTTTCCGCTTCCTGACCGTATGGTCCCTCCGGACGAGCATGTGTTTATGCTGGAGATTATGGGGGACAGTATGGTTGATGCTGGTATTCTCGATAAAGATTATGTCATCGTTAAACAGCAAAATACAGCATTCAACGGGGAAATTGTAGTTGCGATGACAGAAGATGATGAAGCTACAGTAAAACGTTTCTATAAAGAGGATACTCACATTCGTTTACAGCCTGAAAACCCAACGATGGAACCTATCATCTTGCAGAATGTCAGCATTTTAGGAAAAGTAATTGGCGTATTCAGAACTGTCCATTAATCTATTGATCTATTATGTACGCGAAAACCCCCTCTTCCTTTACGGAGAGGGGGTTTTTATGCAAAAAAGCAGGCTCGCCCTGATTTTTGGGTGCGAGCCTGAAAAGGAGGAAAAAGAACATCATGTTTACACCACAATTATCCTCCAAATAATTGTTGAAGTCAAGAAAATTTTTTTCCTTAAGGAAACTTTCATTAGAATACGGTCTGTTTAAAACATTAGACGTGATTTCCTTAAAAATGTTTCATACTCTTAGATCGTGGAATAACGTTGTTTTATGTTTATGTGAGGGGCGCGGAAATGATATTACAATGAAGATTTAGTACACAGTAATTTTTGTTCAAATCCCCTGAAAAAACAGCTCTCTTCTCTTTATCAGTGTGAGCTCAAGACAAAATAAACATACTGTATACCATAACTGCCCTTTTATCCGCACAATTGTGCAGTTTTTGAATACTTTTCTGCAAACACAGAAACCTAATCCTGAGCGCTAAAATTAAACCTGCTCCTGCTAAATTACTTCGTACTTAGTGTCAGGTAAATCGCTAAAGTGTAATCTTTTCTGAACAAATAGCGGCTCCCAAGATCATAAACCACAGCCCAAAAAATACAGCAAAACTTCTTTATCATACAGAATATTTATAAATATGTTCTACAGATGCTGTTTCAATAGCGCTTTTTCCTCTTTATTAATAACGGAGCTTGCCTTGAAGGATTCACATCTGTGGGTCCAGGACCAGTAAAATCAATCGATTTTCAATCGCGTTCATCTCGTTCTCTGCTAGGCAAAATATTCACATGATATTATACTTATAATTCTGCAAGCACATGATCTTCAATAGTAAATACAATATGGGGATAAGATGCCTTCATGTCATTTCTCGGGATGTATCCAAATGAGAAATTGAAAATAACAAGTGATTAATCCCTTCCCCCCTTTGAAACATATCCTTGTATATCGTTTTTTAAGAAAATTTCATGCAGCCAGCAAAAAATACCAGTGTAAACAAAAACAGATTGTTTAAAATATAGAATGTAACAGCGATGAACTTTTATCGGTTTGAATTCTATGACTTGTGTTTTTTATCATTTGTTTACTGTTAATGCTTTTTTCACAAATAACACAATTTAGGTGGTCAAATGAAACATATCATTGCACTTGCTTCAAAGATTGCTTTCACTCTCGCCCTTTTATATTTGATTTTGGACAGAGTCTACCACGCGCCCTTTTTGAGTGTAATGTTTATTGCACTTTTCTTAGGTTTTGTTTCCTATCTATCCGGTGATATGCTCGTTCTTCCAAGAACAAACAATATTTCAGCTTCATTGGCGGACTTTGGGCTTTCATTTGTTATTCTTTGGGTCTTTGTTTTAACCCAAACAAGAAACGACTTCCCGCCATTTGCAGCTGCTCTGCTTTCCGCTGCTTGTCTAACTGTGTTTGAATACTTTTTTCATCGATATTTGCTAAAAAATGTGCTGGATGAAACCTTTCGAAATGAACTATCAGCCAAAGATCATACACTACAGTATCAAACAGAAGCTGCAGACGAGCTGTTTCCTGAGGTTACGAATGAGAAGCAGGAAAAATAGGAGGCTTAGTACCTCCTATTTTTCAATAGCTATTTTTGATAAAATGGGATAACACTTTTGTAAAAATATAAAACCTCTCATTTTGGGTAATAGATCTATCCTTTAAAGAAAACACTCCGAACAAAGATTGTCTAAAACCTGTGCTCATTTCTAACTGGATGCTCAAACCTGTTTTTGATTGATTTGCAATGTTATTCGGACTGACACCTGCACGCGGATGATCTTTATTAAGCAACACAGCAGGAAAACCTGCGTTTTGCAGTTTCTCAATTAAATCTGCCGCTCTCACGCGATCTGTACCGCCAACTTCGATTTGTTGATCTTCTTCTGCATATCCGTGCAATGAAATGACATATTCATGACTTTCCGTCATTTTCAGAGCCCGAGGCTCATCAAATTGTGTGCTCGTAATATGCAAAATTGAATTTCCTGACGATTTTAATCCTTCGAATAAATACATCGAGTACTGATTGCTTAATTCTTTCGCTACTTCACTTGTCCCGCCTTCGATACCTCCTCCATGAATCGCTAAAACTAGAACAGCGCTTCTTGTTTCTTTCGTCACAATGCTGTAATTCGCAGGATCTTCATTGTTTTTTAATGTCTCAAAATTCTGATATATATCTTTAGCATATATTGGAGAAATCGGAACGAATACCATGAAAATTAACAATAATTTCACAATTTTACAAGTTGATGGAAAACGTTTGACTATGTTACAATCAACTTGCTTCAAGGAATGGAGCAAACGGCGGAGCAGGGATACTTTGGTCGGTTTCATCTACTCCGCCCCTAAGTCCAAATCAACGGGCTGTCGAATTCTTTGAGGCTTTAGCACGAATTTCTCGTCCTCCTTGTTAAATTTTTGTTACATTCAAAATATTATATACCATTAGCCCGGGCGCTGTTCTTCACATTTTTGAATTTATAAAAAGTAAATGCACCCCTTTTTCCCATTTCCCATATAAAACCGAAAAAAAACGCACTTGCCTTTTTTGGCTCGCGCATTTTTATTCGGTTTCATGATTTTTAACTTTTTCTTATTTTCTCCTTTGCGGAATTGTTTTCACTTTATAGAAGTCAATGTCCAGAAACTTCACCGCAAAACCGCCAATCAGACCGGTGATTACAATCATCCAAGGAGATAGATTCTAAAAGGCTATTCAAGATCGCACCTGTCCAAACCTGAAAATAAAATGTTGAAAAGCACGATCCCCTTTAGGTTAAAGAGACATTCCAATGGGGAAAGGCACTTAAAATCCGCAAAAACGCAGGAAGATAACATAAATAACGCACGCATATCCTGCTAAAATTCCAGCTTAAAGCTTTCTGTCTGATCTGACATCTCCACAGGTATTCCCATTATCGTTTTTGGTTTGGAAACATAAACAAAGCGCATTTCTTCCTTCAATTGCTGAAACGCTTTTTCACTGACGACAATTTTAGCCGGCTTTCCTGGACTGTTATCAATGGCTGCTTTGATTTTTCCTAGCATAAAACTACCTCCTCTTTTAGATTTTAAACTAAAAATATAACCTCCTGAAACAAAAACGAAATAGACACTTTATACTCTCTCATTGTATGTTTTTTCTGCAAGCCTCTTTCACAGGCCACACTTTAGCCAATATTCATCAACAGATTATAAATAAGGCGTGCTATGGACATGATTACATAATGTATTATATGATTCAAATGAAAAATAATCTTATGTCAAGAGGGAAACAAAATGGACCATAACAATGAAAATTCATTACCGGATATTACGAAAAGCATTACTCTTGAGGCACCTATTCAAAAAGTCTGGGAGACAGTCTCCACTTCAGAAGGCATTGCCAAGTGGTTTATGCCCAATGACTTTCAGTTGAAGGAAAGACAAGAATTCCACTTACAATCACCGTTTGGACCGTCTGCATGTAAAGTTTTGACTGTTCAAGCGCCCGATGAACTTTCTTTTGCATGGGATACAGCTGGATGGGTCGTTACCTTTCAATTAGAAGACTTGGGAGAAAAGACCAGGTTTACCCTTATTCACGGCGGCTGGAAGGAGCCAAATGACATTATCGGTAAAGCAAATGAGAAAAGCTCAGTCATTCATGAAAAGATGGATGGAGGCTGGACAGTCATTGTCAATGAACGCCTGCCAAAGGTTATTAAAGGATAGGGTGCTCTCTCTTTTGCATATTCACCTCTGCTGACCGCCTTATTTATGCTTGTGGTTTTTGATTTACCTGCGTAATCAGACATACAGCAGACAAACAGATATAAGATAGTTGATTTGAGCTGATGAATAATCGGCTCTTTGTTTTGACTTATTTTTGTATCATCTTTCTTTTTTCTATGATTTGGACAGCCCTTTTTTCCTTTAACGATATTAACTGTCCAAGCCGTATAATCTATTCGCCATATAATAAAGCGTATTAACAATAAAAGGAGGAGTAAATATGGGTTATTACAAAAAATATAAAGAAGAGTTTTATACGGTCAAAAAAACGTATTATAAGAAGTATTACGAATACGAGAAAAAAGACTATGATAAAAAACATGATGATTATGACAAAAAACATGACGACTATGATAAAAAATATTATGACCACGACAAAAAAGACTATGATTATGTTGTAGAGTATAAAAAGGAAAAGAAACATCACTAAACTCTATTTCCAGCTCCTCGTTTACAGTTTTCCCCCGGCAGATGCCGGGTTTTTTTAAGGTATGTTGATGTAAAATGAAAATTGCCTTACTAACTAAATCTTGCTGTGCATTGAAAATTTAGTACATAGTTTAGTTAGTTTATATTAATGTGATTAGCTTTTCAACATAATTTCCAATGTTAGCAGGTTTGTTTTCTTTCGGTGAGTGTTAAAGAGGGATTAAAAACATATTCATGGTCATCGGCAATGAGCCTAAGTATTTGTATCGCACTCGCGGTTGAAATTTCACAATATCTTTAGTATGATTTTAATTACTTATTCTTTTACTTCAATATAAATATATGAAAGCTTATCCTTGGCTTCTTTTTATAAATATAATTATCAGAATATTCTTTTTATAAAAAGCTATCATGTCATGTAGGGTGGAATTTGTATGAAATACGCAAAAACAAATCTTATCGGAATAATATTAGTAGTTATTGCTCTTCTAGTATCAATGTATTTTATGTTTAATACAAACGCCTTGATACCTGCTGGTTATGATTTAGCCATTCATGGAGTTGTGATATCTCGAACAATTATGATCGCTTTTACTTTGTATCTAGTTTCAAAATTAGGATATTTTCTTCTTAATAAAAAAGATTAGCTATTTAAGCTGATCTTTTTTATTAAGAACATATTCCCCGCGCCAGTCATCTTGATTTAGCTTTTCTCCACATTCTTTAACCTGCCCCCACAAAAGTCTCGCCCCTTAAGTCGATTCTTTATTTATGCTACAACCGACTAAAAGAAGTGACCCTTCTCTCCCAACCCCTAACAGCTTCTCTCGCCTTCTCAACACCTGATCACTTCAACCTTGTACTACCACAATTTTTCATGGTATGATTTTCTATTTAAATTTTATCCAGAGGTGTAACTGATTTGTGTAAAAATAACAACAAAAAAAAAGAAACGTTACTTAAATATCATCCTATTCTGTTTAATTGTTGGCCTTGTTCTTGATATCATTTTTTATTGTCATTATTTTCATTTGAAAAACTACTGAATAAATCAATCGCCGCAGAGTGAAGAGGGTCTTCTTCACCCTCATCCTAAATGGCCTGCGGCGTAGTTTTCATCTCTTAAGAGGAATTGTTCGTGTCATTCTCTCAGCAGCCCACCGCAATTCTTTACCTTCTTCAATCTGATATAACACCATCTTTCGATCATATCACCGTTTAATAAAAAAGAGGCAGCATTAAACCGCTACCTCAAATGAAAGCTTGTCCCCGTGTTTATAGCTGATTAACTTGAAATCATCTATGGTAAAGTCATAAAAATCTTTGACTTCAGGATTGATCCATAATTCAGGTGCTTCGAACTGTTCTCTTTCCATTTGAATTTTCAAGTTGTCTATATGACGTGTGTATACATGGCAATCCCCAATGTTAAAAATATATTCACCAAGCTCATAACCAGTAACCTGAGCTACCATGCGCTGCAACACATTATACTGGAATACATTGAATGGATTCCCCAAGGCCATGTCATTGCTTCGCGCTCTTACCTCGAGGTGGATCTTACCTTGCTTAACATACCATTGAGTTTCGTACACACATGGCGTTAAGGCCATTGAGTCTAATTCATCTGGATTCCACAGCATCGTAATGTGTCTCCGTGAAGATGGATTGTTCTTCAATTGATGTAGAAGATAATCAACCTGATCCATTTTTTCTCCATTAAGATTTCTGTTTTTCTTCCCCAGCTGAAATCCATATGCATGTCCAATGGTGCCATCTTCTTGTTTCCACTGATCCCAAATATGTACGCCCATCTTGTTTAATTCATTAACATCGTTCGATTTTAGCTGCCAAATCCAAAGCAATTCTTTAATGGCTGTTTTCCAAGCAACCTTTTTTGTCGTTAAAATCGGAACTTCCGAGTTGTCGAATCTCATTTGCTTACTGATGACACTTAGTGTGTGAGCCGGTGTTCCATCTGAGTCCCACTTCGTTCTTACATGAAATTCTTCGTCTGAGATTCCATTCGTCATAATGTCCTTTATAATTGAGTTGTATTGTTTATCGAATTGAGTCATAAAACCTTCCTTTATCCAATCTTTAATCTGAAATCTTTCTGTGCTTATTTTAACATTCTTATCTCCAATCTTGCTTACTATGATACATTAAATTTGCAGCAACCTTATAAGAAAATTCGAGCACTTTGAAGATTTTGTCGTTGTATTAATTGAAACTGATTAAGCCTTTTGTTCATTAAAATAGGGCTTATAAAGCTCTTTATTTGTTGGTAATGCTCTCTCTTTCCTCCTTATTCATTAATTTTTAAAAGTATTCTTTTATTGAAACCTGAGTCAACTTCTTTTCCCTATTTATGTTAAAATGAATTAAAAAGGAAATTATGGTGTATTTATGCTAGACTCAACTTCTCTCTTGCCGTACTTAATAGCTCTTTATTTTTGCTTTATATTTTATAGACTCATTAGACGAGTCCTTTACAAAAAAAGCCGGCTGCCCATCCATAAACATCTCGTTATCTTTTGTTTATTTGTTTACTTTTTCAACTTGATAAGTGTTACATTATTCCCTATGCCAATTGATGCTGATTTAATTAGGGATATGAAGTACGACACTTATATCCCATTTGTTTCAGGAAATAATTTTATCCCATTTCACTTTTTTGCAGACGTTTATCATGAAGGTTTACAATTTTATGTAATTAGATCTATTGGAGGAAATTTAATATTATTACTGCCTGTTGGCTTGTTGTTTCCTCTTTTATTTAAGAAATTAAATAATGCAAAAAGAATTTTGCTAATAGGTTTTTTCATATCTTTGTTTATTGAATTAACACAGCTTTCGTTTTCAGTGTATTTAGGTTCAGTTTACAGAAGCTTTGATGTAGATGATTTAATGCTTAATACCCTAGGTACTTTAATAGGGTATTGGTTCTTTTACATCTTAAGGAGATTTCATAAAAAATTGAGTTATCATATTAAGAATAACTCTTCATCAATAAACATTGAATAATTTTGATATTGTTTCATTTGATTATATATACCTTGGCTGTAATCTCCATTGTTCAGATCATACATCAAACAGCCAAGGTTTTATAATAGTTTATTTCGTTCCTGTTGAACCGAGCCCGCCCCTGTTTTCATTGTCCAAATGCTCAACTTCAACCAATTCTACTACTGGCATTTTCTTCATAATCCTAAACTGACAAATACGATCTCCCTTTTTAATTTCTGTATCACGTAATGCATAAGCAGGAAAGAACCAGAAATCGTTGTCACCCTTATATGACTCATCGATAACACCCATTGAATTTGTTTGAATCACACCAAAGTTCTTATATGTACTTGAACGCGGAACGACATGCGCTTCGTAACCTTCAGGAAGCTCCATTGCTACACCTAATGGGACAAGTTTGAATTCATCTTTTTTAATTGTTACATCTTTAGCTGCTCGAAGATCAATCCAATCTCCTTGCTCAATTTTGCTGATCCTTGTTTGTGTTTCATCTAGATATTTGATTTTAATTTGCATTGTCATTTGTATTGCTCCTTTAATATTTTTGAATGATCATTCAGCAAGACCCGCTCTTGTACTGTGTGCATCGGTTATAAATTGAACGTCTTCATAATCATACTTTAACGCATTGAAGGGGAACGTTTCAATGGCATTTTTGTTTTTTTACAGTAGATCAAGACACAGTTATGAGATGCTATCAAGAGGACAAGTTCGCAATTACGTCAACAAGCTCTTCAAATTTTGAAAACGAATTCCTCTTTTTATATCTCCCTGCTTAAACGTCTTCCTGATTTATGTAACAAGGAATCGACCGCATTGAGACGATTCCCTTTTTTAATTTTTGAAGATTAGTTCCATAAACAATTCCGCTCACAAATCATGTCCATATCGTTATAGCCAAATACCCCTGCACCTTAATGTGAGGGGTGTTTTCTGTGCACACAACATTTCGGGTTACAAGTGTTTTGACTGATACCAAATCAGGATTTAAATCAACACTGAAACAGATTATCTGCTTGTCCCGCTAATAGTCAGGATGTTAGACGTTACATCAGCGCTTCCATTACTTTGATATCCCTCTACAGTAAGCGCTGTCTCATACATCTTACCCATTGGCATTCCTAAGCTTTCCCACTTCTTGAAGTGTTCGCTGACAGATACAGTTCCGCTCGTTCGCTTATTCTGCCGGACACTCCAGTATTGTTTAAAGGTTGTGATACCTATAATGGAAGGTTGATTGATTCGCTCGGTCTCATAAATGTCATATGTGCCCCCATCAACAGTAATTGTCCCCTTAGGTGTTCCGGTCGGTCTATAGGTGCCCCAGTTATCGACAATGTAGTATTCAACGAGCGGGTCCTTCGTCCATCCATACACACAGAGATAGGAATTTCCGCCAGGATTGAAGGATGCGTTGTAATGAAATGATATGTTTCCTAGCTGTGAATGAGTTTTGGTTGAATCAAATTTCTTTCCTTTTCGGAATAACGCATTTCCAATGTTATTCCACTGGGCACTAAATGCGCCGCCGCTATTGAGCGTCATACTTGTGTTTCCATAATCCTTCCACAACTCATAGTCATAGCCATCTTGGGAGCCGGTTTGATTGGAGGTGATTGTAGTTGCCGCCTGTGCGGACCATGCAGGTAATATCAGCGCGAAACTAAATAAAACAGATAACAAACATTTCATTCTTTTTTGTTTCATTTGGCATTCCTCCTCTTTGATTAGATTGTGTCTTTGTCTTAAGGACTTACCGTAACGTTTATTCTCACCACCTTTCAAAATGACAGAAGGCAGCAGATTACATCCTTGTTATTTGATTGTTCCTGTAATCCCTAAGCCTTTAAAGGCCATTGATATAAGTAGCAGTTCATTTTCTTTTCGCCATTTATTATTAGCTTTTTCGAAAGCGTTTCAAATCTGCATTGAGATCCTTTGTCTGAGTGTAAATGTTCTTGTACAAATCGAATAGTGTTTTATACTTTTGAACATTTTGTTCCTTTGGATAAAATACAGCAGCCTCACGAATAAACTGCTCTGCACATTCATCAAGAGATTCAAACCAGCCGCTTCCAAAGGCAGCCAGCATAGCAGCACCCAAGGCTGGACCTTGTTCATTTTCTAACTTGATCACCTTCGTATTGAAAATATCAGCCTGCATCTGAAGCCACGTTTCATTTCTCGCTCCTCCGCCAATAGACACAACAGTATGAACTGACTTTCCCGCTTCACGTAATAACTCAATGGATTCATGTAAAGAGAATGTGACGCCTTCCATTACCGCCCGTAAAAAATGCTCTCTTGTGTGAGCCGCATCTATTCCGATCAAACTTCCTCGAATAGAAGAGTCAACATGCGGCGTTCTTTCACCAACTAAATAAGGAGTGTAAAGCAGTCCATATGCTCCTATCGGAATAGTCTCAACTCCCTGTAATAATTGCTCAAACGATTCGTTTGGTGCGAACGTTCTTTTAAACCAGTCCAAGCTGTATCCTGCAGCAAGCGTGACACCCATCGCATAAAAAGAGTCTTTTTTTCCATGATTAAAAAAGTGTACTTTCCCTTTAAAGTCTCTTTCTTTATTTTCTTCACAGGAAAGTATAACTCCTGATGTTCCAATACTGCATAATGTTTTTCCTGATGAAAGAATACCGGCTCCTATCGCACCGCAAGCATTATCTGCTCCACCAGCGTACACTTTTGTTTTTTCCAATAGCCCGGTCTTCTTCGCAACGTTTGGAAGCAGTGAGCCTACACAATCATGAGATTCAACAAGCGGGGGACAAATACTTGTAGAAATACCAAACTGCTCGCAAATCTCAGCGCTCCACTCCTTGCGGGTCATATGTAAAAGTGAAGTGCCTGCTGCATCAGAGTATTCGGTGTGAAGAGCACCAGTCATCCGGAATCTCACATAGTCTTTCGGAAGCAAAAAAACTGCGGATTTTTTAAAAAGTTCAGGTTCATGTTCCTTCAACCATAATATTTTCGGTAATGTAAACCCTTCCAGCACACGATTTTTCGTGATGGCAAGCAGATGATCGCCAAATGTTTCGGTTATCCTGATACATTGAGGCGTCGTTCTCGTATCATTCCAAAGAATGGCATGACGCAACACCTGCAGATCCTGGCCAAGCAGTACTAACCCATGCATTTGCCCTGAAAAGCTTATCCCGTCAATATCCTTAGGTTGAACGTTTGAGATAGAAACCAATTCAGCCAATGCACGTATGGTTTGCTGCACCCAATCTTCAGGGTTTTGTTCACTATATCCCGCCTTCTCTTGGATAAGCGGATAACGTTTGGACGTTTCTGCACAGACCTTTCCGTTTTGATTCACTAAAATGGTTTTAACAGCACTTGTTCCAAGATCAATTCCAATGACATACTTCACGTTTTCACTCCTCCTTTCTAAATAAATCCCCAATTATGCAAATGACCCGTCATAACACTAAGAAAAAGAAAAGAAATCATGACGGGTATTCAGCGATCACTTGGCTACGCCGCTATTTGCGTCAGGATCTGGCGCTTCTTTTTCATTTGTTATACTTCTAAAATATATTGGTTCAATATCGCTTTTAATCGTTCCTGCCTTCCAGATTCGTTTTTAATTGATTGATTATTGAGCGCATATTGCTCAAGTGTTTTGAAGTTAGCTCGCCCTTCAGTAATTTCGAGACCAATTCCTTCCGTATAGCTGCGGTAACGATGTTGAATCACATCTTCAAACACACGATCTTCAATCAATTTGTGGGCGACTTTCAATCCTTTTGCAAATGCATCCATCCCTGCAACGTGGGCATATATTAAGTCAACAGGCTCAAAAGAAGATCTTCTGACCTTCGCATCAAAGTTTAATCCGCCGCTTCCAAGACCGCCATTTTGCAGAATTTCATACATTGCTAATGTCGCAGAATATAAATCTGTCGGAAATTCATCCGTGTCCCAGCCCAAAAGAGGATCACCCTGATTCGCGTCAACAGAGCCAAGCAGGCCATGTACCCTTGCCATGCGTAATTCATGCTCGAATGTATGTCCGGCTAAGGTAGCATGATTCGCTTCAAGATTTAACTTAAAATGATGGTCTAAGCCGTATTGCTTTAAAAAGGCAATCGTTGTTGCTGCATCTGTATCATATTGATGAGTCGTTGGCTCTTTTGGTTTTGGTTCAATCAAAAATTGCCCTGTATATCCGATTTCCTTCGCATAATCCACTGCCATATGCATGAATCTCGCCAAATTATCAAGCTCCAATTTCAAATCGGTATTTAACAATGTATCGTATCCTTCACGGCCGCCCCAAAATACGTAATTCTCGGCACAAAGCTCTTTTGCTGTTTCTAACCCTTTTTTCACTTGTGCTGCAGCATATGCAAACACATCTGCATTGCAAGAAGTCGCGGCACCATGAACGAAACGGGGATTTGTAAACATGTTTGCGGTATTCCATAATAACTTTACGTTACTATTTTTCATGTAGTCTTTCATCATGCCCACAATCATATCCAGGTTTTGATTTGTCTCTTTTAACGTACTTCCTTCTGGTGCAATATCTCGGTCATGGAAAGCAAAAAATGGCGCATCTACTTTTTCAAACATCTCAAACGCTGCTTCTACCCTTGCCTTCGCTAGATCCATGCCTTTATAGTGATCCCATGGTCTTTGCATCGTAGCAGCCCCAAACATGTCTGTGCCGTCAGCGGTGAATGTATGCCAATAGGCAATCGAAAATCGCAAATGCTCTTTCATCGTTTTTTCGCCGATTACCTCTTTAGCATTATAATATTTAAATGCTAAAGGATTAGTGGAGCCTTTCCCTTCGTAAACCACTTTGTTTGCGCTTCCAAAACTAACTGAACCAGAATGAGATTGAACCATGTGATTTCCCCCTTAAAAAATAAATTGAAAACATGTTGATTCGAATTCCGCTGGACTGCAAACGGTTACAAGTTAGTTTGTCGTCTAAACAAACTAACTTATTTTCATCTTATATAACCTCTTCAGTATTTTCAATATTTTTTAGTTTTTTATGAACATATTAGATATAATAATGGCAAGATGAGCTATGAACGGTGTCTCATACTAAAAACTCAAACTAACATGAAAGACTATACAAATGGAGTGGATGAAGTGACTATCGCTGATCAAACCTTTGTCAAAAAAGTAAATCAAAAGTTATTATTAAAAGAAATTCTGAAGAATTCACCTATTTCAAGGGCAAAATTATCAGAAATGACTGGATTAAATAAATCAACTGTGTCCTCACAGGTCAACACGTTAATGAAAGAAAATCTTGTATTTGAAATTGGCCAGGGACAATCCAATGGCGGGAGAAGACCCGTCATGCTTGTTTTTAATAAAAAGGCTGGGTATTCTGTAGGAATAGATGTCGGTGTGGATTATATGAATGGCATTTTAACAGATCTTGAAGGCACGATTATTCTTGACCAACACCACCATTTAGAAAGCAATTCTCCAGAAACAACCAAAGACATGTTAATTGATATGATTCATCATTTTATTACGCATATGCCTCCATCTCCGTATGGGCTTATTGGTATTGGCATATGTGTTCCCGGACTTATTGATAAACATCAAAAGGTTGTTTTCGCTCCTAACTCCAACTGGAGAGATATTGACTTAAAATCTTTCATACACCAGAAGTTTAATGTGCCTGTTTATATTGAAAACGAAGCAAATGCTGGCGCATATGGAGAAAAAGTATATGGTGCTGCCCAAAAGTACGAGAACATTATTTATGCAAGCATCGGCACTGGAATAGGCATCGGCGTTATCATCAATCACCACTTATATAGAGGCGTAAGCGGATTCTCTGGAGAAATGGGACATATGACAATAGACTTTAACGGCCCTGCATGCAGTTGCGGAAACCGCGGCTGCTGGGAATTGTATGCTTCAGAGAAAGCTTTAATAAATTCTCTTCAAACGAAAGATAAAACAGTGTCCAATCAAGATATCATAGATCTCGCCCACCTGAATGATATTGGCACCTTACATGCTTTACAGAACTTTGGATTCTACTTAGGAATAGGCCTTACCAATATTCTAAATACGTTTAATCCACAAGCTGTTATTTTAAGAAACACCATAATTGAATCGCATCCAATGGTTTTACATTCAATTAGAAGTGAAGTTTCATCAAGGGTTTATTCCCAATTAGGCAATAGCTATGAATTATTGCCATCTTCCTTAGGGAAAAAAGCACCTGCATTAGGGATGTCATCCATTGTTATCGGACATTTTCTGGATATCGCTGTATGATTAAATTGTTATGATCAACACTCATCTTCAAAGATGAGTGTTTGACATTTTATTCAAAGCTTCTCCTATTTCTCTTTCTCGTGCTCATTATTTTTCTGTATAGCGAAAATATTTAAAGTCGGCCGGAATATGATGACCGCTGGTATCTTGGCATTGCATCCCTACAAAGGCTCCTGTAAAGAAACCGCCTCCTCGGATGTAATCATCTGATAATTTTTTTGATTCTAATGCTATATCAATATCGTGCCAATCTTCTTTATTAAAAGAATAGCGATAAAAATATGTTTCTTTTTCAATCTTTACTCTTATATATACATACTTTACTTCACTAGGGATTACAATTTTATTTTTTACTGGCTGTGAAAAAGAAAAGTTATCACATATTGTTAATTCAAGAATGCGTCCAAGTTCTTCATCATATGTGACTTGAAGAGCCGTCCAGTTCTCAGTATTGTAGTAGTTCACCAATCCAGCGGCTTGCTGAAAATTCTCCGGATAAAACTTAACAGCTGTTTCCGCTTCAAAATGGAAACTTTTCCAACGTCTAGCTACAAATGCCTGAGTAAATGTTGAGGTTAATGATTCATGACCGTATAGTCGTAAATGATTTGGCACTTGAGTCAATGAACCTAATTCTTTTGTAAACGGAATCCTTAATGTTTGAAAATGAATATTTAAGGTTGAATCATTGAATTCATCAACTTCCGGATAGGTTGCAGGAAATATTTTTTCAGATATAGCAGGTGCTTCCACCTCTAAGCTTCCTTCTTTTCCGCCTGCTACGTAAGGCCATTCATCTTTCCAATAAAGTTTTTGAATCGCTGTTTCTCTGCCCAAAGGACAGTATCCTCTCTGCTGAAAAATTGAATCATCGTCTGGATGAATAGGACGTCCCGTTAAATGAGCTAAATACCACTCATCAGTATGTGTTTGCACAATGGATGCATGTCCGCATTTTTGCAGTGGATTTCCTGGATCATGCCATGACGTTAAGAGCGGGTTATCAGGATGAACTTCATAAGGCCCTTCAATAGTTGCAGAACGGGCAATTGTCGCAGCATGCTCGAACCGTGTTCCTCCTTCTGCGGTTAATAAATAATAATAGTTCCCGATATGATAAAGGTGAGGAGCTTCTGTCAGCTTTCTATCCGTTCCTTTAAAGATCACTTTCGGTTTACCGATTAGTTTTTGCTCCTCATCAGAATATTCCTGTATGACAATGCCTCCGAATGAGTGCCGATCAATACGCTGATCCCACAACATATTTAATAAATATTTTTTCCCATCCGTATCATGGAACAATGAAGCATCAAATCCCGAGCTGTTTAATGTAATTGGCTCACCCCAATCACCAGTAACCGTTTCACAAGTTACTACATAATTGTGACAATCTTTCCAAGCACCGTCTACTACTTTAACATCCGTATAAACAAGCCAAAACTTCCCATCACTATAACTTAAACATGGTGCCCAAACTCCGCCTGAATTAGGGTTTCCTTTCATATCTAATTGTGAAACTCTCTGTAATGGATGTGCAACTAATTGCCAGTTCACTAAATCTTTTGAATGGTGGATTTGAACGCCTGGAAACCACTCAAATGTAGATACAGCGATATAATAATCCTCTCCTACCCTGCAAATGCTTGGATCAGGGTTGAACCCTTTTAATACCGGATTTTTAATCTTCATAAAAACTCCTCCTCAGCTTATGTCACGTATCAATTTTTAAGCCTTGAATTCATCGATATTATCCAAATAAACTTTATCTCTATTCTCTAATTCTCTTACCATGTTTTTATATTGTTTCTCATCTAAATTATAGAAATGAATATCCACCATCGCTAGAATCAGTAAGAACACAGGAATAATAGTTGTTGTAATTAAAATTCCCGTTAATGCCTCTGGCGTTTGCACCTGATTTGCCACATATCCAAACTTATCTAGGACCAGTCCTGGTACGACCCCTCCTAAGGCCATGCCGAATTTAAAGAAAAATCCGATAATAGCATATATAAGCCCTCCCATTCTTTTTCCGGTCTTATATTCTCCATATTCTATTGTTTCAGGAATGAGCGCCCACATATATCCTCCGGCAGTCAGACTTCCAGCAGCAGCAATTAACCGAAAAGAGAGGATAAGGAATACATTACTTGGGGGAACAAACAGTAAAGCTAAGAGACCGATTATATTCAGTAATAATGCATAGTTTAGTAATTTTTTCTTCCCCAATAATTGATGAAGCTTCGGAATAAAAGGTAGAATGACCAAAGCAGGCAAACTTCCTAACAGCCCATACCATTTCACTAAATCCGGCCTGTCTAAGTTATACGTTACATAATAGATGCCAACCGAATTACTGATTGAATTCACTCCAAAAATAATAATAAAGAAAATACTTAATACAACAAGCGGACGATTAATACGGAACTGCTCAAATATATCCAAAAATTTAATTTTCTCTTCAGATTTTTGAAGAGTGACGCGCTCTTTTGTGCTTTTAAAACAAAAGATTAAAAGGCATCCGCCTATGAATCCCATAATTGCCATGGTTAGCTGCCAGCCAAGAGATTCGTTGCCGGAGGTATCACTTAAATAAGCAGCAAGTAAGGGAACAAAAAATGCAACGACAAGTCCCCCAAGATTCGCAAACAACATACGAACTGATGTTATACTAACCACTTCTTGATTATTTCTAGTCATGGCAGAAGTTAACGCGCCGTATGGAACGTTTATCGTTGTGTATGTAAGCGACAAGCCAACATAGGTGATATAGGCATATATTAATTTTCCCATATCCGAAAAATCAGGGGTTGTAAAACAGAGTATTGCCAGTACGACAAATGGAAAAGCTCCGAATAAAAGATACGGCCTAAAGCGTCCAAATCTGCTATTCGTTCTGTCGACTATTGTGCCAATGAAAGGATCAGCGAGAGCGTCGATGATTCTAACCACTAAGAACATAGTTCCAGCTGTTGCTGCCGATAAACCAAACACATCTGTATAGAAAAACAAAAGATAAGTGGACACCGTTGCATAAATTAAATTACATGCAAAATCTCCAGATGCATATCCAACTTTTTCAGCCATTCTGATCTTCTTCACAGTTTTTTCACTGGGCATGATTTTCCCTCCCTTTTTGGATGAATACGAAACAGTATGGCGAATGAACGGTCGTAAAAGCGCTTTCAAAACAGCAAAAAATAATACCGCTTACTTTCTCGGCGCATTTTCTCCATATAAGCGGTTATCAGCAAGCAGAAGCGCACCTTATATACTTAGAAAAAGACAACAGTACTGGTTTCCTTCCCGTTACAACGAGCCTCATCCCCCCCTTCCATCCTTATTTAGCAAGAACCTTATCTTGGGACATATTAGTTTGTCGACTAAACAAACTAACTTGACTTCATATTATTAAATCCTTTCCGGTTTTTCAACGTTTTTTTCTGAAAAATAAAAACTCCTAAGACAGATATTGATTGATGCCTTCATTTTATATTTCGTTTCTCAAACTTAAGAAAGATCGCGTATCAATGTAGTATCAGATGAGATGCTACATTGAAGAATTTGAAAACATGACTTGGCTAAATGCGATTTCAAACTCCATTAAACTGACGGTCGCGTTTCAACATTTATAAATCCACACTGCGAATGATTTATGTGATTTTCTCGCTTGTTCACTTATTTTATATCAGTAGGAAAGGTTCCTCTCCTACCACACGCCCGCTTCTAATGTTCTTCAGTCCGTTTATGAAATACACGAACGATGATTGCCACAACGAACAATAATACGAACAATCCAAAAGCCATTGACCCATTTTTTAAGATCATCCCAAAAAACAATAATGCGAAACCTGACAAAACAAATAGTATTTTACTTAGAATATTGATCATTTACATTTCCCCACCATCAAAGAATATATTAATGTCAATCATACCTGCAGTATTCACACAAGCATAGCTAGCTGTACCTACTTGAACCCTGCCTTGAATGGCTAACTAGAGTGATGATTTTTCTGTTTTGTGAAATATAAAAAGCCAGAAAGTATAGAAGGAACTCTCTAGTCTATTAACTAATCTACCAGCTATAATATATAAAATTAATACCAAAATGAATAATAAACATTAATTCTGAATTCCTATAGTTATCTAATAAGGACTTGTTATAAACCTTAAGGTAATCATCAACAGTTAGCAAATGATATGCCGCCCCGTCAACTTCAAAAACCTCAAGGTTATTATAGCAGTTACCTTTTCAAGTCAAAGAGCCGGATAATAACGGAACAATGTCTAACTCCTTAGATTTTTGGCTATTTCTATAAATTCATTATAAAATCCATTTTATCCTACCTCATTATATATATAGATAGTCAGTTCATGCTTGTCTCAAGTCACGCAAAATGGTCATTGGAGTTTCTAAGGCCTTAATAATTTTTAGTATTTAATTGCTTTATCTTGTTCTGCAGAAAATAATGTTTGACATTTTTCTAATCCCCTTTTGCCTCACGTTTTCATACACACTAAATTGGGTAAAACTTTGCAGAGGTGATTTCTTTGATTCATGATCGTAAAGATACTCATTACGCTTCATTTCTTTTTTCAACCATCGTGATATTGCTGGCCGCCATCTTTCCTCAATACACGCCTTGGTTTGTAACAGCTTTCTTTCTAGGTTTTGCACTTATCTATACATTCCAAAAACATAAAACACGTTCGTCAAAAGCACTTTCTTATACATCGTATTTTTTGTTCATTGTTTCATTTACTTACTCTTTAGTTAATATGTAATCATAAGCCTCCCCGTTGTGGATTTTATCTTTACTCTTATTTCTCAGAGCTTTTAGGTCACCAAAAACAAAACTTGACCAAAGCCCGCTAAAGAATTATGTTCCGTCAATCGTAGAATTAGGTCTCCATTTCAAATTTGGTCATATTTTGGTCAAAGACCAAAAGTATTGTTCTCTTAATCTTTTGACCAAAATTTAAAAATCCCCTGACACCAATAGTGCCAAGGGATTGAAAGATTAATATTGAGACATATATTGTTCGCGCTCCCAAGGGTGAACTTGTGTCCGGATTATAACCTAGGCAATATTTCAATGTCATAGTGCATGATAAACGTTGAATTAAAAAGGTTTTGTTATTTCTCTTCGAATAAGAAATCATCAAGTATATTATATTTGTGGGTGTTTTGTGGGTGTCTTTGTGGGTGCCCACATCTATTCATTTTTAGATTTTTATTGTAATCTAAAGATATACATATAAAGGTAATGATGACACTGAATATAAATAAAGTAAGATCAGCACTATACAAGTTGGCCAAGCTTCTTGGAAATGTAAATGCAGTAAAACGGCACATTAGGAAAAAGAGTGGCTTGACGTGCAGCCGGAAAAGCAACAAATAAATTATTGAAAAATTTGTTCAAATAAAAGGGATTTAGAAAAAAATGAAGTAATGTATCTATAGAGAGGAGTTGATAAAATGAAGATCACACGTGAGTTACCGGTAGGAACCCATCAAATCGATCCACCTGTAGGAATGGGCTTAGGTCGTGAAATAATAGTAGGCGCATGAATAAAAAGGCTCTTCTCGTATGAGAGAGCCTTTTTTATTTAGGTACCAACTGGTTTTTCAGCCAATAACATATAAGTTCCCACTGGTTTCTCTGTTACATGAGTATCAATTGATCCTGCATAACTAGCCGTTGCTAACACGCCTACAGCAGCTAAACAAAGAATTAACTTTTTCATTAGACTCCCTCCAACTGCTTCATTTTCCTCTCGGCCAAAATAGCATGATTAGAAAATTCCAGAGCTTCTTGAATATATCCTTTCGCCTCATAATATTGCGAAATGATTAAAGCGAGATCGTGCACACTATCCGCGTCATTCTGTTCAAATAAGAAATGAATGTAGCTCCTACACTGATTAACGCTATCTTCAGGGGTTTTCTGGAATAACTCATAAATAATGTTTATTTTAGCCTCATACACTTTATTCTCTTTTTGATTTAAGTTTTCCTGTGCTTTTTTGTAATAATAAACAGCTTGATCGGATAGTCCCATTATGAAGAACTCTTTTATGATCATATACAGGGAGTTTATGTAATAAACCGACTCTTTCCATTCATCATTTCTCAATGCTTTTTTCAGAGCATTTATGCAATCTTGTGATTTTTTAGCAGCTGAATAAGTGATACTTAAATTGTGATGAATCATAGCCTCAAAAAAAGTGTCTTCGAGTTGTTTAGAAATTCGTATTGCTTCAAAATAAATATCCTCAGCTTTATCATATTGGCCCAGCTCTGTATAGTTATGACCTACAACCATCATTGACGTCGCAAGCTTTTTTTTGTAATCCTCATTCCTTTTGTAAATGTGCATTGCATCCTTAATATAGTTTAAAGACACGATGTTTTGGCCAAGCATCATATAAAGAGAGGCTACTTTTGAATAAAATTCAGCCGCTTCAATTTCATCTGGAATATTCGCAAGCTTTTTCTCAGCAATTTTAAAAAGACTAATTGCATTGCCGTAATTACGATTGTGCGATTCGTATAATGCCTCAAATAAAAAGAAATAATATTCGATCATATTGTCTGTTTTTCTTATTTCTTTCTTATGTTTTTTACTGAAATAAGAGTGCTTTGGAAATTCTTTTCCTTTATCCTGGTGGAGCATCATTTTATGTCTCTCTTCAAGTAAAGAATAGTACATCAATACTTCCTGATCTTCTTCCATTTCATCAAATAGAGCTCTGCTCTCTTTGAAGTATTTTTCGGCAGCCCCCACGTTTTGCTGTTTTATAGCCATATACCAATCATTTAAGATATTAGCAACATACTCAGAAGCAAGTTTACTCATAATAAACCCCTCTTTCCAACAAAAATTCTAAATACTCAAACAAATGTTAACACACACTTAACATAAAATGTAATATATAGAAGTTTTTTTCGTTCTACCGCAAAATCATGTTTCGTTGTCCCGCAAGGATTTTTTTTCTGTTTTTTTGAACTGTATTAACGAGGATAATTCAACCGATTGTCGAATCTACGATCCTCAATTCCTATTCATAAATAAAACCAAGAACGGTATAATTTGGGTTGTATTAAATTAACATAAAGGGAGTTTTTAGGAATGAGAATGAAAAAGAGTATTATTTCTTCAATTGTTGGCGTCTCACTGTTAATTGGTGCCTCAACTTCTGTTCTAGCAACAGAAAATCAAAATGAACTATTCCAAGCTTCAAAGTCTTATGTTCCAACAACATCTGCTGACGAACTGACTTCTGAGATTGATTTTGGCAAAACTGACGAAAATCAATCTGGTGACGTTAGCACTCAAGGTTCAAAAAAATTCGCTGCGGCTACTGGAAGAACATATGTTGATCAAGAGGGGCTAAGATTTTATGGTGATGCCACAACTATTCCTTCATCTTTTGTGGCTGCAGTTTCAGTACATGGTTATTTAGGTAAGATCAAAAAAGGCTCTAAAAAGGCTACTTGGACAGATGATAAATTTAAAGGTAAAACTTTAACTCGGTCAGCTGCAGCTGTTCATTTGGGGGAAAATAAAAAGCTTGGCGGCATAACTTCCGATACAATCATTTGCCAAGCGATGCATACAGTAACAACTGGATTTGGTACATACTCTGCCGAATCTGCTGATAAATTAAGACCTATATTCACTATAAATTAAATAAATCAATTAAGCGGCCATTTACAATGAAATGGTCGCTTAATCATAGAAAGGATATTAAAATGAAATATAGCATAACTATTCTCGCTGCTGTTCTTGTACTTTTATTATCTGCTTGCTCTGGTACTAATACTCATAAAGCTAATAATACACAGAAAGAGAATAATCAGACTCAGGAAACACCACAGGATAAGGAGGAAAACATTATCAGATCAACAAATTTCGAAGTAGAAAAACCTTATGTAGTTGATCGAAACAGACTAAAGTACAAAACGGATGATCTAGGCAATTTTAAGGGTGAATACATATACCATAACGAAACAGAAGATATAGACAATATAAACATCTCAGTAATATATGAGGGTGAATTGAAACCAATAAAAACATATCAAATCAAAGTACCTGGCCATTCATCAAAAAAAGTTGATATAGACTTAAAGAATGTTCCTTCTGGCAATCAATTAATATATATCCTTACTCAAACCTCAAAATTTAATTTAAATGCCGAAAGGGATTTAAAATGGAATAGGAATGCTGATTACGTAGCACCCTATTATTTTGAAATAAAATCAAATGCCAAAAATGCTGCAATTAAAAATAAAGATAGTAATGATTTAAGCAAACCGATACACACTAAAAAAACTGGTGAAGAAGATCAAGAAGGAAGGTTAATATATCTCTCTGATAAAGAAGGAAATCGCATTGAAAAAATTGATCGAAAAAATATGTATCTCTCTATCGCCAATACCGAAGAATTTAAATTAAAGGGTTTTTTATATAATTTTCAAGATGATCATTATAAACATTTCAAAATCAATAATCATTACAAAGGTTCTTTTTTTTATGAGATAGAGCCCCAAACTGTTCAAACCTTCAAAGTAGAGCTAGAAGATTTTACACATAGTTATGCAAGGTTTATTTCTACTGCTTCATATCCTAAAGAAGCTTATAATGACTCCCCTTTTACTCCTAGAAAAGTATTATATTCTGGTTTATATGTATTCAAATAATAAAAGAATCTATTCTAGTATTTTCTAGAATAGGTTCTTTTATTTACTCAATAAAGCAAAAGCCTTGCTTTGGTTTCAAGACCGCAACATCGTTAGTTAGTCCATTCATCTGCCGAAACCGTCTGCAACATCGCCAGTTTTCAAACAAACGCTCAAAATAGGCAAAATGACACGGATCGAATGATTCATTTCCACCATTTGATCCACATAACAGTTATTTTCATCATTCTTCCATGGTAATATTTTGTTATATGATTAAATGAGAGGGTATGATGATGAAAGTCTTTGAAGCTAAAACACTTATGTCTGAAGCTACAGACCGCGCCAAAGAATATAAAGAACTAAGGACGCAAATGGTCAACTTGAGAAAAGCTTTACAAAGCGTCGCTGAACTGGACGACAGCGAATTCTCAGGCAAAGGCGCTAATAACATTAAAGCATTCTATCACGATCATGTTGGTGTCACTGATCAATGGATCGACTACATTGACATGAAAATCGCATTCTTCAACAGCATTGCCGGAGCTGTCGAGGACAAAGGACTCTCTGACGCATACGTGGAAGAATCCTTTTTAGAACATGAACTGGCTAACGCCCATAAAAAATCAAAGTCCATCATGTCTGAACAGAAAAAAGCCATGAAAGATATCCTAAGCGATATTGACGACATCCTCCCGCTCGACTTGTTTTCAACAGAAACCTTCAAGGATGAGCTTGCAGATGCCAATGATAAACGCAAAAAAACAATTGAAAAACTAGGTGACCTTGACGAAGATTTACTGACAGAATATGCTATGTCAGAACCAAATGAACAATTCATCAAGTCAGATTTCCAAAAGCTCCAAGAAGCAACAGGCAAAGGCAAAAACGCTACGCCCATTCACTACAACGCCAAGGCGTATCGCGAAAGTGACATACATAAGAAAAAAGGCGATATTGAGAAACAGACTGAAGCTTATTTGAAGATCAAGAAAGATGAAGCGAAAGAACGAGAAATCAAAGATTTAAAGAAGAAGCTAGCTGACGGAGTGACGGATCCGGATGAATACTTAGACATTGCCAAGAAGGTCGGATATGAGAACCTTACCCCTGAACAGCTTGAATTTGTTTCATTTCTTGAACAACGTAAAGCTTTCATGGATAACGGAAAAGAAGTGTTGCAAATCATAGGTGATGGCGCCAAGGGTGCGATTGTTGGTATATACGATCTTGCCAAAGATACCGGTGAAGGAGCCATTCAATTCGGATGGAATATCGGTTGGACAATTGATAATATTAACAAAGATCCTCAAAAAGTGCTGGATACCGTTTTGGAATACGACTATCAAGCTGCCTTTCAAAGTATGGTTGACACATTGAAGGATAATTGGGATACAAAAATGATTCACGGGGATGCATACACACGGCTGCACTATGTTACTTATTTGGGCGGAAGTCTTCTGTTATTGAAAGGTGGAAAGTCCTCTGTCTCAACAGGATCGAAGGATCTTGCTAAAGTTGGGAAAGCAACTAGCGGCACAATTAAAAAAGGCGGAAAATCTGTAAAACAGTTTGTCAAATCTCCTGTAAATCGGTATACTCCTGCATTAGAAGGGATCCTTCAAGATGCTGAGAATACCATTAACGTGAAAAATACTCCGTTGCTAAAAAGTATTGCGGAAGATAAAAAAGAGAGTGTTCTCAGAAGATCTGAAACTTCTAACAACATAGGTATAGGTAATGTCAAACAAGGTGATAGTACCCCTCTCGCACCTGGTGGAGGGTTAGCTGCTCATGAAGCAAAAGGCGGGCACCTTATTGAAAGACACGTTGGGAAGACTGATGAAGAGTTATTAAAGAGGCTGCAGATAAACAAGAAAATACGTGCCTCTTCTAGCTTCACAGATAGGCCAACTGCAGAAAGAGTCGCTAATGAAACATTGACTAAACATAAAAAGGAAATTGAAGAGTGGTTAAATAGTGATATAGGCGATCCATTACCGTTACCTTATAGAGGAACTGAAGTTATAGGTAGAGGAGTTCGTAAAGGTTCAAACGAAGTTAAAGATATGACTAATGCTAGAATAGTATTAAAGAAAAATGAAGATGGTAGCTTTATATTAACAGGCTACCCAACGAGGTGATATATAATGATTGAAATTAAAGTTTCTGATCCTGTATTTAGATTTCTCGGCGGACATTTCCACCAAGATATAGAATCTCCTGAAGATGCTCTTAATGAATATCTAAATGAAGCATCACAAAAGCTAAAAGAAAGAGATTTAATAGCACTAACTGAGTTTGTAAATAGTAATTATTCTGAAACAGATAAGAATGAATTTATAGAAGAAGCAGCTGATGGTATATACTTTCCTGAAGATGATTTAACTCCATTAGAATGGCTTAAGCAAGTCACTGAACAAATTAAAGAACACCTTAAAACAATATAGTTTAGAAAAGGAGCCCCTCTGTTAAGAAGGGCTTCTTTTATTATTTCAAGACCTCTTCAAGTTTCGCTTTAGTCTCAGGCCCATAAATGCCGTCAGCAGTCAGACCATTTACTGATTGGAACCGTTTGACCGCGTTTGCTGTTTTCGGACCATAATAGCTATCGATTCCAAAGTTTTTGGCTTTCTTATCCGGATAAAAATGCAGTGCCGCCAGGGCTGTTTGAATCTGCTCAACAGCATCGCTGTGCATCAATGGGCTTTTCACTTTAAAAATGCCTGAAGGCAGTTTTAAAGATGACTTATTACTGCTTGGTTTAGGGCTGGAAGAACTTGAGCCTTTAAGTTTCAACTTTTGTCCAACTTTGATTTTATTCGGGTCCTTAATACCGTTCCAACTCTGAAGTTTTGCCACGCTTACCCCTTCAGCCTTTGCAATTCGGGAAAGAGTATCTCCTTTTTTTACTGTATAAATTGGTTCTCTGCCGGATGATTTTGTTTTTGATGAAGGAGACTTCCCGCCGTCTAATGACTGTAATTCAGCATCAATCGCCGCTTTGACTTCATTCCAGCGTCCCTCTGCTAAAATACGGTGCGGGCAATACTTGCCGTTCCAATCTTGATGCTTGCGCACACGATCAATACCCCAGCCGCGCTCTTTGAGCAGCTGCGCCACAAATTTAATAGCCATTTTTTCAGCGGCGTAGTATTTAGAGCCTCCCGATTTGCTATAACAAATTTCGACACCAATCGACTTACGGTTCCCGGTGCCGTTGGTGCCGTCTCCTGTGTGCCATGCGTTACGATTTGTAGGGATGCCCTGCCGCACCTCTTTGTCATCGACTGCAAAGTGAAAGCTTGTCGAGCTTGTATTCCCGATCATATAGCTGATCTCGTTAGCAGCTGACGCGTCGTTTGCTGTATTGTGGATAGTAATGTATTCCGCTGTCATAGCGTTTGGGCATTTCAAAGCGTATTTTGCTTCTGATACAAGATTCTTTTTCACTGAGATTGTCATGAGTGTTCTCTCCTTTATTTTTAATATGAAAAAGCCACCGGGTTACCAGCAGCTTCATTTTGTTAGATTATTTTGTTTGAGAACTGCTTTTTGCTGGTGACCTCTTGTAGTCACATAGTTATTTTTGAACCATGCTGCAGCTGTAGTCCCGATAGTAAAGATTAGAGAACCAGCAGTGTAAAGAGCATCCGCAAGCTGATTAACTTGGTCTTCCGTAATCTCCAAAGGTGATTTACCGAACATCAGCATTGTTTGGTTAATAAGTGCAATCAAAAGAAGCACCGTCCGAATGACCGTGCCTTTGTCATATTTTTTCATAATGTTTATTCCTCCTATTGTACTTTGCTTTCAATTTTGTCGAGCTTTTCAATTACAACATCATACTTTTCACTGAACTTCCCCAAGACTTCATTTTGGGAATCAATTTGATTATAGAGTTTTGCTTCCCTTTCTTTACTCGTTTTCATGACATAGAATAGGAGCCAGCAAAACAACACAGCAAAGGGCCCCTGAGTGATTAAATACTGTGTAATATCCATTTCCATAAAGCCCTCACCTCCCTCATGGCAAAATAAAAACACCTCAATGGGTGTTTGTTAACTTCCTAAATCTATGACAACCGGCTCTGTAGCTGGATAGGTCAGGCCGGTGATTTCTTTATATTGTTCTTCTGTGATTCTCTTCAAGACAACAAAACGAGCAACGTCAGCGTTTGTGTAATACTGCCTCCCCCATCCATAAATGGTCTTGATATTTGTAAACCAATCCATTACGTTTCCCCTCCTTTAGCCAGCATCAAAAACAAGTCCGCAATCATTTTAGCTTGAGACTCTATTAAATTTTGAGCTTCGGCCAGCTGCACCATTGTTGCTGCACTTTGCGCCTTTAATTGATCAACAGCAGATGGAGGATCATCCGGCCCCTTCAAACTATCTTTATATTTTTGATCTGCTTTTTCAATCCACTCCTGTTTTTCACTGTCAAACCAAGGGCGCCACATACCTTGTCCATCTTTCACAGGAGGGATGCTTGTTGAGTTTTCGGGGATTTTATACTGTCCCGTTCCAGGATCAGGATACAGAGTCTCCGGCTGACCAAGGAAAAAACCTTCTGAGTCGTATGGGTATATTTGAATCAATATACTCCCTCCTTTAGTTTAATGGGATAACTTCATCAATGTAGTATCCAGTCACGCTGTTTGTTTCATTTGATATAAGTCCTGTGAGCTTAATGTCTCCTGATGAGAAAACAATCAGTTTGGCCATTCCTGTTGTCCCGCTAACTCCCACCATTTTCACTGCACCCTTTGACGGTGCAAAACTACTTGGAATAGATGCGCAAACCACTTCACGATCTGTTACGATGTGACCAGTAAGATGAAGGGCACCAGCCTGTTTTTTATATTGAAGTTGCCTTTCTCCTGTCTTTGCTCCGTTTTTGTAGGTCGCATTTAACCAGGGAACACTGTCAGTATCATTTTCAGTGAGAAGTCGCTGCCAACCTGACCAGCCTAAATTACCGTCAACATAGTTTGAATACATATTATTCTTATAATCTATAGCCACGACATAGCCAAAAGTACCGTTACCATTACTATCAAGTGATGTGAAGTGAAAAAAACCCCTTGTTGATAAAGTGGAGGGAGCATTTAAAGGCTTCCCAGTGGAATAAAACGTTCCGAACGTCTTGCCTGCTTTCACAATTCTGTCCAGAAAATCGTCTGTATCAGCGATTGAAATCAAGACCCCTCCAACATCATTTGTGATTTTGAAAAGCTGAGCACCGTTCCACTTTGTGCGTTCTGCTGCAGATATATGGACAGTCCCATCTTTTACATGCGTATCAAATTCTGTTTTGGTTGCCTGTTTGTCATTGGTAACATTCCCAAGCCCGACTTGACCTTTTGTCACCCCGTGGGGATTGCTCTTATTATTAATGTGTTGATCAGTATACGTTTTTGCGTTTTTTTCGGCAGTATCTGCCTTGTTTTGTGCTCCCGTTGTCGTTTCTTTCGCATTCCAGTTTGAACGCTCTGTGGACGTGATATGACGCGTAGAATCCGTATTGTGCGTATTGAATTCTGCTTTTGTTGCTTGCTGCACGTTGTCTACGTTCCCCAACCCTACCTGAGTTTTTGTCACCCCATGAGGATTGGACTTGTCATTTTTATGGGTATCTAAATTAGCCTGAACAGCATCAGCCTTTTTCTGTGCACCGTCTTTCGTTTCAATGTTCTCTAAATCCTCAAATTTTTTTCGCAGCTCTTCAACCGTCTGGATGGTCTCGTTATAAAGCTCGTTGATCTTATTTTTTAAGGACTCAAAATCATCTATATAGTACTCCACGCTCGGCAGAATATCAGTGTCAATAAGTGCTTTCTTAATCTCAAATGAAAACTCATGGATCGACATGGCCTGCTGATTTGTGTAGGAGACATCAAGCTCAGCTTGAACGGTCCCAACGTGTCTGATTTCTTCATCAGATAGAACATACGACAGCCTGCCGTTCAATTTATCAGTGATTTCAATATTTCGAACAAATCGGCTGCCGTCAGACATTAAAAGGACGAGCTTCACCACTGCCGCGGATAACGGAAGGGGAACCCCGTCTTTCATAAGCTGGAATGACAGTTTTGCTGTTCCTTTGTCTTGAGTTGTATATTGGATGTTTGTTTGTACCGGGCTTTTGCGCCGGCCATTGATCGTAAAAGTAAGTGATTCATCTTTGTATGGCATAGTGTCTCTCCTTTACTCTTCTATAGAAGGAGATCCTTTGTCAGCCTGTCGGAGCCCTTTGATCTCATTCATTTCCTCTTCTGTTATCTTGCCTTGATCCACAGCCATAGAAAGAAGCTCCTCCTTGCTGTCCCAATACCCTGATAGATAACACGTCTTGATGGCATTATAAAAAGGGCTGCTCATCCCGCATCACCCCTTACCATCGTTTCAAGTATATCGGCAACAGCTTTCAGCGCCTTTGTCCCATCGCTTTCTTCAGCTGAATCAGCTGTCACAAGCGACTCAATGTATTCAGCCGATGCGCTTTCTACCCATTCTGTTCCCGTCCATTTAGCCAGCACCAAGTCGCCTGGACTGATCTCAGTTGCATTTTCCGGAACAACACGCTTTACGTTTCCGTCATCATCTTCGATGTATTGAATTTCAACCGGGCAATCATAAATATAGTTTTCATCATATTGATAAGCCCACATTTGTTCATATTCCATATGAGACACCCCTTTTTAATCCAGCTTGATGATTTCATCAATATAGGTGTATGTTGCATTCGACGCGCTTTTTGCAAATAGCCCGAGAGCAGAGATATTTCCATTTGATCGAAAAACAATCTTTCTATCTCCTGTTGTTCCGGCTACAGGGCAGCTTTTATAAGTATTCTTTTTAGGGCGGGCACTGACAGGCAATGTCGCAAAATCAACGCCGTCTTTTTGCGGAATGGTAACTCGGCCCCTTACAAAAAGAAAACCTCCCTGTACTGCAAATTGTAGACGATAGTTGCTGTCAGGGTTCTTTGCGCCATTCTTTAAAGGCAGGTCTGCCCAGGGCAGCTTTCCACTGGCTGAAACCTCTGACCAATCGCCAACTTTCCCGTCATTTGTTACAACTCTTGTCAAAATCTTAATTGGCCGCGCTGTTGCGTTTCTGGTTAACGTTTGAATGACTGATCCAGCACGATCGGCCGGCGCAATGTTTAACCACCATCCGGCGTTACCGCTGTCCGGATGATCCGAAAGGGTCTTTGTTTCTGTCGTCAGCATATAGTAAAAACCGGGCTGCCTGAATTCTTTTAAAGACTTTAAGCCGTCCGGGAGCCGCTTTGAATATCCATTATTTTGAGTAAGTTTATACCCTTGATATCCTTTGGCTAAATCAATACCAAATTTGGCTGCATTCTCTTTCGAATGGTAGGCGTAAACCTTGGCAAGTCTTTTTCCGACGGCTCCCGTCGCCACACCTGCGAATAGCGATTTCTTTCCTGTCTTCGGGTCCTTGTATAAAAAGATTGACTCAGGCTCTCGGAAACCATCTTCGTATTTGCCGTCTGGCCCATAACCAAAATTACAGGAGATACGCTTTTTCAAGCTTCCATCCTTAAAACTAAATTGTGTGATTTCACATGGATATGTTTTGTTGTTTGTATCTCCGGTGTACCAGTACAAATCATAGCCATCTATTGTGAAACCTTGGAGATAAAACAAGTCACTCGGAATGATTACCTTTCCCAGCACTTTATTTACGCCGTTTTTTACATCACTTAATTTTCGAAGTTCTACCAAACTATTATCGTCTTTTAATCTGATTCGGAACGCAATAAAGCCATTTTCTCTATCAATGACAGGGATCGTATAATAATCGTTGAATTTGTTATAGCGTTTAATGCCTCCGCTGCCGCCATTCAGTGTGGCCCCTGCTGTATAAGGAAATCGCACAAGATCGTTGCCAACAGTGTTTCCGTTTGAATCGACAACATTATAGTTGGACCAGATATACACTTTCCCGTTTTCCCGTTCCAATCCAATTGTGGTACCGTGACCGCCGTGAATGAGTGTCATGCTGTCCAGCATCACCCCGTTTTGATTCATCCGGGTAATGGTGAAACTTTCACTTTTATCTTGGTTGCCGCTGGCAACTTGTGTGGCGTAGATATCGCCAGTCAATTCATCAATGACAAAACACTGCAGCACCGTTTTATCTGCTAAATTCAAGTTTGTATGATAAACCGGCGGAACGGTTGTAAAGTCAAAAGACAATTCCTTCTGAATCATTGAATCCAAGTTTTCGAGATCAGTTTCGTTTGCGACAAGGTGATCACGTAAAGAAGGATAGACTTTCCCTCTTTTATCTACACGAGCATCTATGGTTTCTTTTATATTGGTCCCATCCGCTTCTAACACAATGTTGCGGAGCCGCGCTTTCGCTATTTCAATTTCCTCGTAAACTGTCAGTCCACTGCCATGAGCCACCTGGGAAGACGTATGAGCAGTCACAGCCGATTTATGATTAGCAATGGAATTGGATAGTCCATTTAATTCATTTTCAATGCTTTCCAAGTCATCCCGCTGCTGCGCAAGATACAGTGAGTCTTTTGTAGAATCATAATCTTTTATTAATCTGATCACCATGAGATCACTCTCCTTTCAAGAACAAAACAAAAAGCACCCTGGTAAGAGTGCTCATATCATCATTCTTAGTTTTTGCATATATCGCTTTTGATCTTTCAATCTCTTCTCTTGCTCCATCCGAATGTCTTGAATATCTTTTCGGAAATTAGCAAATGTCAGTGTCGGCTTTGCATAAGGATTCAATGGTTTATATTGAATGGCCAAAAGACGGACATCATCTTCGTACGTCACGCCATATGATGTGTCAGCCAAAATATGCAGTGTGTCACCCTTCCAGAAATCCTCTTGTATCTTTAAAAGCTTCGGCTCGTAGATGTATTCATAATCTACTTCTATTTCCGTCTGTGGATATGGATTGACGTACTTTTTCAACGCGGCTAACATACTGGACTCTTTTTTATATTTTTCATCCCGCAATGGTTCCGCCCATCTTGGCATACCATCAATCAAAAATTTATCTTCGTCAGGATGCTTGTACAATACCGGTTCAAAAACATACTCCGTTTTTTTGCTGTCTGTGCTGCTGTTTTCTTTAATTGCACCAAAACCCCTCGCTCTTGTGGAACACCCTTGAGTAGAGGTTTTGATTGTGATACCAGGCATATTATATCGAGTATCAAGTGTATGATTTATTCGTTTGCCCATTTTCTTATACACGTAGACTTTATAATTATCGACATCTAATTCTAAGCCATAGTCTTCCACAATTTCATCCATCAGATCATTTCCGAATCTGTCACCGAAATTCTCTTGTTCAACGCTAGAGAACTCACTTTCTTTGTCCATAAAGATGTACCTTAATTTTGTGCCTTTAAAAACAAAATCAAGCATCTTCCTGACGTTAAACGTCCCACTGATCGTATCTTCTACATAGTGATTGTTTAGTGTCACAACATAGACGTGGCTTGCTGTTACTTTTTTAGAAAGTGTTCCTTCCTGGTTAATTGCAATATCTGTGATGAAATACTTTTGATGATTGAATTTTTTCTCATCAAGATAAAGAATATTGTCATTCACAAGCAAGTCGTATTCTGTGCCATTATCAGCTGTCCGTGTGATCGTAAATTCAATGTCCTTTTTCCCTGTCGTATCGTCTAATAAATCCGGGTCAGCGCCGATGACTTCAATAGCTTGTGAATCGTCCTGACTCGCCACATGCAGCTTTGGTAAATATACATCTTTAGGGAGACTCTGATTTAGCGTAATATCTTTTCCGTCATACTCTTTGCTCGGCAGGTCTACGATCGGATCAGGATTACTTGGTTCATCCGGATTGTCGGGCAGCCCCTCAGTTGTATCGTATTTGGTTAATTTATACGTGAAAATAATGCTATTGAGCTTTGTTGCATAATTTGGATCAGTTGCATATCCAGCTTTTACGAGCGCAGCTGTAGCTTTTTGATAATCTGTCTCTCCGACAACCGCCCTGTAATGATTTTTATCCCAGCTTACACCATTGAGATACAGGTTAGCTAAGTCGTCAATCGACTCTTTCCAAGAGGGATATTTTCGAAACTTTGCCGGAACCTGAACATTTTCACCGTTAATGACTTCCCATGTCATCATTGTGACATATTGTCCCTTATACTCGCCTTTCATGCCGAATAGGTTGTGTCCTCTTGTTGCAAGTTCACTTGTTCCCCATGCACTCTCAAGACAGCCCTGGGCAATGATTAACGAAGCAAGAATTTGATGGTTTTTATAAACTCTTTGAGCGTCGGCGGCTATTTGTTTAATGAAATCTTCTTTAGCCAAAAAACCACCACCTCTTACAAATAATAAAGCCGAGTATCGAATTGGATGGTGAAGTCACTTGTGTTCTGAACTTCAAACTCATTCCATCCTATTTCAAGACTCGGCAGCCGGCCAGATGTTTTAATCGGCGTGTTATTAATGATTGTATATTGTTTGAGAAAAGAAACCTGCTGACTTTTCTTTAGTTCCTGTTCAATCGTAAGCTTTTCATCATTAGTATGATTGATCAATGTTACATTTTTACCTGCAGCATTTAACAAGACATTGTAATCATGATCCAGTGGATTTATCTGCACATCGCCGGGATTAAACACAGAAAAACGTTTCTGATTCTTAAAAGAATAGTTCAATTGATCATTAGGCGGGATGTTCATACCAAAAGTCCGCTTTGCTCTAGTGAAATACTGCTTATCTTTTGTTGTAAAAGTTGATTCCGCCATCCCTGTAATATTAGTGAACTCAACAGAGAAATCGTTATAGGTTTTCTCCTTCTCTTTTTGGATGCTGAAATTCCCGTCACAAGTGACAAGGAAACGACGATTCGGCCAAAGATCAGAAGAAATGTAATAAGGAAACGGCTTAACCAATAGGGCATATAGCTGATGCCGGTACATATAAAAATTCTCATGCTTGAGCGCATTCAAATAAAACTCAACATTTATTTTTCTTTCCCCGTAAGTCACATCGCGTGGATGCTGCGGTAAAATCAAACCGTGCCGCCGAGGGATCGTAATTGTTTCCCGATTAATATTCGGAGCTTCCGGCAAAAAGCTTAATACTTCAAATTGAGGGAGTAAGCTGTCAAGGCTTTGCTCCCCTAATCCGTTATTGAAATCAATAAACAGTTTTACCATGCAGGCTTACCCCCGTTTCTGTAACGTTTTTTGTTATATCGGTCCGCACTGGTTTGATCCAGTCTTGTCCCGTCTATATACGTGTGATTGTCTTTCAAAACAAGCTGTTGCAAAAGCTGAATGTTTTGCTGGAGAGCATCTATTTGCTGGCTCATCATGCTGATTTGCTTCTCTTGATTCTCAACCACGCGGCTCATGTCAACATTCACATTGGTTTGCGGCTCTGCCTCGACTTTAGCCATTGAAGCTTTTTGAAGCAGTACAAGGGCCTTTGAAATCATCCCTTGTTGAAGTGACGGAAGAACACCGAGCTCACGTCCTACACGTGCCCATAAACCGATGTTGCGTTCTCGATACGTCGGGTCTGTTGTGATTGTAGTTTCATCAAAGCCCCGTTCGTTTAGAATTGCCCATTTAGAGCCACCGCGCCCCGGAGAAGTCCCTCCTTTTGCATATCCCACATACGGGCCGCCGCGAGCCATTGACTTCAATCCAGGGTGATTAGATATATCCCCATAGCGACCTTTGATGTAATTGATTGCAGCCAGTATATTATCAACCGGATTCAAAATGTTATTGTGCCCAGGAAACGCATTAGATGAAAATGTACTCGGGATAGTCTGCATCAGCCCACGAGAAGGATGACCGGCTCTTGCATTTGAGTCAGTAAGGTTTATTGCATTGGGATTCCCTCCAGACTCTTTCATTGCAATGGTGATCAGGCCAGGAACCCATGAGAATGGTACACCAGCAATGCCAACAGCTTCCGCTACCCATTTTTGAACCTGGGCAGAACCTGTCGCTCCCTTATAAGCATCAGCTGTGAAAAGCCCGGCATCCGGAAGAATGCTTTTTAAAAACTGACCAGCTCCATTTTTTAATGTTTGGAGGATTCCAGTTCCTAATGAGTCCACACCTTTTCCTGACTTAAAAGGAATAAAACCCTTAAACAAGTTCTTAATCATTTTCTCAGGGCCATTCAAGATCATTTCCATAGCACCCGATGCAACATCTTTCGCTTTATTGACAACACCCTTCCCTGCTGAAATGGCTCCTTTCACAAGCTTCTTGGAGCCATTAAGGGCGTCTTTGAAGAAGCTCCCGACACCGCCTGCATAACCAGGAAGACCGGTTGCCATGACTTCTTTTGACTGACTATGTGGGAGAACCGATGTACCACGCGGTAAATCCCAAACCTGCGGACCGCCCATTCCAACCACATACGTTCCGATGCCTGGTGTATGAGCAAGCTCAAATCCTTCTTCACCGACTAACGCCCTTCCGCCTGGGTGAAAGTCTGTCCCTTTTGCATATGCCCTGCCTGGCGCTACTTGCATTTCAGAGTTTCCGCTGTATCCTTTAGGCTTCCATTCAGGAATGGTAGGAATGTGCATGAACTCAAGAACAGTATTGATCCCGCCGGTAATTTTATTGACAACACCTGCTAGATCAACGAGGAAAGTATCCCATTTCCCGAGCACTTCCCCTGTCTCCCAATCTACTTCTTCTAAATGCCCAGCAGCCTGCAGTTTCGCTTCACTTACCACGCCTTTATGAGTTTTTTCAGCCTGTTTCACAACCTGATCTTTTTGGCTCTTCGCAGAGCTAACTGTATCATCATGCTGTTTTTTAGTGATTGAACCCTTGACGTAATACTCAAGATCAGCGTTTTTCACCACTTCTTTATATTGCTTTTCAGCATTCTTGACCACATTGTCTTTAGCTTTTTTGCTGTTTTCAACTGTGGCAGCTGCTTCTTTTGCAGAAAGTTGAGTTTTGTTATCTTTCAGTTTTCCAGCGATAATTGTCTGCTCTTCTTTACTTTTAGTAAGAGCAGATTCAACATGGCTATTCATTTTCTTTATAATCTGTTCTATTTCCTTACGTTCGCCATCTGTAATATCTCGGTGATCTTTAGCAGCATTTTCCCAAATCTTTTTGATGCGCTTGGTATACCCGGATATTTCTTTATGCTTGTCCTTATTGTTGTCTTTGATATTCTGTAATGTTTCTGTCTTCTCTTTCTCTGACATTTCTTTATTAGATACATAAAAATCACTTAACACTTTCAAAGATTTATCAGTGCTCTTTTGATAGCCATCAAGAATGGTTTGGCCCATCTTTTCATACTCACTGGACATGTTATCAGCAATTTTTTTCGTGATCTTTTTGTTGGTTAAATAGTAATAATTCAGCTTGGCACTGACTTTGGTGTTCATATCTTCATAAGCATTAATCGCTTTTGAAGTAGATTCAGACACCTTATCGCCAAAGTCGATTGTTGCCGGCAGCACTCTTTTTTTCAAGTTGTCATAATACTTAAATCCCGCATCAGCTAGAAGGGTGACACCAGTAACAGCTATTCCGATCGGTCCCCCAAGTAAACTAAGTCCACCACGCAAAAGACCAACAATCCCGGCACCTTTTTTTAGAATGTTAAAAAGACCAAATCCACTTTTCGCAAGCTGCATAAACCCGCCAGCGCCTTTTACTGCATTTACTCCAGCTTTGATGATCCCTGAACCGAACTTGAGCAGTTCAGGAGCAAAAGAAAGGATTAATCCGGCGATCGTTCCAACTGGTCCGCCAAACAAGCTCAAGCCAAGACCTGCTACACGGGAAGCGCCACTAAGGCCACTCATCGCTCTTGCGCTTCTGGTTGTCGTTTGTTCAAGCCGTCCTACCCTGGTTGTGGCAAGTGCAGAGGTTTGATGAAAACGGTCCATTCTTGTGGATGCTACTGCCGCAGCTGTTGAAGTGGCAGTCATGCCCGCTGCTGCTGTTCTTGAAGCTGTGCCGGCCGCAATCGCCTCAGCAGAATAAACAGTTAGACTTGTAGAAGCACGGTTCACATTTCCGGTTAAATAAGCCCCAGCTGTGCGAAGCATATTCCAACCCGCAGCCATTTTAGGAATAGAACCTAATGTCAGCAGGAAAGCCCCGCCCAAGAGTGAGAACACAGTGACCGCTGCACCTGTAATGGCAATTGTGCTCGCCACTGAAGAAGGCAACGAATCAAACCATGTCACAGCACTTGTAATGACGTCTGTTGTAGCACGGATCACTGGGATAAATTGATTTCCAAGTGTAATAACAGCGTTATTTGTGGCCGACTTTAAATATTCAAATGAACCGGCCAGGTTGTCCATTTGCTTATCAGCGATTTTCTCAGCTGTGCCGCCGCTGTTTTCCAATTCTTTTGTGAAGTCTTGGAGTTTATCCTTTCCAGCGTGCATTAAAGTAATGAAGCCTGATAGAGCATGCTGTCCGGCAAGCTGTTTGGCAATCCTGATTTGTTCTGTCTCCGTATAGTCTTTGGTTTTCTCGTTGATTTGCCCTATGATGTCCGCTAACGGACGCATTTTCCCAGTTGAATCCGTTACTTTAAGCCCCAGCTCTTCGATTGCCGATGCTGCTGGCTTTGGAGGCGCAGCCAAACGAGTTAATGTTGATCGCAAAGCTGTTCCGGCCATATCAGCTTTAATCCCGCTGTTCGCCATGATCCCGGTTGCCGCGGCCAATTCTTCCATGCTCACACCCGCGGTTTTTGCTGCGGGAGCCGCATATTTCATGGTTTGCCCAATTTCCTCGAGCCTAGCGTTCGAATTGGTAAACGTATAAGCCATAACATCAGCAACGCGGTTAGTGTCCTCTGCTTTTATATGAAACTCCGTTAAGATGTCTGAGACAATATCAGCTGTAACACCTAAATCGGTTTGCCCAGCTGCAGCAGTTGCCAATAACCCAGGCATTGCGCCGATGATTTGATTGGTTTTATAGCCGGCCATGGCTAAATACTGCATTCCTTCGGCTACTTGACCATCTGTGTATTGTGTTACGGCCCCAAGATGGCGGGCAGTTTCAGTAAGCGCGGCCATTTGGTCATCTGTTGCATTTGCTAACGCTGCAACCCGGCTCATTTCCTTTTCAAAGCTGGCTGCAGCCTTAACAGTTGCCCCTATGCCAAGGGCTCCAACCACCCCTATAGCTGTCAGCGCCTTCCCTGTTTCAGTCGCTGAATTATAGACAGCCTTTAATTCTTTTGATACTTCTTGTGAATCCTTTTTAAAGACAGAGAAAACACTTGCAGCCCGGCTAGTGTTTCCTGACAAGGTATCATATTCTTTGCTGACTTGCTGCAGTTCTCTTCCTAAATTTTGATGAACAGCTATTGCATCATTTAATCGCCGAGCTTGGATTTGTGTCTCGCGGTTGTCCTTTCCTTTTTGACGGGCCAATTCATCATATCTCTGACGATGTTCTTGGACTAAACGGCCTTGAATCTTATATTTATTGTTTAGGCCTTCCATTTTCGACTGAAGGAGTTTCGTTTGGTTACCGGTATTTTTATAAATACTGCCGGCCGCCTTCATTTCTGAGTTTGCCAGGCGCATTTGCCTTTTTAGGCCTTCAATACCTCGATTAAAACCTGTATCGTCAAGACCTACTTTAACAACCATATTTCCTATTGGTTGAGCCATATGTAAACACCCCGCTTTCCTGGCATAAACTCAACAAAAAAAGACAGGTGAGCACCTGTCTAAAAGATTTGGTCAATTGTTACCGTCTTAATTTTCGGCTTATTCTTTTCAGCCAAAACCTCTAAGTAATGGTAAATGTCCATGTTATCTATTTCAGTCATTTTCCACCCTTGTTCAAGCAGTGTGGAATAAATTTCATTTATTTGCTGGATTCCTCGTTCGTAGGTGTATTCTTCTCCGTCTTCTCCTGCAAAAAATCTTGATCCATTTCCTCAATTTCTTTGTATCCAGCTACCTCTGAGAGAATTCGGCTGACTTCTTTTGTCACTTCAAATGATTGTAGCCCTTCGGTGAACTCGTCATAAGTGAACTGGTCACGGAATATTTTCACAATAAACTGGATTTGTTTCTCCAATGTTTTGATGCTCTTTTCAAGATTATCTGATGTTTTTTCCGCTTCAGCATTTAATCTTAGCGCTTCAAGAAGTGTCTTTGTATTTGTTCGCGGTGCAATAAAAGTTTTAAACTTTTTTTCGTCTTCAAACCACAATTTGATAGAAATATGTTTCTGAGCCATAATGACTCCTCCTTTTGGTTAAATGGATTTTATCTGAATAAAGAGAAGCTTTTCAGCTTCCCCTTTTATTTCCCAAGATCAGCACTTACATTTTCTTCTGGATCTTGTTTATTTTGATAGGCATCCCCAAAAACTGCCTTATAAAAGTGATCTATATCGTATTTTTCTCCATCTTCATCCGCAACGATTTTGAACACATCGTCCTGCTCTCTATCTACAAATTCGGCTGAAAGTTTGATCGTTTGGAAATCCGTTTTATCTTGTTTTGTTTTCCATTCATCGCCCGGCAAAGAGAATCTCCCTTTTACCAAGCCCACATGACGAGACTTGCCGTTTGCTTTAGGTCCTTGAAACGTCATCGCAACCCAAGGAGGAATGATATTTTTCTTAAACAAGTACAATCCGTTTTCATCTTGTTCAATTCCAAGTAATTTAGAGAGAATCTCCATTGGCAGATCCCGCATTTCAATGTCTAATTTAGTTGAACCAGTTGAAACTGCAAGATCGACAAGTTTATCATCCGCATATTGTTTTTCTGTGGATGTTTCTGTTTCAACTTTCATATTGATTGCAAATTCATAGTCAAGAATTTCTGTGGGAACATAAAATTTACCCGCCTTTTTTAATGGCGCAAATTTCACATTCTTCAAACCTGTCACTGAACTGTATTCAGGCATCTTAAAACCTCCAATTATAATAAAATGTTTGCTTCGAACCGATATCCTTTTCGAATAAGACGTTCTTTTTGTAAAAATTCATTGATAGGGACCGTTGTCTGAAAATCCAGGCCGCTCATTACGTCCACAATAGGGGCCAAAATAGGATCGCATGAACTATTGTGGTACACATCAATCTGATAAACGGCGTTGTCTTGTATCGGCTTCCCATCAGCCCATTTAGTTGTTCTGTAGTCTATTTCCTGAACCACAATGTAAGGAGGAGAACTTTCAAGCCCTTCTGGTACGGCCAGTTCATAAATAGTGGCAGGATCAATCAATAACAAAAGCGCCGGATGGGTTTCCAGCGCTTCAAATACCTTGTCCTTTAATTGCATTGATCTTTCGATGAGATTAAAAAAACTCATAACTTATACCCCGCCTTTATGACCTTTTCCATAGCATCAAGCATCTTATCATTCGCCTGGATCATACTGTTTCGAATAAAAGGATTTGCTGCCTGATGAATGGTTCCAAACTCCGGCAAGTGAACACGGAATTTAGTGTTCTTTGTGGGGCCGACAACGGCATATATTTCTCCGTCTTCATCTCGCTTTATCCTGTTTCCAACAATAATGTCCTCGTCAATGTGAGGGTGCTTACCCCCAATAGCTGACCGCGGAGCATTATCATTGATTACTTCCGCCAATACAGCACCGCCTGCTTTTACGGTTGCTTTATGGATTTTTTCGTCCTTGCGGGCTAAGTCTGCGAATGTAGATTCCAGTTCTTTAAACCCCTTTAATTCCAGCTCAAAATTCATCAACTCACCACATTTGCTTTAATTGTAATGAAATGCCGGCGCGAATAGTTAGGCAAGATCGACTCGATTTCATAAGCTTTTTCACGAAAGATGATTCGCATATGCTCGTCTATGTCTTCGCGATGTCGAATTGTAAATTCCACTGTCTTTTCCTTCTGGATCGCAGCCGCAGCATAATACTCTCGGCCTTTTAAACCTTCAGCTTTAGCCCAGCATTCAATTACCGTTTGCCAGCTGTCCTTTCCATCAACAGGAAGGCGGCCAGCAGGCTTCTTTTTCTGAAATTGAATACGGTATCTCATGTCATTCAGCATTAGGAGCAGCCTCCGGCAATGTATATTTGAGCTGATTGATCATGGTAGTCAGCACGCCGTCCAAGTTAGAAGTTGTCCCGGCAATTTCTCTGTTTTCATACCAGTGAGCAACGAATGCATTCACACACATTGCCGCCCTGGCTGATTTATTCGGGAATGTAAGACCGGTAGCCGAAGCAATGTATTCTTTTGCTGATGCAATAAAGTCTAAAATCAAATCATCCTCCAGGTCACCATCAACCCGGAGGAACTTTTTTGCCTTTTCTAATTCAACTTTCTCTTCTTCTGTCACTCGACATCACCTGTCTTTCATTCAGCAGAAGTGTTCGGTTTCAGCTCATCAATTTGTTTTTGTAGCCCATCTAATACGTTTTTCACTTCACTATTTAAGTGATCCATCATAACGCTGCCCGTTCCAATGTTAATGCTGCGGACTGATTTTTCCTGCAACATTTCATGTGAGATGGATTGTTCACCGATAACAGCAGGATCACCCTTGTCACCCTTTGGACCTTGGCGACCTGGCTCACCTTGTGGTCCAGCGTCTCCTTTTGGACCTTGAGGACCAGTATCTCCTTTGTCTCCCTTTGGTCCCTGCGGCCCGGTATCCCCTTTAGGGCCTTGAGGCCCGGGTTCGCCTTGAAGGCCTTTTACATAGAGAGGATTATGTTCGCTGTTGTCCGCGATAGAGACATCCGTAATCGGTTCCCCTGATCCGTTGTCTCTTGCTGATGTTTTTGCTCCGTTACTTTCATTTAAAAAATCTGCCATGTTAAATCAATCCTTTCGTTTTTTATTTACCTAAGTCCGCAGATTCAGTCGATGGTGTTTCCACTTGTGCCTCTTCTCCGACAACAAGGTCAGTAACGATGACGGCAGCTTCTGGATCAACAACTTTCCCGTCGAAACGCTCAATACCTCGGAAATATGTTTGATCAGTAAGGAAAGCATCCCCGCCCACATCAGTTGACTTAATTTCGAACTTTTGACGATCGAACATAAAGTATCCACGTTTGAAATCACCAAAAAGAATGTGTGTTTTTTGTGTCTTTTCGTCAGTAACAATTTCGTCATAGACTTCAACTGGACGGCCGAACAGAAGGAAATTGTCTTCATTTCTAGGGTCTTCAGCCAAAATACCTCTGCCGTTTTTGTCCTCAATGTTTGCCAGCGTTTCAAACGCTTCTGTGTTCATCACCCATTTTGCGTTTTTGCGGTACCCTCGTTTAATCTGGTTTTTGACTTTCCGCAAGAACTTAATAGTAATGAGAGACGGTGCCTTGATTGATTTGAATTTCCCGCTAGAAATGATTCCTTCAACGTTCTTCTCGCCGCCTACTCCGTAAAAGATTTCATCATTTTCTGTTACGATAGCAGACTCAGAAAGCCAGTCCACGATCTCGCGGACAAAGTTTACAAATGAATCATTTAATAGCTCGCTAGGCGCAGGCATAAATCCGGCGAATTTCTTCACGTTATACCAGATTTGATCAAATTCCATGTTTTTCAGTTCTTTGATTTGTTCTTTCTCGGCCGTGTTATAAAGCTTTCCAGCCACACCCTTTCGGACTGTATAGCTCCCTGATGGAGCAGTTTTTGGTACAACGCGAACCAAATTACGTACTGAGTTTAGCTCCTGAATAGATTTCAGAATTTCTTTTGAAATATCATCTGGTACAGTGTATCCCCCGTCTTTATCACTCCCAGAAGACAATGAGCGATTTTCTTTTAAGACACGCTGCATCATACTTCTTTCTTCTTCGCCAAGATCATGGCTGCGTCCGGTCAGCACTTTAAACCAAGCATCCCGGTACTCTTTTGTGGCTGTTAAAATATTGCGCTGTTCGGGTTCTTCATCAGGCTTTGGTTCAAGTTCTGGTACAAAGTTTCGCTCTTCACCCAATGCCGGCAGTTCCAAGGCACGCTCTTCTGACATAAGCTCGATTTGTTTTTGCAGCGCCTTGGCTTCATCAAGCATAGTGCGGGCTTCTTCGGACTTCCCTTCATTCAGAAGATTGGATGCCTCTTGTTTTTTCTGTGTGAATTTTTGTCTCAATTCACGTTCTTTTTTCGTCATAGCAACTGTCATTCGTATTTCCTCCTTGAATTTGGACATAAAAAATAGACCTAAATTGTCAGGTCTAAAAGTTCAAGCTCCATTTTTAATTGTTCAATTGGGGCAGCACGCATTTCTCTTAACTGCTCCACTTTAGCCAAGCTTCGTTCACTAACAACGGCCTCCGTATCGCTATAGGCAGGTGTTGTGACCAGCGATATGTCAAAGATTCTATCTATAGCATTGATTCGCCGTTCATAAACTCCTTCTTCATCATTATGCTGCCACTCATCTGGCTCTCCGTTTCTATAATCCAAAGAAAAAGCAAAAGAACACTGATTAACGACTCCGCTTCTAACATTCACCATTAAATCCTTCGCGTATGACGTGTCTGTAGGGATAAAACGGAATTTGAGACCTATTGCATCTGTTTCCAGCTCAAGCCTCCCTACATCCTCAGAAACGGTATTTCTCGCTAAGGGATAATCCTGACGATGATTAAAAAGCGCGACTACGTTAGAAAGGTCTGTAGAATCCAGGGCGTTCCGGCTGATGATTTCTTTAAACCATCCTCCCAACGGCTCGGACCATTTTTCGAATTTCAAAGCGTATCCCTCAATAAAATGCCTTTTCTCTTCACCTTCACCGGCAGAGCGTAACTCAATTTTCGTTGTCAGATGACGTACTTCCTTGTTCACTTTTGTTTTCACCCCCTTTAACTGCTTTTGCTTTACTCATTTGATATTGCTCAAGCGTATCTAAGAACGTGTAATTTAGAGAAACAAGATGACGGTCTCCATTTTCTATGGCATTTCTCTCTTCTAATGCTCGGATTTCATTAATATTCAAACCGCTGATGCGTTCCATAATTTCGTAATACTCAGCCCTTGATTTTGCATCACCGCGTAATTCGCTATTAACATTAAATTTGGTATAGTACCCCTTTTTAATATCGTCATCGGTAAACAGCTTAGTAATGAACTCTTGTTCAAACGATACTAACCACGGCTGAAGTGTATTTTTTACATATTCAATAGATTGGTGTTCGATATTGCTAAACGTCGCCCGATCGAGCTCATTGATCTTATGCAAAGGGACTTTAAAAATAGAGGCAATCTGAGCCTTATTAAATTTCATTGATTCTACAAATTGCGCCTCTTGCAATGGCATTGAAATTGATTGATAATCAAGCCCGGCATCAATAATGGCAATATTTCTCCCTGCATTTACCCTGTCCCATTCTCTCCTTGCTCGGTCCTTCGCGCCTTCCTCTAACAAGGTAGGCACTTTCAGAATGCCCTTGGGAGTGGCATCATTCTTATACAACTTCGCGTTAAATTTTGTAGCAGCTGATTGAGCTCCGACTTGCTCTCTTATAACGCCTATTGGACTTTTACCGTTAATCCCGTCCTCAGTCATACCTTTGAAATGCAAAACCTCGTCAGCATACAATTCCACTCTTTTTGAATTAATGATGGTTTCATACCACAAAATTCCTGTATTTGGGTCCACATAGGGATGAGTATTGGCCGGATTTAATGGTAGCAAATCAGTAATAAAACCATTTTTATCAGGCTTTAAATACGAATATCCATTGCCCCAGGTACAAACATGAGTCATCATGAGCTTCTTCCAAGTGAAAGCTGTCATGTATTGATTCGGTTTAAGATAAAGTAATGAAGCAATTGGATGGTCCATCCCGCTTTCGATATTTCCATTAACCTTCTGGAATGTATGAATCGAAAGTTTAGCAATATCATCCGATAAGACATTCACACAGGAAAACACATCAGGATGAACCAGTGCAGTAGCTTCACTTACACGCTCACCGCTTGCCGTTTTGGAACCGCCAAACATATCAACTATCCACTCTGGTGGATCAGCAAGGTTCCAGGGGTCAGATTCGTTTGATCTTTTTGAAAACAATCCTTCTAAAAACAATTAATCACCCCCTTTTCTTGCTTAAAAGCGCAGCATAAAACATAAAAAAGACACCCGTCAGAATAAGACCGATGTTTGCGTTCAAACGATATGCAGCAGTCAGAACAAAAGCAGCTCCAATGATAAATAGAAAATCATTCAAAAAGAGTAGAAAGCCCTTCAATATTTTCTTCACTCTTACACCACCTTTAGAAAGAGAAAGAAGCTGACTGAATATAAGCATTTAAATCAACTTCATTATTAATCTGAGAAGCGCGCACATACGCATTAATTAAAGCTGCTGCCGGATCAATACGCTGAGTTGATTTGGATTTATCAAGCATTATATTCTCCTGGGCGTCTACTTTTGTTACCGCATTACCCATCGCCCATGTTAACAAATCATTTTTAGGGTGAATGATTTTTTTCGCCTTCACTTTAGCTCTAAAATCTTTTGTTGGTTCGGACAACGTGGCTACGCCCTGCCGTATCTCAACCATTGTATATCCATCCGCTTCCATTTGCTGAGCAAACTGCGTGGCGTTGTATGGATCATAACCTATTTCCTTGATTCTCCACCCATTTTGGTTCTCCATTTTTTTGATGAAAGCCCTGATATAGTCATAGTCAACAACTGCACCATCTGTTGTCGTTAACCATCCCCTTTTCTTCCACAAATCATAGGGGACGTTATCTGTCTTCATTCTTTCATGGAATGTGTCCTCCGGCATAAATCCGTGGCTTTCTACAGCAAAACTGCCGTCATCTAACGGAAAGATAAAAGAGGCTGCCGTCAAATCAATCGTTTTTGATAAGTCGATGCCGACATAACACTCTCGGTTTTTCAAGTCTGGAAGTTGATCAGACCCGCAGTCTGTCCATGCCTGCATATCCATATAGCCATTCTCCCGCATGTTAACCCAGATATTCATGTTCTTTGTCATGAAATTTCGCATTTTCTCCGGGACGGCAAGTGCAACCTCCAACTCTCCTCGTAAATAATTCAAGCCGTGTTCATTGGCCGCAACAATCGGATTTGCTTTAATCCAATTCTTTTCGTCTTTGACGTCGTCACCTTTATCAAGCTCATTGATCATCACAAAATACTGTTCATTTTGTTCCACCTTATTCGGGTCCAATATGCGAGACACGTAATCATATTCAACACGATAAGCAGGATTATTCAATTCAAATCCGGCCGTAGTAATAATCAACATCAATGGTTGAGCCCGGGCAGCCATACCGGAAGCCAGGACATCATAAATTTCTGAGGTTTTATGCGCATGGTATTCGTCGATAATGCCGCATTGCGGGTTAAAACCATCCCCTGTTTTGCCAGCATCCTTGGAAAGCGCCTCAATTTTAGATTGAGTTTTTGGATGCTCGATTTTTCCATATGCAATTCGATACTTTTTCTCCGGCTTGTTCAAAAGGTCAGCTTGCATAATCTGCGCCTTAATTTCATTCCAGCAGATTTTTGCTTGTTCCGTTTTTGTGGCACCAATGTAAACCTCGGACATATATTCATCGTTTGCCATTGCCTCATAAGAACCGACACAAGCCAGGCTCTGCGTTTTGGTGTTTTTACGACCTACCTGCCAATAGACTTTTTTAAATCGGCGATAGCCGGTATCCTTATGCACCCAGCCGTACACATTGCCAAAGATGAATATTTGAATAGGCTCAGGTACAATATTTTCACCCTGTAAAGGCCCTTTCGTATGTTTAAACTGAGTCATCCAGTAAAGGAACCGGCGGGCTTTTTCATCATCAAACACATAAGAAAACTCCCTTGTTCCTTCCCGACTCACATCATTTAAAAAACGCTCGCAGGCCCAAATGTGTTTTTCACACGCCACAATCTCACCCGATATCACATCGCGCGAGTAATCAATGAGAAATTGTTTGATTGTCTTCATACGTTTTTAAACTCCTTCTCCGCAGCCGTCTTTTCCCGCTCTTCCTGGGTACGGGTGATAGCAAGTTTTGCCCGAGCAGACGGTGTAAGGCCAAAGTCATTCGCTGCTGATTTCATTTGATCAAAATAATTCTTTTGCCGCTTTAATAACGGATGCTCTTCACCAACAAGCTTTATTGGGTTGCCGTCTTCGTCTTTTCCTTCCGTATGGACCATGATCCCGTCTTCTTCAATAATTTTAGAAATTGATACATACTGCGAATAGGCATTACAATAGGCAGCCAACATGCTGATATCCGCTTCCGTGATGATTTCAACTTCTGTTAATAGAGCAACAACCCGTTTGAATTCTTTTTTTCCGACCTTATCCAACCACGTTGGCGGTTTTATATTATCGGATCGCATTTTCATTTTCTTCTCGTGCTCAGCCCGGGCGGCCAGCTCTTCCGTATTTTTTTTATTTGGGTTGCCCTGTATCAATTGAAGCGTCGCGGATTTTGCAGGCCTCGGCATGTTCTCACCTCATTTCACATCAAAAAAATTGCATTTTTTGCTTGTTTTTTTCACCAATCGTGATACGATGGAATTAACAACAAAACCAGTCGTACCAAGCCCTCTCGGCAATTTCGCCGGGAGGGTATTTTGTTTTTCCGGAACTTTGAAAAGCGGTGTTTGTTTGCAGAAGAGGGGGCGCCGTTCTCCAAACGTTTCCTTTCCAGAGATTTGGATAGGGGGGAGGGTCACTTGCCCTTACCGCCATGAACCTTGTTGTGACAGGCATTACACAGACTTACAAGGTTGTCCAAGTCTAATCTTTTCGACCAATCTTCCTTTACTTCCACAATATGATGCACCATGTCCGCCGGAGTGAAGCAATGATCTTTCAAACAATGCTGACAAAGATAATTGTCTCTTATCAAAGCAAGTTGTCTTGTTCGTTTCCAATCTGTTGATTTATAAAAACTTGTTATTGTTTTGTTTCTTGAATGTTTGTTGTAATGTTTTGTTTCTTCTTGTTGCTGTGTCTTGTGTACATCACAGTACCGACCACGGGTGAGGCTGGGGCACCCAGGGGCGGCGCATATTCTTAGAGACTTATGGGGCATAAATTCAATCCTCTGTTTCTATATTTATAATTAAGAAAAAATGTGAGTTTTTTCCGTATGATCATCAACGCACTCCTTTTTAATCCCTTTACCAATGCCTATCTCATACAAAGGGTTTTCAACCTACTTGGCCACTTTATTTCCATTCAACCATAGATATCTTCTACACCCTGTGCTTTCCCTGTCGTGTCCTCATAGTAATAGACATGTTAAGTTTACCCCCATATACGTAGCCTTGGTTTATTACCTAACGTCATCTTGATCAAGACACCTTTTTGCCCTTCTTAACAGTAGTTTCTTGACAATTCCAACCTAAATAAAAACGCCTTTCCAATAGACAGAAAGACGAAAAAGGTTTATCTTCTTTTCATTCTAGCCGATACTAATCCAAAATAATTTTATATAAATAAATTTAGAGACTTGTCCCATACCAAGGGCTTATCGAAATCATTTATTGTATCAAAAAACATTTCCTCAATTTTACGCTGCGTTTCACGATTGAATTGTCTCCACAAAATAGGAGAGAATGCAGTATTTTCAGCATAGGAAATGATGATATTAGAGATTATATTTTTTTGTTCGTCTACACTTTTAGATAGTATTTGCTCACTTAAAAATTTGTATCTTCTTTTATTTCTCGTAAAATAACTAAGTATAATATATGTTTTTCCGTTTTGAGGAAAAACAGTTAGAAATAAAGGAGCCAAAGGTATGGTCCAATCGTCTAAATTATTTATTTGATTCCCTACTAAATCCCTTTCCACCAGGATAGTAGAAGTGACTGCTAAATGATGTTCTGTATCTAGTTCAATAACTTCAGAAATAATATTTTCAAATTCCGAATTGTCAAGCCAGTTATTAAACCATTTTATATGTTTTTCACCTCTCTCAACAGCATCATTTGCGCCAAACAAATGAGACTCAAACATATCACTCATAAAGTCTATATGTTCTGGAGAAGGTTTATTTTTATCGAAATGACTGCTGAAATCATTATATTGCCCATTTATCACAAGGTTTTGAAGATTTTTCATCATAAATGTACTCGATAATTTTGAATGATGCTCTTTTGTACAAGCTCTATAAGCATACAAAAATTCTTGTTCTCTATTACCTATTACATAATCAGATTCTTCTATTGGAGTAAAAATTGCATCATGATAACCACAAAATCCTGTAAAAGTAGTAGCCTTTTTTCGTCCTTGTGGTCTCAAACTAGTTGAAATAAAGTTATCAACATCCGGTTCGCTTGAAAACATTAAAACTTCACCATTCTCAGAAATCTTACTTAATATTTTGTTATTTTGTATTGAATGCGCCTTAATTATTTTGTTGCAATTTTCATCTTCGTGGAAACACCTTTTTACTAAAGCCTGATTTTTATGTTTATTAAACTCAATCATGAACTGTTTTACATCCAAATTAATCCCCCCATTTTAGATTATGTACAAATTTTAATATTTTTGTCTAGTTTTTGATTAACCTCGTGTTTTCGTTATTTTAACTACTAAAGGAATAATTACGAAAAAGCATCAGACCATTAGGTATAAGAAAGATTATAATTCTTTAAAGCTTCCATAATTAAACCATTAACAAATTGCCTATCCGGTTTACCGGAAGCAGTTTACAGAGAATATTAAAAAGCACCCCGAAGGATGCTTTTTATGCTTAGAGAATATTAAAAATCTAATTTCCCTGGCGCTTTGTATTTGTTTAAGATTTTTTCGATGGTATCAGTAGCAACTTGTATAGCTGCATCTTTGTCATTGTAAAAAGTCAATTCAACCCCAAAAGGTTTTAATTCTTCACAACCTGAGTGCAACTTTCCTAGCAAGTCAGATGGCACATCGCCCCAAAACGTTTTATTTTCTTCGATTTGGAATGTAAATGCTGCATTTTCTCCTGGTACATCTGCTATTTCAATTTCAGCAGCATGTATTCCTCGAAAACGGAATTTATAATTCTCCACTTTATAAACAAGGCTACCTTTATCATGTTTGTATGGATAATTACTCATTTTATCACCTCCCACCTATTACATCGGTGGAAGATATTTCATTTTTATCTTTTGCAAAATTTGTCGAACGATTTACCGGAAGTAGTTTACCGAGAATAAAAAAAGCACCCATAAACATAGGATGCTTCTTTTAATTATGAATTAATTTTCTTCATTTCTTTCTTTATTTCTAAAATAAGATCTAAGTCTGTAAAAGAACTATACACTAAATAATCTAAGTATTGTTCTTTACCTGTTTTAAGAAAAGTATAATAGCCTTCTAAAAGTGTTCGAAAATACTCATTAACACTAGCATTTGAAGGTTTTTTCCCAACATAACCATTACCAGCTGCAAATGACTCCAACCTAACAGCTATATCAAATTGCTTAAGGTTTTCAAAAGGAATCAATTTTAATTGTGGTTCTTTTGTTAGAATTAAACATGTGTTATAACTGTCGTTGCCTTGTGATAATAACTCCTGTATTTTTTCTTTCGATATAAATTCTAACTCTTGGTAAGGTGTTATTTTATTCTCTAAGAAATTTATTGATTGTTTAATTCGATTATCTGGACTTATTTCTCTAAAATGATATAGCATCTTAAGAAATTCTTCTCTATCACTTTCATTTAAAAATAATTGACAGCTACCGAAAATAGTTCTCGAAAAGCTCGATTCGCTTATTAACTGTCCCTTTAAAGAAAAAATCTCTTTAGGTGTTAATGGACAATTAAAAAATATTCGTTCCCCTTCATGTGTGGCGAGAAACAAGTCAAGAGCCTTTTCCTGATCTGCTGTTAAAACAATTTTGTTTAAGAAGCCGTCTATTGCAACCAAATCATGTTTCTGAGTGTCTATGTAATAATATGAATCATTTATTATATCTTCAAACTTAATAATTTTAGTCTTGAGTTTATTAGCGTTTAGCGCCGTTAGAAAATCTTCCATTAACCTAGAAGAACTTTCCGACTTTGTACTAAATAAAATTATTCTTTCTGGTTTCTTTTCAATAACAAGGTTCTCTAGGAAATTAATTGTTCTTTCATTATCTTTATTCTTCTTAATCCCAACAAACATATTTTACTATCCTACTTTCTTTTATTGGTTTTCAAGACTAAAGGTTTATGCTCCTAGAGAAATAATACTCTTTTTTCAAAAAATATGCAATTTTCTATAACTATTATTTGCATCTCACAATACTCCGAGAGGAAGCCAAGTATAGCAAGATCGCACAATGAAACACGATAATACTATTCTCCCGATACGGACGCCTCAGACTAGCTGCTATCCAGGCTCAGAATGTTCCTCTCGTTTTGGCTTCATTCCTCAACACCTTTGTTCCGTATCCGAATTCGTCTTGATAAGGGAAAGACGCTTCTCCCGTATATTTCTATAAGTTTTATTTATCGTATTTCGTTGATAGGTTAAGTTTATCGAGATTTCAAACATAAATAGTCCCCCTTTTTGTCCCCTAAAATGTCCCCTGTTTTATCGGAAATTTGTCGACAAAAAAAGCACTCAGATTATTCCGAGTGCTGTGGCAATACGTAAAATGGCACGCTGTTTTATTTCATAATAGGTGTCCTTCTTCATGCCAAGTTCCATATAGATATGAATGTCCTTTGTTTGGCTGGCAGCTAAGTATTTTTTCTCAATGATCATCCGTTCTTCATCGTCCAGACTGTTTTCTAACGCCCTTTCCATCTGTTTGACCTTCAATTCATTTAATATAAAAGAATCTCTGATAGAAGGAAACGGGCTGATGCCAGCTTCAACCGATTCCTTTTTATTCTCAAGCTGTACTTTCAAAGCTCGATAATCTTTGAGTTCTTTGATTACGATTTTACGGACTGCCTTCAAATCCACAGGATGAAGGAATGAAAGTTGTTCTGTCACACCCGTCCTCCTTTCCTCTATTTTTCGCGTTCCCATTTTTGTATTTGGCGTTCTGTTAAGCAAATCCATAAGGCAAGAGCCACTGAATTAATAACGAATAGTGAGCCAATAAATATAATCATTTCGCTGTCCTTTCACTTTTTAAGCCACATTCCAACGCATATAACATGGCTTTAAACTTGCTGTTATCATAAGGACCATATATTTTATTTTTCATAACCAAAACGAACTCATGTTCGGTTCCGATGCATGCAAAATCCCCTGATATAAAGTTTCTGACTACCCCCATTTATTTCACCCTCGATAGACGCTGCACGTCTGAAATGGTCATTTGGTGATCAGCTTCACGTACTGCCTCGGCAAATGTTTCAATACCGGTATCCCATAAACCATGGCGCTCGATAATTTCAGAGAATTCCTCAACATCATGCTCACGGATACCCCAGCTGTCTGGATCGGTGGCAGCACCGTACACAGTCACCCATTTGTTTTGGTCTTGCGGGTCAGGCTCTTCCCATTTTTCTCGAGTAAAATGGCAAAGCTCATGATCTACCAGAGCAGCGCGTTGTTCCTCCGGCATCGTCTTCCATGCAGCCTTATTGATAAACACGAAAAGCATGTAATCGGTCATATGACGTTCGAATGCTGTGCATTTTTTCGCCTTTCCTGCCCACTTGCTGTTCCCTTCCCGTAGATAGAAACCAATTTGCTGTTTAGCGTCTTTTAAATGTGGGTGGTGCTCGTCAATTATGCTTTCAGCCAACTGTCGTAATTCCTTCGATTCTTCAAAACCTACAAATACCATATTTATTTTCCCCTTTCAATCAAAACCTTTTGAATTTTTTCGTCTAATTCTTTTATTGAAAGCACTTACAACTGCCGACCATCAGGCTTTTTGTGATTAAATCCCTAAAAACAGGACAATAAGTTTTACCCATCACCTTATACACAAATTAGAAATACGATGAACTGTAAATTATTTTCCAAGGAGATGTTTTAAAATGTATCTAATGTATTATCCTGTTCCGTCACCGTATATTCACAATAATTACACACAGAATATTCAAAGATCAGAACAAAGAAAATACCAACCAAGTATCGGTCAGATGATTTCAGCCCCAGCAAATACGAGTTCCTTTCCTAGAGAAACTAGAATATTTATTCATGATGTACGCTTTGAGTATGTCAGCTCAATAGGCGACTGGATGGAATTCATCTATGTCGTATATCCAATAGAAAGAGGTTCTGGGGTATGTGCTATAGAGGGTAGATGGATACCACTTAACGAACTAGATGGTAAACAACACATCTCACGATAAAAATACGTGATTATATAGGAAGCCAGATAGCAAAACTCATTTTGTATATAATAAGATTTAAATTTTTACAACTTCTCTGCTGTCTGGGCTTTGCTATAATAATCCACCTTTTAATAATTCCCGAGCCATATAATGAAAATGATGATAGATATAGTTTCCGGTCGCACTGGGATTAATAAAAACCGTTGAAAAATTGTAACGCACTTCAAATGTTTTTAAGCTGCCCAGCAGCGCTTTCGGTTCATACTTTGAACGATATTTTCCGTTGAGTATCTTTTGGTACCCTTCAAGGTCTTCCACAAGAAGAGTGAATGGATGCCTGGACGCCCGAATTAATTCATTTTCAAAACGAGAACGGTCTTTAATCGACTGAACCAACTCGTCCACTCCGTTTTTTCGTTCAATTGCTGCATTCAAATACATATCACGGCTGATTCCAAATTCATCATTCTTGGGAATCATGGCCGAGTAATCGCCGGTTTTCATTCCTTTGAATTTGATTGCCACTTTCTTTTTACGGAGATAATCGAGAACATGCTGATTCTTTTGCTCCCTCGTATCCACAATAATGATCATGCTGTCCAGAATCTCTTTTAACTCAGTTTCCGAATAGTTATAGTGAATAATTGTCATGCTTTCTTCCCCTTAAAATACGACATGGCCCGATCATAGATTTCTTTGGAAAGCTGGTCCGTTTCTTCACTTTCAAAGTTTGAAACGGACTCCTTTAGCTCCCTCCAGCCGTTCTCCCAAAAGAGAACAAGTAATTTCATCACCTTCATAACTGATTCATAATCATGATTGAACCAGTCATCTATTTTTCTATTTATATCTTGATCAATGCCCATGAAATAATTAATGATTTTATCTATTGTCTGTTTCACATTATGTTCACGATCCGAGTATTCACCTTTCAAATACCGGATAATTCGCATTTTGTAAGATTGGACAAATGCCTCAAGTTCCGGATAGACTTTTTCAGGATTCTCAATATAAAGATCGTTTCCATCGAGAACCAAACGAGAGCCCAATACCTCTAAATCGGAACAAATTTGTTTTGGGTGCAATTTTCTCACCTCTTTATAAAAAGGGTTAGTGAGTTAGTTAGGGTTATATATTTTTGTATTAAAGCCCTATATATATATATATTATTTTTTATTAATTAATTTTCATGTGAGAGGAACATATAAATTAACTAACCCATTCTAACCCTGCGTTAAATTTCTAATGAAAAACATCATTTAAAACCCTTATATACCAAGGCTTATAGCTTTTTTCTTTTCATCGGCGTTACGTTATTTTTTGCTGTTGATTCACTAACCCTTTTACTAACCCCATCATCAAAATTAAGATGACTTTGAAATTTTTGCAAACCAATACCAAAGAAAAACAACTTATTTTTTGCTCCTACTTCCTTTTTAAAACCCCGAATCTCAAGCTGTCGATAAAATGCCCGATTTTTTAGCTCTACATCATCATTTTCGAAACACCAATTTTTGTATTCCTTATAAATCTCTTTCGACTCAATCTTTGCGGCCGGGTGAATAACACACCTTTCAGTAAGAAATGGTCCAAGGATGTCCATATCCTCTCGATAACCTTCCGTAGCTTTTCGAATTACTTCCGGCTCCTTGAGCCCTTCCTTCTGCCACTTCAAGCAGCCTTCCACCGCCCACCTGAGAATGCCAGGCATTTCTGCAGCAAGTTTCTGCGGGAGCTTTTTGTCCACTTTTTCTTTTGGAATAGTAACAGTGAATGGAACAAGCCGGATACGGCGCCAGATACCCTCATCGCTGCCTTTTACAATTGGTTTATGGTTTGTCGTAAAGAACACTTTAAATTCTGGGGTAAACTCAAAATACTCCTGGCGTAAGAAACGCGCGGACATCTTTTCGCCCCCGGTGATCTGCTTCACCAACGACTCGGACAGCTGCTGACCTTCTTCACTCTCAACGGCCGACACAAAGCGTGCCCCGTCAAGTCGGGCTATGTCATTGTTGATGCTGCTATCATTCTTCTTTTTTATGAATGTGTCGCTGTTCGTCTGCCGGCCATAATCGCCCAGCAGCTGCTGAACTGTATTGATAAACGTTGATTTACCGTTACGGCCATTACCAAACAGAAAGAACATGACTTGTTCCGTAGTATCCCCGGTCAATGAATAGCCAATAGCTTTCTGCATGAAATCAATAATTTCATAGTTTGGCTGACCTTGTTCATTTATAAAAATGCTTTCTAAGAATGCCTTCCAGTTTGGGCAGTCGGCATCCTTTTGATAAGCCACTGATGAAATTTTAGTGAATAGAAAATCACGATCGTGCGGCAGCAGTTCCCCAGTCTTTAAGTCGATTACACCATTCTCACAGTTAAACAGATATGTATGAGAGTCGAGTTCTTGTTTTCTAACAGCAACCATTGGCCGGGTATCCAGGATGGTGTTCATTCGAATATTGCGACGCTCGCATTTTTTAGCCCAATCGTTAAGCTGCTTTTTTCTGTAGCCGTCTTCCGTGGCCTTCGCTTCCCCGTAAATGGCCCGTAGAGTTTGTGCAGTTAATGCCTCGATCTGCCTCTTGCTGTCTTCCTCCCACATCTTCCCGTTCCAAATTAACCAGTCGAGCTCGTTACAGTATCTGATATTCTTGCCATGGTAATATACAAGCCTTTCAGCGTTCCCTAGCTCAGTCAGATGAAAGACCGGTGGCGTGTCTATGATTTCCTCTGTGTCAGCAACCTGTGAGGCCTGTGGCTGCGAGAAATACACTTCATACGGCTGCTCTTGCTGCTCCATCAGGTCGGATATTGTGGGGCCGGTCGAGTAGATAGCTGCAGCAATAGTCATTTCTCCATATGTAGCTCCGTCGGCTGAATGCTGCTGGTCCCACTTTTCGCGAAACAAATTTGATTCACGAAACATAGAATCCATTTTTGATGCGTCCTTGTCCGTCCAGAATGCTAGATGATTACATAAAGCCATATCCGTGGAAGAATGATCGTCATTAATCAGCTGGCCGTTAAAAAGGTCCTGAATGCTTTTTCCATTTTTACTGTTGAACATTCTTTCCCAAATTTCTTTATTTGAAAGATTACTCATATCGCTTCCTGATTGTGATCGGGCGCTGACTGATTTTGCTTCTTCCCTCTCTGTTAAATATTTATCAAAGATGGTTTTGATCTCTTCCGATCGTTCCCGCACAGGTCCAACATCAAGACTGTTTCCGGTGAACGTGAAATAACGACCATGCCTGTATACTTCCAGGCCTTTATCTATATTTTTTCTCCCTGTGCCCGGTCCGCGTAATGGGAGCTTACCTTTCGCGATAATATGAACACCCTCACCACTCGGGGAGTATTCAGTATAGCTGTTGATTGTTTGGATGATTTCCTGAGCGAAAGAAGATAGAACACCGTCATTTACACAGTGATCTATATCTATTCCGATGAACGGATCATCTTTAGAAAACATGAAGCCGATGCCGTCATACTCCTGTTCATTGAAAAACTTCATGATAGTGGCAAAGGTGGACCAGGTTCTCTTATTGCTTGATTGAGCCATGCTGCCGTCAATCTGATATGGCACTTTCGTTTTTTTGCCGTTACGCTCTTCCGAACGCCATAGAATCCACTGAGGGGCGTTTTTTAGCTCTTGCGGTATATTTTTAAAATCGTACATGTATTAACTCCCCTTTAAAAACGAGGGAGCCATACACTCCCTCAAATGTATTTCTTGTGATCAAAATGGTACATCGTCATCGCTCACTGTAATTGAGCCGGTATCCGGCGCCGGCGCTTCTGACGGCTTAAACGCTTTGACTTCTGGATATTTTTTGCCGTTATGCTCTCTTTCTCCGACAACTAGGCGGATCGGTTTATTGAGGAAAGCATTCGCCCATTCAATATGATCCTTAAATTTCATTCCGTTCGGGAAGCCCGCGGCCTTTGATGCTTGATGAAATCTCCACATTGCATTATCTGTAACAGTGAAATTGTCGTATAGGATTTTCTGGCCCTGGCATGCCTGTTCAACGTCAGAACGGATTTCATAATCTACGACAAGTCGCTTATTTCCGGATGAAGCTGCTGTTTTCTCCTCAAAATTAATAACCGTTGCCTCATATTCTCCTGGTTTAATTGGTTCAAAAGCTTCGCCTTTGCTGTGGTCTACTGTGAACATATTTAATTCCTCCAATTTTTGTTTATTTGCCGTTTAGTACAGCTACAAGATTTTGAGTAATTGAATCCACTACATGCGGATCGGTGATGTCTTCATTTCGCAAATCATAAATTACACTGTCTATGCCACTATTCAATCTATCAATCTCTGAAATTAACCAGGGCACATCAGATATAGTCGCATGCCCCCGAATCTCTTCGAGCTTTGAATCATTTTTCACCTGGCTCACCTCCCAAAACGCTGTTTAATCTATCAATAGCAGCATTAGCAAGTTTGATATTCCATTGTTCAAGCTTCTGATTCGCTTTGATCTGGAACTCCTCAATCATTTGCGCAGCCTTTTCATTGCTCTCAATCATCATTTTGATGTGAGTAATCAACCCGATGCGTTCTGTTTCTTCCTCCGCCTTTACGTCAATACCGAGCTCAAGCCACTGATAAAGTTTGCGGCCGACTTCCGGGTTTAGCTTGATTGAAGAGCCTTCAAACATTCGCGTATTGTCTTTTGAGGTCTCAGTCATATGATCAATGTCAATATTAAAGTTGAGCATAAACTCGTATTCCATTTCATCTTTCTGTACAGGTTTTGTCCCAACCTTACGAGGAGCCATTTTGCCGTTATTATCAGGCTCCACTACATACTCCGTTTTTGTTCTCAATGTCGCTAAGATGTGAACGTCATTTTGCGTTAACGTCTTAATGAGCTTGGTTGTTTCCGGCGCAAGCTTGCCCCAGTTTTGAAAAGAGTTACCGGACATGCTGCCATGTGTTTCAACTATTCCGCCTTCACCCTGCCAGTTGTGTGAGAGTGAATCAATTACGACAACCTCAGCACCGGCGTTCTTAATCGCTTCTACAGCCATTTGATAACGCTCAGTTGTATACGGCGGTGTAAAATCAATATGCTTAAAGCTACCGATGCGAATTTCATCAAACTGTAAATTAGCGTACAGTTTTGCGCGTCGGTGCTCAGTATCGACAACGCCGATCTTTGACCAGATTTCCTCGTCGTTTGCTTCTGGATATGCCTCACGCATCATTCCGTAAGCTACCAGAAGGGCGCCGGCCGTCTTACCGGAACCACTCGGACCGATAAAACCCACAATTGCTTTTTCCTTTTCACGCTGCGCGTCTGTTACTTGAAACATCCCTTACACCTCCACTTTGAAGCTGACTGTTTCCGGCTGCACTTCTACGCCCGGGACAGCTTGTCCATTTGAATCTATTACTATTGGTTTACCTTCAAGCTCGGTGACAGTGAGTGTCTTTTTAAGATCCCCCCATGCCACAGACTCTTTTATAAACTCTTCCATACCGGCATCCTTCACATGCTGCAGAAGTTTTTCCTTGTCCACTTCTTTAGGTGCTGCTTTTGTTTTCCGGCTTTTAGATTTCCCATAAGGTGTGGAAAGTGTTTTTGCCTTCGGGTCTTCCTGCAGCTGCTTTGTATGATAGACACTCACCAGGTTTTCAAAGAATGAAAGACTGTCTGCTAAAGGCTTAAGCTCTTGCCTTTCCCATTCTTCGATACGTTGTTTTTCTGTGGCTGCCAGCGCTTTGATTTCTTTTTCCTGCGACTTAAGTGCAGCTATTTTCCGGAAAGCCCAGTTCAGGCTGTTCATATCAGTGATTTCAAACTGTGGACGGTTCCCCGGCAGTTCGCCGTTGTTAATTTCATTTAATTCAAAATCCTGCAATGGATTCATATGAGACACCTTCCTCTATTTGATTTTGTTGAGAGTTCCATTTAAAATGAAGTTGCTTGTTTGTTTTTAGTCCACATTGCCGTGTGGGCTTTTTTTATTTACTTCTTCATCGGCATCCTCTTCCCGATCCCGGTCATACTGGAGATACTCTTTTGGATAACCGTAACGGTTAATTTCTGTTATGATTGGATGCTCAAGATTCATATACTGGCCTCTTTACGATTGAGACATCAAGACCTTTACTAAGAAATTGAGTTGCAATTTCATGTAGCTGAACTACTTGTTCAGGATGATGCATCCGTTTGATTTCCTTGAACATTTCAGCAGCTGACAAACAGAGATCGATACATTCATCGAAATTGTTATCCTTGATTTCGTCCGGTAAAAGTTCCTGTAGCAAGAACTGAGCAGAACCCAATTTCCGTTTCGCTAATTCTCTATCCTGTTTAAGGAAGTAATTAAGATTCATAGTTTTTCCCCTTCCAATTTACTGGTATAATGTTCCTATCAAATAATAGGAGGTGAATATAAATGAAACTCGATCAAAATTGTGTGAGGGAGCTTCTTTTAGAACTAGAAGAGAAACTCACCTTAACGGACCATATACATATTAGTGAGATTCGAGAGCTTAAAACTTACGAACAGTACGGAGAAGAAACAACTTTTTACACAATCTTAAAATTAATTGAAGCAAATTTTATAAACGGTAAACCCTTATTCTCCGGTGGTTCGATTTATGGTATTGGTATTTCGAGCCTCACTTGGGATGGACATGTTTTTCTCGATAATATTAGAGATACAGCTGTATGGGCAGCTACTAAAGAAAAAACCAAACAACTTACAAGTGTATCCATGACTTTGCTGGCCGGAATTGCTCAAGATTATCTGAAAAAAAAGCTTGGTCTGAGTTAATAACTCTTCCCTTCAATCCATCCATTCTCAATAAGAAACTTATTAAAATCATCCAGAAACAAGTTATATTTCTCTGTGGAATAATCATTACTTTGAAAGGTCAGTTCGATTTTGAGCTGACTCTCTCTCTTCACCCTCATCAAAAGAGTTTTTGTTTTTTATCTCAAATCCTTTAAGCCAGACTGAAGTTCGTGCTTGTCCCTTTTTTAATTTAACTGGAAGTTGATACACCATTTTCATTCTCCCCTTCTAGTTTCTTGGCTGCTCCGAAAGCCATTTAAGTAAAAACTCTTTGCATTGCTTTTCAGGAAACAACCATTTCTTACCTACGCGATATTTCGGGAATCTTTCATCATAAAAAAACGTTTCTTTGATGAAATTCAGGCTCATATTTGTTTGCCTGCACAATTCTTTCATATCCCAAAAAGTGTATGAGTCTCTTACTTCATTCAACGCTTCTTCGATTTTTTGAATACAAAGTTGCTTAATTTCTTCCTCATTTACTTGAACAGAGAACACGTACCCACCTCCTCATGATATAAGCATTCGTTCCTTTTTAGGAACAGAAGGTTCAAAAAAATAGGCGATTGGCACGCCAAAGTGAAAGTGCATTTTTTTTGCATCCTCCAAAGAAAAATCTCCGCCAAATCCATTTAGCTTTTTACTAATAGTATTTGGCTTTACCTCTAAAAGAACAGCCACATCTTTGTGTTTTATTTCATTCTCTACAAAGTAAGCTTTGATTTTATTGTATGGCTGTCTATTTCTTCTTTCCAATTCCTCACCCCCTCCGTTCCTTTTTAGGAACAACTCAAATATAAAACACTTTATTTCCTGTGTCAACAAAAAATGTTCCTATTTAGGAATCCTTTTTGGATTACTTGTTGCATTTAAGGAACATATAATATAAAATATTCCCGTACGAGGAATATCGAATAGGAGAAGATAAAAGGATGAACATATTTGGCGAAAGGTTGAAATCGTTACGGGACAAGAACAAACAGAGTATAAATGAGCTGGTCGTAGATTTGAATAAGAAATATGAAACAAATATCAGTAAAAGTATGATTTCTAGGTACGAGAACGGACAATCAGATCCGAAGATGGAAGTGGTCCGCATTCTTGCAGATTATTTTAATGTCTCATCTGATTATTTAGTTGGTATATCTGATATGGAAATTAAACCATTACAATCAAAAAACCAAGGGAATATAGAAACAATTGCAGCACATCATGATGATGAAGATTGGACAGAAGAAGAGTTAGAAGAAATTCGCCGATTTAAAGAATTTGTTAAATCAAAAAGAAAGAACAATCAGGAGTAATCTACAAATGAGTTATGAGAACCTTTTAATAGAATCAGAAGAAGCAGCCGTATCAGTATACGAAAAAAAACTTAGTCGAGGTATAAAAGGTTTATATGCAGATGGAATCATTTGGATAAATAAAAAGTTATCCAATACAGAAAAACGAGTCATTCTAGCTGAAGAATTAGGACACCATTATACGACAGCTGGACATATTCTCGATCAAACAACTGTTCAAAACAGGAAACAAGAATTGAGAGCAAGAAACTGGGCTTACAAAAAATTAGTACCATTAAATAAAATTGTTCAAGCTCATAAATCGGGTGTCAGAAATCGTTATGAGCTGGCTGAGTTTTTGAACGTAACTGAAAAATTTTTGGATGAAGCGATTAAAAGATACATTGAGGAATACGGGTTATTTAAGAAGGTGGGAGAAGTAACACTATGCTTTCAACCACTAGGGGTTATTGAATTGTTTTAGACTTCTGAATAAAAAAATTTAACCATCAAACCGAACGTATATTCTTATAAGAGGTGATCGTTTTTATGGCAAGTTTTCGCAAACATTCAAATGGAACATGGGAATATAGAATTCGTTACAAAGATCCTATCAATCAAAAGTTTAAAGAAAAGTCCAAGCGTGGTTTTTCTACAAAAAAAGAGGCTCAATTGGCTGCAGCTGAAACAGAAAAACGAATTTTTAATGATCTTGAATTGGATAATCACCCCTACTATCTTAAAAATTATCTGCAAGACTGGTTAAAAGAATATAAATTAGGATCAGTGCGCAAAAACACTTTTGAATTACATAAACGAAACATAAATAATCATATCATTCCGTACTTCAAAGACATTGATATTAAAGACATAAAACCAATCCTCTACCAAAAATTTATCAACCACCTATGCGAACAAAAATATAGTAAACGAACTATCGAAATTATCCATGGAACAATGCGAAATGCGATGGAGAAAGCAGTAATATTAGGAAAGCTCGAAAAAAATCCTTGCTATGGTATTGAAATTAAAACAAATAAAAAACGAGAATACAATATGGAGTTTATCAATAGCGATGACATACCCCTTTTTTTACGTGTAGCATATGAATATGGTTATATGTACTATATTTTCTTTAAAACACTCATAAATACTGGCATGCGCAAAGGCGAGGCTGCTGCTTTACAGTGGTCAGATATTGATTTGAAAAATAAAACTATCTCAATTTCTAAAACTCTAGATTTTAAAGCAGCTTCAAAAGATGAATTATTTGGCGACCCTAAGACTTATACATCCAGGCGTATTATTACTATTGATCAAAGGTTGGTTAATGAACTTCACGAACTAAGAAAACGACAAAACGAAGATAAACTTCAGCTTAATGAGATCTATCACCATGACCTTAACTTAGTCTTCACTCGCAAAGATGGTTCACATTTACCTAAATCGTCCTTGTTTAATGCTTTTGTCCGAATACTAAATAAAGCTGGTCTAGAGAAACTCCCTATTCATGCCCTTCGTGACACACATGCTGTTTTGCTCCTTGAGTCAGGTGCTTCAATGAAATATGTACAAGAACGACTGGGTCATAAAAGTATTCAAGTTACATCAGATATTTACTCACACATCAGCAAAAAGATTGATAGGGATTCAATGAATAAGTACGAAGATTATATCTCCACAATTATGGAGTAATTTTTTATTGTTTTTTTTGTGGGTGTTTTGTGGGTGGTCTATGATTTATATTAAGTTATTAAAATTGTTAAATAATCAAAAAATCCCCTGACACCAATAGTGCCAAGGGATTGAAAGATTAATACTGAGACATATACTGTTCGCGTTCCCAAGGGTGAACTTGCGTCCGGAACATATCCCATTCGATTTCTTTTGCTTCGATGAAGTGTTCAAATAGGTGCTCGCCCATCGCTTTGACCATCACTTCGTTTGATTTGAATTCTTCTAGCGCTTCCGCAAGTGTTGCTGGGAGGTCAACGATTCCGTTCTCCATGCGCTCTTCTTTGTTCATCACATAGATGTTGCGGTCGATTGGAGCTGGCGCTTCCAGTTTGTTTTTGATTCCGTCTAAGCCTGCAGCAAGCAATACACTCAGTGCTAGGTATGGGTTAGCAGCTGGGTCTACGCTGCGTACTTCAACACGTGTGCTGATGCCGCGGGAAGCCGGGATACGGATAAGCGGACTTCTGTTTTGTGCGCTCCATGCTACGTAGCACGGCGCTTCATAGCCAGGAACCAGACGTTTGTAAGAGTTTACTGTCGGGTTTGTTACTGCTGTAAAGCTTGTTGCGTGCTTCACGATACCTGCAATGAAGTGTTTCGCTGTTTCACTTAACTCAAGATCTGCGTTTTCGTCATAGAATGAGTTAACGCCATTTGTGAAGAGTGATAGATTACAGTGCATACCGGAACCGTTCACACCGAACAGCGGTTTTGGCATAAATGTCGCATGCAAACCATGTTTGCGGGCAATTGTTTTGACAACTAGTTTAAAGGTTTGGATATCATCACAAGAGCGAACTGCACCAGCATACTTAAAGTCGATTTCGTGCTGACCAGGCGCTACTTCGTGGTGAGATGCTTCAATTTCAAAGCCCATCTCTTCAAGCTCAAGAACGATATCGCGGCGGCAGTTTTCTCCCAAGTCGGTTGGAGCCAAGTCGAAATATCCGCCTTTGTCGTTTAATTCAAGCGTCGGCTCGCCTTTTTCGTCTAATTTGAACAAGAAGAATTCAGGCTCAGGTCCGAGATTGAAATCAGTAAAGCCGAGGTCTTCCATTTCTTTTAAAATCCGTTTTAAGTTGTTTCGCGGGTCACCTTCAAAAGGAGTGCCATCTGGATTGTAAATATCACAGATAAAACGTGCTACTTTACCTTTTTCAGCTGTCCATGGGAAGATAACAAATGTATTCAGATCTGGATACAGGTACATGTCTGATTCTTCGATACGAACGAATCCTTCAATAGAAGAGCCGTCAAACATGACTTTATTATCAAGCGCTTTTTCAAGCTGGCTTACAGGAATCTCAACATTTTTGATTGTCCCCAGAATGTCAGTAAATTGAAGACGGATGTACTTCACGTTTTCTTCTTCTACCAATTTTACGATATCTTCTCTAGTATACTTTGCCATTTCGTAAAACTCCTCCTCTTAAAAGGTAAATGTATATAGCAAAACAGTTGCTAACGGATTAATGAAAGAAACGGGACATGTCGCCTTGGCGGAATGTATTCCCTCGTTGAAAACGGCCGGCTTGCATGAGCTCGTTTTTCAGGAGCTTTCTCAGTTCGTCATCAGACAGATTATGTTTCATTGTTTTTTTCGTCTTCTCGTCTTGTTTTTGCTCCGGCTCGGCTTCCGCTTTCGCCAAAATCTGTTTAATTCCTGCCATGTTCACACCTTGTTCAATCAGATGCTTGATTTCTAACAGTTTATCTACATCATGGAATGAAAATAATCGTCTATTTCCTTCGCTTCTAGCTGGAAATATCAGTCCATTCTCCTCATAATATCGAATTTGTCTTGCTGATAACTCAGTTAACTGCATGACAATTCCTATTGGAAATAAAGGCATTGAGCGGCGAATATTATCACTCATCTCAATTTCCTCCTTTTCTTAACTTAGTTTCATTATAGGTCATGTTATATTTTGTGTCAATACGATGTAAGGATTCTTAACATCAAATTCAGTGAAATTTTTAAAAAATTTAAATTAATTGCTTTTCCATGAGTGAATCCACTGCACTGCATATCGCATTTTTTACGTGTGAATAGGTTAATCCTCCCTGAACATACGCTACATACGGCGGGCGGATAGGGCCATCCGCTGATAATTCGATGCTTGCTCCTTGGATAAATGTGCCCGCTGCCATAATGACATCATCCTCGTACCCCGGCATGTAGGCCGGATAAGGCGTCACGTGGGCATTGATCGGCGATGCATATTGAATCGCCTGGCAAAAAGCAATCATCTTTTCTCTGTCAGAAAACTCAACGGATTGTATTAAATCTGTTCTTTTCACATCCCATTTTGGGTTTGAAGCAAAGCCTAGTTTTTCAAGGAACCTTGCAGTAAACACCGCTCCCTTTAAGCTTTGCGACACAACGTGAGGAGCCAAAAAGAAGCCTTGATACATCTCCTGAAGCGAGTAAAGAGATGCCCCTGCTTCTCTGCCGATGCCAGGTGACGTCATACGGTATGAGCATGCTTCAATCCATTTCTCTTTTCCGACGAGATAACCTCCTGTTTTCGCAAGTCCGCCGCCGGGGTTTTTAATGAGAGATCCCGCCATCAGATCGGCGCCGACATGGCAAGGCTCAAGCTCTTCCACAAATTCTCCGTAACAGTTGTCCACAAAGACGATCAGATTTTCATTGATTTCTTTTACGAAACGGATCATTTCTTTTATTTCGCTAATTAAGAAAGATGGACGATTTGCATATCCTTTTGAGCGCTGAATGCCGATTACTTTCGTCTTCGGATTGATCGCAGCGGCGACTGCATCGTAGTCTATTTTTCCGTCTTCCGTCAGATCAACCGCATGATAGCCGATTTGAAAATCCTTTAGTGATCCAGCGTTTTCTCCGCCTCTGACACCTACAATTTCTTCTAACGTATCATATGGCTTGCCGGTTATATAAAGGAGCTCGTCCCCCGGTCTGAGAACACCGAACAAAGCAATCGAAATAGCATGCGTGCCTGAGATAATTTGCGGTCTTACAAGGCCCGCTTCTCCGCCAAACACATCTGCATAAATACTTTCTAGCGTGTCTCTTCCGATATCATCATAGCCGTATCCAGTAGATGGTGTAAAATGTGTGTCGCTTACTTTGTGTCTTCTATAGCTTTGAAGCACTCTCCATTCATTGCGCTCGCTGATTTCTTCTATTTGTTTATGAACACCCGCAATATCCGCTTCCACTTCTATTGACGTTTTTTTTAATAAATTTCCGTGTGTTAATGTATCAAACATATTTTTGAGTTTCCTTCCTACATATACTTCTTTAATTCGCCGATAATACTTTGCTCCTCTTGTACATAGCCCGATATATCGTACCGTTCATTTTCTTCATTAAAATAGAAGCGGTCAACCATCGTTTCCGATTTGATTCTCGCAAGGAGTTTTCCTTCACTTGCCGGCACATGCGCTTCAAAAGACGTTAACAGCTCTTGGCGCAAATAGCGCTGAATCGCTTCTTTAAAGAGATCAGCGTCATCCTCACTTTTTGCACTGACCATAATATGATCCCTTCCGGCTGACGGTATAAAATCAGGCAGCTTTTGATCACGTTTATTGTAAGCTGTCAGGATCGGGATGTCATCGGCTTCTAGCTCCTCAAGCAAGCTTAGCACCGTTTTTTCGTGTCCGACGTAATCCTCATTTGAGGAATCGATCAAATGCAGGATCAAATCCGCTTCTTTTACTTCCTCAAGTGTTGACCGGAACGCAGCAATCAGTGTCGTCGGAAGATCCTGAATAAATCCTACTGTATCTGACAGAAGCACGCTGTAGCCGCTTGGCAGGACCATTTTTCTCGTCATCGGGTCCAGCGTAGCAAACAGAAGGTCTTCTTCATAGCTGTCAGCACTTGTCAGACGATTGAACCAGGTTGATTTCCCTGCGTTTGTATAGCCGACAAACGCAATTTGAAGCACGCCGTTTTTCTTTCTTCTTTCACGGTATCGGCTTCTATGGCGAATAACAGTTGAAAGCTGGGTATTGATTTCATGAATGCGGTTTCTGATATGGCGGCGGTCAGTTTCCAGTTTAGTTTCCCCGGGACCTCTCGCCCCAATTCCTCCGCCTTGCCGGGAGAGATTGATCCCTTGCCCCGTCAGACGCGGAAGTGCATATTGCAGCTGAGCCAGCTCAATCTGAAGTTTGCCTTCTCGCGTTCTTGCCCGCTTCGCGAAAATATCTAATATCAATTGCGTGCGGTCAATCATTTTCACTTCAATCGCTGTTGCCAATGACTTTAGCTGACTTGGCGACAGCTCATCATTAAAGATAAGGAGATCAGCTTCAAGCTCTTCCACCAATGCCTTCAGCTCTTCTACCTTTCCTTTCCCTATATATGTAGCCGCGTCAGCCCTGTTTCGTTTTTGTGTGACGCTGGTCAATACTTTTCCGTCTGCAGTTTTTGTAAGAGATGCTAGCTCTTCCATGGAATTCTCAAAATGCTCATCTGTGATATGCGGCAGCTGACATCCGACTAAAATCGCTTTTTCTTGAATAGTTTCTTGTTCGTTCAAATGGATGTTCCTTTCTTTTGCATATTGGGCAGTAGTATTATCATACCAAACCCTGCATGTGTATACCACACATCGATTGCTTTGAGAAGCAGGAAATACTAGAAAAACAGACCTCCCAACAAAAGAGAGGTCTATATAGCGCCAGATGCCTCCTCTTGAATAGAAAGATCTTGGCTTTTAATCGTCATCAAGTCGCTTTTTAAGTATTGATCACCCATTAAAAGCCTCATGGCTTGCGCTCTGATCGATTTTTCGATCACATTTCTGACAAAACGGCCATTGCTGAATTTAATAGGGCTTGTCGTGCTTTTCACTGTCATTAAGTAATCTTTCAATTTCCATTCCGCTTCTTGACTGAGCTGATATTCTCTTTCATCGATCATTCGTTTGGCAATCTCCATAAGCTGGGTCACAGAATAATCCGGAAAATCAATGGAGATGGGAAATCTTGATTGGAGGCCGGGGTTTAATGAGAGAAAATGATCCATTTCCCGAGAATATCCGGCAAGGATTAATATAAATTCATGCTGTTTGTCTTCCATATGCTTTACAAGTGTGTCGATTGCTTCTTTTCCAAAGTCTTTTTCGCCGCCTCTTGCCAGTGAATAGGCTTCGTCTATAAACAAAATGCCTCCTAATGACTTTTTGATTAAATCTCTCGTCTTTTGGGCGGTGTGGCCAATATATTCTCCGACCAGATCAGCCCGCTCCGCTTCTATTAAGTGGCCTTTTGATAAAACATTCATTTCAAAGAACAGCCTGCCAATCAGCCGTGCGACGGTCGTTTTGCCTGTTCCCGGGTTACCTTTGAACATCATGTGCAGCGCTTGCTTCCCCACCTTCAGGCCTTGCTCCGCACGTTTTTGGTTTACAAAAATCCAGGCATATATTTCCTTGATATTGCGTTTCATTTCCTCCATCCCAACCAGTATGCTCATCTCTTTTTCGATTTCCTTCAAAATACCATGCTTCGCCTCATTTTTTTGCAATGCGGCTTGATATTCCGCCTCTGCTTCTGCATTCGTCAGCACTTGCTTTTGCCCGTTAAGAATAATGTTGATCTGTCCGTTGTTTTTATATGTTACAGCGCGCTCCAACATTTTCACCTCTCTGTTCTCTCTATAAGATATTCAAGCGGATGCCGTTTGTGACAAACGCCTATCATTTGTCGAAGCAATTGCTTTTTTCGGGAATAATAAGGAATCCTGCGCTTTCCCGAGAAATACTTTATTTCTTATTGTATTCACGGACATCGGGTGGACAAACCAAGAGATTTTGTTTTTATTAATTTTGTAAGGAAGACAGGAGCTACGGAGATGTTAATATGCTTTTGACATATCAACATCCTACTCACGATTTCTATCATTCCTTGACAGTCAAAACAGCTCTGCTATCGAGACCTCACCCCAAGCGATACCCTTTGTTCATACCGCAGCCTGTTTTGCACGATGCTTTCAGTTTTAAACAGAAAGCAAACCAAAATACGCCCTTCTTTATTTTTTCTTCTATTAACAAAGAGGCGTCTTCACAAGGTTCATTTACGTTCCACGCGCTGACATAAAACCGAAAAGCAGATGAATAAAGATGAACCTGTCATACTCACAAACAAATGACCTATTCATATAAAATGAAATGTCGCTACATGTTGAATTGTGCGCTTTCCCGAGAAATAATTTCCGCATATAAAAGGGTTATTTCCTCATGAATGATAATCGTACAAGCAGGCGCTGTGTCTTTTCATATTCTGTAATGAGGTGATAAAGAATGGTTAAGATTTTTATTGATCCTGGCCATGGCGGGTCTGATCCAGGCGCAATAGGAAATGGCCTTCAAGAAAAAACGTTAACCCTGCAAATCGCTTTCGCATTACGGACAATATTGTTAAATGAGTATACAAACATTTCGTTGATGCTGAGCCGGACAAGCGACCGATATGTCAGCTTAAGTGCTCGGACAAACGCTGCAAATATATGGAGAGCAGATTTCTTTTTATCTATTCATGTTAACTCTGGAGGCGGTACAGGTTTTGAAAGCTACATTTATCCAAATGTGGGATCACCGACAACGACTTTTCAATCGACAATTCACTCTAATGTGATACGGGCTGTCAACTTTACCGACCGCGGCAGAAAAAGAGCCAACTTGCATGTTCTTAGGGAATCAGCAATGCCTGCGCTATTGACTGAAAATGGATTCATTGATAACTTCACGGATGCAAATAAACTGAAAATGAGCCGTTTTATTCAAAGCTTAGCGAGAGGCCATGCAAATGGGCTTGAGCGAGCCTTTAATCTTAAAAAAGCATTTAGATCTAGTTTCGCAATTAACGAATGCGGGCTCACTCGCGGGCAGAACAAAAGCTAAAGGCTTTTGATATGATTGTCCTCTTAATTGGCGCATTTTCATCCAAAACAATGCAGACACTTTTGCTGCCAAAGCCAGAAATACAGCCTTTAACGTTATTGCCGCTCTAGAATCATCATCAAGACGCGGACAAGCGTGTTATAAAAAAACCGGCTCCTCATTACGAGAAACCGGTTTTTTTATTAGAGAATATCTACAACAAATTGTGACCATGTTTCCAGACGGTTATAGATGTCGTCCCGTTTTAATTCAGAGACTTTCATCCATTTTCCCGCAATTTGCTCTTTCTCTTTGACTTCCACTTGTGAACCAGACTTTAATTGAAGCGCAGACAGAATACCGATATGCACTTTGCCGACACTGTTCCCATCATCATTGATGAGCCCCAGAGTAACAATCGCCTGTTTATCCTCTTCGTTGATTTGCAGTTCTTCGTCAAGCTCACGGTCTGTGTTCAGCTTTAAGACTTCAGCAAATGAGGCTGTCCCTTTAATCGAATTCATATGACCTCCAAAACCGAGAGAAAGCTTGTTATGAAGACGTGCTTCTCCTCCGCCGGCCAGCCGCTCATAAAGGAATACTTCATCTTCGCGCTTAATGATGACATAAGGAATCGGCTGCTTGAAATGCGGATCTTCTTCTGCATCTCCCCTTCTCATTACACGATAGCCAGCTTCGATCTGAGCCATGATTTCTGCTAGTCTGCTGTCTTCACTGTTCACTCCCTGGAAGGTTAAGCTTTCTTTCTTAAACACATCATCGCGCGGGGCGACCAAAATCATTTCGTCCATTTTTCCCATGGTTGCTGCGTCCTCCTCATCTGAATCTCCAAGCCGAAAAGAGCAGATATTATATCTGCTCTTTTTCATCTTCAAAATAAAAGTCATCGTCTTTAAGCGGCTCTACTGTCGCCTTTTTGTAGCCGTTCCCCTTCATAGAGAAGAAGTCATGTGATTTTGTTTTTGTATTTAATCCATTTAAAACGATTGGATTAATTTCTTCCTCTTCAAAGTATGGATCAAATCCTAGGTTCATCAACGCTTTATTGGCATTATAGCGAATGAATTTCTTTACATCGTGTGAGAGCCCGACTTGATCATACAAGTCTTCTGTATACTCAAGCTCATTTTCATATAATTCATTCAGAAGATCGATCGCAAATTCGCGAAGCTCCGCTTTTTTCTCATCTGTCTGCTTATTATAGATTTCCTGAGCAAGCAGCCCTACATAAACGCCGTGAATCGCTTCATCACGAAGAATCAGGTTGATGATTTCACCGCTTTGCATCAACTTCCCTTGGCCATAGAAGTATAACGGATAATAGAAACCGCTGTAGAAGAGGAAGCTTTCCAGATAGACGGAAGCGACCATCGCTTTGAATAGTGAAATCTCGTCATCTTTTTGAATGGCTTGGTAAAAGCCGACGATGACTTGCGCTTTTTTCTGCAAATATTTATTTTGTTTCACCCATTCAAAGACTTCATTAATCGTTTCAGTCGGCGCCAGAGTCATGAAAATATTAGAGTATGACTTCGCATGGACAGCGTTCTCCATCATCGCCATAAAGTTCAGCACCGCTTTCCGCTGGTGGCCGTCTACGTGTTCAGCCACGATCGGCATTCCCGTATTCCCCTGCTCTGTATCAAGAAGAGTAAGCCCCGCGAGTACCTTCATATAAGTGTCCTGTTCATTTTTCCCAAGATACTTCCATGTGAGGAGATCGCCGTTTAAAGCAATCTCTTCCGGAAGCCAGAACTGTTTCACGTTTTGGTTATAGAACATTTGGGTAAAATCGTCTTCATGCTTTGACCAGTTTGCTGCATCATAAATTTTTGTCACTATAAACTCTCCTTTAATCAAACAACACAAGAAAGGCAGCTGTCTTGCCCAGTATCTTTTGTTCTCGCATAGTAAATGGTTTTAATTCCTCTGTGATGTGCATACAGATCGATTCGGTTTAAATCACGAGTCGTCATTGTATCTTTTAAGAACAATGTGAAGCTGATTCCCTGATCAATGTGCTGCTGGATAGTCGCGATCATATCTACAACCTTGAACATGTCCATATCGTAGGCTTCTTTATAGAAGAACCAGTTATTAGATGCAAGCCCAGGCATTGGGTAGTACGTTTTTGAGTTGCCGTATGTTCTTTCTTCAATCCGTTCCATAATCGGCATGACAGATGCTGTGCTTGATTGAACGTATGAAATAGAGCCTGTCGGCGCAATGCATAATCTGTAGCTGTGATACATGCCGTGTTCAGCAACAAATGCTTTTAGCTTTTCCCAGTCCTCTTTGGTCGGGATATGCATACCTTCAAACAGGTTCGCGATTTTTTCATATTTCGGTGAGAAATCAGTTGAAACGTATTTGTCGAAGTATTCACCTGTCGCATAAGTTGATCCTTCATATTGATCAAACGTTTCGCCTTTTTCTTTTGCGATTTCCGCAGAACGCTGGATGGAGTAGAAATTCACCATCATAAAGAACGTGTTTGCAAAGTCGCGAGCTTCCGGGCTTTCATACGCAATGCCGTTTTGCGCCAGGTAGCCGTGAAGGTTCATAGCGCCGAGACCGATTGATTTCATCGCTTTGTTTGCTCGTCTAACAGCAGGCGCATTGCGAATATCAGTAGTTTCAGACACGTGTGTTAAAGAGTCTGTTGCGAGCTTAACTGTCTTTTCGATTGATTTCTGCTCCATGACATTGAGAATGTTAAGCGAGCCCAGATTACAGGAAATATCCAAACCGATTTCATCTTCATCATCGTAGTCTGTGTATGCAGAAACCTGAGAAGCCTGTAGCACTTCAGAGCAGAGGTTAGAAAATTTCACCTTCGAAATATGGTTATTCGCATGCACTTTATTCACATTATCTTGGAACATGATGTATGGATAGCCTGATTCAGAACGGAGCATCGCCAGTTTTTCAAGCAATTTCCGCGGATTGATTTTTTCTTTTTTCACCCGAGGATTGTCGACAAACTTGTCGTACATTTCGTTCATGTCCATTTCATCCATGTGCTGGCCGTACTCTTTATAAATCGTGTGCGGATAAAATACGTAAGCCGCTTTGTCCTCACGTGCAAGCTCAACGAACTTATCCGGAATAACAACCCCGATTGAAAGCGTTTTGACACGTACATCTTCATCCGCTGAAATCTTTTTCGTATCAAGAAAATCATTGATATCGCGGTGGAAAATGTTTAAGTACGCCGCACCGGATCCTTGTCTTTGGCCCATTTGGTCAGCATAACGGAACGCATTATCGAGAAGCTTCATAACGCCTACAACGCCTTTTGTGGCATTTTCAACATCTTTGATAGCTTCACCTTTCGCACGAAGCTTGGACAGGTTAAGAGAAACCCCACCGCCCAGTTTAGAAAGCTGCATGGAAATATCGATCGCCCGTGAAATGTCGTTTAATGAATCATTAACTTCAAGCAAGAAGCAGCTCACCAGTTCACCGCGGCGTTTTCTGCCGGCATTTAAAAATGTCGGTGTGCTCGGCTGATATTCCTGGTTGATCATCAAGTTCACATATTCTTTTGCTTTCTCAGTGTCGCCGTTTGCGAAGAATAGGGCAACAATGGAGATTCTGTCCTCATAACGCTCAAGGATTTTTGTCTTGTCATTCGTCTTCAAAGCATAGTCATTATAAAATTTAAACGCACTCATGAAGGAAGGAAAACGGAACTTCTTAGCGTAAGCTGTCTTAAATACTTCTTTAATATCTTCAAAAGAATAAAGGCTTAAGAATTCCTCTTCATAGTATTGGTTTTCAATCAAATAATCCAGCTTCTCTTTTAAATCGTGAAAGAAAACCGTGTTTTGATTGATATAGTCTACAAAATAGCTATGTACAGCTTCCTTATCCTTATCAAACTGGAATTTTCCATCTTTTTGGATCATGATTTCGTTATTTAACTGGATCCATTTTGGCACTTGATTTTGTGACAACTCTTTCTACCTCCTGAGTAAACAATTCAACGTCTTTAGATGTGCCGCTGAGTTCAAATTTGTGCAAGATCGGCACCTGATATTGTCTTGAAATGGTATCGGCGCTTTTTGCAAAGTAATCGCCCCATACTTTATTGCCGCTCGCAGCGACTCCTAACAAAAGATGGGCGTATTTTTCGAGAAAGGTTTGTGTTGATGCCGGTACCTGACCGAAGTTTGTCGTGTAGGTGACCAAAACAAACGGAGTGTCTAGGTGGTCAATATCATCCACCTTGCGTATCTGCTGAAAGCCTATTTTATTCACAAACCGCTGGACATTCCCTGTCTTCGAATCAAATATGATTTGTACCACGTTTTATCACGACCTATCAAAAAATATGAATCTCTCATTATTAACACTATATATAGTATACTACCCTCTAGCAAAAACACAATATATAGATTTGTTTTTATGAAAAATTCATATTTTGATCATATCAAGCCAATAGGCACCCTCATTAGGGCCCAAAAAAGAGAGCAGAACGAGAATCATCTCTCGTCCTACTCGGAGTGTCGTGTTTAAGCCGATGTATATCATAACATGAAAAAAAACTGCTTAGTAGTCTAGATTTTTTTTTCTTAAACGATCACAGCGATTTTCACTCTCAACTGTTTCTTCTATTTCAACATCCGCCCCGATCTCTTCTAAAACCGCCTTTAAGGCGCTGATAATGGAGGCTTCTCTGATTAATTCTTTTCCATTCACAATAATACTTGTTCCGTATTCATAGCAAGAATCATCTTCGCAAGTTTCTTCCCAATGATTCACAATCACTTTATGCTTCATTTTTTCACCCTCTGTTTGATCTGTGTCTATATTTAGTTTAGCGGGTAGCATCCGCTTTGTAAATTCGGACGCTTGTGAATTTTATTCAAGCTCCATATCCAGATCCGTATATTCTTTTTTCAGCTTTACCTCATTGCGGGACTCATGATACTCATAAATTTTGATATAGCCGTCCTCCACAACGCCAAAATGATTATGTTCCAGCGGAAACGTGGCTGGCCGAGGCTCTTCATAACCTGAATTACCGCTATCTGTTTCAATAATAGTATCTTGATTCCCGCACGCACCGAACAGTAAAAAAACAGCTATCCACACAAGGGCTATTCTAATTCGCCTCAGTTCTGCTTCACTTTCAAACAAGGTCGCTTCACTCCCACAATCGGATTTTTATATGATATTCGATTCTGTCTTACATATGTTTGCCGCATAAAAAAAGACCGTGCCTCAGCATGGTCACTTTTCAAAAAACGGGTTCGATCTAAAAATGGCTGCCGAGGTCCCCCGACAGCCTCTCCATGCCTTGGCATGGAACTTTTTGGTCTATTCAAGTTCAAGCTGAACGTTCTTTTGCGGCGCAAACGTCGAGATCGCATGTTTATATATAAGCTGCTGCTTCCCTTCCGTTTCCAGCAATACGGTAAAATTATCAAAGCCTTTCACCTGACCGCGCAGCTGAAAGCCATTCAGCAAAAAAACAGTGACATACGTATTTTCTTTTCGGATTTGATTCAAAAACTGATCCTGAATATTAATCGGTTTCATGTTTCGTCCTCCTTGTTTCTCTATATCATACAGTTTCGATTAAAGTTCGAGGTTTCCTGCTATATGTGTGAAAATTTCCTTTTTTTTCAGCTCCATATCAACGGGCGGTGTCATATCAAACCAATCAACCTGCATTTTATTGCGGAACCATGTCAGCTGGCGTTTCGCATATCGTCTTGAGTTCTGCTTTAGCTGATCGACGGCATCAGAAAGCGTCACAAAACCGTCAAAGTATGCATAGAGCTCCTTATACCCGATCGCCTGTATTGACTGACAGTCTCTCACGTTCTGATCATAGAGGCGTTTCACTTCTGAAAGAAGACCTTCCTCCATCATCATGTCGACACGCTTATTAATCCTTGTGTAAAGCGTGTCTCTATCCATTGTCAGCCCGATTAACACTGCGTTATAGAGAAGTTCTCGCTTTTGCTCCTTCAAATGCTGAGACATCGTTTTTCCAGAAGTGTGTAAAATTTCCAGCGCACGAATGACTCTTCTTATATTATTGGGATGTATCGCAGCTGCCGCCTCGGGATCTGCTGCGGCAAGCTTGGCATGAAGGAATTCAGCGCCTTCCCGCTCCGCAGCCATTTGCATACTTTCTCGAAACGCAGGATCGTTCGCCTCTTCTGTAAATGTATAATCGTAAAGCACAGATTGTATATAGAGACCCGTACCGCCGACAATCATCGGGAGCTTTCCTTTTTTGGCGATCTCGCTGATTTTATTTCTCACTAAACTTTGATAATCGGCAGTGGAGAAGGAATCTTTAGGATCTAAAATGTCAATCAGATGATGGGGTATTCCTTCCATCTCCTGTTCAGTGATTTTAGCTGTTCCAATGTCCATCCCTTTATATACCTGCATCGAATCTCCGCTAATAATTTCCGCGTTTAAGGATTTAGCCAGCTGAATACTTAAATTTGTTTTCCCCACTGCCGTCGGTCCGACTAAAATGACAACGGGCTGCTTCGTATTATTCAATATGTATCACTCTCTTTTAAAAATCTCCCCCCATTATAGCATTCATCATGGTCAACCACCTATCCATTTTGCCCTTTTTTTACACCGATAAACATCTTCTACCACCCGAGCGGCTCATTGCCGACAATTTCTCTCGTCTTTCCTATCAAGACATGCTGATGTGTTTGTTTTTCATCATCTTTCGGATCATACACCACACCTCCGAACTGGATCTCAATCGGTTCATTATAGGCCAGGTATGTCGTTTCTTCGATTTCATGATAGTGGGTGCCGTCTGCTAAGGGAATCGCAGGCCCAGAGATTCCATAATACCGGTGAAAATGACCATTTTCAAAAGACGTAATTCCTGCAAAATAATGTGTATGCTTATCTGTATTTGATCCATTAGCAGGTTGAGTGAACCCTTCAATGCAATGACGATGCCCGTGTTCTCTCGTTGTTTTGATATGATAAGCATGTGCGTGAGGCGGTGATTTTGACCAGTCAGACTGATACAGGCCCAATGTGTCCACACCCTTCTTTCCTCGATTCGCCCAATCAAATTCGGGCAGCCTGAATACACTGCATCATCAACACTTTATTACAGGAGGAAAGAAAACATGAATGAGTTAGAGAATTTTAATCCTGAAGATACAAGAATTTTCGGAAGACCTTTTGGGTTTGGAAGACCTTTTGGATTTGGGAGACCTTTCGGATTCGGATTTGGAAGACCTGGGTTTGGTTATGGTTTTGGCCGCCCATTCGGATTTTACGGAGGACCGTTTATCGGCGGCCTTGCGGGCGGGCTTTTAGGAAGCGCCCTATTTAACCCTTATATGTATGGCGGATATGGATATTACCCCTATGCTCCGTTTCCGTATTACTATTAAGTGCAAAAGACCTCTTCCAAAGGGGTCTTTTTTAAGTGTGTGAAAATGAATCTCTTGACTCATACATATACATACACTAATATTTTTTTAGCTGAAGTTCTTTTCTAATAAAAAATATAGTGAGGAGAATTTGTGATGTTGCTTGGATATATATTCCTCACGATTGCCATATGTTCAGAAACGTTAGGAGCAGCCATGCTAAAAATGTCTGACGGTTTCAAAAAGTGGAAGCCAGGCGCTTTAGTCGTGATTGGCTATTCCCTCTCCTTTTATATGCTATCGCTAACCTTAAAGTATATCCCCCTCAGCCTCTCGTACGCGACCTGGAGCGGTGTGGGTACAGTGCTGGCAGCAGTGATCGGTGTGAAGTGGTTTAAGGAAGAACTGAATGCCAAAGGGCTTATCGGGATTCTTTTATTATTATCAGGGGTCGTATTACTTAACTGGCAGTAAAGGAGTGAAGATGATGAAAGGATTGTTTTATTTGGCGCTCGCCATTGGATCGGAAGTTTTCGGGAGTACGATGCTGAAGCTTTCAGAAGGATTTACACAAGCTTGGCCCATCGCCGGCGTCATTGCCGGATTTCTTTCTGCTTTTACTTTTCTAAGCCTGGCCTTAAAAACAATTAACTTATCAAGCGCATATGCGACATGGTCGGGTATTGGAACGGCACTTACAGCCATTGTCGGGTTTTTGCTTTTTGGCGAAACCATCAGGTTAAAGGAAGCATCCGGTCTCGCGCTTATCATTGCAGGTGTGATCGTGTTAAATCTGTCGAAAGCCCGCACAAAAAGATCAAAAACAGACGGTCTGTGAGTAACCGTCTGTTTTATTATTCGCCAGCACGTTTTACGGAAGCTTCAAGCTGCAGGTCGACATTTCCTTGAATGGCACGTGAAATCATGCATGACGACTCCGCTTTTTCACAAAGCTTGTGCGCCAATGCGACATCTTCTTGTGAGGCATCGTATTTGAGCACGACGGAAGGACGGTGAATGATCTTTTTGTATGTAAAAACTCCTTTTGTGACGTCAACAATACCTTCCGACTCCATTTGCAGGTTTTTCTTTTCCAGCCCGCTTCTTTCCATCATTGCAGCAAGTGTAATAATGTAACAGGTCGCCGCCGCCCCGAGAAGCATTTCATCTGGGTTGCTCCCCTCTCCCGGTCCATCCATTTCTTTAGGGATGGAAATGGATGTGGTTAAGTTTCCGCTTTCGATCGTACCGACGTCATTGCGGTTGCCCGGCCAGTCCGCTTTTAAATAAAAATGATGATCTGCCATCGTATGTCTTGCCTCCTTTTATAATCCTATTTCAGTCTACTGGTCTCCACTTATTTTGTCTTCTGATCTGCTTGTTACGAATACTCTCTTTCAAGGACAGTTTTGATTGCACGCACATAATCATAAAATTCCCTATTTTTTGTGTATTTCCTATTTTTATAATAAAAATCATCAAAAAACGCTTCTCTCTGCTCACGACTGATCTCCAGCTGGATACTTAGCCCTGTTTCTCCTTTATTGTTAATATTGCCGGCACTCAATCCAGCAAGACCGCTTTGGGATGGTGCTAGTTCAGCAGAAAATCCTCTTCTCTCAAGGGCTCGCACGATCATTTTAGCCCGCTTTCGATCTGTGCCTCCAACAAGTGTATTCTTGTTCTCTCCTTTATAACCATGAAACGCCACAACGTATTGATGCTCTTTGATTTTCTTTTCAGCCAAGGGTTCATCAAAGTTAGTGCTTGTAATGTGCAGCGTTTGATTATCATCTGACTTCAGCCCTTCAAACAGGTATGTGGAGTATTCATGATTGAAAAACCGCACAAGCTCGCTTACTCCTCCTTCAATTCTTCCGCCATGAGGAGACATAATTAAAACTTTGCTTCCTTTTTTCTCATTATAAGAAATATCATAATCGGCTGAGCTTTCATTTTCTTCCAATCTGCTAAAATTTGCATATGTATCTGGTTGATTAGTTGGTTCAGGCTCTAGTGAGTAATGAGCATATCTCAAAAATAAGACAATGACTAAGACAAATATAACATTTAGTAAAAATCTTCTCATTTGTAACTCCTTTCATAAGAATGGCACGATTATTGATATGAGATCTAGTCAATAGGTTTTATCTTACCATTGTATACACGATATCATCAGTGAAAATGTTCCCGGTTTCAAAAAATCAATTGATGGTCACGATTAATAGCAGTTCGTTTTATACAAGAGTGAAAAAAGATTGAGAAGAAAGAGAAGAAAAGGTAGTATTATCCTGAATTGGAAATTAAGTATAAAGAGGTATAAGGAGAAGGTTATGAGTAGCTGTTCGACTACTGAGACGAACAGCCTGGTAACGGTTTATTGGCTCTCACAAAGTCGCAGGAAAGGATCGAAACCAACAAAAGGTTTTGATCTGTTATTTCGAAAAACATAAGTTTTGATTTGCGTTTTCCTTTTTTGTCTTACATCTCTTTTATTATTCATTTTGCCTTTCTTCACTATATAGTGCTGATTGGTATTTGGCTTTCCGCGGACCGATGCAAGAAAAATCCCTACAACCGCTCTCTCCTTGCCTGTTTGATATGACCACATCGCAACAGGAATTAGATTCTTATTCGATCATCAATGATTCTCTCACACTCTGAATCTTTCATACCCGATTTGAAGATGCTTAAAACAACTCTTAACCGTCTATTTATAAAAGACAAATAAACTTACATACCTGCTGTCTGTTCATAGAGTATACAGAGAAGCAATAAAACATAAGAAAATAACATAGGCGGGTACTCTGATCATTAGCTAGATTGGCCGTAAGGATAGGCATCTTGCAGCTAGCTTTACAAACCCTTCAAATAACCTTTTGGGTTTTTCAAAACCAAGCTGTGAGACTGGTTTTCAAAAGGCGAAGGACACTTTCAAAACACTTAAAGAGGAAGAAGAACATCTTTACAGCATCAAAACTGAACCAGAGTTTTCGATTCACCTTTGATCTGGCAAAAGGGCTTTAAGGATTCATTGACTGGGGATCACATTACTGCGGGAGCCGATCGGAATCGATCCAGCCACCGAAGTTGCAGAAATAGCAGCCAGAGTAAAACCCAATTCAATCGTATTTCTACTGCTTTTAAGAAAATACCGACGAAGCCGTTATATCAAGTCGTTAAAACCGCAAATTGTTTCATACATAGAGGATGAGCCAGCTCTTTTCTGTGTAAAAGATGAGGCAATTGGGAATAGTATCGTGTAGAGTAAAAGGAGGAATAGTGATGGCACATACGAATACACAACTTTCTCAATGGCTGGAATCAAAAGTCGGCCAGACGCTTGATATTAGAAAAGGTGAATTGACCCATGATGAAGAAATTTCAGATTTGGATCAGATTATTCTCCACCTTCAAAAAGTGGGCATACGCAGCACAAACCACCCTGATGATTATGTTGCAAAAGAAGAACTCGTTCTAGAAGGCGAAGGAACAACTTACACGGAGGAAGGCGATGTACCGCTTCCGCAAAACGCCTATGAAATTCCTTTATTAGGCGATATTCATATTCACCAAGAAAACGAAGGATTGAAGGTTGTAACTGATCGCGCAGTATATACAATTGATATCCAGGACAGCTGACAGTCACCTTTCTCAAAATCATACAGCTGAGCGCCTTTGAGCTTTCATTCAAAGGCGCTTTTCTTTAGATGGATCTTTTTCAAAACTAACACGCGGAATACATCGTTTATGCATTTTATACTTCGTCATGATCCGTTTCTTTTTACAGCACTATTCATATTCCCTCCCTCTCGTCTCTTATGCTTCTTCCACGCAAATTGATTCAACATGCTGCATAATGACACGTGTGACCCTGTCTGTATTCACTCGAACAGGATCAAGCATCGCATGCAATGCCAAACCGTCAATAAGCGCGTATAGTCTTTCAGCTTCAATGTCTTTATCAGCATTCCGCTTAAGTAAATCGGTTTCATCTAAATAGGCAATCAGATTCCGCACACCGCTGTAAATCCCGTCATGATTCGCATCAAACATATTCTTTTTAGTTCTGGCGTAAACCGTAAAAGCAAACCACACCTCCATCTCTCTACTTGATTCTTCATTTGTGGGGACAATTTCAAGCAAAATATGTAACACTTTTTCCTTAGGGGGCAAATCCTTCATAGCAATATCCTTAATTCGGGCCATTACCTTTTCTTGAACGAGCCTCATGGCAAAAACAAGAAGTTCATCCTGAGTAGAAAAATAATGGCGCAGCGCACCTAATGACAGTCCCGCTTCCTTTGCAATGTTTCTCGCTGAGGCTCCCTCCATCCCCCGTTCTAAAATCACACGCCACGTCGCTTCTGCAATTTGTTTTCTTCTTTTTTCATGATCAATTTGTTTTGGCATAGCCTTATTGTAGCAAGAATAAAATAAGAGGGCAATTTTATAATACAGTTGTATTGCAAAAATAAAGATGATAACATATGATTTAAATAATACAACTGTATTGAAAAGAGGGGAATGGATTGAACGGTATCGCATGGATGATTGTCTTCTGTGAAATTGCGTTTTGGGTTGTGATTGTTTTAGGGCTGGCTGTACGTTACCTATTCAAACAGCGTACATTAGGACTGCTGTTTCTTGCCTTAACTCCTGTTATCGATTTGATTTTATTGGCGGCAACCGGTGCGGATCTTTATCGCGGAGCTTCAGCGACTGCTGCACACGGGGTCGCAGCAGTTTACATCGGAATATCGATCGCCTATGGGAAACAAATGATTCAATGGGCGGATGAAAGATTTCAATATTACGTGACAAAACAAGGGTGCAAACCGCTGAAACGCTATGGAATGGATTACGCCAAACACTATCTAAAAAGCTGGATAAAGCACGTACTGGCTTACCTTATTGGCGGAGGGCTATTAGCAGGGATGATCTATTTCATCAATGATCCTGCTCGTACCGTGGCATTGAACGGCATTCTTAAAATGTGGACAGTCATCCTAGGCATTGATTTCCTCTTTACCGCCAGCTATTTTATCTGGCCGAAAAAAGAAAAAGCGTCAAAGACTCTCAAAAGGTAACATAACAAAAATAAAAGTCCTTTCCGCTGGAAAAGGGCTTTTTGTCATTTGTAAACCAGAACGTAAAATGGCGGTAATGATTTCAAAGCACAAATACGAAGCAGCAACCATTACTTTTCTTAGCGTTAAAGGTGAGCAGTAAAACTACGAGGAGGATTCCTCCTCTCTCATGAAAAAGCAGGGCTGATCTTAAGTAATGATGTAAGCGAACGAGTTTGTTATCATACAGTCAATATATAAACAATATAAAAAAGCATTGATTTATTCTTTGAATAAATCAATGCTTAAAAAATGCATGGGCAAAGGTATATTCCCCTTCGCCAAACCCCCGCTACATCACGCGTTTGAACATCTTTTCCATCTCATATGTCGAATGGTGAATGATAATCGGACGGCCGTGCGGGCATGTAAACGGGTCTGATGTGCTTCGAAGGTCGTCCAGAAGCGCTTTGATTTCGTCATTTCTGAGGTGGCGGTTTGCTTTGATGGAGCCCTTGCAGCTCATCATAATCGCTGCTTCCTCGCGCAGTTTTTTTATATCAATATGTTTGGAATCATCAAGGACCTGCTGAATGATTTCTTCTATCAGCTCAGCTTCTTCTCCCTTTGGAAACCAGGCCGGATGGCAGCGGACGATGTAGCTGTTAGAGCCGAATGATTCTAAAAAGACACCGACGCTTTCAAGCTCTTGTTTGTGCTGTTCGATAATCAGTGCCTCGTTCATAGAGTAGTGGAACGTCAGCGGCACGATCATATCCTGCACCTCAGACTCAACCTCTCCCACCTTTTCGCGGAAATATTCATATTTAATACGTTCTTGCGCAGCGTGCTGGTCAATAATATATAAGCCGTTTTCGTTTTGTGCCAATATATAAGTCCCATGCATCTGTCCGATCGGATACATAATTGGAACCCGCTCCGACGTTGGCTGCGGCTGCTCCTCTTGGTATTCAGTCTCAAAGGCTTCAGGCTGTTCTTCTGAATCATCAGGTGCTTGAATACTTTGTTCATGATCAGCTATAGGAGGCGCATCAAATTGAAGAGGCGGCAATTCTTCCTCCACATCAACCGGCTCTTTCACGACTGAGCTGAGCTTCATTGGCGAATAAGATGGGGCAGGTGCCTGTTCGGGAACCTTTCTTTCCGCAGGCTTTTCATCAAAAGTGATGAACTGCTGCTCATTTTTAATAGCAGATGCTGATTTTTTCGGGAGCTGTGCACTCGGAATCAGCTGCTGCTGTTTAAATACACCTTTTATACCGTCACGAATTAAATCGTGAAGCTCTGTTTCCTTGCTGAGACGGACCTCAAGCTTTGATGGGTGCACATTGACATCCACTAAAATCGGGTCCATCGAAATTTCTATAAAAGTAATTGGGTGGCGTCCAATCGGCAGAAGCGTATGGTATCCTTCATGCACTGCTTTCACGAGCGGAAAATTTTTAATGTAACGCCCATTGATCACAGACGACATATAGTTTCTTGATGCCCTTGTAATCTCTGGAAGGGCGATATATCCCTTGACTTCAAAATCCAAAGAGTTCACATGCAGCGGAAGCATTTTTTTTGCGACTGCTGTGCCATAAATCGCTGCTAAGACCTGACGCACATCACCGTTTCCATTCGTTTGAAGCAGGTTTTTCCCATGGTGACGCAGGCGGATTGATACCTCCGGATGCGCCAGCGCAATACGGTTGACGACATCGGTGATATTCCCAAGCTCTGTATGAACAGTTTTCATATATTTCAAGCGGGCCGGTGTGTTAAAAAACAAGCTGGAAACCACAATTTCAGTTCCCTTCCTGCTGGAAGAACGCGATTCAGAAATTACGTTTCCCCCTTGGAGCACGAGCTTCGTTCCCGCTCCTTCACCAGTGCTTGTCGTAATCTCCAGATGAGAAACTGACGCGATACTCGGCAGTGCTTCTCCTCTGAAGCCAAGTGTTCTTACTCTGAATAAATCATTTTCATCTTTTATTTTACTCGTTGCGTGGCGGTGAAAAGCACGCTTGCAATCTTCATTTTCCATTCCTTCGCCGTTATCCAGCACTCGAATGGATGCAAGACCTGCTTCTTCAATATCGATTTCAATGACTGTGCTGTCAGCGTCGATCGCATTTTCCACCAATTCCTTGACGACTGAGGCGGGCCGTTCCACAACCTCGCCCGCCGCTATTTTATTTGAAAGCTCATCTGACAGCTGGATGACTTTTGCCACATTCATCACCCCGTTTTAATGTAATTTCTTTTGCAGCTTGTACATTTCATTCATCGCTTCAAGCGGTGTCATATCCAGTATATTAAGTGATTTGAAGGCATCGAGCACTTGTTTTTCTTTTTTTGCAAGCTTCGGCGCTTCAGCCGGCTTTTCCGCTGCATCAAAAAAAGATAGCTGTGCAGGCTCTTCTTTCACCTGAGCTTCCTGCACAGGCACCTCAGGTTTGTTCCCTGAATGTTCAAGCTCTTTTAAAATATGTTGAGCGCGCGAAATAAGATCTTCTGGAAGCTCTGCAAGCTGGGCTACGTGGATACCATAGCTTTTGTCAGCGGCACCTTCTTTTATTTGATGAAGAAAGACAACCGTACCGTTATATTCTTCAGCACGAACATGTACGTTTTTTAGCTGAGGCAGGTTATCCTCTAGAACAGTCAGCTCATGGTAGTGTGTGCTGAACAAAGTCTTAGCGCCGATATGATCATGAACATATTCGATAATTGCTTGTGCCAACGCCATGCCGTCATATGTGGACGTTCCCCGGCCGATTTCATCAAACAGAATAAGACTGTTTTTGGTCGCATTGACAATCGCATTTTTAGCCTCAAGCATCTCCACCATAAATGTACTTTGTCCGGAAATCAAATCATCTGCAGCACCGATTCGCGTGAAAATCTGATCGAAAATCGGAAGCACCGCTTTTTTTGCAGGTACAAAGCAGCCGATTTGCGCCATGATGGAAATGAGCGCAATTTGTCTCATATACGTGCTTTTACCAGACATGTTTGGACCAGTAATGAGAAGCATTTGTCTGTTATCGCCCATCATACAATTGTTCGGAACATATTCCTGGCTGTCCATCACTTTTTCTACAACCGGGTGTCTGCCTTCAATCACTTCGACTTCATCTGTAGAAAACTCCGGTTTGGTATAGTGACGATTTTCACTGATCGTTGCAAAACATTGCAGTGCATCAAGCTCGCTCATTTGCTTGGCAAGCTGCTGCAGGCGCGGAATATACATCTTCACTTTCTCACGAAGCTTGGTGAATAGTTCATATTCCAGCTCGCAGATGTTGTTTTCCGCTTCTAAAATGAGCGCTTCTTTTTCTTTTAATTCAGGTGTAATGTAGCGTTCTGCATTCGTTAACGTCTGCTTTCGCTCATAACGCCCTTCCTCAAGCAAATGTACATTCGCTCTTGTCACTTCAATATAATAACCGAAAACTTTATTAAAGCCGACCTTTAAGGAACGAATGCCCGTATATTCTCGTTCCTGCTGTTCCAGCCGTGCAATCCAGTCTTTTCCGTTTCTGCTTGCATCACGATATTCATCCAGCTTTTGATTGTATCCGTCTTTAATCAGGTTCCCTTCTTTTAACGATAAAGGAGGGTTTGCGTACAGTGCTTCTTCCAGCAATTCAAGCACATCTCCGCAAGGGTCAATCCGCTCCGCGCGTTCCTTGGCCTTGTCATGATGCAGTGAAGCAACCAGCTGTTTAATGCCAGGCACTTGCTTTAATGATTCCTTCAGCTGAATTAAATCCCGTGCATTCACATTTCCAAATGCGACGCGGCCGGCAAGGCGTTCTAAGTCATAAACTTCTTTTAATCGTTCACGCAGATCTTCTCGTTCGAAGAAATGGGACATCAATGTTGCTACCATTTCCTGACGCTCTTCAATTTGATTGACTCTAATAAGCGGACGGTCAATCCACTGTTTAAGCAGCCGGCCTCCCATGGCAGTTTTTGTTTCATCCAGCAGCCATAAAAGAGAACCTTTTTTACTTTTCGAGCGAATCGTTTCAGTCAGCTCTAAATTTCTTTTGGAGTACAAATCAATTTTCATCGCTTCCTCGAGCTCATACACCTGTACAGGCTGAAGATGATCAAGACTGCGCTTTTGGGTTTTTTTCAGATACGTATATAAACGCAAAAACGTTTTTGTGATCTCTTCATTATTTAAGTGCTCAATGATCGTTATGTGCTCATCTGTTTGACCATCTTCAATTGAGATTGTTGCACCGCAACGCTCTTTCAGCTGTGTAACGGTATCGGCATCGAGGCTTCCTGAAACAACAATTTCCCGTGCGCCGACAGAATAAATTTCTGATATGACATCTTCAAGCCGTTCAATCAAGACAGCTAAATTTTCTCCCGTTGTTAAATCAGACAGCGCCAGCCCGTATCCGTTAGAACAGGTGGAAACTGATGCGATAAAGTTGTTTTCTGATTCATGGATGCCTTTGCCGTCCATTACAGTTCCGGGTGTAATAAGCTGAACCACTTCACGTTTCACAACACCCTTTGCAGCTTTCGGGTCTTCGGTCTGTTCACAGATCGCCACTTTATACCCTTTTTTAATCAGCTGCTCAATGTACGCGGAAGCAGAATGATACGGCACCCCGCACATCGGTATTTTTTCAGCTGCACCGCCGTCTCTGCTTGTTAATGTAATTTCCAGCTCCTGTGACGCTTTTTTGGCATCATCAAAAAACATTTCGTAAAAATCACCTAGGCGAAAAAATAAAAAGGCATCCTGATGCTCTGCCTTTATTTTTAAATATTGCTGTATCATAGGCGTATAACCTGCCATTGTTTAATCCCTCACTATGTATCAACGTTTCTATTTTCTAACCTTATTATAACATAAACGAAAAGTGATAAAAGAATGATATATCAACATAAAAAAGAGACTTGGGGTATTGTCTCCCCTAGTCCCTTTTTTATTCTTCGGGATCTCCCACTAAAAATTCCGGGTTGATGTCTTCCAGCTCTTCGTCCAGCTCATCTTCCCAATCCTCTTCGTCATCCTCTTCCCAGTCAGGATTGACCTCAACAACTACCTTTGTTTCTCCTACCACTTCCGCCAAAAATTCTCTTTCTGCCTGCACAACAATTTTATTTCCATTCGGTGAAATGGTCACTTCAAGACAGTTAGGCTGCTGAAGGACTTTGGCAATCACTTCGTGCTCATCATCTAAGTAATTATTGTCTCTGTATCTGAGTTTAATGACATCCACGTATTTCACCCGTTCTGTGACAACCTCTGTTTTTGTGTTGTCAGCGTAAGAGTACCATACGTTTATATCATAATACCCTTCAATTTCTACTGTCTTCCCGATTTTTTCAGCGTCATATTTGTGGTTAATAATCCAACCACCCAAAATGCTGCTCGGTTTTTTTTCAGGAGAGATCGTGTTGGTGCATTGGGTGAATTTTCTGCCTTTCGCTACTACCGCCTTCGTAATAATTTCCCTGTATTCAGACATTCCGGCATGCCTCCTTGTTCTTCTTCGTGTTATCTTATGCTGGGCATTTGTCTAGTGTGCATTTTTATAAATAAAATATAAAAATACCAAGTTTCTGTTTCATTGTATGCACTGGTGCCTAGAAACTTTACTTTTAAGTGCGATAAAGTTTCTTAGCGGCTAAACACAAAAAACATAATGAAGATTTAGTACATAGATCATTTAGTTCGTTTTATAGCTGAGTGAATATAAAAAAACACGGGCCTAATAAGGCACCGTGTTTAGAAAGAACAACTATTATTTGAATGCTTCACCTTCGAACCGGTTTCCCCTTTCAGCAGATCGCCTCCGGTTGACGTGATGATTTCATTTGTGACTTGGTTGGAAATGGTGTGTGCCACGAGCTGCAGGAGATCATTTACCTCAATCTGCGAGTCTCTGAATTCCTGGATGACAGGAATCTCTTCAAGCTCTTCTTGCAGCGCGTCAATTTTTGCTTCTACTTGTTTGAGTGCTTCATGCTTTTCATAATGCTTCAGATTGACAGCCTGCTTTTGCAAGGCTTTAATCTGGTTAACGATCGCAGACACTTTGTCATTCTCATTAATCTGTGCTTCAGCCCGTTTGAAAAAATCAACCTCTTCTGTTTCAGAGATCATTTTTGCAAGGCTTCGAGCCTGCTGCACAATGTCTTTTTTTGAGTAGAGCGTCATCTTATTTCACCTCGATTGCTTCTCCTACCATTTCTCCGTCAAGCGACCATGTTTTCGCTTGCTGGATTCTCACGCGGACAATTTTTCCAATGGCTTCCTTTGGCCCTTTGAAATTGACAAGTTTGCTTTTTTCAGTATAGCCAGCAAGAATTTCAGGGTTGTTTTTGCTTTCACCCTCAACTAATACTTCGACAACCTTGCCTTCGTATTCCTTCATTTTTTTAGCAGAAGTTTCATTCACTAGTGCGTTCAAACGCTGCAGACGTTCTTTTTTCACACGCATCGGTACATTATCTTTCATTTTGGCAGCAGGAGTGCCCTCACGCGGAGAGTAAATGAACGTATAAGCACTGTCAAACTCCACTTCACGATAAAGAGAAAGTGTTTCTTCGAACTGTTCATCCGTTTCGTTCGGGAATCCGACGATAATGTCCGTTGTCAAAGATGCGTTCGGCATTGCCGCCTTAATTTTTCGCACCAGCTCCATGTAACGCTCTCTGTCATATTTACGGGCCATAAGCTTAAGAACCTCTGAGCTTCCTGATTGAACCGGAAGATGAATGTGGTCAAGCAGGTTGCCGCCTTTTGCCAGCACTTCAATGAGATGGTCGTCAAAGTCACGCGGATGACTTGTTGTAAAACGGATTCTCGGGATATCGATTTTTCTCAGTTCATCCATTAAATCACCGAGACCGTATGTCATATCTTCAAAATCTTTTCCGTATGCATTGACGTTTTGGCCTAATAATGTAATTTCTTTATAGCCTTCGCTGGCGAGCCTTCTTACTTCCTGAATGATTTCTTCAGGGCGGCGGCTTCTTTCTTTTCCGCGTGTGTAAGGCACGATGCAATACGTACAGAATTTGTCACAGCCATACATGATATTGACCCAGCCTTTAATTTTTCCGTTCCGGACTTTCGGAAGGTTTTCAATTACGTCCCCTTCCTTGGACCAAACTTCTATGACCATTTCTTTTGAAAGGTATGCTTCTGACAAAAGCTCTGGCAGGCGATGGATGTTATGCGTGCCGAAAATCATATCGACAAACGGATGCTTTTTCAAAATCCGATTCACGACTGATTCCTCTTGGGACATACAGCCGCACACGCCTAAAATCAGATCGGGATTGTTTCTTTTTAGCGCTTTTAAGTGCCCTAGCTCACCAAACACCTTGTTCTCGGCATTTTCACGGATCGCACATGTGTTTAACAGAATAACATTGGCATCATCAACAGAGTTTGTCGCTTCGTAGCCAAGCGCCATAAAGATCCCTGCCATAACCTCTGTATCATGTTCATTCATTTGGCAGCCGTACGTGCGGATATAGAACTTTCTTCCTTCTCCCAATCCTTTAAATTGTTCAGAGATTTTAAAGTCATTATGATAAGTAACGGCTTCCTTGCCGCGTTTTTTCGCATCTTTTAAGGAAGGCGGAATATAAACAGCTTCAAAGTACTTGCTGTAATCCTTCTCGGATTTTTTGTCCGATGGATTAACTTGTCCGCTCTCTGCTTTTTGTTTTTCATTCATGTTATGATTTCTCCTTTCAAACCAAACTTCCACCCTTCAGTATAAAGGTTATTGCCGCTCTGCACAACTGCAACCTATCATTGTACACTCGTTGATAATAATAATCAATATGGAATCAAAAGAGGAAGAGTGTTCTCTTCTTCCTCTTATAATAGCTTGAGCTCCTTAGCCGTCTTTTCGATGACATCAAGCGCCTGATCCAGTTCTTCTTTAGTATGCTCAGCAGTCATCATCATGCGAATTCTGGCTTTGCCCTTTGCTACAGTCGGGAAAACGATGCTTTGAGCAAATATGCCGCGGGAAAGGAGCTGATCAGAAAATTGTTTTGCCACACCTTCATCACCTATTAAAACAGGAAGAATCGGCGTTTCGCTCCGCGTGAGAGTCAAACCCATTTTTAGAAGCATTGACTTAAAATAGGCTGTATTTTCCCATAAGCGCTCCATATGCTCCGGCTCTTCAAGCAGGACATCAATTGCTTCCATACAAGCTGCGGTGACAGCCGGAGGATGGGATGTACTGAATAAAAACGGACGGCCTTTATGGCGCAAATAATCGATCAGCACCTGTGAACCTGCAGCATAGCCGCCAAGCACTCCGATTGCCTTGCTCAGCGTTCCGACCTGAATATGAACTCTGCCATCCAGACCAAAATGATTCACCGTACCCCTGCCGTTTTCGCCGAGCACTCCAGACGCATGGGCGTCATCCACCATCACAAATGCATCATATGTCTCAGCGAGCTCTACAATTTCTGGTAAAGGAGCTATATTGCCGTCCATTGAAAAAACGCCGTCTGTTACAATCAGACGCATCCGATAATTCATTGACTTTCTCAGCACTCTCTCTAAATCACTCATATCGACGTGCTGATATACCTTTTTATCCGCCTTTGTCAGCCTGATTCCATCAATAATAGAGGCATGATTCAATTCATCTGAAATGACAATATCGTCTTTTGAAAGAATACTTGAAAGAACGCCTTGATTTGTCGTGAATCCTGATTGGAATACGAGTGCCGATTCCGTTTTTTTAAAGGCTGCCAGCTTTTTCTCAAGCTCTTGATGCATAGTAAATGTTCCAGCAATTGTTCTGACCGATCCAGTGCCGGCTCCAAATTCCCGGACTGCCTCCCGTGCAGCGTTAATGAGTCTTGGGTGTGAAGTAAAACCGAGGTAATTATTAGAAGAAAGCTGGATGATATTTTTGTGATTCACTGTGACAGAGGGGCCCTGCATGGATTCAAGCGGTTTTATGTCTTGCCATGTATGATTTTCTTTCATCCTATCAAGTTCTGTTTTTAAAAAGTCAAATTCCTTCGTCATGTTTATCCCCCTTTTATGGAATGAAAATCACTTTTCCGCACTTGCCATTTCTCATCAGTTCGAATCCCTTTTCAAACTCCTCTAACGGAAACTGATGGGTAATAACAGGTGAAAGATCGAGCACGTTTGAGCTGAGCAACTGAGACACCTGCCGCCATGTTGAAAACATTTTTCTTCCTGTGATTCCTTGAATCGTCAGTCCTTTAAATACTACTTTATTCGTCAAATCAATTGTCACAGGATGTTCAGGCAGGCTGAGAATATGAAATCTCCCTCCATTTGCAGCCATCGAAAGACCTTGGGTGATTGCTGCAGGATGTCCCGACATCTCACAAATGAGATCCGCTCCTTCCCCACCCGTTAAAGCGCTTACAACTTTAAGCGGATCTTCTTTTTCAATAGAAACAGTACGGATTGCTCCCATTTGTTCAGCAAGCGCCAGCCTATATTCATTTTTATCAATCGCAATTACCTGCGAAGCACCTGCTGCTTTTGCAACCGCAACAGCCATAAGGCCAATCGGTCCGCACCCGATGACTGCAGTCGTTCCTCCTGCCGGCTGGCTCTCGAGCACTGTATGAACCGCATTTCCCAGAGGCTCTTGAATGGAAGCAAGCGCCGGATCCATATCAATGGGGTTCTTCCAAACATTATTAGCAGGAACTTTTACATATTCCGCAAAACAGCCTGCCGTATCCACTCCGATAATAGCAGTATTGGTGCAAACATGAGATTTTCCGGTTACGCAAGGGGCACATTCACCACAGACAATATGCGTCTCAGCAGATACATGTTCTCCCGCTTTTACATGACCGGCATTCTCTCCCACAGCTTCAACAATGCCGCTGAACTCATGGCCGAAAACATAAGGAGTTTTAATTCTCTGTTGCGCCCACTGATCCCAATTATAGATGTGCACATCCGTTCCGCATATGGAAGCAGCTTTTACTCTTATGAGGACTTCATGTTTATCAATTTCAGGAATGGGAACTTCAGTCAGCACAGCACCGAACGCCCTGTCCTTTTTCATTAGCGCTTTCATCTTTCCACCCTGCATGTACAATCCCCCTTAAAAAGTTCTTGTTACATTCGGATTGTACCATGAAATGGAATAAGCGTAAACAGCACTGTCTTTCTGAAAAAGACAAAAGTGTCCGTCTTAAAAAATAGGCGGATTTTTTCCTGAAATATTTTAGATCATTTCAGATTTTTACAGTTTCCATAAATATGCATAAGAATATTATCGGAAGAAAATATAACAACAACGAAAAATAACCTGTTTGCATGACGCAAACAGGTGAATGCTTTATTTGTTTTTAGCGAGGCTCTACGATTAATTTAATCGCCGTTCTTTCTTCCCCATCGATCTGAATATCTGTAAAAGCCGGAATACAAATCAAATCAACGCCGCTTGGCGCCACAAATCCTCTGGCAATCGCCACAGCTTTTACAGCCTGGTTTAGTGCACCCGCTCCAATTGCTTGAATCTCCGCGGCTCCTCGTTCTCTTAACACACCCGCAAGCGCACCTGCCACTGAATTTGGACTCGATTTTGCTGAAACTTTTAAGATTTCCATTTCTGCTCCCCCTTAGTTTTACAATGGATAAGTGAGTGTTCATTAGAACAATCATTATTAGATGTTGCTATCCAAAAAGCCATCCCCACATGCTTTTCAAAAATAGCGGGCTACCTTCCATTTTTACTATATTCACTAAGAAGTTGCTATATTCCTGCTTTTCTTTTTAATATTTTTATAAAATAACCATATGTTCAATTATTCAAAGAACATGTGATCATCATTGATTAAAACACGCTCAATTTTCACAGCTTTTTTCGTTTGATCATCGATATCGATGACAACACCGCTCAGTGTTGTTTTCCCTTCAGCGACAGTAAATCGGACTGGAAGATTCGTTTTGAATCGCTTAATAATCGTCTCTCTGTCCATCCCCAGAATACCGTCATATGGGCCAGTCATTCCTACATCCGTAATATATGCAGTACCTTTCGGCAAAATGCGGTTATCCGCTGTTTGCACGTGAGTATGAGTTCCGACAACAGCTGAAGCCCGGCCGTCAGTATACCAGCCGAGTGCGAGCTTTTCGCTTGTCGCTTCAGCATGGAAATCGATAAAAATGTAAGGTGTTCTTTTCGCAGCTTCGGCAATTAATTCATCCACTTTTAAAAACGGGTCGTCAAGCGGCGGTAAAAACGTACGGCCCTGTAAGTTCATAATGGCAAGCTCTTTACCGTTTGCTTTCACATAGGTCATCCCTTTTCCCGGTGTTCCTTCAGGAAAGTTTGCGGGGCGAACCAAGTTTGGAACATCATCTATAAAATCGAAAATTTCTCTTTTGTCCCATGTGTGGTTCCCCATTGTAATTGCATCTGCGCCAGCTTGGATAAAGCTGTGATAAATTTTTTCTGTCAAGCCCTTTCCATGTGCGGCGTTTTCACCATTAATGATTGTAAAGTGAGGCTTATATTTCGTTTTTAGCTTTGGGACATATTCTTTTACCATGTCACGTCCTGGTGAACCGACAACATCTCCGATAAATAAAATTCTCATATTGCATATCCTTCCTTTTTCAAAGTTCCTTGTCCATCAAAAAAATAAAGTGATGCTTAGCGCATCACTTTATTTTGCATACTCTACGGCTCGAGTTTCTCTGATTACTGTCACTTTAATATGACCAGGGTAATCGAGCTCGTCCTCAATTCGCTTACGGATATCTCGCGCCAGTCGGTGAGCTTCAAGATCATTAATTGAATCCGGCTTCACCATAATACGCACTTCGCGTCCAGCCTGAATGGCAAATGACTTTTCAACACCTTCATAGGACTCAGAAATTTCTTCGAGCTTTTCAAGTCTTCGAATATAATTCTCGAGCGTCTCACTTCTCGCGCCAGGTCTTGCAGCTGAAAGTGCATCTGCTGCAGCTACCAGCACAGCGATAATAGAAGTCGGCTCCTCATCCCCGTGGTGTGACGCAATACTGTTAATCACGACTGGGTGCTCTTTATATTTGGTCGCAAGCTCCACCCCGATTTCAACGTGGCTTCCTTCTACTTCATGGTCAATTGCTTTCCCAATGTCGTGAAGAAGGCCTGCGCGCTTAGCAAGCTTTGCGTCTTCTCCGAGCTCCGATGCCATTAGACCGGCCAAAAATGCGACTTCCATGGAATGCTTAAGCACATTTTGACCGTAGCTTGTACGGAACTTTAAGCGGCCGAGGATCTTGATAAGATCTGGGTGGAGGCCATGAACGCCAACCTCAAACGTCGTTTGCTCACCCATCTCACGAATATAGTCATCGACCTCGCGGCGAGATTTTTCAACCATTTCTTCAATCCGTGCCGGATGAATTCGGCCATCTTGAACGAGTTTATCAAGAGCAATTCTTGCTGTCTCACGTCTGATCGGATCAAATCCGGAAAGAATGACAGCTTCAGGCGTATCATCAATAATCAGGTCAATTCCTGTCAGCGTTTCAAGCGTACGAATGTTACGCCCTTCCCGTCCGATGATACGTCCTTTCATCTCATCATTTGGAAGATTAACAACTGATACCGTTGTTTCGGCAACGTGGTCCGCTGCGCAGCGCTGTAAGGCGAGTGAAAGAATGTTTTTCGCTTTCTTATCCGCCTCTTCTTTCGCACGGTTTTCAGTTTCTTTTGTCATGATGGCGATGTCATGTGAAAGCTCGTTTTCAACCCGCTCAAGAATGATTTGTTTAGCTTCGTCACGAGTCAGGCTCGAAATTCGCTCCAACTCTGACTGCTGCATACGAATCATCTCATCCACTTTGCTTTCCATCTCTTCAATATGTTGTTGTCGTTCATTCAGAGAATGATCTTTCTTCTCCAACATCGCTTCCCGTTTATCTATTCCCTCATGTTTCCGATCAAGGTTTTCCTCCTTTTGGAGTAAACGGTTTTCTTGTTTTTGAAGCTCATTTCGTCTTTCACGAACTTCCTGTTCAGCATCTATTCGAAGTTTGTGGATTTCATCCTTTGCTTCAAGCAGAGCTTCTTTTTTCAGTGCTTCAGCATCACGCTTTGCATCTTCAAGAATTTGCTCGGCTGCACCGCGTGCGCCTGCAATTTTCGCTTCGGCAATGGTTTTACGAACAAAGTAGCCAACAACTAAACCGAGTAGAATCAGCAAAATGGAGATGAGAACCATCATAATTGGGGTCATACTTTCACCTCCTCTTGCTATGAACTTGGTTGTTGCTTAAATAAGTGTCGGCATGTACATTGTCTGGTTTTCTCAACATACAGAACCTTCACAGGGAATGAGTACTTTCATTGCCCTTGTCAAGTTTAAAATGGTTTAACAATCATGTTAAAAAAACAAATGTTACAACCTCATTGTAAATGTGTCGGAAATACTTGTCAAGCTTGCCATCTTAACGTTTGCCGACCCACCATCTTTTAACGAGCCGAAGCAATTCTTTCAATAGAAGATCATAAATCACTCTTGATTCAGAAGCTGGTATATTTTATTGTTTACTTGGCCTAATTTAGCGTTATTTTGAATATTTGACAACAAAACAACAATGGTTTGCCCAGATTTGCTAAAACTGTTCAAAATGTTGAAGCCCGGCATGACACCATGGTTTGAATAGCTTCCAGGGGCAACATAAAACCCCATACCGTATGTGGAGTTGCTTCCTGGTGTAAACATTTTTTCGTAGCTTTCTTGCGAATACAGTTTGCCGTCGATCAGTGCTTGGTCAAATTTATACATATCTGCAGCGCTCAAATATATATCACCTGCACCATACAGCTGAGATAAATCAGGCATATACGGTGTCACCGCTCTGTTGCCCTTCAGCTTATATCCGACAGCTGGATAAGGTTCTTTATCATATGTTTTATAAAAGCCCGCATGCGTCATTTTTGCTGGTTTAAAAATGTGATTTGTTATGTATTGTTCATAGGACTCACCGCTGACTTCAGCAATAATATAAGCAAGCACAGAATAATTGGAATCCTTATAGTCCCATACGCCCGGCTGACGTTTGATTCCTTGGCTTTCTATATCTTTTATTAAATCGTCCGGAGTTATTGAACCGTTTCCTTCAATATGTCCGTTTATTCCCGATGTATGTGTAAGCAGATTTTTCAAAGTAATCGTTTGTCCGTTAGGGAAATGCGGTAAATATGTACTTACCGAATCACTTGTCTGGAGTTTTCCCTTTTCCTCAAGCTGTAAAATAGCGGTTGCAATCAGTGCTTTTTGTGATGAACCGATATAATAAGATGTCATCGGATTATTTTGAATACGATGTTTGCGGTCTGCATAACCAAAACCTTTATTTGTTACGATTTCTCCTTTTCTGACAATCATGGCTGTTCCGCTGAATCCGATCTCTTTTAAATAACGGCTGATTTTTTGATTACGGTCGACTGTTTTGATTTGTTTCTCCGGCTCCTTGGCGGTTTTCTTTTTGACCTCTTTTTTTTGACTGCCATCTGATACCGCTGCAGTTTCTTGAGACGGCTCGTTTTCTTCACTATTCCGTTGAAACGCATTCCAAATCACAAAGCAAATCATTACTGCTAAAAGACCAAGCAAAAGTCTGACTCTTTTATTAAGTTTTCTCTGTCTGCGTTTTGCAGTTCTTCTGCTGGTTGGGCTCGTCATTCATTTTTTCCTCCCAAAATAAATTCCAATTTGCACACGTTTTGTTAGACGAATAAAACACTGAAAAAGTTGTCAATAAAAGCAATATTTTTTATCATTTTATCGCAAACATACAAAAAAGCTGAGTTTTTTACTCAGCTTTTGGTATCATTTCAAACTTATTTTATTTTTATTCTTCAAATTCGAGTTCTTCTTGTGCTTCTCCAGCTTGCTGCTGCCCTGCTCCGTTATTATCCAAACCGTAATGTTCACGAATTTGTTCCTGAATCATCAGCATGATATCTTTATTTTCTTTCAAGAATTGTTTTGCATTTTCACGGCCTTGGCCAAGACGCTCTTCTTCATAAGAGTACCATGAACCGCTTTTTTGCACGATATCAAGTTCAGTTCCAAGATCAATAATTTCGCCTTCTTTTGAGATGCCTTCTCCGTACATAATATCAACCTCGGCTGTACGGAACGGAGGAGCCACCTTGTTTTTCACGACTTTGATTTTCGTTTTGTTCCCCATTACGTCGTTGCCCTGTTTCAGCTGTTCAGCACGGCGCACTTCAAGGCGCACGGAAGAGTAGAATTTCAGCGCGCGGCCGCCAGGAGTTGTTTCCGGGTTCCCGAACATAACGCCGACTTTTTCACGAATTTGGTTAATGAAAATCGCGATTGTCTTCGATTTATTAATAGCCCCTGAAAGTTTACGAAGCGCTTGAGACATTAAGCGCGCTTGTAAACCGACATGCGAATCTCCCATATCGCCTTCAATTTCCGCTTTCGGAACGAGAGCCGCTACAGAGTCAACAACAACAATGTCAACTGCGCCGCTTCGAACCAGAGCTTCTGCAATTTCAAGCGCCTGTTCGCCTGTGTCAGGCTGGGACAGTAAAAGCTCTTCGATGTCGACACCAAGCTTTTGCGCATATACCGGATCTAATGCATGTTCCGCATCGATAAACGCAGCTTGTCCGCCTTGCTGCTGAACCTCAGCAATCGCATGAAGCGCTACAGTTGTTTTACCTGAGCTTTCAGGACCATATACTTCAATAATCCGTCCGCGCGGATATCCGCCAATTCCCAGTGCTGTATCAAGGGTGAGGGAGCCGCTTGGGACAGTAGAAATTCTTGTATCTGTCTTTTCTCCCAATTTCATAATGGAACCTTTACCGAACTGCTTTTCTATTTGTTTAAGAGCCATATCTAAGGCTGCCTGACGATCACTCATTCTATTTTTTCCTCCTTTATGTTACCACTACATATACTATACCTTGTTTGAAGGGATTTGCCAAGAAAAAAGCGAACGCATATTCGGATTTTTTCTTGGCGTGATTCCTATCAAAATATCATAACACATCTAAGAAATCATGTTTTTTTAGGAGGATAACGTGTTGAAAATATTATTTTTGCTCTAAAAGTTTCAAGAGTAAATGGCATCCGTATTTGGCTCCGCGTTTTCTGACTCCTGTTCTGGAACCCGCAAAGTGAAACTCATGAACCTCTTCTTTTCCATTTGCTGAAATGCCGATAAACGCATGGCCAGGTTCATGCCCATCTTGAGCATCAGGTCCTGCTATACCGGTAAAGCTGATGCCGATGTCGCTGCCTGTGAGTTTTTGAACACCCTTTGCCAGCTCTGATGCGCACTCCTTGCTGACAGCTCCAAATTGATCTAATGTTTCCTTCTTAACGCCAAGCACATTCTGCTTTACTTCGTTTGTGTAGCAAACGACACCGCCGGCGAATAATGTTGAAGCGCCGCTAAGATCTGTCAGCCATTCAGAAAACAATCCGCCGGTAAAACTTTCCGCCGCGGAAATCGTAATGCCTTTTTCCTTACATGCTTTAGAAAGCTCTTGTACAAGAGAAGTATCATCATAGCCATAGAAAAATTCGCCGACGCGTTCTAAGATAACAGCCTCTGTTTCTTTTAACAGACGCTCTGTTTCCTTTTCATCAGCATGTTTGGCCGTCAAACGAAGCGTCACTTCTCCATCAGCCGCTAAAGGAGCAATTGTCGGGTTGGTTTGTGCATCAATAATATCTTCCAAATCGGCTTCAAGCTGAGATTCACCGATACCGAAAAAGCGAAGAACGGTTGATACAATTTTCTCATTTGAACCCATTTTTTTCAGCAGAAGAGGCTTTGCCTCGTTTTCAAACATTGGACGCAATTCGCTCGGCGGTCCGGGAAGAAGCATATAAAAGCGTGATTCATGCTCAGTGAGCATTCCCGGTGCCATTCCAAAATGATTTGCCAGTACGTCAGATCCTTCGATCACAAGCGCCTGTTTTCGGTTATTAGGTGACATCGTACGTTTTGTTCGTTTGAAATAATCTTCAATGGATTGGAATGCCTCATCATTTAACACAAGCGGACGCCCAAGCGCATTTGCAATCGTTTCTTTCGTCAGGTCATCTTTTGTCGGTCCGAGACCTCCTGAAAAAATAATGAAGTCAGAACGTTCTTCAGCAATGCGAATAACCTGCTTCAGCCGCTCTGGATTATCTCCGACTGCTGTATGATAAAATACGTTCACTCCGATTTCAGCAAGCTGTTTGCTGATAAATTGAGCATTTGTATTCGCAATCTGACCAAGCAACAGCTCTGAACCGACTGCAATAATTTCTGCTTTTTTTGGAAATTCCATGACGTTAGTCCTTCTTTCTTAGTTAGATGTTTTTAGCGCTTCCCAGTTTTTAACGAAATATTCCCAGCCAGAGATGACAGTAAAGAAAACAGCCACCCACAGCGCTAAGTCAGCAAACGGGAATGACACAAGTTCAAACGGAAGATTATGAAGAAGCAATGCAGAAACCGCAATGATTTGTGCCCATGTTTTAATTTTACCAAGCATGTTGGCAGCCACGACTTCTCCTGTTCCGGCTAAGACAAGCCTTAAACCTGTCACGGCAAACTCCCGGCTGATAATCACAATGACCATCCAGGCTGGAGCAAGTTCAAATTGAACAAGAATAATTAATGCTGCGGATACAAGCAGTTTGTCCGCAAGCGGGTCAAGAAACTTCCCGAAGTTTGTGACGAGATTCAGTTTTCGGGCATAGTATCCGTCGACCCAGTCTGTTGTGGATGCAATGATAAATAGAATCGCTCCCGCCAGATGTGCGATCGGAATCGATTCGTCTCCAAATTCAAGCCTGCCCCAGTCAAACGGTACCAGCATGATAATCATAAAGATCGGGATTAATGCAATTCTTGCTAGTGTGATTTTATTTGGTAAGTTAAACATAAAGCCCCTCCAATTTCATACTCGGACGTGAAGAAAAGTCATCTAGTAATCAAGATGACTTTTCCTCCTTTTTATTTACAATCTTTATGGTTTGTGCCATCACTTTTTTCGGATCAAGTTCGTACGAAAGAACCTTACCGTTGATTTTTATTTTCAGATTAGGTGCATATCCAGTGCGGATGTCAACTTGTTTCTGATCAGTTATGTCTTTTTTAAAGGTTTCGTCTTTTTTAAGCGTCCCTTCTTTTAACGAGCTACTGTTTTCATCGCGCACTCGAACCCAAGAGCTGTCTGATGCTTTTAGTTCAAGCTCGATTTTATCAGCGCCGGACACTTCATAAGTCGTTAACGATCCTTCAGTGCCAGCCGCTTTAATATCCAGTTTGCTGCTGTCACTTTCTTCTTTTTTATCTTGTTTTTCTTTTGTTTCTTTTTTAGCGTCTGGCTTTTTTTCAGAGCTGTTATTTTGATTCTCTTTTAAGGTTGAATCTTTAGGGATTTCATACTTGCTTTCACTTTGCGTAATTGATTTTTCAGATGCCGCATTGTGATCATCGCTGTTTTTATGATTCGCAAATTGAATGATCGCGTATATAATCGCAATCACGACAATCACACCGAGAATCACAAGTATTGTTGGCAGCAGCTCAAGCGCCTTAGATGCTGGCTTTGGCATTTCTTTTTGAAGATTCATGCCGGAGATCTTTTCAGACACATCGTCATGGTACGTATTTGGGATATCTTTTTTATGCTCCTCAAACAGCTGATCCGCATCCAGCCCAACGGCTTCTGCATATTGCTTGATGAATGCCCGAACATAAAACTTCCCCGGAATAATGTCATAGTTTCCTTCCTCCAAGGCAGTTAAATACCTTTTTTGAATCTTTGTTGCCGCTTGGAGATCATCCAATGACATTGCTTTTTCCTCTCTGGCTTCTTTGAGCCGGATTCCTAGTTCAGTCACAACAAACACCTTCCAATTTTAAAAATCAAAGCTTGAAAACCCGGATTGATCAAATATTTGGGGTTCCTCGGCATGTTCATATGTAATAACCTCATCAGGGTCATTTCTCAGTTCAATAATATAATCAAAATCATCGAGTGTATACTCTGTATTTTGAACGAATATGTCTGGATGCTCCACCACTTTTGTTGCAGGCAGCCTCATGATTTCTCTGACCAGCTGGAGATGGCGTTCTGACCCTCTTCGTGTGGACACAATTCCGTCAACAATAAAGACATTTTCAGTGCTGTATTCATCGGCAATCAGCTGGCTTCTTATCGTTTGCTTCAGCAAAGTTGATGACACAAAAAGCCACCTTTTGCTTGCGCACACACTGGAGGCCACAATCGATTCCGTTTTCCCGACACGCGGCATACCGCGAATTCCGATTAATTTATGGCCTTCTTTCTTGAACAGTTCGGCCATAAAATCGACAAGTAAGCCAAGCTCGTCCCGTTCAAAACGAAACGTTTTCTTGTCATCGGCATCCCTTTGAATATACCGGCCGTGACGTACGGCAAGACGGTCGCGAAGCCTCGGCTCCCGCATCTTCGTTACTTTAATTGTTTCCATCGTTTTTAAGATTGATTCTAATCGTTTAATTTGATCTATATGGCGGCACCTGAGGAGCATTCCCCTTCTGGAAAGATCGACGCCGTTAATCGTTACGATGTTAATAGAAAGCATCCCAAGAAGAGATGAAATATCCCCGAGCAATCCGGGACGGTTCACTTGAATTTCATATTCAAAATACCATTCGAGCTTTGCCAAATGATATACCCCCTTCATTGTGGCAAAATTTTACCTCCTTTTATCATAAAGCATTTTACTCTAATTAGAAAGAAGAATGTTGCTGTGATGAGGAAAACATAAAAAAGAGAGGAAAAATATCCTCTCTTCCTAGTGAGTGCTGTTATTTTCAACAAGCTTAACCATCATATTGGCAATGGCTTGCTGTTCATCTTTTGATGCTACACTCCAAAGATCTGCAAGCACTTTTTCCTGCTCATTCTTAGATTCCACTTCATTAGCCAAGTAACTGCCGATTTCTGTCGCAAGATCTGTAATCGTATCCTGGCTCATACCTTTATCTTGCGCATAGTTCAAACGGTCACCAAGGAAGTTTTTCCAGTGATCCCAGTTTTCTAAAACTGACATGCTCGTCTCCTCCATTTCATGTGAAGTTACAAGATTATTGTGTCCTTCACAAAAGAAACTATACACTGAATATTTTCAGATCAGCAGTGCCAGCCGCCATTGACCGACAGAATATGGCCTGTAATATATGACGCTTTTTCAGACAGGAGAAACGCTGTTGCATCAGCAATTTCCTGCGGCTTCGCCAGCCGGCCGATCGGGATCTCATCAGCGATCTCTTCTTTTTCACTTGGAGTAAATTGATTCATCATATTTGTATCAACCGCACCTGGCGCTACAGCGTTTACTCTGATGCCGCTTGGCGCGAGCTCTTTGGCCAGCCCTTTTACAAACGAATGCTGAGCCCCCTTTGCCATGCTGTACAGCACTTCACAAGATGCTCCAGTCTCTCCCCAGATCGAGCTGACCGCCACAATCGCTCCTGATTTGTTTCGGATCATGTCTGGAAGAAGGTTTCTCGTGAGCATATACGGGCTCGCCACATGCAGCTGAACCATTTCCTGAACCGTTGTATTATCCACGTCGGTAATCAGCCCAAAATGGCTTCTGCCGCTATTTAACACAATCGCATCAATCGGCTGATTAATTGAATTTGTCAGCTTGTCCGCCCCTTCTGGCGCGGACAAATCGGCCTGCAAAATCCCTGCATGTACACCAAACGTCTTTGTTAATTTTTCTGCAAGCTCTGCTGCCCCGTTTTGATTTGTATTGTAATGCAGCAGCAGATTATATCCCGCTGCCGCAAGGGTTTCGCTGATGCTTTTACCAATGCCGCCGCTTGCTCCGGTGACTAGTGCTGTTTTGTTCATCCTCTTTCCTTCTTTCCGCAGAAAAACACCCCTCACACTGGAGGGATGTTTTGTTTATGATTTAGGAACAACCTTGCAGACAGTCAGTCTGTCTGCAGCAATTTCCTCTTGTATAACGTTCTTGACGTCCTCGAATGTAATTCGCTCGAGAACCGTTACAACATCAAACAGGCTCATATCCAAGAAAGCATAACGGGTAAATTGATTAGCAATGTATTCAGGTGAATTCAATGCTTTTAAGAATGTACCGATCTTTTTCTTTCTGGCAAGTTCAATCTTTTCAGCAGTAATCAGTTCACTGGCACGCAGAAGCATACCGGAGATGTCTTCAGCCAATTGATCCGGCTCCGGCGTATCGCCGCCGATTGCCGCAAAGCCGAATCCATGTTCAGCAGTGAAATCAAAGCTGAATGTTTCGTCAATATACCCTTTTTCATAAAGTGATTCGTACTGGGCGGAGCTTTTGCCAAATAAAGATTCAAGCAATAAGTTCATGGAAAGTTCATGCTTTAACAAGTCTTTGCCTAATCTAAATGGGTTCTTTGATTTCAGCCCGACAAGGCATTTCGGCCCCTGCACGTTCATTTTGATTTCTTTTTCTTTTCGAAAAACCGCTTCTTGCTCTTTCACTTCTTCTCGTTTGATCTCAGGCTGATCTGTGTACGGCTTTGTTTTCTGATTTTCTCTTACCTGAGAAATGATCGCTTCAGGGTCTACAGGGCCGACAATGAAGAGGAGCATGTTACTCGGGTGGTAAAACGTTTCATAGCATTCATAAAGAAGATCTTTTGTAATATGTGATATGCTTTCCACTGTTCCCGCTATGTCAATTCTGACAGGATGCTCTTTGTACATGTTCTCAATGAGTCCGAAGTAAAGCCTCCAATCTGGATTATCGTCATACATGTTAATTTCCTGACCGATGATCCCTTTTTCTTTTTCAACCGTTTTTTCAGTAAAATAAGGGTCCTGAACGAAATCGATAAGCGTCTCTAAATTGCGTTCTACATTTGATGTGCTTGAGAAAAGATAAGCAGTTCTTGTAAATGACGTAAACGCGTTGGCAGAAGCCCCCTGTTTGCTGAAATCTTGAAAAACATCCCCATCTGCTTTTTCAAACAGTTTGTGCTCAAGAAAATGGGCGATGCCGTCCGGCACGTGAGACATCTCGTTTTTACCTAATGGAACAAACTTATTATCTATAGAACCGTACTTTGTTGTAAAAACGGCATATGTCTTGTTGAAGCCTTTTTTCGGCAACACGTAAACATCAAGGCCGTTTGGCATTTTTTCATGGTACAGCGTCTCCTGAAGCTGTTCATATTCGATTGGTTTGATCAAGATGCACCCTCCGTCCCTTTTAAGAAATATGTCGTATCAAGCTGAATCTTTTCAGCGGCTTTTACGATATCCTCTTTTGTGACCTGCTCAATATTGGCGAGGAAATCTTCAATATGGATGTCGACTTGGGCAGCGGCCTGCTGATATAAAAATTCAGATAAACCGTACGCAGTATCAATCGTCTCCAATACTTGGTTCCGAATGACTGCCTTTGTTTGAGCGATGTCCTGCTCACTGAAATCACCGTTTTTCATTGCTTGAAATTGTTCAGTGATAATAGAAACAGCCTGTTCGTAATTTTGCACTTCAATCCCCGACATCACCATTAACATACCTTTAAAACTTTCAATTCGCGAAGCGGCGTAATATGCAAGACTGGCTTTTTCCCGCACATTGATGAAAAGCTTGGAATGAGAAAAGCCGCCGAACAATCCGTTAAACACTTGCAAAGCAGGATAATCCAGATCCGTATAAGTGATGTTGGTTCGGTAGCCGATATTCAGCTTTCCTTGTTTGACATCTTCTTCATCAATCACTTCTTTCGGCTCGGCTTTTTGCTCGGCGTGATTGTTTTCAATTGAGCGAAGGGCGCGCTCTTCAGTTTGGAAATACTTATCAATTGTACTTTGCACTTGATTTGCGTCCACATCGCCAACGACATAAAGATCAAGCTGGTCTCTTTGGATCGCGCTTTGGTATGTTTCGTATAATTGATCTGCTGTAATGGCATCGACATCATCGATTTCTCCATTGACATGAAGGGCATAAGGCTCATTTTTGCACATTTCCTGTATCAACCTTAAATTCGAGTAACGCATTTTATCGTCATAGACCGCTTGGATCCGTTGCTTGAGTGTGCGTTTTTCTTGAGCAACATATTGTGATTGAAAAGCGCCTCCCTCTAAAGCAGGTGAAAAGACGATTTCTGCAAGAAGCTGCAGCCCTTTTTCAAGAAGCGGCGTTTGGTCTTTTAAATATTTTTCATTCGGGATTTCCAGCCTGAACGTAATAACGTGCCGCTCTCCTTTTTTCGAAAGATCCGCAGAAACGGACGTGCCGTACAGTTCATCCAAATAAGAACGCAATTCTGAGGTTTTCGGGTGGCTTTTTGTTCCGCGAAGAAGCACATGCGGAAGCAGCGCTCTTTTCGTGACCTGGTCTTTTGTCAGCGGCGCAAGCATTTTAAAAATAAGCGATACGGTTTTGAATTTTTCTGTTTCTACAATGTGTGCGGTTAAACCGCCGTGCTTTGTTTTGATTTCATTTACAAATGACATATGGAGCCTCCTTCGTTCATTTCTTATTAGTATGTATTATGACCAATTTTCAGCATCCGCAGAAACACTCTTTCATGTAATTATAGCAACTGTAGGATTTATAAGGAAACAATAACCTCCGCCCGACTGGGACGAGATGTATATAAAGGCCCTCTGTTTGCAGCTGTCAGAACGACAGATGGCACGGCAAGAGAGAAGGATTTCCGCAATAGCACAGCAAAAAAAGACGGCTGGCTAGACCGTCCCTAAGTTTTTATCTTCTTTTTCACTTTTTTTAGCATCCACAGTAAAAGTCACTAAGAATAAAGCGATGATACTGCAAAACGCCGATAGAATGAAAATCAGCCAGTTTGCACGTGACATTAATGCCGCAAACACAGGCGGACCGAGAGCCACTCCTATAAAGCGCATGCTATTGTAAAAGGAGGAGATGGTTCCGCATTGTTCACTTTCAATTCCTTCAGTTATCAGTGCATCCAGAGCAGGAAGCGCCATTCCAATCCCAATCCCGCCAAAGCTTAAAAAGATAAATAAAAAATAAAAACTGTGGTTCCACCACAAGGCAATAAACGACAGGGTTAACAGAGTCATGCCTGTAACAACGCAAAATTTCATTCGGCCTTTATCTTTGCCGATCTTTTTCCCGGCTATAAATGAACTGCTTGACAAAAATAAAAGTGGGATTGCCAGCAATCCGCCTTTAGCAACTCCATCAATGGCATACTTATTTTCCAGCGTATCTGACAAATAAAATAATACGCCAAATAACAAAAACATAATCACACATCCGATAATAAAAACCGTATAAAGCCAGCGACCATCCTGTTTAAAGATGTTCTTCACACTTTTAATAAATTCAGAAACCGCTGGCGCGTCCTCATCTTCTTCGGGCTTGGCCACTAGAAACAACACGAGCAAAAAGCTGATCAAACAGAAAAACGGAATAAACCAAAACGGTACGAACCAGTACCATGAAGCAAGCAAGGCGCCAAGTATGGGGCTCAATACCTTCCCTGACGTGTTGGCAGTTTCAATATCACCAAGGCCGGCGCTGACCCTTTCATCGTCTCCCTGAAACAAATCACCGATAAACGGCATGACAATAGGAGCAGCACCCGCAGAGCCGACCCCTTGAAGAACCCGTCCCGCCAAAATCATAGCATAGGGATTTTCCATATAGGTTGAGGCAAAAGCAGCTACCAATCCGCCTAATCCTGCAATAAGAAGGCATGGGAGCAATACTTTTTTTCTCCCAAACCGATCCGATAAATAGCCGGCAATCGGAATACAAACAATGGCTACTACTGAATAGACAGTTATGATTAAAGACACCTGAAATGAAGTCACTGACAGCTTTCTTTCCATCATTGGAAGAACAGGTATCAGCATGGAATTCCCAAGTGTCATCACAAGCGGTACGGAAGACAAAGCAATAATATTTTTCATTCCATTTTTCTCTCGCAACATTTTCACCCATTCACTTTCTTGTCATCCCTTATATATTGCGTTAACCGGTGTGAAAGTATGTACAAAGAAACATGAATCAGTACAAATAAAAAAACAGACACATGACAGTGCCTGTTTTAGAATCGTTTACGTAAAACATGGAATCTGAATTTATCTGCTCTAAAATAATTTAATGAATAAAGCACCGGTTGATCGTGCTGATCATAGTGGGTTTGTTTTAACAGCAAAAGAGCTGTTTCCGGATCGCATTCCAGCACTGGAGAAATGGTATCATGATAGCCGATCGGTTCAATATCAGTCACAGCATAACTGATGACGGAGCCAGAATTTTTCTCAAGCAGGTCAAACATCGATTCTTGTTGATGAGAAAAAGAATTCGGTAAAATATTCATCGGAATTTTGTCTATACAATAGACAATCGGCTGTCCGTCAGCTGTCCTGACTCGCTCGAGATAAAAAATTTCTTGTCCGCCTGACAATTGAAATCTGTTCATATCATCTTCAGACGGCATAAGCACTTGTGATGATAAAAAAATCGTTCCAGGCGTCATATTTGCCTGTTCTATCATTTTTGTTACACTGTTCAGTTGTTCAATGCCCGAAAGAAATAACGGCTTAGAATGGACAAAAGTGCCTACACCATGCCTTCTGATAATCACATGCTCTTCTTCCAGTATCCGCAAGGCTTCTCTAAGCGTCGCTCTGCTGACACCGAGCTTTTTAGAAAGCTCAAATTCAGAAGGCAGTTTTTCCTTCTCAGTGTAGATGCCATTTTTAATATCTTCTTTCATCCGTTCAATTACTTTCAAATACAAGTGCCGATTATCAGCTTTTGTTGACATGTTTCCCCTCCGTAAACCACTTTCGATAAATTATTGAACAATTGGGACAACTATATCATGTTTTGTCGAAAAAATAAATAGAAAGGTTTTTCAGTTTACATAATGTTATTATTGATAACTGAAGAAAACTGAACTCTCTTCATTATGAAGAGAGTTCATCATATTTCTCTTTTGATAATAAGACTTCCCTAGGTTTGCTGCCTTCATACGGCCCGACAACACCCCGTTCCTCCATGGCATCAATCAGACGTGCCGCTCTCGTATAACCGATTCTGAATCTTCTTTGCAGCATTGAAACAGATGCCGTCTGCATGCCAACAATTAATTCAACAGCTTCATCATAAAGATCATCTGTAATCTCGGAATGAGTTTCTGTTATCTCCTCAGGAATCATTTCTTCCTGATATTGCGCCTTCTGCTGTGTAATCACATGGTCGACAATCTTCTCCACTTCGTCATCGGATAAAAATGCTCCCTGCACGCGAACAGGTTTATTAGCCCCGACAGGCAAAAACAGCATGTCACCGCGGCCTAGCAGTTTCTCAGCGCCACCCATGTCCAGAATCGTCCTTGAATCTGTTTGTGAAGATACACTGAACGCGATTCGTGATGGAATATTCGCCTTGATGACCCCTGTGATAACATCTACCGAAGGCCGCTGTGTCGCAATAATGAGATGGATGCCGGCAGCCCGTGCCATTTGAGACAATCTCGTAATCGCATCCTCCACATCAGATGAAGCGACCATCATGAGATCAGCAAGCTCGTCTACAATGACAACGATATAGGGCAGCTCTGGCTGTTTCGCTTCTTCTTCATTGTTGGCGCGTTTTATATAATCATTGTATCCTTCAATATTTCTTGTGCCCGTATGAGAAAATAATTCGTACCGCCGCTCCATTTCATTGACAACTTTTTTCAATGCCTGTGACGCTTTTTTCGGATCGGTTACGACGGGAGCGAGCAAGTGCGGTATCCCATTGTAGACATTCAGCTCTACCATTTTAGGATCGATCATCATCATTTTTACTTCATGCGGTTTCGCGCGCATCAAAATACTTGTAATAATGCCGTTGACGCAGACACTTTTCCCGCTCCCGGTGGCGCCTGCGACCAAAAGATGGGGCATTTTGTTTAACTCAGCCAGTACAGCTTCACCTGAAATATTACGGCCGAGTCCAATTAAAAGCTTTGCGTCCGGCCTGTCATTTAATTTAGATTCCAATACTTCCTTCAGTGAAACCATCGCCACTTCTGCATTCGGCACTTCAATTCCGATTGCTGATTTTCCTGGTATTGGCGCTTCGATTCTAATATCTTTTGCAGCAAGTGCCAGCGCTAAATCGTCACTTAAATTGACAATTTTACTAACCTTCACTCCGACATCAGGATACACTTCATATTTTGTTACGGCCGGCCCGAGATGAACCTGTGTGACTTTGGCCTTGACGCCAAAGCTTTGGAAGGTGTGCTCGAGCTTTCTCGCATTTTCATAAATATTCTTTTTATCTGCCTGCTGTCCTGTATGCTTCGGATCTGCCAATAAATCCAGTGATGGCATCTCATAATCCTTATTTTCAAGCTCCGTAAAGGTCATAGCGGGAGCTGAAACAGTTTCCTGATCACCTGTTTCAGGCTGGATGTCCTTAAGCGGCTCTGATACAGGTTCAGCTCGTTTTTCTATGATTGGAGATTCATCACGTTCCTGACGATCTGAAAAGCTTGAAATAATCGGCTCTGAATGAATAAGAGGCGGTACAGTTTCCGAATCCTGTTCTTCATCATCAGAAGGCTCCGGTTCCGTTTGCTGTTTTTTGCGTGCCGGTTTTTGTTTATTGCTCGGCGCTTTCGTTTTTTTGGATGACTTCACATTTGTTTTGAAGGATTTCATATCATCAATAAACGCAAACCATTGTTCTGTTATAAAGCGTCCAATCGGGCTCATCCACTTTTTCAGTGTTTCTTGCAAAGAGCGCCCTGTGACTAAAATCATTCCGATCAAAATCATAACAATCGCCATGATCTGAGAACCAGTCGACGCAAACAAAAAGTGTGAAGCTGCAAACAGCAATGCACCAATCATCCCTCCGCCTAAATCAGGTGAAGCGGAGCTTCCGTTCATATCCATTAAAAACAATTCCCAGGTGTTGCGTACAACGCTTGCGGATTCAATAGACCCTTTATGCGTCAAGTTTTTAAACAGTTGCACGTGAGAAAGAAGTAATATGCTTGCGATAATACAGTACATCCCGGCCTTTCGCCTCGTTAATAGACTTGGCGTTTTCTTTTTCCAAAACAGCGAGACTCCTAACACCAATAAACCTAACAAGCATAAAATAAACCACTCTCCAGCAAAAAAGCGGAACAAGTAGATAAAGGTTTGCCCGACTACCCCCAGCTGAAGAATCGCGATAATTGAAATGGCTATACACAGCAATCCGTTGAGTTCATATTTTATATTGAGCTGCTTTGCCTGTTTTTTTCTAGATTTTCTTTTTTTCTTTGCCACACTCATCACCTTACTGCGTTAAAAAATGTAAGTTCATTCATAATGAAGAAAGCAGCCGTTTTACAGGCTGCATTTTTCTGTAGGATTCCCCTATTATAGCATATTTTCCCCTTAAAAAAGGGGTGGATCTTATACGTTTAATTTCAGCTTTTGTCCCGGGGAAATGTCCGGGTGCAGAAAATGCATCGGATTTGTGCTCATGATTTGAATGACTTCTGCTTCTTTGCCTTTCATCTCGACAAGAAGCGGCACGCCTCGATATTCAATTTGCTCATGCGCGCTAGTCTGTTGGTTCTGTTCAGCAAAAATAATTTCCTGCGGCATCACTGTATACAAAATCATTGAATCATCCGTCCTTCTTCTGCTCTTGCTTCTTCAATGAGCTCATTCAGTTTCTTGATCGCCTGCCCGACGCCGCCCGTATGATCAATCAGTCCGTATTCAACTGCATCCTTACCGACTACATTTGTTCCGATGTCGCGTGTTAAATTTCCTTTTGAGAACATCAGCTCTTTGAACTTATCTTCGGTTACATTCGAATGGCTTGTCACAAACTTCACGACTCTTTCTTGCATTTTATCCAAATATTCAAAGGTTTGCGGCACGCCAATCACCAGTCCTGTCAGACGAACGGGGTGAATAGTCATCGTGGCTGTTTCAGCGATATAGCTGTAATCACATGATACTGCAATCGGAACACCGATGGAATGCCCGCCGCCAAGCACAATGGAAACAGTCGGTTTTGATAATGATGCCAGCATTTCCGCTATTGCGAGGCCCGCTTCAACATCTCCTCCGACAGTATTTAATATGATCAGCAGTCCTTCAATTTTGGGATTCTGTTCAATTGCCACAATCTGCGGGATGACGTGCTCATATTTTGTTGTTTTATTTTGCGGAGGAAGCTGAACATGACCTTCTATTTGTCCGATAATGGTCAGACAATGAATATTGGTATCTTGGGGCAGCTGTGGAAGCGTCGTTTCACCTAGCTGCTGTATTTTATTCATAATGCTGTCTTTCGCATCATTTTTTTCAGGACGCTCTTCTTCTTTGTTTTCTATACGATGATCCATCTCGTTTTCACCCTTTCCGAGTTTCTCTTTGTATTATGAACAAAGATATTCGATTCAATCCCCGGCTTAAAAGGCAAAAAATAAAGACCGGAGCAACTCCGGTCTTCAGATAGATATTATACTTCCATAATAATTGGGATGATCATCGGTTTACGTTTCGTTTTTTCATAAAGGAATTGGTTCAAAGCATCCCTCATCGCCTGCTTCAGCGTTGACCATTCAACATTTGATGTTTCAGTCGCTTCTGTCACGATAGAACGGACAATCTCAGTCGCCTGTACAATCAGGCCTTCAGACTCTCTTACATAAACAAAACCGCGAGTGATAATTTCTGGTCCTGATACAAGATGTTTCTTTTGTTTATCAAGTGTAATAACAACGATTAAAATTCCGTCCTGTGAAAGCAAGCGGCGGTCTCTTAATACGATATTGCCGATATCACCGACACCTAAACCATCGATTAAAATATTGCCGTATGGAACTTTATCCCCGATTTTTACGTTTTGGCCGCGGAATTCAACCACATCGCCTTTTTCAATTAAGAAAATGTCGCTGCGCTTCATGCCGATTTCTTCAGCGATTCTTGAATGTGCTTTTTGCATTCTGTATTCGCCGTTTACGGGAATTAAATATTTTGGTTTAAGCAGATTGATCATCAGCTTTAACTCTTCTTGTGAGCCGTGGCCAGATACATGAACACGCTTTTGAGCAAAGATGACTTGTGCGCCGGCTCTCGCGAGAAGGTCTACTGTTTTAGAATAAATAAGTTCCTGCCCAGGGATTGGTGTTGACGCGATAACAACCGTATCCCCTTCTTCGATGTTGAGCTGTTTGTGGGCTTTGTTTGCCATTCTTGTCAGAGCGGCTAACGGCTCACCTTGACTCCCGGCCGTAATAATGGCCACTTCGCGCTTCGAATACTTCTTGACATCTTGTACAGAAATAAACAATTCATCATCTGCTTCAATATATCCGAGCTTTCTAGCCAGCTGCAGAACAGATTGAAGGTTTTTTCCGGCAACGGCAATTTTTCTGCCATTTTGTGCTGCTGCATGAATGACTTGCTGAATTCGATTAATATTCGAAGCGAAAACAGCAATAATTACCCGGTTCACTGAATTATACAGGGCATCTGAAATTTCTCCGCTGACAGCCGCTTCCGATGGTGTATATCCCGGGCGCTCCGCATTTGCACTGTCGGAAAGCAGAGCGAGTACGCCGCTATTGCCGATCTTGGCAATCTCTCCAATGTCACACGTTTGGTTAAGTGCAGGCGTTTGGTCAAATTTAAAGTCTCCCGTACATACAATAGAGCCAAGTGATGTTTTAAGACTCACACCTACAGAATCAGGGATGCTGTGAATCGTTCTAAAGAACGATACTTTTGTTGATTCAAACGTAATGACAGATTTGGAGTGAATTTCTCTTAAATCGGTTTTTCGGTTATGGCCGTATTGTTTTAATTTTTCTCTGAGCAATGCAAGCGTCAGCTTTGTTCCGTATACTGGAACAGACAGCTTGTTTAATAAATAAAAAACGCCGCCGATATTTTCATCGTGTCCGTGCGTTAAAAAGATTGCTTTAACGCGGTCAGCCCGTTCAATCAAATATGATATGTCAGGAATCACGACATCAATACCGAGCATTTCATTTTCTGGATGCATGAGGCCCGCATCAACGACAAATATGTCTGAATCAATTTCAATGACATACAGGTTCTTCCCAATTTCTCCGACACCGCCAAGGGCGATAATTCTAACGTTTTCTGTATTTTTCTTTTTCAAAATCTATATCCTCCTAATCTCATACCCGTCCATCATCACTTGTTCCTATTATAACTGAAAGTAAATTTAGAAAACAAGATAAAGCAGAAGGTTTAGGGAAAACCAATATGTATAAGAAACGGTCAAACTCAGCTGAATGTGAGAATGACCGCGTTTGTTTCACTGTATGAAATTTTTCTTACAGTTCGCTGATCGTGCTGCTTAAGCTCAAACGTTCATCCTCGGATAACGGGACAAGAGGAAGACGCACTGAACCGACATCTAGGCCTCTCAGCTGAAGCGCTGTTTTGACAGGAGCAGGATTAGGCGCTTTAAACAGTTCTTTCATAATCGGCAGCAGTTTCTGATGAATCAGTGCCGCATTAGCTGTTTGCCCATTCGTATAATTTTTAATCATTTGCTGCATATCAGAGCCAGCAATATGGCTTGCTACTGACACAACTCCTCTTCCTCCGATTGAGAGAATAGGCAGCGTCAGGGCGTCATCTCCTGAATAGACAGAGAAGTCTTCCGGCGTTTCCGCAACAATTTTTGTAATGGCTTCGAGGTCTCCGCTCGCTTCTTTAATCGCAATCACATTTGGAATATCTGCCGCCAAACGGATCGTCGTTTCAGGAGCAAGAGAAGCAACCGTGCGGCCCGGCACATTATAAAGCATAATCGGAAGAGACGTTTCTGCCGCAATTGCTTTAAAATGCTGGTACATTCCTTCTTGAGAAGGTTTATTATAATACGGTGTGACTAGCATGACCGCGTCTACGCCCGCTTCTTCAGCTTTTTTTGTCAGCTTGATAGAAGCTTTCGTATTGTTGCTTCCAGTACCTGCAATAACCGGCACCCGACCGTTCACTTCTTTTACCGTATATTCAAAAAGCGCGATTTTTTCTTCAGTCGAAAGAGTTGGGGACTCTCCAGTCGTTCCCGCTACTACTAAAGAATCCGTTCCGTTTTTCAACAAGTAATCAATCAGTGTAGACAGTTTTTGAAAGTCTACATTCCCTTTATTGTCAAAGGGTGTAATCATCGCAGTAGACACATTTCCGAAATTCATTTTATTCACCTCATCATGATTCAATCACATTTACTTGGAAAGTTCAAACACTTCATGCAAAGCGTTTACAGCAGGGACCATGTCCGCTTCATGGACGAGCACCCATATCGTCGTATGGCTGTCAGCCGACTGAAGGATCGGAATTTCTTTTTCGGAAAGAGCAGAAACAATTTTAGACGTGACACCAGGAACACCCATAATGCCAGCTCCCACCGCCGATACCTTCGCGCAATCCCTTGTTACTGTCGGCTCATAGCCCATATCCATTAAAATCCGCTGAGCGGTTTCTGTTTTACTTCCGGCCACCGTGTATACGATTTCACTAGGTGTAATATTAAAGAAATCGACACTGATTCCCGCGTTAGCCATTGCCTTAAATACTTCAGTCTGAACATTATACTGGCCGATTTTGGCAGGCACTTTGAACTGTGTGACATCTTTGACATGGGCAATTCCCGTAATCAGTCTGTCAAAAACATCGCTGCCGACTTTAGAGGAGTGATGCGATGTCACCAATGTGCCTTTATCTTTTGAATAAGTCGAACGAACGCGGATCGGAACCTTAGCTTGCATCGCAATTTCCACAGCACGCGGATGGATGACCTTCGCCCCTTGATAAGCCAAGTTGCAAATTTCTGTATATGTTACAACGGGAAGCGGTTTCGCATTTTCTACCACTCTCGGGTCAGCAGTCATCACACCTTCTACATCGGTGAAAATATCGATGTATTTCGCATCAATAGCTGCTCCGAGTGCGGCTGCGGATGTATCACTGCCCCCTCTGCCGATCGTTGTTGTATCACCCTTTTCAGTTGCGCCCTGGAACCCTGCGACAACGACAGCGTCATGATTCGCGAGCACACCGAATAAACGCTCCGGTTTCATTTCCATGATCTTTGCATTGGTATGCTGATCATTCGTCAAAAAACCAGCTTGAGCCCCTGTCAGCGCTGCTGCTTTCACGCCATTTTCAAGAAGCATACTTGTAAAAACGACAGAAGAAATGGTCTCTCCACAAGATAAGAGCAAATCCTGCTCTCGCGGAGAAATTGCTGACTGATCGCCGTAAAGCAGGCCCAGCAAAGAATCTGTAGCGTACGGGTCCCCTTTTCGGCCCATTGCTGAAACGACCACAACAACCTTATATCCTTCACTGATTGCTTCTTTAATATGCTCTAAAGCCAGTTTGCGGCCTTTATCATCTTTTACCGATGTTCCGCCGAACTTTTGAACAATTATCTTCATTGTTTTCACTCCAAATTATTCGGACGTAACAGAAGAGAGCAGGCTGATTATGCCTTACTCTCTTCTATTCGCCTTTAGGAAATTCACTCTTTTATACGAGATTTAATTTTTTCAGGCTTTCTGCAATTTGAACAGAGTTCCATGCTGCGCCTTTTAATAGGTTATCAGAAACAACCCATAAATGAAAACCGTTTGCTCTGTCCAAATCTTTGCGGATGCGGCCTACAAATACATCGTTTTTGCCGACGGCATCTGCCGGCATCGGATATAGCTGCTGGCTCGGGTCATCCTGAAGTGTCACGCCCGGTGCTTCTTTTAATAGATTTTTTATATCTTCAACTGTAGCGTCATCACGGTCTACCTCAATGTAGACGGACTCTGAGTGTCCCGTTTGAACAGGCAGTCTCACACAGGTAGCCGCTACTTGAAGCTCAGGCGCGTGCATGATTTTTTTCGTTTCATTTATCATTTTCATTTCCTCAAACGTATAGCCGTTATCTTGGAACTTGTCAATTTGCGGAATCGCGTTGAAAGCGATTTGATAGTGTTTTTCGTCCCCTTTTACAGGCATGATCGCTGGCTCAATTTCTTCTTGGTTTAAAATCGCCTGTGTTTGGCTGTAAAGCTCTTTTACAGCCTCATTCCCCGCTCCTGATACCGCCTGGTAAGTTGATACGATGACTTTATTTAAGCCATATGCTTTGCGGATCGGCTCCAGAGCCGCAACCATTTGGATTGTAGAGCAGTTCGGGTTGGCAATGATGCCGTTGTGTTCATGCAAGTCTGCCTCATTCACTTCAGGCACAACAAGCGGTGTATTTTCATCCATACGGAATGCACTCGTATTATCTATAACAATAGCGCCGCGTTTTACAGCCTCTGGTGCCAATGCTTGTGATACACTTCCTCCAGCGCTGAACAACGCAATATTTACTCCTTCAAAGCTCTCTGGAGAAGCTTCCTGAACAGTCAGCTCTTCACCTTTAAACGTAACTTTTGTCCCGGCAGAGCGTTTTGAAGATAGCAATGTAAGTGTGTCCATTTCAAAGTTTCTGTCTTCAAGTGTTTTCAGCATTTGTTGTCCCACAGCCCCTGTCGCTCCGACAACAGCTACATGTAAACCTCTTCCCATCTGTAAAACTCCTTCCGCCAATCAGCTTCATTGAATTGATTTGACTATGATTTTACGTTTTATTTTACCATAGAATTTGCAGGTAATGACCGAATTTTTTAGTTCGGGAAAGATTTTCTGTAAATTTAGTCATTTCCCTGATAATTCTTAACAAGAATGGGCTGAAGCTGCTGATGCACGAGCGCCTTTTCAATGGTTTGCGGAAGCAGATCCATTTTGGCTACCATTGAATTCGGTTTGTTAAAGGGATCGTCTTGCCCAAATGGAATGAAAAAAATATTTTTTGTGGACATGAGCCTCATTAAATTTGTTCCATTTAAACCGAGAGCATCATTTGTCGAGATGCCAAGAACGACCGGCCTATTGTTGCGGATTGTCGCTTTTGCAGCCATCAGAACTGGACTGTCCGTCATGGCATTTGCCAGCTTGCTCATTGAATTACCGGTTAAAGGGGCAATGACCATGCAGTCAAGGGGAAGTTTCGGCCCGAGGGGCTCTGCCTTTACAATAGAATCAATAGCCTCATATCCAGTCAGGTCTTCAATTTTTTTAACCCACTCTGCTCCCTCTCCAAATCGGGTATTGGTGGATTTCACATTAAATGTGACAACAGGACGAACTTCAGCACCTTCATTGACGAGCGCCTCTATTTGCGGAAAAACTGCTTCATATGTGCAATGCGATCCCGTCAGCCCAAATCCGATTCTTTTTCCTTTTAATAACGACATCCTTATTTCCCCTCCTCAGCTTGTAATTCAGCCAAAAGCTTACTTAAGACGTTTGCGAGGATTTGTCCGGCTGTTTTAGGAGCGACAATCCCTGGAAGACCAGGCGCAAGAAGTGCTTTAATTCCCTGTTTTTCGGCATAGTCAAAATCCGTTCCTCCAGGACGTGAGGCCAGATCCAATATTAATGTTTTTGGTGTCATATTAGAAATAACCGTTTGATTTAAAACCATACTCGGTATCGTATTAATACAAATATCTATATCTTTGACATGCTCTTTCAGCTCATCGGTGTGAAAAGGAATAAGCCCCATTTCAGTGATACGTGCCAGATGTGCTGAACTTCTTGCCCCCACTTTTACATTTGCCCCAAGCGCGGCAAATGCACGGGCAATCGTCATCCCGGTGCGTCCCAAACCGAGAACAGCCACCTGAGATCCGTGTATCGTATAATCCGTGTGCTGAATAGCCAGCATGATCGTTCCTTCTACTGTCGGGATAGAATTGTAAATCGCAATGTCATCCCGCTCAAACAGCTTAACAAGTTTTCTGTTTGCTCGCTCTGCAATATTTTCTAAATAATCGTTAGCAATTCCTGAGAAAATAACACAGTGTGCAGGCGTTTTGTCAAGATGTTCCTGTTTTAACACAACTTCTTCATTCGAAAATACAGTTGATACGACACCTTCTCCTGTTGTCGCAGACACTGGAAGAATGATACTGTCAATTTGCTGAAAAGGGATTTCATCAATATTGCATTTTACTGCTCCGGTAAAACCGTGATCCAATTGGTCAAAACCGACGAGATAGATGTCAGCCTGCTGTTCAGTGAGCTTTCTTATAATTTCGAGCTGTCTTGCGTCACCGCCGATAACTGCCATTTTCAATCCGGTTAACATGCTAAACGTTCACCTTCTTTGTATATACTGGATCTCTAGTTGTTAAGCTCCCCTTCATCCTATGATCAAAAGGAATTACCGGTGAATTAAAACATCCTTTTTTCATATAAAAAAACATCGGCTGTCAGAGCCGATGTTTACTTGAAAGCCCCTATTACAGTCTTTTTGGGCTTTTTCATTTACTCTTGTCGAGGAGACATTTCCTCAGGTACGTCTAATATGATCATATCTGATCCGATCTTTTGAATATGGTGCCAGGGGACACGGATATCATGACCTTGTTTTCTCAAACCAAACCACTTCATTGTCGGAATGAGGAGTGCTGTAATCTGGCCATCCTGTTCATTGATTTCTAAATCGGTCTGGCCGAGCACTCCCAGCCGTTCAGCTTTTTTGATGTCCACAATTTCCTTTCCTGATAATTCACTGAGCCTCAAGTCTGTCACCCCCTTGTACTATGTATGATCAAAGGGATAAAAAAATGCCTGCTCCATTTTGGAGCAGGCGTTTCCTTTTTAAGACGGCATATTGCCGGAAGGGCTGATGAGTGACAGTGCATAGTCATCAGTAAACAGCTGTCTGGCAAGACCGTTGACACGCTCTAAGTTTACAGCGTTTAATTCATTGATGATCTCATCTAATGTTTTATGTTTGCCCAGAAGCAGTTCATTTTTGCCGTTTCGGCTCATTTTGCTGTTTGTGCTTTCTAAGCTTAGCATCAGGCTTCCCTTCATTTGTTCTTTGCTGTTTTCCAGCTCTTTCTGGGTAATGCCATCGCGTTTTAATGTACTGAGGGTTTCTTGAATTGTTTCTGACAGCTGCTGAAGCTGGTTTGCACCGGTTCCGCCGTAAATGGTAAGCATTCCGCTGTCTTCATAAGAGCTGTGATAGCTGTATACAGAATAAGCGAGACCTTTATCTTCGCGGACATCTTGGAACAGCCGGCTGCTCATGCTGCCTCCGAGCACATTATTCAGGACAATTAAATCATAGATGCGTTCATTGCCAACCTCAAGACCTTTAAATCCGAGGCACAAATGAGCCTGCTCTGTTTCTTTTTTTCTCGTCAGTTTTTCCGTATAGAACTCCGGTTTCTCAAGGCCTGTCGCTTTGCCTTTCGCCTCGTATGATCCGAACCATTTTTCTACATCTTTAATAAAACTTTCAGAAATATTTCCCGCTACCGAAATGACTACTCGGTCCGGTGTGTAGTAATCGTGCATGTATTGTCTGAGAGAATCGCCGTTAAAGGAAGCAAGCGTTTCTTCTGTGCCCAAAATTGGATATCCTAAAGAATGATTCCCGTAAGTAGCTTTGCTCAGTAAATCATGTACAATGTCGTCTGGCGCGTCTTCATACATTTTAATTTCTTCATAGACAACATTTTTTTCTTTTTTCAGCTCGTTTTCATCAAATGTTGAATGAAAGAACATATCTGCTAATACATCCAGCGCGTAATTCGCATGCTCGTCAAGCACCTTTGCATAGTAGCAGGTATATTCCTTTGAGGTAAACGCATTGACCTGACCGCCAATACGATCAAAAGATTCTGCTATTTCACGTGCAGATCTTGTGCTCGTCCCTTTAAAGAACATGTGCTCTAAAAAGTGAGAAATCCCGTTTATTTCCGGCGTTTCGTGCCGCGAACCTGTGCCGATCCATACACCGATCGCAACAGATCGGACTGTGGGGTTATTTTCCAGCACAACTCTTACACCATTTTGACACGTATATCGTTTAATCAAATTTGTTCCTCCTATTCAAAGACAAGCTGCCTGCATTTGTTACTTTAACAGTCTTGTTTCATCCATTAGTTCAGTGACTGTTCCAAGCGCGTATCCTTTATCTTTTATCTTTGTAATCAGCGCTTCAAGACTTTCGGCTGTAGAGTCAGTCGGATGCATTAAGATCATGGCACCATTATGTATCTTGCTTAACACCCTCGTTTGAAGTACAGGCGGAGCGGGTTTTTGCCAATCAATCGTATCAACTGTCCACATGACTGTTCCCATCTGTTTCTCGGCTGCAATGTCGACAACCGCTTTTCGGAAACTTCCGCTTGGCGGAGCGAACCACTTTGGCTTAACACCAATTGTTTGCTCTATTTGCTGATTCGTCTTGTCAAGCTGCTCGGAAATTCTTCCTGTAGTCAGTTTGCTCATATCCGGATGATTGTATGAATGATTTCCGATTTCATGTCCATCTTCCGCAATTTTCTTAGCGAGCCGTTCATTGTTTCTCACCCAATTGCCTTCTAAAAAGAACGTAGCCTTCACTTGGTGCTTTTGCAGAATAGGGAGCATTTTTTCCAAATATTCATTCCCCCACGCCACATTAATTAAAAAAGCCACCATCGGTTTATCAGGATTTCCTTTATAAATAGGCTCAGGCTGAAGAGAATCAAGGTGAATGCTTGGTTTTACTTGGCTGTACACCAGATCATCTTCCCGAAACTCGCCATGTTTTTGCATTTTTTTATATGATTGCTCAATATTAACCTTCAGTCCATTATAGCCGGGAATCCTTTTCCACACTTTATCAATCACTGCATTCTGGGGCTTAACTTCATACTCCGGCGCTTTTTCAAGCAATTCTTCATATAACGGATCTTTGGACGCCGTGACAGTCACCGTATCTTTTTTCATTGCCCCAATATAATCAAGTGCATGCGGACTTTTCATCATCTCAAATGAAACAAAAAAAAGAAATAAAAAAACGGCAAACGGTACAAATTTTTTGTACATGTCAGTCCCCCCCCTCATCTCACATTATGAAAGAGAAGGACAAGGTAGAACCCGCCTGTTTTGTTAAAGCTTCAAAATAAAGAAGCCGGGTCTCCCAGGCTCCTTTTTATGTTTTCATTTAAGATTGTGATTGTTGCTCTTCTTTTTCTTTCTCTTCACGGAGAACCGCTTTACGGGACAAATTGACTCGTCCTTGTTTATCAATTTCAGTGACTTTCACAAGAATCTCGTCTCCGATTTTCACAACATCTTCCACTTTTCCTACGCGTTCAAGCGCAAGCTCTGAAATGTGCACCAAACCGTCTTTTCCACTGAAAATTTCAACGAAAGCTCCGAATTTTTCGATCCGTTTTACTTTACCGAGGTAAAGCTGGCCGACTTCAACCTCTCTGACAAGGTCTTCGATGATTTTTTTCGCTTTTTGGTTACTGCTTTCATCTGTAGAAGAAATAAAGATCGTGCCGTCCTGCTCAATATCAATTTTAACACCGGTTTCTTCGATGATTTTATTGATTTGTTTTCCGCTTGGTCCGATGACGTCGCGAATTTTATCAGGATTAATAGCCATTGTGAAAATCTTAGGTGCATAGCGAGAAAGCTCTTTTCTTGATTCACCTAAAGTCGCAAGCATGCTGTTCAGGATTTCCATTCTTCCTTTTTTCGCCTGCTGAAGCGCTTCTTCAAGAATTTCTCTGGAAAGGCCTTCAATTTTAATGTCCATTTGCAGTGCTGTTACACCTTTTTCTGTTCCGGCTACTTTAAAGTCCATATCTCCGAGTGCGTCTTCCATGCCTTGAATATCAGTCAGAACAGTGTAATGTTCGCCTGATTTGACAAGACCCATCGCGATACCAGCAACCGGCGCTTTAATTGGTACACCGGCATCCATCATTGCAAGTGTGCTGGCGCAAATACTTGCTTGAGACGTAGAACCGTTTGATTCAAGCACTTCTGATACAAGACGGACAGTATAAGGGAAGTCTTTTTCAGACGGAATAACTGGCTCAAGCGCACGCTCACCCAGTGCTCCATGCCCGATTTCACGGCGTCCCGGTCCCCGCATTGGCCCTGTTTCTCCAACGCTGAATTGAGGGAAATTGTAATGGTGCATAAATCGTTTTGACTCTTCAACACCTAAACCGTCAAGGATTTGCACATCCCCTAGAGCACCTAACGTACATACGCTGAGGGCCTGTGTTTGTCCCCTTGTAAACAGACCTGATCCGTGTGTTCTTGACAAAAGACCGACTTCAGAAGAAAGCGGGCGGATTTGATCAACGCCGCGGCCGTCCGGTCTTACTTTATCTTCAGTAATCAGGCGGCGCACTTCATTTTTTACCATCTTAGATAAAATCTGCTTCACTTGCTTAAGTGTATCTTCATCATGCTCTTCGTCTTCGAATTTTGCCACAACAGTCTTTTTCACTTCATTAATGGCAGCTTCGCGGGCATGCTTTTCGTGAACCTGGATAGCTTTCAGCAGATCTTCTTCCGCTAAAGCTTTTACTTTTTCACTAAGCGCTTCATCAATTTCATAAAGTGCAATTTCTGATTTTTCTTTACCGACTGCTGCTACAATTTCTTCTTGGAATGCAATCAGGCGTTTAATCTCTTCATGGCCGAACATAATAGCTTCAAGCATGATTTCCTCAGGAACTTCGTCCGCTCCCGCCTCTACCATGTTAATGGCATCTTTTGTGCCGGCAACGATAAGGTTGATGTCGCTTTTCTCAAGCTGATCAACTGTTGGGTTAATGATAAATTGGTCATCAATGCGCCCGACAGTAACCCCTGCAATCGGTCCTTCAAACGGAATATCCGATACAGAAAGAGCGAGAGATGAACCGAACATGGCAGCCATTTCAGAAGAGCAGTCTTGATCAACACTCATGACAATGCTGATGACTTGCACTTCATTACGGAATCCATCGGCAAACAATGGACGGATCGGACGGTCGATTAAACGGCTCGCAAGAATCGCTTTTTCACTTGGACGTCCTTCTCTTTTAATAAATCCGCCCGGAATTTTGCCTACTGCATATAATCTTTCTTCATAGTTTACAGTAAGCGGGAAGAAATCAAGCGGCTTTGGTTCTTTTGAAGCGGTTGCTGTACTAAGTACTGCTGTATCGCCGTAGCGGATCATCACAGCACCGTTTGCCTGTTTGGCAAGCTGGCCGGTTTCAACGGTAAGCGTTCTTCCGGCCCAATCTATGGTAAAGACATGTTTTTCTTGTCCCATACGATTAAGAACTCCTCTCTTCGTTGTGTGAAATAATCAATTACTCCTATTATGAACGAAATGAATTGAACATATCAATGTCAAAGTAGTATGTAAAAGGATTTCAATGATTTGTTATCATAATTTTCGCTTTAATACGATAAAAAAGCGGGAATCCTCCCGCTTTTTACGATTATCGACGTAAGCCTAGTTTGTTAATTAACTCACGATAACGAGTTACGTCTTTATTACGCAGATACGTAAGAAGATTACGACGCTTACCTACCATTTTAAGAAGACCGCGACGTGAGTGGTGGTCTTTCTTATGAGTACGTAAATGCTCGTTCAAATTGTTAATTGAGTCAGTTAGGATAGCGATCTGAACTTCTGGAGATCCAGTATCAGATTCGTGTGTTTTGAACTCACTGATGAGTTGGTTTTTACGCTCTTGAGTAATTGCCATCCTGTTTCACCTCCAAATTATATTTAGCCCCAGTTACCTAGCAACCGTCGGTGACTTCGGATTGCCAAGCAATGGTTTTAAGACTACGAAAACTATCATACTAAAAATCATGCCTATATGCAAATATTTTAGAATAAAATTTGTGTGCGTTGTATGTTATTTCCGCAAATTGCTGAAATAACGGATAGCTTCCTGTTTATCTTTCTCAATTTGCTCTGTTAATTCTTTGATGCCATTGAATTTCCGCTCACTTCTAATCCGTTTATACCATTCGATTTTTATAGCAGCTCCGTATATCTCCTGATCGAACTCAAACAGATTGACCTCGATGGAGGGCTGATCCGGACGTTTTTCATAAAACGTCGGCTTATAGCCGATATTACAAACGCCATCAAAGACTTCACCATTCACTTCCGCTTTTACGGCATATACACCTGTCGGCGGAACGATATAGCTGTCATTTAAACCGACATTTGCTGTCGGAAATCCGATGGTCCGTCCTCTTTTATCACCGTGAATGACAATTCCTTTTATAAAATAAGGCTTTCCAAGCAGGACATTCGCCAATTCAACGTTCCCGTTTTGAAGCGCAGTACGGATATATGAGGAGCTGATTTTTTTATCTTGCTCCGTTAATTTTTCCACCATTGTGCACGCTGCTTTTCCGTCTAAATCATGCGGCATGGTTTCCATTGTTCCTTTGCCGTATTTGCCGTACGTAAAATCAAAGCCCGCCACTGCGTGCTGTACATTTAGACCGATAATATACTGGTCTGCAAACTGCTTAGGAGAAAGAGAAGCAAATACTTCATTAAATGTAACAACATACAGAATCTCTGTGCCTAATTGTTCAATCTGGTTTATTTTATCTTCCAGAGGCGTAATCAAATCCTTTGGCTCCTGATCCCGTCCCAATACATGAGAAGGGTGAGGATGAAAGGTCATCACAGCTAAAGCCAGTCCCTTTTCTTCGGCGATTTGCTTCGCTGTGCCGATTACCTTTTGATGTCCAAGATGAACGCCGTCAAAATAACCTAACGCCATCACAGACTTTGCCTGCTCCTCTTTTATTAAATGATGAGGATGTGTAATATGTATCGTCTTCACAGAACGGTCACCTTTTTTCTATTGTTCGCTTTTTTGCATCAATACTTTTGCCGGTTTTAACAGCCCTTTTTTTGCTGGATGGGGGAAATAGATCGCCAAACAGCTTCCGGATTCAGTAAAAACAGCTATACGATCTTCGCTTGTCATTTCAGAAAACTGCTCGGGCATCTCTAGCAAAGCCCCGTTTTCTACTTTCTTAGCTAATGTATCACTTATCATCCATTTCGGCAAATGATTGAGCGCCCGCTCAATAGGAACGATATGCTCACCAACGGTTTCAGATTGAACCTGTGCTTCCAGTTCTTCAAAAGAAAAGCATTCATCAAGTGAAAAATCTCCCGATGCCGTACGGATTAAATGAGACATATGAGCCGGATATCCGAGCTTTTCACCGATCATAACCGCCAGTGTTCTTACATAAGTTCCTTTGGAGCAGGTCACTTGAAATCGGAAGCTCGCAGTTTCTCCGTTATGATTAATCTCTGTCGTCAGGGCAATGTCTTCAATAGTAATCATACGTTTCGGGCGTTCTACTTCAATCCCTGCTCTTGCGTACTCATATAACTTTTTGCCATTTACTTTTACCGCAGAATACATAGGAGGAATTTGTTCTTGTTTCCCCTTTAAACTGTTTAACACCTTTTCCACTTCCGCTTTATCAACGTTTTGGTTGACAGGCTTTGTTTCAACCGTTTCACCCGTTTGATCCTCTGTTGTCGTTGAAAAACCAAGCGTGATTTCCGCATCATACGTTTTAGACTTTTCAGTTAAGTATTCGACAATTTTTGTCGCTCTTCCCACACATACCGGCAGCACGCCTGATACTTCTGGATCAAGCGTTCCCGTGTGCCCTACTTTTTTTGTTTTTAACAGTTTTCGGATCTTCATGACACAGTCATGCGATGTCATGCCAATTGGTTTATGTAAAAGGAGAACTCCGTTAACCATTTGTCTTTCACTCCTTCTTTTCGCTGTTCTCTTCAAAACGCAGAAAAGAGGACAGACGATATACGCCTATCCTCTCCATTTTTATTCAGATGGATTCTCTGAATGGATTTCGTGAATCAATGTTTCGATACGATTTCCGTAATCGATTGATTCATCGAACTCAAATTCAATTTCAGGTGTTTTTCGAAGTCTGATGCGGCTGCCGATTTCGGAGCGGATGAATCCTTTCGCTTTAGCCAACCCTTTCAGCGCATCCTCTCGTTTTTTCTCGTCGCCGAGAACCGAGATATACACCTTTGCAATTTGCAAATCACCTGATACACGTACATCTGTTACTGTCAGAAAACCAATTCTCGGATCTTTCAGCTTGCGGCTGATAATGTCACCGAGTTCTTTTTTCATTTGCTCGCCAACACGGTTTGCTCTCATACTCATTTCAATCACCTCTAAGTTAAAACCACTCTGTTCTAGTGATCGTCCGTTCAATTTCAGGAAAAGAATCGATAAACGCTAGGACGCGCTGCAGTTCTTTTTCTGTTTGAACGCGAGAGGAAGAAACAGCGGCGATTCCGAAGCTGGTCCTTTGCCATGTGTCCTGATAGTCAATTTCTGAAATCGAAACATTGAACTTGTTTTGAACCCTGGTTAAAATCCGCTTCAGAACGGCACGCTTTTCCTTTAGCGATCCTGCGTCATAAATGATGCATTCACACTCCGCAAATCCGATCACTTTCTTTCAATTTCTTGCATGACAAACGCTTCAATGATGTCACCTTCACGAATGTCATTGTATTTCTTAATTGTAATACCACATTCATAGCCTTGTGAAACTTCTTTCACATCATCTTTAAAACGTTTCAGAACGTCGACTTCACCCTCGAAGATGACGACGCCGTCACGAATTAACCGGAGACCGCTGTCGCGAGTAATGTTTCCTTCAGTAACATATCCGCCGGCAATGGTGCCGATTTTAGATACTTTGAATGTTTGGCGCACTTCTACTTGACCAATTACTTTTTCTTCATATTCAGGATCAAGCATACCTTTCATGGCAGCTTCAATTTCGTCGATGACTTTGTAAATGATACGGTGAAGTCGAATATCTACATTTTCAGCTTCAGCCGTACTCTTAGCATTTCCGTCCGGTCTCACATTAAACCCGATAACAATTGCATTGGAAGCAGATGCCAGGATAATGTCAGATTCAGTAATCGCACCAACGCCTGTATGGATGATTTTTACTTTAACACCTTCTACTTCAATTTTTTGAAGCGCAGCCGTTAAAGCTTCAGCAGATCCTTGAACGTCAGCTTTTACGATGAGGTTGATGTCTTTTACATCACCTTGTTTAATTTGCTCGAATAAGTCATCAAGACTGAGTTTCGCTTTATCACTGCGCTGCTCTTCAAGCTGTTTCGAAGCACGGGCTTCCCCAACAGAACGAGCTGTTTTTTCATCTTTAAAGACAAGGAATTGGTCGCCCGCTTGAGGGACATCATTTAAACCGGTAATTTCAACCGGAGTTGACGGACCGGCAGTTTTTACACGGCGTCCAATGTCGTTAACCATTGCACGGACGCGGCCGAATGTGTTGCCGACTACGATTGGGTCACCGACATGCAGTGTTCCAGTCTGTACGAGCAATGTCGCAACTGAGCCTCTGCCTTTATCGAGTTGTGCTTCAATCACCGTTCCTTTTGCCTGGCGATTCGGGTTCGCTTTCAGTTCTTCTACTTCACTGACAAGTAAAATCATTTCAACGAGTTCATCAATGCCTTTTCCAGTTAACGCGGAAAGAGGAACAAAAATTGTTTCGCCGCCCCAAGCTTCAGGAACAAGTCCGTATTCCGTCAATTCTTGCATCACACGGTCAGGGTTTGCGGATTCTTTATCAACTTTATTCACAGCAACGATGATTGGAACCTCAGCTGCTTTTGCGTGGTTAATCGCTTCTACTGTTTGCGGCATGACACCGTCATCGGCAGCAACAACGAGAATTGTAATATCAGTTACTTCTGCACCGCGTGCGCGCATCGTTGTAAATGCGGCGTGCCCCGGGGTATCCAAAAACGTAATTTTCTTCCCGTTTTCTTCAATTTGGTAAGCACCGATATGCTGAGTAATCCCGCCAGCTTCTCCTTCAACAACTTTCGTTTTGCGGATGCTGTCAAGAAGCGTCGTTTTCCCGTGGTCAACGTGACCCATGATCGTAACGACAGGAGGACGGATTTCAAGATCCTCTTCTTTATCAGGCTCTTCGTATTTCTCCAGCTCTGTTTCTTCAAGTACAATAACTTCTTCTGTTTCAACGCCATATTCTGATGCAATAAGTTCGATTGTGTCTTTATCAAGCTCTTGGTTAATGGTTGCCATTACACCGAGAAGCATCAGCTTTTTAATGAGTTCTGATGGCTCTTTGCCAAGCTCTTCAGCCAGCGCACCGACTGTTAATGTTCCGGAGAATGTAATTTTCTCAGGAAGCTCTTTTTTCGGCTTTACAGGCTTTTGCTGATATTGGTTTTTATTGTTATTGTTATTGCGTTTATTTTTTTTGTTGTTGTTATTTTTCTTGTTTTTGTTAAATTGATTATTCTGCACGTCATTCTTCTTTCCGTCTCGAATTTTGTTTGGTTGATTTCCAGCTGATTGCTGATTGATCCCTTGCGGCTGTTTGTTTTTGTTCGTTTGTGCTGGCTTTTGAGATGCAGCGGCTGCGCCGCTTTTTTTAAATTTGGCATCAAGCTGTTTAATGGCCTTTTCTTCAAGCATGGCCATGTGATTATTCACTTCTAAATCCATGTTTTTCAGTGCGGTCAAAATTTCCTTACTTGAAACATTTAACGCTTTTGCATATTCATATACTCTCATTTTAGCCATTCGTTCACCCCCAAAAATATTAATCGAGCAAGCTGATTAGCTTATTCGCAAAACCTTGGTCAGTGACGGCGACAACGACACGGGCTTCTTTACCGATGGAGCGTCCAAGAACCGCGCGACTCTCGACTTTTTTATAAGGAACTTTATAATAATTGCACTTGTCGGTTACTTTTTTCGCTGTGTTAGATGATGCATCCTCTGTAAGCAGGACAAGCTTAGCACGCGCATTCCTGATTTCTTTTATGACCAAGTCCTCGCCTGACACGACCTTACGAGCTCGATTGGCCAGACCCAGCAAGGGAAACCATTCCATTCCAGACATTTTATTTTTTCACCTTTTCCGCCAGCTCCAGCAATTCTTCGAAAATCTGGTCATCGATTTGTGATTGAAATTGATTTTGTAAAGTGTGTTTCTTTTTTGCAGCTAAGATACACTCTTTATCCAGCGTTACATATGCACCTCGCCCGTTCTTTTTTCCAGTCGGGTCTACTGAGACATCGCCTTCTTTTGAACGTACAACTCGGATCAGTTCCTTTTTAGGCTTCATTTCACCAGTCACTACACATTTGCGTAACGGGATCTTTTTGTGTTTATTCACCTAAGGTCACCTCTTATTCATCCGATTCAGCAGTTTCAGGCTCCGTAAAGAGCGGCTCATCGTCTTCTTCAAGTTCTCTCGGATAGATTCCAAGTTCTCTTGCGTCCGTTTCGCTCTTAATATCAATCTTCCAGCCTGTCAGTTTAGCAGCCAAGCGTGCGTTTTGTCCTCTTTTGCCGATCGCCAGAGACAGCTGGTAATCAGGAACAATAACAGTTGTCGCTTTTTCTTCTTCATCAACGATGACTTCCAGCACTTTTGAAGGGCTGAGCGCATTCGCGACAAATTCTACAGGATCATTAGACCAGTTGACAATGTCAATTTTTTCACCTTTTAATTCATTGACGATTGCCTGAACACGCTGGCCTTTAGGTCCTACACATGAACCGACAGGATCCACGTCAGGATCATCTGTGCGGACAGAAATTTTCGACCGGTCTCCAGCTTCTCTGGCAACAGATTTTAGCTCGACAGTCCCATCATAAATTTCAGGCACTTCGATTTCAAACAAACGCTTTAACAGGCCTGGGTGTGTTCTTGACACATAAATCTGCGGGCCCTTCGTCGTTTTTTCTACTTTTGTGATATACACTTTAATGCGGTCATGAGGCTTGTAGCTTTCATTCGGCATTTGCTCATTAACCGGCAGCAAAGCTTCAATTTTGCCTAAAGACACATAGATAAACTTATTATCCAGACGCTGAACGATACCTGTCATGATGTCTTCTTCCCGGTCGATAAATTCAGTATATATCACTCCGCGCTCAGCTTCACGCACACGCTGTGTGACGACCTGCTTCGCTGTTTGAGCAGCTATGCGGCCGAAGTCCTTAGGTGTGACTTCGATTTCAACGACATCGCCGACCACATATTCCGGATGGATGCCTTGCGCCTCTTCAATAGAAATCTCCAGTCTTTGGTCGTATACCTCGTCAACGACATCTTTTCTTGCAAATACGCGGATGGAGCCTGTATCACGGTTTAAATCCACCCGTACATTTTGCGCTTGATTAAAATTCCGCTTATAAGCAGAAATTAACGCAGCTTCGATTGCTTCAATGATAATTTCTTTACTGATGCCTTTTTCTTTTTCAAGAATCGTGAGAGCATCTAATAATTCACTGCTCATTTAACGGTCTCCCCCCTTAAAACATTTGTATTCATTAAAATGTAACAGCTAATCTTGCACTAGCTATCTTTTCATACGGAATATTGATCCGTTTCTTTCTTGTTTTGATCGTGATCTCAACTGTCACTGTTTGTCCATCAAATTCAGCCAGTTCACCTTCAAACACTTTTACGCCCTCTATAGGCTCATACGTTTTAATATACACATTTTTCCCAAGTGATTTTTCGAAATCGGCTTTTTTCTTTAGCGGACGCTCAGCTCCCGGAGATGAGACTTCAAGAAAGTAATTTTGGCTGATTGGGTCTGCCTCATCAAGCTTTTCGCTTAAAGCTTCACTTACTTTGGCACATTCCTCAATATCCACACCGTCATCGGAATCAATAAACACGCGAAGGAACCAGCTTTGACCCTCTTTGACAAATTCAATGTCAACGAGTTCCAGCTGAAGGCTGTCTACGATTGGCTGAGCCATTTCTTGAACGGTGTCAGTCACTTTTTTGCTCATGTTCTTCCTCCTTGTGCTGTCGATATCATATTCATCTCGTCACTCTGCATAAAAACCCTGCTTCAGAAGAGCAGGGGCTAAAAAGTAAACGATGAACATGTCGAGACAAAATTCTCCTGTTCAATACAAAAGAGCGGGTTTCCCCACTCTTTGCCTCGGTAATCGTTAGCATTTCCAATAAAACTATACCATAACCATATTTTTATTGCAAATGGATATACGCTTACCTTCATGGCTAAGCAAATGACAGAAACCCTAATATTACGATGGCATTTTTTGTGCTTATGTATGCATAAAAGCAGAATTTCCAGAGAAATTCTGCTTTCCATGTTAGAACAGTGACAGTTGGTTTTGATCAGGCAGTGATTCGAGACAGCCATGACGATCTAAATACTCTAGAATCGTTTTTGACACTTTTCCTCTTTTTTGCAAATCTTCTTTTGAAAGAAATTCACCTTCTTCACGAGCCTTTACAATGTTCAGAGCGGCATTCGTCCCTAATCCAGGAATGGAGTTAAACGGCGGAATAAGACTGTTGCCGTCAATCACAAACTCTGCAGCGCTTGAGCGGTACAAATCGACTTTTTGGAATGAAAACCCTCTCTCACACATTTCAAGCGCTAATTCTAGCACAGTGAGAAGGTTTTTTTCCTTCGGTGAAGCATCAAGCCCCTTGGAGTTAATATCCTCCATTACCGCCTTGATTGCTGTAGAGCCCTTGATCATTGTATCGATATCAAAATCGTCTGCACGAACGGTAAAATAAGCCGCATAATACAGAAGCGCGTGATGCACTTTAAAGTAAGCAATCCGGACTGCCATTAATACATAGGCTGCAGCGTGGGCTTTCGGGAACATGTATTTAATCTTTTTACAAGAATCAATATACCAGTCTGGGACATTGTTATTTCTCATTTCTTCTTCCCATTCAGGTGTTAGTCCTTTTCCTTTACGCACAAATTCCATGATTTTAAAGGCAAGGGACGGTTCAAGCCCTTGATAGATTAAATAAACCATAATGTCATCACGGCAGCCGATAACCTCACTCAGCTCACAAATGTTATTGTGGATGAGTTCCTGCGCGTTGCCGAGCCATACATCGGTTCCGTGAGACAAGCCTGAAATCTGAACGAGCTCGGAAAAAGTTGTCGGCTTTGTATCTTCTAGCATCTGCCGGACAAATCGAGTTCCGAATTCAGGAATTCCAAGAGTTCCTGTTTTACAGCCGATCTGTTCTTGTGTCACACCAAGCGACTCGGTTCCCTGAAAGATCTTCATCACTTCAGGATCATCGGTTGGAATTGTTTTCGGATCAATTCCGCTTAAGTCTTGAAGCATCCGAATGACGGTCGGGTCATCGTGTCCGAGAATATCCAGCTTTAACAGGTTGTCATGGATGGAGTGGAAATCAAAATGCGTCGTTTTCCACTCTGAACCTGTGGCATCTGCCGGGAACTGAATCGGTGAAAAATCATAAATATCCATATAATCCGGAACAACGATAATCCCACCAGGGTGCTGACCGGTTGTACGTTTTACACCTGTACACCCCTGTACGAGCCGATCGATTTCGGCTCCGCGCATGTGAAGATTATGATCTCCGGCATAGCCTTTGACATAGCCGTAGGCTGTTTTTTCTGCAACTGTGCCTATTGTTCCCGCTCGATATACATTGTCTTCGCCGAACAATACTTTTGTGTAATTATGCGCCTGCGGCTGATATTCCCCTGAGAAGTTCAAATCAATATCAGGTACTTTATCCCCTTTAAATCCTAAGAACGTTTCAAACGGAATATCATGGCCGTCTTTTTTCAAAGGCGTTCCGCAATGCGGACATGTCTTGTCAGGCAGGTCAAAACCGGAACCGACAGAACCATCATTAAAGAACTCAGAATGCTGACACTCAGAGCAAACATAGTGCGGCGGCAGCGGGTTCACCTCAGTGATTTCAGTAAGTGTCGCAACTAATGAAGATCCTACGGAACCACGGGAGCCTACGAGATACCCGTCATCCAGTGAACGTTTAACAAGTTTGTGAGAGATTAAGTAAATAACAGCGAAGCCGTGTCCAATGATACTTTTTAATTCTTTTTCAATCCGCGCTTCGACAATTTCAGGCAGCTGTTCGCCGTAAATACTTCTTGCACGCTTGTAGCTCATTTCTCTGATCTCTTCATCCGCGCCTTCGATTTTCGGTGTATACAAATCATCTTTAATCGGCTTGATGTCATCGATTAAAGAAGCAACCTTTTGGGTATTGGTGACAACGATTTCCTTCGCTTTTTCTTCGCCTAAGAAAGAAAATGCCTCAAGCATTTCGTCTGTCGTTCTGAAATGCACTTTCGGCAGTTCATGCCTGTTCAGCGGATTGGCTCCGCCTTGAGAGGATACTAAAATCTTTCTATAGATTTTATCCTCATCATTCAAGTAATGAACATTTCCTGTAGCAACAACCGGTTTGTTTAGCTTTTCACCCAGTTTCGTGATATTTGCAATGATTTCTTTCAGCGATTTTTCATCTCGGACGAGTTCAAGCTCCAGCAAGTGACGGTATACTTCAGGAGGCTGAACCTCAAGATAATCATAGAATGACGCGACATCTTCAACCTCTTCAGGCGACTTTTGCATCATTCCTTCAAAAACCTCTCCCCTGTCACAAGCCGAACCGATCAGAAGCCCTTCCCTGTATTTCTCAAGCTGAGATCTCGGGATACGAGGCACTCTGTAAAAATAATGAATATGGGAAAGTGACACAAGTTTAAATAAATTTTTAAGCCCTGTGCTGTTGACAGCAAGCAATGTTGCATGATGCGGTCTTGACCTTTGATAAGCGTTGGACTGCCCCATATTTTCATTCAGCTCGTCATGATACTGAATGCCTTTTTCATCTGCGTCCTTCAGCATTTTCAAGAGCAAATAAGCAGTTGCTTCGGTATCGTAGATCGCACGGTGATGCTGTGTGAGTTCGATATCAAACTTTTTACAGAGCGTATTCAACCGGTGGTTCTTAAATTCCGGATAGAGAAAACGTCCAAGCTCAAGCGTATCAATGACTGGGTTTTTAGCTTTCTCGACTTCAAGAAGCTTTTTATAGGCTACGTTTAAGAATCCCATATCAAAGCTCGCATTATGAGCGACAAGGATGTCATCGCCGATCCACTCTCTGAAATCTCTTATCACATCTACAGCATCGGGAGCGTCGCGAAGCATATCATCAGTGATGCCAGTCAGCTCTATGATTGTGGCGGAAAGCGGACGATGAGGGTTCGCAAACGCCTCAAATTTATCAATAATTTCTCCGCCTTTTACCTTTACTGCAGCCAGTTCAATAATCGTATCGTATACAGCAGACAGCCCTGTCGTCTCCACGTCAAAAACAACATATGTTTCTTCCTCGAGCAGACGATGTGCAGCATTATAAGCAATCGGCACGCCATCATCAACCAAATTCGCTTCCATCCCGTAGATCATTTTGATGCCATGCTTTTGGGCAGCAGAATACGCATCAGGGAAGGATTGCACGACAGCATGGTCAGTCAAAGCGATAGCTTCATGCCCCCATTTTTTCGCCTGTTCAACTAGCTTTCCAACTCCCGTAACAGCATCCATTTGACTCATAGGAGAATGCAGGTGCAATTCCACTCTTTTTTCTCCTTCAGGTGCTGAATCTTCACGGGTTTTAGCTTTCATTTCGTTTACATCATTTGCGATCATGACGAGATCTCTGACGAAGGTATCATTTTGAATGCTTCCGCGTGCTTTTACCCACATTCCTTTTTTCAGAGACTTCATCAGTGCCGCGTCTTCTTTTTCACGTGCAAACATTTTAATTAAAATGCTGTTTGTATAGTCTGTAATCTTGAAGATGCATAGAGTTCGTCCGCTTTTCAGTTCTCGGGTCTCCACATCAAACACGTAACCTTGGACCGTAATTCTCCGTTCTTCGTCCATGATGCTGTCAAGCGTCCGGATTTCTTCGTTATCTTTAATTTGGTAACCGATGACAAGCGGACCAGACGGCACTTGATCTTCATCACTTTCTTTATCTTTCTTCTCCATTTCAATCAAGGCCTGCATAGCCCGCTCTTGGTCTTCTGCAAGCTTTTGCTCACGGAACTTTTGAACTTCTTGCTCGGATACAAATATGTCGGCATCGAGCTGAAGATCCGGAAAACCAAATTGACGATAGCCTGCTTGAATCATGGAACTATATTTGTTCTTAAGGGCAGCTGCTTCTGTGTCTGTTTTTGTTTTGACAATCAGTTTATTGCCCTTCAGCTTCGGTTTTTGCTGGTTTAAAAGACTGATAATCGGCGGCGAAATGCCTTGCAATTCTTCAATACAGCGTGACCAGTAATCTTGAATTAGACTCTCACTGATCTCGGCATCCTGCACTTCAATTGAAGATGTAACTTTTGCTATGTGGGCAAACGATTGCGTTAGCCTTGTTGTTAATGTGTCATATATTTGGAACGGCAGCAAAGATTTAAATTGAAAATGAAAATGCCAAGACTTTGACGCTTTGTGGATCGTCAATTTTTTAATCTCGCCATCTTCAAAGTATGTCATGAAGGTATCATCTGTCATATTAATCTGCTGCAGAAGAATTTGAAACTGCCTTCTGTTTACTGATAACTGTTCCATTAAGACAGTATCCCTCCCTAAAAACATCATAAGTGAAGGTACCTCAGGCAATGAGGTACCTTCTTATATTTCTATTTTAACATGTTTTTTCGTAAATCGTCATGGTGATTACTGCTTGCTGATAAATGCAGCTAATTCGGCTACTGAAACCTCGGTTGACTCACCCGTTTGACGGATTTTCACCTCAACAATTCCTTCTTCTGCCCGTTTTCCGACAGTGATGCGGATTGGAAGGCCGATGAGATCTGAATCAGCGAATTTCACCCCTGCGCGCTCAGCACGATCGTCATAAAGCACTTCATAGCCTTCCGCTTTTAATTCAGCATACAGCTTTTCAGCAAGCTCTCTTTGCCCATCGTTTTTCACATTCAAAGCAAGAATGTGAAGATCGTAAGGCGCAATGCTTTTTGGCCATATTAATCCTTTTTCATCGTGATGCTGTTCAGCAATAGCAGAAAGTGTTCTTGACACGCCGACTCCGTAACAGCCCATCAGCATTGGCTGTGCGCGCCCGTTTTCATCTAAATATGTCGCATTCATCGCTTCTGAATAGCGTGTTCCCAACTTAAAGACTTGTCCGACTTCGATTCCTTCTGCAAAACGGATTGTGCCTTTCCCATCTGGTGAAGGGTCTCCTTCTTTAATAAAACGAAGATCAGCAAATTCCTTAATTTCCGCGTCACGGCTCACGTTGACATTTCGATAATGTTGGTCTCCTTCATTTGCACCGGCAACAGCATTGACCATTGCTTTCACCGCCTGATCAGCGTATACTTCCACATCTTGGTTGACACCGACAGGGCCGACAAAACCCGGCTCAGTTCCGAGCTGCTGAATGACCTCTTCATGGGAAGCAAGCTCTACAATTTCTGCATGAAGCAAGTTTTTCACTTTTATATCGTTGACTTCATGATCTCCTCTTACAAGCACTAAGACAAAACGCTCATCCGCTTTAAATAAAACTGACTTGATGCAGTCTTCAGGGGAAACCTGCAGGAACGCAGTCAGCTCTTCGATTGTTTTCACATTAGGCGTATGAACCTTCTCTAAATCTTTAGGTTCTTCATCTGAAGAAACTTCCTGATAAAGGACTTCAGCCATTTCGATATTTGCTGCATATTGTGATTCATCAGAATACGCAATCGTATCCTCGCCGATGGCAGAAAGCGCCATAAACTCATGTGTATCCTTTCCTCCCATTGCACCTGAATCGGCGATGACAGGTCTAACATTAATGCCGCAGCGGGCAAAAATATTCGTATAGGCTTTATACATTTTTTGATACGTTTCATCCAGGCTCTCTTCAGACGCATGGAAAGAATATGCATCTTTCATAATAAATTCGCGGCCCCTTAACAAACCGAAGCGAGGACGCTTTTCATCTCTGAACTTAGACTGAATTTGATACAGAGTCAGAGGAAGACGCTTATAAGATTTAACCTCATCACGAACAAGTGAAGTGATAACTTCTTCATGTGTTGCCCCTAAAGCAAACTCACGGCCATGACGGTCTTTTAATCTCATTAGTTCAGGACCATACGTATACCATCTGCCTGATTCCTGCCATGTTTCAGCCTGCTGAAGTGCGGGCATGAGCATTTCTACAGCATCAATTTTTTCCATTTCCTCACGAACAATTTGCTGAATGTTTTGAATCACCTTATACGCAAGAGGCATATAGCTGTATACCCCGCTTGTATTCTGTCTGATAAATCCTGCTCTCAGAAGAAGCTGATGACTTTTTGCTTCGGCATCGGCTGGAACTTCACGGAGCGTAGGAATAAGCGTCAAGCTTTGTCTCATTTCTTCGCACCTCTAATTGATTTACTTTTCGTTTACAAGAACAGCCGCTGGATATCGTTCCATGTGACGACCAGCATAAGAAGCATTAAGAAAGCTACCCCGATAAACACAACAAATGCTTCTTTTTCCCTGTTAATCGGTTTGCCCCGAATCGCTTCAATAAATAGGAATAACAGTCTTCCTCCGTCAAGTGCCGGAATCGGAAGCAAGTTGACAATCCCAAGGTTAATACTTAAAAACGCAGCAAACTGGAATAAGTTTACCAACCCAGTTTTCGCCACTTGGTCTGTCATGTCGTATATGCCGACAGGACCTGACAGCATGTCTATTTTAAATTGCCCTGTTACTAATTTGCTTAAGTTGGTTAAAATCGCTTTAGTGACATCAACAGTTGATGTGGCACCGTAAGCAACTGCTGAGAGAACACCTTTTTCAGTCGGAGCATAGGAACCGAAACGCCCGATTGTTTTTTTGTTCTCATCTTTCACAGCTTCTGGAGTCACTGAAATATGAAGCGTTTTGTTATCTCTTTTTACAGCGACATCCATTTCTTTTTCTGGATTTTCTTTTACAGTAGAGACAATGTCAGCCCAAGACCTCATTTTATCCCCATTAATGCTTTGGATGTGATCCCCTTCTTTTAGCCCAGCCTCTGCCGCCCGGCCATTGTCAGTAAGCTGCCCAAGCATAGGCTCATTTGAAGGCACTCCTTGAACCAGCCCAAGCATCACTAAAATGACGTAAGCTAAAATAAAGTTCATAATCGGACCTGCAGCAATCGCTTTAATCCGCTGCCATACAGGTTTGGAACCAAATTGACGATTATACGGCGCAATTTGCACTTCTTCTCCGTCTACAACGAAAAAGGAAGTTTCACTGACAGTAAAGGCAGAGAGTTCCTCTTCTTTCCCCTGTTCATAGCCGGTGATCTTCATATCATGCTCTAAATCCGCTGTTTCCACTTCAATGACTAAGGCATCCGGATATTTTTCCTTTTGATTGATAATGACTTTCTCAACTTGATCTTCTTTATTAAACAGAAGCCCGACCGTGTAACCGGGTTTCACCTCAATCATTTCCGGATCTTCTCCAGCCATACGGACAAATCCGCCGACTGGAAGGAGCCTGATCGTATAAACTGTTTCATTTTTTTTAAACGAAAAAATCTTTGGACCAAAGCCAATCGCGAATTCACGGCAGAGGATTCCCGCTCTTTGGGCTAGCAATAAATGACCCAGTTCATGGAAGAAAACGAGCGTTCCAAAAATAATGATAAACGCTATAACTGTGTTCACGAACATACCACCTTATGTGAGTATTGAATTGACGTATCCCCGGGTATCTTTGTCCACTTCTTGAATATCCGCCAAGCTCGGTTTTTTTATGAACTGATGGCGGGATAGTGCCTTTTCGATACAGTCTTCAATAGCTAAAAACGATATCTTGCCGGCTAAAAAGGCAGCAACAGCCACTTCATTTGCCGCATTTAGCACTGTCGGCATTGTTCCCCCTATTTTACCTGATTCAAAAGCAAATTGTAAGCATCGGAACCTGTCAAAATCAGCTTTCTCAAAATGGAGGCTACCGATTTCCCACAATTCTAGCCTTTTTGCATCTGGCAATGGCAACCGGTCGGGGTAAGTGAGCGCGTATTGAATGGGAACCCTCATATCTGGAGTTCCGAGCTGTGCGATCACACTTTTGTCATGAAACTCAACCATTGAATGGATGATGCTCTCCTTATGTAAAACCACATCAATTTGTTCATATGGTATATCAAAAAGCCAGTGTGCTTCGATCACTTCTAAGCCCTTATTCATCATTGTAGCCGAATCAATCGTAATTTTTGCACCCATTGACCAATTCGGGTGTTTTAATGCGTCTTCGACTGTTACTGATTCGAGCTCCTCCCGCGTCTTGTCCCGAAAGCTTCCGCCGGATGCGGTAATGATGAGGCGCTCAATGTTTTTAGTCTGTTCGCCCTGCAACGCTTGAAAAATGGCTGAATGCTCACTGTCAACGGGCAGCAGCGGAACATCGTATTTCTTAGCATGTTCTTTTACTATATGCCCTGCAGTGACGAGAGTTTCCTTATTTGCGAGCGCAATTGTTTTTTTCTGTTCAATTGCCTTTAACGTGGGGATAAGACCGACGCTTCCGAGCAAGGCGTTAACAACAATGTCAACCTCCTCCATCACGGCTGCTTCTATCAGCCCTTCTTCTCCCATCCCAATTTGGCATTCAAAAGAAAAAGACAGTTGTTTTAATTTATGATATGTATCCAGATCACCGACAGAGACAAACTTCGGCTTAAAGGCCTCTATCATCGGAACGGCCTTATCAATATTTCTGCCAAACGACATAGATACCAGCTGAAATTGATCTTGATGTGTACGCAATACGTCAAGAGTCTGTTCGCCGATTGATCCTGTTGCTCCTAAAAGACAAATATTTTTCAAAGCTGCCACTACTCCTATTCTTTTTACTGCATGATCAGTCTCATATTCATATTAGACTTTTTTATGAAAAAAGGGCAAGCAGAAAGTACAAGAAAGGCATGACAAACAAGAAACTGTCAAAACGGTCTAATATACCGCCATGCCCGGGAAGAATTTTCCCAGAATCCTTAACATTGTAATGTCTTTTCAGGGCGGATTCCACTAAGTCTCCAAGTTGTCCGAAAACAGATAAAAACAGCGTGATCAACAGCAGATAGATATATGGGATCGGAAGATGTGCAATAAGCTGAAAAATCGTCGCCAGAACAAGCGCAATAACAATTCCGCCTGCAAATCCTTCCACTGTTTTATTCGGACTGATTTCAGGCCACAATTTTCGCTTACCAAGCGCTTTCCCGACAAAATATGCACCAGAATCAGTGGACCAAATGACAACACACGCGTAAAAAATGTATGTTAACCCGTATTGGTCAAGATTTCTGATTTCTATAAAATAATGAAAACACATTCCGATGTAAATTGCTGCAAGCGTAATAAAACCGACTTCATCAAAAGTAAAGGTGTTTTTCACCAACACTGTGTAAATCAGCAAAAGCAGCACCGCAAACAAAGCGATTTCCATCTTTGAAATTCCATCCGCTTCCAAAAATGAATACTGGCTCGGCAATAAGAACATCCATAATAATAAAAGACCGATCAAACCTGGCAGCGAAATCAGCTTCAGCTTTTTCATCCGTAAAAGTTCAAAAAGCGCCACACTGCCCATTGCATAAATTAATATGGTGAACGGCAATTTCCCGACAATAACCAAATATAAAAATACAATTGCTGCCAGAACACCTGTTAAAATTCTTTGTTTCATGTCCACCATCCTCTAAATTCCGCCAAACCTCCGGCCCCTCTGCTGATATTCTCCTAACGCTTGTAAAAAGTGATCTTCTTTAAAGTCAGGCCACAAGACGTCAGTAAAGACAAATTCACTGTAAGCAACCTGCCATAGCATAAAATTGCTCAATCTGATCTCACCGCTCGTTCGAATTAAAAGTTCAGGATCCTGCAAAGATTCAGTCATTAAATAGCTAGAAAAAATCGATTCATCAATGTCTTCTATATTCAAAGAACCATCTTTCACTTTCTCCGCGAGTATTTTTGCAGCAGTAACTATTTCAGTACGTCCTCCATAGTTAAGAGCAAAATTAAGGATCATTCCATCGTTTTGCGCCGTATCCCGCACTGCCTTTTCAATCGCACGTAATGTATGGGCCGGCAAAGCTGTTTTATCTCCAATGATCCGGACCTGTACATTTTCCTCAACAAGCTCTGGAAGATACGTATTCAAAAATTCTTCTGGAAGCTTCATTAAGAAATCGACTTCCATTTTCGGCCTTTTCCAATTCTCCGTTGAAAATGCATACAATGTCAATACTTTGACACCTAATGCGTTTGCGAGTTTCGTTGTCCTTTTGACCACCTTCATCCCTTCATGATGGCCTGCAATTCGGGGAAGAGAGCGCTTTTTAGCCCAACGGCCATTTCCATCCATGATGATAGCAATGTGTTCGGGTATTTCACCCTTAAGTATGTCTTCTTTTGTATAACGTTCTAAGTTGGAAGCCGCAGTTTGCTGGTTCTTCCAATTTTTGAGTATGTTGAGCATGAGATTCCTCCGTCACCCAAAAAGGTTGCATTCCCTGCTGATAATCAATGTAATCAACAGTATTAACAAAAAAACCCCCTGTAAACATGAGAGGGTCTTTTCACTATTATCTATTGTACATAGTTTTTCATTAAACTTCCATGATTTCTTTTTCTTTGTCTTTTGTGAGACTGTCAATTTTTGACACATATTCATCTGTCAGTTTTTGAACGTCTTCAGTTGAAGTACGCAGTTCATCCTCGGTAATGTCTCCGTTTTTCTCAAGCTTTTTGAGATCATCGTTAGCATCACGGCGAACGTTACGGACAGCTACTTTCGCTTCTTCAGAATATTTTTTCACAACTTTCACTAATTCTTTCCGTCTTTCTTCTGTTAATGCCGGAATCGAAATTCGAATGATATTGCCGTCACTTGTTGGCGTAAGACCTAAATCAGCTTTTAAAATCGCTTTTTCGATATCTCCGATTGCTGTTTTATCGTATGGTGTAATCACGAGCATACGAGCTTCAGGCACGTTAATAGAAGACAGCTGATTTAAAGGTGTCTGTGCTCCGTAATATTCAACTGTTACTTTATCTAATAAAGATGGATTGGCACGGCCTGCGCGCACAGAAGCCAATTCGCGTTGATAAGCAGCAATTGCTTTCTCCATTTTTTCTTTCGTTTGTGTTAATACTTCTTTTGACACGTTATTTCCCCCTCACGATCGTTCCGATGGATTCACCGATAACGGCACGTTTAATGTTTCCTTCTTCCATAATAGAAAAGACGATAAGCGGAATGTCATTATCCATGCATAAAGATGATGCTGTTGAATCCATGACTTCCAGGCCGTCTTTAAGAACGTCAAGATAAGAAAGTGACTCATACTTAACAGCTGATTCATCTTTTCTAGGATCAGCGTTATACACACCGTCAACATTATTTTTAGCCATTAAAATAACGTCTGCTTCAATTTCAGCAGCCCGCAATGCAGCTGTCGTATCAGTTGAGAAATACGGGTTTCCTGTGCCCGCAGCGAAAACAACGACACGTTTTTTCTCTAAGTGGCGAATCGCTTTTCTTCTTATGTACGGTTCAGCAACTTGTCTCATTTCAATGGATGTTTGCACTCTGGACTGGATGCCCAGTGTTTCTAAGCTGTCTTGAAGAGCAAGCGAATTCATAACTGTCGCCAGCATACCCATATAGTCAGCAGTTGCACGGTCCATGCCCAGGTCACTTCCTGTTTTTCCACGCCATAAGTTGCCGCCGCCTACTACAACAGCCACTTCGACATCAAGCTCAGCGATTTCTTTCACTTGCTTTGCAATGGATTGAATGACAGTTGGATTAATTCCGTTTCCTTGTTCTCCTGCCAATGCTTCCCCGCTAAGCTTTAATACGATACGTTTGTATTTTGGTTTTTCCATGATAACCTCCAAGTGTAAACATTGCCGTTTTCTATTATGCAAGAGAAAAAAAGGTTTGTAAATATAGTTTTAAAAATAGGGAACACAAAGTGTGTCCCCTATACTGCCTGAAAAGACGCGACTAGGCCGCGAAATCTTTTCGCCATTATTTTTTCACTTGGTTCATTACTTCTTCAGCAAAGTTTTCTTGACGTTTTTCAATGCCTTCTCCCACTTCATAGCGGACAAAAGTTTGAACAGTTGCGTTTTTCGCTGCCACAACTTGTTTCACTTTTTCATCTGGGTTTTTAACGAACGCTTGGTCTAAAAGACAAATTTCTTCGAAGAATTTGTTCAGACGGCCTTCAACCATTTTCGCTACAATGTTTTCAGGTTTTCCTTCTTGAAGGGCTTGCTGAGTTAAGATTTGGCGCTCATGATTTCTTTCTTCTTCAGATACTTGATCACGAGAAATGTAACGAGGGTTAACAGCAGCAACGTGCATAGCGATATCTTTTGCAATGTCTTCTTCAGTTGTACCGTTCAGAACAGTTAATACTCCAATGCGGCCGCCCATATGAAGGTATGCACCGAATGCAGAGCTGTCGTCTTTTGTAAGAACTGTAAAGCGGCGAAGAGTGATTTTTTCACCGATTTTAGCAACTGCGCTTGTGATGTACTCTTCAACAGTAGAGCCATTTTCCATTTTTTGTTTCAGTGCTTCTTCAACATCTGCTGGAGTATTTGCAAGAAGGTGATCAGCTAACGTGTTAAGAAGTTCTTTGAAGCCTTCGTTTTTCGCCACGAAGTCAGTTTCAGAGTTTACTTCTAAGATAACACCTTTGTTGCCGTCAGTTTTAATAAGAGTAGAACCTTCCGCTGCGATACGGTCAGCTTTTTTCGCTGCTTTCGCAATCCCTTTTTCTCTTAAAAGGTCAATTGCTTTATCCATATCTCCGTCAGTTTCAGTTAACGCTTTTTTACAATCCATCATGCCCGCGCCAGTTTTTTCACGCAGTTCTTTTACTTGCTGTGCAGTAATAGCCATTTGTATTCCTCCTTATATGTTTAAACAAGAGTATGTATATTACACATTTTTCTTGAAAAAAGGTGATAAAAGGCAGTCCCTCTTATCACCTTTTGAATAGGTTACGCAGTTGTTGTTTCTGTTTCTGGTGCAGTTTCTTCAGCAACTTCCGCTTCTTCTTCGCCTTGCTTCGCTTCTAAGATTGCATCTGCCATTTTAGAAGTTAGAAGTTTAACAGCGCGGATAGCGTCATCGTTCGCTGGGATTACAACATCGATTTCATCTGGATCACAGTTAGTATCTACGATACCGATGATAGGGATGTTTAATTTGTGAGCTTCCGCAACAGCGATACGCTCTTTACGAGGATCGATGATGAATAATGCATCAGGAAGACCCTTCATATCTTTAATTCCGCCTAGGAATTTTTCAAGACGCTCTAATTCTTTTTTCAATTGAACGACTTCTTTTTTAGGAAGCACATCAAACGTACCGTTTTCTTGCATTTTTTCAATGTCTTTAAGACGTTTAATACGTTTTTGGATTGTTTCAAAGTTTGTTAATGTACCACCCAACCAACGTTGGTTGACATAGTACATGCCAGAGCGCTGAGCTTCTTCTTTAACAGAATCTTGAGCTTGTTTTTTTGTTCCGACGAAAAGGATTTTTCCGCCTTCAGCAGCAAGATTTTTAGTGAAGTTGTAAGCTTCCTCTACTTTTTTGACTGTTTTTTGAAGGTCAATGATGTAGATTCCGTTACGCTCCGTGAAAATGTAACGCTTCATTTTTGGGTTCCAACGGCGTGTTTGGTGACCGAAGTGAACACCAGCTTCAAGCAATTGCTTCATAGAAATGACTGACATGTTATTTCCTCCTAATATAATGGTTTTTTTTCCTCCGCTTAAGTCATTTTTGTGCAGAACTGCCGCCTGCAGCACCCTCTGCATAAATCGTTAAGCGTGTGTATTTAACACCAAGAAATAATATAACACAGCTTTATCCGACAATCAAGAATCCTTTACACCTTTGGAGCGAAATTTTAAAAACAGCTCGATTTCTGTCTTTCCGCTTTTCAGTTTCTGAGCAATTTGACTGGCCGAGTACCCCTGCTCATATAATTCCATGACCTTGTCTTCAAATGATTGTGTATTGCTGTTTACGTTCTCTTCTTGACGCTCAACTTCAGTAATCAGACCTTCAATATGTTCAAGAAAATTCTCTTCTTCTTGAACCGCCTCCTGTTCTGACTCTTTTTCAGCGAGCCGAAGATCTGTCTTTTGGGTTTCTTCTTTCATTTGACTTGAAGGTGAAGCGGTATTTTCTATCAATTTCTCATTTTCTTCTTTTAATTCAAGAAGAAATGCCGCCAACGTGTTTTCCGTCTCTTCAAGTATTGTCTTTTGCTGTTTTTCAGTTTCCTTCACAGCTGCGAGCCTCATATACAGGATCACGACAGCGTACAGAAGAATGCCGTGGAGCGTAAAGCTTAAAAGCCATAATAGTGTTGACATGTTTTTCACTCGCTAACCATGAAATTGATTATTGAATCACTTTTTCCAGCAGATTCTTTAATTTAAATAGTGCCTTTGAATGGATCTGTGATATGCGGGACGTAGAAAGATTTAATACGTGTCCGATTTCTGTCAGTGTCAGCTCCTCTTTGTAGAACAAACTGACTACCAGCTGTTCTTTTTCAGAGAGTTCATGAATTTTTTCAGCAAGCTGTGCAATTAATTCATCTTTCATGATCTTTTCTTCGGGCGGAACATTTTTATCATCTCTGATCATAACCTGAATGTTTTCCCCATCATCTTGATCATGAAGCTTTTCATCAATTGACAGAAGGTTTGCAAAAAAACCTTCATTCATTGTTGACACTACATCCTGCACCGTCATTCCGAGTTCCTCTGCAATTTCTGCGGGCGATACGTTCCGGAGATAGCGCTGTTCAAGCTGTTCAATCGCTGCTTCAACCTTTTTTGTTTTTTCGCGTGAGGTTCTGGGCAGCCAATCTTCTTTACGAAGCCCGTCTATAATTGCGCCGCGAATTCTAAACGAGGCGTAGGTATCAAATTTTAAGTCCCGGCTGGGGTCAAATTTTTCAAGGGCATCATATAAACCAAGCATACCAAGGCTCATAAGATCGTCTTTATGCACTGATTTCGGCAGTCCGACAGAAATTCTGCCTACATGATATGTGACAAGCGGCATGTAACGGCGCATTAAATCATCACCGGCTTTAGGATCTTTCCACTCTTTCCAGCGCGTCCAAAGCACCTGATCTTCATAATTCAAGGATTGCATTGTTATCCCCCTAATACCTTAATTAAATCGTTTTTTCACCTTGTTTAACAGTTCGAATATGCAGCATGCAGGACTTCGGTTCAAATTCTATCGTCCGGCCGCTTGAGCCGCCCGTATCTTCACTCACAATAGGAATGTTATATAAAGACAGCTGTTCCTTTATCGCTAAAACATTTCTCGGTCCTATTTTCATCAAATCGTTTGTCGATTTAAATTTAAACATCTCTGATCCGCCGGCCAGCTTTGCTTTTAATGCAAATTTCCGGCAACCCGCTTCTATCAGCATATCAATCGTTGTCTTGACGGCAGTGTCAGCATACTTAGCCTGATTTAGTTCTGGCGTTTTTGACAGCGTCGAATCCGGCAGCATAACATGGACGAGCCCCGCCGTTTGCTTTTCTTTATCATAAAGCACCAGTCCGACACATGATCCCAACCCAGAGGTCCTGATGGTGTCCGGAAAGCGGGCGATTTTCACGTCAGCAATTCCAACCTTTACAACAACAGCCTCACTTGTACTCATAATGATGCACCTAAAGCGACAAAGAGCTTTTCAAATGAATCATAGTCCGGCAGCATAAACATATGCGCTTTCAGTTCTTGCTGATGGCTTTGGTCAAAAATTGACGCGTCAACAACAATAGCGTGTTCTCCAACCTGGCTGAGCTCCATCAGCCCTTCGCTGATCACAGCACCAAACATGTCCAATGACACTTCTGGAACACTTGGATACAGCTGGAGTTTCGTCAAATCCGCCAAGGCTGTTAAATATGACCCTGCTAAAATATTGCCCAGTTCATGTAAAGCGGATGAGCTTATATGATCTTCACCTAAGTCTTCTATATCAAAATCGGGGTTTCCGATCAGCTCTCTAATAAACTGTTCCGCCTGATAAAAAGGCATTATAAAGAACATCGAACCCGTTAAATCGCCTTCCATTCTTAAAAAGATGCTGGCAACCGGGGTATCAGCACCGCCGAAAAAATCGACAAGCTCATCGAAAGACAGCAGCTTTGCAAACGGGACTTCCATATCTATCTTTCTATTTAACAGCTGGGCCATCGCAGAAGCGGAATGGCCGGCGCCTATATTGCCGACTTCCCGCAAAATGTCCATCTGCTCTTCTTTGATTCCATTAAAAATACTCATGTCATAACCCCTTTAGATTAAGCTTGATCGGGCACAGCGGACTGAGATGATTCTTTATCCAAAACCGCGTTCGCATCAATAATATTTAAGAGTCTGTTCTCTTGTTTTACAATCTGTTCGATTGACACATCCGTATCTTTTTGAATGCTTTCTGGTGCGGATTCAATTTCATTTTCGTGCACGGTAATCACATCATTCGCTTCATCCACAATCCAGCCGATTTCAGTATCACGATAAGCAATAATGATAATTCGTGTTTCATCGGTAATTTCATACTCTGGCAAGTTCAGGCGTTTTCTTAAATCAATAACCGGGGTTACCACTCCGCGCAAATTGATTACCCCGCAAATATATGGTTCGACACCAGGCACTCTTGTTGGCTTTTGCCATTTTTCAATCGATTTCACCTGAGTGACAGATATGGCATACTCTTTGCCATTCACCATAAAAACAATCATTTTTTCGCCGGTTTTAATTTCTGCAGTCATGTGAGACACCTCCTCGAATGGTTAAATAATCAGTGCATTACAATCAATAATGAGCGCTACTTCTCCGTCTCCTAAAATAGTAGCTCCGGAAATTGCAAAGACGTTTGTTAAATAATCACCGAGTGATTTCAGTACAACTTCCTGCTGGCCAATAAAGGAGTCGACCACAAATGCAGTAGGTTTGTCGCCTTTTTTCACGATAATGATATGGAGCTGTTCCGCATCTTGTCTTGTATCTTCTATTTTAAACTCTTCTTTTAAATAAACGACAGGGACAATGTGCCCTCTAAAGTCAATCACTTCTCGGCCATGCGTTTGCAAAATGTCTTTTCTGTCAATAACTGCCGTCTCAATGATTGAAGAAATTGGAATGGCAAATGTCTCTTCTTCCAATTTGACCAGCAGAACTGAAATAATGGACAGCGTGAGCGGCAGCTGGATGCTGAATAGAGAACCTTGCCCTTCGGCAGATCTCACACTGACTGAACCGCCAAGAGACTCCAGTTTATTTTTCACAACATCAAGTCCCACACCGCGCCCGGAAATATCAGAAATTTGATCAGCAGTTGAGAACCCTGGCGCAAAAATCAATTCGTAAATTTCATTATCCTCTAAGGTTTCGGATTCTTTTTCCGTAATGACTCCGCGTTCTAGCGCTTTTTCGAGAATTTTTTTACGATTAAGGCCTGCACCGTCGTCCTCGACTTCGATAAAGACATGGTTGCCGCTGTGATAGGCTTTAAGTACAACTTTTCCTGATTCTGCTTTTCCCTTTTGCAAACGTGTTTCCGGCGCTTCGATTCCATGGTCGATACTGTTTCTGATCAAGTGAACGAGCGGATCACCGATTTCATCAATCACTGTTCGATCCAATTCAGTTTCCGCACCGATAATCGAGAGTTCGATTTTTTTATTCAGCTCTTTTTGAAGCTGGCGAATCATTCTCGGGAACCGATTAAAAACGGTTTCAACCGGAACCATTCTCATATTAAGAATAATGGATTGCAAATCTCCCGAAATTCTCGTCATTCGTTCAACCGTATCAGTCAGTTCATTATGCTCAAGTTCTTTTGCAATTTGCTCAAGGCGCCCGCGATCAATGACAAGCTCTTCAAATAAATTCATTAATGAATCGAGTCTCTCAATGTTGACACGAATTGTTTTAGATCCGCCGGCCGTATGTTTTGCCTGTTCATCGTTTTTAGCAGGCTGCTTTTGCTTCTCCTGCTTCGCAGATACAGATGCAGGCGAATCTGCCGGCTTAGATGCTTCCGGCTGTTCAGCTGATGTTAAAGGAGCTCCTTGAATAACTTCAACATGCTCAATTTCTGAAATGCCATTGATTAATTGTTCAATCTCTTCTGCTGATTGATGTGTTAAGAAACAAACTTGAAAGTCATTGCCGAAATCTTCTGTTTCAAGCACTTCTGCATTCGGGATTGTTTTGGCTACTTCTCCGACTTCATTAAGTTTTTCAAACACCATATAGACACGAACTGCTTTTAACATACAGTTTTCGTTTAGAGAAATCTTGATTTCATACCGTTTGAAGCCTTGCTCCTCCGCTTCTTGTATGACAGTTCGTTCAAATTCATCATATTCCCAATCACTTGCTGAATGCTGTGCTTCTGCAGTTTCCGCAGTGGCAGCCGTTTCCGCGTGCGCTCCATTTACATCAAGCTTGGCGCTCACTTCTGAGATATCTCTTTTACCATCTCCGCCATCAATAATAGACTGAACCATAGCGTCCAGGTGATCCAGAGCTTCAAATAAAACATCCAGCCACTCTGGGGTAACGGCCATGTCTCCGTTTCGGATTGCATCCAGAACGTTTTCAAGCAAGTGGGTTAGATGTGCTAAGTCTGTATAGCCCATCGTTGCGCTCATCCCTTTTAATGTATGGGCAGCTCTGAATATATCATGAACGAGCTGAAGGTCAGTCGGGTCTTTCTCTAAAAGGAGAAGCTTTTCATTACATGTTTGTAAATGCTCTTTACTCTCATCAATAAAGACATCTAAATACTGATTCATATCCATTTGAATCACACCCTCTCTTTTTTCACACAGCTAGCAATGGATGCTGCGATATCTTCCACATGTTTAACCTCATGGATGAGGCCCGCTTTAACAGCTGCTTTTGGCATCCCATATACGACACAAGATTCTTCAGACTCCGCAATGGCTTTCACATTGCCGGCCGCAAGCATGTCCTTTAAGCCGGCAGTGCCGTCACTGCCCATGCCGGTCATGATAACCGCTGTTTTTTCATAGTCTGCCAATTTACTGACAGAACGGAATAAATAATCAACAGATGGTTTATGACGGCTTGGCGTATCGAGGTTATCAAGCACAATTTGGAGTCCCCCGCTGTTTTTGATCACGGATATGTTTTTTCCTCCCGGTGCTATGTATACACAGCCATTATGAGCCGCTTCACCATCTTTCGCTTCTTTTACTTGAATGTCAGATAAATGATTCAGCCGCTCAGCCAAAGAAGCAGTAAAACCTTCAGGCATGTGCTGAACAACAATCACTGGTGCGTCTAAATCTTTAGGGAGCTTCGGTATTACCTTTTGTAACGCCCTTGGACCGCCAGTTGATGTGCCGATACATACAATTTGTCTGCCTGTGCCGGGTTTCAGTTTGCTGCTTTCAAGCTTTACAGCACGCACGATAGGTGCAGGCCGTACTGCCGCCTGCGATACAGGACGTGTCCTCTTGCCAGATAGCCCAGCCGTCATGACACGCTCAACTAATTGTTCTTTAATTTTGTACAAATCCAGAGAAATAGAACCAGATGGCTTTGTGATAAAGTCGAAGGCACCGATCTCTAAACAATTAATTGTGCACTCTTTTCCTTTTTCGGTCTGGCTTGACACCATGATGACCGGCAAGTTATAAATCTCAATGATTTTGCGCAGTGTGTCTGTCCCATTCATGACCGGCATTTCAACATCAAGAGTTACAACATCAGGATTTAGCAATTCAATTTTCTTAAGTGCTTCTTCTCCGTTTCTCGCAGTTCCGATTACTTCTATCTGCTGTTCTTCGGTTAGAAAATCACTTATCATTTTTCTCATGAAAGCTGAATCATCAACTACAAGCACACGAATCAAATTAAGCCCTCCTCATTAAAAAAGAAGATAATTTCTCAATAAATGTCTGTTTTTCTTCTTTATGTCTTGTTTCTTCTCTTTCAAACAAGGCGTCCGCTAAAAGTCGGACTGACCGGCTAGCTTTTGCCTGAGGGTTTTTTATGAAAAAAGGAACCTGTTCGACAACCGCTTTGCTCACGATCGCATCGTCAGAAACGGAGCCCGCAAACTGAACCTGAACATCCAAAAACATATGAATCGTGCGGGAAAGACGGGTAAAAGTGTCCAGCCCTTCCTTTTGATCGCTGCACCGATTGACAGCGACCTTCATTGAAAGTTTATTCTCCGTCAAAACCAAATGCTTGACAGCGCTGTATGCGTCCATGATGGCCGTCGGTTCGGGAGTTGTTATAATCAAAATATCTTCTGCCGACAAAATAAAAGGCAGTTGATCTTTTGATAAGCCCGCTCCCATGTCAAACAGTACATAATCGAACTGGCCCAACGCGTGAGAAAGCTCATTGGAAAAAAACGTCCATTTTCTTTGATCCAACTGAAACATCACATCAAGACCGGTTCCGCCTGATATATACCGCAAACCCTTTGGCCCAATGGATAATGACTGCATTAACGGCTTGCGGTCAGTTAATACATCGATAATCGTGGCGGACGGTGAGTTTCCCATTAATATATCAATGTTCCCCATCCCGATATCAAGATCGATGAGCAGCACCTTCTTACCTTTATCTTGAAGCGCGATGGCCATATTTAAGGTAATATTGGATTTTCCGACACCGCCCTTGCCGCTTATAACAGCAATTGTCTTCGCTTTTTGCGAATAAACCCTTGGCAGAACATGCTGACGTTTTTCCATTTCCGCCCGTAAAGTTGCTGCTTGGTCAAATCTGTTCATCTGCACAGCATCCTTACAAAATCAAGTGGAGATACAGTCTGTATATCCTCCGGCACATTTTGGCCGTTCGTTATAAAACCTGCTCCTATTTTTGATTCTGCCAGAATATTAAATATAGAACCTAAGGAAGTCGTTTCATCTATTTTCGTAAAAATAAACTGATTGACAGGAACGGAAGAAAACCGTTTGACAATATGCTTCATATCTTCATATTTTGCAGTCGCGGATAAAACGAGAAATGATTGAATACTGCTTTCAAAAGGAATCGTTTCTTTCAATTCATCAATGTATTGCTGCTCCTTGAAGTTTCTTCCGGCTGTATCAATAAACACATGATCATACTCAGAAAATAACTCCTTTGCCTGCTGGAATTCTTCTTTTGTATAGCACACTTCCAGAGGAGCCTGCAGCAGCTCGGCATAGGTTCTCAACTGTTCGACAGCTGCTATCCGATACGTGTCCGTTGTAATAAAGGCAATTTTTTTATTTTTTTCAAGCATAGATATGGCTGCGAGCTTAGCCAGCGTTGTTGTTTTTCCAGCTCCTGTTGAACCAAACAACACGATATACTTTGAGTGAATAGGCTCCTGCCACTTGTCTGCTGAAGGCAGCATATCACATAATATATCCTGAAGTTTGCCAACCACGTTTTCTTCCGTCAGACCGCCTGCCTCCACAGAATAGCGAAGCATTTTTTTCAAAATGCTCGTCTTCGCTGACTCTTTAATTCCCGTTTCTTGCAATAGCTTCTCTGCTTTTCGCAGCGGCTCAGGAAGTACGGATTGATAGGCTGAAAAATCACCGGGCTCTTGTTGCACCGAAATTTGAGGAGGAAATATCCTCTCCTCTTTTTTCGGATTGCTGACCGGAGTTTTTAATATTTGTTTCGGCTCAGCTGCTTTTTGAGGCACTTTTTGCTCAAGGAAATCCTGGTCTAATACGGCAATAACTTCAACAGCAGGCTTGTTAATGAGGCCAAACCATTTTCGTTTTTTGATTTTTTTCGAATTTAATATGACTGCTTCATTACCTAACTCTTTTCTGATGAGTAGTGCCGCTTCTTGCATTGAAGCAGCAGTAAATTTTTTTATTTTCATTAAATATCCACCACTCCAATGCTTTGAACCTCAACATTTGCCTCAAGTTCGTTATAAGAAAGTACCGGAAGATCAGGGAAGTATCGTTCCAGAAGCTGTTTCACATACATTCTGACAGGCGGCGAACAAAGAAGAATTGCCGTTTCCTGACGTAATGAGAGCTGTTCGGCTTCTTTAGCGACAGAGCGTACAATGCTTTCTGAAACATCTGGTTCAAGCGATAAATAATTCCCGTGTTCTGTTTGCTGTACACCATCGGCAATTGCCTTTTCTACACGGCCCGAGCAAGTAACAACCTTCAGCACTTCATTTTCCTTGGCGAACTGGGCGGTTATTTGCTTAGCCAGTGCCTGTCTTGTATACTCTGTCAAAAGATCAGAATCTGTTGTTAATTTTCCGTAGTCAGCAAGCGTTTCAAAAATCGTGACTAAGTTTCGGATTGACACTTTTTCTTTTAAAAGCTTAGCCAGCACCTTTTGAATATCTCCGACAGACAGCGGATTCGGCGTAACCTCTTCCACAAGGACTGGATACGTCTCCTTCAAGTGATCAATCAGTTGTTTCGTCTCCTGTCTTCCGAGCAATTCGTGGGCATACTGCTTGATTTTCTCCGTAATATGGGTCGAAACGACTGAAGCAGGATCGACAACTGTATAACCGAGCATATCAGCTTCATCCTTTACCGATTCGCCAATCCATTTGGCCGGCAGTCCGAACGACGGTTCCACTGTTTCAATCCCTTCTATGAGATCGTCTTCAGGTGTAGGCGACATTGCTAAATAATGATCAAGCAACAGCTCGCCTTTCGCTACTTCGTTGCCTTTAATTTTCAAACGGTATTCATTAGGCTGCAACGCTATGTTGTCTCTGATGCGCACAACAGGGATAACCAGTCCAAGTTCCAGGGCCAGCTGACGGCGAATCATCACAATTCGGTCTAATAAATCACCGCCTTGATTTGCATCCGCAAGCGGTATTAAACCATATCCAAACTCAAATTCTACCGGATCAATGTGCAGTAGCTGAACGACACTTTCAGGACTTTTAAGATCGTCGACCTCGGCCTCTTCCTCGAGAACCTCATCCACTTCTTCTTTTTCCTTACCTGATTTAGAAAGCATATAAGCGCCAAAAGCAAGCAGCCCTGCAAGCGGCCCCGTCAGAAAAATGCCAATCGGAGTGAAAATACCAAGAAGCAAAATCGTAGATGCTGCGACATATAAAAGTTTTGGATAAGCAAACAGCTGACCTGTAATGTCATGTCCTAAGTTTCCTTCAGAGGCTGCTCTTGTCACGACAATACCTGTAGCTGTTGAAATTAACAGCGCCGGAATTTGCGAAACAATTCCATCCCCTACGGTCAGCATCGTAAATTTTGAAGCTGACTCTTGAATGGACATGCCTTGCTGAAGCATTCCGATCACGATACCGAAGATAATATTGATCATCACTATAATGATCCCGGCAATCGCGTCACCTTTTACAAATTTGCTGGCACCGTCCATTGCTCCATAAAAGTCTGCTTCTCTTGCCACTTTTTCACGACGATGCTTCGCTTCCTGTTCGGTAATCATCCCAGCATTTAAATCAGCATCAATACTCATCTGCTTCCCTGGCATTGCGTCCAGCGTAAACCTTGCCGCAACCTCAGAAACACGTTCAGCACCTTTCGTAATGACGACAAACTGAATAATAATCAGGATGATAAATACAACAAGTCCAACTAATACATTTCCGCCGACAACGAAATTTCCGAACGTCTCGACCACTTTTCCTCCTTCACCATGTGAAAGAATGGAACGGGTCGTTGAAACGTTTAAGCCCAAACGAAACAGGGTTAAAAGCAGAAGCAGTGACGGAAAAATTGAAAACTGAAGCGCTTCTTGCATATTCATTGTGGTGAGAAGCACGATCAACGCAAGAGAAATATTAATAATGATCAAAATACTTAACAGCCATGGAGGAAATGGAATCACCAGCATCGCCACAATGAGGACAACACTTATTAAAACGGATAAATCTCTTGTTGACATGCTGTTTTTTCTCTCCTTTTAAATCGAAAAATTCAATATACTTTTTGTTTTGTTTTATATACGTAAGCCAAAATTTCTGCCAAAGCTTTAAAAAATTCTTCCGGCACAGCCTGGTCAATTTCCACCTGATCATATAACGCACGGGCAAGCGGCCTGTTTTCTACCATCATGACATCATGCTCTTTAGCAATTTTCCTGATTTTTAATGCCATATGGTCAACACCTTTTGCAACAATATAAGGAGCGTCCATTTTTCCTTCATCATATTTCAAGGCAATCGCGTAATGGGTCGGGTTGGTGATAATGACATCTGCTTTTGGAACTTCCTGCATCATCCGCCTCATCGCCATTTCCCGCTGTCTTTGTTTGATTTTAGACCTGATGATCGGATCTCCTTCAGATTTTTTGTACTCATCTTTTATATCCTGCTTTGACATTTTGATGTTTTTCTCATAGTCAAACCTCTGATATAAATAGTCAAGACCCGCAAGTATTAACAAAGCGCCTGCACCGCTCAGCCCCATCCATAAGGTCAGTTTTGAAACAAAAGAAAGCACCTCTGCGGGTGTCAAAAGCGGAAGCCGGAGAATTTCTCCATAATGCAGCCAAAGTACAGCGAATGCCGCAAAACCGACAACTGTGATTTTTAATATGGATTTGATCAGTTCTACAATTGCCCTCATACTGTATATTCGTTTAAAGCCTTTAATCGGATCCAGCTTTTCAAGTTTAGGCTGTATTGCTTCAGCAGAAAACAAGAACCCGACCTGCAAATAGTTACTGGCAACGCCTGCAATAAGAGCGACAAGCAAAATCGGAGCAAGTATTATGCCCATGTCCTTTAATAAACTGATAAACAGTGTATGAACATTAGATTCTGATAGCTTCATTGTGAGCAAATCGGTATAAAACGTCTCTATAAATGACAGCAGCCTGTCTCTCATATACGGACCGATCGCAATAAACGAAAGAAATATGACTAATAAAGAAATAGCGGTATTGACATCCGAGCTTTTGGCTACCTGCCCTTTTTTCCTCGTATCCTTCCGTTTTTTCGGAGTGGCTTTCTCTGTCTTCTCACCTGCAAAAAACTGCAGGTCAATCCTAAGCTTCATTAAGAAACACCGACCAATGCTAAAAGATTCCGCATCGTTTCAATCGTTAAGCTGAAAACATTCCGCACAACAACGAACATAACGGACATACACACAATGAGCATGATAAAACTGACAGCGATCTTTAAAGGCAGACCGACCACAAATACATTTAATTGCGGAACACTTCGGGCTACGATACCTAATGCTAAATCAACGAGAAACAAACTAGCCACAACCGGCGCTGACATTTGAAAAGCGATAATAAACATCGCATTAAAGCTTTTCGCGATAAAATAAACAAACTTCTCGTCACCGAAATTCGGAAATGCCTGATCAACAGAAATATACTGAAAGCTGTAGTAAATACCGTCCAGCAGTAAGTGGTGGGCATTGACGCTCAGCATAAACAAAAGTGCCATCGTATAGATAAACTGGCCGATTAACGGGCTTTGTGCACCAGTTTGCGGATCAATAACATTCGCAATTGAAAATCCCATTTGAAAATCAATAAATGAACCGGCAATCTGCACTGCAGCCAGCATCATATAAGCAATCAATCCTAGACAAAGACCCACCAAAGCTTCTTTAAACGTTAGAAGCATATATTGTCCATCTATCTCCAAAGAGGGAGGTTTATCAATGGTGCTGAAGCAAATGACTGCGAGAAAAAAAGCAAACCCAATACGATGAACAGCTGGAACATTCCGATGTCCGAATAACGGAACCGTTACAAAAAAAGCAGAGATTCTAATAAAAACCAATAAAAAAGCAGGAAATAAGTCAATAATTGAATTCATCTCTACATTACCCTGCAAAACGGTTTAAATTAGAAAACAGCTCTGTTGTAAATGAAAGAATGGTGGACAGCATCCATGGTCCAAAAAAAATCAGGGCGAGTAGAACTGCCACGATTTTCGGAATAAACGCCAAAGTCTGTTCTTGGATTTGAGTTGTCGCTTGAAATATACTGACGATTAAACCGACCAGCAAAGCGATAGCCAATAATGGCCCGCTGATCATCAGCGTTACGTATACGGCTTTTTCTGCCATAGAAATTACAAATTCTGAACTCACATTTAGCACCTACCCTAAAAGCTCTGAAGCAAAGATTTCACAATTAAATACCAGCCGTCTACTAAAACAAAAAGTAATATTTTAAAGGGCAGAGAAATCATAACTGGAGGGAGCATCATCATCCCCATTGACATTAAGACGCTCGCCACTACCATATCTATAATTAAAAATGGGATAAAAATCATAAAACCGATTTGAAACGCTGTTTTGAGTTCCGATATGGCAAATGCGGGAACCATTGTTGTGAGCGGAATATCCTTTAGTGATTCAGGTTTATCCATTTTCGCGTAATTCATAAACAGCGCCAAATCCTTCTGCCTTGTGTGTTTACTCATAAATTCTTTAATCGGTTCTTCAGCTTTCGTATACGCTTCGTCCAAGCTGATTTTGTTGTCCATTAATGGAGTCAGCGCTTCTTTATTAATCTCTGAAAACGTAGGAGCCATAATAAAAAACGTTAAAAATAGCGCAAGTCCGACAAGAACCTGGTTTGGCGGCATAGATTGCGTCGCCAGTGAAGTCCTGACAAATGACAGAACAATGACGATGCGAGTAAAACAAGTCATAAGAATCAATATTCCAGGCGCCACTGAAAATACAGTTAATAATAATAGTAATTTAACAGTTGAACTTACGTTTTCCGGATCACTTGAACTGAAAATATTTATAAACTCATTCATGATGACGTGGGCCTTTCTTTTTTCCTTCAGAACGATTTTGTTTTAACTCTTCAAGCTGCTCTTTTAATGCTTTTGAAAAGGAAAGCGATTTTTCCTGTGGCTGCTGTTCAGAACCCTTCAGCGGTTTCACAAATTTTTGCCATTCTATTTTGTTTGACATCGCCTCTTCATGCTGGCTTAGAATGATTTCAGTCTCTTTTTCATCCTCGATTTCTTTCAGCAGCTGGATCGTCTCTCCTACACCAACGACAAGCACACTTTTTCCGACTTTAATCAATTGGATAGACTTGTTTTGACCGACCGATGTGCCACCTATATTTTCAACGTATTGAAAAGGCTTTAGGAGGCGATTTCTTTTGTTCATGAGCTTAACAAGCCCATAAATCAGTACGATAACAAACAGTAAAGCGAAAATCATCTTCACAAAATCAAAAGCTGAGACAGAAGGAGCTGCCGCTCCCTCCGTCTCATCAGCAGTTTGTGTTGTTTTTTCTTCCTTATGCTCTGATTTATCTGCAGTTTTTTCATCTTTCTTTTTGAACCATTCGTTTACAGTTGAATTATTAGAGTCTGCCGCGGCGGCAGACATCGGATGTACACTGAATAGAACGAAAAAACAAATAAAAGCGATGAAATATTGACTCTTCCTCAACAGTCGTACACCCTTTAACTTAATGTTTTGTTGATTGCTTCAAGCACACGGTCTGCCTGGAAAGGTTTTACGATGAAATCCTTAGCGCCTGCTTGAATAGCATCGATAACCATTGATTGCTGTCCCATAGCAGAACACATAATAATTCTTGCCTGTGCATCAATTTGTTTAATTTCTTTTAAAGCTGTAATACCGTCCATTTCAGGCATCGTGATATCCATAGTAACGAGGTCAGGAGAATGCTCTTTATATTTTTCTACTGCTTGTGCTCCATTTTCAGCTTCCGCTACTACTTCAAAACCGTTTTTCACCAAAATATCTTTAATCATCATTCGCATAAATGCTGCGTCATCTACAATTAAAATTCTATGTGCCATAATCTATCTATCTCTCCTTGTATTTTGTTATTTTAAATTATTAATGCGCTCTGCCTGGCTTAAAATATCAGTGACTCTTACACCGAAGTTTTCTTCAATGACAACGACCTCGCCTTTGGCAACAATACGCTGATTTACTAAAATATCTACCGGCTCACCAGCTAATTTATCAAGCTCAATGATACTTCCTGCAGAAAGCTCTAAAATCTCTTTAACGCTTCTTTTCGTTCTTCCAAGCTCAACAGTGATTGAAAGCGGGATATCCAAAAGCATATCCAGGTTGTTTCTAGGGGCTTGCGAAGACTCGTTTGAATCAAACGCGGAAAACTCTACCGGTGAAACCTGAACTGGCGCTGATTGTTTTGGTGTTCCCTGTCTTTTTGGCGGTTGCGGTTGCGGTTGCTGCTGTTGCTGTGGTTCATGATGCGGCTCTGGCGTTACAGACTCTTTCGGCTGCTCATATGTAACATCAGGCTGCGGCGCTGCTTCTTCCTCTGCACTTCCTGTATTCATAAGGTTTGAAATTAAGTCTTTCGCAAATGTCAGCGGATAAAGCTGCATAATGCTGGAGTCTATTAATTCTCCCACCTTTATGTTGAAAGAAACTTTCACCAGCATTTCATCATCAGGAATACGGTCAGTTCCCTTTTCTTCAATGACATCGAGCAATTCAACCCGAGGCGGTGAAATATCTATTTTTTTACTGAATACAGTAGACATTGATGTAGCAGCTGATCCCATCATTTGGTTCATCGCTTCTTGAACCGCACTTAAATGAATTTCACCTAGCGAAGGGTCAGCGCCTTTTCCGTCTCCCCCGATCATTAAGTCAGCAATGATCGCGGCGTCATTTTGTTCTACGACCAGCAGATTGCTGCCGCTAAAGCCCTCCGTATAATTCACTTCAATGGCTACATACGGTTTAGGAAACGCATCGCTGATTTTACTTCTAGGAATGACAGTTACGCTTGGAGTCGTAATATCGACCTTTTGATTTAAAAGTGTTGACAGTGCTGTCGCAGAACTGCCGAATGAAATATTTCCAATTTCACCGATCGCGTCACGCTCCATGTCCGACAAGTCATGTACTTCCGTAGCCTCAGGCTCATCAGGTGTGCTGCCTGTGCCGTTAAGAAGCGCGTCAATCTCATCTTGAGATAATCTATTATTCTCCATCTTGTTCACCTCTTATGTCGTGATCTAAAATTTGCACTGCCTGTTTTCGATTCACCCGGCCGGCTTGTCCTAAAAATTTCGGCTTATCTCCGACCAATACAGTAAGAGGATCTGTGACTGATTTGTCCAAAGTTATGCAGTCTCCGACTTCTAAACTTAAAAACTCTTCTATTGTCAGTTCAGATGTGCCGAGCTCGGCCACGACAGGTATTTGTGCTGTCATAATACGTTTTTCAAGTGACTTTGTTTCCTCAGGCTTTGGCTCATTTCTATCTGATTGCATCCAATAGTGGACCGAAAGCTTCGGTATGAGCGGCTCGAGGACAATATGCGGGATACAAAGATTTATGACACCACTGATGTCACCAATTTGAGTATTGAGCGATATCACCACAACTGTTTCATTAGGAGATACCATCTGAACGAATTGCGGATTCACTTCAAACTCAGTCATTTCCGGTTCAATATCAGCAATTGACTGCCAAGCTTCTTTATAATTCCCCAGTGCATTTTCAAATAAATTTGAAATGATTTTTGTTTCAATTTCTGTCAAATTGTCAACCTTATTATGACTGATTCCTATACCGCCCATTACCCGATCCATCATCGTATATGCAATCGCAGGGTTAACCTCCATCATAATTCTGCCTTCCATCGGATGGACAGCAAACAGGTTCAGTATCGTCATGTTCGGGATGGATCTAATAAATTCCTCATAAGGGACCTGGTCAACAGAGCTGACAGATATGTGAATATAGGTCCGGAGCTGAGCAGAAAAATGAGTAGTGAGAAGTCTAGCAAAATTATCATGAATTCTCGTTAAACTACGGATCTGATCCTTAGAGAACCGCAGGGCACGTTTGAAATCATAAACCTTCACTTTCTTCTCTTTTTCTTCCTTTTTCAGCTCTTCAGCGTCCATTTCACCAGTTGATATTGCAGAAAGCAGTGCATCTATTTCATTTTGGGAGAGAACTTCTCCTGCCATTTTCCTCACCTCCGTATTCTGTCAAATGATTGTTTATTGCAGATTAAAGGAGGTAAAATACACTTTTTCTACTTTTCCTTCTTGGAGGTAGCTATTAATTTTATCTTTTAGTTCCTTCTTAAAGGCCTCTCTACCCTTGTCTCCTTCAATCTCATTAACGTTCGTATTAGCCAGCAGCGTTATTACAGTATCCTTCACTTGAAAATCACGCTTTTCAAGTTCTTCTTTTGATTTATCAGAATCTGTTTCAAGTTTAATAGCAAGCCGGATAATATTATCAGACTTTAAATTCGTTGTAATCTCTTCCACAGCAACTGTAGATGCAACGATTTCATCAACACTTTTTTTCGCTTCACTTTTTCCGGACTTTTCGCCTAAAACAAAATAAGCCGCCGCCCCGAGAGCACCAATTACGATAAGAATAATTAGTAAAATAATCAGTAATTTTTTCTTCATTCCGGTTCCTCTATTCCTTGTTCCATTGAAAATATTTGTATTTTTCGGTAGAAAGATGCGACCTTCTCCAGAACAGCTTCTTCATCTTCTTTTACTACAAACTTCTTACCGTTTGACAAAGTGATTGTAGTATCCGGAAAGCATTCAATCTGTTCAACAAATAGCGCATTCAGTATAAAAGGCTGCCCATTTAAACGGGTTACTTTAATCATAAAACAGCGGAGAAGCGATTACTCGCCTCCCCTCCCTCCTTAACGTTTAAGGTTAACCAGTTCTTGAAGGATTTCATCAGATGTTGTAATAATTTTTGAGTTTGATTGGAATCCGCGCTGGGCAACGATCATTTCAGTAAATTCGTCAGTTAAGTCAACGTTAGACATTTCGAGAAATCCTACTTTAAGAGAACCTGTACCGCCATCACCAGGCTGGTTTGCTGCACTGGCAGTCCCAGAGTTTAGAGACTCACGGTATAAATTGTTTCCGATTTTATCTAAACCGTCACTGTTTGCAAAAGTGACAATCCCGATTTGTCCGCCGTCTTGTTTTTGACCGCCCGCATCAACGATTGACACCTTCCCATCAGAACCAATGTTGAAGCTTTGTGCATCAGTAGGGATTTGAATTGTGTCTCCATTCATATTTAATACGTGGTAGCCATCACCCGTTACCATTGTTCCAGTATTATCTAAATAGAAGTTTCCTGCTCTTGTATAGGATGTTCCATCGCCTGTATCAATTCGAAAGTAACCGTCACCGTCAATCGCTAAATCAAGTGTTCTTCCTGTACTTTGTGTTGCGCTTGTTGAATGGATTGTATCAATTGTGCCTGATGATGAACCTAAACCGATCTGCTTAGAGTTTGTACCCCCAATAGCCCCTCCAGCAGCAGAACCGCCTGCAATCGTTTGGCTTACCATATCTTTAAAGGTTACACGGCTCTTTTTAAATCCTACTGTATTCACGTTGGCAATGTTGTTGCCGATAACGTCAAGCTTTGTTTGAAAATTTTTCATACCGCTGATTCCAGAATAAAGTGAACGTAACATAATGTATTCCCCCAGATTGTTTTATTTAGAAGACTGTGCTACAGACAACACATTCGTCGGGCTGATTTCAGTGCCATCATTAAGAACAAGATAATATTTTCCTTTTGACTGTTTTACTGAACTTACTGTGCCTGCTTTTTCTGTTGCTCCTCCGTCAGCAGTCCAAGAAACTTCTTTTCCCATCCAATCAAGATACGTCGTAAACGGATCCTGATTTTCGACGAACTTAGTCATTGTGGTATTCAGATTCATCATTTGTTCCAGACTAGAAAATGTCGCCATCTGACTGATGAATTCTTTATCATCGACCGGGTTGAGCGGATCTTGGCTTTTAACTTGGGTCATTAATATTTTTAAGAATTCATCTTTCCCCAAGCTGCTATTGCCAGTCGGCGCAGTGCTTGTTTTTTCAGGCAGTTTATATTCTGAACTTATAGAAGTCATTCTTCTTCCTCCATATCAACTTCCGATATTTCATCGAGCAGATCACCGAAATCATTTGATTGTTTTTTCTGTCTTTGCTGTCTCTGTCCATCTTGCTGCTGTTTCTGTTCATCAGCAAGCTGCCCGTATATCGGCTGATCTCCGCTTTGGACCGGGAGCGTGAAACGATCAATTTGGACTGCCATATTCGGCAATGATTGCTTCAGCTGAGGAAGATGCTGTTCAAGCAATTCTTTTGCTGATTGGCTTGATGCAATGATCTTACTCTGAAACATCCCATTTTCATTTGTCAGCTTGATTGTGACAAATCCTAGATGTCCAGGATTCAGCCGAATGGTGAAGCTTCCTGTCGATCTGCCGAAAGGCGTATATTTCATCTGTTTCCACCCTTTGATCACTTGATCAGCTACCGTTTTTGTTTCGGCAGCCGGCAAATCAGATGACATCTGCTGCGGATTAAGTGTTTGAACTCCGCCTGTGCTCCGGTAGCCTGAGAACAGCATGTGAAGTCCTGATTTACTATCAACAGATTGAACGCTTCCAGAAATATCCGATGAATTTTTACTGAATGAACTCTGTGAGGACGGTGCCAGAACACGCTTCCCAAAGTCTTGTGATGATTCGGATGATTTCGGTAACAAGAAAGCCTTCAGTTGACTTTCAGCTAAATTCCATTCTTTTGTCCCTTTTTGAGGCAGCATAGACATTTGTTCCATTAAGCTTTGAAAGCTTTTCAGTTCTGATGCTGTCATCGAATATAGCTTAGAACTCGACTCATCTTTGGTGAATATTTGCTGTTTTAGATCCTGAATGAGCTGTTGAGATACACCCTTTTTTTCTAATGAAGAAAGAAATTGATCTCCGTTCTGATAAACGGCATGGGCTTTATTGCCATTCCCGCGATCAGACAGCTTATTCCCTTCTAACAGCTGACTAATGAACATCTGGATAAGGATAAGTTCTTTATTATCCTTAGACTCTACATTCTCCTGATTTGATTGCTCTGTATCAGACTTCAGTTCTCCATCGGTATCATTGACAGCTGAGGCCAATTTGCCTTCTGAAATGATTTTCCCCGATTCCGCAAGTAATGGCGCAGTTTCGTCGGACATTAATTCTACTGTCTGCAACAGATTCTGCAGCATTTGCTGATCCGTTTCATCCAACTGCTTCCCTGTTAGTTTGCTTAATGTTTGCAGAAGGTCTGCTTTTTGTTTGTCTTGCTCTTCAGGACTGGCGTTTAGCCAATCACTGATTTTTTTAAGCGCATCTGTTAAAAGCTGATCACCAGCAGGAGTTTCCTTACCTTGTTCTGAGAGTTCCTTCAATCCGGTCTCAGACATAAGCCAATTTTGAAAAACCCCCTGGCTACTATTCATGGTTTTAGCCGCAGGTCCTGCTGTGTTTTTCAGCATAGGGCCCGCCAAGTCAAGCAGCTTCACCTTTCATCCCCCCTTATTCATGGCTGGCAGCAATTTTTTCTGTGTAGGTTGCTGCTTGCTCAGGAGTCATCTTCGCCAATATGTCAGCAAGCTGCTTTTTGCTTAAGCCATTCAATATTTTCAGCGCTTCTTGCTCCTTTAATTGGGCAATGATTTTTGCAGCCTTTCCGCTGTCCATGCTTTTATATACGCTGATCACCTTGTCGTTTTTAGAGGAAGAATTCGGTTCTGATGCATTTTCAGTATGATCTTCTGATGACTTTTTTTGATCCTCTGCTGTCTTTTCAAGTGAACGGATTTTTTGATTGAGTCTGTCAATTTCAGATTTACTCGTTTCTAAATCTTTATTCAATATATTGATTTCACTTTTTTGATCCTTAATGGTCTTTTCCAAAGCTGCCGTATTACTGCTATCCTTACTTGATGCTGTGTCTTTTTTATTTTCGGTTTCAGGAACCAATTCTTTTAAAACCGGCGTTTTTGCCGCCGTTTCCTGTATTGGCTTTAAAACATTGACACCAGCAGCCCAAAGAATAATTCCCCCTGCGATTAAAAGAAACACCAGCGGTAGGATAATGATAAGCAAAACCGAACGGGACTTACCTGATTCTTTCTTTTTGCCGGACATTACATTCGCTCCTAATGGCCTTGAATCATAAACTGCTTAATCGAAATGTCATCCATTTCTTTCATCTCTGCAGCTTTGTCTTCAAGAGCAAACATTTTAAACTGTTTTTCACGCATTTTTTCAAACTTTTTCACTTCAATATTTTTCTCAGTCAAAATTTCTTGTTTTTGATTCATTTGATTTCTTTTCATAATAACAAGCTTTTGATAGTGATAAATCGTATTTTCCAGATTTGAGACAAATTGCTGGTAATGCCTCATCTCTTGCACACTCATGCCGCTTTTCAATCTCTTTTCCTTATTTTGTTCCAGCAATTCCTTTTTGCTCATATTTTCATATAATTTTTCAGCAACATTTTCAAATTCAGAAACGGATTGCTGATATTCGGATAAGGATTGATCTTTCTCATTTTCTTTTAGTTCCAGCAGCTTTTGGAATCTAAATTGATAAACCACGTTTATTCCTCATTTCCTGTCAAACTAGTTAATGCAGCAATGCTTTCTTCCAATGATGCTGAATCGTCTGTTCCCTGTTTTAAAAATTGAATAAGCTGCGGATAAAATTGAATGGCTTCATCAATTTCTCTTGAGGATCCTCTTTTGTAAGCTCCAATATTAATGAGGTCTTCCGAATTTTGATACGTCGATAACAATTCACGGAATTTATTTGCTGCATCCAGATGTTGTCTTGTCGATATGTTTGACATCACCCTGCTAATACTTTTTAGTATATTAACTGCAGGAAACTGGCCTTTATTAGCAAGCGCCCTATCCAACACAATATGTCCGTCTAAAATACCGCGAACAGTGTCAGCGATCGGCTCATTCATGTCATCCCCGTCTACCAACACAGTATAAAACGCCGTAATGGTTCCATGTTCATTTGCACCTGTTCTCTCTAATAAACGAGGTAAAATAGCGAACACGGAAGGTGTATAGCCTTTTGTCGTCGGAGGCTCTCCGGCAGCCAGCCCAATCTCACGCTGCGCCATTGCCACCCTTGTAACAGAATCCATCATAAACATGACATTTTGGCCTTTATCACGGAAATACTCAGCAATTGCAGTTGCAGTATATGCTGCTTTCAATCTCATTAATGCTGGCTGATCTGAGGTGGCAACGACTACAATCGATCGTTTTAAGCCCTCTTCTCCCAGGTCTTTTTCAATAAACTCACGAACCTCTCGCCCGCGCTCCCCGACAAGTGCAATGACGTTTAAGTCAGCCTCTGTCTGTTTGGCAATCATCCCCATTAATGTACTTTTTCCGACACCGCTTCCTGCAAAAATACCAATCCGCTGGCCTTTACCGACCGTCAATAAACTGTCAATTGATCTGACACCGACACCCATCTTTTCCCGGATAGGCGGCCGTTTCATCGGATTAGGCGGTGATTGCTCCGTCGATACAAGTGAAAGCCCTTTTGGCAAAAGCGTTCCGTCAAGCGGTTCACCAAAAGCGTCGACAACTTGTCCGATCAGTCCGGCTCCAACTTTCACGCGAAGAGATTCACCAGTAGCTTCTACAATGCTGCCAGGCGCAATGCTTGCAGCTTCTAAATAAGGCATTAGCAAAATGTTTTCTTCCTGAAAGCCGACAACCTCAGCTTTAATGACATTGCCAGAATGTCCTTTTGCATAAATCAGGCACACGTCACCAATTGAGCTCGCAGGCCCTTTTGATTCAATCATCAGGCCGATCACTCGTTTGACTTTACCGTACCGTTTATATGAGTCCGTCATGTCGATACAATCTATCAGACTCTGTGTATTCATTCAGCTGCACCCGCTTCCAACACTGTCAGAAGTTTATCTTTCAATTGCATCAATTGTGTGTCAACACTCGCATCTACCCTGCCAAAAGGTGTCTCAATAAAACAGGTTCCTTTTTGAGCTTTTTCATCAGCATATATGCCGAACCGGCATTCTTTATGAAGCAAATGCTGGATTTCGTCTTTTTGCTGAAAGACTGTCTCATAGTAATATGGATCTACATATATTGATATATCGTCGTATTCCTTTACTTCGTTAATGACTTGTTTCACTAGCAGTAGAAAAGCCTCTTTATCATCAGATGTTTGTTGCCATACTTTTTTAGCAAGTGCAACGGCAAGCTCAACAATTTCTCCATTAGCGTCTTCAAGCTTATCCTCAACAGCTTTTCTGGACATTTCAGTTATGCTGTTCGCTTGGCTGATAAGTTCAGCGTACTGCTGCATCGCCTCAGCCTTTCCTAATGCCATACCCTGTTCAAAGCCCTCGGCTTTTGCTTCTTCAATAAGCTTCTGTTTTTCAGCCGACCAATCATTTTTTTCCTGCTCAATTTGACGGCGAATATTTTCTATATGGCTGTTTGCCTGCTCAGAAATCCGGTCAGCTTCCTCTTTCACTCGGGCCATAATTGCTTCTGGGTTCTCTTCAGCCTGCAAAAGGTGAGAATGATCGATACGCACCTCTTGTACAGAGAGCTTTCTTTTTTCCTTTTGTGGAGAAAAAGATGATTCTTGTTTAATGATATTAGACAATAATATCGTCCCCTCCGCCTCTTGCTATTACAATTTCACCGGCTTCTTCAAGCTTTCTGACGATGCTTACAATTCTTGATTGAGCTTCTTCTACATCTTTCAAACGTACAGGTCCCATAAATTCCATTTCTTCTTTAAAGGTTTCAACCATACGCTGTGACATATTGTTGAACACGATTTCTTTAACTTCCTCGCTGGCAACTTTTAATGAAAGAAGCAGATCGTCGTTCTCAACATCGCGAATGACTCGCTGAATGGCGCGGTTATCAAGTGTAACAATATCTTCAAAGACAAACATCCGCTTTTTAATTTCTTCAGCAAGATCAGGATCCTGAATTTCCAATGAATCCAAGATCGTTTTCTCTGTGCCTCTGTCAACTCCGTTTAACACTTCAACAACAGCTTCAATTCCGCCTGTTTGTGTATAGTCCTGAGTAAATGCCGAAGATATTTTTTGTTCCAGAATCCGTTCTACCTCATTTATAATTTCAGGTGCCGTTCTGTCCATAACAGCGATTCTTCTCGCAACCTCAGCCTGTACCTCAGGGTTCAGCTCAGATAAAATTTGCCCGGATTGCACAGGATCTAAATAGGACAAAATTAACGCCATCGTCTGCGGATGCTCTTGCTGTATAAAATTCAAGATTTGTTCGGGCTCCGCTTTTCTGGCAAAATCAAATGGTTTAACTTGTAAAGAAGAAGTCAGCCTATTAAGGATGTTTTCCGCCTTATTCTCTCCAAGCGCCTTCTCAAGAACTTGTCTCGCATAGCTTAGACCGCCTTGAGAAATATAATCCTGCGCAATGGCTATATTATGAAATTCTTCTATAATTTCATCCTTTTTTTGATGATCGACACTTCGAACACCTGATATTTCTAAGGTAAGCCTTTCAATTTCTTCATCGGTTAAGTGCTTATACACAGAAGCTGACACATCTAACCCCAGGGAAATCATGAGAATGGCTGCTTTTTGTTTTCCTGTAAGCTTATCTTGATCACGTCTCGCCATTTCTAATTCCTCCTAATCCTCGTCCAGCCAGCTTCTTAGCAGTTTTGCAAAATCTTCCGGCTTGTCTTTCGCCATTTTTTCAAGCTGTTTTCGTCTGACTGTTTCCGGTGTTTCATTTTCCTCTTCATTGATATCAGGCATGTTAATTGGTTCTTGTGGACTCTCATACTCGTATTCCTCAAACTCATCCTCTTGCGCTCTTTTCTTTCTGATAAGCATAATGATCAGAATAATGATCGCCGCGATTAAAACACCGCCTACGATATATGCCCACAGCGGGATACCTGAGGATTTTTCCGTATTTGTATCTAAGTTGACTTTCCCGTCAAATGGCTGAACGGAGACAACAATTTTATTATTAATATCTTGATCAGAAAGGTTCTGGTTTTGTGTTGTGTCCTTATCCAGTGATGTTCTGACTACAGTTGAGAGGATTTTTTGTATATCATCCTGTCTTTCAGTTGACAGCGACGCCGTATTTTTTGCATCAGGCGGCTCTACCATGACTTGAATTCCTAAATCTCTGACCTTATAAGGACTTTCAGCGATTTCTTTATGGATGCGGTTAACCTCGTAATTGATTTTATTGCTGCTTTTTTCGTAATTTCCGCTTCCGTTATTATCATCAGCAGCTTTATAGTTCGTTACATCTTCCTCACCAGTTCCGGCAGTACCGCCATCGGCTGCACCGTCACCCTGGTATGTTTCAGATACTTTTTCCGCACTAACCGCAATGCCTTCCATGTTTTCTTTATCAACAGGTTCGACAATGTCTTCTGTGCGATTTTCTTTTGTGAAATCAACATCAGCTGTAACAGAGACAACTACTTTATCTTGCCCCATCATCGTTCCAAGCAATGACTGAACATGTTTTTGAATGTCTTTTTCAACTTGGGACTTAATTCCTTGCTGGGAAGAATAACTATCCGCGTAGGACCCTGCACCACTGTCTGATTTGTCGTAGTATGTAGAGTTTTGGTCCATGATGACGATGTTATCTTCTTTTAGGCTGGGCACGCTTTTCGATACTAGATGATACAATCCGTTGACCTGGCTTTGATCTAGCGTATAGCCCGGTTGAATCTGCAGAACGATTGACGCGGATGCTGCAGATTGATCCTCACCGACAAACACAGCGTCTTTCGGAAGGTTAATCATTACTTTTGAATTTTTGATACCGTCCATCTCATTGATCAAATTTGACAGTTCTGTCTGTGTCGCTTTCACTTTGACCATATCAAACTCATTATCTGTCATACCGAAGCCGGCATTCTGTCCAAAAAACGAATAATCAATTGATCCGGTTTTCGGAAGCCCTTCTGCAGCCATTTGTACTTTTAATGAATCAACCTGATCTTCCGGAACGCTAATGACTGTACCGCCGTTTGAAAGTTCGTTTGGCACTTTCTTCGCATCAAGTTCTTCTTTAATTTTCCCTGCTTCTTCTGCAGACAAATCTTTGTACAGCGGCGCCATTTTTGTATTAGAAGCAAAAACACTAACAATAATTCCAATAATAATAATTGCCGCTAAAGCACTAATCATTAAAATCTTTTGTAATTTAGATCTGTTTTTCCAAAACTCACTTGTTTTGTTTTTTATTTGCATTAGAGTACGATTCATGTTAACCCCCGGTCATTCCACTCTTTCTCTTAATCGTCAGACCCCCTACATTTGCATTCTCATAATCTCCTGATATGCTTCCACAGCTTTATTGCGGAACTCTGTAGCAGCAGTGAGAGAGATGTTTGCTTTTTGAGCGGCGATCATCACTTCATCAAGATTTACATCTTTTCCTGCTGCCAAAGCATTAGTCATGTTGTCAGAAGTTACTTGGGACTCATTTAACGAACTAATAGAGTTTTTTAAAAGCTCCGAAAAGCTTGTTTGATTTGAAGAATTTGTTTTTTGGCTATTGTTTACTTGATTTGTTGCATTTTGAATATTTTGCACTTGAAATGGAGAAATTGCATTTATCACATTCATTCACCTTACTTTCCGATTTCTAATGCTTTCATCAGCATTCCCTTAGTGGCATTCATCGCAGTGACATTCGCCTCGTATGATCTTGTGCTGCTGACAAGGTCAACCATTTCTTTCAATGGATCCACATTAGGCTTTTGTACATACCCTTCAGCGTTTGCATCAGGGTCTGTCGGATCATAGACAAGATTAAATTCTGAATCATCCTCAGTAACTTTAGAAACTTTCACACCGTTTCCAGCGTTTCCGCTTCCGCTCATTTTAGAATTGAGGATAGAAGAGAACGATTCACCTTTTGACTGAAGAGAAACCATTTTTCTTCTGTAAGGCACCCATTCTCCATTCACCTGCTTTGCTCTTGTTGTATCCACATTCGCCAAGTTAGACGATACAACGTCCATCCTGACTCGCTGAGCTGTTAAAGCAGATGCTGAAACATTTAAGCTATGAAAAGCTGTCATCATCTTCCTCCTGTTAATACGGTTTTCAACGAATTAAATTTTCCGTTCATTCTTTCAACTAATGCTTGATAGTTGATTTGATTTTGCGCCAATTCTGTCATCTCTTTGTCCACGTCGACATTGTTTCCATTTTGTTGATACGATGTATTTCTACTTTTCACAATTGAATAATTCGAATCACCATCAGAAAAATCAATATGACGATAGTCCGTTTTTGTCGCTTCGAAACGAGAGGACTCTTGTTCTAACAAATTTTGGAAAGAGACTTTTTTTGCCTTATAGTTCGGTGTATCTATATTGGCAATATTATTAGTTATGACTTTTTGCTTAATATCTGCTCTATTCAAGGCATTATCAAGATTTTGTATCGTTCCAGAAAATAAGCTCATATCCACTTACCTCCATTTCAGTTTTTTTCATCCTCAGTATCCTTGTCGAGAATTGTAAAACTCTATGCTTATTGTAAGAAATAACAGGCATAAAGTCTATGAAGTTCGCATAAAAAATTGTCCTCACAATTATCTATTTTATATCTAGGTACAAAGTCCTAGATTATTAGAACTACATTTTCTGTTTGCATATAAGCCTGAATATAACACAATTTCCGTTTTTTCTATATACTTTTCGTCATTTTTTGTGATTTTTCGAGAAATTTGTGTGGTTTATTAAAATTATTACAAAGAACGACTTTCAACCCAGGAAATAAAGCTTATTCATTTCCTTTATTTGAGATAAAAAAAGAACCCCTCATAAAGGGGTTCTTTGCGTGATTAATGTGATTTTAAATGTTCTAATTCGATTAGGAATTTGCTGTTTAGAACTTTGATATAAGTACCTTTCATTCCTAATGATCTTGACTCGATAACACCCGCGCTTTCCAGCTTTCTGAGTGCATTCACAATGACAGAACGGGTAATGCCGACGCGATCAGCGATTTTACTTGCAACAAGAAGGCCCTCGTTCCCATCAAGCTCTTCAAAAATGTGTTCAATTGCTTCAAGCTCACTGTAAGAAAGAGAACTGATAGCCATTTGAACGACAGCTTTGCTTCTTGCTTCCTCTTCAATTTCTTCTGCTTTTTCTCTCAGGATCTCCATTCCGACAACAGTAGCGCCATATTCAGCAAGAATCAAGTCATCATCATGAAATTGATCCTGTAAACGTGAAAGAATGAGCGTTCCTAATCTTTCTCCGCCACCAATGATCGGTACAATTGTTGTTAAACCAGCTTGGAACAGGTCTCTATTCTCAACAGGGAAAGCAGTATACTCACTATTAATGTCCAAGTTAGAAGATGTTTCAGGGATGTTAAATAAATTTTTCGTATATTCTTCAGGGAATTGACGATCCTCAAGCATCTTTTTCATGCGATTATTTTCAATTTGCTGGTTAATAGAATAGCCAAGGAGTTTCCCTCTGCGGCTTACAACGAAAATATTGGAATCAATGACATCCCGAAGCGTCTCCGCCATCTCCTTAAAGTTCACCGGTTTCCCTGCTGCAGCTTGCAACATGGAGTTAATAATTCTTGTTTTTTGTAATAAAGCCATGATAAATAATCCTCCTAAACATTCCTCTTATTAAATTTTTCACAAAATAAATTGACTTAAATCTTTGTTTTTAGCTATCGTTCCGAGCTTTTCTTCGACATACTGCGGTGTAATTGTTATTTTCTCCATTGTTACGTCAGGAGCTTCAAACGACAGATCTTCTAATAAACGTTCAAGTATTGTATGAAGGCGCCTCGCACCGATATTATCAGTATCCTGGTTCACATGATAAGCAACTTCAGCAATCTTATGAATAGCTTCGTCAGAAAATTCAAGAGATATACCTTCTGTCTGCAACAATGCTTGATATTGTTTGAGCAACGCATTATCCGGCTCTATTAAAATTCTTACGAAGTCGTCTACCGTGAGTTTGCTCAGTTCTACACGAATCGGAAAACGCCCTTGCAGTTCAGGAATTAAATCAGACGGTTTGGCCATATGAAAGGCTCCTGCTGCAATAAATAGAACATGGTCAGTTTTTACCGAACCATATTTCGTGACAACGGTAGAGCCTTCAACGATTGGGAGAATGTCTCGCTGAACACCTTCTCTGGATACATCAGCAGAAGATGATGCGCCTCCGTTTTTGGCAATTTTATCAATCTCGTCGATAAAAATAATTCCGCTTTCTTCAGCTCTCTGAACGGCTTCCTGGCTGACTTCATCCATATCGATGAGTTTGCTTGCTTCTTCATTCGTCAGGACTTTTCTGGCTTCCCTGACGGTCATTTTGCGCCGTTTCTTTTTCTTTGGCATTAATCCGCTCAGCGCATCCTGCATATTCATACCCATCTGCTCCATACCCGAGCCCTGCAGCATGTCAAACATAGATGGCTGCTGCTCTTCGACTTCTACTGTTACATAGTAGTCTTCCAGTTCTCCTAAAGCAAGCTGATGCGCCATGCGTTTTCTTTTTTCTTCAATGTTTGCTTCTTCCTGGCTCTCCGCCTCATCTTCACCATTCGGCTGGCTGCCGCCAAAAAACATTTCAAATGGATTTTTAACGCCTGATTGTTTTTTCTTCCCCGGAACTAACAGTCGAACAATGCGTTTGTTTGCATTTTCCTCTGCCTGTTCCTTTACTTCAGTCATTTTCTCTTCTTTTATAAGCCGAACAGAGGTTTCCACAAGGTCTCTGACCATAGATTCAACATCTCTGCCTACATAGCCGACTTCAGTGAATTTTGTTGCTTCAATTTTGATAAATGGCGCACCTGAAATCTTGGCAATTCGTCTGGCAATTTCCGTTTTTCCAACGCCTGTAGGTCCCATCATTAAAATGTTTTTCGGAACGACCTCATCCTTCAGCTTTTCATCCAGAAGGCTTCTTCTATAGCGGTTTCTTAATGCCACGGCGACAGCTTTTTTCGCGTTTTGCTGACCGACAATATATTGGTCTAACCGATCTACAATCTGTCTTGGTGTTAACGGTTGTTTTTCCATGCGCCTCAAGTCCTTTCTATTCAAGCTCTTCCAGTATGATTTGATCGTTCGTGTATACACAAATTTCGCCTGCTGTTTCTAACGCAGCTCTAGCAATCTCACTTGCAGACATACTTTCCCCAGCATGTTTTTTCAAAGCTCTTCCCGCTGCCAGAGCGTAATTGCCCCCTGATCCAATTGCGAGAATACCGTCATCTGGTTCGATCACCTCGCCTGTTCCTGATACGAGAAGCAACGTATCCTGATTCATAACAATCAGCATGGCTTCAAGCTTTCTAAGCACTTTATCGCTACGCCATTCCTTTGCAAGCTCAACAGCCGCCCGTTTTAAGTTGCCGTTATATTCTTCAAGCTTAGCTTCAAACTTTTCGAATAAAGTGAAAGCGTCTGCAACAGATCCCGCAAAACCTGCAAGAACCTTACCGTTAAACAGCTTTCTTACTTTTCTTGCAGTGTGTTTCATGACAACAGCCTGACCAAATGTCACTTGCCCGTCACCAGACATAGCACTTCGTCCCTTATGCTGTACGGCAAATATTGTGGTCGCATGAAAAGATGACATAAAGGGCCTCCTTTAATTTTTCTTAAAAGCTCTTGGATGGTGAGACATATATGTGTTTCTCAACATTTCCTTCGAAACGTGCGTGTATATCTGTGTCGAGGACAGATTGGAATGTCCGAGCAGTTCCTGGACGCTTCTCAAATCTGCTCCTTCGTTTAACAGGTGAGTGGCAAACGTATGTCGAAGCATATGCGGATGAATATGTAAAGCGCCGGACGCTTTTTGAACAAGCCCGCTTAAAATATGCCTGACTCCTCGGGCTGTAAGCGGTCCGCCTCTTTGATTTACGAATAATAGATCATGAGGTTCTTTTGCTTTCATCAGCAAGCACTGTCTTCCACTATTCATATATACCTTCAACGCCTCACGGGCGTAAGACCCAAAGGGGATATAGCGCTGTTTCTTACCTTTACCGTGTACAAGCACAGTGTCCATAAATAAGTCAATGTCGTGAATGGTTATGGAACAGCATTCACTGACCCTCATTCCGGTGGCATAGAGAAGCTCTAACAGTGCTTGATCCCTCATTCCGGTCGGCTGGCTTATATCTGAAACGTCAAACAGCTCCTCAAGCTCTTTTTGATATAGAAACTTCGGTATTCGTTTCTCTTGTTTCGGCAGATGAACAAGCTGAAATGGATTTTCTTCAACAAGCTTTTCCCGCATCAAAAACTTATAAAAGCTTCTTAATGCAGATATCTTTTTGCTTATCGTTCTTCTCGATAAGCCTTTTTCATAGGCTTGTGTCAGAAAAATCCTAATATCTTGATATGCAGCTTTTTCAAATCCATTTATACATTGAACGCGCAGGAAAGTCTCGAATTCTTCAATTGAATCCACATAATTCACAATAGTATATTGTGAATAATTTTTTTCAATTTGTAAATATTCTACGAATAAGTTTACGAAATTCTTAACATTCTCCATGCCTAATACCTCCCCAGGAAGGGCTTTTAAATGGTATCACAAATCGCGCTCAGGTTGCAATCAATACCTATATTGTTTTCGAAATTGTTCGAATTGTCTCAATTGCACGATTTGCGTATTGTTCATTCCGCTCTTTTTTATTTTTAATTTTAACAGGCAATTCTTTTAAAAGCCCAAAGTTTGCATTCATCGGTTGGAAATTCTTCTGGTTTGTTGTTGTAATATAGTGCGCCATGCTTCCTATAGCTGTTTCCTGCGGGAAGGTAATAAGCTCTTCTCCTAAAACAAGTTTAGCCGCATTAATCCCTGCTACCAGACCTGAGGCAGCTGATTCGACATATCCTTCTACTCCCGTCATTTGCCCTGCAAAGAACAGATCATTGCGGTTTTTAAATTGATAAGTCGGCTCTAACAGACTTGGAGAGTTAATGAATGTATTTCTGTGCATCACGCCGTATCTGACAATTTCTACATTTTCAAGCCCAGGAATCAATTTAAGAACTTCCTTTTGATCTCCCCATTTTAAATGAGTCTGGAATCCTACAATATTATAGAGTGTTCCCGCTGCATCATCCTGTCTGAGCTGAACGACAGCATGCGGACGTTTGCCTGTAACAGGATGTTCTAAACCAACTGGTTTCATCGGCCCAAAAAGCATTGTTTTCTTTCCCCGTTTTGCCATGACTTCAATCGGCATACAGCCTTCAAAGAAAATCTCTTTTTCGAATTCTTTTAATGGGACTGTTTCTGCTGATGTTAATGCTTCATGAAAACGGTCAAATTCTTCTTCTGTCATCGGGCAGTTCAAATATGCCGCTTCACCTTTATCATAGCGCGATTTCAAGTATACTTTATCCATATCCAAACTGTCTTTTTCTACAATTGGCGCCGCTGCATCATAAAAATATAAATAGTCCTCTCCAGTTAGTTCCTTCAGCTGTGCAGACAGTGATTCAGATGTTAATGGACCTGTTGCGATAATAGTAGGACCTTCAGGAATTTCTGTCACTTCTTCATTCATAACAGTTACGTTCGGATGATTTTTCACCCGATTTGTCACACTTGCAGCAAATTCGTGACGATCTACAGCAAGGGCGCCGCCGGCAGGCACCGAACATTCGTCAGCCGCCGCGATAATGGCTGAATCAAGCGCGCGCATTTCTTCCTTTAATACACCGACAGCGTTAGCAAGCGTATTGGAGCGCAAAGAGTTGCTGCACACTAGCTCAGCAAATTTATCTGTATGGTGTGCAGGGGTTTGTTTAACAGGGCGCATTTCATATAGTTTGACTTGAATCCCCCGTTTGGCAAGCTGCCATGCTGCTTCACTTCCTGCGAGTCCAGCTCCGATTACATTCACTGTTTGTTGGTTCATCATTCACATCTCCTAGTTTATTATTCAAGGCCTTCTTTTACCACACAAAGAAGGTGAGCAAGACCCTGCTCACCGCTACTTCTGTGGTTCTTCCTTATAATCGCATTCCACACATTGGACTTGTATGCCTTTTTTGAGTTTTTTCTCAACAAGCATGTTTTCGCATTTCGGGCATTTTCGTTCAATTGGTTTATCCCAGGAAACGAATTCACATTCCGGATAACGGTCACAGCCGTAAAAAATGCGTTTCTTTTTCGATTTTCGCTCAACAATATTTCCTTCACCGCAGCTTGGGCACTTCACGCCGATTTGTTTCACAATCGGTTTTGTGTTCCGGCAGTCCGGGAAGTTAGAGCAAGCTAAGAATTTACCGTACCTCCCCATTTTATATACCATTGGAGAATTGCATAATTCACAATCTTCCCCTGCATATTCTGGTTCGATTTCAACTTCCTTCATTTCCGATTCGGCTTTTTTAACGCGTTTTTCAAAATCGCTGTAGAAGTTATCAATAATCTTAACCCATTCTGTATTGCCTTCTTCTACATGGTCAAGGTCTTTTTCCATCTTCGCTGTAAACTCAACATTAATGATTTCAGGGAAAAATTCCATGATCAGGTCAAGGACGATCTGGCCTAATTCTGTCGGAACAAAGCGTTTATTATCCAAAGCCACGTAGCCGCGCCGCTGAATTGTATCAAGCGTCGGAGCATATGTGGAAGGACGGCCGATACCTCGTTCTTCAAGAGTCTTGACGAGCCGTGCCTCAGTGTAGCGCGGAGGAGGCTGAGTAAAATGCTGCTCCGGTTCTATATCTTTTGATAATACCGTGTCGCCTTCTTGTAAGTCAGGCAGCATGCGGTCTTTTTCTTCTAATTGATCGTCTTTTCCTTCAACATACACCTTCATAAACCCAGAAAACTTGACTTTACTTCCATTCGCACGAAATGTCAAACCATTGTTTGTCAAATCAACACTCATTGTATCTAGAACCGCAGATGCCATCTGACTGGCAACAAAACGCTCCCAAATTAATTTATACAATCTCATTTGATCTCGGCCAAGTACTGCTTTTAATTCACTTGGTTTTCTGAGAACAGATGTTGGGCGGATGGCTTCGTGAGCATCCTGAGCATTTTCATTCTTTTTCGTAGGCTTTCGTTTGCCGCCTAAGAACTCTTTTCCGTATGCCTGATCGATAAATGCAGCTGCTTCATCGACCGCCGTATTTGAAATGCGGGTTGAATCCGTTCTCATGTATGTGATGAGACCGACTGTTCCTTCTCTTCCAAGATCAATTCCTTCATATAATTGCTGAGCAATCATCATTGTTTTCTTTGCTCTGAAATTGAGCTTACGCGCAGCTTCCTGCTGTAGGGTGGAAGTGGTGAAAGGCAAGGCTGGATTACGTTTGCGTTCCTTTTTCGTAACTTTTTCAACTGTATATTTATTGCCTTTAAGCTGAGAAAGAATGTCTTTTACATCTGCTTCACTTTTTAAAGGAAGTTTTTTGCCGTTTTTTCCGAAAAAGCTCGCTTCGAATGTTTCCTGTCCTTTCAAGAACATACCGTCAATTGTCCAATATTCCTCTGGCTTAAAGTCATTAATCTCTTTTTCGCGGTCGATAATCAAACGGAGAGCAACAGACTGCACACGGCCTGCGCTAAGCCCTTTTTTGACTTTTTTCCAAAGAATAGGACTGATTTTATAGCCGACAAGCCTGTCTAAAATCCGTCGCGCCTGCTGTGCATCTACTAAATCCATATTAATCATGCGAGGATGCTTAAACGATTCCTTAATGGCGTCTTTTGTAATTTCGTTAAAGACCACACGGCAGTCTGAATTGAGATCTAAGTCAAGACTGTGTGCCAAGTGCCATGCAATCGCTTCCCCTTCTCTGTCGGGGTCGGCTGCGAGATACACTTTTTTGGCTTTTTTCGCAGCCGTTTTCAGCTCTTTTAATACCGGCCCTTTGCCTCGAATGGTAATATATTTCGGTTCGAAATTCTGTTCTATGTCAACTCCCATTTGACTTTTTGGAAGATCCCGGACATGTCCCATTGATGCTTTCACTTTATATTTTTTACCTAAGTAACGTTCAATCGTTTTCGCCTTAGCGGGCGATTCCACGATGACTAGATAATCAGACATTTTCATCCCCCTCAAGAGGTGTTCTCTCTCTTTTCACATATTTCAATTTTGGTTTTGCAGCTGTCTTTCGTTGGCTTTCAACATTTCATTCTTTATGATGAACGTCATTATTTAAATAGAAAACAATATGCAACTTTAAATCCTCACTATTATTAAATATTACAATACCGTTTGTCAAACGATAATTCAAAAGGGTTCCGTATATTGAACGTTTCACTCAGGAAGCTCATTGAAAATATCTTCTGCTGACCATATGGCTTTAGCTCCCTGCTGAATGAGTTTTACAGGGCCTCCGGCGTAAGGGTCAAATACTAAACCGGGTACGGCAAATACCTCTCTCCCTTGTTCCAGTGCTTGATACGCAGTAATCAGTGAACCGCTCTTTTCTTTTCCTTGCACGACAACAATCCCTTCACTTAATCCGCTGATAATACGATTTCTCATAGGAAAATGCCATTTTTGAGGTTTGGTTTCAGGTGGGTGCTCTGACAGAAGAATATGATGTTTAGCCATGTGATCTGCTAATTGAAGGTTTTCTTGAGGATAAATATGCTGAAATCCCCCTGCAATGACGCCGATTGTTCGTCCCTTCGCCTTAATACTTGCAGCATGAGACATTCCATCTATCCCTGACGCCAGTCCGCTGACAATCACCCAATCTTTACGGCAAAGCTCTGTTGTAAGATGATTGACAACTTGTATCCCATAGGCTGTTGGATGTCTTGTCCCTACAATGCCAATTTTCCTCCCTTTAGAAAGAAGGGTCATGTCACCCTTTGCAAACAGGACGGCAGGCGGATCATAAATGTTTTTCAGCCAGAAAGGATATTGCTTTGAAGAAATCGGGATGATGTTAATACCTTGCTCGCGGTAAGCTGCAAGTACGCGCTGAAGGTTTGAGTAATGTTCTTCTATTTTATTTTTTAATGCAGCTGCTTTTATTTTACTGTGCGTAACAGTTTCGAACACGGGTGATGTCAGCGACATAGAAGGATCAGCTTTCCACCATTTTAATAGAAGGGATGGGGATAATAAGTGATTGATTCTGCAAATTATTAAACAGGCTGCGGCCTGGTCCAATATATTGACCTCCTTTTGACAGAAAAAGCAGGAACAGCCTTGACGGCTGTCCCTTCATTATTAATGCGTTTTACAAGTTTCGAACAAGTTCTTCTCTTTTAGCACCTTGATTAACGTTTCGCCCATTACAGAAGGTGTCTCTGCAACTTCGATTCCGCATGCATTAAGGGTTTTGATTTTTTCATCAGCAGTACCTTTTCCGCCGGAAATAATGGCGCCTGCATGCCCCATGCGTTTCCCTGGCGGTGCTGTTTTCCCGCCGATAAAACCGACTACCGGTTTTGTCATGTTGGCTTTTACCCACTCTGCCGCTTCTTCTTCAGCAGTACCGCCGATCTCGCCAATCATGATAACAGCGTGTGTGTCAGGATCTTCGTTAAACGCTTTTAAAACGTCAATAAAGCTTGTTCCATTTACAGGATCACCGCCGATCCCAACAGCTGTAGATTGCCCTACACCCGCTTCTGACAGCTGGTGGACCGCTTCGTATGTTAAAGTTCCTGAACGCGATACAACGCCTACATGGCCCTTTTTATGGATATATCCAGGCATAATGCCGATTTTACATTCGTCAGGTGTGATGACGCCAGGACAGTTCGGCCCTATCAGCCGCGTTTTCTTGCCTTCCATGAAGCGTTTGACCTTAACCATATCTAAAACCGGAATATGCTCCGTGATGCAAATCACGAGGTCAAGCTCCGCATCTACCGCTTCCATAATCGCATCTGCTGCAAACGGTGCAGGCACATATATAACCGACGCGTTTGCACCTGTCGTTTGGACTGCTTCAGCCACTGTATGAAATACAGGAACACCTTCCGCTTCCGTTCCGCCTTTTCCAGGTGTTACACCGCCTACGATATTTGTGCCGTATTCGAGCATCTGCTTCGTATGAAATAAAGCGGTAGAACCTGTAATCCCTTGCACAATAACTCTTGTATCTTTATTAATAAAAACACTCATTATCTGGTCCCCTGCCTTTCATTCTTTCCTAAACTAAGGATACAATTTTCTGCGCGCCGTCAGCCATCGATTCCGCAGATGTAATATTCAATCCTGATTCACTAAGGATTTTCTTCCCTATATCCACGTTTGTGCCTTCAAGACGGACAACAAGCGGCAATGTCAAACCGACTTGTTTTGTCGCTTCCACAACCCCTTCTGCAATGACATCACACTTCATGATGCCGCCGAAAATGTTGACAAAAATCCCTTTAACGTTTTGGTCAGAAAGAATGATTTTAAATGCTTCCGTGACTTTTTCTGCGGTTGCACCGCCGCCCACATCAAGGAAGTTGGCCGGTTCTCCTCCATAATGCTTGATAATATCCATTGTGGACATTGCAAGTCCCGCGCCGTTGACCATACAGCCAATATTTCCATCGAGGGAGATGTAGCTTAAGTCATATTTAGACGCTTCGATTTCTTTTGGATCTTCTTCATCCAAATCTCTGTATTCCATAATATCCTTTTGTCTGTATAGTGCATTGCTGTCGAAATTCAATTTCGCATCAAGCGCCATCACATGTCCGTCGCCGGTAACAACGAGCGGATTGATTTCAGCGATTGAGCAGTCTTTCTCAACAAACGCTTTATATAGCCCAAGCATAAACTTAGCAGCTTTTCCCACAAGCTCCTTTGGGATATTAATAGCGAATGCAATTTCTCTGGCTTGATAGCCTTGCAGACCGACAGCCGGATCAATAATAGCTTTTTTGATTTTTTCCGGTGTTTTCTCCGCCACTTCTTCAATTTCCGTTCCGCCTTCTTCAGAAGCCATCAAAACGATTCTGGAAGTTGCTCGATCAAGCACTAGCCCCACGTAGTATTCTTTTTTAATATCGCAGCCTTCTTCAATAAGTAAGCGTTTTATTACTTGGCCGTCCGGACCCGTCTGATGAGTAACTAGGGTCTTCCCTAAGAGTTCTTCGGCATACGCTTTCACTTCGTCTACTGATTTTGCTATTTTTACCCCACCAGCTTTGCCTCGACCGCCAGCATGAATTTGAGCCTTTACGACATAAACCGAGCTGGATAAGCTCTTCGCTTTCTCCACTGCTTCTTCTGCTGTAAAAGCCACTTTACCTTCAGGAACAGACACCCCATATTTCCTGAGGACTTCTTTCCCCTGGTACTCATGGATATTCATTTCCCATCCTCCTAACTTATGTAACAAAACTAAAATAGACTGCGCTTTCATTCTATAATAATACTGGAAGAATTGTCTAGAGTTCGGTACAAAATCTTTAAATCTTTCTAAACATTCAAACTTTTATTTTATTAAAAACATAAATTTCAAACGGCGGATGGGGAATATTTATGGTTATTTTTTGTTTTTTACGCTCTCATCCAATCGGTAAATGAACGAAAAAATCTCGGCTACCGTCTCATAAAGAGCTTCCGGAATTTGATCATCTACAGTCAAATGGCGCATTAATTCGACAAGGGTCCGATCTTCTTGGATCGGAACCCCTGCTTTTTTCGCTTCTTTGATAATATTGTCGGCTACATGGCCCTTTCCTGTCGCAGCCACTTTCGGAGCCTTGTCTTTTTGTTCGTCATAATGGAGAGCCACAGCTTGTCTGATCGGCGTCTGTTTTTTCATATTTTCACATCCACTTCCTGATCACTGATGCTTGTTACATATTGAACGATTGTTGCCTTCTCTTCGGTATGAACTCTTTTTTTGGCGTTTACCCCTGAAAGGCTGTATCCCATTTCCTTGAGAGCTTGTTTAAGGGCGGGCACCATCGGGTCGATCGCATCCTGAAGCTCGAAATCAGTCTCAATTGTAATGGTCATTGCTTTTTGCTGAATCAAGCAATCAACAACGGTTTCTTTTAACGTATCCAGCTGCAGCAAAAACAAAAGCCGGCAATGGGTTGGATCAAGCTTTCCATCCGCTTCTTTCTTTCCTTTAAACAGAACAGTCATGTCCTGTACCCCTGACTTTGAAAACAGCGGAAATGACATCACAATTTGGCTGTATGACGGATGGTCCTGCTGCATGAAAAGCTGCCCGTTTAATTTATGAAACAGCTGATCCGCTTCCTGTTTGACAGGTTCAGCTACCTCATTCGATCCTCTTGCAGCATGGAGAGCCAGCTTAATGGATTGTATATCATCAGGCGCGGCTTCACTTCCTTGTTCAAACGCTTTAATGAACGCAAGCTCGTCCCTTGCACCAATTGCCGTTTTCACTTTGGACAAAAAAGAAAGAACATCAGCCTTATCCGCTAAATGAGGTGCTGTCTGCTGAACAGCCTTTAAAAAGACTTCGGCTTCCTGATCTGTAACTTGCGCTGCCTGTAAAACAGCTGAAGCTGCAGGTGATTTACTATCAGCCGGTGAAGCAGCCGCTTTCATCCAATTTGCTGCTTCTTTCACAATTGGAAGATTGTTTTTATCAGCAGATTCAGTCAGCTTTATCAGCAGCTGTCGGGCTTCTTTGCTCGGAATGTCTTCTACTGCTGTTTTAACAGGCTCTCTTTGTACTCTTTTCTGTTCCTCTGTACGGTTTGCAAGCGATAAGTCGCTCTTCCCGATGGAATCGGCTGGTGCGCTAAGCTCTCTATTTCCAGCTTCAGTGCTTGCAGAAGATGCTTTGGCATTGTTTGTTAACGAGACAAGTCTTTCGATCAGTCGTTCTGCATGGACATCGATTTCACTATTAAAAAGTATCGTAACGGCTTCTTTCAGCTTTGCCATCATCTGGCCCTGCTGGGGGCTCTGATTGATTGCCTGAAGCAGCTGGGATACATGCTGATGAAGCGGAACAGGCGATTTGACAGCATGAATTCCGCTCAATACCTCAGAATGAATGGGCAGATCACGCTTTAAGGCGAAAATAACCGTTTCAATTGCTTTTTTTGTATCTGACGCAGGCAGCGTCTCCATCCAGCGTACCGCTGTTTTGATATCATTTTCTGTTACGGGTGTTTTAGTCTTCAGCATCGCTCCTGTCATCATGAGAGCGGCATTTGAAGGCTTTACCGCGATGGCATTTAAAAGCTTTCCAGCAGCATCCTGAATGGTTTTGGGATTCTGGTCAAAGCTTTGAACGACCTGAAGACGGCCTGTCTGTTCTGTCGTTTTTTTTTCGTAGGAAAACCAATAGTATGCCTGAGGGCGAAGCTGGATTTCAAGTTTTCCCTGGATCGTTTGATTACCGACTTGGATTAGCGCATGCTGGTCTCCCAATAAACGAAGCACTTTTCCTAAAAGAAGACGCTTCTCCCCGTTTAGCGCTTCGCTGATAGTCGATGTTTCCTGGGGGACTCCAGTGTTTCTAAAAAGGTGCTGCAGTGCCTTTTGCACATCATTCCGTATATTCATTTAAAAAAGGTGCCTCCTTGTCCATAGTTTTATCTGAACGATTGAACAGGAGCGAAAGTTTTGCGGTGCAATTCAGTTGGACCGTATGCAGCAAGAGCTTCCAAATGTTCTTTTGTCCCATAGCCTTTGTTTTTTTCGAATCCATACATGGGATATGTTTCGGCATAAACGCTCATCATTCGGTCTCTCGTCACTTTCGCGATACACGCACCTGCTGCAATGGACACGCTTTTGGCATCGCCTTTTATAATTGACGATTGATGTGTGTCAAGCGGCAGCGTCATAGCATCAACAAGCAAATAATCGGGTGTTTCTGACAAATCGTGTATCGCTTTCACCATTGCCATCTTCGAAGCTTCATATATATTGATTTCATCAATAACTGGAGCTTCTACAATTCCTATCCCGACTGCCAGCGCTTTTTCCATAATAAGCTCGTAATATTCCTCACGCTTTTTTTCTGAAAGCTTTTTGGAGTCTGTCAGTCCAAGTATTTCACATTCCTCTGGAAGGATGACGGCGCTTGCGACAACTGGTCCTGCCAACGGCCCCCGGCCGACCTCGTCAACACCCGCAATTAAGCGAAACCCTTTGTTTCTTGCCATCCTTTCATAGGAAGTCATATTCACCCATTGTTCTTTCAGCACTTTTTCTTTCGCCTGCTTTTTCAGCCATTGCTCTACAAGCGTTTGAACGCTTTTTCTCGGATCGTTTTCGCACTGTGCAAGAAACGGGTCTTGTTCATCCCTCACTTGCTGCAAACGGTCTTTAATGTCCTTTACGGTTAATGTATTCACTTTCTCTTCTCCCTTACTGTATGTATCGGTTCTTGTCAGGAAAAAATAAAGACCCGCATTTCTGCGCGCCTTTACATAGTCGGCTGTTCAAATGACAGCCTGCCGAACTTTTCAGTGCGGATATCGCGAATGATGACCTCAGTCGTTTTATCGTAGTTAATGAGCCCGCCGCTCATGAGACAGCCGCGCTTTTCGCCAATTGCATCAAACAGCTCCGCGATGTCCTCTGGTATCTCATCAAGGCTGTAGCGCTCTTTCAGCCGTTCAGGATAATATTCTTCGAGAAAACGAAGACCAAACACGGCCACGTCCTGCAGGTTGATAATCGAGTCTTTAATCGCCCCGGTGACTGCCAGCCGCAAGCCGACAAGCTCGTCCTCAAATTTTGGCCATAAAATCCCTGGTGTATCTAAGAGCTCTAATTCTTTCCCGACCTTCACCCACTGCTGAGATGTCGTAATACCTGGTCTGTCTCCCGTTTTGGCTATGTTTTTCTTTGCCAGCCGGTTGATAAGCGTGGATTTTCCGACGTTTGGAATGCCGATAATCAAGGCGCGAATTGCTCTCGGCTTCACACCTTTTGCCCTCATCCGATCAAATTTTTCTTGGAGAATCTCTTTTGACGCCGGCACAATTTGATTTAGGCCTTGCCCGTTTACAGAGTTAATGGATAAAGAGCGGATCCCATCTTTCTCAAAGTGCTCTTTCCACTGTTGTGTAACTGCCGCATCTGCTTTGTCTGCTTTGTTTAACAGCATAATTCGCGGCTTATTTTTTAGAATATCTTCAATCATTGGGTTTCTTGATGACATTGGGATTCTGGCATCTACCAATTCATATACAATATCAATTAATTTTAATTTTTCGGTTACTTCCCTTCTCGCCTTTGCCATATGGCCCGGGAACCATTGAATTGTCATGTGACACAACACCGCCTTTATCTCTTCATTACGCTAGATTCTAGTTGTCCTTATGTATTTTACGATGCCTGTCCGGCATTTTCAAATTCTGTATAAAAAAAGAGCTTGTTACAGGTAACAAGCTCTTTTCGTTCGTTATCATTATCGTCTGATCTCTTTAATACGAGCCGCTTTTCCGCGAAGTTCACGCAAGTAGTAAAGTTTAGCACGGCGTACTTTACCGTAACGTACAACTTCGATTTTCGCGATTTTTGGTGTGTGTACAGGGAAAGTACGTTCAACGCCAACACCGTAAGAAATCTTACGAACTGTGAATGTTTCGCTGATTCCACCACCACGACGCTTGATCACAACACCTTCAAAGATCTGAACACGCTCACGGTTTCCCTCAACAACTTTAACGTGTACACGTAAAGTGTCACCAGGACGGAACGCAGGAAGATCAGTGCGAAGTTGTTCTTTTGTGATATCTTCAATTAGTTTTTGCATCGTTTTCAACTCCTTCCAACAGATGCTCTTGGCCACAAAACCCGGCACAGCGGAACATCGTTTTCAAGCTTTCAGCGGATAAGCCCGCTTAAGCCACAAGTAGTATCTTATCACAATTTTATATCTTCTGCAATAAAATCTATTCTTTTTCCCATTCAGAAATCCATTTTCTCTGTTGCTCTGTAAGCGGGTAGTCTTTCAAAAGATCCGGACGTCTTATATAGGTTCTTCTGATCGATTCTTTATTTCGCCATTCTTTAATTTTCGCATGGTTTCCTGACAGAAGTGTTTCAGGCACTTTTAAACCTTTGTAATCTGCCGGCCTTGTATAATGCGGGTGCTCTAAAAGGCCTGTGCTGAACGAATCCTCAATATGAGAGGCTTCCTTGCCAAGCACACCCGGAAGCAATCTGACGACACTGTCTGCAATCATCATTGCAGGAAGCTCGCCTCCTGTCAGAACAAAATCGCCAATAGATATTTCATCTGTCACAAGATGCTCACGAATACGTTCATCATAGCCTTCATAATGGCCGCAAATGAACAGCAAATGCTCTTCTTTTGCTAATTGTTCAGCTTTTTTTTGAGTGAAACGCTCACCTTGCGGGCATACGAGGATGATACGCGGAGGAGCGGCTACCTTTGATGTCAGGTCCTCGACCGCATCAAAAACAGGCTGCGGCTTAAGAACCATGCCTGCCCCGCCGCCGTAAGGATAATCATCAACAGTATTGTGCTTGTTATCAGAATACGCCCGGAAATTTACGATCTGAAACTGCACTGCATCTTTTTCTTGAGCTTTTTGGAGAATCGATGAACCGAGCACACCTTCAAACATGTCGGGAAACAGCGTTAAAAAGTCGATTTTCATTCGTCTATTAACCCTTCCATGAGTTCAATCTCAATTTTCTTTTCGCTGACATTGATATGTTTGACTACTGATTCAATGTAAGGAATCAGCGCATCTTTTTTCCCTTTTCGCGAGATGACCCATACATCATTAGCTCCAGGCGTCAATATTTCTTTGATCTTTCCGATGCGTTCGCCGTCTCCGGTAAATACTTCGCACCCAATGATTTCGTGGAAGTAAAATTCTCCTTCATTCAGCTCTCCTAAATCTTCTTCAGGAACTTTAATGGTTGCATTTTTCAGTTCTTCTACTTCATTCAGGCCTTGCCGTTCTTTAAATTGCAACAAATGAAATTGCTTATGCAGCCTGTGGGTGTTTACCGTTACTTCAACCGGTTCGTTACGTCCGTCCATAAACAAATACAGCGTGTTACCCGGTTTGTACCGTTCTTCAGCAAAATCTGTTTTCGAAATCACTCGTACTTCGCCTTTGATTCCATGGGTATTTACGATTTTGCCTACATTAAACCATCGCTTTGTCATATGATCACCTCTGGCGAATTTCAATTACTTTTCCGTCTTTTATGACGATGGTGTTTGCCGCTGTCTTCTCATGCCAATTATCTCCGGCTTCAATTGTCAGCAGCGCATCGACTTCCTTTTCTTTCATCTCACTGCCGAGCGGCAATGTATGTACTTGAGCAATTTGAAAATCGATTATTTTTATATGATCTTTTCGTTTTTCTATTGCCTTTTTAAATTGTTTAATCATATCTGGGTTTTGCTGTTCTTTCTCATGTTTTCTAAGCTGAAAATAGAGCTGGCTGCATTCTTGTTCAAGCATTTGTTTCTTTTCGGCAAAAGAAGCTAAAAGCTTTTCTTTACTGTGTTCGGTTAAAACTTGCATAACGGCTACACGGTGAATAATTTGCATCGCACCAAGCTCCCCGCTTTTAAAACTTTTTGGTTCAGGCTTTTCTATTTTACCTAAGCTTCTATCAGTTTACCCTTTTTTTGCGTGTAAAAAAAGGGGAGGTGCCGGCCCTCTCCCTTTTAGTCAAATATCTCAAGTTGAACTTTCTTAGAAGACTGTGCGCCAGCTGCAAATACAGCTGTTCGAATCGCTTTTGCAGTCCGGCCTTGCTTTCCGATAACTTTACCGGTATCTGACTTATGGACAGATAAGCGCAGCGCAATCTTTTGATCGGTTTCTTCTCTTATGACGCGAATGTCATCTGGATGATCAACAAGCGGCGACACAATTTCGACAATCAAATCTTCCAAGTGTTGATCAGTCATTACTTGCCTTGTTTAGCGTTGTGGAATTTTTCCATGATTCCTTGGCTAGAGAACAAGTTGCGAACTGTATCAGATGGTTTCGCTCCAGTTTGAAGCCATTTAAGAGCAAGCTCTTCGTCGATTTTCACTTCCGCTGGTTTTACAACCGGGTTGTAAGTTCCGACTGTTTCAATGAAACGGCCATCACGTGGTGAACGAGAATCTGCTACAACAATACGATAGAAAGGAGATTTTTTTGCTCCCATACGTTTTAAACGAATTTTTACTGCCATTTTACTAGCACCTCCGAAAATATTTCAACAAGATAGTATATTAACAATGATAAAAGTGTTTGTAAAGTGTTTTTTCTTAACAACGGTTTTATCATGTATAACCGATTACATAAAAGGTAGCTTAAACCCTTTTTTCTTACCTTTTGACATGTTTGTCATCTGCTTCATCATTTTTTTCATTTCATCAAACTGCTTAAGCAGACGGTTGACTTCCTGCACGGATGTCCCGCTTCCTTTCGCAATCCGTTTTCGCCGGCTGGCATTGATAACATCGGGCTGTTCTTTTTCAAGAACAGTCATTGATTTAATGATCGCTTCTACATGATTCAGCTGTTTTTCATCAACTTGAATGTTTTTCAAACCTTTCATTTTGCCTGCACCTGGCATCATTTGCAGAAGCTCATCAAGCGGCCCCATGTTTCTAACCTGCCCAAGCTGCTCCAAAAAATCGTCCAATGTGAAGCTCATCGTCCTCATTTTTTGTTCCAGCTCTTTGGCTTTGTCTTCATCGACGCTGGCCTGCGCTTTTTCAATCAATGTCAGCACATCGCCCATGCCAAGAATCCTTGAAGCCATACGTTCAGGATGGAACGCTTCTAATGCATCAAGCTTTTCGCCTAAACCAGCGAACTTAATCGGCGTGTTTGTGACCGCACGAATAGAAAGCGCAGCACCGCCGCGTGTGTCTCCATCAAGCTTAGTTAACACAACACCGGTTAAACCGAGCTGTTCATTAAAGCTTTTGGCAACATTCACAGCATCCTGACCGGTCATTGAATCGACAACAAGGAAAATTTCTTCCGGATTTGCGATTTCTTTTACGTTGGTCAGTTCGTCCATCAGCTCATGGTCAATATGCAAGCGGCCTGCCGTATCCAAAATGACATAGTCATAATGTTCTTCCTTGGCTTTTTCAATAGCCTGTTTGGCTATTTCTACAGGGCTGACCTGATCACCAAGAGAGAAAACAGGCATATCAAGCTGTTTTCCGAGTGTTTCCAGCTGCTTAATAGCAGCAGGACGGTAAATATCGGCAGCAACCAGCATCGGTTTGCGATTATGCTTTTTACGCAGCAGATTCGCCAGCTTACCGGTTGTTGTCGTTTTACCAGCACCTTGGAGACCAACCATCATAATAACAGTCGGCGGCTTATTTGCGACGGCGATTTTGCTCTCTTCGCCGCCCATCAGCTCAGTCAGTTCCTCTTTTACCACTTTAATGACCTGCTGGCCGGGCGTCAGACTTTTCATGACGTCTTGGCCTACAGCGCGTTCACTTACTTTTTTGACAAAATCCTTGACTACTTTAAAGTTAACGTCAGCCTCAAGCAGCGCAAGACGAACCTCACGCATCATCTCTTTCACATCTTGTTCGCTGACTTTCCCTTTTCCGCGAATTTTAGAAATCGTCTGCTGCAGTCGGTCGGCTAATCCTTCAAATGCCATAGTTTGCCGCCTCCTAATCTAATTTCTCAAGCGCTTCAATCAGAGCTGCAATTTCTTCCTCGTCTTTTGAACCGGAAGCAAGCTCCTTCAGCTTATTAAACATCTCTTTACGCTCCTGAAACTTTTTCAAAAGGAGCAGCTTTTCTTCATATTGTTCAAGCATTGCTTCTGTTCGTTTGATGTTATCATAAACAGCTTGCCTTGAAACCTCATATTCTTCGGCTATTTCGCCTAGGGAGAAATCGTCCAAATAATAAAGCGACATATAGCTCTTCTGCTTTGACGTCAACAACGACTGGTAAAAATCAAACAGATAGTTCATTCTCGTTGTCTTTTCGAGTGACATTGAGCTCTCCCCTTTGTTAAGTCAAATCCCTTTACGATAACTTAGTTTACACGGTTTTATTGAGACTGTCAAGTTTTTATCTTGTCAAAGCAACAAGTTCTTTTTTCCAGAATAAACTAAATAAAATCCAATTTATTCCGATATTGTATATGAATCATAATTTTATTTTAAAGGAGGATTTATATGAAGAAAATCAGTTTATTGTTTATGTTGTGTTTGGCAGCCGCGTTTACACTCATAGCCCCGTCACATCAAGCAAATGCTGCCGAAATGCCTTATAAGGCTTCAATTACAAATATCAGCACTGATGGAGGGGTTTACGGCAAAATCAATTACGGTCAAGGTCAATTTTGGCGAGTCAAGTACAATATTACGATAAGCGGCACATTACTCGATCAAAACGGACAACCAGTACCAAACGCTCCAGTAAGATTTGAAGCAGATACGAAAGTCGGAAATAAAACACAAACAGCTTCAGGAACAACGGATGCGAATGGAGCGTTTGAGGTTCCGATGTACCTGGGGCCAGCTGCAGGGTACTATACGTACTACACATCTGTTTCCGTTCATTATTATGACATCATCCCATTCAGGGTTTATTCAGGAGATTCAAGACTGGTATCCACTGATAACAGCCTTTATCATTTCGCCTATCAAGTGAGAAGATAACATAAGAAAAAGGCCCTCCAAAGATGGGAGAGCCTTTTTCTTATTCATCGGCTTTTTCCACTAAATCTGAAAAGAGGCCGTATACATATGATTCAGCATTAAATTCCTGGAGATCATCAACTTTTTCACCTAACCCGACCAGTTTGACCGGGATGTGAAGTTCGTTGCGGATCGCGAGGACGATACCGCCTTTTGCCGTACCGTCAAGCTTTGTTAAAGCGATACCAGTAACATTTGTTGCTTTAGAGAACTCTTTCGCCTGCGCCATTGCATTTTGGCCGGTTGTGGCATCAAGGGCAAGCAGCACCTCATGCGGCGCTTCAGGCACTTCTCTTTCGATGACTCGCTTCACTTTTTCCAGCTCTTTCATCAGATTCACTTTGTTTTGGAGGCGCCCTGCCGTATCACAGATTAATACATCGGCATTTCGAGCTTTCGCAGCATGTACAGCATCATAAATGACAGCCGCAGGGTCGCTACCGGCCGCCTGTTTAATGACAGGCACCTCTGTACGCTCTCCCCATACTTCCAGCTGTTCGATGGCTCCCGCTCTAAATGTGTCGCCGGCAGCGAGCACGACAGATTTTCCTTCTTGCTTCAGCTTATGGGCAAGCTTTCCGATCGTTGTCGTTTTGCCGACTCCGTTTACACCTACCAGAAGAATCACATTTAAACGCCCATCTTGGATATTCAACCCGGAAATTTGCTCATCTCCGCTGTTATAAATCTCGACCAGTTTCTCAGAAATAACAGACTGGACTTCCATCGGATCTTGAATATTTCTGCGTTTCACTTCTTTTTTCAGCTCATCTATTAATTCCATAACGGTTGTAAAACCGACATCCGCGCTAATGAGAACCTCTTCAAGCTCTTCGAAGAAATCCTCATCCACTTTACGGTAACGGGACACAAGATCATTCACTTTGTTTTGAAAGGAGTTTCTTGTTTTTTCAAGGCCATCCTTAAACTTTTCAGATACGGAATCTGTCTGTTTTGTGATTTTCTCTTTTAATTTTTTAAAAAAACTCATCTTTTAACCTCTTTCCTCGTTACTGAACGAATTCTTTTGTTTCTTCCAGCTTAACTGAGATTACCTTGGAAACACCGGATTCCTGCATGGTTACGCCATATAGCACATCCGCTTCCTCCATTGTCCCTTTTCTGTGGGTAATCACGATAAACTGGGTATCTTTGCTGTATTTTTTTAAATACTGCGCAAAGCGGAACACATTCGCTTCATCAAGCGCAGCCTCTACTTCGTCAAGGACACAAAACGGCACAGGACGAACCTTTAAGATGGAGAATAAGAGCGCTATAGCCGTAAGCGCACGCTCTCCGCCTGACAGAAGGTTTAAGTTTTGCAGTTTTTTCCCCGGCGGCTGCGCGATAATCTCGACACCTGAATGAAGCAGATCGTTAGGATCGGTGAGCCTCAGCTCAGCTCGTCCTCCTCCGAATAAGGATTGGAACACTTGATCAAAGTGTGAGCGGATTTGGATAAATGTGTCGTTAAAGCGTTTCGTCATTTCTCCATCCATTTCTTCAATCACTTGGAACAAGGTATTTTTCGCTTCTGTCAAATCTTCTTTTTGTTCTGACAGAAACTGATACCGTTCGTTGACCCTCTCAAATTCATCGATGCTTCCAAGGTTTACGGCACCCAGTTCTTCGATTGCGAGTTTAATCAGCTTTACCCGTTTTCTGGCTTCTTCAGGATCAGTTTCAAGCTGATATTTCTCTTTTGCGCCCTCAAAGGACAGGCTGTATTCCTCCCGCAAGTACTGAAGTAAATTATCAAGCTCAACCTCCATTCGGCCAAGTTTGACTTCTTCATCTTTTAAGAGCGTAGTTTTTTGTTTATACAGTCGTTTCATTTCTTTCAGCTCACGCTCGTACGCATCAAGTCCGTGCTGAAGCTTGATGCGCTGATCGCGCCTTAACGCAATCAATTCGATCGTTTTCGTTTTGTCATTCAATTTATGTTTTGCGGCCTCTTCCAGCTTTTCTTCACCGCTTGTGCTTGATGACATCTCTGACGTTAAGAAGCTTAAATCTTCTTTCGCTTCAAGTAGCGCAGCCCCCGTTTCTGCGAGCTCTTTCTTTACTCTGGCAAGGTTGTCTTCTTCACTCTTACACGCCTGTTCTTTTTTGGCTGCTGTGATCTTTAGTTCAGTCAGCTCGTTAGAGAGAGACTCTTTTGTTGAGGATTGCGTTTGTTTTTGTTTGGTCAGTCTGTCGATATCCTCTTCAAGCAGTTTCATCTTTTCTGATATGGCAGAAAGCTCTTCTTCCAGCTTGCGTTTGCGCGCCTTCTTTTCTTCATCGCTTTGTGACAGAGCTGATTTTTCTTGATCATAAAGCTCTAAATGGGTGTTGATATTTTTCTCGGCAACTTGAAGTTCGTACAGCTGGCCTTTTACATCCTGCTGCTTTAATCGTAAGCCTTCCCCGACCTCTCTCAAGTCAGCCAGTTTTTTCTCCATATCGTGAATGGATTGCTTAAGGGTTTTGACTTCTTGTTCCAGCACTGCTGTTTTTTCTTCCATTTCAGTGAGCCGTTTCGTCACATCTTCAAGCTCCCTGCTTCTTCCAAGCAGCGAGTTGTTTTTCTTTTTAACTGCGCCGCCTGTCATTGAACCACCCGGATTCACGACATCTCCCTCAAGGGTGACAATGCGGTACCGATGCCCGAGCAGCTTCGCAAGCTCGTTTGCTCCTTTTAAATCTTCTGTGATCAGTACAGTTCCAAGAAGGTTCTGGATGATGCGGCGATACGCAGGGTCAAAAGTGACAAGCTCACTGGCCACTCCGAGAAATGATGAGTGCTGCGCTGCTGTTTCCGCATCCCTGCTTTGGAGCTGGCGGTCTCTGATAACAGAAAGAGGCAGAAATGTCGCCCGGCCAAAGGAATTCTGTTTTAAATATTGAATCGCTTTGCGGGCAGACTGTTCATCGTCGGTCACGACATGCTGGGCAGAAGCGCCGAGCGCAATTTCAATCGCTGTTTCATACTTCTGTTCCGTTGAGATCAGCTCAAGGACCGCTCCGCGGATTCCGCTAAGGCGCTCTTTCGCTTTCAGCACTTCTTTAACACCTTGATAAAAGCCGGAGAAATCACCCTGCATCGTCTCAAGCATATCCTTTTTCGATCTTGCTTGCTGAACGTATTGGTATGCCTGATACAGAGCTGACTCATTTTTTTCGTATTGACGTTTTTTCTGCTCATATTTCGTCTGCATATCACGATATGCGCCGACTTGGCTGTGAATTTCCTGCTCAATTCGGGCAAACTCCGTTTCACATGCTGCTTTTTTCGCAGAAATATCACGCCGTTCCTGAAGGTGCTTTTCATTATTGTCCGCAAGCCTCTGCAATGTGACAGCGGATTGGGACATTTGGTCATCCAGCAGCTGGAGCTCATTGCGCATCGAAGCTTGGCTGTTCAACAGTTCAAAGTAATCGCTTTTCAGCTGTTCGATTTTTTCTTCGACATTTTCATTGTGAAGGCTGAGAGTCTGCTGCTTTTCTTTTACCTGAGCTCTTAACTGCTTGACCTCTGTCTGAAGCGTTTCAAAAACAGCTTCCTGCTTCTTAAGCTCTTCTTTCAGCAGTGTTTCTTTTTGCTGAAACTGAACAATGGCTTCTTCAAGCTGTTCTTGGTTCTGCACAGCATTTTTCTTGCGTTCTTTCAGGACTTCTTTACGGCCTTCAAGCTTTTCCAGCTCTTCACTCGTCACCAATAAGACTTGCTGGAGTTCATTTACTGATTCATCAAGCGCTTGAATTTTGTCGCGCGTCTCTTCAATCTTTGCTTCTTTCGCAGAAATTGCAGACGATTCAGCGAGCTCTTCTTCCTTTGCAAGCTGTACTTTCTCTTTAAGCGTTGACCATTTGCCATGCAGTTCTTCGATATCATAGGCGGTCAGCGCAATTTCAACATGCTCCAGCTCTTTCTTTTTCTCCAAATAGTCTTTGGCAATTGAAGCTTGAATTTGAAGAGGCTCTACCTGTCCTTCAAGTTCATGTAATATATCTTCAACACGGTTTAAATTGTCCTGAGTCTCGAACAGTTTATTTTCCGCTTTTTTCTTTCTCGTTTTATATTTAAGCACTCCGGCCGCTTCTTCAAAGATACTGCGGCGATCCTCCGCTTTGCTGCTCAGGATCTCTTCCACTTTTCCTTGGCTGATAATAGAAAATGCTTCTTTACCCAAGCCAGAGTCCATAAATAAATCAATAATATCTTTTAAGCGGCACGGCTGGTTGTTGATTAAAAACTCACTTTCTCCTGATCTGTACACACGTCTTGTGACACTGACCTCATGGAAGTCAATCGGCAAGAAATGATCATCATTATCAAGAGTAAGCGTAACTTCAGCTAGATTTAATCGTTTTCTCGAATCACTGCCGGCAAAAATGATGTCTTCCATTTTGCCTCCTCGCAGAGATCGTGCCGATTGTTCACCGAGTACCCAGCGAATGGCATCAGTAATGTTGCTTTTTCCGCTGCCATTTGGGCCGACAACCGCTGTCACACCTTTAACAAAGTCTACGGAAATCCGTTCTGCAAATGATTTAAATCCTATAACGTCTAAACGTTTGAGGAACATAGCGATCCTCCTTATGTAATAAGTATTTCAATTCTATCATAAACATGGGTGAAATAAGACGGCATACATACTGAAATCCCCCTTATCACACAGGGGGATTTTGTTGGCTCGTATAGTGTTTTTGCAATTTAGCTAAGGCTTCCTGAGCAGCGTGCTGTTCGGCTTCTTTCTTTGAACGGCCGTTTCCGACTCCGAGTGGTTCACCTTTTAGCGATACGATGGCTTCAAATTCACGATTGTGCGCAGGTCCTTTTTCGTTGGAGATTTTATACTCCAAAGAGCCTTTGCCGTCCCGCTGCACGTATTCTTGCAGCTGGCTTTTGAAATCCATCACATGAGAAAAAGCACCATCGTTAATTTTAGGGAACACATAGACTTTTAAGAAGCTTTCGACCGGCTCTAATCCCTGGTCAAGATACAAAGCTCCGATAAATGCCTCAAAAACATCCGCCAATAGTGCGGGACGCTTTCTTCCGCCTGTCATTTCCTCACCTTTACCCAACAGGACAAGGTCACCGAATGACAGTTCGTGAGCCAATGAAACGAGAGATGGCTCGCATACAATCGCGGCTCTCAGCTTCGTCAAATCTCCTTCACTCATTGCCGGATACTTGGCAAATAAGAATCGGGAGATCGTCAGTTCCAAAACAGCGTCACCTAAAAATTCAAGCCTTTCATTATCTTCATACGGCTTTTTCCGATGCTCATTCACATAAGATGAATGTGTAAATGCTTGATACAAAAGCTTTTCATTTTGAAAGTGAACCGAAATCCGTTCTTGAAACTCTTTAAACTGTTCTACTTTTTTATAGAACTTTTTTTTATCTTTATAATGTGAGTGTTTTGACATAGTAACCTCCATAGGCACATCAGGTTCACCGCGCTTCTCTGACTAAACCGGATACAGCGCGCGTAAAAGCGGCATGCTGTAATAACTGCACGAATAAAGGGCTAAAGCCCCGCTTTTCGGCGGGACTTCTAGTATCAGCTTATTGCTGGTTTTGTATGTAGTTCACAGCGTCGCCGACTGTTGCAATCTTTTCAGCATCTTCGTCAGAAATCTCCATATCAAACTCGTCTTCAAGTTCCATAACAAGCTCAACTACATCTAGGGAATCAGCACCTAAGTCCTCCTTGAAAGAAGCTTCAAGTTTGACGTCTGCTTCATCAACGCCAAGGCGATCTACGATGATTTTCGTTACACGCTCTAATGTATCTGCCATAGCAATTCACCTCCCCTCAAGTATTATAGTGGATTCGTTTTTAAAAAACTAGAGAAACTAGGATGAAATTTTCGAGAAAAAACTTACATCACCATTCCGCCGTCAATATGAAGCGTTTGACCTGTCATATAACGGGCTCCTTCTGAAGCAAGGAACGTGACAACACTGCTGATGTCATCTGGTTCGCCAAAGCGCGCGAGCGGAATTTGTTTCAGCATTTCATCTTGAACGTCTTTTGTAAGCTTATCTGTCATATCAGTTGAGATAAATCCAGGTGCAACCGCATTTACCGTAATATTGCGGCTTGCAAGCTCTTTAGCAGAAGATTTTGTTAAGCCGATCACGCCGGCTTTTGCAGCCACGTAGTTGGCTTGTCCAGGGTTTCCGCTGACGCCGACGATAGACGACACGTTAATAATCCGGCCTGAACGCTGCTTCATCATTTGTCTTGTAACAGCTTTTGTGCAGTTGAAAACACCCTTCAAGTTAATGTTAATGACATCATCCCATTCATCCTCTTTCATTCTCATGATGAGATTGTCTCTTGTAATTCCGGCATTATTAACTAGAATGTCAATCGCAGAAAAAGCAGCTAGCGTTTCTTTTATCATGTTTTGTACATCTTCTGGATTTGATACATCCGCTTTGACAGCAATTGCTTTTCTGCCCATTGATTTGATTTCATCAACTACTTCATTTGCTTTCGCTTCATTGCCAGAGTAGTTCACGACAACGTTCGCGCCGCTTTTTGCAAGGTCAAGGGCGATCGAGCGGCCGATTCCGCGGGATGCGCCAGTGACAATAGCCGTTTTGTCATTAAGCATTTTCGTTTTCCTCCTTAAGCGTTTGAATTGCCAATTCAATCGTTTCCGGATCTGAAACAGCAATTGTTTTTAAGCGTCTGTTCACTTTTTTCACAAGGCCTGAAAGCACTTTTCCGGGACCGATTTCAATAAAAGTCGTCACACCCTCTGCAATCAGCTTGTTCACGCTTTCCTCAAAACGAACCGGTGAATAAAGCTGCTCAATCAGCTTCTCTTTAATATCTGCTTTATCAGTCATCATATCAGCGGAAACATTCGAGATGACCGGAATGTCAGCGTCTTTTACATCACAGGAGTCGAGTACTTCCTTCAGCTTTTCAGCAGCAGGCTTCATCAGTTCAGAATGGAACGGGCCGCTTACTTCAAGAGGGATTGCGCGTTTTGCACCATTCTCTTTTGCCTGTTCAGATGCAAGCTCTACTCCTTTAGCTGTTCCTGAAATAACGATTTGTCCGGGGCAGTTAAGGTTCGCAAGCTGAACAAGATGGCCTTCTTCCGTGACTTTGTCAGTTACTTGTCTTAAGGCTTCAGTATCCATGCCGAGAATCGCAGCCATAGCTCCTTCGCCAGCTGGTACCGCTTCATTCATAAACTCTCCGCGTTTTCTAACGGTATAAACAGCATCTTTGAAAGACAGTGCCCCAGAAGCAACCAGTGCGGAATACTCACCAAGGCTGTGCCCTGCTGTGAAATCAGGTGTAATGCCAGATTTTTTAAACTTCTCAAGAACAGCAATGCTTGTTGTCAGCAAGGCAGGCTGCGCATTGTATGTAAGTGTTAATTCTTTTGCATCACCTTCAAAAATCAGTGAGCTGAGTTTTGTTTCCAATGTTTCATCCGCTTCATCAAACAGGCGTTTCGCAGCAGGCTCCTGTTCATAAAGCTCTTTCCCCATGCCGATAAATTGTGATCCCTGACCCGGGAATAAAAATGCAATCTTACTCATGATGTAAAAACCTCCAGACTATTCATCTGTTTTTTCTTCTTTAACTTCTTCCTGAATGAGTTCAGCCACATTTTGGCTGACCATCTCTCTTGCTTGCCGAATCGCATGGAACACAGCATTGGAATCTGAAGAACCGTGCGCTTTGATCACAGGCGCTTTTAAGCCAAAAAGACTCGCTCCGCCATAATTTGAATATTCCATTTTCATTTTCATTTCTTTCAGCTTTGGCTTCAGCACAGCGGCTGCAAGCTTTGATGTAATATTAGACATCATAGCTTCTTTCATCATTTTAAAAATAGATAACGCAGAGCCTTCCAGCGTTTTGAGTGTAACATTCCCGGTAAAGCCGTCTGTTACTACAACATCCGCTACATCATCTAAAAGATCTCTCGCTTCAACATTTCCGATAAAATGAATATTTGCTGTTTCTTTTAACATTTGAAAAGCCTGCTTCGTCAGTTCGTTTCCTTTTTTATCTTCAGTTCCGACATTTAAAAGCCCGACTCTCGGTGAAGTGACACCGCGAACTTGCTGAGAATAAACAGAACCCATTATGGCGTATTGAACGAGGTGCTCCGGCTTGGCATCGACATTGGCACCGACATCAAGGAGAAGAAAACCGTCTCCTGAAACGGTCGGAAGTGTCGGGGCAAGCGCCGGGCGGTCAATTCCTTTAATCCTTCCGACAATAAACAAACCGGCAGTCATTAATGCACCAGTATTTCCCGCTGAAATGCAGGCATCAGCCCTGTTTTCGGCAACTTCCTGCGCCATAAGGACCATAGAAGAATTCTTTTTTCTTCTCACGGCGCGGACCGGTTCATCCGTAGGTTCAATCACTTCATCTGCGTGCAGCACCGAGATGCGGTCTGTTGTTGTTGTTAAATGTGATTCTATCATTGTTTTGTCACCGACAAGTGTGATATAGAGATCATCAAATGCCTCTATACCCTTTATAACTCCGTCAATAACGGCTTTGGGAGCGTGGTCTCCTCCCATTGCATCTACAGCTATTCTCATGCATGTTCCACCTTTATGAATGTTTTGAACGGTACATGTCAAAATGTCCAGAAAAAACGATTTCTTCGCCGACATAGCTGTTCACTTCGACAACCGTTCTTCCTTTTTCTTTTTCGACCGCCGTCACTTTCGCTTTCGCTACGACACGTTCACCCTGCTTTACCTGTCTTGTAAAGCGAATGTTTGCACTTGCAGTCAGCGCCAGCTCGTCATCAATGACTGCAACAGCCAAAGAATTTGCCTGCGCAAATAAATGGTGTCCTCTCGCAATCTGATTCCGGCTGAACACATGCTCCTGTTTTATTTCTAAAATGGATATCGCCTGATCATCCAGCTCAAGGTCAATAATTTCTCCGATAACTTCATCAAGTGACAGAGATTTCACTTCATCTTCAAGCGTTTGCTCTGCCACATTCTTAATTCTTTCTCTCAGTTCCGGTATGGAAAGCTCTAAGCGGTCCAAACGTATCGTCTGGATGCTCACTCCGAATTTACCCGCTAATTCCTCATCTGTAATAAAAGGGGTTGCTTGAATCGTCTGCTGAAGTAATTCCTGGCGTTCTCTCTTATTTCTTCTCATATCTAAACACCGTCCGGACAATTAAGACTAGGTACTAATAGTAGTATATAATTTCATAGTTTGGAATGCAACGATTGTTTCTGGCCGAACGCCAAAAACTTCTGCTGCTTAGCTTAATTTTTCCCCGTCCATTACTCCGCTCTTCAGCAGGTGCTCCCTCAGCGCACCGTATTCCGGCTCCTTCCAGAATGCGTCAGAAGCCACAAGATTCGCAGCATCCTGTCTTGCCGTTTCAAGCGCCCTGTAGTCATGAACCATGTCTGCCACCTTGAATTCAGGCATTCCGCTTTGTTTTTTCCCGAAGAAATCTCCTGGGCCTCTCAGTTCCAGATCCTTTTCAGACAGCTCAAAACCGTCATTGGTCTCGGACATGATTCTCATCCGTTCTTTTCCTGTTTCTGATTTAGGATCGGCCATCAGTATGCAGAAAGATTGGTGCTCGCCCCGTCCGACACGGCCGCGCAGCTGATGGAGTTGCGACAGCCCGAAACGGTCGGCGTCATAAATCACCATAATGGTTGCATTCGGTACGTTTACGCCGACCTCAACAACAGTGGTTGACACGAGAATTTGACAGTGGTTTGCACTGAATTCTCTCATGACCTGGTCTTTTTCATCGGAGTGCAGCTTTCCGTGCATCAGGCCGACATTCCATTTCTCTCGGAAAATATCAGAAAGCATATTGTATACGTCAATGGCGTTTTGCACATCAAGCTTGTCTGATTCTTCAATCAGCGGACAGATGATATATGCCTGTCTGCCCTGCTTTAATTCTTTTTCGACGAACGTCAAAATACGATCCAGCATGTCATGCTTTACCCAATAGGTCTCGATTTGTTTTCGTCCCGCCGGCATTTCATCGATCACAGATACATCCATTTCACCGAATACCGTGATGGCTAACGTCCGTGGGATTGGAGTAGCTGTCATAAAGAGAACATCGGGATCTTGCCCTTTGTTCCGAAGCTTTTTACGCTGTTCAACTCCAAATCGATGCTGCTCATCTGTAATGACAAGGCTTAGCGCCTTAAACTCCACCTCATCCTGAATTAAAGCGTGGGTTCCTACAAGAATATCAATCTCTCCCGCCTGAAGCCGCTCAAGCAATTCCTTTCGCCGCTTCCCTTTGACAGAGCTTGTTAAAAGGGCAACACTGACATCCCACTTTTCAAATAATGAAACGAGCGAATCAGCATGCTGTTCGGCCAGAATTTCCGTCGGCACCATGAGCGCTCCCTGATAGCCGGACAGGATTGCAGCATAAAGTGCGATGGCGGCAACTGCCGTTTTCCCTGATCCAACGTCCCCTTGAAGAAGGCGGTTCATTCTGTATGGAGAAGACATGTCTGCTGTTATCTCTCGAAGCACGCGCGACTGGGCGTTTGTGAGGGGGAACGGGAGGCTGTTGACAAATCTCATGAGTTCTTCATTTGAAAAACGCTGCCGTATCCCTTGTGTCTGCTCTCTTTCCGCCTTTCGGAACGCCTGCATTTTCAACTGAAACACCAAAAATTCTTCATAAACAAACCGGCGTCTGGCAAGCTTTAACGCTTCTCTTGTTTCAGGCTGGTGCATTGCTTTTAACGCCTGATAATAGTCCGGCAGCTTATAGCTTGTTTTGAGCTTTTCAGGAAGAGGGTCTGAAAGCGAATCTGCGTATTGGGTCAGCGCCTGCTGAATAAATCGCCTCATCATTTTGACGGTAACATTTTCTTTCACAGAATACACTGGTTCAATGCTCTTATCCTCTTGGTGCGGGCCGTTTTTCAGCTCCTGAACAGAGATGGTTTGGCGGTGCTTGTCCCATTTACCAGAGACCGTCACGACAGAGCCGAGCGAAAGCTTTTTCTTCAAATAAGGCCTGTTGAAACATACGGCTGTGATTAAATAGCGGCCGACAAGAACCCTGAATGTCAGCCTGTTTCGTTTTTTTCCGTAATAGGTAAGAGAAGGCTCTGAATGAACCTTCCCTTCGACTGTCACTCTTTCATCATGCTTTACTTCTTCTAAATCCCTCAGCTCGTAGTCGTCATAGCGATAAGGGAAATAATTCAGAAGATCAGAAATGTCATAAATACCGAGTTCGTGTAATGTTTTTTCTGTTTCCGGCCCAATACCCTTAATGTTAGCTATACTAGTTTGCTGATGTTGTTTCACGTGAACCTAGCGCTCCTCCGAATATTTTTTTCTCTAACTCTCTTCCTGTCGGTGTTGCTGCTAAACCGCCCTGTCCTGTTTCTCTAAGTGCAGTAGGCATCGTTTGGCCAATTTTATACATGGCATCGATAACCTCATCGCATGGAATGCGGCTTGTAATCCCTGCCAACGCCATGTCAGCAGCAATCATCGCATTTGACGCGCCCATCGCATTCCGTTTGACACAAGGAACTTCAACAAGTCCTGCAACAGGGTCGCAAACAAGGCCAAGCATATTTTTCAATGTAATGGCCATAGCTTCTGCGCTTTGTTGTGGTGTCCCGCCTGCCATTTCAACAATCGCCGCAGCCGCCATGCCTGAGGCAGATCCGACCTCTGCCTGACATCCTCCAGCAGCTCCGGAAATACTTGCATTATTAGCCACGACAAATCCGAAAGCACCGGCCGTAAATAAAAAGCGGATCATTTGTTCTCTTGTTGGATTCAGCTTTTCTTTTACAGCAAATAACGTGCCAGGCACAACACCGGCAGAACCTGCAGTCGGCGTCGCACAGATCGTTCCCATTGCTGCATTCACTTCATTTGTTGCAACAGCTTTCGAGACCGCATCTAATATCAGCGGGCCAGATAAGCTTTTTCCTGATTGGATGTAAGCCTGCAATTTAACGGCATCCCCGCCTGTTAAGCCTGTTTGGCTCGTAACGCCCTCCAGTCCTTTCTGAACCGCTGCTTCCATAACAGTCAGATTATGATCCATTTGCTGAAAGATCTCTTCTTTTGTTTTTTCCCTTACGTCCATCTCTTGCGCAATCATAACCTCAGAGATGGCTATTTGCTTTTCTTTAGTAATCTCAATTAATTCCTTTACATTACGAAACATAACTGGCTCCTCCTGCCCCTTCGCTAGTCAGCAATCTTTGTCACTTGAATAATATTTGGCAGTTTTGACAGCTCGTTGAGAACATAATCGTCAATATTTTGATCGACTTCTATTGTCATTAAAGCAAGCTGACCGATATCCTTCCGGGCTACTTCCATATGGCCCACGTTGATTGAAAATTTCGCCAGAACATTGGCAACGCCGGCAATTGTGCCGAACTTGTCATTATGAACAACCAATATGGCCGGATGATTTCCTGAGAGCCGGAGTTCAAAACCATTTAATTCAGTGATTTCAATCTTACCTCCGCCAATTGAAATACCCGTCAGCTCGAGCTCTCCCTTATTATCCGAAATAGTGATTTTGGCTGTGTTCGGGTGAACTGGGACCGCGTCTTCAACCCGAAATTCTATATCAATTCCTTTATCTTCTGCAATTTGTATAGCAGTTTTAATTCGTTCATCGAATGTATCAAAATCAAGCAATCCGCCGATAATCGCGACATCTGTACCGTGACCTTTATACGTTTCCGCAAAAGAACCGTAAAAGGATACAATGATACGCTCAGGCTCTCTGCCAAATAAACTTCTGGCCACTCTTCCGATTCTCGCCGCTCCCGCTGTATGCGAGCTGGACGGACCGATCATAACTGGACCGATAATATCAAAAACGCTTCTATATTTCATGCTATTCCTCCTTATGAACCAGAGCTGATAAGCGCTTTGCCTTTAGACTAATAGATCAAATATAAAATGGCAAGCGGGCGCGTTACAGCGCTGTCGCACTTAAAAGCAGACATAAGAATAGAAGGGCGGTTTGCCCTTCTATTCTGCAGAAACGATATACGAATACAGCGGCTGTTTTCCGTTGTGGATCTCAACCTCAATCTCCTCGTACTTTTCACTGAGAAACGCTTCAAGCTCCTCAACTTCTTCCTGAGACGAATCCTCACCATATAGGATAGTGACAATTTCGTCGTCTTCTCCGATCATTTCCGCCAGCAGCAATTTCGCCGCTGACAGCTGATCTTTAGCAGTGCCGATAATCGTTCCATTCAGAATGCCCATAAAGTCGTCTTTTTTAATATCTATGCCGTCAATATGTGTATCTCTGACTGAGTACGTTACCTGTCCGCTTTTCACTTGCTGAATGGAGCTGAGCATATTGGCTTCATTCACTTCAGCTTCTTGATCCGGATTAAATGCCAGAAGAGCTGACATCCCTTGCGGAACCGTTTTGGCCGGAATAACAAAAACCTGTTCACCCATTACGTCGGCTGCTTGATTAGCCGCCATGATGATATTCGAGTTATTGGGTAAAATAAACACCGTTTCTGCATTTACAGATTTCACGGCCTCGACAATATCCTCTGTGCTCGGATTCATGGTCTGTCCGCCTTCAATCACAACAGAAGCGCCGATGCTTTTGAATAGATCAGAAATGCCTTCTCCCATCGCCACAGTTACGATGCCATACGGCTGCTTTTCCGGCGGTTTTTCGTTGTCAGCAGGTTTGCTTTCTTGGCTGATAATGGAAGTATACTGCTCTCTCATATTTTCTATTTTTATTTTGATTAATTCACCATAAAGCTGGGCATAGTTTAATACGTTTCCCGGCTCTTCTGCATGAATATGAACCTTCGCCAGCGATTCATCCGCAATAACTAACAGAGAATCACCGAACTCGCTGAGGTCTTGTCTGAACGCACCTTCGTCGAATTCTCGTTTTGTCTGATCGAGTCTCACCATTACTTCAGTACAAAAACCAAATTCAATATCTTCGGTATTCATCATGCTTTGCGCGCTCTTATGATGTTCTGCACTAACCATATCGTCAAGTGACGGAAGAACAGCTTTTCGAGACACAGTTTCACCTTTTAATGAAGCAAGGAAACCTTCATATACACAGAGCAGGCCTTTGCCGCCGCTGTCAACGACTCCCACTTCCTTCAGGACAGGAAGCAAATCAGGGGTCCGGTTTAGAGACGCCTCTGCTTCTTCTGTCACAGCAGTCATCAGTGTTATGATATCGGTCTCTTTTTCCGCCAGAATGATCGCTTTTTTCGCAGCGTCTTTTGCAACTGTTAAAATCGTGCCCTCAACAGGTTTCATGACAGCTTTATACGCCAAATCAACACCTGCTTGCAGTGCAGCAGCAAACTCCAGAGCATTAATGTCTTTTTTCGTTTCAATGCTTTTACTGAATCCGCGGAACAATTGGGACAAAATAACGCCTGAATTTCCGCGAGCTCCCATAAGCAGTCCTTTAGATAATGCGGAACCCACCTTCCCGATATCATCCGTATCCATTTGCTCCACTTCTCTTGCTCCGGACGTCATTGACAGGTTCATGTTTGTTCCCGTATCGCCGTCTGGCACCGGAAATACGTTTAGCGCATCAACCGCACTCGCGTTTTGAGACAGATTCTGCGCTCCCGCAAGAATCATCTCGGCAAAGATTATGCCGTCTAATGTTCTGATAGACAATCCTACTCCTCCTAACTACGGGTTCATCACTCGGACGCCTTGGACGTAAATATTAACAGAGTCCACTGCCAATCCGATGGTTTGATTTACTGTGTACTTTACTTTTGTTTGGACATTATGCGCCACTTCAGAAATTTTCGTGCCATAGCTGACAATGATATACATATCAATATGTATTTGTTCCCCTTCTTGGCGAACTTGGACACCTCTGCTGAAATTCTCTTTCCGAAGGATTTCAGTCAGTCCGTCTTTCAGCTGGTTTTTAGAAGCCATGCCGACTATGCCGTAGCAGTCAATCGCCGCGCCTCCTGCAACCATCGCAATGACTTCATTAGATATATCAATCTGTCCGTACTTCGTTCTTAATTCAATGGACACACTAGTTCCTCCTTCGAATGCATAGAGATACAGCTATTCTACTATATGGTTTCCATTATGAAAAGAAAAGACCCGGCTATCGCTGTCCGTACCTCTAACATATACTATAGCGCCGCTGTTTCTGCAAGATGTCAAGTGAATTTTCTTGAAAGATGGTGAAACAATAGTTGCAAACGATTTTTAGCTGTGGTAAATTATTTAAAGTATCCATATCGAAAGCATCTAAGGTCATATGAATATTAAAAAGTAGATGTTTTATGCAAGTAAGGAGGGAAACAAATGGCACGTAAATGCGTTATCACAGGTAAAAAAACAACAGCTGGGAATAACCGTTCTCACGCAATGAACGCTTCTAAGCGCACTTGGGGCGCGAATCTTCAAAAGGTTCGTATCCTTGTGGACGGAAAACCTAAAAAAGTATATGTATCTGCTCGAGCTTTGAAATCCGGTAAAGTTGAGCGTGTATAACAAAATGAACGCCTGCCTCGATATGTGGCAGGCGTTTTTATGTGGTGAAAGAGGGCTTTGAACCCCTGGGCATTAATCTTTTCTAAATGAGCCCAGCATCGCCCGGACAATTCCTCCTAAAAACTTCGGCAATTTAATGGTGTAAAATTTCATTTTTGTCCCCTCCTATTACGTCCCGTAACCGCCTGTTCATTGATTCAGCAAATGAAGGAAAGCACATGCTAATCCGTGCTTCTTATCATTATTAATATGCCTTTTGCAAACGAAAAAGTACCCCGTGAATGAATGAGTTCGTTACTAATACATAGTGTTGAACCGAGCATAATATGACTCTTATTTAGCGGATATTTAAAACCTGTCAGAGTCAGCTCATGTATTTCTTCGGAAAACGGTATGAAGGAGATATATCGCTTGTTTTCATCCTTCTCAATATCATATTCACCGGGAGAGAACAGTTGAATATGATTTTGTTTGTCTATCAGCCTAATTTTTATATTTGTTTTTACACCTTTGTACAAAAGCTGAATGTTTCCTAAAAAATGATCGGCTCTGCCGCCTGAAATCCCGAAAACCTGAATCATATCGGGCTGCTTTTGCAACGCCCAGTTAAGCGCGAGATCTAAGTCTGTTTGATCTTTTTCAGCTTGGTACACATGGAGTGTAGGAGCAGCTTTTTGAATGCGGAGGCGTTCTTGCTCTGTTATGCTGTCAAAGTCTCCAAAGGCTTCATCAGGAATGATCCCGGCATCCAAAAGCGTGACGGTGCCTTTGTCAACACCAATCCAAAGGGTATGCTCAGCCGTAAAGCAGGTTAGATCGGGAATGAGATCTATAGGGCCTCCCGCAACGATATTGATTGTATTCATCTCTGATTCCTTTCTCTGCATACAGGAAAAAGAGCTTAGGCTTTGTATGCCCAGCTCTCTTTTTTAACTATTTATTTCCTTTAATTTCAGAAATCGCTTTTTTGCGGTCTGGCTGGCCATAAACGGCTGAACCGGCAACGAGTAAATTTGCGCCCGCTTCAATAACTAGCGGAGCGGTTTCTTTGTTGATACCGCCGTCTACTTCAATGAACAGGTCTGTTTTTCCTCTTTCATCCGCCATTCGCTTAACCTCTTTAATTTTAGGAAGGACAGAATGAATAAATTTCTGTCCGCCAAATCCCGGGTTCACCGTCATTAAAAGAACAAGATCAAGGTCGTCGAAAACATGCTCGATGACTTGTACAGGTGTATGCGGGTTTAAAACAACACCGGCCTTTACACCTTGCTCTTTTATAAGCTGGATGGTACGGTGCAGGTGCGGACATGCCTCAGCATGCACCGACAGAATATCTGCGCCCGCTTTCGCGAAAGCGGGGATATAACGATCCGGCTCTTCGATCATTAAATGAACATCAAGCGGCAGATCTGTTATCGGCCGGACAGCTTCTACAATCAGCGGACCGATCGTGATATTCGGGACGAAATGGCCGTCCATCACATCAATATGAATATAATCGGCTCCGCCCTTTTCTACATCTTTAATCTCATTGCCTAAAGCGGCAAAATCAGCGGAAAGAATAGATGGTGCAACCTTTATCATTATGCTAATACCTCGGCTTTCTGTCTTTAATCTCCGTCATAAATTCAACATAATGGTCATACCGATACGGCTTTATTTCTCCGTCTTCAACAGCTTGTTTCACCGCACATTTTGGCTCTTTCAGATGTAAACAGCCTCTGAATTTGCACGAAGCGCTTTTTTCTCTGATGTCAGGGAATGTGTATCCTAGCTCCTCTTCCTCAATGTCTGTAAATTCAAGCGAGCTGAATCCCGGGGTATCCGCAACCAAACCTCCGGACGTGTGAATCAGTTCCACATGGCGGGTGGTGTGTTTCCCGCGACCTAAATGTTCAGAAATCTCGTTGGTCCTTAAACCGAGTTCCGGACTGATCGCATTGAGAAGCGAAGATTTTCCAACCCCCGATTGACCGGCAAATACGGTAGTTTTGTCTTGAAAATGGGGGATGATGTCCGCTAAACTGTCTTGGTCCTTAGAAGAAGTGAGATACACGTCATAACCTATATTGCGATAGTCTTCTGCATAGGCTTGAATGGCATCTTGTGTATCTTGATCTTCAATCAAATCCATTTTTGTAATGCATATGATCGGCTGAATATCATTGGCCTCAACGAGAACGAGAAAGCGGTCGAGCAACGCTGTGCTGAAAGAGGGCTGAACCGCTGAGAAAACAAGGACCGCTTGATCGACATTGCAAATTGGCGGCCTGATAAGCTCGTTGGTCCTTTCTTTAATCTCTAACAGATAACCTTCTTTGTCATTTTCAGCCTGGTATACAACATAATCACCAACAAGAGGGGTAATTTTGTTCTTTCTGAAAATGCCTCTTCCTCTGCATTGAACCACTTTATCTGAATCCTCTGATTCATCCAGTACATAATAAAAACCGCTTAGCGCCTTAATAATTTTGCCCTCAGGCATATTTTCCCTCCTTGTTATTCATCTTTCGGATACTCAATCGTTTTGTAGCTGACGACTTTATTGTTTACCATGATTTGATAGTACCCTTTTTGGTCAGGTTCAATCTTTAGTTCAATCGTCCGTTCGGTCGGCTCTTTTATCTTAAATTCCTCGTAAGTGTCAGAGATGCTGTGATCCGCATCGTCAATTGCGATTTGCACTTCAAGCTCATCCCCTTCATTTTCCGGTTCATAAGGGATGTCAACCTTTTCTTTCACTGTTTTGGCAGGTTTTTTCTCAGGTCCCAGAGAGAACGTTACTTCAACTTCGTTTCCCGGCTTTACTGCCTTTCCTGCTGCTGGTTTTTGTTTGACAACTTGTCCTTCTGGAACGTCATCTGCGTATGTTTCTTTTTCTATCAGCTTCAGTCCGTTGTCTTCCAGATATCCAGACGCTGCTTCTTTACTGTACGTTTTTAAGTCTCTAAGCGTAATGTCTTCCGGCCCGATACTGACTGTGAGTTTGACTTGGCCTTCACTCGCTACAATTTCAGTCCCTGCTGACGGATTCTGCTCAATGACAGTGCCCGCGCTTTTCTCGTCGTTCACTTCATCCACCGTTACATGTGTAAATCCCTGATCTTTTAATGCTTTTTTTGCCTGATCAACCGTTTGGCCTGTCACATCACCGATCTCTGTTTTCGCTTTGCCAGTGCTCTTATAAAGCGTGACCGTTGCGCCTTCTTTGACTGTAGAATCCGCTTTAGGGTCCGTTTTTACCATCAGGCCTTCTTTCATTTTCTCATCTGAGATTTCTAATACCTCGGAATCAACCTGCAAACCGGCTTTTTCCAAAATGTTTGCCGCCTTCTTGTATTCCATTCCAGCGACATCAGGTATTTTTACATCTTTAGGCATAAAAAGCGATGGGAAAACGGTAACAGCGAGAATTCCAGCTGTAATGAAAATGATGCATATCGTGAGCAAAATCCACGGCCACTTTTTTCTTCTGCCGTTTTTCTTTTTTTTACCGTCTTGGATGGGTGTCGATTCAGCTTCTTTTTCGCCAGCAGCTTTCGCTAGCTCTTCATCTTTAATGATAGGGATCGCTTTTGTCACTTCTTCATCTTCTTGAACTGTAAATCTTTCTTCATTGAGTCTGTCGGCATCAAAAGCTGTTTGGATATCCGCTTCCATGTCTTCAGCGGTTTCGTAGCGATGAAAAGGATCTTTGGCAGTTGCCTTTAGGATGATGTTTTCAACGCTTTGGGGGATCGACGGATTCCACCTTCTCGCTGAAGGGGTTTCTGTCTGAAGATGCTTTAATGCAATACTGACTGCTGATTCTCCATCAAACGGGATACGGCCGGTTAAGAGCTCAAATAGAACGATTCCAAGCGCATAAATATCCGATTTTTTTGTTGCCAAACCGCCCCGCGCCTGTTCAGGCGATAAATAATGAACTGAACCCAGCACAGAGTTGGTATGGGTGATGGTAGTCGAACTGAGTGCCATCGCAATTCCAAAATCCGTCACTTTGATATTTCCCATGTGGTCAATCAAAATATTATGCGGCTTAATATCTCTATGAACAATCTGATTTTGATGGGCATGAGCGATGGCCGAGACAATTTGCTCCATGATGCTCAGCGCTTCTTTAGGGTGAAGCGGCCCGTTTGCTGTTATGTATTCTTTCAGCGTCATGCCTTCAACGTATTCCATGACAATATAATAAATATCATCTTCCTCGCCCAAATCGTAAATGCTGACAATATTCGGGTGATCAAGGCTTGATGCGGATTGGGCTTCTCTGCGGAAACGTCTGATAAACTCATTGTCGTTTGCATAGTCAAACCGCAAAATTTTGATTGCCACTTCACGGTCTAGAATGATATCTTCAGCTAAATACACGTTGGCCATTCCTCCGCCGCCTATGACGCGGAGAATTTGGTAACGTCCGCTGATTCGCTTGCCGATTAGCACTGATCTTCACCCACTTCAGCATGTAAAGCAAGCTCAAGCAAAACTGCTGTAATGTTGTCTTCTCCGCCATTCTGATTGGCTTTGTCCACGAGCAGGTTTACTTTTTCCTGAGGAGCTGAATCGCTTTGCAGGATGTCTTTTAATTCAGTGCCTTCCACTTTATTCGTCAGTCCGTCAGAACATAGCAGCAGTTTATCACCGGCTTCAATGTCAAAGGAACGTGTGTCAATGCTGACTGACCGATCTGTTCCGAGTGCCTTTGTCAGCACATTTTTTCGCGGATGATGTTCGGCGTCTTCTCTGGAAATTTCTCCGGTCCGAACCAGTTCATTTACAAGCGAATGATCTTCTGTCACTTGAATGAAATCATTGTCCTGAAGCAAATAGCATCTGCTGTCACCTATATGAGCAACAGAAACCGTTTTTCCTGTAAAAAGCGCACACACAATTGTAGTCCCCATGCCTTGGCATTCCTCATGAGCTTGAGCATGATCGTATATTTTGCTGTTTACTGCAAGAATCTGTTCAGTGAGCCAGCCTTCACATTCTGAAGGCGCAACTGGAATCGCCGCAGCTTCATTCCATTTCTCTTCCATGGCTTTCACAGCCATCTTGCTTGCAACATCTCCAGCAAGATGGCCGCCCATGCCATCAGCGACAACCGCTAATACAAATTCATCTTTTCCCTTGAATATCCCCGCATCATCTTCATTATGCTGGCGGATTTTTCCTGTATCTGTTTTTAAGGCTGTTAACAACCTTCATCACCTCGTCTCGTCTTGACGCTCCTTCGCGCGAAGCTGACCGCAGGCTGCGTCAATGTCATGTCCTTGCTCTCTTCGGATTGTGACATTTACGCCGCGGGATTTCAGCGTTTTCTCAAAAGCAAAAATCTGATCACGCGGTGTGCGCACATAGTCCCGTTCAGGTACATAGTTTACTGGAATCAAGTTTACGTGGCATTTGACCCCTTCTAATAGGTCGGCAAGCTCTTCAGCGTGCTCGACCTGGTCGTTTACGCCTCCGAACAGCCCATATTCAAAGCTGATACGGCGTCCCGTTTTGTTAATATAATATTTAACGGCCTCCATTAAATCAGGCAGCTTGTATGCTCTGTTAATTGGCATCAAACGGCTTCTGATTTCTGTATTCGGCGCGTGCAGAGAAATCGCAAAGTTAATCTGCATTTGCTGATCAGCAAATTCGTAAATTTTCGGGATGATTCCGCTTGTAGAAACTGTAATATGACGAGCACCAATATTAAGGCCCTTGTCATGGTTAATGATTTTCAAGAATGCGAGCATTTCATTAAAGTTATCAAAAGGCTCACCGATTCCCATGATCACGACAGAGCTGACGCGTTCATCAGTTTCATCAAGAGCTTTTTGAACTTTGAGCACTTGAGCGACAATTTCACCCGCTTCAAGGTTTCGTTTCAAGCCTCCGAGCGTTGACGCGCAGAATGTACAGCCAATACGGCATCCAACTTGTGTTGTTACACATACAGAATTGCCATACTCGTGTCTCATTAATACAGTTTCGATTGTATAGCCGTCATGAAGCTCGAACAAGAACTTCATTGTACCGTCTTGAGAGGTTTGTTTAACTGCCGTTTTCAGGGTTGTTAGCACAAAATAAGTGCTTAATTTCTCACGCAATTCCTTTGACAGGTTTGTCATGTCTTCAAAAGAAGAGACGCGTTTTTCATATAGCCATTCAAAGATCTGTGCCGCGCGGAACGGTTTCTCCCCGTTATCTGTCAGCCATTGTTTGATTTCATCTAATTCAAAAGAATAAATAGAGGGACGCTCCGTCCGCAATTCTTTTCTTGCTTTTGTTTTTTTTAGTTCTGCCATTGTTATCCCTTCTTTCTCATGCTGCAAATAAAGAAACCATCTGTTCCGAAATAATGAGGAAGGATTTGCAGCCTTCCATCCCGAACAAAGGGTCTCGCCTTTTCGGGCAGCCGCTTTTCAAGAGACAAATCGGGTTCAAAATCAGGATGTTCTTGTATAAACGCATGTATAACTTCGTCATTTTCTGTCCGGTCCATTGTACACGTACTGTAGACAAGAGTGCCACCTTTTTTTACTAATGGTGCGATTTCCCTCAGAATTGACTGCTGAATTTCAGCAAGCCGGGCGCTGTCATCAGGCTTTTTCGTGTATTTCATGTCCGGCTTTCTTCGGATTACGCCAAAACCTGAGCACGGAGCATCGACCAATACCCGATCAAACTGTCCGTGTTCAAATGTTTCCCCTGCTTTTCTCGCATCCATTGTTTTCGCATCAATGATCGTGAGGCCAAGTCTGTCTGCGGCTTCTTTGATCAGCTTCACTTTATGTTTGTGAAGATCAAGCGATGTCACGCTTCCTTTGTTCTCCATCAATTCTCCGATGTGAGCCGACTTTCCGCCAGGAGCAGCACATGCGTCAAGCACCGTTTCGCCAGGCTTGGGATCAAGGGCACGCGCAACAAGCATTGAGCTTTCATCTTGGATGGATACGTCACCGTTTTTGAAGAAATGAGTTCCAGCGATAGATCCCTTTAAGAGCTTCACCGCATCCTCAGCGAGGTCGCCTTTTTCAACCTCGATTCCTTCTTCAGCCATTCGATCAAGCAAATCCGCTCTGTCTGCTTTCATGTGATTGATCCGCAGTGTCTGCTTCGGCGGAATAAGGTGAATGCGGCAAATCTTTTCAGCTGCATCAAATCCATACGCATCAGCCCACTCTTTCACGAGCCATTCCGGATGGCTTGTCTCTGTCGCCAGCCTGCGAACAGGCTCTTCGATGACGTCAAAGGAAGGAACGCCTTCGCGCTGTACGGAGCGAAGCACACCATTGACAAATGAGGCAATGCCCTTATGTCCGCGCTCTTTAGCAATCTCAACCGCTTCATGAATGGCTGCCCTGTCTGGAATCTTCTCCAAATATTCCATTTGATATAAGGAAAGGCGGAGAAGCTGAATGACCCACGGTTTCACTTTTTGAGGCTTATTAATAAACGGCTTCAGCATATAATCAAGCGCGATCTTATTTTGCAATGTCCCATAGACGAGTTCAGTCAACAGCCCTCTGTCCTGATCACTCAGTTCATTTGATTTAATCACCGATTTAAGGAGCAGGTTGCTGTATGCCTGGTTTTGTTCTAATTTGATCAGCGCCTCAAGGGCGATATCGCGCACACTATTTTTTTTCATTGTTTACTCCTAACTTTTCACCAGCTTCAACATGAGCGCCGCGTACAAAATCCTCGCCTTTCATCCGTTTTTTTCCTGCTGGCTGAAGTTCGGTCAATAAAAGAGCCGTATCGTTACCTGTGGCAATGATAACCCCTTCCTTTTCGACCGCAATGACTGTGCCGGGTTCAGCTTGTTTTGGTGCGGGTGTTTTTTTCGCTGCCCACACTTTCAAATTTTGTCCATTAAGAGTCGTATAGGCAACAGGCCAAGGATTTAATCCGCGAACCTGATTATAAAGCTCTTCGCCCGTTTTAGACCAGTCAAGCAGCTCCTGCTCCCTTTTGATATTAGGCGCGTATGTCGCTTTCCCTTCATCCTGCTTTTCTGGTGAAATACTGCCAGCAATGACGCGCGGGACCGTTTCAGACAATAGCTTCGCACCAGCTACGCTTAATTTATCATGCAGTGTTCCGACATTGTCGGATTCTTCAATATCCACTTCCACTTTTGAGATCATATCGCCGGCATCCAATTTTTCTACCATATACATAATGGTAACACCGGTTTTTTTCTTTCCCTGCAGGATAGAATAATGGATCGGAGCCCCCCCGCGCAATTCTGGTAAAAGAGACGCGTGAACATTAATACAGCCGTGTTTCGGGCCGTCAAGCAGCTCCTTAGGCAAAATTTGTCCGAATGCTGCCGTTACGATAAGGTCTGGCTTTAATGCCAGCACTTTCTCAATTTCTTCTATCAATCTGACTTTTTCCGGCTGCAAAACAGGGATGTCGTGACGCAACGCCTCTTCCTTTACAGGAGGAGGTGTCAGCACTTTTTTTCTCCCCTTCGGACGATCAGGCTGTGTGACGACTCCCACTACGTCATAACCATCCTCTATCAGGGTCCTTAAAACAGGAACTGAAAAATCCGGCGTTCCCATAAATACGATTCTCGTCATCAAATCATCCTTCCATATCCGCTAGTTCATCTTCTGTATAATATTTACTTATTTTCGTTGTAAACAGCACACCGTCTAAGTGGTCCATTTCGTGCTGCACAGCTCTCGCTAAAAAGCCTCGCGCTTCTAGAGTGAAAGGTTTTCCCTGGCGGTTAAACGCACGCACTTTGACATAATCGGCACGTGTGACATCCCCATAGACGCCAGGAAAGCTCAGGCATCCTTCAATTCCGGTTTGTTCACCGCTTTTTTCTACAATTTCGGGATTAATGAGATCAATTCTGCCGCTGTCATCCCCGATATCTACAACCGCTATTTTTTTCAAAATGCCGATTTGCGGCGCTGCCAGTCCGACTCCATCCATTTCAAGCATGGTATCGTACATATCATCAAGCAGCTTTTTTAGCTTTTTATCAAAAACAGTCACGCTTTCCGCCGGTGTTTCCAAAACCTCCGCAGGATGTGTGACGATCCTTTTTACTGCCAATTTGTAACCCTCCAAGACGCGAGATCTTACATCATCATATAAGGATTCATATCAATTGAAATCATTACATGCTTTTGTTCAATTTCTCGTTTATAATGTTCCAGTATCTTCTTCAATAAAGCGGATAACTGGGTTTCCTGTTTGTATTTTATCACGCATTGATAGCGATATCTATCTTTGATCCTTGCTATCGGCGACGCGCTTGGCCCGAGAAATTTCGTGTCAGTTCCGCAGTTTGTCTTCAAATAGTGTGCGATTTTTTCAGCTGTCACAGCTGCTTTCGCCACTTCCTCATGAGAAACAGTCACAAGAGCCAGATAGTAATAGGGCGGATAGGATTGCTCTCTCCTGTGCGTCATTTCATGCTGATAGAACGTTTCGTAATCGTGCGTCTTCGTCAGCTGGATGCTGTAATGAGACGGTGTGTATGTCTGAATGATGACACGGCCGGGTTTTTCATGTCTTCCTGCCCGCCCGCTGACTTGCGTTAACAGCTGAAATGTTTTTTCGGCCGCTCTGAAATCCGGAATATGGAGTGTTGTATCAGCACTTAACACGCCAACAAGTGTGACATTCGGGAAATCAAGCCCTTTGGCAATCATTTGTGTTCCGAGAAGAATATCCGCTTTTCCTTCTCCGAAAGCTGTCAATAATTTTTCATGAGCGCCTTTTCTTGAAGTCGTATCAACATCCATTCGAATCACTCTCGCATTTGGGAGAACTTTTGTCAGTTCTTCTTCCACTCTTTGCGTTCCTGTTCCGAAAAAGCGTATATGCTCGCTTGCACATTCGGGACAAGTATGCGGAACAGGCTCTTCATGTCCGCAATAATGGCATTTCAACCTTTGGCCGTAACGGTGGTACGTCATGGAAATGTCGCAGTGCGGGCATTGAGGCACATATCCGCAATCCCTGCACATGACAAACGAAGAGTAGCCTCTTTTATTTAAAAACAGCACTGCCTGCTCGCCCTTGGCAATCGTTTCTTCAAGTTTTTCCATCAATTCAACTGAAAACATCGAGCGGTTGCCATTTCTGAGCTCCTCTCTCATATCGACAAGCGAAACCTCAGGCATCACCTGGTGGTTCACACGATGCTTGAGTGTAAGAAGTTCGTACACACCTTTTTGCGCCCGTGCATATGACTCTAATGTCGGCGTTGCACTTCCCAGCATTACAGGACAGCTGTGATGCTCGGCTCGCTTGATCGCCACTTCTTTCGCATGGTAGCGCGGCATTTCTTCTTGTTTATAAGAGGATTCATGCTCTTCATCGATGATTATCATTCCAAGATTTTCAAACGGCGCAAAAATAGCCGATCTTGCGCCAACAACAAGCCGCACTTCCTTTCGGTGGATTTTGCGCCACTCGTCATATTTTTCCCCTGTAGATAATCCGCTGTGCATGACTGCTACCTGAGAGCCGAAGCGGCCCTTGAAGCGGTTGACCATTTGCGGCGTCAGCGAGATTTCCGGAACGAGCACGATTGCTTCTTTTCCTTTTGCCAGTACTTTTTCAATTGATTGCAAGTAAATCTCTGTTTTTCCGCTTCCTGTCACGCCGTGAAGGAGAAATACTTTATGCTCTTCATTGTCCAGCGTCTGGCGGATTGGCTCAAAGGCAGCGCTCTGTTCGTCTGTCAGCGGAAGCGGTTCTGTTTTTTTGAACATTTTGTCCTGATAAGGATCTCTGTAAACTTCTTCATAACTTTCCTTCAACAGCCCTTTTTGAATAAGGGTTTTAATGGTCGCAGAGCTCGCGTTTGTTTTTTTGCATAAATCTGCCGCAGGGATCTTCATCCCTTCCGGCTCAGCAACGAAAAAATGAAGAATGGCCTGTTGCTTGGCTGCTTGGCGGGATAATCCCTCAGCTTGCATGCTAAGCTCTTCTTTCCCCGCATTTGCCTGAATGTGCCTGATCATTTTTTTATTGGCTTTTTGCGCGACTTTATATGTCACGTCAATGCTGCCTTTTTGAACATACTTTTGTATCAGTTTCAGCGTATTATGATCAGGTATATCGGAATACAGCAGCGTCTTCGTTTCAGAAAACAGCTGTCCCACTTGCGGCGGAAGATCAGCGCCTTGTGCGATTTTCAGCTCTTTTTCATATTTCGCCTTTAGTGCGGCTGGGAGCATCGCTTGAAGCGCCGTTATTTTAAAAGACAGCGTTTTGTCGGACAGCCATGATGACAAATCCATAAGCTCCTCTGTCAAAACAGGTGTAAGATCCAATAAATCCTCTACTTCCTTGACAGATTTCCCTGAGAGATCTGATGCATCTTTGACAGCTGTCACAAACCCTTGAATTTTACGGGGGCCAAACGGGACAATAACTCGCATACCCGTTTTGATCATCCCTTTAAGATGGTCTGGGATTTTGTAATCAAAAGGCCTGTCTATATTTTTGGTGCTGACATCCACGATGACTTCGGCAAAATTCATGAGCGCTCTCCGGTTTGTGTTGAAAGAGCTGCAATTTCTTGAAGGATTTCAAAGGAAACATCGAGCTTAGACATGATCGGAAGCTCACGTTTACGCCCATCTTTGAAAAAAAGTGTCACGATGTTCGTATCAGCACCAAAACCTGCCCCGTTTGCTTTCACATCATTTGCCACAATGATGTCGAGATTTTTAGCAGCGAGCTTTTTACGGGCATAGTGTTCAACATCTTGTGTTTCAGCCGCAAATCCGACCAATAGCTGCTCTTGTTTTTTCTCACCCAACTCTTTCAAAATATCAACCGTTCTTTTCAATTCAAGGGTCATACCGCCGTCTTGTTTTTTCATTTTGTGATCAGATACTGTTTTCGGCGTGAAATCAGCTACCGCAGCTGTTTTGATGACAATATCACTCGAGTCATACACAGAAAGCACCGCATCGCGCATATCTGCAGCAGACTGAACAGGGATAAACTGAGCAAGACCTTTCGGCTGCTTCAGCGAAACAGGGCCGGAAATTAAGGTTACCTGTGCGCCGAGCTGGACAGCAGCCTCCGCTAATGCATATCCCATCTTACCTGTCGACCTATTGGTGAAAAACCGGACTGGATCAACCGCTTCTCTTGTCGGGCCGGCTGTAATCATCACGCGTTTTCCTTTTAAGGGAGCGTTTTTTTCTTCAGCAAAATGTTTTTCGGCTAGCTTGACGATATTTTCAGGCTCTTCCAGTCTGCCTTTTCCTACGTAACCGCATGCCAAATAACCCTCGCTCGGCTCGATAAAACGATAGCCATCCTGATAAAGAACAGAAATATTTCGTTTAACCGCCGGATGATCATACATGTGAACGTTCATTGCCGGTGCGATCCACACAGGAGCCGTTGCTGCTAATAATGTTGTCGTCAGCATATCATCGGCAATACCGTTTGCCAGTTTTCCAATCACATTAGCCGTAGCCGGCGCGACGATAATCAAGTCAGCCCAATCTGCAGCATCAATATGTGAAATGACGCTTGGATTTTGTTCTTTAAATGTATCCGTATATACTTCATGGCGGCTCAATGCCTGAAATGTCAGCGGTGAGACGAACCGGCAAGCTGATTCAGTCATAATGACTTTGACATTGGCTCCCGCCTGAACCAGCTTGCTCGTTAACGCACAGGCTTTATAAACAGCGATGCCTCCGCTCACACAAAGTAACACATTTCGATTGTTAAGCAATGACTTCTCCCCCTCTGCACTTTATAAAAACCGCACGGAAAAAAATAACAACCTACATGATATAGGTTGCTACTTGTGCTACTATTCGTGGTCTTCCTTTTCAAACGAAAGCAGGCCTGCATCAATTTCTTCTAAAGCTTTGCCTACATATTTGTGTGAAATCGTATGTTCAATCATTTGGTCTTTTCTGATTTGCATTTCACGGGCACGTCTCGCGGAAACAGTCACGAGTGTGTATTTAGAATCTAATTTATTCATCAAAGAGTCAATTGACGGATCTAACATATGTTATTCAACCTCCAGCATTTTCTTATATCTTGGTGCAACCCGCTCGCGCTTCAAATGTTCAGCGAGAACGATTGCTTTGATTTTATCGCAAGCCTTTTCAACATTATCGTTTTCAACGACATAATCATAAGCATCCATCATTTCGATCTCAGCTTTTGCGGCTTTCATTCGATTTTCAATCAGAGCATCTGTTTCTGTTCCTCGTGTCACGATTCTGTTCTTCAGTTCAGAAAGGCTTGGAGGCGCAAGGAAAATAAACAGGCCTTCAGGGAAAGCATTTCTCACTTGAAGGGCGCCTTGAACTTCGATTTCTAAAAAGACGTCTTTTCCATCTTGAAGCGTCTGTTCAACATAATCGACAGGCGTACCGTAATAATTGCCGACATACTCTGCCCATTCAAGCAGCTTATTGTCTGCAATCATTCGCTCGAATTCTTCTCTCGTTTTGAAAAAGTAATCGACTCCGTTCACTTCGCCCTCACGCGGACTTCTTGTGGTTACTGAAATCGAATATTCAAATTTTGTGTCTTCCTGCGAAAAGATCGCTTGCCGAACCGTTCCTTTACCAACTCCTGAGGGACCTGAGAGAACGATTAATAACCCTCTTTCTTTCATGCGGCAATTATCCCTGCCCTTCATCCATAATTTCTTCTTTAACAGAAAGTCTGTGTGCAACTGTTTCAGGCTGGACGGCAGATAAGATAATGTGATCACTATCCATGACGACAACTGCACGGGTTCTTCGTCCGTATGTAGCGTCAATTAGCATTCCGCGGTCTCTTGCATCCTGAATCATCCGTTTGATTGGCGCAGACTCCGGGCTCACAATCGAAATCATCCGATTAGCGGAGATAATATTGCCAAATCCGATATTAATCAGTTTAATCGTCATCTTCTACGTTCCCCCTGTAAAATAGACGTCTCTAGTTTAACCTAGTAAGCCCGTCTGTAAACAATACGCACAGTCACTATTCTATATTTTGCACTTGTTCTTTTATTTTTTCAATAGAACTTTTCATTTCGACGACAAGCTTTGTGATCTGATGATCATTTGCTTTCGAGCCGATTGTATTTGCTTCCCGATTCAGCTCCTGAACGAGAAAGTCGAGTTTGCGCCCGACAGCTCCGCCTTCAGCTAATATATCACGAAACTGGGCGAAGTGGCTCTTTAATCTGGTAATCTCTTCAGTAATATCAGAACGGTCTGCAAATATAGCGCATTCTGTTACAAGCCGGCTCTCGTCTAATACATCTTCAGTCCATTCTTTTATTCTGGCATATAGCCGTTCCCGATAGCGAGATACGACATCCGCTGCCAGCAATTCAGTTTCTTTCACCAGCTCTTCAAGCTGATCGATATGCGTCAGGCAGTCTTTCGCTAAAAGCTGTCCCTCTTTTTCACGCATTTCACAGAGACCTTTTACCGCATCCTCTGCAGCAGCGATGAGCAATGCCTCCAACTTGTCATTTTGCGTCTGTTCTTCATGAATCTGAACGACATGATCAAGCTTGAAGAAATCCATGACATCAGGCTCTGCAGGCAATTGATACCGTTTCTTCATATCTCCCGCAGCTGTGACGAACTCATCGAGCAGCGGCCAATCAATTTCAAGTCTTTTCTCTACAAGCATATCGCTATCAACGGATACGAAAAGCTCAATTCTTCCGCGCTGGATATGCTGCAGAACCGTCTGTTTCAGCTTATCTTCAAAATATAGCAAAGGCCTTGGCAAACGAGCGTTCACTTCTTTAAACCTGTAATTCACAGATTTAAGCTCAACGCTTACAGAGAGATCGTCTTGTGTTTTGCTTGCACTGCCGAAGCCTGTCATACTTCGTATCATTTTAAAACACCCAATTCTCCCCTGTTTTCATAATAAAAGGGCAATAGACATGCTATTACCCCTAAGATTATATCATATGAATTTATTTTTTTCTTGTCAAAAGTGACCCAGCCAGCAAAAAAGTAGGGATAGCGGACATGCCGATGACGAGCATCCAGTCTCCCGGCGTGATGGCCACAGTCTGGAAGATCGGCTGAAGCGGCGGATAGTAGATCACAACAAGCATCAGCAAAATGGATGACAATACCGCACCGATCAAGTACATATTTTGAAACGGATTTCTGGAAAAAACAGATGTCTCGCTGCGGCAGTCAAAAACATGAATGAGCTGAGCCAGCACCAATGTGGCAAATGTGATCGTCTGGGCATAAGCCAAGTTCTCGGGATTCCGGTGATACACAATAGTAAACGCTAGTATCGTAGCAGCTCCAATTAAAAACCCTCTGGAGATGACCTTCCATCCAAGCTTGCGGGCAAACACCCCTTCTTTCGGATGACGAGGCTTCCGCTTCATTACGTCTCCTTCCGGCTGATCCATGCCAAGAGCCATTGCCGGCAATCCGTCCGTCACCAAGTTGACCCACAAAATCTGAATCGGCACGAGCGGCAAAGGGAGGGCGAGCAGCATCGCAAACAGCATGACAAGGATTTCTCCGACGTTAGAAGCCAGCAGGTATCTGATAAACTTTCTGATATTTTCATAGATGTTTCTGCCCTCTTTTATCGCAGATTTGACCGTGGCAAAATTATCGTCCACGAGGATAAGGGATGATGCTTCTTTGGCAACATCTGTTCCGGTAATACCCATAGCGACTCCGATGTCAGCTTGTTTAATAGCCGGGGCGTCATTGACGCCGTCTCCAGTCATCGCCACAATATGCCCGTTTTCCTGATAAGCTTTTACGATTTTCAGCTTGTGCTCAGGAGAAACGCGGGCAAAGACATACACATCCTCCACCGCATGAGAAAGCTCTTCTTGAGAAAGTTCATTCAGCATCTTGCCGTCCATGATTTTGCCGTTTTTCGGAAGGAGGCGCAAATCTTTCGCAATCGCTTTAGCGGTCTCCACATGATCGCCTGTAATCATGACGGTCTTAATACCGGCTTCACGGCATTCTTTAATCGCTTGTCTGACCTCCGGCCGCGGCGGATCAATGATTCCAGAAAGACCGAGCATCGTCAAGTTTTTTTCCGCCTGCTCCATAGACGGTGTTTCACCTGCTTTTACCGGCTTATAGGCGACTGCTATCGTTCTGAGCGCTTGGGATGCCAGATGTCTTAATACCGCCTCTGTTTCTGCTTTTCTCTCATTTGAGAAAAGTGCCGCTGAGCCGTCATAATAAATACGGGAAGAACGCTGCATCAGCACGTCGGGAGCGCCTTTTGTAATGATATACCGCTTTCTGTCTGGACCTTCTACAATGACAGTCATCATTTTCCGTGCAGAGTCAAATGGAAATTCCTCAATCACCCGGTAGTTTGCTTTAACAAACTCCTTTGAAAAACCGCCTTTTCTTGCCGCGGTGAGCAGCGCTCCCTCTGTCGGATCTCCGTCAAGCACATATTCGCCGTCTCTTTTCTCAATATTAGAATTGTTACAAAGCGCTCCGAACAGCAGCATTTGCTGAAGCGGTATATGCTCCTTCACACTAATCTCTTTTTCGTTCAATGTGAAGCTTCCTTTCGCTTCATAGCCGGTTCCTGTCACTCTCCATGTTTTCCCTCCGGACCAAACATGAGTTACCGTCATTTTGTTTTGCGTCATTGTTCCTGTTTTATCTGAACAAATGATAGACGTACATCCAAGCGTTTCAACCGCAGGGAGCTTCCTTACGATTGATTTTTGCTTAATCATCCGCTGCACGCCAAGCGACAGCGCCACTGTTACAATCGCCGGGAGCCCCTCTGGAATCGCGGCGACTGCTAACGACACACCCGCTAGAAACATGCTATAAAGATCATGCCCCTGGATAACACCGACAGCAACAACAAGCACCGTTAGAAGCAAGGCAACTATGATTAAAATCTTCCCGAGCTGCTCCAGCCTTCTTTGCAGCGGGGTTGACAGCGTCCCAGCTGAATCAAGCATATCGGCAATTTTCCCCATTGCCGTATTCATTCCCGTACCCACGACGACCCCAACACCGCTGCCGCGGGTCACAATCGTACCCATAAATGCCATGTTGGTAATATCGCCGAGCGACACATCCGGTTTTTTCAATTGATCAGCATGCTTCACAACCGGGATTGATTCCCCGGTCAGCGTCGATTCTTCTATTTCAAGGCTTTTCGCTTCGACAATTCGAACGTCTGCGCCAATCCTGTCACCGCTCGTAAATTTCACAATATCCCCTGGCACAAGTTCCTTAGAAGGGATCTTTGTCCAGCTTCCCTCCCTGAGCGCCATGACATGCGGAGTTGAAAGTCCTTTTAAGGCCTGAAGAGATTTCTCAGCACGCCTTTCTTGAAAGAAGCCGAGTATGCCATTCACAAACACAATCGCAACAATTGCAACCGCGTCTACATATTCACCAAGAAATCCTGAGATTAACGTTGCCGCCAAAAGCACAAGCACCATAAAATCTTTGAACTGTGCGAAAAACAAGAGAAGCGCTGATGTTTTTTCCCCTTCTTGCAGTTCGTTTGGCCCATGCTTGTCGAGGCGTTTTTTCACCTCTTTTTCTGTTAACCCTTGTTTCATGGACGTATTGGTTGCCTCTAGTAAATCTGTTTGTCCCATTTCATGAAACTTCATTCCGTTCGTCCACTCCCCTGCTCTCATATAGAGATATCACTCTATAAGCATGCTTATTCTGACTCGTCCCATTTCATGCTATAATTATCGAATGCAGGAAGAATGAGAGGGTGTATTGCATATGTCGTTTGATGGTGTGTTTACATACGGAATGACACATGAACTGAACGAGAAAATAACGGGCGGACGAATTACGAAAGTCCATCAGCCATATAAGCACGATGTGATTTTTCACATCCGCGCCAATGGAAAAAACCAAAAACTATTATTATCGGCACATCCGAGCTATTCACGGGTGCATATCACGACACAGGCTTACGAAAACCCAAGTGAACCGCCAATGTTTTGCATGCTGCTGAGAAAACATATCGAAGGCGGATTTATTGAAAGAATTGAACAAGCGGGCTTAGACCGCATTATGATTTTCCATATTAAAAGCCGAAATGAAATTGGCGATGAAACCGTCCGAAAGCTTTATGTAGAAATTATGGGACGCCACAGCAATATCATTTTGACAGACGGAGCAGAAAACATAATTATCGACGGACTTAAGCATTTATCACCGTCAATGAACAGCTATCGCACCGTACTGCCCGGCCAGGATTATAAGCTTCCGCCGGCCCAAAACAAAATCTCACCGCTGGCGGCAACAGAAGACGATATTTTACGGCATCTCCATTTTCAAGAAGGCCGGCTGGATCAACAAATTGTCGAGCACTTTTCAGGCGCGTCTCCGCTTTTTGCCAAAGAAGCGGTTCACAGAGCGGGTCTTGCCAATAAAGTCACATTGCCAAAAGCATTGCTGGAGCTTTTTGCTGAAGTAAAAGAGCACCGCTTTATTCCCAACATTACAACCGTAAACGGAAAGGAATATTTTTACCTGCTGGAGCTGACGCATCTAAAAGGCGAAGCGCGCCGTTTTGATTCACTAAGCGAGCTGCTCGATCGTTTTTACTTCGGAAAAGCTGAACGAGACCGCGTCAAACAGCAGGCTCAGGATCTTGAACGATTTGTTGTCAATGAACGAAAGAAAAATGCCAACAAAATCAAAAAATTAGAGAAAACACTGGAGTATTCAGAAAACGCGAAGGAATTCCAGTTATACGGCGAGCTCTTAACAGCGAACTTATATATGCTGAAAAAAGGCGATAAACAGGCTGAGGTCATCAACTATTATGATGAAGAAAGTCCGACAATCACCATTCCTTTAAACCCGAACAAAACGCCTTCTGAAAATGCGCAGGCTTACTTCACGAAGTATCAGAAAGCGAAAAATTCGGTTGCGGTTGTCGAGGAGCAGATCAGGCTGGCGCAGGAAGAGATCGAATACTTTGATCAGCTGATTCAGCAGCTTTCGTCTGCTTCTCCCCGAGATATCAGCGAAATCAGAGAGGAGCTTGTGGAAGGCAAATATTTACGCCCTAAGCAGCAAAAAGGGCAGAAAAAACAAAAGCCGCACAACCCGGTTTTAGAAACATACGAATCCTCCTCAGGCCTGACAATTTTAGTAGGGAAAAACAACCGCCAAAATGAATACTTAACAACAAGAGCGGCCGCGAGAGACGATATTTGGCTTCACACGAAGGATATTCCCGGTTCCCACGTTGTCATCAGAAGCAGCGAACCGGATGAGCAAACAATTCTAGAAGCAGCCACAATTGCAGCTTATTTTTCAAAAGCGAAAGAATCAAGTTCAGTGCCTGTAGATTATACAAAAATCAGGCATGTCAAAAAACCGAACGGCGCGAAGCCCGGCTTTGTCACCTATGACAGCCAGCATACCGTCTTTGTCACACCTGATGCTGATACCGTCATTAAGCTGAAAAAAAGCTGAGCCGCATAAAGAAAAGCCAGAGCATTGTACGCTCTGGCTTATTTCTTCCTTCTTATTTGATAAAGGCTGTCAACTTCGGCAACAAAATTGACGTCAATCTGCTCATTCACTTTTTCAGCCAGCTGCTTTGTGTGCTTCGGACTGGCTCCGTTTGTCGAAACAGACACTGTGACATGCCCTCTTTTTACGATTTTCGGTATGTACACGTTGCCAAGCTGAGCATCACTGACACAATTGACAAGCTGGAAAGGCGAAACGGATTGGGCAATTTCTTTGTTCACTGCCGCATTATCCGTCGCGGCAATAATCAAAAAAGCGTCTTGGTAATCTTCTTTCTCAATCGCGCGGCTGACCAATTTGATGCGATGATTGTCTGCCATCTGCTTGATCTCCGGTTCAACTTCCGGACTGACAAGCGTAATATCAGCCCCCTCAGAAAGCACTGTTTTCAGCCTCCTGAGAGCGATGCTGCCGCCTCCTGCAATGACGACCTTTTTCTTTTCCAGGCTAATGTGCAGCGGAAGCATATGAACCTCCGTCAAAATCAAATTGACCCTCAGGATTTTCGGCAGTTTCTCTCACTCGGTTCAAAAATGCGTTTTTTACATGAGGGTGGAAACCGATATAGGAAGAGAGGTAGACATTCGGATTGTCAGTCTTTAATTTCTGTACCTCTCGTTCGATTTCTTTCATCAACATACCCGTAAAAAGCAAATATGGAACGACGAAGGTGGTCAAGCCGTCATCTGTTTTAAGTTCTGAAAAAACCTCTTTGTAATTCGGACCGCATGCTGTTAAAAAGCACGGGATAACTTCCTTGACCGGAATCATATGTTGAAGAAGGCTGGCAATACCTGTTACGTCTCTTTTTACAGCGGGATCCGAACTTCCCCTCCCGATGAGCACGACTCTGGCATTTTCGTACGGAACTCCTATGTCTTTCATTCGGTGATAGACGGCTTTGACTACTTCTTCATCAATTCCAATCGGGTTTCCGTACGAAATGCGGACTGAAGGATAGCGGGATGCAGCGCGCGCAATTTCTTCGGGAATATCATATTTTGCATGCGCAGCTGTTAAAAGAAGCAGCGGCACCACTGCGATATGAGTGGCGCCTTGCTTCACACACGCTTCAAACCCTTCCTCAATTGACGGCTCCTGAAGCTCTAAAAAGCTGATTTCCTGTACAGGCGCAGAGATATGCGCCTTGCATCCTTCCAAAAAAGCAGCGGCTTCTTGCTGCGCTTTTTTTACCCGGCTGCCGTGACCGACATATAAAATCGCTTGTTTCATTTTACAACGCCTCGCTTAAATCTTGTTTTTTCAGCTCAGATTCAAACCATTCCAGCTTATAGTGATAATTTACAACATTTCCAATGACAATTAAACTCGGATTTTTAATGTCTTCTTTTATCACCGTTTCTGAAAGGGTGTCAACTGTACAAAAAACAGATTTTTGCTTGTCCGTTGTTCCCCAGTGAATAAAGGCTGCCGGCGTAGAACCATCCCGTCCGTTTTCAAGAAGTTTCCTTTCAATCTGCTGTACGTTTTTGATCCCCATATAAATGACAAGTGTATCAATTCCCGTAGCGATCGCTTTCCACTTTTCTTCAAAATCTTCTTCGTTTTTATAGTGGCCCGTTACAAATGCGACATTAGAGCCCGCATCCCGATGAGTAACAGGAATCCCGGAATAAGCGGCTGCCGCGATGCCTGACGTAATGCCGGGGACGATTTCAAACGGAACTCCATTTTCATAAAGGCATTCCGCTTCTTCCCCTCCTCTGCCGAACACAAAAGGGTCTCCGCCTTTCAGTCTGACAACGGTTTTCCCTTTTTGCGCATACTTCACAAGAAATCGATTAATGGTTTCCTGTTTCATCGTATGAAAATCTGGAAGCTTCCCGCAGTAGATCAGGTCGGCTTGCTCTTTGGCATATTGCAAAATCTCTTCATTTACTAATCTGTCATATAAAATGACATCCGCTTTTTCAATGGCTTTCAGCGCTTTAATTGTCAGCAGATCAGGGTCACCGGGACCCGCTCCTACAATATATACTTTCCCCATCGTATTTCCCCCGATCTATTCGAGTTCTTCCAGAGTATTCGCTGTAATGTTATTCTCGCTTGCATTCCCGCATCTGAGAAGAACACAGCAGATCACATTCAGCTCAATTTTTGTTTAACAAACTCGATCAGCTGGTTTTTGCATGCTTCACGATCCTGCTGTCCTGAATCAAGAACGAGCTCCGGTGCTTTTGGTTCTTCATAAGGAGAATCAATTCCTGTAAAGAAAGGAATTTCTCCGTTTCTTGCTTTTTTGTAGAGCCCTTTCGGATCTCTTTGTTCACAAATATCGAGGTCGCATTTAATGTATATCTCATTGAATTCGCCTGCTGCCACAAGCTGGCGAACCTGCTCTCTGTCCTCCCGGAAAGGAGAGATAAAAGCAGTAATTACAATGGTTCCCTGCTGAACAAAAAGCTTTGCCACCTCTCCGATGCGGCGGATGTTTTCTTTACGGTCTTCATCAGAAAAACCAAGATCCTTATTTAAGCCGTGGCGGATATTATCCCCGTCCAGCACAATAACTTGGTAGCCCTGCTCAAACAATTCTCTCGCAGCAGCATTGGCAATGGTTGATTTGCCTGAGCCGCTTAACCCTGTCAGCCAGAGAATGGAGCTTTTATGCTTATTTTTTTGCTGGTATTCTTCTTTTGTAATAGACGCTTCATGCCATACAATATCGCGATTTGTCACTGCCAGTCCTCCTTAAGATACGCCTGCTTCTTCTTTTTTCTTCATTCCTCTGATTAACACTTCTACCACTTCCGCGCGGCTGAATTCTGCTGGCGGGAGAATACCATCTCTCAGCATGCCTCTTACCTTAGTGCCTGATAAAATAACGTGATGTTCTCTGCCGTGAGGGCACGTTTTCGCCGTCCCCATATTTCCGCATTTTTCACAGAAGAAGCTATGCTCGAATTTCAGCGGTGTAATCCCCAGCTCTTCGGGTTTAAATGTATCGAACAGCTCTTGCGCCTCGTATGTGCCGTAATAATCACCTACACCCGCATGATCGCGGCCGACGATGAAATGCGTGCAGCCGTAGTTCTTTCTAACCAGTGCGTGAAAAATCGCTTCTCTCGGCCCTGCATAACGCATCGCTGCTAAAAAGACGCCGAGGAACACTCGGTCTTTCGGATAATAATTATCAAGAAGGACTTGGTAGCTTTCCATCCGTACATCAGCCGGGATGTCATCAGATTTCGTTTCACCTACCAGCGGGTTTAAGAACAAGCCGTCTACTGTTTCAAGAGCTGTTTTTTGAATGTATTCATGCGCTCTGTGAACAGGATTTCTTGTTTGGAAACCGACAATGGTTTCCCAGCCTTTTTCCGCAAACTGGCGTCTTGTTTCGGCTGGTTCAAACGTAAACTCAGGAAACTGCTTTGATGCTTTTTTAATCAAAGTGATTGGTCCGCCGACATATGTATTGCCGCGGCTGAACAGCTTTTTAACACCCGGGTGCTCTTGCTCATCCGTTTTGTATACATTGACCGCTTCTTTTTGTTTATCAGGCACGTATAGATCTTCAACTTGGATAACCCCGTATGTTTCTCCTTCATATGTTAACTTAACCGTTTCGCCGATTGACAGTTCCGCTGCTTTCTCCGCATCGACCGGAAGCGTGATTGGAAGGGACCAGACAACACCTGAAGAAAGACGCATGTTTTCGACAACAGATACGTAATCTTTTTCATTAAAGAAGCCTTCGATCGGGCTGTATGCGCCGATCCCCATTAATTCCAAATCTGCGAAAGAAATTAAATCAAGTTCAATTTCTTTTTGAATACCGCTCACATCATATGATTCATCTACTCTGTTTACTAATGTTCCTCCGTGTGGTGCTAAGCTCATAATATCAATTTCCTCCTAGTTTACTTATAGATTAACTCAGATTAATGGTCAGATTCCCCCGCCTTGTTCGTGGACAGTGCGTCTCTCTTTGCGAATGGCCTTTGTCAGGCTGATGGCACCGCCTGCCGCTAAAAGCACACTTACCATAATAAAGATTGAATAATAATCACCTTTTAAAAACAAAGATACAAGAAGATAAGAAATCGATAAGGATAAAAACGGAGATACAATCCATACCTTCAGCATCGTTTGAACGACTTGTTTATGAAACACGTTCGGGCCGTTTTTGGCCATGCCGATTCCGATAATTGATGATGACGTGACTTGCGCTAAAGGCACCGGCATCCCAAATACAGAACTGATGATCACCAGTCCGGCACCTGTACCGGATAAGAGAATGCCTTCGCCTTTTGCGAATCTCGTAATTTTCTTCCCGTTTGTCTCTAATACCCGCCGGCCTAATAACAGCGCGCCAAGAGCAACAAAAATTCCCCCGTACAAGGTTCCTTTCGCCACATCAAGCACACCGGCCGCAACTAATGGGCCAACGGCATTTGCAACATTGTTCATGCCGGCAGAAAATGCTTCGAAAAATCCGGCACCTAACAAAACAATGCCAAGGATTTTTTGCTTTTTAGAAGATTTAATTTCAATTTTAAAATAACGAAACAGCTTAGATACGAAATAAGTGAAAGCGAAGGCGAACAGCGGGACAACAATCCAAAACGACACAATGACCAAAATTTTGTTTACAAACAATACTTTGTAAGCCACTCCCACTCCGACAACAGCACCGACTGTTACTTCGCTTGTCGATAAAGGAATGCCAAGAAGATTAGCCGTAAAAAGCGAAAGCGCAGCGGCTCCAATAATGATGCAAACAATCGTCAGTGTAATCGTCTGTTCGGGGATAATCCCGGAGCTGATGGTTTTGACGACCTCGCCTCCGCCAATGACCGCCCCTGACAGTACGCCGACTGCACACAGGATTAAAGCGTAGGTTTTTCTTTTGACGGCTCCAGAGCCATAAGCGACTCCCATCGAAGCTGCTGCACCGCTCGCACCAATATTCATTGCGAAAAACAAGCTAAATAAAATAGCGGCTAGTTCCATTTTCCAGCTCCTTATTCATGCAGTCCGCATTCTGTTTTCGCCATACCATTCCATCTGCCTGAACGTAAATCCTCTGCGGTAAAAGCAGGCGCCGTACAAGGCGCACAGCCAATACTTGGATATCCTTGGTCATGAAGTGGATTGTAGTCCAGCTCATTCCGGGATGTGTATCTCCATATGTCTTTCCAAGTCCAATGGATGAGCGGGCATACTTTTACTGATTTGAATTTTTCATCTTTGTTTAAGAAATTCGTATTGGCGCGGCTCGGTCCTTGATCGCGGCGCAGACCAGACAGCCAAGCTGGATGTCCTGAAAGCGCCTCTCGTAAAGGAACGATCTTTCTAAGATAGCAGCACTGATTCGGCTCTCTTTCCCACAATTTGTCCCCATGTTCTTCGGCTTGTTCCTCAAGGGTAAGGTCTGGTTTTTTCAAAATGATATTAAGACCCGGATAACGCTCTTTCACTCGCTCAATCGTTTCATAGGTTTCTTTAAAATGAAGCCCTGTATCAAGAAACACAATCTCTGCGTCTTTTTTCACTTTATAAATTAAGTCAATGAGAACGATCCCCTCAATTCCGAAACTGCAGGCATAAACAAGCTCATTGCCATAATGGCCGTATGCCCATTTTAAAACTGACAGCGCTCCTTTATAAGGATCGTCTTCGGGAAATGTAATCGTTGGTTCTTCCCAATTATCATACGTTAACATTTCTCATTCCTCCTTTCGGAGACAAACAAACAGTAGCTTTCTGCCGGTTGTCTTTTCCCATTTGTAATGTGATGTGCGGCTGTTGTTATGACAGACAGCCTTTCTTCCTCTTAAAACAAAAAACTTTCAATCCGGCGGAAAGAAAGACAGGAACAGTATACAGCCCTTATCTTTCAAAATGGATTCATTTTGCTGGAAGTAGCACCTTACAAACTATTGCAGGTTGCCGGGCTTCATAGGTCCAGTCCCTCAGCCGCTCTTGATAAGTTTTTAGATTTGTAGTAAATTTTAGCACAATTCTAACATAAGTCAACCCGACTTTTTTGATAGGATTAATAAAAAAAACAGACCCATAGGCCTGTTTTCAATCACATCAAGGTTTTGAACCCTTTTCATATCATCAAAATTTATTTTTTACTTTTTAAACCAATCTTTTGACTCGGGATTTCGTTTCCACGTTTTCAGCTTTTTCAGATCGTCTGACTGAATCTTTCCGTTTTCGAGCGCGACCTCTGTGAGCGTATCATAATCCGTCAAAGAGTAGTATGGCAGTTCTGCTTTTGTGAAGGCTTCCTGCGCTTTAGGGAGACCGTATGTAAAGATGGAGACGATACCGAGCACTTCACAGCCAGCCGCTTGTAAAGCTGCCGCAGCTTCAAGTACACTTCCCCCTGTGGAGATTAAATCTTCAATGACGACCGTTTTTTGCCCTTTTTGAACTGCCCCCTCAATTTGATTGCCTTTTCCGTGCGCTTTCGGTTTACTTCTCACATAACACATCGGCAAATGTAAGCGATCAGCCGCTAGAGCTGCATGAGGAATACCGGCTGTTGCTGTTCCCGCAATCATTTCAGCTTTAGGAAAATGCTCTTCGACAAGCTGGCTGATGCCTGCGGCGACATCATTTCTGACCTCCGGGAATGATAGCGTCAGACGGTTGTCACAGTAGATTGGCGATAAAATACCGCTTGCCCACGTAAATGGCTCGTTTGGGCGTAAAAATACAGCTTGGATGTCTAATAGATGTTTTGCGATGGTTTGTTTCATTGTTTGATTCCCTCCCATTCGAGTCTGACAGCTTCATAAGCTTTTACCGGGTCTTTCGCTTTTGTAATTGAGCGTCCTACCACAATCGCTGATGAACCTTTTTCTCTTGCAGCGGCAGGTGTTGCTACGCGAATTTGGTCATTCGCCGTGTCCTCTGACATTCTGATTCCCGGTGTGACAGTCAGAAATGAAGGTGATACCGCTTGGTAAATGGCTTTTGCTTCATGAACAGAGCAGACCACGCCATCAAGCCCGCTTTCTTCCGCCAGTTTGCTATAGTGCACAACCGTGTCGATCAGAGGCTTTTCGATCAGCAGTTCATTTTTCATTATTTGTTCAGATGTGCTTGTCAGCTGGGTTACCGCGATAAGAGACGGGCGTTTTTTTCCTGACGGTGTACCTTCTTCTAATCCCGCCAGAGCCGCTTGCATCATCTTTTTGCCCCCAGCCGCATGGACATTGACGAGATCCACTCCGAGGCTGGCAAGACGCTTCATCGCTTTATTTACAGTGGTCGGGATATCATGAAGCTTTAAATCTAAAAACAGCTCGCAATTTCTTTCTTTTAGCTGTTTCACGATAGATGGCCCTTCTTGATAAAAAAGCTCCATTCCCACCTTTACAAATAACGGTTCTTGCTGAAAAGGCGCTAAGAATGCAAGTGTTTCTTCGGCTGATGCAAAATCAAGCGCGATGATGGGCAGGTTGTTTTTCATGATTCCAGCTCCTTCCGATGCATTCTTCAATTGATTGATAACCGTATTGATGCAAAACAGCTGGAAGCTGTTCAATGATGTCCGGGCATGCAAAAGGGTTCACAAAGTTCGCTGTTCCCACAGCGACTGCGCTTGCTCCCGCGAGAAGAAACTCCAGTGCGTCTTCAGCCGTCTGTACGCCTCCCATACCGATAATCGGGATATTGACCGCCTGGCTGACTTCATGCACCATACGGATGGCAACCGGCTTGACGGCAGGGCCGGAAAGCCCACCTGTTTTATTCGCTAATATCGGCTTGCCTGATTTTAAATCGAGCCTCATGCCGATTAATGTGTTAATCATTGTAAGACCGTCCGCTCCCGCCTCTTCAATCGCTGATGCAATTTCTGTAATATTTGCCACGTTCGGGGAAAGCTTCACATAAACGGGCACATCCGATACCTCTTTAACCGCTTTCGTTACATCAGCAGCCATTTCAGGGTTTGTGCCAAAAGCGATTCCGCCTGTTTTCACATTCGGACAGGAAATGTTCAATTCAAGCGCATGGACATTAGGCGCTTTGCTGATATGCTCCGCGACTTCGACATAATCCTCGACTTGAGAACCTGCTACATTGGCAATGATCGGCGTATCAAACCGCTCGAGCCATGGCAGCTCATTTTGCAAAACACTTTCCAGCCCGGGATTTTGGAGGCCGATCGCATTGATCATTCCAGCGCCAGTCTCAGCTACCCTCGGTGTCGGATTACCAAAGCGAGGCTCTTTTGTCGTAGCTTTGATCATGATCGCTCCGAGACAAGATAAATCATAAAAACGCGCAAACTCTTTTCCAAAACCGAAGCAGCCTGAGGCTGGAATGATTGGATTTTTCAAATCAAGTCCCGGCAATTTCACCTCTAGCATTACAGCACCACCTCCTGAGCTTTAAATACAGGCCCGTCGAGACATACTTTGACGTACGATGTCTCACTTTCGTTTGTATGGCACACACACGCGAAGCATGCGCCGATTCCGCAGCCCATTCGTTCCTCCATGGACAGATAAACTTCTTTATGGGCATATTCTTGTTTTAACGCCCTCAGCATCGGTGTCGGCCCGCAGCTGAGGAGAATGTCAAACGCCAGATTTTTCTGTTTGATCACATCGGTGACAAACCCGGTTTCCCCGTAGCTCCCATCGGCTGTCGCCACATACGCGTCTCCATACTGCCGGCATTCTTCTTCGTAAAAAACATCCTTTGCCGATTGGAATCCTAAAACGTGGATGACCTTAACCCCTTTTTCATTCAAGCGTTTCGACAGCTCTTGGAGAGGGGGCACACCAACACCGCCTCCTACCAGCAAAGCCGTCTTTCCGGATTGGATTTCATTAACAGGAAAGCCATTCCCCAAAGGTCCGAGGACATCCACAAGCTCTTCCTGGTGCTTCAGCGATAAAAGCCTTGTTCCTTCTCCATCTACTCGGTAAATGATGGTGACTTCATTTTTTTCAAAGTTGACATCCGCGATGCTGATCGGCCTTCTCAAAAGAGGCGTAACCGCTTCACTCACTTTAAGGTGAAGGAACTGTCCCGGGGTTGTAAACCCTTGGACAAGCTCCCCTTTCAGAACCATTTGATACACCCGGTCTGCAATTTGCTGGTTAGAACATACTGTCAAATACGCTTTTTTCATATAGTGACTGCCGCCTCCTGATTTGTGTTGACTGTCGGCATTTGGTCAGCACGGAATGTCATGCTTTCCAGCACTCTCAATATCGCTTCTGCCGTATCTAAAGATGTTAAACAGGCAACACCGTTTTCTACCGATTCACGTCTGATTCGAAAGCCGTCTCTTGCCGGCTGTTTTCCTTTTGTCAGCGTATTGATGACAAACTGTGCTTCTCCGTTTCTGATCACATCAAGCAGATTCGGTCCGTCCTGTCCGATTTTCCCGACGACCTTAGCTGGAATGGAAGCTTCTTTTAAACGCCCTGCCGTTCCTTCCGTCGCTAAAATGTTATAGCCAATCGCATGGAACCGCTTAGCAATGGCAAGTCCTTCTTCTTTGTCTTTATCAGCCACTGTTAAAAGCACGGAACCGTAGTTCGGGATTTGAATGCCTGAAGCAATCAGGGCTTTATAGAGCGCCTTTTCTAGAGTGGAATCTTTCCCCATGACCTCACCAGTTGATTTCATTTCAGGCCCTAACGTAATGTCCACTCTTCTCAGCTTGGCGAAGGAAAAGACCGGCGCTTTTACAAATACACCCTGCTGTTCAGGCTGAAGGCCCTCTGTATAGCCAAACGCCGCCAGCTTTTGTCCGAGAATGACTTTTGTTGCGAGATTTGCCATTGGGATACCCGTGATTTTGCTTAAGAACGGTACAGTTCTGCTTGATCTCGGATTTACTTCGAGCACGTACACCTCGCCTTGTGATAAGACGAATTGAATATTGAGCAAACCGACAATGTTCAGCCCTTTAGCAAGTGCGATCGTGTATTGTTCGATTTTTTTCTTAATGTCCTCTGTGAGAGATTGAGGCGGATAAACAGCGATTGAGTCTCCGGAGTGAACACCGGCACGTTCAATGTGCTCCATAATACCCGGGATGACAACTGTTTCACCATCAGATATGGCGTCCACTTCAATTTCTTTCCCTGTTAAATACCTGTCAATTAACACAGGGTGCTGCGGATTGATTTTGACTGCATTTGTCATATAATGAAGCAGTTCTTCTTCTTGATATACAATCTCCATTGCCCGGCCGCCCAGTACATAGGAAGGGCGCACCAGAACCGGATAACCGATATCACCCGCGATCCTTACCGCCTGATCCACTGATGTCGCTGTTTTGCCAAGCGGCTGCGGCACACCAAGGTCTCCAAGCGCTTGCTCAAATTTATCCCGGTCTTCTGCACGATCTATATCTTCTAACGAAGTCCCAAGGATGTTTACACCGCGTGCAGAAAGCTCGTCCGCAAGATTAATGGCAGTTTGCCCGCCGAATTGCACGACAACGCCCATTGGCTGTTCGAGGTCAATGATGTGCATGACATCTTCAATTGTGAGCGGTTCAAAGTACAGCTTGTCTGAGATACTGAAATCAGTTGAAACGGTTTCCGGATTGTTATTGACAATAATGGCTTCATAGCCTGCCTGTTTAATTGCCCACACAGAGTGAACAGTCGCATAGTCGAACTCAACACCCTGACCGATTCGAATCGGACCGGAGCCAAGCACGATCACACTTTTCTTATCCGTAACGACAGACTCATTTTCTTCTTCGTATGTGCTGTAGAAGTATGGCGTTTCTGATTCAAATTCGGCCGCGCATGTATCTACCATTTTGAATACCGGTGTAATTCCCGCTTGTTTTCTTAAGCTGTAAAGCTCCGATTCTTTCATTTTCCACTCACGGCTGATGTACTTATCAGAGAATCCAAATTCTTTTGCCTGTCTCAGTACGTTCGGATCCCCCGCTTTTGCCTTCAGTTCTTTTTCAAACTGCACGATTCCGAATAGCTTATGCAAGAAGAAGACATCGATCGCGGAAAATTCATGAAGGTCTTTTACGGTGTAGCCTCTTCTATATGCCTCAGCTAAGTAGAATAAGCGTTCGTCACCGGCCTTTTTGATTCGTTTTTCCAACAGCTCATCGGAAATGTCGGCGGCATCCTTCAGCTCAAGATGATACACATCCGCTTCCAGTGAACGCACAGCCTTCAGTAATGACTCCTCAAGCGTGCGGCCGATCGCCATGACCTCTCCCGTCGCTTTCATTTGCGTGCCTAGCTTTCTGTTTGCTGATTCAAACTTATCAAACGGCCAGCGCGGAATTTTGGAGACGACATAGTCAAGAGCCGGTTCAAATGCTGCATATGTTTTTCCTGTCACAGGGTTCATCATTTCATCTAACGAAAGGCCGACTGCGATTTTAGCGGCGAGCTTTGCAATCGGATATCCCGTCGCTTTTGAAGCAAGGGCAGATGAACGGCTGACACGCGGATTCACTTCAATAATGTAGTATTGGAAGCTGTCTGGATCTAAAGCGAGCTGTACGTTACATCCACCTTCAATTCCAAGCGCGCGGATCAGTTTTAACGACACATTCCTTAAGAGCTGATATTCCCGGTCGCTGAGCGTTTGGCTCGGCGCGACAACAATACTGTCTCCAGTGTGGATTCCGACTGGATCAATATTCTCCATATTACAGACGACAATGGCGTGATCCTGACTGTCTCTCATGACTTCATACTCGATTTCTTTATAGCCGGCAATGCTTTTTTCAAGCAGACATTGGTGAACAGGGCTTAATTTTAAGCCGTTCTCAACAATTTCTTTCAGCTCGGCTTCATTCGAGCAGATGCCTCCGCCTGTTCCGCCTAATGTATATGCCGGGCGGACAATGACAGGGAATCCAATTTGACTGACGAAGTTTTCTGCTTCCTCCAGAGAGTGGATGATCTCACTTTCAGGCACTGGTTCATTCAATTCGTTCATTAATGTTCTGAACAAGTCGCGGTCTTCAGCCTGCTGAATCGCAGACAGCTTCGTGCCAAGCACTTCGACGCCGCACTCTTCCAGCACGCCTCTTTCAGAAAGCTCAACCGCAAGATTCAAACCGGTTTGGCCTCCGAGAGTAGGAAGAATGGCATCTGGGCGCTCTTTTCTGATGATTCGTGTTAGAAATTCCGGTGTGAGCGGTTCGATGTAAACCCGGTCAGCCATTTCTGTATCTGTCATGATCGTGGCCGGGTTTGAGTTGACAAGGATGACTTCATAGCCTTCTTCTTTCAAAGCAAGACAGGCTTGTGTTCCCGCATAGTCAAATTCTGCAGCTTGGCCGATGATGATCGGCCCAGATCCGATTACTAAAATTTTGTTAATGTCTACGCGTTTTGGCATACCGCTTCCCCTTCTTTCTCTGTTGTGTCAATCATGTCGATGAATCTGTCAAATAGATGGTTGGCATCCTCAGGGCCAGGTGAAGCTTCGGGATGATATTGAACCGTAAATGCCGGAAGTGTTTTATGCTTCAGCCCTTCAATCGTATCGTCGTTAATTGCGATATGCGTCACTTCCAGTTCTGTTTCGCTGATGGAGGACACTGTATAGCCGTGATTTTGAGATGTTAACGCGACTTTTCCGGTAGCCAGCTCTTTTACCGGGTGGTTTGAGCCCCTGTGGCCGAATTTCATTTTTTCAGTATTCGCTCCGCACGCCAGCGCGAATAACTGATGGCCGAGACATATTCCGAATAATGGCACTTTTCCGAGAACACCTTTAATCATTTCAATCGCTTCAGGCACATCTTTCGGGTCTCCAGGTCCGTTAGAAAGCATAATGCCGTCTGGTTTCAGCTGAAGCACCTCTTCCGCTGTAACGTTGTAAGGCACAACGATAACGTCACATTTCCGTTTGTTCAGCTCTCTTAAAATCCCGTGCTTCATGCCAAAATCGACCAAGACAATGCGTTTGCCTCTTCCCGGACTCGGATATGCTGTTTTGGCAGATACTTGGGAGACTTGATTTCTCGGCAGTTCCGTTTCGTTCAATCTTTTCAGTACTGCTTCAACCTCTTCATCAGGTGAAGCAAACGTTCCTTTTAGCGCGCCCGCCGTGCGGATCATTCTTGTCAGCTTTCTCGTGTCTATTCCCTGCAGTCCCGGAATATTTTTCATTTTTAAATACTCGTCTAATGTGTATGCTGAACGCCAATTGGAAGGAAGTTCACATAATTCTTTGACGATCAGCCCTTTTACAAAAGGTGTAATGGATTCAAAATCATCACGGTTGATGCCGTAATTTCCGATAAGTGGATACGTTAATGTGACGATCTGCCCGCAGTAAGAAGGATCAGACAAAATTTCCTGATAGCCTGTCATTCCAGTGTTAAAAACGACTTCTCCCATGCTGTGCTCTAAGCTTCCGAAGGCTTCTCCCTCGAATACCGCTCCGTTTTCCAGTACTAATCGTCTTTTCATTTGATAAGTCTCCCTTCTTCATAAGCAAGTTTCCCCGCTGCCATTGTAGCGACCGGCCAGCCGGTGCAGCTGATGCCGTTGAAAGGTGTATTTTTTCCTTTTGATAAAAATGTCTCTTTGTTTATAACTGCTTCTTTTTCTAAATCAATTAATGTAATGTCAGCAGCTTGCCCCGGTTTTATTGTTCCGTATGGGAGAGCGAACGCTTCACATGGTTTAATTGTCATATAATCAATCAGCTGCTTTAACGACCAGCTGCCATTTTTGACAAAATGTGTGTATAGGAGCGGAAATGCTGTTTCTAAGCCGACAATTCCGAAGGGCGCCAGCTTCATTTCTGTATTTTTCTCTTCTTCTGTATGTGGTGCATGATCTGTTGCGATAAAATCAATTGTTCCGTCTAAAAGGCCTTTGATTAAAGCTGCTCTGTCTTCCGCACTGCGAAGAGGGGGATTCATTTTATAATTTGTGTCCAGTCCCGGAATGTCTTCCTCACAAAGCAGCAAATGGTGTGGCGTCACTTCTGCTGTCACTCTGATTCCTGCTTTTTTCGCATCACGTACGACTCTGACAGATTCTTTCGTACTGATATGGCAAACGTGGTAATGGCAGTTTGCCGCCTCAGCCAGTAACACATCGCGGGCAATATGAACCGATTCACACACAGAAGGAATGCCGTCGAGTCCGTTCTTTTTGGAGAACACCCCTTCATGAACGCTTCCTCCGTAAATTAAGGAGTTGTCTTCGCAATGCGCAACAACCGCTTTATCAATTGCTGCAGCCCGTTTCATCGCTTCATACATCATTCCTGCTGTCTGTATACCGACGCCGTCATCTGTAAAGGCAAAAGCCCCGGCTTCTTTTAAAGCTTCAAAGTTTGTCATCTCATCACCGATTTGTCTGATCGTAATGGATGCATATGGAAGCACTCTGACGCATGCTGTTTCGTTAATACGGTTTTGCACCCATTCCATCTGCTCCTTCGTATCAGGAACCGGCCGCGTATTCGGCATTGCTGCTACTGTTGTGTAACCGCCGCGCGCTGCTGCTTTTGCGCCGGTTTCAATGGTTTCTTTTTTCTCTCCGCCCGGCTCTCTGAAGTGGACGTGGAGATCAACAAACCCAGGTGAAACGAGCAATCCTTTTGCATCAATGACCGTTTCTCCCTCAGCTGCGTCAAGCTTGCCGATTTCTGAGATGATTTCTCCTGTCACTCGAAGGTCCGCTTCTGTTCTTTCACCGTTTTCGTTAAGTATCCAGCCGTTTTTAATGAGATATGACATACGCTGCTTCTCCTCTTTTCACTTTGGTTTGTAAGGCACGCTGTATCACTGCCATTCTGATAAATACACCATTTTTCATTTGTTTGAAGATTCTTGATTTTTTACTTTCTACTAAGCTGTCATCAATCTCCACTCCTCTGTTTACCGGAGCCGGGTGCATAATAATCGCATGCTGTTTCAGACGCTCAGCCCGTTCTATGGTCAAGCCGTATTGATTTAAATAACCGTCCTGACTGACAGCGGACTGATGCCTTTCATTTTGAATGCGCAACAGCATGACGACATCGGAAGACGCAATTGCTTCATCTATCGAAACATATGTGCCGAATGGATTTTCTTCATCCTGCCATTCCGCAGGACCGGAAAACAAGACGTGGGCTCCTAGTCTAGTCAGGACTTCCGCGTTTGATCTAGCCACTCTGCTGTGCTTGATATCGCCGTGAATGGAGACGGTAAGCCCGTTGAAGGTATGGAACTCTTCATAAATTGTCATTAAATCAAGCAAGGATTGTGTCGGGTGCTGGCCGCATCCATCTCCCGCATTCAAAATGGGAATGTTTATCTGGCTGACAAGCTCTTTATAGTACTCATCCTCATTGTGCCTGATCACACACACATCCACACCGATTGATTCGAGCGTTCGGATCGTGTCATATAAGGTTTCGCCTTTTTGCACACTTGTGCTTGTTCCATCCAGATTCAACACATTCATACCGAGCTTTTTTTCCGCGACTTCAAAGCTGAATCGCGTTCTCGTACTTGGTTCAAAAAACAGATTTGCTGCAAATGTTCCTGAAAGCTGATTATTTGTTTTTCCGTTTTTGAGGTTTTGTGCTGTTTGAAGCAAATCTTTGATTTCCTCAATACTGAGTTCGCTCATCGTCGTTAAATGCTTCATATTTTTTCCCCTCTCATTTCAACTTTTAGGCTGAAAAAAACCCCGGTCTTAGATAGACTCGGGGTGTGGTTAATAGAGGGCAGCATCAAAGCTTCCTTCTCTTCATAACCCTTCCAAGCCTCTCTGGACTTTCATTAAAAGGTTTTAGATATGATGTTGTTCAGAAGTGTCTGCCTGCTCTTCCTTCGCTTGCGGAAGAATCAGGTTTAAGATGACACCTACGATTGCCGCAAGCGCCATGCCTGACACTTGGAATCCTCCTTGAGACACTTGAATAAAAGCGCCTCCTACACCGATCACTAGGATCACCGATGTGATAATAAGGTTTCTGTTGTTTTCATAATCAATTTTGTTATCAATCAGCATTCTCAGACCGCTCGAAGCGATGATTCCAAACAGGAGGAAGGAAACGCCTCCCATAACCGCTGACGGCACTGAGCTGATCAGCGCTGAAATTTTGCCGATAAAACCAAAGCAAAGTGCAATCACTGCCGCGCCGCCGATAACAAAAACGCTGAATACTCTTGTGATGGCCAGTACGCCAATGTTTTCTCCGTAAGTTGTTGTCGGAGGACCGCCGATCAAGGAAGCAAGGATTGTCGCTACGCTGTCACCCATAATGGAGCGATGCAGTCCCGGTTTTTTAATGAAATCTTGTCCAACAACTTTGCTCAGCACCATTTGGTGGCCGATATGCTCCGACATCGTCACAAACGCGACAGGAACCATAGCCGCTGCAATGCCGAGTGTTACTGCCGGTGAATAGTCTTTGAACGGGATGATAAACTCAGGCACTGCAAACCATTTTGCGTCAAGCACTGGCTGGAAATTGACAATCCCTTGAGTAAGGGCAAACAAGTATCCGCCGATGATTCCGATCAAAACCGGAATCAAGCTCAGAAACCCTCGTAAGAAAATCGCGCAAATAATCGTGATCGCCAGCGTAACGCCTGCGACACTGAAATGCTTTAAGCTGTAGACCAATTCACTCGCATTCGGATCAGCATACATCGCCATGTTTACCGCGGTGCTCGCAAGCCCCAGCCCGATGACGATAATGACAGGTCCTACGACTACAGGCGGAAGAATTTTCATCAGCCATCCTGTTCCAAGCTGTCTGATCAATAAGGCAATCAGTCCATACACTAATCCTGCCAGAAACGCTCCGACCATTGCCGCGCCCGGACCGCCGGTCGCTTTTACCAGTATGATTGGAGAAATAAAGGCAAACGATGAACCGAGATACGCCGGAATTTGCCCTTTTGTAATAAGAAGATAAGCAAGTGTTCCGATGCCGCTTGTCACCAGGGCTACCGCAGGACTCATTCCGACCAGCTTCGGAACTAAAATCGTTGAACCAAACATCGCAAACAAATGCTGCAAGCTGAATGTAACCCAAGAGAAAGGTGTCGGGACATCCCTGATTCCTAAATTCACTTTTTTCTTACTCATGTTGATTTCCCCCTGATCGTTGACGTTCATTTTAGGATGACTCAATGACTGTATAAAAAAACCTCTTTGCTCATTTTTACGCAAAGAGGCATACAAAGACCTGCCGAATACTTTCGGGACTTTGTAGTGCACCTCTTTGCAACCTCTCTGGATTGCCCTTAAAAAGGTGATCTATTATTCATTTTCGTAAATAGCGACGAGATCGTTTCGGTCTACTTCATCAAGCTGAACCATAACCTTTTCAGCCTTTGATGTCGGGATGTTTTTTCCGATATAATCCGCTCGAATCGGAAGCTCCCGATGCCCTCTGTCAACTAGCACAGCCAGCTGAATGGAGGAAGGTCTGCCCACATCAACAAGCGCATCCATACCTGCTCTGACCGTTCTGCCTGTATACAGGACATCGTCAACGAGAATGACTTTTTGGTCTGTGATGTTTACCGGAATATCCGCGCCTTTCACAAGAGGCTCTTCGTTGCTCGTTTTTTTAGTAAGATCGTCTCTGTAAAGAGTAATATCAATCTCACCGACTGTGACAGGGTTCCCTTCAATCTGTTCGATTCGTTCCGCAAGACGCTTTGCCAAGTAAATCCCTCTCGTCTTGATGCCGACAAGGATGCAGTTATTCATTCCTTTGTTGCGTTCGATCATTTCGTGAGCAATTCTGGTCAGCGCCCGTCTGATTGCCTGTTCGTCGAGAATGACAGCTTTTTGATTCAATGTGTGACACCTCACTATTTATATAGAAGAAAAAACCCCTCCTGCCAGAGCATAGAGGGGTTTTGGGACAAGGTGCGCGCATATACACGCATCCCAGTCTATCCGTTATCCTTCTCAGCCTCTCTGGACTGTTTTAAAGAATCTATTCAGCTGCGTTTATTATTTCAGAAAAGAAATAGTCTGTCAACCATTTCTTCTAAGGTTTTCGATTAATTCTGCCATATCCTCCGGAAGCGGCGCTTCAAATTCGATATATTCGCCAGTGCGGGGATGATCGAAACCTAAAATTCCGGCGTGAAGAGCCTGACCGTTAAAATCGATTGTTTTTCTCGGACCGTATTTTGGATCGCCTGCTAATGGGAATCCGATATATTTCATATGAACACGAATTTGGTGCGTCCTTCCTGTTTCAAGCTGGCATTCCACCAACGAAAAATCCTGAAAACGCTCCAGCACATGAAAATGGGTGACAGCATTTTTTCCATCACGCGTCACAGTCATGCTTTGACGGTCTTTTTTATCCCGTCCGATCGGCGCGTCAATTGTGCCATCATCATGAGAAATAAGTCCATGGACAACCGCCGTATATTTCCGCGTGACTGTTTTATTGACCAATTGGTTTACTAGTGACTCATGTGCCATATCGTTTTTCGCCACCATCAATAAACCGGACGTATCCTTATCGATTCTGTGAACGATCCCTGGACGCATCACGCCATTAATGCCGGACAGGTCCGTACAATGAGCCATAAGGCCGTTTACAAGTGTGCCCGTGAGATGACCGGGAGCCGGATGTACGACCATTCCGCGAGGTTTATTGACGACCAGCACATCCTGATCTTCATAGTAAACATCCAGATCCATAGGTTCTGCCAGTACGTCGAGCGCTTCAGGCTCAGGTATAGTGACAGTCACCTGATCACCCGCCTGAATTTTATAATTCGCTTTTACAGGGTTTCCGTTCACGATAACGTGCCCGTCTTTCACCCATTGCTGCACCTGGGTTCTTGACCAATCATTTTCAGTCGATGCCAGAAATTTATCAATCCGCTCACTTTTTTGTTCTTCTGTAGCGGTTATATCAATTTGATTCATGCTCTTGCTCCTTTTTCTTTTTCCCGCTGTCCAACAGCATTTGTATAAATAAAAGCATGACGCCGACGCATAGTGAAGAGTCCGCGATGTTAAAAATCGGGTAATTGTAATCAACAATGATGACGTGGATAAAATCTACAACTTCCTGTCTGACAGCCCGATCTATGAAGTTGCCGATGGCACCGCCAAGCATTAGTCCGAGGGCAACGCCAAGAAGCCTTTGTCCTTTTGTGTAACGTTGTATGTAATAAACAATGCCAATCATAACCGCAGTAGTAATGAGGTAGAAAAACCACATCTGACCGGCTAATATCCCCCATGCAGCACCCGTATTGCGATGAGAGGTGATATAGAATACCTGATCAATGATCGGGATGCTTTGTCCCAGCTCCATGTTTTTAACGACAAGCCATTTTGTCAATTGATCGGCTGCAATAATAAGAAGTGCGATTACATAATACAGCACAAACGTTCCTCCCGTTTACGGTTACTTTAGTCCATTATGCATTTTATCAATAAAAAGCACTGGAGTAAAGAAATATCAGGCATATTAACCGGCCAAACGCTGTTATTCATACAGCGCCTGACCATATTCGATATCCGATGATTTCCACAGTGGAAGCGTTTTTTTTTCAAATTGGACAGAGTAAAGAAAATCGTCTGCAGTGCGGGCAGTCGGCAGCACTGCAAGCTTCGAAATCGGAATGGAAGCTCCTGTTTCTTCGCAGTATCCAAATGTGCCGTTTTCGATTTTGGACAATGCGAGGAGAACGTCTTGAAGCTCTTCTTTAATGTGATAGATCAGAGTTGCTTTTTGTTTATGATTGATTGCTGCTTGCGGGCTTGTTGAAGCCTGAAAGCAAGAATACTCAAATAATCTCGACTGTAATTCTTCTTTCGTAAGAAGAAGTTCCGTATAAATTGCGGTCAGTTGATCATTCATTCCATCACAACTCCTGCTCTTAACGTAGTACCTATAGTGTTGCCTGTGAATGATGATCTAAAGCCCATAAGATTTTTCCTGCCGTTCTAAACGATGTCACTCTTGGCACAAAAAAGCCCGGCATTCGCCGGGCTCTTCTATGTTATTTTTGATAATATTTTTCAACGATTTCAGCGTTTCGCAGTGAAAGTGTAGGATATTTCGGATTTGCACCGACATCTTTTGAAATCACACGGGATCTCTCACACATTTCGCCTTCTGCTTTCTCGACAGCGATTTTGCCTGTCGCAAAGCTTTGCGCATCGTCCGGCGCTTCATTTTCTTCATTGATTGCGAGTTCAGAAACAATAAACAGCTGAGAAAGATTTTCTTTAATGGAAGCTAATAGCTCTTGGTTTTCTTTGTTTGGATACAGTTTCAGGCTGGCTTCCATTGATTTCCCGATAATTTTTTCATTCCGCGCAGTTTCCAACGCTTTTAGCACATCATTACGGAAAACCATAAAGCGGTCAAATTTATCTTCTGTCGCTTCGCTGTTTGGAACCGTGATTGTTTCCGGCATATCTGTAAGCTGAACGCTTTGCTCTTCAACGAATGTTAAATGAGACCATAATTCATCAGCCGTATGAGAAAGAATAGGCGCCGTAAGCTTCACTAACGCAAGAAGCGTTTCATAAAAGACTGTCTGCATGCTGCGTCTGTCCGGATGATCCGCATGCTCGATGTAAACAACATCTTTTGCGAAATCAAGATAGAATGAGCTCAATTCGATTGTACAGAAATTATGGATGCTGTGATACACAACCGCAAATTCGTACTCATCATACGCTTTTTTCACTTTATCAATCAATTTGTTCAGTTTAATCAACATGTATTGATCCACTTCACGAAGATCTTCGACAGCTACCGCATTCGTTTTTGGATCAAAATCGAATAGGTTGCCATGAAGGAATCGGAACGTATTGCGGATTTTACGGTATACTTCAGCCACCTGTTTTAAAATAGCGTCAGACACGCGAACATCTGCCTGATAATCAACTGAGGATACCCATAATCTCAAGATGTCAGCACCAAGCTGTTTCATAACTTTAGCCGGAACAACAACGTTACCGATTGATTTACTCATCTTGCGTCCTTCTCCATCCAGTGCGAATCCATGGCTGAGTACACCTTTATATGGCGCTTTCCCTGTTACAGCCACTGATGTAGAAAGAGATGAATTAAACCAGCCGCGATATTGGTCAGATCCTTCTAGATATAAATCAGCTGGGCGAACGAGATCATCACGCTCTTCAAGCACCGCTTGATGAGAAGATCCTGAATCAAACCAAACATCCATGATGTCCTGTTCTTTCGTAAATGTGCCGTTCGGACTTCCAGGATGTGTAAATCCTTCCGGAAGAAGATCTTTCGCTTCTTTTTCAAACCAAATGTTTGATCCGTGCTGTCTAAACAATTCAGAAACGTGTTCAATGGTTTCATCTGTAATAATCGGCTCTCCGTTCTCAGCATAAAATACCGGAATCGGCACGCCCCATGCACGCTGTCTGGAAATACACCAGTCTCCGCGGTCACGAACCATATTGTGCAAACGCTGCTCGCCCCATTCAGGAACCCATTTTGTTTCTTTAATGGCATCCAGCAGGTCTGATCTGAAGTCTTTAATTGACGCAAACCATTGTGCTGTCGCTCTGAAAATGGTTGGTTTTTTTGTTCTCCAATCGTGCGGGTAAGAGTGAGTAATGAATTCAAGTTTTACAAGCGCGCCTTTTTCATCAAGCTGCTGTGTGATTACTTTGTTCGCATCATCATAAAACATGCCTTCAAAGCCTGGAGCTTCACTTGTCATGACACCTTTTGCATCAACTGGGCATAACACATCTAAGCCATATTTCTGGCCGATGATGAAGTCATCTTCCCCGTGTCCCGGCGCTGTATGAACACAGCCTGTTCCGGCATCAGTTGTGACGTGTTCGCCAAGCATAACGAGAGAGTCTCTGCCATACAGCGGGTGTTCTGCGATAATGTTCTCAAGGTGTTTCCCTTTGATCGTTCTCGTCACTTCATATTGATCAAATCCGCATGCAGAGGCTACACTTTCGACTAAATCACTGGCTACGACAAAGCGGTCTTCACCTGTTGCCACCACGCTGTACTCAAAATCAGGATGAACTGAAATCCCGAGGTTCGCCGGAATTGTCCAAGGCGTTGTTGTCCAGATAATAATACGCTCGCCGTTTTCAAGTACGCCTTTTCCGTCTTTTACATTGAAAGCAACATAAATAGATGCTGAACGTTTATCTTGATATTCAATCTCTGCTTCGGCCAAAGCTGACTCACTTGAAGGTGACCAGTTAACTGGTTTAAGGCCTTTGTAAATGTAGCCTCGTTTTGCCATTTCACCAAATACGCGAATTTGCTGCGCTTCGTATTCCGGTTTTAATGTCACATACGGATTTTCCCAATCACCGCGGACACCAAGACGTTTAAACTGCTCACGCTGTCCTTCGATTTGTTTCCAAGCGTACTCTTCACACAGCTTGCGAAATTCCGCTACTGACATTTCTTTGCGGTTTACTTTTTTGTTTTTTGTAAGAGCTGTTTCAATTGGCAATCCGTGTGTATCCCAGCCCGGTACATACGGTGCATTGTAGCCGCTCATTGATTTGTAGCGGACAATAAAGTCCTTCAGTATCTTGTTAAGTGCATGGCCCATATGGATATCGCCGTTTGCATACGGAGGTCCGTCATGCAAAACAAATTTCGGGCGGTCTTTCGTCCGTTCCTGTACAAGACGATAGATATCCTCTTCCTCCCATTTCTTTTGAATGTCAGGCTCACGGTTGGGCAAATTTCCACGCATCGGGAAATCCGTTTTCGGCATTAAGAGCGTATCTTTAAAATCCATTTTCATTCCTCCACTGCATTTTTTCAGAAAATAAAAAAAGCCCTCTCATCCCATAAGGGACGAGAAAGCTTATCTCGCGGTACCACCCTTTTAGAAAAAGCTAACATACGCTTTTTCCACTCGAGCATCGTAACGTGATGAACGTCCTAACCTACTGTGAGTTCAGAAAGGAAACTTAAGGGCTGATCTACATGATTCCGGCCATCCCGGACTCTCACCATCTCCGGGTCGCTATGAAGGCCTGAAGGAAACATGACTGTCCCTTTCAACCGTCTTTTCATCTGAATTTATGAACGTATTATATTCGACAAGCTAAGAATATGTCAAGATACTCAGAGAATTTATTCCTTTTCGTCAAAGACTGCATCGACTTCATACTCGAGCAAATGATCCCAATCGTCATTTTTCAGAAGATCGAGCTGAGCTTCAATTAGCATTTGGAAACGTGTTCTGAATACTTTAGACTGTTTTTTCAGCTCTTCAATTTCCATGGCGATTTTTCTTGATTTTGATAAAGATTCGTTGATAATGCGATCAGCGTTTTTCTCTGCTTCCCGAACGATCAGCTTTGCTTCTTTTTGAGAATTGCGTTTTACGTCTTCAGCTGCCTCTTGAGCAACTAAAATCGATTTATTCAGCGTTTCTTCAATATTAGCAAAGTGACCGATTCTTTCATCGAGCTCATTGACTTTCGCTTCAAGCTCTGTTTTCTTCCGAAGAACAATTTCGTAATCTTTTCGGACTTGTGCTAGAAATTCATTTACTTCATCTTCATCATATCCGCGAAAACTTTTTGTAAATGTCTTGTTGTGAATATCATTTGGCGTTAATGGCATCATGCCACCTCCATTTTTACATTTCAGTACAGTTATCTAGTTCACATTATAAAACAAATTTCGCACAGATGGAGAAAAAAACTGAAAAAACGACTATTTTTGTCGTTCAAACGTAACTCTCCACTTGTCTTTTTTGGTTTTTCCTTCGATTTTTGTTAAGCTGCAGCGGCCAAAGCCTCTGATAGACAGCATGTCCCCTTCCGCCACCAAATATGAAGGATCTTCAACTACCTTCCAGTTCACTTTGACGAGCCCGTTTTTCACGAGCGTTTGTGATTTCTGGCGGGATTGCCTGCTCACAGAGGCGCAGACGGCGTCAAGCCTTAAAGAAGAAACCGTGTCATCTCTTATTTCGACATCAACTGCTGGAATGTTAAGGTCTGACAAGTCAATTTTCTCTAAGCTGACCGCCGCTTTTCCTGCTTGGGTCAGCTGTGCAGCCACAAAATCAGCGATATCGGCTGAGACAATCAATTGCACTGATGTCTCAGAAAACACGATGTCACCGAATTTTTGTCGTTTTAAACCTATGCCCATTAATGCGCCAAGCAGAGATCGGTGATCTACTGAGACAAATTTTTCAGCATAACGGACGTGAAATGCCTGCAGTTCAAAATCTGATTCTTCCGGCGTGATGTACTCCGGATAGAGAATGGCCCGTTTTCGTTCCGCTCGGTCATATCCGCCGGAAAAAGCAACCCCGACGTCCGTTTGCCCCGTAACAGCAGAGAGGATGACCTGCTCTCGGGGATCTAAGAAGTCGGTCAGCTTCATCCGATATTGCTCCTGGACAATACTTTTCCATTCGAGCGCATGATCAATAAAGGCCCGCTCGTCTTTTCTGAAGTGCTGATAAATATCGCTCATCGTCTTTCCCTTCTATGTAAAGAGGCTTGGCTGTTGCCAAGCCCCTATCAAACTGTCACAATTAAAATACAATCATGCGATAAAGCCCCCACAAGCCAAGTGACGCAAATTGAAGCACAATGATAGCTACGATTGGTGAAATATCCAGCATTGCGATCGGAGGGATGATTTTTCTGAACGGTTCGAGATATGGTTCGCAAATCGAAGCTAAAAAACGCCCGACTGCCGTTTCCCTTGTACTCGGCACCCATGACATAAAAATATATATGATCAAGGCAAATGAGTATATTTTGATTAATAAAGCTAAAACCGAAAAAACTTGATAAAGGATCATCTCGCTTTACCACCTCTGATGTTCGTCTTCAGATATGAGCTCAGAAATTGTGCCTGATACGTCTACATTTTCAGGCGTGCAAAGAAAAATGTCCGAGCCGATTCGCTGAATATCGCCGCCAATGGCATAAACGGTTCCGCTCAAAAAGTCAACAATCCGCTTAGCCTGGTCATGCTGTATCCGCTGAAGATTGACGACAACTGCCCGCCGGTTCTTCAAATGGTCGGCTATTTCCTGTGCTTCCGCATAAACGCGCGGCTCACTCAACACCACTTTAGAGGATTTTTGAACACTTTGCAAGCTTACTACATTCTGTTTGCCCGCAGGTTTGTTTGCATTGTAAGCAGGCTTTTCTTTTTGTTCATTTTCTTCATGAGGTTCCCGATCTGTCTCAATATATTCATATTCGTATTCTTCATCATCTATCGAGAAAAAGTTTTTCAGTTTGTTTTTCATACTCATTGCTGTACACCCCCTGTTTCATTTCCGACTAACGATGAGCCGATTCTAATATAAGTAGCTCCTTCTTCAATTGCAATTTCAAAATCATTTGACATGCCCATCGACAGTTCAGTACACGGAGCGTTAGGCTGTTTCAGCTCCTGGACCTGGTCACGGAGCTCTCTCAGCGCTCTGAAACAGCTTCTGATCTGATCTTGGTCATCAGTCAGCGGAGCCATTGTCATCAGCCCGGCCACAACGACGTGCTCAAAACCGGAAAGCTCCTGTATAAATGGAATCACTTCTTCTTTTTTCATGCCGTGTTTAGAGGGCTCAAGAGAGGTATTGACCTGCACAAAACATTGGACAGTACCTTCCGCCCGTTTTTCAATTTCTTTCGCTAATGAGAGCCGGTCTAAGGAATGGATATAAGAAACCGAATTGACGACAGCTTTAGCTTTTCTTGACTGTAGACTGCCGATAAAATGCCATTCCGGATTCCCGTTGATCAGTTCCTGTTTGCGGAGCAATTCCGCATCCCGATTTTCTCCGAGGCAGGTAATGCCCGCATCCACCGCCTCCTGTGCTCTTTCAGGTGATACATATTTAGTGACTGCAATAATCGTAACTTCATCGGAGCTGCGGCCCGATCTGTTACATGCTTCGTTTATTCGTTCGTTTATATGTCGTAAATGATCAACAACACGCAAGATCTTTATGCCTCCTTCATTCCGATAAAGGACATCATCCGTCCAGTTTTCCCCTGATCGCGGCGGTGAGAAAAGAAAAGAGAGGGCTCACTTTCCGTACATAAACCGCTGACAGAAATCTGTTCATTTGCCAAACCGCTGTCGATTAATATAAGGCGGTTCAGCTCTTTCAGATCAAGCTGATATTGTGCCTGTCCCGTCTGATTCACGGCACGGTCTGCTGAAACCGGCAACGCCCGGACAGCATCCAAGACACGGTCGTCTACTGTATAGCATGCCCCGCTGATAGACGGCCCAATAACAGCATGAATATCTGAGAGATTTGACCCTTCCTGCTCAGTCCATTGCTTCACCATTTCCCTGCCAATCTGTTTGACAGTGCCTTTCCACCCGGCATGGGCGATCCCGACAAGCGATTTAACCGGATCATAAAAGAAAAGAGGCACACAATCAGCAAAGCATAATGCCAAAAACACATTGTTTTCATTGGTATAGAGCCCGTCCGTTGCTTTTAGAGCTGTATGATACTCCCGGGCGCCTCTTCCCCTATCCCTCTGCGTCACTTTCTGAATGCGATGATCATGTGTCTGATCAGCAAATACCCAAGACTGCAAATCAATATTAAACATATCGGCTATATATTCACGATTTTTAACTACATCTGCATCTTTGTCATGAACGTGCAATCCTGTATTTAACGATTCAAAAGGCTTTTGGCTGACACCGCCGTTTTTCGTTGTAAATCCGGCAATGACTTCTCTGTTGTTTTGATTCGCTCGTACCCAGTCTTGTATCATGAGTGTCGAGGGTGTGGTAAGACTGAATGGGTGATATGTATTCATGATGATCCAACCTTTCGACAAACATTAAAAAAGCGGAATTTCCCACTTATTTTACCACAACTTTCTGCATTCGTTGAGCGCCTATTTACATATTTCTAAATGAAATGTGCCGGAAGAAATGAGACTTCCGGCATTTGCCAATCAGCGGTTGAAAAAACAAGTTATGTATGTGGTTCACTTAATCGGACCAAGATCACATCTTCCCCGATTTTTACTATATTTCGCCACGGAATGACTAATTCCTCTTCTTTTCCAAAAAATCCGAGAACTTTCCCATTTCCTCCTAGTATGATCGCCTGGATTTTCCCAGTCGTCACATTGATATCGATATCTCCAATGCTCCCCAGCTTTTTTCCGTTTGAGACATTCACGACATCCTTCACCTGAAATTCTGAAATGCTGATCATTTCATCACGTCCTTTTTCCGCCTTTTTTCAAGTATATGAGCGGGCGGGCTAAACCTTGTCAGCTACAAGAAATTTCACTGGCACTGTTTTTTGCTTTTCACGATAAATCGGGCTCAATTTTCGTACAATGTCCCAGCTGCAATCCTCGTTCACATTGTATGTTGATCAGACATCAGTGTTTTGTTTGCTGAATAAGCCCCTCATTTTTAACAATAAGACTATTTAGATTCAATGTGATCCGCTTCCGTGCTTACACATCAAAAGACCGTTTCATAAAATATGAAACGGCTCAATAAAAATAGACGTCCTTCGAATGTTTCACCGCTTTCCTCCGCTGGCAAAAGGGATGATTCAGTGTCCATCAGTTTCATAACGCATTTCAAGGGTGAATCAGTATATATTGTTCAAGCATTCGTTGTCTGCTTTACCCTTGTTAAAAACGGCCGATCCTGATTCCATAAGACATGGATTGGCGTATCAAAAAAGTCAGAAAGTATTTGATCAGTAAGCATGTCCTTTATTTTACCCGATGTAAAGACCTCTCCCTGTTTTAACAAAAGGGCTTTGTCAAAGACCGGCAAAATTTCTTCCGCATGATGAGTCACATAAAGGATCGATGGCGCATTTTTTTTGTTTGCAATGTATGTAATCGTATCTAACAGTTTTTCCCGGGCAATAAAATCCAAACCTGTGACTGGTTCGTCAAGTATGAGCAGCTCTGGATCGGCCATTAGTGCTCTGGCAATCAAAACTCGTTGTTTTTCTCCTTGAGAAAGGGTTTCATAGCGGCGATCGGCATATTCAATTGCTCCCAAGGCCTCTAACAAGCCAATCGCTTTTTCCCTGATTTCAGCACTTGGTGTGTCATATAAGCCAATTGAAGCGTAAGCGCCGCTCAAAGCAATCTCAAAGGCTGAATCCGCTGGATAAAATTTTTGCTGAAGTGCTGCTGAGACGAGGCCGATTTTCCGTCTGAGCTTCTCCCCCAGCTCCGTTTTGCCAAATTCATGGCCAAGCACTTGCATCTGGCCTGATGTTGGAAAATAATAAGAGCAAAGCATATTCAACAGTGCTGTTTTCCCGGCGCCGTTCAGTCCGTAAAGCACCCAATTCTCCTTTTCTTCGACTTTCCAATGAATGTCTTTCAGTATCCATTTTCCATTTCTTTTTAATGAGACATTGTCTAGCTGCAATTTCATCATGGTCCTCCTCGTTATCCCTCTTGAAATTATTTTAATTTTCGTACAACTTCGCATGGACTAGGATACCTTATTTTTTCCAAAACGTAAACCGTCCACAATACAAACAATAGAAAAGCCTTTAAAACAATATTGTTTTAAAGGCTTTTCATTATTGGTGAATGTTCTTATTCATTTGTTTGATGGCCGCTTTTTCTAGCCTGGACACCTGCGCTTGGGAAATCCCGATTTCTTCAGCGACTTCCATTTGTGTTTTCCCTTGGAAGAATCTCTTTCTCAAAATCATTTTTTCCCTATCATTCAGCCTTCTCATGCCCTCTTTTAAAGCCAGCTCTTCAATCCATTGTGAATCTTTATTGCGCTCATCACTGATTTGATCCATTACATAGATCGGATCTCCTCCGTCGTTATAGATCGGTTCAAATAGAGAGACCGGATCCTGGATGGCATCAAGCGCAAATACGATTTCTTCATGCGGTACTTCAAGAACTTTAGCGATGTCTTCTGCAGTCGGCTCCTTGCTTGTCTCACTGATTAACCGCTCTCTTACCTGAAGTGCCTTGTAAGCGATATCTCGGAGTGATCTTGAGACACGGATCGGGTTATTATCACGTAAATATCTGCGAATCTCTCCGATAATCATAGGTACAGCGTATGTTGAAAACTTCACATTGTGGCTTAGGTCAAAATTATCAATGGATTTCATTAGTCCGATGCAGCCCACCTGAAATAAGTCATCAACATACTCTCCTCTGTTATTAAATCTTTGAATGACACTTAAGACAAGACGCAAGTTCCCGTTTACAAGCTTTTCTCTTGCTGAATCATCGCCTTCATCCTGCAGCTGCCGAAACAGCTTTCTCATCTCTTCATTCTTTAGTACTGGTAATTTGGAGGTATCCACCCCGCAGATTTCGACTTTATTTCTCGACACTTTTTTCCCTCCCTACAGGAGCTGCTGTACAACGTTAAGTATCTCCTCGGGTGGGAAAAATATGCACTGCACTCAGACGAGAAAACATCCGAAATTAGGAAATCCCTGTAAGATCAAGGGGTTTATAACCATAAAAAATTTCACACCATTTTGTTGAACTCTTTTCTCAATCTTTTTATAATTCTTTTCTCCAAACGCGAAATATAGGACTGAGAAATCCCCATCATATCTGCTACATCCTTTTGTGTCTTTTCTTCTTCACCAACAAGCCCGAACCGCAGTTCCATGATTTGCTTTTCTCTTTCATTGAGCTGCTCAAGCGCTTTTTTCAAAAGCTTTTTATCTACATTAGCTTCTATGTCTTTTGTGATAATGTCATCGTCAGTGCCAAGCACATCAGAAAGCAAAAGCTCATTGCCGTCCCAATCAATATTAAGTGGCTCATCAAAGGAAACTTCAGAACGGATTTTGTTATTTCTCCTTAAATACATCAGGATTTCGTTTTCTATACAACGGGAAGCGTAGGTTGCCAGCTTGATTTTCTTTTCCGGATTAAACGTATTCACAGCTTTAATTAATCCGATCGTGCCGATGCTGATTAAATCCTCTATATTAATTCCCGTATTTTCAAATTTACGGGCGATATAGACGACCAGCCGCAAATTGCGTTCGATCAAAATGGCGCGAGCCGCCTGATCGCCGCTTGGGAGCTTCATTAACAGAACCTGCTCTTCATCCTTAGATAATGGCGGCGGCAGGGCTTCACTCCCGCCTATGTAATAAACTTCATCGCTTTTCAGGCCGAGTTTCATCAGCAGCTTATACCAAAGGTGTGTCAATCGTAATTTCAGTTTTTTCATCTTCCTCTCCCTTCTAAATGTCACGTCATTTGAGTATGATAGGTAACGGACATTTGCGACCATTATGAAACGTGTTTGACTGCCTTGCCCGAGAGCATTTTCGGATGAATAATGGCGTCAAACTCCCCATCTGCCGATAGCTTTGTTATGCTGATGCCGATTAAGCATTTATCCGCAGAAACCATTTCTTCTTTCGTTATAATCGTTACGTGATCAGGTTTAACGCATAGTAACAATTGATTTTGCTGGCCTACTCCTCTGTATGGAATCAGCCTTAGTTTATCTAAAAAGCGAAACGAATCATCGAGCTGCCGGATGGCTTCCAATGGATCTGAGCTCCGAATGATCATCGTTTCAGCTGCCCCGAAAATCGGTTCCAGCTTATCAATATGAATAATCATGACCGGTGTTTTTGTGAGCGGATCGTACAGCTGATTGCCCGAATCAATCAAACCTCTGATGTGAAGCGTTTGGCCGCCTATGTCCGCCTGTACGCCGACTCGTTCCTCATATTGAATGTTTTTTGTTTCAATATCATCAATTCTTCTCTTAGAAAAAAACCATAGTACTGGAAATCCGGCAACAATAAACAACCAGCTGATCGGGTCTCCAAACCCAGTTTGATTGGTCATCATGACACCGTTTTGAATAACAGAATGTGACTGCAGCAAAGAATGGGCTCCGATCATTCCCCCTCCCATTAAAAAAGTGGCAAAATAAAAGGAAAACAAATTCTGAAAAAAATAACGGAATCTCTTAAAGCCAAATGACACCATCACAATTACAACTGAAAAAGCCAGCTTCCCAGCCGGATGTTCAACGATCGGTGAAAAAGGGGTAAACATCAAAAGGACAATACTTGATCCGATGAACGCTCCGCCTACCAGTCTCCTTTTTTTCACATGCCGTTTTAACATAAATGCCGTGAGCAAAAGTAAAAGTGCATCAAAACAAAAGTTTAACAGCCAAATGACATCTAAATAGATTTTCACATCTGACTCCTTCCTTTCTTGCCTCACGTTGTTTCCCTTCTTATTTCACAAGTATAAAGCAAGCTCTATGGGAAAGTCTGTCAATTAATGTTGAGAGGAAAATACAATTTTTCAGGGATAACTGCTTAATTTGTCGAGAAAATGAATGAGAGAATATAAAAAAAGCTGCCTTTCGCGGCAGCTTTTTCACACTTAATTTTCAGGATGGAGATAAAGCTTTCCATTCGCTGTTTTTCTAGTTTCATTCCCATAATCATCTCGTACAATCACTTCTACTTTTGCTCCGTTTGCTTTAATAGAAGAAGTGGCTGTCCAATAGCCTTCATATGTCCCTGGAGCGATTTCTCTCAGCGGGAGTTCGGTGGCATTTTGCACACTCGCTCTTGCATTTGTCAGCGGCATCCGAATAATAAATGTCGCATCTAAATCCTTGCCGCTTGTGAAAGCGATTTTCACAGATTCACCCGCTTTTAAGGTTTTGTCCTTTCCAGGAATCAAACCGGATATGACAGGCTGGTCAAAGTTGACATCAATGACAGCTTGTTTCGTTGTTTTGTTGCCTGCTAAGTCTGTAGCAATCGCTTTAATCTTATTGCTTCCATTCTCCAAAAGAATTCGAGCTGAGTATGAACCATCTTGAATCGTTGCTTTTTTGCCATTCACTTTGACTTCTTTTAGATTGTCATCGGAAACAGTCCCTTTAACAGTCAGCGTTTCTTTATTTGTTTTCTCGCCGCCCTTTGGATTGTCCATCGTCAATTCAGGCTTCTCTTGATCAAGCGTAACCGTTATAGGACTGGAGGCATCTGTTGTTCCATTGTCTGTTGATGCAGTTGCTGTCAGCTCATTTTTACCCTTGCTGAGTGTGATGCCTGCTTGGAACGTGCCATCCGCAGCGGCTTTCGTTTCTCCTGCTTCTTTCTCTCCATTATAAATGTGTACGGTTATACCAGGAGAGGCTTTTCCTTTTACAGTAACGTTCTCTTTATTTGTGTACGATTTGTCCGTCGGTGAAGTAATTTCAGGTATAGAAGCTTCATAATCAACTAAGGCGCGAATCATATAGTTGCCATCAGATTTGTCAGCCGGGCTCCATTCGCCCCCTATATACTGCCAGTTGCGGCCGGAGTTCTGACCGGTTTCATCTACTGCCAGTCCGGGTGAATACGGATCAGGTTTTGACTGGATATACACGAGGTAAAAGTCTTTATCGACCATAATCCCTTTTGAACTGAGATCTACCTTAGTCCACTCGCCATTGCGAAGGGCCTCAGCGTTAAATGGGCCGGCAATTTTTTTACCCGGTGCTCCGTCTTTTCCTGTAGCATCGTATACTTCGACCTTAAACTCTGTGCCGCCAGGATCAGGAAACTCTGCATCCCAGAATCGGAACAGTCCTCCTGTAAGCATGCCTTTATCCTTGCCGTCAGCCAGTGTCATTTTGACTGCCCATCCGTTACCAGCTGCAGAATAGGAACTGGCACTTTCCGCCGTTCCGTCATCATATGCAATCTCACCTGGATAACCGACAAAAGGCTCCAGTGCAGTTTCTTTTGTTACATCACCCTTTAATTCAATTGAAAATTCATCAGTGTAATAGCTTGGTGCAGCGATTTTAATCGTATAAGAGCCTTCATAGGCCTCAAGCGTATATTCGCCTTTTTCGTTTGTTTCAGCAGGTTCAACCGCAGCATCCTCTACTACATAGACGAAGGCGCCTTTTACCGGCTCACCTGTCGTTTTATTTTTGACCGTGCCTTTTAATGTGCCCTTCTTCATTTCTTCTAACGTAAAATCGGCTTGTGTCGTCTGATCTGCTTGCAGAGAAACTTTTTGTGTTTTTGATTGATAGCCGTACGCTTCTGCCATAAGCGTATAATCTCCCGCTTTATGCTTCAGCGTATACTGCCCTGTGGATCGATCTGAATATGTTGATTTCCCTGTTTCCACCACACTGACTTGCGCTCTAAGCGGCAGCACTTGAGGCTGTAAATCTTTGCTTTGATGTTTTGCCGTTGTATTTGCAGACGGCTTAGCTTTTTTGGGATTTACCGGCTTTTTCTTTTGCTTTTCATATGGCTTTTTGACTCCGAGCTTATTCTTTTTGTCTGTTTTTCCGATCGATTTGTCAGAAAGCCCAACATCATCAATGTACCAACCCTCTTGTGTATCGCTCTCATCAGCTTGAAGGTTAAACATCACTTGAATGTTTTGACCTTTATAAGCGGAAAGATCAATTTCTTCGTCCGTCCAGCTTGGTGTCTTTCCATTATAGACACCAGCCTGCTCCCAATTTTTTTTACCCTCTGGAAGAACAAAAACGTAGCCATAATCAAAATCATCTTCTAAATTGTGCCAGCTTTTAAATTGAAGAAACAGACTTCCTGAATTTGGCACTTTAACGGGAGGCATCAAAAGATTCATGTTTGCTGAGTTGGCATAGTTTCCGGCCAGGTTTGTTCCATACACTTTTTCACCTGAGGCTGCTTGGTTTGGACCTGACGATGGAATTCCCCATTCCCAGCTATTATTTATTCCGCTTGCAATCCAGCCGCTTGGTGCAGTTTCAAAGTCCTGCTTATACCCCGCTGTAATACTTGGTTTCACTGGGACATCGTATGTGTCAGATTCAACGACATGGCCGCCAAAATCCTGAATCCTCCACTTATAGCTCAGTGTCGTTCCTTTTATACTTGGTATCTCTGCCTGATACGTTCCTTTCAGGTGATCACCGCTGATTCGCTTAGCCTGTACTTCTGTCCATTCACCTTCATCCAGCTTATAGGACAGTTTTACAGATGTCACACTCACATTGTCTTCAGCTGTCAAAGTAAGCGGCAGGCTCGCACCTTCAAAAGATTCTGTTACTTTCTCATGCTGATAGACAGGCGGCTCTTGATCTTCTCCTTCTACCGAAACTTGTCCTTCTGCTTTTCCTAAACCATCTGTAACAGCTGATACAGCATCAAAAGCATTCACCAACCCATGGCCGTATCCATTATTCGGAGAATCAGGAAAGGTTGAATCCCTCAACGGTTCAGCTGTGCTGGTTAAAATATCTTCCATCTCATCGACAGAAAGTGAGGCATCCGCCTGTTTCAGCAGTGCGGCGACAGCGGACACATGCGGACCTGCCATGGATGTGCCGTCCCATCCGTCCTCATATATTTGGCCGGGAACAGAAGACCGGATATTTACACCCGGTGCAGAAATTTCCGGCTTTATTTCGTCATATGGAGATGGTCCTTGAAGAGAAAAGTCAGCAAGCTTTTTGTTATGATCAGTCGCACCAGTAGCAAAAGACTCCGGATAGTTTGCCGGATTTGCGATAGAACCAGGCCCGCCCGGAATAAAGAGATCCGTATTCCCCGCTGAAAACTCAGGAAAAATATCTGCTGCGCGCCAGGCATTGACCATGTCTCTGTACCATTCATCAAGTCCTGAACCCCCGCCCCATGAATTATTGACAACATCAGGAGCCATTTCCGGATGAGGGTTGCCCTCTGCGTCCTTTGGAGCTAAAATCCATTCACCCGCCTCCAAAATGTCAGCATCATTGCCGCCATCTTCTGAGAATGCTTTAACCGCAATCCATTTAGCGCCTGGCGCTACCCCGATTTGATTTGTTCCATCAGGTTCAGAACCAACCATCGTACCTGTCACATGGGTGCCGTGAGCCAGATCATCGTAAGGGCTTGCTTCGCCCGCTATGGCATCATACCAGTTCATTTCATGATCAGGCTCCTCAGGGCTTTCCCGATGATATCCGCGATATTTCTCTTTTAATGCCGGGTGGTTCCATTCCACACCAGTATCAATGGACGCGACAACTGTACCAGTTCCATCATATCCAAGCGCCCAAGCTTTCGGAGCTTCGATTTGATCTACATTCCATTCCACACCGTTGGTTGCTTTGATAGCTTTTTGTTCTTTTTTCATATGAAATGGAGAGGAGGATGATGTAAACAGCTGCCGTTTCTCATTTGGAAGCACCTTTTCCACTTCGGGAAACTGCGCTACTTTTTCCATCACCTCTTTTGAGGCATGGACAGCAATTCCGTTCACCACATAATAAGAGTGAATTCGCTCTGCATTCCCTTTATTTTTTTGACTGTTCAAATATGTTAAGACATCTCTCTGGGTTTCATCGGCGGTGACTTTTAACGTCGACACAACAGCAGAACGCTTTTGATATTCGGTCTTAGCGGCAGTCAGCTTCTTCGATTTGGCTCTTTTAACAGCAGCTTTTGCCGCTTTTTCTGTGTCAGCTTGATGTTTAAATTTAATCAGAAAGGTCGTTTTTTCCTTCTTTTTAAAGCTTTTCTTTAATGAATTCGAGATTTTGTTCTGAATGGATCCAGCGGATTGAAGGTTCTGTTTCACAGAAGTTGAGGCGCCTTTATTGCTGCTTGCCACGGCTGCACCTGGAAACAGCAGTGAACCAATAACAACTGTACTTAAAACAGAACTGATGAGTCTGTTTTTCGTTTTTTTCCTCATTTTTATCCCCCTTTTTCAACATACTTTGTAAAAAAGTGTCGTCCCTCCTTTTAAAAATGATAAGTTTGTCAGAACATCGATGTACGTTAACTGTAGACAATCTCTTTTACAAATATTGTCGTTTCATGTCAATCGGTTTTCACATATAAGAAAATGAGTAAATTGTCATAGTTTTAAAACGAGTCTAATAGTCCTTTTTGTTAAACTTCGCAAGAGTATATAGGGAAAAAGACGTTACAAGAGGAAAAGTGTTGGAGAAAATAAAAAGGACAAAATCGAAAACGATTTTGTCCTTCACATTAGCCGCGTTTATTGCGGTTTCTTAAGAATGTCGGGATGTCGAGCGTATCATCAGCCGGCTGTGAAGTATGACGGCTTGCTGTGTTTTGTTGCTGGGGCTCCTCACGTTTTGGTTCACGCTTCGGAACGCTTTGGTTATGTGTTTTATTGCTTTGGTTTAAGCTTGGACGCTGAGGTTTTGTCACGTCCTTCTCTTGTTCGATGAAACCAGTCGCAATCACTGTCACTACAATCTCGTCTTTTAGATTTTCATTAATAACAGAACCGAAAATCATGTTTACGTCTTGGTCAGACGCAGAAGCGACAATGTCTGCTGCTTCCTGAACTTCATATAAGCTGAGGTTTGTTCCCCCAGTGATATTCATAAGTACGCCTTGCGCACCGTCAATAGCTGCTTCAAGAAGCGGGCTGGAGATTGCTTTTTTCGCTGCCTCTGCCGCGCGGTTTTCACCAGTCGCAATACCGATCCCCATCAAAGCAGATCCTTTGTTTGACATGATCGTTTTCACATCAGCAAAATCAAGGTTTATAAGACCAGGTGTAGCAATCAAGTCTGAAATACCTTGAACACCTTGGCGGAGTACATTATCCGCTTCACGGAATGCTTCAAGCATTGGCGTGTTTTTATCAACAATTTCAAGGATTCGGTCGTTCGGGATTACGATCAGTGTATCCACCGCTTCTTTCATTGCTGAGATTCCGCCTGCAGCCTGAAGCTGTCTTTTCCGTCCTTCAAATGTAAACGGTCTTGTGACGACTCCGACTGTTAATGCGCCTAAATCTTTCGCAATCTGTGCAATAACCGGTGCGGCACCTGTTCCTGTTCCGCCGCCCATGCCTGCTGTCACAAATACCATGTCAGCGCCTTTTAACGCTTCTTCAATCTGCTCTTTGCTTTCTTCAGCGGCTTTTTTTCCGACTTCCGGATTCGCACCTGCTCCCAATCCTCTAGTCAGCTTTGCGCCGATTTGCATTTTCACTTCTGCTTTTGACAGGTTAAGAGCTTGAGCATCGGTATTTACCGCGATGTACTCTACTCCTTGCACTTCATTTTCAATCATTCGGTTAACGGCGTTATTTCCGCCGCCTCCTACTCCGATTACTTTAATTGATGCTAAGCCGTCTACGTTTGTTTCGAACTCCAACATGCTAAATCCTCCTAATCTGCCGAATGACTAACTATCTATTCCCAAAACATGCTTAATAGTTTTTTCACTTTGCTCTGTTTATTATGTTCGGCTTGTGTTTTTTGTTTTCCTTTTGGCCGCTTCTGCACCTCATTTTGGTGATGATGCTGCTCTAGTTCCTCTGACGATGAGACTGCAATTTCCTGTATCGCTTCTTCAGGCATCTTAAAGCCTATTTTTCTGCCTTGGATTCTTGCATTTCGGCAGGCAAATTGGATCAAGCCCACTCCCGTCATATATTGAGGATCTCTTACACCGATGTAATTCGGGCTGGCCACTCTGACATTGTTTTGCAGAACATCCTGTGCCAGCGACATGACACCCGGCATTGCTGCTTGTCCCCCTGTCAGCACAAAGCCTCCCGGCAGATCGGTAATTCCCATACTGCTAATCTCTTCTGAAACAATTTCAAGGATTTCTTCTAGTCTTGCTTCAATGATATTCGCTGCTTCCTGCTGTGTAAATGTTTGTTTTTGATTAGTGCCAATAACGGTTACCTCAAATACTTCATCTTCCGAGGCTTCGTCATAGTAGGCATGTCCAAATTGCTTTTTCACACGTTCTGCTTCTTCTGTTGACGTTCTCAATCCGATGGAGATATCTTTGGTGATATTTTCGCCTCCGAGAGGAATGACACGGGTAGAAGTGAGATGACCGTTCTGGAATACGGCAATGGTTGTTGACCCTCCCCCAATATCAATGAGGGCCACACCAAGGTTTTTCTCGTCCTTTGATAATGCAGCAGAACCGGCTGCCAGCGGCTGAAGACTAATATCAGTTATTTCAATACCGGCTCTTTCAACACAGCGGAGTAAGTTATGTAAAATTGTTTTTGAACCGGTGATCAAGGTGCCTTCTACTTCTAGTCGCACACCCAGCATTTTTTTAGGATCGGTGATTTCATCTCTTCCATCAACGATAAACTGTTTCGGAATGACGTCCACAATCAGCTGTTCGTGCGGTATTGAAACAACCTGTGCTGCCTCCATGACACGGCGCACATCTTCAACCTGAATTTCTTTATTTTCACTGGAAACTGCAACAACACCATTTGTATCTTGAATATTGATATAATTTCCATTAACCCCGACAATCGCTTTTCGAAGCGGAAAACCTACCATTCTTTCAGCTTGGTCAAACGCTTTTCTTATAGAATGAACGGTCTCATCTATATCAACGATTGAGCCTTTTTTCAAACCTTCAGACGGAACATTTCCCACACCGATAATATTAAGGGAATCATCTGTCATTTCTCCGACGATCACTTTTGTATTGGACGTACCGATGTCAAGACTGACGTAAAGTTCATTGTTGTTCATTCTATGGCACCTCCTCACATTTCAATCATTTCTATTCTATTATTTGCGGAACAACAATACAATGAATGTGGCTTTACAAGTGTGTAACAAAAAATAACAACGAAATATCTTTTATGTGCTCTTCACATTTTATGTTTATTGAAAATATTCGTTATATCCTATGTATATCCTCTTTTATATCACATTTTTTTTATTTTTTTTAGATACAGTCCATTTTGTAAGTAGATTTCTTCTGATAACGGCAATATTCTGAAATAATCTGACCCCAAATGCGAAAATACCCGCTAAATACAAGTCTACACCAAGATGGACTCCCAGAAAAGCTAAACTTATTGCCAATATAATATTAAAAAAGAAACCGGAAACAAATACCATTTCATCATATGTACCTTGTAAGTGCGCCCTGATTCCGCCAATTAATGTATCAAGTGCAGCTAGCACGGCAAGCGATAAATAGTTTGAGTATTCACTCGGTATCGTTAAGTTTGTCATCAGTCCAATCGCTATTCCGAGCACCAGTCCCAGCACGGGCAGCCACATGACAATTCTCCTCCCTTTTCAGTCCTTAAGCAGTTTCAGATGTTGGATGTCCAATGGTCTGTCGTATGCTTTTAATGTTAGTTTGCTTTCAGATTTCCCGGCTTTTAGTGCTAAATTCTCAGATGCAAAAAGGTCCTCAAGACCTGATCCCTTCACTCTGCTGTACAGCATGTCCGGATCTTCGGCAAGAACTTTTACTGTTAAAGGACCATCGTCAAGGCCGTATCCGTCTATTTTCGTTGTGCCGTTTATATCTCTTATGACTGTATGATTCACAACTCTTCGCTCATTAATCGAAATATGTTCTGCACCGAAGGAGTTAAGTTCATTGATCAGCTTCTTGAGCAAATCCGGTGGCGGATTTTCGATCGGCTTTCCTGTCAAGCTTTCAGAAAAAAGCGGGGAAATGGTGATGACAATTCCGCTACCCGTTATATCGGTCATGCCAGCTGTTTTTTTTAAGGTTTGCAAGGTAATATTGAGCGCGGTTTCTTTTGTCATTTCTTTCGATTGCGAGTAGCTATTCAGCAGTTTGTCATATTTGTTTATTTCAGCCAGCAGTTTTCCCTGCTTTTTCTGCTCAGCTGTCAGTTCTTCTCTAATCTCCCACATATCTCTTGTATCTCGGACTTGGGGATGCTTTAATGAATTAAACTGAACTGATATCATGAGGCCAAAGATGACCATAAGCACACTGATGCTTATGAAGGAACGCTTTATTTTCAATCTGTTTCACCCGCTTTTTCACTCATTCCTTCGTTTTCAGAATCGGTTTCATTTGTACGTTTTTCTCTTTTTCTGCGGTAACAGCAATGTGATCCATTAACAGCTGATCGATCAGGCCTCCTGCTAAATTTAACGAAGGCAGCAGGACATCCGGATCTCCAATCGCTGATATCGTAAACGGGGCAGGATGCTGGACGCCGTCTACTGTTACAACAGGACCGTTGCACTTGATATAGGAATCATGTGTCAACCGCTGGCCGTTAACGGCGACAGCCGCCGCACCCGAAATATACAGTTCGTTTACCACTTGGAAAATATGGCTTTCGTGAACGATGTAGCTGTTCACATTCTCCCCTTCCGGTATGTACGACGCATCTTCTAAGGTCACCTCAATGCCCTCTCCCTGTACACCGACTTCCCCAATATACATTCTGTATTTTTCTGTATCTTCAAGAACGTTGTAGTATTCCGTCTTTTCTTTCTTCAGCTTATTTTCTGCCTGCCGGACTTTGTTTTGCTTTTGAGATAATTCTCCTTCAAGGTTTTTATTTTCTTTCTCCTGTTTCAGAAGTTCGTCTCTCAGCGCATATTCTTTTTTCCACTCTTCCGTTTCAGCAGTGCTCTTGCTGTTTTGTTTTGTCACTTGAAAAGAAAATGAAATCAAAAAACCTGCGATAAGCATAATGAAAGAAAGGAGAATTGCAGATTTCCCCTTCAATTTTCATCTTCCTTTTTAGCAGCTTTATTATTTTTTCCAAACTCTTCAAAATAGGTGGCGACTTCTAAGTGAATAATTCCTTTTTTATTGCTGCTAAGCTGTGAAATGATAGAAGGATACGTTTTCATTCGGTCTGCAAAGGTTTTAATAGACGCAGTAACAACATAACCGTCGTTCATATACAATTTGATACGGTTTTCATCCATTTTTACAGGCGTATAATAAATTTCTGATATTGACTGTTTTAAAGAATTCGACAAAGCATCGAGCTGCTTAGCCATTTGGGACCGTTTTTTCGCATTTGTCCAATTTACTAAAATCGGCCCGGCGTCATCAGGCGTTACTTCGTTTGGTAAAACTGTACCGTTTTCAAGCACTTCATAGTACACTTCGTTTTTTTCTAAATAAGCAATCGCTTTATATTCTTCGATCGAAATGTTGATTTTATTAGGAAGCGCTTTGCTGATCTCCGCTTTTTTCACTAATTTATTTTGCTGAATCTTCTTTCCGGTTTTTTTCTTGTCCAAACTCCAAAACTCAGATTCTCCGCTGCGAATATCCGAAAGGTCGATAATTTCCTTTTTGGATACATTCTCATTCCCTGTCACAGTGATAGTTGATACTTTACTGATTGGCATCTGCAAATATACGATGATCAGCACCATCACAAAAAAGAGCACAATAAATGAAATGAGACGGCGGTTTGCCTTCTGTTTCCGCTGCTCTTTAATTTTAGGAATCCGTTCTTCAATGTTGACGATTTTTTCTCGGTCATGACCCGGGTTCATTGCCTGTTCACCTCATTCAAATGAAACAGCTGTTAATAGTCTGTCTACTCCAAAACAAACGGCATACTATAGATGCCGTTTGTCGTTTGCTTACAGTATATCATATGAACAGCTTCAGTCAGAACTTGAATCAGCGATTTTCACCGATGATTTCAACCTCTGTGTGCATATCAATCTCGTATTTTTCACGGATTGTCTTTTTCACATGGTCAATGAGATCAAGCACATCTTTTGCAGATGCTCCGCCCGCATTGACGATAAAGTTTCCGTGCATCTCAGATATCTTTGCACCGCCAATTTGATATCCTTTCAAGCCTGCTTTTTCAACAAGGTTTCCGGCATGATTCGGAAGCGGATTTCTGAATATGCTTCCCGCACAAGGGCTTGAATACGGCTGTGTCGTTTTTCTGTAATCTTTATTGCTTTGCATTTGCTGAACAATTGATTCTTTGTCCTTTTGCTCCAGCTTTAAAACAGCTTCAAGGCAAACACCCGGGCGTGTCTTTTGCAGGACAGAAGTTCGGTAGCTGAAATCCATCTGCTCATTTGTCAGCCACTCAATCGTTCCGTCTTCAAATAAAATGTGTGCTTTGACGAGGATTTGGCTCATATCCGAGCCGTGAGCGCCGGCATTCATATAAACCGCTCCGCCGACTGATCCTGGAATACCGGCTGCAAATTCTAAACCGGACAGACCTTTTTTGCTCAATGATGTAGCCAAACGGACAACCGAATAACCGCCTCCAACCGTCACTTGTTCCCCTTCAAGCTCCATATGGTCAAGACCTGCGCCAAGCTTAATCACTACGCCTCTGATTCCCTCATCTAAAACAAGAAGGTTTGATCCCCGGCCGATGACTGTCCATTTCACATCATATTTTTTGATAACGTCCATGATATCTTTGACAGCATCTACACTGCTTGGAATGACCAATACATCAGCAGGTCCGCCGATTTTCATCGTTGTATGATTCGCGAGCGGTTCATTTGCAAGAACCTTGCCGACTTCGCGTTCTTTTAATTCCTGTATCACATTCTCCATCGTAAACCTCCGCATTCCATTTGCTTTTCTATTATTTTTTCAATTCTTCAAGCACGTTGTATAAACGGGCAGCCGCATCAGGAACACCGAGTGACTTCGTTTGTTCGCTCATTTCCTTTAACGTTTGCTCATTCAGTACAATCCTGTCAAGCGCACCAATCAGTTTTTCCCCGCTAAGCTCTGCTTCTTTCAGAACAATAGCCGCGTCATGCTGGCCGAGAGATTGCGCATTGACCTCCTGATGATTCGCTGTTACATATGGGCTTGGGATCAGAACACTTGGGATTCCGAGGGCTGTAATTTCGGCAATCGTCGTCGCACCGGCTCTGGCCACAATAACATCAACGGCTTTAAGATATTCCGGCATTTGATGAAGAAACGGCTTTGTGACCATATTATCAGCAGCACCTTTGCTTTTCAGCTCATCCATCACTTTTTCATAGTGAACTTCACCGGTAATATACAGCACTTGGTAGTCTCTTGTTTTCAGCGCATCCTGCATGTCAATGACAGCACGGTTAATCGGTGCAGCACCTCGGCTTCCGCCAAAGATTAAGACAGTTTTTTTCTCTTCAGAAAGCCCAAATTCAGTCATAGATCGACCCGTCTTTATTGAGACGACTTCAGAAGCTCTCGGGTTTCCCGTAAATACAACTTTCTCACTAGGAAAATGCGATTTTGCTTCGTCAAAACAAATCGCTACCTTATTAACATATTTTGAAAGAAACTTATTCGTGATGCCCGGCAGGCTGTTTTGTTCGTGGACGATAGTGGGAATTCCCATTTTCGCAGCGGCATAGACAACAGGCCCGCATACATAACCGCCCGTTCCAATCACGGCATCAGGCTTAAATTCCGCTAAATATGATTTACTCTTTTTTACACCCTTAAGAAAACGCATCACAGTTTTGACATTTTCAAATGACAGTTTTCTTTTAAATCCTGTAATTTCAATTGATCGAAACGGGATATCCTCCCGCTCAACAATTTTTTTCTCCAGTCCGTTTTCTGTTCCGATATATAAAAATTCCACATCAGGATGACGGCGCTGCACTTCTTTAATAAAAGCAAGCGCAGGGTATATATGTCCCCCTGTACCGCCTCCGCTTATTGCAATTCGCATATCTCTTTTCCCCCAGTCTAAGTTTCTCTATAACATAACGATAACCCTGTTTTGTTGGACAGGGTTATCGCATTCGTGGTTTGCCGGCATCTGTTGATAGGACGCCTGGCAATACATTCATTAATACCGCGAGTAGCGGCTCACATTCAGAAGGACCCCGACCGCCATCAGCATCAAGGTCAATGAAGAGCCTCCATAGCTCAAAAACGGGAGCGTGATACCTGTTACCGGAATAAGGCCCGTCACTACGCCAATATTAATCATGACTTGGATGGCAATCATTGAAATAATGCCGACCGCGACAAAGCTTCCGTACAGATCAGGCGCACCGAGCGCAATTCTGATCCCTCTCCACAACAGAACGCTAAAAAGGAGCAAAATAAGTGTTCCACCGATAAAGCCGAGTTCCTCTGACAAGATGGCAAAAATAAAATCTGTTTGCGGCTCAGGCAGATAAAAGAACTTCTGTCTGCTTTGTCCAAGCCCCATTCCGAACAACCCGCCGGGACCCACCGCATAAAGCGATTGAATGATTTGAAAGCCGCTTCCGAGCGGGTCTTCCCATGGGTTCAAGTATGAGGTAATCCGCTTAATCCGATATGGTGCCGATAGGACGAGCCCGACAAACCCGCTAAGGCCAATCAATCCTAGAAAGGCGAAATGGGCGATTCGCGCACCAGCTACAAAAATCATGACAATACAAGTTCCGACCATTACCGTCCCCGTTCCGAGGTCAGGCTGGCACATGATAATCAAAAACGCTGAAAACACGATACCAAGCGCCGGGATAAATCCCCGTCTGAATGATGTAATGTTTTTTTGTTTTTCAGAGAGAAATTTAGCTAGGAATGCAATCATCGCAAGCTTCATAAACTCTGAAGGCTGTATGCTGAACGCTCCAACTCCGATCCAGCTTCTTGAACCGTTCCGCACCATTCCGACGCCCGGTATCAAGACAAGAATCAAAAGAAAAAAACAGATAATCATCAGCAATTTTGACCATGTCCGCCATGTCCAATACTCAACATTCATGATAAAAAACATGGCAATGACGCCGATTCCCGCAAACAGCAGCTGCCGTTTTGCGAAAAAGAATGAGTCTTCAAATTTATAATCCGCCCAAACCGCACTCGCACTGTACACCATAATTAATCCGATTGTTAATAATAATAACGTAATGATGACCAATAACAAATCAGGCGATGTTTTTTTAGTAGTCAAAGCAATCGACACCCCAAGCTTAAAGTCATTAGGGCTGCCGATTCACTTCAAGACAAGCCCTTACTTAAGCATATGCACGGCATCTATAAACATGTCACCGCGTTCTTCAAATGTTTTGAATTGATCCCAGCTCGCACACGCAGGTGATAACAGGATGACATCTCCTTCATTTGAGAGCGCAAACGCCGCAGATACTGCTTGTTCAACATTATCGACACGTTTGACATGTTGTATTCCCATCTCATTGCCGAGCTTCTCGAGTTTTGGCGCTGTTTGGCCAAAAGTAAGCACTGCTTTGACATGCTGCATATACGGCTTTAAGTCATCAAAACCATTTCCGCGATCCAGCCCGCCTGCAAGCAAAATGACCGGTTTGTCAAAAGCAGAAAGCGCCTTGCTTGTCGCAAGAATGTTTGTCGCTTTACTGTCATTATAAAACTTACGGTCCTTCACTGTTGTGACATATTGGAGACGGTGCTTCACGCCAGTAAAGCTTGTCAGCACCTTTTTGACTGCTTCGTTGGACACTCCTGCCGTTTTCACAGCTGCAATGGCGGCTAAAATGTTCTCTAGGTTATGAGCGCCTGGCAGCACAACCTCTTCCAGAGGAAGAATAGCTTCCCCGTTGAACATCAGCATACCGTCTTTTACATAAGCGCCCTCTTCAAGCGTTTTGCTGACTGAAAATGGAATGATTCCGGCTTTGCCGGCTTCAGCCAGACGCACGACGGTGTCATCATCCTGGTTGACAATGGCTTTATCTGCAGCAGTCTGGTGAAGGTACACTTTCTGTTTCGCTTTTTCATAATTTTCTCGCGTATGATGATAATCCAAATGGGCGTCAAATATGTTTAAAATCAAGCTGATTTCCGGTCTGAAAGCGTGTGTTCCCATCAGCTGAAACGAAGACAGTTCAGTAACGATCCATTCATCCCCATCAGCATGATAGGCAACCTCACTTGCGACTGTGCCGATGTTTCCGGCAATCAGTGCTTTTTGCGAGTCAGCTTTGAGCATTTCATAAATCAGCGTTGTCGTGGTCGTTTTTCCATTGGATCCGGTAATCCCGATAAACTTGGCGTTTGTCAGGTAGTAAGCGAGCTCAATTTCCGTCCAAACCGGTATGCCTCTTTTTTCTGCTTCCTGAACCATAATATTTTCATAAGGAATTCCCGGGTTTTTGATCAGAACCGTGATTTGATGCTGATCAAACAGTGAAACTGGATGCTCTCCGCACACAACCTCGATTCCTTTTTCAGAAAGCTTTTGCGCTGGTTCGTTTTCTTCGAATGGCTTTTGGTCGTTGACAGCAACATATGCACCTTTTTCATGAAGAATGGATGCCGCCGCATACCCGCTTTTCGCGAGTCCAAGGATTAAAAAATGCTGATTCTGTAAAAATTGATCGTTTTCCACTTATAACCACACCTCGATGTAAATTCCTAAAACGGCAAGCAAAAGTCCCGCAGCCCAAAACGTCACGACTACTCTCCATTCAGACCAGCCGACAAGTTCATAATGGTGATGAAGCGGACTCATTTTAAAGATTCGTTTGCCTGTCGTTTTAAAGCTGATAACCTGCAGAATAACGGATAATGTCTCGATAACGAATACACCGCCAATGATAACCAGCAGGATCTCTAATTTCGTTAAAATGGCAATGGTAACGATAGCTCCACCCAATGCAAGTGATCCCGTATCTCCCATAAAGACTTTAGCGGGATGAGCATTAAATACGAGGAAGCCCAGCACTGCACCGACAACAGCAACTGAGAAAATCGCAACGTCATATTGCGACTGATTCCATGCCAGAATGGCAAAGGCGCCAAAAGCAATCGCAGCTGTACCAGACAATAAGCCGTCAAGGCCGTCAGTCAGATTAACCGCATTTGATCCGCCGACAAGCATAAAGAGCACAAGAATAAAGTAAGCCCAGCCAAGATCAAATGATAAGTCGGTTCCAGGCACGCGAATATCCGTCGCAAAATTGTAGTAATGGTATACCGCATAAAATACAATCGCAATAATAATTTGTCCAATCAGTTTTTGCTTTGACGTCAATCCAAGGTTGCGCTTCATGACGACCTTGATGTAATCATCTAAAAAGCCCAGCAAACCGTATCCGAGCGTAACAAACAAAAGCAGCACCATTTCCGGACTTATTTCTGAAAACTTCTGTGTCATCACAATTGTTGTCACAATGATAGAAAGTATGATCATGACCCCGCCCATTGTCGGCGTCCCTGATTTTTTCTGATGTGATTTCGGTCCTTCTTCTCTAATACTCTGGCCGAATTTTAACCTTCTTAAAAACGGAATAAGAATCGGAGAGAGCAGAACACTAATTAAAAACCCCATTAAAATTGTAAACAGAATGACTTGCTCAAGCATTGTCCTTTTCTCCTCCTGTTTCTTTCAAACGACATACGTAGTTATCATATTCATGATTTTTTCTCATATGAAATATCTTTTCAAACTCCATTATTCAATAACATCTCTTTCCTATGAATTCGTCATATTTTTATTGAGGTCGACAATGGCTCTTGCCGCCACTTCAGCATCGTCAAAATCGAACGTTTCGTTCCCGATCTGCTGATAGGTTTCATGCCCTTTTCCTGCAATGAGGACAACGTCGCCTTTTTTGGCATTGGCAATCGCAAAAAAGATGGCTTGCTCGCGGTTTGCGATGCTGTGATAGTATGCGCCCTCTACTCCAGCTTCCATATCTTTTAAAATCGCGCGAGGATCTTCGCTTCTCGGGTTATCTGAAGTGAAAATCGGTTCGTCAGCCAGCTTCACAGCGATTTCAGCCATTTTCGGGCGTTTCGTCTTATCTCTGTCTCCCCCGCAGCCAACAACGACAAAAAGCTTTCCTTCTGTCATATCTCTGCAAGTCTTCAATACATTTTCAAGGCTGTCCGGTGTGTGCGCGTAATCTACAATGACCGGAAACTCTTGCTGCTGATTGACCAATTCAAACCGGCCTCTTACGCCATGCAGTTCCTCAACAGCTTCAGTAATCGTTTCAAACGGGATGCCTGCTGCGATACATGCTGCAACTGCCGCCAGCACGTTATACACATTAAATTGTCCGACAAGTGACATCGTAATGTGCTTAGTGCCTTTGTTTGTCACAAGATCAAAGCTTGTGCCCTGTGCAGCGATCGTGATATTCTTCGCCATCACATCAGCGTTGTTTTTAATTCCGTATGTAGAGATATGAGCTGCTGTTACCTTTTCAAAATATGCGCTCGCCTCATCGTCAGCATTCAGTACGGCACGCTTTGGACGTTCATGGTTAAAAGCTCCGCCAAGCTGAGAAAAGAGCAGGCTTTTTGCCTGTCGGTACTCATCCATCGTTTTATGATAGTCCAGATGGTCCTGCGTTAAATTCGTAAACACAGCAATATCATAATCACAGCCATGAACACGTCCTAAAGATAACGCGTGAGAAGAAACTTCCATGATGGCAGTATCAACTTGCTTGTCATTCATTTTCTTAAACGTTTTCTGCAGTGTGACACTTTCCGGTGTCGTGTTTTTCACGGGAAGTGTTTCGTCGCCGATTTTCATATACATGGTGCCGATCAAGCCAGTTCGTTTTCCGGCTTTTTTCAAAATCTCATCGACCATATGGGTTGTTGACGTTTTGCCATTTGTGCCTGTGATCCCGATTAGCTGAAGCTTCTTTGTCGGCTGTCCGTAAAACGCATCAGACAGAACGCTGAGCGCGCGCAGAGACTGGCGGACAATAATGACAGGCACATCCACATCGAGTTCTTTTTCTGCCACAATAGCCGCCGCGCCGCTTTCTACTGCTTTTTGGGCAAAATCATGGCCATCCACCGTATACCCTTTAACACATACAAAAAGACTCCCTTCCTTTACTTCTCTGGAGTCCATCTCAATTGAAGTGATTTCAGGGTCTTGTGAATCGTTTACAGAAGGTTCGGTTGTTAAGTATGTAAGCAGCTTTGTAAGTTTCATCGTATCAAACCTCTCAACTTTCTAATTCGTTCTTTTTATCATTGAAGTCACGTCAGACGATGTGATAATGATTTTGAGCATACAGTTCATATTTTAGCGTAAATAAAAGGAGACATCCAGCTAATCTTGAAAGATATCGGCATTTTCCGCAATAAAAATAATAGGCACCCGAATCAATCGGCTGCCTTCTTTTCATCTTCTTCAGTCAAATAAACGCGTATCTTTGAGCCTTCTTTTACTTTCGTTCCGGCAGCTGGCGATTGTTTAACGATTTTGCTTCCTTTCCCGGAAGCATCTACATTGAGATTCACCAATAGTGACTCAAGATCTGAGACAGACATCCCTACAACATTCGGAACTTCTATTGTTTTTGTGTCGTTCCATTTGTACTTTTTCTCGATTTGATTTTTCCGAGGCTTCACACCAATCTCCGGCAGGCTGTCCCTCATCATATTCCCGACAATTGGCGCGGCAACCGTTCCCCCAAACTGAATGGTGCCTTTTGGGTTATCAACTGCGACATAGACAACAAGGCTCGGATCGTCAGCCGGCGCGAAACCGATAAATGATACAATATGGTTGTTTTCGAGGTATTTCCCATCTTTAACCTTTTGTGCTGTTCCCGTTTTCCCGCCGACACGATAGCCTTCAACAAAGGCGTTACGGCCGGTTCCTTCTGCAACAACACTTTCTAAAGCATAGCGGATTTGTTTGGACGTTTCCTCAGAAATAACTTGTTTCTTTGCGATTGGTGATTGCTTTTTAACCGTTTTTTTCGTTACAGGGTCGATCCATTCCTTTGCAATGTAAGGTGTGTAGAGCGTCCCTCCGTTTACAGCGGCAGATACGGCTGTAACCTGCTGAATCGGCGTAACAGAGACCCCTTGTCCGAAAGCGGTAGTCGCTTGCTCGACCGGACCCACTCTATCAAGCGGGAATAGGATTCCCGTGCCCTCGCCTTGCAGATCAATTCCCGTTTTTTGGCCGAAACCAAAGCCTTTGATATATTTGAAAAGCTTCTCCTTTCCTAAGCGCTCGCCCAATTCCACGAATCCCGGGTTACAGGAGTTCTGGACAACTTCTAGATACGACTGGAGTCCGTGTCCTCCTCTTTTCCAGCACCGCAGTCTCGCTCCGTCCACTTCTGCATGCCCTTTATCATAAAATTGATCACGCTTCAAATTTACCTTTTGCTCTTCAAGTGCTGCCGCAAGTGTAATAATTTTAAAGGTAGACCCCGGCTCATACGTGCTCCATACCGGCAGATTTCGATTGTAGACTGACGGATCGACTGATTGATAATCAGCTGGGTCAAAATCAGGCCTGCTAGCCATTCCCAATATTTCTCCGTTTTTCGGATTCATAGCTACGGCAATCATGCCATCAGGATGGTATTTGGCTTCAGCGTTATCGAGCTCCCTTTCCATTATCGTCTGAACCTTCGAATCAACTGTCAGCTTCATATCAAGCCCGTCCTTAGGCGGTGTGTAATCGTCCGCTTCATCAGGCATTTTCTTCCCCTTGGCATCTGTATAAAACTTCACAGAGCCCTTTACCCCTTTTAAGTCATCGTCATAATAGGCTTCAAGTCCAAGGAGTCCTTGATTGTCAATCCCGGCAAACCCAAGCACATGAGATAAAAAGCTGCCGAACGGGTAATGGCGGATACTGTCCTCCGCAACATATACACCTTTTAAATCAAGCGCTTTGATTTCTTTCGCTTTTTCATTTGAAATCTTTCTTCCTTCAGGAGTGATCTTTTCAATTGATGCTTTTTTTGTCACATGCTTATATACTTTTTCTTCTGACATGTTTAAAACCGCTGCAAGCTGCTTGCTTGTTTTCATCGGATTCTGGACTTGGCGCGGCACGACGAATACGGTCGGCGCGCTTTTGTTTGTTGCGAGCTTTACACCGTTCCGATCGAGAATTTCGCCTCTCTCCGGCTCAAACGGCAAGTTTCTGCTCCAGGAATCTTTCGCCAGTGAAGTCAGTTTATTTCCCATCACAAACTGAACATATCCCAGCCTTGTATCAATGATCAAAAATACGATCACACCAAAAAGCAAAACCAATAATAAACGTTTCCTAACCGTTACATTCGAGACGCGCAAGAGACCGTTCACTCCTTATTTAGGCTTGTTTCATTTTATGCCTGATATTGGACAGGTAGAACGGTGCTCCTCTGTATAAAAAAAAGAAAGCCTGCATAACGCAAGCTTTCTTTTTAATCAGGATTTTTAAACTGAACTTTGATGACATTTTTGTCTTTTATTTCTTTATCCTTCTTGATGCTTTGGCTGACAGCGTAGCCTTGCCCGCTGACTTCAATATGAATGCCCGCCAGCTCGCCGTACTGAAGAACCTCTCTTCTCGACCAGCCGGTCATATCAGGCATTTTGATTTTGCCGCCTGTTTTCAGAAAGACCTTCTGATTAGTAAGAACTTCCTCATCCACTTTTGGATACTGTTCTTTTACAGCGACATCACTGCCGATGACAATCGGTGTAAGCTTCTCTTCTTTTGCTTTCTTTTGCGCACCAGCTGCCGTTCGATCTGTTAAATCAGGCATCGTCTGCGCTTTTGTTTCTTCTTGCTTGGAGCTGGATTTTTCGGTCGGTTCAATATTCAGATAGTGCAGGCTGTTTTTCATAGTTGGATTGAAGATTTCTGATACTGGAGCTGAGCTGCTTTGTCCTGCTTTTAACTGCGGCTGTTGTACAGCAACATAAATTAAAAGTTCAGGATCATCTTTCGGCGCCATGCCCATAAACGAAAAGATATAGTTATCTGTTCCGCCTAAATATCCGCCTTTACCTGCTATTTGCGCTGTACCTGTTTTCCCGGCAACATCAAATCCCTCAATCTTATAAGGTTTTCCTGTTCCGATTTTCGAGGTCACGACTTCGCCCAATATATTTCGCACCTTTTTGGCTGTATCTGCGGAAATTGGATTCCCAACTGATTCCGGCTTATTTTGATAGACGGTTTTATTTTTATCAGAATCAACGATATGGTCAATGACATAAGGCTTCATCATTTTGCCGTTATTTGCAATTGCCGTTGCTGCTTGAAGCTGCTGAATCGGTGTAACAGCAGATGCTTGTCCGTAGGCAGTTGACGCTTTATCAAATTCATATTTAAAGTTGATTTTACTGGATACCTCCCCAGACAAGTCAATACCTGTTTTTTGATCAAAATGAAACTTGTGTAAGTATTGATTGAGGCGATCATAACCTAGTTTTTCTTTTGCCAGCTTCGCAAATGCAACATTTGACGATCTTAGAACGCCGTCATGATAGGTTGTCGGGCCCCAGCCTACACCATCATTATGGTCCCTGACAGGTTCCCCGCCAACTTCAAACGTACCGGATTTATATTTTTCATTCGCAGGAAAAGCGTTTTCCTGCATCGCGGCAGCGAGTGTAAAAATCTTCATCGTTGATCCGGGTTCATACGCATATGAAATCAAATCATTATAGTAGTTTGTCACATCGCGTTTGTTCGGATCAAAGCTTGGGCGCTGTCCCATAGCAAGCACTTTTCCTGTTTTCGGATCGACGACTGCGGCCATGATTTTTTTCGGTTTATACTTTTTCGCCACTTTCGTCATACTGTCTTCCAAAAAGGTTTGAATTTTCTGATCAAGGGTTAAATATACTTTGTCACCATTTTTTGGCGCTGTAATTTTATTTTTGCTGTTTGGGAGCTCCCAGCCGGATTTGTCACTTTCATATGTCACATATCCGTCCCGCTCTTTCAAATACTTATCCAGCACTTTTTCTAGTCCCATCGCGCCGGAAATTTCATTTGTTTTTTGATCAACCTCGGCATAGCCGATCAAGTTGGATGCGAAAATACCGTTTGGATAATAGCGTTTTGTATCCCGCAAAAATGAAATACCCGGAAGTTTCAGCTTTTCAATTTTTTGCTTTTGCGAATATGTGATATCCCGGCCCGCTGAGCCAAACTCGACTTGTTTTACATCCTTATTTAAAATATCAAGGATATCGGCCTTGTCCATTTTTATTACTTTAGACAAGGCTTCCGCTGTCGATTCTTTGTTTACAACATGCTGAGGGTGCTTTATATCAGGCGACATTTTTTTATCGAGAACGGCAATCAGCTTATATGTCGCTGTATCCTCTGCAATCACTTTGCCGTTCCGATCTAAAATTGGGCCGCGGCTTGCATCGATCGTTCTTTTCTTTTCATGCTGCTCTGTCGCTTTTGTCGCCAGCACCTCACCGCTCGCTTTTCCGGTTATTTGAATATATGCCATTCTCCCGAGGATGACAAAGAAAAAGAGAGCGAAACAAATACTTAGAATCGCCGCTCCTCTATTCATAAATTTATTCTTTTTTGGCATTTGAATCATTCCTGTATGTTTTTCACTTTTTTATCTTTTAAATTCAAGCCGTTCTTTTTCGCAATGTCCATAATGCGCTGCGGTTTACTTAAGTCAGCAACGCTTTTTTCGAGGTCACCAACTTGCTTTTTTTCGGATGAAATTTGCTCCTCTAGCTTTTGTACCTCCATATTGGTGTGATATGCCGCATACGCCTTCGATACAATCAAAAGCGATACACTGAGCACTGCTGCAGCAAAAAGGACAAGGAGCACTTTTTCTCCGAGAGTAATGGAAGCCCTTTTCTTGACAATCATTTTTTTCTCAGGATTGACCGTATGCCGATGCTGTTTTTCTGGTTGGTAAGCTAAATTGCTCATAGGCTGATGACCTCCTTTTAGTTTTGCTTTCGCGTTTTGGTTTTGTTATTTTCTTTTTTCGGCAATCCGAAGCTTCGCAGAACGAGCTCGGTTGTTTTCTTCAAGTTCTTCTTGAGATGCCGTAATCGGCTTTCGTGTAACGAGCTTCAACTCCGGCTCAAACTCTTCAGGTATGACAGGAAGCCCCGGAGGAAGTTCCGGAAGTGACGATTTTTCTTTAAAGGTGGATTTGCAAATTCTGTCTTCTAGCGAGTGGAAGGTGATAACAGAAACCCTTCCCCCTGGCTTCAGCACCTCAATTGCCTGCTCCAAAGCCTCTTCAAACACTTTCAGTTCGTCATTTACGGCAATCCTGATTGCCTGAAACACACGTTTAGCAGGATGTCCTCCACTCCTTCTCGCTGGAGCGGGAATCGCGTCTTTTATTAGATCGACCAGTTGGCCCGTAGTTTGAATAGGAGATTTGATTCTTGCCTCTTCAATTTTTCTGGCGATCTGTTTGCTGAACTTCTCTTCGCCGTATTTAAAGAAAATACGGACGAGATCCTCATAGCGCCATTCATTCACGACTTCTTTCGCTGAAAGCGTGGCCGACTGATCCATCCTCATGTCCAACGGTGCGTCATGATGGTAACTGAAGCCGCGTTCCGGTGTATCCAGCTGCGGAGAGGACACCCCTAAATCAAATAAAACACCGTCTACTTCTGTAATACCCTGTTCATTCAAACATTCTTTTAAATACCTGAAATTGCTTTTCATTAGAATGAGCTGTCCTTTATAATCGGACAACACTTCTTTTGCATGCTGTAATGCCGTATCATCTTGGTCAAAAGCGACTAAACGCCCCTTCTCGGATAATTGCTGCAATAAGTATGTACTGTGCCCAGCTCCGCCGAGTGTGCAATCTACATATGTACCGTCTGGTTTAATCTGAAGCCCGTCTACGGTTTCACGAAGAAGTACTGTCTTGTGTTGAAACATATTGTGTTGGTCCCACCTTTTATCAGGATGAATTGAAATTGTTTTTAGAGTGTTATACACGAAGAATCATTATATATCAAACCCAATCATGTTTTCAGCAATTTCAGCAAATGAATCTTCTTGCTCTTCTGTGTATTGTTCCCAAATTACTTTACTCCACAATTCAATTCGATTAGAAACCCCGATAACAACACATTCTTTTTCCAGTTTGGCGTAATTCAATAGAGATGAGGCGATATTTACCCTGCCTTGCTTGTCCAGTTCGCATTCTGTCGCCCCAGAAAAGAAGAATCGGGTAAACGCACGGGCATCTTTTTTAGTGAGAGGAAGTGCTTTTAGTTTTTCTTCAATTTGTTTCCATTCGTGCATAGGATAGCCGAAGAGACATTGGTCAAGTCCTCTGGTCAGCACAAACTGCTCACCGAGTCCTTCCCTGAATTTAGCGGGTACGATCATGCGGCCCTTCGCATCAATAGTATGCTGATATTCACCCATAAACATGATCTCTTGCCCCACTTTCTCTCCTTAACTCACCACTATACACCACTTTTCTCCACAGATTCATTTTACACTGTTTATTCATAAAAAAAAACCCTGAACTAGTCAGGGTTCTTTAAAACTTTATTTCAAAGTTTGACAACTTGATGTTGATTCCGAAAAGAAAATGGCAGATTTTTGAATAATATGAAGAATTCAGGACCATACCTGTTCAAATAATACATAATATTCCATATTCGTTCTTGCGGTACAAGGAGGGGCTTAATGCTATTTTGAATTCTCTCATAATCCTTCAACACGTAGCCTTCTTTTTCTTCAATCCGCTTCGTCACCGTACGCTCTAAAAACTGAAGCTGATCCTGAATAAAGCCGGCATTTTTCAAGAGCAAGGGTTCCATGCTTTGATCAACCTTTAACGCTTGTTGCCGAACCGTTTTATGAATCGCTTCAATTTGGCTCTTTGCCTGATCCATCACCGCGGTAAACTCTTCTGGAATCTGGCGCTCAAAGTATGTCTCTCTTTGATTCTCCGTTCCGCGTTCAATCGCGTCTTGCAATGAAATATTCCGTTCAAACATCTTTTTCTCAATATGCCGTTCTAGTATCGTAATGTTTAATCTCGGCATAACAGGAGGCATTTTAAAGCCCATTACCGCAAAGGCCTGTTTGAGCTCTCCCCAATAGTTGATTTCTCCGGGACCTGCAACAAACGCTAGCGTTGGAATGAGGTATTCCTGCATTAACGGCCTAGTCACAACATTGTTGCTGAAGCGCTCAGGATGCTCTTCCATATGTGTATAAAGTTCATCCATCGCCCATCCGAGATCAAGCTCATTGATGACAAAACGGCCGTTATCTTTTTCAATTAAAAAGCGCTCTTCTTCATATTCGTAAAAGAGATTCGCCTGCTCTTTTCCAGCCTCGATAATCGGCTTATAGCCAGCCTCACGCATGAAGGCCTGCTGATCTGAAAGCGCGCGGGCTAGTTCATCATTCTCCCGAAGAATCTTTTGGAACATAGCCGTTTCCAGCTTTTTGATCCCCGGATCTCCAGAATTGAGTAAAACTAGTCCTTCCTCCTGGAATAGGTCCGCAATGAGCAGTTCAAAGAAATCAGTGAATGTAACAGATTCCCTTAAACATCGTTTTACATTGTCGAGAAGTGAATTCGTGTGGTCAGTTTCTTCAAAAGCAGCAAATACATCATCTATCCACGCGGCGCATTTTTCCTGATCAAGCGATGTGCTCGCTGCCGAAGATTTCTTCCAATATGATTGGGGCAGCTTTTTTTTCACAGGACCGTTTTCTTCAGAAGAATGAATAAAATTAATTTCATCTAAATCGTGGTCTTCTCCAGCCACCCAGAAGATCGGTATAACAGGCACTTGCAGCTGCTTTTCTTGTTCCTTTGCTAACACAATGATTGAAATGATTTTATGTATAGTGTAAAGCGGCCCTGTTAAAAGACCAGCCTGCTGCCCGCCGACAACAGCGGCACTTGACGGGTCCTTCAGCTTTTCAATAGCAGACTGCATCGCATTTGACCCGAATTTTTGATGATAAGAGGATAAGTACGCCGCCAGTTCCTCTCTTGCGAAAGAACGGGAAGATAAGTCTTTCAGCCTTTCGCGCCACATGTCCTTATGATGAATGCTGTAATCAAAAAAAGAAGACATTCCTTCTTTGCCATCTATATAGTGCTGTACAAACACATTTTGATTTTTGATGGAAAGTTCAGTTAGCTGCATCTTCTAGAACTTCCTTTCTCCAATAAATAGTTAGTGATCCGAAATGAGTATAGCATGTTACAGAAAAAGCTCAAAAGACTTTGTTTGCATTTCGCTCCAAAGCTTTCATGCTGCCGTATAAAAATTCCAAATGAACGGCATCAAAGTTATGCTGGCTTGCTTCCTTCAATAAATACCCGATAATAGCATCAGCTTCCGTCTGCCGGCCTTCAGTGACGTCGACTAGCATTGAAGAGCGATTTTCTTTCGTTTGCCTGCAAACGGACTGAACCCGCTCCCAAGCCTCCGCTTCGTCTTCAAGCCTTAAAATGCGGCACGCTTCCTGAAAAACCAGCTTCATAAATGCTTGATATGCTGGCGTTGTCAACAGAGCGCCATTTTTCACCTGCAATAACGCGGTTAATGGATTGATACAAGCATTTATAATCAGTTTGCCCGCCAGCAGGCGGTACCAATCCGTTTCATAACGAATTGGAAAATCCGGGTGATTATAGTGAAGCAAGTTGTTCAGCTGATTTGGATCACTATCGCGAAACGCGCTCCATTTTATCGCACCTATGCCAGTATGATCAACAGCTGTATCTGACTTTCTTACAGCTCCGTGCTCAACGATTCCAACATAAATAGAATGCTTAGCGCGCCAGTCTTTTAGGTCGTGGATATGCCCCATGCCGTTTTGTAAAAATAGTATATTCGTTTTCCCGATCCGTTCAAGCAAAGGAAAAACAGACTGAAGCTGATGCTGCTTTACTGTCACGACAAGAAGGTCAAAATCCGAATTGATACTCGTATCCGCACTGCAATCAGCGTTGAATTCTTCTCCGCCTTTATAAAGCTGAATCCCTCCAGACTGAATAGCCGCAGCCTGTTCTTTCCGCCTTGTCACAACAGTTACATCGTGATGAAGTGACAAATAACAGGCACACAAAAGACCGACTGAGCCTCCGCCGATAATTCCAATATTCATGATGTCACACCCAATTTAGCATTTACGTATTATCATAGCAGAAGTGTGAAGAAATTACTTCTTAAAGATCTCGTGTGGCGAGAATTAAAGTTTTAATATTTGGATTTTTTAAATAAAGCGTTTACAATATATGTAGAAACAGCAAAGGGGGAGATTGATTTGGTAAAGGTTGAACGTCTGCTCATCAACTATAAAACGCTGGAAGAATTCAAGGAATTCAAAGAATACGGCATTCAGGAGCTTTCAATGCTTGAGGATCTCCAGGATAATATGATCGAAAATGACAGCACCTCGCCTTTTTACGGGATTTATTTTGGGGATAAACTTGTAGCACGAATGAGCCTATATCAGGTTAATGGCAAATCAAACCCATATTTCGACAACCGTCAGGATTATTTGGAGCTGCGTAAGCTTGAAGTTCTTCCAGGCTACCAGAACCGAGGATATGGGAGAGCTTTGGTTGAATTCGCAAAATCTTTCAAAATGCCGATTCGGACAAATCCGCGAATGAAATCAGCGGAGTTTTGGAATAAAATGAACTTTGAAACTGTTAAGTATGATGCGGCGCGGGATAAAGGGGAAAACCCGCTCACCTGGCATCCTGATATGGATCACGAAATGACGCCGAGAGAGTCTGCATAGAAATAAAAACAACCGGCCTATTTTCACTCTAGGGCCGGTTCATTTCAGGCGTCTTACGTTTCTTGAGCCGCTTTTTTCATTCTTCCGTCTTCTTTTGAAACAACCATTTTTCTAGCCCGATCCATAATATCGATCAGTGCCTTGTAATCCTCTTCTGTCATCTCTAGCTGGTTCCTCAATGTTTGATTTTCGCTCCGTAAATCCTCTAGCTCTTTTTGCAGCGCTTCGATTTGCTCCTTCAACCTTTCCCTTTCGAGCTGAAATTCTTGTGCAGACGGTGTTTCTTTGAATTGTTCGAGAAATTGGATCACATCCTGAATGGACAGATCTCGTTTTCCTTCCGACGCTGCCCCGGCAGCCTGCTTCACGGAATTCGGCATATTGACTGAATGAACGCCAATTTGCTTCCTTAGTTCTTTTCTCTGTTTTTTCGCAAGTTCTATGCCTGACTGATATTGTTTTCTCACATAGGAGTTCCATCTGAAACCACAGGCTGCCGCGGTTCTGGTCAGCGCTCTTCCCACCTCCTCAAAGGCGGAAAGCTGTGTCCCCCCCTCTCGAATATGGCGAAGCACCACTTCTGCCAGCAGCAAATCCTCATCCTGAGTCCAAGCATCTTGTCTTGTAATGGTCAAATTCAATCCCCCTCCATGTCAGCTTATTTATCTCATACATATGCCGGTAATAGATTAGATAGACTATTTGCACTCACAAAATTTCCGCAAGCTGACAGGGAGAGAAAAAGAAAAAGCGCAGGGTTTTCACCCTGCGCTTTTCTTATTAGTTACTTTTTACATTTATGTCTTTGCCGTTGTATGATCCGCATGCTTTGCATACACGGTGAGACAATTTCATCTCTCCGCATGACGGACATTCTGTCATACCAGGTACATTAAGTTTGAAATGTGTACGGCGCAATCTTTTTTTCATTTTAGAAGTTCTTCTAAAAGGTACAGCCATTATTCCCACCTCCTTAAAGAGTTAAGATTCATCATCTTGTTTTAAGAGCTTTTCGAGGGCTGCAAGTCTCGGATCAACTTGATTCTTCTTGTCTTCCTCTGAAATGACTTGCCAGTCCTTTCCTTCTTGAGGAGCAGCTCCTTTTTTTTGTTCAGATTCACAAAAGATTTGCATAGGGATTTCTAAAAGAATTTCTTCTTTCACGATCGGAGTCAAGTCGATAGTATCGTCCTCAACGATGTGAACGTCATCATCTTCTATATCATCCGTCTGATGAAATATAAACAGTTCTTTTGTTGAAATTTCAAATGGATACGGAACATCAACGAGAGTTCTTGAGCATGGCAAAATCATTTCGCCTGATATCGTAAAATCAAACGAAACCTGTTTGGATTCGATATCCGCTCTGCCCTTCACCCGAACGGGAGAAATACTGCGAATGTCAGAATTCAGCTTTGTCAGCTCATTTAACTCAACTGTTTCATCAAACTCAAAACTTTGTTTCGACATTTGATGCAGCTGATAAATCGTCCATTTCATTTGTATCACCTCATGAAAGCAACAAACATGATTATAGCTTTTTAGATTGTTTTTGTCAATATTTTTTCTTTACAGCATAATGCTGCCATCCAAGCATCATTGACAGCCGAATATACGATGCATACACTTAAAATAAAAATATGACGTAAGAGTTTTCATTTGCAAATGTACCATACGTTTTTAAACATAGCAAGAAAGGCGGAAAAAATATGAAAGCAGTCGGATTGGTGGTTGAATATAACCCCTTTCATAACGGTCATCTTTATCATGCCCAAACAGCAAAGCGGCAAACCGGATGCGACACGGCTGTCGCGGTAATGAGCGGACATTTTTTACAGCGCGGCGAACCGGCTGTCGTATCAAAATGGGCCCGAACAAAAATGGCACTGCAAAGCGGAGTCGATCTTGTCATTGAGCTGCCATATTTGTATGCGGTGCAAAAAGCGGAGATTTTTGCACACGGCAGTGTTTCTATCCTGAATAAACTTGGCTGCGAGGCGTTGTTTTTCGGGAGTGAAAATGGTGATATTGAGCCGTTTTTAGAAACGGCAAAACTTATTGATAAGCATAAACATACATTTGATCAGCGCCTGAAAGAAGAACTTAAAAAAGGTGCCAGTTATCCGGCCGCGTCAGCTATCGCCTTCAGCTCCATTTTACATACCGAAAGCGCACTTGATTTGTCAAAACCAAATAATATTCTGGGATACCATTATGTGACTTCCATTCTTTCCCGAGGATATCCGATCAAACCTTATACTGCGGCGCGCATCTCCTCGGACTATCATGATGCCGCCCTTCCTAAAGATGAAAACCATATTGCAAGCGCCACAAGCATCAGAAAGGCGATGATTGAACAGGAACTTGAAGCCTGCCTTCGTTTTCTTCCTACTGCATCTGCACGCGAATTAGCACATTACCGTAAATCCTTCGGACTGTGGCATACGAATGAAAGCTATTTTTCTTACCTGAAATACAGCCTTTCAACTGTAACTTCACAGGAATTACAGGAAATATACGAAGTGGAGGAAGGCTTAGAGCACAGAATTCTCCGTTCAATCAGAACCTGCAACTCCTATCAGGAATTTATGGAGCTGCTGAAAACGAAACGTTATACGTGGACAAGACTGCAACGAATGAACACACACATTTTAACCAGAACGAAAAAACAAGATGTGCACAAGCTGCTAAAAGACGAAGAGGTGCCGTATATCAGGCTTCTTGGCATGACGAAAAAGGGTCAGGCTTATTTATCGAAAAAGAAAAAAGCGATGTCCGTTCCGCTTGTCAGCAAATTGTCCTCTTTCTCTCATCCAGCTCTCGATATGGATATAAAAGCGAGCAGAATCTACAGCCTGCCGATAAAAGAACCGCTGAGAACTGAATTTGACCTGCAGGAGTACGGACTCGCACCGCTTCGATATGACGAGGATGAACAATGTTTTTTGAACAGATAGCAGAAGCACCTGAGGATCAGGTGCTTTTCGCTTTCAGCTTATTCAAATAACCGATCGCATCCTGCACTGTATCAACAGGCACAATCTTCATATCTGAATCAATATCTTTTGCTGTTTTTACTGCGTTTTGATAATCGGAATTGCTGGCGCCATTTTGATTCGGCGCGAAGAAAATGTCTTTTCCGGCTTTGTCTGCAGCAACAACTTTTTGATCAATGCCGCCGATCGGGCCTACTTTTCCGTCAACATCAATCGTTCCTGTTCCCGCAATATCGTATCCTTTTGTTTCGTCCGGTTTTGTCAGCTGATTATAGATTTCAAGAGACATCATTAACCCTGCTGACGGGCCGCCGATATTTTCGATTTCAAAATCGATATCAGGTTTCACTTTGACGTTTCTGTCCGTATAGAGCGAAACTCCGATTCCTGCCCGATCCGGCTCATCAGGAAATTGTTTTAACGTAAGGGTGACGCGTTTTTCCTTTTCTTCTCTTTCGATTTTTAATGTGACTTTGTCTCCTGCTTTTTTGCTGCTGATATAATCAATCAGCTTTTCAGCAGACTGATAGATTTTTCCGTCTGCGCTGATGATTTTATCACCAACTTCTATTTTCCCTTTTGCAGGCATGTTTTTAACAACCGAGCTTGCGTATATGCCATTAAAGGAATAGCTGACTTTTTTTCCTGCCGTTTGATAGGCAGCTATCATCGCGTTTTCTTGCGAGCTTTGCATCATTTGGAGCTGCCTTTTCATATACTCCTTATCAGATTCACCTTCTGCCTTGATGCTTTCATCAGGAACAATTTCATAATAAGGGTGCATCTTTGCCCACACATATGTAAATGGGTTAGCCGGCCCCACTTTGACAGTCATTAAGGCAAGACTCCCTGTTTCCGGATAGCCTCCCTCCACTTTTATCAGCGGAGCAAGCTCTGTCGCTTCTCCCGGTTTTGTAATATAGTATGGAAGTTTTATAAATGATAAAACGGCAATCAGAATGAGGATGACAAGCATCCAGCTAAAATGTTTTTTACGTAGCAAATTATGAGCCCTCCCAATTCTCTATTTCTTTTCTTAACTTGGTGATCATTCGGTTTGTTGCCTCCTCGCCTGCTGATATCATGGCTTCAATATTGGCAAACGAGCTGGAGCTGTATGTTTCAAGAGAAGGGCGAATCATGATATCTGCAGCGATCGTTTGATGTCGCACCAATTCATTTTGCAGTATATCCATACTTTGCATAATCACATCAAAAATATGCGCCGCCGTTTCGGTTTTTCGAACTCTGGAGACGTCCGAGGCGATGATGATATCAGCCCCCATGTCTTTTACAACAGAAACCGGGATTCGGTCGACGACAGCACCGTCTACAAGAAGACGGCCATCCAGCCTCTGCGGAATAAAGATACCCGGAATGCTGATGCTGGCCCGCACCGCATCTGACACAGACCCTTCGCGGAACACAATCTTTTCTCCTGTCTGTAAATCACACGCCACAATAGCCAGCGGGATTTGGAGCTCTTCGATCGGTTTTCCGAAAGTATAAGCATACACAAGCTGCCTGACGCGGTCACCTTTTAGAAACCCAAGTCTAGGCACGGTATAATCAGCATAAAACCTCCGTTTAAAGGCTTTGGCCACCTTTTTCATCGTTTCCACGTCCTGGCCGGCGGCATAGAAACTGCCCACCAAAGCGCCCATGCTGCTCCCCGCAATCATATCAACTTCAATTTGGTGCTTATGTAAACTGGAAAGCACACCGAGATGAGCGAGGCCTCTGGCCCCTCCAGATCCTAATGCTAACCCGATTTTAGGTTTGGCCAACATGTTAACCTCCTGCCTGAATTCTCTGTATACCGAATTCTATGGTCTAAACTGAACCCCTATGCTCGTATATTAGTACAAAGAATCAAGAGGACAGGTACTGCTTGGCCGTTTCGTGTCATACATTATTTTACCATGATATACATATCATTGGGCATTTTTAGCATCGGGGAGGTAAGAATGAACTTGTCGAAGATTCATACACTTTTGATTGCTTCATTTTTTCTTTTTTTAACAGCGACTGTCATCTCACATCCGCAGGCCTCATTCGAAGCCTCTAAAACCGGGCTTTCTATGTGGTGGGAGGTTGTGTTTCCGTCATTGCTCCCATTTTTCATTTTGTCTGAACTTCTCATCGGTTTTGGCATCGTGCGGTTTGTCGGTGTTTTGCTTGAGCCTTTTATGCGGCCGATCTTTCGCGTACCCGGTGTCGGCGGCTTCGTTCTTGCTATGGGAATGGCTTCTGGCAACCCGGCGGGAGCAAAACTTACCGCCCGTCTGCGCCAGGAAAAACAGATTTCAAGAGTAGAAGCAGAACGGCTGGCGTCGTTTACCAATTCTTCAAACCCGCTCTTTATTTTCGGCGCTGTTGCTGTCGGTTTCTTTCAAAACGCGTCATTAGGCATTTTATTGGCTTCCGCACACTATTTAGGGAATCTGGCTGTCGGTTTAACGATGCGCTCTTATGGCCGTAAGGAGGAGCAATATCTCAGAAGAAAGAAAACTATACCTTTCCCTTCGGTCAAAGATGCTTTACACGCTCTGCATACAGCAAGGCTTGCGGAAAAACGGCCTCTTGGCAAAATTTTAGGCGACGCTGTAACGTCTTCTGTTCAAACGCTTCTTATGGTTGGCGGCTTTATTATTTTATTTTCTGTCTTTAACCGGCTGTTATCTGTCGTGCAGCTGACTGATATTCTGTCTGTTTTCACAAAAGGCGTGCTGGCCTTGTTTCAGCTTCCGGCAAAATTGGACATTCCTCTTTTATCCGGAATGTTTGAAATTACATTAGGAAGCAAGCTTGTCAGCGAGACAGATGTTTCCCTTCTGCAAAAAGCCATTGTCGTCAGCTTCATTCTCGGGTTTAGCGGTTTTTCTGTGCAAGCTCAAGTGGCAGGTATTTTATCGGAAACCGATATCAGATTCAAACCATTCTTTATCGCACGTTTGCTGCAGGGTGTTTATGCCGCCGTCTTCGTCATGCTTTTATGGAAGCCGCTTTACACATCATGGCATGATCCGTATCAGTATGTATTCAAGTCTCTTCATGACAGTGAAATGCCAACTGCTTTTATCAACGGCTGGAATTTGCTCGTGCAGAGTGGGCCTGCTGTCACATTATGCGCGCTGTTTACGTACATTATCATTTTTTCTTGCAGACTGACAAACGGCACAAAAAAAGGATGAGTCAAAAACCCTCATCCTTGTCTGAATTTTCGCTGAAGCGCCAGCTCTACTTCCGGCGGCACAAACTCTGATACCGCCCCATTGTATTTTGCCACTTCTTTTACGATGCTTGAGCTTAAAAATGAATATTGATTGTTTGTCATCATAAAAAACGTCTCAATGGATTCGTCAAGCACACGGTTTACAGATGTCCCCTGCATCTCGTATTCAAAATCAGATACCGCTCTCAAGCCTCTCAAAATCGCTTTCGCATGTTTACTTTTTGCATAATCAATTAACAGCCCTTGTGACGTTTCAACTGTGATGTTCGGAATGTCTTTTGTTACTTCTCTCAAAAGCTCACACCGCTCTTCAACACTGAACAAAGGCTTTTTTGAAGAGTTATTCAGCACACATACATACACTTGTTCAAAAATATGCGCCCCGCGTCTGATGATGTCCAGATGCCCATAGGTCACCGGGTCAAAACTGCCGGGACAGACAGCTATACTCGCCACATCACTACCCCCTCTTTTTATAGATCGCGACACCAGTAAGCCCGTAGGTTTCTTTTCTTGTTATCTCAAGATCTCCTACGGTTTCGGGAAGCTCGACCTCTCTGTCATGTTCAGCAACGATAAAGCCGCCTTCTTCCAGCATTTGATATTCATCAATCATCGTTAAAAGGGCTTTCAGCTTTTGTTCCTTATACGGCGGGTCAAGAAAAATTCCGCGGAAGCCATTTTCTCTTTTTGCAGCGGCGTGTAAAGCCCGCTCCGCATCATTGCGGTATACTTGTGCATGTTTTATAAGCTCCAGCGTTTTTAAATTTGACTTTACTGTTTGAATCGCTTTGAAATCGCGGTCAACAAATATACAATGCTCAAACCCGCGTGAAAGCGCTTCAATTCCAAGACCTCCGCTTCCTGCGAATAAGTCAAGTCCTCTGCCCCCGTCAAAATAAGGGCCAATCATATTGAAAATGGATTCCTTCACTTTGTCGGTTGTCGGTCTTGTTGATGTTCCCGGCACAGCCTTTAGTGAACGGCCTTTTTTTGATCCAGAAATTACTCTCATGTTCCACACCACTTTTTCTAAAAGCTATTTTGTTTTATGGCGGACAAGCGCCGCTATGTACATAGAAAAAAATCAATCCTATCTTAACACAAAGCATTCTTTCAAACAATGAACACTATTCTTAATAAACGGGTGTATAGGCAGAATAATCCTTGTCCATACTATAAGCAACAGCATCTAGAGGATGTTGTTGCCAACCGCGGAGAAGACTTACGTTTCCCCATAAGTTCTTCCTCCGGTTTCTCCTCTCCCTTTGCCTTCTCCTTAACATGTTAAGGAATAGAAGGACCCCGCAGAAGTCTGCGGGGATTTTTTTATACAGCTATATGCCGATTTTATAATCGTATTCTTTTGCTTTATCCAGCTTTGACTCGAATTCCAATTTTAAAAACGGTTTATAAGAAGGCACTACTTTTTTCACAAAAGAGTAAGACGCAATCTTGTCCATTGTTTTTTCAATTTGCTCCATATCACAATACAGCACGACATATTTCAAGCGTTTTGATACATAGTGCACATTTCCGAATTTCCTCAGCATTTTGCTTTGCTTTAAGGAATGCAGATACACAACCATGCCCTGGCGTTTATTCTCCAATACAATCACCTGCCTGATCTCTCTTATATGTAAAAGACGAGACGGCCAGTCTCGTCAGGATACTTTGCATCCGCAGCTTCCGCCTGAACCGCAGCCGCCTCCGCATGAAGACAAACCGTCAAAATAAGGGTTCCCAGTCGGAACTTTAACATGCGCTGAAACAGCCGTCCCAATCTCGACGCTAACCTCATCTAAAATAGACTGGAGCTCATTTTCAGCTCTCTTGAAGTCAGCCACCTTATCGTTCAGGTCCAGCTCCCGCTTGATCTCCCTCATTTTCCGGGATATTTCTCTATAGTCAGGATGATATTTGCCAAAACGCTGTACATCCTCATACTGCTCTTTTATTTTGATAAAAGAACGAATAATCCGCCCTGCCTCTTCATCTTCCTGGAGACGCTTGTAACAATTGCGGTAGTTCTCAGCCGTCTCCGACTGCAGAATCATCTCGGCAAGCTGCTGAGCTTCGCTTTGAAGCCGCACGGATTCTATCGTAGCATACATAACATGCACCTCCAGTTGTTAGTTTACCACGAAACCAGCCAATTGGAAAATGCTTAACCCCGACGTCCGAAAATAATCTCCGTGTGTTTATAGGATAAAAAAAGACCCGAGGAGAGGGTCTTTTAATCTTTTGTCCGCATCGCTTGAAACATTTGCATCATCATCTGCGCCATTTGAATCCCATTTGTAAATTGGTTCACCCGGTGCGGGATGGTTTTTTCATAAAAATTCATCATCTCAAGCTGAAAGGTAGACAGATCATCCGGCTTTCTCGAGAGTCTGCGGTACCATATCGGCTGTTCTCTGATAAATCGTTTTCGTTCTTCGTTTGCTGAAATAAATTCCTGAACCTCTTTGCGCATACGAGCTCCCCTTTTTTAATCCTTTCGAAAAGAAAAAGGATGCTGTCCAGAACCTGGCTGAGATTGCTTCTGGCCACTTCCGGAAAATGTATGAAGAAGACTTTGCAATGATGAAATCGACTGGCTCATTTTATTGATTTGTTCGTTCATTTGATTGGCATCCATCTTTTTCACCGCTGTGACCATTTTCGAAACAAAATCATTTTTTTCCGATGGCTCTGGCACAGTTTCCACAACTTCTTTCGATTCCCGATATGGATCCCAAATCGGATCGCTCTCCCCGAATAGAACCCAATTTTCATAGACGTCCTGCCAGCTTCTTTGTTCTTTGCGCACTTCTTTTATCAGCTTGGGATGCTTTTTAACGAATTGTTTAAAGTCATTAATTGAATGCTCGGCAGATTGCTTCGCCACAATCCTCACCCCCTCCGAAAATCGTTACCTACTACAATGTATCGTTTTGTCAGGCCTTGTGTTCGCCTATATTCGTTCCTGCATAAATATGTTTAGCTTGCCTCATACTTCTCTATAGCCTCCTTATTGAAAGATTGGGAATCACACCCCTCTATTACGATCAGCATGTGTATTCATCTCCTATACTTTTATGAAAATAAAAAAAGCCGAGGAACCATTTGTCCGCGGCTTTTCGTTACCATCGCTTAATAAAATTTTGTGTGTAATATTTTCGGTCTACCCCGACACCGAGATGTGTATAATCTGAATTCAGAAGCGCCTTTCGATGGCCTTCGCTGTTCAGCCAGCCTTCTACGGCAGCCGGACCATCGACATAATTGTATGCAATATTTTCTCCCGCTTGCTGAAAGTCAACATGCCCATCTTCTAAGCGGTCTTTCAGGGTGCCATATGTTTTAGAGACATGGGAAAAATAATTATTTTCCTTCATATCCTCGCTATGTCCAAAAGCTACCTCCGCTGTTGGCTGATCCCACTCAAGCTTCGCAAGCCCGTATTTAACGCGAATGACATTCGTCAAATCAAGTATTTGCTTTTCGCTCGTTGTTTGGATTTTTTTCCACTTCTCATCTGAAACAGCTTCCGGCTTCATTAATTCACCGCGATATACAACCTCATAAGGCCTCTGCTTGACAAAAGTTTGCGCATCAAACGCCCTTATGCTGGATAGCTTCCCTTCAAATTTGTCCATATACAACTGCACATACATCTTTCCTACCTTAACAGTCGGTCTCGTATTGATGTCCTCTTCAGAAAACTCAAACCGGTAGGAATTTCCTTTATATTCTGCATTTACAAACGGTGCCACCTGAGTCGTCTTGAATACTTCTCCGATAGATTCACCAATTTTGAAAGGTTTTGCGTTGATATCATTCCCAGCCGCAAATAATGTCACCACTGTGTTGTTTAATACCCCGATTTGGATATATTGGTCTTTTCCTTGATTGTAAATCCACCAATCGTAATCATAAGCTGACGGGTCAATGCGTTCAGGTTTCCCCAGCTTTTTCGTTACATCATCAGCAGACTTGCCCATAAAGGACAACAATCCTGAAGTCGGCATATGTATTCGTTTGCCGCTTTGCGCTTCCTCATTCGACACCTGAGGTTCGCTGTCATTTGATTTTTTTTCAGGAACAGATCCATATTGAATAAACAGAACATAAGTTCCGGCAATAATCAAGAGGATTACCATTGCTCTCAATATATTTTTCAATCTATCACCCCCGTGGTGAATCACAAAGTCTTGACTTACACCTCATTACAATACAGCCTATTTCACATGTCAAAGATTTATGTGTTAATGAAAAAAGCCTTCTTCTCTATTATCCCCCTCGGAAATTTCCGATAAGGCGCTGCCGGCACGTTCATCCGTTTGCTCAGATAATGAAAGATCACCCAGCGTGACAATACCAATCAGCTTTTTGTTTTTTGTAACAGGTATCCTTCTGAGCTGATGGGATGCCATCAAATGAAGAACCTCATCAACTGATGCGTCTTCCTCTACACTGACAGGTTTTTCGGTCATCGCATCAGTGATTTTTTGCGAGTTTGGTTTTTTCATGGCGATTCCTCTTAGCACGAGATCACGGTCAGTCACAATGCCGACCAGTGTTTCTCCATCCTTATCAACTACAGGAATTGCACCTACATTCGCGTCTTTCATCTTTACTGCAGCTTCATATACATTATCTAATACCGTACAATATTGCAAGCTGGCTGTCATTAGTTCCTTTATTTTTGTCATCCGTATAACCTCCTTTAGCCTAGTGCTATTGTCGTCATTATTTCATTTTTGCATACTTTCAAAAGAAGAAGATTCATTGAAAGTTTAACGCTTTCATACTATGATTGTCAGGAAAGATCATTTTTATAAGGAGGGGTTGGTATTGAAGTTTAATGAAAGCGGACTTGAAGGGGTAAAGGCTGAGCTCAGCTGGCTGGATGACTTGATGGAAAGCAAAGGCCTCGTCAGGGCAGGTCAATGGGATTACGAAAGAGTCACCTATGATAAGAAGTTTTCGACGGTTAAGGGTACGTTTTATCTGCGAATACAGGGTATTGCCACAGAAGGTGATATCGGAAGCGGCCGAGCCGTTATTCAATTAATGTCCCCTCTCTTAGGAAAGCATTACTACCCGCACGGCGTAGAATATGGAGAAACGGAAGCGTTTCCCGTACAGGTTGTGACAAAAAGCAAGGCATTGATTCAAGACATATCTGACTTGTTAAAAACCGTTCAAATGTAATAAAAATAAAAAGGTACAGCATCTTCGCTGTACCTTTTATGATATCGTTTGCTGAATATACGGCGGCTCCTCCTGCCCGTCCTTTTCTCTCTCTTTCTTTACCCATTGAAAAAAAACAATCGCCAAAAAAGTACCATACACAATTTCCTGAATAATTTTCATCATAACTGCTCCGAGCTGCTGATCCTCTAACAAAGGCAAAGTATTTAACATCTCCGGTCCTGTTAATGGAACCTGTCCCATCATATCCGCGGGCACACAAAGCTTCATGGCCTCTGCCCATATTGTCGGATCTGTATAGGTGGCATATAAAGGCGCGCCGCTGAACATAATCAGCGCGCAAGCAGGCGTAAGCAGCATACCGTCTGCCATAATATAACCCAGCTTCATCAAGCCGCTGAGCTGCCGAAGCCGCTCTACCTTATGAACAAGCGGCCACCACATGAAAAACGCAAGCACAAAGATGAGCCAAGTCATTAATGTATGAGAAAGCAAATCTGTTTTGACAGTATCAAAAATAAGCGGAACATGATACATAGAAAAAATGCCGTTGAACAAAAGCAAAGCAATTAAAGGCGTCGTAAAAAATATAAAAAACGGTTTAATGGCAGGCCTGAAAATGATTTTCTCCCAAAGCCATGCAGGAATTCCCGCAATCAACAGCGGCGGGACGACCAAATACAAAACAGCCATCTGCACCATATGCGCGCTGAACATAATATGTCCGAGCAGATCAACCGGACTTCCCTCGGCTGCATATAAAAACAGCATTGCCGAAAGAAAGCACGCCATCTCTTTACCTGTTATCCGATTTGGTTTTGAGCGCATTCGCCTATAAAAATAAACATAAAGCACCGTAATGCCTAACAGGATACAAAAAAGATAAGGGCTCCACATCGCGCGAAACCCAAACACATCTAACTGATTCATTTCTTCACCTCCGGCGGCTGTTCAAATTACCACCATATTATTGTGACAAACGCAAGCACAGTGATGAATGCGACAAACATTCCTGAATATAAAAACAGTGCCGGCGCTTCATGCCCTTTTTGATTCATATGCATGAAATAATACAGCTGGAAGATGACTTGAACTGCAGCAAGCAAAATAATGAAAGGAATCGTAAACCAGCTGCCTACACCGTCTGCTGCCACTGTCAGAAATGCAACAATCGTAAGACCGATCATTAACCCAAAAGACAGAACCTGATATTTCATCTCCTGAGCATGCTTCTTTTTCTTGAATTCAAGATCGCTGTTGATAGGCTCTTTGCTTTTTTTACCGACCATGTTTATCCCACCATCCCCATTAAATATACAACGGTAAAGATGAAGACCCACACGACATCAATAAAGTGCCAATAAAGACTGGCAACATAAAACTTAGGCGCCGTATACAGATTCAAGCCCCTTTTGGCATTGCGAATCATCAGTGCGCTGATCCACATCAGCCCAAATGCCACGTGAGCGCCGTGTGTACCGACAAGCGTGTAAAACGCGGAACCGAGCGCAGAGCTTGTGATCGTAAAACCATACTCATGGGTGTAATGCTTAAACTCATAGATTTCCAATCCTAAAAAGCCGGCCCCCAATAAGATTGTCATTCCAAGCCAAAGCTGCATTTTGCCGAAAGAAAAGTTCTTCATGTGGTACATCGCGTACACACTCGTTAAACTGCTCGTTAATAATAGCATTGTGGCGATAAACACAAGTGTTACATCAAACATTTCCGTTGTAGGCGGATCACCGGCGTTTGAATTCCGGAGTGCGAGAAATGTTGCGAAGAGAGACGCAAACAAAACTGTCTCTCCCCCAAGAAAAAGCCAGAACCCTAAAAATTTATTTTTTCCTTCCAGTGTTACTTTTTCAGGAGAAGCTGGAAAGGTTTCCGCGGTGAATTTTTCTTGCGTTTGCATTATGCCTTCACCCCTTTATCATCGTTCGGCAGTTCCTCTTTATGAATATGATAGCCGTGATCATCAATGACTGAACGAAGCAGCATCGTAATAAAAGTAATGCCGAGTCCGATAAAGATCACTGGCAGGCCCCAAACGTAATCGCTTCTGTACAGCAGCCCGAACGCTGCGACAAAAAGACCGAAGGAAATGACAAGCGGCAGGATTGAGCCGTTCGGCATATGAATATCATCAACCGGTTCAGCCGGCGTCATAGATTTGTGTCCCGCCTGCTTCTCGATCCAGAACGGGTCAAGCCCTCTGACAAAAGGAAGCTGTTTAAAGTTATACTCAGGCGGCGGTGAAGAAACAGTCCATTCAAGCGTACGTCCGTCCTGCCATGGATCAGCTCCTGCATATTCGCCTTTTACCGATGTCCAAATGACATTGACTAGCAGAAGAATAACTGCTGCTGCCATAAAAAACGCCCCGATCGTACTGATCAAGTTTCCGGTCTCAAGACCCTGTCCTGACAAAAAGGTATAAACCCGGCGCGGCATTCCCATTAAACCGACAAAATGCTGAATGAAAAACGTGAGATGAAAACCGATAAAAAACAAAACAAATGAAATTTTCCCCATCGTTTCATGCAACATTTTACCGAACATTTTCGGCCACCAGAAATGAACACCGGCTAAAAGGCCGAATACCACACCGCCAATAATGACATAGTGGAAATGTGCCACCACAAAATACGTATCATGAAACTGATAATCAGCCGCAGCCGCTGCCAGCATGACTCCCGTCACACCGCCGAGCACAAAGGAAGGAATAAAGGAGACAGCATACAGCATAGCGGTCGTATACTTCACATTCCCTCCCCAAATCGTCAAAAGCCAGTTAAAAATTTTAATTCCTGTCGGTATCGCGATAGCCATTGTAGCAACCGCAAAGATCGCATTTGCAATCGGGCCGAGACCAGTCGTAAACATGTGATGCACCCAAACCATAAAGCCCAGAAACCCAATGAGAACAATCGCGAAAACCATTGATGAATATCCAAACAAACGTTTTCTGGCAAACACAGGGATGACCTCTGAAAAAATACCGAATGCAGGTAAAATTAAGATATAAACCTCCGGATGGCCAAAAATCCAAAATAAATGCTCCCAAATAACCGTATTTCCGCCAAGCTCCGGATTAAAGAAATTGGTGCCGAACAGCCGATCGAGCATCATGAGAGCCAATCCGGCCGTAAGCGGCGGAAACGCAAATAAAATCAAAGCAGAAGACACAAATGTCGTCCATGTAAACAGAGGCAGCCTCATATACGTCATGCCAGGGGCCCTCATATTGATAATCGTGGCTAAAAAGTTAATCCCGGCTATCAGCGTCCCAAGCCCGGATATTTGCAGTCCCAGGACGAAAAAGTCTATACCGTGCCCGGCAGAATAAAGCGAAAGTGAGGCGTATGCCGTCCATCCCGCGTCTGGCGCTCCGCCTAAAAACCAGCTTAGATTTAAGAAAATACCCCCAAAAAAGAAGAGCCAAAAACCGAGCGCGTTTAAAAATGGAAACGAAACGTCTCTGGCGCCAATCTGTAAAGGCACAACCGCATTCATCAAGGCAAATAAAAGCGGCATCGCAGCCAGAAAAATCATTGTCGTCCCGTGCATTGTCATTACTTCATTGTACGCTTGAGCACTGAGAAACACATTTTCCGGCTGTGCAAGCTGAATTCTGATAAACATCGCTTCGATTCCGCCGACAAGAAAGAAGAATCCTCCGGCGATCAAGTAAAGAATTGCAATTTTTTTATGGTCCACCGTCGTCAAATAATCCCAAAGTATAGATCCGCGCGTCCGCTTTTCTGTAAGCGCATTCAACATATGTGACCTCCCCCAATATCTCCCTTTCTTCCCTACTTGCTTTCCGTTTTTAAGCCTTTTAAGTATTCATAAAGCGCATCTGTTTCACTGTCTGAGAGCTTCGGATAAGTTCCTGTCATTTTGTTGCCCGGTTTTATGCTCTCAGGATCTTTCATCCAAGCTTTCACATTTTCTTCGTTGGCGTCTTTCACCCCTGCCACTTTTGCCCTTTCACCGAAGGTCGCTAAGTTTGGAGCCGTTCTTGCTGCTTCTGCCCGCTTATCATTCGGCTCGACGGCATGGCAGCTCAGGCAGTTTTTCTCTTTAAACAGTTCCTCGCCCTGCTTAGCCAGATCACTCTCAGCTGTGGACTTATAGCTTTTCATTTCTTTTGTCCAGCCCTGAAAATCCTTTGCAGACATCGTCTTCACCTTAAAATCCATCAGCGCGTGTGACGGGCCGCAAAGCTCTGCACACTTCCCAAAAAACATATCTCCTGCCTCTTTGCTTCTTTTTGAATCAAATGTCAAGAAAAACTTATTTTCGTTATCGGTATTCGTATCAAGTTTTCCTCCAACTGAAGGAATCCAGAAGGAATGTTTTACATCTGAAGCTTTTAGATTAAAATATACACGCTGGTCTGTCGGCACAATCAGCTCCTGACTTGTGATAATGCCGTAATCAGGATATTCAAACTCCCACCAATATAAATTTGCCCGGACATTGACTACAAGCGCATCCTCAGCTTTGCGGCTTTTCTTATCCATTGGTGATGTATCTGCCAGCTCAAGGGTATATAATACAACAGGGATCACAAGAATAATGAGCAGCAGAATCGGTATCACAGTCCATGTAATTTCTAAAAATTTATTCCCCTCTACCTGTTTCGGTATCGTGTTCTCACCGATCCGTGATCTTCTGAATCTCACAATCACATAAAAGAAGATAACAGATACTACTGCAACAACGATCACCATAATCAATGTGCTGAGCACTGTCAGATGATACTGCTTATCAGCCACCTCGCCAGCAGGCTTGAGCGTGGATAAAAAAGGTTTTCCACATCCGCTTAATAGAAGCGGCACTACGGCTAGTAATAAAATAAGACGCCAATGCTTTACCATTTCACCCAACCCCTTTTTTGTCAATACAAAGGCGGAAAGCAGACTTGAAATCTATCGCAATCCAGCCTACCCAAAATAAAGCACTTACATTTCCACTTCTCTTAAATTATGATTTTTTTTACTCAAAATGCCATCTATGTATAAAAGTAAAGCCGCCTGATTAAACAAGAGGTCAAGGCGGCATTTACTAGTTGTCATCGTTTATTTTGAAGCAATAAAACATACAACATATCTATTTTTTAGAAAAGAGTTAAGACTACCATGGCAACAAAATAGATTGTCATGTAGTTGAGCGAGTAAACGAACATCTGCGTTGCCCACTTCATGATATTTTTGGAGCGGAAGCCCATTAAACCGAGAATCAGCCAGCCGATATTTAACAGCACACCGAGGATGACAATCGGAAGACCTAGGCTTCCAAGAAAAAATGGAAGCGGCATCAGGCATGCAACCCACACAATAATTTGTCTTTTTGTCACTTCAAATCCATATACGACAGGAAGCATCGGGATATTTGCAGCTCTATAATCCTCTGTTTTCTTAATAGCTAATGCTAAGAAGTGAGGAATCTGCCAAATAAATAAAATCATGAATAATACCCATGCTACGACACCGATATGGCCTTCTACTGCCGTCCATCCAATAAGCGGCGGCACTGCACCGGAAACACTTCCTACCACTGTGTTAATCGTATAGCGGCGCTTCGTCCACATTGTGTACAATACAACATACGTAAAGACTCCGATAAAACCAATAACAGCAGCCATGACAGTTGTCATCAGCAGCATGATCAATCCTAAAGCAACCAGCAAAATTCCAGACCATAATGCCTGATTCGGCTGAATTTTACCTGTAACCGTCGGTCTTACTTTCGTACGCTCCATGACATGGTCGATATCTCGATCATACCAGTTATTGATCGCACAGGAACCAGCAATAATCAGAGAAGACCCGATTAATGTCAGAAGAACGGTGTTTATATTGCCTAAAAAACTCAAACCGGAAATATGAAGTGCAAGCCACATTCCAGTAAAAGTCGTGATGAGGTTAGAATTGACGATCCCTATTTTAATGAGGGACAGAAAATCTTTCCATGCTGTTGTTTCTTCAATTTGTCCGTCTATAGCTGTATCATTTAAGATTCTGGAGTTAGCCATAACGTAAACCTCCCTTACAAACCTAAAGCAGGCGAAAAAAACCTGCTACTCTATCATACAAGATAACATCTTGTAAAAAAACATCCTATTAAATATTAAACGACAAACAGGAATTTATTTGTGAACTTTTTATGAATTTTATCACAAATGAAGACATTTGCTAAATCGGCAGTGCGTTTACCTTATTTCTATCAGACCCGACATAAATAATCAAGTATACATTTTCCAGAAAGGCGCATTCTATTATATTTTTGTGAACAAAAGACGCTAGGAATTGCCTCAAAACACATATTCGCTTACACTTGGAACGTATATAAAATTGCAGCAGTATGTTAAGAAGGTGGATAATAATGAATAAAGCATTAAAAGCTCTCGGTGTACTGACAACATTTGTCATGCTTATTGTTTTAATCGGGGGTGCCCTTGTTACAAAAACAGGTTCCGGCCAAGGCTGCGGCAGACAGTGGCCGCTATGTCACGGACGTTTTTTCCCTGAATTAAATCCCGCTTCAATTATTGAATGGAGTCACAGATTCGCAAGCGGAATTTCTATTGTCCTTGTGTTAAGCCTTGCGTTTTGGTCATGGCGAAAAATTACACCTATTTTCCGTGAAACAACGTTTCTCGCGATCATGTCTATTATCTTTTTATTTTTACAGGCACTGCTTGGCGCACTGGCTGTCGTATTCGGTTCAAACGCGCTGATTATGGCGCTTCACTTCGGCATCTCATTGATATCTTTCGCTTCAGTGCTCATTTTGACGTTGCTCATATTTGAAGCTGATAAATCAGTTAGAAAACTGGTCAAGCCGCTTCAAATCCGCAAAAAAATGCAATTTCACATGATTGGAATTTTAATTTATTCCTATATCGTTGTGTATACAGGCGCGTATGTAAGGCATACAAAATCAAGTCTGGCATGTCCTGATGTGCCGCTGTGCAGTCCGGTGAAGAATGGACTACCGACTCAATTCCATGAATGGGTGCAAATGGGCCACAGAGCAGCAGCCTTGCTGTTGTTTATATGGATTATCGTTGCAGCTGTTCATGCTATTTCTTCATATAAAGATCAAAGACAGATCTTTTGGGGCTGGATTGCATGCCTTATTTTTATCATATTACAGGCATTGTCCGGTATTATGATCGTGTATACTGAACTGGCTCTGGGCTTTGCACTTGCCCACTCATTCTTTATTGCCTGTCTGTTTGGCATTTTATGCTACTTCTTATTATTGATTGCACGCTTCCGTTATGAATCCAGACAGCCATAATGACTCTAGACCAAAGCTTTCTGCGCTTTGGTCTTTTTTTATCGTTCCATAGCTTTCTGCGCTCCGTACTTGCGTCTTCCTGCTTATAAGAGCGCAGCAATGTTATATGTATCATCAAACATATGGTCCGTGTCAGAATGAAAAGTGTGCAGACAATAGCTCTTTTGCAGCACTCCATTTTTTAAACATCATGTCTTAATAAACTATTCATGGTCTGTATCATACTGCAAAGCATCTGAAAGACTGGCAGCAGTTAAGCCTGTTTTCGTTTAAAAAGAGATGGCTTGTCATGGAGCTGATATTGGCCTGCTTACATCCCTTTTAAACCACGCAAATACAACTGTCATCGAATATAAAAAACAAGAGTGTGTATCAAAAGATACACACTCTTGTTTATATTAGGCTTTATCAATTTCAAGAAGCAGATCACCCGTTTGGATCGGTTCGCCATTTTTCACATGAACCTGTTTGATTGTTCCTGAGAAAGGTGCCTGAACCGTTGTTTCCATTTTCATCGCTTCATTGATCATCAAATGATCACCTTTATTGACTTTTGCACCCGCTTCCGTCAATACCTTAATAACCGTTCCCGGCATTGAGGCCGCGATGTGACTTGGGTTTGTCCGATCTGCTTTCAATCTTTCCTGAACGGAAGACTTAATGCTTTCATCTTTAATGACTACTTCACGCGGCTGCCCGTTCAGTTCAAAATAAAGGACGCGAGTGGCATCAGGCTGCGGCTCACCGATTGAAATCAGCTTAACGATCAGTGTTTTTCCGCGCTCAATTTCCACTTCTATTTCTTCACCTAATGTCATACCATAGAAGAATGTCGGCGTATCTAATACCGAAATATCTCCATAGCTTTCCGAAGTTTTCACATAATCAGAGAAGACTTTAGGGTAAAGAGCATACGCTACAGCATCTTGGTCTGAAATCTCCAAGTCATGCTGATCTTTTAATTCCTGTTTGATCGCTTCAAAAGATACCGATTCAAGCAGTTCTCCCGGTCTGACCGTAATCGGCTTCTGTCCTTTTAAGATCAGCTTTTGCAGTTTTTCCGGGAACCCGCCATGTGGCTGGCCGATATTTCCTTTGAAAAGCTCCACAACAGAATCAGGAAAATCCAATTGTTCGCCTTTTTCATAAATGTCTTCTTCAGTCAAATTGTTTTGTACCATGTAAAGCGCCATATCTCCGACTACTTTAGAGGAAGGTGTAACCTTTACAATGTCGCCGAACATATCGTTAACGCGTCTGTACATTTCTTTCACTTCATTCCAGCGGTCGCCCAGGCCTACTCCCTTCGCCTGCTGCTGCAGGTTACTGTATTGGCCTCCAGGCATTTCATGTTCATAAATTTCTGTATGCGGAGACTTCATCCCGCTTTCAAATTCATAATAGTATTTACGAACTGACTCCCAATATTGAGACAGCAATTCAACGTCTTGAACGTTCATTGCCGGGCGGCGGGTGTTCCCTTCCATCGCATGATAAAAGCCGCTCGCGCTAGGCTGAGACGTCAATCCTGCCATTGAGCTGACCGCTACGTCTATGATATCAACACCAGCTTCAACGGCTTTTGCATACATATAAACACCGTTTCCGCTCGTATCATGTGTATGAAGGTGAACCGGAATATCAATCGTTTCTTTCAATGCAGAAACAAGATCATATGCAGCCTGCGGTTTTAACAGCCCTGCCATATCTTTAATTCCGAGAATATGGGCTCCGGCAGCCTCAAGCTCCTTCGCCATCGACGTATAATAGGCAAGATCATATTTGGTGCGATTCTTATCAAGAATATCTCCTGTGTAACAAATCGCAGCTTCTGCCACTTTGCCGGTATCCCGAACAGCATCAATGGCTAACGTCATGCCTTTTACCCAGTTTAAGCTATCGAAAATACGGAACACATCAATCCCGGACTGAGCGGATTGCTTCACAAATTCTTTAATCACATTGTCGGGATAATTCGTATAGCCGACCGCGTTTGATGAACGAAGCAACATCTGGAATAACGTATTCGGCACTTCCTTGCGAAGATCCTCCAACCGTTTCCACGGATCTTCTTTCAGGAATCGGTAGGCTACATCAAAGGTCGCGCCTCCCCACATTTCCATACTAAACAGCTCAGGCCATAACGCCGCCGTCGGATTCGCGATCTTTTTCAAATCATGCGATCTGAATCTCGTCGCTAATAATGATTGGTGAGCGTCTCTGAATGTCGTATCAGTCAAAAGGACAGATTTCTGTTCCTTCACCCATTGCGCAAGCCCTTCAGCACCTTTTTCATCGAGGATTTGCTTTGTACCTCCGGCAGGCTGCTGATCAGCATCTACTTTTACGTCTAATGGCTTGTCAAACGCTGGTTTATCTTTTTTTCCGATTCCAGGGAAGCCGTTCACTGTCACATTGCCTATGTAAGTGAGCATTTTCGTTCCGCGGTCTTTCTGTTTAGGGAAATTAAATAATTCAGGTGTTGTATCAATGAAAGACGTATCATATTGTCCTGTCAGGAACTTCTCATGTTTTGCAACGTTTTCAAGAAAAGGAATGTTTGTTTTAATGCCTCTGATTCTAAATTCCTGAAGATTGCGAACCATTTTGGCCGCCGCCTGTTCAAACGTTAAAGCCCAAGTTGAAAGCTTAACGAGGAGTGAATCATAATAAGGGGTAATGACGGCGCCTTGGAAGCTGTTTCCGGTATCAAGGCGGACACCAAAACCGCCGCCTGAGCGGTAAGCCATAATTTTTCCTGTGTCAGGCATAAAATCATTTTGGGGGTCCTCAGTCGTCACTCGTGACTGTATCGCGTAGCCGATTGTAGAAATATCCTTTTGCTCAGGAATATTTACTTTTTTGCTATGAAGGCTGTGCCCTTGTGCAACAAGAATCTGAGTTTGAACAATATCGACACCTGTAATCATTTCTGTAATCGTATGTTCAACTTGGACCCGAGGGTTAACTTCAATAAAGTAGAATTCATTGTTTGCAACAAGGAATTCCACCGTACCGGCGTTTATATAGTTTACATTTTTCGCAAGCGCAACTGCCGCTTCACAAATTTGTTCTCTTAATTCAGGTGACAGAGAGACACTTGGCGCCACTTCAATGACTTTTTGGTGGCGTCTTTGAACAGAACAGTCCCTCTCAAAAAGGTGAACGACATTGCCCTCTTTATCTCCAATGACCTGAACCTCAATATGCTTCGGATTTTCAATCAATTTTTCCACATAAACTTCATCATTGCCAAAGGCTGCTTTCGCCTCGGATTTTGCACGCTCATATGCTTCTTTGACTTCACTTTCAGACCTGACAATCCGCATACCGCGGCCGCCCCCGCCCAGTGAAGCTTTAATAATAATCGGATAGCCATTTACTTTTCCGAATTGTTCGACTGCTTCAAGCGCTTCTGCAGGTCCATCGCTTCCGGGAATCACAGGGATTCCAGCTTTTTCTGCCTGCTCACGCGCTTTTACCTTGTCACCAAACATATCTAGATGTTCGGATTTTGGTCCAATGAACACGATGCCTTCTTCTTCACACCGTCTTGCAAAATGGATATTTTCTGATAAGAAACCATATCCCGGATGAATGGCATCTACTTTGTTTCTTTTCGCAATTTCAATAATACCTTCAATATCCAGGTAAGCATCAATCGGTTTTTTTCCTTCACCGACCAGGTATGCTTCATCGGCTTTGTACCGATGATAGGAACCGGAATCTTCTTTTGAATAGACCGCAACCGTGCGAATATTCAGCTCAGTACATGCTCTGAATATTCGGATTGCAATTTCTCCCCTGTTTGCTACTAATACTTTTTGTATCGATTGCTGTGACAAACTTTTCTCCCCCTTACCCGAATGGAATATAATCTATCATAGCGGAATATCTTTTTCCTGTACACACCTGTTTCTTATAGATAAACAGATTTTTTATGCTGTTTCTTTTTCATTCCCTTCGGCGCCAAGGGCTCTCTCTTTTTCTTATTCTCTGAATATTTCACAAACATACTGATATTCACTAATATCCCCATACTGCCCAGTAATAGTAATAAAGAAGAGCCACCGTAACTGATAAATGGCAGCGTAACCCCTGTGATCGGAATTAATCCGCTGACACCGCCAAGGTTAATAAATGATTGGATGGCAATCATGCTTGAAATGCCGATCGCTAGAAGACTTCCAAACGGGTCCTCGCACTTTCTGGCTATATAAAACCCTTTTATGACGACAAAACCCAGCAGAAAAATGACAAACAATACCCCAAAGATACCAAGTTCTTCGGCTATAACAGCCATAATAAAGTCAGTGTGTGATTCAGGCAGATACCCGTATTTTTGGATACTTTCACCAAGTCCCAGACCGAAAATACCACCTGAACCAATCGCATAATAAGAATTAACCACTTGCAAACCTGAAGAATTTGCATACTTAAATGGGTCTTCAAGACTTTCAAAACGCGCCATACGTCCGCTACTTAAAATTTTGTCCTGGTTTAAAAAGAGAATCGGACTGACTAAAATGAAAACAATGCCGCCAAGCAAAACCAGCCTCATCAGCGTTTTCCCACTGAAACCCGAGCACAAGATCATGCACGTCGCAATTAATCCGATAATCATGGCTGTACCAAAATCCGGCTGCAGGGCAATTAACCCGCAAATCACAAGCGTCATCACTACCGGCGGGGCTACTCCAGTCAAAAGATTGTCAATATATCTTTGTTTTTTGGCGTATACAGCTGCAAGGTATAAAATCACGACTAATTTCACAAATTCCCCTGGCTGAATACTCAATACACCAATTTTAAACCAGCTTTGCGCGTTTCCGGCAACATGCCCGAATACGAACAGGCAAATAAGCGCCAGAATAGAAGCAAGCAATATCCCCTTCTGAAACTTTTGGCGGGCCAGTGCCTTATAAGGAAACAAAGCCATGAAAATAAATAGAGCGCCACCTGCAATTAAAGCGAACAACTGCCGCATAAAGAAAAAATTACTGCTCACCCCATACCGAGAGACAGCCGTAATCATGCTTGAGCTGTATACCATCACTAAACCGAACCCGCATAGTAATACAATTGCGAATATTAGTGAGTAATCATATGATTTTAGCATTTTTTTTAACATAACATCCTCTTCCCTGCTTCTAGCTTCCATTGTCTATGGTTTCTATGTATTGATCTTTTTTATTTTACTACAATTTATCAAACGAGACGAAGTATCTCTATACGATTCGGAAGGAATGTGTAAAAAAAGACCGTCTTTAATGAGAGAAAATGAGCGGTTATAAAAAAACCCAAACTGTTAATAAGTTTGAGTTTGATCATTTATTTACTTGTAAACGCGTCATGCAAAGCAGACAATTCGCGCTCCAATGTGTATAAAAGGTCTTTACCGTCTTTTTCATCAACCAATCCCAGGCGGACAGCAAAATCGATTTCCCTCGAAAGCCCGAACATTTGAGTATCTAAAACCTCTTCATATAGAGGGCATTGAGGCATCGTTAAGTTATCCATTTGCACTCGGATCAGCTTCAAAATCTTCTCAGCGTCTACTTTTAAAAGTTCAAAAGCTTTTTGCCGATGGTCAACGATCATCTCTGAAGCCAAAAGTATCCCTCCGTTCCCCAGGCGAGTACCTAATTCTTCTATTTATCATAAAGGGTATCAGCAGAAAATGCAAGAGGATTTAAGCAGATGACATAAATTAAAAAATACTCAGCCTGTACATCTCAGACATTATTTTCAATAGCTTTACACCTGCAATACTATTCCCTTTTTCGTCTAATGCCGGGCCAAAAATACCGATCCCGAAATCGTAGGGTGAAATGCCCATAATCCCTCCGGAAACACCGCTTTTTGCAGGAATTCCGACCTTAATTGCAAATTCTCCGCTTGCATTATACATTCCGCACGTCACCATAAACGTTTTGCAAATTCTTGCGACATCTTTTGAAATGATTTGCTCCCCAGTCTCAGGATGCCTGCCGTTCAGCGAAAATACAGAGCCGATTTTCGCCAAGTCCAAACTATTCATCTCAATCGCGCACTGCTTCGTGTATAAATCCATTACCGCTTCAACATCATCCTGAAAAATGCCGTATTGCTTCATATAATAACACATTGCCCGATTAATCATTGACGTGCTGTATTCTGATTCAGCCACCTCCCGGCAATAAGTAATGTTTTGGTTATTTGTCAGCCTTCTGATAAAAGAAAGTAAATAATCAAGCCGCTCCCTCACCGTTTTCCCTCTAATCAAGCTTGTCACGACTAAAGCCCCGGCATTGATCATAGGGTTTAACGGTTTGCTCGGATTCACTGTTTCCAACTTGATTATTGAATTAAACGGATCACCGGTCGGCTCCTGTCCAACATAGCTGAAAACCCTCTCTTTGCCGTATTCCATTAGCACTAAAGCAAGCGAGAGAACTTTTGATATACTTTGAAGCGTAAATGTCTTTTCTATGTCACCTGCTGACAGACAAATATTATTGGAATAATAAATCGCCACTGACAGATCGTGTTTATCGGCTTTTGCCAATGCGGGAATATAGCTGGCTACCTCCCCTTTGTCCGTCACCTTTTTTGCCTCTTTTACTAAGGCTTCAAGCTCGTCATTATGCCGGCATACCATGCAACCACCCTCGCTCCCTGAGCATGTCAATACACCTAATTTGTACACAAAGTGACAATTCATGCGAAAACTTTTATAATTTTGAGAGAAGGGGGTTATATCATGAGCGTTATACAAGTGAAAGGAAATGTTACATTTCCGATCACCATCGATCCAAGCGTATGGATTTTTGACGATCGCAAATTTCCGTTTGACCGCAAAGGGGACAGTCAAGACACATATTTACAATCAGCCGGGGATGAATCCGATCTTGATCCTGAACGAATCATTAGAGAGGGCCGGATTTCGCCACCGACATTAAAGACGGAAAAGCAATACGAGAAGCAAAAGCTGATGAACGGCAGTTTTGCAATGAAACTTGGGAATGTGCTGAAAAATGCCGAGCCCCTCAGCTCTGCAGCACAATGCGTGTTTGTCACAAGTTCAGGGAATACATTTGTTCCTCTGAAAACCGCTCTGAACAGTATTGTCCATTTCAGTGAAGCTGGCAAGCCGCTTCAAGAAGGCGGTCCCATTCATATTTACTTTGAAGATTCAGTTGATCACAAACAGCCGATCACCGATATAAAAGAAATCGAAATTATTTAGTATTACAGCAAATCAGCAGCAATCTGAGCGAGGCCTGATCTCTCACCTTTTAACAGCTTCACGCTGCCTGAGACAGGTTGTCCTTTAAACCGCTCAACCACATAAGCCAAACCATTGTTCAGACTGTCTAAATATGGGTGATCAATTTGTTCTGGATCGCCCATTAAGACAATTTTACTGCCCTCGCCTACTCTCGTCAGCAGCGTTTTCACCTCATGCCTGGTCAAATTTTGCGCTTCATCAATGATGATAAATTGATCTGGAATGCTCCTCCCTCTGATATAGGTCAGCGCCTCTACCTGAATTGAGCCAATCCCTGCCAGAATAGCTTCAAGCTCCCCGGGTTTTTTCGCATTAAACAGAAACTCCAAGTTGTCAAAAATCGGCTGCATCCAAGGCTTAAGCTTTTCCTCTTTTTCGCCGGGCAAGTACCCGATGTCTTTGCCAACAGGAACAATCGGTCTTGCTACGACCAGCTTTTTGTATATTCCTAAGTCTTCTGTCTGTAATAGCCCTGCCGCCAATGCTAAAAGCGTCTTGCCGGTTCCCGCTTTTCCGATCAGGGTGACGAGCGGAATATCTTCGCGCAGCAAAAGCTCTAATGCCATTTTTTGCTGCACATTTTTCGGCCTGATTCCCCATATGTGTTCATCATCAAACACGAGTCTTTTTAATACCGTTCCTGTTTTATCTGCAATTCCAACTGCTGAGGAGGATCCTCCCAGCTCATCCTTCATTATTGCGAATTGATTCGGATAAAAGGCATGCTGTTTTATATCATTTACCGAAATTTGATTTTCTCCGTAAAAAGAGCTGAACAGCTGCCGGCTAATAAATAAATCTTTATAGCCGCTGTACATTTCATCATGATCCACAACCCGGTCACTTAAAAAATCTTCGGCAAGCAGTCCGATTGCGTCCGCTTTAACCCTGACAAGCACATCTTTACTGACGAGAATAACCGGCCTGCCCTTTTCCTTTGTTTCTTCCTCAAGGCTTAAGTTTTTCGCAACGGCCAATATGCGATTATCATTTGTTTTTTCAATAAAAATCTCTTGCAGCTGATGAAACGAACGATGATTCAATTCAATTCTCAGTGTGCCGCCGCTATCGAGCGGTACATGCTCATGCAGCCTGCCCTTTTGCCTTAACGCATCAATCAGCTTAGATGCGTGCCTTGCATTCCTCCCGACTTCGTCCATATATCGTTTTTTTGAATCAACCTCTTCTAATACGACAGCAGGGATGACAACCTCATTTTCTTCAAAAGAAAATATCGCGTTAGGATCCTGTAATAACACATTCGTATCTAACACATAAATTTTACTCAAGTCTCAGCCTCCCGATATAAGGGTCAAAGTTTCTCCTGCTTCTCTTACGATGAAAAAGGTGAATGCCTGCTAAAATATATGATTTTGTGTATAAAGATAGAAGGTTAATTCAACAATAAAATTAATGAATGCATTTCAAGGAGGGAACCCGCAAGTGCGAATTCTTTTCATTATGATACAACTGACGTTTATCCTGTCCGCATGTGCCTACCAACAAGGAAAGCAGAATCAAAATGTTGAAAAAGAATCAACAAGACAGCAGGATACCACACCGATTCACGTAAAAGACACAACTCAAGAAACAAAAGACAATGGAACAAGAAACGATATTGCCAAGCATCTCGTCAGCGTTGCTGAAAAAAACCCTGATGTTAAAGATGCAACAGCTGTTGTGCTTGGGAGTTATGCCGTTATTGGGATTGATGTCGACGATACTTTGGATAGAAGCAAAGTGGAAACGATTAAATATTCTGTAGCACAGGCTCTAAAAAACGATAGGTATGGCGCCAACGCAGTAGTCATTGCTGATCCTGATACGGTCAGCCGCCTAAAAGAAATGGGCAGGGAAATAAGTGAAGGCCGTCCAGTAACAGGCATACTAGATGAATTAGCTGCGATTGTCGGCCGAGTGCTTCCGGAAGTGCCTAACGATGTAATTGACAATGAAGATGAGCCGCAAACAAAGCAGCAAAATGACCAATTAAACAGAAAGCAGCGGCAGGAAATGGAACAGGAGCAAAACGATCAATCCGATCATCATATGAAAAAGAATACCAACGATTAAGCTAAAGCCCTGCGCTTTAGTTTTTTCTTATTTCGGACATCTTCTGATCCGTGCTATAATACATGTTAGTGAAAGAGGTGATATGATGAGGGTCCAATGCTCTATTTGCGATAAAATTGAAACAATTAATGATGACACCCTGATCGCGAAACGGCTTCGAAACCGCCCAATCCATACATATATGTGCCAGAAATGCCACGACCGGATTGCCCAAAAAACAGAAGAACGGCTGAAAACGGGGAAATTCACGTTTCATCCAGGCAGACAGAAGAAAGAAAAAGTTAAAAAATAAGCAGACGCTTTACCATACAGAACAGAAAAGACTCAGCTTCCTAGCTGAGTCAGGCGCTCTCCGAACAGGAACCTTCATATTTATTTGATATTTTTCATAAAATGAACGGGACAACTTAAAAGAGCAGCGTATTGACGGCAATGATAAGAATAATGACTCCGCTCAGCATCGTGCTGAACTGTCCGACACGAAAAGATCCAATGCGCAATGAGGCAGCTTTTTTTCCGAGCGAGCAGCCGAGCCATATGGTCAAGAAACTGCCGAGCGCTGCAGTGATGGAAATTGCAGCAGGAGAAAGCCCGATCAAACCCGCGCTTAATCCGTTGGTCAGTGCATTTGCAGATACAGCTACCCCAAGAACGATAGACTCTAATATACTGATTTCTCCCGAACGGTCAGCATCCGCCGTCTCCGGATGTTGTAACAGACCGGCAAAACGGCCTTTTTTTCTTGATGATACATCAACACACGCTGAGCTTTCTTTTTTCTCGGCACAGCCAGCAGGATGATGCGGATGCCGATAACAGATAAAATAAAAGCTGCCAGCAACACAGGAAGAATGCCCGGTAAAATGACTGAAATCCATTTACCGAAATAAATTCCGATATAACTGAATAAAAAACAGATAAAAGCGATCATCATATTTGATGTGTGAGATATTTTAATTTTTCTGATACCGTACGACATTCCTACCCCTAAATTATCAATGCTCGAGGATACCGCCAAACCTAAAATCAATAACCAAGCCATATTATGATCTCTCCATTCTTTGATGTCTTCTCAACATGTTGCGCTGTTGAATCTACCCTATCCTATGCAACAGCACAGGAAAGGTACCTTTTTCGCAAAAATGATTGATTGGTTATCATCATTCCGTTGGAAATGAGGTGACACCATTGGAAGAAAATAAAAAGACGACATTGGGCCCCCTTTTAAAATCACTGCTTACTAAGCACTCGCTCTCCATGAGAAAACTCAGCACCTTAACCAATATTGATACAGCTACCATCTCCCGGATTATAAATGGCAAGCAGAAGGCCAATTTAAAGCATCTTCAGGAATTTTCTAAACACCTTTGCACCCCGCTGGAAGAATTACTCGAGGCATCAGGCATAAATATCGGCCATGAAAAAAAGGCTGCGCCGCAAGATCCGATGCACGCGATTCAGGATATGCTCAATATGGCGGAGATGTTTGATCAGCCTTTTTCCCGGCAGCAAATTGAACGCGAGCTGACCAGATATGAACAATACGCCAAAACCCAGCAAGGCCATCGCCTCATTTGCGATCAGTTTCAAAAGAAAATAAATAATGAAGAAAGCGTCGGCCCTTTTATTGATCATTTAAAAAACATGTTTTGTCAGTATATGGATGAAGCAACACTGACTGAAGACCGTATGATTCTCGGGAGCGCGCTGCTGTATTATATTTTAGAAACGGACGTTATTCCGGATTACATGTTTCCCATTGGCTATCTGGATGACGCCATCGCCGTTCAAATCGTTTTACACCGGCTGAAAAAAAAATAAAGGCGCTTAAAAAAGCGCCCTTTTTGTTGAAAAATGTGAAACATCGCATTGCAGTTTTGTCAAAACAGAGACAGCTGTCATATGATACATCAACCTAATAAAAAGGAGGGTGTCTTCTATGGACAGCAACACAGTTGTGGCAGTATGCGCTCTGTTAAGTGTGGTGATTCAGATTGGAACGATATTCGCCGCAGGAAAGTGGAAAAAAGAGTAAAAGGAAAATTGATGGTTTTTTCGCATAAACGTATGTGTATAAATAACCTTATAAAAAATAAGAAAGAAGTTAAGCATATCCTCTTTGCTGCCGCCTGAAACGAATAGAGAAAGGTTCAGCCGATCATGAAAAAAACAAATAGCGAAGGGAACAAAAAAAGCGCTGGTTGAGCCTTAAAGAGATGTCACATACCAAACAGTCTTTCTTCGCACCGATGACACATTATCATTCAAACGAAGACAGAACGATTTCCGGCCGTAAATGAAAGGTCAGTCAAAACCGTTTGTGTTTTTACGGAAAAACCTCACAAAAATTCTTTTTCTGTTTTTGAAATCTGGTGAATACCTAAAAAAAGCAGCGCAAAATAAAAAAGCTTGTAGAAAAAACATTGTTTTCTCTACAAGCTGGCTCAGCTTCTCAGCTGAGTCTTTTTATGATTTTGCAGACTGTCCCTTTTTCGACTGATACAGCCGAATTTTATAAACAATTAAAATCAGGGCAGCGACGATCAATCCCTCCGCCACGGGCAAAAACACACCTAAAAAGGTCAAAACAGTGCAGCCCAAAGCCAGAAATACATACACCACTGCTGATTTTAATACCGGAAGCCTTTTAGCAAATCCAAGCTTAAATACAATAACGGCCAACACAAAAATTGTGCCATACAGCAGCCACATGCCTGGCGCAGGCTGCCGGTCTACTTGATATAGAGCGGCAAAGAGCGACAGGCGTTCGCTTACATCATTCAAAAAGATTCCCTCCCCTTAAACGTACGGGTTCTATCTTTTCAAATTCTGCAAGAGCTTAAGACAATCCTGCTGTTTTTTTCTTTTTAGCTGCTTTTTCACGTTCGTTCTTATTGAGGATTTTCTTTCTTAAACGGATGGATTCTGGTGTTACTTCACAGTATTCATCTTCGTTTAAGTACTCTAGAGACTCCTCAAGAGACATGATGCGCGCTTTTTTAATTGTTGTTGTCTGATCTTTTGTTGCAGAGCGAACGTTCGTCTGCTGTTTCATTTTGCTGACGTTAACAACAAGGTCGTTGTCGCGGTTATGCTCTCCAACGATCATTCCTTCGTATACTTCAGTACCTGGCTCAACGAAGATGACACCGCGGTCTTCAATTCCTTGAATTCCATATGCTGTCGCTTTCCCGTTTTCCATTGATACAAGCACACCTTGGCGGCGTCCGCCAACTTGGCCCGCCTGCATAGGCTGGTAGCTGTCAAACGTATGGTTCAGGATACCGAATCCGCGTGTTAAAGATAAAAACTCTGTAGAGTATCCGATTAATCCGCGAGAAGGAACTGTAAAGATGAGACGAACTTGCCCGTTTCCGTTGTTGATCATATCAACCATCTCGCCTTTACGCGCACCCATTGATTCCATTACTGAGCCAGTATGCTCTTCAGGAACATCGATTTGCACTCGCTCAACAGGCTCACAGCGTACACCGTCAATATCTCTTATGATAACTTCAGGTTTTGAAACTTGAAGCTCATAACCTTCACGGCGCATATTTTCAATTAAAATTGACAAATGGAGTTCACCGCGTCCGGAAACAACCCAAGCATCAGGTGAAGCTGTGGGCTCAACACGCAAGCTCACATCAGTCTGAAGCTGAGAATGGAGTCGTTCTTCGATTTTGCGGGATGTCACGTATTTGCCTTCACGGCCTGCAAACGGACTGTTATTTACGACAAATGTCATTTGAAGTGTCGGTTCGTCAATTCGAAGCACTGGAAGCGGATCTTGATGGTCAACAGGACATACTGTTTCACCAACATTAATATCTTCCATACCGGAAACAGCAACAAGATCTCCCGCTTTTGCTTCTTCAATTTCCACACGCTTTAAGCCTTGGAAACCGAAAATCTTTGTAACACGGAATGACTTAGCCGTTCCGTCAAGCTTCATAAGAGAAACCTGTTGGCCGACTTTCATCGTGCCGCGGAATACGCGCCCGATTCCGATACGCCCTACATAGTCATTGTAGTCAAGAAGGGCAACTTGGAATTGAAGCGGCTCTTCTTCATTATCAACAGGTGCCGGAACATGCTTAATAATGGTTTCATATAAAGATTCCATGTTCTCATCCTGCTGTTTCGGATCAAGACTCGCTGTTCCATTAATTGCTGAAGCGTATACTACCGGGAACTCGAGCTGCTCTTCATTGGCATCAAGCTCAATGAACAGGTCAAGAACCTCATCGATTACTTCCTCAGGACGAGCAAAGTCACGGTCAATTTTATTGACAACAACAACCGGATTAAGGTTTTGCTCAAGAGCTTTTTTCAGAACGAAACGAGTTTGAGGCATACAGCCTTCATATGCGTCAACGACAAGCAATACGCCGTCAACCATTTTCATAATCCGTTCTACTTCTCCCCCAAAGTCAGCGTGTCCAGGGGTATCCAAAATATTGATGCGTGTATCTTTATAGTTAATCGCAGTATTTTTCGCCAAAATTGTAATGCCGCGTTCACGTTCAAGGTCATTAGAGTCCATTGCGCGTTCAGCAACCTGTTCGTTGGCACGGAACGTACCAGCCTGATGTAAAAGCTGATCGACTAAAGTCGTTTTCCCATGGTCAACGTGGGCGATAATCGCGATGTTGCGAAGGTCATTTCTAAGTTTCACTTTTTCATCTCCTAATAAAATTAGATAACTTTCATATTATATCACACATCCTCTTTAAAAGCGTCACGTTTTTCTGTAAACTTTATATAAGACGTAAAAGGGGATGGGAAATATGAAAAAAATGAATTGGCTTTTGCTATTATTTGCATTTGCAGCGGTTTTCAGTATGATGCTGATCGGCGTCTTTATCGCTGAAAAAAGCATTGCAGGCACAATCGCCAGCATTGTTCTTGTTTGCGCCGTAATGGGCGGTGGGTTTACATTAAAAAAGAAAATGCGCGAGCAAGGCTTGTTTGATTAAAAGCATTGCCTTGCCGGCGACATTATAATCAAAAAACACCGCTAAAAAAAGCGGTGTTTTTTCATTTTATTAAGCCTTATCTCCCCTATTCTTTAGTCAGGAAGGTGTAAAGCAGCGTTCATACATAGACAATTGTTATGGCGATGACAGCTGTGAACGGCAAAAGTAGTTCGGTCACGTTCTACATAAAATGCTATATAACCTATTTGTTCGACACCAATCTCTCCCTATAATGGAACCCGCACCATAATTCATAAAAGGGAAAGGCAAAACATGAAAAAAACATTTGTAAAAAAGACTGTGCTATCGACGGCCGCAATAACTTCGGCTGCTTTATTAACGTTCGGCCCGCATGCAGCCAGCGCCAAAACAATGGTTGATAATACCGCTGTTCAGCTCCAGCACCAAACAATCACTAACGAGGATTTTGATACATACGTTGCTTTATTAAATCAATGTATATCTGAACAAGTGGTGTTTATTCTTTTGATAGTGAAAAAGCTGTCGAGTTAGGAATGTCAAAAGAAGAGGCTCAAGTCATCGCAAAAATGTGGGAGTCGGCACCAAAATTTTTCAGCGCCGTTTCACAATGTGTGTATATCGAAGGTGAAAATTACAAACTCGATACAGATAAGGCAGCAGAGCTTGGCATCACAGAAAAACAAGCAGTTGCAACTGAACAATTTTTAACTTCAGCTTCCTCAAAGATTCACATTCTTCAGGCTGCCATTGTGCTGCAAGATAATGTATACAGTTATAATAAAGATAAAGCGGCACAAGCAGGCGCAACATCTCAGCAAGCTGACGCTTACGAAAACTTTTTCGGTACTCTGTCACAAGAACAGCTTGCCGCAGTCTACACTATTCTTCATCCTCAGGCTTAATATTAAAAAGCGCTTGCCGGAATCGGTCAAGCGCTTTTCTTTATATTAGCAGTTTGATAATCAGCATCAAGGCGACCGCCGCTCCAAACCAGCAGGCAGCTTTAACGATCTGCAAACCATAGTACCTTTGTTTAAAACGCCTTTCTTCTTCAGACAGAAAAACCTCCTCAACGACCTGTTCACTTTCCAATTCAAACGGCTCAGCCATCAGGTCATACATTTCTTTGCAGCTGCTGCAAGTTTTTAAGTGCTCTTCAACGACGTGTTCCGTTTCTTTATTACAATCACCTTCAAGATACAGAGGAAGCAGGTCTCTTACTAGAAAGCAGGTCATATCCGCTCCTCCTCTCTTCTTTTCATCATGTTTTTCTTTAGCTCTAATCTTGCGCGGTGCAGCGTAGTTTTCACCTTCGAAAGACTCCACTCTAATATCTCAGCGATTTCTTCATAAGAAAGCTCTTGGAATTCTCTTAAGATCAAAACGGACTGATGCTGATCTTTTAACTGCAGGAGCTCCTGCCGCAGCATTTCGCTTTTAATCGTCCGGGACAAATACTGTTCAGGCTGCTCATAAGTTGTTTGCGTTAATCCTTCATTTGTGCTGATATCAGCACATTGATATTTGATATCTCTGCGGTACCAGTTGACAAAGGTGTGATGCGCAATCGTGTAAAGCCACGTTCTGATGGAAGAATGCCCCCTAAACGAAGCCAGGCCGTTAAGTGCTTTCACAAATGTGTCCTGCGCTAAGTCCTTAGCTGTTTCAAGATGATGCGTCCTTCGATATAAATAATTCAAAATTTCTTGGTAATACTCTCGGTACAAGTCTTCAATAGAATCCCTATGTTTCATTAAAAGTAAAACCACACCGTCATCCAAATGGCCAATAAAATAAAACAGATATACATGGAAGACAAGTATACTTTCATATGTCTGATTTGCCTCTCTTCTTCAGCACCCGGGCTCCTCTTTGAACTGGATTCACTCTTTAAGAATTCCGCATTTTTTTGATATAAGGGCTCATGCTGTTTCATCCACTCCATTGATTCACCCTCTAGTTCTCCTTCTTTATATAGGTCATATAAATCTAAAAAAATAGACTCTTTTTCTTTATGATTCATAAAGACTTTTCACCTCTTGTGTTTCTCCATCCACCACATAAGCATCATGACGGTTTGAACCGAACGGCTGAATAATGATCAGCCATGCGTAATGCCATTCATCCCCTCTGTGAACGATAATCGGCCGCATACGTTTTTTGTAAATCACATCCTGATATGAAGATGCTACTTTTTTATAAGCCAATGTCCCATTGCGATACGTATATGGGAAAGGCTGCTCAGGTGTATCACTGTAAACATAAACCTGCAGCTGGCTTTGATCTTCAAAAAACTCATACGCTTTAGAAGAATCCGTATACACAACCGTGTCACTCCGCTTGCTTGATTTCTTTATTTTTGATGCATCAATATCGAAGATCGATAATACCTGCTGCTGCAGCCGGCTGTCAGCCAGTGAACTGTTCTTTTTCATTGGAAGTGAAAGACTATGTAAAGAACCGGATTCGCCCTCAAATTCCATCACAATTCCACTTTTCGTTTCAACGCGCACTATGCTTCCTAACATGCTATCACTTTCAATATCAGTGATCTGATAAGGCTGTTTCGGTATGTTTAAAGCAGCAAACATGTCCTTCACTTTGTCGTGAATATCTTGTTCTGTTACATGAACATGGAGAAGAGAATCAAACTGATAAATAGAAGGGTCTTCACTAAAACTCATTAAAGTTTCCTTTTCCCAATAAAATAGCGCTCCATCATCATTATCTTTTTTATGAAGTTGATTTTTCAGATATATACGAACGACTGTCTGACCGTCTTCTTTAGATACCTTTGTTTCGATATGGTCCTTATTTAACACTCGGCCGTGCCGTTCAAGAAAAGCGATAGACCTACGCATGTACTCTTGATCCGTCAGCTTTTTTCCATGCGGTTTTTTTACGTATTGATAATTACGAATCAGCTGTGAGACTTCGTCTACCTCAGCTTTATAGCTCTTGCTTTCAAATGAATAAGAATAATGTACATCCATGTTTGTATCGTGCAAATAAAGTGTTTCATCCGCAGGAAAAAATGACTTTACTATTTGTTCCGCTTTTTCAGATGAAATGTGCTCCCCGACAAAATTGAATGAATCATGGACATTTATCGGTTTTGAGACTGCAAAAGCAGCGGATCCTACGTTATAAATTGGATTTAAGAATAAGACAAAAAACACCATAACAGCCATCGCCAGCCGCTTATTCACACGTATATAAAATTTTCCTGACTTTTGGAACAGATGATAGCTCATTAAAAATCCCGCCATTGCCAAATAAATCGCAAATGGCATCGTTGCACCATAATCTATGGTGATTTGATGGGAAAATGGAACAAGCAGCTTGACAAGCAGTCCAATAATCAGCGTATAAAATAAACCTAGTAAAATCTTGTTTGTTCTCCAATACAGCTTGAAAAACAGTACATTTAAAACGATAGGAAGAATGATGATGAACAACAAAAACAAGAATTCAATTGGCCTGACCTCATCAGGACATTCCTTCCAATACGAAAAGAAACTGAAAACCATTTGTACGATCGGCAAACTGACAACAGCGAGATCAAATATATAAAACATGCCTTTTCCGCCAAGATTACGAGGCATCAGCATATAGTGAAAAGCCGTCAGCAGCACATACCCATATAACAAAAAATGCACCAGTGGCAGCAGTTCATTGCCGTCCTCCCGTAAGTAAGCACTGGTAAAGTTTGTCGCCTGCACCTGATGAATAAGTTCAACAGACACCCCGGCCAGCAACACAATCCGCAGTAAGACACCAGCTAAGAACATTGTGCGGTACTGGTTTATCTTAGGATGGTGCACCAAAACATATAAGCCCGCCAACACTACAATTGTCCATTGAATGAGCAAGGTGCTTTGTCTGCTTAATATAAAATAACGTTCGAAATGCAATACATAATGACTGAATAACTCCAACACGACCAACAATCCTTTACTTCTTATTAAGGCCTCATTCGGTTAGACAGCGGGCCTATCAAAAAGTTTCAATCAGAAACAAAAATATCTCATCTTCTCCCTTGATACACAACAAACATGAAAACTTATATGTACTATCACATGACACTTGACTCATTTCGATATTATTCAACAAAAATAAACCCAGGACAATTCTATCAATTTTGTCGCGTAATGTTAGTTTTTGTTGAGTATGATAGAATGCTAGTCTAATATAACAACATGAAGATTTTTCAATATTTGCAAAAAAGGGGGATGCAATATGGGTTTAGGTAAAAAACTGTCTATTGCTGTCACTGCTTCATTTATGAGTTTATCAATCAGCCTTCCTGGTGTTCAGGCTGCTGAGAATCATCAGCTTAAAGAAAATCAAACAAATTTCCATTCCAAAAACGCGATTGCTCAAGCAGAACTCTCTGCACCAAATGACAAAGCTGTCAAACAGTTTTTGAAAAAGAACAGCAACATTTTCAAAGGTGATCCTGCCAAAAGGCTGAAGCTTGTTGAAAGTACGACTGATGACCTTGGGTATAAGCATTTTCGTTATACGCCTGTTATTAACGGAGTACCTATTAAAGATTCTCAAGTGATTGTCCACGCCGATAAATCCGATAATGTCTATGCGGTCAATGGTGAATTACAAAATCAATCTGTTGCAAAAACAGAAAACAACCAAAAAATATCTTCTGAAAAAGCGCTGGCACTTGCTTTCAAAGCCATTGGCAAATCACCAGACGCTGTTTCTAATGGAACCGCTAAAAACAGCGATAAAGCCGAATTAAAAGCAATAGAAACAAAAGATGGCAGCTACCGTCTTGCTTACGACGTGACGATACGCTATATCGAACCCGAACCTGCCAACTGGGAGGTCATAGTTGATTCTGAAACAGGCAGCATAATAAAACAGCAAAACAAGGTTGAACATGTTGCTGCCACCGGAAGCGGAACAACACTAAAGGGTGCAACGGTTCCTTTAAACATCTCTTATGAAAGCAGAAAATACGTTCTAAAAGATCTTTCAAAACCAACAGGCACTCAAATCATTACGTATGACTTGCAAAACAGACGAAGCCGCCTGCCGGGAACGCTTGTCTCAAGCTCAACGAAAACGTTCAAAACTTCATCACAACGAGCAGCCGTTGATGCACATTATAACCTCGGTAAAGTGTACGATTACTTTTATTCAACATTTAAACGGGACAGCTACGATAACAAAGGCAGTAATATTGTTTCTTCCGTCCACTATGGCTCAAAGTACAATAATGCTGCATGGACAGGAGATCAAATGATTTACGGTGACGGCGACGGTTCATTCTTCTCTCCGCTGTCCGGTTCATTAGATGTGACAGCACATGAAATGACACATGGCGTCACTCAAGAAACAGCCAACTTGAGTTATGAAAATCAGCCGGGGGCATTAAACGAATCATTCTCTGACGTATTTGGGTATTTTAACGATACAGAAAATTGGGATATCGGTGAAGACATTACAGTCAGCCAGCCTGCTCTCCGCAGTTTGTCTAATCCGACAAAGTATGACCAGCCTGACAATTATGCCGATTATCAAAACCTTCCCAACACAGATGAAGGCGACTATGGCGGCGTACACATAAACAGCGGAATCCCTAACAAAGCCGCCTATAATACCATTACAAAGCTTGGTGTCTCGAAATCACAGCAGATCTATTATCGTGCGTTAACAACGTACCTCACGCCTTCTTCCACCTTCAAAGATGCCAAGGCAGCTCTTATGCAGTCTGCCCGTGATCTTTACGGCTCCACTGATGCAGCTAAAGTTGAAGCAGCATGGAAGGCTGTTGGATTGTAATATAACAAGAAGCCTGAGATCCCTCAGGCTTCTTGTTCGTCTTTTTCCTTTATTGTAAATCACATTCATTACCACGAAGGGTGCAGATTTATCACAGCTGCAAGCGCGCCGTACAGGAAAGCGGTGATATGAATAATCCGTTCAGCCGCAAAACCGGTGCAGCTTATTATATTGGCACAGACTAAGGGAAGGGTCTTCCGACAGACAGCCGGCACTTCTGAAGCAAATAAAGATCACACGAGCGAAATAACGAGTTAAAAGTTGACAAAAAAATTATTTGTGCTATAATTTACCATTAACATATTTGTATGTATAATAAGATTCTCCCGGCCGGGGGAATCTTATTTTTTTGGGAGGATCTGTTTCATGAAAAAAACGAGTCCAGCCTAACATCTTTAATTTCAGCTTTTGCTCGTGCGTACCATAGCCGGTATGACACACCTCTCATTTTTGATGATGTTATCGCAAAAGATCTTATCAACAAAAAAGAGTTTATCAACATCCGCGAAAATATGATCCGAGGAATCTCGTTTTTCAGCAAAGAGATCGCTGAACGTCTGCACAATGATCCTGAAAAAATTTTAAAATGGGTTACGCAAATCCAGCTATCGCCAACGCCGTTAGCACGTGCTTCGTTTTGCGAAAAAATCTTACTCAACGAATTGGCGTTAGGAACAAAACAGTATATCTTTCTTGGAGCCGGACTGGATACATTCTGTTTTCGGCACCCTGAATTGAAAAGCAGCTTACAAGTTTTCGAGGTTGATCATCCGGCAACACAACAACTCAAAATAAATAAGTTGAAGGATGCAAACCTGACAATCCCAGAACAGCTTCATTTTGTTCCTATGGATTTCACTAAAACGTTTTCGTATCAGCCTCTTATAGATGAAGGATTTAAAAACACAAAAACATTCTTTAGTCTTCTCGGAGTGTCTTACTATTTAACACGAGAAGAAAACGCAAGCTTGATCAGAGATTTGTTTTCTCATGTCCCATCAGGAAGCTCTATCGTTTTTGATTATGCGGATGAAACACTCTTTACTGCAACAGGAATATCAAACCGAGTTGAACATATGGTGAAAATGGCTGCCGCAAGCGGAGAACCGATAAAATCGTGTTTCACCTATCAAGCAATTGAAAACCTGTTAGAATCATTGGGTTTACTAATCTATGAACACCTATCACCAGATGATATTGATGATCAATTCTTTGACAATCGAACGGACCACTTGTCAGCGTTTGAAACGATTCATTATATTCATGCGGTAAAAAAATAATTTTTAATCATCAAAGTCTCTCTTTTTTGAGAGGCTTTTTAAACTATGGACATACTAAAAGAAGCTGCCGTCATCATACGGCAGCTTCTGCTAAAGGCTTCACCAAAATCATAAATGATTTGCCTTTCTCATCTTTTTCTATTTTCAGCTGTTCAAAGCCGCATTGACTCAAAAACAGCATCCACTCACTGCGGTCAACGGGAACTGCCGCAAACATTGCTTTATGTTTGGCTCTAAGCCCTTTGCTGATCTGTTCAATGATTGTCCTCGCGTGTCCCTTTTTTTCTTCAGCTGGGTCAATCATCACCGTTCCAAGCCACGGCTTTCCGTTGGAGGGCGCCCAATCGAGATGATAGCTGACGGCAACAGGCTGACCGTCCTTTTCCCATACAAGCCATGACCCGTTATACATGGAGTAGGAGATCAGATAGCTTTCTGCATCTTTCTCCCCAAACTCCTCCTTTTTCCATACGGGATGAGCCTCCGCGAGCTTCTCTAACAAGCAGAGATCATCCTGTTCAAATGCCCTACTTTCGAGCATGAAGATACTCTTCGAATACAATTTTATGTATGGATGGATTTCCGGCCAATACACTGTGATTTTCTAAAAAGGTAAACGGTTCCCCCTCAGTGGTTGTATAAATGCCCCCCACTTCATTTAACAGCACACAGCCGGCTGCATAATCCCATGGCGCAAGCCGCATTGTGATGTAAGCATCTATTCTTCCTGCCGCGACACTTGCTAGCTCTAAAGCGGCAGAACCGTAGGAGCGTGTGCCTCTGACTCTTTTCACAAGGGGCGCCAACACGTTTGGATCAATTCTTCTATTGTCTGTTACCCACGTGGCATTAATTGCAAGAATCGCTTCTTCAATGGCGGTTTGTTTTAAAGGAGCAAGCTTCGTTTCATTCATGTAAGCTCCTTTGCCGCTAAATGCATGATACAGCTCATCATGAACCACATCATAAATTAAACCGATTTTTCCTTCTCCATTTTCAAAAATCCCAATGGAAATGGCAAAATTTCTTTGCTGATGTACAAAATTCATCGTTCCATCAATTGGATCGATAATCCAGACAATCCCTTCCAAAGAGTGAAGTTTGTCTCCTTGGCCTTCTTCACCGAGTATATGGTGTCCTGGAAACGTTTGTTGAATGCGTTCAATGAAAAACATTTCTGTTTCTTTGTCAATATTGGTGACTAAATCATTTGGATTTGATTTCGTTTCAATTGTCAGGTTTTCATTCATAGATTGTTTAATTCTCGTGCCTGCTTCTCTTATCCATTTCTTTGCAGTCTCATCAATTTCCATCCAATTTGTCATTCAGGCGTACCTCTCTTCTATGTAGATCTTTATTTTATAGGATACTGATAACGCTGGTGTAAAAGCAAGAAAAATGAAAAATATCCCTTCTCATGTAAAAACGAACCATTCATGCGGTTCGTTTTTACTATCGCTTTTTACCCGTTAAGACGAATCCATTCTTTTCTGAGTCGCTCAAGTTTGTTTTTGCTTTGTTCCATCTGTTCCTCATTTTCTTTTTGCATTGCTTCATATAGGGTTGCCAATTCATAATCAACCTGCAGTCTCCAGACAGCTACACGATTGTCTTTCTCTTTCTTAAATCCCTCTTTTACAACTTGCCTCATTGTCTTTCTCCCCTTCCAGAGATCATTTGTTTGTAAAAAAGCATCCCATTTTGCCATTCAACAATGATTACTTTTTATATCGTATGATTGTTCTATTTACGCGTAACATCATTCTGAAAATTGTGTGTTTACCTATTCATTTATTACCACATTTCCCCTTCCCTCAAACGCACTCAATCTTTTTGACGCTCATGTGAACTGTGTTAAAATATGTTTACTTAGCATGAAGGAGGAGAATCATGGCTCAAATGCGTTTTACGGAAGAAGACTTTCATACATTTACAATAGAAGGCTTAGATGCGCGCATGGAGGTATTAAAAGAGACGGTACGTCCGAAACTTACAGCTTTAGGCGAACATTTTGCCCCAACTTTATCAGCTTTAACCGGAGATGAAATGTTTCCGCATGTGGCCAAACATGCCAGAAGGTCTGTTAATCCCCCAGATGACAGCTGGGTGGCATTCGCAAACAGCAAAAGAGGCTATAAAAAACTGCCGCATTTTCAGATTGGGTTATGGGAAAGCCACGTATTTGTATGGTTCGCAATTATTTACGAATCCCCTATTAAAGAAGAATACGGGAAATGGCTTGAAGCGAACCAAGAAACCATTACTAAAAATATTCCTGACAGTTTTGTTTGGTCCGCAGATCATACAAAACCGGGCGTACATAAGCAGTCTGAAATGGACAAGGAACAGCTGAAGACGCTGTTCGAGCGTTTGCAGACTGTTAAAAAAGCAGAGCTGTTATGCGGCATACAGCTGCAAAAAGAAGAAGTGCTGAATATGAATAACCAGGAATTCCTTCAGCGTATCGATGATGCCTTTCGCAAGCTTACTTTCCTGTACCGTTTCACCCAAAATATATCACAAGCATAAAAACAGAGCCGGATGAGATTCCGGCTCTGTTTTCTTACATCTTAATCTTCGCTTGGTCAGATTCTCTCGCTTGTTTGACTGTGCGATAAGGAGAGTATGTACTTTGTTCTTCAAACTCACTGCATAGCTTTTTTTCTTCAGCCTTCCCCGGTACAATTTCCTTGAAACGGCGATAAGCTTTTAGCAGCTCTTCACGATCTGCACCTTTTTCATATGCAAACTCAACCTGCTGAAAAAACGCAATCACATCAACTGCTTCTTCAGTTGTCCAATCTTCATTCATCGGATATTGGTATTCCATTTTCTTCACTCCTTATAGATTTGCTTCCCTAAACAGAAAGCATCTTCATTCGATCATAAATTGTTCTTTACATTCTTTCAAGTTCATAATATAATTCATTTGTTTTACGTCTAAAAAACGGTTGAGAAACTGATTTTAATACACACTATTATGCATAGGTATGATTACAAAGGTGGGAAAACAATTGTCGCAACATGAAACACCCTTATACACAGGACTGAAAAAGCATGCAAGCAAACAGCCTGTTCAATTCCACATTCCCGGCCATAAAAAAGGGGCAGGAATGGACCCAGAATTCAGACAATTTATCGGTGAAAACGCGTTAAGTATAGATTTAATCAATATTGAACCATTAGACGACCTGCACGCGCCAAAAGGCATTATTAAACAGGCGCAGGATCTGGCTGCTGAAGCATTTGGCGCAGACCATACCTTTTTTTCTGTTCAAGGAACAAGCGGCGCCATTATGACAATGGTAATGGCTGTTTGCGGACCTGGAGATAAAATTATTATTCCAAGAAATGTGCACAAATCAATTATGACAGCCATTGTATTTTCTGGAGCGATCCCCATCTTTATTCATCCTGAAATTGACAATGAGCTGGGTATCTCCCATGGTATTACACTTGAATCTGCTAAACGGGCGCTTGCCGAGCATCCAGATGCAAAAGGGCTTCTCGTCATCAACCCCACCTATTTCGGTGTTGCAGCCGACTTAAAAAGCATCGTAGAGCTGGCCCATTCATTTGATGTACCGGTGCTTGTTGATGAGGCACACGGTGTTCACATTCACTTTCACGATCAATTGCCTCTTTCAGCCATGCAGGCAGGAGCGGACATAGCAGCGACTAGTGTACACAAGCTGGGCGGATCACTGACGCAAAGCTCCATTTTAAACATGAGAGAGGGCCTTGTATCTAAAGACAGAGTGCAATCGATCCTAAGCATGCTGACAACAACATCTACTTCTTACTTGCTTCTCGCCTCACTGGATGTTGCCAGAAAACGCCTTGCGACAGAAGGCCATCAGCTTGCGGAGGACACACTGAAGCTTGCCAGCGAGACAAGAAACCGTCTCAATCAAATCGAGGGCATATATTGTGTCGGTTCTGAGATTCTTGGTTCAAAAGCAGCTTACAGCTATGACCCAACAAAATTAATTATTTCTGTTAAAAATCTCGGACTCACAGGGCATGACGTTGAAAAATGGCTTCGTGAATCCTTTAATATTGAAGTTGAGCTTTCTGATCTCTACAATATTTTATGTATTTTCACTCCTGGTGACAGCCAAAATGATGCAGACCGGCTTATAGAGGCTATAACAGAGATCGCACATCAAATGTCAGAACAAGATGCGACCCATCAGCAAATCGAAGTTCTTTTACCGGAAATTCCTTTATTAGCAATGACTCCTCGTGATGCTTTCTATGCAAATACAGAAGTCATACCATTAAAAGAAGCATCCGGACGGATTATCGCTGAATTTGTCATGGTATATCCTCCTGGTATCCCAATCTTTATTCCAGGGGAAATTATTACAGAAGACAACATCAGCTACATTTTCAAAAATCTTGATGCAGGTCTCCCTGTTCAAGGACCAGAAGACTCAACTTTAAACATGGTCCGGGTCATCAAAGAACAAAAAGCGATTCAATAAATTAAAAAGCATGCGGCTTGGGCCGCATGCTTTTTTACTCTTCTTCAACAGGATATTGACACTGTCCGCAGCATGTTCCGTATAATGTAGTCACTTTCTCATCTTCAAAGTAATGAATGGTTTCGTTGCAATCTTGGCAAACAATCGTACCCATCTCTCATTCCCCATTTCTTTGAAATTTGAAAACGCTTAATTTCATTTGTTGTTATTATATTATTATGTCACATTTAAAATGTCAACAATAAATTGTATAACACATTTTACTTATAAATCATTACATGTAACGCTTTTTTGTCTTCATCAGGAAATATTTTCTTCGTACAGCAGTGATAATCGATACATATGCAATAAGATATCGAATGATTTCATCTTTTCTTGAACTTTTATGAAAGAACCCAGCCATACATTCTATATGCCCCTAGCTATTTAGGTATGTCATCTCATTTTAAAAACGGTTTCAATTATATAACAATTAGGTAACAAGGAGCAGATTAAGCTGCCCTTCATGATAAAATAAAGCTAGATTACTATTGTTTATATAGAGGAGAAGATAGATGCGATATCGCGCGGTATTCCCCATACTGATAATAGTATTTGCTTTAGCGGGCTGTACGATTTCTACCATTAATCCGATGAAAAAAAGCCGGATTGACAACATTCATCATACACAAATCTTGTTTTTTTCTGACGAGAAGCAAATTGACCAGGAAGCGCCATATTACGATGCACTGCTTGATTTAGAAAAAGATTATCCGGAACAAATAGACAAAATGAAGGTTTATGATAACAAAAAAGGCTGGGAAGATGAGATTGAAACCGTCCCTACTCTCATGGTTGTTGATCGACGCCATGTCGTGGTGAAAATCGAGGGCTGTGTGAAAAAGAAAGAAGATATCATTAATCCATTGCAGCATGTGCTGTCAAACTAAAAAACAGCCCCGCGTAAAGCGAGGGCTGTTTTTGATGAGCATTATTTTACAATGTGAATCGGGCTTCCGATTGCCACTTCAGCTGCTTCCATTGTGATTTCGCCCAATGTTGGGTGAGCATGAATTGTCATCGCGATATCTTCAGCAGTCATGCCGCCTTCGATCGCTAAGCTTAATTCAGAAATCATATCAGAAGCACTTGCGCCGGCAATTTGCGCACCAATCACAAGACCGTCCTCTTTTCGAGTGATCAGCTTCATGAAGCCATCTGTTTCGTTAAGAGAAAGCGCACGGCCATTGGCTGCAAATGGGAATTTAGCAGCAACAATGTCAAGACCTTCTTCTTTCGCCTGTGCCTCAGTGTAACCAACTGATGCAAGTTCAGGCTCAGAGAAGACAACCGCAGGAATACCAAGGTAATCGATTTCTGCAGGCTCTCCAGCAATAGCTTCTGCTGCGATTTTACCTTCGTAAGATGCTTTGTGAGCAAGCGGAGGCCCTTCGATGATATCACCGATTGCATAAATGTTAGGTACATTTGTGCGACACTGTTTGTCAGTTTTCACGACACCGCGGTCCGTCATTTCAATACCAACTTGCTCAAGACCAAGCTCATCAGTATTTGGACGGCGTCCAACTGTAATCAGTACATAATCAGCATCAACAGTTTTTTCTTCGCCTTTTACTTCAAACGTAACTGTTACGCCGTCTGGTCTTTCTTCAACGCCTTTAGCCATTGCATTTGTATGGATTTCAACGTTGCCTTTTTTCTTCAATCTGCGTGTAACAAGCGTACTCATTTGTTTTTCGAAGCCAGGAAGAATTTCATCTCCGCCTTCAAGAATAACAAGTTCAGTGCCGAAGTTAGCATACGCAGTTCCAAGCTCAGTTCCGATGTATCCGCCGCCGATAACAACAAGCTTTTTAGGAATTTCTTTAAGAGCCAAAGCACCTGTTGAATTTAAAACACGCTCAGTATATTTAAAGTTTGGCAATTCGATAGGGCGAGAACCAGTTGCAAGAATGGCGTTTTTGAACGTGTATGTTTGAGCAGAGTTCTCATCCATTACACGAACTGAATTGCTGTCTACAAAGTAAGCTTCACCTTTTACAACATCTACTTTATTTCCTTTAAGAAGGCCTGCTACACCGCCAGTAAGTTTGTTTACAACAGAAGTTTTCCATTCTTGAACTTTTGTGAAATCAACTGAAACGTTCTCAGCAGTGATTCCCATGTCGTCAGAATGCTTTGCATTTTCATAACGGTGGCCTGCATTGATCAGCGCTTTTGAAGGGATACATCCAACGTTTAGACAAACGCCTCCAAGTGTTGCTTTTTCAACAACTGTTACTTTTTGTCCAAGCTGTGCAGCGCGGATGGCAGCTACATAGCCGCCAGGTCCCGCACCAATTACAAGAGTATCTGTTTCAATAGGGAAATCTCCTACTACCATAACATTACGCCTCCATTAAAATTAATTGTGGATCGTTCAGTAAACGTTTGATGTGATTTAATGCGTTTTGCGCAGTTGCTCCATCGATCATACGGTGGTCGAAGCTGAGAGAAAGAGCTAAGACTGGAGCTGCCACAATTTCGCCATCACGAACAATCGCTTTTTCTGCAATGCGTCCGATACCAAGAATTGCAACTTCTGGATGGTTGATAACCGGAGTGAACCATTGTCCGCCGGCAGAACCGATGTTTGTAATTGTGCAAGATGCGCCTTTCATTTCAGCTGGAGCAAGCTTGCCTTCACGAGCTTTTGTTGCAAGGCCATTGATCTCATCAGAAATTTCAAAGACAGATTTACGATCTGCATTTTTCACAACCGGTACAAGCAAGCCTTTTTCAGTATCAGCAGCGATACCAATGTTAAAGTAATGTTTTTGAACTACTTCTTCTGTTTTATCGTCAATTGACGTGTTTAAAACAGGGAATTTTTTCAGTGCAGATGTAAGAGCTTTTACAACGTAAGGCAAGTAAGTCAGCTTGATTCCTTGATCAGCAGCAACCTGTTTGAACTGTTTACGATGTGCAACAAGGTTTGTTACGTCCACTTCATCCATTAACGTTACGTGAGGAGCTGTGTGTTTAGAATTAACCATCGCTTTCGCAATTGCTTTACGGATACCGCTCATTTTTTCGCGTGTTTCTGGAAGCTCGCCCTCTGGAACTGCTGCTGCAGCTGGTTTAGCAGCTGTTTCTTGCGGTGCAGCCGTTTCTTGCGGTGCAGCTTCTTGCGCTCCTCCGTTTGCAAAGCTGTCGATATCTTCTTTTACAACACGTCCGTTGTTGCCGGAACCAGTTACTTTACGGATATCTACGCCTTTTTCACGAGCATATTTACGTACAGAAGGCATAGCGATCACGCGTTTGTTCGGGTCAACTTCAGCTTGATCCTGCTGCCCTGCGCCAGTTGTTTTTGCAGGCTCTTGAGGCTGCTCTTCTTTCGCAACATCTTGTCCAGCTTCTGCTGTAGACTGAACTTGAGCTTCAGTTTTCGCATCACTTGACTCATCGCTGCCTTTAAATTGAAGGTCTTCGTAACCTGGTGCATCAAACGTAATGATCGTTTGCCCAACAGTTGCAACCGTTCCCTCTTCAACTTTTAATTCTAATACTTTTCCTTTAACAGGTGAAGGAATTTCTACTACCGCTTTATCATTTTGGACTTCAGCCAGTACATCATCTTCGTCTACCTCATCGTTAGGCTTGACAAACCATTTTACGATTTCGCCTTCGTGGATACCTTCCCCGATATCCGGAAGTTTAAATTCAAATGCCACAGTTTTCGACCTCCTAGTTGATTAAGCATTTTTAAAGTTTACAACGTATGCATTGAAAACAGATATATAATAGAGGGAAAATATCATCTTCCCTCTCAGTTATGCAGTTTGATTAAAATTCAAGTACTTTTCTTGCTGTTTCAAGAACGTCTTTATGGTTTGGAAGCCATACGCTCTCCGCTTGTGAGAAAGGAAAAACTGTATCAGGCGCAGCTACGCGAAGTACAGGTGCTTCCAAGCTCAAGATCGCACGGTCATTAATTTCAGCAACTACGTTTGCAGCAATACCGGCTTGTTTTTGTGCCTCTTGAACAACAATCGCACGCCCTGTTTTTTCTACAGATGCGATGATTGTATCAATGTCAAGCGGGCTTACAGTGCGAAGGTCGACAACTTCAGCAGAAATACCGTCTTTTTCAAGCTCTTCGGCAGCTTTTAATGACTCATGAACCATTGCCCCGTAAGTGATGATTGAAAGATCAGCACCTTCACGTTTTACGTCAGCTTTGCCAAGCTCAATTGTGTATTCTTCTTCAGGAACTTCCTGACGGAAAGAACGATAAAGTTTCATATGCTCTAAGAAAACAACAGGATCATTGTCTCTGATCGCAGAAATTAAAAGCCCTTTTGCATCATAAGGAGTTGATGGAATAACAACTTTGATACCAGGCTGTTGTGCAACAAGACCTTCTAAACTGTCAGCGTGAAGCTCTGGAGTGTGAACGCCGCCGCCGAATGGAGAACGAATTGTTACAGGTGAAGTCCAGCGTCCGCCAGAACGGTAACGCAGACGAGCCATTTGGCCGGAAACTGAGTCCATTACTTCGTAAACAAATCCGAAGAATTGGATTTCCATTATCGGACGGAAGCCGTTTAAGCCTAAACCAAGGGCAAGACCGCCGATACCAGATTCAGCAAGTGGCGTGTCAAACACACGGTCTTCACCGAATTCTTTTTGCAATCCTTCTGTCGCACGGAATACGCCGCCGTTAACACCAACGTCTTCTCCGAAAACTAAGACATTTTCGTCATTTTTCAGTTCTGTGCGTAACGCATCCGTGATTGCTTGAATCATTGTCATTTGCGCCATGGCTTACTTCGACTCCTTCTGTGTATAAATTTCAAATTGCTCCTCAAGGTTGTGAGGCATTTTTTCGTACATGATTTTCATTAAATCAGTTACTTTTTGCTTCGGCTCAGCGTCAGCTTTTTTGATTGCTTGCTTAATTTCTTCTTTTGCATCCTCAATTACTTTTGCTTCTTCTTCTTCAGACCATAAGCCTTTGTTTTCAAGGAACGCACGGAAGCGTACAAGCGGATCTTTTTGTTCCCACTCATTTTCAATTTCTTTTGTACGATATTTAGTCGGATCGTCACCAGCCATTGTATGCGGGCCATAACGGAATGTAAGTGTTTCAATCAGTGTCGGGCCTTCGCCGTTGATAGCGCGCTCCCGTGCTTCAGCAGTTGCAGCGTATACAGCAAGCGCATCCATTCCGTCTACTTGTACGCCGGCAATACCTGCAGCTACAGCTTTTTGTGCAATTGTTTCAGCCGCTGATTGTTTTTCGACCGGAGTTGAAATCGCGTAGCGGTTGTTTTGCACGACGAAGATCGCAGGTGCTTTATAAGCGCCGGCAAAGTTAATTCCTTCGTAGAAGTCCCCTTGTGAAGCACCGCCATCACCAGTGTAAGTGATTGCAACGGCTTTCTTACCGCGTTTTTTAAGACCTAGCGCAACACCAGCAGTTTGAATGTATTGAGCACCGATAATGATTTGTGGAGAAAGGGCATTCACATCGTCAGGCATTTGGTTTCCTCTGAAATGTCCGCGAGAGAATAGAAACGCTTGATATAATGGAAGACCGTGCCAGATTAACTGAGGTACATCACGGTATCCAGGAAGTACAAAGTCTTCTTTTTCAAGCGCGAAATGCGTTGCAATTTGAGAAGCTTCTTGACCCGCAGTAGGAGCGTAAAATCCGAGACGTCCTTGACGGTTTAATGAGATAGAGCGCTGATCAAGCACACGCGTAAATACCATACGGCGCATAAGCTCTTTTAATTGATCATCAGTTAAATTAGGCATCGCCGCTTCATTTACGACTTCTCCCTTTTCATTTAAAACTTGGAACGTTTCGAACTGCTTTTTAATGGCATCAAATTGCTTCTTACTGTCAACGATAGCTTTTTTCGTTTTTGCAGCCATACTAAGTCACCTCTTCCTTTCTTTTAAACAGTCATTAGACGTGCATTCCCTTTATACATACAAACTTAGGGTACCCTAAAGTATCAGCAGTAAGTCGTTATATTTTAGCCGATCCCCAGTTTGCCAAAACCTTTTATGTAGGATAGTTACACTCTGCTTTGAACTGTATTATTGCGGATTTGTAAAAAAACTAATACAACACCGCTTAACATGGATTAGTTTACACTAAATAAAGAAGAACCGTCAATCGTTTTCATTGTTGATTTTTAATAAATGTATTCGCTTTACATTTTCGATAAAAAAACAGATGGCACCCTTACCTATAACTGTACTAGTATACCTCTTTATACTGTATTACAATAGAAATGTGAATTTCGAGCAAAATTGGCGTCGTGTTTATTAAAAAAAGAGCTGTTCAAAGTCAGCTCTTTTTTACGTGATAGCCTGCGGCATCATATAGATCTTCCCGGGCCTTATTATATTTTTCTGTTTGTTCATTAAATTCCCCGCTATATTTAAGGACTTTTTCATAAGAAGCATTGACTTTATCGATCTGCTTGTCCAAATCATTTCGTGTCAAGTCTTTATCTTTCAGCTGCATATAAAGCTTTTTATTAAGCTGAAGCGATTTTTTATACTCTTTATACATGGCGTCATATGATGTATATCGTTGCTTCATATGGGTTGCTGCAGCATCAGCCTTTTCTTTTATTTGATCATCTTTCATTTGTTCAGCATATGTTTTTGCTTCTTCAAATTCAGCTTTGGATTTTTTGATGCTGTCACCTTCAATTTTCAGATGTTCTTCGCGCTTGCTGACGTTTTTTAGCGCCTCTTCAGATAAAGCAGCAATTTTTTTATAGTCATCCATATTGAGCTTCATAGCATCATTGTAAAGCTGATTTTCACTGCTCTCTAATTCTTTGAGCGTTTTCTGTTCTTCTTGAAACGGCTTTTCCGATTCAGCAGCTTTTTCTAATGAATGATGGAATAAATCAACCGGGTCCTGCCCCATGCATCCTGTTAATATCAGTGACATCATACAAAAAGTTCCGATTTTTATTCCGAGCCGCCGTCTTATTGCGTCTTTCATGTTAAATCCCCCAATCTTGACAAGTTCTACTATAGAATCCATTGGGACATTTGGCAATAGCTGTACTGTACGGATACAGCTATGAAATCGAATTAAAAAATCCAAATCAGGACAAATGACCATACATATTTTTTGTTTTTACATAGGTTATAGTAGACGCTATGCCTACTTCAAAAGGCTCTGGCGTAATTCAAAGAGGAGGTTTTTCAATATGTATGGATATGGTTACGGCGGAGGCTGCTGCGGTTATGGTTATGGATATGGCGGATACGGGTATGGCCGCACCTTCGCGCTAATCGTTGTTTTATTCATTTTGTTAATCATTGTAGGAGCTGCTTATTTAGGCGGAGGCTGTTGCTAATTCAACAGCATAAACTTGACCAGCCGGAAATGGCTGGTCGTTTGTTTCGTTGCACCTTTGTGAAGAAATCCGATATAATTTACATATTAAGCATTAGGAGTGAAGTTTCTTGATTACTATGGAAAACATCATACGTGACGGTCATCCTGCCCTCAGAGAGACAGCTGAACCTGTTGAGCTGCCTCCGACTGATACAGAAAAACAGCAGCTTGCAGATATGATCGAATTCGTTAAGAACAGTCAAAATCCAGAATTAGCCGAAAAATATAAGCTGCGTCCTGGCGTAGGACTCGCTGCTCCTCAAATGAATATTAAAAAACGAATGATCGCTGTTCATGCGGAAGACGCTTCCGGTAAGTTATACAGCTATGCTTTGTTTAATCCTAAGATTGTCAGCCATTCAGTTGAAAAAAGCTACTTAACAAGTGGGGAGGGCTGTCTGTCTGTTGACGAAGCCATTCCAGGTTACGTTCCCCGCTATGCTCGCATCAGAGTCAAAGCAACAACCCTGGAAGGCGAAAAGATTGATATTCGTTTAAAAGGATTTCCGGCTATTGTGTTTCAGCACGAGATTGATCATTTAAACGGCGTTATGTTCTATGATCATATCGATAAGGAAAATCCCTTCAAAGAACCTGAAAATGCAATTGCGATTGAACGCTAAAAGAAAAACGGCTGGCTCAATGCCAGCCGATTCTTTATTTTAAAAGGCCCAGTTCTTTGACAGCGTATGCAATTCCATTCTCGTCCACCGGCTTTGTTACAAAGTCTGCGATTTCTTTCAATTCAGGAACAGCATTTCCCATTGCTATACCCGTTCCGACATACTCAATCATTTGCAGATCGTTTAACCCATCGCCAAAAGCATATGTATCGCTGATATCAAACGGAAGACGCTCGATGACTTTTTTAATTCCTTCTGCCTTCGAACCTCCACGAGGCAGAACATCAGTCGAAAGCTCATGCCAGCGCACGAGATCAAATTCAGGAAATGCAGCATAAGATTTTTCTTCTTCATCCTGACAAAATAAAAGGAGCTGAAATATTTCTTTACCTTCATAGAAAAGATCATCAGTTTCTGGATAATCGGTTTTAAGACTGCCGATTCCTTCCATAACATGAGGGTGATCCGCAACAGTCGCTTTCATCGTATCCTCTGCCATAAAAACAACAGGATGTTTCCCTTCTTCCGCCTGCTTTAATAATCGTCTGATTGCCACTTCAGGCAGCGGGTTTTTATAAATCACTTGATTGTCAAAGACAACATACTGCCCATTGTAGGAAATAAATGAATGTATACCCAGTTCCTCCAAAATTGGTTTAACCAGAAACGGAGACCTGCCGCTGGCGATAAACACATGATGCCCTTGGCGCTGCAGCTCCGCCACCGTATTTCTCGTGCTTTTCGGTATATTCTTATCATGATCATATATCGTACCATCAATATCAAAAAAGATTAACTTTGGATCCATCGCAACTTCCCCTTTATCGTCTTGGTCTGCAATCCCCATCCTCATGATACAAAAAGATTGCCATTCAGCAAACTATTTCCGTTGTAAAAACATATGAAATCCCAATAATAACCACGAAAAGTCTTCCGCAACCTCCGTATACTATTTGTATAAAGAACGCTGGACAAATATTTATGAAGGGGGACTGACAAATGCTGCGCAAATTAAGAAAAAAACTCAGAAGACAATGGAACGGAATGCTCCGCAAGAAAGTCATTGCCTGACAAGGGATCTTTCACTTTTCGAGAGGTCCTTATTTTGCTCAAGGCTTTCCTTATATTCCGTTTTCGAATATAATAGAATAAGCGAGTCTAACATACGGCATTTAAGGAGAGATTTGGATGATTTATAAGGTATTTTATCAAAAAAAAGCTGAGGAAGTACCTGTTCGGGAAAAAACAGATTCACTTTTTATTGAAGGCGCATCTGAACGTGACGTCAGAACAAAACTGAAAGAAAAGAAATTTAATATTGAGTTTATCACACCTGTTGATGGTGCATATTTAGAATATGAACAACAGAGCGAAAATTTTAAAGTATTGGAGTTATGAGCGGTATGAAATTTGTAAAAAATGATCAAACTGCTGTTTTCGCCCTCGGAGGTTTGGGCGAAATCGGTAAAAATACGTACGCAGTTCAATTTCAGGATGAAATTGTGCTGATTGATGCAGGGATTAAGTTTCCCGAGGATGAACTGCTCGGTATTGACTACGTTATTCCTGATTATACGTATTTAGTTAAAAACGAAGATAAAATTAAAGGGCTTTTTATTACCCATGGGCACGAAGACCACATCGGTGGTATTCCATACCTGCTCAGACAAGTGAATATTCCTGTTTACGGCGGTAAACTCGCGATCGGCTTACTTCGGAATAAACTTGAAGAACATGGATTATTAAGACAGACGAAACTGAATATTATCGGTGAAGATGATATCGTAAAGTTCCGAAAAACGGCTGTGTCATTCTTCAGAACAACACATAGTATTCCTGATTCCTACGGTATTGTTGTAAAAACACCGCCAGGAAACATTGTACATACTGGAGATTTTAAATTCGACTTTACTCCAGTCGGCGAGCCGGCAAACTTGACGAAAATGGCCGAAATCGGAAAAGAAGGCGTTCTGTGTCTCCTCTCAGACAGCACAAACAGTGAAAACCCTGACTTCACCATGTCTGAGCGCCGAGTCGGAGAAAGCATTCATGACATTTTCCGCAAAGTAGACGGCCGAGTTATCTTCGCTACATTTGCGTCGAATATTCACCGTTTGCAACAGGTAATCGAGGCCGCTGTATTAAACGGAAGAAAAGTTGCCGTATTTGGACGCAGTATGGAATCGGCTATTGAAATCGGACAAACTCTCGGATACATTAACTGTCCTAAAAATACCTTTATTGAGCATAATGAAATCAATCGTATACCTGCTAATAAAGTAACGATTTTATGTACAGGAAGCCAAGGGGAGCCGATGGCAGCATTATCAAGAATTGCAAACGGCACACACCGTCAGATTTCAATCAATACTGGGGATACTGTTGTATTTTCTTCATCTCCTATCCCAGGAAACACGATCAGTGTGAGCCGGACGATCAACCAGCTGTATCGCGCGGGTGCCGAGGTCATTCACGGACCTCTTAATGATATCCATACATCCGGTCACGGCGGACAAGAAGAACAAAAGCTGATGCTTCGTTTAATCAAACCTAAATTCTTCATGCCGATTCACGGTGAGTACAGAATGCAAAAGATGCACGTCAAACTTGCAACTGATTGCGGTATCCCTGAAGAAAACTGTTTTATCATGGATAATGGTGAAGTATTAGCGCTTAAAGGCGATGAAGCTTCAGTCGCCGGCAAAATCCCGTCTGGTTCAGTTTATATTGACGGAAGCGGTATCGGTGATATTGGCAATATCGTGCTCCGCGACCGCAGAATTCTTTCTGAAGAAGGCCTTGTCATCGTGGTTGTGAGCATTGACATGGACAGCTTTAATATTTCAGCCGGGCCTGATTTGATCTCCAGAGGATTTGTGTATATGAGAGAATCTGGCGATCTGATCAATGACGCGCAAGAGCTTATTTCAAACCACTTACAAAAAGTAATGGAACGAAAAACAACTCAATGGTCTGAAATCAAAAATGAGATTACAGACACGCTTGCGCCGTTCTTATATGAAAAAACAAAACGCCGTCCGATGATCCTGCCGATCATTATGGAGGTTTAAAAAAAGATGCACTCCAAAGTGAGTGCATCTTTTTTATTTTATTGCAATGCCATATGCTGAAATGTCTTTACATTAAATAATCCTGTTGTTGTCATTTTAATGTCAGGAATAACAGGCAAAGCTAAAAATGACAGCGTCAAAAATGGATTAAATCCGCCTGCGAAACCAACTAATGACAATTTATCATGCAGGGTTAGTAGGCTTTGATTCACCTGCTCTGCAGATTGGTCGGACAATAACCCCGCAATTGGCAGCGGTACGGAGTGAAGCTCTTCTCCATTTTTTATGATCGTTAACCCGCCGCCAATATCCCGCAGCTTATTAACTGCAGCCGCGAGATCGGCATCATTTGTTCCGACGGCAATAATATTATGGGAATCGTGCGAAATGGTTGTCGCAATCGCTCCGCTCTTGAATCCAAACCCATTCACAACGCCAAGCCCGATTTCTTTTAAACCTTGATGCCGCTCTACGACTGCAATTTTCAACAAATCAAGAGAAGTGTCAGATTCAAAAGCGCAAGCATCCGGAGCCTCTATATGTATCAAACGTGTTTCAAGATGGTTTGGAATGATTTGAATCACATTTATATGCCGTTTTGAATCACACGGCATATAAAAATTCTGTTTGTTAAGAGGAGCAGTAAGCTTAACAGAATTAAGCAGTGATGGTTCCGGTACAACTGTTGAAACGCTATCTTGGTCAATTGCTTTGCTGCCTTCAGCAACAGTCTCTCCTTTTATCATCGTCATTGTGACAGTGACGTCTTCCAGATCAGATACAAAAAGCAAATCAGCGTCAAAACCAGGTGCAATCGCTCCTTTTGTATCTAGCCCATAGCATTCGGCTGCGTTAAGGCTTCCTAATTGATAGGCTAAAAAAGGGTCAAGTCCGGCGGACATCGCCATTTTCACCTGATGGTTTACACTTCCCTCTGCCAGCAAATCATCCACATGCTTATCGTCCGTACAGAAAAAGAAACGGCGTGCGTTTTTTTCATTCACTGCAGGCAGCACATTGAGAGTATTTTTGGCGACTGACCCTTCACGCATCATGACATACATTCCTCTTCTGATACGATCAAGGGCTTCTTCCTTCGTCGTTACTTCATGATCGTTTAAGACAGATGCAGTTCGATAAATGTTAATGAGGTCTGTTGATAAACCCGCTAAATGACCGTCAATCCGCTTACCTTGCACACGGGCATCGAGAAGTTTTTGAATCATATCTTCTTCTGCCTGCTGAACCGATACATAATCCATGACTTCAGCCAGCCCTAATACTTCTTCCTCCTCGTAAAAGGGCTTTAAATCGGCAGCTTTGAGCACTGCGCCTGATCGCTCAAAGCTTGCGGCAGGCACACTTGAGGGGAGCATAAAATGGATATTCAGCGGTGTTTTCCGAGCCTGTTCAATCATAAATGCAATCCCTTTTTCGCCAGACACATTTGCGATTTCATGCGGATCAGTAATAACGGTTGTCACGCCATGCGGAAGTACCGCTTTAGCGAACTCAATCGGCGTAACCATTGATGACTCAATATGTACATGTCCATCAATAAAACCCGGGACGATCATTTGTCCCTCTGCATCAATGATATTTTCACCTTCATATTCGCCGAGGCCTACAATGACTCCATCTGTAATCGCAATATCATCATAGATCCACTCTTGATTAAACATGTCCATGATCTTTCCATTCTTGATGACGATATCAGCTTTTTGTCTTCGGGCTGAAGCATTCAACCTATTGACAAGCGCTTCTTTATTCAAATAGGCCCCTCCTCTTTTTATCATATGGTTCAATATGGTATCGGAACACCTAAACTTAGTCAATAAAATTTTATGAACTGGCACTTATTTCATTAAAGTTTTTATTTTCTGATAATAGTAAAAAAACCACCCTTTGGGCGGCTTATTTCGCTTACTATTTCGTATGCAGAACTCTTTTTTCAAAACGAGAAATGTCTGTAATTGAGCCAATGACGATGAGAATATCTTCTTGATGTATAACTTCTGTCGCAAGCGGCGACACGATGACTTCCTTGCCTCTTTTAATGGCTACAATGTTAATCCCGTATTTCGCACGGATATCTAAATCAAGAAGCGTATTTCCTGCCAAGCGGCTGTTGGCTACGATTTCAACAAGACTATGCTCTTCAGACAGCTCCAAATAATCAAGTACGTTGTTAGACACGATGTTATGTGCGATTCGTTTCGCCATATCGCGTTCTGGGTGGACGATGTGATCCGCACCGATTTTTGACAGCACTTTTTCATGATAATCGTTCTGTGCCTTAACTGTAATGGTATGAACGCCAAGTTCTTTCAGAATGAGAGTCGTCAAAATACTCGCTTGAATATTTTCACCGATTGCGACAATTACGTGGTCAAAGTTCCGCAAACCTAAATTTTTGAGTACAGATTCGTCAGTAGAATCTCCGATAACAGCATGAGATGCGATCTTGGCATATTCATTGACTTTATCTTCATCTATATCCATTGCCATTACCTCGACGCCTTCTTCGCTTAATGCTTTGCAAATACTGCCGCCAAAACGGCCTAGGCCAATTACCGCAAATTCTTTTTTCATAGTGGTGCTCCTTTATCTAACATGATATTGCTCACATTTTATCATATAAATTGCTCAATCGTTATCCTTTTGGGAGTGAATTCATATGCCGCTTGAGCTTTTCAGCAAACCCCTTTGACAAATGCATCTCTGCTCCGCGTTCAATTTCGATCTGATAGTGCTGAGGCGGTGCAATTTCCGCTGATTTTTGGAGGACGAGAAAGGTTAGACAGTCTGGGTATCGCCTGCCTCCTGCCTCAACATCTACAAATGCCGGGCGATATGTAAGAGATTCAACTCCCTCTCTTTTATATAGATAGGAGAGGGCAGAAAAAGGGATACGATATAAAACACCTTCTGTTGTTCCCCCGTCTTCAATCATATCCGCTCGTGAACCATCTTCCCTTTTTAGTGTGAAGCGGGTTGTATATCCGTTTAACACAGCTCTTCCAACCGGATCTTGAAAATAGTGGTCAACTCCCGCCTTTAGAAAACGGGCATTGTCCATGCAGGACCCATAGGCAAGATAATAAATAGGATGTTGCGATTTGCTGATTATCTGATGTTCTTTCCAGTCGCCGCTGCTTATTTTCGGACAATCGCCGCACTCCTCTATGTTCATAAAATAAACAAGCGCTTTTTTGATCCCGGTGTCCGTTTCTATAAGCACCGTTTGTTTATCATAGCCTTGATAAAATTGATCGAGTTTATGTATGCACAATTCATCTGCTTCATATACTTCGCCGTATATATAGCCCTCATCTTCTTCTAAAACGGCTGCGGGCTCCCCTTGTACAGCAAATAGACTTCCCTTTGTTCTGGCCTGCTCATTGATGCATGCCGATTGTGCAAGCAGATGGTGGTTTATATCATGTTTTCTTAATGTCCCATATACAAACAGAAGCGAGTTCATCTTTATGTTCCTCCTCTCAGCTGTCTGATGTCAAAGGCAAAACAACGTGAAAGACACTGCCTTTCCCATCTTCACTTTCAATTTTTAATTCTCCGTCATGTTCCTTCAAAATTCTCAAGCAAATGGCAAGCCCGAGTCCGGTGCCTTTTTCTTTTGTTGAATAAAAAGGTTTTCCAATCTGCTTAAGCTTTTCCTGCGGCATGCCGTTTCCTTCATCTTTGACGCTTATTACTGCATGAGAGGCTGTCTTAGCAGTCGAAATGGTTACAACACCGCCTTTTGGCATTGCCTCAATCCCATTTTTAATGATATTGATAAAGACTTGCTTAAGCTGATTTTCGTCTCCGTTAATGATACAGCCATCTGTCTCCTTGAAATGTTTTTCTATGACGATATTAGACAGAATTGCATTGGTGTCAAGCAATGTCGTGACTTGTTTCAGTATCTCATTGAGCTCATGCATTTTAAATGTGACAGCCTGAGGTTTTGCCAGAAGCAACAGCTCACTGAGCACTAAATCAATTCTTTTAATCTCTGAAAAAATGATGTCAAAATAGCCTTTTCTGTCCGGATATTGAGTTTTCATAATCTGAAGGAAGCCGCTGACAGATGTTAACGGGTTCCTGACCTCATGTGCAATACCTGCGGCAAGCTCACTGGTGATAGACAGTTTTTGGGATTCTCTCGCCAGCCGCTCATTAATCTCAATAAGTTCATTTTCAGCCTCTTTCCGCTCTGTAATATCTGACATTGTACCTAGACTTCCTGTAAATTGTCCATCACGGTCGTAATAAAGTTTATAATGAACTTCTCCCCAAAAAATCGCGCCGCTCTTTGTTACGTATTTTGCCGTAAACATGCCAGAAGACGCTTTATTCTGAATTTGGGTGTTAATATGGTCGGCCACGTGCTTATCTTTTATGAAATAATCATTATACAGCGTTCCCATACATTCACTGATTGAAAAGCCGGTTATTGATGCCCACGCTTGGTTTAAATATGTAATTTCGCCTTTTGCATTTGTTTGAAATACGATTTCCTGCAAATTATCCATGATGCGGTTTTTTTCTTCTGACAGCTGTTTATACTTCCATTCATTATCCTTCATTTTCTTAACTAGCTGCTTTTTCTCATCAATATAATAAGCCAGCATCCAGACGCTTCCTACCGTGACTGCAGTATACACAATATCAACAGGCCAATTAATTGGGTTTTTGCCTATAAAATAAAATAAATAATCCCAGAACATAATAAAAATCATTGCCAAGATGATGGAAATGACACGTGCTTGATATTTTCTCATATGACCACCTGCCGCTTGTGTTTCTCTATTTATTGTACCATTCTTCGACAAAAAATTGAGTAAAATATGTAAACTTACCCAAATCATTCATTACCTACTGTTCATGATATCGTATCTTCTTAGACGAAAAAGTCAGAAATCAAGATGCAAAAAGACGGAGATTGGACCACTCCGCCTTTTTAAAACATAATATTATTCTTTTAAAGCGGCTTGAATTTCTTCGAGAAGCAGCTGTGCACCCTCTGGGCTTAACGTAATTTTACCGTTGCCATATTCTTTATTTTCTGACGTGATTTCTCCAGTCATTAAACAGACGCCGTGAGGTTTGTATTTTTTCAAAATAATTTTATCTCCGTCAACAAAAAACTCAATGCTGTCTTTTATCGCAATGTCCAGCGCCCGTCTTAATTCTATTGGCATGACAATACGTCCTAATTCATCTACTTTTCTTACAACACCTATCGATTTCATAAAAACCCTTCTTCCTTTAAATGTTTCTTTTCTAATGTAATGTTTAAGAATGCACCCCAATATATCGTAGACGTACAAAACTTAGAAAAAGTTTCCCGTTTTCTATAAGAATCACAAGATATTTTTTCCATAAAACCGATAAATGTATTACTTCTGTTACACAGTCCCATGGTTTTTTACAAAAACATTTCTTTACCGACACACACCCCCAAAAATCGCTTCATTTCTTAGAAACTTTAATTGTAGGATGATATAAAATTAGGATAGAGATTGGGTGAAAACATGTTTCAATCAACTGAAATCGGTATTGACTTAGGAACAGCTAATATACTAGTTTACAGCAAAAATAAAGGGATTATCTTAAATGAACCATCTGTAGTTGCAGTGGATACAACGACAAAAGCAGTCCTCGCAATCGGGACTGACGCGAAAAACATGATCGGGAAAACACCGGGGAAAATTGTTGCTGTCAGACCAATGAAAGATGGCGTTATCGCAGACTATGATATGACAACAGATCTGCTGAAGCACATTATGAAAAAAGCCGCAAAAAGTATCGGCATGTCGTTCAGAAAACCGAACGTGGTCGTTTGCACACCTTCTGGATCAACAGCAGTAGAGCGTCGCGCCATCAGTGATGCGGTGAAAAATTGCGGAGCAAAAAACGTCCATTTAATTGAAGAGCCAGTAGCAGCTGCCATCGGAGCAGATTTGCCGGTCGATGAGCCTGTTGCCAACGTAGTAGTAGATATCGGCGGAGGGACGACAGAGGTCGCCATCATCTCCTTCGGCGGCGTTGTTTCCTGCCACTCTATCAGAATCGGCGGAGATCAGCTTGATGAAGATATCGTATCTTTTATCCGTAAAAAATACAATTTGCTTATCGGCGAACGCACAGCTGAGCAGGTGAAAATGGAAATCGGCCATGCCCTAATTGAGCATGTGCCAGACGCAATGGAAATTCGGGGACGGGATCTCGTAACAGGCCTCCCAAAAACCATTATGCTTCAATCTAACGAAATTCAAGATGCTATGCGTGAATCTCTCTTGCATATTCTTGAAGCGATCAGAGCTACACTTGAAGACTGTCCTCCTGAACTGAGCGGAGATATTGTTGACCGCGGCGTCATTTTAACAGGCGGCGGGGCCCTGCTTAACGGAATAAAAGAATGGCTTACAGAAGAAATTGTTGTGCCTGTACACGTAGCGCAAAACCCGCTTGAATCTGTAGCGATCGGCACAGGCCGTTCTTTAGAAGTGATTGATAAGCTTCAAAAGGCAATTAAATAGGCTTTACCTGCAAAAATCACACAATCAGCAAATTTCTTGCTTCTTTTTTCCTCACTCCCCTCATATTGTGGGAAATGGAGAAACATTAAGGAGGAAACAGATGCTGAGAGATTTAGGGAGAAGAGTAGCAATCGCAGCCATTTTAAGCGGAATCATTCTTGGAGGCATAAGCATTTCCTTAGCAAATATGCCCCATTCGCCTGCAGGCAGCACTGTAAAACTGAATCATCCGTAGTATCGAAAAACCCAAGACATACTGTTTTGGGTTTTTTACATTAACCTCCTTTCTTTCCTTTATAGGATCATATTTGATATGATGAGAAAAAAGCTTGAGGAGGTATGGTTTATGGATTCATTTTCACAGAAATTAAATACATATGCACAGCTGGCGGTAGAGGTCGGCGTTAACGTCCAAAAAGGCCAGTATGTAGTCATAAATGCTTCAACAAACGTACAGGATTTTGTCCGCTTAATTGTAAAGCATGCATATGAAAAAGGCGCTAAAAATGTCACGGTGAATTGGCAGGATGACGAAGTCACCAAATTAAAATATGAACTCGCGCCGTTTGAAGCATTTGAAGAATACCCTGAATGGGAAGCAAAGGGCAAAGAAGAGCTCGCTAAAAAAGGTGCTGCTTTCATCTCTGTTATGTCATCAAATCCTGACTTACTTAAAGGCGCAGATTCCAAACGTATTGCGGCATTCCAAAAAGCAGCAGGCAAAGCGCTACATACATACAGACAATATATTCAATCTGACAAAGTCAGCTGGACTGTCGTAGGCGCGGCATCGTCAGGCTGGGCTCAAAAAGTGTTTCCTGACAAACCAGAGGAGGAAGCGATTCAGCTGCTGTGGGAAGAAATTTTTAAAGCAACACGGGTAAACGAAGATAACCCTGTTCAAGCTTGGATCAAACATGATCAAAATCTTCATGAAAAAGTTGACCATTTGAATGAGAGACATTACGCTGCTTTACATTACCAAGCAAAAGGAACTGATTTAACCATTAAGCTGCCGAAAAAACATGTTTGGGCAGGCGCGGGCAGTGTAAATGAGAGCGGCCATGAGTTTATGGCCAATATGCCGACAGAAGAAGTATTTACACTACCCCAAAAAGACGGGGTCGACGGAGTCGTGTCGAGTACAAAACCGTTAAGCTACGGGGGGAATATCATTGAAAACTTCACCCTCACTTTTAAAAATGGCCGCATAGTCGACGTTAAAGCCGAAAAAGGCGAGGACATTCTAAAAGAACTTGTGGAAACAGATGAGGGTTCTCACTATTTAGGTGAAGTAGCACTCGTACCTTACGATTCGCCCATTTCACAATCAAATATTCTTTTCTACAACACATTGTTTGATGAAAACGCGTCAAATCATTTGGCGATCGGCAGTGCCTATGCCTTTAACATTGAAGGCGGAAAACAGATGTCCCGTGAAGAACTTGTTAAGGAAGGCTTAAATGAAAGCATTACACATGTGGACTTTATGGTTGGTTCTAAAGATATGAATATTGACGGAATTACAGCAGACGGGAAAAGAGAGCCTATCTTCAGAAACGGGAATTGGGCTTTTTAATCAACAAAAGGAGGCTTTTCGCCTCCTTTTTATTTTCCTGCTTCATACATTTGCAGATTGGCATAAACCGTTTCTAATATCGGGGCTGCGAGTGATAAATGCTTTGCTTTTGTCAGCAAATAGCCGTGCAGGTGGTGGCCTTCAGTTGTTTGTCCGTTTTCCATATCCCGAAGCATGGAGGATTTCATATGATAAGCCATGCTCATCATCGTGCGAAAGCTCTCTTCTTCAAGATCTGGGTCAGCCGGAACGTCTTCTTTTCGCAAAATAGCGCCAATCTCTCCAATAAGAGTTTGGGCCGTATGACGTCCGCCTTCCGTTTCGAGGATCGGGCCTAGCGGTCTTTGGAATAATGTTGTAATCCCCGCTTGTGCTGCAATAAAGAGATACTTTTTCCAAATATCCTTCTCGATCTGCCCGCTGATAATGACTTCTGCCTTCACCCCTGAAAACGCCTCTTCAAGCGATATTATTCGTTCCGTACGCCCACCGTTCCATTCGCCGAATACAAAACGATGCGATACGCTCGTATGATGAATTTCTCCCCTACTGTCTAAGGCACTTTCGATAAAACACAAACCGCCTAACACCTGTTCTTTTGAAAACGCTTCAAACAGCTGCTCATAATGCTGGTATCCGTTTAAGAAAGGGATTATGATAGATTCGCGGTCAATAAACGGTTTGACGTCGTCTATCACCTGACCAAGTGAATATGCTTTAGAAGCGATGATCACGACGTCAAAATGCCCTGTTTCTCCAGCACTGATTAATGAGGGCTGAAATGACACTTCCCCTTCCTCACTATGGATGACAAGACCGGTTTCTTTTAACTGCTCCGCTCTTTTTTGGCGTACGAGAAATGTCACATCATTACCCTTCTCTGCAAGCCGGCCGCCAATATAACCGCCTACTCCTCCTGCTCCGACAACTAAAAATTTCATTGTATAGTCTCCTCTCAATTCTATGTACCAAAAAAAGCAGAGATATCTCTGCTTTTTTATTACGCGTATAATTCAGCCAGTTTTTTCTGCACATCAGCATTTTCAAGGAACTCATCATAGCTCATTTGCTTATCAACGATGCCCTTAGGTGTAATTTCGATAATTCTGTTGGCAATGGTCTGTACAAACTGATGGTCATGTGATGTGAACAGCATAGCGCCTTTGAAACTGATTAAGCCGTTATTGAGCGCTGTAATGGATTCTAAGTCTAAGTGGTTGGTCGGCTCATCCAAAATTAAAATATTGGCACCAGAAAGCATCGCTTTCGACAGCATACAGCGAACCTTTTCTCCACCAGATAGTACATTTGCTTTTTTGTGGACTTCTTCGCCAGAGAATAGCATGCGTCCTAAGAAACCGCGTAAAAAGCTCTCACTTTGGTCATGAGGAGAATATTGGCGAAGCCAGTCTACAAGATTCAGATCACTGCCTTCGAAATATTCACTGTTGTCTTTTGGGAAAAATGCTTGTGATGTCGTAACACCCCATTTAAACGTTCCGCTGTCAGCTTCCATTTCCCCGGAAATGATTTTAAACAGCGTAGTAACAGCCAGTTCATTGCGGCCAGTAAAAGCAATTTTATCTTCTCTATTCATAATGAAGCTGACATTATCAAGTACTTTTACACCATCGATTGTTTTCGTTAAACCTTCCACTTGAAGAACGTCATTACCAATTTCCCGTTCCGGCGTAAAGTTAACGTAAGGATAGCGCCGGGAAGACGGTTTAATATCATCCAGCGAAATTTTTTCGAGTAATTTCTTTCTCGATGTTGCCTGTTTAGATTTAGACGCATTAGCGCTGAATCTAGCAACGAACTCTTGAAGCTGTTTAATTTGCTCCTCTTTTTTCTTGTTCGCTTCTTGAGAAAGCTTTAACGCCAGTTGGCTTGATTCGTACCAGAAGTCATAGTTTCCGACATAGATTTGGATTTTATTAAAATCAAGATCAGCAATGTGCGTACACACTTTATTTAGAAAGTGACGGTCATGAGATACGACAATAACAGTGTTTTCAAAGTTAATCAGAAACTCTTCCAGCCATTGAATCGCTTGAAGATCCAAATGGTTCGTCGGCTCATCGAGCAAAAGAACATCCGGCTTGCCGAATAACGCCTGGGCCAAAAGCACCTTTACTTTCTCCGAACCGCCAAGGTCCTCCATCTTCTTCGTATGAAGATCTTCTGAGATTCCAAGGCCTTTTAAAAGGATTGCGGCTTCACTTTCCGCTTCCCACCCGTTCAGCTCCGCAAATTCACCTTCGAGCTCAGCAGCACGTATACCATCCTCATCTGAGAAATCAGGCTTCATGTAAATGGCGTCTTTCTCCTGCATCACTTCATACAAGCGTTTATGGCCCATAATAACCACTTTCAGCACTTCATACTCTTCGTACTCAAAATGGTTCTGCTTCAAGATCGCAAGACGCTCCCCTGGACTCATATGAACATCGCCTGTCTGAGGCTCAATTTCACCAGAGAGCACTTTCAGAAACGTTGATTTACCAGCACCATTTGCACCAATTAACCCATAGCAGTTGCCCGGGGTAAATTTAATATTAACCTCTTCAAATAACTTGCGATCTGCGAACCGCAAACTTACATTATTAACAGCAATCATTTATTATCCTCCATCATGTCTATCATCAATAAAAGTATAACATGAATACAGGGCAAGAGAAATAATTCCTGATTAAACAGAGAGAAAACACTTACACCCATACCTGCCAGCTATGTTACAATAAAGCAGAGAGAATACATCCAACTGGAAAATGACACACTCTCTTGGAGGAACACATTGAGGCTTCTAACACTTACTGAATACTGCTTATTGATCTTTTTTACGGGCTTTTATCTTGCCGTGACAGGCTTTACCGCCAAAGATATCGGCTTGTATATCGGCATTGCCCTGATTTACATATTCTCACACGTTTTTTCAAAACGACTTTTAAAAAAGCGCGGAAAAGAGAACAAACAGATTCACCTTTTCTTCAGTGTGCTGGCCATTATCGGTTCAGTGTTCATTACTGTATTATGTATTGCATTGGTCGCTTCTTTTTCAAAATAAAAACGCCTGCTGTCCAAAGGCCAGCAAGGCGTTTTTATTTTGTTTGACGCATTTCGTTAAATGGGAAAAAGACAAACTTTGATGTACCGACAATCCGATCTTCCGCAATCAGTCCCAAGCCATTTCGGCTGTCCATTGAATTCAGGCGATTATCACCCATGACAAAATATTTGCCCTTCGGAACCTTAACCGGTCCAAAATCACCTGTCAGACTGACACCAAGTTTTTCTGCATCCTTTTTGTTTTGAGACAAGTAAGGCTCGGCTGATTTTTTTCCGTTTATATAAAGCGTGTCATCCTTCATTTGAACAGTTTCACCAGGCTTTCCGATCAATCTTTTAACGTAATGGATTTTCGAGGTTTCACCGTTGATAATGACGATATCTCCGCGCTTTAGTTCGCCGATATAGTTGACAGTTTTATTCACAAACAGCCTTTCTCCGTTATGTAATGTAGGAGACATAGATGAACCTTCAACTAAATAAGGTTCAAACAAAAAGTGACGAATTAAGAGAGCCAGCAAAACCGCGATGACAATCGCCTTTCCCCATTCCAAGTACGTATTCGTTTTTTTCTGCGCCGTTTTTTCAGTTTTCAAGTTTTTTTCCTCGGTCAACGCGTTTCCTCCTAGACGATTGCTATGTCAGTTGTTTTTCTTCTTTTACTTTATCACAAAAGATAATAAAATACATAACTTAACCGCGCTCCAGCGAGCATACAAAGAAAAAGCGTCCTTTTGAATCAAGGACGCTTTTTTCTTATTTCTCTGTTACTGGTTTTTTAATGATGCCGAGAATAACCGCCATTACAACAGCACCGATCAAAATACTTAATAGATAAAGCAACGGATGGTTTGTGATGAAGGCTACGAACACTCCTCCGTGAGGGGCCGGAAGCGTTACACGGAAGAATTCAGTTAATCCGCCGGTAACAGCTGCACCAACGACAGCAGCTGGAATGACGCGAAGCGGGTCAGCTGCAGCAAACGGGATCGCTCCCTCTGTTACGAAAGCAGCACCCATGAAGTAGCATGTAATACCTGCTTCACGGTCACGCTTAGAAAACTTGCTTCGGAATATTGTTGTTGCAAGTGCGATACCAAGCGGAGGCACCATACCGCCGGCCATGATCGCTGCATGAGGCGCATAGTTGCCTGCATCGATCATCGCAATACCGAACGTAAAGGCAGCTTTGTTAAGCGGGCCTCCCATATCAATTGCCATCATACCGCCCAAGATAATACCCATTAATACAAGGTTTCCAGTACCAAGGCTTTCAAGCCAGTTCGTTAAGAAATCCATAAATGCCGCTACAGGTGTATTCACGATAAAGCGCATGATAATACCAGTCAAGAAAATACCAAGCAACGGATAAATTAATACAGGTTTCAGTCCGTCAAGTGACTGCGGAATAAAAACGAAAGCTTTTTTCAAAAGAACAACGATATAACCAGCCAGGAATCCGGCAATTAATCCGCCTAAGAATCCAGCATTTGCTTGAGTTGCCATAAATCCGCCGACCATACCAGGCGCAAAACCAGGACGGTCTGCAATGCTCATTGCGATGAATCCGGCAAGAACAGCCACAATTAATCCTAACGCGTTGTCACCGCCGATAAACTTAAGGGCTGCAGCAAACGTGTTATAAGTAGGGTCATCCGGATTGGATGAATTAATTCCCCAGAAGAATGAAATCGCAACGAGGATACCGCCGCCGACTACGAACGGAAGCATGTTGCTGACACCGCTCATCAAATGCTTATAAAACGTGCTTCCGATGCCGCTGCCAGACTTGTCTTTCGCTCCATCTTCGGCGCCTGAAGCTGAAGAACCGCCGCCGCTGCCTTGATAAACCGGCGCATCTTGGTTCATCGCTTTTTCGATAAGCTCCTGCGGGCGTCTAATCCCTGCTGTAACAGGTACTTGAAGCACACGCTTGCCTTTAAAGCGTTCCATTTCAACCTGCTTGTCCGCTGCGACAATGATTGCAGGTGCATCTTCAATTTCTTGAGCAGTCAGCTTGTGTTTAATACCGCTTGAACCATTTGTTTCGACCTTAATGTCCACACCAAGCTCTTTTGCTTTTTCTTTAAGGGCATCCGCAGCCATAAATGTGTGGGCAATACCTGTCGGACATGCCGTCACCGCTAGGATTTTTCCTTTTCCGGCAGGTGCTGGTGCCGCTTCTTCTTCCTCGTCCTCTTCGTCATCATCTTTATCGTGCTGATTAATAATATCGATGATAGCGTCTTCTGACTCAGCTTCAAGGAGCTGCTTGCGGATTTCTTCACGCATTAACAGCGTTGAGAGTCTTGACAATGCTTCAAGGTGAGTGTTGTTTGCGCCTTCAGTCGCCGCAATCATAAAGATTAAGTGAGCTGGCTGGGCGTCTAACGATTCATAATCGACACCGTCTTTTGAACGTCCGAACGCAATTGCCGGATTGATAACGCTTGCCGTTTTCGCATGGGGGATAGCGATTCCTTCACCGATACCCGTTGAGCTTTGGCTTTCGCGGTTTAAAATGGCTTCTTTATAGGCTTGTCGGTCATTTAACTTTCCAGCCTTATCAAGAACAGTAACCATTTCGTCAATAACGTTTTCTTTTTCTTTGCTCTCAATATTAAGCTTTATTGTATGCTTCGTTAAAAGCTCAGTTATTTTCACTTTTGTTTCCTCCTCTATAGACGTGTGACTTTAACTTCAGGAAGAAGCTGCTGTACAAGTTCTTCTGTTCCAAGCTCTTCAGAAAACGCGGTAGCACTGCCTGATGTAACTCCTAAGCGGAATGCTTCTTCAAGCGGCAGCTGTTTGGAAATACCGGCAAGAAAACCTGCAACAACGGAATCCCCCGCTCCGACTGAGTTTACCAATTTCCCCTTTGGCACATTAGCAAAACAAACAGCTTCGTTCGCAAACAGAAGCGCTCCGTCTCCGGCCATGGATACGATTACATGTTCAGCGCCTTGTTCTACAAGCTTTTTCCCATATGGAACAGCTTCTTCAACAGACGTAATTGTCGTGCCGAACATTTCTCCAAGCTCATGATGGTTTGGTTTCATCAAAAACGGTTTCATTTCTGTCGCCTTTAAAAGCGCCTCGCCAGAGATATCCAAAACAACTCGTGCGCCCTGCTTTTTGCAGGCTTCTGCTATTTTTTCATAAGTATCGTGAGGCAGGGATGATGGAATGCTTCCCGCAAGAACAACAATATCTCCCTTTTGCAAGGATTGGAACTGTTCTAAAAAGGATTGGAAATCCTCATCAGAAATTGTAGGTCCCTGTCCGTTAATTTCAGTTTCATCACCAGTTTTCAGCTTTACGTTGATACGGGTATCTTCTTTCACTTCAGAAAAAGCTGTTTCCAGTTGTTCTTCCCGCAAAAATGTTTTGATATATTCTCCGGTAAACCCGCCGACGAATCCGAGTGCTTTAGACTGTACATGGTGTCTTTTCAACAGTCTCGATACGTTGATGCCTTTTCCTCCAGGATACTTTGTATCGTATGCGGATCGGTTCAGGCCTCCTACAGTAAAATCTTCAACGTGAACAATATAATCGACAGATGGATTAAGTGTTACAGTGTAAATCATGGTTTCACTACCTTTACGACAGTTTTTTCTTGGTAATTATCGAATGTAAGCTCTTCAGCGTCAGTCGTAATGATTGTTGCGTCGCCTATTCCGGCGAATGCCGAAAATGAGATTTCTCCGAATTTCGAAGGGTCTGCTAAGACATAAGCGTGTTTTGCCTGTTTAACAGCTTTCTGTTTTAAAAGGGCCTCATCAGGGTCCGGCGTGGTGAAGCCAGCCTCTATATGGACACCGTTTGCCCCCAGGAAACTCTTATCGAACCTATACTGATTCATGGCAATCAGTGAAGCGCCTCCAATAACAGCGCCCGTTCTGTGCTTTACGTATCCTCCAAGCAGATAAAAAGAAATTTCTTTCCTTATTAATACATCAATATGCATCACCCCGTTTGTGACCACAACAATATCTTTGCTTTTATCTAAAAAATCAATCATGTGCAAAGTCGTCGTGCCTGCATCAAGGTAAATGCAATCCCCTTCTTCTACAAGCGAAGCTGCTTTTTCAGCAATCCTCAATTTATCGTGAAGGTTTTTGGAGGATTTTTCAAGCATATCGGGTTCAAGTCTGATATCGGAAAGCTTGGCTGCTCCCCCATGAACACGCTTTAAAAAGCCGCGTTCTTCAAGTGTCGATAAATCTCTCCTGATTGTTGACTCAGAAGCATTTGTCAGATTTATGAGCTCTTGAATTTTCACTACATCGTGCTTTTCTATTTGATCAATAATCAAATGATGCCGTTCAGGAGTTAGCATGCTTCACCTCCTAATGAAAACGTATTCATTTTGAATACAATTTCATTGTAAACGCTTTTTTCAATTTACGCAACTAAAATCTTTCAAATTCATTCAATAACTATCAAAATCTTTCACGTTTCTCCATATTAACGTATGTCTATAGGGTTTGTAAACTGTAAATTCGACAAAACTAAGGACAATTGTATGACATTTTCTTCTTATTTTGATGAAAAAAGTCTTTTATATTCATAGTAAAAAAAACGCACATAAAAAACCTCATGCATGTCGCATGAGGTTACTCGTAACGCAGCGCTTCGATCGGATCAAGCTTTGCCGCTTTATTTGCTGGAAGCATGCCGAAAATAACACCAATAAGCATACTGAACAGCACACCTCCGGCTACTACCTGCCAGGATATGAGAGACGGCCAGCCCGCGATGGCAGAAACAAGCGCGGCCCCTCCATATCCGATTCCAATCCCAATGAGACCGCCGATAAGCGTTAATACGACTGATTCAATTAAAAACTGAGTCAGAATCTGCCCCCTTGTCGCACCGAGTGATTTTCTGATTCCAATCTCTCGTGTCCGTTCTGTGACCGATACGAGCATAATATTCATGACACCGATTCCGCCGACCAGAAGAGAAATGCCAGCAATCGAACCGATAATCGTCGTCATAATCGCCGTTATTTTGCCAATTCCGGCCGCAATCTCTTCCATATTCATCACTTGATACGAATCCTCTGTGCCATGATTGTCATTGACCAGCTGTGCCGCTTCTTTCCCAGCTGATTTTATGTCGTCTGCTGATTCGACTTGCAATGATACGTTACTGAAATCATTTGATCCAAAAGAGGATTTCATCATATTAAATGGCACATACATTTCACTTAAACCGAAAGAAAGCAAGCCAGTTTCTTTTTTCAGCACGCCAATAATTTCAACGGGCTGTCCGTTAATCCAGACTACTTCACCGAGAGGAGAAGTTTTATCAAACAGCTCTTCAGCCATCTTTTGGGAAATAACTCCTGCTCTTTTCCCCGCGAGAAAATCATTATCGGTAAATGTTCTGCCGCTTTCGATTTCTAAAGAATTGACCTTCATGTATCCATCGTTTATTCCATTAATCGTAACATCGGTTTCTTCCTCATGATAACGCGCTGTCATACTTTCAGAAGTTGAGGCAACGACTTGTTTGATGCCCTCTATCTCTTTTAAACCTTTAATATCGTTTTCTGTAAAAGTAGATTCCGCTACAGCGTTCGGATTGCTTGCAAGTTCCTCATCACTTGGCATATAGTACAGCTCCACGGTATTTCCCGGGCCGCTGATCGACTGCTTCAGCATTTGCTCGCCGCCCTGTCCTACCGCAACGACCACAATGACAGAGCCCACACCGATGATTATGCCGAGCATCGTTAAGATCGAACGCATTTTATGAGCAAGGACAGAACTTAGAGCCATTCTGATGTTCTCTAGCAGGCTCATTCTCCCACGCTCCTTTGTCCGGAGCTGGCAGGAACAATGCGGCCGTCACGCACCATGACGATACGATTCGTACAATCTGCAACTTCTGGCTCGTGAGTAACAAGAACGATTGTCGTTCCCTCTGCATTTAATGCTGTAAATTGATCCATAATTGCCACGCTTGTTTTCGTATCCAGCGCGCCGGTCGGTTCATCAGCTAAAATCAATTTTGGTTCATTCACGATCGCCCTTGCAATCGCCACCCGCTGTTTCTGACCGCCCGACAGCTCATTGGGCATGTGAAGCATGCGATCGGCTAATCCGACCTTTTCCAACGCTCTCTCAGCCCGCTCTTGACGTTCTTTTTTGCTTATACCGGAATAAATCATCGGCAGCTCAACATTTTTTTTGGCATTCAGCCGCGGAAGAAGCTGAAACTGCTGAAATACAAAACCGATGGACTGGTTACGGACTGCGGCTAGTTCTTTTTCTTTATATGAGGAAATATCTTCGCCGTCTAATTTATACATGCCCGAAGTCGGCCGATCAAGACAGCCGATGATATTCATGATCGTCGATTTCCCTGATCCTGACGGCCCCATAATGGACACATACTCCCCTTGTTGAATGTCAAGATGAATGGAATGGAGAACATCAAACGTTTCCCTGCCGATCTGATAGCTTTTTCGCACATTTGAAAGCTGAATCATTTATGCTTTCACTTCCGTTCCATCGGTCACTTGATCAGAAGGATTCAAAATGACTTGATCGTCTTGAGAAATTCCTTCTTTAATTTCTGTTTGACCATCAGTTACTTCACCGATTTTGACATCAACTCGTTTTGCTTTTCCGTCTTTTACTGTATATACATAATATTGATTATCTTCTTTTTTAACTGCCTTTGAAGGAAGTGTATTTGCTTTTCGCTTATCTGTTTCAATGTTCATTATGAACTTAAATCCAGGCTTTCCTTCTGGGAGATTTCCCTTTATTTTCACTTGAAGCGGGTATTGAACTGCTTGTTCTGTTCCTTGTGCCCCAGTGCTTTCCTGCTGATCCGGAACAAGTCCGACTGCTGAAACCGTGCCTTTCCAAGTTTTATCCTGGATAACATCTGAAGTAAGTGTGACCTTCTGGCCTTTTTTGACTTTCAGAGTGTCGTATTCAGACAATTTTCCTGAGACGATAAGATCTTTCGGGTTGCCAATATGTATGACGGGCTCTTGCATATCTGATTTTTTGGATGCTGCTTCCTGGTTGACAGAAATAACAGTGCCTTCAATTTCGCTTTTCACTTGAAGGTCTGATACCCGATTGGCAAGTGACTGCCGCTGAAGCTCGGTTTGTTTTAATTCGATCTCAGCGGTTTTTTTCTGCATTTGAAGCTCCGTACGCTCAGAGTTCATTTGTTTTTCTGCTTCTTTCTTTCCAACTTGTTTTTCCAGTTCTTTTTGTTTGCTGTCCAACGCTTTTATCTTTTCTTGAGTTTGGTCAATTTGAAGCTGGTTCGATTCAGCGGTCAGCTGATTCTGTTCTTTTTCCAGGCTCAGCTGCTCATTTGTATAGGTGACTAAAGGCGTGCCCTTTTTAACTTTGTCGCCTTCCTTCACTTTTATGTCTCCTAATGTCCCTTTATCCGCTTCGTAAAAGACATACTGTTCATTTGAAAATTTAAGTGCGCCGGGAACCATCACCGTTGTCGACATTTCTTTTTCTTCGAGGCTTCCTGTCTGTACCTTCTGTTCGGCGCTGCCGCTTGCCGGAGCGGCAGACCGGTAAATATTAATTCCAATAAAAAGAGCGACTAAAACGGCAATTCCAATTCCGATCCAGACTTTTTTCATGAGTTTATGCACCTGCCACAGAATTGATTAAACCTGCAAAGAATGAAAATGCGACCACAATAACGAAAAGAATAATCGCTGAAATCCATCCTGCTTTTTTTGAGATGCCGCCTGTTTTGTGGAGTCCAATGGCCAGCAATACATAGCTCCAAATATTGAATATCTCCAAGGTATTTAACACGTTGGCAAGAGCCCCGTTAGCCGGATTAATAAGTCCTGCCAGTGACGTCACGCTGTAAAGCGGATTTGCATTCGTCGTAAAATTAACGATTCCGTTGATCAGTAATCCAAGACTGCTAATCAAAGAGACAAATAGACCGAGAGAAAGCATTTTTTTGTATGTCGTAACCCCGCCTGATATTTTGACACAGAGCCAATAAATGAGAGGAGCAATAAATAATGCTGCGATACCGCCGAAAATACTTCCTGCCAGCGCTCCAAATTTGGTGATAGCTGCAACAGTTGCAATTTCTTCGGCTGTTAACCCGTTAGTATTTGCGGTGTTTTTCAACAATTCAATATAATTCGTACCGAGTGATTGCAGCACAGCCCCAACGATAATCATCACTGCAACAATAAGCAGCGGGCCCCATACAACTGGCCTTTCTCTTATCCTTTTAAACTGTATAGCCGGATTTGTGATTACTCCAAAAAATGACGGCTTTTCAGTCGCCGTTCCGCTGTTTTTTTCTACATTTGTTTCCATTTCAAAACCTCCTTGAGAATATCTAACAGCTAATACGGGAAAGGTGCTTAAAAAGTTTCATGTTTTTCTAATAAATTTCCAAAAGCCTTCAATATAGAACTGAACGCATTTTATATTGTTCTATCCCTGTACCGGATTGCGCTTTCTCAAAGCCGGCATTGATGCCTTCTTTCGTGAGCAGTTGTTTCCGTTTTTTTTGCCTTTTATATCCGGCCGCTCGGGGCTTTCATCATCTCTTCGTCTGAAGCATTCTTGTGTCTAAAGTGAATATTTTTCCATGATGGTCCTACAGAAAATAAATGTTTCTTATCTCACAATGGGGATTTGAGCGCGCAGATTCCCTTGCTTTTAGAAAGTTCCATATGCAGAATAAACACTTACAGAAAATCATTGTATGCTGTAGATACGTGGGGATATGCGAATAACAAAAAACCGGATGGCTAATGCCGTCCGGTTTTCATCCGCCGCTGACCGGCGGAATGATAGCTACCGTGTCACCTGAAGAAATGGGGATGTTTTCTTTTACATAGCTTTCATTAACGGCAAGCATAGCAGTATCAATGGATTCAAGGCCGTATTGTTCTTTTAAACTCGCTTTTATTTCGTCTGTCGTTGCCTGTTCCCTATCTATTTCCACCACTTGTGTGCCTGCCTGTTCAGCAAGCCCTGCAAATAAAAGAATTTTAATCATGCTGCTCTCCCTCGCTTACATTTGGTTTTCCGTTTGGGTAAGCTGTTGTTTCAAGCTGGTCGCCGATCCATTGCTCACCATCTTCCCAAATTTCTTTTTTCCAAATCGGCACAATCTGTTTAATTCGTTCGATCGCATACTCATTGGCTTCATAGGCGGCTTTTCGATGGGGAGAAGCTACAGCGATCACAACTGCTGCTTCACCGATATCCAGCACACCTATACGGTGCGTGATTGCGGCTTGGGCACCTTCCCATTTTTCTTCAATTTCAGCACCAATTTGAGCCAGCATTTGCACGGCCATCGGTTCATATGCCTCATATTCCAGCCGGACTGTTCTTTTTCCATTTGTCCATTCCCGAACCGTGCCAATAAATGTGGTAATCGCCCCAGCTTCCCGTTTCTCTACTTTTTTGATGATGTCCTCAGTAACAATGGGTGTTTTCGTAATCTCAAACCTTTCCATTATGCAGATTCTCCCTTCAGCTGTGAAAGCACAAAATCCACAGCAACCGGATCATCCGCATGAAAAACGGGTAATCCCTGATGCTCTGTCATATGCTCTTTTTTTCTATAGATGATGGCGATTGTATTTGCTGCCCGCAGCGCTTCTAAATCTTCCTTTCTCCTTAGTATAACCACTTTAGGATAAGGAGCTTTTTTAAAGCCTTCAATCAGAAGACAGTCTGTTTCAAGAAACCGATATAATTCGATCAGCCGCGGCAAATCCCAACTTTGGCGGGCTGTCAGCTGTAATACACCAGCACCCTCTACTGCTGTCACCTCAGCCCCTGCGGCTTGGTAACGGTCAGTGTCTTTTCCTTCAGTGAACGTTTGCGGCTCACCACCATGACCGTGGTGCTTCAGGCAGCCCAAATGAAGACCCTGTTCAGAGGCTTTTTTAAGAACGCGTTCAATAAATGTTGTTTTCCCGCTGTTTTGAAATCCTACAACTTGGACGATCGGGAAAGGACGGACCAAGGCCACTCACTTCCATTCTCTTCTCTGAGGAGCAGCACTTGAACCGTTCGGCCAGATTCATATCCTCTCGTGCCGCCCGGCAGAATAATAAACGCATTGGCTTCTGCAAGTGATGTGACAGAGCTCGACTTATCTAATCCGACGGGAGCCGCTTGCAGTTTCCCTTCCTGATGGTACACGAATGCACGAACAAATCGGGTAAATGGGTTTGGCTTCGGAAAATCCTTAGCCAAAATAGCTTCCGCACAATTCGAATGCGGTGTTTCATTGAGCAGCCACATCTTGATCAACGGTTTAACAAACAGTTCAAAGCCGACATAACATGCCGACGGGTTGCCTGACAAGCCAAACAGCAGTTTATCGTTTGCATGTGCCACCGTTGTCACACTGCCCGGGCGCATGGCAACTTTATTAAATAAGACATCCGCTCCGAGTTTTTCATAGATTGCAGGCAAAAAATCAAAATCACCCACTGACACGCCGCCAGTTGTAATCAGAAAATCAACCTTTTCCATCGCATCTTTGACGGCAGTGAAGCTTTTATCCATATCATCAGAAATTTTCCCTAAATAAAGCGGTAATCCGCCTGCTTCCACTACCTGCGCATACACCATACTCGCATTGCTGTTGCGGATTTTCCCTGGCTCTAGCGGATCACTGACATTCAACAATTCAGTACCGGTCGCGATAATTCCAACAACAGGCTTTCTCACCACAGGCACAGATGCATAACCAAAGGTTGCCAGAAGCGCAGTGACTCCTGGTGTCACTCGGGTGCCCTTTCTTAATAAAATGCTCCCTTTTTGAGCATCTTCGCCTGTTTTTGAAATATTATCCCCCGGCTGAAAGCGGCGTTTTAAAGACATAAACGCCTTCCCATTCTCCTCAAAGGTTTGAGTAAGCTCAATCATAACGACTGCATCTGCCTCCTCAGGGATTTGCGCGCCAGTCATAATTCGAACGGCCTGAAACGGGGCAAGTTTTTTTTCAGATACAGCTCCCGCTCCTATATGGTCAACGACATCAAACCGAACTGGATTTTCACGTGAAGCTTCTTCTGTATCACACGCTCTGACAGCAAAACCATCGTAAGGTGAACGATCAAATGCGGGTACGTGGTGATCCGCTGTTACATCTTCAGCCAAAAATCGATGCAGGCTTTCTTCAAGCGCCACCCACTCTGTTTCCCCTTGTTTTTGAAAGTGGCTGACACGCCGAACTGCCTCGTCTACCGGTATAGGTGTTCTTTTCTCCAGCATTCTGACCCCTCCTGTTGTTACAATCCAATTATTCTTGCCAACACGGAATTCGCTTCTTTCGCATCATTTGTTCCATGCACCAGTGCCCGTCCGTCATTGAAAATAACGATCCTGAAATTTTCGTAAAAAATATGCAGCAAAAACGCATTGGCCTCTACCTTACCAATGGCTTTCAGCCGATTGATGAGTTCCTGTTTCGGAATTCTTTTTAATGACTCCGACCTTACTTGAACCGTATCACGGCCGCACAGCACAGCAGCTTTTGGTGTGTTCCAGTCTAGGAGATAAGGATAAATTGCATGTGCTCCGCAAGATGGGCAATCCTCACGGCGCACATGATCAACATTAATTTTCATATGTGAATTGTTCCAGACATCGAATGTCACAAAACCGTGCTGTATCGCTTCTGGTTGACCAGTTAACAGCTTCAAAGCCTCAGCCTGCTGATAGGCAGATACAATATGCACAGCGGGCGGAATGATGCCGGCTGTATCACATGTCGCCCCGCCGACAGGAATTTGCTCAAACAAACAAGACAGACAAGGGGTTTCTCCCGGAATGATCGTCATGAACATTCCTTGGCTGCTCACACAGGCGCCATAGACCCACGGTGTCTTTGTTTTCTGGGCAAGGTCATTGATCAGCATGCGGGTTTCAAAGTTATCTGTCGCGTCGATCACGATATCTGCTTTTTCAATCAGCGGTGTAAGCGTTTCAGCTGTTCCTTCAGTTACATATGCTTCAATATGTATTTTGCTGTTAATCGCTGACAGATGCTCTTTGGCAGCCATAGCTTTCGGCATACGGAGCTTGGCATCGCTTTCTGTATAAAGCTGCTGCCTTTGAAGATTGCTCCACTCTACATAGTCACGATCAATAATGGTCATAGTGCCGACTCCCGCCCTCGCAAGCCCTTCAGCTCCTGCTGTCCCGAGCGCTCCAGCCCCGACAACCAGCACATGGCTGTCTGTCAGTCTTTTCTGTCCTTTTTCCCCTATTTGCTTAAATCTGATTTGCCGTGAATAACGCTCCTCCATCAAACCTGTTCTCCTTATCTTTTATGGTATTTTAACATGTATTTGTCCCCTCAGTCCTGCCTGAAGGAGTTCGTTGTTTCTTCCATATACTTAAAATCATCACGGGTGTTAACGTTAATAAACTCCGATGGGTTTGCATCGAGCTCTTCAGCCTGTACATAACAAACCGAAATTCGGTCTAACAAATCTGATATTTTTAATTTCTTCTCAGAAAGCTGATGATATAGAATGGGCATAATTCGTTTATGGTACACTGCAATCAATGGCTGCTCCCGGCCATTTGAAATTGGAACGACAGCGTCTATACCGGCAGTCATCAGACGCTTGAGCTTCAGTATCGTTCTTCTTTGTACCAACGGCGCGTCACAAGAAAGAACAGTATAAAGATCACCGTCTGTCTTTTTAAAAGCAGTATATATACCAGCCAATGGCCCCATACCTTGAAACGGCTCAGCATCTTCATACACTTCGCTCTCACCGTTTTCTTGAAATCTATTAATAAACTCGGAACGGCTGATGATAACCGTATGTTCTCCAAGCGCTTTTTTAGCCCATTCGTAAAACATATGGCCTCTCCATTTTACAAATGCCTTCGGTTCTCCAAAGCGCCGTGAGGCTCCCCCTGCCAAAAGTACGTTTATTTGCTTCAAATCTCTCACCTCTATTTCGTTAAAAGCATAGCAAAAGCAAAGCTTCAACGCTACTGCTTGTCTGTTTATTAAAGAGGAATAGCCGTTAAGTATTTGCATATTGTAGTGTTAACATCATGAGGGAGATGGTTCGAATGAAAAGATCAGGTCCTTTTTTCCACGACGTGTCTCAGGAGAACCTATATTTAAAATCAGAGCTTTCTAGATGCCATAAGCTGATTTCCGAACTTGAAGCAAGCTACTTCCATCAGAAACATAACAAACTTCTCAAAGAAAACAATGTGATGAAAGAAAAACTTCAACAGCTGTCTGCCGAGTTAACCCAAATGTCAACGAAAGAAAAACACACCTCTCACACCAGCCAAACCCTGCATCAAATAAGAGCTGAACTGCTTCATAAAATCGTTGTTTTACAGGAACTTCTTTCTGCTGAAACCTATAAACGCAAAGCCGAAATAGAAGAAAAACATAAACTTCATATTACGAACATCAAAATTGAAGAAGAAAATAAAAATCTTCATAAACGAATCAGCCAACTTCACGCCTCTGTTAAGCAGGAGCAGAGCGCACTGCAGCAGGCAAAACAGCAAACTGAATCGGTACAAGACGAAAACAGCCGTCTAAAAGAGCAAATGGCAGAAAAAGAATACCAGCTAAAACATATTAAAGTAGAAGTCGATCATATAAAAGATCGAATTATAGAAACGAAAGAAAGACTGCTCGAAATAGAAAAAACGAAAGAAAAATTATTTCACGAAACTATTATATCGTATAAACGGCAGCTTGATGAAAGCGATGCCTGGATTGCTTCTCATTTTGCCGATATTGATGGCGGCACGCAACAAACAGAAAAAACGGAAGAAGCAGCTTTAGCAGTCTACGCGCAGCCAGATCATGTAGAAAACATACTTGAAAATGTCACCAAACAGATATACGTCCTTCAAAAACAGCTTTCCCGCGCTCAATCATCAGATCAGGACATGAGCCAGACAATTGAAGAACTCAAAAGCAAAGCCGCTGAGGAAAAGCCTTATCAAAAGTGGGTTTATAAGCTTAATCTCGAAAAAGAAAACAAACCTTCACAGAAAAAAAATCAATAAAAAACTGCTTGATCCATGCCAAGCAGTTTTTCTGAGTGTTTATTCATTTACTGAATCAGCTGATTCAGTTGATTCAATTTCGCCTTCTAAAATGTACTGACCGCGATACGGTTTTTTCACTTCCGGGTACATTTTAATTAAGCTTTGCATAAACGTTGTCATATTAGGGATTTCAAGACCGCTTTCTTTTTCAATCTCCTTTTGAAGCTCGGAACTCTTAATCGCCGCGTTGTGGCGTTTTAATGTTTTAATAGCAGCTTCACGCAGCTTGGCTGCTTTTGATCCCGGTCTTGCCGTCCCTCTTCTTCTTCGTGTTGTTCCGTCTGGTATGCCGGCAGGAAGAGAGGAAATAGGTTGAAGCTGAGGCTGAACAGACTGCTGCTGTGACTGCGGCTGATAGCTTCTGATTTCCTGAGCCGCAAGCTCGGCGAGAACTGGCAAGGAATCAGGTTTTTTTTCAGAACGGAAATCCTTTTTCATGTCGGAAGGGCTTCCATTTCTGTCCAGCTCTCTTAATTTTGCATATATTTTATCACGTTCAATTTGATATTCACGAATGACTTTCACTTCAGCTTCATTTAATTGTTCTAACCGTAAGCGCAAAGCTTCTCTTTCATTAAACATTCCTCAATGTACCCCCTATCAAAATTAACATCTTTAATTAAGATATTAGATTACAAAAGTAATTTTATCAACTATTATTTTATCATTTTACTATTAAATTTACTCTATGAAAAACTCCTTATTTTCAGAAAAGTTTAACTTTTAAATCAAGGCCTTTATTCTCAAGGGTTTAAAGCTCCATTAACCCATTTGGTATAATGTTGAAAATATATATTTTACTTACTTCTTTAATGAATTTTAGTGTAATACCTACAATTTTCGAGTCATTAAAATATAAATTTATCTAAAATTGAGGAAAAACATCAAAAAACAGCTATTTTATTGGCATATTCATCAATGTAAATCATCTTTTCCTACACCCAAATTTGGAAAAAAAATCTTCTTACTCTTCTTCGATTGCTTTCTCGCACAAATACAACGATTTAGATGTCTGATCTTTTTCAGCTAGAACGCGGTTCATACGTTTTTCAAGCGTCTTCATCCCCCTTCCGTCAGTTTGGTAGTGACGGATCTGTCCTATTTGGTCAAACACATAGGGTTAAGACATGATTACTATCGATAAAAATCGGCTGAGTATGTCATGTGCAACAGTTTCATTTTACTCAGATCAAGATCATCTTCGGAACGAGGCATATGTACAGCTGCAACATTCGATTTATCTTGATAGTTAGCACGAAAGTCATTTACTTGCGGTATCGCTTCTTTGCACAGATGGCAGCTGATGGAGCAAAAATGGATAAGTGTCGGTTTCCCCCCCGATCAATTGCTCTCTCGTTACTTCAACATTAAACCAAGCTTTTCCCCCAGTCACTCAGGCATTGGCTGTCATCATACCATCGCTTAATCAAAAAGGCCTAACGAATAGTTAGACCTTTTTTTGTGCTTTGAAAGTATTAAAGTGTTTTTTGGCCTGGTTTCCAATTCGCCGGGCATAATCCGCCAGTTTGCAGCGCCTGTAGAACACGAAGCGTCTCATTAACATCGCGGCCAATATTGTTATGGAAAACAGTTTGATATTGGAGTTCGCCTTCAGGATTGATAATAAACAATCCGCGCAAGGCAACACCTTCTTCTTTGATTAAAATTCCATATTCACGGGATACTTCGTGATTTGTATCGGCAGCAAGAGGATCATTCAGCTGGCCAAGACCGTTTTCTTTGCGGCCCGTGTTTATCCATGCCAAATGGGTATGGATTATATCAGTAGAAACTCCGATAACCTCTGAATCAAGCTCTTCAAACTCGTCATAGCGGTCAGAGATGGCTGTAATTTCTGTCGGACAAACAAAAGTGAAATCCATTGGATAGAAGAACAGCACTGTCCATTTGTTACTATTTTATGTTTTCCTCAGGACTTACTTTGCCAAATTCTTTACTTGCAAGGACTGCTTCCATTTCAAAACGAGGAGCTTGTTTACCTAGCATCCGTTCTGGCATATGTATCCCTCCAAAGGGTATTTGTCTAAATTTCTTTCATATCATTACAATATCCATTATATAGAAACGGAATCCACAAGAGAATTTTCACCAAATAAAGTTTATCTTTGGAATCAATATGTTTGAATAAAGTGTTTAACATATCCGAATAAAGGGTAAGGTCAATATGCAGCAATCCATTCAGAAAAGAGGCTCTAAAATGAATTTCATGAAACAATATGATTGGGCAGGACTGATTACAAATACCGGTATACTGCTCATTAAACTTATCATTATGGTATTGATCTATTTTATCGTTCGATCGATAGGCATGAAAATTATTAAACATCTGTTTGCAAAATTCGAGGAGCAGCACAGCTTGTCTATCGGGCGTGCCCATACACTCCGAAGCTTGACTCTTAATATATTTTCTTACATATTGATTTTTATATTTTGTGTCATGGTTCTCGATTTGTTCCATTACAACCCAAGCGCTCTTTTAGCGGGAGCGGGAGTTGTAGGACTCGCTGTTGGATTTGGCGCCCAAGGCCTTGTCAGCGACGTCGTAACAGGTTTTTTTATTTTGCTTGAAAAACAATTAGATGTCGGTGACTATATTACCGTTTCCGGATTTGATGGAATTGTCGAGCAAGTTGGCTTAAGAACAACTCAAATCCGCAGCTTTGACGGAACGCTTCATTATATCCCAAACAGAAACATTACAAATGTGAGCAATCATTCGCGGGGAACAATGCAGGCTCTGGTTGATATCACAGTGCCAGCTGAAAGAAACATTGATGAAACGATTCGTATTTTACAGCAAGTATGTGATGAGACAGCTGCCGATCTCCCGCAAATAAAAGAAGGTCCTGATGTCATCGGAGTTCAAGAACTGGGCACTTCTGAAATTGTAATCAGAGTCATTGCCAAAACAGAAAATATGGAACAATGGCGGGTCGAACGAATGCTTAGAAAGGATATAAAAAACGCGCTTGACCGTGCGTTTCCTAAAGAAGCAGAGTAAAAAACCGAAGCTTTTTGCTTCGGTTTTTATTTACTGCATTCTATTTTCTACTGCACTGCAAACTTCTTCAGCAGTCATCCCGGAAGCTGTAATAACTGGTGCTTGTGTTACCGTATCCGCTATCCCTTGCACATTATTATCAAGTCCTGTTACGACACAGCAGTCACAGCCTTTTGCATCAGCAGGACTTTTCATCATGACAACGTCATAACCTTTTTCTTTCAATGCAGCTTCTACGTCTGATAACGATTGTTCAATTCCAATTTTTTTAGACATCTTTGAACACCTCCGTTTACTAGAGTGCTCATTTTATGGAATTTTATTCTTTCATTTATACTTAATTGGCATAAACAGAAAAATAGCCTGTCATGACGTTAACCGCTGTTTCTATCGCATTTTCATCGGGGTCCAGCTTTGCATGATGAAGCCCATGTTCAGAGTCAGCACCGAGCCAGAACATAAATCCGGGATATTTTTTCAGCATGTAGCCGAAATCTTCTCCGGTCATTGCTTCTTTTGCTTCGATTACTGTTGCCAGCTGACGTTCAGCAACAAAAGACATAAATTCTTCTGTCAGTCCGCTCGTATTATAAACTTGGTGATACACAGAAGGATAGGTCACTTTTCCTTTGCAGCGGAACCCAATTTCGATTCCTTTTACCAAATCTTCAATCCGTTCCTTTACCTGCTTCATCGATTCTTCAGAAAGCGTGCGGATCGTGCCCTCCAAGTGCGCTGTTTGAGCGATAATATTTTGCGCTGAGCCGCCGGTAATCGTACCAACTGTAATAACGGCACTGTCCAGTGGATCTGTGTTTCTAGAAATGATCGTTTGCAGCTGGGTGACAAGTGTGCTTGCCGCTACAACCATGTCCTCGGCTAAGTGAGGATATGCGGCATGTCCGCCTTTTCCTTCCAGATCGATGACAAGCTCTGATGTATTCGCAAAAAGGAGTCCGCTTTTTGTCGAAATAGTGCCCACAGGCAGCTCTGGGGCAATATGTAAGGCTGTGATCAAATCAGGCTGCCACTTTTTTAATATATCGCTCTCAAGCATAGGTTCTGCGCCGCCAGGCCCTTCTTCTGCCGGCTGGAACAGAAAGAGCAAATCATGTTTGACCGGATGATGGACAAAGTGGTCAATAATGCCGAGTGCAATCGTCATATGCAGATCGTGTCCGCAGGCGTGCATATGTCCATGATGCTCTGATGCGAACGGAAGACCGGTTTGCTCTTCAATGGAAAGCGCATCGATATCCGCTCTGTACGCCAGCATTTTTTCCGGCGCCGTCCCATTCACCTTTACAAAAAGCCCCGTTCTCCATTTCTCAATTTCAATTCTGTCTTGGGGATATTTTTCTAAAACATTTAATAAATACTGCTGGGTTTTGAACTCCTGAAATCCAAGCTCCGGTATACGGTGCAGATCCCTGCGGATTGCGATGAGCTCCTTTTTCTTCATCTTTATTCCTCCTGCCTATACGAATAAGGCGTGGATATATTATCCACGCCTTTTTTATCAAACCATTCCTTACAGCTGGCGTAATTCCTGCTTGATTTCAGTTTTGCCTTTTGTTTTTTCATCAATTTCTTTGATTTTTTTAGCAGGTGTACCTGCAACGACAGTGTATGGCTCAACATCGTTCACTACGATCGCTCCCGCGGCAACAACGGCTCCTTTTCCTACTGTTACGCCTTCAAGCACAACAGCATTTGCGCCGATCACCACATCGTCTTCGATGACAACCGGTTTAGCGGATGGCGGCTCAATAACGCCCGCAAGAACAGAGCCAGCTCCAATGTGGCAGTTCTTACCAACTGTAGCTCGTCCGCCAAGGACCACGTTCATATCAATCATTGTTCCTTCACCGATGACTGAACCAATATTGATAGAAGCACCCATCATGATGACTGCATTATCGCCGATTTCAACTTGGTCGCGGATGATTGCACCAGGCTCGATACGCGCTTTAATATTTTTGAGATCAAGCATTGGAATCGCAGAATTGCGGCGATCATTTTCAACCACATAGTCTTCGATTTTGCTTTGATTTTCTCCAATTGCTGTTTGGATTTCGCTCCATTCACCGAAAACAACACCAGTGCTTCCGTTGATAAAAGCTTTAGCAGATTCTCCGAAATTGATTCCTTCCAGCTCACCTTTCACGTAAACTTTTACAGGTGTAGATTTTGTACTATTTTGAATAAATGAAATAATTTCATTTGCGTCCATCATTTTCATATGTATAGTCCTCCTCCTGATTTTCTACCTCATTACTGTATCAAAGGAAAGATGCAAAGACAAGAAAAAAAGGAACAGCCGCTTGAGCAGTTCCTAGTGGTGGTCAGACAGCGCAGCCGCTTTTCTTTGCGAATTGTCTCCCGAACTCCATTAATTCTTCCTCTTCTTCACCTTCCGGATTATTTTCGATTTTTACTGAAGGCAGCACAATTTCGCCTCCGCATTCTTTTATTTTTGCTTCGAGTGTATCAACGGCTCCGCAGAAAAATTCATATGCTGTATCACCAGAACCGAATACAGCGCATGTTTTACCGGAAAAATCAATCTCATCCATATCTTCAGCAAGGTCTAAAAATTCATCAGGCAGATCTCCGTCTCCCCATGTATAAGTCCCCATTATAATATAATCATAGTCGTTAAACAGCTGTGCATCCTTAATATCCATCGCTTCGAAACGGTCCGCTTCCGCTTCAGCCTCCTGAAGCCCTTTTTCAATCAAATCTGCCATCGCTTCAGTGTTACCTGACATTGTTGCATAAACGAGCAAAATCTTCGCCAATTCTTGATTCCTCCTCTAATGAATCATTGCAGAAACTTCGTACGGCTGGACAAATTTACATTCATATAAGCCCGCACAAAAGAAATTCTCTTTCTGATTGGCCACTCTCCATCCATGTCCCTTAATGGTATCGAACCATTTTAACGACCGGGCTTCGAGATCAGCCCGGTAAATTCTTGAATAACCATTTTCATCTTGCGTTGTAGTGACATATATAATTCCATCATCCTCTGAAAGATCAAGAAACGATTCTTCTTTTCTAATCATGCTGGATTGTATGTTAAACTCTTCATCAGTGAGCATATTGCGTACAGTGACAGCACCGTGCTTTCCTTTCAGAGAACCCATCGCCGCCACCAGCCATTTTTCATGAAATACGAGCATAGATGCCGTCATTCGGGTTTCCTCTTTCTTAACAATTTGGACAGTATCATGGGTAAGGTCATAAGCCCAAATGCCTCCAAAATTTTCGTGTATTTGCGTTCCGATGAAAAGACTGCCGCCATGCAGGCACAGCGAACGGATAACAGGCGGGTTATGAAATTCCGCAAAAGGTTTGGCAACGCGCCATGTAACCCCAAAATCATCCGATACATAAATGCAGTGCTTGCCATGGGCGCAAACAAACCCGTCGTTTCGGCCGGTAATCGTCCACACTGCTGCATTTGTGGGAAAGCTCGACATCGTCCAGGTTTTCCCTTCGTCAGACGAACGTATGACCGCCCCTTTTTCACCGACCCCGAATAAGTAAGGCCCTATGTAGCTGATGCAATATATTTTGCTTTTCAAACGAAAAAGCTTTTTCCAGCCCTGTTCCAAAGAATAATGAAAAATGCCTTCTCTTTGTACCGCCACAAAATAACCGGAAAATGCAGATGCCGTGACAGCAGTCGCTCCTTTATGAAACATGGCTTTTTTCCTTGTTTATATAATCAGCCCAAGCAAGAAAACCTTTCGCAAACGCTCGGCAGCTTTCTGTATCTTCATCTGTTTCAGGCGCCAGTTCGATTTTCAATGTTTCCTGGTAAACAGCAGCTCCCGCCTCTTGCAGCATGGAACTGAACAAATTGACCGCTTCACAAAACTTTGGATATGAATAATCTCCAGAGCCGAAGCAGGCTGTTTTTAAGCCATTAAGCTGAAGCTGTTTGACCTCTTCAAAAAAATCCTCCGCTTCGTAAGGCAAATCTCCATCTCCCCATGTATAGGTGCCAATCAGCACATATTCGTAGGATGTCAAAGCAGTTACATCTACATCATCAATCTCGATACAGTCAATGTCCAACTCATTTTCTTGAAGTGTATCTCTTATAATCACAGCAATGTCTTCTGTATTTCCTGACATGCTGGCATATGTAATCAAGGCTTTAGCCATGTTATCACCCCATCAATTGATAATGATTTTCAATATCATATAAACCACTTTAAATGATAATGATTTTCATTGTCAATATGAAAATAAAAAAGACAGCACATATCGCTGTCTTAAAATGGATTTTCCTGATCAAGCATATCCTTTATCACTTGAACAAAAGCCTGAACTTGCTTCAGCTCAAAGGCAGGTTCATAGCCTAACAGCCACGTATCCCTTCCAATCGGCTGCCCTTTTGTATCTAACAAAGGCATTTTATTGACCTTATCTTCATTCTGAAGGGTAACAGACGGCAAAATGGCATAACCGATTCCGTGTAGCGCCATCTGTTTGCACGTCTCAATCTGATCAACCAATATCGTTTGTTTTGGAGAGGTTTTAAATTTTTGGTGCCACCAATGCTGAATTTCCTGAAAATAAGTACTATCGCTTTTAAATTGGATAAACGGTCGTTCTGTATAGGCGATATCTTCGATGCAGGAAATTTCAGTGTCCACTAAATACAGGTGGTCTGTCATTAAATAATCTTTACGGCCTTTCCACTCTGGGTTGCCTCTTATAATGCCGATATGAACGTGATCCTCATATAAGCTTTTCAACATTTCGCTGCTCCATCCAGTAATGAGCGAGATCTTTGCATTCGGATACTTTTCTACATACGTCTTCAAAACTTTAGGAAGCCAATGCTGGCCGATTATGGAAGCGACGGCAAGCTTCAATGTGCCGTGAATTTCACCTTCAAGCTCATCAATGTTTTCTCTTATTCTTTCCTGCTCTAACGTCGCATCATTCGCAAACTGGATGATTTTCTCTCCGGCCGGCGTTACCGTTAATCCTTTTTGGGATCTTAAAAAGATTTTTGTGCCCCACGCCTTTTCAATTGTTTGTAAGCGCTGAGATAGAGCCGGCTGAGATACAAAAAGCCGTTCCGCCGCCTTTCTCATATTTAACTCCTCAGCTAAAACTACGAGCATATGAAGCTCTTGAAGCTGCATGTCGTCCTCCTTTATACGAACTATAAGTTTTTCTTATCTCCTATTCTAATCATTTCTTGGTTTCTGATTCAACCCCTATTCCAATTTAAATTATGTATGCGCTTTCTTTTCAGATCGTTCATTACAATAAAAATAGGCCGTGAAGCCTACTTGTTCAACGATCGTATATGCTGATTTAATTCCTTTAAAACCACTCTTCTCGTAAAAATCCCTTCAAACACCCGTTCGTCATTTTCAACACAGACAAAACCATTATTAATTACCATTCCGAATCCCTTCATAATCGGATCATTGATATGGAGGCGCGGAATATCGGTCAGCATGACTTCTTCGACAGTAATCTGGTCAAGCTTTTCAAATTCAATTCGCTCAAGCCCAAAGATGCTGTTCATGATCATATTTGTACCGATTAACCCATGTAATCGATAGGAAGGATCAAGAACCGGGATGGCTGTGTATCCGGTTTTTGTCAGCACTAATAATGCGTGCTCAAGGTTGTTGCCGACTTGAACGTGCGCTACTTTATCCGCCTCAATCATAAATTGTCCGACAGTTGCCTCAAGAAGCTGGTCTGATTGTAAGCTTATCATGTTTTCGACCCCTTTTCATTTTCGTCAACATTACATTCCCTATTGTACAATAATATAAACTTTATCAGTATTTGTCGAAAAGTTTCCTACCAATAAAAAAGATACTCTTTGTGTGAGTATCATATAAGGCGTTCCGTTAGTTTTCAAATCGAAATCGGTCGTATAGCGTTACTAGTTTTTTGTAGGTGGTTCCGTCAACGTTTTTCGTTCCTGTCTCTATATCGTTGATTTCACTGCTTAAAAGCTCGATGGCATACTCATGGCTGATCAGGATATTCAGCAGAAGTTTTTGTTCTTCTTCTGTAAATCGTTCACCGATAAGACTCATTCGCAATCAGGCCCCCTGTTTTATACTGAATACCTCTGAAAGCAAAGACAACTTACTTTCAGCTCTACCGCTAGAATAAGTAATCAGAAAACAAACGTCAACCGCATAATTCGACATTTCCCTTGGCTTTTCAGCCGGAATTATTTTGTGAAACGATTTGCATAGCTGAAGGCAGTGTATGAATCTGGTTTTATTTTTGCCTCTATCCCCATGGAAGTGATGCGTCCTGTCATTTCTTGAATTAGTTCTTTTGTAAGCCCTTTTTTTCCAATATCCAAGTGAACCTCAAAGGTGAGATCCGCCCCCTCGCCGGTAAAGGGCAGGAGCAGATCGGTAATATCCATTAAGTGTCCATCAAGAATATGGGCGGCCGTTTCTTGGCTGTACGCCGTTTCTAACGAAATCTTCTCCCGAAGGCTATGTATGGGTCTGTTGACTGTATGATTTTTCAAGCAGCCCCAAGCTCCCTTGCCTGTACGATGCAAATGTAATGCGGTAATAAACTTTGTGTAATCGCGGTACACTTGAGAATCGGTTCCGATAGATAACACATAGGAAGAACGGGGATCCTTGCGAACAAAGGCTTTAAGCCGTTCCATCACGTCTTGAAAGGTCATCTGTGCTTCTGAAAGATTATAAAACAGAAAAGAATCAGCCATCACGACACTCCTTTTCAAGATCCACAATCATGAAACAAGTATGTTCCTTATCGTTTATTTCGATTACTGTTGCAAAAACGAAAGCTTGTGCCCATTATTTCAGGAATCTTACTGAAGAAGTTCAAAGATTTCAATGGAAATCATGTCGATATTATCAAACGGGTATGTGTTCGGTTTTTCACCTTTTTGGAAAACCGTCAATTCAAACGTTTGATTTTTTTCGAAATATTTAACACTGCATATTTTCTCACCATTTACTTCGAAATAGCGCTGCATTGGCTCGTTAGCCGCTTCTGCCGTTTCTTGCAGGCTTTGCAGCCGTGTGATGATACCCATTAATTGTGACATTCTAAAAAAAGACTCCTTTCAAAAAGCAACTTCAAATCAACAAGTATTTATTATAATACAAGTTCTATTGAGCATCATACCATAAAGTCGGTTAGGATGGCATTTTCACTTTTCAATTTAAGCAAAGAAAAAAAGTGAAAAAAAACGATTTTTTATTAGTTTGAAGCTTTTTTTGAATGTCATGCACAGAATTATGATTTTTTTGATATGCCTGATAGACAAAAAGACTTTTTACAAAATCCCCCTTTAGAACACATCATGATTCAGAGCTGATATCACGCTGCATTTGCTGTCTAATAGCTCTTGCGGACCCGCTGTCACGTGAAGCCGAGAGATTTTTTTGTTCCCCCAGCGCTCAACGTTTTTCCACTAATAAGGTTTATTGTTTTAGTGGATTGTCTTATGCTTTTGGCAAACAAAAAACTTGGCGGGGGTAGCGCCAAGTTTTTTCGGATCTTGATCTGATAGAGGGGTTGGGGAACAGAGAGTAGCTTCTCTCCATAATTAAATGATAATGATTATCAATATCATTGTCAATTGTTTTTTAAAACTTTTTCACATTTATAAAAAAAGCGGCTTACAGCAGCCGCTTTTAAAGTAATCCGTCCTGTTCATACAAATAAGAGTAAGGCAGATCGATAAATAAATACATATTGTCATCCATCGGGTATGAAAAGGTTCTGATCATCTCACCCGTTTCAATATCACTATACAGGTCACTAAAAAATCCTTTTCTCGAATTACGCATCTTCATGATGTTTTCTAAAAAGTACGGACGCCAGCTCCAGTTTTTCTCTCTGTATTCAGGCTGATAAAGCCATTCGCCGGATTGCTTGAACACATTTCCCGTCAGCTGATAGCCTTCTTCATCACACATATAAATTCTAAAACAGCAGTCTGTCAGGTTTTCCGCCAGTTTCTTAATAAACTCATCATCCGCCTGATGGTTTTTCTTTAGCTCGGACACTGCCTGATTGACCCGCTTATAAAAATTCTCAGAGTGTTCGTATACTGTCTCCAGCTTCTTTTTTTCTCTCGTGATAAATTGCTGAAACTCCGTTTTCAAGCGTGCTTTTAACAGGCTCCGGTCTATAAAATCACCGCTCGGCGCCTGCAGATAATAGCCTTGAAAAAATCTGCCTCCGTTTCTCCATGCGTACTGGAGCTGAAAATCAGCTTCTATATCTTCATACAGCAGCGCGGCGCCGATTTTTCTCGCCAGCAATGAAATGCTGTACAGCACATGCTCATACGATGGTGACGGCTGAGATACTTTCAGCGCCTGCAAATCTATTTTCAGAAGGTCCGGTGAAAGGAGCGCGATTCTGTCCAGGTTGCTGCTCTCCTTACCTATATTGTCCACCGCGATTTTAATGCCGTATGTACGATAGTAGGCAAGCATATGGTACAGCTGTTCAATGTCGCCTTCGAAATTGTACTCTGTGATCTCAAGCACAATACGGTTCAATTCAATGCCCTGCTCTTCGTATTCTTTCAAAAGCTCAAGAAAGCTTTCGCCGTGGTCAAGCATCAATACATTCGCATCCTGATTAATAAAAATCAACAGATCACGATCAGCTTCTTTAAACCTTTCCAGCGCCTGCCTGATGACTCTGTCATCGACCTCAAGCTTATATTCTTCCGGAATGCCAGAATCTAAGAAAAACGGCCCGAGGCTCTCAATCTCTGCATCTGCCAAAATCCGGCCAAGCACTTCGTAGCCTACGACTTTTTGTTCCTCAGCGTTAAAAATCGCTTGGTAATACGGAATGACATCATCAATATTCGTCAGTATATCAAGTGGGTCCAACATGTTATCACCTGCTTCTCTATCTTTGTCTGATTATACACAATTATATCAGCACCACAAATGTTTAGATTAGGGGAAAAGGAGGCAGTATGGCAGCAGCTTAAAATAAAAGGGGGGACATTTTTAAGATCACTCTTTAGACCGGTTAATGAAGGACGTTGTTCATTTGTTTCACAATCACAAATAAAAGTATAAATATAAGAGCATTATAACCGGCAGCTGTCCAAAAATAATGGCTCCAATCAGTTCTGTTAAATATCCAATCATCCTCATATTTCAACTGAAAGAAAGTTCCTTTTTTATCTAAAGTGCCAAATGTAAGAGTTGTTAACCCACCAACACTCTTGGAAACGTCAACTCCATACATTGAACCGGCATGATCAGTATAATTTATTGGCATATACGTATAATCAGATAAAATTGTTTCCGCCAGCTTAGTTGGCAGAGACACATATAATACAGCCGATGTATCGCCTCCGAGCCCACTCAAATACTCCCTGGCTTTAATCAATTTCGTTTCATCAGGAAAATCGATGTGATATAGCTTTTCAAATCTGATTATTTCATCAGATGTAAGATTGGTATTTTGATAATACTGTGGAGTAAAAGCACAAATAATAAAGTACCAAATATTAAAGATGATAACGAAACTGCTTAAAAATGGTACAACTAACTTTTTTAACAATTTCTTCAATGAATCCCCCCTTAATCTTTAAAAATTATATCATAATTCTGAATTGAAATTAAAACAAGCGAACGACCAGATTTAACGTTCGCTTGTTTTGCAGTTTATTCAGAAATCATTTTTTCTCAATAAAATCTCTAAATGCTTGTGCTGTTATTTTTCCAATCTCTTCACTATAATCCTCTTAGTATGACACACCTCATAAACAAATAAAGCTCTATATGTTATCAAATTGGATAGGAAGAAGGTTAATTGTGGAGGTAACATTCGAACGTAAAAGTTCTTAACAATTTAAATATTCACTTATAAATATTCAGATTAAAACGGATAAGGATTCAGCCATTGCCCCCCATCCATTGTGACACACTCCCCGTTTATATAGGATGCTTCGTCAGAAAGCAAAAACGCAGCCAAAGCGGCGATTTCCTCCGGTGTGCCCAGCCGGCCGAGAGGGACACTGTTGATTGTGCGGTTCATCGCTTTTTCCGATTCAAATAGCTTCTCTGCGCCTCCTGTACGTTCAATCGGTCCGGGTGCGATCGCGTTCGTGCGAATTCCGTATCGGCCTCCCCACTCAACAGCCAGCGTTCTGGTCAGTGACAATACCCCTGCCTTGGCTGCAGCAGAATGAACGACCCCTGCTCCCGCTCCCCACGCATATGTGGCTGCCATATTTAAAATCACGCCCTTTTGCTCTTGCTCGATCCAATGCTTTGCCGCGGCTTGGCTGCAAAAGAATGTGCCGTTTAAAACAATCTCAATAACTGCTTTCCATCCATTAGGCGTCAGCTTTTCTGCCGGGCACATAAAATTTCCGGCTGCATTGTTGATCAGCGCATCCAGCCGGCCAAAGGCACTTATCGCTTTTGTAATCATCTCTGAAGCGGCGGAATCAGAGCGAACATCCATTTGAAAACAGGTGACCTGCCCCTCAAAGGTCTCTATTTCTCTTTTCGTTTCCTCAAGCGCCTCATTGTTCCTGCCTGTCACCATGACGTACCAGCCCGATTCAGCCTGTTTTTTTGCCATTGCTTTTCCCATACCGCTTGAACCGCCGGTAATGATAACCGCTTTTTTTTCCATAGTTCTCCCCCTTGTTATGAATGAGTATTCATTCAATATTATTCTATCATTATATGTCATCCTCTGTCAGTACATGCTGATATGAGATTTTTTCAAGATACAGATGCTATAATGGAAAAACTCTACTAAAGGTTGGTTTGAAATGAAAAAGATGTCCAGAAGACAATTTTTGAAAGGCGCGTTCGGGGCTCTTGCTGCCGGGACTTTAGCGGCCGGCGGCGGATACGGCTATGCCAGATATTTGGAGCCGCATATGATTGAGACAACCGAACACACAATCAAAAGCTCTCTTATCCCGCACGGTTTTGACGGTTTTAAAATCGTACAGTTCAGTGATACACACTTGAGTGATTATTTTACTCTTGAAGATTTGCAAACAGTCATCCTGACAATTAATGAATGTGCACCTGATCTGATTGTTTTTACAGGCGATATTATCGATAATCCTAATACGTATCAGCACCACCAGGCAGTCATTCCATTACTGAGGAAACTGCGTGCTCCCTTCGGCAAGCTTTGTATTTACGGTAATCATGATCACGGAGGCTATGGCACTGCCGTTTATAAAAACCTGATGGCATCCGGCGGTTTTACAGTATACCGCAATGGCTATCAAATATTGGCGCTTGCAGATGGCAGCGAAATCGAGATTGCCTTACTTGATGACTTAATGCTCGGAAAACCAGATTATGAAGGCACCCTATCAAAGCTAAGCGACAGACTTTTTTCTATCATGCTCGTCCATGAACCCGATGCAGCCTTGAAAACAACAGGATATCCGGTGAATCTTCAGCTTTCCGGGCATACACACGGCGGCCAGATTCAGCTGCCTTTTTACGGACCGATTATTACGCCTCCATATGGAAAGGTCTACACAGAAGGGATGTATCAAACGGAAAACACTCATATTTACGTAAACCGCGGCCTCGGGATGACCAGACTGCCTTTGCGGTTTCTATCTAAGCCAGAAATCACATTATTCACCTTAAAAAGCGGAAATTAATGTAGCAGGATGGGCTCCTAATTAATACTTATAAGGTAAAAGGAGAGGATGAGAAAACTGCTTACGTACCTGGTGAAGCAAGGTGATACACTGAGCAGCATTGCAGGGGATTTTCGAATCAGCCCCGCTGTATTACTCCAATTTAATCCGTCACTGCAGGCAGGGATTACTGCAGGACAGTCCATTGTCATACCCGGCCTGCCTGACCCTAAAACCATTCCGTATCATATTTCAGTTTCAATCGGAGCCAAAACCCTTACGTTGTTCCAACATAATCAAATCATGAAAACCTATCCGATTGCAGTCGGTAAAATATTGACGCAAACGCCTAATGGAGAATTTCACATCATTAATCGCCAGCGCAATCCCGGCGGGCCATTTGGCGCTTATTGGCTGAGTCTTTCAAAGCAGCACTATGGAATACACGGGACGAATAATCCGGCTTCAATTGGCAAGGCTGTTTCTAAAGGCTGCATTCGCATGCATAATAAAGACGTGATCGAACTCGCTTCCATTGTGCCAAACGGAACAAGAGTCACTATCAGCCGGTAATGTTTTCTTATATGTTTCAAAAACAAGCGGTTTATAATATGATAAAGTGGGACCTTTAGGGTAAGGAGCGTTTTTATGGATATATTTAAAAATCGTAATTTTGTTCGACTATTTTTCGCAGCACTCGCTTCTCAAATGGGTACGACTGTAGGCAATATGGCGTTTGCTTTTTTCTTGCTGGACCGATTCAGCAGCCAGCCATTTTACACGACATTGGCGGAGCTGATGTATTCTCTCCCGACTGTATTTGTATTTCTGCTCGTGGGAGTCGTTGCGGACCGTTTTGACAGGAAAAAGGTTGCGGAAAACTGTGATTGGATCAGAGCCGGCCTGACTGTCGTTCTTTTTTTCACTTTATTTACCGGCAATATTCCTCTTGTTTTCTGTATTTTATTTATTAGAAGCGCTGTAACGAAGTTTTTCTTTCCGGCAGAAAACAGTTTGGTACAAGCCATCCTGCCGAAGGAGCATTATGCGAAAGCGGCAGGGCTTAACCAGATGCTATTTAGCATTTTTATGGTATTTGGAGTCGGGATAGGCGCTGTTATGTACAACACCATCGGAATTGAAGGCGCCATTACCCTTGACTTTGTCAGCTTCATTATTTCCGGGCTGCTGATCCGCAGCTGCCGAATTCCGAAAGAAGCCAGACAGCCAAATGGGGCATTCAGCTGGAGAAAAGCTTCTGTTAAAGATTCACTAAATGATTTTAGAGAAGGCATTCTCTATATTTTAAAAAACAAACTGCTGGCATCTCTTATTTTCGGTTTCTTCATTTTTGGATTTGTCAACGGAGGATTCGCCGTATTACCGATGTTTACAATGAAATACGGGTTGGCGCCTGACCGTTATGAATGGCATACGTCATTATTTACGATTGCCCTCGGATTTGGGCTGCTGGCGGGAAGTGTAGTCGGCACAGTCATCTCTAAAAAAGTGAAACCGCACTTTTTAATGTCGATACCGATTTTCATTGCAGGCTTGCTGATTTTCGTTCTTGGCTATACAAATGTTTTATGGGTGTTTTATGCGGCAGCATTTGCTTTGGGAATGTGCATTGGCCCGATCAACATTGCAATCGGAGGATGGATGCCAAAGATTGTTCATCCTAAGCTGATGGGGCGTGTAAGCGGTTTGCAGGACCCTTTTATGATGTTTGCCCAGTCTTTGACACTCGGCTTGGTTGCGTTGTTATTTCCTAAGTTCATTTCAAACATTGATTATCTTTATTACGGGATGGGCGTTGTCATCCTGCTTGTTTTTATTTTTTATTTTGTTGCCCTGCCAAAATACAGTGCACAGGCTGTTGAAGTAAATGTTCAGGAAGCATTTCAAGAGCAGCCGAAAAAGAAAGCAAAATCTGTATAATATACGGTGTTTAAAAATGCGCTTTTTTTCTTAGAAAAAAGCGCATTTTCATATTCAATATTTGCATTTCACCTTTAAAAAAGTATAATCTAATCATATAGAATTTGATAAAAGCAAAGGAGAGAAATAATGGACGACCATGCATATACGAAAGGTCTGCAGCCAACCGTAGAAAATCTTTCAAAAGCAGTTTACACTGTGAACCGCCATGCAAAAACCGCCCCCAACCCTAAATACCTATATCTGCTGAAAAAACGGGCTTTGCAAAAGCTTGTCAAAGAAGGTAAAGGAAAAAAAATAGGGCTTCATTTTTCAAAAAATCCAAGGTTTAGCCAGCAGCAATCGGACGTGCTTATTTCAATCGGAGACTACTATTTTCACATGCCTCCAACTAAAGAAGACTTCGAACATCTTCCGCATTTAGGTACACTTAATCAATCGTACCGAAATCCTAAAGCTCAAATGTCCTTAACAAAAGCGAAACACCTGTTGCAAGACTATGTCGGCATGAAAGAAAAACCGCTTGTGCCAAATCGCCAGCAGCCAGCTTATCATAAACCTGTCTTTAAAAAGCTTGGCGAGAGTTACTTTTAAAATAAAAACAGCCGCGCCACTTCAGGCATCGGCTGTTTTTATTTATTCGATAACATACGTATCCACTTTTTTAATTAAATCACTGATCTCAGGCTTGCTGATTTGCTCATCTGCGCCGACGACTTCTCCGCGGTGACGCAAATCATCTGTAATTAGTGATGAAAAAATCATAACCGGGACGTCTGAGCTTTTCGGGTTTTCCTTCAGCAGCTTTGTGAGCCTGTGTCCATCCATTTTTGGCATTTCAATATCAGTGATGATCATATCAATCTGTTTTGACAAATCAGCACCACTTTCAGCAAGGTCCATAATGTAGTCATAAGCCTCTTTTCCATTTTCAAACGAAGACACATTGTTGTACCCTGCTTCTTTTAATTCATCCTGCAGGAGACGCATCAAGAGCGGTGAATCCTCTACAATAATAAGTTTTTTATCAGCTCTTCTTTCATCAAAGCCCTCGGTATGCATATTGTACGTATCCACACCTGAGTCTGATTCAATATCATAAATAATTTTTTCATAATCTGGCAAAAAGATCATCAGGCCTTCAAGCTTGATAATCCCAGTAAGGTGGCGCTCCATCCCTTGATTTAATGAGGTTGGCTTTTCAATCGCTTCCCAGGATACTCTGTGAATTTGAGAAACAGAGCCGACATGGAAAACAATTTTCCTTTTGTTGAATTCAGTCACGATATATTTCTCGTCTTTTGATCCGGTTGGCTCGACACCAAAAAATGAAAAGAGGCTGATCACTGGGAGGATTTCTCCTCTGAGCTTAATCATTCCTTCTACATGCTGATGTGAGTGAGGCACTGATGTCACCTCGACAGGCTGAATAATTTCTCTTACCTTCATGACGTTAATTCCAAAAGAATTATCACCCACGCCAAACTTCACAATTTCCAATTCATTTGTACCAGAATCTAGTAAAATTTCGTATTGTTGTAACGACAATTCAATCCCTCGCTATTCGCATTCAGTATTGTACTGTATATATCGGCGTAAATTGTAAAAAGTGAATGGCGGCTCTTTAAAATTGAATGACAAAGGCAATAAGCCGCTCTCCTTGAAAAAGAAACTTTTCTCCTAATACCCATTGACTTTCCAACTGACAGTGGTAAAATAGTCAAGGATTTTTCCAAAGAAGGGTGTAAATAATGGGTACCTTAGTAATATGTAAAGAACATGAAATGACTGTTTTAGAAGATATCAGTGAAGAGACTTACCTGAATATGAAGAAAGAATCAGCTGATCTTCAAGAGGAGCATCCCCCGTATCTGATTTGGCACGAAGACCTTCATTTTGAGTATGGTTATTGATGAAATTGGCACATATAAACAATAATAGAACGTGATACAATAAAGACAATCAAATCGCTGGTTGTCTTCTTTTTTTCCGAACTGAAAGGCATATTTGGGAAAAAGGCGCATACAATCGAAATATATCGGCTAAACATGTGACAAATGGTCAGCTAGTGGTAAAATAGGATAAACTCATTATAATTGTTAAGGTGATGAATTATGGAACATTTGCTGAATCCGAAGGCAAGAGAGATTGAAATTTCAGGAATACGCAAATTCTCAAATCTTGTAGCTCAACACGAAGATGTTATTTCACTTACGATCGGCCAGCCTGATTTTTTCACGCCGCATCACGTGAAAGCTGCCGCAAAAAAAGCCATTGATGACAATGTGACATCATATACGCCGAACGCCGGCTACCTCGAGCTGAGACAAGCTGTACAGCTTTATATGAAGAAAAAAGCGGATTTCAACTATGATGCTGAATCTGAAATCATCATCACAACAGGTGCAAGCCAAGCCCTTGACGCTGCATTCCGGACCATTTTATCTCCCGGTGATGAAGTCATTATGCCAGGCCCGGTTTATCCAGGCTATGAACCTATTATCAATTTATGCGGAGCGAAACCTGTCATTGTAGATACTACGTCACACGGCTTTAAGCTTACTGCCCGGCTGATTGAAGATGCTCTGACTCCTAATACCAAGTGTGTCGTGCTTCCTTATCCATCAAACCCCACCGGTGTGACTTTATCTGAAGAAGAGTTAAAAAGCATTGCCGACCTTTTAAAAGGCAGAAATATTTTCGTATTGTCTGATGAGATATATAGTGAATTAACATATGACAGACCGCATTACTCGATCGCAACCCATTTGCGAGATCAAACGATTGTCATTAATGGCTTGTCAAAATCACACAGCATGACCGGTTGGAGAATTGGATTTTTATTCGCACCGAAAGACATAGCAAAGCATATTTTAAAAGTTCATCAATACAACGTGTCGTGTGCATCATCCATTTCTCAAAAAGCTGCACTTGAAGCTGTGACAAACGGCTTTGACGACGCCTTGATTATGAGAGAACAATACAAAAAACGTCTGGATTATGTGTATGATCGTCTTGTTTCTATGGGGCTTGATGTTGTAAAACCGTCTGGAGCATTTTATATCTTCCCTTCTATTAAAGGATTTGGAATGTCTTCATTTGATTTTAGTATGGCTCTTTTGGAGGATGCTGGTGTGGCACTCGTGCCGGGCAGCTCGTTCTCGAAGTATGGTGAAGGATATGTGAGGCTGTCTTTTGCATGCTCGCTGGACACACTAAAAGAAGGCTTAGACCGTTTAGAGTCATTTGTATTAAAGAAACGTGAATCCATGCAGACGATAAACAACGGCGTTTAAGCCGTTGTTTTATTTTTTCGGAAATGAAATTTTAAACGCTGTGCCTTTTTTCGGCTGGCTGTCTACATGAATGACTCCCTGATGATTTTCAATGATATTAAATGTCACCATCAGTCCAAGCCCTGTGCCTTTTTCTTTTGTCGTTAAAAATGGTTCTCCAATCCGCTTCAGCACCTTTTCAGGTATGCCTTCCCCTTCATCTTTGATCGTGACATGAACAGAATGCTCATCCTCAGTGATGTTAATATTTACTGTTCCTCCGTCAGGCATTGACTCAACTGCATTTTTAATTAAGTTAATAAATACCTGCTTTAATTGGTTTTGATCGCCATTTATATAAATGCTGTCTTTTTCATAGCTGGTTCTAATAAAAATACCATTCAAATTTGCCTGTGTTTCCAACAGGGCTGAGACCTCACCAATTAATTTTTTCAGATTCAAGGATTGTTTCACCGCATTTTGCTGAGGTTTCGCAAGCATAAGCAGCTCACTGAGTATTAATTCGATGCGGCTGAGTTCAGAAAATATAATTTCAAAGTAATGATCGTTTCCTTCCATTGTCGGTTTCATCAGCTGTAAAAATCCTTTAATCGCTGTCAGCGGGTTGCGTATCTCATGGGCAATTCCCGCGGCGAGCTGCCCTGCGATCGATAATTTTTCTGATTTCAGCATCAATTCTTCTGTTTGCTTTCTTTCAGAAATATCCCGCAGAATAACTTGAACGGCCGCTTCACCAAAAAAGGTCGTCGGAATGCAGACCATCTCCGTATAGATGACTCGGTTTTGGAAGGTGAACCAGGATTGTTTGACAACTTCTGATTCTGTTTTTTGCTCAGCGATGTTGTGAATTCTCTCTTTTACATCTTCGTGATCGCAAGGATGCAGCTGATCGTATATGTTTTTGCCGATTAAATCCTCATAAGTAGCTGCTTCAAACAGGGAAATTCCTGATTCATTCATAAATACCCATTTACCATTATGAATCACCGCAATGGTGTCAATTGAATTTTGAATCAGCAGCTGATAGCGCTCACGGCTTTTTTGCAGTATAGTTTGGAATTTTTTTCTTGAAGAAATATCGATTAGCAGCAGCAATTCAGCCTGCTGTTTTTTGTAGACGGCCGGGGATGCTTTCACTTCTAAATGAACAGGTGTGCCATCAAGCCTTTTCCATGTTTGTTCAATCATTCCGACTTCCATTCCTTTTTGCATGCGTATTATTCTGTTTTTCACGATATCATGATATTCTTCCTCAATAAATTCATAGGACCATTTGCCAATAATAGCATCCTTGCTTTTCGCTCCCAGCATTGAAAGCATCGCGCTGTTTACATAAACAACCTTGCCTTTGACACTGATGCATAGCGGACTCGGTAGATTTTCAACTAACCGTTCATAATCATCCGTTATATATGTAGTCGATTCCGAGCTTGCAGGCTCGATTTCATCTTTTTCGCAGTTTAGGGATTGATGGCCTGTTTTCTCTTCAAGAACCTTCATTTTTAAAATGATTTCCCGTTCAGTCCGCTCAGCTCTTGTGGTAACAATTTCTACCGCAGCCTCCACCCACACAATTGTATGGTCTTTTTTAATCAAACGAAAGGTGCACGGCATCAGATGATGTTCATTATAAAAATAGCTTTCAACTAAAAATTGGTCTTCCTCATGCAGAAACGTTTTGAGGAATGATCCGATCATCTCTCCTTGAAGATAACCTAAATGCAGTTTGGAGTTGGCAGATATATAAATGATTCGCCCATTAGAGGCCAAGACTGCATGAATATCGGTTTTTGTTTGAAATGGTTTAACATACTGCGTATCCTGTTCCACAGAATCCCTCCTTTGCATGATCATCGTGTTTCGACTTATATAGATTGACTTTTACCTAGTATGATTCGCTAGAAAATAAGTATTCTCCTTCTATTCTTATGGTGAACGTCAATTTTTGAATAAAAGAAAGGGTGCACAACCCTTCAGTTGTGCACCCTGCTTTTTTTATTTTTTACTGTGTTTCTTTTCGAGCTCTGCGTAAGCGTGGATAGCTCTTTTGGCAATAATTTTATTGATCTTATCATCATCATCTACTGATGGAACAACAACACTAAAGGCCACTTTTGGTTTTTTCGACGGGTAATAGCCTACAAAAGTCAGATTGTATGTTTTTTTCCCCCACCAGTTGCGATTCGTGCCGTAGTAAAATGTTTCTGCTGTTCCCGTTTTCCCTGATACATCTTCTGTAAATGTATTTTTAGCTGTTCCTGAAGAAGTGACTAATTTCATACCTGTTTGCACTTGCTTCAAATCACTCTCTGAATTGTTAATCTTATTCAGCACTTTAGGTTTTCTATGTTCAATGGCTTTGCCTAGCTGGTCTTTACTTCCTGGCTCATGAATACTAGTCACGATTCTAGGCTGCACCCGATAGCCTCCATTGGCAATTACTGAAATGTACTGCGCCATTTGGAGCGGTGTGTATGTATCGTATTGACCGATTGCCAAGTCTAAAATTAATCCCCCTACCGTTTCAGGCGTAGTTTGCATACCGGCTGATTCCTGCGGCAGATCAATACCGGTTTTTACGCCTAGGCCAAACTGGCTGTAGTAGTTTCTCATTTTCAGTAAATCCTTCTGATCAGCTGGGAGAGACCCACGCGGCTTGTATGTGATACCCGCAATATGCATGGCGACATTAAACATATATACGTTAGAACTTCTTTGCAAAGCGGTTAATTCATTAATCGTTCCCATATTAGTATAAGATTTTTTTATGAGATTTGTTCCTAAATACATTGGAGCATCGAGAAAATATTTATAATGCGGAATCCCATCTTGATAACCGGCAAGTACGGTGGCGCCCTTTACTGCTGAACCCATTTCATACTGGGTTGTAAACGCCCCAATCGCATAATCTTGAATTTTATTTGTTTTTAAATCTATCTTTTTTCCTGCCATCGACAAAATATCGCCGTTATTCGGATCCATCATGACGGCAAAGGCTCTGTCCAGCATATAGTTTCCGCGTGCTCGGCTGTTTCTCACTTCTTCTTCAATGATCTTCTCTACCTCTGCCTGAAGCTCCATATCGAATGAAAGCCGAAGATCGTATCCCCTGCTTCCTTTATCAATGGTTTTTTGGCTGACGACATTTCCTTTATTGTCTTCTACATACTGCACTTTTTCTTTATGCGAATTTAAGTAGTCCTCGTATTGATATTCTAAATAACTTTTTCCCACTCTGTCATTATTCGCATAGCCTCTTGTTAAGTAGAAATCTTTCCGGTCGCTCAGCAGGCCCTGATCAGGTGTCGTGACACCTCCGAAAACGGAATAGAGTGTTTTGTCGTAAGGATATTTTCGTGTCCAATCGTTTACGATGTCGATTCCCGGGAGCTCTTCTAAATGCTCAGAAACAATTGAGATTTCATCATATGTTAAGTCATTCTTCGGCCGATGCGCGGAATTTTTTTTCTCATCAAGCAGGGTTCCATTTTTTCCATTGCTGTTGCTTTCGCTTGGATTCATCGCCTTTACGATTTGGGGTTCGTAGGCATTTCCGCTTGAAAACCTCGTATATATCGCAGCGATTTTCATTTCTGCGTCATCTTTCTGAATCGCCTTCAATTCTTGATCCGGCACACGCTCAATTTGATGCTTGTAAGCCTCTGCCCCTTTCAGATTGCTTTCAGATTCCTTAAGCAGAGCGACAGCTTTTTTCGGGTGAGACGCGAGCCAGTAATCACGCAAATCCCTTTCCTTCAAAAATTCGGTATCAATATCGATTAAAGCAGCAAGGCGCTTCGCTGTTTTGATTTTATCCGCTGTTTTTGTGCTCGATGTGGACACATAAACAAGTCCAGGCACACTTTGATTATCGACAGCCACCTTTTGGTTTCTGTCATACATTTTTCCCCGCGGTGCGGGATAGTATGCTGTTTTTGCATTTGCTTTCTTAGCATCCTCTTCATGCCGTTCGCCTTCAACAATTTGAACAACACCAAGCTTAAAAATTAATGCAGTGAAAAGAACAAAGACAGCAAGGAAAAAAAGGTTCATTCTAATTGCCCGGCTTCCTTTGCGCTTTTTCTTCGGTTCACGTCCTATTTCAGTCACTTCTGGTTACACCTCTCAAATCATTCAATATATTTACATATACTGAGATTAATTGTAACACCTTTGTAACACTCATTACAGCGAAAAGGGATAAAAAAAGCTGTCAATATAAAAACACATTAAAATATAGCTATAAATTCAAATAAAAGGAAGAAATGTTACTTTTACAATAATATTAAGAAATGCGCTGATTCCCTTATTCTCAGCGATTGAGCGCATATTGGTTACAAAAATGACAATCTCTCGTTGTCAAAGGAAAGTGCTGGATTCTTTATGACAAAAAAGCTATGTTATGATTTTTTTGTAGAAACAAACAACTCTAGGAGGTTATGAACTAATGAAAAAAGCATTTATTTTATCTGCTGCCGCTGCGGTGGGATTATTCACATTCGGGGGCGTACAGCAAGCATCAGCGAAAGAACTCTCCTGCCAGCATGTAGTAACGGTGAAAACGGGGAACACAGTAAAAAACATGTCTCTTAACGATGTAGTGAAAAAGCTGCATGTTAATACAAATATCAATACTTTAAACACTGCAAACGAAAAAGAGATCAAGCAGCTTCTTGAAAAACATGCGAAACAATCTAACATGAACATTCAGGATGTTAAAAAGACAGAAACTGCAAAACCGGCACAAAAAACGACAGAAAAAGCTGCTGATAAAAATACTGCTTCTAAAGCGCCAGCTACTTCTAAAGCGCCTGAAGCTGCTGAAAAAGCAAACACAACAGCATCTGCCCCTTCATCTGTAAGTGCATATGAGAAAAAAGTTGTTGAGCTTACAAATGCAGAAAGACAAAAACAAGGCTTAAAACCGCTTCAAATTGATGAAACGTTAAGCAAATCTGCACACGCAAAATCTCAGGATATGAAAGACAAGAACTACTTTGATCACCAAAGCCCAACTTACGGCTCACCGTTTGACATGATGAAGTCTTTCGGAATCACCTACAAAACAGCAGGTGAAAACATTGCTAAAGGTCAAAAAACACCAGAAGAAGTAGTAAAAGCTTGGATGAACAGTGAAGGACACAGAAAAAACATTCTAAACCCTAACTTTACCCACATCGGTGTAGGCTATGTGGAGTCTGGAAGCATCTGGACACAGCAATTCATCGGAAAATAATAAAAAAAAGATTGCCTGTTTCATACAGGCAATCTTTTTTATTTCATCCAAAGCTTATATATACTCTGTGTCCCGCTGTTTTCTTCACCTTGTGCAGCAAGCTTGTCATATAAAGATTTCGCAAGCGACAAGCCTGGCATTTCTTCCCCCATTACTTCCGCTTCCTCTAGCGCAATTCCCATATCTTTTATAAAATGCTTAACATAAAAACCTGGTTCAAAGTTTCCTTGCAGCATACGGGGAGCCAGATTTGACAATGACCAGCTTCCAGCCGCGCCCGTTGTAATGCTTTTCAGAACATTTTCCGGCTGCAGACCTGATTTTTTAGCATATGCCATCGCTTCAGCAACACCGATCATACCAGCTGCAATTGCAATCTGATTGCACATCTTCGTATGCTGGCCGCTTCCAGCCGGCCCTTGGTACTGAATATTTTCTCCCATTAAAGAGAATATCGGCAGACAGGCTTCAAATGCCTCTTTTTCTCCGCCGACCATAATGGCGAGTGTTCCGTTCTGTGCACCGATATCACCGCCAGAAACAGGAGCATCTAAAGCGAACAATGCTTTTTCTTTAGCTGCTTCAGCAATCTTCTTCGCAAGCGACGGTTTAGATGTCGTCATATCAATGAGATATGCGCCTGTTTTTGCGTTTTCAATGATTCCACCGTTTCCGAAATACACATCTTCAACATCACTAGGATAGCCGACCATTGTAATGATAACGTCTGCTTCTTTGGATAGGTCTTTGACCGTTTCTTTCCATACCGCGCCTTTTTGCAGTATAGTGTCTGCTTTTTCTTTTGTCCGGGTGTACACTAATACAGGATGACCATCATTCAGAATATGTGATGCCATGCTATTTCCCATTACGCCAAGACCTATAAAACCAATTGTTTTTTTCAAGGTCATTCCTCCCAGCTGTTTCGGTTTGATTAGTTAAAATTTATCATTTTCCATTCATTTTCTAGACTACCATATCTCTTCTTTATATTGTAGACTCCTAAAATAAAATAATCCCCAAAACAATTTCTGCTTTGGGGAAGTATTGGACTACAATGTGAATTTAGCAATTGTGTTCATAAGCTCTTGGCTTGCATGTCTTAAGGTTTCCGTTGAGTGTTTGACTTTATCAAGGGTGATCAGCTGTTCATCAGTTGATGCGTTTACTTCTTCTGCTGCGGCAGCTGATTCCTGTGATATGGCCGAAATGCTTTGAATGGCTTCAGAAATCGCGAACTGTTCGTCACTCATTCTTTGAATTTCCTCGTAAATATGATCAATGCCCTGCACCAGTGATTGCATTTCCATGGTTATCGTGTTTAATACCTCTCCTGTCTCATGTATGGCACTGTTTTGTTCATCATTCATTCTGCTTGCCTCAACCATTGCGTGAGAGGCCTCTTTTGTCTCAAGTTGGATAAGCTTCACGGTCTCGCTGATATGCTTTGAAGATTGTGCTGATTGCTCAGCAAGCTTCCGCACTTCATCGGCTACGACGGAAAAACCGCGGCCGCTTTCACCGGCTCTGGCTGCCTCAATGCTGGCATTTAAGGCAAGCAAGTTGGTCTGATCCGAAATATTCGAAATCGCTGTAACAACTTCTTCAATATTTTTTGTTTGATTTTCCAAATCAAGCAGCATCGTTTCAACCTTTTTTGTTTCCATGTTGGCTTCGTTTGACTTCATCAGCAGCTGGCCGAGCGCATCCAGACCTTTATAGCTTGCATCCTCAGATAATTTTGAGCGTTCTTTCATTCCGCCCGCCTCTTCAGCGATTTGTCTGATTTTCATTGACAGGCTTTCTGATTTTTCATTAATCGTCTCAACTTCAGAAGCCTGTTCTGATGCTCCGGCGGCTACTTCTTCAATCGCTTTTGCAATTTGTCCGCTCGTTTCATTTGTTTCCGCAGAGACAGCCGTTAATTGCTCAGAGGTGTCAGATACTTTCCCTGAAGACAGCCTGACTTGCTCAACTAATTTTTTCATGTTTTCAACCATCTGACTAAAGTCTCTTGTTAACACACCGACTTCATCCTTGGATTTTGAATCCGCGTGCACTGTTAAATCACCTGCGGAAACTGCCTTCGTTTTTCCGATGAGCTGCTGAATCGGACCGGTTATCGTTTTGGCCAGGAAGTAGCTGAAAATCATTGTGATGATAAGCGCAACCACTGATATCCAAAGATTCGCCCGGGTCATTTTATCTGAAATCCACATTAACTTATCGGTATCAAATTGTGTTCCGACTTTCCAGCCCGTTTCCCCAATTGTTTGGTACACAACCATTTTCCCATTTTCATCCTGTATCCCTTTTTTCTCAGATGCAATGGTTTTCAGTGTTTGATCCTCTGATATATTTTTTCCTTGATTTGACGGATGGGCTAAAAAATTGCCGCTTGCATCAGCTAAAAAGGCAAATCCACTGTAAGGCACTTTTTGTTTATTGACCATGCTCTGGATAGCTGAGAGTTTCAAGTCATAGCTGGCAACCCCGATCACTTTTCGCCCATCAAGGACCGCTTTTGATACGGTAACAATCATGTCTCCCGTCACGACGTCTTTATAGGGTTCAGTCCAAACAACTTGATCCGGTTTTTCAGCTGCAAGCTTATACCATGGTCTTGTTGTTGGGTCATAATCATCTGTAAAATCGGCTTTCGGATATGTAAACATTTCTTTTTTTGCGGTGCCTACATAAGCCATCGCAACATAATTATCGTTATCTTTGATTTGTTTCATATCATCGTTAAACAGCCGAGAAGCTTCTTTACTTGGTTTTGCAACAAATGTATGAGTTAATTCCCCAGTGGCAAATCTTGATAGCGAAATGGCATAACTCTTTAATTGCAATTCAATATTTTGTTCAAGTGACTGCGTCACATTTGACGTTGTATTTTTTCCATCCTCTGTAATCATCGGCTTTAGCGTCAAGTAAGAAGACAGCATTAATAGAACAACTGTGACGATTAGCATAATCGAAACAAATACAGCAATTTTCATGTGAAGTTTTTTAAACAAACCCATCCCCTCCTAATGTCTATATCGGCCCTTTTATTTTAAAAATGAATAATCAAAAAATAAATTGTGTGAAATTTGAATTATATTTACTTTCAAATTCAAGCTGATCAATTATAAATCACACAAGGAGGGTGACGATCATCCTAAAACAAATGTATATGATAACAGCAGAATACTGAGGATGCGGCCATCAGAGTCTGAATGATTCACTTATTGAAAGCTTGGAATCGGAAAATGCTGATTGAAGACAATGCAGGAGCTGACTGTTGACAAGCATCGGGCACATGTCCTTTTTATCAAGATCAGCGCCGGCCAATACGGTAAAGTGGTGACAAGTTCATAAAAAAACGAGCTGTTCATCACAACAGCCCGTTTAAGTGAAATATTCGAGTTTCGCGTTAGGAAAATAAGTATCAATATACGATTCAAGTGTTTCCCGAAGGACATGCTCTTCATCTTTTTGATAAATATATTTTCCGATTCCGTAACGGCCCCATTTATAACGTCGTTTTTCTTCGTCTAATTCGAGCTTCGTCTTCGGATAATTTTTCTCTATCACGCGTTTGGCCGGTTTTGTGAAGCGGTGCTGAATTAGTTCAAAAGTGATATCTTGTCTAACATCCTGCGGCAAAGCATTATCAAGTTTTTCAAATAGATGTTTGTATCCTTCTTCCCAGCCTTCATGAATATAAATCGGAGCAACAATAAAACCTAGCGGGTATCCTGCTTTTGCAACTTTTACTGCCGCTTCTATCCGTTTATCAAGAGGTGAGGTTCCCGGCTCAAAGTTTTTAATCACATAGTCAGCATTAATACTGAATCGAAATCTCGTTTTCCCATTATGCTTTGCGTCTAATAGGTGATCCACATGATGGAATTTTGTTACAAATCGGAGTTTGCCGAGCTCACTTTGTCCAAAATGTTCAATGGCGTGTTTGAGCGTGTGTGTCAAATGATCGATTCCTACAATATCTGACGTACATGAGGCTTCGAATCTTGTGAACTCTGGTGCGCGTTCCTTCATATACTGATCCGCTTGGTCTAATATCTCTTCGACATTTACATAGGTTCTGATATACGGTTTAGATCCCATAGTGGTTTGCAGGTAACAGTAATGACAATGCCCCATGCAGCCCGTTGCAAACGGAATGGCATATTCAGCCGAAGGTTTTGAAGAATCAAATTTTAATGTTTTCCGGACACCGATGACTAAAGTTGACTTCGCATTGCGATATTGTTGAAGATGGTTTTTCCCAGGAATATTTCTGACCTGGTTATGGGATGTCGTTTCCCTAATTTCTATACCCATTTTCTCGAATTTTTCTTGCAATTCTTGGCCAAGCGGATATTCCAGCGCTCTCGGTTCAATATACACAAGCTGCGGAACAAATGGGTTATGCATCATGCCACATCCTTTTCCTTTACTACCATTACTTTTCTCATAAGACGGAAAGGATATGAGTTGTAATGATTTCCTTGTTACTCATACGGATCACTGTCAAATAGCTCTTTGTAAAGTGATGTGGCTTCTTCATAACTTGCAAATACAGCATCGTCCTCAGCAAACGGATGATAGGTTTCATAAATAAACAATGACAACTCACCTTCATGATGTGGATGATGCACAATTTCAGCTTCTTTTATGTGGGCAACATTTGCGGCGTGCGGGTTTCTGTAGATCACGTAAACCGTATCTCCTGCGTTAAATTGGTTTGACATATTTATCCCTCCTAGCCATGTTATTGTGCCCTTCTTCGCCCTTACTTATGAAAAAAACCAGACGGGCCGGAGGCCGTCTGGTTTTTGTATATTACTTGAATGTTTCTTTTACGAACGCGACAACTTCTTCTGTCGTGCTCATAGATAAGATTTTCTCTTTGAATGACTCAGCTTCTTGTTTAGACAATTTGCTGATTTGTGTTCTTGCCGGAAGGATGGAAGTTGCGCTCATTGAGAACTCATCTAAGCCTAAGCCAAGAAGAATTGGAATCGCAATCTCGTCTCCTGCCATTTCTCCGCACATGCCAACCCATTTGCCTTCTTTGTGTGCCGCTTCAATTACAAGTGTAATTAAGCGAAGGATAGCTGGGTTGTATGGCTGATACAAGTAAGATACACGTTCATTCATACGGTCAGCTGCCATTGTGTATTGGATCAAATCGTTTGTTCCGATACTGAAGAAATCCACTTCTTTGGCAAACTGATCAGCGATGACAGCAGTTGACGGAATTTCAACCATCATACCGACTTCAATCTCATCAGATACAGTCTGTCCCGCTTTTACTAGCTTTTCTTTCTCTTCAAGAAGAATCGCTTTTGCTTCTTTGAATTCATTAACTGTCGCAATCATAGGGAACATGATTTTCAAGTTTCCGTATGTACTTGCACGAAGCAGCGCGCGAAGCTGTGTTCTGAAGATTTCTTGCTCTTCAAGACAAAGACGAATCGCTCTGTAACCCAAGAACGGGTTCATTTCTTTAGGAAGCTGCAGGTAAGGAAGCTCTTTGTCTCCGCCGATATCAAGTGTCCGCACGACAACTGATTTTCCTTCCATACGCTCAAGAACCGTTTTGTAAGCATCAAACTGCTCGTCTTCTGTAGGAAGCTGATCTCTTCCCATGTAAAGGAATTCTGTACGGTAAAGGCCAACTGCTTCTCCGCCGTTTTCAAGAACGCCTTTCACATCATCAGGAGTACCGATGTTAGCTGCAAGCTCTACATGGTGCCCGTCTTTTGATACAGTCGGTTCATTGACAAGCTTCGCCCATTCAGCTTTTTGAGCCAAATAAGCATTATGTTTTTCTTCATACGCTTTTACAGTTTCCGCAGATGGATCGATAATGACGTCGCCATTAATACCGTCAACGATAACAGTCACACCGTTTTGGATTGTGCCTGTAGCCGCTTTCGTACCAACAACAGCAGGAATCTCAAGAGAACGTGCCATGATGGCAGAGTGAGATGTGCGTCCGCCGATATCAGTTGTGAAGCCTTTTACAAACTCACGGTTTAATTGGGCTGTATCAGATGGTGTTAAGTCTTCAGATACAATAACAACCTCTTCTGAAATCATGCTTGGGTTTGGAATTTCAACGCCAAGCAGGTGGCCTGTTACGCGTTTTGTTACATCGCGGATATCTGCTGCACGCTCTTTCATATATTCGTTGTCCATTGATTCAAACATGGTAACAAACATAGAAGACGTTTCTTTTAAAGCGAACTCAGCATTCACTGAATCAGTGCTGATTTTTTCTTTCACAGGGTTTAGAAGCTCAGGGTCACTGAGGACTAAAAGGTGAGCAGAAAAAATATCAGCTTTATCTTGACCCAGTTCTTTTAGAGCATGCTCTTTAATTTTTTCGAGCTCTTCTTTTGAACGTGCAATCGCTTTATCAAAACGGCTTACTTCCGCTTCAGAATCTGAGATATTTTTCTTTTCAACCGTTAAATCTGGCTCTTCAAGCCGGTACGCTTTTGCAATCGCAATACCGGCTGAAGCTCCAATCCCTTTTAACTCTTGCATTACTCGCCGAGTCCTTCGCTTTTCATTGTTTCTTCTAAAGCGTTAAGAGCATCGTTTTCGTCAGCGCCAGCAGCAGAGATTGTGATCTCAGCGCCTTTAGCGATACCTAGAGACATAACACCCATGATAGATTTAAGGTTAACTGTTTTGCCGTTATATTCCAAATTAACGTCAGCATCGTATTTGCTTGCAGTTTGTACAAGAACTGTCGCAGGACGAGCGTGGATTCCAGAATCTGCAGTTACTTTAAATGTTTTTTGTGCCATTTTTATCATTCTCCTTTTAACTTAAAGCTATATTACTTCACAATATTATATCATACAGCCGTACTTGTCATCTGACAAGCACAGCGTACTAGCACCCTTACTTTTCAATCTTCACAATGTCTTCTTGCTCTCTATTGACAGAGCCGCTTGCTTTAAGGCTGACTGTTTCTCCTTCAGCAAGGTTTGTAAATACAATTGGAGTCATAAGAGACGGTACATTCGGTTTGACTGCGTCCAAATCAACTTCAAGAAGTTTTTGTCCAGGCTCAACGCGATCTCCTTCTGATACGAAAGACGTAAATCCTTCGCCCTTTAGGCTGACTGTGTCAATACCAAAGTGGATCAAAATTTCTCTTCCGCCGTCCGATTGCAGGCCGATCGCATGTTTTGTCGGGAACACATTTAGAATTTTTCCTCGAACCGGTGATACAACAATACCTTCAGAAGGATGAATCGCAAATCCGTCACCCATCATTTTTCCTGAGAAAACTTGATCAGGAACATCAGTAATCGGGTGAACTTCCCCGGCAATCGGAGAAACGAAAACTTCCTCGCCGATTTCATTTTGCAGAGGCTCTGCAATGACTTCCTCAACCTGCTGACCTACTTCATCTTGGGCAGATGCCGTCGGTTCCGGTCTTGGTTTGCGCCCCGCAATGATGTCTTGCATTTGTGTTTTTAAACCGTCGGAACGCGGTCCGAAAATAGCTTGAATGTTGTTGCCGACTTCCAGCACCCCGGACGCACCGAGCTGTTTCAGACGGTCTTTATCAACCTTTTTCTGATCGTTTACAGTTACACGCAGACGAGTGATACAAGCATCAAGGTGTTTGATGTTTTCCTGGTCTCCCATTGCCTGAAGGATCTCATAAGGAAGGTCTCCTGCTTTACCAGTTTTCCCAGATGCCGCTGTTTCAGCCGCAGCATCCTCACGTCCCGGTGTTTTCAGATTAAATTTGCGGATCGCAAATCGGAATCCGAAGTAATAAATGACCGCAATTCCTAAGCCGACAGGGATGACGAGCCACCATGCCGTCCGGTTCGGTAAGATACCGAATAAGAAGTAGTCAATTAAACCACCGGAGAACGTCATACCAATCTTGACATGCAACAGCTGCATGACCATGAATGAAAGTCCGGCGAACACACAGTGAATCGCAAACAGAATCGGGGCAACGAATAAGAATGAGAATTCCAATGGCTCTGTAATCCCTGTTAAGAAGGATGTCAAGGCCGCTGACCCCATAATACCTGCAACGAGTTTTTTGTTTTGCGGTTTTGCTTCATGATAAATCGCAAGCGCTGCAGCAGGCAGACCGAACATCATAAATGGATATTTACCTGTCATGAACGTACCTGCTGTCAACTGTACGCCGTCTTTAATCTGCGCCATAAAAATACGCTGATCTCCGCGGATAATTTCTCCTGCTGCACTCTTATAGCTGAAGAATTCATACCAGAACGGCGAATAAAAAATGTGATGTAAACCAAATGGAATAAGCGAACGTTCAATCACCCCGAAGATAAATGCAGCAAGGGTTGGATTCGCTTCCACTAATCCTGTTGAAAAGGCATTCAATCCATGCTGGATAGGAGGCCAGATCACTAACATAATAAGACCCAGAATCAGTGCGGAAATTGATGTAACTATGGGAACAAAACGTTTGCCCGCAAAGAAACCAAGATATTGCGGCAGTTCAATTGTGTAAAATTTATTGAACAATAATGCAGCTAACACACCGACAATGATGCCGCCGAATACCCCTGTCGCCAAGGTAGGTATACCAAGCATGTTTACGTATGCAGGATGGTTTTCAGTGAAGAACTTGGCTCTTTCAATTGAATCGGAAGGAATGGTTCCGTTTGCAAGAAGAACCGCACTCATGGATACATTCATTACCAGATAACCGATAATTGCTGCAATCCCTGCAACTCCATCGCCGTTGGCAAGCCCGATCGCTACACCTACTGCGAAAAGAAGCGGAAGGTTATCGAAAACAATCTGCCCAGCGCTTTCCATAACACTTGCTACGAGCTGAACATTGTCATTGCTCAAAAAATGCAGGACTTGTATCATGTCCTTATTTTGCATCGCATTCCCAATCGCAAGCAAAATACCCGCAGCCGGAAGGATCGCAACTGGAAGCATAAGCGCACGCCCTATTTTTTGAAGAACGCCGAATAATGCTTTAAACATAAGAATTGACCTCCTCTTTTTACTAGTTTGACCTTACAGCTCAAAATCATGACAACGAATTCACAGGCGCAAGTTTTCCAGTTTAACCGTTTACATTTGTCCTTTTACACAACAAAAAGGCATGAGCAAAATGGGGTGCACAAAAGAACGAGAATGAACTTCCCGTTTTTTTCCCTCAATCACTCATGCCTGATCGGATCAGTAACACGTTATAAGGATAAACTGAATTATGAAATTTTATTGGTTAATCGGTACAGATGAAGCGTCAAATAAACCGCTTCCGCCTCATGAACTGGTTTCTTCAATGTTTGCTGCAAGATTTTAATCAATTTCCAAGCTGTATTGTAGCATAGCGGATATTCATTTTTCAATAATAACATTAATTTTTCTGGTTCTTTAGTTGGTTCTTCTTGTTTGATTCTTTCTATTATAAACCTGATATGCCGGATCAGCCGCAAATAGTTGACACTTTCCTTATTTACTTTCATTTGAAACGAGTCTTCAATCACCTCAACAAGCTGCGCCATCAAGTGCGAATGCTGATTGACTTCGGCCAGCGGACGATTTGTCAGAGCTGAATGGATATGCAGGGCAATAAAACCGATTTCCCCTTCTGGAAGGCAGATTCCCGCTTTTTCATTGACCATATCTATGACTTCTTCGGCAATTTTGTACTCTTCAGGATATAGTGACTGAGTTTCCATGAGGAATGGATTTTTCATATCAAAGCCCTGCTGCTGCCTTTTGATGGCAAATGCGATATGGTCTGTCAGCGCAATATGAATATGTTCATTTAATGAGTGGTTTGTCCTCTTACTGATGTGATAGATGACATCGTTTGCAATAGCAACGAGTTTTTCATCAATATAGTCAAGGAGCTTTTTAAACTGTTTTTGTTCCTTCTCGTCCTTTAAAATGAACATTTTTTCGTAGCCTTTATCTTCTATGAGATCATCTTGTTTTTTTCCGAAACCAATACCTTTCCCGATTAAAACGACTTCGCTGTATTTATGATGAGAAGCAATTAAGACGTTATTATTCAGGACCTTTTTCACTGTGAAGGACCCATTCATGATCCTCAGCTCCTTTGTCATTCAATACCTCATATCGTACATAACGAACAGAATGCACGTCAAACCTTTTTTCAACGCTTTCACTAAACAGTCGATCTTTCGATGAGACGGTAATCGAGAACTTTCCTTTCAATCGGGTGTCCCTGAATTCTATTTTCCAGCATAGCAAACGCCTGCTTGCCCATTTTTTTCGTTTGAATATCGATCGTTGTGATACTAAGCAATTGGCTGATTTCATGGTTATCAATGCTTAAGATGGCAAGTTCACCAGGTACCGATACCCGCTGTTTTTCCGCTTCAAGCAAAAGCCCTGCTGAAACTTGATCATTGGCAACAAAAATAGCTGTCGGCTTTTCTCTCCACTTGTTCCACTTATGAAAAAGTGCCTTTCCATCATTAATGGTGATCGCTTTCTCAATTATCCAGTCTTCCCGAAATGCCTCTCCAATCTCTTCCAATGCATCTTTATAGGCTTTGATTCGAAAATAGCTGTTCATGCCTTTTTTCCTTGCCAAACAGATGGCTATTTTTTTGTGCCCTTTGGCAATTAAATAGTCCAAGCCGTTCCGGAATGCTTCTTGGTGAGGAATACTGATGGTTGGAAAACGGCCGATATCTGAATTCTGGCAAAGCACTATTGGGCCTTTCCATTCCATGAGTTTTTTATCACCAATCGCCTTTGAACAAAAAATCAACCCGTCCACCTGACGCTGTTTTAATTGGGACAGCGCAACCATTTCTTTCTGAACATCATAGTTTGTTTGGAATAAAGAGAGGTGAATTCCGGATTCTGCCGCTGAGTCAGCTATACCTGCGATCAGCTCTGCAAAATAAGGCAAATTAATCGTCGGCAAGACAACACCAATCATGTTTGAATATCCTTTCGACAAATGCACAGCGTGAATATTTCTTGTATACTCCAATGCTTCCATCGCCTCAAGCACTCTATTTCTTTTGTCTTCGCTGACGTAAGGATGATGGTTTATAACGCGGGAAACCGTTGTAACGGAGACACCGGCTTTTTCTGCAATGTCTTTGATATTAGCCATAGATTCCCTTCTTTCTAAATCCCCTTGCTCTGGAATGCGTTTCATACAATATGATATGAACATACCAGACATATGTTTGTTATTAGCTGAAAGGAGAAGATCACACATGGGTTTCTTCATTTTAATTGGATTATGTCTGACTGTTGTCGGCAGCAGCTGTCTTGCTGTAAAACCTCTCAACCAAAAACATGAGGTGAAACCATTCCGTACATTTGATGATTTCTTTATTTAATGCAGATAAAAAAGGACGATGTCGAGAACAAAGTCCTTTTTTACTTCCTGCTACGGCAGTATCGTTAATTCCTTTGGATATCGAGTCAGAGCAACCGCTCCGTCCTTTGTTACATGAATGTCATCCTCAATGCGAACACCGCCGATTTCAGGCACATAAATCCCCGGTTCGATCGTGTAGACCATGCCTTCCTGCAGAAGCGTATCGTTAGCCTGGCTCATTGATGGGTACTCATGGACAGAAATTCCGAGTCCGTGTCCCAGCCGGTGAGGAAAATAATCTCCATATCCAGCTTTTTCAATGATTCCGCGGGCCGTTAAATCTAGATCACCGATTCTGACACCGGGTTTGCTTGCCTCAACCGCTGCTTTTTCAGCTTGAAGCACAGTCTCATAAATCTCCTGTTGCTTCGGATTAATGCTCTTGTATGCAAACGTTCTTGTAATATCAGAGCAGTATCCATCAAGAATAACACCGAGATCAAATAAAACAAGATCCCCTTTCTTCAATGTAGCTGTCCCCGGATTTCCGTGAGGCTGGCCTGATTTTTCTCCAAACAGAACCATTGTGGAGAACGACATGCCCTGAATACCTTTTTTCTTCAATTCATATTCGATTTGAGCGAGTACTTCCACTTCACTGATGCCTTCCCGCAATGCGGCTGCGCCGACTTCAACACCGTAGTCAGCAAGTTTTGCCGCCTCTTTCAGCGAACGAATCTCCTTATCATCTTTAATCAAACGAAATTGATTAAGTGTTTCTTCAGCTGATACAAATTGAGCCCCGCCGGCTGAATGCTTCAGCTGTTCTGCGCGCGATAGCGAGATTGAATCCTTTTCTACCGCAAGTGTATGTATACTGATGTTTCGCTTTTTCAAGGCTTTCTCGATCAGCTCCCACGGATTTTCATGATCCGCATAACCAATGATTTCATGATTCCAGCCTGCGTTGCGGGCTTGGTTGGCTTCCATTCCAGGACAAACAAAGAAAGGCTCCTCTTCTTGAAAAATAAATAAACCCATCAATCTTTCATGCGGCTCTGTGTAAAAACCGGTTAAGTAAAAAACATTTTCTTTCGTATGAATAAATGCGGCAGTATGCCCCGCTTCCTTCAGCCATGAAGAGACGCGTTGTATTCTATTCACTTTTTGTTCCTCCCTGCCATTTGCAATGCAATGTTCTGTCTTTATTGTAACAGGTTTTACAGGTATTTGCCTTTCACGGCGTCTCCATTTTCGATTGTATTTTGTTTCCTGCTCCGCTTCCTGTATACTGGCAGTAGAATTCAATCGCAGGGAGTTGTTCCGTTTTGCTGATGAATTTTTTCAGACGAAAAGCAGTGATGCTCTTAACGGTTTTGGGAATTTCCGCTCCTTTTATCGGTATGAAGATGGTCGGTTTTTATTATTACAGTTCTATCATAGGCTGTGCAGCGGGCTTCCTTTGCTGTATCCTCGCTCTCATCCTTATTATGAAAAGATCGGATCATGACAAAAAAGAAGGAAAAGTTTGATACATAAAAAACCAGCAGCCCTATTGGACTGCCGGTTTTATTTAAGAAGTCTTAATCCGTTTAAGATAACCAAAATCGTACTGCCTTCATGACCAATCACGCCAAAGGGCAATTCCATTACCTGCAAAAAGTTTGCACAAATCAGCAGACAGATCACCGCTAAAGAAAACACGATATTTTGTTTGATAATCTTGTTCATTTTGCGTGACAAGCGGCACATGTTGACGAGCTTTTTCAAATCGTTTTGCATGAGGACCATATCAGCTGTCTCAAGAGCGACATCTGTCCCTCCGCCCATTGCAATGCCGACATCCGCCGCTTTGAGTGCAGGCGCATCATTGATTCCGTCACCGACCATTGCAATCTTTCCGAATTCTTCTTTTAACCGTTTGATTTCATTCACTTTTTGATCAGGCAGGCATTCTGCCGCTACAGTTGTCATTCCGGCTTCCTTCGCTATCGCTTGAGCCGTGTCCTCATGATCTCCTGTCAGCATGGCCGTTTTAATCCCAAGCCGGTTTAAATCTTCCATGACCTCTTTTGCTTCAGGTCTGATTTGATCTTTCAGAGCGATACAACCGGCTATTTGGTCATCTTTTTTCACAAATACAACCGTGTGGCCATTTTGAATGACATCTGCTGACGTTTCTTTTATAAATTGCGCCGCCATTTGCTCACCGATAAATCCCGCTTTGCCGATCTTCCATTTCGCACCTGACACTTCTGCCATTACGCCAAATCCTGATGTTTCTTCTATAGATAGATAGCCCGATTGATTCACACCACGACCTTCAGCGTATGTTGTGATTGCTTGAGCGAGCGGATGGCTTGATTGCGTTTCGATGGCATAGACAGCTTCAAGCACTTCCTTTTCACTGAATCCTTCTGCAATTTTGATCGCCTCAACGGCAGGCTGGCCTTTAGTGACTGTACCCGTTTTATCAAAGGCGATCATTTGAACAGAGCCCAGCTGTTCAAGAAAGACGCTCCCTTTCACAAGCATGCCGTTGCGGGCGCCATTTGAAATCAAGGACAGCGCAGCCGGCATAATAGAGGCGACAAGCGCGCAAGGTGAAGCGACAACCATAAACACCATTGCGCGGTAGAAAGTTTCACTCCAGCTCCAGCCCAGCGCAAAGTGCGGCACAAATAACAAAAGCCCTACTGCGATCAGCACACCTTTCACATAAACATTTTCAAAGCGTTCGATGAAAGCCTGTGCCGGTGAAACACTGCTTTGCGCAGATTCAACAAGTTTGATAATTTTTCTGAATAGCGAATCTTCATTTGCTTTGGTGACACGGACGGTCAAGGAGCCGTTGCGATTCACAGTTCCCGTAAATACGTCATCCCCGGTGTTTTTTTCTACAGGCATTGATTCACCTGTTAATGCTGACTCGTCAATGCTTGTTGAGCCCGATTCGATGACACCGTCTGCCGCTACTCGTTCTCCAGGTTTGATCACAATCATATCACCGGCCCGCAAGTCCGAAACCGGAATTCTTTTGGCCTCTCCATTGACCATCAGTGTAGCTTCTTCAGGCTCAAGCTGCATTAATGATGTTAAATCTTTGCTGCTTTTATTCATCGTGTAAGTTTCTAAAGCGCCGCTTAAGGAAAAAATAAATATTAAAATAGCACCCTCTGCCCAGTATCCGATCAGTGCAGAACCAATGGCAGCGAAGATCATTAAAAGTTCTACATTAAGCGTTTTGGATTCGAGCGTATCTTCGATTCCTTCCTTTGCTTTCGCAAATCCCCCGATCACAAAAGCCAGCAAGTAAAGCGTTACCGATAATACTTGATGTCCGGATAAAAGCCAGCCAGCTAAAATGAGAGCGCCTGACACGAGTGCCGCGATAAGCTCAGCATGCTGCAGCCAGTTTTTCTCTTTCCGCTCTGTCTTTAATGGTTCATCTGGCTCGTGTTGAATGGTAACTTGTTCATTCATATCAAATTCTCCCCTCTAATTGAGAATGTATATCATCTTCATTTCTCTTATAAAAATAAAATTGCCGCCCTTAAGGCAGCTTTATGTCCGTTATTTCTTGATGTCTTCTTTATTATAGCATGAGCAATGAGAATTTCAATTATAATTATTTTAATTTCTTTTTGATAATAATTATCATTAATACCTTGCGATTTTTTCATCATATTAAAAAAGCTGAGAGTCTACGCTCCCAGCTATTCTTCCATCCATTCTTTCAGTTGTTCCGCTGTCATCGGTCCAATTTTTGTTTTTTCGATTTCTCCCTTTTCATTCAGCAAAAATGATGTCGGGATTGTAATGATGTGATACTCCTTCATCAATTCCCCTTTTGAGTCAAGAACGATCGGAAATGTGAGCTTGTTTGCTTTAATATAATCTTCAACCGCTTTCTGATTCTGTTCTGAGTTCACTAAATTTACCGTTACCAGCTTTACGCTGCCGGACTGATGGGCATTGTAAAATGATTGAAACTGGGGAAGCTCTTTTTTACATGGCGGACACCATGATGTCCAAAAATGCAGGATGGTTTTTTGCCCTTTAGTCGGGACCCGGATATCCTCTCCTTCTATCGTTTTCATCAGGAAAACAGCGGGAACTGCAGGCTGTTTGTCTTCAGCGGCTGCCACATCAGGAAACGACGCAATCATTCCCCAACATATAAGACATACAATAAGCAAGCGCTTCGTCAACATGGAAATCTTCCTTTCATGCTTTTCCATTAGCCTGCCCCTGCTTTTTCTGTATCATCCTTCAATTCGCGGCGTCCTGCTTCCTCCCATAAGAAAGACAGATACCTGCAGCGCTTTGCAGATCGTGGCATAGTGGAGGCTCGTCAGCAAAATCATGCCGGTGTTCATCCCAAGGATAATCCCAAGCATTTGCAAATTCTCCATTGAGCCCAGCACATACATCATACTTAACGCAACGATGTGGCTCCACACATTGTGATAAAAAGCTTCTTTTACAAACCCCATCCCGATTAAGCACGCCTGCAGCGGCATGACAAAAAGATGAAAGAGAAAGTAAGGCCATAACAGCTGTAAGTAATATTTTGCTTCAGGCGAGTGAAAAAACAAATGTGTGAGAGGTTCCGCAAACTGAAACATGATCCAGACAGCCGGTATGCCATAACCAAACGTAATGAAAATCGACTGTTTCAGTCTTTTTAATACAACATCATACTGTGAAAGTGCATAAGCTTCCGAAATACTCGGTATCATAACGATCATTAACGAATGGGCAATAAAAGCAGGAAACGATCCTATCGTCACAGCCACTCCCGCCAGCATTCCGTATTGATCAATCGCCGCTGTCCCGGCAACGCCCGCAGCCAAAAGCGCCCCTTTTACTAAAAACGGTTCAATGGCGTTAACAACCGCATGAAAAATGCGCAATCCTGTTGTAGGAATGGAAACGGCAAGCAGTCTTTTTCTTACATCCTTTCCGCGCAAATGAATGTGCTGCTGGCCGGATATCGCCCGCCTTGCCATAATAAATTGTGAATATAAATAAACAAGCACGACTACATCACTCACAACGAGGACAAACAAGGATATCAGCACGGCCATGTCCAACTCAAATGAGTACCATTGAAAAAAGAGAAACAAACACAAAAGCTGGATTATTTTTTTCAGGACATTGGCGACTGCAATCTTCCCCATTTGTTGCATACCCATAAAATACCCTCTGGCGATTGAAGTAAAGGCGACAATAGGGATTAAGCCGATCACAATTCCTTTAATAAAAGGGTTGTAAGTATCAAATACAGGAATAAACGGGAGCGCAATACTGGCAGCAACAGTAGAAAACGCTGTAAAAACGGCTGTCATTTTGAATGCGTGCCTCAGCATGCTTTCATGGAGCTTAGGATTTGATTCGGCAATGAATTTAGAAATTGAGATCGGCAGTTCCAGGCTGGCAATGACAATGATTAAAAAGATCGTAGGCAAAATACTCATATAAAGCCCCATCCCATGCTCGCCAAGCTCTCGCGCTAAAATCATATTCACGACAAATTCAAGGCATTCAGCAAAAAAGGCGGCAATGGATAAAAGAATGATCCCTTTTATAAATCGATTCATGATGTCTCTCCTTGTCTCTTGTACTACCAACATCATATGAGACAAGTTTAAAAATTATTTTATTTTTACTCGTCATATATAAAAAAAGCACAGCTGAGACAAATTGTCTCTTCTGTGCTTATATGGCAAAAACGTGTCTGCCGATTTTTTCTACAGTTTTTCGCGAACGAATCCAATGATCTGACGCTGTTTTCGGATTATAAAAGAATATAGCATCAGTTTCTCTTTTTTTTGAAGACAGCACTTCTTTGGCAGCATCAATTGATTCTTTATCAGGCTTTTGATTGATGCTTCCGTTTGCGACCGGTTCAAAGGCGTTTTTTTGATAAATAACCCCTCTTACAGTATCAGGAAAACCTTTTTTCTCCGTTCTATTCAGTACAACGCTAGCAACAGCGACCTTGCCTTTATAGGATTCTCCCTTAGCCTCTGCGTGCACGAGACGAGAAAGCAATTCTTTTTCGGACTGCGAATATGTTTCTTCCTGATCATCCGTTTGCGATTTTTCGTCTTTTTTTTCAGTGTTCGCTGATAGCCTGATCGGCTTTATGTTTTTCTTCTCTTTATCAGCAGACAGTGAAGAGAAAGATGTGTCTGTATCTTGATTTATAGGTGTAAGCAGCTTTACTTCTTCATGTTTTGTTTTCTTCGTGCTCAGCAGTGAAGCTTGTGTATGTTCAATTTTCGAAGCAGGCATAAAACAAAGAAGAAAAACAGCCAGGGCCGTGAATTTTGTTGTCATACAGTTTCCTCCTTAAAGTGCTCAAAAAACACTTCATTACCTTAACAAGAGAACAAATCAATTTCACGGGAAAAGATTTTCCAACTCTCCCAAGGAGACACCTGGATGGAATATAACGGAATACAGACTTGGTTAATGGAAGAAAAATAGGCTGATATTCTATAAATCTTGTTAATTCGTAACATGTTTATCCAGTTTTAATATTTTACATTTTATTTACACTTATTACGGAAGAACGTAATAAACAGCCTGTATTCTGTCATATATGATAAAAAGGCTTCTCACAGAGGAGAAACCTTCAGCTTCTTGGCTGTTCTAAGTATTGAAAGATGACATCTCCGCCTTGCTGGGCAATCCCTCGGAAATGTTTAAAATCGTCTTGTTTAGATAAAACGGCTCTAAAATCGAGGAAATGCTCTTTTTGGACTCTCAGTTCATTTATTGCGCCGATGCGCAGCTGCTCAATCATTTCGGTTATCTCTTCGGGACGCAACGAAAATTCCCCCCTCTTCTTTCTTTTAACGAAAATCAATATATCATCTTTACAGCGCCAGGACAATTCATTAGGGAGATAAAACTCCTTATCGCTTTACTTCTCAATGAAAATACTGCAAAATACTTTCAAAAGGCATTATTATGTTTAAAGGAGAGGAAGCTTGTGAAAATCGCAAAGGTTGGAAACGTGATTGAATTTAAAAACGGATTAACCGGTGTTGTCGAAAAAGTGAATGAAAATTCTGTTATCGTTGATGTCACGATAATGGATAATTATCGTGATCTTGAATTAGATTCATTGACAGTTGTTAATCATAAAAATTATAAGATCATCAGAGACTCCTATTAATCCTCCTCATCCCACATTTATTCGCAAAAACTGCACGTCAGACACTGAAACACCTTACATATGAAATTCGCTTTCTCAAAAGCTGCCGTCCGGCAGCTTTTTACACACAAAAAAACACCGATCATGAATCGGCGTTTTTGTCTATTTCCGTCATTTCTATATAGAATTCACTGACAGACTCTGGCTCGTACAGATTGGTCAATGACGTTGAATAATTTGTGATTTCCCCCTGAAAGTCAAGCTTTCGTTCCGGAACCTCGACATGAAATGTTTTTTCATATAACAGGACAGCGATATCATGGTAAGTCTCACTCGTCACATTTAGCGTAAGAGCAATTTTGCGCTTCGGCTCGTTCTCCTCTTGATATGCAGCCATTTCTAGCGTTACATCGTTTAATCGCAAAGTCTTCACTTTCTTATCACTCCTTTATCGTCCATGCATCTTAGCATACCTTAGCGAATGTTTACAATGAATCAGTTCTGACCAGTTATGTGAACCATTTCTTTAGAAAAGACACCTTTACAAACATACGTTCGATATTTTATAATAAAACAGACGAGTTGCCATCCAGCATCCCGTCTTTTCATTAGAAAGCGGCGAGCAGAATTCTCCCCCGAATTCGCTCGTCTTTTTTTTAAAATAATCAGGGTGTACAAATTTCAATAACGCGTAACTGAGGTACTTTAAATAAAAACAGACGTGTGATGACACACGTCTAGGTCAGAATATCCTCTACATTAACGATTATCAACCGTCTCCGGATACAAGTCATGATTCATCATACGATACTCAGCCATCTTCTCGTACTTCGTGCCCGGCTTTCCGTAGTTTGTATACGGATCAATGGAAATTCCGCCTCTTGGCGTAAATTTGCCCCATACTTCAATGTAGCGCGGGTCCATTAATTCGATCAAATCGTTCATAATGATGTTCATGCAGTCTTCGTGGAAGTCACCGTGATTTCTGAAGCTGAACAGGTACAGCTTTAATGATTTGCTTTCCACCATTTTTTCATCAGGAATGTAGCTGATGTAGATTGTTGCAAAATCAGGCTGACCGGTTTTCGGGCATAAAGATGTAAATTCAGGACAATTAAATTTCACAAAGTAATCACGGTTCACATGTTTATTTGGGAAGGATTCCAGCACGTCCGGCGCATATTCGAACAAATAATTTGTTCCTTGGTTGCCAAGCAGTGTGACACCCTCTAATTCTGAGTCTTTTCTAGTCATCATATCCATCTTCCTTTCTATTATACGCCTCGTTTGTTGCCCCATAACAGGGTGTGCAGCTGCGGAAGCACTCGAACCAGATTCAGTTCCGCATCAACTGCTACCTTATCAACAAGCGCTTCATATTTTCCAAGCAAATGTGCAATCAATGTTTGGTCATCTGTCGTATGCACGTCATCATTACCGACCTGCAAATAAAACGGGGTTCCCGGGTAACGCTTGTGCACCGTTTTGGCAAATGCCAAATCTTCATCATTAAAAATGACAACCTTTAAGCTGACAGCATGCTGTCTGTTATTCTCTTTCAGTAAAGTCAAAATGTGGTCAAGTTTTTGAAAGTTCGTGACCATTTTGGAACTTGGCGGTTTTGGAGAAATTGTCAGATCATCAATTAGCGTAAACCAATCCTGATAAATGGTCCCTTGAGTTTCAAGCGCTGCACGGATGTTGTTTTCCTTCAGCAGTTCGATAAAAGCATCGAGCTGTTTTAACAGCGCAGGGTTGCCGCCTGAGATCGTTACGTGAGAAAACGCTTCTCCCCCGATGTCTTTAAGCTCTGCCAAAATCTCCTCAGCCGTCATCCAGCGAATATCTTTTTTAGCAGACCCATCCCAAGTGAAGGCGGAATCACACCAGCTGCATGAATAATCACAGCCAGCAGTCCGGACGAACATTGTTTTCTGTCCGATCACCATGCCTTCCCCTTGAATCGTCGGGCCGAAAATTTCTAATACAGGAATTCCTTTAGCCATTCAAACCACCCTTTTTCGGACGGTAGACACAATAACTTGTCGGTGTTTCACGGACAAACACCTGTACACAGCTCGGTTTATTCTCCAATGTGTCTAAATAAGCCTGTACGTTGTCATAAATCGTTTTTGCCACAACTTCAGTTGTCGGCAGCGAATATCGGTCATCCTGAGAAAAATCTTCATGATCATTTAAAAGCGTATGATCATAGTTTCCGTGCACAAGCTTTTTGAGCAGGCTGAAATTGACAAGGAAGCCGGAATCGTCAAGTTCGTCGCCGGCAACAGTGATATTTACGGTATACGTATGCCCATGAACCCTGCTGCATGCCCCCGCACTTTCCCGGGGAATAAAATGAGCAGCTGAGATGTGCATGTCCTTATTCAGTTCAAATGAATAAGGATGCTGGACCTGCGGATAAATTTGAGATAACAATTTAAGCACGTTCTCCTTTCATCGCCATATATTCTTCATATCCTCTTGAGCGAAGATGGCATGCCGGACATTCTCCGCAGCCGTCTGCGATGATGCCGTTATAGCATGTCAGCGTGTTGTTCTTTACAAAATCAAGCGCATCAAGCTCATCTGCAAGCTTCCACGTTTCTGCCTTATTAAGCCACATGAGAGGCGTATGAATCACAAACGGCTTCTCCATCGCCAGGTTTACCGTTACATTGCAAGATTTCACAAATTCATCACGGCAGTCGGGATAACCGCTGAAGTCTGTTTCGCAAACTCCTGTAATAATATGGCGCGCTCCAATTTGGTACGCGAGGATAGACGCAAAGGATAAGAATACCAAATTGCGGCCTGGAACAAATGTAGATGGCAGTTCGCCGTCTTTTACTTCTATCTCAATATCATTTCTTGTCAAGGCATTCGGTGCAAGCTGATTTAACAATGACATATCAAGCAAGTGGTTTTTCACACCAAGTTTTTCCGCAATGGATTTTGCCACGTCAATTTCCTGTGAATGACGCTGATTATAATGAAAAGTCACTGTTTCGACTTCTTCAAATTCTTTCAAAGCCCACAGTAAGCAGGTGGTGCTGTCTTGACCGCCGCTAAATACGACAATTGCTTTTTCTTTTTTCATGTTTCCTCTCCTTCTCCGCAATAAAAACGTCGGCGAGAGACATCGCTACAACTGATTCACACAAAAAAACACCTTTCGGAAGGTGCTCTAGAAAAACATAAAAAAGGCCGTATCCAAGGATACAGCTCGTCCTTAGTTTTTTATAGAGGGTGTAGCTAGAACCTCTCCCGCTATCGCACGGATTTTCTTCAATTTTTCACTTCTGCTATCTTACCATAATGTTGTTTTTCTTGACAATACAAAAGTCAGCAGCTGGCTTCCCTCATATATGTCTGTTACAAACTTCGCTGCCGGGGAGCCTTTTTACAAATCAAGGCGCCGATAAAGGCCAGACTCACATAGCCAAACAAAGGATAAATAGTTGAAATCAGCTTACCATATCCAATTTGGCTCGTGACATAAGCAGTAATCATAATGGCTGCAAAGATATATTTGCTTTTTATCGGCAAAAAGCTCTGTACTTGCTTTTCCAATCCATATAGATTGCCGATCACTGATGTGAATACTTCACCGAAAATAATAAGCAAATAGATCAAATGGACAGAGCGCGCAAAGAGAAAAACCACTTGAGCCATCGGTATATCATACAAAAATACATTCGGGAGAGTCGACAAAGACAGAAAACTTGCAGATAGGACAATCGTCAGCATCATGCCTCCGATTAAAGCGCCTTTTTTAATCAATTTTTCAGATGGCATTTCATTCGCAAGCGGAACCAAAACCGCTTGAGCAAGCGATAAATTCAAAGCACCGTAAGAAAATGCTGACAGCAGCCAGTCCCAGCGGTGCGGCCAAACCCACTGAGCTGCGTTTCGCGATTCACTGAAAATAAAAGAGTCAGCCACCACAATCAAAGAAAAGATGATCAAAAGAGGAACAACAAACACATTGACACCAAAAATGCCTTTTACTCCTTTCGTCATTACAATTAAGCTCAATCCGACTGTCATCAGCATCCCAATCTGAGCGGACATTCCCAGCTGTTCTTCAAAAAGCGCCCCTGCTCCAGAAAGCATGACAGACGTTACTCCAAGGAGAATAAACAGCATAAATACATTGATAATCCGCCCAGCCGTCGCCCCGAATAAAAAAATGTTCATTTCTTGATAGGACTTGGCGTTGATTCGCTTAGAAATAATCATCAGCTTAGCACCAAGAAACGTAAACATTCCGCCGCTGACGATAATACCAAATAAGCCAAACCAGCCGAACTTCAGAAAAAATTCAACAATTTCCCTGCCGGTCGCAAATCCAGCTCCGACTACTGTGCCCACATACACAAAAGCAAGCTGATTTGCAGACCCTTTAGATTGTTCCATTTCTCCCCTCCGAACGAACCGCAGTTTTGTCCATATATGCCTTTTTATACCCTATGAGACGAGTTCCTTGAAAAGACGAAGAAAACATGTTTTACTGTGTAAACCAATCAAAAATATGATGTGCAAAAGACTTGAAAGTCAAAGAAGGTCAGAGTATACTAATAATCAAAGTTGGCCAACTAAACCAACCTTTTTTCAAAAGCCATTGGTCAGAGTTAGTCAAATAGTCAGACTGATCTGAGCATATTGTTTTGAGAACCAATATGTTTGGCGTATACTTATAGTCAAAGAAGGTCAAAATCAAACGGCCTTTTTATTCACAATCATTGGTCAAAGAAGATCAAATTTTTAAGGAGGTTTTGGCAAATGCGTTGTCAACATTGTCATCAAAACGAAGCGACGATTCGCCTTAACATGCAAATAAATTCCGTTCATAAACATATGGTTCTATGTGAAACTTGCTATAACGAATTGACCCGTAAACCTTCAATGAGCATGGGTCCTCAATCTTTCGGATTTCCGTTTGAACAGGCATTCCAGCCTAAAGAACAAAGCGCAGCAAAACAAAGCGAGAAAAAGGGATTGCTTGATGAGCTGGCTCAAAATATAACAAATGGGGCAAAAGCCGGTCTTATTGACCCCGTCATCGACCGTGACGAAGAAGTTGCGCGAGTGATCGAAATTCTAAATCGCCGCAACAAAAACAACCCGGTTCTTATCGGGGAGCCCGGTGTAGGGAAAACCGCCATCGCCGAAGGACTCGCCTTGAAAATTGCTGAAGGTGATGTTCCAAACAAACTGAAAAACAAAGAGCTGTACTTGCTTGATGTTGCCTCCCTTGTTGCAAACACAGGGATCAGAGGACAATTTGAAGAGAGAATGAAACAGCTGATTACTGAGCTGAAAGAACGAAAAAACGTCATTCTGTTTATTGATGAGATTCATCTTCTCGTTGGCGCAGGATCTGCAGAAGGATCAATGGACGCGGGCAATATTCTCAAGCCTGCCCTTGCCAGAGGCGAGCTGCAAGTCATCGGTGCGACAACACTCAAAGAGTACCGACAAATTGAAAAAGATGCAGCACTGGAAAGACGTTTTCAGCCTGTCATGGTGCAAGAGCCTTCAATTGAACAGGCCGTCCTCATTCTGCAAGGGATCAAAGACAAATACGAAGCCTATCATGGCGTGAGATTCAGTGATGAAGCAATCAAAGCATGTGTGACTTTATCATCCCGCTACATTCAGGACAGGCATCTGCCGGATAAAGCAATTGACTTATTAGATGAAGCAGGTTCAAAAGCTAACCTATTAATTGATGAGGTGAGTGATGAAGATGCCGCTGAACGCTTAACAGCGATTGAAGCTGAAAAAACAAAAGCACTTGAAGAAGAAAATTATGAACTGGCTGCAAAACTCCGTGATGAAGAAATCGCATTGGAGAAAAAACGGAACAGCTCTTCCGCTCATTCCGATGTCACTGTAGAAGCTGAGCAGATTCAAGATATTGTTGAGCAAAAAACCGGCATCCCTGTCGGCAAACTGCAGGCAGACGAACAAACGAAAATGAAAAAGCTTGAAGCAAAACTTCAAGAACGGGTGATCGGACAAGAAACCGCTGTTCAAAAAGTGGCAAAAGCGGTAAGACGAAGCCGCGCCGGATTAAAAGCCAAAAACAGACCAGTCGGCTCCTTTCTCTTTGTCGGTCCTACCGGCGTAGGAAAAACAGAGCTTTCCAAAACACTTGCAGATGAATTATTCGGTACAAAAGATGCTATCATTCGTCTTGATATGAGCGAATACATGGAGAAACACGCCGTATCTAAACTCATCGGTTCACCGCCTGGATATGTCGGTCATGAGGAAGCTGGGCAATTAACAGAAAAAGTGCGCCGAAACCCATACAGCATCGTGCTATTGGATGAAATTGAAAAAGCACACCCTGATGTTCAGCATATGTTCCTGCAAATTATGGAAGACGGCCGTCTGACAGACAGCCAAGGGAGAACTGTAAGCTTTAAAGACACTGTGATTATTATGACAAGCAATGCGGGTACCGGCGAAAAACAAATAAAAGTCGGTTTCCAATCAGATGACAGTGTCATCGAAGAACAAACATTGATAGATTCACTGAGCATGTTCTTTAAACCAGAGTTTCTCAATCGTTTTGACAGCATCATTGAGTTCAGCTCACTGGAAAAAGAACATCTGGTAAAAATCGTCAGCCTGCTACTTGGAGAACTTGAAGAAACATTGGCAGAACGCGGCATCAGCTTGAGCGTGACAGACGAAGCGAAAGAAACAATCGCTGAGCTGGGCTACCACCCTTCATTCGGCGCACGTCCGCTTAGAAGAACCATCCAAGAACAGATTGAAGATAAAATGACCGATCTGCTGCTTGACAATAGTGAAATCACAAGGTTTCATGTGACCGCAGAAGATCGTACAATCAAAGTACAAGCAAAATAAGATGCAGCGGTTTCCTTTTAGGAAGCCGCTTTTTTTGTACATTTCTGGAACATACCATTCGTTCCCTCAAAATATTTCTTTTCTTCGCGGGATGGCACATGTTTCTAAATAGTGGATATTTATTTCTATTATTAAATAGAAACCGTCTGAAGAACAGCTTGCAAGCAAAATGCCAATTTCAATTTTGGAAAGCCGCTATTGTTTATTTCTCCCTTCTATACCTCTTCCTTGAATTTTTCATGAACAAATTCACAATCTCCCTAAAGTTCCTGACACCAAAACCGATATTAACCATAGACAAGCTAGTAAAAAAGGATTTGGTGAAAACTATGGATAAAACTTCGTTAATCGGTATTATTCTTGCTTTTGTAGCATTGAGCGTGGGGATGGTTTTGAAAGGCGTCAGCTTCAGCGCGCTTGCAAACCCAGCTGCCATTTTAATTATTATCGCTGGGACAATCTCAGCAGTCGTTATTGCGTTCCCAACAAAAGAAATTAAAAAAGTGCCGGCGCTGTTCAAAGTGTTATTTAAAGAAAACAAGCAGCTCACAATAGAGGAGCTCATTCCTAAGTTCTCTGAATGGGCCCAGCTTGCACGCCGCGAGGGTCTGCTTGCTTTAGAAGCAAGCATTGAGGATGTAGATGACGCTTTCCTGAAAAACGGGCTCAGCATGGCTGTTGACGGGCAAAGTGCAGAATTTATCAGAGATATCATGACTGAGGAAGTCGAAGCGATGGAAGACAGGCACCAAACCGGAGCCGCAATTTTCACACAGGCAGGAACTTACGCGCCGACACTTGGCGTGCTCGGTGCTGTAATCGGATTGATTGCCGCCCTCTCTCATATGGACAATACAGATGAGCTTGGCCACGCCATAAGCGCTGCCTTTGTTGCCACCCTTCTCGGTATCTTTACGGGATATGTATTATGGCATCCTTTCGCAAACAAATTAAAACGCAAATCAAAACAAGAAGTAAAACTGCGTGAAGTCATGATTGAAGGTGTTTTATCCGTTTTAGAAGGACAGGCACCGAAAGTCATCGAACAAAAACTTTTAATGTATCTTCCTGCGAAGGACCGCTTGAAATTTGCAGAACAAGGAGAGGCGCAAAATGGCGAGAAAAAAGAAGAAGAAGCATGAGGACGAACACGTTGATGAATCATGGCTCGTTCCATATGCCGACATCCTAACTCTTCTCCTGGCATTATTTATCGTGTTGTATGCGAGCAGCTCAATTGACGTAGCTAAATTTAAGATGCTTTCAAAATCATTTAATGAAGTCTTTACAGGCGGCACCGGTGTAATGGACTATTCCAGTGCCACCCCTCCTGAAGAAGAGAAAAACGGAATTGATCAAGTTCAAAAGGATAAAGAAGAGAAAGAGAAAAACAAGAAAGAAAAAGAAAAAGCTGCTGATCAAAAAGAACTTCAAAGTGTAAAAAGCCAGGTGGACAAATTCATCAAAGATAAAAAGCTGGAACATCAGCTGGAAACAAAGATGACTAGTGAAGGCCTTCTCATTACGATTAAAGACAGCATCTTCTTTGATTCTGGGAAAGCAACCATCCGTAAGGAAGATGTTTCGCTTGCACAAGAGATATCCAACCTTCTTGTGATTAATCCGCCGAGAAATATCATTATCAGCGGACATACTGATAATATGCCAATTAAAAACTCTGAATTCCAATCAAACTGGCATTTAAGTGTCATGAGAGCGGTAAACTTTATGGGGCTTCTGATTGAAAACCCTAAGCTCGACGCAAAAGTGTTCAGTGCTAAGGGCTACGGGGAGTATAAACCGGTGGCTTCCAACAAAACTGCGGAAGGCCGAGGCAAAAACCGACGCGTTGAAGTTCTCATCTTACCGAGAGGCGCAGCGGAAACAAATGAAAAATAGTAAAAAAGGAAGCCTTGTGACATATCAGGCTTCCTTTTTTTACTTATTATAAAACTGTTTTGCGTTTAATCCTACTCTTTTTAACATTTCCGTGCACATCTCTACCTCTTCTTCGCTTAATACGCTGATCATTTCAGCAATTTCAGCAGCATGACTAGGAAAAATATCATCCAAAAGACTGGTGCCTTTTTCAGTGATTTGTGCAAATGTCACTCGTCTGTCTGTAGGTGACGCTTTCCGAATGAGGAGTTCTTTTTGTTCCAGCTTATCTACAACATAAGTGATGCTCCCGCTAGCCAAAAGAATTTTGTCTCCTATCTGCTGCAGCGGCTGATCACCTTTATGATACAGCAGCTCGAGCACAGCAAATTCAGTCGGATTCAGTCCGTGCTTATGAATATGCTTATTCATATGATCGTTAATAGACCGATATGCGCGCGACAGCACGATAAATAACTTCAGTGATTTTTCTGTCATGTCTCAATCATCCTTTTAGAAACCATTACAGAGAAACATTAATAAACAAAGAGCGAAATGTCAATAAAAATCTTTCCAATATTTCTCTTCTTTTTTTATATAATAAGCTGTTCAACAGCTTTTTCTAATTTTTTTGGTTATTTTTTCTTATTAAAGAAGAAGAAACAATGATATAATACCTCTAATCAGGTGTATGTTGGAGCGATGCAAATTGAAAATATTAAAAGACGCCTGCGGGAGAGTCAAACTTTATCTCATCCTGGTCGTGATTCCGGCAATCGTCATCAGCTTTTTCGTCTATGAAAAAGAAAAAGATACAATAGCTGCAAGACATAAGCAAGAAGCGAGTGTAATGCTGAACCTTCACCGCAACAAAATCAATTATTTAATCGGAGAAACAAAGGCGAGAATGACCTCCTTGTCTATCGCCATTGACAAACCGGTTAACATAAAGAAAATGCAGTCGATTTTGGAAAAAGCCTTTGATTCAGAACCAAGATTTTCCGGTCTCTATTTACTAAATGCGAAAGGAGATGTCACTGCAAGCACGACAGAATTAAAAACGAAAGTAAACCTGGCAGACAGATCCTTTTTTACAAAAGCGAAGAAAACAAAAAAGACAGTCATTTCAGATAGTTACTCGAGCAGAATTACAGGCCAGCCAATTTTTACAATTTGTGTCCCTATTTTGGACTCAAAGCGAAATGTGACAGATTATCTTGTCGCAGCTATTCAAATTGATTATTTAAAAAACCTGATTAATTTACTGAGCCCTGATGTTTATATCAAACTTGTAAACCAAGACGGGAAAACAATTTTTACGAGCGGTCAGTCATTCCATGCAATTGATCTGAAACCTGTCAGTGGATATTTGGATGATATCAGTTGGAATATGAAAGTATATCCAAACCCGGTGACAATAGAAGAATTGACAAAAAGCCTTGTGCTCCCGCTTTCATGCAGTATTGTCCTGCTGAATATCCTTTTTATTCTCGTGCTGTATTATTTGCTGAAGCGGCAGACACAGCTGGAGCGCTCGGAAAATGAGGCGCAAAAATTAGAACTGATCGGGACGCTTGCTGCCAGCACAGCCCACGAAATTCGCAACCCGCTCACCGGTATAAGCGGCTTTATTCAGCTGCTGCAGAAGAAATATAAAGGTGAAGAAGATCAGCTTTACTTCTCCATTATCGAACAGGAGATCAAGCGTATTAATCAAATTGTGAGTGAATTTCTCGTTCTTGGCAAGCCGACAGCTGAAAAATGGGAGTTGAATTCGCTTCAGGATATTATCGGTGAAATTATGCCGATCATCTATTCTGAGGGCAACCTATACAATGTTGAAGTCGAACTTCAGTATTTAACTGAGCAGCCTTTACTCGTAAACTGTACTAAAGATCATATTAAACAAGTAATTTTAAATGTAGCAAAAAATGGCCTCGAATCAATGCCTGAAGGAGGAAAACTGACGATCTCTCTGGAAGCTTTGGATAAAAAGGCCGTTATCAAAGTCGTGGATAACGGTGAAGGAATTTCACAGGAAATGCTTGACCACATCTTCCTTCCTTTTGTTACTTCTAAAGAAAAAGGAACCGGTCTTGGCCTTGTCGTATGTAAACGGATTGTGCTGATGTACGGAGGCTCTATTCATATCGACAGTGAAGTTCGAAGAGGCACAGAGGTGACGATCACCCTTCCCGTTTCCGCTTCTTAGCCCCCTGACCATGTCAGGAGGTTTTTTTTCTTATTGGACATTGCCACTCGACTTTACCTGCCCAGAAAAGAGTGTTAATAAAGCCCACAGCAGTGCCAGAAGAATACTAAAAACCCTTTTGAGGCACTTCATTTAGAAAGCCGTGTAAACTCCTTCACGAATCCCCTCTTACATATGTATTTTCTCAGAAAAAAAGAGCGCTTCGGAAAAAGCTCTCTCTTTATATATCCATCTGATAACACCGCTATTTATTTGCATCATATGCAGGCATAACATCTCTGCGGGGCCACAAGCCTAATTTCTTTACAAGGCCTTGAATCCCGTGGGAATATTCGTTTTTATGCACGAGCTGGTGATATTCATTTATTAAGCAATCCAGCTCCTGGCTGTGTCTGATCGTTTCATGCCCTGTAAATCCTTGCTTTCTAGCGGCATCTATCATTAACTTTCTTTTTTCATCAATAGACACCAACAATCTTTCTTGTTTAGAAGAACCGCCCATTCAATTCACCCCTCGCCGCTAAGAAATAGGAAACAAGTTTGATTGGGTTATTGTGCATTATTACAGATTATACTTTATTTGTAAACATATTTTTATTAAATAAGTTATTTTTTCAGGTATAATAGATATATTGATAGGATTAAAAGAATAATACCCAAATAAAGAAAATCTTAAACACAGCCGCCAAGCAGGAGGTATGCTATATGAAGAAAAAGAAAGCAATGCTGCTCGGTGCGGCAGGCGGAAAAGCGGTTTTAAAAAGAAAAAATCGAAAAAAATGCATACAGCATATGACTGTTTTCTTTCAAATGCTGCGTGATTGGAGAAACGGTGACTACCCTCGTTCACAGGTGAAAACCCTTTTGCTTTTAACTGCCGCGATCTTATATATCGCTATGCCGCTCGATATCATTCCAGATATGATTCTCGGTCTTGGAATCATTGACGACGCAACGGTTTTAGGTTTGATTTGGATGCTGATCAAAAAAGAAATGTCACAATATGAAAAGTGGCGTTTGCAATAAGCAGAAAAAGCCCCGTTCGATGAACGGGGGCTTTTTCTGCTTATCATACTGTTTTTTCATAAATCGGAACCCAGCCTTCAGTTGTAACAAAAATTCTCACCGCGACTACTTTGCGGTCCTCCTGAAGCGTGAAGTAATGGCGGATATTTTCAGGCACGGAGATTAAATCTCCAGGATTTAAACGAACATCAAAAAACGTGCCGTCTTTGCCTTGAATGACAAAAATGCCGTGTCCGCTTACGATAAAACGGACCTCATCGTCTGTATGGTGATGCTCTCTTTTAAAGTTCTTAAGCAGTTCTTCCAGTTTTGGATTGTTGTCTGACAAGGAAATAACATCCTGTGCTTTGTAGCCGCGGCGGGCCGAGATATCTTTAATTTCAGCTTCAAAGGTATTAAGAATTTGCTGTTTTTCTTCTTCTGTCAAATCATATTTCTCTGAAAGCTGGTCGGGGAGCTTCGCGATATCCCATTGTTCATAAATCACCTCTTGACTGTCCAAAAAGCTTGCTACTTCCTCTTGATTTTCAATCGTTGTATTTGCCTCACCATGAATTCGAATTGTCGCCATTTCAGTTCCTCCCTTTTATGTAACCAGCTGGTGCTGGAGTGTTTTCAATTTCAAATGGCAGCTGAACAAAAATTCATATGCTTCGAGTATTCTCTTTGCTTCAAATGCTGTTTTTCCCCAAGCTGTAATACCGTGATTCCGTATCAGCACAGCCCCTGAATCTTCTGAAATCTCTTCTGCAAACAGTGCCGCAAGCGTCGGAATATGAGCCGGATTTTCAATGATCGGTATAGACACTTCCGCATTCTCTTCCCACAGGCCGAGCGCTTTTATGATTTCCTGGCCTTTGAATGTAATTTTCTTTTGTTCTCCGTATAGCTCTGATATCACATTATTGTTTACTGTGTGAACATGCAGGCAGCAGCCGGCATTGGTTTTATTGTACAAATGTATGTGCAAAAGCGTTTCTGCTGAAGGCTTCAGTGAATGCCCTCTTTCTGCGGGCTCCCCGTTTTGATTCACCAGCAGAAAATCATCAGCTGTTTCTTTTCGTTTATCTTTTCCGCTTGCGGTTACGAGAAATGTGAAAGGCTCATCAGAAACTTTAATAGACAGATTGCCGCTCGTCGCCGGAAACCAATCTCTTTCTGCTAATTCCCGCTTTACTTCAGCGAGTTCCTTCCAGCGCTCTTGTTTTGCAGCCATTCCTGTACCTCCTTTACATTCTCAATACTTTTTCTTATCTCATTAAAGTTTTGATACGGAAGATGATTCAAATGATGTTCCCGGCATTCGTTTAATAAATAATCCCTTGCAAAGCAAAGGTCAGACAGCTTTGCCGCCTCCACATCTGTAACCGAATCACCGATCATGATGATATATTGATTTGGTTCAGAAAGTTCACGAATCACAGTCGGCTTACAGCACCCGCATTGATTGCTGCATGTTCCCTCGCAGGAATGAGGCCAGTCAATATGAATATAGTCATTATCAAATGATACATGGTTGCAATAAATATGGTCTTTCTCCACAATGCCTTCAAGCAATGGATATACAAAAAAGTCCATTCCTCCGCTTACGACATAAAACGGCAGCTTGTTCTCATTGATAAATGCAACAAATTCCTGAAATCCTTCTCTGATTTTCGCGTCTTCTAATACAAATCTTGTAATCTCTTCTTTTAAATGGCTTGGCAGAAGACCGAACATCCGCCCGACACCTTCCTTGATCGACAGTGTTTTGGAAAGTACGCCGTCTTTTAACGCCGTCCACTCTGGCGGAGCGAATGTTTTCATAATGCTTATAATGTTGTCGTTCATTGTGATGGTTCCGTCAAAATCACAAATAATTAAAGGCTTTTGAGTCATACAGCTTCAACCTTCCCCCATTTATCTAGCGCGAGCTTTAGATCTTTGCATTGCTCGGCTTTTTCATCAATCAGCTGTGCATCTAAAACCGCATCAATTATGGCTCTGAACGCTTTGCCCCCACCTTGGGCGCCGTTCGGATGTCCATGTACGCCTCCTCCGGCGTTAATAATATGATCTATGCCGAAATCCCGCATCAAAAGCGGCACCATGCCGGGATGAATGCCTGCTGACGGAACGGCAAATGTTTGATTAAAGTCATCCTCTCTTACACATTCCTCGTGAATCGCCAGCGCATCCTCTCTTGGAAGCGCAACAGAACCATATGGAGACGGAAAGAGACTAAAATCGGCACCGCAATACCTGTTTAATTTTCCGAGCAAAAGGGCGTGAGAAAAGCCGTAAAAAGGAGATGACGTAAATGCCCCGCTAACCGCTGGATGTGCCATAATCGGAATCTGGATTTCAGGATCTTCCGCAAGGCTTTGCATGACATCCAAGCCGTAAGCGAAGACATTAAACAAAAGCGCATCCGCCCCTAATTCGGCGGCGCGTCTCGCTTTGTCTTTCAGATCAGCCGTGCGGCCAGTCAAATTCACCGCGTACAGTGTTTTATGTCCGGTTTGTTCATATGTTTCTTTCAATATTTGCTTTCCCTCAGTAATTCTTGTTTCAAAAGGCGCCAAACCTGTTTCAAAGAAAATTTCATCATCTTTAATCAAGTCAACTCCGCCAAGCGCCTGCTGTCTGAGCTGTTCTTTAATATCACTCAAGTCTCTGCCGATAACCCCCTTAAAAATGCTCATTAACAGCGGCCTCTCAAACTCTCCCAGCAGCTTTCGGATGCCGTATACGCCAAACTTTGGCCCCGGCAGCGTGCGCTTAAATGCTTCTGAAAAATGCAGATCAAGTAATTTGATTTTTCCGTCCAGCGACAGCTTGCCAAACACTGTTGTCAGCAGAGCCGGGATGTCCTGTGAGAAATTGATCTCAGGATAGGCAATTGTGATGACCGCTTGTTTACCTGATGCAGGAGTTCCTTCTCTTTCCTCGACCTTCAGCACACGCCCCTTATGCTTTTGCATTTGCTCTTGTTTCACCAGAGGCAGATCTGTCCATGAGCCTACTGTCAATCCTGTCGCGATTTGTTCTGCTTTTTTCTCTATTTCAGCTCCCGGTTCTGTCAGGAGATATGTTGCCAATAACTCACTCATGCCAGAGCTCCTTTCATTTTCATCCATATAAAAAAACCTCTTCAAACAGCCATCCGCGTCTAAAGAGGTTTCGTTTCTCGTCCGAATCTTATCTCTCAGCCGCCAGCTGCAAGAATTAGCACCGTGCTTTACAAAGTCGGTTGCCGGGCTTCATCGGGCTCGTCCCTCTGCCTGCTCTTGATAAGAAAATATAGATTTTATAAATTATTTTGAATTATCCCACCGTTACAGAATCTTGTCAATGCTTTTTCGGGTAAACAAATTCAGTTTCCCAATTCGATCAGCGGCTTCCTTAAGCCTTTCTTCGCTTGTCAGCAGTCCGACTCTGACGTAGCCCTCGCCATATTCACCGAAGCCGTTTCCAGCGGCGACCGCCACATTCGCTTTTTCCAGCAAAAGGTCTGAGAACTGCTCAGACGTATAGCCTTCAGGTATAGGCAGCCATGCAAAAAATGAACCTGCCGGAGCTGTCACCTCCCAGCCGATGTCCCGGCATGCTGTGATCCAAGCGTCTCTCCTGCTCTCATAGCGGGCATTTTGCTCCGCCACACATGTTTGTTCAGCTAGCAGCGCCGCTGCAGCTGCCTCCTGGGTCGCTTTGAAAAGACTGACAAACATATGGTCTTGATAAAGATTGATCGCTTCAATGACCGAAGCGTTTCCGACGGCAAAGCCGACCCGCCATCCTGCCATATTATACGTTTTTGACAGCGTGTAAATTTCAATGCCGATATCCTTTGCCCCTTCAGTCTGCAAAAAGCTTAACGGCTTGTTCCCGTCAAACCCTACAGCGCCGTAAGCAAAATCGTGTACGACACAGATTTCATTTTCTTTCGCAAAATTCACGGTTTCTTCAAAAAATGCAGAAGTAGCAACAGCCCCAGTCGGATTGTTCGGATAATTTAAATACATCAACTTCGCCTGTTCCCTCACTTCAGCAGAGATGCTGCTGTAATCAGGGAGAAACGCCCTCTCTTTTACGAGCGGCATCATTTCCATTTTCGCTTTTGCAAGCATGACACCTGACCAGTAATCAGGATAGCCCGGATCAGGAACTAAAATCGTATCACCGGGGTTTAACAAACATTGCGGGAGCTCAACCAAACCAGCTTTTCCGCCGAATAATACAGCGATTTCAGTTTCCGGGTTAAGATCAATGCCATATTCTCTTTTATAAAATGCTGCGGCGGCTGATTTTAGACTATGTGAGCCGCGAAAAGATGAGTATTTATGATTTTCAGGATCAGCAACAGCTCGTTTCATTTCTTCGACGATATGTTCCGGAGTCGGCTGATCCGGATTTCCCTGTCCGAGATTGATGACATCGTGTCCTTCTGCGAGCTTTCGATTCACTTTCTGCACTAGAGAAGCAAAGAATTGCTTAGGCAATTCCTTCAATACATGAGACTGTTCAAAATTCATCTATTCTCACCTTCTAAAAAAATCTTGAAATGATAGTCCATCATCATATATGGTTAAAACAAAAAAGTAAAGAAAAATTTGGGGTGGTAAAAAGATGAAATGGACGGTATCTTGTCTTCAATTTGATATTTCATACGGAAAACCTTCTGAAAATATAAAAAAGGCTGAATTTTTTATTGAAAAAGAAAGCAAACATGCTGATGTTGTTGTTCTTCCGGAATTATGGACGACCGGATATGATTTGGCCAACCTTGATGAGCTCGCTGATGAAGACGGCCGTTCTGCTCAGAGCTGGCTCAAGAAAACAGCAAAAAAATACGGCGTTCATATTGTTGCCGGCTCGGTGGCTGTCAGAGATCATTCTGATGTTTATAATACAATGTACATCGCGGATCAGGAAGGACAAATCATTAAAGAGTATAGAAAAGCCCATCTTTTTCAGCTGATGGATGAGCATGTCTATTTATCAGCCGGTACCGATGACGGATACTTTGAGCTTGATGGTGTCAAAAGCTCCGGACTGATCTGTTACGACATTCGTTTTCCAGAATGGATCAGAAAACATACGACAAAAGGTGCCAACGTGCTGTTTATTTCCGCGGAATGGCCTCTTCCCCGCCTTGACCATTGGAAAAGCCTGCTTATTGCCCGGGCCATTGAAAATCAATGCTTTGTCGCTGCCTGCAATTGCACCGGGTCAAATCCCGATAATGAATTTGCCGGACATAGCCTGATTATTGATCCATGGGGGCGTGTACTTGCTGAAGGCGGCCGGGAAGAAGGCGTTATCAGGGCTGAAATCGATCTTCAGGAAAGCGTTAAAGTGCGCGAGACCATTCCTGTTTTTGATGATATCAGAAAAGATTTATATTAAAAAATAGATTGACAACTTGCTAAAACACCTGTTAGTATTTTCATCAACTGATAAATTAGAATTGTTAAACAAATGAATATATTCTCTTATCGAGAGTTGGGCGAGGGATTGGCCTTTTGACCCCAACAGCAACCGACCGTAATTCCATTGTGAAATGGGGCGCATCTTTTCGCGCCGAGACGCTCGTCTCTAAGGCACGGTGCTAATTCCATCAGATCTGATCTGAGAGATAAGAGAGGCGGACATACATGTTAAGCCTCCTTCTCTCTGAGAAGGAGGCTTTTTTACGGCCATTCAGCGGCAAACATATCAAGAGATTACATAATTGGAGGTTATGACAATGGCAGTCACAAAGACACCTTTATACGAAACGCTAAATGAAAGCTCCGCTGTGGCGCTGGCGGTGAAGCTTGGCTTATTTCCAAGCAAAAGCACGCTGACATGCCGGGAGATCGGCGACGGCAATTTAAATTACGTTTTTCATATTTATGATCAAGAACATGACAGAGCATTGATCATTAAACAAGCGGTTCCTTATGCAAAAGTGGTCGGAGAAAGCTGGCCGCTGACAATCGATCGTGCAAGAATCGAAAGCAGCGCTCTCATCCGCCAAGGCGAGCACGTGCCGCACCTGGTTCCTAAAGTGTTTTATTCTGATACAGAAATGGCCGTTACTGTGATGGAGGATCTTTCTCATCTGGAAATCGCAAGAAAAGGACTCATTGAAGGTGAAAAGTATCCCGAGCTGTCACAGCACATCGGTGAATTTCTAGGAAAAACACTTTTCTACTCGTCAGACTACGCGCTTGAACCTAAAGTGAAAAAACAGCTTGTTAAACAGTTTGCAAATCCTGAGCTGTGTGACATAACGGAAAGGCTTGTCTTTACAGACCCTTTCTTTGACCATGACACAAATGACTTTGAAGAAGAGCTTTGTCCTTATGTCGAAAAGCTTTGGAATAACGACAACGTCAAAATCGAAGCCGCAAAACTGAAAAAGTCGTTTTTAACATCGGCAGAAACGCTGATTCATGGAGATTTGCATACAGGGAGTATATTTGCCGGCAAACATGAAACAAAAGTGATTGATCCTGAATTTGCATGTTACGGACCGATCGGCTTTGATATAGGCCAATTTATCGCCAACTTATTTTTGAACGCACTCGGCCGCGAAGGCGGTGACAGAAAGATGTTATATGAACATGTCAAGCAGGTTTGGGAAACATTTCAAAAAACATTCACTGAAGCCTGGGAAAAGGACAGTCTGGATGTTTACGCCAACATCGACGGTTACCTTTCTGATACGCTCAGTCATATTTTAGAAGAGGCGATCGGATTTGCGGGCTGTGAGCTGATACGCCGCGCGATCGGTCTTGCCCATGTAGCTGATCTGGATGCAATTGTACCGTTCGATAAACGAATCGGCAGAAAACGGCTCGCACTGGAAACCGGTACAGCCTTTATCGAAAAACGTTCGGAATTTAAAACGATAACGGATGTTATTGAATCATTTAAGTTACTTGTAAAGGAATGATCTAATCATGATCCACTCATTTGCTGTTCCACGTTCTGTTGAATGGAAAGAAACAGCCATTACCATTTTAAATCAGCAAAAGCTGCCTGATGTGACGGAATATCTGGAGCTGACGACGAAGGAAGATGTATTTGACGCGATTGTCACCCTCAAAGTAAGGGGCGCCCCGGCTATCGGTATTACAGCTGCCTTCGGACTTGCGCTTGCTGCAAAAGATATCGAAACAGATGATGTCACGGAATTCCGCCACAAGCTCGATGATATCAAAGCGTATTTAAACAGGTCGCGGCCTACCGCCATTAATTTATCATGGGCGCTTGAGAGACTGCGTCATTCGATCGAAAACGCCATTTCCGTAAATGAAGCAAAAACAAACCTTGTCCACGAAGCGATCCAGATTCAGGTCGAGGATGAGGAAACGTGCCGGATGATCGGCCAAAACGCCCTACACCTTTTCAAAAAAGGCGACCGGATTATGACGATCTGCAATGCCGGATCTATCGCAACAAGCCGCTATGGAACGGCGCTCGCTCCATTTTACTTGGCCAAACAGAAGGATTTGGGGCTGCACATCTATGCCTGCGAAACAAGACCTGTCCTTCAAGGTTCGCGCCTGACTGCGTGGGAGCTTATGCAGGGCGGTATTGATGTCACTTTGATCACAGACAGCATGGCTGCCCATACGATGAAGGAAAAACAAATTTCCGCTGTCATCGTCGGTGCCGACCGCATTGCGAAGAACGGTGATACAGCAAATAAAATCGGCACATACGGTCTCGCTATTTTAGCAAACGCATTGGATATTCCGTTTTTTGTTGCTGCACCTTTATCTACATTTGATACGAAGGTGAAATGCGGTGCAGATATTCCGATAGAGGAACGTGATCCCGAGGAAGTAAGGCGGATTTCCGGAGTCCGAATCGCTCCACCGGATGTCCCTGTCTTTAATCCCGCATTTGACATTACACCCTATGATCTCATTTCAGGCATCATCACAGAAAAAGGGATTATGACCGGCAGCTATGCAGAAGAAATTGAACAGCTGTTTAGAGGCGAAAAAATTCATTAAAAAACCGCTGAACTTTGCTCATGCCGGGCCGAGTCAGCGGTTTTTTTGTTTGTTTTTATGGATATTAATGATTTCATCTTTTTGAGCGCTTGATAAGATATGCAGTTTCTCAAACAGTTGGGCAAAAACAGCTATTTTCTCAGAGCGGCTCGGCTTCAATTGCTTTGTCCTCCTTTTTCATCAGACCAACTTTTTTAGCTTAATAAAATGATATGTCGGCCGCGAAAAAAGGGAACGTGCCATATGTTTTATTTTTCTTTATAGGAGATTCGCTCGATGTTCAGCAAAAAGGCTTTGAGATCAGTTTTACTTCCGGCATACCCTGTTAACGCGCTGTTTTTGCCGATCACTCTGTGACATGGGACAAAAATTGGCAGATCGTTTCGTTTATTGGCCTGTCCGACTGCGCGCACCGCTTTCGGACTGCCGATCGCTTCAGCGATATCAGCATAGCTACGGGATTCTCCATACGGTATCATCTTTAGCGCGGCCCAAACTTTTTGCTGAAAAGGAGTTCCTTTTTGGCTCAGCGGCAGCGAGAAGGTTTTTCTTTCGCCGGCGAAATATTCATGAAGCTGTTTTTTCGCTTCTGTCAAATAAGCCGTTTCATTGCGCTCTGTATTCTGAACGGTTTCATTCCACTCCATCCAATCATCCTGATTGAGAAATAGACGGGTAATCCGGCCATCCTCTTCAGCGATGATGAGTTCCCCGAGCGGTGTTTCAGCTGTCGTGTAGTAGTTCATTCATCAATCCTTCTTTCTTCAGCATTCTGTCTGACGGGAAGCGTAATATGGAAGACAGTGCCCTTCCCTTCTTCACTCTCTACTGTAATTTCGCCTTGATGTTCTTCAATAATTTTATAGCTTACCATAAGCCCCAGTCCAGTTCCCCGTTCTTTTGTTGTATAAAAAGGTTCACCAAGGCGTTTTAATTTATCTTCTGTCATTCCATTTCCCTCGTCTTTTAAGGAAATGAGAATATGATCTTGATCCAATGCCTTTATCCTCACAAAAATGTTCCCTCCATCAGGCATCACTTCGATCGCGTTTTTTAATATATTGATAAAAACTTGTTTCAACTGATTCGGTTCACAATAAATCGGCGGAATGTCATCCATTAACTCAAGTTGTATTTGTACATTGCTGAGATTGGCTTGCGCGTTTAAAAGATCTATAGTGTCTCTCATAATTTGGGTAACGTGTTTTTCCTCATACATAATAGCCTGGGGTTTGGCTAAAATCAAAAATTCAGTGATGATGGATTCGATGCGTTTTAGTTCTGAGGTGATTACGTTAAAGTAAAGGGCGTAGTCTCCCTCCACACTTCCCTTCAGGAGCTGAATGAAGCCTTTAAGAGCTGTCATCGGATTTCTAATTTCATGAGCGATACCGGCAGCGAGTTCGCCGACAACATGAAGGGTATCTGACTTACGCAGACGTTCCTCAAGTTCTTTTCGCTCTGTTACATCTTTAAAAATAGCCAGATTCATATTTTGAATGATATTTTTTTTAAAAGAGAATTCGAGTTTCCTGTTGTCACTGCTGCTCAGCACAAATGGAATTTCGTTGTCCATTTCATCAAAATGAATCTGCCTAGCCGATGATGCAACATTTTCTATTTCATATGAAGAAATAATATCTAACAGGCTGTGCTGTTTGATCTCTTCATATGACAAGCCTAAAATATGGCTAGCTAACGGGTTGGCGTCAATGATCCTGTATTGATTATCGAACAATACATTGCCGTCCATTGAGCCGTTGAATACTTTTCTGAATTTCAGTTCACTTTCACGAAGTTCCTTTTCCATCCGCTTTCTGTCACTGACGTTTCTTAAAATCGTTAAGTGCTGATTCTCTAATATTGTCCGCTTTGAAGTGAATTCAAGTTCTTTAAATTGCCCATTCCCCATTTGAAACAGCAGCTCTTCTCTGATCTCTCCGTATTTTACGTATTTCTTCTTTGTTATGCTGTATTTCTTTTGCGAGTCAACGAGAAAATCAAACAGCTTTCGTTTCAACAGCAAATTCATCGGCAGCTCGAAAATTTTGCAGGCTGACTGATTCGCCTTCACGATTCTTCCATCATCCGACCAGATGATAATGGCATCCATCGCATTTTCAAAAATTTCTCTGAAGCGCTCCTCACTTTTAAAGAGCTGCAACTCCATCGACCGCTTCTCTGTAATATCCCTCATAATGGACATATAAAATCCGCTGATAATGTTAGAAGTGATCGTGAATTCAAATAGCTTTTGAACTCCTGATCGAAGCTTGACGGGCAGCTCTCCCTTCGCTTTCCCCTTGCGGTTGAGCGTCTTCCAGATATTGTCGAGATCTTTTTGAGAGCCGCCGTCTATGAACTTATACAACGATAAATGAGACAGCTCATTATGATTGATTTCAAAGCTTTTACAAAAGGACAAATTAGCATCAATGAAACCGCCATCTTTATCAAAAATAACGATTCCGTCAACAGCTCTGTCAAACAAGTCCTTAAAAAGCTGTTCATTCATAGAGAATTCGCGCTCCAGAATTTTCTTTGAAGATATGTCTCTCATGACAACAAAAAATAAATTCTCGCCAATGCCTCTTTTAGCAAGGAACTCTATATATTTTGTCGCCCCTCCATCAAGCTTAATCGGGACCTCCTTCCACAGGAAGCCTTTTTTAAAGAATTTCTTCGCGGCAAGATTCAGTTCATCCTTTGGAATTGAAAATAAGAAATCCAAAACAGAACGCTTTTTCAAATCTGACGAATTCACTTGAAGCATCCTCTCTGTTGCTTCATTCGCCTGAACAATTCGCATTTCATTATCACATATAAAAATAGCATCGAGCGTATTGTTGACAATCACTTGATGCTGCTTCAATTCCTTTTTCAGCCGGGCATTATCTTCTTTGAGGCGCTTCAGTTCTTCCCGCAGCTCCGAACTTGTCTGGACATCAAGAGTTTCCATACGTGTACACTCCTTCTTCAAAACCTATCCCTCAATATTTCTACAAAATGCGGGAACTTCCTTCATTCGCCCTATAAATTTCAGAAAATTTCAGTCTGATTACATAACAAAGACATTTTCGACGATCCTTACCGACACTTTACATCGCCCTAACAATCAGCCATTTTTCAGGTTCCTATTACATCTTTTATTTTAAAATACATACTAGCAGGGAATAATCTCTTAGTGACTGATGAAAGAGAAGGTGATGCTATGAGTAAATCGCGGGACAGTTATTTCGATAATGCAAAATTCTTATTGATATTCCTAGTTGTATTCGGTCATATTCTTCGTTCATTTATTCACGATAACAACTTTATGCTCTACCTCTACAAGTTCATTTACACATTCCACATGCCTGCCTTTATTCTTGTATCCGGTTATTTCGCAAAAGGCTTTAAACGCGCGGGGTATGTAAAAAAGCTGGCGGTCAAGCTGATTATTCCGTATTTAATTTTCCAAATCATCTATTCTGTCTTCTATTACATGATACAAGATGCAAGCATGGCAAATATAAATCCGATTGATCCGCAATGGTCGCTATGGTTTCTCGTAAGCTTATTTTTTTGGAACCTCCTGCTTTATCCATTTTCAAAGCTTTCAAAGCTAACAGCACTGTTTGTCAGCTGCGGAATTGCCGTGTTAATCGGCTATTTAGACTTTATCAGCAATACGCTGAGTCTTTCACGGACATTTGTATTTTTACCGATGTTCCTTGTCGGATTTTATTTGAATAAACATCATTTTGAATTATTGAAATCAAAACGAGGCAAACAAATTGCGCTCGGAGTGCTTGCGGCCGTGTTTGTCATCTGCTCAGGCATCGATTTTGACTATTCGATTTTGTTTGGTTCAAAACCGTATTCTTCATTTGGAGATGTTACACTAGTAAGCGGACTTTCCCGCATCGGCTGGTATGTACTCGCTTTTGCAGCGACCTTCAGCTTTTTAGCGCTCGTTCCGCAAAAACGGTTCTTCTTTACAAAATGGGGGACCCGGACATTTTACGTGTATTTGCTTCATGGGTTTATTATTAAAACGCTGAGACAATTCGGTCTTGAGGATGTGCTTGCGGACTATCAGAGCTTAGTGATTCTCTTGCTATTAACGGCAGTCCTTACAAGCGTACTCTCCAGCAATTTTATCAAAACAGTTGCACAGCCCTTCATTGAGCTGAGGATAACCAACTTATTGCAATTTGTCAGAGGAACGGGCAAAAAAGTTTATTTAAAATAGAAAAAGACCTCTTAAGCGGAATACCCGCCTAAGAGGTCTTTTTTATTTTTGCTTTTTCTCTTGTTTTTTTTCAGGCTTTGTGACTTCCAGCGTTTCGATGATCTTACCTGCATTATAATCCCCAAGTTCACTTGAGAATTCTTCCTCAAGCACTTTTTTATTCATAGGCTTTTTGTGATTTTGCATGTCTCTGCTATGACGGTTTTTCTTCATAATCACATGCCTCCTTGCTGACCCTGTTTGGAATTGCGGTTTGCTCCTCTAAAATTCGGGTCGTCATGATACTGTGTCTTATAAGAATTCGGGTCCATACTCTCAGTAGGTGTATTGTTATTTTTATTGGCCTCATTTACTTCAGCTTTGCGCTTCATACGAATCCTCCTCATCAGTTTTCATGCAGGAGCGTTAAACTGCACCTGATGATGTTAGGTTCTCCAACTGAAACAGCCCCACACATCTTTTTTCTGGCAATCAAAAAACACCGCAAAACATGCGGTGTTCCTTCTATCCGATAATCACTCTTTCCTTCGGATAATGATAATTCGCTTCACTTTCCTTTCTTCCGATCAGATACAGGAAGGTCAGGATACCGATTCGCCCGATAAACATCACAATCATAATGACACATTTTCCAACATTGCTTAAATCAGCGGTAATCCCCAGTGACAGACCGGTTGTACCGAATGCCGAGCATACTTCAAATAAAAGCTCCATCAGGGAATGCTTTTCTGTCATCGTAAGAACAAGTGTCGAACCAAAAACGAGCAGAACCGCCATCATTGTAACCACAAGCGACTTCATGAGATCAGCAGGATGCAGCTCCCGTTTAAATACCTTGACTGACTTATTGCCGCGGGCAAAATGGAACAGCGCCAGAAGGTTCAAGGCGAAAGTCGTTGTCCGTATACCTCCTCCTACTGAGCTTGGCGACGCTCCAATAAACATCAGCGCACAAACAAAAAATATTGTAGTGTTTGATAATTGGCTGATATCAATGGTTGCCAGCCCCCCGCTTCGAGTTGCTGTTGATTGAAACAGGGACAGAAACAAAATGTCATGCCATGACTTTCCCGCAAACGCGTGATTTGCTTCCAGGACATAAATGCCGATGGCTCCAAATAAGACCAGTGAGCCGAAGGTAATCGTCGTGATTTTCGTAAAAAGTGTAAACGAGTATTTCCGTTGCTTTGAAAACAAGAAATCCTTCACTTCGACAAGCACAGGAAATCCAATTGCGCCAAATACAATTAAAAGAATTGTAATAAATTGCACAAAATAATCATGGCGGAACGGAATCATGGAGCGGCCGGTAATATCAAATCCGCCATTTGTAGTTGCGCTGATACTGGCAAAAAACCCGTGTAAATAAGCTGCTTGATAGGAATCATAGTAGGTTAAGAAATAGGTGCCGAGTATCATTCCACCAACAAATTCAATCAGCAAGATCAGAAATAGAACCTGCTTCATGAGATTAACAATTCCTGAAAACTGGGATTGATTTTGGTCAACCATTATCAGTTTCCGTTCTTTCAGCCCGATTCGTTTTCCCATGATCAGCCAAATAAACGTGCCGAGCGTCATAATTCCGATTCCGCCAAATTGCAGAACAAATGCCAAGATAAAAATGCCTATTGTACTGAATGTATCAGCAGTATCAACGACCGTCAGCCCTGTTACGCTGACTGAACTGACAGCTGTAAACAGCGCATCAATAAATGTCCAATTTGCCCCGGATTTATGGGCCGCCGGCAAACTCAGCAATAGAACAGCAACCGTAACGGCAAGAAAGTAGTATAACGCAATCAGCTGGGCGGGCGACAGCGCCTGTATTAATTTTCCAAACTTGAATTTCATGTAAAATCCTTCTGCCTCTCTTTTAAAGTACGTAATTATTCTAAAGATATTAGCTCCATTTTAAAAGGCTTTTACAAAACATTTTCTTAACTTGCTTCATTTTTTATGATTTTAGTCAAAGGATCAAATAAAAAACCTCTGAGAGATTCTCTCAGAGGAACAACGTGTCTGTATTATTTAGCTTCTAACCGTCTGATTCGCTCATCTAAATCAGGGTGAGTAGAGAAAAGCGAAGAGCGTTTTTTGCCGTTAATCTTTAATGTTTGCACAGCTGTCTGGTCGTCTTCCATCACGCGGGAAGAATAGCCCTTGAGCGTCCGAAGTGCATGAATCATTTTATCCTTGCCGGCAAGGTCAGCTCCTCCCCTGTCAGCATGGAATTCGCGATGGCGTGAGAACGCAAACACAACCAGGCTTCCGAGAATAGAGAAGACAATTTGAAAGACAATCATTGCAATAAAATGAACAATTGGCGCAAGATCTTCCTTGACGAAGCGGCTTGCAATCCATGCTGCGATCCGCGATAAAAAGACGACAAAAGTATTGACGATACCTTGCAAAAGCGTCATTGTAACCATGTCACCATTAGTGATATGCGCGACCTCGTGGGCAAGTACGCCTTCAACCGCAGCATCATCCATTTGCTCCAGCAATCCTGACGACACTGCCACAAGAGAACGGCGTTTTGACGGTCCAGTCGCAAACGCATTTACTTCGGGTGAGCGGTAAATTCCGACTTCCGGCATTTTTGTTAAACCGGCAGAGCGGCTTAATCGGTGAACACGGTCAACCAATTGCTGCTCCTCATAGCTGAGCGTGTGTTTGTTCGGATTCAGCACTCTGACGCCCATCATCGTCTTTGCCATCCATCTGGACATCGCAAGAGATGTAAAGGAACCGACAAACCCAACGACTAGACTGAACACAAAGAGTGCAGTTATGTCGATACCGCCATCAGCTGTAAAGTATGTTCCGACTCCGGTAACAGAGCTTAAAACAGACAAAACGATCCCGATTGTTGTAAGCACCAAAATATTCGTTAAAATAAACAGGAAAATTCTTTTAGCCATAACAACCTCCGTTATTTTTAAGTTCAAAAGAACCTATATATTTAAATTATAAAACATCTGTTTGAAAATGCAAGGGATTCGACGTATGATGTTAATGTAATTGCTGACGCTTCAATTCTGAATTCATACATAAACGTATATCCGCGCGTCAAAATGTTTTAAAGAGGTGAACAATGAACATTTTTAAACTGACTCGAACCGATATGGTCCGGCTGCTCTATTCTCTTAAAGGACAAGGAGACGTAAGCCCGCTCGATATTCTCGTCCAATCAGCGAACATGTCGGCAGAAAAAGCAGCCAATCATCTTGAAATTCCTGAATTTCTTACTAGATACGAACGAAAAAAACAGAGAAAAGAATATGGTCTCTCCACAAATGAAATCGTAGAACTTGGCAACCTATGCGAGCTGACTTCGTTAAAGTCCACTGCTATTCAAAACTGGGTAAAGCGTGATATCAAAGATTTGATCGGTCACCCTGAGCTGGGCAAAAAATACTCAGTTGAACAGGCTGTCATTCTTTTAATTGTACGTGATTTAAAATCCATTTATGACTTTGAACATATACGGGCTATTTTAAAAGTAGCCTTTAACACAATCACGGACAGATCCGATGATGTCATCAGCCCGATCGCTTATTATCAAAGCTGTGCATATGTGCTAGATGCCGTTCATCACCAGGACACGCCTTCTATGAAAGAATCGAATCTGCAAACGATCGTCGAACAGGAGACAGAGCGTCTCCGTCACCATTTTGAAGAGTTGACTGACAGACAATGGCTTAAAATCAGACAGATTATCGCTATTACAGTCCTCTCCATTTTGACTTTCCATATTCAAACAACAGCACATAAAATGACAGAAGACATTTTATAGTCTGCACCCCCCAGCCTTCGGGCTGGGGGGTTCTTATTCTCCACAACAATTGCCAGCATAAATAATCCCCGTACATTTCAAACTAAATATGCGTTAAGAATTTCTCACAAAAAAAGGAGATGAAAAAGATGGCGAGCAGAAATAAACTCGTTGTTCCAGGGGTGGAGCAGGCACTAGACCAATTCAAACTCGAAGTGGCTCAAGAATTCGGTGTGAACCTTGGTTCAGATACAGTCGCACGCGCTAACGGCTCTGTAGGCGGGGAAATGACAAAACGGCTGGTGCAGCAGGCACAATCACAATTCAACGGCACAACTAAATAAACTCAGGTCTCTATTCGCCGGGGGCACTCGGCGAATTTTCTGTTTGAGCTGAGTTATGATCACTGCTGCTGCCGTTTGGATTACGGCGGTCAGAAGCGTTATCGCTGCTAGAAGGACGGTTCCTGCCTTGTTCGCCGTTATTCCAGTCCCTGTGATATTGACTTTGCCCTTTTTCAGCGCTATTGTCCTCATTTCCTTTATCTTGAGGCTCTTGTATTTGGGGTTGCTCATAATCCCCATCTTTTTCGGCATTTGTGTTTTCATTTGAGTCCTTTACATTTTTATCCTTGCCATGATCCTCAGTCTGGTCATCCGTTTTATCATTTTTCTGGTCTTCGGAGTCCGTGGTATTTGGCTGTTCATGATCTTCTTGCTTCCCGTCCTGGCTGTCAGTTTTTTGATCGATGTTTTCATCCTTGTTTCCGGCATTCTTTTGATCCTCTTCCTCGAGTGAATTGTCGGAGTCATGTTTTGATTTTTTATTGTCTTTCTTTTCATTTGATTTGATGTAGCTGCCTGTTGAGATACCTTCCTTCTTCGCTTTTTCTCTCGTCTGCATATCTGACTCGAGAGATTCCATGCGATATGTCGTTTTATATTTTTCCGTCACATCATTCAGCTGTTTTTTCACAGCTTTTTTATATGTATGGTCTTGTGTATTTTCATAAACAGTGGAAATTAATATTTCTTTTGTTTTCTTTACATACCCCTGCTCACTGCTGTCGGTTATAATATCGTCAATCACCTTTTTAAAATCCGTCTTCTCCCAATCATCTATATCATCCATAACCTTCTTTCCCTCATCATTCAGGGGCGTCATTTCAATCACTTCGTAATCGCTGTTTAAAGCCATTTCAAGGCTTGGATTGATATCAATTGTCATATACGCATAAGCCTTATTATTAGAAAAAGTGGGGAGAACTATAAAAATAAAAAGCATAATTGCAGTCATCGTAACAATCCCCATTTTGAAAGGGCGCAGTTTTAAAAAATCAAAAAAGCTGGCCCTTCTCCCCATGCGTGATTCGCTCGGAATCATGATTTCTTCTCCGATTTCATAACTTTGGCGATCATTTTTCGTTTTTAAAAATTGTCCGTCAGGGGTCAGCAACGTGACGAATTTTCTATTTTTCTCTACTATTATCCCTCTTCTCATGAGTGCAGCACCCCTTTAAGATAATCTTTTAAATAAATATAATCACCTGTAATAATAATACACATCGCAATAATATATTTCCTATTTCTCTCAATTGTTTTTCGGCTTACAGAGACAAGGAGTTCCAGCTGTTTCACCGGAAGCTGTTTCTTTGTATACAGGATAGCGGCCAATTCTTCATGTTCAACAAGAGTCATTGCCACCTTTATGGCATTTTGTCTTGCGTCCGCATGCTTTGGAGAGTTTTCAAGCAGCTCTTTAAACGATAAACCATACTCTTTAAGCTGCCTTTGAAAATAGAGAATTTCCTCCCGCCTCTGCTCCTGTTCAACTTGACGGCGATATTCATCAATGGAAAGCTCGGCTTCAATCAGGCTTTGTGATGACTCCTGATCGTCCCCTTCCTGTGAATCAATATTTATATTTTGTGCGCTTCTGGCTTCTTTTCTGATGTAATCAATAACTTTTCTTTTTATGATAAGCTCAGCAAATGCGAGCAGTGAATTGCCTTTTTCAGGTGAGTATTTTTCAATAGCTTCATTAAATGCGATCAGCCCAATGCTGAACTCATCGTCTTTTTCATCTATATATCGTTTACAAACGGATGAAACCGTCTTTGCGATAAATGGCTTATATTGCTGTATTAATTCATTTTGCAAATCTTTATTGCCTTTTTGTATACTTTCAACCGTTTTTTCAAGCGTTTGCTTCTTTTTTCCTAATTTAAACAAAAGGCTAAGCACTGGTTTCACCTCAGTTCCTCCCTATAACTACTCATTAATGATAGCTAATTTGATAGGGAATCGCAAAGGAGAAAAAGAAATATTGATTTCCAATGTCTCAATTATGACAAACCACTCTGATGTACTATACAAGTTTTCGTGTCTTTCTAGAGAATTAAGGGGGTGTTATACGTGTTTTTTGTAACAAAGCTGTTATAAAAATGTTATTTTATTTCGTAGATGAAAACGTTTCACACATAAAAAGACTCTGCCTTTAAGCAGAGTCTAAAAAATCAAGCCTGTTCGCGGCTGTTGTTTTTTTGATCGTTTTGTATGCCCTCCGGCTGTTTTTTTCCGCCTGACAAGAACCAGCCGCTGACCGCGATTGCCGCTAACACACCCCAAAATATCAGCTTCCATGTTCCAGAATGGATAAAGTGTTCAGAAACAACTGCTATCTCTTGATGGGCAAGTGTATATAAAGCAAGCTTCACCCCGACCCAGCCGACAATCACAAAGGCTGCTGTTTCTAGGCTTGGACGTTCCTTTAATAACTTAACAAACATGGAAGCCGCAAATCGCATAATCACCAGACCAATGATACCCCCGGCCAAAATGACGAGAAATTGCCCTCCGTCAAGCCCGCCGATCTTCGGGAGCGGCGTCCCAGGAAGTGTTACCGCCAACGCGACTGCCGCTAAGATGGAATCAACCGCAAACGCAATATCTGCCAATTCAACTTTTATAACAGTCGGCCAAAAACCGCTTTGCTTCGTCTCTTTATGTGTGTCTTCTTTCTTAAACACATATCTTTTCAGTAAGTGGCTTGCTGAGATATACAGCAGATAGATCGCGCCAATCGCTTGCACCTGCCATACGTTGACTAAAAAAGAAATAGCGAATAGAGAGCCAAATCTCAGAACAAAAGCCCCTGCCAGCCCATAAAATAATGCTTTTTTCCTTTTTTCCTCTGGCAAATGTTTGACCATAACCGCCATAACCAACGCGTTATCAGCGGCTAAAATTCCTTCCAGCCCGATCAAAACGAGAAGAACCCAACCATACTCTACCAATAATGCTGCATCCATTAATGATCCCCTCCTCTTTCTCTTCATCCGAACTTATGCCGGCCGGAACATGCAAAAAAGACCTTTGCCGACATAAGGCAAAGGTCTTGCTAGACATGAATTCAGGCATGCCAACAAAGCCGATGGATATCGCAATCCATGAATTGACGACTTTGTTTCCGGAATCTCTTCCGGACGCTACTCCCCTTTGGGATTCAAGAAATATGATATTATATGTCAATGATATGCACAGCGCGATACTTTGTCAACGCTTATTTTTTAAAAATACAGATAAGTGTTCAGAGTGGGCACGTTTCTTCCTCTTTTTTATCAGCAGGCAGAGCAAAAACACCACTAAAATCGCTATCCCGACTGGAAACATATATTGATCGAGGATAGAGCCGACTTCCTTCCAATTCTCGCCGAGCTTCACACCAAGATAAACGTATACAAATGTAATCGGCAGCATGGCAATGAATGTATAAAGCGAAAACACCCACACATTCATTTTTGCAATTCCGCACGGTATGGAGATCAACGTCCGGATCCCAGGCAAGAAACGGCCGCTGAAGGCGACAAACCCTCCGTGTTTTTTAAAAAATTCATCCGACTTATTGAGCGCTTCAGGCTTAATAAAGAGGTACTTCCCAAAACGCTCAAGAAACGGCCTCCCTCCGTATCTGCCAATCCAATACAGCGTAAGCGGACCGACCACACCGCCGAGAGATCCCGCCAAAACAGCGCCAACAAGTGTCATATCGCCTTTAGAGACCCAATAACCTGCAAGCGGGAGGACGATTTCAGCAGGGATAAACTCAATACAGAGCGCTAGAAATACTCCAAAATAAGATAAACTTTTAAACGCTTCTATCCATGACATCACCAGCTCTTCGATAGCTACCACTTCCCTTTATTTTCAGTTATGTAAATTTCATTTTTCAAGACACCAACATGATTTTAACATATTTTTCACGGTCATCTGAACTAAAGGGAGATCTCCCAAGTATTTCTTCAGCTTCACTTGGATTATAGCACCTGTGGTCACTTACTTGTCTTAAATCGATTGAAAATGATGAAACCTTCTAACAGTGACGGCTGTTTTTTCATCCATAAGTTGCTACACATGAATCGCACTCTTCCTCTTCACACTAAAGAAAAAAAGGGGTTATCGCTATGCATACCATGTGGAAGGGATCGATTAGTTTTGGTTTGGTAAATATCCCTATCAAGCTATATGCAGCTACAGAAGATAAAGACATTAAGCTGCGCAGCCTTCATAAAGAGGATCATGCGCCGATCAAATACGAAAAAATTTGCACGAATTGCGAGAAAACACTCGGTCCTGAAGAAATTGTGAAGGGATATGAATACGTAAAAGGAAAATATGTTGTGCTGACGGACGAAGATTTAAAAAGCTTAAAGCAGGAGCATGAGGAGAAAGCGGTTGAGATTGTTGATTTCGTTCAGCTTCAGGAAATCGACCCGATTTATTTTAACCGTTCCTATTTTGTCGGCCCCGGGGATAACGGTACAAAAGCCTATACCCTGCTGCGTGAAGCCTTGCGTTCAACCGGAAAGATCGGCATCGCCAATATGACAATCAGATCGAAGCAGCAGCTAGCCATTCTCCGCGTTTATGAAAATTGTATCGTGATGGAGTCTATCCATTATCCCGATGAAGTCAGAAGCGCTGGCCATGTCCCGGGTGTGCCTGAACAATCGAATGTAAATGAAAAAGAACTGCAAACCGCTATCACTTTAATAGATGAGCTGACTGCTGAGTTTGAACCTGACAAATATGAGGATACGTACCGGCAGGCGCTGCTGCAAAAAGTCAACGATAAGCTTGAAAATAAAGAAACAGCCGTTACTCCAGATAAAGCGCCTCCTCGTGAAGATGTCATTGACCTGGTCAGCGCTTTGCAAGCCAGCATAGACCGCACCAGAGAGCCAAACCAGGAAACGAAGAAAGCTGAGCCTGTCCAAACTGCTGAACCGAAAGGAGCCGGAAATAAAAAACGAAAAACAACTAGAAAAAAAGCCTCCGGCACGCCATAATCCATGGTATTAACCATGCAGCCTGTCCTTACTTCGTCACCGCCAATAGGACCAGAATGGCGCTACGAAATAAAATATGACGGATACCGCTGTATTCTCCACCTCCATTCTAAAGGTGTAACCTTAACCAGCAGAAATGGCTTGGAGCTTACCAGCACCTTTCCTGAAATCACCCAGTTTGCCCAAACTGCCTTTCAGCATATGGAAGAAGATCTTCCGCTGACACTTGATGGCGAAATTGTATGTTTGGTGAACCCCGGCCGTTCAGATTTTGAACATCTTCAAGTGCGGGGGCGTTTGAAACGGCCAAATAAGATTATGGAGTCAGCAAACGCGCGCCCGTGCGTCTTTCTCGCCTTTGATTTGTTAGAGCGCCGCGGAAAAGATGTGTCATTTCTTTCGTATTTGGACAGAAAAAACTCATTGCACGATCTTATGTCTGCAGCAAAGCTTCCCGCATCTCCCGACCCTTATGCTAAGGAAACCATTCAGTATATCCCCTGCTATGAGCAGTTTGATTCGCTTTGGGAGATGGTTACAGAAGATGACGGTGAAGGAATTGTAGCGAAAAAAACAAACAGCAAGTGGCTTGAAAAGAAGCGGTCATCCGATTGGCTTAAATATAAAAACTTTAAACAAGCCTATGTTTGTATAACAGGGTTTAACCCCAAGAATGGATTTTTGACGGCATCTGTGTTAAAAAACGGCGTCATGACACCGATTGCCTCTGTCTCACACGGAATGCGCGATGAGGAAAAAAACGCTATACGCGAGATTATGAAACAGCATGGCCAGCAAGCACCATCGGGAGAGTTCACGCTTGAACCATCGATTTGTGCTGCCGTTCAATACTTAACAATTCTCCAGGGTACATTAAGAGAGGTATCGTTTATCGGTTTTGAATTTCAGATGGACTGGACTGAATGCACGTACACTCAAGTTATACGCCGCTCCAAGCCTGTCAATCCAAAGCTTCAGTTCACAAGCCTGGATAAAATCATATTTGAAAAGAATAAAAAAACGAAAGATGATTTTATTCAATACATGATTGAAGTCAGTGACTACATGTTCCCATTTCTAAAAAACCGCGCTGTCACCGTCATCCGCTATCCGCATGGCTCAAGAAGTGAATCGTTTTTCCAAAAAAACAAACCAGACTATGCGCCGGGTTTTATTCAAACTTTCTATGACGGAAGCCATGAACATATTGTCTGTGAAGATATGTCGACTTTATTATGGCTGGCCAATCAGTTAGCCCTGGAATTTCACGTTCCTTTTCAAACCATTCAAAGCAGGCGTCCGGCTGAGATTGTTATTGATTTGGACCCGCCTTCTCGAGATGATTTTCTCATGGCTGTGCAGGCTGCAAATGAACTGAAGAGGCTTTTTGACTCCTTCGGCATTACATCGTATCCGAAGCTGTCAGGCAACAAAGGCATCCAGCTTTATATTCCCTTGTCTCCTGAGGCATTTACGTATGAAGAAACACGCCAGTTTACCCAGCTGATCGCTGAGTACTGCACCAATGTATTTCCCGAGCTCTTTACGACAGAACGCTTGATTAAAAACAGGCACGGGAAATTGTACCTTGATTATTTGCAGCATGCAGAAGGAAAAACGATCATCTGTCCTTATTCGACAAGAGGAAACGAGCTTGGCACTGTCGCTGCACCGCTCTATTGGCATGAGGTCCAAACATCCTTAACACCCGCTATGTTTACGATCGATACTGTCGTTGATCGGATCAAGAAGCAAGGCTGCCCATTTTTTCATTTTCACCGCAACCCACAAGACGAACCTCTTAGCGCCATTTTACATCAATTGAAGAAAAAGATCTGACTATCATCGTGCGTTCAGGCAGGACACCTAGCCGCCTTCTCGACACAAAGTCCTAAAACGTTTATGTTTTAGGACTTTGTCTTGTCATCTTTTCAGCATGATTGAAAAACCCTTGAAGAGGCATCTGAGCACAGCGAATGTTGAAATTCATGAGCACCGAAGCGCAGCCTTGACAACGAACACGAGGTTTTGCCGCTGACACGCAGAGAGCTGACTGATGAAGTCAGCTCTCTGCGTTCAACTGTACTTTTTCTCCAATCGATCCCGCTCCTGACGCTGGAGCGGACTTAGCGGCTCATTATACAAATCGATATCAATCGCATATTTCGGCCGTCTTTTCACTTCTGAAAAAATCGTTCCGATATATTCACCGATAATTCCGATTCCCATTAATTGCAGCCCGCCCAAAAACCAAATGGAAATAATAAGCGACGCCCACCCTGCATTTGTATGGCCTAGCAGCTTTTGCACGAACGCCCCGATTCCCGCCACAGCACTTATGAAAAGTAAAATAAATCCTAAAAGCGTAAAAAATCGAATCGGCGCAACACTGAAGGATGTAATCCCGTTAAAAGCAAATGATAGCATTTTTTTGAGCGGATATTTCGTTTTGCCGGCAAAGCGTTCCTTACGGTCATACAAAACTTCGGCAGATCTAAAGCCGATCATAGGAATAATACCTCTTAAAAACAGATTCGCTTCCGGATAACGAGCGAGCTCTTCAAGAGATCTTTTATTCATTAAACGAAAATCAGCATGATTGTATATTAATGTAATCCCAAGCTTATTCATAAGCCGGTAAAACCCTAAAGCAGTCGTGCGTTTAAAAAAGGTATCGGTTTTTCTGCAGCGGCGGACACCATAAACGATTTCACAGCCCTCATGGTATTTCAGCATAAAATCCCGAATCACAGAGATGTCGTCCTGAAGATCAGCATCAATCGAAATGACGCAGTCTGATCTGTTTTTCGCTTTATGCAGTCCGGCTAAAAGCGCTTTTTGGTGTCCGACATTGCTGGCTAATTTTAAGCCTGTAACCTTCTTGTTTCTTATGCTTTCCATTGCAATCAAAGCCCAGGTGCGGTCTTTGCTGCCATCATCGACAAACAGAATTTTACTGTCTTCAGCAATTAACTTTTCTTCAAACAGGCTGTCTACAACCTCTGTCAGCTGACGGCTTGTCTCTTGAAACACTTCCTCTTCATTGAAACATGGAACGACGATGGTTAATACTGGCTGTGACTGTTTCAATTCATATCCTCCTTATCTTGTTTCGTATAAATAAATGCGCCATGCGGAATGTTCATGGTCAAACATTTTAACGAGCGCGAGATGGTTTTGATCAGCATTCCTGATCGGAACTGAAGAGAAAATATAGCGTCCGCCCATTTTTTTAAATGCATCCGTATTTAATTGAAGATTGCTGATCGTTTTCTTGGAATTCTTCTTGAAATCATATCGTTTACCGAGTTCATCAACGAAAAGATAGCAGCGGCTTCCCCACTCATCAAAATATTGTTTTAGACGATCATTTTTTTCCAGCTCTTTTTCAATGATTTTCCTGAATTCGTATTTATATGAGAGCGGATATAGGTTGTTATACGTATCTAACGTGTAAAACCCGTTATATTGGGCGATTGACGGATGCAGCCCGATGCTTGCCACCCTGTACGAATCTTGAGGGCGTCCGATATATTCCTTAATTTCTTTAAATTGCTCAGATGCATAAAACTCCCGGAATGTCGGCGCATTATAGTGGACGCCATACGTATATTCTTCATTAAAAGGCGCCAGCACCATCAGCTGTGCAGCGACTGCTGCGTATACAAGCCATTTCCACCCTTTCCCCATTCGCCAAATGAGATATAAAGCAAGCGCAAAACTCACGTAAATGACGAGAGGACGGAGAAAATGAAAACGGGCAAAATTGAATTCAGCTAAAAAGGCAAATGTCTGCTTGGGCACCGCCCATATCTTGTTAAACCAAAACGCATACCATAATGACAGCCCGTAATTAAGTACACATAAAAACAGATAACCATTTTCTAACTTTGTCCGGTTTCGCTTAAAGAGCAAAGCTGCAAACACGAGCAGCACGATCGGAAGGATGACGAGGGTATGAACGGTCATCACATGATTATGGCCATAAACAAAGTTTTTTACGGATAGACGAAGAGAATGCCATACGTCATGCCTTGATGAAATGAATTCAATCCGATGCATCGGTGCATGCGAAAACAGCATTGAATAGACAAGCCGATACTCAACGGAAAGATAAATACTCGTCATAAAAGCGATACTGCCTAAAAAAGTCAGATTCCATCTTCTTTTTGTGATCGTATCATACAGCCAAAAGCACGCCATCCCTGCCAAGAAAAAGAAGAAGCCTAAGACAAAGCTTGAATATAAAGGAAGCAAGCCGAGCGTCAGCCACTCCCTCCATGAAAAATCCCCTTTTCTGATATTCAAAAAAGCCCACAGTGCCAAAGGATATCCAAGTGTACTCAGCATTCCGGAAGGCCAGAAAGGTGTCAAAGCAAAGGCCAGTGATACGCCAATTCGTATGAAGGCTGCTTTCGGCTCGGGGATGAAATGTTTTTTCAACAGCACATACATTCCAAAAAAAGCAACAACCCTTGTTATCGTCTGGCTTATTGCATAGGCGGTCATGGAAGAAAACAAAGCGTGCAGCCAAACAATTCCGCTCAGCTCAGTGCCAAAGGCATCCCTCGGCAGCCCGTTAATGATTTGCGGAATAGCAGCGTCCACCTTGCCGATGACTTCTCCGCTATCTGCCAGTACCTTGTACCAAGCAATATTGGAATCTAAATTGTCGTGGACGCGAATATGGGCATCTTCCTTTAAAATAAAAAGCGGTGATACATACAGTAATAGAAGAAATAATGCGATCCAGAGATAATATGTTTCTTTTTTGTGTTGGCTCATTAATCGTAACATCGCTTACACATCCATCTGTTATTCTGACCACATCCGGCATGTTCTGCCTTAGGTGTCAAAATTTATTATCCCTTTTCCTTTCCAAAACATTCATCAGACAACAATCTGATTCTCAAGCCTGTCGATCACCCATTAATTCCCGCTATCCATTAGGTTCGATCACTTACTATACTAATAAGAGGGAGGGGATATATTTTGTTTATCATCTTACTTTCGTTGGCCATACTCGTGTGTGTGCCATTTCTATATAAAGCGAATCGCAATACAAAAGATGTAAAGGTCAACACCATTTCAATTGATCAAAAAGACGGCCTTCCAGCCAGAAAAAAATTAAATATCCTTCATTTATCAGATCTTCACCTAGAAAACATTTCTGTTTCACCTGAAGAGCTGTATCAGCTAACAAAACATCAGCCTGTAGACATCATTGCGCTTACCGGAGATTTTCTAGACCGAAAACGTAATATTCCGAAGCTGGCAGGTTACTTACATGCATTGCAAAAGCTGAAGCCCGCATATGGAATGTTTGCGGTGTTCGGCAATCATGATTATGTATTGAAAGAAAAGGACTTTCAGAGATTAAAGCGTGTTTTAGAGGAAAACGGCTGTACCACCCTGCAAAATGAGCATGTTCAAATCGAGACAGCGGCAGGGCATGTCAATATTATCGGCATTGATGATTACAGTACCAATCGCAGTCGTATTTCCGGCTCTTATCAGCATCTAGAAAACGGCTATCATCTTGTATTAACACATGACCCAAACATCGTTTTGGATATGGAAAATGTTCATTATGATTACCTGCTTTCTGGCCATTTTCACGGCGGGCAGATTCACTGGCCAAAACCGTACCATTTGGTAAAAATGGGAAAACTCGTGCGCATGAACATGATTAAAGGCCTTCATTATCACCACGATAAGCCGTTTTATATCAGTGAAGGCTTAGGACAAACCGGTGTAAATATCCGTGTCGGAAGCCGCCCTGAAGTGACATTTCATCAAATTTAATGTAAAAAAGACTGAGCTGATCACGGCATCAGTCTTTTTTTTGATAGATATTCTGAAGCTTTTCTGTTGAAATAAACAAATAGGATGAATGCGGTAAATGCCGCAGGCTCACTGGCTTTGAAGTGAGAAATAAAATCGGCACATGGGAAAGCTTTTTAAAGCATCTGTAAACAGGGTTGACCGGTATGACCACATCAAAGCCGAGCCTTTCCACGCCTTTGTCAAGCATTGTAATGCCAACGATTCCTTTGATTTTTTCCCTTTTTTTATGATTGTTGATGTACTCCAGGAGCATCGGCATCGACTGATATACTTTTTGATAGATAATGATTCCCTTTCGGACCGCGTTTTCAATGCTTTGCAGCTCTGTAATCAGCTTTATGTTATGGAGATGAATTTTAACGAGCACATCATTTTTTTTGATATGTGTTCCGTCGCTCAGCACGACATGATGTCCTTTGTATTTCGTCAGCCTGACTCGCAAGATGCCTTTACGATCTTTGCCAAGCAAGGTCAGCCTTGAAAAAAAGAAATAAATCGGGTCAACCGCTCTCCAAATAGAGAGGAAACAGGCTTTCATCACTTCACCTTCCTCATGATCAAACACACCCTTATATTTTGCGATTGTTCTCCTCAAAATATAGTTGCCATATTTTTTAAGCATTTTTATTGACCAAAATAGTCGCCGATCCCCTGCAGGCTGAAGTGGACTCTCAAGTACTGGCATCTGAAAATTGATGTTTTTCATATGCGGATAGAAGGAAAGCGTGACATTATAAATTCTTCACCTACTGAAAAATCAGGAGGGCAGCCAAAGAAAAAAGCTTCTGATCTGCTGAATCAGAAACGGTCCGAATAAGACAGTTGTGAGTGGATACTTTGATTTTTTATGGAGCGGGATTGCTCCGACTTACATATCAAGAAGCAGCTCTTATGTGGTGGAATCAACTTATACGAAATATTATGCAGCAGGAAAGAAAAGCTCTACTGTCATGTCAAAAGTTTACGCCACCTTTTTTCCTGCCTTCACAGAAAACGCTCAAGCGCACAGCTAAAACTGGAGAGGTGACCATCCGTATCATGCAGCAGAAAAGAAATGTGAACCTTCTAGAGGATCTTAGACATGAAAAAGCGGAGAGGTGTATCACTATGTAACAAAAAACACTCCCTGAAACAGAGAGTGTAGAATCGTTAACGAAACAATAAATGCTGGCTGTGAATGCCAGCTTTCTTCAGCAGGACGATCAGCTGGTCTTGCTCATCAGACGAAAGACCTGAAAACGCTCTCGCAATACGCAGTGCATGGATCGGATAAATTTTATCCAAGTACTCCATTCCCTTGTCAGTTAAATGTGCGTAAACAGACCGTTTATCTTTCGGGTCCTGTTCCCTTACTAAAAACCCGTTTTTTTCTAATTTGTCGATGACATATGTGACGTTCCCGCTCACAAGCAGAAGTCTTGACCCAATTTGCTGTAATTTTTGCGGGCCTCTTGTGTACAGAAGCTCCAGTACAGCAAATTCAGTGGGGTTAAATCCGTGCTCTTTGCTGTCACGGATACTATGTTCGGACACACTTTTGAAAGCTCTCGCAAAAACTCTGTACAAATTCATCGCACGCTCAACTTCTTCTTCGTTAAACGATAATCTCATCATATCTACCTCGTATATAGGATTTTTATAAAAATATAATGAAAACCCTTACATATAATAAGGGTCCAGTCCCTTGCTATATGTATTCTCTATGCATTCAAGAAATTCCTTCTGAAAGAAAAAAATCCTTATACATTATCTTGTATAAGGATATGTTTTGCGATTTCGAACGCTTCGGAAAAAATAAGCGTATTCTTTCCGAAGTTCAGAAACCGTCATTTTGTTCATCACTTCTTTGTTATAAACTCCGATTTGAAAGAGTTTTTCAGAATAATGGTTTCGTTCTTTTTCTAAAGCAGATTTCAATAAATTACTCATAGCGCCCTCCTTCATTTTGAGGTATCCTATACAAAAGATACTCTTTTTAAATGAACGTGGTATGAATTTCATGTAAAGAATTTATGTTTACGAAGATTTTCGATAAAGTCCGTTTTGAACTGATCTTAATAATTGAAAAGCATGTTCTCCGGCAAGCTGCATAAACGCCTCCAGCATTTCATCGCGCTTGATATCCAACTCTATAATTTCTTTTGCCAGTGAGACTGCTTTTTCTTTCTCCATGATTATCCTTCCTCCTCGTTTATTCATTACATAAAGAATAAAACGCACTTGTATGTCACGCATTATTCTTGTTAATTTTTCTTCCGTATTTTTTCATAAATCTTCTATTCAATGTTAGAAAATATGACAAGCGTCAGGTTTTTTCTCTTTGTTTTTTATATACTATTATCAAAAGACATCCAGGGGTGGAAAAATGGCCACAGAAGATCATTCTTATAAAGACAAAAAAGTGATTTCAATCGGGATTGTGAGTGAATTGACAGGATTGTCCGTAAGGCAGATCAGGTACTATGAGGAACGAAAGCTCATTTATCCGCAGCGTTCTTCGAGGGGAACGAGAAAATATTCCTTTGCCGATGTGGAGCGACTGATGGATATTGCCAATAAACGCGAAGACGGTGTACAGACGGCTGAAATTTTAAAGGATATGCGTAAAAAAGAACAGATGCTGAAAAATGATCCGCAAGTGCGAAAAAAAATGCTGGAAGGGCAGCTTAATGCTCACTTTCGGTATAAAAACCGGTAAATGATAAAAGTCCGGCTCACGATGGAGACGGACTTTTATCATTTATAATGATTGTATGAATAAAGTGGCAATGCCAAAGTAAATTAATAAAGACAAAATATCGTTTAACGTTGTAATCAGCGGGCCTGAAGCGATCGCCGGATCAACGTTCAGTTTATGCAAAATAATCGGGATAACCGTTCCTGACATCGTACCGATGATTAAAGTGAAGAACAGTGAAGAAGCGACAACAAATCCAAGCAATGCGCTTCCCTGCCACAAGATGGAAACAATCGCAATCAGCACAGAGCAAACCGCTCCGATATAAATACTTGTTCTGAACTCCCGGAAAATCAGGCGTAAAATGGTTTTTTTGTTCATTTCTTCTTTAGACAACCCTCTGATGACCACCGCGAGAGATTGTGTTCCCGTATTTCCTGTCATCCCTGACACCATTGGCATGAAGAACGCCAAAGCGACAACCTGCTGAAGGGCATCTTCAAAATAACTGATAATGCTTCCGGAAATCAGACCGATAAACAAGAGCAAAATCAGCCATGGCAGGCGTCGATACGCCGCTACGTAAGCCTTTGTGTCAAAGGTAATATCTTTACCCGAAGCGGCAAATTTTTCATAATCCTCATCAGCCTCCCGAATAACGACGTCGATAATATCATCGACTGTTACAATGCCGACAAGCACATTGTTCTCTTCCACAACAGGGATAGCCAAGAAATTGTAACGTTCAATCAGACGGGCAACTTCTTCTTGATCCTGAAGGGCGTCAGCAGATATGACACGGGTAAACATTAAATCCTGCACCTTTTCTTCAGGTTCGCCCAAAATTAAATCACGGTATGAAAGGACGCCTACCAGCTGTTTGCTTTCATTAATGACATATAAGTAGTTGATCGATTCAGCTATTTCGGCAAAGCTTTTCAGCTTGACGACCGCGTCTTTCACCGTATAATGCTGAGGAATCCATACATACCGGTTTGTCATCATACGTCCCGCCGAGTCAGCGGGATAATTCATCAAAAGCTGTACTGCTTTTGACTCTGACGCTTCCATGCTGGACAAAAGCTGTTCCTTCAGTTCCTCGTCCATTTCTTCAAGCAATTGAGCAAGGTCATCGTTGTCCATTTTGTTCATCGCAAGAGTTGCTTTTGTTTTTCCGACTTTATTTAAGACGACAAGCTGGTATTCGCGTTCCAGCTCTCCGATCATATCAGTAATATCATCCACAGTTAAATAAGATAAATAGCGAGCACGGTATTTCTCCGGCATTTCTTTAAAAATAAATGCCATATCATAGGGCTGAAGCTCATCAATAACATTTCTAAAATCCCTGATTTTCCCGTCTCGCAATAAAATAATGATGCGTAACATAAGTTCGTCGTAGGTCATGTTTTGAATCATCGGGACTCGTACCTCCTCTACGGAGACGTGCCGGTCTCGCCTGAAGGTGCGGCAGATCGTCTCCTCATCGTGTAATCAATTATCTCGCTGTCATAGTATATGGGTACTTCTTCAGATTGACTCGAATGGGGAGAATCCATACTCCGCACCTCCTTTTATAAGATTCGTTTTAAAGGCATAAAAAAAGCCTTCTGGATTGAAGGGGAAAGAAGCACGGCAAAAAAGCGTGCAGGGCGCCTTCAATCGTAGAGCTTTAGCACTGTATGGCATAGGATCTAAACATCCAGCTGCATTAAAAATCACCTTATGTCGATGATTTCTGTTGACCCATTGGCGTCTTTGGACATTTTTGGGCAGCAGCGTATCTCCATACAGGAGCCTCACCTAACGAAGTTTTAATTGAATTGACACACTGAGATTACAGAAAAAAATAAGCTGTGTCAACTCAAAAAAGTAATTAATGCGTTTTCATAACAATTACGAAACAAAATAAGGGCCAAAGCCCTTATTCTGTCGTTTGTGTCTCTTCATCTTCAGATAGCAAATGATAGGTTTCATGAAGTAATAAAGCGTACTCTCCTTCCTTCGTCGGATGGGGCACATATTCAGCCTGATTGATATATTGCTCCTCTTTCTTTTCCATCTGTTTCGCCTCCTTTTTTATTTAGATTGTCCAAAAGAAGGTTTCTTATCATGAAAATCCCCTGCTTAATGATACGTCCAACCTTTGCGGAGATCATATTCTGCCTCGGTTCTCTTGTTGCAGATGGATTTCAATTTCGCAGACGGAACACCGCCGTCTTCCTCAAGCTCGCTTTCTGTTAGGTTGATTCATTTGTTTTACGGATCATTGATAAGCCGAAACACTCGGAACGCTGCCTCGCTCACTTGTTATTCGCAGAATCTTTTCTGTTTCGCAGCATAAAAACTCCGCTATCGGCGATAGCGGAGTTTTCTTATTGATGATAGTTTAATGCCTGAGCAAGATTGGTTTTAATTGTAATATTAGAAAAATCGATTCCCAGCTGTACAGCGGTTTGCGCAATTTCAGGTCTGATTCCTGACAGGGTTGATTTAACACCGATCAAATTCAGGGCCTCGATCAATTTAAAGATTTGGTGCGCGACCATCGTATCAACTATCACAACACCTGACAGATCGATTAACAGATTCTCCACACGTCTTTTTGCACAAGATTGAAGCGTGTTTTCCAAAATAAACTTCGCCCGTTCGGTATCAATGTCACCGACAAGCGGAAGCAAAGCTGTTGACTTGCTCAGGGTAATAACAGGTGAGCTTAATTCCAATATCATTTCTCTCTGAGCGTTTAATTGCTGTTTGGCATTTGTTTCAGCGTGATCAACGAAAGTATAAATGGTGAAATCAAAGACTTTGACAATCAAATCAGCCCATTTTTGTTTCTCTCCCGGTTCAAACGCCGATTCGTTTTCTTCTGCGAACTTCTCAAAATACTTCGTATATAATCTCCGATTTCTCATAAACTCCCGAATGACATACTGAACCGGAGTATTAAGATGCTTTTGATCGTCCGTCAGCTCAATGACCCACTCTTGAAATTCTTCGAGAAATTGTTTTTCCGGTAAAACATACATGTAGTTCAAATGTCGGTAAAATTCTCTATCCTGTTCTTTCAATTCTTCCGTTACTGACGCATTATGTAAGGCGTAAAGCGAATTCGGATCGCTTTCCTCCATTGTATCAATCCATTCCTCGGCCATTTGTTCCACATGCTCTGAAAAAAACGCATATAATTTTTCATTCAGTTTCATCACAATGCTCCTTTCCCTAACATTATTATAACTTGACCGACGGCTGAATCCCAGTCATACATATTAAAGCTGTTTTTTCGACGGGATCCTATTTTTTCAAAATGATTCAAATGACTCTGTCCGAACGATTGTTTTTTTCATATAATAGGAGGTAACACCCTTGTATCCACTTGAAAGCATAAAAAAGGAGGGCTTTTTTATGAATGGTGAAATCCGCTTGATCCCGTATGTGACCAATGAGCAGATCATGGATGTAAACGAGCTTCCTGAGGGCATTAAAGTGATTAAGGCGCCAGAAATGTGGGCAAAAGGGGTAAAAGGAAAAAATGTAAAAATCGCTATATTGGACACTGGATGCGACGCAAGCCATCCTGATTTAAAAACCCAAATCATCGGCGGAAAGAATTTTACGGATGACGACGGCGGCAAGGAAGATGCAATTACCGACTACAACGGACACGGCACACACGTCGCCGGAACTGTTGCAGCCAATGATTCAAACGGCGGGATTTCTGGAGTTGCCCCTGAGGCAAGCCTGTTGATTGTGAAGGTTCTCGGTGGTGAAAACGGCAGCGGACAGTACGAATGGATTATTAACGGCATTAACTATGCTGTAGAACAGAAGGTCGATATTATCTCAATGTCTCTTGGCGGACCAACCGATGTACCTGAGCTGAAAGAAGCGGTGAAAAATGCCGTTAAAAGCGGAGTGCTCATCGTTTGCGCAGCGGGGAATGAAGGTGACGGCGACGAACGCACAGAAGAGCTTTCCTACCCTGCGGCATATAATGAAGTCATTGCAGTTGGATCTGTTTCCGTAGCGCGGAAATTATCAGAATTTTCAAACGCTAATAAGGAAATTGATCTTGTCGCTCCGGGTGAACAAATATTATCTACCCTCCCTAACAAAAAGTACGGTAAGCTTACCGGCACATCAATGGCTGCCCCCCATGTCAGCGGAGCGCTCGCTTTAATCAAAAGCTATGAAGAAGAAGCATTTCAACGAAAGCTATCTGAATCTGAGGTTTATGCACAGCTGATCCGCAGAACATTTCCGCTTGATATTGCTAAAACGCTGGCAGGCAATGGATTCCTGTATTTAACTGTTCTAGATGAGCTTGCAGAACAGGCAGAGCAATCACATTTGCTGACCCTATAAAATTATTTTTCTTATATAATATAATGAAAATACTGTAAAATATTTTTTCGATTCTATGTTGACAGTGAATTTGGATTCCTGTTAAGATTACCAACAAATGATTTAACTTTTAAAAAATTCATAACATTTTCTCTTATCGAGAGTTGGGCGAGGGATTGGCCTTTTGACCCCAACAGCAACCGACCGTAATTCCATTGTGAAATGGGGCGCACTGCTTTTCGCGCCGAGACTGATGTCTCATAAGGCACGGTGCTAATTCCATCAGATTGTGTCTGAGAGATGAGAGAGGCAGTGTTTTACGTAGAAAAGCCTCTTTCTCTCATGGGAAAGAGGCTTTTTGTTGTGAGAAAACCTCTTAGCAGCCTGTATCCGCGGGTTAACGAGAGTGTTTTACATATAAAGGAGGAGAAACAATGACAACCATCAAAACATCGAATGTAGGGTTTCCAAGAATCGGACTGAACAGAGAATGGAAAAAAGCGCTTGAAGCGTATTGGAAAGGCAGCAATGATAAAGATACGTTTTTAAAGCAAATCGACGACCTGTTTTTATCTGCCGTAAAAACACAAATTGACCAGCAGATTGATGTTGTGCCTGTTTCTGATTTCACACAGTATGATCATGTACTCGACACAGCAGTCAGCTTCAACTGGATTCCGAAACGATTCAGACATTTGACTGACGCTACCGATACATACTTCGCTATTGCCCGCGGAATAAAAGATGCCGTGTCCAGTGAAATGACAAAATGGTTTAATACAAACTACCATTACATCGTTCCTGAATATGACGAAAGCATTGAGTTCCGGCTGACACGAAACAAACAGCTCACAGATTACCGCAGGATCAAACAGGAATACGGTGTTGAGACAAAACCGGTGATTGTCGGCCCTTATACGTTTGTCACGCTTGCCAAAGGCTATGAACCATCTGAAGCAAAAGCAATCCAAAAACGCCTTGTCCCGTTATATGCACAGCTGTTAAAAGAGCTTGAGGAAGAAGGCGTAAAATGGGTTCAAATTGATGAGCCGGCGCTTGTTACAGCTTCTAGCGAGGATGTCCGTAGCGCAAAAGAATTATTTGAAAGCATAACAAGCGAGCTTTCCTCCTTGAATGTGCTTTTGCAAACGTATTTTGATTCTGTTGATGCTTATGAAGAGCTGATCTCTTACCCGGTACAGGGAATTGGCCTTGATTTCGTCCACGATAAAGGCAGAAATCTGGAACAGCTCAAAACACACGGTTTTCCGACAGACAAAGTGCTGGCAGCCGGCGTGATTGACGGACGCAACATTTGGAAAGCGGATCTTGATGAACGTCTCGATGCCATTCTCCATATACTCAGCATTGCTAAAGTGGATGAACTGTGGATTCAGCCTTCCAGCAGCCTGCTGCATGTGCCTGTAGCGAAACACCCTGACGAGCATTTGGAGAAGGATTTACTGAATGGATTATCCTACGCAAAAGAAAAGCTAGCCGAGCTGACAGCTTTGAAAGAAGGTTTAGTATCAGGAAAAGCGGCGATCAGTGAGCAAATTCAGCAGGCGCAAGCTGATATTCAAGCACTCAAACAGTTTGCAACAGGCGCAAATTCCGAACAAAAGAAAGAGCTCGAGCAATTAACCGCTAATGACTTTAAGCGCCCGATTCCGTTTGAAGAACGTTTAGCCCTGCAAAATGAATCGCTCGGCCTTCCGCTTTTGCCGACGACAACGATCGGAAGCTTCCCGCAGTCTGCTGAAGTGCGGAGCGCGCGCCAAAAATGGCGGAAAAATGAGTGGTCTGATGAACAGTATCAAAACTTTATCAATGCCGAAACAAAACGATGGATTGACATTCAGGAAGAATTAGGGCTTGATGTCCTTGTTCACGGTGAATTTGAACGGACTGACATGGTCGAATACTTCGGTGAAAAGCTGGCCGGCTTCGCCTTCACAAAATACGCTTGGGTTCAATCCTATGGCTCACGCTGTGTCCGTCCGCCAGTCATTTACGGAGATGTTGAATTTATTGAACCGATGACAGTGAAAGACACAGTCTATGCACAGTCATTGACTTCCAAGCATGTGAAAGGAATGCTGACGGGCCCTGTTACAATCTTAAATTGGTCTTTCCCTCGAAATGATATATCGAGAAAAGAAATCGCCTTCCAAATTGGGCTTGCCCTTCGCAAAGAAGTAAAAGCCCTTGAAGACGCAGGCATTCAAATCATCCAAGTCGATGAACCGGCGCTGCGCGAAGGCCTTCCATTGAAAAACCGTGATTGGGATGAGTATTTAACTTGGGCGGCAGAAGCATTCAGATTAACCACTTCTTCCGTGAAAAACGAGACGCAAATTCATACACATATGTGCTACAGCAACTTCGAAGATATCGTTGATACGATCAATGATCTTGATGCCGATGTGATTACAATCGAACACAGCAGAAGCCACGGAGGATTTTTAGATTACTTAAAAGACCATCCGTATTTGAAAGGGCTCGGCCTTGGTGTATATGATATTCATAGTCCTCGAGTGCCGTCAACTGAAGAAATGTATAACATTATCGTTGATGCACTTGCCGTCTGTCCGACTGACCGCTTCTGGGTAAATCCGGACTGCGGATTGAAAACAAGACAGCAGGAAGAAACAGTTGCAGCATTGAAAAACATGGTTGAAGCCGCCAAACAGGCAAGAGCCCAACAGACACAGCTTGTATAAAATAGAAACCATCTTGCCTCTGGCAGATGGTTTTTTCTATTAGAAAGCGGAAATCGGTTTCCGATGCTTCCCGTCCCCTTCTATTATTATGTCGGCTGTTCCATTTTCATCAAATTCCACAAGGCTCAATGATGTATCATGTATGTAAGCAGAATTCCATATGTCATTAACGCGTCTTCCCTTTATGATATTTAACAGCATTAATATAAAGACAGAATGGGTAACCAAGAGAACATTACCGGAAGAATGGCTGTCTAAAATCGTTTGGAGCGTTAGCCTTACCCGGTTTTCAAAGTCAAAAAACGTTTCACTTCCCTGCTGGCGATAAGCTTCGGGATAATGAAAATAAGCGTGAAAAAGATCTGGTTCGTCCCTTTCAATATCCTCTTGTTTTTTCCCTTCCCATGAGCCCAGTGACATTTCTCTGAACATATGATCTATCACCAGCAGGGGACTGCGCGATCCTAGCGCTGTTTTTGCTGTCTCTTCTGTCCGCTTGCTGGGGCTGATGTATACCTGATTCCATTCAATATCCTTCAGACGCTCCCCAAGAGCACGGGCATTGTACAGCCCAAGTTCTGTTAAATCAGAATCCATCCAGCCCTGCATCCGTTTTTCTACGTTCCATTGGGTCTGTCCGTGTCTGGCAATATATAAATGCACCATGATTACCCCTCCTCTTTTCTCCTCTTATCTTAGCAAATCCCCCAAATACTTTGTTTATTTTGCACTTTTTTGAGAATGTTCTTTGCCCTTTTTTCGGCTATACTTATAACACTTAATTGACAGACAGGAGGGTTTGGGATGAATCATGATAAATTCTTAAAACGGGCTGTCGCTCTCGCCCGTGACGGAGTGAATGCAGGAATTGGCGGTCCTTTTGGAGCCGTTATTGTGAAAGACGGAGCCATTATTGCCGAGGGACAGAACAACGTCACAACAAGTAATGATCCGACTGCCCATGCGGAAGTGACAGCGATTCGAAACGCATGCCAAGCACTTGGAACATACCAGCTAGATGACTGCATTTTGTATACGAGCTGCGAACCTTGCCCCATGTGCTTAGGCGCCATCTATTGGGCCCGGCCGAAAGCCGTTTTCTATGCGGCGGAGCACACAGACGCTGCCGAAGCCGGATTTGATGATTCATTCATTTATCAAGAAATTGATAAACCTGTTGAAGAAAGAACAGTCCCCTTTTATCAAGTAACTCTGACAGAATATTTATCTCCGTTTCAGGCATGGCGGAATGTTGCCAATAAAAAAGAATATTAAAAAGATCAGGCATGTGCGCCCTGATCCTTTGTTAATTCGCTGAGAAGCTGTTGCGCCCGTACACACTGCGGATTGGCTTTCAGCGCTTTTTGCGTATACAAAATAGCACTCCTAAACTGACGCAATTCAGCATAACAGACTCCGAGCCAGCAGCTTGATCTATAATCGGCCGCTCCTTTTACCTGTATGTACTGATGATGTTCACTATCGCTTTGCAGACAAGCTTTAAACGCTGTAACTGCTTCACTTATTTGTTTAAGCTTATACATCACGATCCCTTTATAATAGTGAAGAGTGCAGTAATCTGGATAATGCCTCAGCGCCTCATTAATATCCTGTTCCGCCTCTTTGTACCGTCCTGCGTCAATTAATAATTTATACTTTAAATAATAGATAGCAGGCGGCGGTATGTTCTTTTTTCTTCTACATTCATTGATGCAATCCGCTGCCAGCCGAAGGGCTTTATCATATTCGTTCCCTCTGCCATACTCAGCTGCTTTCTGATAAAGGAGGGATGAATCAGCGCAGGCACGCAGCAATTCCATTTTTAATAAGCTCATGTTGCGCTGATGCTTTTGCTTTGCCTCCCGCTCTAAATACCCGTAATGGTGAATGATACATGGAAGCGAGAAAGCGGCGCTTCCCTCTTCTCCCTCCAGCTTTTCACAAATCCTTCCCATAAACGATATGTTTTGCTGGTTGCGGATCAGCCTGGGCTGTCTTTGTTCAAATGCTTCATTTTCATCCCATTCCTTCCCTGTATAGTTCACAACCTTCATATAACCGAGAGACGGCAGGCTGTCAGTCAGCAGTGAAGACAACAGGCTGCCCGTATCGAGGTCTAGTTCTTCGTCGGCATCTAACACCAGAATCCATTCTCCCTTGGCATGCTGCAGGCTGACATTCCTCGCCTCTGAAAAATCCTGTTTCCATTGATGATCGTATATTTTGGCAAGAAAGCTGTTGCAAATGTCTTTCGTGCGATCGTTTGATCCGGTATCAACCACGATGATTTCATCAGCAACATGCTGCACACTTTCTAAACAGCGAGCGATATGGCGTTCTTCATTTTTCACAATCATACATACTGACAGCTTTGGTCTTTTCATGTTCTCACCTTTTCACTAGTGTGAATTCACCTATACTACTTGTATTCACACTTCGAAAAGATCATGCCAGTTCCGCACGCTTACACAAAAAAACATCCTGAGAATCCTCAGGATGCCAGTCATTATTTCAATTCTAGTTTCACATCAACATTTCCTCTTGTTGCCTTTGAATAAGGGCAGAATTCATGAGCCGCATTGACAAGCTCTTGGGCTTTGTCACGATCCAAACCTTTCGTGTTTACAACAAGTGTGACGCCGATTTTAAACCCACCGTCAGTTTCATCTTTCATTAGGCTGACTTGCCCTTCGATTTCGGAGTCAATTTCAATATTTTGTTCTTTGGCAACATGTTCGAGCGCGCCGCCGAAACATGCTGCATACCCTGCCGCAAAGAGCTGTTCCGGGTTTGTACCGGTTTGGCCGTCTTTTTTGGCATTTGGCATCACAATATCAAAATCCAGAACGCCGTCATCTGATGTAATATGTCCTGCCCGTCCGCCTCGCGCGGTTACTTTTGCTGTAAATAATGCCATTTGTATTCAGCCTCCTTATTTATGTCTAGTTGTTATATTTCCCTTTCAGATCTTTTTAAACATGCTATGTTTGCCGAGAATAGGAAAAATGAAGTTTTTCAGCTACAATAGAATGGAATGTCAGAAAGAGTTGGTGAACAAGATGGAAAATGAATTTGACCATATGAAATTGGAAAATCAGCTATGTTTTTTGCTTTATGCGAGTTCGCGGGAAATGACAAAGCAGTATAAGCCGCTGCTTGAAAAGCTGAATGTGACATATCCTCAATATTTGGCCTTGCTTTTGTTATGGGAACATAAAACGCTTACTGTCAAAAAAATGGGCGAGCTGCTGTATTTAGATTCAGGGACACTTACTCCCATGCTAAAACGAATGGAACAGCAACATTTGATTGCGAGAAAAAGGTCTGAAGAGGATGAGCGGTCCGTGTTGATCAGCCTGACAGAGGACGGGGAGTCATTAAAAGAAAAAGCGGCTGACATACCAGAAACAATCCTGGGGCTCTCAAAACAGTCCGGAGAGAGTCTGAAGCAGTTAAAATCTGTTCTATATACATTGCTGGAAACACTTCATCAAAAAAATTGAGGATGCCTTATACGAGGCATCCTCTTTTTCTCTTATTCAGCTATTTCAAGCGTAACATCGATGTTTCCGGCGGTTGCTTTTGAGTATGGGCAAACGCCGTGTGCTTTTTGCACTAATGTCTGTAATTCTGAGACGCTGACTCCTCTTCCCTTTACTTGCAGCGTCACACCCAGTTTATAGCCTTGATCTGCTTCATCTTTTAACAGGCTGACATGCGCTGTCACCTCTGTCTCTACTTTCGTCCGTTCTGTTCTTGCAACAAGCTGCAGGGCACTGTCAAAGCAAGCTGCGTAACCTGCCGCAAACAGCTGCTCCGGATTTGTCGCTTTTTCTAACTTTTTCGCTCTCGGTGTTCCGGGCATTGCGACATCAAGTTCAAGAACGCGGTCTGATGAAATCACCTTTCCTTCTCTTCCTCCTACCGCTGATACAGTTGCTGTAAATAATGGCTGACTCATGTTTGTAGCCTCCTATATATATTGTGTACAATTTAATTTTACACAATATATATGCCGGTGTCAATTTTCCCCGTATAAAAAAGGCTTATCCCGTTATGAGATAAGCCTTTTACCCGCTATTCGCGGATTTGTCCTGTTCCTTTAATGATGTATTTTGTAGAAGTCAGTGCAGGAAGTCCCATCGGCCCTCTTGCATGAAGTTTTTGCGTGCTGATGCCGATTTCGGCTCCGTAGCCGAATTCAAAACCGTCTGTGAAACGGGTTGATGCATTATGATAGACAGCCGCAGCATCAACAGCCGTTTGAAAATAAGCCGCGTTTTTTCCATTTTCAGTTAAAATGGCTTCAGAATGATTGGTGCCGTATTGTTGAATATGCTTCACAGCTTCTTGAACGTTCGCAACCGTCTTTACGCTAATAACCGGCGCCAAAAATTCAGTTTCCCAATCTTCTTCTGACGCTTGTTTGCTTGAAGGGTGAAGCTCGCATACAAATTTATCGCCGCGAATCTCCACCCCTGCGTTTTCCAGCTGCGCCAGCAATTCTTTCCCATGCTGCTTCGCCCATGCTTTATGGATCAGCAACGATTCAATCGCATTGCATACGGAAGGGCGCTGCGTTTTGGCGTTTACGACAACCCTTTCTGCCATTTGCGATTTGGCCGTTTCATCAATGAAAATGTGGCAGTTTCCGGCACCGGTTTCTAATACAGGAACGGTTGATTCTTTGACAACGAGATCGATCAGCTTCTTGCCTCCGCGCGGGATCAATACGTCTAAACCATCATTTAACGTAAAGAGCTCTTTTGCCGTCTCTCTGCTCGTATCCTCAATCAGCTGCACAGCGTTCATCGGAAGGGCTGATTGCTCAAGTGCTCTGTGAATAACACTGACGAGCGCTTTGTTGCTGTGAATGGCTGAGGAGCTCCCCCGCAGGACAACCGCGTTTCCTGTCTTCAAGCAGAGGGTAGCCGCATCAACTGTGACATTTGGCCTCGCCTCATAAATCATTCCGACAACACCGAGCGGCACGCGGATTTTTTCAATAAACAGGCCGTTTTCCTTTTCAATCGTTTCAAGAGATTCGCCTACCGGGTCTGCCAAGTCTATTAAGAGCTCCACCGCGTCTGCGATATCACGAATGCGTTTTTCATCCAGTGTGAGACGGTCAATGATATTCGGTGTGAACCCATTTTCTTTTCCGTTCTCAATGTCTTTTGCATTCTCTGACAAGAGAAAATCCAGTTCGTTGCGGAGTCCGTTTGCAATGAGACTGAGCGCCTCATTCTTCTCGTCCGTTGTCTTCATGATCATTTCGGCTGCCGCTTCTTTCGCCTGCTTTGATTTTACAGAAACCTCGCTCATTTTTCCGCCTCCCAGTCTTTTAAATGGACCCAGTCATTCCTATGAATAACCTCAAACGTTTTCTCAACATCCAGTTCATGACTTCGTTTGCCTTTGGCCTCCATAATCTCCTCGGAGGTGTAATGTGTCTGGCCTTTGCCGATCACGCCGCCCGGTCCCCTGACTTCGACGACCGCCCCTTTCGGAAAGTTTCCATTTACGCCTATGACGCCAGCCGGCAGCAAGCTGCTCCCGTTATGGATCATCGCTTCCTCGGCACCCGCATCAATAAGAATCTCTCCTGCTATCGGCGAGTGGAATTGAATCCACTGTCTCGTATTGTTAACAGAGGACAATTCCTTGTCTCCGATATATGTGCCGTCTCCCCTCCCTTCCAAAATGTCCGCAAGCTTTTGCTCTCCGCTGCCAGTTCCAATAAATACTTTCACCCCAAGAGACAGCGCGGTTTGAGCGGCTAACAGCTTTGATCTCATGCCGCCGGTGCCGACCTTTGATCCGGCTGAGCCCGCATATCCCAGTAATTCGGGCGTGATCTCCGGCAACTCATCAAATCGTTTCGCCTCAGGATTTTCAGCCGGATTGGCATCATACAGCCCGTTTATATCAGTGAGAATGATGAGCTGATCCGCATGAATTAATCCGCTGACTAACGCAGAAAGCATGTCATTATCCCCAAATGTCAATTCTTCTACAGATGTTGAATCGTTTTCATTGATAATCGGAACGACACCCCGTTCCAGTAATTCCATAATCGTCGCATACGCGTTTCGATACCGTTCTCTCTTCGAAAAATCATTTCTCGTTAAAAGGATCTGCCCTGGAGTCAGTGCGTATTGTTTGAATTGATTCATATATTGCTGCATTAATAATGTTTGTCCGACCGCTGCCGCTGCCTGTTTTCCTTTAATGGTCACAGGACGGGATGGATAGCCGAGGCAGGCAAATCCTGCCGCTACAGCTCCCGAGGTAATTAGAATGATTTCATGTCCCGCTTTTTTCAACAAAGTAATGGCCTGAACATGCTCTCTGATTTTCGACTCATCGATGCTCCCATTGCTGTTCGTAAGCGAGCTGCTTCCTATTTTCACTACTATTCTTTGTTTTTTCATTTATTCTCCTCCGCGGCTCTTCGCCAGCCAACTTGCAATAAAAAAACCCATTTCATCCTGATTCATAAGGACGAAATGGGTTTCCGTGGTACCACCTTGATTGAGCGCGCTGATGCACGCTCCGCTTTCCTGTAACGCCAGGTTACGCGCCTAGGTTTTCCCCCTAAGACTCCAAGGCAGGTTCGGCAGGTTTCATGCGGCAAAATGTTTCAGCGATTCATTTTGCTCTCTGTCGCAGAAAGGTCTGCTTACTAATCCTCTTCAACGCTCAATGATTTTTTTATATTATGCAAAGAAAACGGCCGCTTGTCAAGGTTTTTCGCCACCAAAAAGAGCCCGCAGGCGCGGGCTCTTGCAGTCTAATTAAAGACGATTGTTTTATTTTCGTGCACGATAACGCGGTCTTCCAAATGCCACTTCACAGCACGGGCAAGCACGCTTCGCTCAATTGTTCTTCCGATGTTTTTTAGCGCTTCCGCATTATCACGGTGGTCGACGCGCTCAATATCCTGTTCAATAATTGGTCCTTCATCAAGATCGTTTGTGACATAGTGAGATGTCGCGCCGATCAGTTTTACGCCGCGCTCGTAAGCCCGTTTATACGGATTCGCGCCGATGAAAGCAGGCAGGAATGAATGATGAATATTGATGATGCGATTCGGATGAGCGGAAACAAAGTCAGGGGTTAAGATCTGCATGTAGCGTGCAAGCACGATCACATCAATCTTATATTGCTCAAGCAGTTCAAGCTGCTTCTTTTCGACTTCCGCTCTGATGTCTTTATTCGCTTTCATATAGTGGAATGGAATATCCAGCCTTTCAACCAGCTCTCTCGCTTCCTCATGATTGCTGATGACAACAGCAATTTCCGCCATGAGATTGCCGGTTTGCCATTCCCAAATCAGCTCATGCAGGCAGTGAAGCTCCTTTGAAACAAAAATGGCGACACGCTTCAGCTCGCTCGCCGATGTTAAGCTCCACGTCATGTCAAATGTTTCTGCAACAGACGCAAATGCCTTCCGCAAGGTTTCTTTTTTCTCACGAATGCCCTTGCAGTCGAATTCGATTCTCAGGAAGAATCGGCCGCCTTCTGGGTCTGTCGTATATTGATTGGATTCTATAATATTGGCGCCGTGTTCAAATAAAAACGCGGAAACCGCTGAGACAATCCCCGGCTGATCGGGACAGCTGACCAAAAGGCGCCCTTTATCCTCATTTCCGTCACGATAATCGTTTAACCGCTGAGCCATATATGATTTCATGAATAATCCCTCTTTATCTTTGTAAGTCTAAACTATTTATCCATTATACTGAAGATTTGATAAAAATCAATTTATGACAGAATTTTTAAACCAACGGCCGAGCATAAAATCAAGGCGATAAAGAAGATTCGTTTGGCGTCCTTCGGCTCCTTGTAAAAAAGGATCCCGATGAGTGCGCCGCCTGCTGTGCCAATGCCTGTCCAGACAGCGTAAGCCGTGCCCATCGGAATGGTTTCCATTGCATACGACAGCAAGGAAAATGAGGCGGCAAAACCAACAATGATCAACAGCACCCATTTCACGCTTTTTTCCTTCGCATATTGATTCATAAGGGCCACGCCGGCCATTTCCATACAGCCTGCGCACAATAAACTGATCCAATGCAGCATTACGCCTCGCCTCCTTTTTCCTCTGTCCCATCCTGTGTCACAAGCTTCAACCCCATTACACCGACTAGGAGCACACCAATTAACAAAAGTTTCGGCCACCCAACCGGCTCATGAAAAAGAATAATTTCACTCAGCACCGTTCCTGCCGTGCCAAGTCCAGTAAAGACGGCATATACGGTCCCGACAGGCAGACGGTTTGCCGCCTTCATTAAAAGATAAAAGCTGACTATGATGCCAACGGCAGTGGCGCTCCATGTTAAGGCTGAGTCAGCGTGCTTTAAACCTACTACCCAAACAACCTCGAAAATGGCAGCAAGCACGACCAATCCCCATTTCATTTCAAGTCATTCCTTTCTTTCTGATCAGATTTACTGAAAACAAAAAAACCCCGGACAGTCGTCTCACATGAGATTGACTCTCCCGGGCTTTTTTCCCTCCGTGTGCATACACGCCTCTATTTGCGCGTATGTGTTTTCTCTCGGACCAGACCATATCCATTGACATGCGGAACCCTAGAAAACTTTATCTGATATTATGATACTATAACTTGACTTTTTCTTTCAATTGTAAGATTTTCTTTCATATACCGCGATCGGTTTATTCCACTTTCTGATCGTCCTCTCATAAAACATGCCGATTTTCTCCGCTACCCGTATGGACGCTGTGTTATCCGGGTCAATCAATGCCGCCATTTTGCCGAACTGCCGCTCGTTGAAGCCGTAGTCAAGGCATGCCCGAGCCGCTTCGTGCGCATAGCCGTTTCCCCAGTGGCGGCGGGCAAACATATAGCCGATTTCCATTATTGTTTGATTTTCGACCTGCTGGGGAACGATGCCGCATTGTCCTAAAAAGTCCCCTGTCCGCTTATCTTCGGCAATCCACAAACTGACGCCGTACCCTTTTTCATTTCTTTTGTTCCAGTTGATCCACTCTCGGGTTTGCCTCTTATCTTTTAAACCGGAATAATATTTCATGACGTCAGGATCGTTAAAAAGCTCAAACAAAGAGGCTTGATCCCGGTCTTCCACACAGCGCAAGCGAATGCGATCGGTCACAAGTTTCGTTTTAGCGCTCATATTTCGCCGCATCCTGCTTCCATTCTTTTTTGAGAGCTTCAATATGTGCTTGATGATAGCGGTTATGATCCGCCATATGCCAAATGCCCCACCGTACGGTCGCGGTGTCGCTATCGAAAATTAGCGGCTGATGCAAATCATTTTCAGTTAAGGTGTGACAAACCGATTTCAGCTCATTTTCCACGAGCTGATGTCTTTTCAGGAGCTCATTTAATCCGGGCTGATTCACCGGTTCTAGCAGCCGTCCGCTTTCATCTGTCATCGAGCCGTATGCCTGTTCAATATGATCCGGTATCCGGTTTTCCTTGATTCGCCAGACCCATCTGATATCAACATTTGTGATATGATGCAAAAGCTGGGCCGTGCTGTTTTTTGTTTGGCAGCGCCCCTTATAGTAAAGTTCACTGTGTGTCATGTGACCTACGATAGAAGCCAGACGGAGACTGTTTTCTTCCACTGCGGAATACAGAAGACTGACCGTCGGCGCCATACCGTGTCTAATAGATAAGTCCTTCATGTTCAGTTCCCCTCCTAACTAGGTACATTTGACGCCAAACAAAAATTCCCTTTTAAAAAAGAAAAAAGCTCTCGTTAAAACTAGAGAGCAATCTTAATTGTTATTTCCCGGTTTATATAAATAAGGATCATGCTGCGGTTCATTTGAGGTATTCAAATCAAGCGATACATCACCGCGGGCATTCATCGTGCCAAGCGTGATCGAGGACAGTAATTTAGGGCTGTATCCTTTTTCCTCAAGCTTCTCAAATAGCCATGATCGATTTTTTTGGAGGTATTTCAAATTATGATCAAGGATTTCGCCATCAAGTATGAGCGGAATCGGGATAAAATTCCGTTCAGCTTCCATATGTAAATCCCGCACCTGCACCGCTCTCGCTTCTTTTTTGGGGATAACACTGACTTCTCCTGTTTCTTCAATAATGGCTAGGTCAATGTCGGCCGGATCAGCATAGCCTTTTTCCCTCAGCTTGCCGAGCAGTTCATTAATCGTCAGCCTTTCTTTACGCAGTCCGTGTTCATCAATATCTCCATTTCGGATTAAGACAGTCGGGCTTACGACCAGCAGCCAGCGCCATTTATTAGAAAGAGAGAGCTTGCTCATCAGCAGATAAAGCACCAAAAAAGAGCCCGCATAATAAATCGACATCGGCAGCTTGGATGTAAGAATCGGCTCACTAATAATGGTTCCGATTGCGAAGGTCAAAAGCAAATCAAAATTATTCATTTGCGATACGGCTTTTTTACCGGCAAGCCGAAACAAAATATAGGCAATTAAAAATACGATAACTGGCTTCAGTAAAAATACCCAGACCATCCATAACACTGACCGTTACCTCCATCCGCTCGTCATATCGAGCCTAGTGTCTCCAAGAGGAAAAACCTTTATGCATCATACCGCTGCTAAAGTCCAGTTGCACAAAGCATTATAGAAAGTGAAGTTTGGAAGCTCAACAAGAAAGAAATGTATGCAAACGAATGTCCATTTAACGAGTCTTACATCAAGCCAGCGGGTTTAGAACTGAAAATGGAGCATGACTGGCTGAGGACGATGTAAGAAAGCAAAATCGTGTTTGCCCAAGCGGCGGTGGATCAGTGATTGTCCAGATGGTGAAAAAAGCATTGTCCCTATTTCAATAAAAAAACTCTTCTCTTGAAAGGAGAAGAGTTTACATGTATGTGTTTACACGGACTGCGCTATGCTTAATTGCGGGCCGAACAGCTCATAATGGATAGACTCCGGCGCTGATCCGAGTTCTTCTACAAGTTTATGCATTGCGGTAATAAATGATGATGAACCGCAAATGTAATAATCCGCATCAGTGTTGGCAATCAGTTCTTTGAGGAACTGCTGATCAATCTGCCCTTCATGAAATTGAAGATCACCAGCACGGTCTTCCTCTGTCGGCTCTCGATACACAAAAGCTGTTTTGACATAAGAATGGTTTGCCGCTTCCTCCACCTCATGGCGCAATGCGTGATATTCACTGTTTTTCGCAGCATGAATGAATAAAATCGGCCGTTCAGGCTGCTTGGAAACAGACGTTTTCAGCATGCTGATCATCGGTGTAATGCCAACCCCGGCACTGATTAAAACAAGATCTTTTTGTGCTGAAGAATCTAAAATGAAGTCTCCTGCAGGTGCGCTGACCTCTATTGAATCTCCCTCACGCACTCCATCGTGTAAATGAGTAGACACGACACCGTCTTTTTTCACTGAAATTCGATAATAGTCTTTACCCGGCATATCTGACAGGCTGTATTGACGAATATGCGTATATTCAGAATCAGGAATCCGCACTTTGATGCTGATATACTGTCCTGCTTTAAATTCAGGTAACGGCTTGCCGTCTGCCGGTTTCAGGTAGAAGGATGTGATTTCTTTACTTTCCTGCTCTTTTTTCGCAACGACAAATGGCTTATACTCCTTCCAGCCGCCGGCTTGCTGCTCCGCCTGCTCATACATGTCTTTTTCAATTCCGATAAATGCATCAGCGATTACGCCGTACGCTTTCTCCCATGCCTGCATAATGTCTGGTGTCGCAGCGTCGCCCAGAACATCTTTAATGGCAATCAGCAAATATTTGCCGACGATCGGATAATGTTCAGCCTTAATCCCGATGCTGCGGTGCTTATGGCTGATTTGTTTGACGACCGGAATGATATTTCCGAGCTGGTCAATATTTGCCGCTGCTGCTATAACAGCATTTGCAAGGGCAGCGCGCTGAGTTTTCTTTTTTTGATTTGTTTGGTTAAAAATGTTCAAAAGCTCTGGGTGGTCTTGGAACATCAAATCGTAGAAACGGCCAGTAATCGTTTCTCCATGCTGTTGTAATACGGGTACAGTGCTTTTAATAATTTCGATTGTTTTGTTATCTAACATCGTATAAACAATCCTTTCAAAAGATGTATTTAGAATATATCTTTAAAATACATGATGTAACGACTAAAAGATATATATAAAATGAATCTTTAATAAAGTTGTCACAAAATTATCAATTTAACGTGACAATTGTTGCTTTTTTATATCGTCCCCTAGCAAAAACGAACTAACCATCAGAAAGATGAAAAGCGCAAAAAAACCCAAAACAGATGATCTGTTTTGGGTTTTGCTTTATTGCTTTACCATGGCTTTTCAATTCCGAGCGCATTTGCAAGCGCCTGGCTGTGTTTTTTGCGATTCTTTCGATGGCTGGCGCGCTGAACCGCTGTATTATGTAGCATCATTTCTTCTTCTGTTTCCGGTACAACTCTCGGTACAGGCAACGGCTTACCATTTAAATCTAATGCAACAAATGTCAAAAAGGATGTAGCGGCGAGCTCCCTTTCACCAGTCATCAGGTTTTCTTTAATGACTTTTACAAACACCTCCATCGAGGATGTGCCGACCCATGTCACATAGGACTCCAGGCAGACAGATTCCTTTTGCCCGATCGGCTTGAGAAAATCCACAGAGTCCATTGAAGCTGTTACGGTTTCCTGTCTGCAATGGCGCGCCGCAGAAATAGACGCAATGTCGTCAATGTAACTCATTAATTTTCCGCCAAATAGGGTATTATGGTTGTTTGTATCAAGCGGGAACACCCTGCAAGTTTTTACAACCTTTGATTCTTTGCAATATTTTGTTTCTGGTGTCTCCATACCTTTCTCCCCTTTGATGTCTGATCGTTTTGCAAAAGTACACTCATATTCTCCTATTAAACAATATTCTCATCCATTTGTCTAAAATTTAAAATTACCTGTCAGGTTTTCTTATTAAAACGTTTAATCATTTTCATGTTAAGGGAATAATAAATGTATTCTTCACACAGTCAGGAGGAGAAACAATGGATGTATCCATCCAGAAACATCAGCACAAAACAGGATGCCAAACGGAATACGGCACACTTCAGAAAGTCATTTTATGCAAGCCCGAGCATATGACCATAAAAAATATCATAAACGAAACCCAGAAACATTTTGAAGAAGACAATATTCATGTTAAAACCGCCATAGATCAGCACAGCCGCTTAGTTGAAGCACTCAGGTCACATAACATCGAAGTCATTCTATTGCCCGTCCGCGAGGGACTCCCAGAACAAGTCTTCACCCGGGATATAGGGTTTGTTATTGGAGAAAAAGTCTTTCTCTCGAGCATGACTGAACCGATTCGCCAAGGAGAAGAAGCCGTCATAACAGAATTTTTTCACAGTCAAGACATTTCTTACACCCGTATGCTTGATACTAGCATTGAAGGCGGGGATGTTATTATCGATGGTGACATTGTTTATGTCGGAATCAGCCAACGCACTGACTTGTCAGCTATCGGCCAGCTGGAAGAGGCGCTGCCTGACTATACGATCGTTCCTGTAAAACTTCACGAGAAATTTTTACATTTAGACTGTGTATTTAACATTATATCTGAAAGCGAAGCGCTCATTTATCCACAAGCCCTTGAATCTGAGGCGACAGATATGCTGGCAAAACGCTATGATCTCATTGAGGTGCCTGAGGACGAACAATTTGCGCTTGGCACCAATGTCCTGTCAATCGGGAGAAAAACGATCATCAGCCTCCCTAGCAACCGCCATGTAAATCAACAGTTATCGGAAAGAGGCTATCACATCATTGAAATTGACCTGTCAGAAATTATTAAATCAGGCGGCTCCTTCAGATGCTGTACGATGCCGCTTCTTCGTGATGAATGAAGAATCTTCCCCTTTTACATGTTTTGAACAGCTTATTTTATTAAGATGCGTTAGAATAGAGATGACATCATTTTTTAAGGGGGATATCGCATGACAAAATACATAGGATATGTTGGAACGTATACAAAAGGCGGAAGCGAAGGAATTTATTCATTTGAGCTTGATACTGAGAAAAAAACACTCAGCGAGCCAAAGCTTGCCGCTAAGCTGGGCAACCCGACATATGTGACGCCGAATAAAGACAACACGATTCTTTATTCCATTGAAAAAACAGACGGCCAAGGCGGAGTCGCCGCCTATCAAATCGATAAAAACAGCGGCGGATTGACATTTCTGAATCATCAGTTAATTGATGGTCCATCACCATGCCATGTAAGCGTTGATGATCAAAATCAATTTGTACTGACCTCCAATTACCATAGCGGTAAGGTGCATGCTTTTCCGATCCAGAAAGACGGAAGCTTGCAATCCTTTTCTTCAGAAGCCGCTCACACAGGAAAAGGACCGCACGAAAGACAGGAAAAACCACACGCACATTACGCGGGATTCACACCTGAGCATAACTATGTCGTAGCGATTGACTTAGGGACCGATAAGCTGTACACCTATAAAATGAAAGACAGCGAATTGACCGAATTCGGAAGCCATTCCTTCGCTCCCGGCGCAGGTCCTCGCCATATCGCCTTTCATCCGAAAGAAAAATACGCATATGTGATGACAGAATTAAGCAATGAAGTGATTGCGCTTGAATACAATCCAACACCAGGCGAATTTAGAGAAATTCAGGTTGTCTCAGCGATCCCTGATGATTTCACTGATAATAGCCAAGGAAGCGGAATTTGTGTCACACAGGACGGCCGTTTTGTGTACGTCGCAAACCGCGGCCATGATAGTATCGCTGTATTTGAAATAAATCAATACTCAGGCGAGCTGGCTTTCGTGGAAAGAGTATCAACAGAAGGAAACTGGCCTCGTGACTTTGCACTTGATCCAACGGAAGCGTTCCTTGTGGCTTCAAATGAAGAAACAGGCAACCTTGTCCTATTTGAACGAGACAAAGAAACCGGTCGATTGACAGTGCTTCCATCAACTGTTTCTGTCCCTTATCCTGTTTGTGTGACATTTTTACATCAATGAGTAAAGCAAAGACTGGCTCCAAACGCCAGTCTTTTTTGTCTATCTCAGCTTTCCTGACGTTTCAGCATTTTGATACAAGTGACAAGCGATAAATCGGCCCGCTTCAATTTCCTGAAGCTGCGGACGGAATTTCCCGCATTCAGGCATCACCTCCGGACAGCGTGTCTGAAACACGCAGCCGCTCGGGGGATTGACGGGGCTCGGAAGCTCCCCTTTTAAGAGAATGCGCTCACGCTTGTCCTCCATCTCAGGATCAGGAATCGGAATCGAGGATAATAGCGCTTTTGTATAGGGGTGCAGCGGTTCGCGATACAAAGTGCCGCTCTCTGTGATTTCCATCATGTGCCCTAAGTACATGACACCGATCCTGTCACTAATATGCTTCACCATCGAAAGATCGTGGGCAATAAATAAAAACGTAAGCCCTTTCTCTTTTTGAAGCCTCTTCAGCAGGTTGACCACCTGTGCTTGAACAGAGACATCAAGTGCAGAAATCGGTTCGTCCGCTACGATAAATTCAGGATTCAGCGACAGTGCTCTGGCAATCCCGATTCTCTGTCTTTGTCCCCCGCTGAATTCATGGGGGTAGCGGCTGCCAAAATCGGGGTGAAGTCCCACCGCCTCAAGCAGCTCGTCCACGACCAGGAGCCGCGCTTTATGAGTATTGTAAAGATTGTGAATTTCCATCGGCTCCAAAATGATCTCTCGAACGGTCATGCGCGGATTCAGTGAAGCATAGGGGTCCTGAAAAATCATCTGCAGCTTGCGGTTGAAGACAAACTGCTCTTTCTCACTCAGTCTGTGAAGATTCATGCCGCGGTATTTCACACTTCCTTCTGCCGGCTGATACAGTCGCATCAGCACTCTCCCTAATGTTGATTTCCCACACCCTGATTCTCCAACAAGCCCGAACGTTTCCCCTTCATGGATCTGAAAGCTGACTCCATCGACAGCTTTGACTATCCGCTTTTTCCCTGCGTCAAAATGCATTTTCAGCTGACTGACCTCTAATAAAGGCGGTGGCGTCATTTGTCTTCCTCCTTATTCTGAAAAACAGCGGCGGACCGCACAAAGTTCTTTTTCATAAATTGTCTCTTTTAATGTAAGGATTTCGATTGATTTTCCCGTCTTTGGAGAATGAAGCATTTTCCCATCGCCGATGGATAGACCGACGTGATGAATCGCTCCTTTTCCTTCTTCATAAGCAAAAAACAGCAGGTCGCCAGTTTTCATTCCATCAAGCGGGATGTCCTTCCCCGCCTTTGCCTGATCTCCCGCATCACGCGGGATGCTGTAGCCATTGGCTTTGAAAATGCTGTACATAAACCCGGAGCAATCAAACCCAAACCCGCTGATCCCTCCCCACAGGTAGGGAAGCCCGAGAAAAAGCGCTCCCGTTTGAACGATGTCTGCCGGAGTCCCTTTCTGTTTGCTGACAGGCACTGTATCAGTCTGCTTCACAAACCGTTCTCCGAAAACGGTTGAAACCTTACTATATCCGTTTTCCTCAGTTATGAAGGGAAGAAGTGTCAAAAAGCTCATTTCGATCTCCTTTTCCCCATTGCTTTTGTACAAAAAGGCTGCAGGTTTGCTGATCATGACATCGTGTTGTGTATGGATAGGACTTGTTTTTTTCAGCTGATTCTTTTTCATCCAACCCGGATATCCGCGCGGATCTTTTCGGGATGGCTGGCCCGGTACAATGACAGAAACCCAATCACCCTGCTCCGCTGTGACCAGCACCTTTTCGCCAAAAAGCACTTGAGTTTGGATCACATTGTCTGTACATAATCCAAGCCGCTCATCATATGTCATCCGCTCCAGCCACTCTCTGATCAAAACAGTCGGACGGAGCATCGCTTGATCTAGCGGACGCGGTGAATCAGGCGCTGTCCAGATGTTGGCCACTGCTGATATGACAGTGTGCATCATTGCTCTATTTCCCCTTTCAAATGCGCAGCACCAGTGATGCCGAGACCAGGCCTGTCAGGTATCGCAATTGTGCTGCCGCTGTATGTGATGCCGCCGTTGATGACATCTGTTTTCAGCATCAGCGGCGCGTCAAAATCAAAGCGCGTGATGTTTCTTTTGCTTGCCGCGAAATGTGCAGCGGCCGTAATGCCCAGCTTCGTTTCAATCATGCTGCCGACCATACACTCCACCCCGCACGCCTCAGCCATGGCATTGATTTTTTCTGCTCCGCTGATGCCGCCAGCTTTCATTAATTTAATATTAATCAAGTCAGCGCTCCGGGTTTGAAGAACTTCGAACGCCTGCCCCGGCGTAAAAACACTTTCATCGGCCATAATCGGCGTGTCTGTCGCATCTGTCACCTTTTTAAGCCCCGCAAGATCATCTTTATGAACAGGCTGCTCAACAAGCTCAATCTCAAGACCGGCATCTTCCATTTTCCGAATCGCAGTTACGGCTTCTTTCGGCTTCCACCCCTGATTGGCGTCTAAACGAAGTTTTACGGCTCGCCCGACTCGTTTTCTAATTTCCTGAATACGGGCGATATCTGTTGCAATCTCATCTTTTCCGACCTTTATTTTCAGTGTGTGAAAGCCTTGTTTGACATATGTTTCGGCATCCGCTGCCATCTCTTTAGGTGGGTTGACACTGACAGTATAATCCGTTTCCAGCGTATCTCGGTATCCGCCAAGCATACGGTAAAGCGGCAGTCCGCACATTTGTGCCAAGCCGTCGTAAACTGCCATTTCTACAGCCGCCTTCGCGCTCTGGTTTCCTGTAAGGAGGTGCTGTATGTCTTGCAGAATGGCCTCCCAGCCAGACAGGCTTCTTCCAAGCAGTTTCGGCTTCAAAACATCGTGGATGGCACTTTCAATGCTATCCATGCTGTCTCCTGTAATCACGACTGTCGGAGGCGCTTCTCCCCAGCCGATTGCACCGCTGTCATATGTGATTCTTACAATCACTGATTCAGCCGTATACACAGTGCGAAGCGCGGTTTTAAACGGTTTTGTCAAAGGAACAGCGACTCGGTTTGTTTCGATTTGAGTGATGTTCATGTCTTTAGCGCCCCTTCTGAAACGCCCGCCTCGATGACGACAGTTTTTGCTGCTGTATTCATGGCAGCATGTGCACCAATCGGAACAGCGAAACTCGGGGAACAGTGGCCGATTTTAAATCCTCTCAGAGCTGGTTTGCCCGCCGAAACAATATAGTCATCAAGCACCTGCTCAAGCGACAGAGATTTCTCCCTCTTCACAGGGACACAGTTGTGAAAATCACAAACAAGGATTCCTGCGGCGTCCGTCAGCTTTCCTGCCAATTTCAGCTGATTCAGCATTCGGTCGATTTGATACGGCTCCTCGTCTATATCTTCAATAAACAGAAGCTTCCCCTTCGTATCAATTTCAAACGGCGTGCCCAGCGTAGACGTCAGTAAAGAGAGATTTCCTCCGGCAAGCGCGCCCTCGGCTTTTCCGGGAACAAGCTCAGTCAGCGGCGAAAGCTCTTCTGTATAAGCACATTCCGTCTCTTGGAAGAGCTGCTCATACGATGCTTTTGTCAGCGGATGAACGTCATCAAGGCCAATATCTGAGCTGAGCATCGGGCCGTGGAAGGTGACAAGGCCTGTGTTTTGATGAATGGCGGTATGTAAAAACGTAATATCGCTGTACCCCCAAAAGATTTTAGGATGTTTGCGGATTAAGCTGAAATCAATTCCGGCGGCGATACGTCCTGTCCCAAAGCCCCCGCATGCGCATAGCACTGCTTTTACCTTCTCGTCTCTGAACATCTCATGGAAATCAGCCAGCCGGTCATTATCCTGTCCCGCTAAATAGCCGTGCTGGCTTTTCAGCGCCTTGCCCAGTTTTACCTGAAGACCGAGTTCTTCTAAAAATAAAAGCGCGGTTTCCAGCTTTTTTGGATCAGGCGGGCTTGCGGGCGCGATCACGCCAACTGTGTCACCCTTTTTCAGCGCTTTCGGCTTGTGATTCAACTGAATCACTCCTTTCATTTGCTCTGCACCCTACGTATACGTGCAAAAAAGAGAAAAAATACCGCTCCCTCGCAGAAAGAAGCAGTATTTTCTCAATTGCCGGCATCAGTTTTTATCTGCCCATTTTAAATCGATATAGCCGACAGGATGCCTGACAATTCCCTTTACATGTTCGTTTTGCAGATTGACCTGGTTATAGAAATATACCGGCATGATCGGCGCTTCATTGACCAACAGCTTTTCCGCTTGATGCATAAGAGAGAAACGCGTTTTTTCATCAGCTTCATGCTTCGCCTCCTTGATCAGCTGGTCATATTTTTGATTGGCCCAGCCTGTGCGGTTCATCGAATTTCCCGTTTGGAAGGCTTCTAGAAAACTGATAGGGTCCGCGTAGTCAGGCAAAAATGAGCTTTGGGAGAATTGGAATTTCAGCGCTTTTTGATCCTCTAAAAATACGTTCCACTCCATATTGGCCAGCTTCACATCGACTCCAAGAGCATTTTTCAATTTTTGCTGGATCGCCTCGGCAATCTTTTTATGCTCTGGCTTTGTGCTGTAAGTAAGAGTAATTTCAGGGAGCTTGTCATAATGTTCTTCCTTCATGCCCTTTTCGAGCAGCTGCTTCGCTTTGCTTTGGTTAGACGTGACGAGGTCTCCGCCCGCTTCACGGAAATCCTTGCCGTCAGGCTGCGTAAAGCCAGGCGATACAAGGGCGTATGCTGGTTTTTCGTTATTTTTCGTGACATACTTTACAATTTCCTCTTGATCGACAGCCATCACAAAGGCTTTTCTGATATTTTCATTTTGAAACGGCTCCATATTGACATTAAATCGATAGAAATAGAGGCCTGCCTGGTCAACAACATTGACGTTATCCTGATCCATCAGCTGATCGCTTAACTCTGCGGGGACATAAGCGGTATCCAGCTCCCCGGACTGAAACATCTGGTAATCTGTATTTCTGTCACTGACCATCGCCCATTTCACTTTATCAAGCTTCACGGTATCTTGATCCCAATATGTGTCGCTTTTCTCCATTGTGATGCTGTCATCATGCTTCCATTCCGTCAGCTTAAACGGACCGTTCCCGACAAATGTATCCGCCTCTGCAAACCATTTTGGCTGTTCTTTATCGACCTTTTCGTTTACCGGAAAATAAGCCGGGTTGGACACGACGCTCAAAAAATATTTTTGCGGGGCGTCAAGTGTGACTGTAAGGGTCCGATCGTCTTTTGCCGTCACCTTCACATCCTCTTTTTTCCCTTTCCCACTGTTATATGCCTCGCCGCCTTCAATGAGATAGCCAAGAAACGCAGAGGAAGCACCTTTCTTCGGATCAAGCATCCGTTTCCACGCATATTCAAAATCTCCGGCCGTAACCGGATCTCCGTTTGTCCATTTCGCATTTTCTCGAATCGTAAATGTATAGGTTTTTTGATCCTTTGATACAGACCACTTTTCTGCCATCGCAGGCTCAGGCTCATTTTCTTTTCCAAGGCGTGTCAGCCCCTCCATGATGTTGTTTAACGGCTGCCATGACACATTATTAAAACCGATTGGCGGATCGAACGAGGTCGGTTCATTTTCGTTATTTACATACAGCACCTTTTCCCCGCTTGTTTTTGCTTTATCATTACCGTTTTCTTTTCCGGCCTGTTCGTTTGCAGTACATCCCATTAGCGCAAACGACAGTCCCAATGCCAAACCCATTCCCGATAGCTTTTTTACACGTTTCATCCTCTTCCCCCTTTTCATGATCACTTCTTCGCACCTCCGTGCAGCATCGCACGCTCGGCCCGTTGATCCTGCAGCCAGCAGCTGACAGTGTGCGTGTCAGATCTGATTGTCTGGCCCGGGTATACCCTGTCACACACGATCATTCTATTCGGGCAGCGGGCGGCAAACGGGCAGCCTGGCGGAGGTGAAAATAAATCCGGCGGCGTTCCGTCAATCGGAACCAGCTCCACACCATCCAGATCAAGACGCGCAACAGAGTTCAAAAGCCCTTTTGTATAAGGGTGCTGCGGCTGATAAAAAATATCTTTTCTCGTGCCAATCTCTGCTATTTTTCCGGCATACATAACTGCGACTCTGTCAGCAACCTGGGCCACCACCCCTAAATCATGGGTAATCAATATGACAGACACATTCGTTTTTCTCTGAATCTCTTTAAACAGCTCTAAAATCTGTGCCTGAATGGTCACGTCAAGTGCGGTAGTCGGTTCGTCTGCGATTAGAATGTCAGGCTCACAGATCAGCGCCATCGCAATCACAATCCGCTGTCTCATGCCGCCGCTGAATTGGTGAGGATACTGTTTTAGACGCTGCTCGGGGTCGGGAATACCGACCAATGACAGCATGGAAAGCACCTCTTCCCTCGCCGCCTTTTTGCTCATATTTTTATGGCGAAGGAGCGCCTCCCGCAGCTGGTCTCCGATTGTCAGCGTCGGATTTAACGCTGTCATCGGATCTTGAAAAATCATAGAAATGTCGGCTCCCCTTATGCTCCTCATTTCTTTATCAGAAAGACGGCAAAGGTCTTTGTTTTCAAATAAAATGCTGCCTTCTGTTACATTGGCTGAATAGGGCGGAAGCAGGCCCATGATGCTTTGGGAGGTGACACTTTTGCCGCAGCCGGATTCACCGACGATTGCAAAGGTTTCACCTCGATACAAATCAAAGCTCACCCCTCTGACTGCCTGAATCATGCCCCCGTAAGTCGTAAAAGAAACGTGCAGATTTTTGACTGACAGCACTTTTTCCATAGAGCTACCTCCTCAGCTTAGGGTCGAGCGCATCTTGCAATCCGTCTCCAAGCACATTAAACGCGTACATCGTCAAGGAGATAAAAAAGGCCGGAAAAAACAGGCGCCACCAATGCCCAGACAAAATCGCAGGCAGACCGTCATTTGCCATCACCCCCCAGCTGGCAAACGGAGCCTGTATGCCGAGGCCGAGAAAGCTTAAAAAGGATTCTGCGAAAATAGCGGCAGGTACGGTTAATGTCATTTGTACGATGATCGCTCCCATTGTATTCGGCAGCAGATTTTTTCGGATAATGCGGAAGGTTTTCGCACCAAAGGTTTTCGAAGCGAGTACGTATTCATTATTTTTCATTTGAAGCACTTGGCCTCTTACAATTCTCGCCATGCCGACCCATCCGGTCACTGTCAGTGCTACAATAATAGTGCCCAGCCCCGGCCCCATCAGCACCATCAGCAATATGACAACGAGCAGATATGGCAACCCGTACAGCACTTCAATAATCCGCATCATGATATTGTCAATCCTGCCGCCTTTATAGCCGGCAACACCTCCGTAAATGACACCGATCACAAAATCAATCAGCGCCGCCATCACGCCGACAAATAACGAAATCCTCGCTCCATACCATGTTCGGGTAAACACATCCCGGCCGAGCTCATCGGTGCCGAACCAATGATCAGCAGAGGGCGGAAGATTTTGCCCTGTCAGCGATTGACTCGCGACACTGTGGGGTGATAAAACGGGCCCGATCACCGCCATGACAAAAAGATATAAAAGTATAAAAAGTCCCGCCATCGCTAATTTATTTTTTTTCAGCCTCCTCCAGGCATCCTGCGTGTAAGACAAACTCGGCCGTTTGACCGAATCGGCTTCCCGATTCTTTTCTTGATTTGAAACAAACCACTCATCCGGCACCTGAATGTGCTGCTTGGTCTGGCGTTCTTCCGTTTGTACAGGGAGATTCACACACTTCACCCTTTCTTATGCAGTTTAATGCGCGGGTCTAAAAAACCGTAGGCCAAGTCGACCAAAAAAAGCATGATGATCAGAATGACGCTGTAAAAAACGGTCGTTCCCATAATCACGGGATAGTCCCGCTGATTCATGCTTTCAACAAAATATTTTCCCATTCCCGGTATGGCAAAGATTTTTTCAATGACAAAGCTTCCTGTTAAGATACTGGCGACAAGTGTGCCTAAGACGGTAATGACGGGCATGAGTGCATTTCTGAGTGCGTGTTTTACGATAATGATGAACGGAGAAAGCCCTTTTGCTTTTGCTGTGCGGATATAATCCTGTGTCAAGACGTCGACCATACTTGACCGTGTCAGCCTGGCGATGATCGCCATCGGTCCTACAGCAAGCGCTGCGGTCGGAAGCACCATATGAATCGGGCTCGTCCATGTGGCCGCGGGAAATAGTTTGAGATTGACAGCAAATTGCTGAATGAGCAATGTTGCCAGAATAAAATTCGGGATGGAAATGCCAAGTACAGCTAAACTCATCGCAGCGTAGTCCAAAAAGCCATTGCGGCGAAGGGCGGCGATTACGCCCAACACGAGCCCAGAGATTACAGCAATGACAATCGCTGCCATTCCAAGCTCAAAAGAAACGGGAAATCCGCGTTCAAGCATATCATTTACGCTGTCTGACGGTTTTTTAATGGAAGGTCCGAAATCGAATGTTATGATGGATTTTAGGTAGATGATGTATTGGAAAATGAGAGGATCGTCTAAGTGATAGTAAGCTTCGAGATTTTTTTGAACGGCTTCATTTGTGCCTCTCTCCTCGTTAAAAGGAGATCCGGGAATGACCTTCATGAGAACAAAAGTCAGGGTGGTAATCACCAAAATTGTAGCTGCCATTGTCCCAAAACGCTTCATCACGTATCGCGCCAACGCCTAAAACACCCCTTTAGCAAAATGATGTCCGCATCGCAAGCTCGGTCATGACAAGCATCGCCTGATAGGCTTCAAGCATGTTTTTCGCTTGAAATTGAACGGTTGTGGTTTGCGGCTTGATTTCAGTTCCCGGCATCAGATTCGCCCATTCAGCCTGACCGTAATTCGCAAATTCAATGCTGAGAACCGGTCTGTCAGGCGGTGTGAGCGGTTTAACTTTATCTTTATTCTGCAAAGCAAATGCGGTTTTTTCTGTCAGCAGCCGGCCGGCTTTCGCAGGGGACAAGCACTTCACTGCCGATCTTGAAATGGTTTGCTTGACAGCAGCTGTCGTCACATTCGGAATGAGCTCTTCCGCTTCCTTCGCCGCCCGGTCGTCTCCTGCTACCATTATCACCGGGACATCGTAATAACCGGCAACATATGCATTTAACCCGAGCTCACCGACAGGCTGATCGTTTATGTAAAAATGACGGACGCCGAAAATCATGCTGTGTGACATCACCCCGGGAGTCGAAGCTCTCGCATGGTAACCGAGAAACACAGCGCCTGTAAACGTATTATCCAGTCCCTCTACCATTGAAAATGGTTTGACGTCACCGGAAATCAAGTCTGCTTCAGGATGAAGCTTTTCAACCATCAGATTATTCATCTTCGAATGACTGTCATTGACCAGCACCTCGGTACACCCGCTGTTAAACGCTTCGGCAATACAACAGTTTGCTTCTTCAGTCATGATAAGCCGTCCGCGTTCATAATTGCGCTTCCCAGAATCCACAAAGGTATCGTCCGGGAGACCAGAAATGCCTTCCATATCTACTGACATGTACAGTTTCATAAAGCTCCTCCTTTTTTACCGAATTATGAATATTCCAACAAATTATATTAAAATAAGAGGTGAATTGCAATATAGCTTAGGAAAATCATGACGATTCAGTGATAAAAAAGAATCCTCTTTCAAGGATTCATGTTTGTTTCTCCGCCTGTTCTGTAAGCCGCTTATATTTGTTCAAGGTTCTTTCAAACATTTCATCAAAGACATCCGGCAAGGAGGCGTATATCACCTCAGCTCCCTCTCCTGTAATCCCGCCTTTCGTTGCGACACGTTCCAGCGTTTCCTCAATAGACATCTTCTTTTCGATCAGCAGCTTGCCAGTCCCGTATAATGAATGAATCAGAAAATCAAAGGCTTCTTCTTCGGACAGGCCGCTGTTCCTGACAGCAGACAGCGCCAATTCTTCGAAGATGGCAGCTATAAATCCTGGTGCAGAGCTCGTCAAATTGCTGGCGGCATCCACATTCGATTCTTCAATTTCTCGCACACGGCTGAAAACCGATAACAGTTCATTTAAACGTTCTTTTTTATCCGCTGCCAGCGCTTCACTGTGAACGACAAGCGAGATGCCCGCTTCTGCTTCAGCTAGAATGGCGGGAATGAAACGCGATATCCCGGCTTCCGTTTCAGCCTCCAAAAGACACAGCGGCACACCGGCGGCAATGGAGACGATATGGGTGCTCCTACTCACATACGGGCACAGGCGGCGCAGCGTCTCAATAACATTCAGCGGCGGAACACATATAAAAATCAAACGGCACATTCCCGCCCAGTTCTCAAGCGAATCAATCGACACCTCGGGATAATCCGCCGCCAGCGCATGCAGCCGCTTTCCCTTCGTTCTTGTGTCAATAAAGAGTTCGTGCTCCTTGATTTGTTCTTGCTTCAACAGCTGCCTTGCGATCATATCAGCCATGCTGCCATATCCAATCAACCCAACCTGTTCCATCGACTCAGTCCTTTCATATATAATATGAAGTGTATCGTTTTTCGCACTTTTTCACAATTTCCCATAATATTTTCATTTTTATCCCACAGTTTTTGTTTATGATAAACTCAAGTCATAAACCTATCATAATTCAATCGAAACTAGTGAATATAGAGAAACGGAGTGAACATGATGGATAAAAACAGAACGGAAGGCAATGAGAATGAGGTCTTTCTAGCGAAAGAGAACGAGCAGAATACCTCCTACTCTGCCCGCAATGTCATTCATGACCAAGAGAAGAAAAAACGAGGGTTTGGATGGTTCAGACCGCTGCTTGGCGGAGTGATCGGCGGCAGTCTCGCCCTTGGGATTTACACGTTTACACCGCTCGGCGACCATCATTCGCAGGACACTGCCAAACAATCATCCAGCCAGCAGCAAACAGAGTCTGTTACACCTAAAAACACATCCTCTGAATCTGATAAAAGCTCGTCTGCATTCAAGAGCGAAGATTCTTCTAAAATTACAGATATGGTCGAAGGCATTTCACCGGCGATTGTCGGTATTACAAACCTTCAGGCGCAGCCAAACAGCTCTTTGTTCGGCTCTGATTCATCTGATTCAAGCGAAGATACAGAAAGCGGTTCAGGATCTGGTGTGATTTTCAAAAAAGAGAATGGCAAGGCTTATATCATTACAAATAACCACGTTGTAGAAGGAGCATCTTCCTTGAAGGTATCTTTATATGACGGCACTGAGGTGGCAGCAAAGCTGGTAGGACGCGACTCGTTAACAGATTTAGCAGTCCTCCAAATCAGCGATGACCACGTAACTAAAGTGGCAAACTTCGGTGATTCATCCGATCTCAGAACAGGCGAGACTGTTATTGCGATTGGAGATCCGCTCGGTAAAGACCTGTCCCGTACGGTAACACAAGGAATTGTAAGCGGTGTGGACAGAACGGTTTCAATGTCAACATCGGCCGGCCAAACGAGCATTAATGTCATCCAGACTGACGCAGCCATTAACCCAGGTAACAGCGGCGGGCCATTGTTAAATACATCCGGAAAAATTGCCGGCATTAACAGCATGAAAATCAGTGAAGATAATGTCGAGGGGATCGGATTTGCCATTCCAAGCAATGACGTAAAACCAATTGCTGAAGAATTGCTGAAAAAAGGGCAAATTGAACGTCCATATATCGGTGTCAGCATGCTTGATTTAGAGCAAGTACCGCAAAACTATCAAGAAGGCACACTCGGCTTGTTCGGCAATCAGCTGAATAAAGGCGTATACATTCGTGAAGTTGCTCCAGGCTCTCCTGCTGAAAAAGCCGGCTTGAAAGCGGAGGATATTATCATCAGCCTGAAAGGCAAAGAAATCAATACAGGCAGTGAATTGCGCAATATCCTTTATAAAGACGCAAACATCGGCGATACTGTAGAAGTGAAGATTCTGAGAAACGGCAAAAAAATGACGAAAAAAATCAAACTCGATCAAAAAGAAGAAACAACTTCTTAAAAAAAGTGCCTCAGGCTGCAAAGACGGCCTGAGGCTTTTTATTGAACAAAAGACCTATCTTTCTATGAAACCTTTTGCCAAGATACCCGTATATAAATAAACTGACATTATTGCTGAGACATCGTTTAAGAAGGAGATATGGACATGAAAACTGGATTGGGTATTATTTGCGCAGGATTGTCTTTACTGCTGCTGAGCTTTCACCTTTCTGCATCCACATTGATGTGGGGAGTTACACTAGGGGCCAGTATTTTATTAAACATGACTGGTACGGCTCTCATCATGCGTTTCTTAAAAGCACCTCAATATAACAGCTGACATGCAGCAAAGCCTAGGATAACATCTATAGGCTTTGCTGTTTTCATTTCAGCGTGACTGAACATGCGGATTTACTGTGGATGCGAGCAAGCTAAGGATAAGAACGCTCTTCAGCTCGCCCTTTTGTATACCTTTGAAATAGTGTAATAAGTAAATCTGAATAAACCATTCATAAACAAAGCCAATATTTTCGCCGAAACCATTTCATGCCACAATACGCTTTAAGCCATTTCCCGAACGAACCTCCTTCCACTCATATGATAAAAAAAGCCTTCCGGCAACGCCGGAAGGCAAATAACAACCATTTATTGAATCGGTTTGAGTTTTGCTTCAATTTCTGCTCTCCGATGCTCAAGGTATGGCGGAAGAGCGATCGTTTGGCCAAGTTCATCAAGGTTTTCATCAACCATAAAGCCCGGTCCATCTGTTGATAGCTCGAACAAAATGCCGTTCGGCTCTCTGAAATACAGCGCCTTGAAGTAGTAGCGTTCAACGATGCCGGAATTGCTATAGCCTTCCCGGCTGATAATCTGATGCCACCCGGCAAGTTCTTCTTCATCTCTTACACGAAATGCGACATGGTGAACACTGCCTTTCCCCTGACGCTCGCGCGGAAGATCATTTCTCTCTATGAGATGGATTTCAGTTGCCGCCCCGCCTTCTCCTGATTCCAAAATAACAGCGGTTCCTTGTCCTTCGACAGTTTCACGGCTGATTTCTGTAAATCCAAGGATATCCGTCAACACGTGTAAGGTCGGTTCAGCGTATGGCACAGTCAGTTCAACCGGTCCTAATCCGCGAAATGAAAATTCTTCCGGAATGCCGCTCTGTTTAACAGCCAGCCCATATCCTTTTCCTTTCTCATCTGCAGTCAGCACAAGGCGCTGCCCTTCATGATCTTGGAAGGCCAATATGTCACGTCCCGCTCTTTTCGCAATGTCGCTATGCGCCACCTGATGCTCTTCAAAACGTTCTTTCCAGTAATGTAAAGCTTCTGTGCTAGGAACGCGCAAACCAATAGAAGAAATACTGTTTGTTCCCGCATGAAACGGCGCAATACGGGGGATCTCGAAAAATGTCAGTTCAGTTCCCGGATTTGCCACTTCATCTCCGTAGAACAGATGGTACATTGTCGGTTCATCCTGATTAACAGATTTTTTGACGAGCTTTAAACCCAATACTTTCTTATAGAAATCTACATTTTTTTGTGCGTCAGCCGTTAACGCTGACACGTGATGGATACCGTTGACTTTCATATATGTCCCTCCAGGTTATATATCTCGATTTCGAGATATTATATCATAGTTATAGATTTGATTGTTCTCATTACAAGGTATTTTATTCGCATGAGAAAGTCAACATATCAGCTTGAGAGAAAATTCGATATTTTGCGGAGTTATCATCCCATCCTATGAGTCGGTTGAAATCCGATTAACAAACACGAACTTTAATGACGAAAACACTTATTTTCATTCGTTTATAATTGATTACACTAGCTATTCTTATAGTTTTTTTCACCAAAATAAAGAAAATAACTAAAATCAGAAAATTTATTTTATTCCACTTTTCTAAAATAGGGTTTACAATATGAAAAAAGATTTTGCATCATGAAGCTTCACCAGCATAGGAGGTTTAGGACATGCATACTGAAAACAACGGTTTAAAAAAAGAGATAGGCCTCTTATTTGCCCTTACTCTTGTCATCGGAACCATTATTGGTTCAGGTGTTTTTATGAAACCCGGAGCTGTACTCGCTTATTCAGGCGATTCTAAGACAGCGCTTTTCGCCTGGCTGTTAGGCGGTATTTTAACATTGGCGGGCGGTTTAACAATTGCGGAAATCGGCACACAGATCCCAAAAACCGGAGGGCTTTATACGTACCTTGAAGAAGTATACGGCGAGTTTTGGGGATTTTTATGCGGCTGGGTGCAGATTATCATTTACGGCCCAGCGATTATCGGCGCACTCGGTTTATATTTTGGGTCTTTAATGGCGAATCTTTTCGGCTGGGGATCTGGACTATCAAAAGTAATCGGAATCATAGCCGTTCTCTTTTTATGCGTCATTAATATGATCGGTACAAAATACGGCGGCTTTGTCCAAACGCTGACAACGATCGGAAAGCTGATTCCGATTGCATGCATTATTCTCTTTGGCCTTTGGAAAGGCGATCAGCACATTTTCACAGCAGTAAACGAAAGCATTGCTGATATGAACTTCGGGGCAGCCATTTTGGCTACGCTGTTTGCTTACGACGGATGGATTCTTCTGGCCGCTCTCGGCGGAGAAATGAAAAATCCTGAAAAACTGCTGCCGCGTGCAATGACAGGCGGATTATTAATTGTAACAGCCATCTATATTTTCATTAATTTTGCATTGCTTCATATCCTGTCTGCGAACGAAATTGTGACACTTGGTGAAAACGCGACAAGCACGGCTGCCACCATGCTGTTCGGTTCAATCGGCGGAAAGCTGATCAGTGTTGGGATTATTGTCAGTATCTTCGGCTGCTTAAACGGAAAGGTCCTTTCTTTCCCGCGTGTATCCTACGCAATGGCGGAACGTAAGCAGCTTCCATTTGCTGAAAAACTGTCACATGTGCACCCGAGGTTCCGCACACCATGGATCGCGATATCTTTCCAAATTGTCTTGTCTTTAATTATGATGCTGATCAGCAACCCTGATAAGCTCTCGGAAATTTCTATTTTCATGATCTACATTTTTTATGTGATGGCTTTTTTTGCAGTGTTTATCCTCCGCAAGCAAACAAAGGGAGAAAAGCGCGCATACAGTGTTCCGCTTTATCCACTTATGCCGATTGTGGCCATCGCTGGATCACTTTTTGTGTTAGGCAGCACACTTATCACAGATACACTGAGCTGCGGATTCTCCATCCTCATCGGCCTTGCCGGACTGCCTGTTTATTACGGAATGAAAAAACGAAAATCAAGCTAAAAAAACGGTTCCCTTTGTTTTGGGAACCGTTTTTTGGTGTAGCAGAAGATAAAAGTTGACAGGGAAAACACAACTTTTGATATACTTTTTACGTTAAGCAAAAAGATTTTGCAAACTTTGGTCGTTTTTTGAAGCAAAGCAGGCCAAAATAAATGGACATGACTAGCTAAAAAAGTCAAGAGGGGTTTTTTTCGTGTTTACCTGTTTTTTTTCGACAAAAGACTATATAATAATGTGATGTGTGCATTGTCTCATTCAAACTATGGAGGGTTTTTAATGATAAGAAGAAAAAAAGATAAGTTCTCACTCCTTTTAACAGAAATCGCAAAAAATATAGATGAAACTGCAGAGTATTTTGTGAACTTTAAAGTCACAAACCAAACAACACTTAAAGAATTTGCAGATACGTTAAAAGAATTTGAAACAAAAGGTGACAATCATGTTCATGTCATGATTAAAGAGCTTAACAAAGCATTCATCACTCCTATTGAACGCGAAGATATCCTTCAGCTGACAAACAGCCTGGATGATGTGCTTGACGGAATTGAACATTTCTCTGCCATGATGGAGATTTTCTCAATTACGTCATCAGACGAGCATATCGATAAATTCAGCGGATACATTAGAGAATGTGCGAAAGAAATTTTAATTGCAACTGAGCTGCTGGCAGAAAACCGCTTAAAGGACATTCAGCCTCACGCCATCAAAATTAAAGAGTATGAGCACAACTGTGATAACCTGCACAGAAAATCATTAAAAAATCTTTTCGGTCATGAAACAGATCCGATCAAAGTGATTCAATATCGTGAAATTTACGAAACGCTTGAAGAAATTGCCGACTCTTGCCAAAGCGTTGCCAATAATCTTGAAACCATCATTATGAAAAACGCGTAACGAGGGGTAAAAATGGATATTCTATTCATCTTAACAATACTAATCGTCATTTGTGCTCTGGCGTTTGATTTCATCAATGGGTTTCACGATACGGCAAACGCAATTGCAACATCAGTATCAACAAAAGCGCTGAAACCGCGCCATGCCATTATCATGGCAGCTGCAATGAACTTTATCGGAGCAATGACATTTACAGGTGTTGCCAAAACCATTACGAAAGATATTGTGGATCCTTATACATTAGCAAACGGCTCAGTCGTCATTTTAGCTGCGTTAATCGCTGCGATTGCCTGGAATCTGATCACATGGTACTACGGTATTCCAAGCAGTTCATCCCATGCAATCATCGGAGCGATTGCCGGTGCCGCCATTGCGTCAGCCGGATTTGCCGCATTGAATTATAAGGGCTTCATTAAAATCATTGAAGCACTGCTTTTATCACCGATCATCGCCTTTGTCCTTGGGTTTATTCTTTACAGCATCGTCAAGCTGATTTTCAAAGACAGCAATTTGGCGAAAACGAATAAGCAATTCCGCAGAGTGCAGATTGTAACTGCTGCCCTGCAATCATATACACATGGAACAAACGATGCGCAAAAAGCAATGGGAATTATCACAATGGCTCTCATTACAGCAAATTTACATACCTCTTCTAACGATATTCCAACCTGGGTGCAGTTAGCCTGTGCGACAGCCATGGGGCTCGGAACATCAATCGGCGGCTGGAAAATCATCAAAACCGTCGGCGGTAAGATCATGAAAATTCGTCCGGTAAACGGTGTTTCTGCTGACTTAACAGGCGCAGCCATTATTTTCGGCGCCACATTTATTCATTTGCCGGTCAGTACAACCCACGTCATTTCTTCATCAATCCTTGGCGTCGGTGCATCACATCGGGTAAAAGGCGTAAACTGGGGCACAGCCAAACGGATGCTCATTACTTGGGTCATCACGCTTCCGATTTCAGCGACGCTTGGTGCCATCGCCTATTTTATTTTAAATATGATTTTTTAAGGTTACACCGCTTCTGTCAATGAAGCGGTTTTTTTGATGAAACAGGAAAACCAGCCAAATCTCTCGAATACAATAAGCAGAACCTATTTTAGATGTGAGGGATTGATGTATGCTTTTATTCTTTCAGATCATGGTCTGGTGCATCATGGCCGGATTAGGCTTATATGTATATGCCACATGGCGGTTCGAAACGAAGGTTAAAGAAAAAATGTCCGCCATCCGGAAAACATGGTACTTGCTGTTTGTTCTGGGCGCTATGGTATACTGGACATATGATCCTTCTTCCCTATTTACTTACTGGGATCGGTATCTCATTGTCGCCGTCAGCTTTGCTTTAATTGATGCTTTCATCTTTTTAAGCGCATACGTCAAAAAACTGGCCGGCAGCGAACTGGAAACAGACACAAGAGAAATCCTCGAAGAGAACAACGAAATGCTTCACATGTATCTCAATCGGCTGAAAACATACCAATACCTATTGAAAAACGAACCGATCCATGTTTATTATGGAAGTATAGATGCATATGCTGAAGGTATTGATCAGCTGCTGAAAACCTATGCCGATAAAATGAACTTAACAGCCTCCCTTTGTCACTATACGACACAGGCTGATAAAGACCGGTTAACCGAACACATGGATGATCCCGCGGACGTAAAAACCCGGCTTGATCGCAAGGACGTTTATTACGACCAATACGGAAAAATGGTTCTCATCCCTTTTACTATCGAGACACAGAGCTATGTCATCAAGCTGACGTCTGACAGCATTGTCACGGAATTTGATTATTTGCTTTTTACATCATTAACGAGCATATATGATTTAGTGCTGCCAATTGAGGAGGAAGGTGAAGGATAATGGAACGCGCGTTTCAAAGCGGATGCGAAGCCGGAGCGGCAAAGCCGTTTAAAATCCTAAAAAAACGTTCAACCACCAGCGTCGCAAGCTATCAAGTCAGTCCTCATACAGCAAGAATCTTCAAAGAAAACGAGCGGCTGATTGATGAGTATAAACGAAAAAAAGCATGATCACACTAAAAGGACGAGGGAATGCAGCTCTTGTCCTTATTCCTTTTCTGATAAGGGCTACATATACTAATACAAACAGAGGACATTGTCAGGTGATACAGTGAAAAAATTAGTGAGGCGCGTGAAGTTTGTTAATTACGGGAAGTTTGGCATTTCCGGATATTCGCTTCGTGTGAGGGCGCGGAGTGCCATGATATTGAAGCATCTAAAAAAACGAACAAAAAAAAGCGACATTTAAACAATATGTCGCTTTTTATATTCATTATTTTTATTCGTTTTATTGAAGAGTCGTGCATAAGCAACCTCTAAATACTTCATTGGATATATGATATATTTCACTATACGGTTAAATGCTCGAGATCCAAATAAATACGTTATACCTAACGCCATCGTAAAGCATAAAATCAATCGCGTGTCGGGATTTTGCTCGTTTAACCATCTATTGTGAGAAAATAACGGGAAGACAAAAATCATATGAAATAAAAAAATGGCAAGGGAGTTTTCTCCCCATTGGCTCAATTTATTTTTCTGAACACCAACTGCATTTAATAATAAGAACATACCTAATACAGCTAAGGAATAATGAAAGAACATAATTCCTGTATAACTATGATTCTCTATATTGAACTTTTGGTAGCCTAGAAAACCAAAAAACAGCTGATCAAATTTATCATTATGTTTATCTAAAATAATGAATATCAATACAGAGACAGCTAAAGTGGAAAACAGTTTAAACTTAAATTTGTCTAATGAACTATATATTTTACTCATGAGATCACTTGAACAATAAAAACCAGCCAAGAAAAACGGAAGAAAAACAAAAGTTCTTAATATAGACAGTGTTTGTGTATGCATATTGCTGTAGTATATTTTGATAAATTCTACGATCTGGTCTGCGTAAAATCTAGAATAAAAGCTTAGCACGAACAACAAAATCAGAACCACTGCTGTTAAAACATTTCTGCCTTTTATTCTCTTTAAAAATAGAGCCAACGCATACCAGCTGGCTAAACTGACAATATACCACAAATGAGTATGCGGTCTGCCATAAGTAAACTGAATGACAGAAAAGTTACCTGCATAGTAACGATACACACAGTAGAAAGTTTGAAAAATCACATATAACAGAATGAGATTGATGACCTTTTTAATAGACGGCCTTTTGGAGAAATAGCCATTTAGAAAAATAAAAGCAGGCATGTGGAATGAATAGATGATTTCAATCATATTTTCCAGCCCGCTTTTACTAACACCCAGCAGATGACCAAATACAACTAAAAATATTAATACACCTTTGACATTATTTAATTTAATATCTTTTTGCACAGTATAACCACCCAAAATACAAAATTCGTCATATTCAGTATGGTTTTACTAACAAGCATTGTCAATGTTTTCTTTCTTCTAAACTAGTAAAGCAGCATGGATTTTCTTCTTCGTCGTAGGCCCATAAATACCGTCGGCCGTTAATCCGTTAACAGATTGAAAACGGGCAACAGCGTCGGCTGTTTTCGGTCCGTAAACGCCGTCAATTCCGTTGTTGACAGCGCTTTTATCAGGGTAAAAATAGAGAGCGGCCAGTGCTCGCTGCACTTGAAAGACGTGTTCTCCTGAGGTATATGGCGTTGTCAATTGAATGATGCCATCAGGGAGCGGATAGAGCTCGGGTTCTTCAGCGTACGACGGAGCACTTACAATCAATACTTGACCGACCTGAATAAGATTCGGGTCTTCGATATTGTTCCACTCTTGCAGTTGAGCAACAGTTACACCGAATGCTCTCGCGATGGATGTAAGCGTATCTCCTTGTTTCACGACATAGGTTTGGCTGCCGCCTCCCCCAATCCCCTCTTTAAACGTATCCCATGTATCCAGAAGCTTACGCGGGCATTCTTTTCCAGACCAATATTTATGAGGAACAACATTGGCGAGACTGATTTTATGCTCTTCCATTAATGTCTTTATGAGCCACTGGGCATTTGCTGTTGCTTGCGCGAAATCTCCATCGGCATTTTCACAAATTTCGATCCCAATAGAAGCCCGGTTACCGATACCGTTTCCATCTCCCGCATGCCAGCCATTTTCATTTAATGGAAGATGCTGATAAATTTCCGTATCATCAACTGTAAAATGCCAGCTTGTCTCCGTACCAGCATTTTTTAAATAGCGGGCATGTGCCTTTGCATCAGCTCCGGGTGCATCGTTCGCTGTATTGTGCACAGTGATATAGAGTGGCGTCATAGTGTAACCTGGACGGTTATTTGCGCCGACTGGAATATAGTCTTGAATGATGTTAACCATTTACATTTCCCCTTATTTCGTTAGATTATTTTCCTTTAACAAGTGACGCTGTTTTTTTCCTTTTTTTGTTACATAATTGTTTTTAAACCACGCGGCAAGTGTCGTTCCAATTGTAAAGATGACAGATCCGGCTGAATAAACAGCGTCAGCAAGTTGATTGACCTGCTCCTCTTGAATATCCAATGGTGACTTGCCAAACATCAGCATGGTCTGGTTGATTAAGGCAATTAAAAGAAGCACCGTCCTGATGACCGTGCCTTTGTCATACGTTTTCATGAAAATCCTCCTTTAATGCTGCAGCAGGTTATACATAATGGCGATCGCTCCGCCGATAATTCCTGTGCTCACTGCTGTAATAATGGCACCTGTGATGGTGCGTTTAATCCATGTTGTGTTCTCTTCAATTTTGTTCAATTTTTCGTTCAGCGTCATAATTTGCTGGTCTTGCCGGTCAGACACGCGTTCTAATGCGGAAACCCGCTGCTCAAGCGCTTTATGCTCACCTTTCATATCAGCTAAATCCTGCTGAAAGACATTTACGTCTGCCTCTTGCTGCATCAGTTACTCCTCCTTTACATGCGGATCATCTCCCTTCTTAGGGCAGAAATGGTTACGAAACAGCGGTTCCTTTTATCGAAAGAGTTCCGCCTGTGATACTGGCGATCTCCATGATGATCTCCTTAAACCCTTTAATATCGAAAGCCCACGCCTCAGATTTCCCTAACGTACTTAAGGCAGAGGATGCATCATCAGATTTCACTCCTCTGATCGGCAGTTTCTGCCCTGACACCGATTTGCCCCAAAATTTGATCTCGCTTGTTTCCGCTGTGCCGTATACCTCAACAAGTAAATGCGCGGCGCCGTCCACGGATAAAACGGCACCTTCGCCAGCATTTTCCGCATTTTCATGAAAGACAAAGTCAATTGTTTTGCCAGTCTCCACTTTCAGCCGTCCTTCATGTGTTTGATTCTCCGCAAAATCAATCTGCAAAGGGGTTTTTTCATTTACATGAACGTCTATTTCTCCTGCACCGACTGATTGGTATATGACAAACTCGGATTGCTGCAGATTCCCATTCACATAACGGAAGCGGTAATAGCGCTTAGAAAGGTATACCCAGTCCGTCGCTGTCAGGACACCTGCTGCGACACTAACTGCTGCGGTCGTCGTCCAAGCATTGTTATTATCACTTTCTTCAACAAAAAGCGTGCCTTCACGATCTGCGTACGTCCAGCCCTTTACTTTTGAAATCAGAACTGCACCCAGCCTGTCTTGCCCGAGCTGACTGTATGCCTCAGTCGCCTTCAAGGCCGCATTTGTTAAAATCTCCGCTACACCTGACAAATTCGAAACAGGTGTCACAAAATCATTTTTTCCTCTATAAGGCTTTACAGCTCCGGCTTTTCCAGTCTTATCGATAGGAAATTCATATTGATACTTCACTATCCTCATCCTCCTTTTGATGTAAAAACAGCCAAAATAAAAAAGCCTTACATGGCTTTACCGGTAATTTCTTTATACTGGTCAGGTGTCATCAGCTTTTTATTCACACCCTCTGCCAGATCCTCAATCGAACAGTCTCTATATGCTAGAGCTTGTTTCACCATATCCGTTGTCGCCCACTTATAATAGAGGGCAAGCACCCAATAATTCATTCAGCATGATCTCCTTTCAAGGAAAGTAATGAAAGCTTTATATCGGCCAGTTGACTTCCTAAAGTTTTGTTCAATTCTTCAAGCTGCTTGCGTGCCAGCTTTTCCTTTGACAATTGCTCAGCAAGAATTTCCACCTGATCAGGCGGCTCATACGGCGGGTTTTTTTGCAGCTCTTCCCACCAGGATTCGAGTTCTTTTTGGGTTGGGATTGGGGCACGCAAGCTCCATTTTTCAATGTAAGAACCATTGCCGTCATTCCGCAGTTCGAAATCCTTTCTTGGCACAGCATCAGGGTATTTGTACATGATTGCGTCGTATAATATCATCTTGCACCTCCTATAGTATAGGGTAGTTTCTGCCGCCTATTTCTGTAATATCAAAATAGTTGTACCAACCTGAACTCTCTGTAGTATACCGAGTTTTATTGCCGCTATATCCCACATATAAATAAATTTCAATATAGTCTCCTTTATTAGCGGGAACTGTCGCAGCCCCATAAAGACCTACGTTTATTTCAGTAGTATCCGATTGGTCACCAGGGTTCACCCTATAGTGGGCAATATTTTTATATCTCACACCATTTAAATAAATGTCCATTTCGTAGTTTGCATATACTTGATAATTTTCTATATATAATCCAGCATTCACCAAAAACATCCCATCATTTGGAACAATAAATCTATTGTTTTTAGTATCAAAAGTATTATGGCTATCTTTTATTTTTCTATTATACTTTACTTTTTGAAGTTCTCCTTTAATCAATTGCTGCTTTCCTGTAGTTCCAATATTCGCGTGGGCAAAACCGGAAATTTTCTGCCAAGCTGTCCAGCCTGAATCGGCCCACCAATGGCGGATCCAAGAACCTGTACTAGTAAAATAAGAGTTTGACTCTTTTCCTGTCCCATAAAAGTATTGAGAAAATCTATAATTACTGTGTTTTTCATTTTTTACAATACCATAGGTAAACGGGTATCCTGTTGTATTATTTGCTCCTATATCCATAAAAGTCAGCCCAGCAGGGTACTCATTGCCACTTGTTCTAGCGTCTTGAATTGCATTAGAGCCTTTAAGTACTGTTAATTTTTGATTTGTATAATTTGTGTCAACATAATTTTTAGCATCAGCTAAAGCTTTATTTGCTTTACTTTGCGAACCCTCTGACGTTTCCAATGTATACCAATTTGTATATTCAGTACTATTAACAGCTACCCTTGTATAAAGTGTTTTCGTAGAGATGCTAAACCAATCTTGACGTGTAGCCCATTTATTTGCAGAGGGGTAGATAATTAATAAACCTGTTCTGTTATCATTTAACGGAAATTGATTTTGCAAAACGGGATTTGCATTCATGTAATTAGTGTCTAAACGATAAGTGCCAGGCGGGAGGTTCAAATCATTTGCATCGGTTATTGAATTTAATGGTCTAGTAATAAAGGCTGTGCTGTTAGTATAATCTTTTGATTGATTCAAAGCAGTATCAGCCTTTTTCTGCGCACCATCCGGTGTTTCTTGTTTAACATTTTCCACATTTCCGAGACCCACTTGTTGTTTAGTAACTGAATGCGGATTAGTTTTATCATTTTTATGAAAATTTAATTTAGATTGAACTTCATCCACAATATCCATTGTTGCAATTTGCTTCCATCCTCTGAACTCACCGTCTGTGTGAACCATTCCAATCCACATTGCAACGCCCCAACTTTGGTAAGCTACTATTGTTTTCCTTCCTGAATCACCTTCTATAATATCGTAGTTATACCAAGCTGCATCTCCTTCCACTGGATTGTTTACAACTGATTTACCAACTGCATAATAAAATCCAGAAGATAATGTTAGAATATCGGTACCGTCTTGGAGTTGTATTCTTTTACCATCATCTCCAGTTAGTTTATTTAGTTGTGCAGCATTCCATTTATTTCTTTCACCTTGAGATATATGAACTTTAGTATCACTTAAATGAGCATTGAAATCTGCTTTTGAGGCTTGTCTCACATTTTCGATATTTCCAAGTCCAACTTGTGCCTTTGTTACTTGGTGAGGGTTATCTCTTCTCGCAGCAAAATTGTCTGTATAGGCCTTGGCGTTTCCTTCAGCTTGATCCGCCTTATTTTGAGCTCCAAGAGGAGTTTCCTTCGCATTCCATTTATCACGTTCTGTTGATGTAATATGCCGTAATAAATCATTATTATGTTCATCAAAATCCTTCTTCGCCGCCTGCCGCACGTTATCCACGTTCCCCAGTCCGATTTGCGCCTTTGTTGTGTTGTGGGGGTTGTTCATGTCGTTTTTGTGGGCAGCCAGGTCTGTGTGGGCGTCTTTTATTCCTTTTTCCCAGCGGTTGACGTCGTCTTCGTTAATTGGGTCGTCAGGGAGCCAGTCTGTTTTTTCTTCGTATGCCATGTTTACACCACCTCAAAAGTAAATCTAAAATCGAGTGTTCTGTTTTTGCTGACGTCAAGGTTTGTTTTTCTTTCTGTAATGATGTTGCCCAGTTCGTCAACAATTTGTACCGTTTCGATATGCTTGATTTCTTCCTCACGTCTTGTCAGAACGGTAACTGTCGCTCCGTCAATGGTGAGTTCTGCTATGTCTGTTTTTTGTCCGTTAAGCAGAACGTGATCAATTCTGCTTTTTAGATCTGCCGCTGCACGTTCTCTGTATATGGTTGAAATCAAAGTAAAACCACCTCATTGTTGTTAAGGGTGACCGAATAACCGACCTTCAGCTCACTGGCTGTTCGGTATCTGCGGTGATTCAGGATGACTGTATCTTTTATGTGAAGCTTCTCATTTAATCCGCTTCTGAGCGTATACGCCAAATGAGCGGGCTTCATGTTTTCGATTGCTTCAATCAGCTCATTCATGTGCTGAAGGTCATCAATATTGATATCCACGTTAAATCGGTATTCACCGGGCAGCAGGCGGACCTGTGCTGACGGTTTTTTCAAAAAACGATTGACCGCCTGCTCAATGGCTTTATAGGTAATTGGCGGGATGTTCGACATTTTTGAAATCAACCGCAATCGTCTGATCTCATCTGTATCTCCTGATTCCCGCGGCACATTTAAAATCTTCTCCCAGCGGCTGAGCCCCCATGTCGCTGTCGGCACGAAAAGCTGATCCGTCAGATCAAATATGCTGTTATTCTGTTTCTCAAACTCTGGCGCTTCCGCTTTCAGCAGCTCGGCCATTTCTTTCAGACTCGTAAGAAACGGGGGCAGGTACGCTTTCATATCATCTTGTTTGCTCAATGATCTTCACCTGCCCCAGCTTAGGAATTTCCACGTCGCTCAGCACTAGATTTTCAGAGCTGCCATTGATTCTAATATTGGCATAATCACTGACTGATGGTGAGTTATAGACGATATTGTTTATTTGAGATAAACGGATGATGTTGTCTTCGAACGCCATTTTCTTAAAGAGATGTAAAACACCCTCTTCAATTTCTGACTTCACTTCATCTATCGAGTGATTGATTTCAGGCAGCACTTCGGCAGAAATCTCAACTTTCTTCCAAACCGCGCTTTCCACTGTGACAACAGCTCCAATTGGCGCCTGCCCCTCACCCTGTCCTGGCTCAGGGTCGATATAATCCTTTACTTTTTGAATTAAGATTTCAGAAGCCGGCTCAAGCTTGGCATTCGTGACGACAATTTTGACTGTGCCTTCCCCTTTCCAAAGCGGGAAAATCTTTGCTTTTCCAACACCATCCACTTCCTCAGCCCACTCTTTATAATGCATTTTATTGGCACTGACAGCCTCACGTCGAACCCTTATAAAATATCGTTCTCTTAAGCTGTCGTCTCCTTCTTCCTCACGACCCGGAATGAGTATTTCTTTGACTAAGGCTGTTTCTAAACCCGGAATGGTATCCAGTGACAATAAAGGACGTCCAGTCAGATTGGCGTTCCCTGCTTCACCCGGTGTTTCACAGATGAGCGTGCCATCTGCTGTATATTGAAAATAAAGATTATCCACATAGAAGCGGGAGCCTATGGGAATGGTCACACCAGACGTAAATTCTCCCGCTCTGACCGCCTTTGTCGCGGCAGTCCGCTCAATACCCGCTTCCGCTGCGCGCCGGTCTAAAAACTCGCCTTGTGCGGTATCAGAGAAGACAAGCTCAAGCACTGTATCCAGCCATATATATGACTTCGCAAGCTCGGCTGCCGCAGGAGCTAACGCATTATAAATGACGCTGCCTTCTCTTGTATCAATATCTGCGGAGATGCTGTTCAGCATACGCTCCATAATCTCTTCAAAGGTCTGATCTTCAAACATTTGCGCCAATCACCTCCTCAATTTCAAGCGTCCCTTCATCTGTCTCCACCACAAAGGAAACATGAAATGCATCGCCTTGTTTTTCGATCTCAAAATCTGTTACAGCAGATATCCGGTCGTCATAAACCAGTGCCTCTTCAATCAGTCTTGGAATCTCCATTTTTTTATAGGCATCAGTCGTCTCATGATCTGTCAGCACGTCCTGCAGCTCATTACCGACATTATGGCTGTATACGGAATATGCATAGCGCTCTGTCTGTAAAGCGATATACACGAACTGCCTAATCGCTTCAAGCCCGGTAATCAGTTCATTTGTAATTCTTTCGTTTTCAAAATCTATTTTGTACGTTTGCGAGGTTTCAATCACTTCGCTCTGATCTTCGATATCTTCAAACTTCACCTCTGGTGTCAGGGCCATGATGCCCACTCCTTTTACATGCTAAATAAAACCCCTTCGTTCTGAAGCGGTTTGGCTATACTTTATCTAAAATAAAAAACGATTGGCCGCCAGTCAGAGCCACAGTCATGATACGATCCCCTGGCTTGAGTGCATCATCTTCGCCGGCCTGCATCCGTTTCGGGATGATAAGGGCGTCAGAGGGTATGATCAATTTACTGTTTTCATTTAATCTGATGTTAACAGGGGAAACTGAAACCACCTCAGCAGGGAGCAGCTCCACCGGTGACTCTGCGCCAACTGCGCCGACGGCCAAGTGTTTAATCGCTTCACTCAATCTCATCAGGACGCTCCTTCTGGTATGGTGTTCTTTTCAACAACATCAATTGTCATCGTATGTTTCGTTCCTTTAAACTCATGCCGGTCTGTGTCTACCCAATAGGTCTTTTTGATCCCGGCCTCCGGAATGGAAATATAGACAGGCAAGCCGCTCTGCACTTCCGGAATACCGACCGCCTGAATATTTTTCAGTTCTTTTTTCACGCCCTTTTTTTCAGCAAGACGCACATCTGCCCGCCGCTGAAGCTGTGCCTGGTTGATATCATCTGTGACCGTTTCTGTATATTGAAGCACGCCGTATTTATTTAAGCCTGAACTGTCTTTGGCAGACGCTTTATACGTCTTCTTGTCATTCTGCCGGCGGAGCACCACCCGTGTTGCAGTGTCATCAATAGAAGTGCTGTATTGATAGCCCGTAATATTAACGCCGGTTTCCAGCACCCATACTTCTGACGGATCTGGCCAAGCGCGCAAACCGAGCTTTCCTTTTTCCGAATACAGCTGGTAATGCCGTCCTGTCTGCCTTTTCGTCTGTTTCAACGCTTTTAAGATGATGTCATACAGTGTCGTATCATTTTTAATGACAAGGCTTTTGATCGTATGGCCTGTATTCGCTATCGAGGCTGTCGGAATTTGAAAATCATTGGCTATTCTTTTGATCATCTGATCAGCTCTCTGGTTGGAAAAGACGTACACATCCTGGTTTTTGACCAGATACTGAAGCATATCGTATGCACTGAAAGCAAGTGTATGCTCGTCCGGTGTTCTTGCAAAAACGATGCCTCGAAAAAGCTCTTTTCCCTTCCACTTAAACAAGACCGTATCACCTTCTGTAACGCTATAATACGTCTGGTTGCCTTGTTTGATGACGATGGTCGCTTCAATGGAGCGCGGCGCCTGATAACGATGGCCTTCCAGTGATACACTTTCCGCTACCAGTTCAAGCCATTCTGTGTCTTTAATGACGAACAGTTCTATCATCATACATCACCTGTTTCATTGCGGTATTATTGCGGTATCTTTAATTTTTGGCCGGGGAAAATCCAGTGGCCCGGCTGCCTGATGTTCCGTTTGCTCCGTTTGATCATGGCCGTTTTATTGGCGTTCCAAATTTTGCGCCATTGCGTACTATTCCCGTAAAATCTGCCGGCAATGTCCCATAGCGTATCTCCCTTTTTCACTGTATAGGTTTTCGGAGAAGCCTTTGATGGACGTTTTGCCTTTGTTTTTTTCTTTTGTTTGATTTTCCGAGGGGAAGCGGTTTTATATTCTTTAAATTGAATATCAAATGAGCGATCACCGATATCCTGCTGGCCTTCGCTATAGGAAAAACTTTCAATGCTGCATGTCATGTTCACTTTAGTGCCCGTAATCAAAAACTGGACCGGTTTTTTGGCCTTCATCCATTTTTCAATTTTTGTTATTGCATTTTCCGGGGACGGAAAGTTTTGATATTCAGCTATCGGACTGTATTTCTTCGGAAAAAACGAAGAGAACGAAATTTCTTTCGCTCCCTGTTCGTCAATAAATGTAAGATCACCGAATTTGGCTACTTTAACCGACTCATTTTGAACCGTATTTGAAATATTCAGCTGGTCGGGAAGAACGGGGAGCCGCAGTTTGTCCTTCCCTTGTGAAATCCAAAATTCATATACGGATTTAGTCAAATGCAACGACTCCCTTCGTTCCAATATTGATATCCTTTTGCAGCTCGTCTATAAGCGCCTGTTTGATTTTCGCCGCAAGGGTTTCGGCGTCCTGTCCATTATGGAAATGCTGATCGCCGTTAAACTCAATCTTAATTTCTTTCGTTCCGGCCGTTTGTTTCGTTTGCCGTGTACCGGATGTAACTGCTGACACTTGTCCTGATGAAAGCTCAGACTGCTGGGATTGAGATGGATCTGTCACTTCCATACCAAGAGCCTGCGCCGCCCTCTGAAGGAGGTAGCGGCCGCGTATGCCCCGCTCCTCCGGAATGATCCACTCCCGCTTGTTTCCTTCTCCGACACGGGCGATTTGTTCTTTTGTGATCAGCCCGCCGTTGGCATAACCGACATAGGGACCGCCATGATTCATGCTTTTTATGCCCGGCACGTTATTAATTGACCCGTATCTGCTTTTAATGTAGCCGATCGCCGCAGCTGCGTTGTGGATCGGATTTTTAATATTATCCATGCCTTGTGCTTTATGATCATTAAAGGTGCTCGGAATGGTCTGCATAAGCCCTTGTGATGGATGCCCCGCTTTTGCATTGCTGTCCCACAGGTTAATTGCGTTCGGATTGCCTCCTGATTCATTCTGCGCAATCGTCATGAGTCCAGGAAGCCAGCTCATCGGTGTTTTTGTGGCCATGAGAGCCGCCATAATCCACTGTTTCACATTACCGCTCATCGCACCCATTCCTGAGTAAGCAGCGGCCAGTGATCCAGCTTGTTTTTCAGCATATTTTTTCACATCCACTGAGCCAAGGCCTTTGACAACACCAATTGAAGCAAAACGCCCCAAACTCATCATAACGCGGGATGGTGAATGGATATCCAGCTCTTCACGAAATGCCTTCTCAACTTTTTTCGCGAGTTCCTTGGCGGCTCCGTGGACTTCACTTGTCTTAGAAGTCATACCTGAAACAAAATTCCCGATCATGCCGCTGCCCCAGCCGTTTGAGGATTCCTTCGAACGGACAAACGGTTTATTCACATGAGTATTAACGTACTGATCAGTGCCAGTTTGTGAAGTATTTTGACCTGAAGCAAACCCTTTGATCGTACCGGTTCCCCATGAAGAGGATTTATTCACAGTGTTCTGGAATGGTGTTTTGACTTTCGTTTGCAGATAGCCGTCTGTACCGGTTGCAGTTCCGTTTTGACCCTTGGCATACCCGCTTACCATTTGTTTACCGTAATTGGATGAAGCAGAAATCATTTGTGTAAATGGCGTATTGATGTTTTTCTTTTTCCAGTCTTCCATATTGACCGGCTCTTTGCTGATGCCTTTGCCAATGCCTTCTGAAAATTGCTGTCCGAGTGCGGACGCTTGGCCTGTAAGATTTGCAGTGTTCATTGATGGAGAAGCTGATCCTGATACCGGGCTGGCAGCTGCTCCTCCTGAACTCGATACTGGACTTGCAGCTGAAGATGAAGCGGCTCCCATATCGTCTACAACTTGCATACCGAGCTTAGATGCTGCTTGTGAAAGAAGCATTTTACCTCGGCCTCGGTTGTTATCAACCGGAATAACGAATTCCTTGCCGGCTTCACCGATCCAAGAGATGGTTGGTTTGGTGATGTAACCGCCTGTGGCGTTTTTATCAGCTTTCATTCCAAAGTCTTTGTGAGCCTTCTCTCTTCCTTTTTGAATATGCTCTACCTTTTCTTTAACCCAAGACGTCACTCCACCGCCCACTTTTTGAGCAGTTTTCACTACTTTTCCGCCTGCAGACTTTACTGCATCCCAAGAATCTCCTAATATGTTTTTCCCCCACTCTTTTACTGAATCCCATTTTTTAGACCACCAGTCTTTATTAAATAGGCTGTCTTCAAGTGTTGATGTGAATTTTTTCCAAATCGACTTTGTGTTTTCCCATTTTTCTTTTGTCCAGCCTTTGACACCTTCCCATTTTCCACCCCACCAATCTTTATCAAAGACTGTTTCTTTTACTTTTGATTTAACAGACTCCCATACAGAAGAAGCTTGATCCCACTTATCCTTTGTCCAGCTTTTTACAGATTCCCATTTTCCGCCCCACCAATCACTATTGAAAAGTGTAGACTCTAATGCACCGTATGCATAACCAGCTTGTTCAGCCCACCAATTGGAGTCAAAAAAATTAGTAGAAGCTGTATCTTTTAAATCAGTCCATGTATCATCAAGCCCGTCTAGAGTATCTCCTGTTGTTGTTTTGACCCCTGTCCATTTTTCATTCCACCAATCACCATTAAATAGTGTATTTGAAATATTCTCTTTTATTTGAGAAGTATCAAACATCTTACCAATGTTCTTACCTGCTTCTTCACCGCCGATTCCGCCTACTAAACCGCCTCCGACTCCGCCGATTGCGCCGCCGATTGCTGTACCTTCTGGACCTGCCAACGAACCGATCGCCGCACCTGCTTCTGCGCCTGCAGTTGCGCCCGCTTCCGCTCCGGCGATGCGGCCTCCAATTGAACCAACCTTTTCGCCGGCATTATCTTTATTGGTTCCAGCTAGATCGAACAATTCTAGGGCGGATCCTACGTATGGAACAGCCTTTTTCATTCCTCTGAATGCTTTTCCGAGTTTGGATGAATCCTTTCCTAGTGATTTTAAACTTCCGATCCAGTTCTTTCCCTTCGAACCTGAAGTCCTAGATGCACTTTTACCAGATGTGCCGCTCTTGCGTCTTTTTATTACCTCACCAGGAACCTTAAGTGTTCTGTTTGGAGCCTTTGTCGGGCTTTTCTTTTTTCGATATGTTTTTTTCTTTTTAGAGCCTGGTCTTGTGCTGCCGCCTTCACAGCCGCAGCAACATTTACCACCTGTATTACGATTAAGGACTTTTTTATCTTTTTCAGAACCCCCGCCAGAATCTTTCTTTTTTTGCGGGCCTAAAATTTTATCAATGATCTTATCAAACACATCATTTTTCAGCTTTTCTAATAATCTTTCTTTGAAACGATCTAAAAAAGCTTTTCCGATTTCGTTGAGTGTATCCTTAATCCAAGGCCAAGCGGATTTTGTCCACCAATCCTTCAGCCATCCCTTTATTTTCCCAACCCAGCCGGGTTTTTGATCAGAGCTTTTGTCCGAGGATTTGTCTGATCCTTCCTTAGATTTCTCTTTGTTAATCGGGCTTTCTTTTTTATTGATTTTGTCTGATACTTTTGTTTTCACAACAACCTTTACAGAATACGTTTTTTCAAATTTCCTCAAAAGTGCTGTTAATCGATTCACTGTTTTGGTGATTTCATCGATGACTTTTAATTTAACTGTATAACCGTTTTTTATATTTTTCTTAATATAACCAATCATTTTTTTAACTGTTGACGTAACCTTGTCTTCTGGAACGAAAAGGAATGATAACTTTTGGTTAGATAGCAACTTCCGTATTTTTTTATACGCAGTTTTTGTTCGGTCTACTAAAGATACAGTCAGCTTTGTTTCTTTCGGCAGCCGTTTTAGTTTTTGTTCAATCGCTTCCAGCCTTGCAGTTGCTTGGTCATCAAGTACCACTTTGATTTCTAGTGATTTCGCGAATTTTAAAATGATGTAATCATTTATTTTTCTCAGACGGTAAAATGCCTGATCTTCTGCTCTGATGCTGATTTTGATTTGTCGATTGATGGTCTTGACTTTTTTTTCGACCTCTTGGAATCCTTTATGTATCCGTTTTAGTTTTTTAGATACTTTGTCTTCGAGATCAAAACGGGCTGTTAGTTTTGCGATCTTAGTTCCCTCCTCTCTTTGATTCTTTTTCTAATAGGTCTAACTTATAGCCTATTAACCCAAATAAAAGCGCTTTAAAGTGTTTAGGCGCTTCATATAATTCAAGAAGTTGGGATGGCGAATAATGAAGCTCATGCATCGCATAATACAAATACACTGCTTCCTTATCGCCATCCTTTACTAGTTTTTTGCTTCTTCTTCTAGATCTTCAAGATCATCTTCAAAACCGTTGATTTCAATTGCTTTATTCAGCCAATTCGCATACTCGCCCCCTACTGATAGCACGCGTTTGGCAACTTCTACGGGATCCGCTGTTTTGTAAGCTTCCCTTAAATCTTTTGAACGAAAATCAGGATAAATAGTAGATTCGATGGCAATTCTCGCATAAAAGCGCTGAGAGTCTAAATCTTTGACGCGGCCGCGGCCTTTCACATTTTTAAATACAGTATTTTCTTTTTCCAATTCATCAATTCGTTCGGTTGTAATTGGTTTTAAAATAAACGGAATGACATTCCCTTTTTTATCAACAAAACGCTTTGAGATCGGCACTTTGATTTCTTCAGCTTCAATTGTTTTACCCGGCATAAAAAAGGAAAGATCATATACGTTTTCGTTCTTTTCGCTCATGTGAAAAACTCCCTTATCTTTTGTTTGGTTTCATTTTGTAAAAAGCAGGCCTTTCTCAGAAAGACCTGCTTATGGATGTTGGTTTAGTGGTAATTAAAACGTGTCAGATAGCTTCTCAGGCACGTCGAAGTCTTCGAATGTAAATGGAACTTCTTCCTCTAATGCTTCTGAGTCAACATCAAGACTTGCGATTTTGGCAGAGTCGAAGTTGACGTCGTATAGCGTGACACGCTCTGTGCCTCGTCCAGAGGATTGATCATCAAGGACGGCTTGGAGGGTGAAGTAAGGGTCACTGCCTTTTTTCACGTAATCCATCATCAATAGCACAAATTTGGATGTGACTTTATAGAACGTCGCTGTTCCAGTTCCGTTTGCCCCTGTTGTTTTATGGCCTGTCATGCGGCGGCCCATAATGTTTACTTCAGACTTGTTTTTCTCGACGTTTGCTTCAAATGTTTTGATGTGCGCCATTTCTTCGCCGTTGAGAAATAAACGCCCTTCTTTTCCTGAGATTGTGTTCTGTGCTTTTAATGCCATATTAGTTTACCTCCACATTAAAGTAGAATTTTTCTGCTGCGTCGACAGGCTGTACAGCCAGGTCAATCAAGAAGCCATCACGGTCTTCATTCATTGAAATGGTGATATCCTCATCGGAATCAAAGCCAGTGATACCGCCCGCATCCTGAAGAGTCGTCATGTATTGCGTGATCATTGTTTTCACATACTGCAGTCCGTCTTCAGACGCCGGGATATCGCTTCCGCTGCCTTTCCTTGATTTAATTAAGTTTTTCAGCTCGCGTGTTAAATCGTTATTCACAGCATCAAGGACACGAACAATTTTGTTTTTCGCGAACTTTTTGTTTTTCTCAGCTGTGAACGTGACGAGTGAGTTAATGTCTTTTTCTACGCTGACGGATTTATCGCGGGCATCGAATGTGAATAAGAATTCACCCTTGCCCAGACGGTCAACAATCGCATCGTGATCAAGACGGTGCAACACATCGACGGCGCCTTCATACTCTACAAATGTAAGTGATTGATTAAAGGTTGCTCCTGCGCTCGCTCCAGCTACCCAAGCTGTTGCTTTATCAGGCGTAACTTCGGTGCCATCTTCAAGCAGGACACCTTCTGTTACATTGATGATACCTTCATAATCACCAGCATAATAAGCTGTGACGCCTTGTACTTTTTGTCCTTGTCCGTCCCGCAGGCGCTTAATAAACGCTGCAAATGTCGCCTTCAGCTGATCACCTTCGGCAACAGGCAGCACAATCACATCAAAGTTCTCCGTTTCAGCAGCCGCTAAGAAATCTGTATAGTCGGAGTTGACAGGCGCTTTATCTGTTCCGCCAGACAAACGGATTCCCGCAGATGCATCCAGTGTCACAGCTGAAGCGTCTTCTTCTGTTCCGGTGAGTGGAATTGTCGAAGAAAGATCGCCTTTTCCGCTAAAGGTGACATAGCCATTGGCTTTTAATTCTTTAGCCTCTTTGACAGTCTGTTTATCAACCTCTGATTCATCCATATACGTTGTGACATCAAAAGCAGCCGCATCCAGCACATTTGGGTTCACGCGGATGATAATGTCATTTCCTTTTGAACCGCCGTATACCGCAGTCGCTTTGACGCCTTCAGCAATATCGGCAGATGCTCGGACACCTTCAGTAAGACGGTACATTAATACCGTTTTCGCATTTTTCTTCGCTTCACGCAAAAGCAATAAAGACGGGTCGTCAATGCTGAGGCCCACTTTTTTGTTGAGGTCTTCAACGCTGGAAATGGAGACGAACGTTTTCGCTTCTCCCCAGCTTGATGCGACCGGAAGTGCGACTGTCCCCCGTTCACCGAGTGACACCCGCTCCTGAGCCGTCGTTTTAAAATTAAAATAAATGCCTGCACGTTCTTTTTCTTTGCCTGTTGTAAATGTTCCGCCATTCATGATGACATGACCTCCTTGGTTAGAAATGTTTGAATCAATTGTCTTGCCTCTGATTTCGTCATATATGTCTTGTCCACGCCAAATAAAGCCCCCTGAAGGATATCCGGCTTAACGCCGAACAGTTCCTTCGCGTGCTTAATCAAATCCGCTGTATCAAAAAGCGCTTCCCGGCTCTCTGTATGTACAGCCTTTTTCTGTTGTTTGTTCTTTGTCACCGTTTATTTCACCCCGCTGTTCATTTCGATCTCCTGTAAAACAGGCTGTTCTGTTTTGTGATAATAATATCGGCTGCTCCATCTGATCACCATAACCGCCTCGCCCCTGTCTCCTACCCTTGTCTCAATTCGGGTGATGCGAATCATATCCCCCGTCTTCTCACCGGATTCATTGAGAAGCGGAATCATATTTCTCGCTTCTCTGACGGCATCCGCGAGCCTGTCCGCTTCATCAAGCGCCTGAACGGAGTCATGATGAAACAGCTTCACATTGAGACTGTAGGTTTTTTTAAATGTGGAGACCGTATCTGTTTCCTCAAAAACAGATGGCGATGGGACGTATAATGACGGCACCTGAAACTGATCAGGGAGCTTACGTTCATAAATGGGAACAGACCATTGGCTGTACAAAAATGCCATGATCGATCCTGTTTCACTGTTCATCCTGCTCCTCCTTCACAGCTTTTTCAGCCACTGTCGCAGTTTTCTTTCCAGCGATGTTTCAAATAGCTGTTCATATAAGAGCAGCGCATGATCCCAGTAGCTCGTGCCCGGTATCCATTTCCTCTTGAGCGCCATTCCCGTTGAAGCCGCGGGATCATATAGAAACTGTGAGCCTGTGAAATGCCCCGGAACCCATCTCACATCTTCTTTTGTCGTCCAATGGCCGTCATTAAGAAATGAGGCGTAATCAAGCTGTGTGCCTACTTCAAGTGAAAGCCCGCCGCTTTGCACAATCCAAAGATTGTCCTCAGCGCCTTTCTCGAACGAGCTGAGCAGTTTTTCTGTATCAATCGTTTGTGTGCTGATGAGTTCAGATTGGACGAGCTCCAGAAAATCTTGCCCGCATTCTTCAAGCCAACGGGTCGCCTGACGTGAAAAGCCGCCTGAAGCCGCTTCTTTTAATGACTTGTTTAGCTGTTTCAGTCCTGTTATTTTCATAGCCTTTCATCTCTGACTGCGACGACTTCCCAATGATGATGTCTGATCCTTTTTGGCAGCTTTAGTATATAGCGATGATTCTCCCACATGATTTTATCGTTCACACGGATGTCCGCTGACAACGGAAAATGGACGAGAAAGCTGTGATATACAGTTTGATCCGGTTCCTTCTGGATCAGCTGCTGCGTTTTTTCGGTAAAATAGCAAGGAACATCTCGTTCATCGGGTGTGTCCGGATATGAAATGACCGGCTGCAGCTTATCAGCGGGAATTCCAAACCGGGCTGATGATGGCGTTTTTGCTGTTTCATGATAAATGTCACAGCGGTGAATGAGCATGTGCTGATAGCTCATAAAGATCTCACCTTCAGTCTGGAAGACTCAGAAACGTATCCAGGTGCCATAAAATCTTCAAGCAAGTGATACACCTCCGGCCGCTGAATCCCGCCTTGTCCAGAAAGCGTGTAGGAGTAGTCTCCCATCTTTTCAGACTGATAGCTGAATGCGGCTGATTCGTCACTGTTGACAAGCGCAAAATATTGGGCAAGCTTCAATAAAGCCAATCTCGCCTTAGCGGGCAGCGGGTCGTACACACTGTCTTCAAAGCGGTGTCCCGTGATGAGAGCTGCCTCTGCCTCCGCTTCGATGATATCCTGCGCCAGCAGTTTTTCCGGCCTGTTTTTCACCCGATCATAGACCGAATAGGAGGCTACGTCAGTCGGTTCAATGAGCATGAGCTGACCACCCCGTTTCTATTATTCTTTTACGTTAATTAATTTCGCGCATGCATCCTCTTCCTCAAACTTGCTGTCCAGTTTGGCCGTTAAAACGATAACGAATTTACGGGCGCGGATGTCTTTGTCGACTTCAATTCGGATATTGCGGGAGAAGCCGAGAATGATATTTTTCGGATGTGTGAGAATGATATCAGAAGCGTCATATTGCGCGTCTCCTTCACCGACTGTGTACGGCTGCATATTGGATACCCCTTTGACCGGTATGCCGAACGCTGTTGATAAACCGCCCTGAACAGCTTGGTCCCCAAGGTTTGTCTGACGGTCTGCTACGCGGTCCTTCCATTCAACTTCTAAGCCGTGAGACGTATAGAATCTGAATTCTTGAGGGATACGCAAATATTTCGACGGGACAGCCTTTAAGCCTCTCTTGAATGTCGATCTGGACAATTCTTCACCGTTCATGTCAACGATATGGGACACCGCTTGTTTGCGAATGCCATCCAGCTGCGCCAAATAAGGATCATCTGATGCTGTATCACCGTTTACAATCAGCTCTTCAATATCAACTGCGGCGCGCTCCGCTAAAATTTGCATAATCGTCTGCTGCAGGCCGTCTTTTTCAATATTGTTTTCAAGTGTGTCATACGTAATGTTGATTTCCGCAATGACTTCTTTCGTGTTCAGCTGAACAGTGCTTGTCGTCGGAACTGTCAATTGGTCCTTTGGCAGTGCTTTTCCTTCTTGAGCAGCCCGCAGAATACGCTGGCCGAAGCCGATTTTCTCAAATTTTTGCGAGTCATTTTCCATTTGAATCACGCGGGATTCATTGAAAATGGTCGGCGTGTTTTGCACCATGCGGATAAAAGCCGATGCTTGCGCAGGGTTCATAAGTCCGCCGCTTTTTAAAGCAGAAAGCGACATTTCCGCTTTCTGAATGATCTCTTGATTTCTCAATTGATTTCCTCCTCCTTGACTGGTTTTACAGCAGTCCGCTCCAGATTGATTTTTTCACTTGCTCTGTATTGCCGCCCGCATCGTCCGCTGTCTGCTTAGACGCGCCTCGCGCTTTTTCCAACGCCTCGATGCGCTCGATCAGCGGGGCAAGCATATCCTCAACGAGCTTTTTCAGACGCTCGTCATCACCCGTCTGCTCAGGCTTTTCCTCCGTGTCTGTATTTTTTTCAATCCTCTCAAGCCGTTTGAGCAGAGGATAAAGCGCATTCTCGAATGATTCTTTCATGTCATCTTTTCTCATTGCTTCAGTCTCCTTCCCTGTTTTGTCAGCCAGCATCTGCTTGAATACACTGAGGAATCCCGCTTTTTCAACCGGCTCTTCCTCATACACATCAGCAGTGCCTGCCATGCTGTAGCCTGTGATGATTCCAGCCTTGATCTGTTCCCACACCTCGTCAGACGCTCTCGTCACGAGCACCCACGATCCCTTTGCAATTCGCTTTGACCCAATCATAAAGTCATCGGGGGCCACATACGACTCGACTACGACGCCGGTTCCGCCTTCAAAGCTGTGGTTTATATCAATCTCCCGCGCCTCCGCGAGAAAGCCGTGCGCCGCTTTTTCAATTTCCTCAGCGGTCATAAAATCGCCGTGGGCATCTGGAACCTCAGGCTCATATACAATTCCGTACACGAGCTTTTGTTCATCCTGCTCACTTTTAGTAAACAGCCGAACCTTTTTTTCAAATGACGGAGGTCCGTCTGACTTTGTAAAGAAAAATTCTGTCTGGTTAGCCGCCTTGTCCACATAGCTGACAAAGCTGATTTTGGCATTTTTCAATTCCCGCGCCACCCGCTTGGTTCACCTCCCTTCAGGATGTTTTCATAGCTTCGATGCTTTCTTTCAGCTCCTGCATGAGCGCAGTCAGGTTTGTTTTTTCCGCATCCTGCCCTGCAGGCCGTTTATAGGCCTCCTCAGGCCACTCCTCCAGCGTTTTGCCAAGCACCCGCCCTGCAAGGTCGCGCAAATCATTCGGCGAAACCGCTCCGGCTGTAATAAAAGGACCGAGCACTTTCGCAATCTCAAGCGGATCACGAAAGTCCGGTCCTTTTAATGTCAGCCTGACGTCATGGATATTCAGCTCCGGCAGAAGCAGTGTGTTCAGTTTATTTACGAGCGTTTTTCGCTCTGGCTGAAAGACCTGCTCCTCCGTAATTTTTCTGGCGGTATCAGCTGTCGCCCGGTTGTATTCATGAGCCTCGCCTGTATACAGCGGCGGGAGGCGGAACGCCGAGCGCAGCTTATTTCTGCTTTTTTCATCGTACTCAAGAAACAAGGCGTCGTTTTGGAGAATCTCCGCCAAGGATTTGATTTCCACGGACACCGGCGTAATATCCTCGCCCCCGTGAAGATCCTTCTCTTTCGCGATTCCTTCCGCTTCAATCAGGAGAAATTTATGGGCGTTTTCCACGCCTTCAAGATCATTCATGTACTCCTGCAGCTCCCGGTAAGAAGCTTCCGACAGCATCCCGTTTTCCACTGTGATGGCAGCGGGTACGTGACGGCCTTGCTTAAAATACATAAAATTGAGCTCTTCTGCTTTTCGGGCTCCGTATAAATTGACGATATTTCCGACCCAGCGGGGCACACCGTATACGCCGCTTCCGATTTTGAGGTGAATGGCTTCATTCGCTTGATACTTCTCTGCCAATGCACGTACATATTCACCTGTGCGCATGTCCATTTTTCGCGGATCGCCGAATTCCTTGAAAAATACTTTCTTTCCATTGATCATCTGCACATATTTCCGGAAACGTTTTTGCCTTTTGATCCGTTTCACTTTCCCATTTTCTTCATATGAAAAAGAGACCTCGATCGGTTCACCGGCTCCGCATACACGCATATTTTTCACATCTAAATATTCAATGCCGGCCGGTTTCCCCATCCCGTCGCGCAACACTTCCATAAATCCATTGCCTGTTTTTTCTCTGTCTTCGATGGCATAGCCTACAATCATTTCGGCTGATTCGTCAAAATGAAGACATTTATAAAAGGCCTCTAGTCTGCCCCAGTCTTTTTCTGCTCTTTTCTTTTTCGTCTGATCGACGTCACTCGCATTGAAATCAAATGTATACTCAACATCAAAGCCAAAACCTGTAATATTGACCCTGTACGCATCTATGCATTGCTGAAGTATCGTTGAATATTCAGCAATGGTTTTGAGCTCAGTCAGGTTGTAGGGCGGGGCGATAATATCATCTCCGTACAGCTCAGAAAAGTCATCTTCATAGATTTGCTTTGTCTGAGGAGCGGCGGCATTGGCTTTGAATACAGTCGCTCTGACTGTTTGATTGTTCGTCATTTATGATCTCCTCCTTTCCCGATTCGGCCGGATTCGTTTGTCTGCTGTCTCTTTCATGTCAGCAACCTCATAGTCATCGAGCGCATACCAAATAGCAGAAAGCGTATGCGGGTCAATCGTGAATTCATCTTCAATCAGCGCGCCGTTTTTATCTTTGGCGTACGTCAGCGTTTTGAGCTCATAGATGACATTTTCACAGCGGTCCGAACAGAAGATCTTTTTAAATCGTTTTACTTTTTTGGTGTATTGAAGCCTGGAGCCCGGATATTTTTTGGCTCCGACCATTCGAAAGCCTTGCTGGCGGAAATATTGGATGCTTTTCGGCTCAGCGGAGTCGGCTTTGATCAATTCCTGTGTGTCAATAAACTCACGCAGCTCCTCAGCCGTCCTGTCATCTGTCATTTTGTTTTGATAATACTCCCAATAAATGTAGAGATGTTTTTTTTCTGGGTCGACAGCAAGCCTGACGACAGCATTATAGGATTCCTCAAACCCAAAATCCATGCCTGTGCGAAATATCGGCTTGCTGATAGCTGCGATGTGTTCTTTTACTTGTTCATGCGGGAGCACCTCGAACTGCGGCAGTACCCTGATCCCATTGACGCCGAATCGTCCTTTACGGGCAATTCGATATAGGTCTGGGTCATACGCCTTGAGTCCGTCAAGCTGTTTCACATAGCTTTGCGGAAGAAAGAGATTATCGTTTGCTGTGGAATGATGATAATACGTATCTCCCTTTACAATCGTCCGCTTTTCGTAAAGCTCACTGTCATCCAGCACAAATCGGTTATTGCGTTCATCCCGAAAAAAATGCCGGTACGTCCAATTGGAGGTGCCGACGGGATTGGTGGTGCAGATCATGTGCAACTTCAGCTCAGGATGGCGAAGACGTCCGATTAATTCCTTAAAGCCTTCATACTTCACCTCTGAGCACTCTTCAATCCATATTAATGAAATGTTATGAACTGATTTTAATTTCGCCGGATTATCCATTCCTTTAAACATGATCCGGCTGCCGTTTTGAAAGCGCAGCTGCAGCGGGGAAGAAAGAGAGGCCACAGCCCTTGTGAGACCGAGCTCTTCAATCACCTCTTGAAACAAAGCAAAGGTCGAATCCCGATGGGTATCGAACACCTCGCGGATGACAAGAGCAGTCCGCTTTTCCTTCAGCAGCTTTAGCACGATTTTCAATGCGGTATGATAGCTTTTGGATGAGCCGTAGCCGCCGACGAGAAATTGGTACGTCTGCTCCCAATTGAACACGTAATCTTCGAAATGAGGGTTGATTTCTTTTACCATCATGGCTTGTCCTCTTTTCGTTTAATCATGATTTCAATCGGCTCTTGGCTGTCATCTGTTTTCGCCGCTTTTTGTTTGGCAAGCTTTAATTTTTCGTTTTCGATTTTTTGTTTCAATTGATCCGGAAACAAATCAAAATATAAGGACAGCTTCTCGAGCGCCTTCATTTTATCGGCGAGTTTGATGGCGATGCCTTCTTTGCCGAGCTTCGCTTCTGTCACAATTGTGCCATCAACGAGTCCGGAATCTTTGACATCGACAAAGCTGATTTCCTTCATAATTGGGTTATCATCTTCGTCAAACAGCGGACCCGATTTCCCGACAGCCTGGACCTCTTTTTTTCCAAAGGTCACATAGTCTGTAATATCCGCAAACGCGATCTTGATATAAACCTGCAGCACGTCCATCGCTTCAATAAACATTTCATTGACCATTTCTTTTTTAATGCGCCTGATTTCAGCAGCGACCTTTTCATTCTTTAACAGCCGGCTGCCCGTCACATGGGCGCTGTCTGGAGAATAGCCCGCTTTGATTGCTGACTGTGTAGCATTGAAGCTTTTGACGTAATACAGGCAAAACAGCCGCTGACGTTCATTTAATTCATCATTGTCTACACGGTACTGTTTTTGTTCATTTCCGGCTTCAGAAAATAAGGCCTCTTTCCATTTGTCTTGTTTTTTCCAAGTGCCGATTGTTTTTGCAGAAACACCGATTGTGTCCGCAATCGCCCTGTTTGTGACTTTCCCCTGATATTGTTGATAGATTGCTAATGCTTGTTCGCGCAGTTGTGTTTTCATGCTACGGCATCACCGCCACCTCCAGCATGGATGTCTATTCATAAAAGCGGCTGCTCTTGCCAGCCGCTTATGTGTCATGCTCTATTCACTTATAGGTGGCAAACGTATGACAAGTTTTCAGGCAAGCGAGCAATTCATTTCTACCTGCTGTCTTTGCATCTTTCCAATTGCACGTTTGATGGTCGTTTGCACAGTCGATTTTTTTACGCCAAGAAGATCAGCAATCCGCTCATAAGAAAAGCATTCTACCTTATGCAGCAAAAACATTTCTTTTTCTCTGTCCGTTAACAGCGATAACGCTTCTCGGATTCTTTCTCGATCTTCTTCTGATATCTGTCCGTCCGGCTCGAACATCATAGCACTGGAAAATGATTCGATGATTCTCGGGTCCTTGATCATCAGCCTCTGGTAAGCGTCACGCCGGTCAATCGCCCGTCTGATGCCGGGCTGCCTACCTTTTTCAAGCCATTCTGTTACATATTCAAGGTCGGTAATTATATTTCTGATGATTTTTTTATCCTTCAGCTCTTCAGCCGAGAGCACAGATTCATCTGCTTCAGCGAGCGATTTATATTGTATTCTTGTTTGTTTTAACGTGCGTTTATATTCAAATAGTAAGTCTTGCATTCTATGATCCTCCTCATTTTGGCAATAAAAAACGGACACCAATCAACGCACAAATGCTGTGCAGTTGATCAGTGTCCGCAGGCTTTCCGTCTTGGACGTATTCTGTTTTTGCTTTAATTTAATTTATAGCCGATTTCAAATTCCACGCGGGCAAGGTCTCCCTTTCTCGTTTCAACAAGTGTTTTACCGTGTTCCGGTGCTTCTGTGATCCATGCTTCTTGCTTGATTCCATCCATAATAATCACACGGATTTTCCCGTTCTCCAGCTGGCTCCCCAGTGTGATAGAATTGATATTTAATAGTTTTTTAGGATTGATCATGCTTCTTTTCCTCCCTTTTCGGCGCAGCGCTTGTTTTGGCTTTTTCTAATAACTGAATGATGCGCTCCTTTGAATGAACAGAATTCCCTTTCAGAAAATCAAGAGCTGCTTGAGACGCTTCCAAAAGTTCAGGCGCAGCCGCCATCAAGGCGGCATTGCTTGTTTGCGAATAAGAGCTCGGGTCAAATACAGCGGCAATCAGCCGGCCGTTTGAATAGGGGAATCTTTCTTTTTCTTCTTCGCTGTACGCTGAATAAATATAAATCGGTTTCGCCTCCCCGCACGGGACAGCACGCCACGGCGCTGGGCTTTTCTCCGCTTGTTTTGTTTTTGCCAACACTTTCACTTCCCGTCGTCCTTATACCATTTTTCAATGTTTTTTTCGGTTCTTTTTGCCCTAAACAGCAAAGCAATTAGAGCAGTCAGTTGTTTAATCATAGATATTCAGCCTCGCTTTTCCCGCGGCCAGCATTTGCTCCAGCTTTCGAATGACCGGTGTTAAATCAGTTCCGGATCGGCAGTTCGGACATGGATGAAAAACGGCTCCAATCTCGGTATGCTCCACAATGACTTTTTTTGTTTGACAAAGCTTGCACATTATCTGATCCCCTCCAATCTATGATTCAGCTCGTACGCTGTTCCTTTGATGATTACCAAGTAATCACTGCACATTTCATAAATTCTCGTGCCGAGCGCTTCATCAACTCCAACAAGTGTTTCAATCCTCAGCTCGCTCGAAAGCAAAATTGGTTTATGATTTAAGTAGCGGTAGTTAAGCACCGAATACATTTGCTCTAATTGCCAGTCTGTTGCGCGCGGTTTGCCGTTAACCGGTTTAAACAGGTCATCTATGAACAGCAAACCTGCCTGCTTCATTCGGTTCAGCTTCTGTTCCAAGAGGTCAAAGTCATCTTTCAGATCAGTAAAACCTTCCACGAACGGAAAATAAATGACCGGCACATGGCGTGTTCTCATTAATTCATTGGCAGCAGCAGTCAAAAGGTGCGTTTTCCCCGATCCCGGCTGCCCGAGAAGAGCCATGCTGTTTTTTCGGCTGTCCTTAATATTTTCGTAATCGGCCACATACTCTTTTGCACATTCAAACGCGTCTTTTATGGCCTGCGGCTTTCCCTCCGTGCGGAATCCTCTGAAGTCCAGCTGTCTGAAGGCGTGCGTAATCTCGCTGGCACCGAGCAGCCGCTTTACCTTCCGTTCTGTCGTGCAGCTGCACATCGTCCAGACTTCCAGATCGTTTTGCCGGATGAGATAACCTCCCTGATCCTTGCATTGCGGGCAATCATACCGGCTTGCGTCTGATTCGGCCGGTTTGTCCGCCAGTAATGGACGTCTCCCTCTTTGCAGCTCGTCCAAAATGTGCTCGATTGTTCGTTTTGTCATGTCTTTCCATCCTCTCATGTTGAATTGCGGCATCCTTTTTGGCTTGCTGCGCGAAAAATCGATCTTCAATGAATTTCGAGCAGTAGCGAAAGGCCTTAATTGTTTCCGAAGCGGCTGTCCGCCGGTTTTCAAAGGCTTGAAAGCATTCCTCAAGCCATTTGATTGTTTGCGTTAATGGAACGCCGATGGCGACAATACGGGCGATGGCTTCATAATCTCTTGAGGAAGGATACACGGTGCGTCCTTCTTGAGCCGACCGTAATTGTGTAAATCGCTTCGCAATGTGATCCACTGCATCATCAGCAGCAGTATTTATATTTGTTTTATCTATATTAGAGCGGACATCTTTGTCCGGTGTCTGCGGCGGAAATGGCCGTTCCATTGTGCTCCGGTGTGCCGTTTTGTCCGATCTGAAGCTGAATTTTTTAGAACGCTTTACTGAAATCATCAATCCATATGGAGCACGGACAGCTTTTATGTACTCATGGGTTTCGAGAAGTTCCAACCATCTTCTGACAGTTTTTTCACTTACGCCGAAAACAGCCGCCATCTCTCTCGCTTTTAACGGCTTATGGCCAAGCACAATTCCCCAGCTGACACCGCCTTTTTCAATTTCTTTTGTTGTTGAGCTGATGAACCAGAGAAACAGCCATAGTGACGGACCTATTTTGTCATAATGTTCTGAATTTAACAGTCCTGAATACATTGGAAAAGGATAGCTTTTATCGGTTTTCATTGTAAGCCGCATCTCCTTTTAACATCATATATGTTTGAAACTGTTTTCCGTTTCAAAGCGAAACACCGGAAGACCGCAAGCCGTAAACGAGATGGTGCCGCCGGATTGTCCAAGATGGCGATGATCTATGGGATTTTCACTAAAAACAATGTGGATGGGATACATATGATCACTCCCCCTAATCTGTTTTCGATACGTTTTGTATCAACTGTTACCAAGTATAAACGATACATTCCGTATCATCAAGTTATTTTTGATACTTTTTTTATCATAACTTTATTTTGATACAGATTGTATCTATAATCAAAAGTAACTTAGGGAGTTTAAAAAAGAGAGGTCATAGCATGATAGGCGCCAGATTGAAGAGTCTCAGAGGGAAAAGGACACAGGAAGAAATCGCATCACATATCGGTGTGTCACGGGCACGATATTCCCACTATGAAAACGGGCGAAGCGAACCTGATTATGACACACTGCAAAAGCTGGCTGATTACTTTCAAGTAACGACTGATTACTTGCTAACAGGGAAAGAAAAAAATTCCGACGATGATACATTCTCAGATCCAGACCTGCAGCTCGCATACCGGGATATGCAGGATTTTTCCCCAGAAAGCAAACAGCAAGCTATCGAATTTATCAACTATTTAAAAGAAAAAGAGAAAAACCGCAAACCAAAAAATAAATAATTCTTTCCCTGTTCTCTAAAACATATAAGAAATAGACCGATATAAAGAAAAAGCTGTTTATTTCTTTTAGAAAAGGGAAAGATTTCAACATACTTTCCAGTCCTATAAGGGCTTTTCTTTCTCGCTAAAAATAGAACATACGTTCGAAAGGGAGTGTTCAATTGGGCAATTACTTATCACATCTGGAGGAATACGTAAAAAATGTATACAGCCGGCTGGGTATTACTTCCCCTCATCACATTGACATGCTGAAAATCGCAAAGGACCTCGATATTTGGGTTCATTTTGAGGATACGGGGAGCATGATGGTCAAATACGACGGCATGTACAGTATCGTATTGAATCAGAGAAAATCACGGGAAGAACAATGGGAGGATTTTGGGCATGAACTGTGCCACGTGTTAAAGCATGCAGGCAATCACTTTCAGATGAGCAAGCTCTTCAGAGAATTGCAGGAATTTCAGGCGAATCAATTTATGTACCACTTCTGTGTGCCAACCTTTATGCTGTTGCAAATGGAACTGCCGCAATGGAGGAGCCAGGCGCTCGCTACAATCGCAACGGTGTTCCGGGTAACAAAGGAATTTGCGGAAAAAAGGCTTGAAATGTTTGAACGGCGTAAAGCAGGTATTCAATTTCAGAAGCGGCTTTCTTACTTATTATCACACAAACGGCCACATGTCTACGAAGAAAGCGATCAGCAGCACTTGCAGGTTGCTGAAGAAAAAGCGTTATATCATACTGGCAAATACAACTGATCGAAAACGTGCTGAAGACAAATGTCTTCAGCACGGCAGAAAAACTAGCATTTTGACATTGGAGGGATGGTATTCTGCAGCCACATTGGCGCCGGTTTGAGATGAGGTGCAGATGCGAACGCAATTGGAGCAGGGATATACCTGAACTCGCCCCGTCCGTCAAAGGCTTCGCCATGAGCCCATCTTCCTTGTGAGCTCTCATCCCCTCTGGAAAAGTTAAACAGATCATAGGACACTTCCTGCTTTTCAAGCTCTCGCGGGAACGTCGTCGGAACGACTATATCCCGTTCCCTTTCTTCCAGCTCTTTTATGGCCGCATACCACATATTTTGATGATAAGTATCCCTCGCAATCAAAAATGACAGCATATCTCTCACCCCAGGATCATCAGTCATGGCATAAAGCCTTGTCACCTGAAGGCGCCCTTGCGATTCCGCATTTAAGTTTGCGCGAAAATCCGCCAGCAAATTACCGCTAGAAATAATGTATTTCGCATTCCATGGATATCCTTCACTATCAGCTGCCATTGCACCTAAACCGGCGACAATGGCATGCTGCGGATTCATCCCAGACAACACAGCTGCAACAGCCGGGTCACTTTTATAAGCATTTTCCTGCACATCAGCCGGTGCGTTGTCCAAAAGTCTCGAGATCATCGTGGCAAGCATTTCCACATGCCCGATCTCTTCTGTCCCGATATCATAAAGCAAATCTTTATATTTCGCATCTGCACGGCAGTTAAAACCTTGAAACAAATATTGCATCATGACGCTGATCTCACCGTATTGGCCGCCCAGCACTTCTTGAAGCTTTTTCGCATATACCGGATCGGGATGTGCTGGCTTTGCTTGATATTGAAGCTCTTTAATATGGTAAAACATCTTCATTCCTCCCTACACTTTCGCACAGCCTCAGCGTATGAAGGAATGGGCCAATCGTGCAGGTCCGCTTCATTTATTCATAAAAGCCAAGCTTAACAGCCTCCACATATCGATAGAACAGACCGCTTCGTGTGTAGCATTCATCACAGCAGCCAAAATTACAGAACAATTCCTTTCGCTGTGCCGTGCTGACTTCTAATTGCAGTCCCATTTCCCTTTTCGTCCGATTGACAATGTTTTTCGGATGAATACCTGCCAGCCCGTCTTTCTCACTCGTGAGCTCAGCGCTGAAGCCCGCTTCATTCAGCCGCTCACAAATGAGCCTTGCTTTTTTCCGATTCGCGCCTCCAACCAATGTGTGCGGGGTATTCGGATCATGATATCCGTGAAATGCCAATGCACAATGATGGGCATTCACTTTTTCTAAAGCCAGCGGCTCGTCAAAACGTGTGCTTGTCAGGTGTAAAGAACGGTTGTTTCGCTGCTTCACACCTTCAAACAAATAAATGGAACACTGATCCGAAAATGCCCGCACCAGTTCACTGACGCCAGGCTCTATTCTTCCGCCGTGGGGACCGAGAACAATAAGCTCACTTCCGTTTTTCTCCTCATATATAATCCGGTACTCCGACTCAGAAGCAGAAAGGGCTGCAAAGCTGTCATATATATCTTTCATGTTAAACGCTCTCCTTTTTCAATCAGCACCAGTTTACTCTACTCGTCTATGAATGAAAACCTTTTTTATTGTATGATGTAATAAAATACGAATGAGGAGAGATAGGATGGGATTTATTGATGGATTAATTGGAAATGCGTCAACATTGTCAACAGATGCGGTAAAAAAAGAGCTGGCTCCTATTTTACTGAATGATGAGAGTGTCGAGGCCGCATTTAAGCTGGTTCGTGACTTAATTGTCTTTACTGACAAGCGGCTTATTCTTGTAGATAAGCAGGGAATCACCGGCAAGAAAACAGAATTTCAATCGATTCCGTACAAAAGCATTTCTAGATTCAGCGTGGAGACTGCTGGCCGCTTTGACCTTGATTCAGAGCTGAAAATTTGGATCTCGGGTGCGGAACTTCCAGCTGTCTCAAAGCAGTTTAAAAAAGATGAAAGCATTTATGATATTCAAAAGGTGCTTGCCGCAGTTTGTATGTAAGAAGAAAAAACGGAAGCTTGGCAGCTTCCGTTTTTTGATTATAGCTTTTCCGCTATTTTCGCTTTCGTTTTCGGACCGTAAATCCCATCTGCCGTTAATCCATTGACAGACTGAAATCGTTTCACGACATTTGCAGTTTTCGAGCCATACATGCCGTCAACCCCATGATTTTTCGCACCTTTATCAGGATAAAAGTAAAGAGCTGCTAAAGCGGTCTGCACTTGTTTTACGTTTGTCCCTTTCGTCAGAGGACTTGTCACTTTAATCACTCCGGATGGGAGCGGATATGAGGATGCGGCATGGCTTTTAGAAGCAGATGCCGTCTGCGGCAGTTTGATCACCTGACCGACTACGATATGATTCGGGTCAGTGATATGATTAATGCTTTGCAGTGTTTTCATACTGACTCCGTGTGATGCGGCAATCCCTGACAGTGTATCGCCTTTTTTCACATGGTATTCAGAAACCGAAGAAGGAACTGATACCTTTTTTGCTGACGCGCTTCTATTTAGTTCCTTTTCAATTGCCGCCTTTACTTGATCCCACCGCCCTTCTGATAAAATACGGTGCGGGCAGTACTTTCCGCTCCAGTCCTGATGCTTTCTCACCCGGTCTATTCCCCAGCCGCGCTCTTTCAGCACCTGAGCCACGAAAGAAATCGCCAAGGCTTCGGCCTTTTCATATTTTTGACCTCCCGATTTGCTGTAGCAAATCTCAACACCAATTGATTTGCGGTTTCCTGGACCGTTTGTGCCATCACCCGTGTGCCAGGCATTTCGATTTAACGGCAGACCTTGAATCACCTCTTGATCATCCACTGCAAAATGAAAGCTTGTCGAGTTGGTGTTCCCAACCATATAGCTGATTTCATTAGCCGCTGACGCATCATTTGCCGTGTTATGAATGGTAATGTATTCAGCTGACATCATATTGGGGCACTTCAGCGCGTATTTTGCTTCTGAGACCAAATTTTTCTTTACTTGAATGCTCACCTATCATCTCTCCTTTTTCTTTTTCATCAATAGGTGGCATTCGTAGGACGAAAAATGCGTATCTTTCGTCACCGCTATATGGATAATAGTGTTAAAATAGTATTCAAAAGGAGTGTATGATCATGAATACATACTTAATGCTAACAACGAGAACACAACAATTTAATCAGGAGCATGCGGCCGGACACTATGAATTTTTGGACCGCTTACAGGACGAAAAGCGCTTAAAAATATTTGGGCCATTCAGCGACGCCACAGGCGGAGCCTATGTTATCGAAGCAGGTTCGCTGGAAGAAGCGGCGGAAATCGGATATACAGATCCGCTTGTGGCTAACGGATCTTCCGAGCTGACCATAAAAGAATGGAAGCTGATATAAAAAAGACCCCTGCGGGTCTTTTTTGTTATGATCATGTTTGATTTCGTGCCGCAATATGAAATGTTTTCCCCTCTGTATCTGTTGTTTCTCCTGCATGGACCATCACCTGAGTAAAGCTGAACCCGACCGCAATGAGCAACAAACCTGATATCCATTTAGATTTCATATAAACAATCTCCTCTCTGGATTTGTTTTTGTGCGTGCACCATTTTCTCATAAAATGAAATGGCTTTTTCAGGCTGTCCGTTTTCTATATAGAATTGGGCAGCATCATGTGCCAGCTCTTCAATATAAGGATACAGCATATGTTCTTCAAGAAATTGAAAGGTATGTGAGACTGATTCTGTGTCAATATTTTCCCCGTACAACGCATGTAAAAATCGAAAAAGCTTCATAAATAATTCATCACCGTATTGACAGGAGATTTCCAATCCTTCACGATACTTTTTTTGCGCTTCGGCATCATTTTTTTGTTTATACAGAACCTGAGTTAAAGAGTAGATAGAATGCGGAAGATTATCGAACTTTTCCGACTTGCAAATAGAAACAGATTTCTCAAAGTATTCGGCTGCCTTTTGCAGTTCACCCATTTTCTCATAGCAGTTTCCGAGATTATACAGGGCTGAACTGATCAGGCGGGGATTGCCTTCTTTCTTTGCAAGATCTAAAGCCAGTTCTAAGTGGGGCAATGCTCTTTCTGGATACTGCATGTCATCATAATTTCCTGCAATAACGAATTCACATTGGATTCTGCGGACGGTGTATGTTTCATACATTTGGTAGGTTTCTACTGCCTGAACGGCGTAGCTCATCGAAACATAGGTTTGTTTTAAATTGTAAAAAATCTCAGCCATTTTAAAAGCAAATTCGGCTTTCTCAATATCATCCGAAACGAGGGCGAGATTCTTTTCTGCCCGTTTATAATACATCATGGCACTAACAAACATTTTCTGCTTAAATTCATACATGCCTCGAAAAAAATGAAAATAATAATCGAGAAGCCCTGTTAGCTTGTACTGATTCCCTTCAATGTCTTCTAATAATTCTGAAAACTCAAGGTGCGACGTATCCTCTCCAAAAGGCTTAATGTAATCCAGCATGACTCGATGTCTGAACTCCATTAAAGAATAATACAGCAGCAAATCTTGATCTTCTTCCATATCCTCAATTTCTCTTTTTACTTCGAGCTTGACCCGTTCGGCTTCAGCAACGTGGAACTGCCGGATATGGGTATACCATTCATTAATTTTAAGCCCGACAAATGAGGATGGAATCGTCTGCTTCATCTTCAATTAATCCCCCCTTTTTGACTTACCTGTTATATGTCATATTTTATCATATTTTCAAGAAAAAGAAGAACGCAAAAAGACCGCAATTGTCAAATTTCGGCTAACCGCAACAAAAAAGCACAGGTTTTTCAAAACCCGTGCTTTCTTTTAGTGAAAACCAACTTTGTTTCTTTCCATCCAGCTTCCCTGCCGGCTTTTCCTATGCTCTCCTGTCATGTCGTTCACCATGGTTTCAATCTGAAGGTTTCCTTCTTGGTGCCATTGAAGGGCTGAAGATACATATAATTCTCCCAGCTGTGCAAAGGAAAAATCATCTGTAAGCTTTGCAGTTTTTTTTATTTCCCCTTCACTCATAAAGATGTCGAAGCCTCTCATTTTCATATATTCCAGCCGCAATTCTTCATCCGGAAGCCCGATTTCATAAGCACGGTCAAACCGTCCTGCACGATTCATCAAACCTGGATCGATCTTTTCGGGATAGTTTGTCGTACCGATGAGAAACAGCCCCTCTTTTGATGTTGCGCCGTCTAGTGTATTGAGAAAATAGGATCGCACATCTTCCGGCATCGAATCTATATCCTCGATGACCAGAACGGCAGGAGCAAGACGTCTCGCCGCCTGAAACACTTCTTCTATTGTCTCGCTTGACGTAAATTCAGTAATTTGCCAATAGGCAACAGGTGCATCGATACTGCCTGCGATTGATTTCACTAATGTCGTCTTTCCGTTTCCGGGCGGTCCATATAATAGAATACCGCGCTTGTAAGGAATATCATACATTTGATAAAACGATTTATCACTATGAAAAAACTGATCAATTGATCTGTATATCTCTTTTTTCAATTGAGGCTCCATGATCACCTGACTCCGTTGAACCTCTTTGACAATGGCTTCCTGCTCTCTTGACATCCCTCCATCTTCATCCGTAAAAACGGTCACTTTCTGCTTGCTTTGTTCCCAGAGACGCGGTCTGACTTCCTCTAGGAATGCACGCATCTTTTCATCATTCACTGCAAACAGACAATCGAAACTTATAATACTCCCATCTTGAAAATATGGAATTCTGGCAAAAGCAACCCCCTTTTCTGGATATGCATATACACTGTTTCTTATCGATTTATGGACGGTATAATCCGGCTCTTTTTCATCTTCATCGTAAGCAAATGTTTTCTTTTCAAGCTTTTCAAATATATAAGCCACATGCTCAGACTCTATTGAACCGCTGCGGACATCTTCTTCAAGAAGCTCCCAGTATTCAGTATTCGGGTCATCACTGGCATAGAGCTCATAAAAAACACCGTACTGATCATATAGCGTCTTTTCAATCCGTGTGATCAGATAACCGAAAGAACCGTATCCTGCAGCAGCTCTTTCCGTTTCTTTTTCTTCATGCTGATAAATGAAAGGTATGTTTGTCATGTTTGTACTCCATTTCAAATTTTGTTAACGTTATATATACGAGTGACATCATATTTAGTTTCATCCCACAGCATATTACTTGTGAATTGATATCCGTTGATATAGGATTTCATTGCACCATTATTTTTACATATGGAGGAGATCATATTGAACCAACCCAATCAAATTGTCAGTCATTTCTTATCTCACCGAAACGTGACCAATGAGTTGGCTGAAAAAATCAGTAAAGACCAGTACAGCTACAAACCGGCTGAAACGTCAATGTCAGCGGAAGAGCTTGTCAAACACATTCTGACGTCTTTCCACTTGTTCGCAACTGTCATTAAAGAAGGCAATGCTTCACCATTTCAAAACAAACAGGAAGATACAGAAACAGACCTCAATAAGCTGGCAAAAATGTACACAGAAAAAACAACCGCTATTCTTGAACAGCTGACTGAAGAGCAGTTAGACAGAGAAATTGATCTGACAGCAGTTTTCGGCAGAAAAGTCACAGGCAGCTCCCTTCTTCAGCTTGCAATGGAGCATGAAATTCACCATAAAGGCAATTTGTTTGTGTATGTACGGGAAATGGGTCATACAGAGCTTCCTTTCTATCAGCAGCGCATGTAAGAAAAACGTGAAAAAAGATACCTGTTTAGGGTATCTTTTTTTGTGCCTCCGGCTCACTTCCCAATCTTGTCTAGACACTTATTATAGGGCAATTGAATACAGATATGAGCAAACCAACATTTCAAGCAGATAACGCACAAAATCATGACCTAATTATATACAATCTGATAAAAATAGTCGGGTTTTCAGGAGGCCTTTATCATGAGTGTAAGCATCATATTGATGGGTTTGTTTGTCGGAGCCTTAGTCGGATTGACGGGAGTGGGCGGAGCGGCCTTATTGACTCCTCTTTTAATTGTGCTTGGAATTAATCCTTCCATCGCCGTCGGTACGGATCTAGTATATAACTCGATCACAAAGCTGTTTGGCGTTGCCTCGCATTGGCGGCAGAAAACGATTAACTTCAAACTAGTAAAATACTTAGCCATCGGCAGTATTCCGAGTGCTTCGCTAGCCATTGGCATACTGCATTTGTTCCCCGCCTTTCATCAGCACCAGGAAGATATTATTAAGCATGCTCTTGGCTATGTGTTAACACTAGTCGCCATTTCAATCATCGTTCGTTTGTTTTTGGATCGAAAACTTCGCCCGAACCGCTGGCAGCTGATGCCGCTTGAAAATAAGCGGACGCTGACGATTCTCATTGGGATCGTGTTTGGATTTATTGTCGGATTAACATCAATTGGTTCCGGGTCATTATTTGCCATTGCCATGATTTATTTATTTAACATGAAAGCGTCACAGATTGTCGGAACTGATATCGCACATGCCTTTCTTCTTGTTACCGCAGCTGGTATTATGAACGCAAGTTTTGGGAGCGTAGATTACATGCTGGCAGCCAACCTGCTGCTCGGTTCAATTCCCGGTGTGCTGATTGGAAGCCATCTCTCCCCTCGATTCTCTCCGCGTCCGCTGCAATTTATTATGGCGTCTATCATTTTGATCAGCGGCTTAAAATTGATTTAATGAAGAAGGCTATCCTCTCGGAGGATAGCCTTCTTCATAGATGGTATCAAAAGAATCGACAGAGCATCCCTAGTTCCCTTTACATTTGATTTCACGATCAAATCCCTTGTTCATTTAACATATGATGAATGCTGAATCTGAGTGAGTTCAGTAGCAGATCGCGATCGGCACGGCTTTCTCTCAATCAATCGGACACACACCTGATAATGTAAAGCTCTTCGATCCCATCGGCTGTCCTCCGCATAACTGTAATAGAGTATTGCAGTTTATTTTTCAAGCGAAAACATTCCTTTCAAAAATAAAAAAAGACATTGCTGGAAAGCATCCCATAAGGAATGCTTTCTGCAATGTCCGAGTTCATAAAGGATTAGTAAGCTAGGCTGAAAAGTCCTTTAATATGTGTCAAATATCGTACATTACTTGCTTCTTTCATCAAGGAAGCAGGAAGACCTTTAAGCGGTGTAGAATTAGCACCAATAATAGCAACCGCGTCTTTGCGTCCAAGGCTTGCAAGTGTACCAGAGTTTACTGGTTTGAATGTTTCAAGTGTTTTGCCTTCTAAGTAAGCGAATAGGTTGTAACCGATCAGCTCACCCATTTGCCATGCGATTTGTGCAGTTGGCGGGTATGGACGGCCGTCCGCACCAAAGTAAACTGCGCTGTCTCCGGCAACGAATACATCTTCATGAGATGTAGATTGCAAGAAGTCGTTTACTGTCGCACGTCCGCGGTTCACTTCAAGACCTGATTCACCGACTAATGGGTTACCTTGTACGCCGCCAGTCCAAACAAATGTGTTGGCAATCACTTTAGATCCGTCTTTCAGATCAATCACGTTTCCATCTACATTTGTAACAGGAAGGCCTGTTAAGAACTCAACACCGCGTTTTTCAAGGCTTGCAGTCGCGCGTTCGATAAGATCATCCGGAAGAACTGGAAGAATTTTCGGACCTGCTTCAACCAGTTTCAATTTAATTTCTTTATGGTCTACGCCATATTTTTTCGCAAGGTTCGGCATGATGTCAGCAAGCTCACCGACAAGCTCAACACCTGTTAAGCCGCCTCCGCCGATAAGGATTGTTGCATCAGCTTCATTTTTCGTTTGAGAGTACTCGCGCACACGATCTTCAACATGTTGGAAGACTTTGTTCGCATCGGCAGCAGATTTCAATACCATGCTGTTTTCTTCAAGGCCTGGGATGCCGAAGTATGCTGTTACAGAACCAAGACCTACAACAAGCGCATCATAAGTTAATGTAGAACCGTCAGCAAGCGCAACTTCTTTTTTATCAACAGAGAAAGAGCCTACTTCCGCGATTTTAAGATCAATGTCTTTGTCTTTGAAAAGTTTTTCTAATGGCATTGCAACCGCTTTTTCAGACACGTTGCCTGCTGCAAGACGGTGTAATTCTGTAATAATTTGGTGAGTTGGGTATTTGTTTACCACTGTCACACGTGCTTGTTCTTTTGTATAGTGTTTGCGAACTGTTAGAGCAGAAAGAACTCCGCCATAACCAGCGCCTAAAATGACAATATGTTTTGACATCGTATATCCTCCGTCCTTTATATCAATTTGAATCTAAGATTATTTTTGGTTTTCGCGTTCGTTCATAACTTCAAGGTAGCTGTTAGCAAAACGGAACAGCTTTTGAGCTTGAGGATCTTTCAGCATGCGCAACAGGCCGAAAAGACCAATCGTTTCGCTGCTGGTATCCGCACGGTCTTTCGCCTCGATTGCAGTTGCAGCTACTTCTTTCGCTGTTTCTTTTACTGGCTCAAGCATTTCAGTGATCGCACCGACAGTGTCGCTTTTTAACACTTCGTCAGTTGCTACAGACTGAGCGAAATCATAAGACTTCGTTAAAATATTCACTAACTCAGTCAGCTTTGGAAGTTGGTCAACTAAAACAGTCAGTGACTCTTGAACTTCTGGCTTTAGCAGCTGATCTACAAGATCTTGCTGGCTTTGGCTGACAGACGCATTTTTTTGATCGATTGTTTCTGGCATATCCAATTCTCCTTTACTATAAGCAGTTTGCAGATTTTTTTGGAAAGGGTAGTGCCTCTCCCTGTTCTCACGCTTGAAAGCATAAGAATAAGGATTGTGAATTCATGCACAATCATTTACAAAAATAAGTGTTTACTACCCAGTTTTTCATCTTGCCATATTCAGTATTATTTTTATCTCAAAAATAAACTTTTGAATAAGTCAAAAATCCTTTACTCTCTCTGAAAATAGCAAACACAAAAAACTCCAATTCGATTACCTTCTATATGATAACACTTTTTGAACAAAATTTGAACGCGAATTGCTTCGATTATGAAATTAATTTATATGGAGCCCATGTCATAACATTTCTTCAACACTAGTTATTGACAATCCAGCAATATTATCCCCTTCTTTTTGCCCATATTTCCAATAGAGGCTCTCTTCTTCCTGAAATCGGATCTTTCATTGGTAATGACACCTGCCTGATCTGTTTCACCGCTTCCTCCCGTTCATCTGAATCTCCTTTTTTCACATCATAATGAGCGCCTTCCGGATAGGCGCCAATGACCGTAAAATCGTCGCTTGCGCTTATCCTTTTATGACCAACTCCTGCTGGTATCACGACTGCGTCGCCGGATTTGAGAGAAATAGCGGCTCCTTTTTCTCCCCCAAACTGAATGACAGCTTCTCCCTGCACTGCAATCAAAACTTCATGCGTATTGCTGTGATAATGATGATATGGGAAAACACTCCCTGACCAGCTGTTTGACCAGCCGTGCCGATTGATGATCTGCTCTGCCTGGCGGGTATCCTTGAGTGCGTCTTGATATACAATGAGCGGATAATGAGGGTGATTCGGAATCCTTCCGTCATCCTGAAAAAAGTGCGTTTGCGTCTCTATTCCCATCAAAACCACCTCCCTATTTTTGTCTTCCACACATAGCAGTTCGCAAAACATGCTGTTTTTCTCACGATTCCATTGATCTGCCTGCTATCGAATAGTATAGTATGAAAAAATAATGCCAGAATGAGGGATATCATGAAAGCCATTGTGGTCGGAATATTGGCTTCGCTCTTTTTTGCTGTAACTTTTATTTTAAACAGAGCGATGGAGTTGTCCGGAGGCAGCTGGCTTTGGAGCTCGTCGCTGCGCTTTATTTTTATGGTGCCGTTTTTATGTTTGATTGTCATCATGAGAGGGACATTCGCTCCTCTCTTACAGAAGATGCGGAAAAAGCCGTTATCTTGGATCAAATGGAGTTTTGCCGGATTCGTGCTTTTTTATGCGCCGATCACATTTGCGGCTGGATACGGTCCAGGTTGGCTTGTAGCTGGAACTTGGCAGATTACCATTGTAGCTGGTGTGCTCTTGTCTCCTTTGTTTTATATAAAAAAAAGACATGTCAGACGGTCCCCAGCTTGTTCGGGAGAAGATTCCCCTTGTTTCACTTGGCACGTCCGTCGTCATTCTGATCGGAGCGGCATTGATACAGCTTCAGCATGCTGAAGCTCTTTCTGGGAAGATGCTGCTCTTCAGTGTGCTGCCGGTTGTTATTGCGGCTTTTGCCTATCCGCTAGGGAATCGGAGAATGCTTAAAGAATACGGCGGCCGGCTTGATACATTTCAGCGCGTGCTTGGAATGACCTTGGCAAGTCTTCTGTTCTGGCTGCTATTTGCGGCTTACGGCTTGTGGTCAGACGGTCTCCCGACAGCAGAACAAATCGTTCAATCCTTTATCGTTGCCGTCAGCTCAGGCATCATTGCGACTGTTTTATTTTTCTGGGCTACTGATATGGTAAGGGATAACCCGCAAAAGCTCGCATGTGAGTGAGACTGTTCAAGAATGGATGATAGACAAAATCCGCTTTCTCCTTGAAAAGCGGATTTTTTGGTGTCTAGTTATTCCTTTTCTTCATAATACTTGGACAGCTCAACAATCATCGCGCCCATCCGTTCAATCTCTGGCGCAAGCAGTCTCGTGACGCCTTCTTCCCGCAGTGCTTCAGCAGTCACTTTTCCGACAGCCGCAGCAATGGCGCGCTCTTCGAATACTGTTTTTACTTCGTTGATATAGCCGCTCTTCTTAGCATAATTAAACAGCGATCGAACCTGAATGGCCGTTGTAAAACAAACAGCGTCGATCTCACCGTTCATCAGCTCCCTGCATAACCGCTCCACCATTTCCGCCTCAGGCGGAATATGCTGGTAAGGCAAAATCGACAGGACAGACGCGCCCTTTTTCTCAAGAAATGCTATGAGGGCCGGCGCGTTTTCTCCATGAAGCTGCACCATGACTGTTTTACCTGAAAAGTCGTGGGGTTCCAAGGAACGGATTAAGCCTCTTGTTGTCCCGTCTTCATCCGAAGCTTCAGGTGTGATCCCAAGCTTTTTCAGCGCAGCCAGCGTTTTATATCCCCTGCATGCTGCTTTTGCCTGACGAATCGCTTGCAGAAACTCGTTTTTCAGACCGATTTTCTCTGCCATATCAATAAGAGTCTCAGTGCCAATGCCTGTCGTGAAAATGACCCAGTCAGCCTTTTTCTCTACAAATGTTCTCAGGTCAGGCTCTACCTGCTTTTCTGCCAAGTAAACCGTTCCTTGGAGAGGCCGGATGACAGGTGTTCCGCCCTGTTTTTCAATGATGGTGCTGATTTCTTCTATTTTTCGGGAGCCCCCGATCACCACACGCTTTCCATGCAATCCTTTTCCCATACGTGTTTCCTCTCCTCTTTGCATAGGCTTTTTTATGTATACAAGCTTAATAAAGTTATTGTGGCGCAAACTATGGGAGAAATCAAGCTAAACTCAAGCCTCTAAATTCCATTGAATACGCCGGAGGCTTGCTGTAATATAAACAGCAGACACGTTTGCTAACGGGGGTTCAATCATGGAAACAAAAAAAGAAGAATATGAAACAAAAGGCTACGATACATCAATCATTTATGAATTCAACGCATATCCTGACGCTCACAGCGGGCGCTGCGATAACTGTGATTACACGCTGTTCAAAAGCTCTGTAAAAAGCGGGAAATTTCTTAGAGAATGCCGGAGATGCGGGATGAAAAAAAATATTTAACTAAAAAACCGAAATCAAATATATGATTTCGGTTTTTTGATTTATTGCGGGACAGCGGATTTTTTCATAAATGCTTCAATCGCAACCGCCGCGCGCTCCGCTCCACCTGCTTCTTTTACATCCTTTTGCATCTCCTTGACGCGGCTTAGCACTTCTCGGTCACTGGATACATCCTTCGCCGCTTTCTGGAGTCTGGAAACCGTCACTTCTTCTTTCGGCAAATAAACGCCAAGCCCCAATTCCTTAACATTCTTTGCAGTAAGCTCCTGCTCAAACATTTGCGGAATGACAACAAGCGGCACACCCGCATTCATCGCTTCCATCGTACTGTTCATCCCGCCATGGGAAATAAACAAATCGGCCTCAGCCAACACTTCAAGCTGCGGTACGCTTTGGCGAATGGTAAAATGAGCAGGGATGTCACCCAAACTTTCAGGATCAATCGATGTCCCGACCGACATGATCACTTGCCATGAAGAATCCCTAAATGCCTCAATGCACATCTTATAAAATTCCGGCCACGCGTTAAACGCCGTTCCCAATGAAATCAGCATAAGTGGCCGATCAGCTTTTTTAATCGACAAGCTTTCTTCTGCTGTCCGTTTTCCAAGAGATGGGCCGACAAAACAGAAACGGTCGTCGAACGTCTCATTCTTAATCTGAAAGGATTTCGGCATAAAGACAATATTTAAGTCTTCCGGCACAGCCATCTGTTCAAATGAAACAAGCGGCAATTGCTCTTGCTCCAAATAAGCTGTAAATTCAGCCTCTGCTTCTTTTATCTTTTTCAGCATCTCTTCACTGCCAAGCTGAAAGGATTCATTTTGGCCATATGTTGAATAGAGCTTGATAACCGGTACATGAAGTTTGTCAGCAAACAATTTTCCCGCCAGCGCGATAAAATCATAGATGATCAAATCAGGCTGATCGTCCTGATATACATCCTCCAGCTGAGGGAGAATGCTGAGTGATTCTTTCAAAATGTTGAGCGTCGTCTCATTCTTTTCCATCGTCTCCCTGATTTGCTTAGGATCGAGATTCAAGGATGTTTGATAGATCAACGCTTCTCCACCGGCTTTCTGAATACTGGGCGCAAACTCCTCTGTCGTCGCATACGTGACACGATGCCCCTTTTCACAAAGCTTCTCCACTAATGCAAGCGTAGGATTGACATGCCCGTACGCCGGGATGTTGATTATCGAAATATGATGCTTTTTCATGAATCACCAGTCTCCTTCTCTATTACATTTTCACACGGAAGTTCTTTAATCCGTATATCACGCTGTTTTCAATCGGTGTGATACTGACGTATTTCATACGAGGGAAAGCAGAAATCAAAGATGTTAGCGCGATATTTGCTTCAAGACGGGCAAGCGGCGCTCCAAGACAAAAATGGCTGCCGTGGCCAAACGCGATATGCGGATTAGGATGGCGATGAATATCAAACAGGTGGGCCTTATCGAACTTCGCTTCATCACGATTGGCAGATGCTACAAAAGCAAGAACCATATCATCTTTTTTAATGAGATGCCCCCCGATCTCTGTATCCCGCTTGGCAATGCGCCTTAAAACCGGTGCAGGCGCTCTGAAACGCAGGGCTTCCTCCACTGCCTGAGGCATCAATTCAGGATGGTTCCTCAGTTCCTCGTAAACACCTGGCGTTTCCAATATGCTGTACATCGCATTTGAAATCAGGTTTGTTGTGGTTTCATTGCCAGCCACCAATAGCAGTGTGCAAAACGGAATCAGTTCTTTTCCGGACAGCTTCTCGCCTGTTTCCTCCGCTTTCACTAGAATGGAAATGATATCCTCTGTCGGCTTATTTCGTTTCTCCTCGATGATGCCGGCAAAAAACGCGGCCAGTTCTTCCTCGCATTTGTTTCGTTCTTCTAAAAAAGATTTTTCAGCTTCTTCACTTTTGTCCTTCGGTGTGCTGACCAGAAGATCAGACCATGTTTTAAACTGATCCATATGCTCTGAAGGCACTCCGAGCAGCTCAGATATCACGATCACCGGAAGCGGGTATGAAAAGTCGCGCACAAGGTCAAACTCGTCTCGTCCCTGAATATTTTGAATCAGTTCATCTGTAATGTCTTGAATTCTCGGTTCCCATTGCTTCATGACACGCGGCGTGAAGGCTTTATTTACTACAGAACGGATCTGCGTATGCCTTGGCGGGTCCATGTTAATGATGGAATTCCCGATAGGGCTTGACTGCTGCGGCATGTGACTGGAAAACAGCTCTTTATCCCCAATGACTTTTTTGACATCATCATAAAGAAAAACGCTCCACACTTCGTTTTCTTCATCAAAGGAAACAGGCGCATTCTTTCTCATCGATTCGTACCACGGGAATGGATGATACGCATCCTGTTTATTTTTCCCATTGAGCAACGCTCGCTGCAAAATTTGCCGGCGGTTTAACACATTCATGCATTGTCACTCCCCTTGAAAGAATTCAGTAAATGACGTTCTCTTCACCTCCCGCTTTCAAAAAAGAGAGGGACGATCACATATAGACAAATTGATTACAGCAGGCAGGCGCTCATGATGTCCGATGCAGGCATCATATATTCCCTCTCGAATTTTGTCCATCTTACCATAATATCTCAATTTTGTTCTATTCAGCACTTCAACTTTGGCTTAAAACGGGATTTTAGGCATACGCATCCAAACTTAACTGACATTAAATCGCTTGAAATCCGGTGGAAAACACTCCGTTTTAAGCTAATAGAACTAACGTAAATAGTGACTTTTATATTATGTAAAATAAGCTGCTGCTATGATTGAATAGAAGGTAAAGGCGAAGGAGAGGACAACATGGCAGCACAGACTAATGTAAAAAAACACATTGTCGGCATCCTGCTTTCACTCGCATTTGTACTATTTGTGTTCTCTTTTTCTGAGAGACATGAAATACCGCTTGCTGAAGGAAAAAATCAGGAAAACTGGCATACTGTCGTCGACAAAGCAACTGTAAAGGTTTACGGCAGCCGATTAGTTGAAGAAAACAAATTAAAGCAGCAACTCGGCCATAAACAAGCCGATTCTGTTCTGACCCTTATGAAACTTGCCAATGAAAAGCATATTGCGCTATAACAAAGAAAGAGCCTTCTGGCTCTTTCTTTGTTTAATCAAATATCGTCTCTTTATCTGGATCACGCAGAAAGTTATACAGCATACTGAGCTGTGAAGGTGTGTTTCGTTTTAAGGAAAGCGGCGGGAGCCTATCTTCAGGAAAAAAAGCGGTATGATTCGTTTCAATTCCTGTTTCCCCCTCTCCGCCCGTTATGCTGCATTCAATGAAGATTTTATAGTAATGAAAAGGCTGTGGCGGATGAGGGTGTTTATGGCTGTCTAGCACAGCCAGCAAGCGGGACGGTTCGGTGTTGTATCCCGACTCTTCTTTGATTTCCTTGACTACGTTTTCAGCCGGTGATAAACCAATCTCGCAAAACCCGCCCGGCAGCGACCACAGCTCATCATGCTTCTCCCGGACAAGCAAAATCTGATCATCTCGGAATACTGCGCCGCGAACATCCGCTTTCGGAGTCGGATAACCTTTCTCATGTTTCCAAAGATCAGTGATGACTTCCATTTCCGTTTGCGAGTAATCCGCCATCATCTCTGTGCTGAGACTCATCAATTCTTCGTACCTTTCCCTGTCATACACATCCTTGGAAAAAGCAAGCCCCGCTTGTGCGATTGCCCGAATCCGCAGCGCCCGTTCCAGCCATTTGGTTTGCACGTTTATCACTCATCCTTTCACGTTATTTGCCACTATAAAAAAAGCACGTTCCCACTGATGAAAACGTGCAACTGTCAATCTATTTCTAATCTAATTTCACCAAATAATCCATATTGTCCTTCACTCTTTCTTCAACTTTAGTGGTTGTTAAATCAGTAGCTAAAAACGGATTATATACCAGTGTGTAATGTTTTTGCTCTCCTTTAGGGATGACATAACTAAGTACACCTGTAACCTTTTTCCCTGATGCTAGTGTTCCTCCCATAAGCAATCTGTCCTTCTCTTCTATAGAAAACACTGGCCGGACTGATTGATCATTCTTGTCTTTTAAGTCTATCCCGATAAAATTGTAGCTTATTGAGTCTTTCCCTATGTTTTCTATCGTAACTTCTATAATGAGCCGTTCCTCATCAGCTTTTATTGTTTTTGACTTAGAATCTACAGCTACTCCTCCAAATTCCGTATATTCACCTTTTTGCACGCTATCAACTTTATTCACTGTAAAATTCGTATGTCCTGCTTTAAATATTTCTCCTATTTTATGTATTTGATCATCTTGTTTAATCTTCGGCTCACCGTGTTTTTTCAATTCCTTATCGATTTCCTTTTTAAGCTCTTCTTCCGATTTTTTCTCTTTCGGTTTTTCTTTTTCTGACGCATCGCTCGATTGGCTGCACGCGGAAAGCGCAAGCCCGATCGTCAGGACAAATAATAGTATTAAGACTTTTTTCACGACTGTTCCCCCATCTAAAGTAATCGATTTCTATTATAATCAGATTTTACCTTTTCCTTACAGGTAAGAAAGTAACGTTTTTATCTATTTTATCCATTGCCAACTAACTATTTTTTAGCGTTTGGATATTTTTTACTAGTTCATTAGTCCTTTTCATCAAAAAAAACCGAACTGGCAGCAGCCAGCTCGGACAGATAGTCAATCTCGTTTATTCATATCTCTTTTCTCTCGGGGTTCCTGCTGCTGTTTTTGTTGTTCCGGGGGCTGCGTCGTTCGTTCCATCTCCTTTGTATCTTGTCCCATTCCTTTTAAAAATGAGAAAAGCAGTGTAATTGACTTGTTGATTTCCGGGTCTTTGAGCGAACGAATGATATCAAAATAACCTGTTTTTTCTTCGCTGTCCTTCTGTTCCACAGCGCTTGCCACACCCGCATTCACCTTCAAAATGAGAGGCTCCAGCTGTTTGACGTCCAGCATGCCGAGTGTTCCAAACAGCAGAAGCAGATTTTTAAGCGTGTTGGCTGTTTCCTCTGTATCTGCCTTTTTCACCAAAATCTCAAGGACTTTATCTCCTTGGCCAAAGAGGCCGCGGAGCAACGGGAGCACACCCCTCTCATTCATATGGCCCAGCATTTGCAGCGTTTCAAGAATGGCTTCCTTATTTTCGACTAATGCATCCTCAATTTCTTTCATGTCCTGCTTTCGCTGATCTTCTTCCGTTATCTCGATTTTCTGAATTCGCTTTATCGCTTTAGCCACGATGTCCAATCCCCCTTTTCACAGCATCGCCAGGGAAAATATAATCCTTCCGCGCCCATTTCTTTTGCACCTGCACACCAATTTGCGGCTGCGGATTGCCGTTGCGGTGATTGATCTTAGGCAGCGGATTGGTTCCGTCCTGCTTCAAAATCTCCATCTTAGCTGACGTTTCTTTGTATGCAGGCGTATCAGTATCCTTATCGGCATGGCTGCCTGTTAACAGATTGATCGCCGCTTCCCCTGAATCGTTCATTGGCAGATATACTTCCTTCCCTTTGACACGATCAGTAATCAAACACTTCACTTTGACATTTCCGAAAGGCGATGTGAGTCTGACAAGAGTTCCATCCTGAATCCCCCGTTCTGCCGCGAGTTCAGGAGAAATTTCTAAGAACACTTCAGGTGTTTTCTCCGAGATCCCTTTTGATTTGTAGGTCAGGTTTCCTTCGTGGAAATGCTCCAAGAGCCGCCCATTGTTGACATGGATGTCATATTCCTCACCGAACTCTTCAGGCTCTGTCCACTGAACAGGATAAAGAATGGCTTTGCCGTCCGGGAAAGGGAAACGCTCGGTAAAGAGTAAAGGTGAATCCTTTCCATCAGCACTTACAGGCCATTGCAGGGAGTTGTAGCCTTCAAGACGCTCATAGGTGACGCCGGCATAAATCGGCGACAGCATAGCTGCTTCCTTCATAATCTCTCCAGGGTGCTTATAGTTCCAGCCGGCGCCAAGTTTATTGGCAACCTCCATAATAATCTGCCAGTCCGGCTTTGATTCTCCAAGCGGCTCAAACACTTGATACAGCCGCTGAATCCGACGCTCTGTATTCGTAAAGGTTCCCTCTTTTTCAAGGCTCGGGCTCGCAGGAAGAACGACGTCAGCAAACTCGGCTGTACGTGAAAAGAAAATATCCTGAACCACAAAGAAATCAAGCTTTTCATATGCGGCGTGTACATGATTGATATTGGAATCGACCAGACCCATCTCTTCTCCTTTTACATACATCGCTTTCAGCTGGCCGGAGTGGATTTTTTCAATCATTTCGTGATTGGTCATGCCCGGCTCCTTCGGCAGCGGCACGCCCCATACCCGCTCGTATTTTTGGCGGACTTTTTCGTCGGTTACATTTTCATAGCCCGGCAGTTTGTCAGGCATGCTTCCGAAGTCACTTGCTCCCTGTACGTTATTATGGCCGCGTAATGGATAAGAGCCTGCTCCCGGTTTTCCGTAGTTACCCGTCACAAGCAGAAGATTAGAGATCGCTGTGCTCGTATCGCTTCCTCCAATATGCTGTGTCACTCCCATGGCCCATAATGCGCACACACTGTCAGCTTGGCTAATCATCTCAGCCATTTGGATCAATGTTTCTCGATCTATGCCGGTTTTCTCCTCGGCATATTCAAGTGTATACGGCGCCAGGCTTTTCACGTATTCATCCCGTCCGTTCACTTTTTCTCGTAAAAAGCGTTCATCAGCCTTGCCGTTTTCAATCAAATATTTGGCGATCGCATTCATCCAGACGATATCTGAACCGGCACGAGGCTGGACAAATAAGTCAGAGCGCTCTGCCATTTCGTGTTTTCTAATATCCGCTACGATCACTTTTTGCCCTCTCAGCTTATGGGCCCGTTTAATGCGTGTAGATAAAACCGGGTGTGACTCGGATGTATTCGAACCGATAATCAACACAAGATCTGCTTGCGCGATATCTGTAATTGACCCTGAGTCACCGCCATAACCGACTGTCCGGAACAGGCCGGCCGTCGCTGGTGATTGGCAATAGCGGGAGCAGTTGTCAACATTATTTGTACCGATAATCCCTCTGGCTAGCTTTTGCATGAGATAGGATTCTTCATTTGTACATTTAGAAGATGTAATAAAAGCAAGTGAATCTGGGCCATACTCTTCTTTTAAATCTGTGAACTTGCTGGCAATCAGCGAAAACGCCTCCTCCCATTCCGCTTCACGGAAAGAATCGCCTTCACGGATGAGCGGCTTCGTCAGGCGCTCCTCACTGTTCACAAAATCCCAGCCAAACTTCCCCTTCACACAGGTGGAAATTCCGTTGGCTGGCGCTTCCTCCTGCGGCTCGACTTTCAGAATATCTCTGCCCTTCGTCCAGACATCAAAGCTACAGCCGACACCGCAATAGGTGCATACAGTTTTCGTTTTCTTGATTCGTTCATCACGCATGGCAGATTCCATATCAGAAATAGTGAGGATTGAGCCGTACCCTGTCTCAACGCCCTTCGTGATTTCGATCATCGGACGGAGTGCTTCGTTCTCAATACCGGTTAAATACCCTGCTTCCCCTTCCATTCCTTTTTCCATCATCGCGTTACACGGACAGACAGTTGAGCAGTGGCCGCATGACACACAAGACGACTCATTGATCGGCACATCGTTGTCCCAAATGACGCGCGGGCGTTTCCGCTCCCAGTCAATGGTCAGTGTCTCCGTTACTTGAACGTCTTGGCACGCCTCAACACAGCGTCCGCACAAAATACATTGATCTGGGTCATACCGATAAAACGGGTGAGATTCATCCTTATGATAAGGCTTGTGATCAAACGGGATGCTTTGGTGATTGATTTTCATTTCCTTCACCGTATTATGTATTTCGCATCCTCCGTTGTTGTAATCGCAAACTGTACAATAAAGCTCGTGATTATATAATATCTTGTCCATCCCGATGACCTGTGCTTTCTTCACATCAGACGAAAGCGTATCAATGACATCCCCATCCTTTAATTCAGCGGAGCACGACCTCTTCAGCTCACCATTGATGCTGACAATACACGTATCACATGTTTCAATCGGCCCTAAGCTTGGATGATAGCAAACTTGCGGCACTTCAATCGAGCTGTTATTCAAAAGCTGCAGCACCGTCTGTTCTTCGGACGCTTCCATTTCAACGCCGTTAATAGTGATTTTTTTCTGTTCAGCCATCTCCATTCCCCTTTCTTACTTATATATATACCGCCGAATTACCTATTTCTCTTCCCTTACAAGAAACCAACAAAACATACATAGCGCATTCACATGTTTTATTGCATAAACACCGGGAAACGAGATGGTAAATGAAAAAGGAGGGATCTGCATGAAAAAAACAATGTCTGTTTTAACCGCGGCAGCAGCACTGATAGGCTCTCTATCCGGCTTGGGTGCAGCTTCCTTTTCAACACCAGCTAAGGCGGCAGCCCAAACATCCCCGCTCTCTGAAAACACGAACCAATCAGCAGCCGAGCTTGTCAAAAATCTATACAACACCGCCTACACAGGGGGAATGCCTCAGCAAGCGCAGGGCCTTACGGTTAACAAAAGTACAAGAGGCGATGTCCACGCCCAATTAGGCGAACCGGAACGACCAGCTGGAGGAGACAATCAGTTTGATTTATATCATTGGAATATGGGGAACCCGGGCTATGGATTTTCCTATCATAAAGACATGACTATTTCAGAAATCCGCTATTTTGGAACTAGTGTGGAACGGCGCTTGAATTTAGGCGGGGTAACGCCGGAAGTGCTTCAGAATCAATTAGGTCCCGCTAATCGAATATTAACCGTCCCGTTTACTGATGAAATCGACTATGTATATGACACAGGCCGTTATGAACTTCATTTTGTCATCGGCAAGGACCAGACCGCTGACCATGTAAATCTTCATGCAAAATAACCCTTTTCCGCGGCTGCTCAGCCGCTTTTTTATTGGACAAATAGAAGCTATATTCCTTACAATACACGGGAGATGAAAAGAGACGGGAGATCAGTTTTCTATGAAACGAAATCGATGGATATATGCAGCTCTCACCTTTGTGATCATAGGTCTGGGGCTGGGCTCCAGAACATTCTCCAGTGTTCTGCCTGATATCGTCAATACATATCTCGGAGACTCGCTGTGGGCTGCCATGATCTTTACAGGCTGCGGGTTTTTATTTCAAAAATTGAAAACAATGAGGACGGGCATTATCAGTCTTTCTTTCTGTTTTATTATTGAATTCAGCCAACTGTATCACGCCGAATGGATCGACAGGATCAGAGATACGACTCTTGGTGGACTTGTGCTGGGGTACGGATTTTTATGGAGCGATATCGAAGCGTATACAATGGGAATTGCCGCCAGTGCCGCTATCGAACTGTTTGTTCTGAATAGTAAAAAGCGACACAATATGTGACGCTTTTTTTCATCCTCATATACCAATATTCATCCTCTCTTTGCTGTTATTCCATTGAAAACAGCTTTATAACATCGGAATTTTTCAAAAGTGTACGGAATGCCCAGTATAATGATCAAGAGAGAAAATTAATCCGTATTCCTCTGTAAAATCATTCAAAACCGCCGATAGGTAAGGCATAGGAGGTGGAACGATGGATATTCCTGCTTTATCAGTTGCGATGCATCAAGCATCCCTTGCCCAAAATGTTGATATCGCTTTAACGAAAAAGATGCTGGACACGGCCCAGCAAAATGCCGATCAAACCTTAAAGATGATTCAGCACCCAACGCTCGGAAAAACCATTGATGTAAAAGCTTAATCTCTTATCAAAGACGGCCAGAACTCCATCCTCCCGGCCGTCTTTTTTTGATTTTCACGGGATATCGTAATGCGAAGTAGGCCCGCAACACAAAAAAAGAGATTCTGTGGGCGGCAACTTAAAGCTGCATCCGGCCAAAATCTGTTTTCAGCAAGTATTCGGAATCCGCCCCAAATGCCTGAGGTGTATTAAAAAGAAAAAAGACTGCCCAAACCGCGGCAGCCTTTTCGTATTACTTCGCTTCTCTTTGTTTTTTTACCTCTTCAAGCTGAGAGACCGTTACCAATTGATAGCCTTGGTCGGTGAGCTTTTGGATAATTTCAACCGCCGCATCAGCAGAGGTCTTGTAAATATCGTGAATCAAGATGGTTCTTCCATCTCCCGCCTGCCTCATGACACGGTCAACAATTGTTTTTTTATTACGGTCTTTCCAATCTTCTGGATCAACATCCCATAACGCGATATCCATTTTCATTTGACTGCGCAGCTCATCATTAATGCCGCCGTATGGAGGTCTGACAATCGTCGGACGGTATCCGCTTGTTTTTTCAATGATATCTTGCGTATCATTGATCTGCTTTAACGCTTCTTTCATCGAAAGCCTTGTAAGAAGCGGATGACTCCATGAATGGTTTCCCACCTCATTTCCTTCCTTCAGTATTCTTTTTAGCGTTTCCGGATAATACTGCACCCTGCTCCCGAGAACAAAAAACGTGGCATGTCCCTTATATTTATTCAAGGAGTCTAAAATCTGATTTGTTGTCGCAGGATTCGGGCCGTCATCGAAAGTAAGCGCAATGACTTTTTGATTTGGATCAACCGTTTCCTCTTTAGGCAAAGAGATGACTTCATTCTTCGGCTTATGTTCTTTGATTTTATTTTTGTTTTTTACTTTATCCATATATTGTTCTTTCACAATGTCTTTCAAAACGCTTTTCTTAACCGCAATCGATTGCTCTCCAAGGTTGCCTGCTGCGACCTGATATGTATCAAAATAAAATTCGATATAATCCTCCTTGATGGCAAAGCGGCTGAAATTTTCTTTTTTCGGTGCCGTTCCTTCCTTTAACAGCGCATCATTCGCAGCAATGTCTTTATTCTTTTTCAGTTCATGATAAGAGATTAACGAAAGCTGATGTAAATAGTCGGCGTCCTCTTTGAAAATATCATCAATTGAAAGAAAAGCTTGCTTACTAAAATCATAGTTAAACGTTTTTTTCACAGTTTGCCCGTGTGCACCGCCGATATATTTATATTCATTAAATACAATCGCTACGGTCTGCTTAGCATAATGGACTATTTTATAATCAACATTTAATTCGTTTCGTTTTGTCGCATGCTCCTGATTGACACCTTTTGTTTCTTTTTGAAATTGGTGAATCTCTTTCTCTGCGAATCTCTTTAAAACCGAATCTATTTTTTCATTTTTGAAAACGGGATAGTTAACTGCGTAATTGAAGGTTTTCCCGTCATTCACCATTGTGGCGATCTCCACATTCCCATACTGAGAATCAGTTTTCACTTTATTCATGACCGGTTCTTTTTTCAATGAATTGTGGAAAAAGCCGATAAAGCCCGCCACACATACAACTGCGATTAAAATATGAAACCATTTGATTCTTTTTGCCAACAACACAAATTCCTTCTTTCGTAACCATTTCGAATTCTCTTTCATTAATAAGCACTGTATCTGTTAAGAAATAATTTTGTAACATAAAAGTAATATTTATTTCACATTTGTAATACTATGAAATTTAGTAGTTCTTGTCAATCCTTTTCCCAGGATTTCATCATAAAAAACCGATTTCATGAATGTACATACACCTAACATAAACATCAAGAATATGGTAAAAGGAATAAAAAACTAGGGAGGTTTTCCTCTTGGATTATTCTTTGAATGAACAGATCCTTGAACAAATGATACCTTATGATGAAAGACAGCCTTATTATCCGCGCCCGAGACCGCCATTTTATCCCCCTTATTACCCAAGACCTTTTTATCCGCGCCCGCCTTATTATTACCCGCGCCCACGCCCGCCTTACTACCCTTGGTACGGTTACGGCGGAGGATATGGCGGAGGATACGGATACTAAACACTACATCAAAATGGGGGCAGTCCAGCTCCCTTTTTTCATTTTAAAAACGACAATACCTTGACAAATATAGGAAAAATTTGCGATTTCATAGCCAGCTTGTTACGCTGACAATAGTATGCAGTTTTTTTAGGGGGCGTCTATTTTGAAGAATACAAGTGATTCTGCGGCTATATCTGAAACGCCATACATAAAACCTTCAAATCGGGTAACCATTTACGATTTTATTCAACTTGCAAAACCCGGCATTATCATATCCAACTCGATAGCAGCCTTCGGTGGATTTTGGATTGCGTTTGCAAGTGCAGAAAAACCGCTATCCGTAATGGCATTTTTGATCACAGTGGCGACAGCCATACTTGGAACCGCGTTTGTCATGGCTTCTGGGACTGTTTATAACAACTTTTTTGATCGGCACATGGACGCAAAAATGGCACGCACCCGCGGCAGAGCCTCAGTCACAGGGAAAATGCCGCCAGCCATGATCTTAACGTATGGCTCTGTTTTAGGAATCTTAGGCCTTGCGATGCTGTATTCCCTCAATCTGATCACAGCCCTTCTCGGACTGGCTGCCTTTATTTTTTATGCGGTTATCTATACAGTATGGGTGAAACGAACCTCGTTGTGGAGCACATTTATTGGGAGTTTCCCAGGAGCTGCGCCGCCATTGATGGGGTACTGTGCCGTAACCGGAGATATCAATGTGACTGCGGTGCTGTTGTACACGGTCATGTTTTTGTGGCAGCCCCCGCATTTTTGGGCAATTGGGATCAGGCGCAAGGCGGAATATCAGGCAGCAGGCATCCCGCTCTTGCCTGTTGTAAAAGGAAATCATGTAACAAAAATAAAAATGATTCAATATATTGCGGTTCTGGTTCCAGTCACGCTATTATTTCCTTTTACTCTCGGCCCCGACCGTATCAGTCCATTTTATTTCTTAGCCGCCTTCGTTCTGGGAGGCATATGGATTAAAAAAAGCATCCGGGGATTCAAAACAGATGATGACGTGAAGTGGGCAAAGGATATGTTTGTCTACTCGCTCATTTATTTTTGCTTGCTGTTTTTCATCATGATGATTGATTCATTTGTGATGTTTTTGATTAGATGATGTGATGCAAAAAGAGCCACACATTAATGTGACTCTTTTTTGTTTGGAAAAACTGCATCTAATAGAAATGTTACGGCAAAAAACACAGCCATACAAATCAAAAATCGTACGAGCTCACTCAAAATCCAGCTATCTGCAATACGCATACCATCGGTTTCCCGCAGGCTCGCGCATATTACAAAAATCATAAGTATGTTTTTAAAATTTTCTTTGTTCATGAAATACCATCGCTTTCTTGTCATGATGAAGTAATGTCCAGGCACACAGATGAAAGCCGCTTCTAAGACAGCAGATCTTTCGGGCCAAGCTGCAGATGGTCTGCTGCTATTTCTTAAAAATATAAAATCATAAAGCCAACACAGGAAAAGACAGTACGTCCTCTCGGGTTAAGCTAAAAAATAACTAAGCTATATATCTCGTTCTTCAATCATCAGATTTATACTTGTAACTCATCATGACTTTCATTCAGATTTTCGTCCTCAATACGGTTTGAAACATATTTGAACGAGATGTATAAAAAGTGTAGTTTATGTGAGTAGTATTTTCTCTCGCTGCCAGCTATACAATTTCTGCAAATACCGCATCACTTGCTTTGGCTAAATCTTGCGGCGCCAACTTAAGCTGCATACCGATTTTTCCTGCACTGACAATGATAAAATCAAGTGATTCAGCGGTTGAATCAATATAGGTCGGAAACCATTTTTTCATGCCAATTGGCGAGCAGCCCCCGCGAACATAGCCTGTCACCCCCAGCAGCTCCTTCATGGCAATCATTTCTATTTTCTTTTCTCCTGCCGCTTTCGCTGCCTTTTTCACATCCAATTCCTCAGCAACTGGTACAACAAAGACGTAATAGCGATTTGCGCCTGCTGTTGCCACCAATGTTTTATATACATAATCTGAGGAATAACCGATTTTTTCTGAAACAGAGATGCCATCTGTCGGTTGGCCGCCTTCTGTTTTATACCCTAATAACTCATAGGAGATGTTCTGCTGTTCTATCAAACGAACCGCGTTGGTTTTCGCCATTTTTTTCGCCATACTTTACCTCCACTATCGAATTTATGTATATCTTCTTCATTGAAGTTAATATATAAATTCTATCATCAGAAGCTGCCATATTCTACTAACCTGTATTGTCAACAGACGGCTTTTCTTTTAATAAACATGAAACAAAACAGGAATGAACGAAAAACGTCCGCATACAATTGGTATGAATGTAAAACTAAGGAGTGGTTGCTTTGTATCATTACTTTTATGGTCCTGCGTTAATCCCTCACTTCACACATACTCCTGCCTCTCAAAGAAGCCCAGACTCAGAAAGACAGCGAAGAAGAGAAATCACATTGAATGTAGATGGCACTATCCCTCCATCTTCCGCTGAGGATCTCGGAAATGGTTTTTATTCTTACGCATGGACGAACCAGCAGATCATAAATCCCGGTGAATACCTTGTTTGTTATCTCGAAGGAAGGAGCATAAACGTGGTGAATGGCGGATTCACTCCACGCGATACTGCTCCATTGTATGCAATCGCAAGCTTTCCAAGGAGAAGAAATCAATGGGCCATTATCCTTCATAATCCTGTTCAAACCCAAAGAGCCATCTCGCTTTATTTGATTGCAAAAAGATAACACAATGTGCTCCGCAGAAATAGAAAAACACAGCAAGGAGTACTTTTCTCCAAGCGTTTTCCCTGTATGCTGAGCGTCTCTCCCCTCTATCGATTAAGGAGCCTTTTAAGAACTTAGGATCTCCATTTGTACACCAATCAAAAGACTTTATATGCTGGCTTTATATTACAATTTCAAAAACTTTAAACTTAACAAAAAAGCAGCCCTATACCTTTTTTATATAGGCGCCTGCTTTTTTTAATTTTATGTAATTGTCAGCGTTTAATAATTTGTCTTTTCTTTATGAGCTTCACAATAAAACTTCTGTTCTCTGTGGCAGTTGTCAGCATAGCCGCATTTTCATTAAACCTTTGCACCAATGCTAGCCTTTCCTTCAAATGGAGAAAAATAACGCAACATAGATCTCTGCAATCACTTGTTGAGCTGAAGAAAAGTCTGATGCGCTTTTTGTGTCTTCTTTTAGGTTCTGGCAATGAGTTTTCAGACTCGTACCCAACAGTTTTTTAGTTCTTCATTTTGTTGCAACCGCCTGTCAAACTCGTAGATAGTCATATGCATCACTCATATACACAGCCCCCCATCCTATTGTAAAATAAAGGCGGAAAGGATGGTTTTATGAAGAAAGCCATAATTACACTTACTACTCTAGCTCTTATAACATTTATAGGGCTTTTCATGAAGGAACAACACGACAAAAAAATTGAAACGCAAGAAGCGAAAAAAGAAGAATTGTATTCCTTGGCTAAAAAAAGAATGAATGATTTTATTGGAACAAACTATAAAGATATTAAACGAGTCGATTACACAGATGATTTTGACATTAATCCAATGGGCGGTATTGAAATTAATGGTTACCTCAATGGAAATAAGAAAAAAGAAATCTGGGGTATCTATGATAAAGGTAATGATGAAGTTATATCTTTCACTGTGGATGCAACCGAAAAGCCCGAGTGCGAAGACAAAGTATGTGAGTATTAATAACCAACCCTTCACAGAATGTGAAGGGTTTTCATGTATTCTCCTTTATCTAGTTAAACTTGAGAGCTAAGTCACTTTCTAAAAAATACGCTAGACACAGTGATAACTATCTCACTTATTAAAAACGATTACATTGTCTCCTTAAAAAATTGCGTTATGCCGAAAATTTTTTCAATATATTATATTTCATGCTAGAGTTGTGTTAACATTTGATCGAGTATTTTGTCAGAAAGAGGGGTTTATTATGAGTAAACTTGCTCCTGAGTGTATCGCTAATTCCTTAAATGAATGGTACATGGCTATTAAACAGCAGAATGTTGAGGCTGCTGAAAAATGTTTAAAAAAGGTCAGCTCTCTATTTGATGACTTGGATGAAAATCAAGAAATATTGATGTATCACTCTCTGCTGAAAGAAAGACATAAAATGATGCTGTATCAAGTGAAAGGAACAGATTTCCCAAAGCATTCCTACTTCAACAAAGAACACGCAAGAAACATTCAAAAAACAGATAACATGATAGAGTATTATTTCTTTTTGTTTGAAGCATTATACGAATCCTACAATCGAAACTTCGAGAATGCCATCAGCCTATTTAAAATTGCTGAGAAAAAATTATCCAATATTCCTGATGAAATGGAAGCTGCTGAATTTTATTCTAAAGTGGCATCTATGTACATGATGCTCCGCCAGAGTATTGTTTCATTAAATTATATTAACAACGCACTCACCATTTATAAAGGCAATGAACTTTACAAAAGGAAATATGCAACCGCACTAATGGTTGTAGGAACTAACTATACAGATCTCGGCCAATTTGATAAAGCTGAAGAAGCTTATTTTCAGGCCATTAGGATGTCAAAAACTCTTGATGATCAATTTTTCGAAGCACAAATCCATCATAATTTAAGTATTACATACTCATCAGCAAAAAAATCCCAAAACTGTCTCAACGCTCTGAGAAAAGCCATCAGAAATAAAGAATGGCGGCAATCAGTCTATTACATTAACTCTCTCTATATGATTACCAAAGAGTTATTTCTCATGGGTGAAAAAGATAAAGCTGTCTATTATTACAAAAAAGGACAGGAAAATCTAACGCAAAAAGAGAATAAATTGTATGAGGCTAAAATAAACATCATTTATGCACTTCTTCAAGATAATCAAAACGAAACGATTGAGAAATGCTGGCGTTATATTCATTTCCTTCAAGAAAAGAATGACTTAGACAGTGTGCATGATCTATCCTTGATTATCTCTCAATACTGCGAGGCGAAAGAATGCTATAAGGATGGGCTTGAATTTTCCAAACGAGCTATTTTAGCCGAAAAGAAAATGAGGCAGTTGGAGGGAATGGGATGAAAAGATTAATACTTCGTGTGTCTGTTACAGCTATTATCGTAAGCGGGTTAGCTGCAGGCGCTGGTTTGTTTGCTCAGTCAGACTTCCATTTTAGCGAAAAACCAGTTGGAACTGATATGCAAATAGCAGAGAGACCAGTTGGCACTTAATAAAAAGTGAGGGGTATAACATGACAAAAGGCGTAAAAATAACATTGTGGAGCATCCTAGCCATATTCATCGTGTTAACAATAATAGGAATTGTATCTTATTATCAAACCCCGTCAGTGTAAGTAAGCTTATCTTTAAAGAGCAAGGGTTGCCCCATAAAATAAGACAAACAAAAAACACCTTCAAGTTTGAAACGGATGATTGTTATTCGACATTAGACTTGGAGGTGTTTTTTCTATGAGTTCAAGAGTGAGTTGAGTTTAATCCCTTAACTTGTTAGGATCATTGATATTGCGCCTCTAACCGCCAGTAAATTCCGATTAAAGTCGAACCAGCGACCTTCCCCCTGTTAAGGCAGTGATTATATTCCGACACGAATAGAAGTCTTATTTTTAAAATTTTAAAGAATTCGCTAACACGCATTTCTTATAAAAACCCATTTATTTTGACTGAAAATGAACAAGCTGCTCCCCAATTCGCATTATAAATTAACGTTAATTTCCCACTAGACCTGCCATCAAAACGCCCATCACAATTAAAAATAAGAGGAAAAGAATACAAAGTGCTAGGATAACAAAAGAAATATACTTAGCAATTCCTTTAGGCGATTTGATTGCTAAAATACTCCCAACGACAATTCCTAGCATTCCAAGCGCCCAATGAATATGAGGCAGAAAACACAATGTAAATAACAGGATGATAAGCGACACTATCCCAAAATATTTCCTCATTTCCCTCCTCCTATTCCTCCATTAAACTAAACTTATAAATTCTCATTTTATTAAATTTGATTCATGTATTGCAACATATTTACAAAAGCAATGCCCTCCTCTTTCTCTAATCTCTTTTCTCCTTAACACTTAAAGCATCTAACTGTTTATATAAATTAGTAATAGATTAAGGCGAAACAGACCGGACAGTAAATGTATCTATGCTTTTGGACGATATACTTGCTTTATTCCAATTCGTGATTAGCCAGTTATTTTTGTAAATTCGTAATCCTAAATCAATCATCTTTTGATCTTGTGGATCATTAAAATAAGATTTATACCACTTTACTCTACTTGTACCACTATAAATTTGGTAAGCACCAGCAGCTGTTCTTAAGAATGAATCAGAGAAACCTGCAGCTCTACCAACATAACTATAGTGAATGTTACCTAAATCTTCTCCTGTAGGGTTGTAACAACCACCTTTTGTGTCAAAAATATATATTTTCTTGGGACCGAATTTTAGTTTGTAATCCCATGGACCACCTGTTTTTATCTTACTGGCGGATTCTCTTCCTGTCCCTATCGGATAAGTACTGTCATTCATTGCATAATAAGCTATTTTAATTGTGTTTTGCTTAATTTTTGCAGAAAAATCAGTTGTAATATTTTTCAGGATTCATTCCTATAACACATATAGATAATAGTACTCAATGATATTAAAATTTTCTTCAACATTAACTCTCTTCAGTTATTGCCGAGACTCCATATAACTATAAATATGAATATTATTCCATTTCACTTGACATCTTTAAGGTTATTTTAAGGGAAATTCCAACTATTAAACTCTCACATCATTTATTATTATTAGAGGAATTCCTCAAAAAATAGGAGGCCTATATAGTGCATAACAAAGAACAGTTTGTTGAAAAGGAATTAGAAATTTTAAAAAAGAAAACTCGAAATAGAGTTATTATTGGCTTTTCATCTGTATTGTTGTTGATTATCCTTGCTCTTTCATATTTTATATACAACCACTTTTTTTCAATGAACAGCCTGCCTAAAGGTGAATATCTTGAATCTTATTCATCACCAAACAATGACTACAAAATCAATATTTACAGAGCAAACGGCGGTGCTACTACTGACTACGCTGTTAAAGGCGAACTGGAAAATACCGAGAATGGCAAGAAGAAAAATATTTATTGGGAAAATGATCAAGAGAATGCAAAAGTTACATGGATAGACGAGGATCATGTATCTATTAATAAAAAAGTTTTAGATATTAATATAGATACTTACGATTTTAGAAGAGAATAAAAGCCTTACTTATTAGGAAGGTTTTTTTTAAGTAAGCTCTCTAACTTAGCTTCGTTTTCGGCCCATAAACGCCATCAGCCTTTAATCCATTCATCAGCTGGAACCGTCTGACTGCGTCATCAGTTCCCAAACAAATAAGCCGGATAGGGAAATTGACACAGATCAAATGATTCATTTCGCACTTTTGAATCACATAGCTGTCTATTTCTTCATTTTCCCATGGTAAAATCTTGTTGGAGCTATTCAAACGAAAGGATATGATCATGAAAGTATTTGAAGCTAAATCACTGCTTTCAGAAGCAGATAGACGCGCAAAGGAATACAAGGAATTAAGAAGGCAGATGGTCAATCTAAAAAAAGCTTTTAAAGCTGTAGCTGATTTAGATGACAGTGAGTTTTCCGGCAAAGGCGCCGACAACATTAAAGCATTTTATCAAGACCACGCCGGTGTAGCTGACAATTGGATTGACTTACTTGATATGAAAATTGCTTTCTTGACAAGCATTTCAGGCACTTTAGAGGACGCCAGCTTATCTGATGCATATATAGAAGAATCCTTCTTAGAACACGAACTGGCTAATGCTTACACAAAATCAAAAGCGATTATGTCTGAACAAAAGAAAGCGATGAAAGATATCCTACATGATATCGACGATATTCTTCCGCTTGATTTGTTCTCGACAGAAACCTTTAAAGACGAACTCGCCGATACGGAGAACCAACGCAAAAAAAACAGTCAATAAAATAGACAGCGCTGACGAAGCACTTGTTTCTGAATATGCCCAGTCAGAGCCAAACGAGCAATTCATCAAGAAGGACTTCCAAAAGCTTGAGGAATCCACTGGCAAGGGTAAGAATGCTACACCTATCCACTACAATGCCAAGGCATACCGTGAAAGTGACATACATAAGAAAAAAGGCGATATCTCGAAACAGACAGAAGCCTATTTGAAGATCAAGAAAGACGAAGCTAAAGAGCGAGAAATCAAGGATTTAAAGAAGAAGCTAGCAGACGGTGTGACGGATCCAGATGAATATTTAGACATTGCCAAGAAGGTCGGATATGAGAACCTTACCCCTGAACAGCTCCAGTACGCAGTGCAGCTTGAACAAGCAAAACAGCTGAAGTCCGTCGGTGAAAGTATCATCAATGCCGGCAAGACAGTAATTGATTTCGTTGACGGAGTTGATGATGGTATTGACGATGTGATTGACGATACCATATATGGCATTAAAGACTTGGCTGTGGGCGC
>NZ_MSRC01000027.1 GCF_010093085.1 Bacillus sp. SKDU12 | reverse complement strand
CTGAGCGGAATGTTTTGGATTATAATAAGTTTTCTTTCTAACGAAATAAATAATATGAAAGAATTACTGATTCAGTTGCTATTTTTTTCACTCTTCTACACTGTTATATTTCTAAGCATCCGTTCTATAATTAAGTATTCACATAAACAATCTAATTAGTACATAATTTAAATTAGCTTATAACCTTTTAAGGAAAGTGTTTAACACTAATAGTAATAGGAGTATATTAACCTACAGATTTTTTCAAAGTATTAACATAACCCCTCACTACAAAACTGTTGGTAAAGGTATGAAGTTGAGCCCTCAAATAATTATAAAAGAAAAAGCTGTCGACATTTATCGACAGCTTTCTATAAGATAAGTTATCTAGCATGGCCTGGGCGAGTTAAGATTGCCATTCCTACTCCTGCAGCAAATCCAACTGGCCCAACAGCCGCTCCTAAAGCAATGGCCGTTCCACCCATTACTGCAGCTCCTGCGGCAGCTCCTGCTAAATCTCTCCACCCTCCTCCGTCAGTATTTAACATTTCTTGTTCACTCAATTCAATCATTTTACTATTTTCGATATTATGTAACATGCTAAACCTCCTGGTTTTTTAAGTTTTTGATTAGTGAAATTATAATTACTTATGCCCAGAAATCAATGCATCTACACCGTACCCTGCAGAACCCCAGATAGCCCCAACGTTAGCACCTAAAACAGCTCCGCCAGGCCCGCCTAAAGCTGCTCCCACAGCAATGCCTGTTCCAACTCCTCTTATTAAATAAGTACCATAACCCCCACCATCTATCTTTTCAGCTTCTTCTACAGTTAATAATTCAAAATTGGTGATTTGCTTTTTCATAGTTTTCTCCTCCTAAGTCCGAACTTGGTAAATTATTGTCGACTTATATTACTATAAATGTAATTTGAAGTTTTTTCAACAGTTATAACCAAATTTATATTACTTAATTCATCTAAAATCTATAAGCTCTTTAATTTTTTAATATCCTAGAGTCGTTATGTAATTGAATTTTTGACTAAATTTATAGATTAAGTAACTTCTGGAAACTTTAACCAAAGTTTTTGTT
>NZ_MSRC01000026.1 GCF_010093085.1 Bacillus sp. SKDU12 | reverse complement strand
TACGCTGGATCGGCGTCAGGGTGACTTCGCCTTCCACAGGGCCTTGGTCTGCCTGTTTGCCTTCGGCACGCTCCACATATTGGGTCAGCTCCTCGATCGTCGGGTGCTGGAAGAGATCTTTCATTTCCAGCTTCCAGCCTTGCTGGTTCAAGCGGCTCGCCATCTGGATGCCTTTGATGGAATCTCCGCCGAGTGAGAAGAAATTGTCGCTGACACCGATCTTCGGTACACCGAGCACGTCCTGCCAAATGCCGGCAAGCAGCTCTTCCATGTCGGTCGTAGGCGCTTTGTATTCTTCACTTCCCGCTTCGATGTCAGGCTCAGGCAACGCTTTGCGGTCTACTTTGCCGTTTGCCGTAACCGGAAGCTCATTCAGCGTCACCCAGAACGCCGGGATCATGTAGTCCGGCAAGGTTTCCTTCAATGCCGCTTTCAGCACTTCAATATCAGCTGATTCCGGTGTGACGTAAGCCGCGAGCGCTGTATTGCCGCCTATATCTTTGACAGCTGTCACCGCCGCATCCTGCACGTCGGAAAGCTGGGCGAGCTGGACTTCAATTTCTGAGAGCTCGATTCGGTAGCCGCGAACCTTGACCTGCTGGTCGATCCGGCCGATGTATTCGATGCCGCCGTTTGCCCATTTCACCAAATCACCGGTGCGGTACATGCGTTCACCCGGCACAAACGGATCAGCGACAAACCGCTTCGCGGTTTCGTCTTCCCGGTTCAGATAGCCGCGCGCCAGTCCGCGTCCCGCCACACAAAGTTCTCCGGCTACGCCTTCCGGCTGGACTTGATCGCCCGCGCCGAGAATGTACACTCTCGTATTGGCGATCGCCCGTCCGATGGAAAGCGATCCTTCCTCCGGATTGATGTCCGCGCTTGTGGCGACAACTGTATTTTCTGTCGGCCCATAGTTGTTGACGAGCGTGTAAGGCTGTTTCACGGCACGCTTCAGCTTGTCTCCTCCTGTCAAGAGGACACGGAGTGAGGTGTTCTCAAGCTCCATGAACTGTTCCGCCAGCTGCGTCGGCAGGAACGTGATCGTGACGCCGTTCGTTTCGAAATAATCGTTCAGGCGGACGATATCAAGGCGGATCGCTTCATCAATGACGTGAAGCTCGGCGCCGATGGTCCAAGTCGGGAACATCTCCCAAATGGAGGCGTCAAACCCGAAGCCCGCGTACTTCGCACTGCGGTCCTCCGCTGTCATATAGAACGCGTTATGATGCCAGAAGCACAGGTTGACAAGCGCATGGTGCTCAACCATGACCCCCTTCGGCTGTCCGGTCGTTCCAGACGTGTAAATCATGTAGGCGAGATTCTCCGCTTTTGCAGCTGTGAGCGGGTTTTCCTCGTCATTTTCATCAAGCGGCAGGCTAAAAATCGTCCGATCACCGTCGAGAAGAATAACGTCTCCCGTAAAGCTTTCCGGCACTGAAATGCCTTCCTGCTTCAAGAGAAGCTTCGCGCCGCTGTCTTGTAAAATATAGTCAATCCGCTGATCCGGATAGTCAGGATCAATCGGCACAAACGCCGCGCCAGCCTTTAAGACGCCGAGCACTGCGGCGGACATTTCCAGCGACGGCTTCGTGAGAACGCCGACGCGCTCATCCGCCTGAACGCCGCAGTCAATCAGAATCCGCGCAAGACGATTTGCCTTGGCATTCAGCTCGCCGTATGTCCATGACTGGCCGTTGTATGTGACAGCCGGTCGGTCTTTGTGGCGCTGAGCCGTTTCTTCAAATAGCTGATGAACCGTTTTGTCTGTCGGCACAGGCAGTGTTTTTCCTTTCCATGCCTCAAGAAGCGTTTGTTTTTCTGTTTCAGTAACGAGTGACAGG
>NZ_MSRC01000025.1 GCF_010093085.1 Bacillus sp. SKDU12 | reverse complement strand
CCCTTCAGCGCCGATGGTAGTCGGGGGTCTCCCCCTGTGAGAGTAGGACGCCGCCAAGCAAGGTAAAACCCAGCTCATTGAGCTGGGTTTTTTGTTTGTGAAAAATGAAGCAGAAATTGCAAAGCGTATTTCGGAAATTTGTTTTCTGTTACTAATAAAAACTGCTGAATTAGTACGTAATCATCACTTATATGCTGGGTTAACAACTCATACCACCATTCTGTCTCATATCTCGCAATCATCCCTATATTGTACAAAATCAGATAATGAATTGCCATTTCAGGAAGTCTGAGAAATTGTTCCCTTTGAGAGGGGAGGTAATATTGGTTTTCATCCATATTATATAACAAACTAATGGATGTCCATGGGTTCATGTCTCGCGGCAAAATGTCAAACAGCAGCCTTTGATCACTTTTCGTTGCAAAGGACCATTGAAAATGATGGTTCATATATTCGGCGAATCTGGCGTCAGACATTTTATATGTGATGATTACATCCTCTGGTACAAAAACCCTGTTCTTCTCCTTTTCGACTTTTGTTATAAAACGCTCTTTCTGTTGAAAATGGAAAGTATCACTTAGTTCTGGAATCGCCATTAATAATTTTTTCATGGTGTATCGTTCATCAACTATATCCGGTTGGCCAAATAAGTGCTTCATGAAATGGACGCATAAGCCATTCCGTTGTATTTTTACTTCATCATCGTTAAAGCAATAATTCTGTTTCTTCCGCTTTCTTGTTGTTACTCCATGTGCCAGTACTGAAGTATGGCTTGGATAATGAGGATCTTGTGTTACGAGACATGCTTTGATAAGCTGAGCCATACCATAAAATAAAAGAATCGGTTTGATTTCCATAGGAGAATATGAAGCATGTTTATAAAATGATTCAGCATGCTTTAAGAAATAAATAAAACGTTCACTGTTTTTAAATGAATTCTTTTTCGCATCGTCAATGCCGTTTAAAGTATAGGCTCTCTCTAGAAATTTCTGGGTTGATTCAACGGAGTAAAATAGTGCTAAGTCCTTCCACTGATGATTTTTCATTTATATTTCATATCCCTTTCTATTATCTAAATATTTCAACTCTTTATCGCTTCCTTGACATGCTCTTGGCTAGTTGATAATCTACATATAATATTTTGCCGAAAAGAGGGGGATTTACTAATGTGGGAAAGTAAATTTTCAAAGGAAGGCTTGACGTTCGACGATGTGCTGCTTGTTCCAGCCAAGTCAGAGGTACTTCCGCGTGATGTGGATTTATCTGTAGAACTTACAAAAACGTTAAAGCTGAATATTCCTGTCATCAGCGCAGGTATGGACACTGTAACAGAATCAGCAATGGCAATTGCAATGGCAAGACAGGGCGGCTTGGGCATCATTCACAAAAATATGTCCATTGAACAGCAGGCTGAGCAAGTTGATAAAGTAAAGCGTTCTGAACGCGGCGTTATCACAAATCCCTTCTTTTTAACTCCTGATCACCAAGTATTTGATGCGGAGCACTTGATGGGGAAATACAGAATTTCCGGTGTTCCGATTGTAAATAACGAAGAAGACCAAAAGCTTGTCGGTATTATTACAAATCGCGATCTTCGTTTTATTTCTGACTACTCAATGAAAATTAGTGATGTCATGACGAAAGAAGAGCTCGTCACTGCTTCTGTAGGAACGACTCTTGATGAAGCTGAAAAGATTTTGCAGAAACATAAAATTGAAAAGCTTCCTCTCGTTGATGATACAAATAAATTAAAAGGTCTTATCACAATCAAAGATATTGAAAAGGTCATTGAGTTTCCGAACTCATCTAAAGATATTCACGGCCGTTTGATCGTCGGCGCGGCAGTCGGCGTAACTGGCGATACAATGACTCGTGTCAAAAAGCTTGTTGAAGCCAATGTCGATGTTATTGTTATTGATACAGCTCACGGACATTCTCAAGGTGTATTAAACACAGTAACAAAAATCCGTGAAACATATCCTGAATTAAATATTATTGCTGGAAACGTGGCAACAGCTGAAGCGACAAGAGCGCTAATCGAAGCTGGAGCAGATGTCGTTAAAGTTGGAATCGGACCTGGTTCAATTTGTACAACACGTGTAGTAGCAGGTGTCGGTGTTCCGCAAATTACAGCAATTTATGATTGCGCGACTGAAGCAAGAAAACTCGGCAAAACAATCATTGCCGACGGAGGAATTAAATTCTCTGGCGATATTACGAAAGCATTGGCAGCCGGCGGACATGCTGTTATGCTCGGAAGCTTGCTGGCAGGCACATCAGAAAGCCCTGGGGAAACTGAAATTTACCAAGGCAGAAGATTTAAAGTATACCGCGGCATGGGATCAGTGTCAGCAATGGAAAAAGGAAGTAAAGACCGTTACTTCCAAGAAGAAAACAAAAAATTCGTCCCTGAAGGAATTGAAGGACGCACACCTTATAAAGGACCAGTTGAAGAAACAGTTTATCAGCTAGTTGGCGGTATTCGTTCTGGTATGGGATATTGCGGATCTAAAGATCTTCTCGCTTTAAGAGAAGAAGCTCAGTTCATTCGCATGACTGGCGCAGGCCTTCGAGAAAGCCATCCGCATGATGTTCAGATTACAAAAGAATCTCCGAACTATACAATTTCATAATAAATTGTTACAAATAAAAAATTAGGCAGGGTTACTGACTCTGTCTATTTTTTTTATGTTGATTATGATAAAATTTATACTGTTGCGTATTAAAAATGTCCTTAACGGCTTAATTATAGATGAAGAAAATGAAATACGGAGGTCGTACGATTGAACATCATGAAATGTAAACAGCTATTGATGTCATTGGTTGTGCTAACACTAGCTGTCACTTGCCTGGCTCCAATGTCAAAAGCGAAGGCAGCCAGCGATCCAATTGATATCAATGCTTCTGCTGCTATTATGATCGAAGCTTCTTCAGGTAAAATTCTGTACAGTAAAAATGCGGATAAGAGACTGCCAATTGCCAGTATGACAAAAATGATGACAGAGTATCTGTTATTAGAAGCAATTGATCAAGGCAAAGTGAAATGGGATCAAACCTATACGCCTGATGATTATGTGTATGAAATTTCCCAAGATAACAGCTTGTCAAACGTTCCTCTTCGGAAAGACGGGAAATATACAGTAAAAGAACTATATCAAGCAACTGCTATTTATTCTGCAAATGCCGCTGCTATAGCAATTTCAGAAATTCTTGCAGGTAGTGAAACTAAATTTGTTGAAAAAATGAATGCAAAAGCAAAAGAATTGGGCTTAACAGATTACAAATTTGTTAACGCAACAGGTCTTGAAAACAAAGATCTTCATGGGAAGCAGCCAGAAGGAACAAGCGCAGATGAAGAAAGTGAAGTTTCTGCTAAAGACATGGCAATTCTTGCAGATCACTTGATTACTGACTATCCTGAAATGCTGAAGACTTCCAGTATCGCAAAAACGAAGTTCAGAAAAGGCACTGATGATGAAATGGACATGCCAAACTGGAACTTCATGCTGAAAGGGCTCGTCAGCGAGTATAAAAATGCAACTGTAGACGGGTTGAAAACAGGTTCTACTGACTCTGCAGGTTCTTGTTTCACAGGTACTGCCGAGAAAAACGGAATGCGTGTTATCACTGTTGTGCTGAATGCAAAGGGCAACCTTCACACAGGCCGTTTTGATGAAACGAAAAAAATGTTCGATTACGCTTTCAACAATTTCTCCATGAAAGAAATTTATGCTGAAGGCGATCAAGTAAAAGGACATAAAACGATTTCAGTTGATAAGGGCAAAGAGAAAGAGGTCGATGTTGTAACAAAGAAGGCGTTCTCTCTACCTGTCAAAAATGGTGAAGAAAAGAATTACAAAGCAAAAGTTACATTAAAAAAAGACACCTTGACCGCTCCTGTGAAAAAAGGAACGAAGATTGGGAAGCTGACTGCGGAATATACAGGTGATGAAAAAGACTACGGATTTCTTAACAGCAATCTTGCTGGTGTAGACCTTGTTTCAAAAGAAAATGTAGAAAAAGCAAACTGGTTTGTTCTGACAATGCGCAGTATCGGCGGATTTTTTGCCGGGATTTGGGGAAGTATTGTTGATACGGTAACCGGCTGGTTTTAATTAAATGAAAGAGCTCTAATATATGTTAGGGCTCTTTCGCTTAATATACTGAAAAAAGCCAATTTTTAAGAAAAAATGATTTTCAAAGCGTTGAAAACCGAATAAAATAGTATATATCCATATGAATTATTGGATTACTAGGATACAATAAGGAATAGATATCATACAATTATACCTTGATTAGGGGGACCAAGAAATGGCTCAAACAGGTACTGAACGTGTAAAACGCGGAATGGCAGAAATGCAAAAAGGCGGCGTCATCATGGACGTCATCAATGCGGAACAAGCAAAAATTGCTGAAGAGGCTGGAGCTGTAGCTGTAATGGCGCTAGAGCGTGTACCAGCTGATATTCGCGCGGCTGGAGGAGTTGCCCGTATGGCTGACCCTACAATCGTGGAAGAAGTAATGAATGCAGTATCTATCCCTGTAATGGCAAAAGCGCGTATTGGACATATAGTTGAAGCGCGCGTGCTTGAAGCTATGGGTGTTGACTATATCGATGAAAGTGAAGTTCTGACTCCTGCTGACGAAGAATTTCATTTAAATAAAAATGATTACACGGTTCCTTTCGTTTGCGGCTGCCGTGACCTTGGTGAAGCGACTCGCCGTATTGCTGAAGGCGCTTCTATGCTTCGTACAAAAGGTGAGCCGGGAACAGGAAATATTGTTGAAGCTGTTCGCCATATGCGCAAAGTAAACGCTCAAGTGCGCAAAGTAGTTGCGATGAGTGACGATGAACTCATGACAGAGGCGAAAAACTTGGGTGCTCCTTATGAGCTTCTTGTACAAATTAAAAAAGACGGCAAGCTTCCTGTTGTAAACTTTGCCGCTGGCGGTGTAGCCACTCCAGCTGATGCTGCTCTCATGATGCAGCTTGGCGCTGACGGAGTATTTGTTGGTTCCGGTATTTTTAAGTCGGACAACCCTGCTAAGTTTGCGAAAGCAATTGTTGAAGCAACAACTCACTACACTGATTACAAATTGATCGCTGAGCTTTCAAAAGAGCTTGGTACTGCAATGAAAGGGATTGAAATCTCAAATTTACTTCCAGAACAGCGTATGCAAGAACGCGGCTGGTAAGAATATAGGAGCGCTGCTGATATGTTAACAATAGGAGTATTGGGACTTCAAGGAGCAGTTAGAGAGCATATTCGTGCAATTGAAGCATGCGGCGCGGTTGGTCTTGTCGTTAAACGCCCGGAGCAGCTAAACGAAATCGATGGATTGATTTTACCAGGCGGTGAAAGCACAACAATGCGCCGTTTGATTGACACATATCAATTTATGGAGCCGCTTCGTGAATTTGCTGCTCAGGAAAAACCGATGTTCGGGACATGCGCCGGATTAATTATATTAGCAAAAGAAATTGCTGGTTCGGATAATCCTCATTTAGGTCTGCTGAATGTGATTGTGGAACGTAATTCGTTTGGCCGGCAGGTTGACAGCTTTGAAGCTGATTTAACAATTAAAGGCCTGGATGAGCCTTTTACAGGGGTGTTCATCAGAGCGCCGCATATTTTAGAAGCTGGTGAAAATGTTGAAGTTCTTTCAGAGCATAATGGGCGTATAGTAGCTGCGAAACAGGGACCATTTCTGGGCTGCTCATTTCATCCAGAACTGACAGAAGATCACCGAGTGACACAGCTATTTGTTCAAATGGTTGAGGAATACAAGCAGAAAACACTTGTATAAAACAGTTGAAAGCTGTTGAAACTTATAGTACATTATAAGCACAAATAAAGATCGAAAAGCGTTGATAGGAACTAGTAAGAAGCCTCTCTTTCTAAGAGAGCCGATGGTTGGTGCGAATCGGTGAAAGATGTTGTCTGAATCCATCCTTGAGCGAAATGCTGAAAAAATAAGTAGGCATTTACGGGATAACCGTTATGTGTGAAAGTGGAAAATGAGTCTTTGGCTTGTTTTCAATCAGGGTGGCAACGCGAGAGCTCTCGTCCCTTTAGGGGGATGAGGGCTCTTTTTATTTTCGATAAATTCAATAAAGGGAGTGTTTCGTATGCTTGATACGAAAATGCTAAGAGCAAATTTTCAAGAAATAAAGGCGAAGCTTGTGCACAAAGGCGAAGACTTAACTGATTTTGATAAGTTTGAGACGCTGGATGATAAACGAAGAGAGCTTATCGGCAAGGTTGAAGAGTTAAAAGGAAAACGAAACGAAGTATCTCAGCAGGTTGCTGTGCTGAAACGAGAGAAAAAAGACGCGGATCACATCATTAAAAAAATGCGTGAAGTCGGCGAGGAAATTAAAAAACTTGATGAAGAATTAAGAACAGTTGAATCTGAGCTTGATGCTATTCTTCTTTCAATCCCAAACATTCCGCATGAATCTGTTCCTGTCGGAAAAACAGAAGATGACAACATTGAAGTGCGTAAATGGGGTGAAAAGCCTCCATTTGCTTACGAGCCAAAGCCACACTGGGATATTGCAGATGAGCTGGGTATTCTAGATTTTGAACGGGCTGCAAAAGTAACAGGGAGCCGTTTCGTATTCTATAAAGGTCTAGGTGCCCGTCTGGAGCGTGCGCTTTATAACTTTATGCTGGATTTGCATGTAGATGAGTATAACTATACGGAAGTGATTCCGCCTTATATGGTAAACCGTGCAAGCATGACGGGAACGGGGCAGCTTCCTAAATTTGAAGAGGATGCGTTTAAAATCAGGGAAGAAGATTATTTCTTAATCCCAACTGCAGAAGTTCCGATTACAAACATGCACCGTGATGAAATTCTTTCAGGTGACAGCCTGCCGATAAATTATGCGGCATTCAGTGCCTGCTTCCGTTCTGAAGCTGGTTCTGCAGGGCGCGATACACGCGGTTTAATTCGTCAGCACCAATTTAATAAGGTTGAGCTTGTGAAGTTTGTGAAGCCTGAAGATTCTTATGAAGAATTAGAGAAGCTGACAAACCAAGCGGAACGAGTCCTTCAGCTGCTTGAGCTTCCATACCGTGTCATGAGCATGTGTACGGGTGATCTAGGCTTTACGGCTGCGAAAAAATACGATATCGAAGTGTGGATTCCTAGCCAAGACACATATCGTGAAATCTCTTCTTGCAGCAACTTTGAAGCATTCCAAGCAAGACGTGCGAACATCCGTTTCAGACGTGAAGCGAAAGGCAAACCTGAGCATGTACACACACTGAACGGTTCAGGTCTCGCTGTTGGAAGAACAGTAGCCGCTATCTTAGAAAACTACCAGCAGGAAGACGGAAGCGTTGTAATTCCGAAAGTACTTCGCCCTTATATGGGGAATAGAGAAGTTATTAAGCCATAAGACTGTGAAAAAGGTGTGCCTTACAGGGCGCACCTTTTTGCCTTTGTAAACAGGATATTTTTATTAAATCAAAAGTTTTTCTAAAAAATGCTTGACCATATAAAAACATTCATGATATAGTAAGACTTGTCGATACGGAGGAATACCCAAGTCCGGCTGAAGGGATCGGTCTTGAAAACCGACAGGGGTGTCAAAGCCCGCGGGGGTTCGAATCCCTCTTCCTCCGCCATATTGATTTTAATTCTAATGAAATACAAGCATATATTGGAGATTGTTTTGTCCGTTGCATTCGATGCAACGGATTTTTTTATTATTATGAAAAAGTGAATCTCAGTTGAGATTCACTTTTTTTGATTTTCGTAAATAATTGAAGCGATTTGATCTACGATATTTTCAATTGAACTTTCGTCATTCAATAGATCATAATCCTCAATACGAAGCTTTAAAACAGGGCAGGCGTTAAAACCGCTTATCCAGTTTTCATAGCGTGTATGCATTTCTTCCCAATAAGACCGGTTTGTCTGAAGCTCCATTTCACGGCCGCGTTCTTCTATCCGGTTTAAAATGTTCTCCAGATCTCCTTCTAGATAAATCAATACATCAGGGTGTGGGAAGTACGGTGTCATGACCATTGCTTCGAAAAGACTAGTGTACGTTTTATAATCAATCTTTGACATTGTCCCTTTGTCAGCATGCATTTTTGCGAAAATTCCTGTGTCTTCATAAATAGAACGATCCTGTACAAATCCTCCGCCAGCTTCAAAGATCGTTTTCTGTTCCTTGAATCGCTCAGCTAAGAAATAGATTTGCAGATGAAAGCTCCAACGTTCAAAATCATGATAGAACTTTTCTAAGTACGGATTATGATCGACTTCCTCCAGAGAGGTTTTAAATCCAAGCCGTTTAGCTAAAGCTCTTGTTAACGTTGATTTTCCGACACCTACTGTTCCTGCTACTGTGATAATTGAATTGTTAGGGATATGATGTTCCTTCATACGATAAGCTCCTTTACATGGGCGGCAATGCGTTCAAAGTCGCTCTTATTCAAAACGAAATCCTTTGAATCACCATCTATTGTTAGCACTGTAAGTTCAGGATTTGCTTCCTGCAACTGTTTGATGGCGACTTCATAATCTGCGATCAGCTGCTCCAAATAGCTTGTTTCAATTTTTTTCTCAAAGGGGCGTCCGCGCTTTTCAATGCGGTGTAACAATGTGGGCAGACTAGCCTTTATATAAATGATGAAATTCGGCTTTGGCAGATCATCCGTAAGCAGGTGATAAATCTTTTTATATTTTTCCAGCTGATGTTGAGACAGAGTACGTTCCGCAAAAATCACATTTTTATAAATGTGATAATCAGCTATCACAGGCTGTCCCTTTTTTAAAAAGTGATCACTGGTGTCTTCAAGCTGTTTGTATCTGTGACAAAGAAAAAACATCTCAAGCTGGAAGCTCCATTCCTCTATATTGTCATAAAACTTATCAAGGTACGGGTTATCCTCAACAATCTCATTGATCATAGGGAATCCAAATTCTTGTGAAAGCATCGTCGCGAGGGTTGTTTTTCCTGCCCCGATAGGACCTTCTATTGCAATAAAAGGGGCTGTATTCATCGGAATCCTCCTTATTTCTAAAAAAACGTTCGTCAGTAACCGACCCTCATATTGTATCACAACCCTCGGGTGCCCCCATGAAAAAAGACGTTTCCAAATTATCGAAACGTCTTTTTAACAACATTAAATTGATCGGACAGCAGCAGCCAGTTTTGCGGGAAGGAAAGGCCGAGCTTCCAATAGCTGATGCCTCTTAAATTCAGCTCTTTAATCAGGTTGAATTTCGCTTGGATCGAGCGGGCATCTTCAAACCATACCTCATGCCTTCTGTTTTCTGCATCAGTATAGCGGAAGAAAGGGGCTTGAGCGGTTTGGTCATACTGAATTTCTGCATTGTTTTGATTGGCAATGACAATCGCTTGCTGAGGGCTTATGGCTTTTGCCGGTGTTCCCCCTGCCGTGTATGGCAACGTCCAATCATACCCATATAAATTCTGGCCCATGACAATTTTATTTGCAGGCATTTCGGTCAATGCATATTCGATGACATCACGAACAGGCCCGATTGGTGAAACGGCTTGAGCAGGTCCGCCGCTATAGCCCCATTCATATGTCATGAGAACAACAAAGTCGACAATTTGGCCATGGGCTTTGTAATCATGGGCTGCATACCATCTGCCCTGCTGTGTTGCGCTTGTTTTAGGAGCAAGTGCCGTTGATATTTCTAAACCTTCTCGGTGGAAACGATCCCTTGCTTCACGAAGAAATTGATTATAGGCTTCTCTATCCTCAGGCCGTAAATATTCGAAATCAAAATGAATATCATAGAAACCATATCTTTTGGCATTCTCAACGATTTCATTTAAAAGTCTTCTTTTTACAGTATCGTTGTTTAAAAGGATTTGACCCAGCTCATCGCTGAATGCTTGGTTTTCTAAATTCGTGATTATCATCATTAATGACGTGTTTTGATTCTCTGCGATGCTTCTTAAATTTGTTAAAGGCGGTGCGGCCAAGGTTCCGTCCCGCTGTGCTTGGAAACTGAATGCGCCAAGGTATGTTAGATAGGGTGAGGCTTCTCTGGCCGCCTGCTGCAGATTTTCGCTGACTTGGTTTCCGCGAGGCTCCAAATATGCGTTTGATTCGATATTGCGTTTGGGAACCGGAGGGATGTATAAACGGAAGCCAATCTGCAATACGGTATTTAACTGAATTCTGTTAACTCTGGCAAGCTCGGCTGCTGTTGTATTGAACCGCCGTGCAATGGATGTCAGGGTGTCACCTTGTCGAACATCATAGAACTGGCCGGCTATTGGAATGACAATGGTTTGTCCGACGACAAGGCTGCCGGGATTGGGTATTTCATTCGTTTCTGTGATTTCACTTACAGTCGATCTGTATTGTGAAGCGATAGCAGAAAGAGTGTCGCCTTGTTTCACCACGTAAATTTGAATGAAAAACGCCTCCTTTCATATCGCTATCAATGTATGAAAGAAAAGCGCCAATCATGTTTATTTTTCTGTAATTTGTTTCTCTGTTGTAATATCCGCAAAAAGAACATCGTCCATCATGGTTAAGGCAAAGTCATTGTCTTCCTCACGATTTGAGGCGATGCAATCCTTAGGAATCGTAATGCTGTATTCTCTCATGTAAGCGTCGTTAGCGGTAAACAGCACGCAGATGTTACCGGCTATACCTGTTAAGATGATATGCTTCACCTGCAATTCGGTAAGGAGAGTATGAAGTGCTGTTTCATAAAAGGCAGAATGCTTCGGTTTGATGAGAAAATAATCAGCATCTTCCGGAGCTATTTGCTTGATGATCTCCTTACTTTTGTCATTCGTGCATTCTTGCTGAATATTTTCAATATCAGCTTGCCACAGTCCGTAATGATCATTAACGTAAATAATCGGCCAGTCATTTTGTCTCGCGTGCTCTTTTAATGATAAAATGTGAGGAACGATTTTTTCTGTTTTTTTAGCGAGGCTTTCCCCCATATCAAATTCAAAATTATTGATCATGTCTACAATGAGAAGAGCTGTATTTGTTTTGGGCAATTGACAATCCCCTTTCCGTTTCAGTTATAGTTAATATGTAGCCTTTTTAGGCCATGAAAAAACTTTGAAAAGAGAGCTTATTCCTATGAATCAAGATGAACTTTATATGAAAGAAGCAATGAAAGAAGCGAAAAAAGCCGAAGAGAAAGGCGAAGTGCCAATTGGTGCTGTGCTTGTTATTAACGATGAAATCATAGCGCGTGCGCATAATTTAAGAGAGACAGAACAGCGGTCGATCGCTCATGCGGAAATGCTTGTGATTGATGAAGCGTGTAAAGCACTCGGAACTTGGCGGCTGAAGGGTGCTGCTCTTTATGTGACACTTGAGCCTTGTCCAATGTGTGCTGGCGCCGTCGTGCTTTCGCGGGTGGATAAAGTGGTTTTTGGTGCATTTGATCCTAAAGGCGGCTGTTCAGGCACGCTCATGAATCTTTTGCAGGAGGAGCGCTTTAATCATCAGGCTGAAGTGGTGAGCGGAGTGCTTGAGGAGGAATGCGGAGAAATGCTCAGTTCATTTTTTAGAGAACTGCGAAAAAGGAAGAAAGCATTCAGGAAAAACTTGTCTTGAGTCGTCCGGTTGCAATTTTCAGGGGGAAACGATATACTTATGTATGTGTCACAATAGATGCGATATAAAATTTGATAATTTATTTTGCCGTGCTAAGCGGGGAGGTAGCGGTGCCCTGTACCTGCAATCCGCTCCAGCAGGGCTGAATCCCTTCTCGAGGTTCGTTTACTTTAAGGTCTGCCTTAAGTAAGTGGTGTTGACGTTTGGGTCCTGCGCAATGGGAATTCACGAACCATGTCAGGTCCGGAAGGAAGCAGCATTAAGTGAAACCTCTCATGTGCCGCAGGGTTGCCTGGGCCGAGCTAACTGCTTAAGTAACGCTTAGGGTAGCGAATCGACAGAAGGTGCACGGTAAATCAATCATCAAATTTTCAAACTCACCTATCATTAGGTGAGTTTTTTGTTATGTTAAAAAGAGCTTTTGGAATCGAAACAAGGTTCATGTATAATGGGAATGATGAATAACGGAGGAGGGCAAACCCGTGAGTTACCAAGCTTTATATCGAGTATTCAGGCCTCAGCGCTTTGAAGATGTGGTTGGACAAGAACACATTACAAAAACGCTGCAAAATGCCCTTTTGCAAAAAAAGTTTTCTCACGCCTATCTGTTTTCCGGGCCAAGAGGAACGGGAAAAACCAGTGCAGCCAAAATATTTGCCAAGGCTGTCAACTGTGAACATGCCCCTGTTGATGAGCCATGCAATGAATGTGCGGCCTGTAAAGGGATAACAAACGGGTCGATATCCGATGTTATAGAGATTGACGCCGCTTCAAACAACGGAGTCGATGAAATTCGTGACATACGTGATAAAGTGAAGTTTGCCCCGTCGGCTGTCACATATAAGGTATATATCATAGATGAGGTACATATGCTTTCTATCGGCGCCTTTAATGCATTGCTAAAAACATTAGAAGAGCCGCCTGAGCATTGTATTTTCATTTTAGCAACAACTGAACCGCACAAAATTCCTTTAACTATTATCTCCAGATGTCAGCGTTTTGATTTTAAACGAATTACATCCCAAGCGATTGTCGGACGCATGAGTAAAATTGTTGAAGCCGAACAGCTGCAAGTGGAAGAAGGATCGCTTGATATCATTGCGAGTGCTGCAGACGGCGGTATGAGGGATGCCCTCAGCCTCCTCGATCAGGCTGTGTCTTTCAGCGGCGATGTCCTGAAAGTTGAGGATGCGCTTTTGATTACGGGAGCGGTTTCTCAATTATATATAGGGAAGCTGGCACAATCTCTGTATGATAAAAATGTTTCTGATGCGCTGGAAACATTAAATGAACTGCTTCAGCAAGGGAAAGATCCAGCGAAGCTGATAGAGGATATGATTTTCTATTTTAGGGACATGCTGCTGTACAAAACAGCCCCTGGTTTAGAAGGAGTGCTTGAAAAGGTAAAAGTTGATGAAACGTTCCGTGGGCTCAGTGAACAAATTCCGGCGCAGGCCCTATATGAAATGATTGATATTCTGAACAAGAGCCATCAGGAAATGAAATGGACTAATCACCCCCGTATCTTTTTTGAAGTGGCGGTGGTGAAGATTTGCCAAGCGTCTCATCAATCAACTGCCGAGTTGCCGGAAGTCGATATGCTGATGAAAAAAATTCAGCAGCTAGAGCAGGAAGTGGAGCGGCTCAAAACAATAGGCGTTAAAGCGGCGGTAGAAAGTCCGAAAAAAGAAACGCCGCGTGCGCCAAAGGGCGGAAAATCAAATTACAAAGCGCCGGTAGGCAGAATTCATGAAATTTTGAAGGAAGCTACGAGACCGGATCTAGATCAGCTCAGAAATAGCTGGGGTAAGCTTCTTGCCCATCTCAAACAGCAAAACAAAGTATCGCATGCTGCTTTGCTGAATGACAGTGAACCTGTAGCTGCTGCATCAGCGGCTTTTGTTCTAAAATTCAAATATGAAATTCATTGTAAAATGGTCGCAGAGGATAATAACGGAGTCCGTACTAATCTTGAGCAGATTTTAGAATCAATGCTCGGAAAAAGAATGGATTTGATTGGCGTTCCAGAAGAACAATGGGGTAAAATAAGAGAAGAATTTTTAGTAGATCATCAGCAGGAAGATGAAGGATCAAATGAACCGGCTGAAGAAGACCCGCTGATTGCCGAGGCGAAAAAGCTTGTCGGAGCGGATTTAATTGAAATAAAAGACTAACAAAATGAAAGAGAGTGAATGTTATGCGTGGCGGAATGGGAAATATGCAAAAAATGATGAAACAAATGCAAAAGATGCAAAAGGACATGGCAAAGGCTCAAGAAGAGCTTGCAGAACAGGTTGTTGAAGGAACTGCAGGCGGCGGTATGGTTACAGTAAAAGCAAACGGCCAAAAAGAAATCCTGGATGTCATCATCAAAGAAGAAGTCGTTGACCCAGAGGATATCGACATGCTTCAAGACTTAGTGCTTGCTGCAACAAATGAAGCTTTGAAAAAAGTTGAAGAGATCACAAACGAAACAATGGGCCAATTTACTAAAGGAATGAACATGCCAGGTTTGTTCTAGGGGGATAAAAGAACATGCAATATCCTGAACCAATATCAAAGCTGATTGACAGCTTTATGAAATTGCCAGGGATCGGACCGAAAACAGCGGTTCGTCTGGCTTTTTTTGTTCTAGGTATGAAAGAAGATGTGGTATTAGATTTTGCGAAAGCGTTAGTAAATGCGAAACGCAATCTGACATATTGTTCAGTTTGCGGACATATTACAGATCAAGATCCTTGCTATATATGTGAAGATACACGCAGGGATAAGTCTGTTATCTGTGTTGTACAAGACCCTAAGGATGTTATCGCTATGGAGAAAATGAAAGAATACAACGGACAGTATCACGTTCTTCACGGCGCCATTTCTCCAATGGATGGAATCGGACCGGAGGATATTAAAATACCAGAATTGTTGAAACGATTACAGGATGATCAAGTGACAGAAGTGATTCTCGCGACAAACCCTAATATAGAAGGGGAAGCAACGGCGATGTATATATCAAGGCTCCTGAAGCCGTCTGGTATTAAACTCTCCCGTATTGCCCACGGCCTGCCCGTCGGAGGCGATTTGGAATATGCGGATGAGGTCACTCTTTCTAAAGCACTTGAAGGAAGACGTGAATTGTAAGGAGGAAAAAGCGATCCATGGGTTTTCTTCGCAAGAAAACATTGAGAAGAGAGTTTGATGAAAAACTAATCGACCAGCTTTTTAAGCAAAAGGAAGAATGGAACAGGCAGAAAAAGCTGATCGAAAAAAGTCTAGAACCGTCTGCTGAAGTATTATACGAACTAAAAGTAGCTGAAGCGAAATATTTTTTTTGCTTGAGGGAAGCAAAGCAGCGAAATTTAAAAATCAGCCGGTGGAAGTGAGTGGTCTAAACTCCTGGATCTTCTCATAAGCTTGTACAAGAACAAGCAGAGGAGATGAGAAGATTCATGGAGCCTATTTTTATTATAGGGATTATTTTAGGACTGGTTATTCTTCTTTTTTTATCGGGTTCAGCTACGAAGCCATTTAAGTGGATTGGTATCACAGCTGTTAAATTTGTGGCGGGCGCTTTACTGCTCGTTTGTGTAAATATGTTTGGGGGCAGTCTTGGCATTCATGTGCCGATTAACTTTATCACGACTGCTATTAGTGGGATTTTAGGAGTGCCGGGCATAGCGGCGTTAGTCGTCATTAAGCAATTTATTATTTAAATGTAATATATGTTGACTTTAATAATCGAAGGTGTTATTCTAATATACGTCGCTGATGACGAATCACTTTTGAAAAGAAATTATTTTTAAAAAGTTATTGACGAAGGCGACGTAAAATGTTATGATTATAAAGTCGCTTAAAGAGCGATAAACAAAGTTCTTTGAAAACTAAACAAGACAAAACGTACCTGTTAATTCAGTTTTAACCAAATCGCACAGTGATGTGCGTAGTCAGGGGCC
>NZ_MSRC01000024.1 GCF_010093085.1 Bacillus sp. SKDU12 | reverse complement strand
TTAACCACATTTGAATGATGTTACATCTGTTATCTAGTTTTGAGAGAACATCTCTCATTTTGTTTGGTGGCGATAGCGAAGAGGTCACACCCGTTCCCATGCCGAACACGGAAGTTAAGCTCTTCAGCGCCGATGGTAGTCGGGGGTTTCCCCCTGTGAGAGTAGGACGCCGCCAAGCAATTTGAAAAAGGGCAGCTCATCTGAGCTGCCTTTTTTGTATTCTGGTTTATTAGTATCATAAAGTTCCTTTTAATTGTATAATATAATAACTTTACACTGAATTTTAAAGTAGCAATCAGGTTTTATGGACTGAGAAAATGGAAATAATAAAGGATAGAGCGAGAAAGTTGAAAATTCTTGTGAAACGCCTTATAGTAAGGTTAAAGTCAAATATAGTCAAAGTCAGTAAAGGAGGAGGTTGAGTGGGACATAATATTTCTGACATCATAGAACAATATTTAAAACGAGTGTTAGATCAGAACGGCAAGGAAATTTTAGAAATTAAACGAAGTGAAATTGCAGATAAATTTCAATGCGTTCCTTCCCAAATCAATTATGTCATCAACACCAGATTCACAAGCGAAAGAGGATATATTGTTGAAAGTAAGCGCGGGGGCGGCGGTTACATCAGAATCATTAAAATTAAAATGAACAGTGAAGTTGTCCTGATCAATAATATTATTTCTCAAATAAGTACCCATTTGTCTCAAGCCGCCTCTGATGACATTATTTTAAGGCTATTAGAAGATAAGGTGATTTCAGGAAGAGAAGCAAAAATGATGATCAGCGTAATGGACCGTTCGGTTTTACACATTGACTTGCCTGAACGTGATGAATTAAGGGCGAGAATGATGAAGGCTATGCTGACTTCTTTAAAACTAAAATAAGCGGGTGAAAAGATTGATTTGTCAAGAGTGCCACGAGAGACCAGCCACTTTTCACTTTACAAAGGTTGTTAACGGAGAAAAAATAGAAGTTCATATTTGTGAACAATGTGCCAAAGAAAATAGTGATTCATATGGCATAAGTGCAAATCAAGGTTTCTCTATTCATAATTTACTTTCGGGTTTGCTGAATATGGATTCCTCATTTCAGAAGGCAGGAACTCAAATGTTCAGTCACTCGGAGCAAATATCAGCTTGTCCAAAATGCGGAATGACTTTTCAGCAATTTAGAAAAATCGGCCGTTTTGGATGTTCTGAATGTTATAAATCATTTCATAGCAACATTACACCTATCTTACGTAAAGTGCATAGCGGAAACACTGTGCATGCTGGGAAAATACCGAAACGTATAGGCGGCAATCTCCATGTGAGACGGCAGATTGACATGCTGAAGAAAGAATTAGAATCCTTAATCCATCAAGAAGAGTTTGAACATGCAGCCCGTGTGAGAGATCAAATTCGATCATTAGAACAAACAATCAAAAGTAAAGATAGTGAGGAGGAACAGGGGTAATGTCGCTCAAGCATTTTATTCAGGACGCACTAAGCAGTTGGATGAAGCAAAAAGGACCTGAAAGTGACATTGTACTCAGCAGCCGCATACGTTTAGCAAGGAACTTTGAACATATTCGGTTCCCTACGCGGTATTCTAATGAAGAAGCCTCATCCATCATACAGCAATTTGAAGATCAGTTTTCAGAACAAGAAATTCCCGGAATCGGAAAGTTTGTTTTGATTAGAATGAATGATGCACAGTCTTTAGAAAAGCGTGTGCTTGTTGAAAAACATTTAATTAGTCCAAATCTGACAGAGTCTCCTTTTGGCGGCTGTTTGCTTTCTGAAAATGAGGAAGTAAGCGTTATGTTAAATGAAGAGGATCATATTAGAATTCAATGTCTTTTTCCTGGGTTTCAGCTTGTAGAGGCAATGAAAGCCGCAAATCAGGTCGATGACTGGATTGAAGAAAAAGTTGATTATGCATTTCATGAGCAACGAGGATACTTAACCAGCTGCCCTACAAATGTAGGTACAGGTTTAAGGGCTTCAGTCATGATGCATTTGCCGGCCTTGGTTTTAACTAGGCAAATAAATCGAATTATACCGGCGATTAATCAATTAGGCTTGGTTGTTAGAGGAATTTACGGGGAAGGCAGCGAAGCAGTAGGGAATATCTTTCAAATTTCAAATCAGATCACGCTGGGTAAGTCAGAGCAGGATATTGTGGATGACCTTAACAGTGTTGCTGCCCATCTGATTGAACAAGAACGCTCTGCCCGAAAAGCACTTTATCAAACCTCTAAAATTGAACTGGAGGATAAGGTGTATCGGTCTTATGGGGTCTTGTCCAATTGCCGGATGATAGAATCGAAAGAAACTGCTAAGTGCCTTTCCGATGTCCGGCTGGGTATTGATTTAGGCATTATTAAAGGACTTTCAAGCAACATACTTAATGAACTAATGATTTTAACACAGCCAGGTTTTTTACAGCAGTACTCGGGAGGCGCTTTGCGTCCGAATGAAAGGGACATTAGAAGAGCAGCTCTCATCAGAGAACGGCTTCACTTAGAAATGAACGGGAAAAGACAGGAGGATGAATCGATATGATGTTTGGAAGATTTACAGAACGAGCTCAAAAAGTATTGGCGCTTGCACAGGAAGAAGCACTTCGTTTAGGTCATAATAACATTGGCACTGAGCATATTTTATTAGGACTGGTACGAGAAGGAGAAGGGATTGCAGCTAAAGCTCTTCAAGCACTTGGACTTGGTTCAGATAAAATTCAAAAAGAAGTTGAAAGTTTGATTGGACGCGGGCAAGAAATGTCTCAAACGATTCATTATACTCCCAGAGCTAAGAAGGTCATTGAGCTTTCAATGGATGAGGCAAGAAAACTCGGTCATTCTTACGTTGGAACAGAGCATATTCTTCTTGGTCTGATTCGCGAAGGTGAAGGTGTTGCTGCAAGAGTCCTGAATAACCTCGGTGTCAGTTTAAATAAAGCAAGACAGCAGGTGCTCCAGCTTCTTGGAAGCAATGAAACAGGATCATCAGCGACAGGAACAAACAGCAATGCCAATACCCCTACACTTGACAGCTTGGCAAGAGACTTAACTGCTATTGCAAAGGAAGACAGTCTTGACCCTGTCATCGGCAGAAGCCAAGAAATCCAGCGTGTGATCGAAGTGTTAAGCCGCAGGACGAAAAACAACCCTGTTCTCATTGGTGAACCAGGTGTAGGTAAAACGGCTATCGCAGAAGGCCTGGCACAGCAAATTATCAATAACGAGGTTCCTGAAATTTTGCGTGATAAACGCGTGATGACCTTAGACATGGGAACGGTTGTAGCGGGTACGAAATACCGCGGTGAATTTGAGGATCGTCTGAAAAAAGTGATGGATGAAATTCGCCAGGCAGGAAACATCATTCTATTTATTGATGAACTTCATACATTAATCGGAGCGGGCGGAGCAGAAGGTGCGATTGATGCATCTAACATTCTAAAACCTTCACTTGCTCGCGGTGAACTTCAATGTATTGGCGCGACGACTCTTGATGAGTACCGCAAATATATTGAAAAAGATGCAGCGTTGGAACGCCGTTTTCAGCCGATTCAGGTTGATCAGCCATCTGCAGATGAAAGTATTCAAATTTTAAAGGGCTTGCGTGATCGATATGAAGCTCACCACCGTGTATCAATCACAGATGATGCCATTGAAGCTGCGGTTAAGCTTTCTGACAGATACATTTCTGACCGTTTCCTTCCGGATAAAGCAATTGATTTAATTGATGAAGCGGGTTCAAAGGTGAGATTGCGCTCATTCACAACGCCTCCTAATTTAAAAGAACTTGAACAGAAGCTTGATGAGGTTCGTAAAGAGAAGGATGCGGCAGTGCAAAGCCAAGAATTTGAAAAAGCAGCTTCTCTGCGAGATACGGAGCAGCGCCTGCGCGAACAAGTAGAAGATACGAAGAAATCATGGAAAGAGAAGCAAGGGCAGGAGAACTCTGAGGTTACTGTTGACGATATTGCGATGGTTGTTTCCAGCTGGACTGGAGTGCCTGTATCTAAAATCGCGCAAACTGAAACCGATAAGCTTCTCAATATGGAAAGCATTCTTCACTCCCGTGTCATCGGTCAGGATGAAGCAGTTGTAGCTGTTGCAAAAGCAGTCAGACGTGCAAGAGCAGGATTGAAAGACCCTAAACGTCCAATCGGCTCATTCATTTTCTTAGGCCCTACAGGTGTAGGTAAAACAGAACTTGCGCGAGCACTTGCTGAATCCATTTTCGGCGATGAAGAAGCGATGATCCGAATCGATATGTCTGAATACATGGAAAAACACTCAACTTCAAGACTTGTCGGTTCACCTCCGGGATATGTAGGATACGATGAAGGCGGTCAATTAACAGAGAAAGTCAGAAGAAAACCTTACTCTGTTGTGCTTCTTGATGAGATTGAGAAAGCGCACCCTGATGTCTTCAATATCCTTCTGCAAGTTCTTGAAGACGGGCGATTGACTGATTCTAAAGGACGTACAGTTGATTTCCGCAATACGATTCTGATTATGACGTCAAATGTCGGTGCAAGTGAGCTGAAACGCAATAAATATGTGGGCTTTAATGTTCAAGATGAGACGCAAAATCATAAGGACATGAAAGATAAAGTGATGGGTGAATTGAAGCGCGCATTCAGACCTGAGTTTATTAACCGGATTGATGAAATCATTGTCTTCCATTCACTTGAGAAGAAACATCTCACTGAAATCGTGTCATTAATGTCTGATCAATTAACGAAACGCCTGAAAGAACAGGATCTCTCTATCGAATTAACTGATGCTGCAAAAGCGAAAGTCGCGGAAGAGGGAGTAGACTTGGAATACGGTGCCCGTCCGCTAAGAAGAGCGATCCAAAAACATGTCGAGGATCGTTTGTCTGAAGAACTTCTTAGAGGAAATATTCATAAAGGGCAGCATATTGTTCTCGATGTAGAAGACGGCGAAATTGTCGTAAAAACGACTGCTAAAACGAATTAATATATAAGGTGAAAAAGAGGCATACAGCATGTAAGTGTATGCCTCACTTTCATATCAAGAAATAGAACAAGGGAGAGGTCTTACACTATATATGGCTAAAACAAAATCGAAATTCATCTGCCAATCCTGCGGTTACGAATCTCCAAAATGGATGGGGAAATGTCCGGGCTGCGGCGCTTGGAATACAATGGTGGAAGAAATGATTAAAAAAGCGCCGGCCAATCGGAGAGCGGCATTTTCTCATTCTGTTCAAACTGTACACAAACCTTCACCTATTACATCAATCGAAACATCAGAAGAACCCCGGGTTAAAACCCAGCTTGGCGAGTTTAACAGAGTGCTCGGCGGAGGCGTTGTTAAAGGTTCACTCGTTTTAATCGGCGGCGATCCCGGTATCGGGAAGTCAACGTTATTGCTACAGGTTTCCGCTCAATTATCAGATTCATCAAACAGTGTGCTATACATTTCAGGAGAAGAATCGGTCAAACAAACGAAACTTCGAGCAGATCGTCTCGGTATTAATAATCCTTCCCTGCATGTTTTATCTGAAACCGATATGGAGTATATTTCGTCTGCTATACAAGAGATGAATCCATCGTTTGTCGTTGTTGACTCTATTCAAACGGTTTATCAGAGCGATATTACATCGGCCCCGGGCAGTGTGTCACAGGTTAGAGAATGTACGGCTGAGCTGATGAAAATTGCAAAAACAAAAGGGATCCCGATTTTTATTGTAGGGCACGTAACGAAAGAAGGGTCTATTGCAGGGCCGAGACTGTTAGAGCATATGGTTGACACTGTTTTATATTTTGAAGGGGAACGCCACCATACTTTCCGTATTTTACGGGCTGTTAAAAACCGTTTTGGTTCTACAAATGAAATGGGCATTTTTGAAATGCGGGAAGAAGGACTCACCGAGGTTTTGAACCCTTCAGAGATCTTCTTAGAAGAGCGTTCAGCGGGATCTGCAGGCTCGAGCATCACTGCTTCTATGGAGGGCACAAGACCGATTCTCGTTGAAATTCAAGCGCTCATCTCGCCTACTAGTTTTGGCAATCCGCGCCGTATGGCAACAGGAATAGATCACAACAGGGTTTCTCTGTTAATGGCTGTTTTAGAAAAAAGAGTTGGGCTGCTGCTGCAAAATCAGGATGCTTATTTGAAAGTGGCCGGCGGAGTTAAGCTGGATGAACCGGCGATTGACCTAGCCATTGCGGTCAGTATCGCGTCCAGCTTTAGAGATACACCTCCAAATCCCGCAGATTGTTTTATAGGAGAAGTGGGATTGACCGGAGAAGTCCGGCGGGTTTCTAGAATTGAACAGCGTGTGAAAGAAGCGGCTAAGCTTGGTTTTAAACGCATGATTATACCCGCGGCAAATCTGGATGGATGGACAAAACCAAAAGGGATTGAGGTTGTCGGAGTAGCAAATGTTGCAGAGGCGCTTCGTACTTCATTAGGAGGATAATAGATGGAAAAAGACAAAAAAGGGGCGAAACACGAGTTAGACCTGTCATCTATATTGCAGTTTGTTGCTCCGGGTACTCCGCTCAGAGCTGGAATAGAAAATGTACTGAGAGCAAATACAGGCGGTCTGATTGTTGTTGGATATAATGATAAAGTAAAAGAAGTTGTAGATGGCGGTTTCCACATTAACACTGCTTTTTCTCCGGCGCATTTATATGAGCTGGCTAAAATGGACGGGGCAATTATTTTAAGTGATTCTGGGCAAAAGATCCTATATGCAAATACACAACTGATGCCTGAAGCTACAATTTCTTCATCAGAAACAGGAATGCGGCACCGTACCGCCGAAAGAGTAGCTAAGCAGACAGGCTGTCTCGTGATCGCCATTTCTGAAAGAAGGAACGTGATCACGTTATATCAGGAAAGCATGAAGTATACGCTAAAAGATATAGGATTTATTTTAACAAAAGCGAATCAAGCCATTCAAACTCTCGAAAAATATAAAACAATTCTGGATAAAACCATTAATGCACTGAATGCTTTAGAGTTTGAAGAACTTGTTACCTTCAGCGATGTTCTGTCGGTGATGCACCGTTATGAAATGGTATTGAGAATCAAAAATGAAATTAACATGTATATCAGAGAACTGGGAACAGAAGGGCATCTGATTAAGCTGCAAGTCATTGAATTGATTACGGATATGGAAGAAGAAGCCGCTTTATTTATTAAGGATTATGTGAAAGAAAAGATTAAAGACCCGTTTGTTCTCTTGAAAGAGCTGCAGGATATGTCCAGTTATGATTTACTGGATGATTCCATTGTTTATAAGCTGCTCGGTTATCCGGCTTCTACAAATCTTGATGATTATGTATTGCCTAGAGGATACAGGCTGTTAAATAAGATACCGCGTCTTCCTATGCCGATTGTTGAAAATGTTGTAGAAGCATTTGGAGTTCTGCCAATGATTATTGAAGCGAGTGCAGAAGAATTAGATGAAGTTGAGGGTATCGGTGAAGTACGAGCCCAAAAAATCAAAAAAGGATTGAAACGCCTGCAAGAGAAGCATTATTTAGACAGGCAGCTATGATTTCGGTTAAAACCTTATAAATACGGGTATATTAAGGTTGGTTTTTGTTTATTCTGATATTTGTGGGATGCATAAAACTTTATTAAAATAAAATGTTAAAAAAGGAGGTGGGGGTATGTTAAAACGAATAGTTCAGGCGTTCTTCATTATCTTTGGCGGCGTTGTTGGTATATTTTTAATACCTGAATTGTTTGTACTGTTAAATATACAGGACATACCTTTATTAACAAACGCATATACGTCTGCGGCCATAGGAGCAATTATCTTTTTTCTCATCAGTATATGGGGTACAGATTACGTTGTGAACTGGGTGAAATGGATAGAGGATTCATTGTTAAAAGCGCCAGTTCCAGATTTGTTATTTGGAAGCCTTGGCTTGGTTTTTGGACTTATAATTGCTTATCTTATCGTTAATGTGATTCCTTTAGACAATATACCTTATCGCATATTCAGCACCATCATCCCTGTGTTTTTAGCATTTTTCCTCGGTTATCTCGGTTTCCAGGTGGGCTTTAAGAAAAAGGATGAATTGATCAGCCTGTTTTCCATTTCTACCAAAATGCAAAAGAAAAAAGGAACAGCCGATGAAGAACTTGAGGTTCAGGACAAGAAGCTGAAAATTTTAGATACAAGTGTTATTATTGATGGAAGAATAGCAGATATTTGTCAGACTGGGTTTTTAGAGGGGATTATCGTTATTCCGCAGTTTGTCCTTGGAGAATTGCAGCATATCGCTGACTCTTCAGATGTATTAAAACGAAATAGAGGACGCCGCGGCCTGGATATCCTGAACCGCATTCAGAAAGAGTTAGACATTGAAGTTGAAATTTATGAAGGCGACTTTGAAGATATTCAGGAGGTTGACAGCAAGCTAGTCAAACTCGCTAAGCTGACATCCGGGGTTGTCGTGACAAATGATTTTAATTTAAATAAAGTATGCGAGCTTCAAAAGGTAGCAGTATTAAACATTAATGACCTTGCCAATGCGGTCAAGCCTGTTGTGCTTCCTGGCGAGGAAATGAATGTTCAGGTCATTAAGGACGGGAAAGAGCATAATCAGGGAGTTGCTTACTTGGATGACGGTACAATGATTGTCGTTGAAGAAGGACGCAATTATATCGGCAAACATATTGATGTACTCGTTACAAGTGTGCTGCAAACAGCAGCGGGACGAATGATATTTGCTAAGCCCAAGCTGTTGGAGAAGGCGCTGTAAAGGGAGAAAAAACAATGAGTTATGATGTGGTGATTCCTGCAGCCGGACAGGGGAAACGGATGAAGGCAGGGAGAAATAAACTGTTCATAGAGCTGAAAGGAGACCCTGTGATCATTCACACGTTAAGAGTGTTTGACAGCCACCAGCTCTGCGAAAAAATCATTTTGGTGGTTAATGAGCATGAACGGGAGCACTTTCAGGCATTGCTGGCCAATTATCCGTTTCAAACCGCTATTGAGCTTGTGGCAGGCGGAGATGAGCGACAGTACAGTGTTTATAAGGGGCTGAAAGCTGTGAAACATGAAAAGATCGTCCTTGTTCACGACGGCGCCCGCCCTTTTATAAAGCATGAACAAATTGATCAACTGATCGTTGAAGCGGAACAGGCAGGAGCGGCAATACTCGCTGTCCCGGTAAAAGATACGATTAAACGCGTTCAAGATTTACAAGTCAGTGAGACGATTGAACGTTCTAGCTTGTGGGCTGTCCAAACGCCACAAGCTTTTCGTCTGTCTTTATTGATGAAAGCCCACGCTGAGGCGGAGGATAAGGGGTTTTTAGGAACGGATGACGCCAGTCTTATTGAACAGATGGAGGGCGTTTCGGTCCGTGTTGTAGAAGGCAGCTATACAAATATTAAGCTGACGACGCCAGACGATTTAACGTCAGCTGAAGCTATCATGAATTCGGAGAGTGGGAATACACATGTTTAGAATTGGACAAGGATTTGATGTGCATCAATTAGTAGAGGGCCGCCCTCTGATTATTGGCGGAATTGAAATCCCCTATGAGAAAGGGCTGCTCGGCCACTCTGATGCAGACGTATTGCTGCATACGATCGCTGACGCCTGTCTGGGAGCAGTGGGAGAAGGCGATATCGGCAAGCATTTTCCTGATACTGATCCGGAATTTAAGGACGCGGACTCTTTCAAATTACTTCAGCATGTGTGGGAGATCGTGAAAAAGAAGGGCTATGTGCTTGGAAACATTGACTGCACCATCATTGCACAAAAGCCAAAAATGCTGCCTTACATAGAAGATATGAGAAATAGAATCGCTGAAGGCCTTGAGGCTGATGTTTCTCAAATCAATGTAAAAGCTACAACGACCGAAAAGCTTGGATTTACAGGTCGAGCGGAGGGAATAGCAGCTCAAGCAACAGTACTGATACAAAAAGGTTAACTTGCTTTGATGCTGGGTCTATTTGGTGGTAGAATAGATTCATACATTTTTGCCTGAGGCCATACATGACATGAAAGGAAGTATTTGAAAATGGGAAACGAAGTACGCGTCCGTTATGCACCAAGTCCAACCGGACATTTGCATATTGGAAATGCCAGAACAGCGCTTTTTAATTATTTATTTGCCCGCAATCAAGACGGTAAGTTTATTATTCGTGTGGAGGATACTGATCAAAAGCGCAACATTGAGGGCGGAGAACAAAGCCAGCTGAATTATCTGAAATGGCTTGGTATTGACTGGGATGAGAGTGTGGATGTCGGTGGTGAATATGGCCCATACCGTCAGTCAGAGCGTAACGATATCTATAAAGTGTACTATGAAGAGCTTCTTGAAAAAGGGCTTGCTTATAAATGTTACTGCACGGAAGAAGAGCTTGAAAAAGAGCGTGAAGAGCAGATTGCCCGCGGGGAAACACCGCGTTATTCTGGTAAACACAGAAATCTGACTCAGGAAGAACAGGAAAAGTTTGTTGCTGAAGGCAGAAAACCAAGTATTCGTTTCCGCGTGCCGGAAGGAAAAGTTATTGCCTTCAACGATATCGTAAAAGGTGACATTACTTTCGAATCAAATGACATTGGCGACTTTGTTATTGTGAAAAAGGACGGAACGCCTACTTATAACTTCGCGGTAGCGATTGATGACTATTTAATGAAAATGACACACGTGTTGCGCGGTGAGGATCATATTTCTAACACACCGAAACAAATTATGATCTATCAAGCATTCGGCTGGGATGTTCCTCAGTTTGGTCATATGACGCTGATCGTAAATGAAAGCCGTAAAAAGCTCAGCAAACGGGATGAGTCTATTATTCAATTCATTGAGCAGTATAAAGAGCTTGGATACTTGCCTGAAGCGCTGTTCAACTTTATCGGCCTGCTTGGCTGGTCACCGGTTGGTGAAGAGGAGTTATTTACAAAAGAACAGTTTATTGACATTTTTGATGTGAACCGTTTATCTAAATCACCAGCTTTGTTTGATATGCATAAGCTAAAATGGGTTAACAATCAATATGTGAAGAAGCTGGATCTTGATGAGGTTGTTGAACTGACACTTCCGCATCTGCAAAAAGCCGGCAAAGTCGGCACTGAGCTTTCTGCTGAAGAACAAGAGTGGGTTCGCAAACTGATTTCCCTGTATCATGAGCAATTAAGCTATGGTGCGGAAATTGTTGAGTTGACTGATTTGTTCTTTACGGAAGAGATCGAGTATAATCAAGAAGCAAAAGCTGTTCTGGGAGAGGAGCAGGTTCCTGAAGTGCTCAGCACATTCGCTGCGAAGCTTGAAGAGCTTGAGGAGTTCACTCCTGATAACATCAAAGCTTCAATCAAAGCGGTGCAAAAAGAAACAGGTCATAAAGGGAAAAAACTGTTTATGCCGATCCGAGTTGCTGTCACAGGCCAAACTCACGGACCGGAACTGCCGCAATCAATTGAATTGATTGGTAAAGAGAATGCGATTCAGCGCTTGAAAAATATTTAAATAAATGATTGTTGACAGGGAAGAGTATAAAGCTTTAGGCCATTACAGAAAGGATCTTCATTGGCTGAGAAAGATCCATGAGCTGGGTTTTAGAAGTGCGCCCTTAAGACCTTTGAAGAACATTTTTCGAAACCAGTATTCAAAGGCGGCCGCCGCCGTTACAGGCTGAAGTTGGGAGAGCAGAAGTCTGCTTTTCAAACAGAGTGGAACCGCGCGGTTAAAGCGTCTCTGTCATGTTGTCATGCAGAGGCGCTTTTTTTATTGGGGAAAGAGGAAATCAGATAGAGAAGTGGGGGGAGCATGTGTTTTTTAGAATGCTAAAAGAAGACATTGATACAGTGTTCGATCAAGATCCTGCAGCAAGAAGCTATTTTGAAGTGATTTTAACTTATTCAGGTTTACATGCTATATGGGCGCATCGGATTGCACATGCTTTATATAAACGAAAATTTTATTTCCTTGCACGCCTTATATCTCAGGCAAGCCGATTTTTTACTGGGATTGAAATCCACCCCGGCGCTACAATCGGGAGAAGATTTTTCATTGATCACGGTATGGGAGTTGTCATTGGGGAGACATGTGAGATCGGCAATAACGTAACCGTTTTTCAGGGGGTTACCCTCGGGGGAACGGGGAAAGAAAAGGGGAAAAGGCACCCAACGATTAAAGATGACGCATTGATAGCCACAGGTGCTAAAGTGCTCGGTTCAATTACTGTCGGTGAAGGGTCAAAGGTTGGCGCTGGTTCAGTCGTGTTGCACGATGTTCCTGATTTTTCAACAGTTGTCGGCATTCCTGGACGGGTCGTTATACAAAATGGAAAGAAAGTAAGACGCGATTTAAATCATCAGGATTTGCCCGATCCGGTTGCTGATCGCTTTAAGTCTTTGGAACAGCAGATTTTAGAACTGAAGGCAGAGCTTGAAGACCTTGAAGACCTTGAAGACAGAAAAGAAAGGATCAATCAAAAATGACAATCACACTTTACAATACATTGACTAGACAGAAGGAAACATTCATTCCTCTTGAAGAGGGAAAAGTGAAAATGTACGTGTGCGGACCTACGGTTTACAATTACATTCACATCGGGAACGCCCGTCCGGCTATCGTATACGACACGGTTCGAAACTATTTGGAGTATAAAGGTTATGATGTACAGTATGTCTCTAACTTCACAGATGTGGATGATAAATTGATTAAGGCGGCAAATGAACTCGGTGAGGATGTGCCTGCCATTTCAGAGCGTTTTATTAAAGCATACTTTGAAGATGTAGGTGCGCTCGGCTGCCGAAAAGCTGATCTTCACCCACGAGTGATGGAAAACATGGATGCAATTATCGAATTCGTCGATCAGCTGGTGAAAAAAGGATATGCTTATGAATCAGAAGGTGACGTTTATTTCAAAACAAGAGCATTTGAGGGGTACGGAAAGCTTTCTCAGCAGTCAATTGATGAATTGAGATCAGGTGCACGCATCCGAGTCGGCGAGAAAAAAGAAGATGCTCTTGATTTTGCCTTGTGGAAAGCGGCAAAAGAAGGCGAAATATCTTGGGATAGCCCTTGGGGAAAAGGACGCCCGGGCTGGCATATTGAATGCTCAGCAATGGTGAAAAAGTTTCTGGGTGACCAAATTGATATCCATGCGGGCGGACAGGATTTAACCTTCCCTCATCATGAAAATGAAATTGCGCAGTCTGAGGCGCTGACAGGTAAAACATTTGCGAAGTATTGGCTCCATAATGGCTATATCAATATCGATAATGAAAAAATGTCAAAATCACTTGGCAACTTTGTGCTTGTGCATGACATCATCAAACAGCACGATCCGCAGCTTTTGAGATTCTTTATGCTTTCTGTTCATTATCGTCATCCGATTAATTATTCAGAAGAGCTTCTGGAGAATACAAAAAGCGCGTTTAACCGTTTGAAAACAGCGTACAGCAACCTTCAGCACCGCCTGAACAGCAGTACAAATTTAACGGAAGATGACGATCAGTGGCTGGAAAAAATCGAAGAGCACCGCAAGGTATTCGAAGAAGCGATGGATGATGACTTTAATACGGCGAATGCCATTTCTGTTTTGTTCGACTTAGCAAAGCATGCCAATTATTATCTTCAGAAAGACAATACGGCTGATCATGTGATTACGTCGTTTATCGAAATGTTTGAACGCATTGTGTCTGTCCTTGGTTTTTCATTGGGCGAGCAGGAACTTCTCGATCAAGAAATTGAAGACCTAATCGAAAAAAGAAACGAAGCACGCCGAAATCGTGATTTTGCATTATCAGATCAGATCCGCGACCAGCTGAAAAGCATGAATATCATACTTGAAGATACGGCTCAAGGCACTCGCTGGAAACGGGGAGAATAGCGGATGCTTGATTTTGAAAAGATAAAAGATTCAAAGCAGCTTAACGGACTTGCGCTTGCTTATATAGGTGATGCCATTTTTGAAGTGTATGTCAGGCATCACCTGCTTAAGCAGGGCTTTACCAAACCAAATGATCTTCATAAGAAATCAAGCCGAATCGTTTCGGCAAAGTCACAGGCTCAGATCCTATTCTTTTTGCAGGAGCAATCCTTTTTTACAGAAGAAGAGGAAGCGGTGCTGAAAAGAGGCAGAAATGCCAAGTCAGGAACGACACCTAAAAATACAGATGTTCAGACGTACCGCTACAGTACGGCATTTGAAGCGTTGCTGGGCTACCTTTTTCTAGAGAAAAAAGAGGAACGACTTAGTCAGCTCGTTGCCGAAGCTATACAATTCGGAACGTCAGGGAGGAAAACAAATGAGTGAGCAGCATGATTACGTCATAGGAAAAAATGCAGTGATCGAGACGTTAAAATCAGATCGTAAGCTGTATAAGCTGTGGATGGCGGAAAACACGGTAAAGGGACAAGCGCAGCAGGTGATTGAGCTTGCGAAAAAGCAGGGGATCACGATTCAGTATGTCCCAAGAAAAAAACTCGATCAAATGGTGACAGGACAGCATCAAGGCGTAGTGGCGCAGGTTGCCGCGTATGAATATGCGGAACTGGACGATTTATATAAAGCAGCAGAAGAAAGAAATGAACAGCCTTTCATCCTCATTTTGGACGAGCTTGAAGACCCTCATAATCTCGGTTCCATTATGAGAACGGCTGATGCGGTCGGCGCCCATGGCATCGTGATTCCAAAGCGCAGAGCCGTAGGACTGACAACAACAGTGGCAAAAGCTTCAACAGGGGCTATTGAACACATTCCCGTCGTAAGAGTCACCAACCTGGCGCGAACGTTAGAAGAAATGAAAGAGCGGGGGATCTGGGTTGTCGGAACGGACGCATCCGCACGTGAGGATTACCGCAATATGGACGGCAATATGCCTTTGGCTTTAGTCATTGGAAGTGAAGGAAAAGGGATGGGCCGCCTCGTTAAAGAAAAATGTGATTTTCTCATTAAACTCCCGATGGCTGGGAAGGTAACTTCACTGAATGCATCTGTCGCGGCTGGCCTTTTGATGTATGAAGTCTACCGGAAACGAAACCCTCTGGGAGAATAAAAACCCATGGATATCCTGTTAGTAGACGGATACAACATGATTGGAGCCTGGCCGCAGCTGAAGGATTTAAAAGCGAACAGTTTTGAAGAAGCGAGAGACGTACTGATTCAGAAAATGGCGGAATTTCAATCGTATACAGGACACAGGGTGATCGTAGTTTTTGACGCGCATCTTGTAAAAGGGATTGAGACAAAGCAGACCAACCACAGAGTTGAAGTGATTTTTACAAAAGAAAATGAAACGGCTGACGAGCGGATAGAAAAGCTTGCCCAGGCTTTGGATAATATTGCGACTCAAATTCATGTTGCGACCTCTGACTATACTGAGCAGTGGGCGATTTTCGGACAGGGGGCCTTGCGGAAGTCGGCCCGGGAGCTTTTGCGAGAGGTAGAAGCGATTGAAAGACGAATAGAGAGACGGGTAAGAAAAATCACTTCCGAAAAGCCGGCGGGTAAAATTGCTTTATCGGAAGAGGTATTAAAAACATTTGAAAAGTGGAGACGAGGAGACTTAGATTAAGTTGACGCTTTTTTGCCCAATATTGTATAATATTTCTATCTACGTGCGCCGGGGGGATCGGAGTGAATCTACAGAACAACAAGGGAAAATTCAACAAAGAGCAGTTTTGCCAGTTGGAGGACGAGCAGGTCATTGAAAAGGTTCATGTTGGGGACAGTGATGCGTTAGATTTCTTGATTACAAAGTACCGAAACTTTGTTCGCGCAAAAGCAAGATCCTACTTTTTAATAGGAGCGGACAGGGAGGATATTGTTCAGGAAGGTATGATAGGCCTCTATAAGTCTATTCGCGACTTCAAGGAGGACAAGCTTACCTCATTCAAAGCTTTCGCAGAATTATGTATTACCCGCCAAATCATTACCGCAATAAAGACAGCTACTCGCCAGAAACACATTCCTTTGAATTCCTACGTCTCATTAGATAAACCGATTTTTGATGAAGAGTCAGACCGAACACTGCTTGATGTCATTTCAGGAGCGAAAACTTTAAATCCTGAAGAAATGATTATCAACCAGGAAGAATTTGATGATATTGAAATGAAAATGGGAGAATTATTAAGTGATTTAGAGAGAAAAGTACTCGTTTTATATCTCGACGGAAGAAGCTACCAAGAGATTTCCGATGAACTGAACCGGCATGTGAAATCGATTGACAATGCTCTTCAGCGTGTGAAGCGCAAGCTGGAGAAGTACCTGGAAATTCGTGAAATCAGTTTGTAGTAGCAATTTAAAGTGATATTGACAGTATTTTTCTGTCTATGATATGTTACTAGGGATAAGAACTAATGTCTATTTAGAAAAAGGTGTAATGACATGAGAAAAAAGATTACGTTAGCATGCAAGACATGCGGAAACCGTAATTATACGACAATGAAGAGCTCTGCATCAGCGGCTGAGCGATTAGAAGTAAAGAAATACTGCAGTACTTGCAATTCACATACAGCCCATCTTGAAACAAAATAGTTTTTGCGCTTTTAAATTGTGGAGGTCTTTTACATGCGTATTATGAAATTCTTTAAAGACGTTGGGAAAGAAATGAAAAAGGTAAGCTGGCCTAAAGGAAAAGAGTTAACGCGTTATACCATTACGGTGATTTCAACAGTTATCTTTTTTATTATCTTTTTTGCCCTCCTTGACACAGGAATTTCTCAATTAATTCGTTTAATAGTTGAATAATGATCAGCAATACGTGCTATAATAGATCATAATATCACTTGCCAAAACCCGTTCAGCGGGTTTTTTATTGTGGCTTAAAACGAAAGTTAGCATAGGTTTTCTGCCTATTTTTTGAAGTATTATGGTAATTCACAAAAAACCAATTGCGGGGAGGGAAGGACTGGAGAGTCCTGAAGAGAATGGAAAAGAATTGGTATGTTGTTCACACGTACTCTGGTTATGAGAATAAAGTAAAAGCCAACTTGGAAAAACGTGTTGAATCAATGGGTATGCAGGATAAAATTTTCCGTGTGGTCGTACCTGAAGAAGAAGAAACGGATATTAAAAATGGCAAGAAGAAAGTCGTGAAAAAGAAAGTATTCCCAGGTTATGTGCTTGTTGAAATCGTCATGACCGATGACTCTTGGTATGTTGTCCGCAACACGCCGGGCGTCACTGGATTCGTAGGATCTGCCGGTTCTGGTTCAAAACCGACAGCGCTGCTTCCGGGCGAAGCGGAAACCATTCTGAAGAGAATGGGCATGGATGAACGCAAAACGGATATCGACTTTGAGTTGAAAGAGACAGTGAAAGTAATAGACGGGCCTTTTGCCAACTTTACTGGATCAATTGAAGAGATTGATTATGACAAAAGCAAGGTCAAAGTTTTCGTTAATATGTTCGGCCGTGAAACACCGGTTGAGCTGGAATTTACCCAAATCGATAAATTGTAATGTGAAAAAACTTGAAATCGCTATATATAAATGATAATATAGCAAAGGTACGTCTTGGACTTATCCAAGGCAACTAGCTTGATATTTCATCATTCATATAAAGAATGAAACCTTGAGTGGGAGGGTTTACCCTATTACCACATCACGGACTTAAGGAGGTGTGTCTCGTGGCTAAAAAAGTAGTAAAAGTTGTAAAATTGCAAATTCCTGCTGGAAAAGCTAACCCAGCACCACCAGTTGGACCTGCACTTGGTCAAGCCGGTGTTAACATCATGGGATTCTGTAAGGAGTTTAACGCTCGTACAGCTGACCAAGCTGGTTTAATCATTCCTGTTGAAATTTCGGTTTACGAAGACCGTTCATTTACATTTATTACAAAAACTCCGCCTGCTGCAGTATTGCTTAAAAAAGCAGCTGGAATTGAGTCTGGTTCTGGTGAACCAAACCGTAATAAAGTGGCAACCGTTAAGCGCGATAAAGTACGCGAAATCGCTGAAACAAAAATGCCTGACTTAAACGCAGCAGACGTTGAAGCGGCAATGCGCATGGTTGAAGGTACTGCACGCAGTATGGGTATTGTAATCGAGGATTAATTTGTTTCTTGTCGGGTTGCGAGTTTTAACAAGTTCGCAACCCTTATTCGTGGGAGGTTATTCCGCTATAACCACATAAGGAGGAAATTTTAAAATGGCTAAAAAAGGTAAAAAGTACGTTGAAGCTGCTAAGCTTGTAGAACGTTCTAAAGCTTACGACGTTTCTGAAGCAGTAGCTCTCGTTAAAAAAACAAACACAGCTAAATTCGACGCTACAGTTGAAGTGGCTTTCCGTTTAGGGGTTGACCCTCGTAAAAACGATCAGCAAATCCGTGGAGCAGTTGTGCTTCCAAACGGAACTGGTAAAACTCAGCGCGTTCTCGTTTTCGCAAAAGGCGAAAAAGCGAAAGAAGCTGAAGCTGCTGGTGCAGATTTCGTTGGCGATACTGACTACATTAACAAAATTCAACAAGGCTGGTTCGATTTCGATGTAATCGTAGCTACACCTGACATGATGGGTGAGGTTGGTAAAATCGGTCGTGTACTTGGACCAAAAGGTTTAATGCCAAACCCTAAAACTGGTACAGTTACATTCGAAGTTGAAAAAGCAATCGGCGAAATTAAAGCTGGTAAAGTTGAATACCGTGTTGATAAAGCTGGAAACATTCATGTTCCTATCGGAAAAGTTTCTTTCGAGGATGAAAAACTTGTTGAGAACTTCACAACAATGTACGACACAATCCTGAAAGCTAAACCTGCTGCAGCAAAAGGCGTTTACGTGAAAAACGTTGCTGTAACTTCTACTATGGGACCTGGTGTCAAAGTAGACTCTTCAACTTTCAACGTAAAATAATATTGACTCGACATCAACATTATGATATGATTCAAAATGTTGTAAAATAGAATATCATTTATACCGTAGACAGTAGGGGCCTAACAGCTTAATGATCCTACCGAGGTGTATATTATCACAGCTATTACGTTACGTATGCTTGTATATACAGCCTCCATGTCTCATGGAGGCTTTTTATATGGAATCCGTCGTCTCAGTCGTGATCACCTAACGGTATAAGTGTTACACAAGAATCTATAGGAGGTGTAACCATGAGCAGCGCAATTGAAACAAAAAAAGTTGTTGTTGAAGAAATTGCTTCTAAACTGAAAGAAAGTAAATCAACGATCATCGTTGACTATCGCGGACTTACCGTTTCTGAAGTAACAGAACTTCGTAAACAGCTTCGCGAAGCTAACGTTGAGTTCAAAGTTTACAAAAATACGATGACTCGCCGTGCGGTTGAACAAGCTGAGCTTAATGGTTTGAATGATTTCTTAACTGGACCGAACGCGATCGCATTCAGCACTGAAGATGTTGTCGCTCCGGCTAAAGTTCTTAATGAGTTCGCTAAAAATCACGAAGCTCTTGAAATCAAAGCTGGCGTTATCGAAGGTAAAGTTTCTACTGTTGAAGAAGTGAAAGCTCTTGCTGAACTTCCATCACGCGAAGGCTTACTTTCTATGTTGCTTAGCGTACTTCAAGCTCCAGTTCGCAATCTTGCTCTTGCTACAAAAGCTGTGGCAGAACAAAAGGAAGAACAAGGCGCTTAATCTAATCAGTTTTTCATAAATTAAAACAAAATGGAGGAATTACAAATGGCTTTAAATATCGAAGAAATCATTGCTTCCGTTAAAGAAGCAACTGTACTTGAATTGAACGACCTAGTAAAAGCAATCGAAGAAGAATTCGGCGTAACTGCTGCTGCTCCTGTAGCTGTAGCTGGCGGAGCTGCTGGTGGCGGAGCTGCTGAAGAGCAAAGCGAATTCGACCTTATCCTTGCTGGTGCAGGTTCTCAAAAAATCAAAGTAATCAAAGTTGTACGTGAAATCACTGGTCTTGGCTTGAAAGAAGCTAAAGAACTTGTTGACAACACTCCAAAACCACTTAAAGAAGGTATTGCTAAAGAAGAAGCTGAAGAGCTTAAAGCTAAACTTGAAGAAGTTGGCGCTTCTGTAGAAGTTAAGTAATCTTCACTTACCTGTAGGGGGAGCTCGCTTTTATGAGGCGAGCTTTTTCTTTGCCATTCTTTAAGACACGACAAAAGGAGGTTCTAATAATGAGTGAGCACTATTATTCAGAAAAACCTTCAGTAAAAAGCAATAAGCAAACCTGGTCTTTTAGGCTTCGTAATAAAGATTTCAAGTTTACCAGCGACAGCGGAGTTTTTTCTAAAAAGGAAGTTGATTTTGGCTCCCGTCTGCTGATTGATTCTTTTGAAGAGCCTGAAGTTGAGGGTGGTATCCTAGATATAGGCTGCGGCTATGGCCCGATTGGTTTATCGTTGGCCAGCGACTTTAAAGACCGGATTATCCACATGATTGACGTCAATGAGAGAGCTGTAGAGCTATCAAATGAAAATGCGGAACAAAACGGGATAACAAATGTTAAGATTTATCAGAGTGATTTGTTTTCAAACGTTGATTCTGCTCAAACATTTGCTTCTATTCTTACAAATCCCCCAATCCGAGCCGGAAAAAAAGTTGTCCATGCTATCTTTGAGAAAAGCGCTGAACACTTAAAAGCTTCAGGTGAGTTGTGGATCGTCATACAGAAAAAACAAGGTGCGCCTTCTGCCATTGAAAAGCTAGAGGAACTGTTCGATGAAGTTTCTGTCGTTCAAAAAAAGAAAGGCTATTATATCATAAAAGCAAAAAAAGTTTGACTCGGTATTGCAGATATGTTAATATTGTAAAATGCCAATGTATATATTTTACTTGATATGATGAATTGTCAATATCTATGTATAAATTATACAAGTATGGAAATGCTAATAAAATCGGTATTTGTTTTTGGATGTGGTTTTCTTAATTAGAAACCCTTTTTTCTTTTGTCTTGTAAAAGCATTTTTTCTTAGAAAGAAATGCTTATTACACATATAATACGCATGATTTGAGGGGTGAATCAGTTGACAGGTCAACTAGTTCAGTATGGACGACACCGCCAGCGCAGAAGCTATGCTCGCATTAGCGAAGTGTTAGAATTACCAAATCTCATTGAAATTCAAACCTCTTCTTATCAGTGGTTTCTTGATGAGGGTCTTAGAGAGATGTTTCAAGACATATCACCAATTGAGGATTTCACTGGTAACCTCTCTCTTGAGTTCATTGATTATAGTTTAGGTGATCCTAAATATCCTGTAGAGGAATCAAAAGAACGCGATGTGACTTATTCAGCTCCGCTAAGAGTGAAGGTTCGTTTAATTAACAAAGAAACTGGAGAGGTAAAAGACCAAGATGTCTTCATGGGAGATTTCCCTATTATGACAGATACAGGTACTTTTATCATTAATGGTGCGGAACGTGTTATCGTTTCCCAGCTTGTTCGGTCTCCAAGTGTATATTTCAGTGGTAAAGTAGACAAAAACGGTAAAAAAGGTTTTACCGCTACTGTCATTCCAAACCGTGGCGCATGGTTAGAATACGAAACTGATGCGAAAGATGTAGTTTATGTCCGCATTGATCGCACACGTAAGTTGCCGGTTACGGTTCTTTTGCGTGCTCTTGGCTTCGGTTCCGATCAAGAGATTCTTGATCTCGTAGGAGAGAACGAATACCTGCGAAATACGCTTGATAAAGATAATACAGAAAACAGTGACAAAGCGCTGCTTGAAATTTACGAGCGTCTCCGTCCTGGAGAGCCGCCTACAGTTGAAAATGCGAAAAGCTTGCTTGATTCTCGTTTCTTTGATCCGAAACGATATGATCTTGCCAATGTAGGACGCTATAAAATTAATAAAAAACTTCATATTAAGAATCGCCTCTTTAACCAGAGACTTGCTGAAACGCTTGTTGACCCTGAAACAGGAGAAATCCTGGCTGAAAAAGGTCAGATTCTTGATAGAAGAACACTTGATAAAGTACTGCCATACTTAGAAAACGGCATTGGTTTCAGAAAGCTGTATCCTAATGGCGGCGTTGTTGAAGATGAAGTGACTCTTCAATCGATTAAAATCTTTGCTCCGACTGATCAAGAAGGAGAACAGGTTATTAATGTAATCGGTAATGCTTACACCGAAGAAGAGATTAAAAACATCACGCCTGCTGACATTATTTCTTCTATCAGCTACTTCTTCAACTTGTTGCACGGAGTAGGCGACACAGATGATATCGATCATCTTGGAAACCGTCGTTTGCGTTCTGTAGGTGAGCTTCTCCAGAACCAATTCCGTATCGGTTTAAGCCGTATGGAGCGTGTGGTTCGTGAGAGAATGTCAATTCAAGATACGAATACAATTACACCTCAGCAGCTGATCAATATTCGTCCTGTTATTGCGTCGATTAAAGAGTTCTTTGGAAGCTCTCAGCTTTCACAATTTATGGACCAGACGAACCCGCTTGCTGAATTAACGCATAAGCGCCGTCTGTCAGCATTAGGGCCGGGTGGTTTGACACGTGAGCGTGCCGGAATGGAAGTGCGTGACGTTCACTACTCTCACTATGGCCGTATGTGTCCGATTGAGACGCCTGAGGGTCCGAACATCGGTTTGATCAACTCGCTTTCATCATATGCAAAAGTAAACCGTTTTGGCTTTATCGAAACGCCATATCGACGCGTTGACCCTGAAACAGGGAAGGTAACGGGCAGAATCGATTACTTAACTGCTGATGAAGAGGATAACTATGTTGTCGCACAAGCGAACGCTCGTCTTGATGACGAAGGCGCCTTTATCGATGACAGCATCATTGCCCGTTTCCGCGGGGAGAACACCGCTGTATCCAGAAGCCGCGTAGACTACATGGATGTATCGCCTAAGCAGGTTGTATCTGCTGCGACAGCATGTATCCCGTTCTTGGAAAACGATGACTCTAACCGTGCCCTAATGGGAGCGAACATGCAGCGTCAGGCTGTGCCTTTGATGCAGCCGGAAGCGCCATTCGTTGGAACTGGTATGGAATACGTATCAGGTAAAGACTCTGGTGCCGCTGTGATTTGTAAACACCCTGGTATCGTTGAACGCGTAGAAGCCAAAAACGTTTGGGTGCGCCGTTATGAAGAAGTAGACGGTCAAAAAGTAAAAGGAAACTTGGATAAATACAGCATGCTGAAATTTGTCCGTTCCAACCAAGGTACGTGCTACAATCAGCGTCCGATCGTAAGTGTCGGCGATGAAGTGGTAAAAGGAGAAATCCTTGCTGACGGACCTTCTATGGAGCTTGGTGAACTTGCGCTTGGCCGTAACGTAATGGTCGGCTTCATGACATGGGATGGTTATAACTATGAAGATGCCATCATCATGAGTGAACGTCTTGTAAAGGATGATGTTTATACATCTATCCACATCGAAGAATATGAATCAGAAGCACGTGATACGAAACTTGGGCCTGAAGAAATCACTCGCGATATTCCAAACGTCGGTGAAGATGCGCTTCGCAATCTTGATGATCGAGGAATCATCCGTATCGGGGCAGAAGTAAAAGATGGAGATCTTCTTGTTGGTAAAGTCACGCCTAAAGGTGTAACTGAACTGACTGCTGAAGAACGTCTGCTTCACGCCATTTTTGGTGAAAAAGCCCGCGAGGTTCGTGATACTTCTCTTCGTGTGCCTCACGGCGGCGGCGGAATTATCCACGACGTTAAAGTCTTCAACCGTGAAGACGGAGACGAACTTCCTCCAGGTGTAAACCAGTTAGTGCGCGTATATATCGTTCAGAAACGTAAGATTTCTGAAGGAGATAAAATGGCCGGTCGTCACGGTAACAAAGGTGTTATCTCTAAGATTCTTCCTGAAGAGGATATGCCTTACCTTCCTGACGGCACACCAATTGACATCATGCTTAACCCGCTGGGCGTACCATCACGTATGAACATCGGGCAGGTATTGGAGCTTCACATGGGTATGGCCGCTCGTTACTTAGGCATTCACATTGCATCTCCTGTATTTGATGGAGCGCGAGAAGAGGATGTTTGGGAAACGCTTGAAGAAGCCGGAATGGCTCGTGACGCTAAAACAGTTCTTTACGACGGGCGCAGCGGAGAGCCGTTTGATAACCGTGTATCCGTCGGTATCATGTATATGATTAAACTGGCTCACATGGTTGACGATAAACTCCATGCACGCTCTACAGGTCCTTACTCACTTGTTACGCAGCAGCCTCTTGGCGGTAAAGCACAATTTGGCGGACAGCGTTTCGGTGAGATGGAGGTATGGGCACTTGAAGCTTACGGTGCGGCTTACACTCTTCAAGAAATTCTGACTGTGAAGTCTGATGACGTGGTTGGACGTGTGAAAACATACGAAGCGATCGTTAAAGGCGACAATGTTCCTGAACCAGGTGTTCCGGAATCATTTAAAGTATTAATCAAAGAACTTCAAAGCTTAGGTATGGACGTAAAAATCCTTTCTGGTGATGAAGAAGAAATAGAAATGAGAGATTTAGAAGACGAAGAAGATGCAAAACAAGCTGACGGTCTGGCATTATCAGGTGATGAAGAGCCGGCAGAAACAGCATCGGCAGACGTTGAACGAGATGTAGTAACAAAAGAATAGTCTCTAGTTATAAAGGCAAGTGACATCGGTTAATCCGAAGATAAAAAGGGAGGTAGGCCCCTTGCTAGATGTGAACAATTTTGAGTATATGAACATCGGTCTTGCTTCACCGGATAAAATCCGTTCATGGTCTTTTGGTGAAGTGAAAAAGCCTGAAACGATAAACTATCGTACGTTAAAACCTGAAAAGGACGGTCTTTTCTGCGAACGCATTTTCGGACCGACGAAAGACTGGGAATGTCATTGCGGGAAGTACAAGCGAGTTCGTTATAAAGGCGTAGTTTGTGACCGCTGTGGAGTCGAAGTAACACGGGCTAAAGTCCGTCGTGAGAGAATGGGGCACATTGAACTGGCTGCCCCAGTTTCCCACATTTGGTATTTCAAAGGTATTCCAAGCCGTATGGGTCTTGTGCTGGATATGTCACCTCGTGCTTTAGAAGAAGTCATTTACTTTGCTTCTTACGTTGTAACTGATCCGGCAAACACACCGCTTGAAAAGAAACAGCTTCTGTCTGAGAAAGAGTACCGTGCATATCTCGATAAATACGGTAACAAATTCCAAGCATCTATGGGTGCAGAAGCGATTCATAAACTTCTTCAAGATATCGATCTTGTAAAAGAAGTTGATATGTTAAAAGAAGAGCTGAAAACATCACAAGGACAGCGTCGTACTCGTGCGATCAAACGCCTTGAAGTTTTAGAAGCCTTCCGTAACTCAGGAAACACGCCTTCTTGGATGATCCTTGATGTGCTTCCTGTTATACCGCCTGAGCTTAGACCAATGGTTCAGCTAGACGGCGGACGTTTTGCGACTTCTGATTTGAACGACCTATATCGTCGTGTCATCAACCGCAACAATCGTTTGAAACGCCTTTTAGATCTTGGTGCGCCGAGCATCATTGTTCAGAATGAAAAGCGTATGCTTCAAGAGGCTGTCGATGCCTTAATTGACAACGGTCGCCGCGGACGTCCAGTAACAGGTCCTGGTAACAGACCGTTAAAATCTCTTTCTCACATGTTGAAAGGGAAGCAAGGACGTTTCCGTCAAAACCTTCTTGGTAAACGTGTCGATTACTCCGGTCGTTCTGTAATCGTTGTTGGTCCTCATTTGAAAATGTACCAATGCGGATTACCGAAGGAAATGGCGCTTGAACTTTTCAAACCTTTCGTTATGAAAGAACTTGTTGAAAAGGGTCTTGCTCACAACATTAAGAGTGCAAAACGTAAAATTGAGCGCGTACAGCCTGAAGTTTGGGATGTATTAGAATCAGTTATCAAGGAGCATCCGGTCCTTCTGAACCGTGCCCCTACACTTCACAGATTAGGTATCCAAGCGTTTGAACCAACGCTTGTTGAAGGACGCGCAATCCGTCTTCACCCGCTCGTATGTACAGCTTACAACGCTGACTTTGACGGTGACCAAATGGCGGTTCACGTACCTTTATCTGCGGAAGCTCAAGCTGAAGCACGCATCTTGATGCTTGCTGCTCAAAACATCTTGAACCCTAAAGATGGTAAACCGGTTGTAACTCCGTCTCAGGATATGGTATTAGGTAACTATTATCTGACACTTGAGCGTGCCGGTGCTGTCGGTGAAGGCATGGTCTTCAAGAATACAGACGAAGCGATACTCGCTTATCAAAACGGATATGTTCACCTTCATACGAGAGTAGCTGTTGCAGCTAACTCCCTTAAAAATGTGACATTCACTGAAGAACAGCGCTCAAAATTGTTAATTACAACTGTCGGTAAGCTTGTCTTCAATGAAATTCTTCCGGAATCATTCCCTTACATGAATGAACCGACGAAGAGCAACATTGAGGAAAAAACACCTGACCGTTTCTTCTTAGAAAAGGGTGCGGATGTGAAAGCTGTCATTGAACAACAGCCAATCAATGCACCGTTTAAAAAAGGTATTCTGGGTAAAATCATCGCGGAAATCTTTAAACGATTCCATATCACGGAAACGTCTAAAATGCTTGACCGCATGAAAAACCTAGGTTTCAGATATTCAACAAAAGCTGGTATTACAGTTGGGGTTTCTGATATCGTCGTACTCGATGATAAACAAAAAATCCTTGAGGAAGCGCAAAGCAAAGTTGATAACGTTATGAAGCAGTTCCGACGTGGTCTCATCACTGAAGAAGAGCGCTATGAGAGAGTTATCTCTATCTGGAGTTCAGCGAAAGATGTTATCCAAGGCAAACTGATGCAATCACTCGATGAAATCAACCCAATCTACATGATGAGTGATTCTGGTGCCCGTGGTAACGCATCTAACTTTACACAGCTTGCCGGAATGCGCGGTCTGATGGCCAACCCGGCTGGACGTATCATTGAATTGCCAATCAAATCAAGTTTCCGTGAAGGTCTGACAGTATTGGAGTACTTTATCTCCACTCACGGTGCGCGTAAAGGTCTTGCCGATACTGCCCTTAAAACTGCTGACTCAGGTTACCTTACACGCCGTCTCGTTGACGTTGCACAGGATGTTATCATCCGTGAAACTGATTGCGGAACTGACCGAGGCATCCTTGCTCAGCCTCTTAAAGAAGGTACTGAAACAATTGAGCGCTTAGAAGAACGCTTAATCGGCCGTTTTGCACGGAAACAAGTGAAGCACCCTGAAACAGGTGAAGTGCTTATAAATGAAAACGAACTGATCGATGAAGACAAAGCATTGGAGATTGTAGAAGCCGGCATTGAAGAAGTATGGATTCGTTCTGCCTTCACATGTAATACGCCTCATGGTGTATGTAAACGATGCTATGGCCGAAATCTTGCAACTGGCTCCGATGTTGAAGTCGGTGAAGCTGTCGGAATCATTGCTGCCCAATCAATCGGTGAGCCTGGTACACAGTTAACAATGCGTACATTCCATACAGGTGGGGTTGCCGGAGACGATATTACTCAAGGTCTTCCGCGTATCCAAGAGCTTTTCGAAGCGCGTAATCCGAAAGGTCAGGCAACAATTACAGAAATCGACGGTACAGTCGTTGAGATCAATGAAGTTCGTGATAAGCAACAGGAAATTGTGGTCCAAGGCGCAGTGGAAACACGTTCTTATACGGCACCTTATAACTCCCGCCTGAAAGTAGCGGAAGGAGATAAAATTACTCGAGGCCAAGTACTGACAGAAGGTTCAATCGATCCGAAAGAACTTCTCAAAGTAACTGACCTGACGACTGTTCAAGAGTATCTTCTCCATGAGGTTCAAAAGGTTTACCGTATGCAGGGTGTTGAAATCGGTGATAAGCACGTAGAAGTAATGGTCCGCCAGATGCTTCGTAAAGTCCGCGTTATTGATGCCGGTGACACTGATGTGCTTCCAGGTACATTGCTGGATATTCACCAATTTACTGAAGCGAACAAAAAGGTATTAGTAGAAGGGAATCGTCCTGCTACTGGCCGTCCTGTCATACTTGGTATTACAAAAGCATCTCTTGAAACTGATTCATTCTTATCTGCTGCATCCTTCCAGGAAACAACACGTGTCCTTACAGACGCAGCGATCAAAGGTAAGCGTGATGAGCTTCTCGGCTTGAAAGAGAATGTTATCATCGGTAAGCTTGTTCCGGCTGGTACAGGTATGATGAAATACCGTCAAGCAAAACCAGTTTCAAAAGTTCAGCCGAATGAAGACATGGTACCGGTTGAATAATTGATGAAATGCTGCTGAAAGACTGGAAAATCAGTCTTTCAGCAGATATTTTCATAAAAAATCATTCTATGAGAAGATTAAAACTAAAAATGTCATACCTTGTTGACATTCGTCTCCTAGAATGATAATATAACCAAGGTGCTCGAAATAAACCTGTTACTTTGGAGGATATGTTTATGTCTTATGATAAAGTATCACAGGCCAAATCAATTATTATTGGTACGAAGCAAACAGTGAAAGCTCTCAAACGAGGTTCAGTAAAGGAAGTAGTCGTTGCAAAAGACGCAGATCCGACGCTCACGTCAAGTGTTGTTTCACTTGCGGAAGATCAAGGTATCTCCGTTTCAATGGTAGAATCCATGAAAAAGCTCGGCAAAGCCTGTGGAATTGAGGTAGGAGCAGCCGCTGTTGCCATCATTTTATAACGTACTTTTGTTTTTGCGTAAGAAGCTTTCTTCTGCAAAGACATTGTTTTTTGCCTTTTGATGAACCACCTGGGTATGTGGGTTATAAAACGTAATGAAGGGAGGAAAAAGATATGCCTACAATTAATCAGCTAATTCGCAAAGGACGCGTGAGTAAAGTAGAAAACTCAAAGTCTCCTGCACTTAACAAAGGATACAACAGCTTTAAAAAAGAGCACACTAATGTATCTTCTCCACAAAAACGCGGGGTATGTACTCGTGTTGGTACAATGACACCGAAAAAACCGAACTCAGCACTTCGTAAATATGCTCGTGTTCGTTTAACTAACGGAATTGAGGTTACTGCTTACATTCCTGGTATCGGTCACAACCTGCAAGAGCACAGTGTTGTACTTATCCGCGGCGGACGTGTAAAGGATTTACCAGGGGTACGTTACCACATCGTTCGTGGTGCGCTTGACACTGCTGGAGTTGAAAACCGTGCGCAAGGCCGTTCTAAATACGGAACGAAAAAACCTAAAGCAAAATAATGAACGAAAATACTCATAATTGATGAAGGGAGGATATTCAGATGCCACGTAAAGGTCCTGTAGCAAAAAGAGATGTTTTACCTGATCCGCTTTACAACTCTAAGCTTGTATCTCGTCTAATCAACAAAATGATGATCGATGGTAAAAAAGGTAAGTCTCAAACAATCCTATACAAGTCATTCGATATCATTAAAGAACGTACTGGCAATGATGCAATGGAGGTTTTCGAACAAGCATTGAAAAACATCATGCCTGTACTTGAAGTAAAAGCACGCCGTGTAGGTGGTGCGAACTACCAAGTTCCTGTAGAAGTTCGTCCTGAACGTCGTACGACTCTTGGGCTTCGTTGGTTAGTTAACTACGCTCGTCTTCGCGGAGAAAAAACGATGGAAGAGCGTTTGGCTAACGAAATCCTTGACGCAGCTAACAACACTGGTGCTGCTGTTAAGAAACGTGAAGATACTCATAAGATGGCTGAAGCAAACAAAGCATTTGCTCACTATCGTTGGTAGGTTTCATATACTAAAAAACACAATTTCCGAATAAGGAAGGAGAAATTACCCAATGGCAAGAGAGTTCTCCTTAGACAAAACTCGTAATATCGGGATCATGGCTCACATCGATGCTGGTAAAACGACTACTACAGAGCGTATCTTGTACTACACTGGTCGTATCCACAAAATTGGTGAAACTCATGAAGGAGCTTCACAAATGGACTGGATGGAGCAGGAACAAGAACGTGGTATCACAATCACTTCCGCTGCGACAACTGCACAGTGGAAAGGATACCGCGTAAACATCATCGATACTCCAGGACACGTAGACTTCACAGTTGAAGTTGAACGTTCTCTTCGTGTACTTGATGGTGCTGTTGCTGTACTTGACGCACAATCAGGCGTTGAGCCTCAAACAGAAACTGTTTGGCGTCAGGCGACAACTTATGGAGTACCGCGTGTCGTTTTTGTTAACAAAATGGATAAAATCGGTGCGGACTTCCTTTACTCTGTAGGAACTTTAAGAGACCGTCTTCAAGCAAACGCTCATGCAATTCAATTGCCGATCGGTGCAGAAGATAACTTCGAAGGTATCATTGATCTTGTAGAAAACGTTGCGTATTTCTATGAAGATGACCTTGGTACTCGTTCTGAAGCGAAAGAAATCCCTGAAGAGTACAAAGAGCAAGCTGAAGAGCTTCGCAACAGCCTTATTGAAGCTGTTTGTGAGCTTGATGAAGAGCTTATGGATAAATACCTTGAGGGTGAAGAAATCACTATTGATGAATTAAAAGCAGGTATCCGTAAAGGTACATTGAATGTTGAATTTTATCCTGTTCTTGTTGGTTCTGCCTTCAAAAACAAAGGTGTTCAGCTTGTACTTGATGCTGTGCTTGAATACCTTCCTGCACCAACTGATGTTGCTGCAATCAAAGGTATACACCCTGATACAAATGAAGAGCTTGTGCGTCATTCTTCTGATGACGAACCATTCTCTGCATTAGCATTTAAAGTTATGACTGACCCTTACGTTGGTAAGCTGACGTTCTTCCGTGTGTATTCTGGAACACTTGATTCAGGTTCATACGTGAAAAACTCTACTAAAGGCAAACGTGAGCGCGTTGGACGTATCCTTCAAATGCACGCTAACAGCCGCGAAGAAATCGCTACTGTATACTCAGGAGATATCGCAGCTGCTGTAGGTCTAAAAGATACAACAACTGGAGATACTCTATGTGATGAAAAGGATCTTGTTATCCTAGAATCAATGGAATTCCCAGAACCAGTTATCGACGTCGCTATTGAGCCTAAATCAAAAGCTGACCAAGATAAAATGGGTATCGCTTTAGCAAAACTTGCTGAAGAAGATCCTACATTCCGTACGCAAACGAACCCAGAAACTGGTCAAACGATCATCTCTGGTATGGGTGAACTTCACCTTGATATCATTGTTGACCGTATGAAGCGCGAATTTAAAGTAGAAGCCAATGTTGGTGCTCCTCAGGTTGCGTACCGTGAGACTTTCCGTCAAGGTGCAAAAGTTGAGGGTAAATTCGTACGTCAGTCTGGTGGACGCGGTCAGTTCGGACACGTTTGGATCGAATTCGAACCAAACGAAGAAGGCGCTGGCTTTGAATTTGAAAATGCGATTGTCGGTGGGGTAGTTCCACGTGAATACATCCCAGCTGTTCAAGCAGGTCTGGAAGATGCACTTGAAAATGGTGTACTAGCAGGCTTCCCGCTTATCGACATTAAAGCAAAACTTTTCGATGGCTCATACCATGATGTTGACTCAAACGAAATGGCATTTAAAGTTGCTGCTTCTATGGCATTGAAAAATGCAGTCAGCAAATGTAACCCAGTTCTTCTTGAACCAGTTATGAAAGTTGAAGTGGTTATTCCAGAAGAATACATGGGAGATATCATGGGTGACATCACTTCACGACGCGGACGTGTAGAAGGTATGGAAGCGCGCGGTAACGCTCAAGTTGTACGCGCTATGGTACCTCTTGCTGAAATGTTCGGTTACGCTACTGCACTTCGTTCTAATACGCAAGGTCGCGGTACGTTCACTATGTTCATGGATCACTATGAAGAAGTGCCGAAGAGCGTCGCAGAAGAAATTATCAAAAAAAATAAAGGCGAATAATTGATTTTGCCGCTTAACTCAAGTATAACTACTATTGTAAGATGAGGAAGTGAAAGCTTTCTTTCACTTCCTATCACTCTATACATTACTAATTAAAAGCTCTTAAGGAGGATTTTAGAATGGCTAAAGAAAAATTCGACCGTTCCAAATCACATGCCAATATTGGTACAATTGGACACGTTGACCATGGTAAAACAACTTTAACTGCTGCTATCACAACAGTACTTCATAAGAAATCTGGTAAAGGTACAGCTATGGCGTACGATCAAATTGATGGTGCACCAGAAGAACGCGAACGCGGTATCACAATCTCTACTGCGCACGTTGAATACGAAACTGATACTCGTCACTATGCACACGTTGACTGCCCAGGACACGCTGACTATGTTAAAAACATGATCACTGGTGCTGCGCAAATGGACGGAGCTATCCTTGTAGTATCTGCTGCTGATGGCCCAATGCCACAAACTCGTGAGCATATCCTTCTTTCTAAAAACGTTGGTGTACCTTACATTGTTGTATTCTTAAACAAATGCGACATGGTAGACGACGAAGAGCTTCTTGAACTAGTTGAAATGGAAGTTCGCGATCTTCTTAGCGAATACGACTTCCCTGGTGATGATGTACCAGTAATCAAAGGTTCTGCTCTTAAAGCTCTTGAAGGTGACGCTGATTACGAAGCGAAAATCTTCGAACTTATGGATGCGGTTGATGAGTACATCCCAACTCCAGAGCGTGACACTGAAAAACCATTCATGATGCCAGTTGAGGACGTATTCTCAATCACTGGTCGTGGTACAGTTGCTACTGGCCGTGTAGAACGCGGACAAGTTAAAGTCGGTGATGAAGTTGAAATCATCGGTCTTCAAGAAGAGAACAAGAAAACAACTGTTACAGGTGTTGAAATGTTCCGTAAGCTTCTTGATTATGCTGAAGCTGGTGACAACATCGGTGCCCTTCTTCGCGGTGTAGCGCGTGAAGACATCCAACGTGGTCAAGTACTTGCTAAACCAGGTACAATCACTCCACACAGCAAATTCAAAGCTGAAGTTTATGTTCTTTCTAAAGAAGAGGGTGGACGTCATACTCCATTCTTCTCTAACTACCGTCCTCAGTTCTACTTCCGTACAACTGACGTAACTGGTATCATCCAACTTCCAGAAGGCGTAGAAATGGTTATGCCTGGAGATAACACTGAAATGATCGTTGAACTTATCTCTACAATCGCTATCGAAGAAGGAACTCGTTTCTCTATTCGTGAAGGCGGACGTACTGTTGGTTCAGGCGTTGTTTCAACAATCACTGAGTAATCGTATGATAATAAACGAGACCCACTTTGGGTCTCGTTTTTTTGTATGCTTGTCTTTTTCTTGTATAATAGGATTTATCATATTCGAGGGGCTAATTTTATATGATTCCTAAAAACAGATCCATTGCTATCATGAAAGAACTGAGCATTGGACATACAAAACAAACGCTGATGATTAATGGGTCTGATATAAAAAATCCATTACTGCTTTTTTTACATGGCGGTCCGGGGATGCCGCAAATAGGGTATATAAGACGTTACCAAAAAGAACTAGAACGATATTTCACAGTAGTACAATGGGATCAAAGAGGTTCCGGCCTTTCTTATTCAAAACAGATTCCTCATTGCAGCATGACTATCAGTCAGCTCATTAAAGATACAATTCAAGTCACTCAATGGCTCCTAGATTATTTCTCCAAAACAAAATTATATCTTGCTGCTCATTCGTGGGGTTCACTTTTGGCGCTTCAAGTACTGCAGCAGCGTCCGGATTTGTTTTATGCATATTATGGAATCAGTCAGGTTGTTAACATCCACTGTGAAGAATCAGCTGCTTATCAACATCTTCAGGAAATTTCTGTTATAAAAAGAAACATTATCTTATCCCATCTTATACGTTTTATCGGTGCTCCGCCTTGGAAGAGGGGTATCCAGCACCTGATCTATCGGTTCTGTATCGAGGTGAGCAGGGGAGGATTCACATACCATCATCGTCAATTACTTACTATTATATTTCAAATGCTTTCTGGTCATGAGTATGGAATCAGAAACATGGGCAAGTTCCTTAATGGATTACACTTCAGCAAAAAATATTTAAATGATGAATTGTCTGGATTTAATGCATTTACAACAGTTCCTTCTATTAAAGTACCGTGTCTTTTCATTTCAGGGAGACATGATTTAATTGTGCCTGCTGAAATATCGAAACAATATTATTTGAAGCTTGAGGCACCTGAAAAGCGCTGGATACAATTTGAGAAATCTGCTCACACTCCGCATATCGAAGAACCATCTTTATTCGCGAGTACACTAAGTCGTCATGCGCTGTACCACTTATGATAGAGCCTTGATAAATAAGAAAAACACCTGTATAATAAAAAAAGTGTGCAAAGCATGCATATTATAAATAAGACTTGCAACATACGTCTATTTTCTGTATAATGGTGTATGTTGGTCTTTGACTGCGATGAAGTGAGAGGTTGCTGACACACCCGGCCGCTTTGCCATGGCGAGGTGTTCAGGTTTTTCTCACGGAGAACTGTCTAACGTGATGTAGGCGAAAAGGAGGGAAAATAATGGCAAAACAAAAAATTCGTATTCGTTTGAAAGCATATGATCATAGAATCCTTGATCAATCTGCAGAGAAGATTGTTGAAACGGCAAAACGTTCTGGTGCCAGCGTATCTGGTCCGATCCCATTGCCAACTGAAAAATCAGTTTACACAATCCTTCGTGCGGTGCACAAATACAAAGATTCTCGTGAGCAATTTGAAATGCGTACACATAAACGTTTAATCGACATTGTGAACCCAACACCACAAACTGTTGATGCTCTAATGCGATTAGACTTACCATCTGGTGTCGATATCGAAATTAAACTTTAATTCTAAAATATAGAATGATCTTAATAGGAGGTGTGACGAATGACCAAAGGAATCTTAGGAAGAAAAATTGGTATGACGCAAGTGTTCGCTGAAAATGGTGATCTTATTCCGGTAACTGTTATTGAGGCTGCTCCAAACGTTGTTCTTCAAAAGAAATCAACTGAAAACGACGGTTATGAAGCAATCCAGCTTGGTTTTGACGACAAGCGCGAAAAGCTTTCTAACAAACCTGAAAAAGGACACGTTGCAAAAGCGGAAACTGCTCCTAAGCGCTTCGTTAAAGAATTACGCGGAGTGGAAATGGATGCGTATGAAGTTGGTCAGGAAGTCAAGGTTGAAATTTTCTCTGCTGGAGAAATCGTAGATGTAACAGGAGTATCTAAAGGTAAAGGTTTCCAAGGTGCAATTAAGCGCCACGGACAATCTCGCGGACCTATGTCTCACGGTTCACGCTACCACCGTCGTCCTGGTTCAATGGGACCTGTAGATCCTAACCGTGTATTCAAAGGTAAATTATTGCCTGGACGTATGGGCGGAGAGCAAATCACTGTTCAAAACCTTGAAATCGTAAAAGTTGATGCAGACCGCAATCTTCTTTTGATCAAAGGTAACGTACCTGGTGCGAAAAAATCTTTAATCGCTGTTAAAAGTGCTGTTAAATCTAAATAACTCTCTTAGGAAAGGAGGAAATTGATCATGCCAAAAGTAGCATTATACAACCAAAACGGTTCTACTGCTGGTGACATCGAATTAAACGCTTCTGTATTTGGTATCGAGCCAAACGAGAGTGTTGTATTCGACGCTATTCTTATGCAAAGAGCTTCCTTACGTCAAGGATCTCACAAAGTAAAAAATCGTTCTGAAGTACGCGGCGGAGGTCGTAAACCATGGCGTCAAAAAGGTACAGGACGTGCCCGTCAAGGTTCTATCCGTTCACCGCAATGGCGCGGAGGTGGTGTCGTATTCGGCCCAACACCACGCAGCTATTCTTATAAATTACCTAAAAAAGTTCGCCGCTTGGCAATCAAATCAGTACTGTCTTCTAAAGTGAACGACAACAACATCATCGTTCTTGAAGATCTTACTCTTGACACGGCTAAAACAAAAGAAATGGCAGCTATCCTTAAAGGATTATCTGTTGAGAAAAAAGCTTTAATCGTAACTGCGGATGCTAACGAAGCAGTAGCTTTATCTGCTCGCAACATTCCTGAAGTTACTGTAGTTGAAGCTAACGGAATCAACGTTTTAGACGTTGTCAACCATGAGAAGCTTCTGATTACAAAAGCAGCGGTTGAAAAAGTAGAGGAGGTGCTTGCATAATGAAAGATCCTCGTGATGTTCTAAAGCGCCCCGTCATTACTGAACGTTCTGCTGATTTAATGGCTGAAAAGAAATATACTTTTGAAGTTGATGTAAGAGCTAACAAAACAGAAGTGAAAGACGCGGTTGAAAGCATCTTTGGAGTGAAAGTTGACAAAGTCAACATCATGAACTACAAAGGTAAATCAAAACGTGTTGGACGCTACACTGGTATGACTAGCCGTCGCAGAAAAGCGATCGTGAAACTTACTACAGACAGCAAAGAAATCGAAATTTTTGAAGCTTAATTATCTGTAAAAAGAAGGAGGGAAATTCAAAATGGCGATTAAAAAGTATAAACCGACCTCTAATGGACGTCGTGGCATGACAACTTCAGATTTTGCTGAAATCACGACTGACAAGCCGGAAAAATCCTTGCTTGCTCCCCTTCACAAAAAAGGCGGACGTAACAACCAAGGTAAATTGACTGTACGTCACCAAGGTGGCGGACATAAACGCCAATACCGTGTTATCGACTTCAAACGCGATAAAGATGGTATACCTGGACGCGTTGCTACAGTTGAATACGATCCAAACCGTTCAGCTAACATCGCTCTAATCAACTATGCAGACGGAGAAAAACGTTATATCCTTGCTCCTAAAGGAATTCAAGTGGGTACTGAAATCATGTCAGGTCCTGAAGCTGACATTAAAGTAGGTAATGCACTTCCACTTATCAACATCCCTGTTGGTACAGTTGTGCATAACATTGAATTGAAACCTGGTAAAGGCGGACAGCTTGTACGTTCAGCTGGTACATCTGCTCAGGTTCTTGGTAAAGAAGGTAAATACGTTCTTGTACGTCTTAACTCTGGAGAAGTTCGCATGATTCTTTCTGCTTGCCGCGCTTCTATCGGTCAAGTAGGTAACGAACAGCACGAACTTATCAACGTTGGTAAAGCCGGACGTTCTCGCTGGAAAGGCATCCGTCCTACAGTTCGTGGTTCTGTAATGAACCCTAACGATCACCCACACGGTGGTGGTGAAGGACGTGCGCCAATCGGACGTAAATCACCAATGTCTCCATGGGGCAAACCAACTCTTGGATTCAAGACTCGTAAGAAAAAGAACAAATCCGATAAATTTATCGTACGTCGTCGTAAAAATAAATAACGGGGTTGTCTACGGTTCAGTTCGGACCGTAGTGCAATCACGAAGGGAGGTTCCAAAATGGCTCGCAGCTTGAAAAAAGGACCATTTGTCGATGGACACTTGATGACAAAAATCGAGAAATTAAACGAATCAGACAAGAAACAAGTGGTAAAAACTTGGTCTCGTCGTTCTACTATTTTCCCACAGTTTATTGGTCACACAATCGCAGTCTATGACGGACGTAAACACGTGCCTGTATTCATCTCTGAAGATATGGTAGGGCACAAGTTGGGTGAATTCGCTCCAACTCGTACGTACAAAGGTCATGCTAGTGATGACAAAAAAACAAGACGCTAAGAGAGGAGGCTTTTAAATGCAAGCTAAAGCTGTTGCAAGAACAGTCCGTATTGCTCCTCGTAAAGCACGTCTAGTAATGGACCTGATTCGAGGCAAGCAAGTAGGTGAGGCAGTATCTATCTTGAACCTTACACCAAGAGCTGCTTCTCCAATTATCGAGAAAGTATTAAAATCCGCTATTGCAAATGCTGAGCATAACTATGAAATGGACGCTAACAATCTGGTTATTTCTCAAGCATTCGTTGACGAAGGCCCTACGTTAAAAAGATTCCGCCCACGTGCTATGGGACGTGCGAGCCAAATCAACAAACGTACGAGCCACATTACAATCGTTGTATCAGAAAAGAAGGAGGGATAAGTAGTGGGTCAAAAGGTAAATCCAGTCGGTCTTCGTATCGGAGTCATTCGTGATTGGGAATCTAAGTGGTACGCTGGTAAAGATTACGCTGACTTCCTGCACGAAGATTTAAAAATTCGTGAATACATTAGCAAACGCCTTTCTGACGCTTCTGTTTCTAAAGTTGAAATTGAGCGTGCTGCAAATCGCGTTAACATTACGATCCACACAGCTAAGCCTGGTATGGTTATCGGTAAAGGCGGTTCTGAAGTTGAAGCACTTCGTAAAGCCCTTAACAGCCTTACTGGCAAGCGTGTACACATTAACATTCTTGAAATCAAAAGAGCAGATCTTGATGCACAGCTAGTTGCTGACAACATCGCTCGTCAATTAGAAAACCGTGTATCTTTCCGCCGTGCACAGAAACAACAAATCCAACGTACTATGCGCGCTGGAGCACAAGGTGTGAAAACAATGGTTTCTGGTCGTCTTGGCGGTGCAGATATCGCTCGTTCTGAATACTACAGTGAAGGAACTGTTCCATTGCACACATTACGTGCGGACATTGACTATGCAACATCTGAAGCTGATACTACTTACGGTAAGCTTGGTGTGAAAGTCTGGATCTATCGTGGAGAGGTTCTTCCTACTAAGAAGAAAACTGAGGAAGGAGGAAAATAATATGTTATTACCTAAACGCGTTAAATATCGCAGAGAGCATCGCGGAAAAATGCGTGGTCGTGCGAAAGGCGGTACTGAAGTACATTTCGGTGAGTTCGGTATCCAAGCTCTTGAAGCTTCATGGATCACTAACCGTCAGATCGAAGCAGCACGTATTGCGATGACTCGTTACATGAAACGTGGCGGTAAAGTTTGGATTAAAATTTTCCCTTCTAAACCTTACACTGCTAAACCACTTGAGGTACGTATGGGATCCGGTAAAGGGGCTCCAGAAGGTTGGGTAGCTGTTGTAAAACCGGGCAAAGTTTTATTTGAAATTTCTGGTGTGTCAGAAGAGGTTGCTCGTGAAGCACTTCGTCTTGCAGCTCACAAATTGCCAATTAAAACGAAGTTCGTAAAACGTGAAGAAATTGGTGGTGAATCAAATGAAAGCTAATGAAATTCGTGACCTTACCACTGCTGAAATTGAACAAAAAGTAAAGTCTCTTAAAGAAGAACTTTTCAATCTTCGCTTTCAATTAGCGACAGGACAACTTGAAAATACTGCTCGCATTCGTGAAGTGCGCAAAGCTATCGCGCGCATGAAAACTGTGATTCGTGAAAGAGAAATTGCTGCTAATAAATAATCACTGAGGGGAGGTCGTGAGCATGAGCGAACGTAACCAACGCAAAGTTTACCAAGGTCGTGTTGTTTCTGACAAAATGGATAAAACGATCACTGTTGTTGTTGAAACTTACAAAAAACATTCACTTTACGGTAAACGCGTAAAATACTCTAAAAAATTCAAGACACATGATGAAAATAACCAAGCTAAAATTGGCGACATCGTAAAGATCATGGAAACTCGTCCATTGTCTGCAACTAAGCGTTTCCGTCTAGTTGAAGTTGTCGAAGAAGCTGTTATTATCTAATAAAGTTCGGAATTCTTTTTCCGAAGGGAGGTAACAAATAATGATTCAACAAGAGACTCGTTTAAAAGTAGCTGACAACTCTGGCGCGCGTGAAGTACTGACTATTAAAGTTCTTGGTGGTTCTGGACGTAAAACAGCTAACATTGGTGATGTAATTGTTTGCACGGTTAAACAAGCAACACCAGGAGGCGTTGTCAAAAAAGGTGAAGTCGTAAAAGCTGTTATCGTTCGCACGAAAAGTGGAGCGCGCAGAAGTGATGGTTCATACATCAGCTTCGATGAGAATGCATGTGTTATCATCCGTGACGACAAGAGCCCACGCGGAACTCGTATCTTCGGACCAGTTGCTCGTGAATTGCGTGAAAACAACTTTATGAAAATTGTTTCTCTAGCTCCAGAAGTTATCTAATGAAATAAATGCCTTATCAAGGAGGTGCGATCAGGATGCATGTAAAAAAAGGCGATAAAGTTATGGTTATCTCTGGTAAAGATAAAGGCAAACAAGGAACAATCCTTGCTGCTTTCCCTAAAAAGGACCGCGTTTTAGTTGAAGGTGTGAACATGGTGAAGAAACACTCTAAACCAACTCAAGCTAACCCTCAAGGCGGTATTTCTAATCAAGAGGCGCCAATTCATGTATCAAACGTTATGCCGCTCGATCCTAAAACAGGTGAAGTGACTCGCGTAGGATACAAAGTGGAAGATGGCAAAAAAGTTCGTGTTGCAAAAAAATCTGGGCAAGTTCTAGATAAATAGTATTAAAAGGAAGGGAGGTCTATCTCATGAACCGCCTTAAAGAAAAGTACAATAAAGAAATTTCACCTGCTTTAATGACTAAATTCAACTATGATTCAGTCATGCAAGTGCCTAAAATCGAAAAAATCGTAATCAACATGGGTGTTGGTGATGCTGTTCAAAACGCGAAAGCAATCGACAGTGCTGTTGAAGAATTAACGTTTATCGCAGGTCAAAAACCTGTCGTTACTCGTGCGAAGAAATCAATTGCTGGATTCCGTCTTCGTGAAGGAATGCCTATCGGTGCGAAAGTAACTCTTCGCGGAGAGCGCATGTATGATTTCCTTGATAAACTTATCTCTGTATCACTGCCACGTGTACGTGACTTCCGCGGAGTTTCTAAGAAATCTTTCGACGGTCGCGGTAACTACACGCTTGGTATCAAAGAACAGTTAATCTTCCCTGAAATTGACTACGATAAAGTAACAAAGGTTCGCGGAATGGACATCGTTATCGTAACAACTGCTAATACTGACGAAGAAGCTCGTGAGCTATTAACTCAAGTAGGTATGCCGTTCCAGAAATAATCAATGAAAGGGAGGCGAAATCGTGGCTAAAAAGTCTATGATTGCGAAACAACAACGTACACCAAAGTTTAAAGTACAAGAGTACACACGCTGTGAACGCTGCGGACGTCCGCATTCAGTCATTCGTAAATTTAAACTTTGCCGTATTTGTTTCCGTGAGCTTGCATATAAAGGACAAATTCCTGGCGTTAAAAAAGCCAGCTGGTAATCCCCAAGAAAGGGAAGGAGGTAATTATATAATGGTTATGACAGATCCAATTGCAGATATGCTAACTCGTATTCGCAATGCAAACATGGTACGTCATGAGAAGCTTGAAATTCCTGCTTCTAAATTGAAAAGAGAAATTGCTGAAATTTTAAAGCGTGAAGGTTTCATTCGTGACGTTGAGTTCGTAGAAGACAGTAAACAAGGTATCATCCGCGTTTTCTTGAAATACGGACAGAACAACGAGCGCGTTATCACTGGTCTTAAAAGAATCAGCAAGCCTGGTTTGCGTGTTTATGCAAAATCTAACGAAGTACCTCGCGTACTTAACGGTCTTGGAATCGCGATTATTTCTACATCACAAGGTGTTTTAACGGACAAAGAAGCCCGTGCAAAACAAGCTGGTGGAGAAGTTCTAGCATACGTTTGGTAAGAAGTTTAACATGAATGGAGGTGTTTGGTATGTCTCGTGTAGGTAAGAAGCTACTTGAGATTCCTTCTGATGTTACAGTAACGTTAAATGATAACAACACTGTAGCTGTGAAAGGACCAAAAGGAGAATTAACTCGTACGTTTCACCCTGATATGGAGATTAAAATAGAGGACAATGTGCTTACAGTCGTTCGTCCTTCTGATCAAAAAGAGCACCGTGCCCTGCATGGTACGACTCGCAGTCTGCTTGGCAACATGGTTGAAGGCGTATCTAAAGGATTTGAAAGAGGTTTGGAATTAGTCGGTGTCGGTTACCGTGCGTCTAAATCTGGAAATAAACTTGTTTTAAACGTTGGATACTCTCATCCTGTTGAGATCGTTCCTGAAGAAGGCATCGAAATCGAAGTTCCTTCTCAAACTAAAGTAGTTGTAAAAGGTACAGACAAAGAACGTGTAGGAGCTATCGCTGCTAACATCCGCGCTGTCCGTTCTCCAGAGCCTTATAAAGGTAAAGGAATCCGCTACGAAGGTGAAGCTGTTCGCCGCAAAGAAGGTAAATCTGCTAAGTAAGATCGCTTAAAGTGAAGAAAGGAGTGACCTAGATGATTACGAAAACTAGCAAAAATGCTGCTCGTCTTAAAAGACACGCTCGTGTTCGCGCTAAACTTTCCGGTACTGCTGAAAGACCGCGCCTGAACGTTTTCCGTTCTAACAAGCACATTTACGCTCAAATCATCGATGATGTAAATGGTGTTACACTTGCTAGTGCATCTACTCTCGATAAAGACTTGAACGTTGAAAGCACTGGAGATTCTTCTGCTGCTACTAAAGTTGGAGAATTAGTTGCTAAACGTGCTGCTGAAAAAGGCATTTCTGACGTAGTGTTTGACCGTGGCGGATACTTATACCATGGACGTGTAAAAGCTTTGGCTGATGCCGCTCGTGAAGCTGGACTTAAATTTTAATAAAAGAAGGAGGGACACATGATTATGCGTCGTATTGACCCAAGCAAATTAGAGTTAGAAGAACGCTTAGTTACGGTTAACCGCGTAGCGAAAGTTGTTAAAGGTGGTCGTCGTTTCCGCTTCGCAGCTCTAGTCGTTGTCGGTGACAAAAACGGACACGTAGGATTTGGTACTGGTAAAGCACAAGAAGTGCCAGAAGCGATCCGCAAAGCTGTTGAAGATGCGAAAAAGAATTTGATTGAAGTACCAATGGTTGGAACTACAATTCCACACGAAATCATCGGACGTTTCGGTGCAGGTAACATCTTGTTAAAACCTGCTTCTGAAGGTACTGGAGTTATCGCTGGAGGCCCTGTACGTGCGGTACTTGAGCTTGCTGGTGTAGCTGATATCCTTTCTAAGTCTTTAGGTTCTAACACACCGATCAACATGATTCGTGCAACACTTCAAGGTTTAAGTGAACTTAAACGTGCGGAAGACGTTGCGAAGCTTCGTGGAAAATCTGTAGAAGAACTGTTAGGATAAGGAGGGAACATTAATGGCTAAATTAGAAATTACCCTCAAACGAAGTGTAATCGGTCGCCCGGAAGATCAACGCGTTACTGTTAGAACACTTGGTTTAAAGAAAACAAACCAAACTGTTGTTCATGAAGACAACGCTGCGATTCGTGGCATGATTAATAAAGTATCTCATTTAGTTTCTGTTAAAGAACAATAAAAATAATTGATCGGATAAGGAGGTGTCCTAATGAAACTTCATGAATTAAAACCTTCAGAAGGTTCACGCAAAACGCGCAATCGCGTAGGTCGTGGTATTGGTTCTGGTAACGGTAAAACAGCTGGTAAAGGTCACAAAGGTCAAAACGCTCGTTCTGGCGGCGGTGTACGCCCAGGTTTCGAGGGGGGACAAATGCCTTTATTCCAACGTCTTCCTAAACGCGGTTTTACTAACATCAACCGTAAGGATTACGCTGTAGTCAACCTAGACAAATTGAACGGTTTTGCAGAAGGAACGGAAGTCACTCCTGAACTTCTTCTTGAGACTGGTGTTATTAGCAAACTTAATGCAGGAGTAAAGATTCTTGGCAACGGTAAATTAGAGAAAAAATTAACTGTAAAAGCCAATAAATTCTCTGCTTCTGCGAAAGAAGCTGTTGAAGCTGCTGGCGGTACAGCTGAGGTGATCTAACTTGTTTAAAACAATCTCCAACTTTATGCGTGTGAGTGATATCAGGAATAAAATCATATTCACTTTACTCATGCTTATCGTCTTTCGCATAGGTGCGTTTATTCCTGTGCCTTATGTTAACGCCAAAGCGTTACAGGCACAGTCTCAAATGGGTGTTTTTGATCTCCTTAATACATTTGGCGGCGGTGCGCTTTACCAATTCTCCATTTTCGCAATGGGAATTACTCCTTATATCACGGCTTCGATCATCATTCAGCTGCTTCAGATGGATGTTGTACCGAAGTTTACCGAGTGGTCTAAGCAAGGTGAAGTTGGCCGCCGTAAATTAGCTCAGTTCACAAGGTACTTTACGATTGTGCTTGGTTTCATCCAAGCGTTAGGTATGTCGTACGGATTCAACAATCTGGCCAACGGTATGCTGATCGAAAAATCGGGCATATCAACATATCTTATCATCGCTCTAGTACTTACTGGCGGAACTGCCTTTTTAATGTGGCTTGGAGAACAAATTACGTCCCATGGAGTAGGCAACGGAATATCGATCATTATCTTCGCGGGGATTGTGGCTAGTATTCCAAAAACGGTTGGGCAAATATATGAGACTCAATTTGTTGGCAGCAACGATCAGCTGTTTATTCATATTGTGAAAGTCGCACTTCTTGTGATTGCGATTTTAGCAGTTATTGTTGGAGTTATTTTTATTCAGCAAGCTGTACGGAAAATTGCGATTCAATATGCTAAAGGCACAGGTCGTTCACCTGCTGGCGGTGGTCAGTCTACACACCTTCCATTGAAAGTGAATCCTGCAGGGGTTATTCCGGTAATTTTTGCGGTTGCGTTTTTGATAACGCCGCGGACAATCGCGTCATTCTTTGGAACAAATGATGTGACAAAGTGGATTCAAAACTACTTTGATAATACACATCCGGTGGGTATGGCAATATATGTTGCGTTGATTATTGCCTTTACGTACTTTTATGCTTTTGTACAGGTTAATCCTGAACAAATGGCTGATAACCTTAAAAAACAGGGTGGCTATATCCCGGGGGTTCGTCCAGGGAAAATGACTCAAGATAGAATTACGAGCATTTTGTATCGACTTACGTTTGTGGGTTCTATATTCTTAGCCGTGATTTCCATTCTTCCTATCTTTTTCATTCAATTCGCTGGATTGCCTCAAAGTGCACAAATTGGTGGAACATCTTTGTTAATTGTTGTCGGGGTAGCCTTGGAGACAATGAAACAACTAGAAAGCCAGTTGGTGAAACGAAACTACCGTGGATTTATGAAAAACTAGAGGAAATGGATTTATCCATTCCCTCTTAATAAAGAGAGGACGGGGGAAATCCGAATGAACTTAGTCTTAATGGGGCTTCCTGGTGCCGGTAAAGGCACACAGGGCGAACGAATTGTTGAGGATTATGGGATTCCTCATATCTCAACAGGAGATATGTTCCGTGCTGCTATGAAAGAAGAAACACCACTCGGTCTCGAAGCAAAATCTTATATTGATAAGGGAGAGCTCGTACCTGACGAAGTCACAATCGGAATTGTAAAAGAAAGACTTGGCAAAGATGATTGTGAAAGAGGTTTTCTTCTGGACGGATTTCCGCGAACAGTCGCTCAAGCCGAAGCTCTTGAACAAATTCTTGAGGAATACGGCAAGCCGATTGATTATGTCATTAACATTGAAGTCGATAAAGACGCTCTAATGGAACGTCTGACTGGACGCAGAATTTGCAGTGTTTGCGGCACAACCTATCATTTAGTCTTTAATCCGCCGAAAACGCCGGGTGTTTGTGATAAAGACGGAGGCGAACTCTATCAACGGGCAGATGATAATGAGGAAACCGTCTCTAAACGGCTTGAGGTAAACATGAAGCAAACTCAGCCTTTACTCGATTTCTATTCTGAGAAAGGTTATCTTGCAAACGTAAATGGCCAACAGGACATTCAAGACGTTTATGCAGATGTGAAGGATCTTCTTGGAGGATTGAAAAAATGATTATCTGTAAAACCCCACGTGAACTTAATATCATGAGGGAAGCAGGGCGAATCGTGGCTTTAACTCACGAAGAGTTAAAAAAGCACATTAAACCAGGTATCTCGACAAAAGAATTGGATCAAATTGCCGAACGTTTTATTAAGAAGCAGGGTGCAATCCCATCTTTTAAGGGGTATAATGGGTTTCGCGGGAGCATTTGCGTATCAGTAAATGAAGAACTCGTTCATGGTATTCCTGGCAGCAGGGTGCTGAAGGACGGTGACATCATCAGCATTGATATCGGTGCTAAATTAAATGGTTATCATGGTGACTCTGCATGGACATATCCGGTAGGAAACATCAGCGATGATGACAAAAAACTTCTGGAAGTGACAGAGGAGTCTTTATATAAAGGCTTGCAGGAAGCAAAACCAGGTGAACGTTTGTCGAATATTTCCCACGCAATACAAACGTATGTCGAAAATGAGCAGTTTTCAGTTGTTAGGGAGTATGTCGGACATGGTGTTGGTCAAGACTTGCATGAGGACCCGCAAATTCCTCATTACGGTCCGCCCAACAAAGGACCACGGCTAAAACCTGGCATGGTTCTCGCTATTGAACCTATGGTGAACGCTGGCAGCCGCTATGTGAAAACATTGGCTGATAACTGGACGGTTGTAACGGTAGATGGGAAAAAGTGTGCTCATTTTGAACATACGATTGCGATTACGGAAACGGGTTTTGATATACTGACGAGAGTCTAGATGATGAAAATGATTCCGAAGACAGATGTTTTTCCGGCTTGATAGGGCAGAAAGTTTGGATGAACATTGGCAAGACTGAATTCATCTTGCCGTTGTCATTGGATTGTTGGATATCATCAATGTACTAACAGCAGACGGAGAAAGCGTACATTACATTCTCCTAAGAAAATGAATATCAATCATTTAACCCTTTATGATTGCGTATCTCCGGAAGTTCAGAACAGTATAAACGAAACAGGGCGTGTGACAAACTTCTTTTGAATTTTGTCAGAAAGCAAGTTACTGATTTGAAGAAGGGAGAACACTTGAATGGCGAAAGACGATGTAATTGAAGTGGAAGGTACGATAGTCGAAACACTGCCAAACGCGATGTTCAAAGTTGAACTTGAAAATGGCCACACTGTTTTGGCTCACGTATCTGGTAAAATCCGCATGCACTTCATTCGCATTTTACCTGGAGACAAAGTTACGGTAGAATTATCTCCATATGATTTAACTCGTGGCAGGATTACGTACCGTTACAAATAAAGCACTCCGGAAACTGAAGGAGGTTGGAAACACATGAAAGTGAGACCATCAGTTAAACCAATCTGCGAAAAATGTAAAGTTATTCGCAGAAAAGGAAAAGTAATGGTGATCTGTGAAAATCCAAAGCATAAACAAAAACAAGGATAATTTATAAGGAGGTGCCCAGAGAATGGCTCGTATTGCTGGTATAGATATCCCACGTGACAAACGTGTTGTTATTTCTTTAACTTACATCTTCGGAATCGGCCGCACAACGGCTCAGCAAGTTTTAAAAGAAGCTGGAGTTTCAGAAGATACTCGTGTGCGCGATCTTACTGAAGAAGAACTTGGTAAAATTCGTGATATTATTGACAAACTGAAAGTAGAAGGTGACCTTCGCCGTGAAGTTTCTCTTAATATCAAGCGTCTGATCGAAATCGGAAGCTACCGCGGAATCCGTCATCGCAGAGGATTACCTGTTCGCGGACAAAACTCTAAAAACAATGCGCGTACTCGTAAAGGTCCGCGTCGTACTGTAGCTAACAAGAAAAAATAAGTAAGGGAGGTTCTTAAACAATGGCTGCTGCTCGTAAATCTAACACGCGTAAACGTCGCGTGAAAAAGAATATTGAGTCTGGAATTGCTCATATTCGTTCAACTTTCAATAACACGATCGTTACGATCACTGACACTCATGGTAATGCTATTTCTTGGTCTAGTGCCGGAGCTTTAGGATTCAGAGGTTCTCGTAAATCTACTCCTTTTGCTGCGCAAATGGCTGCAGAAACAGCTGCTAAAGGTTCAATCGAACATGGTCTTAAAACTCTAGAGGTTACTGTTAAAGGACCTGGTTCAGGCCGTGAAGCTGCAATCCGTGCACTTCAAGCTGCTGGACTAGAAGTCACTGCTATCAGAGACGTAACTCCTGTTCCTCATAATGGATGCCGTCCACCAAAACGTCGCCGCGTGTAATTTGTTTGTATAGATTTTGTGTCCCTGTCAATAATGGGTTATGATACAGTTATTTATGAAACGAATGCACCGACTCGTTGCCTGAGCACATACGGGACTAAACAATGGGGAATTTCGGATGGAATCTCATATGATTCTATTCGAGGTTTCGACGTTTTGAAGGAGGGTTTTAAGTAATGATCGAGATTGAAAAACCAAAAATCGAAACGGTTGAAATCAGCGACGATGCCAAATTTGGTAAGTTTGTCGTAGAGCCACTTGAGCGTGGATATGGTACAACTCTGGGTAACTCCTTACGTCGTATCCTCTTATCCTCACTTCCTGGTGCCGCTGTAACATCAATCCAGATAGATGGTGTACTGCACGAATTCTCGACAATTGAAGGCGTTGTGGAAGATGTTACAACGATTATCTTACACATTAAAAAGCTTGCATTGAAAATCTACTCTGATGAAGAGAAGACGTTAGAAATTGATGTACAGGGTGAAGGAACTGTAACGGCAGCTGATATTACACACGATAGTGATGTAGAGATCTTAAATCCTGATCTTCATATCGCAACTCTTGGTGAGAATGCGAGTTTCCGAGTTCGCCTTACTGCTCAAAGAGGACGTGGGTATACGCCTGCTGACGCAAACAAGAGTGATGATCAGCCAATCGGCGTGATTCCAATCGATTCTATCTATACGCCAGTTTCTCGTGTATCTTATCAGGTGGAGAACACTCGTGTAGGCCAAGTTGCAAACTATGATAAACTTACACTTGATGTTTGGACCGATGGAAGCACTGGACCGAAAGAAGCGATTGCGCTTGGTTCAAAGATTTTAACTGAACACCTTAATATATTCGTTGGTTTAACTGACGAAGCTCAGCATGCTGAAATCATGGTTGAAAAAGAAGAAGATCAAAAAGAGAAAGTTCTTGAAATGACTATAGAAGAATTGGATCTTTCTGTTCGTTCTTACAACTGTTTAAAGCGCGCGGGTATTAACACAGTTCAAGAGCTTGCGAACAAGACGGAAGAAGATATGATGAAAGTTCGTAATCTAGGACGCAAATCACTTGAAGAAGTGAAAGCGAAACTGGAGGAACTTGGACTCGGACTTCGCAAAGACGATTGACTAGTTTCCCTTGTGAACTAGGATTTTCGTGTGTTTATAATTCAGAAACAGCATTCCAATAAAGGAGGGGACATCATATGTCATACAGAAAACTAGGACGTACGAGTGCACAGCGTAAAGCTATGCTTCGTGATCTTACAACTGATTTGATCATCAACGAAAGAATCGAAACAACTGAAACACGTGCGAAAGAACTTCGCTCTGTAGTTGAAAAAATGATCACGCTTGGCAAACGCGGTGATCTTCATGCTCGCCGTCAAGCTGCTGCATACATCCGCAACGAGGTTGCAAACGAAGAAAATAACCAAGATGCACTTCAAAAATTATTCTCTGACATTGCAACTCGTTATGAGGAGCGCCAAGGTGGATACACACGTATTATGAAGCTTGGTCCTCGCCGTGGTGACGGAGCACCAATGGCAATTATCGAATTGGTTTAATCACATATTTTTGTGTATCTAAAGAAGGGCGGGACAGTTTCTAACTGGATCTATGCCCTTTTTTTAGATACTGCAACTTTTTATATATAGAGAGAAAAGCAGAGCATTAGCTGAGAGGAGGCCGGTTTTCCATGAATCAAAATCAGTTGATATCGGTAGAGGATATCGTTTTTCGATATCGGAAAGACGCAGAAAGACGGGCACTAGACAGCGTCTCCCTGCAGGTGTATGAGGGTGAGTGGCTTGCAATTGTAGGTCATAACGGTTCAGGGAAATCAACACTGGCGCGGGCATTGAATGGTTTAATTCTTCCTGAATCAGGCGGCATTAAAGTTGCCGGAATTCAATTGACAGAGGAATCGGTTTGGGAAGTGCGTAAAAAGATAGGTATGGTCTTTCAAAATCCGGATAACCAATTTGTCGGAACGACTGTTCGCGATGATGTGGCTTTTGGTTTAGAAAACAATGGTGTACCGCGGGAAGAAATGATTGAGAGAGTAGACTGGGCAGTAAAACAGGTGAATATGCAAGATTTTCTCGATCAAGAGCCGCACCATCTCTCCGGAGGCCAAAAGCAGAGGGTTGCGATTGCGGGGGTTATTGCCGCACGTCCTGATATCATTATCTTAGATGAAGCAACATCCATGCTTGATCCGATCGGGCGAGAAGAAGTGCTTGAAACGGTAAGGCATTTAAAGGAACAGGGCATGGCGACTGTCATTTCTATTACACATGATCTGGATGAGGCAGCAAAAGCAGACAGGATCATCGTGATGAATGGCGGCAAAAAGTATGCCGAAGGGCTGCCTGAAGATATTTTTAAATTGAATAAAGAACTTGTCCAAATCGGGCTTGATTTGCCTTTCTCATTCCAGCTAAGCCAGCTTTTAAAAGAAAATGGACTGGCTTTGGAAGAAAATCATTTGACTCAGGAAGGACTGGTGAAAGAGCTGTGGACATTACAATCAAAGATGTAGAGCATCGCTATCAGATGAAGACGCCGTTTGAGCGCCTTGCACTCTATGATATCAATGCATCGATTAAAGAAGGCAGCTACGTAGCAGTTATCGGGCATACAGGCTCTGGTAAGTCCACTCTTTTACAGCACCTAAATGGTCTTCTGAAGCCAACGAAGGGACAAATATCATTAGGCAGCACTGTCATTCAGGCAGGGAAAAAGAATAAAGATCTGAAATCTCTTCGTAAAAAAGTCGGAATCGTTTTCCAATTTCCTGAGCATCAATTATTTGAAGAAACAGTACTTAAAGATATTTCTTTCGGACCGATGAACTTTGGTATAAAAAAAGTAGATGCTGAACAAAAAGCGAGAGAGATGCTAAAGCTTGTAGGATTATCAGAAGAGCTTCTGGACAGATCGCCTTTCGAATTAAGCGGGGGGCAAATGCGCAGAGTGGCAATTGCCGGAGTGCTTGCAATGAATCCTGAAGTGCTTGTTCTTGATGAACCGACTGCAGGGTTGGATCCAAGAGGGCGAAAAGAGATTATGGATATGTTTTATGGGCTTCATCAACGGGGAAACCTGACGACGATTCTTGTGACACACAGTATGGAAGATGCGGCTGCCTACGCTGATGAAATGATTGTCATGCATAAAGGTACGATCCAAGCATCAGGCAGTCCGCGTGATTTGTTCTTAAAAGGTGAAGAGATGGCTGGCTGGGGGCTGGATCTTCCGGAAACAATAAAATTCCAAAGACAGCTGGAAGCTGCACTTGGTGTCAGGTTTAAAGAGCCTATGCTCACAATAGAAGATGCAGCTGCTGAAATCCGTGCTCTTTTTCAAGGGGAGAAAACCTTATGATGGACAGCATGATTATCGGCAAGTATGTACCGGGCTCTTCACTTGTCCACCGGCTTGATCCCAGAACAAAACTAATCACCATCTTTTTATTTGTCTGCATTGTATTCCTAGCTAATAATGTGCAGACATATGCACTACTGGGGTTATTTACCGCAGGCGTTATTGCTTTAACAAAAGTTCCTTTCTCTTTTTTAATAAAAGGATTAAAGCCTATCATTTGGATCGTTCTTTTTACGTTTCTTCTTCACATTTTTATGACACATGAAGGCCCGGTTATCTTTCAACTAGGCGTCTTCAAAGTTTATGAGGGCGGTTTGGTTCAAGGGATATTCATCTCTCTCAGATTCGTCTATTTAATTTTAATCACCACTTTATTAACGCTGACGACAACACCGATTGAGATTACCGATGGGATGGAGAAGCTGCTGAATCCATTGAAAAAACTAAAGCTTCCCGTTCACGAGCTCGCACTTATGATGTCAATATCTTTGCGGTTTATTCCGACCTTGATGGAGGAGACTGATAAGATCATGAAGGCTCAGATGGCGAGAGGCGCTGATTTTACAAGCGGACCAGTTAAAGACAGAGTGAAGGCTATTGTCCCGCTCCTTGTCCCTCTTTTCGTCAGTGCATTTAAACGCGCTGAAGAGCTTGCGGTAGCAATGGAAGCAAGGGGCTATCAAGGCGGAGAAGGACGCACGAAATACAGAAAGCTTGTATGGACAGGCAAAGACACTTCTGTCATTGTCAGCTTGATGATTTTGGCTGTTTTGTTATTTTTCTTAAGGACTTAGAGGTGCAGTATGAGACTGAAATGCACGATTTCTTATGACGGACATTTATTTAATGGATATCAGGTACAGCCGAACAAAAGAACGGTTCAGGATGAACTGGAGAAGGCTTTGGCTGTCCTGCATAAGTCGAAAGAGAGAATCCCGGTCGTTTCGTCAGGAAGAACAGACAGCGGGGTTCACGCAGCCGGACAGGTCATTCATTTTGATACTTCGCTGTCAATTCCAGCGGAGAGATGGCCTTATGCTTTAAACTCACTGCTTCCGGACGATATCGCAGTCAAACAAGCAGAAATTGCGGATGATGGGTTCCATGCACGATTTAGCGCAGTCAAAAAAGAATATCGCTATTTTGTATACACGGAGAAATACCCGGACGTATTTAAACGGCATTACGCTTACCATTTTTCATATCACCTTAATGTGCAGGACATGAGAGAAGCGGCAAAGCACCTTATAGGGACACATGATTTTACGAGCTTTTGCGCGGTTAAAACAGACGTGCAGGACAAGGTAAGAACGATTTACGAACTTGATTGGACTGAGACAGATGATGGCCTGCAGATGCGGATCATAGGCAGCGGCTTCTTATATAATATGGTCAGAATTATTGCGGGTACTTTGCTTGATGCAGGTATTGGTAAAATTTTTCCTGATGATGTGAAATCCATGCTGGATGCGAAGGATCGCGAAGCGGCAGGGCGCACAGCGCCAGGGCACGGGCTGTATTTATGGAACGTTTTCTATGACAACTAAACCAGGTGTGTAATATTTTCTTGACAGAGTCTGCATAAAGTTATAAGATATCATATGGTATGTATTTCAACCCCACGATAAGCCCCGGAACTTATTGTGTTGTGAAATAGAACGTAATCGAAGTTTATTGAAAATGACAGATCATTTAGGAGGGAAATTCAATGCGTACAACACCTATGGCTAACGCAAGTACTATTGAACGCAAGTGGTTAGTTGTTGATGCGGCTGGCAAGACTTTAGGACGTCTTTCTACAGAAGTTGCATCTATCCTTCGCGGAAAACACAAACCGACTTACACACCACACGTTGATACTGGAGATCATGTGATCATCATCAACGCTGAAAAAATCGAGTTAACTGGTAAGAAGTTAACTGACAAAATCTACTACCGTCACACTCAACATCCAGGTGGATTAAAATCAAGAACTGCTCTTGAAATGCGTACAAACTACCCTGAGAAAATGCTTGAGCTTGCTATCAAAGGCATGCTTCCAAAAGGTTCTCTAGGTCGTCAAATGTTCAAAAAATTGAACGTATACCGTGGTTCTGAGCATCCACACGAAGCACAAAAACCTGAAGTTTACGAACTTCGCGGTTAATTAAAAAGGAGGTTACCAATTTGGCACAGGTTCAATATTACGGTACTGGCCGTCGTAAAAGTTCTGTAGCGCGTGTGCGCTTAGTTCCAGGAGAAGGTCGTATCGTCGTTAATAATCGTGAAATCAGCGAGCACATTCCATCTCCAGCTCTAATCGAAGATATCAAACAACCATTAACTTTAACTGAAACAGCTGGTACTTATGATGTTTTAGTAAACGTACATGGAGGCGGCTTATCTGGTCAAGCTGGAGCAATCCGTCATGGTATCGCTCGTGCTTTGCTTGAAGCAGATCCAGAATACCGTGCAACACTTAAACGTGCAGGTCTTCTGACTCGTGACGCTCGTATGAAAGAACGTAAAAAATACGGTCTTAAAGGCGCTCGTCGTGCACCTCAGTTCTCAAAACGTTAATTTTACGTTTCAAAGCTCTCAACCTTGTGTTGGGAGCTTTTTTTGTTTTTTGGCACCTCCGCATCCAGCTAATAACCATTAACCATTGAAAGAGCTAAGCGAAATGCTTGCTAATAAACGCTCTAGCTGTAATAATCATGATAGCTTTCATTAGCCATAATTACTTTAAATCTGGCCAGCTCATTTTAACCACTAATCTCCCCTTTGTTTAACCCCAGCTGATTCTTCATCTGTTTCATAGCCGGGGGAACATTCACTCTTTGCTAATGACAACATTTGACGAAATAAGTGTAAATCAGATCATGTAAATCACATATCTCCTTTGTGATTTTTTTGCGTTTTCATGAACTTTTTCTAAATATACAAAGGGAAAGCGATACCAATCTAGAAATATTTGTTATACTCTATACACTAAAGTAAGGAGAACGATTCATGAATGCGTTAGTAGACCATAATAGCAAAGCTTGGGATCAAAAAGTAGACACAGGCAATGAATGGACTGTTGCTGTAGAGCAGCATGTCATCGAACAAGCGAAAACAGGCAGTTGGGATATAAGGGTCACACCGATGAAAGATGTACCAAGAGACTGGTTTCCGCCTATTAAGGGGCTGAAAGTACTCTGCTTAGCATCAGGTGGCGGCCAGCAGGGCCCCGTTTTGGCAGCGGCAGGAGCGGATGTCACTGTATTAGACAACTCAGAAAAACAGCTGAACCAGGATAGAATGATTGCTGAGCGTGACGGTCTCACCATACATACCATCAAAGGGAGTATGGATGATCTTAGTCAGGTTCAGGATGAATCATTTGATGTCATTGTACATCCTGTTGCCAATGTTTTTGTTGAGAATGTCCTCCCGGTTTGGGAGGAAGCGCACCGTGTGCTGAAAAGAAACGGCGTTCTCATTTCAGGTTTTGTCAATCCAGTCGTATTTCTGTTTGATGTAGAATTAGAACAGCAAGGGATTTTAAAAGTAAAACACTCCATTCCATATGCCGACTCAGAAGATCTTCCAAAACATAAAGTGAAAAAAATGATTGAGAATCATGAGGCTCTTGAATTCGGCCATTCTCTAGAAGACCAAATTAAAGGCCAAATTGATGCCGGCTTTGTCGTCACTGGTTTTTATGAAGATAAAGGTGGGTTTGTATTGGACCAATATATTCATACATATTCTGCAACAAGAAGCTTGAAAGTATGAAAAGCAGCACCTGTTCATAGGGCTGCTTTTTTAATAACCTCTTACAGAACATTCGTTCTACACTCGCGGAAAGCTGCTAAATCCTCTTCTTATATCACCTTCATTTGGGCGAATTTCCAATCGAAATCGGGCATTGTTTTACCATCCGAACCTCAAAATAACCGGTAAAAGGAGAGTGAATATGTATGGCTGAGGTGCTGTCTTTTATGGACGTGAAACGTCAAAAGGATTTTGAATTAGAAAAGAACTTGCTCAAAGAACTCTCTCTCAGACAAATTATCCAGTCTGTTAAGAACTGTTTGGAACCGTTATTTCCGTTTTTACATGATGAACGAGATATCATTAGCGAAGGCTGTATTGATTTTGCTATAGAAGCTTATTTGTTAGGTGGGCGTTTTGGAGTATTCGTCTATTACGGAGAATCCATGCAGAGCATCAGTGCCCGCTCTGCAAGAGAAGAAGAAGAGCTTCGTCTGGAGTTTTTTGATTACCTTTATAATTGGATACACGAGCAATACGCGACATTTGATAAAAAAACGGTGTATGAAGCTGCATGCAAATTTATTAAAGACTGGTGGACAGCCGGGGTTGTCCAAAGAGAAAAACAGTGTAAGCTTCGCATGCGGTGATCATATTTCCCAGCCCTGTCCCATAGTTATGTAATAACGGACAAGCGGGAGGGGAAGGGATGAGGAAAAAGCTGAAATGGCTCGGTTTTTTGTTAGGCTTCATTGTACTGCTATTTCTATTTAAGTATCAGTTCAGCAATAATGATTCTTGGAAGCCGTGGAGCCTGCCCTTGAGCGGGAAAATTATCTATTTAGATCCAGGTCATGGCGGACCTGACGGCGGAGCAGTTGGCGGAAAAATGTTAGAGAAAGATGTAACGTTAGAAGTGGCCTTTAGAGTCAGGGATTACCTTCAGGAGCAAGGGGCGCTTGTCATTATGACCAGAGAACGTGATACGGATCTCGCACCAGAAGGAACGAAAGGCTATAGCAGACGAAAAGCGGAAGACCTAAGGCAGCGAGTCAAATTAATAAACCATTCAGAGGCTGAACTCTATATCAGCATTCATCTCAATGCAATTCCATCACAAAAGTGGAGCGGAGCCCAAAGCTTTTATTATGGAAAATATGCAGAAAATGAAAAAGTAGCGAAATACATTCAGGATGAATTGAGAAGAAATTTGGAAAACACAACTCGGAAGGCAAAACGGATTCATGGGATCTACTTAATGCAAAACGTTACCAAACCGGGGGCACTTGTAGAAGTCGGCTTTTTATCCAATCCAAGCGAAGCGGTGCTGCTAGGGAAACCGAAATATCAGGACAAGGTGGCATCTTCCATATATAAAGGTATTTTGCGATATTTCACAGAAAATGGAGACCCTCCGGAGTAAAGGAGGGTTTTCGTATGTTCTACGCGTAAGACACCTGCGATTTATGTATGATATAATACTGATTGTAAACGAATACACAAAAGGGAGAGGTTCGATGATAAGAGAAGATGAGGTAAGAAAACGAGTCAGTGAAATGCGCGAACCTTTTCTTCAAAGACCTTTGGGAGAATTGGATGCTGTTAAGGAAATAAAAATAAAGCCTGAAAAACGGCATGTCAGCGTAAAAATCGCTCTTGCCAAAACTGGGACTGCTGAACAAATGAAGATTCAGCAAGAGATCGTAAACACCTTAAAAGAGGCAGGCGCTGAGACGGTCGGTCTCCGATTTGAAGAGCTGCCTGCAGAAACGGTTGCTAAATTCCGAGCGCCGTCAGCTGAGAAAAAAACATTATTAAACATGGACAACCCTCCAGTTTTTCTTGCTGTAGCTAGCGGAAAAGGCGGCGTAGGCAAATCAACTGTATCAGTAAACCTTGCTATTTCTCTGGCTCGTCTCGGGAAAAAGGTCGGTTTAATTGATGCGGATATTTATGGCTTCAGTGTGCCGGATATGATGGGTATCACTGTGCGACCTACTGTTGAAGGAGAGAAACTGCTTCCTGTTGAACGCTTTGGGGTAAAAGTGATGTCAATGGGCTTCTTCGTGGAAGAAAATGCTCCGGTCGTATGGAGAGGGCCTATGCTTGGTAAAATGCTGAATAACTTTTTTCACGAAGTAGAGTGGGGAGAGGTAGATTATATCGTTCTCGATCTTCCGCCTGGAACAGGGGACGTTGCTCTTGATGTACATACAATGCTGCCGAGCTGCAAAGAAATCATCGTATCAACGCCGCATCCAACAGCTGCTTTTGTCGCGGCCAGAGCGGGCTCTATGGCAATTAAAACTGATCATGAAGTTGTTGGTGTCATAGAGAACATGGCTTATTATGAAAGCATAAAGACAGGGGAAAAAGAATATGTCTTTGGTAAAGGCGGGGGAGATAAGCTGGCTGAGGAGCTGCACGTGCCTTTACTCGGCAGAATCCCGTTGAAACAGCCTGATTGGGATAAGGATCAATTTGCTCCGTCTGTTTATGACGAAAATCACCCTGTCGGAGAAATATATCAGGACATTGCAAAAGAAATAGCTGCAAAGGTGTCAGAACAATTATAAAAAGGTGAACCGGGATTTTAGATCCCGGCTTTCCCTTTATTCACTTTCTTTTGCTGCTTTTTTCAGCTCATCTTCAAACTGTTTTTTGTAAAGCGGGCTTGAAAGTGTTTCGTTAATGACCTCCTCTAAGTAACTGCGGAATTCTTGGCTTTTTGCGAGTTCGCTGTACTTTTTATTCATGCCCGGATCCTGCATAACGCCCATCAGCATCTTTTGGTAATCCGGATCCTTCATCAGTTTTTTAATCACTTTTTCATGCTCTGTCTGAAGAGTTTTGGCAAAGCCTTCAGCGAAATTAGTGTCTTCAAAGATGTTTTTCCAAAATTCTTCACCTTTTTTAGAGGTAAGTGTTTTTTCTATTGTTCCTTTAATTGCATCTTGGTCAATCACCAGCGCCTCATTCATCGCATCATCGTTTAATAATTCCTTAATGGCTTTCTTTCCATCATCAGTTTTTAATATATCAACAACCATTTTTTTGGTCTGATCATAGTCCATATCCGCTGCTTGGTCTTTTGGAGCGCAAGCTGTTACAGATAAAAACAAAAAACAGCTCATCAATAGCGTTTTGGCTTTTGACATGCTTAAGCTCCTTTCACATACTTGTCTTACTTTTAATATGATTCATCTGTTTGGAATTATACATAACAAAATATCGCGGTTTGCGATTTTTGAGGGGATGAATAAAGAAATGAAAAGCCGTGGTTTAGTTCGTTTTTTCTTTTCTATTTTAGCTGTCGGAGCGGTTATCACGAGTATTGTGGGTTTTGCTTTAAAATGGGGAGAGTATAGAGGGTTGTTTCTTGCTTTTGAAGCGGGACAGATTTTTTCTGTTTTATTTTGGTTTATCGGCGTAGGGATGATTTTCAGTGTGATCAGCCAAATGGGCTTTTTCGTGTTTTTAACAGTTCACCGATTTGCGCTTGAAATATTAAGGTCCTCGTCTTTGTGGAATTTGCTTCAGTTGTTTTTCGTCCTGTTTGTTGCTTTCGATTTAATGTACGTCCGCTTTCTGTTTTTTGGCGAGAGCGGAGAGTCGCTGGCAGGCTATGCGTGGTTACCGGTACTTTTATTGATTTTTGGGGTGATTACAGCTTATATAAAGCAAAAGCAGTCCTCTAAGAAAACCTTTGTATCATCGTTGTTTTTAATGGTTGTGATGACAGCATTAGAATGGTTTCCAGCATTAAGAGTAAATAATGAGGACTGGCTTTATTTGATGCTTTTTCCTTTAATGGCGTGTAATGCTTTCCAATTGCTGATGCTGCCGAAATTTGCAGCGAAGTGATTACTTTACCTCTTCGGATTTGGCATCTGAGTTTGCGATGAGATCACCTACGGTTACATTTTTAAATCCTTTTTCTTGCAGCTGGCGGATGATATCAGGCAATGCTTCATCTGTTTGTTTTGCCGAGTCGGAGGCGTGTAAAAGAACAATATCTCCTCCGGAAACCTGCTTGGTCACATTATCGATGATTTTTTCAACCCCGGGATTTGTCCAATCCTGAGAGTTAACACTGTAATGAACGACTGTATAATTGTATTGCTTTGCGACCGTTAGAACATTCTTATTAAATTGTCCGGTAGGGGGTCTTAATAGCTGTATGTCTTTGATCCCTAACTTGTTGAAAGCAGTTTTTGCACGGTTAATGTCCTTTTTTATTTCGCTGCTCTCTAAATTGGCATAGTTTTTATAGGCGTAGCCCATGCTCCCAATTTGATGGCCATCACTCACAATACGTGCTACTGTGTCAGGGTGGCGCTCAGCCCAAGAAGCGGAAAGGAAAAATGTCGCGTTTTTTATCCCGTTCGCTTTCAAGGTATCAAGAATGGGTTCTGCTTTCTCATCCCCCCAGCTGATGTCAAATGTAAGTGCAATGTCTTTTGAATCCGCTTCCCCTTTATAAATGGCTTTAGGTCCGGTGTCAGTTGAAAACACGGGAAGCGGAACAGCTCTTTGAATATAAAAAAAGCTTGCTGCTGCAAATGCGGCGATAAGTATAATAATAAATTGTTTCACTCTTTTAATGTGCCACACATAGAAGTGATTCACTGATGATGCCTCCTTATCTTGTCCATCATTCCTGTGTTACATCTTATGAGTATGGACAATTGAATATAACTGATAAAATGCTTTTAATATAAAGATTAAATTAAGTGTTGACCATTTTATAATATCTGTGATACATTATTATACGTCGCTGATAAACAGCTGACATCAAATAAAAGCTTCATTAAACACTTTGGAAAAAGTTGTTGACTTAAAAGGAGCTAAATGTTATATTAATAAAGCTGCTTCGTTAAGCGGCAATAATGATCTTTGAAAACTAAACAAGACAAAACGTACCTGTTAATTCAGTTTTAAAAAAATCGCACAGTGATGTGCGTAGTCAGGGGCCTGCACGATGCAGGTCATGCAGATGTTGTCACAGGATGTGACGAACTTAATCTGCG
>NZ_MSRC01000023.1 GCF_010093085.1 Bacillus sp. SKDU12 | reverse complement strand
ATTCAAATGTGGTTAAGTCCTCGATCGATTAGTATCTGTCAGCTCCATGTGTCGCCACACTTCCACCTCAGACCTATCAACCTGATCATCTTTCAGGGATCTTACTTCCTTGCGGAATGGGAAATCTCATCTTGAGGGGGGCTTCATGCTTAGATGCTTTCAGCACTTATCCCGTCCGCACATAGCTACCCAGCGATGCCCTTGGCAGAACAACTGGTACACCAGCGGTGCGTCCATCCCGGTCCTCTCGTACTAAGGACAGCTCCTCTCAAATTTCCTGCGCCCGCGACGGATAGGGACCGAACTGTCTCACGACGTTCTGAACCCAGCTCGCGTACCGCTTTAATGGGCGAACAGCCCAACCCTTGGGACCGACTACAGCCCCAGGATGCGATGAGCCGACATCGAGGTGCCAAACCTCCCCGTCGATGTGGACTCTTGGGGGAGATAAGCCTGTTATCCCCGGGGTAGCTTTTATCCGTTGAGCGATGGCCCTTCCATGCGGAACCACCGGATCACTAAGCCCGACTTTCGTCCCTGCTCGACTTGTAGGTCTCGCAGTCAAGCTCCCTTGTGCCTTTACACTCTGCGAATGATTTCCAACCATTCTGAGGGAACCTTTGGGCGCCTCCGTTACCTTTTAGGAGGCGACCGCCCCAGTCAAACTGCCCACCTGACACTGTCTCCCCGCCCGATAAGGGCGGCGGGTTAGAAGGTCAATACAGCCAGGGTAGTATCCCACCGATGCCTCCACCGAAGCTAGCGCTCCGGTTTCCAAGGCTCCTACCTATCCTGTACAAGCTGTACCAACATTCAATATCAGGCTGCAGTAAAGCTCCACGGGGTCTTTCCGTCCTGTCGCGGGTAACCTGCATCTTCACAGGTACTATAATTTCACCGAGTCTCTCGTTGAGACAGTGCCCAGATCGTTGCGCCTTTCGTGCGGGTCGGAACTTACCCGACAAGGAATTTCGCTACCTTAGGACCGTTATAGTTACGGCCGCCGTTTACTGGGGCTTCAATTCGCACCTTCGCTTACGCTAAGCGCTCCTCTTAACCTTCCAGCACCGGGCAGGCGTCAGCCCCTATACTTCGCCTTGCGGCTTCGCAGAGACCTGTGTTTTTGCTAAACAGTCGCCTGGGCCTATTCACTGCGGCTCTCTCGGGCTTGCACCCTAACAGAGCACCCCTTCTCCCGAAGTTACGGGGTCATTTTGCCGAGTTCCTTAACGAGAGTTCTCTCGATCACCTTAGGATTCTCTCCTCGCCTACCTGTGTCGGTTTGCGGTACGGGCACCTCTCACCTCGCTAGAGGCTTTTCTTGGCAGTGTGGAATCAGGAACTTCGCTACTATATTTCGCTCGCCATCACAGCTCAGCCTTATGGGAAACGGATTTGCCTATTTCCCAGCCTAACTGCTTGGACGCGGATATCCAATACCGCGCTTACCCTATCCTCCTGCGTCCCCCCATTGCTCAAATGGTGAGGAGGTGGTACAGGAATATCAACCTGTTGTCCATCGCCTACGCCTTTCGGCCTCGGCTTAGGTCCCGACTAACCCTGAGCGGACGAGCCTTCCTCAGGAAACCTTAGGCATTCGGTGGAGGGGATTCTCACCCCTCTTTCGCTACTCATACCGGCATTCTCACTTCTAAGCGCTCCACCAGTCCTTCCGGTCTGGCTTCTCTGCCCTTAGAACGCTCTCCTACCACTGTTCGAAGAACAGTCCGCAGCTTCGGTGATACGTTTAGCCCCGGTACATTTTCGGCGCAGAGTCACTCGACCAGTGAGCTATTACGCACTCTTTAAATGGTGGCTGCTTCTAAGCCAACATCCTGGTTGTCTAAGCAACTCCACATCCTTTTCCACTTAACGTATACTTTGGGACCTTAGCTGGCGGTCTGGGCTGTTTCCCTTTCGACTACGGATCTTATCACTCGCAGTCTGACTCCCAAGGATAAGTCATTGGCATTCGGAGTTTGACTGAATTCGGTAACCCGGTAGGGGCCCCTAGTCCAATCAGTGCTCTACCTCCAAGACTCTTACCTTGAGGCTAGCCCTAAAGCTATTTCGGAGAGAACCAGCTATCTCCAGGTTCGATTGGCATTTCACCCCTACCCACACCTCATCCCCGCACTTTTCAACGTGCGTGGGTTCGGGCCTCCATTCAGTGTTACCTGAACTTCACCCTGGACATGGGTAGATCACCTGGTTTCGGGTCTACGACCACGTACTCATGCGCCCTATTCAGACTCGCTTTCGCTGCGGCTCCGCATCTTCTGCTTAACCTTGCACGGGATCGTAACTCGCCGGTTCATTCTACAAAAGGCACGCCATCACCCGTTAACGGGCTCTGACTACTTGTAGGCACACGGTTTCAGGATCTCTTTCACTCCCCTTCCGGGGTGCTTTTCACCTTTCCCTCACGGTACTGGTTCACTATCGGTCACTAGGGAGTATTTAGCCTTGGGAGATGGTCCTCCCGGATTCCGACGGAATTTCACGTGTTCCGCCGTACTCAGGATCCACTCTGGAGAGAACGAAGTTTTGACTACAGGGCTGTTACCTCCTATGGCGGGCCTTTCCAGACCTCTTCATCTACCTCGTTCTTTTGTAACTCCGTATAGAGTGTCCTACAACCCCAAGAGGCAAGCCTCTTGGTTTGGGCTGTTCCCGTTTCGCTCGCCGCTACTCAGGGAATCGCATTTGCTTTCTCTTCCTCCGGGTACTTAGATGTTTCAGTTCCCCGGGTCTGCCTTCTCATATCCTATGAATTCAGATATGGATACCACTCCATTACGAGTGGTGGGTTTCCCCATTCGGAAATCTCCGGATCAAAGCTTGCTTACAGCTCCCCGAAGCATATCGGTGTTCGTCCCGTCCTTCATCGGCTCCTAGTGCCAAGGCATCCACCGTGCGCCCTTTCTAACTTAACCGTTAAAAAGAATCACTATGTGATATCTTGTGTTACTAATTGAATGTGATGTCTACTGTTATCTAGTTTTCAAAGAACAACGCATAGGACGTGCTAACACATGCGTTACCACAGGATGTGGTGCATGTAGCAGGTGATCCTATATTCGAAGGAATGATCCTTCAAAACTAAACAAGACAGGGAACGTTCTGTTTATAAGACCCAAGGTCTTATAT
>NZ_MSRC01000022.1 GCF_010093085.1 Bacillus sp. SKDU12 | reverse complement strand
GCGCCCACAGCCAAGTCTTTGAGGCCATAAAAGGTATCGTCAATCACATCGTCAATACCATCATCAACTCCTTCAACGAAATCTATTACTGACTTGCCGGCATTGATGATACTTTCACCGACGGCCTTCAGCTGTTGTGCTTGTTCAAGCTGCACTGCGTACTGGAGCTGTTCAGGGGTAAGGTTCTCATATCCGACCTTCTTGGCAATGTCTAAGTATTCATCGGGATCCGTCACCCCGTCAGCTAGCTTCTTTTTCAGCTCTTTGATTTCTCGTTCTTTCGCTTCATCTTTCTTGATCTTCAAATAGGCTTCAGTCTGTTTCGAGATATCGCCTTTTTTCTTATGTATGTCACTTTCTCGATACGCTTTGGCATTGTAGTGGATAGGGGAAGCATTTTTGCCTTTGCCTGTGGATTCCTCAAGCTTTTGGAAGTCCTTCTTGATGAATTGCTCGTTTGGCTCTGACTGGGCATATTCAGAAACAAGTGCTTCGTCAACGCTGCCTACTTTATTGACTGCTTTTTTGCGTTGGTGCTCCGCATCGGCGAGTTCGTCTTTAAAGGTTTCTGTCGAGAACAAATCAAGCGGAAGAATATCGTCGATATCATGTAAAATATCTTTCATAGCTTTCTTTTGTTCAGACATAATCGTTTTTGATTTTGTGTAGGCGTTAGACAGCTCGTGTTCTAAGAAGGATTCTTCTATATAAGCATCAGATAAGCTGGCGTACTCTAAAGTGCCGGAAATGCTTGTCAAGAAAGCAATTTTCATATCAAGTAAGTCAATCCAATTGTCAGCTACACCTGCGTGGTCTTGATAAAATGTTTTAATGTTGTCGGCGCCTTTGCCGGAAAACTCACTGTCATCTAAATCAGCTACAGCTTTAAAAGCCTTTTTTAGATTGACCATCTGACTTCTTAATTCTTTGTATTCCTTGGCGCGTTTATCTGCTTCGGAAAGCAGTGTTTTGGCTTCAAAAACTTTCATGATCATATCCTTTCATTTAAAAAAGCTCCAACTAGATTTTACCATGGGAGAATGAAGAAATAGACTAAATGTGATACAAAAGTGTGAAAAGATCAATTTGACCTGTGCTAATTGACCTATTAGAATCTCTCTTTTGAGAACATCGATGCCGTTAAACTGTTGCAGTTGATGAATGGATACAGAAGACATTTATAGGTAGAAGGCAAAATGTAAATAGAACCGCTATTAATGAAAAAGCATATACATTCTATTAGAATCATCAGGCTGTCGAGAAAATCTTGCTAGCCAGCATTATTCGAGTAATTCTTAAAAAGTACGCAAAAAGAAGTTGACGGAGTATGTTTGAAATGATAGGATTCAATAGAAACAACTTAAGTAATTTCTAAAAAATACATCAGAAGAGGGCGGGATATGCGACTTGAAGAGATGGTAACGGTTAAAATAGGGAGAAATCTTTCTAGAGGACATGAAAAAAATGATCCGACATTAGTGGCTTATACATATGAGGATTTAATAAATGATTTAGATGGCTCGTTTCTAGACAGTCTTGGTGTTGGACATGCAAAGCATCAAGAAAGCTATTTGAGCAGTGCTGGAGATGTTGTGTTCAGCTTTGTCAGTTCCAAGGCTGGAATCGTGAGTGACATACATCAAGGAAAAGTCATCAACCAAAACTTTGCGAAACTTTTGATTGAACATCATGAGTTGGATCGTCGATATTTATGTTATGCATTAAATGAGTCGCACACTATGAAAAAGCAAATGGCGATTTCCATGCAAGGAAGTACTGTGCCAAAATTGACTCCTGCAATTTTAAAAGAATTGGAGATCGACTTACCAAGTATTGAGAAACAACGGATGATTGGAAATGCTTATTTCTGTTTGAGAAAGCGGCAAGCTTTGGTGAAGAAACAAGCAGAACTTGAAGAGCAACTGTATTTAGAAGCGTTAAAGAGATTAGACCAACAATAAAAAAAGTGAGGAACATATAACGATGGCTGAATTACACTCAAAATTATTTAGTGCCGCAGACAGCTTACGCAGCAAAATGGATGCATCAGAATACAAAAACTACTTATTAGGATTGATTTTTTATAAATACTTATCTGATAAGTTATTAGAAAAAGTTGTTGAAATGGCTGATGAATCGTTAGAAGAATACAACACACAAGAAAAACAAACACAATTGTACCGCGACTTGTTGGCGGATGAAGAGATCAAAAATGATTTGATCGAGACATTAGTCGATACATTGGGCTATGATATTGAACCAGATCATTTGTTCAATGTATTAGCGAAACAAGCGGAACAAAATACGTTCCAGCTGACTCATTTGAATAAAGCTTTTATCGATTTGTCTACGAAATATGACCAATTTAACGGGTTGTTTGATGATGTGGATTTGTCATCAAAAAAACTGGGATCGGATGCCCCACAGCGAAACATTACGATCACAGAAGTACTGAAAAAACTAAATGGTGTCGATGTGGTAGGGCATAGCGGAGATGTGATTGGAGATGCTTATGAGTACTTAATCGGCCAATTTGCTTCAGAAGCTGGCAAGAAAGCGGGAGAATTTTACACACCTCATCAAGTATCTGACATGATGGCGCGTATTGCCGCAATCGGTCAAGAAGACAAAAAATTGTTTAGCGTATTTGACCCAACGATGGGTTCTGGTTCTTTAATGTTAAATATTCGAAACTATATTCATCATCCAGAAAGTATAAAATACCACGGGCAAGAGCTAAACACAACGACGTTTAACCTAGCGAAAATGAACTTAATCTTGCATGGTGTAAATAAAGAAGATATGCGGTTACGCAATGGAGATACATTAAACAAAGATTGGCCAACAGATGAGCCATATACGTTTGATTCTGTTTTGATGAATCCACCCTACTCTGCAAAATGGTCTGCAGACGCTACATTTTTAGATGATTCTCGTTTCAATCGTTACGGCAAGTTAGCACCAAAATCAAAAGCCGACTTTGCTTTTCTTTTACATGGGTTCTACCATTTAAAAGATTCAGGAACGATGGCGATCGTCTTACCGCATGGCGTCCTGTTCCGTGGCGCGGCAGAAGGTGTGATCCGTAAGAAATTATTAGAAGATGGCAGTATTGATGCCGTGATCGGTATGCCAGGTAACTTATTCTTCGGCACATCGATTCCAACAACAGTCATCATCTTGAAGAAAAATCGCAGTACCCGTGATGTGTTGTTTATTGATGCAAGTAAAGAGTTCGTAAAAGGAAAGAACCAAAATAAACTTTCCAAAGAACATATTGATAAAATTGTTGAAACGTATCAAAAACGAGAAGATGTCGAGAAATATGCCCACGTTGCACCATTCGAGGAAATCAAAGAGAATGATTTCAATTTGAACATCCCTCGATACGTCGATACGTTTGAAGAAGAAGAACCTGTGGATATGGCTGCAATTGGTGCATCCATTAAAGACATTCGAAAAGAAAAAGCGGAACTAGAATCTAACTTGTATGAGATGATTTCATCGTTGCAATATGATGAAGAAAATGCAGAGTGGATTAAGGGCGCATTAGAGGTGTTTCATCGTGGGAAATAAGCGAGTGCCAGAAGTGAGATTTGAGGGGTTTAGTGGAGAGTGGGAAGAGCGGAAGTTGGGTGAGGTGTCGTACGATTTTGAGTACGGGCTTAATGCAAGTGCAACTCAGTATGATGGAGAAAACAAATATATTCGAATTACGGATATTGATGATACAACCCATAAGTTTTTAGAAGATAGTTTAACATCACCTAATATTGATTTAGCATCAGCTGAAAAATATTTGCTTAAAGTAGGAGATATCCTATTTGCTCGTACAGGTGCAAGTGTCGGTAAAACTTATATTTATGATAATAAAGACGGTAAAGTATATTATGCAGGATTTTTAATTCGGGCAAGAATCAAATCTGGATATGATCCTGGATTTGTTTTTCAAAATACACTTACCACAAAATATAATGAATTTATAAAAATAACTTCTCAACGATCTGGACAACCTGGTGTAAATGCTCAAGAATATGCTAATTTTTCAATAATGGTACCAAGTATTGATGAACAACAAACTATCGGCAACTTCTTCAAACAACTAGACGACACGATCGCTCTTCATCAGCAAGAACTAACCGCCCTCAAACAAACAAAACAGGGATTCTTGCAAAAAATGTTTCCAAAAGAAGGGGAGTCTGTGCCGGAGGTTCGGTTTCCGGGGTTTAGTGGAGATTGGTTACCACGTAAATTATCATCAATGACTACTTATAAAAATGGAAAAGGACATGAAGATAGGCAATCTGAATTAGGAAAGTATGAATTAATTAATTTAAATTCTATTTCTATTAACGGAGGTTTAAAACATTCAGGGAAATTTGTTGATGAATCATCTGAAATTCTAAAAAAAGATGACTTAGTAATGGTTTTGAGTGATGTAGGTCATGGCGATTTGTTGGGGAGAGTTGCATTAATACCTGAAAATGATAAGTTTGTACTTAATCAGAGGGTTGCACTGTTAAGACCTAATGATTCTGCGGATCCGTTATTTTTGTTGTCATACATCAATCACGACCAAAAATATTTCAAATCACAAGGTGCAGGTATGTCTCAGCTGAATATTTCAAGAGGTAGTGTTGAAAATTTTGAAAGTCTTGTACCTTGTTTAAAAGAACAAACCCAAATCGGCACCTTCTTCAAACAACTAGACGACACCATCGCCCTTCACCAACGCGAAGTAGATGCCTTAAAAGAAACGAAAAAAGCTTTCCTACAAAAGATGTTTGTCTAGTGAAAAAGAGGGGGAGAATCATGGCAACGATCCAACATAAAGATGAAGCAGAGGTAGAGCGCCGCCTGATTGAAGTGTTAGGGGAAGGGCATAATCAGTGGAATTATCGGCCGGATTTAAAGTCGGAAGAAGACTTATGGAAGAACTTGCGGCACAAGATTACACAAAATAATTTATCAGAAATTGGGGAATATCCAATGACTGATAAAGAATTCGATTCGATAAAGACAGAGTTGTTATCGAAAACGCAGACACCCTTTGATGCTGCTAAATGGCTCAAAGGGGAAAATGGAATTGCTCGGATTACGATTGAACGTGAAGACGTTTCATTAGGTTCCATGTCGTTGGTGCTGTATTCCAATCAAGATATTGGGGGCGGTATTTCTACATACGAAGTCGTTCATCAGATTGCGAAACAAAAGACAAATGTTGATGGACGTGATCGCCGATTTGACGTGACACTTCTCATCAATGGATTACCTATTGTTCAAATTGAATTAAAGCAGGCAAGTGCAAAAGACGGCGTATTTCAAGCTTTCCATCAAATCAAGAAATACGCAGAAGAAGGAATGTTTCGAAATAATATCTTTTCCACCCTGCAGTTATTTGTCATTTCCAACGAACAAACGACTCGCTATTTTGCTAATGCGCTGCCAAAAGATATGCATAAAAAATTGATCTTTAGCTGGCGGACAACGGATAATCGAAAAGTAGAAAATCTCTATGAGTTTGTGAAACAAGTGTTAAACATTCCAGATGCACACCGTTTGATTGCCAATTATACAATTGTAAGTGAAGACCAAGACAACAAAGCTCTAGTGGTGTTAAAACCGTATCAAATTCATGCCATAGAAGCCTTGTTTACATCTGCCATGAGGCATCAATCCGGCTTTGTTTGGCATGCGACCGGATCAGGAAAAACGTTGACAAGTTTTGTGTCTACCAAGTTATTGGCTCGCAAACCAGGTGTAGACCGTACGATTATGCTCATTGACCGAAAAGACTTAGATAATCAAACGACGACTGAATTTACTAAATTTGCGTCTGAGTTTAACACGGGGATTTCTTCTGGTCATGCTAAATCGAATAGTTTGATTGTCGGAACTGGGAGCGCAAAGGAGCTAAGTCAAACTCTATTGTCTGATACCAATTCGAATACAGTGATCATTACCACGCGCCAAAAACTGGAGGCTTCCTTGCGTTATGCCCAAAGGCAAGAGGAGCAAAAAGGCACTCAGCGCTTTAAGAAACTGCTGGGGCAGCATATTGTCTTTGTCGTGGATGAATGTCATCGTGCGTTAAGTTCAGAAGGCATGGAAGCCATTAAAGGGTTCTTTCCAAATTCAACATGGTTTGGATTTACAGGGACACCGATATTTAATGAAAATAAAAAGCAAGCGAAGGGCCGATTAGCTCGCACTACTCGTGACCAATATGGAGACGTTTTGCACACGTATACGATTAAGAATGCGTTAGACGATGGTGCTGTTTTAGGGTTTCAAGTAGAGCATGAAGATACAATTGACCTCACTTCATTAAATAATCATATTTTCGAACAGCTGCGTCATCAAGAAAAATACGCCAATTGTAGTGATGATGAAATCAACGATATGATTGATCAAATGGATGGAATCGAAAAAGAAGCATATCTTGAACCATCTTCGTTCGAGAATGATGAACATATTCAAAAAGTCATTCATAAGATTTTCAGGCCGGATAATGCCTATATTAAATTTGATTTTCAAAACGGCCGCCCGCAAAAATCAGCTATTTTAACAACGAGTTCCATTGATATGGCGAAACGTTACTATCAGGCCATTAAAGAAATGACGAAGGATACGAATTGGCTGACAAATGAGTTTGCGGGACATCCAATCCGAACAGGTCGTACAATTGAAGATCCTGACTTTCCCCGTATTGCAATTACGTATTCAATGCAAGAAAACGAGGAAAATTCCAAGCAAACTCACGATGAAATGATGGAGATTATTAAGGATTATAATGATTACTATCGCACTGCTTGGTCGATAGAAGATATTGAACGATATAATGGTGATATTAACAATCGCTTGGCTCGTAAAAAAGGGGAATTCAAAGAATTTGGCAAACAAATTGACCTAGTCATTGTAGTCGATCGGTTATTGACTGGTTTTGATGCCCCAACGATTCAAACGTTATTTGTGGATCGGAATTTAAGTTATGCCAATTTGATTCAAGCTTTTTCTAGGACCAATCGTACATATCCAGGAAAGACAAAAGGATTAATTGTGACATTCCGTAAACCTTTTACAATGGAACAAAACGTAAAGAATGCGACGAAGTTATATTCCCATGCACAAGAGGAATCTAGTCTGGTATATCCAACGTATGATGAATCGAAGAAACGCTTTAAAAAAGCTCACAAAGCACTAACGACGTTAATTCCCAACCCAACGGATATTGATGAGCACACATCTCTTGAAACCCGAATTGAGTTCGTGAAAACATTTCAAGAGCTAAACAATTCTTACGAAGCGTTAGTGACATATGATGATTACAATGATGATATGGAGAAATCAGCAGCACTTCAAGAACAGGTGGGAACGCTAGAAGAATTTATTGGTATCTATCACACGATTAAAGGGTCACTTATAGATGAAGAGGGTCAAGATGGCCCCGAGCCGGATTTTTCAGACATTGAATTTTATGGAGAAAATGCAGTGAAAATCTATGATATTGATTCAACGTATATTGATCGACTATTAGAAACGTACTCGGCCAATAACCAAAATATCCGTGATGAGATCGAAAGCGCCCTTCAAAAACTGGATAAATCAGACATTGTAAAAGATGTATACCGTGAGATGTTAAATGCCATTGATACGAAAAACGTAGATGAAGAGGAAGATATTCTTGTCGTGAAACGAAGCTTCTTCACGAAAGCACGAGACAAAGCGATTCATGAATTTGCGAACACATGGTTTGTGTCAGAGGATGAACTTCATTTATCTGCAGTTCAATATGTGATAGGGACAGATTCTATTCCGCATCTCGGGGAAATCATCAACAGTAAACAATTTGATAAGTATAAAGCCGTACATCCTGATGTAAAGCCATTGAAATACGGTCCAAAACTGAAGCGCCAGTGGAAAAAGACATTAGATGAAATCATTGTACCTTTGGATGACGAGTTAAGATAATAAAGTGGCGCTCTTATTACATAAAAATCAGAGCAATTGACACACCGCCCGCCATGAAGTTTCAACCATCAAGGATGCTTCCTAAAAGTTTTTGGACTTTGGGAAGCATCCTTCTTTATATTCAGGTAAAAAGTTATATATTTTCATTTGAAATGTCATTTTTTATTAAAAAAATGAAACTTTTAACGATAATAAATAGTATATGTAGTAAGAAGTTTAACGAAATAGCGGAGGAACTACATGATGAGTATAATGACGAGATTCAAAGATATTATGTCGGCGAATATCAATGCTTTGTTGGACAAGGCTGAAAACCCAGAGAAAATGGCAGATCAGTATGTTAGAAACATGAATAACGATCTGTCTAAGGTTAAGTCAGAAACCGCTGCTGTTATGGCTGAGGAGCAAAGGGCGAAAAGAGAATTACGTGAATGCCGGGCAGATATAGAAAAGATGGAAAGCTATGCGGTGAAGGCGCTGCAAGCAGGAAATGAGGGCGATGCGAGAACATTTCTTGAAAGAAAAACATCTTTGGGGGCAAGGCTTTCTGAGCTGCAGACGGCGAATCAAATGGCTGAAACCAATGCTGCACAAATGAGAAAGATGCATGACAAACTGGTTTCTGACATTGGGGAGCTGGAAGCGCGCAAAAATGCGATCAAGGCGAAGTGGGCAGTGGCGAAAACGCAAGAAAAAATGAACAAGCTGGGCGCGTCTGTTGCTGGTACAAACCAATCAATGTCTGCATTTGGCAGAATGGAGGACAATGTAAATAAGGCGCTTGATCAGGCCCATGCAATGGCAGAACTGAACAGTGCTCCGCAGGATGATATGGATGATCTGACTGCAAAGTATAATACTGCCGGTTCAAGTCAGGTAGATGATGAACTTGCGGCCTTAAAAGCGAAAATACTGCTCGATAAATAATATAGAGGAGGCCGCAGCTTTCGGCTGCGGAACCATTTTATCAAGATGTGAGAGGGAACGGTTATGATAATTTCTTATAAGTGTCCGAACTGCGGCAGTGATATGGCATTTGACAGCGAATCCGGCGCGTTATCCTGCGGCAGCTGCGGAAGACAGGACAATATTGAAAGCCTTCCGAAAGAAAATATTGCGACACAGTTTTCTGAAGAGGAAGCGAAAGAATATCAATGTGAAAACTGCGGTGCTGTTTTAATTACGGAAGCTGAAACGACAGCGACGACGTGCAGCTTCTGCGGAGGTGCTGCTATACTTGCCGATCGTTTATCAGGACATTTGGCGCCGGCGAAGGTCATTCCATTTACAATCAGTAAACAAGAAGCGGAACAGGCATTTCAAAAGTGGTGCAAAAAAGGGCTTTTGACACCCAGAGGATTCATGTCGGCTGATCGTATCAAAAGCATCACAGGCATGTACATTCCGTTTTGGATGTTTGATTTAAATAGTGAAGTGCAGGTAAGAGCGAACTGTACGAGAGTCCACCGGTATGAAGAAGGGGATTATATTTGCACGGAAACAGAGCATTTTGAAGCGTTTCGTGATATCAATCTCGATTACTTAAAAATTCCTGTCGATGCCTCTGAAAAAATGAAAGACGAATTAATGGACAAGTTGGAGCCTTATTCATATGATGAGCTGAAGGACTTTCAAACGGCATATTTGGCCGGTTATATTGCGGAAAAGTACAATTATACCGATGAGGAGCTCTTTCCGAGGGCAAAAGAGAAAATTAGCAGTTATATAGATTCATACATACATTCTACTTTTTCAGGATATACGTCAGTCAATGTGAGAGACAAACATATTCACACGAAAAATGTGAACAGCTTTTACATTCTGCTTCCTGTTTGGATGGTCAGCTATGATTATGAAAGAGCAGAACATATTTTTGCGATGAACGGGCAAACAGGAAAGGTTGTCGGAAAGCCGCCGATCAGTCGGGGAAAAGTGGCGGCGTGGTTTAGCGGAATAGCAGGTGGGACATTTCTTGCATTGAAGCTCGTCTCATGGATGATGGGAGGCGGATTTTAATGCGCGGATTTTTAGGGAAAGCGATTCTTGTTGTGCTGGCTGTTTTCATCATGATGCCGGTACTGGGGATGGGTGCGGCGAGAGCTTCTGAATCACAGCAGCATGTGTATGACCATGCCCATCTATTATCAAAAGCAGAAATCGGAAAACTCGAATCTCTCTCGGCTGAGCTGGGTGCAAAGAGGGACACTGATTTCATCATTATTACGACAAAAAGCACAAACGGGAAAGATATTGCTGATTATGCCACAGATTTTTATGATCGTTACGGAAAAGGCAGCACCGCCATTTTAACGATTGATATGACGAATAGAGATGTATTCATTTCTGGCTACAAAAAAGCTGAGCAGTATTTGGACAACAGCAGGCTGAACAGCATTAGAAATACGATTTCTTCTGATTTATCAAATGAAGATTATTTCAAAGCTTTTCAGACTTATATTCAGCTTTCCTATAAAGATATGGGAATAAAACCGGGTATCAACCCCGATAACATATTCTTTGCTTGGTGGTTTCAGCTGATTGCAGCAATCGCAGTCGGAGGGATCGCGGTTTCAATCATGCTTTATCAAGCAGGCGGAAAGGTAACCGTTAATGGAGATACATATATGGATTCTCGTACGTCTGATGTGATTGATCAATATGATACTTATATCAGAACAACTGTAACAAGAGAAAGAAAACCATCAGATAAAGACAGCGGCGATGGCGGGGTTACGAAAGGCGGCACGTCATACAGCGGCAGCCGCGGCAAATTCTAAAGGAAGAAAATAGAGTAAAGGGAGAGGTATCATGTCGTTTTTCAGAAACCAATTAGCGAATGTAGTAGAGTGGGAAGAATTTAGAGATGATATGATTTTTTATAAATGGAACAATCGTGAAATCAAAAAAGGGAGCCGATTAATTATCCGTCCCGGACAGGATGCTGTCTTTTTGAGCAATGGAAGGGTTGAAGGGGTTTTTCAAGATGACGGCGACTATGATATAGAATCTGAGATTATTCCGTTTCTCTCAACGTTAAAGGGCTTTAAGTTTGGGTTTAACAGCGGCATGCGCGCCGAGGTGCTGTTTGTCAATACGAAGGAATTTACCGTGAGATGGGGAACAAAGCAGGCGATAAATATTCCGGCAGCGGGAATGCCCGGCGGGATGCCAATTCGCGCGAATGGTACATTTAACTTTAAGGTTCAGGACTATATCAGTCTGATTGATAAAATCGCTGGTGTGAAGGATCAATATTTTGTAGAGGATATTAAAACCCGAATGACTTCTATTCTTGATCAGCTTCTGATGAAGTGGATCACAAGAGAAGGAAAGGATATGTTTAATCTGCAAGCCAATTCTTTTGACATCGCGAAGGGAATTCAAGAAGACTTAGATATGCAGTTAGTCGGCGACGGGATGACAATTACTGGTTTTCAAATCATGAGCTTTAATTATCCTCAAGAGGTTCAGGATATGATTACGAAGAACGCTTCCTACGGTATGGTTGGGGATATGAACAAATACCAGCAAATTTCTATGACGGATGGGATGGCATCCGGAAAGATGAGCGGAGGCGGAGCAGCTTCGGATATGGCTGGAATGATGATGGGAATGAATATGGCCAATCAGATGATGAATCAAATGAATCAAAATCAGCAGGCGCAGTCATCAGGCTCACAGCCAACAGGAAGCGGAAGTAAACCGAATTTCTGTCCGAACTGCGGAACAAAAAGCGGTGAAGCCAATTTTTGCCCGAACTGCGGCCAAAAGCTTGTATAAGAGCTATGCAGTGAAAAGTCCTGAGTGAACAGCACTCGGGACTTTTTTTATTCAGGAGGAATCCAGACAAGAAACGTTTAAGCACCTGTTTGCAATGCCAAGGTTCTTTAAGGAATTCACGACAATTTGAAAGGTAAAGCGGTGAGGTCTAATTGTTGAAGCTTTGAGCTTTCTGGTTCCGGCGGATGCAGTGTAAACGGCTTTTGACACTTGAAATCGTTTCTTTGATGTGAAGCTGATCCGATCTTACTCAGGGCTCCCGTATTTCAAAAGGGATAAGATAAAAAAAGAATCCGCACCAGTGTACGGATTCTTTTCGTTTCACATTAGTTAGGCTGGACGAGGATTTTGACTTGGTTTTTCTCTTTAATTAGAGACCCGAAGCCTTCCTCGATCAAATCGTCTAATACGATTTTTTTCGTTACGAGCTTGTCAGCTGAGAAATAGCCTTTTTCCATTAATGACAATACAGCTGGGAAGATGTCGCGGTATCCGATAATTCCTTTCACTGTACGTTCTTTAATAACGATATCGTTAGGGTAGATTTCTGCGCCTTTTTCCCAAATGCTGACGATAACTGTTTCACCAGAAATGGTAGTAGATTGGATCGCTTGACGTAATACAACTGGAACGCCAGTGACTTCGTATGCTACGTCAACACCGCCGCCTGTACGTTCTGCAATCTCAGCAACTACATCGTCTGTTTTAGATGGGTCAATGATAATCGCTCCGAGCTCTTCAGCTTTTTGCTGGCGTTCAGGTGAAAGCTCAACAGCGTAAATATCAGTCGCGCCAGCAGCTCTTAGCGCTTCAATCACGAGAAGGCCGATTGGTCCGCAGCCGAATACAGCTGCTTTGTCGCCAGCTTTGATTTTACTTGAGCGGACAGCGTATAAAGCGACTGCAGAAGGTTCTACCAGTGCGCCTTGTTCATATGATAATGTCTCAGGAAGCTTAAATAGCAGCTCTTCATCTACAGAGACGTATTCAGAGAAACCGCCGCCTCCGCCGGCTAAGCCAAGGAATCCCATTTGCTCATCAAGGTTGTATGCGCCTTGATGGCCGTGCGTTGCAAAAATCGGTTCGACTACGACGCGGTCGCCTGCTTTATAATTTTCAACGCCTTCTCCGACTTCAACCACTTCACCAGAGAATTCATGGCCCATTGTGACAGGTGCTATTTCATTCGTTAATGGATGCGGTTTGTCAACCGGAATAAAGATAGGCCCGCCTAGATACTCGTGGAGATCACTGCCGCAGATGCCGCACCATTTGACTTTGATCTTTACTTTTCCCGGCTCCGTTTTTGGCTCTTCGATATTTTCAATACGGATATCCTTTTGATTATGCCATCTTGCTGCCTTCATGGATTACCACTCCTATATCTTTTGATATGAGTAATTCCGCACCGATCAATATGAACTGTCACAAAAACGCCTTCTTTTAAACCAAAAACGAAATGAAATTCTTATATAATATAATCTACGTTTTTTTTAAAAAACTTTGAAGAAAAAAGAGTCTAGCACACTCTTTTTTCTTTTTTTATGAGAGAGTATGAGTCGTGTATACATATTTATGAATTTGGTTTGAACAATACGGTAATGGTTCGTTCATATTGAATGCGTTTAACTACTCTATTACAATTATAACTCTAAAATTGGAATTATAATAGGATAATCTTCCATGGATTTTTTTAGCGCAGTTCTTTTTCGTTTTTGTAACAATACTGTAAGGATATTGAAATAAAAAAATCCTGGTTCTTCGTGTATAATTTTCCTAGATGTTAATAAACAGGGGGACGAAATGTTGAAGAAAGTCATTTTAGCCGCTTTTATTTTAGCAGGAAGCACTTTGGGAGCTTTCAGTTTTTCATCAGATGCCAGTGCGAAGCATGTGAACGGAAATATTACTTGGTATAATGGAGTCGGGAAAAAAGGCTCTTCTGGTAAAAAACTTGGGCATTGGGATTGTGCGACCAAGATCGGATTTGATGTGCCTAGAAACGGGACAAAAATCAGAGCTTATGCAAAAGCGAAGCCTAAAAAAGTGATTACGGTTTACAAAAATGATGTTGGCAGAATGCCTCATGCAGTTTTGGATGTAAGCCCTAAAGCGTTTAAAGCGCTTGGATACCCATTAAGCAAAGGAAAAGTATCGGGACATTACAGCTATTAATGTACATATATAATCTGTAAAGCAAGAAAAACACTTTCTTGCTTTTTCTATTGGTGGAGATAAAAGTTGAAAAAAAGAATCATCGTATTGTTAATTGTCGTGATCGCAGCTGCTGCAGCTGGTTTCGCGTTTTATGCTGTAAAGGATAAAGGCCATGAGAACGCTGCCGATATGTCAGTACATACGGAAAGCGGCGATAAGCTGCTTGTTTCAATTACGAATACCAATTTGCAGACGAAGTATTATGAAAATGACAAGGTGATCCATCAGGAGAAGCTGACGAGCTATCCGGCATTTGCTTTGGATCAAAAGCAGCAGGTGCTCTATTATACGGGCAATAATGATCAAAATGAAATGAGGCTATTTAAGCTCGATCTAAAGTCTAATAAAAAGACGATGCTTTATAAAGGTGAGGAGAGTGCCGATAGCCTGTTTTTATCAAAGGACCGTTCCGCCATCTATTTTCGTTTAGGAAAAGCGGACGAAAGCAATTTCCGGATTGCAGCTTTTGATTTGAAAACGAAGAAATATAAAAACCTTTATCCAGCAGCAAATGATCAGGATGATAGCGTCAGCAGTTTCTTTTATAACGAAAAAACCGATTCATTTGCATTGCTTCATTATTCTGTAGAAGAGGATTACGAGAAAACGGATGAAGCGAACGAAAAGGGGATCGATCCTGAACCGACAACGATTCACTTTGGGGCTGGCCATCAGAATAAATTTGATGAGCTGAAGAGTCTTGACCAGTTTATCAGCGATATTGCAGTTTCTGATGATGATAAACGTATTTTGTTTACATCATATACGCAGAAGGGCACGGCGCAAGCCGCTTCTATTCAGATGCTGAATGCGGATACGAAAAACTATAAAACCATCATTTCCAACCAAAAATCATTCAAGCTGTTAATTGACGCACAGCCGCAGTTCTCTAAGGATGGTAAGAACATCTATTTTCTTGCCGAAGCCGATGGAGCTAAAAAACTGAAGGATGAAACAGGGCGTGAAGCCAAGGTGCGGACGATTTATTCTTATAATCTTGAACATAAGACATTTAAAAAAGTGTGGGAAAACCCGAACGGCATCATCAACAGCTTTACTGTCATCCGCTAATAAAAACCACTCGGCATAGGCTGAGTGGTTTTTTAATGGACGAGTCGCAGAGTTAATGATCCAAGCCATTTAAGCAATTGGAGCAGAGGTATCGACAAAAACAGTAGTTCGACATAAGCGTTGATGGCAAGGTTCAGCTTTTTGGATCTAGCTCTTTTTCTCAAGTCTTTTTGCTGTTGGTATGTGGCCACTTTATCACCCCTTTCATATCCATATTGCACCATTCAGAAAGACGAAAAGCCCTAAACATTTAAAGTTTTGGGCTTCTTTCATCTTTCAAAGCCTCTTGCAATGAGAGGCTTTTATTCTGGATATAGAATGTGTGTCTCCGTTCGAGGATTGTTTGCTTGCAGGAGACTGCATTTGTTATAGGGAAGAGCTAGCTTGTTTTCGTTTGACTGTTGTTTTGGAGGTTCACTAATGAACGGATGCCGTCGATCATTTTGCTTCCACATAAAGGACATAATGGCGCATCATCATCACTGCTGGCAAAGTTTTTTCTGCTCCAGCCGTTGCAGTCTTCTTTTGTGCATTCCCATGTACTCACATCTTCTTTAGGCAGCGGTTCTTGATTACGTTTGTTATAGTAAGACATAAAGTCACTTCTTCCCTCATGTATTTTACTGCACATCTCTTATTGTCTCATACTTTTCCCTAATCTCCTAATTCCTTTTTCTTTATGGCTTTCCAGTCAGCTCATCTAAAAAAGAGAGAAGGGTGCTGTTAAAGGCGTCCGGCTCTTCTAAAAACGGACAATGGCTGCTTTTAGAAAAGGTGACGAGCGTCGCGTCAGGAATATTGCTGCGCAAATGTTCGCCAGCTGCTGCAGAGAAAAATTTGCGGTCTTCCCCGAAGCACAGTAATGTGGGCACATTCATATGATGAAGGGTATCCCGGTAGTCAACAGCCGTTTGGTTAAATAAAATCGTGCTTGCAATGGCTGCCGGCTGTTTGAGGATCTCTGCCAGCATCCATTCTGTTTCTGCCTCGGCCGGCGGTGCTGCGAACATATTACGGATGAAACTCTCGTAGAATGGCAGCGGATCAGTCTGAATGGCATGCATCGCTGTTTTTAAACCGTCAAAATCAAACGGGCCGTGCTCCCAGCCCTTCCATTGATAGTCGGAAGCTGATTGATCAATAATGACAGCAGCTCGTATGTTATCATTTCCAAACTGATTGAGATAATCCCATACAACGAAAGCGCCCATTGACCAGCCGGCAAGTACGACATGATCAAGCTCCATTATGTTTAGAAATTCCTTTACATCCCGGGCGTATTGAGAAATGGTATGCCCTTGAAGCACTTTTTCAGATTCGCCGTGTCCTCTAAGATCGAGACGAATACACTGATGATTGGCAGAAAGTGTTGAAAATTGTTTATGGAAAAACTGTCCGCTCATTAAAACACCGTGTACAAACAGGATTGGCGTCCCGCTCCCGTGCGTTTCATAGTATAGTCGTGTCTGATCTTCTAATGTGACGTATGGCATTTTTCCCCTCCTCTATCCGTTATGAGAATGACTGGCTGCTGTTGTGCTGATGATCGCAGCTGTCGCGGCTGCCTGCTGCGCCTGAATGACCGCTTCAATTGCAGTGTAAAGCCCTGATTCCATCAATAAGTTTTTCTCCAAGCGCTCACTGAGATAGAGGCAGACAGCAATTTTGAAATTCATGTCCTTTTGCCATTTAAATGCTTTTTCTTGGCTTAATGTTTGAGTGGTGTCCAACACGGTTTTGATATCCGGCTCTTCCAGAAATGTGAGAAGGGCAAGATCTGGATAATGATAATTCTTTGGCTTTTTGTGAAATTCCGTGATGGATTGATAGATATGTTTGCACTCAGAAGCAAGCGTTTCAGGGTCTTTTTCACTTTGTAGGGCTAGAATATGGCTAACCTGGTGTAAGTAATATCCCTTTTTAAACTTGCTGGCTGACAGAAGCTTATAGCATATTTCCGCTTTGTTTAGCGCCTGCAAACCGTTTTCGGTTTTGCCGAGCAATACGGCGAGCGGGATGTTCTGAATGGAAGTGAGGAAATAATGGTTTTTCTTCATCTGCTGGTAAACAGATAGCCCGTTGTTCATTTGTTCGCTCAGATTAGATGTTTCTGATTTGCCGGTGAGCAGGATTAGCGCGGAAAGGTACGTGAACATATCCCGATTATATCCAAGCTTCACCATTTCATTGTAGACGTCGATAAACGTATGAAACGTTTGTTTTGCTTCATGCTGAAAATGGATGTCTAAAATAGAAGCAACAGTAAAGCGGTGGTATGAATTGAGTGTTGAGAAACTGCCGACGTTTGATTTGATATAGTTGCTCACATCATAAAAGCGCTGAAAATCAAATTCTCTTTTATTTACAATATATGCAGAAGAAATGAGCATTAATATCTGATCATGTGCAACTTTCCATTTTAATTTTGATTTTAATTCAGCATAAATAGAAATGTATTGTCTTGTTTTTTCATTTAAGTCGTTCGTCTGCATAAAAAGCTCCTTTGTGCTGTTTTAATGTTATACGGAAAAAGAGACTCAAATGTTTCATATAGAAAAAACTTGCCTGTGAGAGGCAAGTTTGTCGGGTTATTTACGGGGGTCTTTTACATCCATCGGTCTCATCATGTCATAGTCTTCATGCTCAAGAATATGGCAGTGCCATACATAGCGTCCGCTGTGCGGCCCGAATGTCGCTGCAATTCTCAGCACTTCACCGGCGCGGGATTGGACGGTGTCTTTCCAGCCTTTTTCACTTGGAGACGGCGGGATTGTCGGGCCGGTATAAACCAGTTCTCCGCTTTCTTGATAACGAGCTGTATCAAATGGGCGCCGATCTAACACACGGAAGGAAATTAAATGGAGATGGATCGGATGTGTTCCGTTTGTCGGATTGATAATAGACCATATCTCAGTTGTTCCGAGTTTCGGTGCTTCAGTGACAGGGTCATGCCAGCGTTTGTTATTTAAGAGAAGAACGGGTCTGCCGTATTCATCATTAATGGCACTCAGCTTGAGTGTCCTGATATTTTGTATTCGTTCATTCTGCACTGAGGGATATGATGCAAGGTATTTCGGCTTTCTGCTTTCATCTTTTTGTGCCAATGGTTTTGTGACTCTGAATTGCATGACATTCGCATCTGTTTCAGGATTGACGTCATCACCGCCGCAGCCCGCGCTGTTTGCCAAAATGATCGATTGACCTTCGTAGGCTGTGAAGTCAATGATGATATCAAAACGTTCAGCAGGAGCAAGGCTGAAAGAGTTCAGTTTTACGGAGCGCGGCAGAAGTCCGCCGTCTGAACCAATTTGAATCACTTCCCCGCCATTATCGAGTGATAAGTTATAGGTTCTTGTATTGGAGGCATTGATGACGCGGAACCGGTATTTTCTTGGTTCGACCTCCAAGTAGGGCCATACTTTCCCGTTGACAAGTATCGTCTCTCCGCAAAAACCCGGGATGATTGAGGGGTTAGGGAGTGAAGGGGAAGGGTCTTCCGGGCCGCTTGGATAAAACAAAGAACCATCCTCATTGATCGTGCGGTCTGTGATCAGAAGCGGCACGTCGTATTCGCCGGAAGGCAGCTTAAATCGTTTTTCCTTTGGATCATGAATGATGTAAGCACCGAGAAGTCCCGCATAGACATTCAGCCTGGTAATCGCCATGGCATGATCGTGATACCACAAAATAGCACCGCGCTGCTGATTCGGATAATGATAAACCTCTCGCTTAAAATAGGGGCCTGTTTGTTCAAAGTTTTTTGTGAACCAGGCTTCCGGATATCCGTCACTATCTTCCGGTGTGGCGCCTCCGTGTAAATGAACAACGGTTTTCACTTCAGGCTCTTCATGCTGGCTGTCACTATCGTGAATGGTATGGTCGACCGGCAGAAAATGTTTAGAAGGAAGGTTGTTCATCCATTTTACATAAACGTTTTCGTTTCTTTTGACCTCGATGGTAGGCCCGGGAAATGAGCGATTATATCCCCACATGCGGGTCGGGGGGAGATCGCGGTGAAGCTGATGAGTGAATTCCTCCATTGTGACTTCATAGTATGTCTTTTCTTTTGTTTGCTGTACTGGCTTTAGGGTATCTGGGATTGGGAGAGCATCCGCAAATTTTTCAAGTGTCATTTTCATCGTCCTTTTCTAAATTTACCGAAATGGTAATATAGTTAATGATAATAAGGACGAAGTGGTTACAAAAAAATCAGTGTCCTCCCGCCTATCTGAAGAAGAAAGAACAAAATCCTAAACGGTTATCCGTTTAGGATTTTGTTCAGTATTATGGCAGGATGTCAGGCTGTTGCTGTGAGACTGGCTTGGCAGCAGCCTGCTCGCTTACCTTGCGCTTTTTGAACACAAGATAAGAAATCAAAACGATTCCCGTAATGACGCCTGTCAGCAGCAGCTCGTCTCTCATGGAACGAATAAACGCCATAGACACTAAAATTCCGCAGATGGCGATGATGGTCAAGTAGGTTAGGTAAGGGAAAAACCACATCTTGATCTTTAATGCTTTTGGGTTTGTTTTTTCGAGTTTTTGGCGCATTCTCAGATGGGAAACGGCGATGACAAGATAAACGAGTAGAGCAATTGCGCCTGATGAGTTGACTAAAAATAGAAAGACGGAGTCAGGTGAAAAGTAGTTCATGACGACCGCAATATAAGAGAAAATTGTTCCGGCGACAATGGCTTGTACGGGAACGCCTTTTTTGCTCAATTTCATAAAACGGCGCGGCGCTTCATTTCTTTCCGCAAGTGAATACAGCATTCTGGATGTGGTGTACAAACCTGAATTTAAGCAAGAGAGTACGGCTGTGAGGACGATAAAGTTCATAATCTGGGCGGCTGCCGGCACGCCGATATGTGAGAGTACAGCGACGAAAGGGCTTTCTAAAATATTTGCTGAATTCCAAGGCAAAAGCGCAACGACAACAGCGATAGAGCCGACGTAAAAGACAATGATGCGCCATACAACGGATCGGGTCGCTTTTGTCACCGATTCGATCGGATTAGATGTTTCTCCCGCTGCAATCGCAACAATTTCTGTTCCCATAAAGGAGAAGATGACAACGACAATGCCCAGCAATACGGAGCTGACACCTTTCGGGAAAAATCCGCCTTTGCCTGTCATATTGGATAAACCGACTGGCTCACTGCCTGGCGCAAAACCAAAAATAAAAGCAAAACCAACGATGAGAAAAGCGATAATAGTAACAACTTTAATCAGGGAGAACCAATATTCAAACTCACCGAAAGATTTAACGGAGTAGACATTTGTCAAGGTGAGTACGATCGTCAAGATCAAACTTGTCAGCCACAGCGGAATATCATGAAACCAATATTGAATAATGCCGGCACCGGCGATTGCTTCAATCGCGATGACAATGACCCAGAAAAACCAATACAGCCATCCGATTGTAAAGCCTGCCCACGGTCCGATGGCATCATGAGCGTATTGAGAAAATGATCCGCTCGTTGGGTTAACGGCAGACATCTCACCAAGCATTCTCATAATAAAAATCACCAATAATCCGGCTAACGCATAAGAGACAACGGCACCAGGACCTGTGGAGTGAATCACTGAACCGCTGCCTACAAAAAGGCCGGCTCCAATCACGCCGGCGATTGAAATCATGGTCATATGGCGGGTTTTTAATCCTTTTTTTAATCCTGATTGAGCTTGGTTCATAAGCTGCCTCCTTTAAGAATGAATTTGTTACTGAATATTATGATAATTGAAACCTTATCACAAATATACATTTTGTCGAAAATTCGTGTGAGAAAATATAACGATTTATTTCAAATTTGTAGGGTTTAGTCAACGGTATTTCCAGTCATTCTTGGAATAATAGAAAAGATATTTCCGCAGGCGGCTGTCATTTTTTAAGATACGGGGGATCACAAATGTGAAGAGATTTTTTAAAAGAGATCATAAGTTGGTGCAGAGAATAAATGTTCCGCCGTCTCTATTTTTCTGCGGCGGGTGAATCATGTTTCTGTAGACCCACTGCGCTTCAGCTTTGTATCATAATAATAGATGACGAAAGGCGGAGAGGTGGGTTTTACATGGAGAGATATGATGAACTGAAAAAGGGAGAAACCGGAGCCCTGATCAGTATTGCCGCGTATCTTATCCTATCTGCGGTGAAGCTGATGATCGGTTATCTTTTTCATTCGGAAGCACTTACGGCGGACGGTTTGAATAACACAACTGACATTATTGCTTCTGTCGCGGTACTGATCGGCTTGCGTATCTCTCAAAAACCCCCTGACGAAAATCATCCATACGGCCACTTCCGTGCAGAAACGATCGCATCGCTTATCGCCTCTTTTATTATGATGGCTGTCGGATTGCAAGTGCTGTTCAGCGCCGGGGAATCTATTTTTTCTGTTAAACAAGAAACGCCGGATATGATTGCGGCTTGGACGGCCGCGGGCGGGGCAGCTTTGATGATGGCAGTCTATCAATATAATAAAAGGCTGGCCAAAAAGGTGAAGAGCCAGGCTCTTCTTGCCGCGGCGGCTGATAATAAATCAGATGCATTTGTCAGTATCGGCACGTTTATCGGAATCGCGGCTGCGCAATTCCGCCTTGCTTGGATCGATACGGTAACAGCGTTTGTGATCGGTCTTCTTATTTGCAAAACGGCGTGGGATATTTTTAAAGAATCATCTTACTCTTTGACAGACGGCTTCGACGTAAAGGACATGTCAGCTTATAAACAGACGATCGAAAAGGTATCGGGTGTGAGCCGCTTAACAGATATTAAAGCGAGATATGTGGGCAGTACGGTATACGTAGACGTGGTAGTTGAGGTATCGGCAGATTTAAATATGATAGAGAGTCACGATATTGCCAATGAAATTGAGCGGAGAATGAAGGAGGAGCATGCGATTGATTATTCACATGTCCATATGGAGCCTTTAAAATACAAGTAATCAAGCTTTCTGTGACAGTTGCTCTTTTGTGTGATTTGACCTGCTGGATTGGAATTAATTTACTAGAATCGTTTTTTTATACAAATCGCTTTTTGTGGTAAAGTTAGGTTACTAATATGAAGAATTTTGTAGATGACTAGGAGGAAAAGAATGGCATACCAAGAAGACCTGCACCCTTTGCTGGGGAAAGCAGTTGAACATATTAATAGAGTAATGGTTGGAAAACGAGACATCGCCATACTCAGCTTAGCAGCCATTCTTGCCAAAGGGCACGTGCTGCTTGAGGATGTACCCGGAGTCGGTAAAACGATGATGGTTCGCGCGCTGGCAAGGTCAATCGGCGCTGATTTTAAAAGAATCCAATTCACACCGGATTTGTTGCCGTCTGATGTAACCGGCGTTTCCATCTATAATGCGAAAACGATGGAATTTGAATACCGTCCCGGCCCGATTATGGGAAATATCGTGCTTGCTGATGAAATCAACCGCACTTCTCCAAAGACACAGTCAGCTTTGCTTGAAGCGATGGAAGAGGGAAGTGTAACGGTGGATGGCCATACGATGCCGCTTGACGCTCCGTTTTTTGTGATGGCAACCCAAAACCCGGTTGAATATGAAGGGACCTATCCTTTGCCAGAAGCCCAGCTTGACCGTTTTCTATTCAAACTTCGCATGGGTTATCCGTCCTTTCATGAGGAGCTGGACGTCTTATCTCTTCAGGAAAACAGCCATCCGATTGAGACGCTTGAACCGGTCCTTGCGAAAGAAGACTTCATCCGTTTACAGCGGGAAGTGCAGAATGTCCGGGCTGATGACAGCATCAAGGAATATATTGTTGAAATTGTGCAGAAAACGAGACAGCACGCTTCTATTCAATTAGGCGTCAGTCCGCGCGGATCAATTGCTCTCATGAAAGCGGCACAGGCATACGCACTGATGCATCATCGTGACTATGTTATTCCGGATGATATTCAATATTTGGCTCCTTTTACGCTGCCGCACCGGATGCTGCTAAACCCTGAGGTGAAATTTGAAGGGATTCAGGCAGAAGTGATTGTAAGGGAGATTATGTCCGCTGTGAAGGTGCCGGTTCAAAGGCCGTCGATCCGCTGATGAAGAAGAAATTTCAATGGTTTGTATATGGATGGAAGCTGATTGTATTAACGTTCTTAACGGCTGCTGTTTTTTCCTATGCGATGTTTCAGGGCGGCTTTGTCAGCTGGTTTTTGTTTTACGCGTTTCTCCCGTTTGTCGTGTATGCCGGTCTGCTGGCATTGTATCCGCTCCGCTCTTTTCAGGCTTCACGGCAAATGGCTAAAACACAATTGCATGCAGGGGACAGGCTGAGCGTAACAGTTACGCTGAAAAGGAAGCTGCGGTTTCCTCTCATGTATATGGTGATTGAAGACTGCCTGCCAGAAGGAATCAGCTCATTGAACCGATCCGAAGCCGCGGCCAAACGGCTCGTTTTTCCTTGGTTTCAACGGAGTATGACGATGACGTATGAATTACCTCGGTCACCGCGCGGAGAGCATCACTTTCATGCTGTCAGAGTGCGAACCGGAGATATTCTCGGTTTGGTTGAAAAAACGGCTTTTTATGATCTGAAAGATATCCTATTTGTGTATCCATCTTTTCAGCGTCTTCCTTATCAAGTAAATGAGAGGCATCAGGAAGACGGTGTAAGCGGTTCTTCTCCAATTCATCAGCACCATTCCACAGTTGCAGCAAGTGTGCGGAATTATCAGCCGGGCGACCGGTTTGCTGCATTAGACTGGAAAACGTCTGCGCGGCGGAGCCAGCTGATGACGAAGGAATTTGAACCGTCTCGAAGTAAAAATCTTTTTCTGCTGATGGACCGCTTTCCCTCTGAAGCATTCGAAGAGGTTGTGTCTGTCACAGCTTCAATTCTTCATTCTGTTTTAAAAAACGGTGTGGGGGCAGGCCTAGCTTCAGTCGGAAAAGAAAAAACGATTTTTCCTATTCGAGAGGGGGAGCATCATTTTCAGCATATGCTTCGGCATTTAGCTGTCGTCCATGGTGATGCGGCTGACCCAGTAAGCCGATATGTACGTGAAGAACTGAGTAAGCCGTCTGTCCGCCAGGCTGACAAAGTGATCGTGACGGGACAGGTCACGGAAGATTTGCTGACTATCCCAGAAATCGGTGGCGGCCGCGTTACGGTCATACTGGCAAAAGAGAAGGGTGCTGAGCTTTCTCAAGCTGAAAAAGTCATGATCGAGCGGATGGTGAAACGTCGAATCAGCGTCCAGGTCATGAGAGGCGGGCAAGTTTCGCGTGTTGTTTAGAAAGAGAGGTGGCGGATGCACATGCCGCACGATGATCTGAAGGGAAGCCGTTTGAGCTTGCTGTTATTTTATTTTTTGGCATTTTTATTACTGTGGGAGTGGCTTAGACCGCTGGACAGTTTTACAGATACGAAACATACGGGCTTTTTTAGTGTCTTTATCGCTTTGACATTTCTGCTGACTTTTTTTCGGATGAGATGGTTTGTCACTGTTCCTTTTAGTGTGTTATTTACGTTGATCTCGATACACATTTTGTTTTATCAAGGTTCTATATTTGACTTGAGCTGGATCAGCTCTTTTTTACAGGATGTCTATTTGAATATCACGCTGATTCAATCAGGGCAATGGAATGACATGATTCCTTCGTTTCGGACTTTGTTATTTTTTATATTGCTGTGGCTGCTGGTCTATCTCCTTCATTATTGGGTGATTTACCAGAGAAAAACTTTGTTTTTCTTTATGATGACAGTTGCGTATATTACGATTCTTGATACCTTTACGCCATATGATGCCACTTTTGCCGTCATCCGTATCGTGCTGATCGGCTTCTTTATGCTGGGCCTTTTATATTTAGACCGCATAAAGCTGATGGAAAGAATCACACTGCCAAAAACATCTGTCTTGAAATGGTTTCTCCCTTTATCTATATTGATTTTGATTGCGGTGGGATTCGGACTTGCCGCCCCAAAATCAGATCCGGCTTGGCCTGATCCGGTGCCTTTTCTCAAAAAAATCACGAATCAAAATCAGGTACCGGCTGGAGAAAGCAAAATCGGATACGGAAACCACGATGAATCACTCGGCGGCCCATTCCAGCAGGATAATACAACTGTTTTAACCTGGCAGGGAAAAAAGCGTACGTATTTCCGTGTGGAAACGAAGGATACGTATACAGGAAAAGGCTGGGTCGAAACAGATACAGGCATGTCATATCAGCTTAGCGGAGGAAACGTTGAAAATCTTTGGTTTGACCATAAGGTTGCGACAGAGCGAAAAGTTGTCCGTGTGAAAGTTGATGAGCACTACGGGTACAACCATGTGATGTATCCGATCGGTGCAAAAGTCATTCAGCCAAAGCAGGCTGTCTCACTTGAAATGAACGGGAACACAGAACAGATTTCTCCGATCAATGAACAAGTAGGCAAAATCAGAAACATGGGAACCTATACGGTGACGTACAATTCGCCTGTCTACAAACTGGATGAGCTGAGAAAGGTAAAAGTGAGAAACAAAAGCGATGAATACACATTCAGCGATCGTTATATGCAGCTGCCAGATTCACTGCCAGAGCGGGTGAAATCACTCGCGACCAAACTCACTCAGGATCACGATAATATGTTCGATAAGGTGAAAGCGATTGAGGATTATTTAGGATCCAATGCATTCACATATGAAACAGAAAAAGTGACTGTTCCTAAAGATGGTGAGGATTATGTCGATCAATTTCTGTTTGAAACGAAGATGGGCTATTGTGATAACTTTTCTTCCGCCATGGTGGTGCTCCTGCGTTCAGCCGGCATTCCGGCCCGCTGGGTAAAGGGGTATACATCCGGCCAATATAAAGCAGCAGGAAACAAAAACGGCAGCATCTACAAAGTGACAAATAACAACGCCCATTCCTGGGTAGAGGTGTATTTCCCTGAACAGGGCTGGGTCACATTTGAGCCAACGAAAGGGTTTACGAATCCAGCTGAGTTTACTTCTTCTGACACAAAGAATTCCGGCAGCGAAAGAAGCGGCTCACCGGAGAAGACGAAAGAAGAGCAGAAAGATGAGAAACAACAGCAGAAAAAAGAAGAAAAACAAAAGGAACAACGGGAGCCGGCTGTTTCTAAAAAGCCGTCCGCGTCCCATACAAATACGGGCTGGTACTTAGCGTTCGCCGTCCTTACAGTCATCCTGTCGGCAGCGGTATTGCTGTATGTTTTCCGTTCGCTATGGATTCCTGTTTTTGTTGCGGGAAAGCTGAAGCGGCGCAGCGATGAGCACGTGTTTTTTGAGGCATATGGCGCACTGCTGAAACAGCTGAGGAGAAGAGGACTGCCGAAGCGAGACAGTGAAACGCTGCGTGATTATGCAAAACGAATCGATGGAAAATACGACTCAAAAGACATGTCAAAGCTGACATTACGCTATGAACGGGCGCTTTATCGAAATGATGATTCGGCAGCGCTTTGGAATGATTCCAGTGAGTTATGGGAAAATTTAATTAAAAGAAGATGGTCTTGACCGCTTATCAACGTGTTGTTAGAATTAGTGGATATTATCGGAGTCTGGGAACGAGTTGCCGGACTCCGGCAAACGGCCTTGCCAAAGAGGGCGGAGCGGCTTCATATCTGTCCTCGTTTTTTTCTGTGTCAAAAAACTTAGAGGAGATTAGGTGACAACCATGACAAAGTTAGTGAATGAAATGATTCTTGTCCTTGATTTCGGCAGTCAGTATAACCAGCTGATTACACGCCGCATCCGTGAGTTCGGTGTGTACAGTGAGCTGCATCCCCATACATTGACGGCTGAAGAAATTAAAGAAATGAATCCAAAAGGAATTATTTTATCCGGCGGTCCAAACAGTGTGTATGATGAAAACTCTTTCCGCTGTGACGAGAAAATCTTCGAGCTTGATGTTCCTGTTTTAGGAATTTGCTATGGCATGCAGCTGATGACTCATTACCTTGGCGGGAAAGTTGAAGCGGCAAGCCAGCGCGAATACGGAAAAGCAAACATCCGCATCGAAGGCACACCTGATTTGTTCAAAGATCTTCCGAACGAACAAGTGGTTTGGATGAGCCACGGCGATTTGGTTGTAGAGGTTCCTGAAGGCTTCACTGTTGACGCGACAAGCCATCACTGCCCGAATTCAGCGATGAGCAAAGCGGACAAGAAATGGTACGGCGTTCAGTTCCACCCGGAAGTGCGCCACTCTGAATACGGCAATGATCTTTTGAAAAACTTTGTATTTGGCGTTTGCGATTGTGAAGGCAAATGGTCAATGGAGAACTTTATTGAAATCGAAATGCAGAAAATCCGTGAAACGGTCGGAGACAAGCAGGTTCTTTGCGCGCTAAGCGGCGGTGTTGATTCCTCTGTTGTTGCTGCTTTGATTCATAAAGCGATCGGTGATCAGCTGACTTGTATCTTTGTAGATCATGGTCTTCTCCGTAAAGGCGAGGCTGAAGGTGTCATGAAAACATTCAGCGAAGGCTTTAACATGAACGTAATTAAAGTAGACGCAAAAGACAGATTCTTAAATAAACTTAAAGGTGTTTCTGATCCTGAGCAAAAACGCAAAATCATCGGTAATGAATTCATTTACGTGTTTGATGATGAAGCGGACAAGCTCAAAGGCATCGACTACCTTGCACAAGGAACGCTTTACACAGATATCATCGAGAGCGGTACAGCAACGGCGCAAACGATCAAATCTCACCACAATGTCGGCGGGCTTCCTGAAGACATGCAGTTTGAACTGATCGAGCCGTTAAACACGCTTTTCAAAGACGAAGTGCGCGCGCTTGGCACAGAGCTCGGCCTTCCGGATGATATCGTATGGCGCCAGCCTTTCCCAGGACCGGGACTCGGAATCCGCGTTCTTGGCGAAGTAACAGAAGAAAAACTGGAAATCGTTCGCGAATCTGATGCGATTCTCCGTGAAGAGGTTGCTAATCATGGGTTAGAGCGTGATATCTGGCAATACTTCACTGTTCTCCCTGACATCCGCAGCGTTGGTGTTATGGGTGACGCAAGAACATATGATTACACAATCGGAATCCGCGCCGTTACATCAATCGACGGCATGACATCTGACTGGGCGCGTATCCCATGGGATGTGCTGGAAGTCATTTCGACACGTATCGTAAACGAAGTGAAGCACATTAACCGCGTGGTGTACGATATTACAAGTAAGCCGCCTGCGACGATTGAGTGGGAATAAGTAAATAACTAATAGAAAAACGTCCCTTTTACAAAAAGGGGCGTTTTTTTATCTTTTTGAAACCGTTTCGGCAGTTTTCGTATCTAACAACATAGGAGGTGGATAAGGTGAAGGAAGAAAGATTGATTACAAAGGCGAGAAAAGGAAATACTCGAGCCTTTGAAAAGCTTATGCTGGCACATCAAGATACTTTATATAAAACAGCTTATCTCTATTTGAGAAATAAAGAGGATGCACTTGATGCTGTACAGGAAACGGCTTATAAAGCTTTTATGAATATAGAAAAACTAAAAGAGCCAAAGTATTTTTTAACATGGCTAACCCGAATATTGATCAATTCCATTTTTGCCATGAATAAAAAGAAAGGCGATTTGGTTCCGTTTGAGCAGCAGCATGATACTGGAACCGATCAAGCCAATATTGAGGAATACATGGATTTGCGAAATGCGATTGATTCACTTGATGAACATGTTCAGCTCACGATTCAGCTCTATTATTTTCAAGATTATTCGATTTCAATGATAGCTGAACAAACGGGAATGGCAGAAGGCACGATCAAAACCCATTTACATAGAGCGAGAAAAGCATTGAAGCAGGAGCTGGAAAAGGAGGACCAAAATAAATGGACAAATACCAAGTAAAACAGATGTATGACGAAATAACAGTGCCAAAGAAAGCACTCAAAAATGCAATACATCAAGCTGTCGTTCGTGCTGAAAATGACAAGAACAGCAGACGACGTTTTAAATGGGGACGAAACATTACTAATGGAATCGCTGTTGCTGCTGTGGTAGGTATACTGTATTTAACGTCCGGTCTTTTCCTGCCTTCTATAAACAAAGAGATGGGAAGCATACCCATTGTCGGCCAAATTTATAAGGAGTTTCAAGATAAAGTTGGCCTATCATTGTTTGAAAGCAATTTGGTCACAGCTTTGAATGAAAAGGCTGAATCCAGAGGAATCACCGTTTCTGTAAACAGCTCCTATTACGATGCCGGACAGCTTGTCTATAATTTTACTGTTGATAACTTCCAGTCTGATGAAAATGAGCTCAGCTATCGTGTGAGCAATTCGAGTTTTAACGATAATTTTTCAATCGATCCTGATTCTTTAAGGCTCAAAAAATTAAATAACAAACAATATGCTGGTCAATTAAGGCTTTATACAAAAGGGATAGAAATAAAAAATGGGGATACCGTGCCTTTTGTGATTACTCAGATCAATGAAATACCGGGGAATTGGAGATTTAAACTGCCGATTACCAAAAAGAAAACGAGTTATTTAGAAAGCTCAAAAGTGGTATCAGCTCATCATAATCGTTATCAATTTTCCAATATTCAAGTGGAGAACGGAAAGCTCGGATCTGTCCTTCAATTTACAATAGATTATCAAGGCATAGCAAAAAATGATACGGTGGCAATTGATGAAGTCAAAGATGATTTAGGAAACACATATGAGATGACAGAGTCAAACATCGAACTTGGAAATCGCAAAAAGGTAAACGAGAGAACGGTAAGAGTAAAAGGACAAACACTGTTAGAATCACCAATTAATCCAAAAGCGAAAAAGCTAACATTAAGAGCATATATTAAATCTGAGGCAGAGGTCAGTGAAATTGTCCCGCTAAATGCTGAGATGCCGTTTCATGTTTCAAAAACAAACCATCAAAACATAGGGATTGAAATCAATAACATGAAACAAGAAGGAAGAAAAGTATTGGTGCAATACCGCTTCACTGGAATTGATACCTCAAGCATGGACGAAAATGATTTAGTGAATATAGGTGAAACGATTGGTCTTGGTGATACGAAAAAAATGCAATCTTGGCCTGATCCAGTAGGTGATTATGAAGAAGGTTATTATTTGAAAGCAAATACAGCTAAAGTGAAAAATATGAACACAGCCGAAATGGTATCCACTTTTGAACTGGATGATGCCTATCTTGATAAGCTATCTTTAAAACATTTCGAGTTTGATAAGTATGGTCTGTATATCGATAAAGGTGTTATAAATGATCTTATTCAACCCAATCCATTCTCATTTACTGTACCAGTGCATCAGGTGAAGCAGCCTAGTGAAAAAAAGTCATCATAAGTTGAAAAGCCGTATGCAGTCATGCATACGGCTTTTTTATCATTTATACCAATTAAGTCAATAGACGAATAAACCAAATTTTTTAATAAGTAATGTTCGTTATTTATATTGTCATTTCATGTCGCAATTGGTACAATAGACGCAGAAATCAAATAAGATGAATTCGTATAATCGCGGGGATATGGCCCGCAAGTTTCTACCAAGCTACCGTAAATGGCTTGACTACGTAAACATTTCTTTCGTTTGATATAAATAAAACACGTTTATTTATTCAAACTGGAATCCGTCTGTAGTCAAGCGTCCCAAAATGTATTGGGGCGTTTTTTATTTGGCGATTTCAGGGCAGGATAAATAGCAAAGAGTGAAGGGAGTCAAATAGCGTGAAGACGTTTTTTCAGTTTGATGAGCTGGGCACCAGCTATCGCAATGAAATCATTGGCGGATTAACGACTTTTTTATCTATGGCCTATATTCTGTTCGTCAATCCGATTACGCTTGCTTTGGAGAGCGTGAAAGATTTTCCGGAGGCGCTGAGAATTGATCAGGGTGCGGTCTTTACAGCGACAGCGCTGGCATCGGCAGCAGGCTGTATTTTAATGGGATTGATCGCGAAATATCCAATCGCCATCGCGCCCGGTATGGGGCTGAACGCGTTTTTTGCATTTTCTGTCGTCCTCGGTATGGGTATTTCATGGCAGGCAGCTTTGTCTGGTGTTTTCATTTCAGGTCTTATTTTCGTTGCTCTTTCGTTAACAGGTTTTCGTGAAAAAATCATCAACGCCATTCCGCCTGAACTGAAATTGGCAGTCGGCGCGGGTATCGGCCTTTTTATTACATTCGTTGGATTACAAGGTTCAGGAATCATTTCAGCGAACTCTTCCACACTTGTCAGCATCGGAAACATTCACAGCGGCCCTGTGCTGTTAACGATTTTCGGTGTGGTTGTCACAGTTATTTTAATGGTGCTTCGCGTTAACGCGGGCGTGTTTATCGGGATGCTGTTAACAGCAGTAGCCGGCATGATTTTCGGTTTGGTTCCGGTTCCGACGCAAATTGTCGGGAGTGTGCCGAGCCTTGCGCCGACGTTCGGACAAGCGTGGCTTCATCTGCCGGATATTTTCTCCGTACAAATGCTGATCGTCATTTTAACGTTCCTGTTTGTCGGATTCTTTGATACAGCGGGTACACTTGTTGCTGTAGCGACTCAGGCTGGTTTGATGAAGGAAAACAAATTGCCGCGTGCGGGCCGCGCGCTTCTAGCTGATTCATCTTCCATTGTCATTGGCGCTGTGCTTGGTACGTCTACAACAACTTCTTACGTTGAATCAAGCTCAGGTGTAGCTGCCGGTGCCCGTTCAGGATTTGCGGCGATTGTAACAGGTATTCTCTTTTTACTTGCTACGTTTTTCTCACCGCTTCTTTCAGTCGTTACATCAAACGTAACAGCTCCGGCGCTGATTATTGTCGGTGCGCTGATGGTGGCGCCGCTTGGCAAAATTGCTTGGGATAAGTTCGAGGTGGCCGTTCCTGCTTTCCTTACCATGATCATGATGCCGTTAACGTACAGCATTGCGACTGGTATTGCTATCGGATTTATTTTCTATCCGATTACGATGGTGTGCAAAGGAAAAGCCAAAGAGGTTCACCCGATCATGTACGGACTGTTTGCCGTATTTATCCTGTACTTTATCTTCTTAAAATAAACAATGAAAACCAGCTGCCGGCAGCTGGTTTTTTTGTTGCAAAAGATAAAACCTTTTCATACGATATACCGTCATGTAGATGTGCCATTAGGCTTTATTTAAATGACTTGACTGTTCAGGAAGGCTTCGATACCTTATATAAGTGTTTTATTTTCTGAATGGTATTCCGCCGTATTTTTTTGATAGGAGTTGCTGACATGACGGAAGAAAGAAAAGAAACGTTTGAAGAAGAAGTTAACCAGCGTGAAAGAATAGATGCAGATGAAGAACCGCTATCGAGAATGTCCAGAAAGGCGAGCAGGCAAAGCAAGCAAAAGCAGAAACCGCACAAAAAACGCGGTGAATCAACTGTTAAAGACAAGCTTGCGCCTATATGGGCAGCCATCAACAGATATTGCGGTTTTGCGTTTTCGATTTTAAAATCACCGGCGAAAACCGTGGTAGCGGATGGTTTTTCTCATTATAAGTATGGTTTGATTTCAATGCTTATATTCAGTATCGTCTTTTCAATTGGAAACTGGTTTCAATTAAAGGCGAGCTGGAACCGGCCGCTCGGTTTTGGAGAACGCCATCATGCTTTTTACGACGGGTTTTTAGTCGTTCTTGTGTATTTGCTGATCTTTTTAGCGGTAATGGTCTTAGCGGTATGGGCTGTCTCCCGCTATATGATAAAGCAGCGGGTGACATTCAGAGAAGCGGCTGCCGGTTTGGGTTCATTGCTTGTACCGGTGATTGCAGTTTCTATCCTTTGGATGATTTTTGCAATCGTCAATATCTCAGTGTTGACCGTTCTGTTTACAGTGCTGATCTTGTTCTCAATCTTTTTTGCGATGGCGCTGTATGTGCAGCGTCTGCATCAAGCGGCACACGATGCACCAATTGACTATATCTATTGTGTATTTGCGGTGGTTGCCGTAGCGCTGCTGTTTGCGGCGGTGACTTGGCCATTTATATCTGAATATTTCACGGCATCGCTGATTCCGCTTTAATGAAAAAACCGGCTGTTTATAGCCGGTTTTTTCATGTCACATATTTTACAAATATATCTAAAAAACATAGTTGATTCAAAGGATTAACCCATGTATGATAAGGAAAAAGTTGTAAAATACAAACGCAAGAAGCCTTTATTTTAAGGGAGGATGATGGACATGGCCGAGGTGCTTCGCCGAGCGATTCATCAAAAAAAACAATTTTTAAAAACCAAATTACTGCTTTCGGAATTTTATCAGGGGAGAGGGGAACAGCTTGCCGATTATACGCTGAGTGAGCTTGAGAAAGAATACAAGTCCCTTCTGAGAGTGAAAAAAGAGATTTGACAATATAGGAGAAGAGGTGAGTCTGCTGAAAAGCGGGCTTTTTTATTTTGATTTTGAAAAAGTGAGAAAGAGGGTAAACTACTACTGTTTAATCTCATGAAGCGTGTCGAAATATTTTCCTTAAGATTACGGTCTCAACTCATTGTAAATGGTCGATTTCTCTAGTAGAATATGAATGCTTTATGCAAGCTGAAGAGTAGGGAGTTGAAATAAAATGATGCAAACCGTCTTATCAAATGGAGCAGCCATGGTTCTCATCATTCTCATTATTAATATTGTTTATGTATCATTTTTCACAATAAGAATGATATTAACGCTGAAAGGCCAGCGCTACTATGCGGCCGGCATCAGTACGATTGAAATATTGGTGTATGTGATGGGGCTGAGTCTTGTACTCGATAACTTAGACCAGATTCAAAATGTGATCGCGTATGCGCTCGGTTACGGTCTTGGTGTGATTGTCGGTATGAAAATAGAAGAGAAACTGGCACTCGGCTATATTATGGTCAATGTGATTACGAAGGAGCTTGATGTTGATCTGCCGAAGCAGCTTCGGGAAAAAGGCTACGGTGTGACAAACTGGGTGGCCGGCGGGCTTGAAGGCGATCGCACAGCCCTTCAGATTTTGACACCGAGAAGATATGAACTCCAGCTGTATGATACGATTAAAACAATAGATCCAAAAGCCTTTATTATTGCGTATGAACCAAAAACAATCCATGGCGGCTTCTGGGTTAAAGCAGTGAAAAAGAGGAGAATTAAAGAATAATGGCAAAACCGAAGAAGAAAAAGTTTGAAGTAACAGAGCAGCAAACCATTGATGCGGTGCTTCAACAAATGAAAGAAGAAGGATATTTGCCTGTACGGCGAATGGAAGAACCTATTTTTATGGAAAAGAAGGAAAATGGGTCAATTCAGATTGTTCCGTGCGGAAAAAAAATCATATTCGAAGGGAAATTGATCTAAAACACGAACATTAAAAGAATGAATTTTTGTATCGTTCGATAATATCGTTGACATTATCCATGTCCGTTGTTAAGATAAACATGAAATCAAAACACGACCTCATATAATCTTGGGAATATGGCCCATAAGTTTCTACCTGGCAACCGTAAATTGCCGGACTATGCAGGAAAGTGATCGATAAAACTGACATGGATATATCGCAGAAGCGAACGACTGACGATACATGTACCATGCCCGGTTTGTATTGCTTCCTCATAAGTGCAATGCAGAGCGGGTATTTTTTATTTTCTGAAAACAAAAGCATGAGAAGGTGGGAACAGAATGCAGCCGCTAGTAGGAGTCATCATGGGAAGCACTTCCGATTGGGAGACAATGAAAAACGCATGCGACATACTCGACGAACTTAATGTTCCGTACGAAAAAAAGGTTGTTTCCGCTCACCGGACGCCTGATTTGATGTTTGAATACGCTGAAACCGCCAGAGAAAGAGGCATCAAGGTAATAATCGCCGGTGCCGGAGGAGCGGCCCATCTTCCAGGGATGACGGCGGCGAAAACAACACTGCCGGTCATCGGAGTTCCCGTTCAGTCCAAAGCGCTGAACGGGATGGATTCACTTCTTTCCATCGTTCAAATGCCTGGAGGCGTGCCTGTTGCAACAACAGCTATTGGCAAAGCGGGAGCCGTGAACGCCGGCCTGTTAGCGGCGCAAATTTTGTCAGCCTTTGTCGAAGAGCTTGCCCGTAAGCTGGATGAGAGAAGAGAACATACAAAACAGACGGTGTTAGAAAGCAGTGATCAGCTTGTCTAATCAAATCATCTATCCGGGAGCTGTAATCGGCATTATCGGCGGCGGCCAGCTTGGGAAAATGATGGCTGTATCCGCCAAACAAATGGGATATAAAGTCGCTGTCGTTGATCCGGTGAAAGATTCGCCGTGCGGGCAGGTTGCGGATGTCGAGATTACCGCACATTACAATGACCGTGAAGCGATTCGGAAATTAGCTGACATCAGCGATATCATCACGTATGAGTTTGAAAACATCGACTATGACGCGCTGCATTGGCTAAAGGATCATGCGTATCTCCCGCAAGGAAGTGAGCTGCTGCTCGTTACCCAAAACCGTGAAACAGAGAAAAAAGCAATTCAAGCCGCAGGCTGTGAAGTCGCGCCGTACAGCATTGTTCATACAAAGGATGAACTGAAACAGGCGGTACATAAGCTCGGGCTTCCCGCAGTGCTGAAAACATGCCGCGGCGGATACGACGGCAAAGGCCAATTTGTCATCAAGGAAGAGACGCAAATGGAGCAGGCTGCCGCTCTTTTAGAACACGGCACTTGCATTCTCGAAAGCTGGGTTTCTTTTAAAATGGAACTGTCGGTTATCGTCGTCAGATCGGTAAACGGCGAAATCTCAACATTTCCGACAGCTGAAAATATTCACCACAACAATATTCTCTTCCAAAGCATCGTGCCTGCGCGGGTGGAGGAAGGAATTGAGAAGAAGGCTGCTGAGCTGGCTGTTAAGCTTGCGGAGGAGCTCAATCTTGTCGGACCGCTTGCTGTTGAGTTGTTCCTGAGAGAAGATGGAGAGCTTTTAGTCAATGAACTGGCGCCAAGGCCGCACAATTCTGGGCATTATACGCTGGACCTATGCGAAACGAGCCAGTTTGAACAGCATATCAGAGCGGTATGCGGCCTTCCGCTGGGAAAAACAGATTTGCTGAAGCCAGGCATGATGGTGAATCTTCTCGGTGATGAAGTGAAGCTTGTGGAGGAAGTGCCGGAGCTTTTAAAAGAAGCAAAGCTTTATATATACGGAAAACATGATATTAAAAAAGACCGCAAAATGGGGCATATTACTTTTATGAAGCAGCCTGAAGACGACTGGATTCAGGAGATTACAAATCAATGGATGAATAGAGACGGAGGACAAGCAGAATGATCGAACGTTATTCAAGACCTGAAATGTCCGCGATTTGGACGGATGAAAATAGATTTCAAGCGTGGCTAGAGGTGGAGATTCTCGCCTGTGAAGCGTGGGCGGAGCTTGGCGTTATTCCGAAAGAAGACGTAAAGGTCATGCGCGAAAACGCGTCATTTGACATCAACCGTATTTTAGAAATCGAACAGGACACGCGCCATGACGTTGTCGCTTTTACACGCGCCGTTTCCGAATCATTGGGCGAAGAAAGAAAGTGGGTGCACTACGGCTTAACGTCAACTGACGTCGTGGACACAGCTCTTTCGTACTTATTAAAACAGGCAAACGATATTCTGCTCAAGGACCTTGAGAGATTTGTTGACATTATTAAGGAAAAAGCAAAAGAACATAAATACACAGTCATGATGGGGCGTACACACGGCGTACACGCTGAACCTACAACATTCGGCTTGAAACTTGCGCTTTGGCATGAAGAGATGAAACGTAATCTTGAGCGTTTCAAACAAGCGAAAGCAGGCATCGAGGTTGGGAAGATTTCCGGCGCTGTCGGCACATATGCGAACATTGATCCATTTGTTGAGCAATATGTATGTGAGAAGCTCGGATTGAAAGCAGCACCGATTTCAACTCAAACCTTACAGCGTGACCGCCATGCTGATTATATGTCGACGCTTGCTTTGATTGCGACAAGCATCGAGAAATTCGCAGTGGAAATTCGCGGGCTGCAAAAAAGTGAAACACGCGAAGTTGAGGAATTTTTCGCGAAAGGGCAAAAGGGTTCATCTGCAATGCCGCACAAACGCAACCCGATCGGCTCAGAAAACATGACAGGCATGGCGCGCGTCATCCGCGGCTACATGCTAACAGCTTATGAAAATGTGCCATTATGGCATGAACGCGATATTTCTCATTCTTCAGCTGAACGGATTATTCTCCCCGATGCGACAATCGCGCTCAACTACATGCTGAACCGCTTCTCAAACCTCGTGAAGAACTTAACGGTCTTCCCGGAAAACATGAAGCGCAACATGGATCGCACGCTCGGCCTGATCTACTCTCAGCGCGTGCTGCTTGCTTTGATTGACACAGGCCTTACTCGGGAAGAAGCCTATGACACAGTGCAGCCAAAAGCAATGGAGGCATGGGAAAAACAAGTGCCGTTCCGTGAGCTTGTGGAAGCGGAAGAGAAAATCACATCCCGTCTTTCTTCAGAAAAAATTGCTGACTGTTTTGATTACAACTACCATCTGAAAAATGTTGATCTGATCTTTGAACGTTTAGGTTTAGCGTAGAAGAAGCTGATAAGCGGCTTCTTCTAGGCTGCTGTCGTTTGAAAATTCCCAACATTCGGGTTAGGAGGCCTTCTGTGAATATTGTGAAGAATGAACTTTTATATGAGGGAAAAGCAAAAAGGATCTATAGAACCGATGAAGAAAACACGCTGTATGTCGTGTACAAAGACTCCGCCACTGCCTTTAACGGTGAAAAAAAAGCAGAAATCAGCGGAAAAGGGCGTTTAAATAACGAAATTTCAAGTTTCATTTTCAAGCACCTTCACGCTAAAGGCATTCACAATCACTTTATCGAGCGCATTTCAGAAACAGAACAGCTTATTAAAAAGGTAACGATTGTGCCGCTTGAAGTCGTCGTCAGAAATGTTGTGGCAGGAAGCATGTCCAAACGTCTCGGCATTCCCGAAGGCACGGAGCTCGAGCAGCCGATTATCGAATTTTATTATAAGGACGACGCGCTGGGTGATCCGCTCATCACAGAAGATCATATTTGGCTCTTGAAGGCGGCGACTCCTGAGCAGGTAGAAACAATTAAGTCCATTACAAAAACAGTAAATGAAGAGCTTCAAACGATTTTTGATGATTGTCATGTCAGATTAATAGATTTCAAGCTTGAATTCGGTTTAGATGCAGACGGGCAAGTGCTATTGGCGGATGAAATTTCTCCTGACACATGCCGCTTGTGGGATAAAGACACGAACGAAAAGCTGGACAAAGATTTATTCAGACGCAATCTTGGAAGCTTAACCGACGCGTACGAAGAGATTTTCAAAAGACTGGGAGGCATTCATCATGTATAAAGTAAAAGTATATGTCAGCTTAAAAGAAAGTGTGCTAGATCCACAAGGGAGCGCTGTCCAGCATGCCTTGCACAGTATGACGTACAGCGAGGTTCAGGATGTACGCATCGGAAAATACATGGAGCTCACCATTGAAAAATCTGACCGTGATCTTGATGTCCTCGTAAAAGAAATGTGCGAAAAACTTCTTGCGAACACAGTGATTGAAGATTACAGATACGAGGTTGAGGAGGTAGTCGCACAGTGAAATTTGCGGTGATTGTGTTACCCGGCTCCAACTGTGATATCGATATGTATCATGCTGTAAAGGATGAGCTAGGCCATGAAGCGGAATATGTCTGGCATGAGGAAACAAATCTTGACGGCTTTGACGGGGTATTAATTCCGGGAGGATTTTCTTACGGCGATTACTTGAGATGCGGTGCTATCGCCAGATTTGCGAATATTATGCCAGCTGTCAAACAGGCGGCCGCTGAAGGAAAACCTGTTCTTGGCGTCTGCAACGGATTCCAGATTTTACAGGAGCTTGGCCTTCTGCCAGGGGCAATGAGACGCAATAAAGATTTGAAGTTCATTTGCCGTCCGGCTGAATTAATTGTGCAAAACGACAAAACATTATTCACAGCTTCTTATGAAAAGGGCCAATCAATTACAATCCCGGTTGCCCATGGTGAAGGAAATTTCTACTGTGATGACGAGACGCTTGCTTCATTGAAAGAAAATAACCAAATCGCTTTCACATACGGCTCCAATATGAACGGGAGTGTCAGCGACATTGCCGGTGTCGTGAATGAGAAAGGCAACGTATTAGGCATGATGCCTCACCCTGAGCGCGCGGTTGATGAACTGCTTGGAAGCGCCGACGGTCTTGCTTTGTTTCAGTCTATCGTGAAAAATTGGAGGGAAACTCATGTCACTACTGCTTGAACCAAGTAAAGAACAAATAAAAGAAGAGAAAATGTATCAGCAAATGGGTGTCAGTGATGATGAGTTTGCACTGATTGAATCCATTCTTGGCAGATTGCCGAATTACACTGAAATCGGAATTTTTTCTGTTATGTGGTCAGAGCATTGCAGCTACAAAAATTCAAAACCCATTCTGCGTAAATTTCCGACAAGCGGCGAGCGTGTGCTGCAGGGGCCGGGAGAAGGCGCCGGGATTGTTGATATCGGTGATAACCAAGCGGTTGTGTTCAAAATTGAATCACATAACCACCCATCTGCTCTTGAACCTTATCAAGGCGCTGCGACTGGTGTAGGCGGCATTATCCGTGATGTATTCTCAATGGGTGCCCGTCCAATCGCTGTATTGAATTCTCTTCGATTTGGTGAATTGACTTCACCGCGCGTGAAGTACTTGTTTGAAGAAGTAGTAGCGGGTATCGCCGGTTACGGCAACTGCATCGGTATTCCGACAGTCGGCGGAGAAGTGCAGTTTGACAGCAGCTATGAAGGGAATCCGCTTGTCAACGCCATGTGTGTCGGTTTAATCAACCATGAAGACATCAAAAAAGGCCAGGCGAAGGGTGTCGGCAACACAGTCATGTACGTAGGAGCGAAAACAGGACGTGACGGAATCCACGGTGCTACGTTTGCTTCTGAGGAAATGTCTGATTCGTCTGAAGAAAAGCGCTCTGCTGTTCAAGTCGGCGATCCGTTTATGGAGAAGCTTTTGCTTGAAGCATGTTTGGAAGTCATCCAATGTGATGCGTTAGTCGGCATTCAGGATATGGGAGCTGCCGGTTTAACGAGCTCAAGCGCGGAAATGGCAAGTAAAGCCGGCTCTGGTATTGAAATGAACCTTGATCTGATTCCTCAGCGTGAAACAGGTATGACTGCATATGAAATGATGCTTTCTGAATCACAGGAGCGGATGCTTTTGGTCATTGAGCGCGGACGTGAGCAGGAAATCATCGATATTTTTGACAAGTACGATCTTGAAGCGGTTTCTGTCGGACGTGTCACAGATGATAAAACGCTTCGCCTGACACACAAAGGAGAGGTAGTATGCGAGCTGCCTGTTGATGCCTTGGCAGAAGAAGCGCCGGTGTATCATAAGCCATCTCAAGAGCCTGCCTACTACCGCGAGTTTTTAGCAACGGATGTTCCGGCTCCTCGAATTGATGATGCGAACGAAACACTGAAGGCTCTTCTCCAGCAGCCGACGATCGCAAGCAAAGAGTGGGTTTACGATCAGTATGACTACATGGTGCGCACGAATACAGTTGTCGCTCCTGGGTCTGATGCAGGTGTTCTCAGAATCCGCGGAACGAAAAAGGCGCTGGCGATGACGACAGACTGTAACGCCCGTTACCTCTATCTTGATCCTGAAGCCGGCGGAAAAATTGCTGTCGCTGAAGCGGCACGCAACATCATTTGCTCAGGGGCAGAACCGCTTGCAGTGACAGATAACCTTAACTTCGGAAATCCAGAGAAACCGGATATCTTCTGGCAGATCGAAAAAGCGGCTGACGGCATCAGTGAGGCGTGCAATGTTCTCAGCACACCTGTTATCGGCGGAAACGTTTCGCTTTATAACGAATCAAACGGAACGGCGATTTACCCGACACCTGTAATTGGCATGGTCGGTTTAATTGAAGATACAGCACATATTACAACACAGCATTTCAAAGAAGCAGGAGATCTCATATACGTGATCGGCGAAACAAAACCTGAGTTTGCCGGAAGCGAGCTGCAGAAAATGACAGAAGGCCGCATTTACGGAAAAGCGCCGCAAATCGATCTTGATGTAGAGCTGGCTCGCCAAAAAGCATTGCTTGCCGCGATTAAAAAAGGCTTCGTTCAATCTGCGCATGATGTGTCTGAAGGCGGCTTAGGCGTAGCGATTGCAGAAAGTGTCATGACGGGGGAAAACCTTGGTGCGAACGTAGCTATAGAAGGGGAAGCAGCCTTATTATTCTCTGAATCTCAATCCCGCTTTGTCGTTTCTGTGAAGAAAGAACACCAAGCCGCGTTTGAAGCAGCTGTGGAAGATACGGTTCATGTCGGTGAGGTTACAGCTGACGGAATTTTAACGATTCAAAATCAAGACGGACAACAATTGATTCATGCGCAAACGAAAGAGCTTGAGCGCGCGTGGAAAGGAGCTATCCCATGCTTGCTGAAATCAAAGGCTTAAATGAAGAATGCGGCGTTTTTGGGATTTGGGGACATGAAGAAGCTCCGCAAATCACGTATTACGGTCTCCACAGCCTCCAGCACAGAGGACAGGAGGGCGCGGGAATTGTCGCAACTGACGGTGAAAAAATAACAGCGCACAAAGGCCAAGGGCTGATTACGGAAGTCTTTCAAAATGGCGAGCTCAGTAAAGTGAAGGGAAAAGGAGCTATCGGGCACGTTCGGTACGCGACGGCTGGAGGCGGCGGATACGAAAATGTTCAGCCGCTCCTCTTCCATTCCCAAAACAACGGAAGTCTGGCGCTTGCTCATAACGGAAATCTTGTCAATGCCACTCAGCTGAAGCAGCAGCTTGAAAATCAAGGGAGCATTTTTCAAACCTCCTCAGACACTGAGGTTTTGGCTCACCTGATCAAAAGAAGCGGCCACTTCACCCTGAAGGAGCAAATGAAAAACGCGCTTTCCATGCTGAAAGGCGCCTACGCATTTCTGATTATGACCGAGACAGAAATGATTGTTGCCCTTGATCCAAACGGGCTTAGACCGCTGTCAATCGGCATGATGGGCGGCGCTTATGTGGTCGCCTCAGAAACGTGCGCATTCGATGTCGTCGGTGCGACATATCTTCGTGAGGTAGAACCGGGCGAAATGCTGATCATCAATGATGAAGGCATGAAATCAGAGCGTTTTTCCATGAATATCAATCGTTCCATTTGTAGCATGGAGTACATTTATTTCTCAAGACCGGACAGCAACATTGACGGCATTAACGTGCACAGTGCCCGTAAAAACCTTGGGAAAATGCTGGCTCAGGAATCCGCAGTTGAAGCTGACGTCGTGACAGGGGTCCCGGATTCCAGTATTTCTGCGGCGATCGGCTATGCAGAAGCAACAGGCATTCCGTATGAGCTCGGCTTAATCAAAAACCGCTATGTCGGCAGAACGTTTATTCAGCCATCCCAGGCTCTTCGAGAGCAAGGTGTGAGAATGAAGCTGTCGGCGGTGCGCGGGGTTGTGGAAGGCAAACGCGTCGTCATGGTAGACGACTCTATCGTGCGCGGAACAACAAGCCGCCGGATTGTCACGATGCTCAGAGAAGCGGGTGCGACAGAGGTGCATGTCAAAATCAGTTCACCGCCGATCGCTCATCCGTGTTTTTACGGCATTGATACATCCACACATGAAGAATTAATTGCGTCATCGCATTCAGTTGAAGAAATTCGTCAGGAAATCGGGGCTGACACCCTCTCATTTTTGAGTGTGGAAGGACTCTTGAAAGGCATTGACAGACCATATGAGGATGCTAATTGCGGACAGTGTCTTGCCTGCTTTACAGGAAAATATCCGACTGAAATTTTCCAGGATACAGTGCTTCCTCATGTAAAAGAAGCCGTATTAACCAAATAAAACTTGAAAATGACATAAGGCAGCGCAATTCGGCTGCCTTTCTCTTTCTGCCCTCGTACAGGGAGATATTTTGAAAAGCGCCTTAAAGGAGTGAATAGGATGTCTGAAGCATATAAAAACGCAGGAGTTGACATCGAAGCCGGATATGAAGCTGTAAAACGAATGAAAAAACATGTGGAGCGCACAAAACGACTTGGCGTGATGGGCAGCCTCGGCGGTTTTGGCGGCATGTTTGACCTGTCTGAGCTTTCTTATCAAAAGCCCGTTTTAATCTCGGGAACGGACGGTGTCGGTACAAAATTAAAGCTCGCTTTTTCAATGGATAAGCATGACACGATCGGTGTGGACGCTGTTGCGATGTGTGTCAATGACGTACTGGCACAAGGTGCAGAGCCGCTGTTTTTCCTCGATTATTTAGCGGTCGGAAAAGCGGATCCTGTGAAAATTGAGCAGATCGTACAAGGTGTGGCAGACGGATGTGAGCAGTCAGGTTCAGCTTTAGTCGGCGGCGAAACGGCTGAAATGCCGGGACTATATACAGCTGATGAATACGATATTGCCGGTTTCTCAGTCGGAGTGGCGGAAAAGGACGAAATCGTGACTGGCGGCAATATCAAAGCAGGTCATCTTTTGATCGGCCTCAGCTCCAGCGGCCTTCACAGCAACGGATTTTCTCTGGTGAGAAAAGTGCTTTTGGATGATGCTGAGCTGGATCTTGATACAGCATACGAACCATTTGGGCGCCCGCTTGGCGAGGAACTGCTTGAGCCGACAAGAATTTATGTCAAGCCTGTTCTTGCCGCAGTGAAAAGCGGGAAAATCGACGGCATGGCGCACGTAACAGGCGGAGGATTCATCGAAAATATCCCGCGCATGCTACCAGACGGCTTAAGTGCGGAAATCGATCACGGCTCATGGCCGATCCCGCCTATTTTCTCTTTCCTGCAAAAGTACGGCAAGCTGAAGGAAGAAGACATGTTCAACGTTTTTAATATGGGAATTGGCTTTATTTTGGCAGTCAAAGAAGAGGATCTGACAGATGTGATCGAAACGCTTGAAAGCCATGGCGAAAAAGCCTATTTGATCGGGCGTGTAAAACAAGGCGAAGGCGTCACATTCGGCGGTGCGGCACTTTCATGAAAAAGTTCGCTGTATTTGCATCCGGGAACGGTTCAAACTTCGAAGCCATCGTCACGCGGATGAAAGAGGAGAACTGGGATGCGTCCGTATCGCTTCTCGTTTGCGACAAACCGCAGGCGAAAGTCATCGAACGGGCGGAAACGCACCAAATTCCATCCTTTGCATTTGAGCCGAAGTCTTACGAAAACAAGGCTGCATTTGAGCGGGCGATTATTGAACAGCTTCACCTTCATGATGTTGAAATGATTATTCTTGCCGGCTACATGAGGCTGATCGGCGATACGCTGCTTCAGGCATACGGAGGGAAAATCATTAATATTCACCCATCGCTTCTGCCTGCGTTTCCGGGGATCGACGCAGTCGGACAGGCGTACCGGGCGGGTGTGAAGGTGGCCGGAATCACTGTACATTACGTCGATAAAGGAATGGATACGGGGCCCATCATTGCTCAGAAGGCAATCGAAATAGACGAAAGCGATACATTGGAAACGATCGAACAGCAAATTCAGAAGCTTGAGCATAAATGGTATCCGAGTGTGATTAAACAGCTATTAGGATTAAATAACAGAGGTGAAAAGGCATGGCCATTAAACGTGCATTAATCAGTGTTTCAGATAAAACAAATCTTGTTCCTTTCGTAAAAGAATTAACAGAGCTTGGCGTTGAAGTCATCTCAACAGGCGGAACGAAAAAGCTTCTTCAAGAGAACGATGTGAATGTCATCGGAATTTCTGAAGTGACAGGCTTTCCTGAAATTATGGACGGGCGGCTGAAAACACTTCATCCGAATATTCATGGCGGCCTTCTCGCAGTTCGCGGCAATGAAGAGCATATGGCGCAGATCAATGAACACGGAATTCAGCCGATTGATCTCGTAGTCGTCAACCTTTATCCATTTAAAGAAACGATTTCTAAAGAAGATGTCACATATGAAGAAGCGATCGAAAACATCGATATCGGCGGACCGGGCATGCTGCGCGCGGCTTCAAAAAACCATCAGGATGTGACGGTTATCGTCGATCCGGCGGACTACAGCCCAGTGCTGAATCAAATCAAAGAAGAAGGCGGCGTATCACTTCAGAAAAAACGCGAGTTGGCGGCAAAAGTATTCCGTCATACTGCGGCGTATGATGCGCTGATCGCTGACTATTTGACAGATGCTGTCGGTGAAAAAGAACCTGAGCAATTCACAGTGACCTTTGAGAAAAAACAATCGCTTCGCTACGGAGAAAACCCGCATCAGGAAGCGACATTCTATCAAACAGCACTTCCAGTCAAAGGCTCTATTGCGCAGGCGGAACAGCTCCACGGCAAAGAGCTTTCTTACAACAACATTAAAGACGCGGACGCGGCAGTTCAAATCGTACGTGAATTCACTGAGCCGGCTGCGGTGGCTGTGAAGCATATGAATCCGTGCGGCGTAGGAACAGGGAAAACGATCGCAGAAGCATTTGACAGAGCGTTTGAAGCAGATAAAACATCGATCTTCGGCGGCATTATCGCGCTGAACCGTGAAGTGGACAAGGCAACTGCGGAGGTGCTTCACAGCATTTTCTTAGAAATCATCATTGCCCCTTCTTTCAGCCAAGATGCGCTTGACATCCTGACTGCGAAGAAAAATCTTCGTCTGCTGACGCTTGATGTGACTGCTGCCGTTCAAAAAGAAAAACAGCTGACTTCCGTTCAAGGCGGGCTGCTCATTCAAGACTTAGATATGCACGGCTTCGATGATGCGGAGATTAGCATCCCGACAAAAAGAGAGCCGAACGAGCAAGAGTGGGAAGACTTGAAGCTTGCTTGGAAAGTCGTCAAGCATGTGAAATCAAATGCGATTGTTCTCGCGAAGGACAACATGACAATCGGCGTGGGGGCAGGGCAAATGAACCGCGTCGGATCAGCGAAGATCGCCATCGAGCAAGCAGGAGAAAAAGCGAAGGGCGGCGCACTCGGATCTGATGCATTTTTCCCGATGCCGGATACTGTTGAAGAAGCGGCAAAAGCGGGCGTTACGGCTATTATTCAGCCAGGGGGATCTGTGCGTGACGAGGATTCTATCAAAAAAGCGGATGAATACGGCATTGCCATGGTGTTCACCGGGATTAGACACTTCAAACATTAAGGAGATGAAAACGACGTGAATGTATTCATTATCGGTAAAGGCGGAAGAGAACATACGCTGGCATGGAAGGCAGCGCAAAGCAGCCTCGTCGAGAATGTATTTGCCGCTCCTGGAAATGACGGCATGACAGCCTCCGCACAGCTTATAAATATTGAAGAAAGCGATCACGCCGGGCTTGTCTCGTTTGCAAAGGAAAATCAAGTCGACCTGACTATTGTCGGGCCTGAAGTTCCTTTAATTGAAGGTCTGGTCGATGAGTTTGAAAAAGCCGGTTTGCGCGTGTTCGGTCCATCAAAAGCCGCTGCGATCATTGAAGGCAGTAAACAGTTCGCTAAGGATTTAATGAAGAAATACGACATTCCGACCGCAGAATACGACACGTTTACCTCTTTTGAAGAGGCGAGGGCATACGTGCAGGAAAAAGGCGCTCCGATTGTCATCAAAGCAGATGGACTTGCCGCTGGAAAAGGGGTAACGGTTGCTATGACGGAGGAAGAAGCGATTGCATGCCTGCATGATTTTCTTGAGGATGAAAAGTTCGGTGATGCAAGCGCGTCTGTTGTCATTGAAGAATTTTTGTCCGGTGAAGAGTTTTCTCTGATGGCATTTGTCAAAGGGGAAAAAGTGTATCCAATGGTCATTGCTCAGGATCACAAGCGGGCGTTTGACGGAGATAAAGGCCCGAATACAGGCGGCATGGGCGCTTACTCTCCAGTTCCGCAAATTTCGGAAGAAACGGTTCGCCATGCTGTAGAAACGATCGTTAAGCCGGCCGCAAAAGCAATGGTACAAGAAGGCCGTTCCTTCACTGGCGTTTTGTACGCTGGATTGATGCTTACTGAAAACGGCTCGAAGGTCATTGAATTTAATGCCCGTTTCGGCGATCCGGAAACACAGGTCGTGCTTCCGCGCATGGAATCTGATATGGTACAGGTGCTTCTTGATCTTTTAGAGGATAAGGAAGTTGACTTAAGATGGAAGGATACCGCTGCTGTAAGTGTTGTGCTTGCTTCAGAAGGGTACCCGGAAAGCTATGCAAAAGGCACGCCGATCGGCAGCCTTGCAGCGGAAACAGAACAGGTTGTGGTCTTTCATGCAGGAACGAAAGCAAAAGGCGGAGAGTTTGTCACAAACGGCGGCCGCGTCGCCAATGTGACGGCTTTTGATGAAACGTTTGAAGCGGCGAGAGACCGAGTGTACAAAGCCGTTGATGAGATGATTAAGCCGGGGCTCTTTTTCAGAAAAGACATTGGCGCACGCGCTTTGAAGGCTGCCCAAAAATAAGTGCAAAACCCGCAGATTGAGCTGCGGGTTTTTTGTTATGCAAAAGCGGGGTGCTGAGCGGAGGAAGAAAGCACAACAAGTGTGGTCGGTTTGCCATGGGCCATCGAGGCGTCAATAAAATCCTCAAGCGTATGTACCGATTCTGTCACCACTTTTGTCACATAGCTGTACATCCCTGTAATGCGGTGATTTTCAGCCACATCTGGGTGCGCTGTGGCAAAGGCTGCGTAGTGTTTGCAGCTTTTCGGCTCCATCAGGATGAAAGCGGTGACATGCTTGTTTAGTTTTTCGTAACAGATATTCGCGCTGTACCCGGTAATCACTCCTTTGTCTTCCAGTTTCCTGACACGTTCCGCCGCGCTTGGCGAGCTGAGTCCGACAAGCTTTCCCAGCTCAACCATTGTTAATCTGCCATTTCGCTGCAAATGCGAGAGAATCTGAAGGTCTGTATCGTCCATTTGTCTGGCTCCTTTACATATTTAGGCGAATGAATGAAAATTCCTTTAATCATAAGGTGATACTGTTGATTTAACTTCATTGTAGCATATGGATGCCGTCTTATTTTTCCTATAATAAAGCCATCAATGGGAGAGGGGGTAGCATGTTGCCAAAGTTACAGCGTTCTATTACTTGGATACAAGGGACGGCGTTAACGATTGGGGCCGTTTTAGGCTGCGGAATATTGATTCTGCCGTCTGTCACAGCTGACGCAGCCGGTCCCGCTTCTTTATTTGTTTGGGTGTTTATGTCTTTCTTATCTTTTCTTCTTGTCGGCACGCTGGCCCGGCTTGTGAAAATAGCGCCCAGTGCGGGAGGAATTACGGCTTATGTGCAGCTGGCTTTTCAGAAAAAAGCCGGCACGGTTTTGGGCTGGATCATATTAGGGTCCGTTCCGATCGGTGTTCCCATCATCGCTTTGACTGGCGCGCATTACATCAGTTACATCATAAAGGCTTCCGATTGGCAGATTACTTTGATTGCGGGATGCATGCTGATTGTCTCAATTTTGCTTCATATGAGAGGTATTCAACTATCCGCGAATATCAGTACACTCGTCATGTGTGTCATCGTATTTCTTCTTGTCGCTTCGGTTGCCGTGTCATTGCCTCATGTCGAAGCAGCAGAATTTCAGCCGTTTCTTCCGCATGGCTGGCCTGCCGCGGGATCTGTTTCTGTGATGATTTTTTTCTCATTTGTAGGCTGGGAAATGATTACTCCATTGGCTGAGGAATTTCATCGCCCTGAAAAAGATGTCCCAATCAGCTTGTTTTTGGGAGCGGCTTGTGTGGCAGGGCTGTACATCCTGCTGTCATTTGTGACGATAGGGACTCATTCGTATGGAGAAAATGGAGAAATCGCATCGCTTGCCATGCTCATATCAAAAGGAGCTGGGGAAAGCGGCGTATTTGTAACAGTATGTTTAGCGCTGTTTATCACATTTACCACCATTCACGCCAATATTGCGGGTTTTTCCCGAATGGTGTACGCATTGGCGAGAGAAGGGCACATTCCCATCTATTTCGGAAAACTCGGCAAGACAAATCATACGCCTATCCGTGTATTGATAGCGCTGGCCGCAGTGTTTGGCTTAGTGCTGATATCGCATTGCCTGTTTCAAATCGATTTGACGACTCTGTTAAAAGGACCGAGTGCGGCTTTTATCGCATCTTACATATGTACAATGGCTGCAGCGCTGAAGCTGCTGAGCTGGAGAGATTCAGGCTGGTGGATGGCGCTCGGGGCGTTTGCGGCGTGCGCAGTGATTTACTCATTCAGCGGCTGGGCACTCCTTTATCCGACAGTGCTGGCAGCCGCAGGGTATCTCTATATAAAGAAAAAGCTTGCTCAAGAATCGTGAGCAAGCTTTTTTGTTTATCTGTTTTGATGCTCCTGTTCGTTATTGCCGGGAGCATTGTTTTGAAACATATAGGTCACAGGACAGAAGCGCAAGATTCCCGATCCTGCTTTCATGGCCCCCATAAAGATGTAAAAGAGGTGCATTCTGCACCAAGGTTTTTTCGAAAACTTTGCACTGGCGGCTGACATAATCGTCAGTCCGCATGCGATTCTGAAGACTGCATTGATGAGACTGATATTTGGCTTCATGGAAATCCGCTCCTTTGTACTTGCAAATGTAATTGACCTTCAAAAACTTGTTACGTTTTAATCATGCGTCATGAGGAAGGATGTGATAACATGAGTCTAATACATGTAAAGGAGAGTATGTGAATGTCCGAACGCACCTTTAACTGGAAAATCCAAGACATCAGGGCACAGGTTGATGTTGTAGACTCAAAGCTGCTTCCAACGCTCCTTTTACGGAATGCTCTCGTCTTAAATCCATATGTAAAACAATGGCTTAAAAAAAACATTTGGATTTATCAGGACCGCATTGTTTACGTGGGTCATGAACTTCCGAATCGAGCCGAAGAAATTCATACGATCGATTGTGAAGGAAAATACATTGTGCCGGGGTATATCGAACCGCACGCACATCCTTTTCAAATATATAATCCCCAAACGCTGGCGGAATATGTGTCTCAATACGGAACAACGACATTCGTGAATGATAACTTATTTTTGCTTTTACAAACCGGAAAAAAGAAAGCGCTTACCGTATTAAATGAACTTAAAAAGCAGCCTGTTCAATATTTTTGGTGGTCACGCTATGACCTTCAGACTGAGGTTCAGAACGAGGACCACGTTCTTCCGTTTGATGTCAGAAAGCAGTGGATTGAACATCCGGATGTGATTCAGGGCGGAGAAATGACCGGATGGCCTCGTTTAGTTGATGGTGATGATTTAATGCTTCACTGCATGCAAACTACAAAGAAGCAGAGAAAACGCATTGAAGGGCATTTCCCCGGCGCTTCGGATAAAACGCTTACAAAAATGAAGCTGTTCGGAGCGGATTGTGATCATGAAGCCATGACAGGTGATGAAGTAATGAGAAGGTTGGAACAGGGCTACTATGTTTCCCTTCGGAATTCTTCCATTCGCCCAGATGTAAGAAAAATCTTGCGGGAACTGCATGAAAAGGGATTCCGCTGTTATGACCACTTTTTTTACACGACAGACGGCGCGACACCGAACTTTTATAAAGGCGGCATGACAAACGAGCTGATCCGCATCGCGCTAGAAGAAGGTGTACCTGCAATCGATGCCTACAACATGGCATCATTTCATATTGCAAAGTATTATCAAATGGATGATTATTTAGGTGTGGTCGGACCGGGAAGATTGGCGTCGCTGAACATACTTGAAGATCCGTTACATCCGAATCCTGTGACTGTATTGTCAAAAGGGGTCATCCTTCGTGAAGACGGCTGTAATTTGAAGGCGTTTACAAAAATGAGCTGGGACAAAGGCGGTCTTGTCCCGCTTAAGCTTTCATATGATATGACGATGGATGATTTGCAGTTTTCCATGCCGATGGGCGTAAAAATGCGGAATGCGGTCATTATGGAGCCGTATATGATTGAGATTGACAATTCGATGGAACAGCTCTCGTTTGATCATGATGAAAGTTATTTGACAATGATTGATAAACATGGAAAATGGCGAGTGAATACGATGATAAAAGGGTTTGCTTCAAGCGTGCAAGGGTTTGTGAGCTCCTTTACGACGACAGGCGATATTGTCGCGATTGGAAAAAATAAAGCGGATATGCTGCTCGCATTCGCTCGCATGAAAGAGATCGGGGGAGGAATCGTTCTTGCGGAAAATGGGAACATTCTGCATGAAATTCCGCTTGCGCTATGCGGCTGTGCTTCTTCGGAAGCGTATGAAAATGTGCTGAAGAAGGAACAAAAGCTGATAGAGCTTTTGACTGAGAGAGGCTACGAGTTTTGTGATCCCGTCTATACGCTGCTCTTTTTGCAAAGTACACACCTTCCGTATATACGCATTACGCCGAGAGGAATCTTCGATGTCATGAAAAAAACTGTACTCTTTCCATCGATAATGCGTTAAAATATAAAAGAGCGGGGAGCCGACAAATGAAGAAATGGATGGCAGGTTGCGTGCTATGTTTTGTGTTTTTTCTGCTTGTATCCTGTCAGCAGAAGGATGCTCTTCCGGATGCTGAAAAGAAGCTGAAAGCTCCTTTGACGGGACTGGAGACTGAACAGAAGGTAATTGAACGCCGGCCTGTTGCTGTTGTGGTGAACAATCACTTGAAGGCAAGGCCGCAATCAGGGCTGTCTAAAGCCGACATTGTCATAGAAGCGCTTGCCGAGGGGCAAATTACACGATTCTTGGCCATTTTTCAAAGCCAGATGCCTGAAACTGTCGGACCGGTGCGGAGCGCGCGGGAATATTTCGTCACTCTCAGCAATGGCTTTGACAGCATATTTGTCCACCATGGCTGGAGTCCCGGCGCCAAAGAGCAGCTGGAATCCGGAGCTGCCGATTATATGAATGGATTGGATTTTGACGGAAGCTTATTTTGGAGAGCTGATTTCAGCAAACCGCCCCACAATTCCTACACGTCTTATGAGAATATAAAAAAGGCGGCGAAGCAAAAGGGATACGAGCTGAAGCGGAAAACAGATCCGCTGCTGTTTCAAACATCAGAAGCAAAACCTGCAAATGTATCTTACAATGTTCGGGTAGATTATGGAACAAAGAACATTACAAATCTTGTCGAATACAACTATGATAAAAAAGCTGAATCTTATATAAGAAGCTCTGATGGTGTCATAACGACAGACCGGGAAACCGGAAAGCCGGTTGCAATGCAGAATATTTTCATTGTTGAAGCCAGCCATCATACTATTGATCAAGATGGAAGACGCGACATCGACCTGGAATCAGGCGGGAAAGGTCTGTTGTTTCAGTGCGGCAGCGTTATTGAAACAGACTGGAAACAAGTAAACGGAAGAATTGTGCCGGTGAAAGACGGCAAATGGCTGCCGTTTGTGCCAGGAAAGACTTGGATTAATATCGTGCCTGATCTCGATGCGGCTTCTATTACGTAAAGGAGAAGGTGTGTAACGATGCAAATCGATAAATTACGCGGCAAAGAGCTGGACCAGTTATTCAACTCAATCTTATCGCTGAAAGACCTGGAGGAATGTTACCGGTTCTTCGATGATCTTTGCACAATTAACGAAATTCAATCGCTGGCTCAGCGCCTTGAAGTGGCGCGCATGCTTCGCGAAGGAAACACGTATCATAAGATTGAAACAGAAACAGGCGCTTCCACGGCTACAATTTCCCGTGTGAAACGCTGTTTAAATTACGGAAATGACGCTTATGAAATGGCGCTTGACCGTGTGAAGGGGACGGAAACAGAATCTTCTTCAAAATAAAAAAGAACCGCCCTGCCGCCGGCAAGGGCGGTTTTTTTATGCGACGTCTTCCTCCTGTTTTTCATTTCATAAGCAAGGAATCTTTTGTCTGAATCTTAGAGCTATTGAAGGCTTGCTGGATCTCTCTTTTTTTATGAAAAAAGAATCAAAACACCTTTTTCAGTGAATAACGAGATTAACGGCTTTTTCCGTTTTTCCGCGCTATGTGAATTTGTTATAATGTTTAAATGGTAACAAATGAATGGAGGAACGTATGACGTGTACGATGTAACGGAGTGGAAGCATGTCTTTAAACTCGATCCAAATAAAGATTTGCCTGATGAACAGCTGGAGATTCTTTGTGAATCAGGAACGGATGCAGTCATTATTGGCGGAAGCGATGGTGTGACAGAGGATAATGTCCTGCAGATGATGTCTAAGGTAAGACGGTTTTTAGTGCCGTGTGTCCTTGAGGTGTCAGCAATTGAAGCGATCGTTCCCGGCTTTGACTTATATTTTATTCCGAGTGTATTAAATAGTAAGAACGCGGACTGGATTGTCGGTATGCATCAGAAAGCAATGAAGGAATACGGAGAACTGTTGTCAATGGAAGAAATCGTAGCGGAAGGCTACTGTATCGCAAATCCTGATTGCAAAGCGGCAGCACTGACTGAAGCGGATGCGGAGCTGAGTATTGACGATATCGCCGCTTATGCGCGTGTATCTGAGCTATTGCATCTTCCGATTTTTTATTTGGAATACAGCGGTATGCTTGGCGACATAGAAGCCGTGAAGAAAACGAAATCTGTATTGGAAACGTCCACCTTGTTTTACGGCGGCGGCATCAAGGATGCGGAAACGGCAAAGCAATATGCAGAACATGCAGACGTGATCGTTGTGGGCAATGCGGTATATGAAGATTTTGACAGGGCTTTGAAAACGGTAGCAGCGGTGAAAGGCGAGTAGTAAATTGTACGGATTTGGTTTATGATAGAACATATGTTTTGTATAGGCGGGTGAACAAATTTTGAATTATATTAGCAATCAATTACTAAGCGGATTAAACCCCGTTCAGCAGGAGGCAGTCAAAACAACGGACGGCCCTCTCTTGCTGATGGCGGGAGCGGGAAGCGGAAAGACGCGTGTCCTGACACACAGAATCGCTTATTTAATGGCGGAAAAGCATGTGGCGCCGTGGAACATTCTGGCGATCACATTTACCAATAAAGCGGCACGCGAAATGAAAGAACGTGTGGAAAGCATTCTCGGACCTGGTGCGGACGATATTTGGATTTCCACATTCCACAGCATGTGCGTGCGAATTTTGCGCAGAGATATCGACCGGATCGGGATCAACCGCAATTTCTCCATCCTTGATACAGCTGATCAGCTTTCAGTGATTAAGGGGATTTTGAAGGAGCGCAATCTTGACCCGAAGAAGTTTGACCCAAGAAGCATCCTCGGCACGATCAGCAGTGCGAAAAACGAATTGACCGAACCAGAGGAATTCTCTAAAGTTGCCGGCGGCTACTATGATCAGGTAGTCAGCGATGTGTATACTGATTATCAGAAGAAGCTTTTGAAAAACCAATCGCTCGATTTTGATGATTTGATTATGACGACAATTAAACTGTTTGACCGTGTGCCGGAAGTGCTTGAATTTTATCAGCGTAAATTCCAGTACATCCACGTCGACGAGTATCAGGATACGAACAGAGCCCAATACATGCTCGTAAAGCAGCTTGCAGAACGTTTCCAGAACCTTTGCGTGGTCGGGGACTCTGATCAGTCGATTTATAGATGGCGCGGCGCGGATATCGCCAATATCCTTTCTTTTGAAAAAGATTATCCAAACGCCAGCGTGATTTTGCTTGAACAAAATTACCGTTCGACGAAACGGATTTTGCGCGCGGCGAACGAGGTTATCAAAAACAACTCAAACCGCAAACCAAAAAATTTGTGGACGGAAAATGATGATGGCATCAAAATTTCCTACTACCGCGGAGATAATGAGTTTGGCGAAGGACAGTTTGTAGCGGGGAAAATCCATCAGCTTTACAGCTCAGGTAAGCGGAAGCTGTCAGAGATCGCCATTTTGTACCGGACAAATGCACAGTCCCGTGTGATTGAGGAAACGCTTCTCAAATCTGGCTTGAACTATAACATTGTCGGCGGCACAAAGTTCTATGACAGAAAAGAAATCAAAGACATCCTCGCATACCTGCGCCTCGTATCCAATCCGGATGACGATATCAGTTTTACGCGTATTGTTAATGTCCCGAAACGCGGAGTCGGTGCGACATCACTTGAAAAAATAGCTTCGTATGCGGCGATGAATGGCTTGTCCTTTTTCCAAGCGATTCAGCAGGTCGATTTTATCGGGGTCAGCGCCAAAGCGGCCAACGCGCTCGACAGCTTCAGACAAATGGTTGAGAACCTGACCAATATGCAGGATTACTTATCCATTACAGAGCTGACAGAAGAAATTCTTGATAAAACGGAATACAGGGAAATGCTCAAGACTGAGAAATCAATCGAGGCCCAAAGCCGTTTAGAAAACATTGACGAGTTCCTGTCTGTTACGAAAAACTTTGAACAGAAAAGTGAAGACAAGACACTTGTTGCGTTCCTGACAGACTTGGCGCTGATCGCAGATATTGATCAGCTCGACCAGAAGGAGGAAGAGTCAGGAGGAAAGGATGCAGTCACCTTGATGACCCTGCATGCCGCAAAAGGGCTTGAATTCCCGGTTGTTTTCTTGATGGGGCTTGAAGAAGGCGTCTTCCCGCACAGCCGTTCATTAATGGAAGAAGCCGAAATGGAAGAAGAACGCCGCCTTGCTTACGTCGGCATTACAAGAGCGGAGCAGGAGCTTTATCTGACTAACGCCAAAATGCGGACCTTATTTGGCCGAACAAACATGAACCCGGAATCTCGCTTTATTGCTGAAATACCGGATGACTTATTGGAAAACCTAAATGAGAAAAAAGAAACAAGAGCGCCGTCTGCGAGAAAAATGCAGCCGAGACGCGGCCCTGTTTCACGGCCGGTATCCTACGCCAGCAAAACAGGCGGCGACACCTTAAACTGGGCAGTCGGAGATAAGGCCGGCCATAAAAAATGGGGCACAGGAACTGTCGTCAGCGTAAAAGGCGAAGGAGAAGGAACGGAGCTTGATATTGCTTTTCCGAGCCCTGTCGGTGTGAAACGCCTGTTAGCAGCGTTTGCTCCTATTGAAAAGCAGTGATTGAAGAGGAAAGGAAGAAGCAGATGGACAAAGAAACAGCGAAGCAGCGGACAGACGAACTGCGCCGCACGATCAACAAGTATAGCTATGAATATTACACCTTAGATGAACCGAGCGTCCCTGATGCCGAATACGACAGATTGATGCAGGAGCTGATTGCGATTGAGGAGAAGCATCCAGACCTCAGGACGCCCGACTCTCCTACACAGCGTGTCGGCGGGGCTGTGCTTGAAGCGTTTCAGAAGGTCACTCACGGCACGCCGATGCTCAGCTTAGGCAACGCTTTTAATGCGGATGATCTTCGTGATTTCGACCGCCGGGTGCGCCAGGCGGTCGGCGACGACGTGGCGTATAATGTGGAGCTGAAAATAGACGGTCTTGCTGTTTCTCTCCGTTATGAAGACGGCTATTTTGTCAGAGGTGCCACAAGAGGTGACGGAACGACAGGAGAGGATATTACGGAGAATTTGAAGACGATCCGGAATATACCGCTCAAAATGAAACGTGATCTGTCAATCGAAGTGCGCGGCGAGGCATATATGCCGAAGCGTTCGTTTGAAGCGCTCAATGAGGAACGGATCAAAAACGAAGAAGAACCGTTTGCCAATCCGCGAAATGCAGCTGCGGGATCACTCAGACAGCTCGATCCGAAAATTGCGGCGAAACGAAACCTCGATATCTTCGTCTACAGTATAGCGGAGCTTGACGAGATGGGTGTGGAGACGCAAAGCCAGGGGCTTGATTTTCTCGACGAAATCGGATTTAAAACGAACCAGGAACGAAAAAAATGCAGCAGCATAGAAGAAGTGATTGCGCTGGTCGATGAATTTCAGGAGAAGCGAGCTGACCTTCCGTATGAAATTGACGGCATCGTCATTAAAGTCGATTCTCTTGATCAGCAGGAGGAGCTTGGTTATACGGCGAAAAGCCCGCGTTGGGCCATCGCGTATAAATTTCCTGCTGAAGAGGTCGTGACAAAGCTTCTCGATATTGAATTAAATGTCGGCAGAACCGGTGTGATTACGCCAACCGCAATTTTGGAGCCGGTAAAAGTTGCCGGCACAACGGTCTCAAGAGCATCCCTTCATAACGAAGATTTAATTAAAGAGAAGGACATTCGGATTTTGGATAAGGTCGTTATTAAAAAAGCGGGCGATATCATTCCGGAAGTCGTGAATGTCCTCATTGAACAGCGCACAGGAGAAGAAAAAGAATTCAGCATGCCGACGGAGTGCCCTGAATGCGGTAGCGAACTCGTCCGCATCGAAGGAGAAGTGGCGCTCCGCTGTATTAACCCTGAATGCCCTGCGCAAATTCGGGAAGGGCTGATTCATTTTGTTTCCCGAAATGCCATGAACATTGACGGACTCGGCGAACGAGTGATCACACAGCTGTTTGAGGAGAACCTTGTCCGCAATGTGGCGGATTTGTATAAGCTGACGAAGGAACGGGTTATCCAGCTCGAACGCATGGGAGAAAAGTCAACTGAAAACCTGATCAGCTCCATTCAAAAATCAAAAGAGAATTCGTTAGAGCGCTTGCTGTTCGGACTTGGCATCCGCTTTATCGGTTCAAAAGCCGCAAAGACGCTTGCCATGCATTTTGAGAGCTTGGAGAATCTGAAAAAAGCTTCAAAAGAGGAGCTCCTTGCGGTCGATGAAATCGGTGAAAAAATGGCTGATGCGGTCATCACTTATTTTCATAAAGAAGAAATGCTTGAACTCCTGGACGAACTTCAGGAGCTGGGCGTAAACACACACTACAAAGGCCCGAAAAAAGTGAAAGCTGAGGACAGCGATTCTTACTTTGCGGGTAAAACTATTGTATTGACAGGAAAGCTGGAACAACTGTCAAGAAACGATGCCAAGGCGCAAATCGAAGCGCTCGGCGGCAAGATGACAGGCAGCGTCAGCAAAAACACAGACTTGGTCATCGCCGGAGAAGCGGCGGGAAGCAAGCTGGCAAAAGCACAAGAGCTGAACATTGAAGTGTGGAATGAAGCGCAATTAATGGAAGAGCTAAAGAAATAAGAGGAGTGTTTTCTATTGAAAAAGACGTTGGCAATGGCGGCAACGGCGGCAGTGTTAATGCTGTCTGCCTGCTCGTCAGGTTTTGGGGGGGATAAGGAGGAAGAGATCACGCAAAAGACACCGAAATCGTCAGAAAAAGCGATTGTCCCGAAATATAATATCTCTGACTCCTATTACAAAATGGTGCTGCCGTTTAAGGCGGGAAAAGCGCGCGGCTTAACAACGGAACAGCTGAATACAAGATTGGACATTGATGAGTTTGAAACAGGGCTGATGCGTCTTGCCCAAGATTCGTTCTCGACTGACGATTATCTATTCCAAGAAGGGCAATATTTAGATGAAGATACAGTGTTAAGCTGGCTGGCACGGAAAAAAACAGGATCTGATCTGAAAAAAGCCCAAAAAGATGATCAAAACTTTAAAAATGAAGGCTTGAACCCAGCGCTTCCAAGCTCCGGTTCCACAGAAGAAAAGAACGAAAACAGCCCGGTTTATTTAGCGTCCATGCTGGAACACGATTATTTAGTCAGAAAAGACAAAAATTCCATCCAGCTTGGCGGCGTGATGATCGGTCTTGCGTTAAACTCCGTGTATTACTATCGTGAGAAAACGGGCGATCCTCAAAAAGAAGTGGAAATTAAGGACAGCACGCTTCGCGAGCAGGGCGAAAAAATTGCACAAGAGGTCATTAACCGCCTCCGTAAAAAAGATAACTTGAAGAATGTGCCGATCACTGTCGCGCTCTACAAGCAGGCGTCAAAAACATCAATTGTTCCGGGGAATTTCATCGCTAAAACAGAAGTGAAGGCAGGCTCCGCGGATATTCCAAATTGGGATGACATCAAAGAAAAATACGTATTTTATCCGGCTGACGCAACGACAGCAGAAAAATACCCGGATGACTCAGAAGTCTTCAAGCGGTTCAAAAATTCAATTGAAGAATATTTCCCGAACTATACAGGCGTTGTCGGTACAGCGCTATATGAAAATGATGATATGAAAAAAATGAAAATTAGCATTCCAATGCAATTTTACGGAAAAAGTGAAGTCGTCGCATTCACCCAGTTCTTAACGGGAGAAGTGATGGACTACTACTCCAAGGGCTCGATTGATGTTGAAGTCAATATCACGTCCTCGGACGGACAGGAAGCGGTTATTATTCGCAATGCCGGAGATAAAGAGCCAACTGTTCACATTTATGAATGATCAACAAAGCAACCCCCTTGTGCCTATAAGGCCCGAGGGGTTTTTTGTGTTATAATTAGCAGGATAAGGAAATATGTTTTCGCTTCCGCCGAAGCACAAATCAAAGGGGAGGTATGTTGATGCTGGAATTCGTGTGAAAACAATGGGTATCAAATCAATAGCAAAAGAAAGGGAGTTAGAAAAACGTGCATAAAGAAATTAAAAAAATATTTCATGAAGATCAGGTTTTGGCAGAGGCGGCAGTGAGATATGGTTTCCGAAAGAGTCAGATGCGTTTTCTGGCAGATGCGGAAAACTACGTATATGAATGTATGAAAGATCATCAATCTTATATTTTAAAGATTACCCATACCATTCGAAGAACTTCAAATGATATGAGGGGAGAAATGGATTGGCTCCGTCACCTTGCAGAAGGCGGGCTTTCGGTTGCGAAATCGCTACCATCGCTGAGCGGAAAAGATGTTGAAGAGGTGCCGGACGGAAATGGCGGTTTCTTTTTATTGAGAATCTATGAGAAAGCGCCAGGGCAAAAAGTGGATGAATCGGACTGGAATGAAATGCTATTTTATGAGCTTGGCAAATACACAGGTGAGATGCACAACCTGACAAAAAGCTACAAACTGAGCAATCCCGCTTTTAAAAGACAGGAATGGGATGAAGAGGAGCAGTTAAAGCTGAGAAAGTATGTGCCTGAAGATCAGACAAAGGTGTTTCAGCAAGCCGATTTGCTGATGAATGAACTGCGGCGTCTTCCGAAAAATCGGGACAGCTATGGTTTGGTGCATGCGGATTTGCATCATGGCAATTTTCATTGGGATCATGGCAAAATCACAGCATTTGATTTTGATGATATTGGCTACAATTGGTTCATTAATGATATCAGCATACTCCTCTACAATGTGCTTTGGTATCCTGTTGTGCCTTATGAAAATAAAGCTGCATTTACAGAGGAATTTATGACGCATTTCATGAAAGGATACTGGGAGAAAAATGATCTGGATCCCGCGTGGCTGAGAAGGATACCTGATTTTCTGCGCCTTCGCCATATGCTGATTTACGGATTGCTGCATCAGATGTTTGACCTTAACACAATAGGAGAAGAGGAAAAAGAAATGCTCGCCGGCTTCAGACGAGATATAGAAAATGGCACACCGATTACAGCATTTGATTTTTCCGCACTGATGTAGATAAAAAAGCCAATGGGATTCAATGTCCCATTGGCTTTTATAATGTATCACATTTAACGCCGACTACGCCTTCAATGTCTTTAATATCATAGTAGACATCGGTCGTGTACCTGTTTTTATGGACGCGGACCTTCACTTCCATAATTGGGAATTCCTTTTCGCCGAGGTCGTCGATCCGGACAGAGTGTGTTTTGATATCTCTTCTTTTCATTTCTTTTAAAATCTCTGTCATTTTGTCTTTATCAGAAAGCGACATTCTGATGCGGATGTCTTTTTCCTGCAGGCGGTCCGGACCGATCTTTCTGACTGCCCATGGCAGAAATTCCACACTGATCAGGATGAACAGAAGACTGGCAAATGCTTCTTTATAAAATCCGGCTCCCGTTGCCAGCCCAAGCCCCGCTGCTCCCCAGATCATAGCTGATGTCGTCAAGCCGGAAATGACATCATTGCTTTTTCGCAAAATGACACCGGCTCCGATAAAGCCGACGCCGGAAATGATTTGTGCCGGCAGACGCAGCGGGTCCATCATGATGCGATAGTATTTAGGGAAATGATATGCCGCATTTATACTGACGATCGTCAGCATGCATGAGCTGACGGCGATAACGATACAGGTTTTTAATCCGAGCGGTTTATTTTTTAATTCACGCTCCAGCCCAATGACCATGCCAATCAAAGTAGCAATGGCCAATTTTAATAAAATATCAGGATCAATATACCAGCTCAACAGCAAATTCCCCCCTTCTCTAAGGTGTTTTTAAATAAATATGATTTTCTCACAGTATTTATAGCAAAACAAGAGCATAAAAGCCACCAAGCGGTGCTTGATGGCTTTTTGATTACTTTTTGCGTTTTAATAACAGTTTTTCCATGACACCGAACAATCGGTAAGAGGCTTTTGCAGGACGTTTTGTGATCAAGCTTCCGATAACACCCGCAATCATACTCAGGAAAAATCCTGGAATCATTTCATAGATACCTGTGGAGTCAGCTAAGCCAGTTGTAATCCAAATTAATACTGTGGCAGCTCCGACAATCATGGCTGAAAGGGCGCCCCATTCAGTCATTCGTTTCCAATACAGGCTCAGAAGAATAGCAGGCCCAAAAGCAGAACCGAATCCGGCCCATGCATAACCAACCAGATCAAGAATCGTGCTGCTTGGATTCAAGGACATCAGAACCGCAATAACTGCGATCATTAAGACTGACAGCCGACCGGCCAAGACCAATTCTTTATCCGATGCTTCCCTTCTGAAAAATGTCCGATATAAATCCTCGATCATCGCGCTCGCTGTTACCAGAAGCTGAGAAGAGATCGAACTCATAATGGCTGCTAAAATAGCAGACAGCAAAAATCCCGTAATCAATGGGTGGAACAAAATTTTAGAAAAAATAATGAAAATCGTTTCAGGATCACTTATAGCAACTCCGAATTTATGCGCGTAAGCCACACCGACTAAACCTGTTACGGTTGAACCTAGAATAGAGATGATCATCCAGCTCATGCCGATTCTGCGTGCAGGTTTTAAATCCTTGATATGCTTAATCGCCATAAAACGGACGATGATATGAGGCTGGCCGTAGTAGCCTAAGCCCCAGGCCAAATAGGAAATAATGCTAATGACGCTCGCGCCTTTAAATATATCCAATAGCTTTGGGTCTACAGCTGTAATCTCATGTAAAGCAGGAGAAACGCCGCCCAGCTGGGTAAAAGCAACGATCGGCACAAGCACTAGTGCTACAAACATGATCGCACCCTGTACAAAATCAGTCAAACTGACAGCAAGGAAACCGCCAAATAGTGTATACAACACAACAATACCTGTAGTCAGCAGAAGTCCAAGTGTATAATCGGCTCCAAAAGCAGATTCAAATAATCTTCCGCCTGATACCATACCAGAAGAAGTATACAGTGTGAAAAAGATCATAATGATTAAAGCTGATACAATTTTCAGCACTGATGAAGAATGCTGGAATCGTTTATCAAAGAAATCGGGAATCGTAATCGCGTCATCCGCCGCTTCCGTATAAGCTCTAAGACGGGGCGCCAATAGAAGATAGTTCGAATACGCGCCGATTGTTAAACCGAGTGCAAGCCATAATGTCGACAAGCCTGTCGCAAACATTGCGCCTGGTATTCCCATCAGCATCCATCCGCTCATATCCGCCGCTCCGGCAGACAAAGCAGTTACAAATGGCCCGAGACCTCTACCTCCAAGCATGTAATCATTGATGTCAGTTGTTTTCTTAAATGAGTACCAGCCGATTAACAGCATGGCAGAAAAGTAAATTCCTAATGATATAATAATTTCAATACTCACGTTTTACCCTCTTTTCACTAATAATGTTGCATCACCTCTCAAATTGATGGTGCCAGTTAAGCATCCTGGCGCAAGTGCAAACCTTACAATCATTCGCTGTGCAGGTGCACTTGTTAACTTAACCTAACAAAGTATTCCCGTCCATTCAAGCGATGAAACTTGGATATTCCGAGGAAAATACTGTTGCAAACCTAGAAGGGAACAGAGAATAAAACGCTTTCAAAAAATAACAAAAGTAAAAATTTTCAGAAAATTATTTTGTTTCTCCTTTGCCTCATTTTAGTATAAAATAAATAGGGTATTATCTCGGAATCACAAGCCAGTCCCAAGGCGTTTTGTTGCTTTAGAGGGCTTGTTTTTGATATGATCAGTATTATATGACTTAACGGAGAAATATGTGGAGGTGGATCATATGTCACGAATTTCAATAGAAGAAGTAAAGCACGTTGCGCACCTTGCGAGACTTGCAATTACTGACGAAGAAGCAAAAATGTTTACTGAACAGCTTGACAGCATCATTTCCTTTGCCGAGGAGCTTAACGAGGTTAACACAGACAATGTGGAGCCTACAACTCACGTGCTGAAAATGAAAAATGTCATGAGAGAAGATGAAGCGGGTAAAGGTCTTCCGGTTGAGGATGTCATGAAAAATGCGCCTGACCATAAAGACGGCTATATTCGTGTGCCATCAATTTTGGACTAAAGGAGGGACACAAGAATGTCATTATTTGATCGTAAAATCACAGAATTAAAACAGCTCATACATAAAAAAGAGATTAAGATTTCTGATCTGGTTGATGAATCTTATAAACGCATCCAAGCAGTTGATGATAAGGTGCAAGCCTTTTTGGCATTAGATGAAGAAAAAGCGCGCGCATACGCGAAGGAGCTTGATGAGGCGGTTGACAGCCGTTCTGAGCACGGCCTTCTTTTCGGTATGCCGATTGGCGTAAAAGATAATATCGTAACAAAAGGGCTGCGCACAACATGCTCCAGCAAAATTCTCGAAAACTTTGATCCGATCTACGACGCTACTGTTGTTCAGCGCCTTCAAGACGCTGAAGCGGTCACAATCGGGAAATTGAACATGGATGAATTCGCCATGGGATCATCTACTGAAAACTCAGCGTACAAGCTGACGAAAAACCCATGGAACTTAGAGACAGTTCCCGGCGGTTCAAGCGGCGGTTCAGCGGCTGCGGTTGCTGCGGGAGAAGTTCCGTTTTCACTTGGATCTGACACAGGCGGTTCCATCCGTCAGCCGGCATCTTTCTGCGGTGTTGTCGGATTAAAGCCTACATACGGACGCGTTTCCCGTTACGGACTGGTCGCATTTGCGTCTTCATTAGACCAAATCGGGCCGATTACGCGTACAGTTGAGGACAACGCGTTTTTGCTTCAAGCGATTTCTGGCGTTGACAAAATGGACGCTACGAGTGCAAATGTGGACGTTCCTGATTTTCTTTCTTCATTAACTGGCGACATCAAAGGATTGAAAATCGCTGTACCGAAAGAATACCTCGGTGAAGGTGTCGGCAAAGAAGCGAGAGAATCTGTACTTGCTGCCCTGAAAGTTCTTGAAGGCCTCGGCGCTACATGGGAAGAAGTATCTCTTCCGCACAGCAAATATGCGTTAGCGACATATTACCTGCTGTCATCTTCTGAAGCGTCAGCCAACCTTGCACGCTTTGACGGCATTCGCTACGGTTACCGTACAGACAACGCGGACAACCTGATCGACCTTTATAAGCAAACACGTTCAGAAGGCTTCGGCGATGAAGTCAAACGCCGCATCATGCTCGGAACGTTCGCTTTAAGCTCAGGCTACTACGATGCGTACTACAAAAAAGCGCAAAAGGTGCGTACGCTGATTAAGAAAGATTTCGAAGACGTTTTTGAGAAATACGATGTTATTGTCGGACCTACTACCCCGACACCTGCATTTAAAATCGGTGAAAACACGAAAGATCCGCTCACAATGTACGCAAACGATATCTTAACAATTCCAGTCAACCTTGCGGGCGTACCGGGCATCAGCGTACCGTGCGGATTAGCAGACGGACTTCCGCTCGGCCTGCAAATCATCGGAAAACATTTTGATGAAAGCACTGTATACCGTGTTGCTCATGCATTTGAACAAGCGACAGACCATCATAAAGCAAAACCTGAACTGTAAGGGGTGAAAAGAATTGAACTTTGAAACGGTAATCGGACTTGAAGTCCACGTCGAGTTAAAAACAAAATCAAAAATTTTCTCAAGCTCTCCAACGCCATTCGGCGCGGAGGCGAACACGCAGACAAGCGTAGTTGACCTCGGATATCCGGGCGTCCTGCCTGTTCTGAACAAAGAAGCTGTTGAATTCGCAATGAAAGCGGCTATGGCGCTCAACTGTGAGATCGCAACAGATACGAAGTTTGACCGCAAAAACTATTTCTACCCAGATAACCCGAAAGCGTATCAGATTTCTCAATTTGATAAGCCAATCGGCGAAAATGGTTGGATTGAAATTGAAGTCGGCGGAAAAACAAAACGCATCGGCATCACACGTCTTCACCTTGAAGAAGATGCCGGAAAACTGACACATACAGGCGATGGCTATTCTCTTGTTGACTTCAACCGTCAAGGAACACCGCTTGTTGAGATCGTATCTGAGCCGGATATCCGCACGCCGGAAGAAGCGTATGCGTATCTTGAAAAGCTGAAGTCTATCATCCAATATACAGGCGTTTCCGACTGTAAAATGGAAGAAGGTTCACTTCGCTGTGACGCCAATATTTCTCTTCGTCCGATTGGCCAAGAGGAATTCGGCACAAAAACAGAATTGAAAAACTTGAACTCCTTTGCGTTTGTTCAAAAAGGCCTTGAGCATGAAGAAAAACGTCAGGAGCAGGTTCTTCTTTCCGGCGGCTTGATTCAGCAGGAAACGCGCCGTTACGACGAAGCGACGAAGAAAACCATTCTCATGCGTGTCAAAGAGGGATCTGACGACTACCGTTACTTCCCGGAGCCAGACCTTGTCGAGCTCTACATTGATGACGAATGGAAGGAGCGCGTAAAAGCAAGCATTCCTGAGCTTCCGGATGAGCGACGCAAGCGTTATATCGAAGAGCTTGGCTTGCCTGCATATGATGCGATGGTTCTGACCCTGACAAAAGAAATGGCTGATTTCTTCGAAGAAACTGTTCAAAAAGGCGCTGAAGCCAAACAAGCGTCTAACTGGCTCATGGGTGAAGTGTCAGCTTATCTGAACGCTGAGCAAAAAGAGCTTGCGGACGTTGCCCTCACACCTGAAGGCCTTGCCGGCATGATCAATTTGATTGAAAAAGGAACCATTTCCTCTAAGATCGCCAAGAAAGTCTTTAAAGAATTGATTGAAAAAGGCGGCGACGCTGAGAAGATTGTGAAAGAAAAAGGCCTCGTTCAAATTTCTGACGAGGGCGTGCTGCTGAAGCTTGTTACAGAAGCGCTTGACAACAACCCTCAATCAATCGAAGACTTTAAAAACGGGAAAGACCGCGCGATCGGCTTCCTTGTCGGACAGATTATGAAAGCGTCCAAAGGACAAGCCAACCCGCCGATGGTCAACAAAATCCTGCTTGAAGAAATAAAAAAACGCTAATCAAAAAGCAGCCCGCCTCTATAAAGAGGGGGCTGCTTTTTTGTGGTCAAATTGAGATGAAAATAGAAATGGAAGCCCGAAGTTTTTCAACTTCTTCGATATGAGTTCCGGTTAAGTTAGACAGCAAGCCTTTAATAATCGGCTTGCGCGGTTGATCCTGAGCAATTTCTTCTTCGATGACATCCAGCGATACGATAATATCCTCGGGCAGCGTCTTGTTTTCTTTCACTTTCTGAATATCCGCAAGCAGCTGGTCTTTCCCCGCAGGCATCGGGCTGAAAATGTCTTTGGGCAAAATTGGAGGGAGGGCTGAACGGCTCAGCCCCTGTACAAGATCATCGAGTCTCTCAATGATAAAGGCTGAGATTTCTTCTGCATCAATGCTGAAATCTCCGTTGAATACCATCACATTCATATAGGAATGCACAATGCCCCTTGCCATGATAGAAAGGTCAGCGACATACCGCTCCATTCTTTCGCCATAAGATGCCAGCAGGGCGTTCCGGTACAGTTTATCCGTTTCCGCAGTGATTTTATAAAAGTATTGTTTGATTTCTTGATTCTCCGGTATGATATTTTCGGTAAGCAAAAGAACGATAAAATCTTTATGATCGCTAAAATCTTCAAATTGAGCGCCAATTTGCTTTTTCAGCACTTCTCTAGGCGGTTTTCCGGCTAGCACTTCTTTTATATTTTTCATCTTTTTCATAGACATGCCGATGTAATATTCACAAGCGGATAACAGCAGCTCGTCTTTCGATTTGAAGTGCAAATAAAAAGCGCCCTTAGAGATGCCGCATTCACTGACAATTTCTTGGATCGTCGTAGAACCAAATCCTTTTTTCGCAAACAAATGAATGCTGGTTTTTATGATTCTCTCTTTCTTTTCATTCATGACGTGCTACCCCTTAATCGTTGAAAAATTTAGTAAAATTTTCTGGTATATGAGTTGACGCTGTTGCGTTATTAAGTTTAGTATTATATAGAATGACCAGTCAGTCAATAAAAAATATAATGGAGGATATGATGAATCACGTTATTAATTTCGTACTGAAAAACAAATTCGCAGTATGGCTGATGACGATTATCGTAACGGCAGCCGGCTTGTATGCGGGTATGAATATGAAGCAAGAATCCATTCCTGACGTGAACATGCCTTACTTGACGATCAGCACGACATATCCAGGTGCGACGCCTAGCCAAGTAGCTGATGAGGTGAGCAAACCGGTTGAACAAGCGGTGCAGAATTTGGACGGGGTCAATGTTGTGACTTCGACCTCTTATGAAAACGCATCGTCAGTCATGATTGAATATGACTATGAAAAAGATATGGACAAAGCCAAAACAGAAGCGGCTGAAGCATTAGAAAATGCCAAACTGCCTGATGACGCGAAGGATCCGGAAATTTCACGCTACAGTTTAAACTCTTTCCCGATTCTGACGCTCAGCGTGTCCAGCGATAAAGACAATCTGCAAGAGCTGACGAAAAAAGTCGAGGACAGCCTTGTGACGAAGCTTAAAGGCATAGAAGGCGTTGCCTCAGTTCAAGTATCAGGCCAGCAGGTTGAAGAGGTTGAGTTCTCTTATAAAGAAGACAAACTGAAAGAATACGGCCTTGATAAAGATACAGTGAAGCAAGTGATTCAAGGTTCAGATGTGACAACTCCTCTTGGATTATACACATTTGGAAATAGTGAAAAATCGGTCGTCGTCAGCGGCGATATTGAAACGATTAAAGATTTGAAGAATATGAGAATCCCGACGGCATCTGCTTCAGGTGCAGCATCTCAAGCGGCGGCGCAGAGTGCACAAGCAGCACAGGCGCAGCAAAGCGTAAGCACAGACGTGCCGACGGTTAAGCTTTCTGACATTGCATCGATTAAAGATGTAAAAAAAGCTGAATCTGTTTCACGCACAAATGGCAAAGACAGCATCGGCATCAACATCGTCAAAGCAAACGATGCGAATACCGTCGAGGTTGCTGACAATGTCAAAAATGAGCTGAAGCAGTTTAAAGAAGACCATAAAGGCTTCGATTACAGCTCCACACTCGATATGGCAGAGCCAATCACACAGTCAGTTGAAACAATGTTAAGCAAAGCCATCTTCGGTGCTATTTTTGCAATCGTGATTATTCTCTTATTCTTAAGAGATATCAAATCAACATTAATTTCGATTATTTCTATTCCATTATCATTGCTGATTGCACTTCTTGTGCTGCAGCAGCTTGACATCACACTGAATATCATGACACTCGGTGCGATGACTGTTGCGATTGGACGGGTTGTCGATGACTCTATTGTTGTGATTGAGAACATTTACCGCCGCATGAGACTCAAGGACGAGCCGCTTCGTGGAAAAGCTCTGGTTCGTGAAGCGACGAAGGAAATGTTTAAACCAATCATGTCTTCCACAATCGTAACAATCGCAGTATTCCTGCCGCTCGCGCTAGTAGGCGGACAAATTGGCGAATTGTTTATTCCATTTGCTTTGACGATCGTTTTTGCGCTTGCCGCATCCTTATTCATTTCGATCACGCTTGTGCCGATGCTGGCGCACAGCCTGTTCAAAAAATCATTAACAGGGGCGCCGGTCAAAGCGAAAGAACACAAGCCAGGCAAACTTGCAAACATTTATAAAAGCGTATTGAGCTGGGCGCTGAGCCATAAATGGATCACATCTATTATCGCGGTTCTGATGCTCCTTGGAAGCTTGTTCCTCGTACCGTTAATCGGTGCCAGCTACTTGCCGTCCCAAGAAGAAAAAACGCTGCAGCTCACGTACAGTCCAGAACCTGGAGAAACAAAAAAAGAAGCCGAAGATGAAGCTGCAAAAGCGGAAAAAGCTCTGCTTGACCGCAAGCATGTCGATACGGTTCAGTATTCATTAGGCTCTGGAAGTCCGCTTGCCGGAGGAAATTCAAACGGTGCGCTATTCTATATCAAATATGAAAGCGACACGCCTGATTTTGATAAAGAAAAAGACAACGTGCTGAAGATCATCCAAAAACAATCTGACCGCGGAGAATGGAAGTCACAGAACTTTAGTTCTTCAGGCAATAACAATGAGCTAACATACTATGTGTATGGCGATTCAGAAAATGACATTAAAGATACGGTCAAAGACATTGAAAAAATCATGAAAGATGAAAAGGATCTGAAAAACGTACATTCAGGCCTTTCCAGCACATATGATGAGTACACATTTGTCGCTGACCAAGAAAAATTAAGCAAACTCGGTTTAACCGCGTCTCAAATTTCTCAAGCCTTAATGACACAAACATCACAAGAACCGCTCACAACCGTGAAAAAAGACGGCAAAGAGCTTAATGTAAACATTAAGACGGAAAAAGACGAGTATAAGAGTGTAAAAGATTTAGAGAACAAAAAAATCACTTCTGCGACAGGCCAGGAAGTCAAAATCGGCGATGTTGCCAAAGTGAAAGAAGGCTCAACATCAGACACAGTGTCAAAACGTGACGGGAAAGTCTATGCCGATGTTACAGGTGAAGTAACAACAGACAACGTTACAGCTGTATCAGCTGGTGTCCAGAAGAAAATTGATAAGCTTAACCTTCCTGATAACGTATCGATCGATACAGGCGGGGTATCAGCAGATATCGCTGATTCCTTCAAAAAGCTCGGTTTAGCGATGCTTGCAGCAATTGCGATTGTTTACCTTGTGCTCGTGGTTACATTCGGCGGAGCACTAGCACCATTTGCGATTCTGTTCTCATTGCCGTTCACAGTCATCGGCGCCCTGGTCGGACTTTATGTATCAGGTGAAACGATCAGTCTGAACGCCATGATCGGGATGCTCATGCTGATCGGTATCGTTGTCACGAATGCCATTGTCTTAATTGACCGCGTCATCCATAAGGAAGCGGAAGGACTGTCTACGAGAGAAGCGCTCTTGGAAGCCGGCTCTACACGACTCCGCCCAATTCTGATGACAGCCATCGCGACAATCGGCGCCTTGATTCCATTAGCACTCGGCTTCGAAGGCGGAAGCCAAGTCATTTCAAAAGGACTCGGTGTAACGGTTATCGGCGGTTTAATCAGTTCGACGCTTCTGACGCTCTTAATCGTGCCAATCGTATACGAAATATTGGCGAAGTTCCGCAAGAAAAAACCGGGAACGGAAGAAGAGTAAAAAACAAAAGCCTCAGCTCTGCTGAGGCTTTTGTGCATTTTCACCTGTAAGATTATGTACATTTTGTTGCGATTTTTTTAACTCATAGTATAATTAAAGGTTGTTAGTGTAAAAATGGATCGGATACTCTTAAGTAGGATGATGAGATAATGAAACGTGCACGTATAATATACAATCCGACTTCAGGACGGGAGGTTTTTAAAAAGCAACTTGCCCAGGTCCTGCAAAAATTTGAACAAGCCGGCTATGAAACCTCCACCCATGCGACGACATGCGCAGGAGACGCAACGCACGCCGCCAAGGAGGCGGCATTGCGTGAGTTTGATTTAATCATTGCGGCAGGCGGGGATGGAACCATCAACGAGGTCGTCAACGGGCTTGCGCCTTTAGACAAGCGTCCGACACTCGGTGTCATTCCTGTCGGCACAACAAACGACTTCGCCAGAGCGCTCGGCATTCCGCGTGAGGATATTTTAAAATCGGCAGATACGGTCATTAACGGCGTTGCCCGCCCGATTGATATCGGACAGGTGAACGGCCAGTATTTTATCAATATCGCCGGAGGAGGCCGTCTGACAGAGCTGACGTATGACGTACCAAGCAAACTCAAAACGATGCTCGGCCAGCTTGCTTATTATTTAAAAGGAATGGAAATGCTGCCTTCACTTCGTCCGACAGAAGTCGAGATTGAATATGACGGCAAGCTGTTTCAAGGTGAAATCATGCTGTTTTTAGTCACGCTGACAAATTCCGTCGGCGGGTTCGAAAAACTCGCGCCGGATTCCAGCCTGAATGATGGCATGTTTGATTTGATGATATTAAAGAAAGCAAATCTTGCTGAATTTATCAGAGTCGCAACGATGGCGCTTCGCGGAGAACATATCAACGATCAGCACATTATTTATACAAAAGCGAACCGCGTGAAAGTCAATGTATCAGAAAAGATGCAGCTGAATCTGGACGGCGAGTACGGCGGCATGCTGCCGGGCGAATTCGTGAATTTGTACCGACACATTCACGTCGTCATGCCGAAGGAGAAAGCGGAACAGCTGGATGACTAAAACTTGGCTTGGTAAGCCAAGCTCAGAATGTTGACAAAATCCTAAAACAGTTTTCGTTTTAGGATTTTGTCATCTTTTCAGCGTGATTGAAAACCTTTGAAGTCTAGGAAGGGCGAGCATCGGGCGCACTTCCGCAGGATGCGGTGACAGCGGCGTTTGAGCAGGACGCTCTAGTTTTTAGCCGCTGATCTTTTTACGTGAGCACCGAAGAACAGGACTGACAACGAATGCGAAGGTTTGCCTACACGCTGAAACTTGGCTTGAATAGGCCAAGTTTTTCTTTCGCTTAAAACAAGAGGTGAACATACATGAAAATGAAACCCCCAGTAGAAAAAAACGAATACTACGACGTGATATTTGAGGATTTGACCCACGAGGGAGCGGGCGTCGCGAAGGTGCAGGGCTTCCCGATCTTTGTGCCGAACGCTTTGCCTGAGGAAAAAGCCCAAATCAAAGTGACACGAGTCAAAAAAGGCTTTGCTTTCGGCCGCTTGATCGAGCTGAAGGAAGAAAGCCCGCACAGAACCGACGCTCCATGCCCGATTTACAAGCAATGCGGCGGCTGCCAGCTCCAGCACATGACGTACGAAGGCCAGCTCTTGTTTAAACAAAAACAAGTCAAAGACGTCTTAGAACGGATCGGTAAGCTGGACCTGTCAAACGTCACTGTACACCCGACACTCGGCATGGAAGATCCGTGGAACTACAGAAACAAAGCACAGGTGCCAGTAGGAGAACGGGAAGGCGGCCTCGTCGCCGGATTTTATCAGCAAAGAAGCCATGACATCATCGACATGAGTGCCTGCCTGATCCAGCAATCCAAAAACGACGAAGCCGTCCAAGCTGTCAAAGACATTTGCGCAAACTATGATGTCAAAGCCTACAACGAAGAACGCCACAAAGGCTGGCTCCGCCACATCATGGTCAGATACGGCGTCGTTACAGGCGAAATGATGATCGTCTTCATCACAAGAACGAACGACTTCCCGCACAAAGCGAAGATTATCGAAGACATCACAGCACAATTCCCGCACGTCAAATCCATCGTGCAAAACATCAACCCGACTAAAACAAATGTGATCTTTGGCAACGAAACAAATGTCATCTGGGGCGAAGAATACATCTACGACCTCATCGGAGACGTCAAATTTGCCATCTCCGCCAGATCGTTCTATCAGGTCAACCCGGAGCAAACAAAAGTGCTCTACGACAAAGCGCTTGAATACGCTGAGCTGCAAGGGGAAGAAACCGTCATTGACGCCTACTGCGGCATTGGAACGATTTCTCTATTCTTGGCAAAGCAAGCGAAAAAAGTGTACGGCGTTGAAATTGTGCCGGAAGCGATTGAGGATGCGAAACGAAACGCTGAGCTGAACGGCATCACAAATGCGGAATTCGCAGTTGGAGAAGCGGAAACCGTGATACCAAAGTGGTACGAAGAAGGCATTACGGCCGACACGCTCGTCGTCGACCCGCCAAGAAAAGGCTGCGACGAAGCCCTTCTGCGGACGATTGTGGAGATGAAACCGAAGCGGGTGGTGTATGTGTCCTGTAATCCTGGCACGCTTGCAAGAGACCTGCGGGTGCTTGAGGATGGCGGGTATCAGACGCGCGAAGTGCAGCCTGTGGATATGTTTCCGCATACGAATCATGTGGAGTGTGTGGCTGTGCTTGAAATTAGAGAAGGCAACTAACCCCTTTGTTGGGTGTTGCCTTTTTTTATTGTTAAAGCAAATGCTTATGCTTCCATGTTTTTCTTTAGCAATCTTATATTTAAATCACTTATTTCGGATATATGCCATTCAAGTGAGGTTGTCATTTTGTGGATTTCGAACAAGAGTAGATCAGCATCTTGAACATTGTTAAGATCAATGCGTTTACTCTTTTGTAGAAGTTTATCCATATCGTTTATTATTGCAGATAAGTCATTTAGATTGTCTTGTTGTTCTTTGGATTGTTCAACGGAAATTGTATTTGTTTGACAGTGGTTATTTATCTTTTCTAAGAGGTTAACAATTTCTCTTAATTGGTTATACATTACTTCCACCTATCTTGTTTTTTAAGGATTTTGTTTGGTCTGCATATAAGAGTTTGAACATAAAACATTCTATCGCCTTCTCACCTATTTCTTCAAAAAACGAGACACAGCCTAAGCTGCGTTTCGTTCTTAACCAAGCGTTCCGTTTTCTGCAATCGTCATTTCCTTGTCAAAGATGGCTTTGTCTGCTAGGGAGTTCGTTGAATCGTTTGCAGCTTTGCTTGTCATGTTTCTGGATGCTACGTTTACTTCATTTCCTAAGGAAGAACTGATAAAGCTTACACCGATTAAAGCAATTACAGCGCACAAAGTCAGTTTACATTTCATACAAACAATCTCTCTCTGAATTTGTTTGCGGGCATGAACCATCTTTTTGAAACAGATAACAGAATCATCCATCTGCCCAATTTCAGTATAAAACTTTGCGGCTGATAATGCCAACTCTTCCATATAAGGATATCTTTGGGATGTCTCTAATTTGTTGAAAATGTTTAATAAAATGGACGCATCTTCTTTTTTGATAAACAGCGCCTGTAATCCTTCAAACATGATTTTAAATAGGCCATCGCCGAATTTACATGCGAAGCGTACGCCTTTTTTGAAACAATCCACTGCCTGTTCTTGTTTATGTTGGAGAAAATAAATTAAGGCTAAATCGTGGTAAGCTTGTGTCAAGTTGTTGAAATTTGATTTTTTAAATTGGAGTATCGATTTCTCCATGTATTTTGCTGCTTTCGTCAATTCCCCCATTTTAAGATAACAATTTCCAATATTGAATAAAGCTTGGCCGTAAATCCGCTTGTTTTTGCTTTCAAGGAGCCGTGCGCCTTTGAGTGCCTCTTCGAGATGAGGGAGCGCCTTTTCATAACTTTCTAAATCGTCGTAGTTTCCTGCGATTACAAAATGGCATTGTATGCGGCGGACTGAGTAAAGGTCGTGTGTTTTATAGATGTTATACGCCTGAGAAGAATAGTGCATGGATATGTGGGTTTGTTTCATATGATAAAATACTTCAGCCATTTTAAAATAAAATTCCGCCCGCTCAATTTCATCTGAAATATAGGGAATTGTATTTTCCGCTTTTTGATAGAATGAAATGGCACTTAAGAAATTGCCCTCTTTGAATTCATACATTCCTTGAAAAAAGTAATAGTAGTATTCAACGAGTTTTTCTATTTTTCTGTTGCTGCCTTCTATTCTCTTTAGATATTCTGATAACTCCATTTGGTTTCCTTCGGATGGAATCACATAGTCGATCATAAGCCGATGACGAAATGTAATGAGCTGATAGTAAATCAAGAGGTCTTGGTCTTCTTCCATGACGTCAATATCCCGTTCGATCTCAGCTTTAAGCATTTCAGCGTCAGTCACATTAAACTTTTGAATATGCCGGTTCCACTCATTAATTTTCATCCCAACGTGCGGAGACGAAATCGTGCCCAAACTCCTCACCCTTCCTCTGCTCACTAATTATGTAAATTTTATCAATACTGAAATTTAATAGGAAGGGGTTGAGAGACCGCAAAAAAAATTTTCGGTGTGATCCGCAAATGGCAGTTTGGGCGTTTCGCGTTATATTTGGTTTTGAGTGGGTTAGTGCAACTCCGATTTTTGAATTTTAGATTGCGGTGATTATGACTTACCAGTTTCATCATACTTTTTTAGTAGTTTTTCTGTCCTATGCATTTCCTTGAGCATAGGATTCATGTAGTCGTTAGCTGATTCTAGATATGCTCTTGTCAGGGTATCTAGTTTATTTTTAACTTTAGAGAGGTCTTCTTCGAATTGCTCATCCGATGATTGAAGGATAAATTCTTTGGCTTCCTCATATCTTTTTAATATGTTTTTCACCATTGGAGTTGGATACTTTTGATTGTTTGTTTTTATTGCTGTGATTGTTAAATTAATTTGTTTTATTAATTCTCTTCTTACTGTCAAAATGTTGCTCCTTTTATAAAGAGATATGAGATAAATATAAAACCTTAATATCCTCTGTATTAAAGAGAAGTCTAGAATCATCTAAAATCTCGTCGTATAGAAAACTTTAACCCATTCAGAAGCAATCAATTTATTTGTTGATCGGTTAACAAATTTTATAATAGGATTTGTTTTTTCGGTTTCCATAAAAGCCAACCTGAGAATATAAAATAGCCCAGCAGTAAAAAGCTGAGCTATTTTTGAATTATAAAGCGAAGTAGTTTATTACAAACTGTTTATCATCCTCATCTTCAGGCAATATTCCTAAATTTTCATATTCCCACACTACTTGTCGTTGAGTACCGTTTAAGTCTGAGGCAATAACATCGGTGTAATCATAATCTATTGAAAACTTCCCGCTTCGTTCTAGATGCAAAGTGAGGTTTGTCCATAAGTCCTCATTGTTTGTTTTAAATTCATTTCGTAACTCTTCGATATAATCATGCAATTCATATAGAAGTTCGTCATATATATCTTCATCAACATTAAAGTGCTCAGGAATATCGTGTGAATATATATATTCCTGATTTTGTGGAATAGTAAAGAAAAAGTAAACTTCTGAAGAATCATCTGAAATTTCGGCATAAAGAGCAACCTTCTCCCACTCTGACGGTATAATCTCATTTATTTGCTCGGCTATCTTTTGATATAATTCACCCATTTTTTTAGTTTCCAATCTTTTCACCTTCAATCGTCGAGAAATCTTAGTTATCAAAAATAGCCCAGCAGAGAAGCGCTGAGCCATTATTGATTTATAGACCGAAGTAGCTTATTACAAATTCTTTATCGTTCTAATCTTCAGGCAATATCCCTAAATTTTGATATTTCCAAACATCTCGTCTTTGAAGGTCATTAAGTTCAGACGATAAAACATCATCATAATTATAATCAATTGAAAACTTTCCGGTGTTTTCTAATTTTAAAGTGAGATTAGTCCAAATATCTTGGTTGCCTAGTTTAAATTCTTCTTTTAGTTCTTCAAATAGCTCTTGAAGTTCAATCAGCAGTTGATCGTAAATTTCTTCGCTTACATTAAATTTTCCAGGTATATAATGAGAATATAAGTAATCACTATTATTTGGTGTTGTAAAATAATAGTATATATCTGCTGAGTCATCAAGTATTTCAGCATATAAAATGATCTTTTCCCATTGCGATGGAATCATTTCATTTAGATGTTCAGCAATCTTTTGATATAGTTCACCCATTTTTTGAGTTTCCATTAGATTAACCTTTAACTTTGAATTGTTGAGGGCATTATTTAATATTTAAATAATCCTTAACCATCTGTAAATAAAAAACTACATTGTTTCATTTAATTATCCGATTGTTCATTTAGATATTGTTCAAGGAACTTTCTGCTGCTCTCGCTCATTGGCGTAATTCCCAAGTGCTTATATTCCCAAATTACTTGTCGCTCAGTATCAGTATATTTTGAAGCCAGTACATCTTCATAATCATAATCAATTGAGAACTCCCCATTTCTTTCTAAATTTAGTGTGAGGTTAGTCCAAATATCTGAGGATTGCTTTTTAAATTCATCCCTTAATTCATCAAATAAATCTTGAAGGTCTAGTAGCATATTTTTGTAAATTCGATTACTTACTTGGAAATTTTCTGGAATATCGTGTGAATAAATATATTCTTCGTCTTCTTGTGTGTTAAAGAAAAAATAAACTTCTCTGGAGTCATCCAAAATTTCGGCATATAGAGTAACCCTCATCCATTCGGAGGGAATCATATCATTTATTTTTTCAGCAATCTTTTGATATAGTTGTTCTATTTTAGCAGTTTCCATTTTCATCAGCCTCCAAATTGGTTTCTAATTGTTATGCTCTTTGTTCTTTCTTCTCCAATTTTATATGTTATATCAAATAAAGTGGGTCTTAACGAATCGCTCTCATATACATTTTCAATTGTGACAGTAACCTTTTTTGGAGGCTCTTCTTTAAGCGCCTGCGACCATGCCTGTTCTAACTTGTACCATTTCCCGCCGCTCCTATTAATCTGAGAATTCATCGGCACGATATTGTCAAACTGGCCTGAGCCTTTGAATTGGGTGGCGATTAAATGGCCTCCGTCGTCATCTGTCAGCCGGTCTGGTTTACCTGCTTTAGACTGTGCATATTGGTTACGTTTTGCTTCTCCCAGCTGCAAGTCTGCTTTGACACTTGTAATTCTACCATAGTTGTCAGTGGTGTAAGTGTAGCCTTCTTTTGTTTTATAGACAACATTCGGCTTCAGCACTTTCTTTCTGCTCCATTTTGCGTAATGCTCGCCGTATTTGACGGTTACTGGCGGTACATGTGGCGCTGGAGTTCGTCTTCCGCTTGCTGAGGTTCCGTATGGTTTCGGCAGGATGACTTTGGCGAATTTCTGCAGTCCTTCTTTTAGTGTAACCCCGTTGACTGCGTTGTAAGGTACTCCCGCCGGCACTAAGTCATGACGGGGATGATACGGGAGAATATCCGCAAGTGTGAGATCTCCGATTTGATTTAACTTGGTTTTGACGTGTTTTTTTGATACTTCAATGCCTGTGTTTACCTTTTGTTTAATCTGATCAACGGTTTGTTTTGAGACCGTTATGGCTTTTTGGGCTTTTGCTGATTTGCTTGCTGCTTTTTTTACTTTTGTTGTCACTTTGGCAGCTGTGCCTGTTTTGGAGACGGCACCTACGCCTTTTGTTCCGACAACTGATGTGACAACAGTGCCCACCGCATATGACACCCATCTTGCTCGTGAGTAGGTGTCACCATTCACCATGTCTTTTTGATACGATTCTTCGATTGCTGCTGAAATGGCTTCATACGTTTTGATCGGGTGAGCCACTGCTCCTGTAATGGCTTCAACGGTTCCGCCCGGATCTGTGACCATATCCCACAGGCCTACGACCGCGTCTTTTCCGGAATCATAAAGGCCGACGGCAACCCCTTTGAAGCCTGCTTCAAGCTCACGCGTGTTTTCAATTTGGGTGAAGTATCTTTGCTGTTCTGCTGTCAGATTTTCATAGCCGATCGTTTTTGCCATTGAGTAGAATTCATCAGCATCTGCATAATCGTAGTTTTTCAGTCTTTCTTTCAGTTTTTCAATCTCGCGTTCCTTCGCTTCCTCCTTCTTAATCTTCAAGTAAGCATCCGTCCGCTTTTCAATGTCGCCTGTTTTCTTATGTATGTCACTCTCACGGTACGCTTTGGCGTTGTAGTGGATGGGCGTTGCGTTTTTGCCTTTGCCCGTTGCTTCTTGGAGCTTTTGGAAATCGGACTTGATGAATTGTTCGTTTGGTTCTGACAGGGCGTATTCTGTCTGCAGGTCTTCGTCCAAAGCATCTAGCTTTTCTAGCGTTTTTTTGCGTTTGTCATTGGCATCAGCCAGCTCGTCTTTGAAGGTTTCTGTTGAAAACAGGTCGAGCGGGAGGATGTCGTCGATATCGTTCAGGATGTCTTTCATCGCTTTTTTCTGTTCGGACATGATGGATTTCGATTTTTTATGGGCATTTGCCAGCTCGTGCTCCAGAAAGGATTCTTCGATGTATGAGTTTGAAAGGCCTTTGTCTTCGGCTGCTCCGGCGATGCTGTTGAAAAATGCGATTTTCATGTCGATGTAGTCGATCCATTGGTCGGTGACGCCGACATGGTCGTTGTAGAAGGCTTTGATATTGCTGGCGCCTTTCCCTGAGAACTCGCTGTCACTTAGATCAGCAATGCTTTTTAATGCTTTTCTCAAGCTGATCATTTGCGTTCTTAGTCCTTTGTACTCTTTTGCCCGATCTGTCGCTTCCGAAAGTAGCGTTTTTGCTTCAAATACTTTCATGACCATTTCCCTTCTTTTGTGCGCTCACTATCAAAATTTTACCACGGGTCGGGATGAGAGAGGCTGTCCGTGAGAAACCGTTTAAAAAAGAAAAAGAGATTCAGGATTTATGTGAAGCCAATCTTCAGCAGATGTTGGGTCTCAAGTTTGTGAAATCCGAATTCAGGATCAGCCGTTTTCGCATTGATACGTTGGCATTTGATGAAGAGACGAAATCTTTTGTGATTATCGAGTATAAAAATTCGAAGAACTTTAGTGTTGTTGATCAGGGCTATGCTTATTTAGCGGCAATGCTCAATCATAAGGCTGATTTTATTCTTGAGTACAATGAGAATGATGAGCGTCCGTTAAAGCGGGATGATGTAGACTGGTCGCAGTCGAAGGTGATGTTTATAGCGCCTGTTTTTACGGTGTATCAAAAGCAGTCCATCCATTTTAAAGATCTGCCAATTGAATTGTGGGAGATGAAAAGGTACGAAAATGATTTGATCCATCTAAACCAAATGAAGGCTGAGGGCGTATCCGAGTCAATTAAGACGATTTCGCGGCAAAGTGAGACCATTCAAGAGGTCAGCAAAGAAATCAAAGTGTTTTCTGAAGAGGACCACCTTGCAGAGAAGACATTTGATATCATAGAGCTTTATCAGCAGCTAAAGGAATTCATTTTAAATTTGGGCGAGCATATTTCAATTAAACCGACAAAAATGTATATCGCGTTTACGGCAAATAAGCGGAACTTCGCGGATATTTCTCTATTAAAAAGCGGGCTTAAGGTGTGGGTGAATATGAAAAAGGGAGAATTGCATGACCCTGAAGAGAGAATGCGAGATGTCTCTGAGACCGGCCACTGGGGAAATGGAGACTATGAGATTTTCATAAAAGATGACGAACATATTGAATATATCATGGGGTTGATCAAGCAATCCTATGAGATAAATAAGTGAGAACTTCCATTGAGGAGTTCTTTTTTTGTAAATCGAGAGTGGTTTATGTCGCAATGTATCTGTTTGCAGACATAGGCCTTTTTTGTTAGAGTGTCATGTTTTACGAGCGAATGAAGCGGATACGGTATAAATGGAATCATATTCATAGGAGGGTTTACGAATGGCATATGAACAATATCAATCATTAGTTGAGGCGCTGCACGACTGCATGGTTGCGTGCAATCGTTGCTATGACGCCTGTTTAAAAGAAGAAAATGAGAATATGATGGCAGACTGCATTCGGTTGGACCGGGATTGTGCTGATATTTGTGCGTTTGTAGCGCAAGCGATTGTAAGAGGCACGCCGTTTGTTTCTGAGCTGACACAGGCTTGCGCTGCGATTTGTGAGGCTTGCGGAAATGAATGCAAAAAGCATGACAAAGAGCATTTTCAGGATTGCGCTGAAGCTTGTTTTTCATGTGCTGAGGCTTGTAAACAAGCAGTATAACATTCAGTTTGAAAAAAGGTGGAAACAGTGAGAGCAGACTGTTTCCACCTTTTTTATTCAAGTGAGATCCTCTTTTTTAACGATATACAGAGTGCCGTCTGTTTGAACTTCTGCGTAAAATACTTCTTTAGGATGTTGGGTGCCGGCTTCCTTTAGCCGAACCATCAGCCATTGTCTGTTCAGATGCAATTTTTTTAAGTTGCCTTCTTTCACTTTTCCATCAGCTATGACTGAAGCGGAATGAGATACTTTTTTGTTTTCTCCTTGCATGTTCATGTCCTGTTTTGTCACGCTTTGGTGTACTTCCTTTTTCAAAATAGATACAGTGCCGTCTGATTCGTAAAAAGCATCATCCACTTTGGCAATTGAAAAGATATTTTTTTCGAAGTAAAGATTGTAAAGTATCGATATCAATTCGAGCTTTTTTGAGCGCAGAATGACTGGCGTGAACCGCGAACCGAACGGCGGGAAATGTAATATCCAGAAACCCGATGATGATTGTAAAAGCGCTCCATACCAACAAGGCGATTATTCCATTTTTGGTACTGATGGTTGAGTCAATGGCAAGCGAGGCTCCGATCGTTCCAATGGACATGGCTGAAATAAAGTTAAAAAAGGGCAGCTGGGAGATCTCTTTTCTGCCCATCAGTCTTGTTAACACCAGCAATATGATAAAGGCGATGAAAAGTCTAATGATCACTTGTGTGACTGGCATCGGCATTCTCCTTTACATAGAATCTTTTCATAGATTTGCACTCTTTTATTTTTATTTGTAAAGGATGAAAAAGGGATTTGAAAGCTTTTGACAGGATGAAAAAGCAAATTCTTCCTATTCTCTTGTTTTCAAAATTTGGGATTGATAGAATATGACATATCTTACAGAAAGGGAGGGAAACCATTGAGTCAAGCCATACCATCTTCGCATGTTGGTGTAAAAATTAATGAATGGTACAAGATGATTCGTCAATTCAGTGTTCCGGATGCTGAGATTCTGAAAGCGGAGGTGGAGCAGGACATTCAGCAGATGGAAGAGGATCAGGATTTGCTGATCTATTATTCTCTTATGTGTTTTCGGCACCAGCTGATGCTGGATTATTTAGAGCCGGGACAAACATACGGGAATCGCCCTACAGTGACAGAGCTTCTGGAAACGATTGAAACTCCTCAGAAAAAACTCACAGGTCTTTTGAAATACTACTCTTTATTTTTCCGCGGCATGTATGAATTTGATCAAAAAGAATATGTGAAAGCGATCAAGTTTTATCGCGAGGCGGAAAATGAACTGCCGTTTTTGTCAGATGAAATTGAGAAGGCTGAATTCCATTTTAAAGTGGCAGAAGCGTTTTATCATATGAAGCAAAACCATGTGTCAATGCATCACATCCTTCAAGCCTTAGACATTTACCGTAAACATCCACTATACAGCATTAGAACCATACAAAGCTTGTTTGTGATCGCGGGCAACTATGATGACTTCAAGCACTATGATAGAGCGATTCAGAATTTAGAAAAGGCGCTGGAATTGGCACTGGATAGTCAAAACGACCAGTTTATCGCCATTTCCCTGTTGAACATTGCGAATAGTTACGACCGTTCAGGAGACTATCAGATGGCCATACAATACTTTCAACAAGCGGTGAAACTAAGCAGAGAAACAGTAGCTGGCTTGCTTCCCAAAGTGTTGTTTGGCTTAAGCTGGACATTATGTAAAGCAGGCCAAAAACAGAAGGCGTTTCAGTTCATAGAAGAAGGGCTGGAGCATGTCACAACATCTCCTAAGGCGTGGCCTCTTTATAAACAATTGTACACATTTTTGCAGGCGGTGTACAAAGAGAGTATTGATGAGAGCAGCATCTTTGAGATGTTAGCCTATTTTGAAAAAAAGAACATGTACGCTTACATTGAAACATGTGCCCGCAGCGCTGCCGCTGTTTTTGAAAGCCGCTGTCATTTCGAGCGCGCTGCCGCGTTTTATCGAATCGTGCTGAAAGCGCAAGAAGATATTCAAAAAGGAGAGTGTTTATATGCTTATTAAGAAAAAAGTGATGATGTGCCTTGGTGTGACCCTGATTTGTGGAGGTATTTCGTTTCCGTTCCTGACAAACTCCGGCGATGTTAAAGAATCAACAGATCGAAACACGACGTATATCGATCATTCCCCTCAAAATAGTATGACTGATCAGGAGAAGAAAGCCCTTAGCTAGGGCTTTTTTCTTGCTTTACGGACGAAGTTCATCTTGGATTCCTTCTATTTCTAACGCAAGACACTCGAAACAATCAAACCATTTGAGGTATAATGGATAAAGTGAATAACAAAATACAGATTGATATATATGAAAGAGAGTGGAGCATCATGGGCCGTAAGTGGAACAATATTAAAGAGAAGAAGGCGTCTAAAGACGCGAATACGAGTCGGATTTATGCCAAGTTTGGCCGTGAGATTTATGTGGCAGCGAAGCAGGGCGAGCCTGATCCAGAATCTAACCAGGCGCTGAGGGTTGTGCTTGAGCGTGCGAAAACTTACAGCGTACCGAAAAACATCATTGAACGTGCGATTGAGAAGGCGAAGGGCGGAGCGGAAGAGAATTTCGATGAGCTTCGTTATGAAGGCTTCGGGCCGAATGGATCAATGATCATCGTTGATGCACTAACGAATAATGTAAACCGTACGGCGCCGGAAGTGCGTGCGGCGTTCGGGAAAAACGGCGGCAACATGGGTGTGAGCGGATCTGTTGCTTACATGTTTGATGCGACGGCTGTTATCGGTGTGGACGGTAAAACAGCTGATGAGGCGCTGGAAATCCTGATGGAAGCGGATGTTGATGTTCGTGACATTTTAGAAGAGGATGAAAGTGTAATCGTGTATGCCGAACCAGATCAATTTCATGCGGTGCAGGAGGCGTTTAAAAACGCAGGCGTTGAGGAATTCTCGGTTGCCGAGCTGACGATGCTTGCGCAGAGTGAAGTAACGCTTCCAGATGATGCGAAGGAACAGTTTGAAAAGCTGATTGACGCGTTAGAGGATTTGGAAGATGTTCAGCAGGTGTACCATAACGTTGATTTAGGTGAATAAGAAATGAGCAGGCTATCACAGCCTGCTTTTTTTTGTTATGTGGGCCGCCGCCTATACGATCTGACAGATAAGTTCATATTCTGGACTGTAACCTACGTGAAGGAGAGAGTGAATATGACTGATACTGATACAAGACAGATCTATGGCGGACCTGGTTTTGGCGATGGCATCGGCCGTCCTGGATTTGGCATGTATGGAGGCTACCCGGGGTCCGGCATGTATGGAGGCTATCCGGGGTCCGGCATGTATGGAGGCTACCCGGGGTCCGGCATGTATGGAGGCTATCCGGGGTCCGGCGTGTCGGAAGGATATCAGGATGCCGGGAAGTCTGAAGGCTAGAAGCGAAACGGATAGAATGGAGGCTCTGTCCATGCATCAGGATGCGAAGTATGCGTGAGAGGAGAG
>NZ_MSRC01000021.1 GCF_010093085.1 Bacillus sp. SKDU12 | reverse complement strand
TTGAAATTAGATCCGCGAATTTTCATTAAAACAGCTGGATTATGGTCAACAAATCCGTAAAAATGAGAAGCTTGTCATGCGACAAGCTTTTTTTATTATCCATTTAAATTGAAGATAACGATAATAAAGGTTATAATAGAACTAAAAAAACTATATACTAAATGTTCATTTGATATTTTATTTTTCTGCTTTTCCTCTTATATGTAATGAATACAAGATAACTGGATATAACAGTCTTTAATATAAGAAGGAAAACAATAATATAAAATTGAAAATTTAGTACATGGTGTTCTCAGTTATAAAGGAAGGAGTGCGTATCATGAAAGAAGAAAAAAGAAGTTCAACTGGTTTTTTAGTTAAACAGCGCGCATTTTTGAAGCTTTATATGATAACAATGACAGAGCAGGAGAGGCTCTACGGATTAAAGCTGCTTGAGGTGCTTCGATCTGAATTTAAAGAGATTGGTTTTAAACCAAATCATACAGAAGTATATCGGTCTTTGCATGAGCTTCTTGATGACGGGATATTAAAGCAAATCAAAGTAAAAAAAGAAGGTGCCAAACTTCAGGAAGTCGTTCTCTATCAATTTAAAGATTACGAAGCTGCCAAACTATATAAAAAGCAGCTGAAAGTTGAGTTGGATCGCTGTAAAAACCTGATTGAAAAAGCGATTGCGGATAATTTTTAATAGAAACAAACACCCGCACAGCAATGTGCATCGGGTGTTTTTGTTCTGCAAGATACATATTTGTCGAAAAGAAACAATACACATCAGTGATGACCTTCACACTTGACATCATTTCCACAAGTGGTAACATTTTAAACGTGTGGAAATGCGAACAAAAAAGCGAACAAAGGAGATGTTACCGATCTTTGATCAAAAAAAAGTAGCTTTTATAGGAGCAGGATCTATGGCAGAAGGAATGATATCAGGTATCGTTCGTGCCAACAAAATCCCGAAGCAAAACATCTGCGTTACAAACCGCAGCAATACAGAGCGATTAGCGGAACTTGAACTTCAATATGGAATTAAAGGCGCCTCGCCGAACCAAATCCGTATTGAAGACATGGATGTGCTTATTTTGGCCATGAAGCCAAAAGACGCTGAAAGCGCTCTGTCATCATTAAAATCACGTATTCAACCCCATCAATTACTATTGTCGGTCCTTGCCGGCATAACAACCTCTTTTATTGAACAATCATTGCTTAATCAGCAGCCAGTTGTCAGGGTAATGCCCAATACCTCCAGTATGATCGGCGCATCTGCAACAGCCATTGCGCTGGGCAAGTATGTATCAGAAGATCAGCGGGAGCTGGCTGAATCATTGCTTGGATGCATGGGTGAAGTCTATACAATCCAAGAAAATCAAATGGACATATTCACCGGGATTGCGGGCAGCGGACCCGCGTATTTTTATTATTTAATGGAATTCATCGAAAAGACAGGCGAAGAGGCAGGCCTCGATAAACAATTATCTCGAAGCATCGGCGCGCAAACACTTTTAGGTGCCGCAAAAATGCTCATAGAAACAGGAGAACAGCCTGAAGTATTAAGAGATCATATCACATCACCGAACGGAACAACAGCTGCAGGGCTGCACGCCTTGAAAAAGAGCGGCGGCGGAGAAGCGATTTCTCAAGCGATCACGCATGCTGCAAGGCGTTCAAAGGAAATCAGCAACGATATTGAAAAAACAACAGCCCTGCTATCAGGAGTGATCAAGTGACACCTGATACAAACATGCAAAGAGTCGTTGTGAAGATTGGAAGCAGTTCATTAACAAGCCTTCATGGAGAAATCAGCATCCGAAAATTAGAAGCGTTGGTCGATCAAGTTGTCAAACTCAAAGACGCAGGCTATGAAGTGATTTTAGTGTCGTCTGGCGCAGTGGCCGCTGGATATCGGAAGCTCGGGTTTATCCATAGACCGAAGAAGCTTCCGGAAAAACAAGCATCCGCCTCAATCGGCCAGGGCCTGCTGATGGAAGCTTATTCAAAGCTGTTTTTGGCACACGGCTATGTTGCTTCCCAAATTTTAATTACGAGAAGCGATTTTTCTGATGAATATCGTTATAATAATGTCCGGAATACAATGAATGTACTCCTCGAACGCGGCATCATCCCGATTATCAACGAAAATGATACAGTTACTGTCAATCGGCTGAAGTTTGGCGACAATGATACGCTTGCAGCAAAAGTTGCGGGATTAATTGACGCAGATATGCTTGTGATTTTATCAGATATCGACGGACTATATGACGGCAATCCGCGTACAAATCCAGAAGCAAAGCGGATGAAGCGGGTAAGCGAGATAACGGCTGACATCGAAGCGTGTGCAGGTGACTCAGGCAGCGACATCGGCACTGGCGGCATGCGCTCTAAGCTTGACGCGTTTAAAATTGTAATGGCGTCTGGCATTAAAGGATTTCTTGGCCAGGCAGATGCAAGCGATATTTTGTATCAAGCCGTTCATGAAGAAGCGGAAGGCACTTACTTTGAAGCTGAGGGAACGCTTCCGTTGAATCAAAAGGAGCAGTGGATCGCTTTTAACTCCGGCCCGGAAGGCGAACTCATTTTATCAGATGATTATTCGCGAAAAATCACAAATGGCCAATCGAGTTTAGATCTGGATGGTGTACAGGAGATTAAAGGGAAATTCAAAAGCGGATCAGTTGTTCGGCTGATGGATTCACAAGGAGCAGAAATTGGGCTCGGAATCGTCAATTACTCTTCTGTACAGCTTCAAGAACCCAAAGAGAAGGAAGAGCTGAAAAACCAAACTGTGATAGATCAGGAAGCATTTGTTTGCCATGTGGATTTATCTTTGCCTGTAAAATAATTTTCAGTAAAAAACCCGAAGCTTCTTTAAATAGAAGGTCGGGTTTATTCTTTATTGATACTGCTCCAGTTTAGAGAAGAATTGAATGACAAACTCATAAAAATCATTCGCAGACGGAGCAAGCTCTCTATTTTTCGGTTTGATAATTCCTACAGTTCGTTTTACCTGAGGGAACTCAATTGGAATTTTCACAGTGAAACGCGGTATCGTTTCAGCAAAAGTGCTTTCCGGCAGAAGGGTAACGCCCATTTCAGCGGACACCAAGCCTTTAATCGCATCCAAATCCTCACCTTCTGTAGAAACGAGAGGAGCAAAACCAGCTTGTTTGCAGGCGTCAATTGCCATTTTTCTAAGCACATATCCTTCCGGGAATAAAACAAATTGGTCGTTGCGCAAGTCGATTAAATGAATTGTTTTTTGTTTGGCTAACGGATGATTTAATGGAACAAGCGCGTAAATCTTTTCTGTGAATAATATGTTCCCTGTTATGTCAGGGAAATTCGTCGGCACCGGTCCTAATAAGGCCAGATCAATATCACGGTTTCTGACAGCTTCAATCAAAAATTTATAGGAGCCTTGACGCAGCAAAAATTCAACGTTCGGGTATTCTTCTTTAAATGCTGAAATGACAGTCGGCAAAAGCTGGCTGGCAAGACTTGTAGGAAAGCCGATCCTTACCGTTCCGCGATGGGGATCAAGATACTCATCAATTTGTTCTTTGGCATAATCGATGGCTTTCATCGCCGTTTTCACATGATGTAAAAATTCTTTTCCGATCGGCGTGAGTTTGATATTTCTCCCCTCACGCTCAAATAACGTCACATTTAATTCTTCTTCAAGATTTGCAATTTGCCTGCTGATTGCAGATTGGGCCACATGCAAATGATCAGCGGCTTCTGACACGTGTTCTCTTTCAGCTACTTCCATAAAATAACGCAGTTGGCGCAGCTCCATTTTTATCTCACATCCATCTATCTCATTTTGAGATTCTTTTGATCTAAATTATATATTGTTTATATCGTTTTGAAAACCTACAATGATTATAGAGTGTTAGATTTTATGACCGTTATTATCGGAAATTGATCGGGGGAGTGGAATTATGACATACAATCAAATGCCAAAAGCTCAAGGTCTCTACCGTCCTGAATTTGAACATGATGCATGCGGAATCGGCCTATATGCACACTTAAAGGGCAAACAAACGCACGACATCGTCAAACAAGGGCTTAAGATGCTTTGCCAGCTAGACCACAGAGGAGGCCAAGGCAGTGATCCGGATACAGGAGACGGAGCTGGCTTGCTGGTGCAAATCCCTGATGCTTTCTTTAGGAAAGAGTGTAAAGACATCAATCTGCCGGAAAAAGGGCGTTATGGGGTAGGAATGGTCTTTTTCTCACAGAAGGAAGATGAAAGAAAAAAAATCGAAAAGCACATTAATGCACTGATTGAAGAAGAAGGCCAAACCGTTCTTGGATGGAGAACTGTACCTATAAATGTCGGAAAAATCGGAACAGTGGCGCAAAAAAGCTGTCCATTTGTCCGTCAGGTATTTATCGGCGCAAGCTCGGACCTGAAGGACGATTTGTCTTTTGAACGAAAGTTGTATGTCATTCGTAAGCAGGCTGAAAACTGGGGAGTAACGGAAAGTATTGATTTTTATTTTGCCAGTCTTTCAAGCCAGACCATTGTGTACAAAGGTCTGTTAACACCTGAACAGGTTGATGCGTTTTATTCTGATTTGCAGAATAAAGCATTCGTTTCTGCTTTTGCGCTTGTCCATTCACGTTTCAGCACCAATACATTCCCGACATGGGAAAGAGCGCATCCAAACCGTTATTTGGTTCATAACGGTGAAATCAATACCCTTCGCGGAAACATCAACTGGATGAGAGCGCGTGAGCAGCAATTTGTATCAGAAAGCTTCGGTGAGGACTTAAACAAGATTCTGCCGATTCTCAATGCTGACGGCAGTGACTCTTCCATTTTGGATAACGCATTTGAGTTTTTTGTGATGGCTGGACGCAAGCCGGCACATACAGCAATGATGCTTATTCCTGAACCATGGACAGAAAACACACATATGTCTAAGGAAAAAAGAGCGTTCTATGAATACCATAGTTCATTAATGGAACCGTGGGACGGACCGACAGCCATTTCTTTCACTGACGGAAAACAAATCGGTGCGGTCCTTGACCGGAATGGTCTTCGTCCGGCTCGTTATTATGTAACAAAAGATGATTATATTATTTTCTCATCTGAAGTAGGCGTGATTGAAGTGGAGCAGGAGAACATTTTATATAAAAACCGTCTCGAACCTGGAAAAATGCTTTTAATCGATCTGGAAGAAGGCCGGATTATTTCAGATGAAGAAGTCAAAACACAAATTGCGACTGAGTATCCATACCAAAAGTGGCTTGAAGAAGAGCTTGTCCAAGTAAATCCAGATCCTGAATCAAGAGAGGAAGAACAGTTTACAGATCTTCTTACTCGCCAGAAGGCATTCGGATACACATATGAAGATATTCAAAAATATTTAATCCCTGTCATTAAAGAAGGCAAAGATCCTCTCGGTTCAATGGGTAATGACGCGCCGCTTGCCGTTTTGTCAGACCGTGCGCAATCTCTGTTTAACTACTTTAAGCAGCTGTTTGCACAAGTAACGAACCCGCCGATCGATGCGATTCGTGAGCAGCTTGTGACATCAACGATGACCTGGCTCGGGGCAGAAGGCGATCTTCTCCACCCAAGTGAGCGAAACGTTCGCCGCATTAAACTGTATACACCTGTTTTATCCAATGAACAGTTCTACGCATTGAAAACGATTGTTCATCCTGATTTAAAAAGCCAAAAAATCGATGTGCTGTTTTCAGAGGATCTTGAACGCGGATTAAAGGATATGTTCACACAAGCAGAGAAAGCCGTCAATCATGGCGTAAGCTTGTTAATTTTATCAGATAAAAAGATGAACGAACGTCTGACACCAATTCCACCGCTACTGGCAGTCAGCGCGCTGCATCAGCATTTAATCCGCAAAGGGCTGCGTACAAAAGTCAGCATAATTGTGGAATCAGGCGAAGCGCGTGAAGTGCATCATTTTGCAGCTTTGATCGGTTATGGAGCGGATGCGATCAATCCTTATCTCGCTTATGCAACCTACAAGCAGGAAATTGATGAAGGCCGTTTGGATATCAGTTATGAAGAAGCAGTCAGCAAATATGGAAAAAGTATCACTGAAGGTGTCGTCAAAGTGATGTCTAAAATGGGAATTTCAACTGTTCAAAGTTACAGAGGCGCCCAAATCTTTGAGGCGATAGGCATCAGCCGAGATGTAATTGACCGCTATTTCACTGGTACAGCATCACAGCTCGGAGGCATCGACATCAAAACAATAGCGGAAGAAGCGCAGCACCGTCACCGAGAAGCGTATCAGGATGATTACAGCAAAACGCTTGAATCAGGAAGTGATTTTCAATGGAGAAACGGCGGTGAGCATCACGCGTTTAATCCGAAAACGATTCATACGCTGCAATGGGCGTGCCGCAGAAATGATTACAAGCTGTTTAAACAATATACAAAAGCGGCAGATGAAGAACGTATCGGATTTTTACGGAACTTGTTTGCATTCGACGGAGACCGTAAGCCGCTGAAACTGGAGGAAGTCGAATCCGCTGAATCGATTGTCAAACGCTTTAAAACAGGTGCGATGTCGTTTGGATCCTTGAGTAAAGAAGCGCACGAAGCTTTAGCAATTGCTATGAACCGTCTTGGCGGAAAAAGCAACAGCGGTGAGGGCGGAGAAGATCCAAAACGTTTTGTTCCAGACGAAAATGGCGATGACCGAAGAAGTGCGATCAAACAAATTGCATCCGGACGTTTCGGTGTCAAAAGCCATTACCTCGTCAATGCAGATGAGCTGCAAATTAAAATGGCGCAAGGCGCGAAGCCGGGTGAAGGCGGACAGCTCCCTGGCAACAAGGTATATCCTTGGGTTGCTGATGTCCGCGGATCAACACCTGGTGTCGGATTAATCTCACCGCCGCCGCACCACGACATTTATTCGATTGAGGATTTGGCTCAGCTGATCCATGATTTAAAAAATGCCAACCGTGACGCAAGAATTAGCGTAAAGCTGGTGTCAAAGGCTGGTGTAGGCACAATCGCTGCAGGTGTTGCCAAAGCGACTGCAGATGTCATTGTAATTAGCGGCTATGACGGAGGCACTGGCGCCTCTCCAAAAACCAGTATTAAACATACAGGGCTTCCGTGGGAACTTGGTTTGGCAGAAGCTCATCAAACGTTAATGCTGAATGGGCTCCGCGACCGTGTTGTGTTAGAAACAGACGGAAAGCTTATGACGGGACGGGACGTTGTAATGGCTGCATTACTCGGAGCTGAAGAATTCGGTTTCGCAACGGCTCCGCTAGTTGTACTTGGCTGTGTCATGATGCGCGCCTGCCATTTAGATACATGTCCTGTCGGAGTAGCGACACAAAATCCAGAGCTTCGCAAAAAGTTCATGGGAGACCCTGATCACATTGTGAACTATATGCTGTTCATTGCTGAAGAAGTTCGTGAGTACATGGCTGCTTTAGGCTTCAAGACATTTGATGAAATGATCGGCCGCACTGACGCACTCAATGTGAGTGAACGGGCGAAGGCGCACTGGAAGGCAAGCCAGCTTGATTTGTCTACACTTCTTTATCAGCCTGAAGGCATACGGACATTTCAATCGCCGCAAAATCATAAAATTGATCAATCACTGGATGTCACAGCAATTCTTCCGGCCGTACAAAAAGCCATCGAGTCTGGAAAAGAAGCGGATATTTCAATTGAAATCAACAATACAAACCGTGTAGCCGGAACGATAACAGGCAGTGAAATTTCAAAACGCTATGGAGAAGAAGGGCTTCCAGAAGACACGATCAAGCTGCAGTTTACCGGATCAGCCGGACAAAGCTTTGGAGCCTTTGTTCCTAAAGGAATGACGCTTTATTTGGACGGAGACTCAAACGATTATGTCGGAAAAGGGCTTTCTGGCGGAAAAATCATCGTCAAGTCACCAGAAGGATTCAATTATGCTTCAGATGATAACGTCATTATCGGAAACGTGGCCTTCTACGGTGCGACAAGCGGTGAAGCATATATTAACGGACGTGCGGGTGAACGCTTTGCCGTTCGGAACAGCGGTGTAAATGTGGTTGTAGAAGGTATTGGCGACCACGGCTGTGAATACATGACTGGCGGAAGTGTGATCGTACTCGGTGATGTAGGCAAAAACTTCGCTGCAGGTATGTCCGGCGGGATCGCTTATGTTCTCACCGAAGATGTAAAGGCATTTAAACGTAAATGCAATCTTGAAATGATTTTATTTGAATCATTAAAGGATGAAAAAGAAATCCAGCACATTCACACAATGCTTGAAAAACATGCTGCCTATACAAACAGCGAAAAAGCAGCAAACCTGCTTGATCAGTGGGGAGACAGCGTGAAAAAATTCGTTAAAGTCATTCCGAAAAACTATAAACAAATGCTCGCAAGTATTGAAGAACAAAAAGCTGCAGGTTTATCAGATGAAGAAGCTGTCATGTACGCTTTTGAAGCTAACACAAAACCAAAGCAGAACACGGTATCATCAGGTCAAAAACAAGCGGTAGTACAGTAAGGAAGGGGAGAGGAATATGGGAAAACCAACTGGATTTATGGAGATCAAACGAGAAAAACCTGCTGAGCGGGACCCTCTCACTCGCTTAAAGGATTGGAAAGAATATTCTGCTCCTTTGTCAGAAGAAGCATCAAAACGGCAAGGAGCACGATGTATGGATTGCGGTACACCGTTTTGCCAAATCGGTGCAGACATTAACGGATTTACATCCGGCTGTCCGATTTACAACTTAATTCCTGAATGGAATGATCTTGTCTATCGAGGCAGATGGAAAGAAGCATTGGAGCGTCTTTTGAAAACAAACAATTTTCCTGAATTCACAGGGCGGGTATGTCCCGCTCCTTGTGAAGGATCATGTACATTAGCAATTTCAGATCCGGCCGTATCCATTAAAAATATTGAACGCACCATTATCGATAAAGGATTTGAGAATGGCTGGATTCAGCCTAGAATTCCTAAAAAACGAACTGGCAAAAACGTGGCTATCGTTGGATCAGGCCCGGCTGGACTGGCAAGTGCTGATCAGCTGAATCAAGCTGGGCATTCTGTCACTGTTTTTGAACGTGCAGACAGAGCGGGCGGCCTTTTAACTTACGGCATTCCAAACATGAAGCTTGAGAAAGGCATTGTAGAACGCCGAATTAAATTGTTGACGCAAGAAGGAATTGATTTTGTCACAAACACAGAAATCGGTGTTGATATTACAGCTGATGAGCTGAAGGAGCAATTTGATGCTGTGATTTTGTGTACAGGCGCGCAAAAACAGCGGGATCTATTAATTGAAGGGCGAGATTCAAAAGGAGTCCTTTACGCTATGGACTACCTGACACTTGCGACAAAAAGTTATTTAGATTCTAACTTTAAAGACAAGAAATTTATTGATGCCAAAGGGAAAGATGTCATCGTAATCGGGGGCGGCGACACGGGAGCCGACTGTGTAGCTACTGCACTGCGGCAAAAAGCTAAAAGTGTGCACCAATTCGGCAAACACCCGAAACTTCCGCCAGCCCGCACGAATGACAATCAGTGGCCTGAACAGCCGCATGTCTTTACGCTTGAATATGCGTATGAAGAAGCAGAAGCAAAATTCGGAAGAGATCCGAGAGAGTACTCCATTCAAACAAAAAAATTGGTAGCGGATAAAAACGGAAAGCTGAAAGAGCTTCATACCATCCAAATGGAAAAAGTGAAAAACGAGCATGGAAAATACGAGTTCCGCGAGCTGCCCGGAACGGAAAAAGTATGGCCTGCTCAGCTTGTCTTCATCGCGATCGGCTTTGAAGGCACAGAACAGCCGTTGCTGAAACAGTTCGGTGTTGATTCTGCAAACAACAAAATCAGTGCAGCATATGGGGATTATCAAACAAATATCGATGGCGTATTTGCCGCAGGGGATGCAAGAAGAGGTCAAAGCTTAATCGTATGGGCGATTAATGAAGGCCGTGAAGTGGCGCGCGAAGTGGATCGATATTTGATGGGGAGTTCAGTTCTTCCGTAAATAAAGGGGATTATCATATAAGAGAAACCGCCTGTATACCAGCCGGTTTCTTTTTTTATTCCATCATAATTCCGATGTTTCCAAACTGTCTGCCTTCCTGCATTCTCGTATATGCTTCAAACGCTTTTTCTAAAGGGTATGTGCGATCAATTACAGGGCGCAGCTGATGTTTTTCAACGAAAGCGAGCATATCGTAAAATTCCTCACAGCTTCCCATCGAGGTTCCCAATACATTGATCTGAGGAAAGAATAAAGAGCGCACCGGAAAATGGAGGTCGTCCCCTGAGCTTGCCCCAAAGCTGACAATACGCCCGTTCGGTTTAACATGGCGAAAGTATTCCGAAAAGAGGGCGGGTCCTATGCTGTCAAGAACAACATCAGCCTTTTCTCCCTGCAACTGTTCATCCCAATTGCTGTAGCTGTTAAAAGCATAATCGGCACCTAGATGGAGCGCTTTTTTTCTTTTCTCCTCACTGCGGGATGTCACGCTTACTGTCGCTCCGATCGCTTTAGCCATAAATAAAGCATAGGTGGCAACTCCGCTGCCGATTCCAGGAATCAAGAGATGATCACCTTTTTTCAATCGGGCTTTTGTAAACAAGGCTCGATATGCGGTTAAAGCGGATAAAGGCAAAACGCCTGCTTCTTTCCAGGATAAATACGAAGGCTTTTTGAAGGCATTTTGCGAAGGGATGATCACGTATTCAGCAAGCGTTCCGTCAGATGGTCCTCCCAATATATCCGGAACACGCGGTACATTCTCTGTCAAATCCCAGTTCAATGTCGGAAAAATGATGACTTCTGTTTGAACAGATACGTTTTTGACGCCTTCACCAACCTCTTCAATAATACCGGCACCGTCAGAACCTAGTATCAGATGAGGATCTCGTTCAGATTTGTTATTCATCAAAAACAGATCACGATGGTTTAGACCTGCAGATTTTAATTTTACTTTCACCTGTCCATATCCAGGCTTTTTTGATGGAACGTCTTGCAATGATAAGCCCTGAAGTCCTGCTTTTCCGTTGTGAATAATAGCTTTCATGCTGTCTGCCTCCTCATTGAATTGTAGTTTCATATCTTTACATATTTTACATAGCGGTTTTCTTCAAGTAAAATGAACAAAAATGATAGCTGATATCACTTTTAATCATAGCGAGAAGGTGAAAGCCTGTGGAAAGCAGAGATTTAAAGATTTTTCAGGCTGTTGCCCGTGAAGGAAACATAACGAAAGCGGCTCAAATGTTGAATTATGTTCAATCGAATGTGACAGCCAGAATTCATAACCTTGAAGAAGTTTTGAACATCAGGCTTTTTCATCGAACAAATCGCGGGGTCAAGCTGACCGCTGCCGGAGAAAATCTTTTACAATATGCTGATCAAGTGCTATCACTGCTAGATGAAGCTGAAAAATCGACACAGATGAGCAGGCATCCGAAAGGACCTTTGCGGATCGGATCGCTAGAAACAACAGCGGTAACACATCTGCCTGAGCATGCGGCCTCCTTCCTCAGACGTTTTCCTGAAGTTGATTTATCAGTGAACACAGCTGATACGCACAATTTGATTCAACAGGTTCTAGATCATGATGTTGATGGCGCTTTTGTATACGGACCGGTTGAGCACACGGATATCAAACAAATTCCTGTTTTCCGTGATGAATTGGTTTTGATTTCATCACAGGAAGGAGCGGCGGAAGACATGCTTCGGCAGCCGATGCTCTTTTTTGGAGCTGGCTGTTCTCATCGTGCCAGAGTCAAAAGATTGCTGGAGGATGCAGGCATTCAAAATCCAAAAATCATAGAGTTTGGTACATTGGAAGCCATTATAAAAGGTGTTTCCGCTGGTTTGGGCACGGCGCTGCTTCCGAAGTCTGCAGTCGACTGCTCTGAACAACATACGAATGTATGGATTCATCAGCTGCCAGCAGCATATCAAGACTTAGAAATTGTATTTATATTTAGGAAAGACTTTTACATTACGAGTGCGTTTCAGAGATTTATGGATGAGATATGCGAATTGAAGAGATGAAGCCTGTTGTGCTGCGATCATCAGGTATAAAGGTCTGTATTCAAAAAAACTGTACTCGTGTGAACCGAGTACAGTTTTTCTTTTTATTTCCGCTTTAAATTAATACCGATTGCCGCGCCATTTCTGCTTGAATCAGCTACGCCTTTAAAGGTGCCGTTTTCATGGTCAATCGAAATACTTTGTACGTTTCCGATATCCACGGGGTTTTTGCCGAACTTGTGGCCCATGCCGTTTAGCTTACTAAGGATATCTTCAGGAACTCCATCTTCGTAACGATAAGAGCTCATGCTGTTTGTGTAAATTCTCGGCTCTTCAACTGCTGCTTTTAATTCCATGCCGTATTCGATGTGATAAAGAATGGTTTGCAAAACAGATGAAATAATGGTGGCCCCGCCAGGAGATCCAACAGTGAGAACAGGTTTGTCATCCTTAAATAAAATCGTCGGGGTCATGCTGCTTAAAGGCCGCTTGTTCGGCTGTACTTCGTTAGCTCCGCCTGGAATCGCATCAAAATCCGTTAGTTCATTATTTAAAATGACGCCGTAATCAGGGACCATAATACCGGTTCCGAATAGCTGTTCAATTGTCGTCGTATAGGACACAACATTTCCCCAGCGGTCAGCAACTGTAAAGTGGGTTGTTTGGCCTTCTGCTTTGTCTTCAGGCTGTTCGACTTGCTTATAGTTTGCAGATCCTTCTTGGTATTTCCAAGGATCACCGGCTTTCGGTTTTTTATTGACTTGATCTAAGCTGATTAATTGTTGGCGTTCTTTAATATAATCGGGGTGAAGCAGGCCTTTGAGAGGAACGTTTACAAATTCGGGATCACCCGCATAAGACGCGCGGTCGGCATAAGACAAATGCATCGTTTCAGCAAGCAGCTGATATTTTTCCCATGAGCGGACATCGTATTGTGAAAGGTTAAAATCATCAAGTGTTTTCAGCATTTGTAATAAGAAAATACCGCCAGAGCTTGGAGGAGGAGGAGTAGCGATTTGATAGCCATGATAGTCTCCCCAAATCGGTTCATCGATTGTGATGTCATAATTTTCTAAATCCTTTTCTGTCATTGATCCGCCGAAATCCTGCACTGTGTCAGAAAGCGCTTTGGCAAATTTCCCTTCATAAAAAGCATCAGTGCCTTTTGAACGAATGAGCTTAAATGTTTTTGCCAAATCCTTTTGGATCAGTGTATCGCCTTCTTTAAGCGGCTTGCCATTTGGCAGAAATACATCTTTTGCAGCAGTCTGCGAGAGCTTTTCCTGATAATCAGAAATGGCGTCGGCCAACACCGAATCAATCGAAAAACCTTTTTCAGCGAGTTTAATAGAAGGGGTAATTAATTGCTTCATAGAACGGGTTCCCCATGTACTCAGGGCTTTTTCTAGCCCTTTCAGTGTACCCGGAACACCTACGGCAGTACCTTTTGTCACACGTTCAGAGAAAGGGATTGCTTTGCCGTCTTCATTGAGAAACATATCGGAGGTTGCACCTGCTGGCGCGCGTTCACGGCTGTCGACGATGGTTGTATCCTTTGTTTTTCCGTCATACACCATCATAAAACCGCCGCCGCCAATACCTGACATCATCGGCTCTGTTACGTTGAGTGCAAATTGAATGGCAACCGCCGCGTCAATGGCATTTCCTCCTTTTTTCAGTACATCAGCACCAATTTCTGAAGCGAGAGGATGTGCTGTGGCAACCATGCCGTCTTTCCCGACATCTACTTGTTTGTACTCATCATAGCTTTTGGGCGGTTTTTTCGCTTCTGCATGAAAAGGGACACTTCCAGCGACTAACAGAACACTAAGCAGAGCTATTAAACAGACGTTCCACCTTCTTTTCATGTTCTCCCTCCTATATGAAGCTGTTATGTTACAATCTTAGCGTAAGAAAATTACAGCATTTTCACAAGTGACAAATGGTATATTATATAGAATATCCATCCGCTTTTTTGGGCGGAATTAATTATATTGTTATGAGTCATGTGCTATATTAGAATCAGTATACGGATGAAGAAAGGACTGCTATATGTATTTAACGATTAAAGAAACAGCAGAATATGCAAATCTTTCAGAGGATTATATTAAAAGCTTGGTGCTTGAAGGAAAAATCAGAGCCGTTCATGACGGTGATCAATTTTTGATTTATAAAGGACAGTTCAAAACGCATCTTGAACAGCTGGAGAATTACAAAGCGCTTGTACAGGAAATATTAAACGAACCGATCCCGGAAGATATTGATGTAAAGGATGAGGATTAGGACACGATTTCAAATTGTGTCTTTTTTTGTATGTTTTTTTAGAAGTGATAGAAAAATGGGAGTCTCAGAATTCGTTTTAAGAGGCTTTTAAACAAATGATAGAGGTATAAGTATCAAATCAATTAAAATCTTTATATGGGCGCTTTATTACCTTTTAAGAGGGGCGGGGATTTTTGGAATCTTTTCAACTTCTGATGTAACACTATGTATATTATGTTACATAAAGACCGCGACACTTTGACATTCAATGTTTTTTAGCTATAATAGTAACATAGGCCTCAAAACGTTACATAATGGTTTTTAAGGAGTTTTTGGATGCATATTGTACAGCCAATTCGCAGTTTAGAGAAAATCCAAGACGTAAAACAGTATTTGCTTAACAAAAACAAGCGTGATTACTTTTTGTTTATTTTCGGCATTAATAGCGCGCTCCGTATTTCAGATATTCTGCCGCTGCAAGTGAAGGATGTGAAAAACAAAGATCATTTATGGGCAACTGAAAGCAAAACGAAAAAGAAAAGGAAGATTTTAATTTTAGAATCACTGAAATACGAAATATACGAATATACAAAAGATATGAAAGGAAACGAATATCTCTTTAAATCTGTCCGAACCAGAAAGCCGATTTCACGCATTCAGGCCTACAGAATTTTAAGAGAAGCCGCTGCGGCCTGCGGACTTGAAGAGATAGGGACGCATACACTCCGGAAAACGTTCGGCTATCATTTTTACCAACGGACAAAAGACATCGCCGAGCTGCAGAGAATACTCAATCATTCATCACCATCCATTACGATGCGGTATATCGGAATTGACGAAGATACAACAAGGGCCGCGTATAAAGTTTTTGGAGGACTCTAATACAAATCGCTTGAAAATATCGAGCATCAGAGCTACTATATAAATATCCAAAGCTCTAGTAGCACAGCGGATAGTGCAGCAGTTTCCTAAACTGCAGGTCGGGAGTTCGAATCTCTCCTAGAGCGTTTTTTATATTAGATGTGTTCGGATTAATCACATCTATAAAGCTTCAAAACCCTTGTGAAACAAGGGTTTTGGCTGTTTCTAGGCGTTTTTTAACTGAACGAAAATACGGTGGAAAACGATGTGAATTTATTTCTTTTTGCACAATTTTTGTACTACAATCAACCCAATGAGGAAATAGAGAATCGTTCGACAAATTTTGCAAACTGTTACATTCCTAGCTCTCTTGTTTGATAATAAAATAAGAGGTGAAAGTTATGAAAATTACAGTGGACTTTTGGTTTGATAATGAAAATGTAAGGACAGCTAAAGTAAATGCAGAATCTGAGAAGGCACTTATAAAAGAATTACAAGCATGTGATCATTGGTATGAGTATGAAAATGGTAAGCGTATTACAAGTATTAATATGCGACTTGTAACGCAATTTGATGTAAAAGCGAGATAAAGTCGATCAAAAAGCATCCTTCGGGGTGCTTTTTATTTATAACGCCATATATTTTTAGATGTACACGAGTTATTGAAGGCAAGGAATTTTTTAAGGGAGGGGCCCCTTCTCAGTAAACCGCTTCGAGCAAATTGTTATCGCCGATTTATCGGCAATAAAAGAAACCCTTATTAGAAAGGAGATGGGTTTCTTTAATAACTATATTGTTTAATTTGTTCAGCAATTTGTTCAAGCCATTCCAATGGAGTAATACCATCTTCGGAAAAGTATATACCATCCGCTGCTTCTTCTATAAATTCATTTTTATCTTCTTCAGAATAATCATTATTTAAAAACTCAGTTAGTGCCATGAAATCTCTTTCTTTCAGGTTTTGTGTCGCTTCATTTAAATATCCATCAAGAGCACTTGCCGGAGACTCTATATCCTGATGGAAATGTCCGCCGAGAAATCTAAATACAGGATCAGAAACTTTAATTTCAATCATTACTTATTAAACAGCCAGACTTTTTTATTTCTGCAATTACTTTTTTCAACCATTGTAAGGGAGTTGAATCAATTGCCGGAAAATAAATTTCCGAGTTAAATTTTATAAAACTCTCTTTTTCTTGATCAGGGATGTCTTTATTTAGAAATCCTTCACAACATTTTATTGTAAAAACTAAGCATTCTTTGCTTGATTCAGCTATAAATTCCTCCAACGCTTGTTCTGGTGAACCTATGTCTTGATGAAATGTTCCTTCTAAAAAATCACTTAATTCTTCCAGATTATCATCATTTTCATACATTGTTATTCAAGACTCCTTTATGCCAGTTAAAATAAACTCTCGATTTTACTCTTTTTCAATAGCAACATCGAAAGACCATCGAAGCGGTCAAGCCGTCCCAACAATGCACGAGCTTACACAAAGCTAAACGTGAAGACGTCCCATTGATCATGTCTCAAAAACAGCTCTTCAGCAGCTTGCCTTTTTTGTTAAAATAATGGAAATGAAAGGGAGGATCATATGGCATTACTACGCTTTATAAGCTTGTATGGAATAACCATCATTATACTGATGGTCATAGCGAATTTTGCTCCTTTCTTGGCGATGCCGTTATACTATGTTGCCGTAGCTGTATTAGTCTTTCTGATTGTGTATCTGATATATTATTATACCCAAAAGGTTAAAAGGATGAAAAGGTAAACAAATTGCACAATGAATAGGTGGATTCTTTATGCCAAAGAAAAAGCACCTCCAAATATGAGACTATGTCTAATATTTGGGGTGCACTTCATACGCAGGGCGTTTTTTCTTATATAACGGCGTCAAATTGGTTGACTTTCCATTTATTATTTTCTTTTACAAATGTCACTTTTCGTTTCGCTGCAGGTGATCCGTCTAAAGTAGGAACGGTAAATTCGTATGTGATTGTGCCGCCTTTTTTAGAGATCAATTTAGCAGTTGATTTTTTCCAATTCAATAAGTTATCTCCGTCGCCGATCGGAACGGCTAATTTTCCTTTTGAAACAGTGAAATGATAGTCTTTAAAGCCCTTTTCGATTGCTGTTTTTGTAAAAATAGGAGTTAAGTAATGTACTGCTTTTGCTTTAGTGCCTAGATCACTGCACATGTACACATATTGAAGATTTTGATGCTCAAATGTACCTGATGGGCAAGCCGCTTTTTTTGCTTTTGGATCATGGCCGCTCATTGTGTTCCAAAAATGCTCTCTAGCTGATAGCGCCAGCTGCTGTGCTTGTTTTTGTGATAAATCCCCTGATGTATTTTTTGCAAATGCATTTGTGCTTAATGATAGGATAAGTGCAATCGTTGTTAGAAATAGAAAACATTTTTTCATTGTGGTTCACTCCTTCAAAATCTCTTTCTCTTATGTTACAAATGTTACAATAATTACGGTAAGATTACAATACTTTTGCATAAATTATTTTTTATTCTTTTACTCACAGATAGATAGGTTCCTGCTTGCTAGTTTATTCTTCATAAGCTGAAAAGATGTGTAAAAATAAAAGAATCGGGAAGGGTTTCATATATACAATGATGAATAAAAACATGTTGCACTCCTGTTTTTGTCAAAAGAACAGGGGTATAGTTTACAAACGAATCCAAATAAAGGAGTCTTTTCAATATGGAAACATCACAAGAACAGCTCGGAACTCAGAAGAAAAGCAATCCATCTGTCTGGAAGTCTATGTCACTCTTTTTAGTACCGCTGTTGCTAAGCAATGTCTTGCAATCAGTCGGCCAGTTAGTAGGGATGATGGCTGTAGGCAGATGGCTTGGCGTTAATGCGGTGGCAGCTGTATCATCATTTTTCCCGTTATTTTTTCTTTTAATCTCATTTACAATTGGGATCGGTTCAGGAAGTTCGATCATGATCGGACAAGCCTACGGGGCGAAAAATGAGGAACGGTTAAAGGCTGTGGTCGGAACGACGCTCACATTTACGTTTTTATTAGGGGTTGTGTTAGCTGTCATCGGCAGTATTTTCACCTTGGATATTCTTCGATTAATGGGCACGCCTGAAAACGTTATACATGTCAGTGCCAGCTATGCACGTATTTTATTTTACGCTATGCCGTTTATGTTTTTATATTTTGCTTATACAACATTTTTGCGCGGAACAGGGGATTCTAAGACACCGTTTTATACCCTGATTGTGAGCACGGTCATTAACATAGCGCTTCTGCCTGTCTTAATCCTTGGCATGTTCGGTTTTCCGAAACTGGGCATATACGGATCCGCATATGCAACCGTCATTTCCACGATTGCGACTTTTCTCGTGCTATTGGTATATTTGCGAAAACGAAACCATCCGCTGCAATTTGATAAAACGGTGCGTCGTTATTTGAAAATGGATAAGGAACTGCTTGCACTCCTGCTGCGCCTCGGAATTCCATCAAGCATTAATATGATTCTCGTCTCATTATCAGAGATAGCGGTTATTTCATTCGTCAATCATTACGGTTCTAATGCGACAGCTGCATATGGCGTGGTTAACCAAGTAGCCAGCTATGTCCAGATGCCGGCCGTCAGCCTTGGCATCGCGGTGTCTATATTCGCTGCGCAATCGATTGGAGCAAACGAATTTGATCGCTTAAAGCAGGTCATTCGCGTCGGGATTTGGCTGAATTATATGATTGGCGGCGTGCTGATCATTCTGATCTATGTTTTTTCTCAGCAGATTTTGGCATTATTTTTAACCGAGAAAGAGACGCTGTACATCGCTCACCGTCTCTTGATGATTACATTGTGGAGCTATTTGCTGTTTGGAAATGCACAAATCATTTCTGCGACGATGCGGGCAAGCGGAACGGTTTTATGGCCGACCATTATCAGCATTTTCGCCATCTGGGGAGTAGAGGTGCCTGTTGCATTCGTGCTTTCCCACTATACAAAACTTGAAATACTCGGCGTCTGGGTTGGCTATCCAGCTGCATTTGCCGTCAGCTTGCTATTGATTTATGGATATTATCAATTCGTGTGGAAAAAGAAACAGATTACACGTCTCATCCAATAGTGTTCTAAATCGCACCGTTCATCGTTTGAACGGTGTTTTTTTATTTATATAGGGAAAACATACAATGGAGGACATATAGCACAGTATATTGAATTCTTATACAACAACAATGATTGAAGGAGAGGTTGAGTACACATGGCTAATGATATTGAGAAAATTACATATTTAGGAACGCCTGCCATCAAAGCAGGCAGCGAATATATAGAAATGATTGTCGTTCCCGAGTGGGGCAGCAACGTCATTTCTCTTGTGGACAAAACGACACAGATGCAGCTTTTGCGTGAACCGGAAACAGCAGAACGGTTTCATGACACACCTGCGTTGTATGGCATTCCAATCCTCTTTCCGCCTAACCGGATAAGTGACGGTACATTCAGTTTCCGGGATAGGGTGTATCATTTTGATATCAATGAAAAGGATAAACACAACCATCTTCATGGGTTTCTCTATCAAGAAAAATGGAATGTAGTGACGATGAAACAAACTGACGAAGAAGTGATAGTTGAAACTGAAATTGATCTTTCAGAGATCCCTCATGTGTATAAGCAATTTCCGCATCATGCCGTCGTTCGGATGACATACACATTAAAAGGGAACACTCTATCTAAACAGGCGACGGTCATGAATAAAGGAAAAGAAGCGTTTCCTTGGGGAATCGGCTATCATACTGCATTTCTGTTTTCAGAAGAAAGCTCGTTATTCTCGCTGACAGCCGACCAGCAATGGGAGCTGGATGAGCGCATGCTGCCGACCGGGAAGCTGATCGATGTACCGTATAAAGAAGCCTTGCATGAAGGGACAGATTTACGCCACAAGCAGCTGGATGATGTCTTTTTATCTTCTTATCAGAAAAGAGGCGGAGAAAATCAGGCAGTCATTTATCATCAGCAGGCACATATTAGCATGATTTATAAGGCAGATGACCAATTCAAACATTGGGTCGTATACAACGCGGACGGAAAACAGGGATATTTATGCCTTGAACCTTACACATGGGTGACAAACGCTGTGAACCTTAATGTGTCTCCATCACTCTCTGGTTTACAAGTGCTGGAGCCAGGAGAAGAAACGACAGCTAAAAGCAGTATTACCATTGAATTAAATCATCAATAGCCAATGATCAAGCGTCAGAGAGGCGGGGTAAAAAATGAATAAAAGCGTAAAGCATTATGTTGCTGTTTTGCTGCTTTTCGCCGTTGCTTCAGTACCTTATATGGATCAGGATGCACAAGCGGCTGAAAAACAAGATGCACTTGCCGGGCAGATCGATAAGGTTTTAGCTGAGCATCCTGCACTCGACGGCGCAATGGCCGGTATCACTGTTCGCTCTGCGGATACTGGAACTGTTTTATATGAGCATTCAGGAAATATCCGAATGAGGCCCGCCTCTTCTCTGAAGCTTTTGACAGCGGCCGCGGCACTTTCTGTCCTTGGCGAAGACTATTCCTTTACAACCGAGGTCCTGACAAACGGCACACAAAGAGAGAAAGAGCTGAATGGAAACCTTTATTTGAAGGGAAAAGGTGATCCAACGCTTTTAACATCTGATTTTGATAATATGGCTGAAAAATTGAAACAATCGGGTGTAGATGTGATCAAAGGTGATCTGATTGGTGATGATACGTGGTACGATGACATCCGATTAGCGCCTGATTTGCCGTGGAGTGATGAATATGCATATTACGGCGCGCAAGTTTCTGCTTTAACAGCGTCCCCGAATGCAGACTATGATGCAGGCACTGTAATTGTAGAGGTCACCCCAGGTAAAAAAGAAGGGGATAAGCCTGCTGTTTCTGTATCTCCAAAGACAGATTATGTAGCGATTAAGAACAATGCTGAGACTACTTCGTTCGGCCAAAAGAAAGACCTTACAATCGAAAGAGAGCATGGGAAAAACACGATCACAATTGAAGGAAGTATACCAGCTGACGCAAGCAAGACAAAAGAATGGATTGCTGTTTGGGAGCCGGCCGGATATGCTTTGGATTTATTTAAGCAGGCACTGAAAAAACAAGGGATTGTTGTAAAAGGGAATGTCAAAATCGGCGCTGCACCTGATTCCTCAGACATGTTGATCTCTCATCACTCAATGCCTTTGTCAACATTATTTATTCCGTTTATGAAATTAAGCAATAACGGACATGCCGAAGTGCTCGTAAAAGAAATGGGAAAGGTGAAAAAAGATGAGGGAAGCTGGGAAAAGGGACTCGAAGTATTAAACAGTACGATTCCGACATTTGGTGTCAATACCAAGTCACTCATATTGAGAGACGGATCGGGTGTCTCCCATATTAATGCTGTATCCTCAGATCAAATGTCACAGCTGTTATATGATATTCAAGATGAAAAGTGGTTCTCAGCTTATCTACATTCTCTGCCTGTAGCGGGCAATAGTGACAGAATGATAGGCGGAACGCTAAGGAATCGAATGAAAGACACTCCTGCACAAGGAAAAGTAAGGGCAAAAACCGGATCACTAAGCACGGTAAGCTCTTTATCCGGATACGCAGAAACCAAGAGAGGAAAAACCCTTGTTTTCTCAATTCTTCTAAATGGATTGATTGATGACGAGGACGGAAAAGAGATTGAGGATCAAATCGCTGTTATCTTAGCGAATCAATAATTGCGCCAGGTTGCACCTGTCAACTATTAGAATGGCAAAGTACCTATTTTATTATTTTTGGTGCACATACAGCATGCGGAAAATAACGCGGACATCCCATCCTCCTTGACACTTTAGACAAGACTCCAATCAAGCAATACTGCGGATAGGGGACATTCTCTGTCCGTCTTTCTTTTAGTATAAAGAATGGATAGAAGACACGGGGGGATAATAACACCATTCTTTTTTTCTTGGAGGCTTGTCATGGATCATCTTTCTTTGCTTACTTTTATCATGCTGTTTCTAGCCAGTTACAGGCTGACACATCTCATTGTATTTGATAAAATTACAGAATTTATCCGAAAACCATTTATGAAAAAGAAAAGAATTGTTGATCAAAACGGGCATGTGAACGAAAAAAGCGTGCCGGCTTCTAACTTTGGATACATGCTCAATTGCTATTGGTGCGCAGGTGTTTGGTGTGCTATCTTGATCGGACTTGGCTATCTCTTTTTGCCCCGGATTGCTGTTCCAGTGATCTTTATTTTAGCCATCGCAGGAGCACAGGCAATTCTTGAAACAGCTGTCGGTGTCGGCGTAAAACTCATTGATGTGTTAAAGAGCCTGCAAACCATGATAAATGATAAAAAGTCCTAAAGCAGCGTAACAAAGTGCTTCAGGACTTTTTTGTTTCTTCCATTCGATTAAGAACCCTTTTACCGCCCGGGAATACCGTATTAGCGAATAGTGAAAGTGATGAATGGGGGAGAAGAAGCAATATGAAGGTTTGCCAAAAGTCGATTGTCCGTTTCCTTGTCAGCTTGATCATCGGAACGCTTATCATCTCCATTCCGTATATAGCCAATGCGCAGCCGGACAGGGAACTGAGAGCCGTATGGATTGCCTCTGTATTAAATATTGATTGGCCGTCAAAGAAAGGGTTATCAGAAAAAGAGCAAAAGCAAGAATACCTCAAACTGCTGGACGATGTCCAAACAATGGGAATGAATGCCGTTATTGTGCAAATTAAACCGACGGCAGACGCCTTTTATCCGTCCGCTTACGGACCCTGGTCTGAATACTTAACCGGTGTCCAAGGGAAAGACCCCGGCTATGACCCGCTTGCATTTATGATTGAAGAAACCCACAAGCGAAATTTGGAGTTTCATGCATGGTTTAATCCTTATCGGATAACGATGAATCATACAGATCTCAATAAATTGTCGGTAGATCACCCGGCACGACAGCATCCAGACTGGGTTGCCGCGTATGGAAAGCAGCTTTATTATCATCCAGGCATTCCTGAAGCTAGAGATTTTATCGTCAAAGGTATTGAAGAAGTGGTAAAACGTTATGATGTCGACGCCGTTCATATGGATGATTATTTTTATCCTTATAAAATAGCCGGACAGGAATTTCCTGATCAAGCACAGTATAAACTATACGGAAAAGACACTTTTTCCAATATTGATGACTGGCGGCGGGATAATGTAAACCAGCTTGTCAAACAACTCAACCAAACCATTAAAGCAGCTAAGCCTTATGTCAAATTGGGCATCAGTCCCTTTGGTGTATGGAGAAACGCTGCGGATGACCCAACCGGATCAAATACGAAAGCAGGCGTCACCAACTATGACGACCTGTACGCAGATACGAGACATTGGATCCAAGAAGGCGACATTGATTATATTGCCCCGCAGATCTATTGGAGCATCGGCTTTAACGCAGCAGCTTACGACATACTTGCTGATTGGTGGAGCAATGAAGTCAAAAATAGGCCTGTTCATTTATATATTGGCCAGGCAGCTTATAAAATCAATAATAACGTTGATCCGGCATGGTCCGATCCTAAGGAGTATGTGAAACAAATCACCTTAAACCGTCAGCTTGAATTTGTAAAAGGAAGCATGCATTTCAGCCTTAAAGACCTCAACAAAAATCCGCTTGGCATCAAAGACCGCCTCATCACCGAGCTTTACAGCAAGCCGGCACTCATTCCGCAAATGCCTTGGCTTGACAGTACAACCCCACAAAAACCGAAGCTTACAAAAATCACCAAAAATAAAAACGGCAATCTTCTGCACATCCAAGATCATCCAATCAATCAAACATCAAAAGAAACCGCCTATTATGCGATTTATAGAGCCGAAGGGAATAAGAACAAAACATTAGTTGGAGCCGCAAGGAAAACCCATGAACAGCAAACCTTCGTAGATAAGACAGCAGACCCAAACAAGAAGTATACGTATTATGTCACTTCAGCAGACCGACTTCATAATGAAAGCCAGGCTGCCGAACAAAAAACAGAATAAGAGAAAGAAGACACTATTTAAGCAGCAAACGGGACAGCGGAAATCTTCAGTAATGAAGCGTGATGAACGACTCAAAAGGAAATGACGTTTATCAACAAAATGCATCCAGTTTAACCTGGGATAAAAAGAAAGAACTAGGAGCGCCAAAAGCGCTCTTTTTAAATTTACGATAACAACATTATGTAAACTAATTATCTTTGCATAAAACGCTATGTTTTTTAGAATAGTAAATAAAGGCTGCCGCTCCAATAGCGGCAATGGTCAGTTCATCATAAAAAGGGGCCTACATGATGTATCATTTATATTCACATAACGACCTGGACGGAGTAGGATGCGGAATTGTGGCAAAATTGGCATTTGGGAAAGATGTTGAGGTCCGGTATAACTCTGTCAACGGCTTAAACGTTCAAGTGCAGTACTTTTTAGAAAAAACGAAAGAGAGCAACAGAAAAGACGCGTTATTGATCACCGATCTCGCCGTTAACGAAGAAAATGAAGAGAGATTAAATGAGTATGTTCATGCAGGCGGAAAAGTGAAGCTGATTGACCATCATAAAACAGCGCTTCATTTGAATGAGCATGAATGGGGATTTGTCCAAGTGGAATATGATGACGGTAGACTCACGTCTGCGACAACGCTTTTATATGGCTATCTGGTGGAAAATGATTTTCTAAAACCGACAAATGCCTTAGATCAATTTACAGAGCTCGTCCGCCAATACGATACATGGGAGTGGGAACGATACGATCAAAAACAAGCAAAGCGGCTTAATGATCTCTTCTTTCTGCTGTCAATTGATGAGTTTGAAGAAAAAATGATTCAGCGCCTTTCTGCACATGATGAATTTTTCTTTGATGATTTTGAAGAAAAGCTGCTTGATTTAGAAGAAACAAAAATCGAGCGCTACCTACGCAGAAAGAAAAGGGAGATGGTGCAGACCTTTGTTCACGAACATTGTGTAGGCATTGTTCACGCAGAATCATACCATTCAGAGCTGGGAAACAGGCTCGGAAAAGAAAATCCGCACCTCGATTACATTGCGATTTTAAGTATGGGATCAAAACGAGTCAGCCTGCGCACCATTCATAATGGCATCGATGTGTCAGAAATCGCCGGCCGGTACGGAGGCGGAGGGCATGCAAAGGCATCCGGATGCTCAATAACTGACGAAGTCTACGAATTGTTTGTGGCTGAAGCATTCCGAATCGATCCAGTCCGGCCTGATGCTTTTCGTAATATGTATAACCTCAAAGGATCGGCGAACGGATCATTATATCAAAATCGCGATCAAATGAGATTTCTTCTGTTTCCTTTAGATAACGAGTGGAAAATTCAAATGAACGGAGAAACGCAGGATGAGACATTCGCCACATTTGAAGAAGCAGAATGGTTTCTGAAAAGAAATTATGCAGCATCACTCGTGCGGGATGAAGTATTTGTTGCATTTTTAGCGGAACATGTAAAACTGGCAAATCAGCATCGCAGATAAAAAATATGCATAGGGAACAATCATCCCTATGCATATCAACTAGCTACCGTTTAGAGAAGGCTGCACGTCGTTTTTTTATTACAAAGTAAAGAGCGATAACGACAACAGCAAGTATCATAATCGGTGTTGTATAAGTGCCAGCAATGTTTTCAACGTGATCCCATCGGCTACCGAGCTGAATCCCTAAATAAACAAACAGGATAGACCACGGAATGATAGCAAGCGCCGTTAATACCACAAATTTAGGAAACGACATTTTGGCAATGCCTGCGGGAATGGATATCGCATGTCTGACAACCGGTATAAAACGTGCTGAGAAGACAACTCCGGCGCCGTACTTTTGAAACCAGTTTTCGGACATGTCGATATGATGCTTTTTAATCAATAAATACTTCCCGTATTTGTCCAAAAACGGCCTTCCGCCATAGCGACCGATCCAGTAAATAAAGATTTGGGCAATGGTGCCCCCGATAACACCCGCAATAATGGCGCCAATAAATCCAATCGTGCCTTCCGATACCATATAGCCGCCATAGGCCAAAACAATCTCACTTGGAATAATCTCAATCATTAACCCAATCGCAATACCCGCATATCCCATACTCGTCAGCCATGTTAAAATTTCGCTTATCAAACTGCTCACATTCTTCACAACCTGTCCTAATCTTTTTCACTATTATATGACTGATTGACGCACAAGATGGTTACAATTTTTTTATCGAATCATTTTTTTGCTTCCTATACTGGATAGCCTTACAACAAACAGGTGCAGCAAACTGCGGCACAGGGCAGGCTGTAGTCATGTGCGGCGGACATACCGCTCAAGAGTTCTTGTATTTTTGAAAACATTGTTCACGAAAAATATGAAAAAACTCGGATTTTGAAAGGGGATTTTGGAGAATGGTAACGAAATATCTTATCATCAAGAGAACAATGCAAACAGAAATCAGCATAATAAAAGCCGGGATTCAATAGAATAGTTTGAGAAGTTCCGCCTCTCCCTGCCAGTTCGTGCAAGACTGGTCCAAAGCCATTTGTTTCAAATGATAATTGCAGCTCGCATTCAGCAATGCGAAAGATCATTTTATTGCCCCAACGCAGAATCGTCAACATGTTCTGTATCGTATTTCATTTTTGCAGATTTTCCTCACCTAGATCCATAAAGTGCAATCAGTTTACAATCCTTCACAGATACACAAATGGATGTTTACAATATGTTATTTCTGACACAATTGTGCCAATAGACCTAAATTATATGTACACAGTGAGCGCGGTCTCAATGAAGATGAGTCGGTAATAGCCTTTTTATCCCGCACCTCTCTCTTCAAGATTGGTTTTTCTGTGTCAGTCCAATCTTGATAATGTATCCGGTTCTCGAACCATAATTCGTCCCAAAGTATTATACATATATATTATAATCATGCTAGAATGTTAGATAAAGGTATATTTTGAATAAATTTGTATTTTTCGTTCGATAATTGGAGGGATCTCATGAACAATCTTGCCTTTTTATTTCCTGGACAAGGATCTCAATTTGTAGGAATGGGCAAACAATTTTGGAATGATTTTGTGCTCGCAAAGAGATTATTTGAAGAAGCGAGTGATGCAATCTCTCTAGATGTAAAAAAACTGTGTTTTAACAGTGATATGAATGAATTGACAAAGACAATGAACGCCCAGCCCGCTATTTTAACGGTCAGTGTGATTGCTTTTCAAGTGTATATGCAGGAAATAGGGGTTAAGCCACGCTTTCTTGCAGGTCATAGCTTAGGCGAATATTCAGCGCTTGTTTGTGCCGGCGCACTTTCTTTTCATGATGCTGTCACACTTGTAAGGCAGCGGGGGATTCTAATGCAAAATGCGGATCGTAAGCAGCAGGGAACAATGGCCGCTGTGACGCAGCTCTCTCTTCAAACATTGCAAGAAATGTGTTTGGAAGTATCGACAGAAGAAATTCCCGTGGATGTAGCCTGCATGAATTCAGATCAGCAGCATGTGATTTCCGGACACCGGCAAGCTGTGGAACGTGTCATCAGGCTGGCGGAGAAGATGGGGGGGAAATGTACTTATTTGAATGTTAGTGCACCTTTTCACAGTTCGATGATAGGATCAGCATCCGAACAATTCCAGACTGTATTACACCAGTATTCCTTCCGGGATGCCGCATGGCCGATCATTTCGAATGTCACCGCACACCCTTACAGCAGCGGGCATTCGATCAACGAACATCTCAAGCATCACATGGCGATGCCGGTAAGATGGGCAGAATCGATGCATTATTTGCTTTTACACGGAGTGACAGAAGCCATCGAACTGGGCCCAAAGAACATCTTAGCCAGTCTGCTGAAAAACATAACGAATCATATTGCCCCTTATTCTTTAGGACAGACATCTGATATTCACTTGCTTTCCAATTCAGCTGAAAGAAATAAAAATATTGTCCAATTACGAAAAAAACAACTGCATAAATTGATGATTCAATCCGTTATTTCGCGAAATTACAACAAGGATTCATTAGCTTATTCCAACATGACGACACCATTATTTACGCAAATCCAAGAGCTGAAAAAGAAAATGGACAGACATGCAGATGAGCTTTCAGAACAAGAGCTCGAACATTCGATCCATTTATGCAAATTAATTTGCGAGGCTAAACAGCTTCCGGCTTGGGAACAATTGCGGATTTTAAAATAAAGCGCCCAGGAGGGGACCTTATGTATACCAGTCAGTTCCAAACCTTAGTCGATGTCATTCGGGAAAGAAGCAATATATCCGATCGCGGGATCCGTTTTATCGAATCCGATAAAAAAGAAACAGTTGTCTCTTACCGCCAATTGTTTGAGGAGGCGCAAGGCTATCTTGGCTATTTACAGCATATCGGTATTCAGCCGAAGCAGGAAATTGTATTTCAGATCCAAGAAAACAAATCCTTCGTCGTTGCTTTCTGGGCATGTTTATTAGGAGGAATGATCCCCGTACCGGTCAGTATCGGAGAAGATGATGACCATAAGCTAAAGGTCTGGCGGATTTGGAATATATTAAATCAACCGTATCTGATCGCTTCTGAAAAAGTACTGGACAAAATAAAGAAATACGCTGCAGAACACGATTTACAAGATTTTCATCATCAATTAAACGAGAGATCTGACATTATTCAACATCAAACCTACGATTACCCCGCTTCTTTATATAAACCTGATGCGGATGAACTGGCTTTTATTCAATTTTCTTCAGGATCGACAGGAGATCCAAAAGGAGTCATGTTAACGCATCACAACTTAATACATAATACGTGCGCCATTCGGAATGCTCTGTCCATTGAATCGAAAGACTCTTTCTTATCTTGGATGCCCTTAACGCATGATATGGGACTCATCGCCTGCCATCTTGCTCCCTTAATAGTCGGAATCAACCAAAATCTAATGCCTACAGAATTATTTATTCGCAGACCGATTCTTTGGATGAAAAAAGCCCATGAACATAAAGCCAGCATTCTATCCTCTCCTAATTTCGGATACAACTACTTTCTTAAATTTCTTAAAAACGAACCAGACTGGGATTTATCCCATATTAGAGTCATCGCAAACGGCGCAGAACCGATATTGCCAGAGCTATGCGACGAGTTTTTGACGAGATGCGCTTCATTCAATTTGAAAAGATCCGCTATTTTGAATGTTTACGGTTTAGCGGAAGCTTCGGTCGGCGCAGCCTTCTCTAAAACAGGGAAGGAATTTGTCCCCGTTTATTTGCATCGCGATCATTTAAACCTTGGAGAAAGAGCTGTAAACGTCAGCAAAGAGGATCAAAATTGCGCTTCATTCGTAGAAGTGGGTCAGCCCATTGACTATTGTCAGATTCGTATCTCCAACGGAGCAAATGAAAGAGTAGAAAACGGAATCATCGGCCACGTCGAGATTAAAGGAGACAATGTAACTCAAGGTTATTATAACAATCCAGAAAGCACAGCCAGAGCGCTGACCTCTGACGGCTGGTTAAAAACGGGCGATCTCGGATTCATTAGTGAAAGTGGTAACTTAGTCATTACTGGAAGAGAAAAGGATATTATTTTTGTGAACGGAAAGAACATCTATCCGCACGATATTGAACGGGTCGCGATTGAAATGGAAGAGGTTGACTTAGGAAGAGTTGCAGCCTGCGGTGTATATGATCAAAGGACACGAAGCGGAGAAATTGTGCTTTTTGTTGTTTTTAAAAAATCACCTGAAACATTTGCCCCGCTTGTCAAAGAGATTAAAAAGCATTTGTACAAGCGCGGAGGATGGAGCATAAAAGAAGTTCTTCCGATCCGAAAGCTTCCAAAAACAACCAGCGGGAAGGTGAAACGTTATGAGCTGGCCAGACAGTATGAGGAAGGGAATTTCTCAAAAGAGTCTGCCGCCATCAATGAAGTTTTGGAGAACAGTCAGGAGAAACCTGGACAGACTCCCATTCATGAGATAGAAACCGAATTGCTGTCTATCTTTTCCGCAGTACTGGATGGAAAAAAGATTCACCTAACTGATCAATATTTTGATATGGGGGCATCTTCATTACAGTTATCACAAATTGCCGAGCGCATCGAACAGACATTTGGACGTGAGCTTGCCGTTTCCGACCTCTTTACGTATCCTTCCATCACTGATTTAGCGGCATATCTATCTGAAAACCATACTGAAACCAAACATGACATGACAGTGAAACCAAGCCGTGTGTCGTCGAAAGATATCGCGATTATCGGGATGTCGCTCAATGTTCCGGGTGCATCGACTAAAAGTGGTTTTTGGAATCTGCTTGAAAAAGGTGAGCACAGCATTCGGGAATACCCTGCATCTCGGCTGAAAGACGCGGCAGATTATGTAAGATCAATCCAAAGCGAATTCGATGAGAATCAGTTTGTGAAGGGCGGCTATTTAGATGAAATCGACCGCTTTGATTATTCGTTCTTCGGTTTAGCTCCTAAAACGGCCCAGTTTATGGACCCCAATCAAAGACTGTTTTTGCAGTCTGCATGGCATGCGATTGAAGATGCAGGCTATGCGGGCGACAGCATAAATGGGAGCCGGGTCGGAGTATATGCAGGGTACTCGAAGGTAGGCTACGATTATGAACGCCTTCTTTCTGCGAATTATCCTGACGAGCTTCATCAATATATTGTCGGCAATCTTCCTTCCGTGTTAGCAAGCCGAATCGCTTATTTCTTAAACTTAAAAGGACCGGCAGTCACAGTAGATACAGCTTGTTCTTCATCACTTGTAGCCGTTCATATGGCATGTAAATCCTTAATTTCCGGCGATTGTGAAATGGCTCTTGCCGGAGGTATCCGAACATCGCTCTTGCCAATGCGTATCGGGCTTGATATGGAATCTTCTGACGGGTACACCAAAACGTTCAGCAAAGATTCGGATGGTACGGGCTCGGGTGAAGGCGCGGCGGCAGTCCTGTTAAAACCTTTGCAGGATGCGGTTCGCGATGGAGACCATATATACGGCGTGATCAAGGGAAGTGCGATGAATCAAGACGGAACCACTGCCGGAATTACCGCACCAAATCCGGCGTCCCAGACTGAAGTCATTGAGACGGCTTGGAAAGACGCGGGTATTGCTCCTGAAACATTGTCTTTCATCGAAGCGCATGGCACGGGAACTAAGCTCGGTGACCCGGTTGAATTTAATGGACTTTGTAAAGCATTTGAAAAGTATACTGCAAAAAAACAATTTTGCGCGATTGGTTCTGTAAAATCGAATATCGGTCATTTGTTTGAAGCGGCAGGCATTGTTGGGCTGATCAAATCAGTTCTCATGCTGAATCATAAGAAAAACCCGCCGTTAGTGCACTTTAAGGAACCTAATCCGCTCATTCATTTTCACTCATCACCTTTTTATATAGATCAGGAAGCTGCGGAGTTTACATCCGGTGATGAGCCGCTGCGAGGCGGTGTCAGCTCTTTTGGCTTTAGCGGAACAAATGCTCATGTGGTGTTGGAGGAATATCCTTCTGAAAGTGAGTACGCACCTGAGAACGAAAATGAGCCGCACTTATTTGTATTATCCGCTCATACTGAAAATTCACTCTATGAACTCGCACAGCAGTACCAGCAATATGTATCAGATGGCAGCCAAGCTTCATTGAAGTCCATTTGCTATACAGCCAGTACAGGCAGAGCCCATTTGGATCATGGCATTGCCATGATTGTATCCAGTAAGCATGAATTATCGGATAAGCTGACAAGCCTTATGCAGAGGGACAGACATCTCCCCGGGGTACACATTGGTTATCGGAACTTGAAGGAAATGCTGCCCGCTCATAAAGAAAAACTGAATAAAGAAGCCGCTGATCTGGTTGAGAAGCAGATACGTACACAGGATGAACGAATCACATGGCTAAATCGCGCCGCCGAATTATTTGTGCAAGGAGCTGTTATAGATTGGCATGCGCTGTACGCCGGTGAAACTGTACAAAAAACGCCTTTGCCCTTGTATCCGTTTGAACGGAATCGCTGCTGGGCTGAAGCTGACCAATTGCGTGTAAACGATGGCGAAGAGAGAGGAGAAGCGGCATTGAATATCAATCAATCGAAGGCGCATATTGAATCCTTCCTGAAAACGATAATCGGCAATGCTTCAGGTATCAAAGCGGATGAAATTGATCTGAACGCTCATTTTATCGGGCTCGGAATGGATTCTATCATGCTGTCACAGGTTAAGAAAGCCATCGCGGACGAATTTGGGGTAGACATTCCGATGGATCGCTTCTTTGATACGATGAACAACCTTCAAAGTGTCATAGATTACTTGGCTGAGACTATTCCATCTTCCGCTCCAGTTCAAGAGAATGTTCTGGCGCAGGAAAAACCAGTCATTTCAGAAACACAGCCAGAATCTGATCACAGAGTAGGTCATCAGGAGCATACACTCGAAAAAATAATCGCTTCTCAAAATCAATTAATTCAGGACACCTTGCAAGCTCAGTTAAATAGCTTTAATTTGCTAAAAAACGGCAGTGTGAATGAATCGGCTATGGCACAGCAGAAGAAATCAATACCTTCTGTCAAACAGGCGCCCCCGGCCGTCACTATAGAAAAGAAACCGTCTCAAGAGACGAAACCCTATGTTCCTTTTCAGCCTCAGAATCTGAGTGAACAGGGTCACTATACCGCACAGCAAAGACAATACTTAGCAGATTTCATTCGAAAATACGCAGAGAAAACGAAAGGTTCCAAACAATATACGGCCAAAACCCGGTTTGCTCATGCAAACAACCGCAACTTATCCAGCTTCCGTTCATATTGGAAGGAGATCGTATACCCGATTATTGCCGAACGTTCTGACGGCTCTAAGATGTGGGATGTTGACGGAAACGAATATATTGATATCACTATGGGATTTGGGGTAAACCTTTTCGGGCATCACCCGGCCTTTATTACAGAGGCTATCAACGATTCAACCCGTTCATCATTGCCTCCGCTCGGCCCAATGTCAAATATCGCCGGTGAAGTTGCCGACCATATCCGCACGTGCACTGGAGTAGAAAGGGTCGCTTTCTATAATTCCGGAACAGAAGCTGTCATGGTTGCTCTTCGATTAGCGAGAGCGGCAACAGGCAGAAAAAAAGTCGTGGCCTTCTCAGGCTCTTATCACGGAACGTTTGACGGTGTATTAGGAGTTGCCAGCACAAAAGGAGGGGCTGCATCTGCGAATCCGCTCGCTCCAGGCATACTGCAGAGCTTTATGGATGATTTGATTATTTTGCATTACAACAATCCCGATTCACTGGACGTGATTCGCAATCTTGGTGACGAATTGGCAGCCGTACTGGTAGAACCGGTTCAAAGCCGCAGGCCGGATTTACAGCCGCGGGCGTTTTTGAAAGAACTGCGGGCGATCACGCAGCAATCTGGAACAGCTTTGATTATGGATGAAATTATTACCGGATTTCGGATCGGTCTCGGCGGCGCTCAGGAATGGTTCGGCATTCAAGCCGATTTAGTGACCTACGGGAAAATTATCGGCGGCGGACAGCCGTTAGGGATTGTTGCCGGAAAAGCTGAATTCATGAATGCGATCGACGGGGGAACCTGGCAGTACGGAGACGACTCCTATCCGCAAGACGAGGCGAAACGAACATTTGTGGCCGGCACCTTCAATACGCACCCGCTTACTATGAGAATGTCATTAGCGGTGCTTCGCTATTTACAAACCGAGGGAGAAGACATATATGAGCAGTTGAATCAAAAAACAGCCTATCTGGTCGATCAGTTAAATCGCTACTTTGAACAATCACAAGTTCCTATCCGCATGGTTCGATTCGGTTCTTTATTCCGGTTTGTCTCATCGCTTGATAATGACTTGTTCTTTTACCACCTCAACTATAAAGGGGTTTATGTGTGGGAAGGACGCAACTGTTTCTTATCTTCGGCGCATACCGCGGAAGATATTGAACATATCATTCAAGCCGTGAAAGACACGGTGAAGGATCTTCGCCGAGGCGGGTTTATTCCGGAAGGCCCGGATTCTCCTGATGACGGAGATCGTAAAAAGCCCGGAACGCGCGAGTTTTCACCTGAACAAAAACAATTGATTATGGCATCCCATTACGGGAATGAAGCTTCTGCGGCTTTAAACCAGTCTATTATGCTGAAAGTGAAGGGGGAGCTGCAGCATACGTCCTTAACACAAGCTGTACAGCATATCGTCGATCGCCATGAAGCTTTACGTACGGTGATTCATGCCGATGACGAGGTACAGCAAGTGCAGGAACGGATGACTATAGAAATACCTGTCATTGATTTTACCGGTCTCCCGGATGAGCATCGGGAGTCGGAAATTCAAAAATGGCTGACAGAAGATGCGAAGCGGCCGTTTCATTTCCATGAACAAAAACCCTTGTTTAGAATCCATGTACTTACATCAGCTCACAATGAGCATCTGATTGTGCTCACGTTCCATCATATCATTGCCGATGGATGGTCAATCGCCGTTTTTGTTCAAGAACTAGAAAGTAACTATACGGCAATTGTACAAGGAAAACCACTTCCGCTTAAAGAAGCTGCTGCTTCGTTTTATCAATATTTAGACTGGCAGCAGGCGCAGATGGATAGCGGCCATTATGAAGAAGGAGTCCGTTATTGGCGGCGTCATTTCTCTGAACCAAAACAGCAGGCGGTCCTGCCGAGCGTCGCCTCTGCCCGTTATCCGAACGGGTATGAGGGGGACCGATGCACCGTCAGGCTTGGACAGTCTTTAAGCGCGGCTTTGAAGTCTTTAAGCATTCAGATGAAAAATAGCGTATTTGTAACGATGCTGGGCGCATTTCACCTATTTCTGCACCAGCTTACCAAACAGTCCGACCTTGTGATCGGGATTCCCGCAGCAGGTCAATCGCATATGAAACAGCATAATCTGATTGGAAATTGCGTCAATATGATTCCGGTGATGAACACGTCTTCTTCAGAAAGCACTTTATCCGGTTATCTTGGCAGTATGAAAGAAAACGTGAATCACGCCATGCGGTATCAAGCCGTTCCGATGACACTGGTGGCCAGAGAGCTCCCGCACGATCAGGTGCCGGATATGCGTATTATTTTTAATTTGGACAGGCCGTTTCGAAAGCTGCATTTCGGAAAGGCAGAGGCGGAGCCCGTTGCATACCCGGTGAAATGCTTGCTGTACGATTTATTTCTTAACATAACAGACGCGGATCAAGAATATGTTCTTGATTTCGATTTTAATACGAATGTCATCAGTCCTGAAATCATGAAAATATGGGGTGCGGGCTTTGCGACATTGCTGCAAAAAATGGTTGAAGGAAATTCTGTCCCTCTTGACGCCCTGAGGATATTTACCGATGAACAACAGCGTGATTTACAAGAACTGTACGCCGAACACCAAAAGCAGATCATTTCAATCGCAGGCAATACGGCAAACTTCACTTACACCTACGAGCCGCCGGAAAATGAAACGGAGCGGCAGCTGGCGCGGATTTGGGAGGAGCTTTTCGGACTTGAACGGATTGGCAGATCAGATCGCTTCCTGACTCTGGGAGGAAACTCACTCCAAGCGACACTTATGCTTTCCAAAGTTCAGAAGACATTTCATCAAAAGGTTTCTATCGGACAATTTTTCAATCACCAGACTATTAAGGAATTAGCTCGTTTCATTCAGAACGAAACGAAAGTCATGCACCTCCCGATGAAGGCCGCTAAGAAAAAAGCGTATTACCCGACAACGCCGGCGCAGCAAAGAGTATATTTTCTGCACCAAATGGAGCCGGATCAGCTGGCTCAAAATATGTTCGGCCAAATATCAATAACAGGGCAGTACGATGAGCAAGCCCTGATTTCTTCTCTTCAGCAAGTCATGCAGCGGCATGAAGCGTTTCGCACATATTTTGACATTATTGATGGCGAAATCGTCCAGAAACTAGAAAACGAAGTGGATTTTAAGATTCATGTCCGGACGATGAGCCGGGACGAATTTGATGCCTATTCAGACCGGTTTGTAAAACCGTTCCGTTTGGAACAAGCTCCTTTGGTTCGCGCGGAGCTGATCAAGATTGATAACGAACAGGCCGAGCTGCTCATCGATATGCATCATATCATTTCGGACGGGTACTCCATCAACATCCTTACAAATGAATTACTGGCTTTATATCATCAAAAACCACTGCCAGACATTGAATTTGAATATAAAGATTTTGCAGAATGGCAAAACCAATGGCTGAATGAAGATGCCATGAAGCGGCAGGAGACATATTGGTTGGAACAATTTCAAGACGAAATTCCGGTCCTCCAACTGCCGACAGACGGTTCAAAAGCGGCGGAGCACTCCTCTGAGGGACAGAGTGTGACGTGTTCCTTACAGCCGGAAGTCATTCGCTCGCTTCAAGATTTGGCGCAAAAATCGGAAACGACTCTGTATACAGTGCTTCTTGCCGCCTATAAAGTGTTGCTTCATAAATATACAGGACAAGAAGATATTGTCGTAGGCACGCCTGCTTCAGGAAGGAATCATCCGGATATCGAAAGTATCATCGGTATTTTTATCCAAACGATCGGGATCCGGACGAAGCCGCACGCCAAAAGAACGTTTTCGGATTATCTTAAAGAAGTAAAGCGGCAGACGCTTGACGCTTTCGAAAATCAAGACTATCCATTCGACCGGCTTGTAGAGAAATTAAATATGCATCAGGAAACAACTGGAAAGTCTCTGTTTAACACAATGTTTGTGTTTCAAAATATTGAATTTCATGAAATCCGGCATAATGAATGTACCTTTAAGGTGAAAGAACGAAATCCAGGGGTCTCTTTATATGATTTGATGCTGACGGTTGAAGATGCCGGACAACAGATCGAGATGCATTTTGATTATAAACCGGGACAGTTTGAAAAAAGCACCATAGAACAGATGACAAGGCACTATATCAATATTCTGAACAGTCTGGTTAAGCAGCCGGAGATGACGTTGTCTTCCATCCCTATGCTGTCTGAAGCCGAACGCCGGCAATTGCTGACTGATTGTAATGACACAAAAACGCCGTATCCACATAACGAAACAGTTTCCCAATGGTTTGAATTGCAGGCGGAACAGCAGCCTGATCATGAAGCTGTTATTTTTGGAAATGAGCGGTATACGTACAAACAGCTCAATGAACGGGCGAACCAATTGGCGCGGACGTTACGGGCAAAAGGCGTACAAGCGGATCAATTCGTTGCCATCATCTCTCCGCATTGTATCGAGCTCATTGTTGGAATTTTGGCTGTTCTGAAATCCGGCGGCGCATATGTACCTATTGATCCTGAATATCCGGAGGATCGAATCCAATATATGCTGAGGGATTCAAAAGCGGAGATAGTATTGACAAAGCGGCAACTGCGGGATCTATTGCCGTATGATGGTGATATTGTGCTTTTGGACGAGGAAAACTCATATCATGACGATCGCTCAAACCTTGAATCAAAAAGCGACGCGCATGATTTGGCCTACATGATCTATACGTCGGGTTCTACGGGAAATCCGAAAGGTGTACTCATTGAGCATCAGGGGCTGTCTCATTATATTTGGTGGGCGAAACAGGTTTATGTGCGGGATGAAAAAACCAACTTTCCATTATACTCGTCTATCTCTTTTGACCTGACGGTGACTTCGGTATTTACACCGCTTGTTACGGGGAATACGATCATTGTCTACGACGGAGAAGACAAAAGCGCTGTGCTTTCTGAGATTATGCAAGACTCAAGAATAGACATAATCAAATTGACACCGGCCCATCTGCATGTCATCAAGGAGATGAATATAGCAGACGGCACCACCGTTCGGAAAATGATTGTAGGCGGAGAAAATTTAAGCGCCTGGCTGGCGAAAAGTGTGAGTGAGCAGTTTAAAGGCCGGCTGGATATTTTCAATGAATACGGACCGACGGAAACTGTCGTCGGATGTATGATTTATCATTTCGACGCAAAACGGGACAAGCGGGAATTTGTACCGATCGGCACTCCTGCGGCCAATACCGACATTTATGTGGCCGATCCAAGCAGAAATCTAGTTCCGTTCGGGGTCATCGGCGAAATGTATATCAGCGGACCCGGTGTTGCCAGAGGGTATTGGAATCGCCCGGATTTAACGGCGGAGAAATTTATCGAAAACCCATATATTCTGGGAGCGAAGATGTACAAATCTGGAGACTTGGCTAAGCGATTGAAAGATGGAAATCTTGTGTATGTAGGCCGTATTGATGAACAAGTCAAAATCAGGGGGCACCGAATCGAGCTTGGTGAAATCGAAGCGGCGATGCACAATACGGAAGCGGTGCAAAAAGCCGCGGTGACAGTGAAAGAAGAAGCAGACGGCTTAAAACAATTGTGCGCGTATTACGTAAGCGACAAACCTATAGCGGCTGCGCAGCTTAGGGCGCAATTGACAGCAGAGCTTCCGGGCTACATGGTTCCATCCTATTTTGTCCGTCTGGAGCATATGCCGTTAACGTCCAACGGAAAAATAAACCGTAAAGCACTGCCCGAGCCTGAAGCGAATCTGCAGCTGACTGCTGAATATGTTCCGCCGAGTAATGAAGCGGAGTGCAAACTGACAGATTTATGGAGGGAAGTACTTGGGATAAGCTATGTGGGGATCAAACATAATTTCTTTGATCTTGGAGGAAACTCTATTCGCGCGGCAGCCTTAGCCGCCAGAATTCACAAAGAGCTGGATGTGAATCTGTCTCTCAAAGACATATTCAAGTTTCCTACCATTGAACAATTGGCTGATAAGGCATTACACATGGACAAAAATCGATATGTGCCGATCCCGGCCGCAAAGGAAATGCCCTATTATCCGGTTTCTTCAGCTCAGAGGCGGATGTATTTGTTAAGTCACGCAGAAGGCGGCGAGCTGACTTACAATATGACGGGGGCCATGAGTGTGGAAGGGACTGTCGATTACGACCGGTTAAACGCCGCTTTTCAAAAATTAATCGAGCGTCATGAAGCGTTGCGGACCAGCTTTCATTTATATGAAGGCGAGCCGGCACAGCGTATTCATCAGAACGTCGACTTTACGATAGAGCGAATTCAAGCAAGCGAAGAAGAAGCGGAAGACCGTGTGCTAGATTTCATCAAAGCATTTGATTTATCAAAGCCGCCGCTGATGCGGGCCGGATTGATTGAACTTGAACCTGCGCGGCACGTACTTGTGGTTGATATGCATCATATCATTTCTGACGGCATGTCCGTCAATATTCTGATGAAAGACGTAAGCCAAATCTACGATGGGAACGAACCCGACCCGCTTTCTGTTCAATATAAAGACTATGCAGTTTGGCAGCAATCGGACATTCAGAAACGGAACATCAAGAGCCAGGAAACGTATTGGCTGGATCAGTTTAACGGTGACATTCCTGTACTGGATATGCCTGCGGATTATGAGAGACCTGCCATACGCGATTACGAAGGCGAATCCTTTGAATTTCTTATACCGAAACACTTGAAACAGCGTTTAAGCCAAATGGAAGAAGATACAGGAGCAACACTATATATGATTTTATTGGCAGCCTATACGATTCTTTTATCCAAATACAGCGGACAAGAGGATATTATCGTAGGAACACCATCTGCCGGCCGGACTCATTTGGATGTGGAATCAGTCGTGGGAATGTTCGTTAATACATTAGTCATCCGCAATCACCCGGCGGGCCGTAAAACATTTGATGCCTACTTAAACGAAGTAAAAGAAAACATGCTGAACGCCTATAAAAATCAAGACTATCCGCTGGAAGAATTGATTCAGCAGCTGCATCTTCCAAAAGATTCAAGCCGTAATCCTTTATTTGATACGATGTTTGTGCTGCAAAATCTCGATCAAGCTGAATTGACTTTCGATTCCCTTCAGCTTAAGCCGTATCCATTTCATCAACCGGTTGCCAAATTCGATTTGACTTTGTCGATTCAGGCAGATCGAGACAACTATCACGGGTTGTTTGAATATTCAAAAAAACTGTTTAAGAAAAGCAGAATTGAGGCTTTATCAAACGACTACTTACACATCTTATCGGCGATTCTCGAACAGCCAAGCATTCTAATTGAACATATCGGATTAAGCGGCAGCATGGAGGAAGAAAAGAACATGCTGGATTCGATTCAATTGAATTTTTAAGGAAAAGTATTGATTTCTTTAAATTATATAAAATGAGGTGCTCCAATGTCGGTATTTAAAAATCAAGAAACGTATTGGGAAAACCTATTTGATGAAGATGACAGCTTAAGCGCATTCCCTATCTTTAAAGCAGCAGATAAAGCGTCATTGACCCGTACTGGCTATCAGGAAAAATATATTTGCCGTTCCTTATCACCGGACGTATCTCAAAGAATAATGACGATGGCTAATCATTCTGAAATGGCAGCCTATTTGATTTTATTAGCAGGGATTGAATGCTTGCTGTATAAATACACTGATCGAACGAACCTGATTTTGGGCATTCCAGCGGTATCGAAGCAAAAAAGCAGTCAGTCAGCCATTAACAGCATTGTCCTGTTCAAAAATAAGCTTTCAAGCGAGAGCACATTTAAAACCTTATTCGAGCATCTGAAAGAAGCTGTTACTGATTCTCTGAAAAATCAAAGCCTGCCGTTCCGAAAAATGGTCCAGCATCTACATGTAGAATACAATGATGAACGTCAGCCGTTGATTCATACTGTCGTTTCACTGAACGAAATTCATTCCTTGCGATTTAAAGAAGACACTGCAGCCGATACGCTGTTTCACTTTGATTTGGAGAACAACGGGATTCAATTGAAGCTTTTTTATAATAGCAATCTGTACGATGAGCGTTATATGGATCAAATTGTATCCCATTTGGATCAGCTGCTGTCCGTGATCTTGTTTCAGCCTCAAGCGCCGATCCATACGGCAGAAATCATATCCGAACCGGAAAAACAGAAGCTTTTGTTTGATTTTAATGACACCAGCGCAAATTACTCCGGGAGCAGAACTGTTTATCAGTTATTTGAAGAGCAAGCAGAAAGAACACCTGATCACAAGGCCGTCAAGTTTAAAAACGACCATATGACATACAGGGAATTGAATGAAAGGGCTAACCGTTTGGCAAGAACATTGCGTAATGGCGGGGTTCAAGCCGATTCGTTAGTCGCCATTTTGGCTGATCGTTCATTAGAGATGATCGTATCCATTTTAGCCATTTGGAAGGCTGGGGGCGCTTATGTGCCCCTGGACCCTGAATATCCAATAGAACGGCTTCAATATTTGCTTCATGATGCGAAGCCAGATATTCTCCTTGTTCAGCATCATTTAAAAAGCAGCCTCACCTTTGACGGCTTGACGATTGATCTTAATGATGAAACATCTTACCATGCCGATGACTCGTCATTATCATCAATAGCGGAACATAACCATTTAGCCTATGTCATATATACCTCGGGCACAACCGGAAAGCCGAAAGGGGTTATGGTCGAACACGGCGGCATTGTGAACTCGCTCCAGTGGAAGAAGGCATTTTTCAAGCATTCTGCCAAAGATCGCGTGCTTGTCTTGTACCCGTATGTTTTTGATGCGTTCATTTTAAATTTCTTCGGCCCGCTCATCTCTGGTGCAGCTTTGCATCTTTTGCCAAATGAAGAGAATAAAGATCTTTTCGCCATTCAAAAGGTCATGAAACAAGAAAGAATCACACATTTTTCAACTTCTCCCCGTCTTCTAAAAACCATGATCGAACATATGAACGCGGACGACTTCATTCATGTTCAGCATGTTGTTGTAGGAGGAGAGCAGCTGGAAACAGATACAGTTGAGAAGCTGTATTCTCTGCAGCCTCACATTCGAATTAATAATGAATACGGACCTACAGAAAATAGCGTCGTATCTACCTTTCACCCTGTTCAGTCTGCTGATGAACAGATCACAATCGGCAAACCGGTGGCCAATCACCAAGCCTATATTTTAGGAGCCCACCACCAAATCCAGCCAATCGGCGTACCGGGAGAGCTGTATGTCGGAGGAGCCGGCGTGGCCCGCGGCTATCTCAATCAGCCTGATTTGACGGAAGAAAAGTTTGTTCAGCATTTGCTCCTGCCTGGCCAAATGATGTATAAAACGGGTGATCTCGCCAGATGGCTGCCAGATGGAAGAATTGAATACTTAGGGCGAATCGATCATCAAGTGAAAATTCGCGGCTACCGTATCGAAATCGGCGAGGTAGAGGCCGCCTTGTGCCATATCGAAAATGTTCGTGAAGCTGTGGTTGTTGCGCGGGAAAACGAAGACGGAACTAAGCAACTGTATGCCTATTATGCCGGCGAGTCTTCTTTGACCGCTGCACAATTTAGAGACGATTTGTCCCGAAAACTGCCGAATTACATGATTCCCTCCTTTTTTATCCATTTGGAACATATCCCCCTCACTTCCAATGGAAAAATTGATTTGAAAGCTTTGCCTGCTGCGGAAGAAAAAAATATGCGGACGGATAACGAATACATAGCACCGCGAAACACAATCGAAGAACTGCTGGTGTCGATCTGGCAAGAAGTATTAGGGGAAGAGCGCATAGGAATACAGGATCATTTCTTTGATTTTGGCGGAGATTCGATTAAATCAATTCAGGTGTCTTCCAGATTATATCAAGCCGGATACAAGGTTGATATGAAGCATTTGTTTAAATCCCCTGCGATTGCTGACTTAAGTCAATTTGTAGAACCGATCGGCAGAATGGCCGATCAAGAGGAAGTGAAAGGCAGCACAAATCTGACCCCGATTCAGCATTGGTTTTTTGAACAAAAAATGCCGCAAGCACACCATTACAATCAGGCCGTCATGTTATATGCAGCGGAAGGGTTTAAAGAGGAGCCGCTTCACAGGACAATGGAACGCATCGCCTCACATCACGATGCCTTGAGAATGATTTTTGAAAAAACGTCTAACGGATATGCTCCGCGAATTACAGGAACAGATGAAAGTGAATTATACCATCTGGAAGTGATGGATTATAAAGGGGAAACCGACCCGGCTCAAGCGATCGCCGGTAAAGCGAATGAGATTCAAAGCAGCATGGTATTAGAGCAGGGGCCTTTGATGAAGCTTGGTTTGTTCCAATGTCCAGACGGAGATCATTTGTTGATTGCGATTCATCACTTGGTAATTGACGGCGTATCGTGGCGCATTTTACTTGAGGATTTTGCAAGCGGTTATGAGCAGGCGGAGCGCGGACAAACGATCCAGCTTCCGCAAAAAACAGACTCATTTCCATTCTGGGCAGATCAATTGTCCAAATATGCGACAGAAGCAGATATGGAGCAGGAGATTGCTTATTGGGCTGAGCTTTCAAGCATAAAGCTGCAGCCATTGCCTAAGGACAATATCTGTGAAGGTTCATTATTAAGTGACAGCGAAGAAGTGACGATTCAATGGACAAAAGAGGAAACGGAGCAATTATTAAAACAAGCGAATCGTGCCTATAACACGGAAATCAATGATCTGCTGCTGACTTCGTTAGGTCTGGCCATTCACAGATGGACAGGTATAGAAGACGTTTTCGTGAATGTGGAAGGACACGGGCGAGAACCAATTATTCCAGATGCGGATATCTCCCGCACGATAGGCTGGTTTACAAGCCAGTACCCTGTCGTACTGAGGATGGAAGCCGGCAAAGATCTGTCACAGCGCATCAAGATTGTGAAAGAAGGGCTGCGCCGTATTCCTGATAAAGGGATGAATTACAGCATCATCAAATATGTATCCGGACATCCGGAAGCTGCATGCCTACAACTGAATCCGGAAATATCGTTTAATTACTTGGGACAATTTGATCAAGATCTGAAGCATCAAACGTTGCGCGTGTCACCTTATTCCACAGGGGCATCGATGAATGAAAACCAAAAGAGAACGGCCGTGCTTGATGTGAACGGCATGATTGCTGAAGGCAAATTATCGCTGACACTGAGCTACAGCAATAAACAATACGAAAAATCGACTATGGCGCAATTTGCTCGCGGTTTGAAAGAAAGTCTGCAAGAAGTCATTGCGCATTGTGTAAGCCGGGAGCAAACTTCCCTGACGCCAAGCGACACCCTGTTAAAGGACATCACAATAGACGAACTGGAACAGCTTTTAGAGCAGACGCGTGAATTAGGCGAAGCAGAAAATATGTATCCATTAACACCGATGCAGAAGGGCATGCTGTTTCACAGCTTGTTTGATCCGAATTCAGGTGCTTATTTTCAGCAAACGATGTTTGATCTGCATGGAGATTTGAATATTGATTCATTTTCAAAAAGCTTGGATGGCTTATCGCAAAAATATGATATTTTCCGAACGAATTTTTACAGAGGCTGGAAAGATCAGCCGCTGCAAATCATATTCAAAACGAAAAAAATCGGTTTTCAATTTATTGACTTACGCGAGATGAAAGCACCACAAAAAGAAGAGATGATTCAGCAGTATGCCAGAAAAGATAAGATGCAAGGCTTCGACTTAGAGAAAGGCGCGTTAATGCGGCTGCTGATTCTTCGTACTGATGAAAAGGCCTACCGTTTCATATGGAGTTTTCACCATATTTTGATGGACGGCTGGTGTCTGCCGCTGATTACAAAAGAAATATTCGAGCATTACTTTGCCTTGCTTCACAAAAAGCAGCCTGAACAAACACCGATGACTCCATACAGTCAATATATTGAATGGCTCGGCCGGCAAGATGCAAAGGAGGCTATGCGTTATTGGGATCAATACTTGGAGGGATATGAAGAACAGACCAGCCTTCCTAAGGATCACCATGCGGCGGAAGAACGATATGTACCAGAGAAAGTGACGTGTGAAATAAGCCCCGACCTCACATTAAAAATGAAGCAAACGGCCGGACGGCGCCACGTCACACTGAACACGCTGCTGCAAACGGCATGGGCGGTTTTGCTGCAGAAATATAACCGAAGCAGAGACATTGTGTTTGGAAGTGTTGTATCGGGAAGGCCGGCTGGAATTCCAAATGTGGAAACGATGATCGGCTTATTCATTAACACTATTCCCGTGCGGTTCCGATGTGAAGCTGGGACAACGTTTGCCGAGCTTATGAAAGACGCGCAGGAAAGGGCTATAGCGTCTCAACAATTTGAGACGCACCCGTTGTACGATATTCAAGCACGTACAACGCAAAAGCAAGATTTAATTACACATTTAATGATATTCGAAAATTATCCGGTTGATCAGTATATGGAAAACATCGGCCGGCAAAATGGATCATCTATTACCATTTCCAACGTGCAAATGGAAGAGCAGACCAACTATGATTTTCATTTGACCGTTATACCGGGCGATGCGATGAACATCCTTTTTGAATACAATGCCAATGTGTATGAGCGAGAAAGTATTGAACGGGTACGGAAGCATTTTATGCACATTTTGCAGCAGGTCGTGACTGATGCGGATATCCCCGTAGAGCAAGTGGAATTGTTAACGGAAGGTGAAAAAAGAACCCTTCTTCATACGCTGAACGACACGGCCGCATCGTTTCCGCAGAAACCGGTTTATCAATTATTTGAAGAGCAATCGCAGCGTACACCCGATCAAGCAGCCGTCATCGATAAAGACAGTCAGCTCACGTACGCAGAGCTCAATAAACGGGCAAACCAACTGGCGCGAACGCTAAGAGCGAAAGGCGTGCAAGCAGATCAGCCTGTAGCCATCATCAGTAGAAATAGTATCGAATCAGTGGTTGGAATCCTCGCCGTTTTAAAATCAGGCGGAGCCTATGTCCCTATAGATCCGGAATATCCGCAAGATCGCATTCGGTATATGCTGGATGACTCCGAAGCCGAAATCGTTTTGCTGCAGCAAGATATCAGGGAGCAGCTTTCTTATGAAGGCGTCACTATTTTACTTGATGATGAAAGCTCTTATCATCAAGATGCCTCTTATCTTGAACCGCTCAGCAGTACGAACGATTTGGCATATATCATTTATACATCAGGTTCCACAGGCAGGCCAAAAGGCGTACTCATCGAGCACCGCGGCTTGACCAATTATATTTGGTGGGCGAAAGAAGTTTATGTAAAAGGCGAGAAAGCCAACTTCCCGTTGTACTCGTCAATCTCTTTTGATCTGACGGTGACTTCTATTTTCACACCGCTTGTCACAGGCAATACGATCATCGTCTATGACGGAGAGGACAAAACAGCTCTGCTTCAATCGATTGTGCAGGACCAGAGGGTGGATGTCATGAAATTAACCCCAGCCCATTTGCAGGTTTTAAAAGAAATGAACATCGCCGATCAATCGGCTGTCCGGAGAATGATTGTGGGCGGGGAAAATCTAAGCACCCGGCTAGCCCAAAGTATTCATGAACAGTTCGAAGGCCGAATTGACATATGCAATGAGTATGGACCGACGGAAACCGTTGTCGGCTGCATGATTTACCGTTATGATGCCGTAAAGGACAAGCGGGAATCGGTACCGATCGGAACAGCTGCAGCAAACATGAGCATTTATATCCTTGATGAGAATAGGAAACCTGCCCCGATCGGCGTCCCGGGAGAAATCTATATCAGCGGCGCTGGTGTGGCAAGAGGATATTTGAACCGTCCGGAATTGACGGCAGAGAAATTTGTCGATGACCCGTTTGAACCCGGAGCCAAGATGTATAAGACAGGGGATTTGGCGAAATGGCTGGCTGACGGAAACATTGAATATGCGGGCAGAATAGATGAACAAGTAAAAATCAGAGGCTATCGTATTGAATTAGGCGAGATCGAGGCGGCATTGCTTCAAGAAGAAGCGGTCAAGGAAGCGGTCGTGACAGCAAGAGTTGATGTCCACGGGTTTAAACAATTGTGTGCTTATTACGTGAGCGGCGGACAAATAACAGGAGCCCAGCTCAGGAAACAATTGGCTCACAGCTTGGCGAATTACATGATTCCAGCTTATTTTATCGAGCTGGATGAAATGCCTTTAACTTCTAACGGAAAAATAAACAAAAAAGGGCTGCAGGCTCCGGATTTCGATCTGCAGGACAGAGCAGCGTACAAGGCTCCCCGAACAAAAATGGAAGAAATATTAGTTTCTGTCTGGGAATCGGTATTAGGTGCTGAAAATGTTGGTATTATGGATCATTTCTTTGATCTTGGCGGAGATTCCATTAAATCCATTCAAGTGTCCTCCAGATTAATTCAACAAGGATACAAAATGGAAATCAAAGATTTGTTTCAATACGCCACAATTGCCGAGTTAAGTCCGCATATTAAGCAGAATCTGCGTATAGCCGATCAAGGTGAAGTCAAAGGAGACGTCAGTCTGACTCCTATTCAGCATTGGTTCTTTGATCACATAACAGTCGATCCGCATTATTATAATCAAGCCGTCATGCTGTATGCGCCGGAAGGTTTCCAGGAATCAGCGCTTCGGCAAACCCTGCAAAAGCTTGCTGAACATCATGATGCGCTCCGCATGACGTTCCAGACTACGGAAAATGGCTACGAAGCACAGAATGCAGAGATTGCCCAAAGCGGACTGTACCACTTAGAAGTCCTGGACCTGAAAGAAGATTCCGATCCGAGGCGGACAATTGAAGCCAAGGCTGACGAGCTACAAAGCAGTATGAATTTAAGTGATGGACCGTTACTGAAAGCTGGGTTGTTTCAGTGCGCAGATGGAGACCATTTGCTCATAGCCATCCATCATTTAATTGTGGACGGGGTTTCATGGCGCATTCTGCTGGAGGATCTTGTTAGCGGGTACAAGCAAGCCGAAAACGGGCAAGTGATTCAACTGCCGCAAAAAACAGACTCTTTCCAATTATGGGCTAGGAGGCTTTCGGAATATGCACAAAGTGAAACCGTAAAACAAGAACAGGAGTATTGGGCAAAGATCGAACAAACCGAAGGAAAACCGCTTCCGAAAGATTTCCATGAAACACATACGGCTGCAAAAGACAGTGAAACAGAAACCGCGGAATGGACGAAAGAGGAAACGGAGCTGCTATTAAAACAGGCGAATCGCGCTTATCATACTGAAATAAATGATTTGCTTTTAACTTCTCTCGGTCTTTCCATATCGCATTGGTCAGGATTGGAACAGATCCCGATTCATTTAGAGGGACACGGAAGAGAACAGATTATGCAAGATGTGGATATCTCCCGTACGGTTGGATGGTTCACAAGCCTTTATCCGGCTGTCCTTCATATACAGCCAGGCAAAGAAATTTCTGATTACATTAAAACGACTAAAGAAGGACTGCGTCAAATTCCGCATAAAGGGATCGGATATGGAATAGCAAGGTACTTAAGCAGCACAATGCCATCGAAACTCAATCCTGAGATCAGCTTTAACTATCTAGGGCAGTTTGACCAAGATTTGCAGCAGCATGCGATTCAATTATCTTCTTATTCCTGCGGTTCCGACTCGAGCGGAAATCAAGCAAGACCGTATGTACTGAATATAAACGGAATGATCACTGAGGGCCGTCTGAGGCTTGTGATCAGCTACAGCCGCAAACAATACGAAAGAAAAACGATCAAGCGGTTATCAGAAACGATTCAAAGCCAGCTGCGGACAATCATTACACATTGCGTTCAGAAAGAACAATCAGAACTGACACCAAGCGATATATTGTTAAAAGGCATGTCCATTGACGAATTGGATCAGCTTCTCCTTCAACTGCCGCATTCAAGTGAGATCGAAAACGTGTATCCGCTCACCCCGATGCAGAAAGGAATGCTCTTTCACAGCTTGCTGGATGAGGACTCACATTCTTATTTTGAACAAGCATCGTTTAGTATTCAGGGAGAGTTAAAGATTAATTGGTTTAAAGCAAGCCTTGAACGATTATGTGAAACATACGCCGTGCTCAGAACCCGTTTTTACAGCGGCTGGAACGATACTCCTTTACAAATTGTCTATAAAAAGCAAAAACCGCAAATTCATTTTGCAGATTTGCGTGACATAGAGGAGCCTCGGCGCGAGGATGAAATCGCAGCCTATCAAAAAGAGGACAAGGCAAAAGGATTTGACTTGGCTCGGGACCCGCTGATGCGCATAGCGATTTTCCGTATGGAAGACCGCAAATATCATCTGATTTGGAGCTTTCATCATATTGTGATGGACGGCTGGTGCCTGTCTCTTATTACAAAGGAAGTATTTGAGCATTATTACGCTTTGCAAGAAGGCAGGGAAACAGAAGCGCCATCCGCCGCTCCTTACAGCGACTATATCGAGTGGCTTGGCCGTCAAGATCAGGGAGCGGCTAAACGGTACTGGTGTGAGTATCTTGACGGCTATAAGGGTGAAACGCGATTTCTTCATAAAAGACCGCAGCATGAACAAAAAGCATATGCTTATGCCAATGTGAGCTATGAATTAGACCCGGAACAAACAAAACGGCTGCAGCAAATCGCAAATCAGCATCAAGTGACATTAAATTCGTTGATCCAAACGTTGTGGGGAATTTTATTACAGAAATACAGCGGGTCTGGGGATGTCGTCTTTGGCAGTGTCGTGTCCGGAAGGCCGGCGGAAATCCCTGGGGCGGAACAGATGATCGGCCTGTTCATCAATACCATACCAGTTCGCATCCGCTGTGATGAGGACAGCTCTTTTATTGAAACGATGCAAATGGTTCAACAAAATGCACTGGCTTCCCAAGCATACGATACCTACCCTTTATACGAAATTCAGGCCCAAACGGAACAAAAGCAAAACTTAATTGATCACATACTGATCTTTGAAAACTATCCGATAGGGCAGCAGGTTGAAGAGGCAGGTCATCATGATACGGAACTGAGCATCACGAATTTTCATATGCAGGAACACTCCCATTATGATTTGAATGTGGTTGTTATACCTGGCGAACAGCTGGCCGTTCATTTCGGTTTTAATGAAAATGACTATGAAAAAGCAGAAATGGAGCGGCTCCGCGGACATTTTGAACAGCTCATGCAGCAAGTATTACAGAAGCCATCTGTCAAAATAGAAGAATTAGAGCTTCTGACTCAGCAAGAAAAAGAATATCTGCTCAGTCATTTTCAGTCTAGCGATATGCAATACCAGCGTGATCAAGCGATTCATGAGTTGTTCGAGGAACAAGCGCATCGTACGCCGGACCATACCGCGGTTGTATTCGAGGGTAAACAATTAACCTACGGGGAACTGAACCGGCGGGCCAATCAGCTTGCGCGAACCTTGCGGGCAAAAGGAGTGGGGGCGGATCAGCTTGTCGGCATTATGACTGAACGCTCTCTGGAGATGATGATAGGCATTTTGGGAATTTTAAAAGCGGGCGGTGCATATTTGCCTATAAATCCTGATTCTCCGTCTGACCGCACCCGTTATATTTTAAATGATTCAGGCATCAGCGTATTGCTTTATCGCCGGCAGCTGCAGGATAACATCGACTTCTCAGGGACATGTATCGATCTCATGGAGGAACATTTCTATCACGAAAAAGACAGCAGTCTTGCACTCTCTTATCAGTCCAGTCAACTGGCCTATGCCATTTATACTTCCGGTACGACAGGCAAACCTAAAGGCACGTTAATTGAACATCGCCAGGTCATCCACCTGATAGAAGGGCTGAGCCGCCAAGTATACTCTGCCTATGAGTCGGATCTGAATGTAGCCATGCTCGCTCCATATTATTTCGATGCTTCTGTTCAGCAAATGTATGCTTCTTTGCTATTAGGTCATACCCTGTTTATTGTTCCAAAAGAGGTCGTATCAGACGGTGCAGCCTTATGCCGTTACTATCAGCAGCATTCTATTGATATTACCGACGGAACACCTGCCCATTTAAAACTCTTATTAGCCGCAGGGGATTTACAGGGAGTCACGCTTCGGCATCTTATAATCGGAGGAGAAGCTCTTTCCAAAACGACGGTAAATAAGCTCATGCAATTATTCGGCAAGCATGGCGCTGCGCCTGCGATCACCAATGTATATGGCCCTACTGAAACTTGCGTAGACGCGTCCTTGTTCAACATTGAGTATTCTGCCGATGCTTGGGCTCGCAGTCACATTCATGTCCCTATAGGCAAGCCGTTAGGCAATAACCGCATGTACATTTTTGATTCCAAAAAACGGCTGCAGCCGGCAGGCGTCCAAGGCGAGCTGTATATAGCAGGGGACGGTGTCGGTCGGGGTTACTTGAACCTGCCGGAGCTGACGAATGAAAAATTTGCGGCCGATCCGTTTGTCCCGGCGGAACGAATGTATAGAACCGGTGATCTGGCCCGCTTTCTGCCAGATGGAAATATTGAATTTATCGGCCGGGTTGATCATCAAGTGAAAATTCACGGTTTTCGAATCGAGCTCGGTGAAATAGAAACGGTCATGATGAACGTTCCTGATATACAAGAAACAGCCGCAATTGCCCTTAAAGACTCAGATGGAGAATATGATCTATGCGGATACTATACTGCGAACAAACCAATACAGATCAGTGAACTTCGTGAAAGGTTGTCCCGGCATTTACCGGCGTATATGATACCAACTCATTTTGTGCAGCTTGATCAAATGCCGCTGACGCCAAATGGGAAGCTTGACCGGCAGTTATTACCGGCTCCGGTCAAAGGTCGAGACAGAAGCACGGAATACGTGCCGCCGCAGACTCCGGCAGAAATCCAGCTGACAGCCATTTGGCAGGACGTTCTCGACTTAGAGCAGATCGGGATTCGAGATCACTTTTTTGATATTGGAGGACACTCTCTGCGGGCAACCGCGCTTATCGCAAAAATACAAAAGCAAATGCAGGTCCAAATTCCTTTGCGGGACGTATTCCGTTTCCCAACCATTGAACAGCTCGCGCGGGAAATCACGAAAACTGAGCTAACTGGGTATGCCGCTATTCCCGCAATTGAAAAAAGACCTTATTATCCGGTATCCTCGGCCCAAAAACGATTGTACATTCTTAATCATCTGGAAGGCGGAGAACTCAGTTACAACATGCTGGGACTGATGGCTGTCGAAGGTAAGCTTGACCGTGATAAGCTGCAGCAAGCCTTCCGCACGCTGATTCAGCGTCACGAATCTTTGCGCACCGGTTTTAAAATGGCCGGCGGAGAACCTGTTCAGTATGTCTTAGATCACGCAAAATTCGAAGTAGAGTGGTATCAGGCAGAAGAAAATGAAGCGGACATTTATATCCGCCAATTTATTCGTCCGTTTCATCTGGAGGAGCCGCCGCTGCTTCGCGTAGGGCTGATTGAATTTCAACCTGACCGAGGAATTCTCATGTTTGATATGCATCACATTATTTCTGACGGAACATCCATGAGCGTATTGATTAAAGAATTTATTCGGACATATAAAGGAGAGATATTGCCGCCTTTACGCATCCAGTACAAGGACTACGCAGTATGGCAGACCGGAGAAGCACGGTTACAGCAGATCCAAAATCAAGAAGCCTATTGGTTAGAGCTTTACAGCGGCGACGTTCCTGTCCTTCATCTGCCGACCGATTATATCCGGCCGTCGACACGTGATTTTGCGGGAGCCACGATGCATTTTACACTTGATAAGCAAAAAAGTGACGGGTTAAAGCAGCTGGCATCCCAAACAGAATCTACTTTATATATGGTGCTCTTAGCGTCTTATACATTATTGCTTTCAAAATACAGCGGTCAGGAAGATATTATTGTCGGCAGTCCTATAGCGGGGAGACCGCACGCGGATTTGGAACCGATTATCGGAATGTTTGTGAATACATTGGCGATGAGACATTACCCTGAAAAAGGGAAAACGTTCACTCAGTATCTGTCCGAGGTGAAGGAGAATGCCTTAAAGGCTTATGAGAATCAGGATTACCCGTTCGAAGCGCTGGTCGACCAACTGAATATTGCCAGAGACTTGAGCCGCAATCCATTGTTTGACACCATGTTTGTGCTTCAAAACACGGAGCAGGAACAGTTAGAGATAAATGACATCACTTTTCAACCCTATCCAAGCGAACATACGATGGCTAAATTCGATTTAACCTTAACAGCTGTGGAAGCAGACGCTTGTATTCATTTCACGATGGAATATTTGACCGCTCTGTTTAAACCAGAAACGATCGAACGCATGATCGGTCATTTTGTGCAGCTGATTGATTCGATTATCAAACAGCCTGAGGCAAAGCTGGCCAGATTGGATATGATGACCCAAGCAGAGAAGAGTGACATTCAGCTACGATTTAACGATACCGGAATCACAGAAAAACATATTCCGCCAGCGATTCATCAGCTTTTTGAGCAGCAGGCTGCGCTTAACCCAGACCATGAAGCCGTCCTGTTTGAAAATCAGACGCTGACTTATCGTCAGCTGAATGAACGCTCCAATCAGCTGGCGCGCGTCCTTCAAGATAAGGGGGTAAGCACTGATCAGGCGGTTGCCGTTCTCACCGAGCGCTCAGCAAATATGATCATCGGCATTTTAGCCATATTAAAGGCCGGCGGAGCATTTCTCCCTATCGATCCGGAACTTCCTGATGAACGGCGGACTTTTTTGATGAAAGACAGCGGAGCCGATGTGCTATTGACTAGTGCTGGCCATACCATCCCGCGGCTCTTTGAAGGGGAAGTTCTGCTGCTTGACGATCCGTTACTATATCAAGGCGGTACCGACAATCTTCATCTTTCGTATTCGGAAAATGACTTAATGTACGTCATTTATACATCTGGTACAACAGGGAAGCCAAAAGGAGTTCAAATAACGCATAAAACGATGACGAATCTGTTCGTACATGAACGAGATCATACACAGCTGCGTTTTGACAGAGTGCTGCAATTTGCCGCCATGAGCTTTGATGTTTGCTATCAAGAAATGTTCTCCGCGCTTTCAAGCGGAGGAACACTATGTATCATCAGCAATGAGGCAAAACGGGAAGTGCGTCAGCTCAATGAATTTGTCAAAAAGCACAATATACAGACAGCATTTCTTCCGACCGCGTTCCTTAAGCTCCTCGCCTCAGAGACACACTATTTCGAACCGTTTGCTGAGTGCGTGGATCACATCATCGCCGCAGGAGAACAGCTCATCATAACAAATATGCTGCGCGACATGCTGAGACGCCACCAGGTCACACTGCATAATCATTACGGTCCGTCAGAGACGCATGTCGTGACCATGTATACCGTTGATCCGGATAAAGATCAGGAACTTCAGCCAATCGGCAAACCGATTTCAAATACAGAGATTTTCATTTTGAATGAAGCAGGATCGCTTCAGCCTGTCGGAATTGTCGGTGAGCTATGTATTTCAGGGAGCAGTTTAGCCCGAGGTTATCATAACAAGGAGTCTTTGACGCTCGAAACATTCGTTCCGCATCCATTTGACCCGAATCAGCGGATGTACAAAACAGGCGATCTGGCCCGTTACCTTCCTGACGGAAACATTGAATATGCGGGAAGAATGGACCATCAAGTCAAAATTCGCGGTTACCGAATTGAGCTCGGTGAGGTGGAGGCCGCTCTTTTAAAACATGTACAGGAAGCAGTTGTCCTCTCAAAAGAAAATGCAGATGGGCAAAGCGATTTGTATGCTTACTTTACAGCGGAACAATCAGTTTCGATCAGTCAGCTAAAAGAAAAACTTGCAGGGCAAATACCAGGCTATATGATTCCGTCATACTTTATCCAACTGGAAAAACTGCCGCTAACTTCGAATGGAAAAGTAAATCGGAGAGCATTGCCAATTCCTGAAGCAGGTTTGCATACAGGAACCGACTACGTTGCTCCGCGAACGAGCATGGAAGAGCAACTGGTATGTATCTGGCAAGACGTTTTGAAGGTAAAAGAAATTGGCGTGAAAGATAACTTTTTCGATCTGGGCGGCCACTCATTACGGGGGATGACGCTCATCGCTAACATTCATAAGCAATTCAGCAAAAACATTTCTTTAAAAGAAGTCTTTCAATATCCGACCGTTGAAGAAATGGCAAAGATCATTACTGAAGCTGAGGACATCGGGCCGGAGACCATTCCGCCTGCCAAAGAAAAAGATGTTTATCCTGTATCCTCCGTGCAGAAGATGGTTTACTTGTCGACACAAATCGAAGGCGGCGAACTTAGCTACAATATGCCGGGAATTCTTACATTAGAAGGGAAAATTGATATAAATCGCTTACAAACTGCTTTTCAAAGACTGATCCAGCGTCATGAATCACTGCGTACCGGATTTAAAATGGTCCGCGGAGAGCCGGTGCAGGTGATCAAACCGCAAATGGAGTTCTCTATAGAAAGATATAAGGCAGCACCTGACGAGGTTGAGGAATGTTTCCGCGCCTTTGTTCGGCCATTCGATCTCAGTCAGGCTCCATTACTTCGGGCGGGACTCATCGAGTTGGAACAAGACCGGCATATTTTCATGTTTGACATGCACCACATCATAACGGACGGCGTCTCGATGAATATTTTTGTCGAAGAACTGATTCAATTGTATGACGGCAAAGAGTTAGCTCCGCTCCGTATTCAGTACAAAGACTTTACTGAATGGAAACATCAAAAAGAACAAAGAGAACGAATCAAGAAGCAGGAAACGTATTGGCTCGGTGTATTTCATGAAGAGCTTCCGTCATTCGAGCTGCCGAAAGATTTTGCGAGACCGCCTGTTAGAAGCTTCGATGGCAAGCAGCACAATTTTACACTTGATAAGACTGTCGTACAAGGTATAAAGCAGCTGGAAGACTTGACCGGATCGACCGCTTATATGATTTTGTTTTCTGCCTATTCCATACTGCTTGCTAAATACAGCGGCCGGGATGATTTCGTCATCGGTACGCCTATTGCGGGGAGACCATATGCAGATTTGGAACCCATCATCGGTATGTTTGTCAATACATTAGCCATCCGTACCGCTCCGATGGCAGAAAAGACATGTATGGACTATATAAAGGAAACGAAAGAAACGATGCTGGAGGCTTATGAAAATCAAGAATATCCTTTTGAAGAACTTGTAGAAAAACTAGGTGTAAAACGGGACTTAAGCCGCAACCCATTGTTCGATACGATGTTTGTCCTGCAAAACACAGAACAAACGGATATTGAAATAGACTCTCTCGCCGTCAAATCTTATGAACAAACGAATACAACAGCTAAATTTGATTTGCAGCTGACCTTCGTAATGGACAAAGATGAAATAAAAGGCAGCTTTGTCTACTGCACGAAGCTATTTAAAAAGAAAACCATTTCTGTATTGGCCGAGGATTACATCATGATCCTCTCGGCGATTTTGCGAAACCCATCCGTTCTTTTAAAAGACATTCAATTAAGCGAAAAAGTAAACAAAAACAAACATCTCGCAAGCACAATCGAATTGGATTTCTAATTATAGACGGCAGCGGCTGTCCCGGCACAAATGCCGAGGCTGCCGCCAGCCGCCTTCAAAACAGGAATGAAACCAACTGGAGGGATATGAATGTCAGAATTCAAACAACAGGAGTTGTTCTGGGGAAGTATGTTTCAAGCGGAAGACCGCCCCAGTGCATTCCCTTCGTTTCAAATGTCCAACACAGCATTAAAGCGTGATATAACGAGGGCATCTGACTGTATTCACAGCTCATTGAGTGAAGATGTATCACGCCGCATCCTGACCATGACGAATCAAACGCCGATGGCCGTCTATCTGGTTCTCCTGATCGGAATTGAAGCCCTGTTATACAAATACACAGGGGAAGAGAGGGTGATTACAGGGGTTCCAACCTTTGAAGACGAAACTGATGAGGAGCTTCGTTTAGATCAACTCCTGTTAATCAAACAGAATATCAATGTCGACAGTACGTTTAAATCGATATTCCAAGAACTGAAACATACGCTGGACGAAGCAATCTTATATCAAAACGTTCCTTTTGAGAAAATGGCCGGACAGCTGCCGCTGAATTACAATACAAATCATTTGCCGATCATCCATACGGTTGTGTCATTAGAGCAACTTCATTCTGATCGTTTCATAGAAACGGCTGCTTCAGATGCTTTATTTCAGTTTGCTATGGGGGAAAACTCGATTGATTTAAAGTTATTTTTTAATGACCAAACCTATGACCGCGAGTACATGATGCAGGTAATCGGACATTTAAATCGTCTATTTTCTATCATATTATTTCAGCCCGACCTCACCCTCGGCCAAGTGAATATGTTATCTGAAGCGGAGACAAATACATTTCTCCTTGACTATCATTATACGAAAACAGCATATCCGCGGGATAAGACAATTACTCAGTTATTCGAAGCGCAGGTAAAACGAACACCGGATCAAGCAGCCGTTATTTGCGGTGAAAAGAAATTCACGTATCGCCAGCTCAATGAACGCGCCAATCAATTAGCCCGAACGTTAAGAGCCAAGGGCATCGGGAAGGATCGGCTCGCAGCCATTATCAACGATCATAGCATTGAGCTGGTCGTGGGAATACTGGCCGTATTAAAAGCAGGCGGTGCCTATGTGCCAATTGATCCGGGTTATCCGAAGCACCGCATCCAGTATATAGTAGATGACTCCGAAGCTGATATCATCTTGACAGAGAGCCATCTCCGACAACAGTTGGATCTTTCGGGCCCAATGGTTTTCATTGATGAAGAAAGCTCTTACCACAAGGACAGCACTGACCTTGAACCGATCAGCAGTGCGAAGGATTTAGCTTATGTCATCTATACGTCAGGCTCTACAGGCAAGCCTAAAGGTGTGGCGATTGAGCATCAAGGCTTAACCAATTATATTTGGTGGGCCCGCAAGGTATATGTCAAAGGAGAAAAAACTACCTTTCCGCTCTATTCGTCCATCGCTTTTGATTTGACAGTAACATCTGTTTTCACGCCGCTTATTACCGGGAATGCCATGATTATCTACGGAGGCGAAAACAAGGCGGTCTTGCTTGAATCCATTGTACAGGATCCAAGAGTTGATATTATCAAATTGACCCCGGCTCATTTGCGGTTATTAAAAGAAATGAACATTCCTCCTGAGTGCGCCATTCGGAAATTCATCGTTGGCGGCGACAATTTAAGCACTGGGCTCGCTCGAAACATCAGCAGGCAATTCGGCGGCAGAATCGAAATCTTTAACGAATACGGGCCTACAGAGACAGTCGTCGGCTGTATGATCCATTCCTTTGATTCACAACATGACAGAAGGGAATCAGTGCCGATCGGAACCGCCGCAGACAATATGAACATTTCTGTACTCGATAAGAGCATGAAGCCGATGCCGATCGGCGTCCCGGGAGAAATCTATATCAGCGGGGACGGTATTGCCAGAGGTTATTTGAACCGGCCGGAATTAACAGCGGAAAAGTTTCTGCCGCATCCTTTTGTACCGGGGGCAAAAATGTACCGGACAGGAGACTTGGCCAGGCGGCTTCCGGACGGTAAGATCGAATACCTCGGAAGGGCCGACCACCAGGTGAAAATTCGCGGTTACCGCATTGAAATCGGTGAAGTCGAAGCCGCATTTATTCATATACAGCCGATTCAAGAAGCTATCGTTATTGCACACGAAACCGATGGAGAAACATCTTTGTGCGCCTATTATACAGCACAGCATTCTTTAACCGTAAGTGAAATCCGAGAACATCTGTCCCGGCAGCTTCCCGACTATATGATACCTGCTTATTTCATACAGCTGACAGCGATACCGCTTACGTCCAACGGAAAAATCGATCGTCAGGCATTGCCTGCTCCAACAGCCAATCTCACAGGTGATACCTATATAGCTCCGCGGACAGAGCTGGAAAAAACCCTAACCGAAGTGTGGGAGTCGGTATTAGGCGCAGAACGCGTTGGAATCGACGATCACTTCTTTGAGCTTGGGGGAGATTCAATTAAGTCGATTCAAGTGACTTCAAGCTTATATCAATCAGGGTATAAGCTTGACATCAAACACTTGTTCAAGCATCCGACAATCGCTGGTGTTGCTCCTTTTGCAGAGCCGGTCACGCGAATTGCTGAACAAGGAGAAATCAAAGGCCGATCGCTGCTGACACCGATTCAACACTGGTTTTTTGCCCAGCAATATCCTGATTCGCACCATTATAATCAATCTGTCATGCTTTATTTTAAAGAGGGGTTGGACGAATCGAGGCTCCAAAAAGTCATGAAGAAGATTGCAGAGCATCACGATGCTTTACGCATGGTTTATGTTCCGACAGACCACGGATATGAAGCCCGAAATCGGGGGATCGATGAAGGAGATTTATTCAGCCTTGAAGTGTTCTCATTACTCGAAGAAACCAATCCCGCCCAAACGATAGAAACGATCTCCAATGGCATTCAGCAATCCATCCATTTAGCCGGAGGACCTCTTATGAAACTGGGATTGTTTCAATGCCAGGATGGAGATCATTTGCTAATGGCGATCCATCATCTAGTTGTCGATGGCGTCTCGTGGAGAATTTTACTTGAAGATATAACATCGGCTTATGAGCAGCTCAAAAACGGCGAATCGATCACGCTGCCTAAGAAGACAGATTCCTACCTTTTATGGGCTGAACAATTGAAACGTTATGCAGAAAGTCACGAATTTGAAGCCGAAAACCAATACTGGTTCGAACAGCAGTATATCCCGCCTTATGCATTGCCAAAGGACAATACACAGGATGCTGGTCTGGTCAAAGAAAAGGAAACGATCATCGTCCAATGGACAGCGGAAGAAACCGAATGTTTATTAAAAAAATCTAACCGGGCCTATACGACTGATTTGAACGATTTATTGCTGACCGGACTTGGGATGGCTATCTATCGTTGGACCGGCCATGAAGACATTCTCATTAGTCTGGAAGGGCACGGCAGAGAATCTATTTTCCAAGACCTTGATATATCACGTACAGTGGGATGGTTCACAAGCCAATACCCTGTTTCTCTCCAAATCAAAGCGGATCAAGATATCTCAAAGCGTATTAAAACAGTAAAAGAGCAGCTGCGTCAGATTCCCCAAAAAGGAATAGGATATGGTTTGATCAAATATTTATCCGATCATCCGAAAGCACCTGACTGGACCGGACATCCGGAAATCAGCTTCAATTACCTCGGCCAATTCGATCAAGATGTCCGAAATGGAAAAATCGAGATCTCCCCTTACTCCGGCGGGGAAATTGCCAGCGACAGGCATCCCATTACCTATGCGCTCGATATAAACGGCATGATTTCAGACGGACAGCTCTCACTGGCTATCAGTTACTCTGGAAAACAATATCGAAGAGAAACAATAGAAAGATGCGCCGATCTCTTAAAGAGCAGCCTGCAACAAGTTATCGAACATTGTACAGCTCAAGAACAAATTCAACTGACGCCTAGTGATATTTCGCTAAAAGACATCACAATCGCAGAATTAGACCAATTTGCTCAGCAAACACAGCATATTGGCGACATTGAAAACATATATCCGTTAACCCCCATGCAGAAAGGTATGCTGTTTCACAGCTTAATCGATTCAGCTTCCAGAGCTTATTTTGAACAAGCCGCTTTTGATCTCAAAGGAGATTTGGATATCGAAGCCTTTACAATGAGTTTATCGCAGCTGGCAGACAGACATGAGATTCTTCGGACTCATTTTTATACGGATTGGAAAGATCAGCCTCTACAAATCGTATTTCGAAAAAAACCGATCGAAATAACCGTTGAAGATATTCGAACCATGAAGGATGAACAACGCGCCAAGTTCATCGCCGACTTTGTACAAAAAGATCAAGCAAGAGGATTCAATCTTACTCAAGATGCGTTAATGCGTGTCTCAATCCTTCGTACAGAGGACGACCAAGCACGAGTGATATGGAGCTTCCATCATATTTTAATGGATGGCTGGTGTATGCCTCTTATTACAAAAGAAGTGTTTGAAACCTATTATGCAATTCTCGATAGAAGGAAACCGAAACGGGAAGCCGTTCCCCCGTACAGCCGGTATATCGAATGGCTGGAAGATCAGGATCATAAAAATGCTTCAGCCTATTGGCAGAAATATTTGAACGGCTATGAAGGGAAGACTGTTTTGCCGAAAGAACCTGTTTCAAACCAATCTACTGGATATCAAAAACAAAGGCTTGCATGTCACCTGGGAAAACAGCTTTCTGAGGAAATCAAACAGACCGCAAGCCAACATCACGTCACCGTAAACACTTTGATACAAAGTGCATGGGGCTTGCTGCTGCAGCGATATAACAACAGTCAGGATGTCGTTTTTGGAACGGTCGTATCCGGCCGGCCGGCAGAAATCCCGGGGATTGCATCTATGGTCGGTTTATTTATCAACACCATTCCCGTACGTATTTCCGCTCAGCCTGAAATGACCGTTGAACAAGTATTGAAGATGAGCCAAGATCAGGCACTGGCTTCTCAGGCATTTGATACATTTCCATTGTATGAAATACAGGCTCAAACCGAACAAAAGCAGCAGCTGATTAGTCATATTATGGTGTTTGAAAATTATCCGGTCGAGAAACAAATGGAGCACTTGAAACAGGATCGTGACGCATTGAACATTCTCAATTTTCATATGGAGGAGCAAACCCATTATGATTTCAATTTCATTGTCATGCCTGCAGAAGAAATTGACATTCATTTTGTGTACAATGGCAACGTCTATGATCATGATAGTGTCAAACGGATGAAAGAGCATTTTCTGCAAATCATTAAGCAGATGGTGAAAAACCAGACAGCGCACATTCGAGATTTAGATATAGTGACAGCTGATGAACGCTCGCTTTTGATCGAAACATTCAATAATACGGCAGCAGAGTATCCAAAGGAAAAGACACTTCATCAATTATTTGAGGAACAAGTGCAACGTACGCCTGATCAAGCGGCTGTTATCTTCGGAGAAAAACAGCTGACATACCGGGAACTGAATGAAAGAGCAAATCAACTTGCCAGGACATTGCAATCAGAAGGCGTGCATCCAGATCAGCCGGTCGGGATTATGTCCGAACGTTCATTGGAAATGATCATAGGACTCTTTGGGATTTTAAAAGCCGGGGGCGCGTATGTACCGATCGATCCGAGTTATCCAGAAGAGCGTATTCGATATATATTGGAGGATTCGGATACGAAGCTGTTGTTAACACAGAGTCATTTGAGGAAGGGCGTACCTTTTAAAGGGAAAGTGTTGGATCTGGAAGATCCGCGATTCTTCAAGGAAGATGCTTCGAACTTGAAGAAAACAGTCAGTCCGAATCACTTAGCTTATGTCATCTATACTTCAGGATCAACGGGGAAACCAAAAGGAGTGATGGTTGAGCACCGATCCGTCGTCAATCGTCTCGTTTGGATGCAGGAAAACTACCCGCTGGACAAGCAGGATGCCATTCTGCAAAAAACCCCTATTACCTTTGATGTATCGGTGTGGGAGTTGTTCTGGTGGTCGTTAACAGGTTCAAAAGCAGTATTGCTGCCAAACGGAGGAGAGAAGAACCCTGACATCATTTTAGAGACGATTGCGAAAGAAAATATTACCGTTATGCATTTTGTACCTGCGATGCTGCATGCTTTTCTCGAGTCCATGGAGCAGAAAACCGACGACGAATTACAGAGAAAGCTGGCGTCATTAACATATGTATTTGCAAGCGGCGAGGCTTTAACGCCTGCGCACGCTGCCGGATTTCATCGCATCATCACACCGGTAAGCGAGGCTCAAATCATCAATTTATACGGGCCGACAGAAGCAACGATTGATGTATCGTATTTTGAATGTGAAACGGGAGAAACGCTCGACTCAGTTCCAATAGGTAAACCGATTTCCAACATTCAATTGTATATCGTACAGCCTGAATCAGAACTTCTTCAGCCGCTCGGTGTGCCAGGAGAGCTGTGTATCGCAGGAGACGGGCTTGCGCGTGGCTACTTGAACCGTCCGGAGCTGACAGCTGAAAAGTTTGTAAATCACCCATTTGAAGCAGGAAAGCGGCTTTACCGGACAGGAGACTTAGCAAGATGGCTGCCCAACGGTAATATCGAGTATATAGGGCGAATCGATCATCAGGTGAAAATCCGCGGGTACCGGATTGAACTCGGCGAGATCGAAACGTCGTTATTACAACTCGATGCAGTCAAAGAAGCAGTTGTCACCTCAGTTGAAGAAAAGGGCTCCAAGCAGCTCTGTGCCTACTTGACAGGGGACAAAGCACTGAATGCAATCCATTTGAAGGAGAAATTGCTGCAAAAACTGCCTCTATATATGATTCCAGCCTATTTTGTACAAGTAGACAAGATGCCAATCACTAGTAATGGTAAAATCGACCGAAAAGCTTTGCCGGCTCCTGAGAAAAATAAGGTGGCCGGAACTGAGTACACAGCACCGAGAACACCAATTGAAAAACAGCTGGCTGAGATATGGAAGAGCGTTTTAGCCCTCAGTAACCCGGGAATAAAAGATCACTTTTTTGACGTTGGCGGCCATTCACTCAAAGTATTGCAATTGATTCATCAAATGAACGCCAATATGGGAATCAAAATGCATTATCAAGCCGTATACGATTTTCCAACCATCGAAACAATGGCACGCGCCATTCTAACCGAGGTGTTCGAATCCAAGACAAATAATGTCTTTGTGAAGCTGAATCAGGAAGGTTCAATCCCTGTATTCTGTTTTCCGCCTTTAATCGGGTATGGGCTGGTTTATCATGAAATGGCGAAAAGGCTTGACGGCGCTTGTACCGTCTATGCCGCTGATTTCTTGGAAGATCAGTCTCAAAAAGAGATCGTTGACCAATATGCAGAAAGCATGATGCGCATTCAGGAAAAAGGGCCGTTTGTTTTGCTTGGTTACTCCGCAGGATCAAATGTGGCTTTTGAGGTTGCTAAAACTTTGGAGCAGCGGGGACGTATCGTATCTGATGTGATAATGCTGGATTCTAGAATGACCGTTACGGTTACGCATTTATCGGAACAGGAAATAGAAGAGATCGTCCAACTGAATATGGACATTATTCCAGATTACTACAGAGAACTATTAACCATTCCTTCGATTAAGGAGAAAATCAGAAGCTACCTTGCGTATCACAATGAACTGATTAATTCCGGCGCCATCAATGCCAACATACATCATTTGTTGTGCGGCGATTCAACTGATAGAGGGTGGACGCAATCAACTGCACAGCAATACCTTGAGTACAAATTAACAGGAGATCATGTGACAATCTTTGAACCTCAGCATATCGAAGAAAATGCAGATGCAATTCGAACGATTATCAACAGGATTGCAGAACGGGTTCCTCAAGGACTTGCTGTTAATGAACAACTGTCAACGGAATCGTTTGCCGGAGATAGGAAGTTTCACAAAATATAAATAATCTAATACAACATGCCGCTGAGACAGTTAGCGGTCATGTTTTTATGAGAAAGAGGAGCGTAAAATCCTATGTTTGCAACAATTCACGCTAGAAATTTTCCATTTTTATGCATTCTTTACGACCTGTTGTCATCAAATTTTAAAAGAAACCCATTTTAAGAAAAAGGAGGATGTTAACTTATGATGAAAAAACGCAGCGTATGTTTATGGGTTCTAGCTTTATTTTTATTATTGAGCTGCTTCACCGGGAAGTCTGCGTATGCCGTCAGTACCACAATTGCAAAACATGCAGGGAAATCAAATCCGCTGATAGACCATCATTTGGGAGCGGATCCGTTTGCACTGACATATAACGGAAGAGTCTATATTTATATGTCAAGTGATGACTACGAATATAATAGTGACAGGACGATTAAGGATAATTCGTTCGCCAATTTGAATCGAATTTTTGTCATCTCTTCGGCGGACATGGTGAACTGGACAGACCACGGAGCCATTCCAGCAGCAGGTGCCAATGGGATAAATGGCGGCAGAGGAATTGCGAAATGGGCGGGTGCGTCCTGGGCTCCGTCAGTCGCAGTGAAAAAGATCAATGGTAAGGATAAATTCTTCCTTTATTTCGCAAACGGCGGCGGAGGGATCGGGGTTCTCACCGCAGACAGCCCAACAGGTCCATGGACAGATCCGATCGGAAAAGCGTTGCTTACAACAAGTACACCAGGAATGTCCGGTGTTGTGTGGCTTTTTGATCCGGCAGTATTCGTAGATGATGACGGCACCGGCTACCTGTACGCCGGCGGTGGCATTCCTGGCGGCTCAAATCCAACACAGGATCAATGGGCAAATCCGAAAACAGCAAGAGTCATCAAATTAGGGCCTGATATGACAAGTGTTGTGGGAAGTGCATCTACGATTGATGCGCCTTTCATGTTTGAAGATTCGGGAATGCATAAATCTAACGGAACCTATTACTATTCCTATTGCATCAATTTCAGCGGCGTGCATCCGGCCGATAAGCCGCCAGGTGAGATCGGCTATATGACCAGTTCAAGTCCCATGGGTCCCTTTACGTATAGAGGGCACTTCCTGAAAAATCCGGGTGCTTTTTTCGGGGGCGGCGGCAACAACCATCATGCGGTTTTCAATTTTAAAAACGAATGGTATGTGGTGTACCATACTCAAACTGTCAGTTCCGCTCTGTTTGGGGCTGGTAAAGGATACCGATCTCCCCATATTAATAAGCTTGTGCATCATCCAGATGGATCCATTCAAGAGGTGGCGGCAAATTATACAGGCGTAACACAGCTTTCCAATTTGAATCCATATAACCGGATAGAAGCTGAAACATTTGCCTGGAATGGACGCATTTTAACAGAGGCATCCTCAGCACCCGGCGGACCGATCAATAATCAGCATGTCACAAACATTCATAACGGAGATTGGATTGCTGTAGGTAATGCAGACTTCGGAGCGGGCGGTGCCAAGACGTTTAAAGCCAATGTAGCATCGGCTGCAGGAGGGAAGATAGAAGTTCGTCTTGACAGTGTAAACGGTAAGCTTGTAGGAACCTTGGATGTTCCTCCTACAGGCGGAGAGCAATCCTGGAGAGAAATAGAAACTGCGGTAAACGGCGCAACAGGTGTGCACAACGTATACTTTGTATTTAACGGAACAAATACAAGAAACTTGTTTCACTTTGATCACTGGCAGTTTACGCAAAGATAGCAAAAGCGACGAAGCTGATTGTTGCACAATTCAAAAAGCCATTCATGCATATGGAGGAGAGGAAAAAATGATGTCATGCGTAAAAAAAACAATTTGTGTATTATTGATGTGCTTCACTATACTATCAGTCATATTTACCGGGCCAGGAGCTGCTGAAGTTTTGGCAACAAGCGATGTAACCGTTAATGTATCTGCAGAAAAACAAGTGATTCGCGGTTTTGGAGGAATGAATCATCCTGCTTGGGTCGGAGATCTTACAGCACCTCAAAGGGAAACCGCTTTTGGCAATGGACAGAATCAGTTAGGCTTTTCTGTTCTCAGAATCTATATAGACGATAACAGAAATAATTGGCACAGAGAAGTTGCAACTGCAAAAAGAGCGATAGAGCACGGAGCATCTGTGATTGCCTCGCCCTGGAATCCCCCAAGTAACATGGTTGAGACCTTCAATCATAATGGGGATACATCGGCTAAACGGCTGAGATACGATAAGTATGCCGCATACGCGCAGCATCTTAACGATTTCGTTACCTTTATGAAGAATAATGGTGTGAATCTGTATGCAATTTCTGTTCAAAATGAGCCTGATTTTGCACACGACTGGACATGGTGGACGCCGCAAGAAATACTTCGCTTCATGAAGGAAAACGCCGGCTCGATTAATGCCCGTGTCATTGCGCCCGAATCATTTCAGTACCTAAAAAATATATCAGACCCCATTTTGAACGACCCACAGGCGTTTAGGAATATGGATATTCTTGGCGCTCATCTGTATGGTACTCAGATTAGCCAGCTCCCTTATCCTCTTTTCAAACAAAAAGGAGGAGGGAAAGAGCTGTGGATGACGGAAGTATACTATCCGAACAGTGACAATAATTCAGCAGATCGCTGGCCCGAGGCATTGGGGGTTTCAGAGCATATTCACCATTCAATGGTTGAGGGAGATTTTCAAGCTTATGTATGGTGGTACATTCGCAGATCATACGGTCCTATGAAAGAAGACGGCACGATCAGCAAACGCGGTTACAATATGGCGCATTTCTCGAAGTTTGTGCGTCCCGGCTATGTAAGGATCGATGCAACGAAAAATCCGAATGCAAACGTTTACGTGTCAGCCTATAAAGGTGACAACAAGGTCGTTATTGTTGCCATTAACAAAAGCAACACAGGGGTCAACCATAATTTTGTGCTGCAGAACGGATCTGCTTCTACAGTATCTAGATGGGTCACGAGCAGCAGCAGCAATCTTCAGCCTGGAACGAATCTCAATGTAACCGACAATCATTTTTGGGCCCACCTTCCAGCCCAAAGCGTGACAACATTTGTCGTAAATCGTTAAGGGCATCTAAGCAAGCGATGCGCCGGGTATAATCTAGGAGACTTTTAAGCAAAACATTTGCTGAAATTCAACGCTCTTCTATAGTCTGAAAAAGCGATGTTCCAATCGGAATATCGCTTTTTTCATCTCGTATCTCGTTTGAAGCCGTATGTTTCAAGGCCGAGGTAAATGACGAGAGAAGCATAACGATACAGTGCATCTGAAAAATGAAACTACCTGTCCCCAACATAGAGAACAGATAGCCTATAGAATAAATAAAAAATAGCAGAACTAAAATAATACGTCTAAAGAAACTAGAGTAGGGTGCAGTATTCCCCGAGCTAACATTTTACCAATTTTTAGGATTTAAGTTATTAGCAAATTGCATGATTAAAGAGAGTGCCATGACAGCTCAAAATAGAATAAATATCTTACGAGGATAAAAAAGTGAAGGTCAAACCAATGGGAAATGAAGTATTTAATTGGGTTTACATGTTCCGAAGCACTCGAAAATTGTGATCATAGTAGTGAGGCTGTTGATACTCTTATCAGCAGCTTTTATAAAACGTTTTTCTGGCTATGAATTGCTATTTCTCGCCATCTTTAAATTCCTTCATTAGCATACTCTTCTCAATCTAAGATATGTAAAACCTTCATTCAATTGCATTGAGTCCCCTGAGAATCTTCTCTGTCTTTATATAAAGCCCAAACCTCATTCTATTGATCATCCAAGAAGCTATTTACTGCTTTCTCTTTTTTCGGGTTCGATACTCACTGATATTTACATAAACAGATATAAAAAATGATGCAGAGGCATTCACCTTTTTTCGTTTTAGCTAGCAAAATGAACGATCGCTGGAGTTTTTTCTGCATATGATAGCTGGAACTATTCAAAAAGGCAGGGGATGAAGTTGAGTGAATGATGTGATTGTAAATGGAGGTTTTGAAACAGGAAATCTGACGGGCTGGGCTTCTGCAAATACGTCTGTTATTAATACTTTTGCCCACTCTGGAAGTTATTCCGCACAGTTTATCAGTAGCCAGCCGTATGCTTTTTTAGGGCAGGTGGTGCCTGTCGTTTCTGGGCAATCTTCGGTATTCATCGTTTCGCTTAGAACGATTGAAAATAATCCAAGTCCTCAAGTAACTATACAAATTTTATTTTTTAACAATGAAGGGGAAGAGATTGAAGGAGGACAGGAAATTATCATTGCTTCCGGAAGTTTGCCAAATATCTCATTTAATACATGGAATGAGATATATAGAACAATTGAAACCCCCGCGGAAGCAGTAAACGCAGTGATAGTAATAAGTAAAACTACTACTGGATCTGTTCTAATTGATGATGTTTCTTTAATAGAGTCTGCCGGGGAGATTGGCCCTACTGGACCTACGGGACCTACTGGACCTACGGGACCTACTGGACCTACCGGGCCGACGGGTGTAACTGGCGCTACCGGACCTACTGGATTAAGAGGAGCGACTGGAGCGACTGGGCTTACTGGCGTAACCGGACCTACTGGGCCGACGGGAGTTACTGGACCTACTGGACCCACTGGATTAAGAGGAGTGACTGGGCCGACCGGGCTCACTGGTGTAACCGGACCTACTGGGCCGACCGGAGTTACTGGCGCTACCGGACCTACTGGACTTACGGGAGTAACTGGACCGACCGGGCTCACTGGCGTAACCGGACCTACTGGGCCGACGGGTGTAACTGGCGCTACTGGACCCACTGGATTAAGAGGAGTGACTGGGCCGACCGGGCTCACTGGTGTAACCGGACCTACTGGGCCGACCGGAGTTACTGGCGCTACCGGACCTACTGGACTTACGGGAGTAACTGGACCGACCGGGCTCACTGGCGTAACCGGACCTACTGGGCCGACGGGTGTAACTGGCGCTACCGGACCTACTGGACTTACGGGAGTAACTGGGCCGACTGGGCCGACTGGGCTCACTGGCGTAACCGGAGTAACTGGGCCGACCGGAGTTACTGGGCCTGCTGGACCGACCGGGCCGACTGGTGACACTGGCGCTACCGGACCTACTGGGCCGACTGGTGATACCGGGGCTACTGGACCGACCGGGCCGACTGGGGATAATGGTGCTACCGGACCGACTGGACCTACTGGTGATACTGGTGCTACTGGACCGACTGGACCAACTGGCGCTACCGGACCTACTGGGCCGACTGGAGATACTGGCGCTACCGGACCGACCGGACCTACTGGGCCGACTGGAGATACCGGCGCTACCGGACCTACTGGGCCTACTGGGGATACCGGCGCTACTGGACCAACCGGACCTACTGGGGATACTGGACCGACTGGGCCGACTGGAGATACCGGTGCCACTGGACCTACTGGGCCAAC
>NZ_MSRC01000020.1 GCF_010093085.1 Bacillus sp. SKDU12 | reverse complement strand
TGGACCAACGATATTTCCGACCACATAACTGATATAATGCCCTTTTTCGTATGCATCGCCATTTACCATTTTATCATTCCATGAATCGGCGAGGTTTGTCCAGATGATTTTTGAATAAGAAGGGACGCTCAAAACGGTTGTAACTGTTTTTGTCAGTTTCAATTCGCTAGGGAGCTGTGAATATTCCCATGCGCCCACAGCCAAGTCTTTGATGCCATAAAAGGTATCGTCAATCACATCATCAATACCATCATCAACTCCTTCAACGAAATCTATTACTGACTTGCCGGCATTGATAATACTTTCACCGACGTCCTTCAGCTGTTGTGCTTGTTCAAGCTGCACTGCGTATTGGAGCTGTGCTGGTGTGAGATTCTCATAGCCGACCTTCTTGGCGATTTCTAAGTATTCATCCGGATCTGTCACTCCGTCTGCTAGCTTCTTCTTCAATTCTTTAATTTCTCGTTCTTTCGCTTCATCTTTCTTGATCTTCAAATAAGCTTCAGTCTGTTTCGAGATGTCGCCTTTTTTCTTATGTATGTCACTTTCACGGTACGCCTTGGCATTGTAGTGAATGGGCGTAGCGTTTTTGCCTTTGCCTGTGGATTCCTCAAGCTTTTGGAAGTCCTTCTTGATGAATTGCTCGTTTGGCTCTGACTGGGCATATTCAGAAACAAGTGCTTCGTCCACGCTGCCTACTTTATTGACTGCTTTTTTGCGTTGGTGCTCCGCATCGGCGAGTTCGTCTTTAAAGGTTTCTGTCGAGAACAAATCAAGCGGAAGAATATCGTCGATCTCATGTAGGATATCTTTCATCGCTTTCTTTTGTTCAGACATGATGGATTTTGATTTTGTGTAAGCATTAGCCAGCTCATGTTCTAAGAAGGATTCTTCTATATATGCATCAGATAAGCTGGCGTCCTCTAAAGTGCCTGAAATGCTCGTCAAGAAAGCAATTTTCATATCAAGTAAGTCAATCCAATTGTCAGCTACACCTGCGTGATCTTGGTAAAACGCTTTAATGTTGTCGGCGCCTTTGCCGGAAAACTCACTGTCATCTAAATCAGCTACAGCTTTAAAGGCTTTCTTGAGATTGACCATCTGACTTCTTAATTCCTTGTATTCCTTTGCGCGTCTATCTGCTTCTGAAAGCAATGACTTAGCTTCAAATACCTTCATGACCATATCCTTTCTTGGTAAGCTTTGCAGTACAATAATCAACAAAATTTCACCATATAAAGAGAGCGAGAAATACAATAAACCCTTTTATTTGGAAGATGAGTAATTGAACGAAATGATGAACCGCAGAAAAAGTTTGCGGTTTTTTTGCGGTCATACATAATTTTGGAAATGTTAGAATATTACATAAAAGGTGTAAAAGGAGGGGTCTTGTGAATCCGGTTTTATCATCGTCAGAAGTTGGCGTAAAGATCAATGAATGGTATAAAATGATTCGTCAATTTAGTGTCCCGGATGCAGAGATTTTAAAGTCAGAGGTGGAGCAAGAAATAGAGGAAATGGAAGAAGATCAGGATTTACTTGTCTATTATTCGTTGATGTGTTTCCGTCATCAATTGATGTTAGATTCATTAGAGCCAGAGGACAGGTATCGGGATCGTCCCACAGTCGATGAACTACTTGAAAAAATAGAAAAACCACAAAAAAGACTTACAGGCCTTTTAAAATACTACTCATTATTTTTCCGAGGGATGTATGAATTTGATCATAAAGAATACGTTGAAGCGATAAGTTATTATCGTAAAGCTGAGAGAGAATTGACTGCAGTTTCAGATGAAATGGAACAAGCTGAATTTCATTATAAAATAGCGGATGCCTACTATCAAATAGATCAGCATTTTGTTTCTCTGAACCATTTGAAAAAAGCTAAGCATTTGTTTGAAAAGAATCAACTGTATAAGGTGAAAGTGGTCGGATGTAATATGATGTTTGGAGCTAATATGTACGATATGTACCGGTTGACAGAAGCGGAATCATATTATCGGGAAGCTCTAAGTGTCGCTGAGGGAATGGATGAGAAAAAGACAAAAAGGATCATTGGAGTGATCTTTCATAATTTAGGTTTAGTTTATTTAAGGACCCAAAACCTAAGTGCAGCTGAAGAACATTTCAAAAAAGCAATTGATATGAAAGAACATCTTGATACAGTGTATGGTGTAAGGTCATTATATATGATGGCAAATGTACTTTACCAAAGCAACAAACCAAAGGAAGCACGTTTCTTTTATGAAACAGCATTAAAACGGGCTAAAGATTCTAATGAAGAAGAATATATGGCGAAGTTAAAGATCATTAATTCAATATATGAAGAATATAATGAAACAGAAGTAGATCGAAGCTTAGACTATTTGGAAAAGAAACGCCTGTGGTCTGATTTTGCGGAATTAACAGAAAAATTGGGTGACTTTCATTATGAGCAAAGAAACTATGCAGAGGGAAGAAGCTTCTTAAAGAGAACTATACATGCACAAACACAAATACTTAAAGTTACGGAGGCTATATAATGAAAAAAATTTTAATCAGCTCCGCTTTAATTGGTATTCTTTTTGCAGGTTTATTAAATGTGGAAAATGTATATGCTGCTATGAATAATTCTGGAACTTTCTATGTAGCCGAAAAAGCTATTAATATCTAAGTAATATTCTCCTGTTAAACCCCATCTTTTTAAGGTGGGGTTTTTACACAATCCATTTATTCTTTTCCTTATCCCATTTTAACAAACGCTTCCTCATAAGATTCTTAACCGCTTTCCGTATAGCTCGTTCATCCTTCCCAGTCTTTCTCAGCAATTGATCCAACGAGGGATTTTTTCCGAAGTGGGTCATATTAAAAATAATCCGATACACTTTTTGCTCAAAATCATTCAATTCAATTGCCTCTTTGAGTAAATGATACCAGAACAAACATTCGTTTTTCAACTTGAGATAGAACTAATGTTCGTATGAAATAATGGTAAAGAAGGAGGAGGAAAGCATGGAATCGATTTTAAAACGTTCATTAACTGAGAAAACACCATTAGATATGATATATATGAGAAATGACGGTCTCATTACAAAGAGATCAATTATTGTTCGGCAGATTAATCAGAGTTACATACGCGCTTATTGTTTCAGCAGCCGTCAAATAAAGACGTTTACGATCGAGAATATCCTTGCTGTTTCTCCTTCAGCATATAAAAGAGGGGCCAAGAATTATGCGTAAAATTACAGAACGACAATTTGAAACGCTCCAAGTTATCGAAAAACACATTAATGAAAAAGGGTTTGCTCCTACATATAGAGAATTAATGAATATGTTAGGGTTAACCTCACCGAGTACAGTGAAAGGGCTTTTAGACGCTCTGAAAAGAAAAGAATATGTAACTTGGGAAGCAGGATCTCCAAGAACATTAAAAGTTATTAAATAAAGAACCCATCGTCATAGATGGGCTCTTTTTGTTATAAATTAAAAGGGGGCTTTGCGAAGATTGATTAACATTGCTTTATTGCAGTACTCTTAGGTTGGCGAAGCCAGCAGTATCAATATCCATTCTTAGTACATAGCTCCTTGGGTAGTAGTCAGCTATGTTCCCGAAAGCATACAACGTAAATTGGCCACTTGTTTCTGTAATCCCCATTTTTGGGCTTGTGGCATTTTTTCGAATGATACGGCTGGACTGTTTATCGTTTTTAGCGAATGTACCTTGGAAGCCATGGTAAGCTCTTCTTACAGTTAAGCTTCTTCCTTCATGTTTAATATCTGCTTTGACAGAAATGTTGGCATTTGCTGTGACATAGAAGTATTGTTTTCTTAAAGTGTATGTTTTGTATGTGGCTTGGATGTCAGCGTCACTCTGGGTGAGGTTCTTAGGAAGATTTTCTTTTGATGTAGGAGTTATTTCTAGGGAGTAGACAATTCGGCTGCCGTCATCAAATTTAACTTCGAGAGATTGTCCATCTTTGAATTGGAGTTTTTCTGGATCTTGTCCTAATTCTTTTAGTTTTTTAACTTCGAGTTCTGTGTCCATTGCTTGAGACGTAGCAAGTTTGGCTTGCATAGCATTTGATGGAGTGTGAACTCGTGGTGTTTCTGACGCTGATGCTGGTGCAACAGGGACCAATAACAAGGCGGCGAGACTAGGCATTAATAAGGATCGTTTTTTCTCTTTCCTACCTCTTTCCTATTTGAAGTTTGATACATTCGTAGCATACTTGAAAAAATAGGTAAATAATAGGGTTTATTGTAAAACAAAAGAAAAATAGGAGGAATTTACTATGGCGACTTTGGGTATCATTATTCCGATTATTGTTTGGTTAGGTATCATTTATTTAATTGTTAGATGGTTCTTGAAAAGAAGAAAGAACAAAATTTAACCATAGTAAATCCTTTTTTGCTCCAAGATGGTTGTTTAAGGTAGCTGGAAGGGCTGCCCGAACTTAAAAATATTGCACAGATAATTTTTAAATAAAAAAGAACACATAGACTTGCAATGCTCCTGAGTCGGTGTTCTTTTTTTATTTTATAACCATATATATAGAAAGAAGTGGGGACATGGGGACGAACAAGATTATTCGTCCTCATTTTAAATTTGTCTAAAACGTATTGACATTAATCTAAACCCTGCTATAATTACTTTTGTTCTAAGAAACCTGTTTTAAACTTTCAGATGCTCTTTCATGGTAAGAGATCAGCGGTCCTATCCCGCTTGGAAGCTTTATTAAATGTATTATTCCAAGGTTTCTCAAAAAGGAGAAAGCTTTTTTTATTGCGACATGCGGAAGTAGTTCAGTGGTAGAACATCACCTTGCCAAGGTGGGGGTCGCGGGTTCGAATCCCGTCTTCCGCTCCATTTTAATCCCAAGTGGACATTGAAAAATTGATTGCGCCCGTAGCTCAATTGGATAGAGCGTTTGACTACGGATCAAAAGGTTAGGGGTTCGACTCCTCTCGGGCGCGCCATTATTATAATAAAATCGGGAAGTAGCTCAGCTTGGTAGAGCACATGGTTTGGGACCATGGGGTCGCAGGTTCGAATCCTGTCTTCCCGACCATTTTCATGGGGCCTTAGCTCAGCTGGGAGAGCGCCTGCTTTGCACGCAGGAGGTCAGCGGTTCGATCCCGCTAGGCTCCACCAAAAAACAAAAAAGTTGTTGACTTTGATAAAGTAGCGTTGTATACTAATAAAGTTGCTTTAACAAAGCGAACAAACAAAATGATCTTTGAAAACTAAACAAGACAAAACGTACCTGTTAATTCAGTTTTGAAAAAACCGCACAGTGATGTGCGTAGTCAGGGGCCTGCACGATGCAGGTTATGCAGATGTTGTCACAGGATGTGATGAACTTAATCTGCGCTCCATTACTTCATGGAG
>NZ_MSRC01000002.1 GCF_010093085.1 Bacillus sp. SKDU12 | reverse complement strand
ATCTGTTATCTAGTTTTGAGAGAACACTCTCTAGGCGGAAAAGCAAGGAAACTCCGCTAAGGGCTCTCACATCCTGTGAGAAACGCCCAGTACCTTCATCCTGAAGGCATTTGTTTGGTGGCGATAGCGAAGAGGTCACACCCGTTCCCATGCCGAACACGGAAGTTAAGCTCTTCAGCGCCGATGGTAGTCGGGGGTTTCCCCCTGTGAGAGTAGGACGCCGCCAAGCAGATTTTTCATATCTACCATGTTTGTTTATGAAGCTTATATTATTCCGCAGTAGCTCAGTGGTAGAGCTATCGGCTGTTAACCGATCGGTCGTAGGTTCGAGTCCTACCTGCGGAGCCATTGCTTCCATAGCTCAGCAGGTAGAGCACTTCCATGGTAAGGAAGAGGTCAGCGGTTCGAGCCCGCTTGGAAGCTTATCTAAAATACGTTGATCTTATACAGTTTCCGTGAGATATGGAACTGTTATTTTTTTTGTCTTTTTTTATTTGGGGATGGATTGGGGACATTTGGGTTAATTAGCCCCCAATTTTAAATGTTCACTGTAAAGCATGTTGCCAATTGCATCAGCAACTAACACATCAGATTCGTTATTAAAGAGGGTTGTGCCTGGCATTTTATTTGTTGCTGAAATATTAAATCAAGACGAAGAACTTAGTTATAATAAAGAAATACATTCTGAAATAAAGTGGATTGAAAAAGATAAAATATATGAATTGAGAGAAGATGAATGTGTTCCAGGCTTCCATGATACAGTTGAAAAGGCATTCAGAATATATAATTTATATGAAAATAAGTAAAATCGAGGACATTTGAATTCAGTTTAATACTGATATCAGATGTCTATTTTAATTTTAAAAGGAGTGAATTTATGCAAGTAATTAAACAATTATCATTTCTTCCTGAGGTGAATGAAAAGGAAGTACGTAACCTTGTAATTAAAGAACTGAAAACGTATAGATCACTAAAAATTCAAGCAGAAAATAGGAAAGAGCAACCTGATCATGTTAATGGCTTTTTGGATGGTTCATTTTTTTTATGAACACTGGTTATTTTATCGATTTAGAAAAGAGTGAAAAAATTAAAGGAATTGGAGATAAATATGAAGGTGCCCTTTTTAGACATCTTGATACTGAGAAAAGCATATTGATGATAGAGTATAAGGGTGAGAAGTTTGTTCTTCCTACTAAAAGAGGGTTTATGATTCAGACAAATGAATCAATTAGGTCACTTATGCTTTCTTGTTTTACTGCTATTAGCTATAGTTTAGATGATTTATATTTAGCTGATGATTTGAAAATTGAAAATGAAGAGGCGATTTATAAGATAAAACCTTCGATAATTGAGGGTTTAGCTAAAGAGTTTGAAGGTAGAATCCCTATAATAATTCACGATCACAAGCTTTTCTTTGATAGATTAAATAAAAAAACTTCAAAAGAGGGAATTAGATATATAGCTGACACAGTTAAATATCTTGATGAATACTCTACATATCCGTTGACTGATGAAGAAGTAAAAAAACTAATTATAAACCACTTTTTTATAAGCGGAAATATTTTGAGGCTCAAAAAGAATACCGAATCATAGCAAGTAACCCGTCTGGAAAAGAAAGTTTAATTATTGAAGTTGGAGATTTGAGAGAATGTGCAATGCAATTAAGCAGCATTCAGGATTTATATGGGGTTGGCATTATATTTGAAACTACTGAAAAGCACTCTGTATAAAAAGGTGCTTTTTTTATTGCTCTAAATACACCGATAAAATATCAGCTGCCAATGAGATCAGTTACATGATCAACAACACAAATTCAACAAGCTTTCATTTTGCAGTAGATGACAAAGAGGTGCGGCAGGGCATTCCGACAGATCGCAATGCATGGCACACAGGGGATGGCACATACGGCACCGGGAACCGTAAGTCTATCGGCGTTGAAATCTGCTACAGTAAGTCAGAGGGCGCACGGTATAAAAAAGCTGAAGCGCTGGCCATTAAGTTTGTGGCGCAGCTGCTTAAAGAACGCGGCTGGGGGATTGATCGTGTACGAAAGCATCAAGACTGGAACGGCAAGTATTGCCCGCACCGTATTTTATCTGAGGGAAGATGGGCACAAGTGATGGCGGCCATTGCTGCAGAATTAGAACGCCTTGGTGGTAAAAAAGCACCTTCTACTACGAAAACGAAAACAAAGGCTAACGGGGCGACGTACACCGTGAAGAAAGGTGATGCTCTTTCTGTCATTGCACAGAAAACAGGCATAAGTATGGCAACCCTGCAAAGGTTGAACGGTATCAAGAATCCGAACTTGATAAAGGTCGGCCAAGTATTAAAGCTCACAGGCTCAAGCACTTCGAGCCCTAAACCAAGCAGCAAAAAAACGTCCTATGCGCTGCCTTCTGACATTTATAAAGTAACAAGCCCTATGCGAAAAGGGGATGACGTAAGGCGAATTCAAATTGCTCTGGCAACTCTTTATTTCTATCCAGATAAAGGGGCGAAGAATAACGGCATTGATGGCGTTTATGGTCCGAAAACAGCAAATGCAGTAGAAAGATTCCAAAAGATGAACGGATTGACGCCTGACGGTATCTACGGTCCGAAAACTAAGGCGGAAATTGAAGCAAAATTGAAGTGATCTAAAAAGGTCCTCTCTAAAATGGGGCCTTTATCTTTTATATGTTGACTAGCAAATAGCGATAATTAAATCGCAACATCTTGATAACCTACCTCTTCTACTTCTTCATTTATGAGACGAACTCCTAAACCATTTGATGGTACTACCATCATGAGTTATGAATTTCACTTAGAAATTTTATGTTGTTCAATGCATGATATTCTTACAAAAAACAAAAAGCACTTGTTGCCTAAAAAGACAATCAAGCGCTTAGTAATTATATCTTCAATCTCCAATTATCTATTCTATCGTCTTTTTCCATATTAAAATCAACTCTAAAAACTCATCAGTTTCTATAATACTTTCAAAAGGCTCATCAACCCGGTAGTGATGCTCAGCTATTGTCATGTTTTTCTTAATTTTTATACTTGTAGCATTCAACGTAATTTCAAAGTCTTCATAATCTCCTGTTAAAACCTTCTTAACGTATCCAATATACTCGTCTGCTTCCTCTTTTGTTGAAATATCCTCAAAAACGTCTGAGAAAACAGTTAATTTTTCCGGTAGTATTATTCTTGTGATACCAAATGGATCTTTTTTAAATTCATATGAATACCTCATCTTGTTTATCACCTTCTATGCTATTTATTATACAAAGGATAAGCAGTAGCTATTGAACCATCCTTATTTAAGAACATTTCTATTTTAATTCCTGTTGAATTTTCACCTATAAACTTATTAGCACCTATCTTTTTTTTATTTTGATACGCTTCATCAATAGCCTTTAACACATCTACACGATTCCATTCCTTTGGAAAAAAACTAGATTTGGCTATTTTTCTCTTCCCACTTATTTCAACATTGGCTTCATAGACACCATTTTTATCAGGTGTTTTCTCGGATCCAGGTATAATTTTTCCACCCATCATACTTTCATGATGATATCCAACCGCTTTACCGCGTCTATTAATTTCACCATGGTAAATGTGTTTCATTGTTCCCGTATTATATTTACCCGTATCCTTACTGTTAGAACGTTCAGATCTTCTGAGAACACTCTCTTTTTTATCTTCAATCATACTTTTTAGGAGAGGAGTATTTTTTGCGTTAAACGTATTCTCGACGTCTTGTGCAATCCCAACCAGTGCAAGATCATTCTTATTTCTAATAATAGAATTGATGTAAGCTTTGCCTTTGTTTATTCCTTTATTGACATGAGTAGCAGCTGTTCCGCTTTCAACCACTTTACCTACTTTAGAAAGCTTGGTAGTGGTTTGCACCGCGGCACCCGCACCTTTTGGACCAACGATATTTCCGA
>NZ_MSRC01000019.1 GCF_010093085.1 Bacillus sp. SKDU12 | reverse complement strand
AGATTCCGTCTTGAGAGTTTTTAGAAGCCATTTCTAAACCTCTGATTTGTCCTCTCATTTTTTCAGAGATCGCAAGACCTGCTGCGTCATCTCCCGCACGGTTGATGCGAAGACCTGAAGAAAGTTTCTCCATGTTCTTTTGGCTAGCACCGTTGTTTGAACCTAAACGGTTTAATGTGTTAAGTGCTGCGATATTGTGGTTAATTCTCATTTTCTATTACCTCCATGTATGTTATTTGAAACCAAAGACTTCCTTTTCTTTGATTCCTGGCGTATGAGATTCCAGTTTCACTTATGTAGACCCTGTCACAGATTACTTTTAATCCCTTAACAGGACTTTTCTGCTTCATATGGGAACCTTCATCCACCCTTCATTTCATATATCGACAGCATTTTGTAAATGTTTAGGTGTTTTTCCAAAGAAATTTTATCCACTTATAAAACTAACCAATCACAAAGATATTATTTTCCATAAAAAAAGCTTGTCTGCTAAGCCCAAGAATGGACTTGCGACAAGCTCCCTCTGAAAAGAGGGTTTTAAGATGTTGCCGTTTCTTTCGCTTCCAAGAGCGATGTCATTCGTTTTTTGTCACGCTCCATAACAGGCTTCAAATAGCGGCCTGTATACGACTCTTCGACTTGAGTAATTTCTTCGGGCGTTCCCGACGCGACAATAGTGCCGCCCCCGGCTCCGCCTTCCGGCCCCAAATCGACAATATAATCTGCTGTCTTAATAATATCAAGATTATGCTCAATGACCAGCACAGTATCCCCGTTGTCAACCAAACGCTGAAGCACGACAAGGAGTCTGGCGATATCATCGACGTGCAAACCTGTCGTTGGCTCATCTAAAATATAGAGCGTACGTCCTGTTGAACGTTTGTGCAGCTCAGATGCGAGCTTCACACGCTGCGCCTCCCCTCCTGACAAGGTTGTTGCCGGCTGGCCGAGTGTAATATAACCTAAGCCGACATCATAAAGGGTTTGGAGCTTGCGCTTGATTTTCGGGATATTTTCAAAGAAAGCAAGAGCATCTTCAACTGTCATATCAAGTACATCAGAGATGCTTTTCCCTTTGTACGTCACTTCGAGCGTTTCCCGGTTATAGCGTTTGCCGTGGCATATTTCACACGGAACGTACACATCAGGAAGGAAGTGCATTTCAATTTTAATAATTCCGTCTCCGCGGCAGGCTTCACACCGCCCGCCCTTCACGTTAAAGCTGAAACGGCCTTTTTTATAGCCGCGGACCTTCGCTTCATTTGTCTGTGCGAATACATCGCGAATGTCGTCAAACACACCGGTGTATGTCGCAGGATTGGATCTCGGCGTTCTTCCGATTGGCGCCTGGTCAATGTCTATGACTTTGTCCAAATGATCCAAGCCTTTTATTTCTTTATGGCTGCCAGGCTTTGCTTTCGCTTTATGAAGCTTTTGCGCCAGCGCCTTGTGTAAAATTTCATTGATAAGGGTACTCTTCCCTGAGCCGGAAACCCCTGTAACCGCTGTGAACGTTCCAAGCGGAAACTTGGCATTCACTTTTTTTAGATTGTTTTCTGCAGCGCCTTTTATCTCAATGTAACGGCCGTCCGGCTTTCTTCTATCAGGAGGCAACGGGATGAACTTTTTCCCTGATAAATAGCTGCCAGTCAATGAATCTGGATCTTTCATCACTTCTTCCGGCGTTCCCGCAGACATCACCTGTCCGCCGTGAATACCGGCTCCCGGCCCAATATCGATTAAATAATCGGCTGCCATCATTGTATCCTCATCATGTTCAACAACAATCAGCGTATTCCCAAGGTCTCTCATATTTTTCAAGGCACTGATCAATCGGTCGTTATCACGCTGATGCAGGCCGATTGACGGCTCATCTAAAATATAAAGCACACCGGATAGGCGTGAGCCGATTTGCGTTGCCAGCCTGATACGCTGCGCCTCTCCCCCGGATAATGTTCCCGCTGCCCTGCTCAATGTCAGATAATCAAGGCCGACTTTATCCAAAAAGCTTAAACGCTCCACAATTTCGCGCAAGATCAAATTGGCAATCTGCATATCCTTCTCAGAGAGGGTAAGATCTTTGAAAAAAGTAAGTGCGTCGGTTACAGATTGCTCGGTAATTTTTCCGATGTGGCGGCCGTCAATCAATACGGCAAGCGCCTCTTTCTTTAACCGGTAGCCTTTACATGTCGGACAAGCCTTCTGAGACATATACTGTTCCATTTGCTCACGAATGAAATCAGAGCTTGTCTCCTTATATCGTCTTTCAATATTGCGCAAGACGCCTTCAAATTGAATGTCGCCTTCACGTATTTGCCCAAAGTCATTTTCATAACGGAAATAAATCAAATCATCTCCGCTGCCATACAGCACTTTATCCAGCTGATCCTTCGGCAGCTCTTTTACCGGCACATCCATATCAATCCCGTAATGAGTGCAAACCGCGTTAAGGAGCTGCGGGTAATATTGCGAGCTGATCGGTGTCCAAGGAGCGACCGCATTCTCCTTTAATGATAATTCTTGATTGGGGATGACGAGATCCGCATCCACTTCAAGCTTCATTCCAAGACCGTCACACGTCGGACATGCGCCAAAGGGGCTGTTGAACGAAAACAGCCGCGGTTCAAGTTCGCCAATTGAAAATCCGCAGATCGGACACGCGTGATGCTCACTGAACATCAGCTCTTCCTCACCAATGACATCAATCATAACCCGCCCTTCACCTAAGCGAAGCGCCGTTTCCAATGAATCTGACAGACGGGCTGACACGCCTTCTTTCACCACAATCCGGTCAATAACAACCTCTATCGAATGCTTTTTATTCTTATCTAATTCAATATCATCAGAAAGCTCAGCCATTTCACCGTCAATTCTGACCCTTACATAGCCTTGCTTTCTGATCTGGTCCAGCACTTTGACATGGGCGCCTTTGCGGCCTGAAATAATCGGGGCCAAAACCTGAAGCTTCGTCCGTTCCGGATATTCCAAAATTCTGTCCACCATTTGCTCAATGGTCTGTGACGTAATCTCAATCCCGTGCTCTGGGCAGTGAGGCTTCCCTACTCTCGCATACAAAAGACGCAAATAATCATAAATCTCAGTCACTGTGCCGACGGTAGATCTCGGATTTCGGCTCGTTGTTTTCTGATCAATGCTGATGGCGGGAGACAACCCCTCAATCGCATCAACATCCGGCTTATCCATTTGGCCTAAAAACTGGCGTGCATAAGCAGACAGCGACTCAACATATCGTCTCTGCCCTTCTGCATATATGGTGTCAAAGGCAAGGGAGGATTTCCCTGACCCGGACAATCCCGTAACAACGACAAGCTGGTCTCTTGGAATCGTTACATCTATATTTTTCAGGTTATGCGCCCTTGCCCCCTTCACCTCTATCCGATCCATAGCCATTTGTTCATCATCCTTCCGCTTTTAGCTCTAAAAGTAAATCGCGAAGCTCCGCGGCTCTTTCAAAGTCAAGCGCCTTGGCGGCTTCCTTCATTTCATGCTCCATCTGTTCAACGACTTTCTCGCGTTCTTTCTTCGTCATCTTCGACAGCTTCGGCGCGACTTTTGTTTTGTATTCCGCTTTATCCTCAGCTGCTACTGTCGCACGAATCACATCGCGAATTTCCTTATTGATTGTTTGCGGCGTAATGCCGTGCTCTTCATTAAACTGCTCCTGCTGCTCGCGGCGGCGTTTAGTTTCATTCATCGCAATTTCCATAGATTTCGTTATTTTATCGGCATACATAATGACGCGGCCTTCAGAGTTCCTTGCCGCCCGTCCGATAGTCTGAATCAGCGATCGTTCTGAACGAAGGAAACCTTCCTTATCCGCATCCAAAATCGCAACAAGCGACACTTCAGGAATGTCGAGCCCTTCCCTCAGCAGGTTGATGCCGATAAGCACATCATGCTTGCCAAGACGAAGATCGCGAATGATCTCAATCCGTTCAAGCGTTTTAATCTCTGAATGTAAGTAGTTTACTTTTATGCCGATTTCCTTCAAATAATCGGTCAGGTCCTCTGACATTTTCTTCGTCAAGGTTGTGACGAGCACCCTTTCATTCCGCTCTATCCTCGCTTGTATTTCGCCAATCAAATCATCAATCTGGCCTTCGATCGGACGCACATCAATAAGCGGGTCAAGAAGACCGGTCGGACGAATGATCTGCTCGACCATTTCATCCGTGTGCTCAATCTCATACGCTCCTGGCGTTGCTGATACATACACGATATTGTGCATATGCTTTTCAAACTCTTCAAAACGGAGCGGACGGTTATCAAGCGCTGATGGAAGACGGAAGCCGTGATCCACGAGCACCTGTTTCCGAGCCTGGTCTCCGTTAAACATACCTCGCACCTGAGGAATGGTCACATGCGACTCATCCACCACGATCATGAAGTCATCAGGGAAATAATCAAGAAGCGTATAGGGCGTTGAACCAGGAGGCCGAAGCGTCAAATGCCTTGAATAATTCTCAATGCCGGAGCAAAAACCCATTTCCCGCATCATTTCAAGATCATATCTTGTCCGCTGCTCTAAACGCTGCGCTTCAAGCAGTTTGCCGTTTTCATGCATAACCTTCAGCTGTTCATCAAGTTCTTTCTCGATATTTAGAATCGCTTTCTCCATTTTCTCGGCCCGCGTAACGAAGTGGGATGCCGGGAAAATCGCAACATGATCACGGTCGCCGAGAATTTCTCCTGTCAGGGCATCTACTTCTCGGATCCGTTCGATTTCATCCCCGAAAAATTCAACTCTTATACAGTGTTCATCACGGGATGCTGGGAAGATTTCCACTACATCTCCGCGCACACGAAATGTACCGCGCTGAAAGTCGATATCATTGCGGGCATATTGGATGTCTACAAGCTTTCTGAGCAGCTCATTGCGCTCGATTTCCATTTCAGGCCGCAAAGACAAAACCATTTCTCGGTATTCTTCTGGCGAACCGAGACCATATATACAAGACACACTCGCAATAATAATGACATCTCTCCGTTCAAACAAAGAAGATGTGGCGGAGTGCCGCAATTTATCAATTTCATCATTAATGCTTGCATCTTTCTCTATAAACGTATCCGTTTGAGGCACATACGCCTCCGGCTGATAATAATCATAGTAGCTGACAAAATACTCGACAGCGTTGTTCGGAAAAAATTCCTTAAACTCACTGTAAAGCTGTCCGGCGAGGGTTTTATTATGGGCAATTACAAGCGTCGGCTTATTGACTTCTTTAATCAAATTGGACACTGTAAATGTTTTTCCCGTTCCTGTCGCCCCCAGCAGAGTCTGATGCTTCTTGCCCTCCTGAATCCCTTTTACAAGTTTTTCAATGGCTTTCGGCTGATCTCCTTGGGGCTGATATTTCGAGACTAACTCAAAGCGATCTTTCACAAAATAAGCCTCCGTTTCTTTAACGAAATCTTCCTATAGTTATAGTAACACAATGGAATACAAAATCACTAAAAACACGAACTAAAGTTCGGTGGTTTTTTATTTCCAGCTGTTTTCATGTATAAAAAACCTGCTTTTAAAACGTAAAAGCAGGAATCCAGTCTTTATATTCATTATGCCCGATTTATTCCTCTTTTTTCTCAACAGCCTTTTTGGCCATATACAGTCCGCCCGCAACAAGAGACACAATATCCAAACCTACAATAAAATACGTTTCTGTATAGCCTTTTAAATAAGAGGCAAACAACAATGCAGCTGTTAGAGCGATCGCCACATAATGATTAAAGGTAACTCTTGTAAATAGTACAACAAGCATAAAAGGGAAAAACAATGCAAAAACGGCTTTTGTAATCAACAAAAACCCTCCTCAGGGATTCTTCATCTGATCTGATTATAGTAAAAAATAAAGAATCGAACAATCATGCAATCGTTCCCTCTTTCACACCATACCCTTTTTCAGCCAACATCAATCTTGAAAATATAAATGTATCACCCGAATGAGTATTGCCAGATTTTAAAAATAAAAGAAAAATAGGTATACAGAACCATTCCATCTGTATTTTCCGTGATAATGTAACCGACTTAACTATTCACTTTATTTAGGCCTTTCTGCGTTTGACAGAATTTTCCTGAAAATTTACAATTGGATGATAGTGTTTACTATCATTTTTTAAACACAGGCTCCATCATAAAAACTAGAGAGAAAAAACAAATGAAGGAAAGAGGGGTTTTAGATATGTATTCTGTCATATTTCGCCAAGCAGAAGAATCCAGCGAGCTTGCTGGAGCAAAAGGCATGAACTTGATTAAACTGACCAGGCACGGTCTTCCTGTTCCGAACGGGTTCGTTATTCAGACGAATGCACTCGCACGCTTTATGGAGGATAACCAGCTCCATGAGACAAGCGAAAACATCGAAAGCAGAATTATCACAGGCGTATTTACTGAAGAACTGAAACATGAGCTGACAAGTTCCTTTTACGAGCTGAGAGAATCATACCAATCCGTTGCCGTGCGTTCTTCATCTGCTTCGGAGGATTTAGAAGGCGCTTCATTTGCAGGTCAATATGAAACCTACTTAAATATCAAAACAGAAGAAGAGTTTTTAGCTAAAGTGAAAGAGTGCTGGGCTTCATATTTTTCAGGCCGAGTGAGCAGCTATAAGAAAAAAATGAACAATCAAATCGCAGAGCCGTTAATGGGCGTTGTCGTTCAGGGGCTGATTGAGTCAGAAGTGTCAGGTGTTATTTTCAGCCGCAATCCTGTTACCCATAATGATAAAGAGCTATTAATCAGCGCCAGCTATGGTTTGGGGGAAGCTGTCGTTTCAGGAAGTGTCACTCCAGACACATTTATAGTCAATAAATCTTCCTTTGAGATTCAGAAAGAAATAGGCGCAAAGGAAATCTACATGCAGTCTGCGGCAGAAGGAATTGCTGAAAAAGAAACAAGTGAAGATATGAGAAGCCGTTTTTGCCTTACAGATGAACAAGTGATTGAACTGGCTGAAATCACGAAAAAAACTGAAGACCTATACGGATATCCGGTCGATATCGAATTCGGAATCGCTGATCATCAAGTATACCTTCTGCAAGCTCGTCCGATCACAACCATTGAACAGGATAAAAAAGCAGCAGAGGAAAAACGCAGCTTCATGATTACAGACGCTGATATGGATGATTTCTGGATCAACATGGAGTCAAATATTGAAGGCCCGGTAAGTCCGTTATTTTCATCATTCATTGTACCGGCCATGGAATATGGCTTGAAGAAAAACATGCAAAAGTTTCCGCTTGGCGCGGTCGCAGAAGAAGTGAAGCTTTATCGCGGGCACATTTACTCCAAAAACCAAGGCGGGCATCATCCTGATGAGAACTGCGGCAAAGAGATTTTCCCGATATTATCAGAGCGTATGTATGACATCATCAACCACACATACCTTCCATTTTACGAGACGCTGGATCAGCTCGCACAAACGGATCATACTGCTGAAAGCGCGCTTGATGCTTTTAGAAAGTTAAAAGCCTTTTATCTCACAGCTTACGATAAGCATTTCAATATTGTTTTTCCGCATATGCTTCTGACAAACAAATTGCAAGCGATGTACCAGCGCATTCAAGGAGAATCCGAAACCGCTCATTTTTACGAAATGCTGACAGGAAAAATGAACAAATCACTGGAAACTGACCGTTGTCTGTGGCTCTATTCGGTTAAAGTACAGGAAAACCCAAATCTGCTACCCATTTTTGAAAGCGCTGAACCGGAACAGCTCCAGGAAAAATTGGAACAAACAGATGAGGGCAGACACTTTCTCAAGAACATCCATGAGTTTTTACAGGATTACGGGTGGAGATCTGTAAAAAGCCATGATTTAATTGAACAAATCTGGGCAGAAAATCCGTATTTTGCACTGGCCAATATTCAAAATTACGTCCGTAATGGCTATCATTTTGACAATGAATTTCAGAAAACAAAAGAAAAACGAGAGACATTATACCATGACTTCTTGAAAACCATAGAGGATCCTAATGTACGCGACGAATTTGACCGGTATTATCAGTGGACACTGAACTCTGCAAATATAATGGATGACCATCACTTTTATATTGATGCCATGCTGGATGCCAAGGCGAGAGTCTTTCTGCTCAAGGTAGGTGAATTGCTGGCGAAAAACGGGGTCATTCAAGATCGGGAAGACCTTTGGTTCTTGTATGATGATGAAGTGGAAAACGCGCTTCTTCACCCTGTATCCCTGCAAGAAAAAGCTGAAAAACGCAGACAGGACTTTCACGAGTATGAGATTGCCAAAGCACCTGCCTACCTCGGTACTCCGACAAAAGAACAGCTCAAAATTGCTGAAGAAATTGTCGGCGCCGTCATTGAGGATGAAAAAAATACAGAGAATCACATTTTTGGCATCGCAGCATCAAGCGGTATCGCCACAGGTCCGGTAAAAATCATTCGGGATGCCAGTGAATTTTCTCAATTCGCGTCTGGGGACATCCTCGTTTGCAAAATGACCACACCACTATGGACCAGCTTGTTTCAAGATGCCAAAGCGATTATTACAGACACAGGCGGCATTTTGTCACATGCTGCGATCATTGCCCGAGAATATGGCATTCCTGCCGTTCTTGGCACACGTACAGCAACAGAAAGACTTCGAAACGGTGACATCGTTACTGTGGACGGAAGCAGCGGCAGCATTACGGTCGTCAGCAGAGCCTAATGCGCCCTCCCTCTTTCTGATACAAGCAGGACAGGTGTATACTTGTCCTGCCAGTATATTCGTGAGGTGAACGTATTGAGACCGACAAACAAGAGAATTCTTGACGCCGCCATGCAACTGCTCGTCAAAAAAGGCTACCGCGCAACGACGACAAAAGAAATTGCAGAAAAAGCAAATGTCAGTGAAGCGACGATTTTCAGGAATTTTAAAAACAAACAGGGACTAGTTGAGGCTTTGCTTTCTCAGCATTCTCCAAACAGAAGCAGCATTTTGGAACAAACAGAAGGCGATTTGTACAAAGACATGCTTCATATCGGAACCTGTCTCTTGGAGGAGCTCCAACAAAAAAAAGATATTATTAAAATCAGCTTTCGTGAACCGGCCATGTTTCAGGATATCATCAACCACGTAACAGAATATCATCAATTTATGAAACAGCTATTGATTGATTATCTCAAATCAATGGGCGAAAAAGGGGTGATTCAAACTGGAGATGAAGCGGAGCATGCCGACGTATTCATGTCGATCATTTTCGGTTATTTTATCCATCGTCTCCATTTAGAAGACCGGGCGGCTTCAATGCCTCAGAAAAAAATGCTGGAGCATAGCACAGCTCTATTTGTCAAAGGAATTTCTTGATGAACTCCTTGGCATTACAAAAAGGAGGATCCCAATGAGTTCAAGAAAAGAATGGGCGCTGATCGTCTCACTATTATTAGGGGCCATCCTCGCACCCATTAACTCAACGATGATCGCGGTCGCGCTCTCATCTATATCTCATACGTATAACGAGTCCATCGCAAGCATCACTTGGGTGGTTACCGTTTATTTAATCGTAATGGCAGTCACACAGCCGATTGCTGGAAAACTCGGTGACATGTATGGCAATAAAAAAATGTACTTATGGGGTGTCGGCCTTTTTCTTATCGCTTCCTTAGGCTGCGCACTCTCACCGAGCCTAGTGCTGTTGATTGTCTTTCGGGCGTTGCAGGCTGTTGGAGGCGCACTGCTTACGCCAAACAGCATCGCCATTATCCGTCACGTCGTTTCTGAAAAACGCCTGCCGAAGGTGTTTGGTTTCTTCGGACTTGGCGCAGGACTTGGGGCAGCACTCGGCCCTTTCATCGGCTCTTTGCTGATTGATAGCTTTAGCTGGCATTCGATTTTTTGGGTCAATATCCCATTTCTCGCGATTGCTTTATTTGCGGCATTAACGATGTTCCCTCCATATAAAGAAAATAAATCTAACGCGCCGCTGGACATCATCGGCTCTCTCTTGCTTGCAGGCAGTATTGTTTCGATTATCCTGCTGACGAAAACTGAGGCTTCATGGGGCTATGCAGTATACAGTGTATTCATCCTTCTTTTTGTCCCGCTTTTTTTCAGGAGAGAAAAACGCACACAGCATCCAATTATTGATTTTACACTGTTTAAAAGCTCGACCTTTACAAATGCCAATCTATCAGTCTTATTAAGCAATTTAATGATGTATGCCGTCTTATTGATCATGCCGTTATTCATGACGAGCCAATTCGGGCTCAATACGTCTAACAGCGGCATGGCGCTCTCTGTATTTTCAATTTTCATGTCGGCCAGCAACTGGGCGGGCGCCCAGCTTCACCACAAATGGGGAGCAAAAAAAATCATTTTTCTTTCATTTGCGATGATGGCGGCAGCGAATCTATTATTTTTGTTATTAAGCAGCTCGCACTCGGTCTTATTCCTGATGATTTCTCTCATTCTGGGAGGGCTCGCATCCGGAGTCGGTCTGACCAGCATGCAGGTGTCATCCCTCGCCACGGTAGACCCCGGCATGTCAGGAGTAGCATCCGGCATTTTCTCGACCTTCCGTTATTTTGGAAGCATCATTTCATCGGCCTTGATCGGTCTGATTTCGGGATATCACACCCTATTTATCATTCTCTTTGCTGTCTCCATCATTGGCATTTTTGTCTCATTAGGCATCAAATCGGATGAAACGGCACAGATGAAAAAAAACTCAGCGTAACACAAAACAGCCCGGCACCACATCTCTTTGCGGTGTCGGGCTGTCATTTATGATCCTGACAAAGCGGCTGCTTCGTCTTCACGGTCATCCTTTACGAAAAGGATACCCAATTCATGATGTTCTCCCTCATACGAAGCTCTTTGATCAAAACGAATTTCTCCATTCAAACCTATAATTTCCAGCTTCACATATGCACGGTTAAGCTGAAGTGCTTCATAAAAATCAGATACGTTCTTAACAGGTATGCCATTGACTTTCGTAATGATTTCCCCGATTTTTAATTCCAGATCTTCAGCCGGCGTATTTGGTATAATCCCCAGCACCATTAAGCCTTGATCACGTTTTGAAAAGTAAAACGGAGCAGCGTTGTCATTCACCCGTTGCTTAATGGACAGAAAAATGCGTCCTGCTACAGCCACACAGACAGCTGCACCCGCAAGCGGCGTCCACCATAAGCTCCCTGCACCGAGAGCACTAACGGCAAGGCCGAGAATGCAAACCCGTTTCGCTGTGATCCTTATGCTCGTCTCAGGCAGCGATCCCTGCACCCTTTGTCCGAATCCGACAAAGTAAGGAATCCACAGAAAATGGAACGACCCGCCGGGTACAGTAAACACAGGCCACCAGCTAAGATGCGATTCTAATCCGTTACCGGGTACGAGAAGAAACAGCGGCAAAAGCCATATCCGGTTTGCCAGCTGCTGTCCGATCGGCAAACCGCGGCTGCTTACGACAAGTGCCGGTGATGTTCTCACATGTGCGGAGCGAAAAGCAACCGCTCCTTCAATGATCATTAATAAACCTAAAAACACAGCCATAGCCGGCCAAACGACTGCAAATCCTTGCGGAAATCTCTCCAGAAAAGGCTCCGCCTGATACAATTGCAGTCCGAAACCTATCAGCATACTCACGCCGACGATATATGCAGCAGACATCCAGTTTGCGCGAAGAGTAAGCGCTGCTGCCGCAGTGATAACGGCAATAATCGCAAGTAAACCCAGAGGTATCGAGATCCCGAGTACACCTAAAACAACTGACAAAAGGAGACCAGGGATCAGTCCCTTTGTATAAGTAAATTTCAAATCATCATAAATATCTGCTATTTTTGTATGAAAGGTTTTCCGTTCCCGTTTGATTCTTACATAGCCGAAAGCAAGGCTTATGATGATAAAAAACCAGAATAACGGGTGTAAGAAGAACAATCCCGCACTTTTTAACAGTTCAATTCCCCATTGAACAGACACTATCTTTCACCGCCTCAAGCCAAACATGTTACTCATATTCTATCAAATATTAAATGGCTTGGATATCCTCAGGAAGGTTTAATTCTCTTGCGCCATCCACAGCGTGACATTCGATAGGGAAAAATCCTTTAAATAATGGTTCACATCCACATCCAATAACCCGCTAATCAGGTGCATCGATCTTTTTATATCTGTCAGATTGATCCCTAATCGCTTATGGTTTTTCATTAAGTAATTAAAATAATGCTTGGCACATTCTTCATTGATGTCATTTACTGATTCAATATTGGTGTAATTGACCAAATACCTACTGAACAGCATAAGAAGACTTAGTGCTTTTGTAGATGAAAATGTTACGTCTTGTGTTCTGTCTTTTAATTGTTCAACTAATTCATAATATTTTTTTTCACGCACAATACTTGCCCTCTTCAATTGTGAACCCCCATTTTCTTTATACAGATAAAGCACGGGCCAGTATAAGCAGCAGTACTGGCGTGCTATAACAAGCATTCTCGTTAACATTACTCTTCAATACCTGTTGTTCAGCTGCCATAAACCTGATTACTGTTCTTTTTAGAACCTTCTTATATTGTATGAAGTAAACAAAGACTAGGCAACTTGCAAAAGTTTCATTTTAAATGCATATTATCTCGTTAGAAAGTCTCTCTCATATATTGATATCGGGTAATCACGGTCCTTTATAAATGTTTATTTGTGAAAATTTTTTAAATTTCTTGTTAAAAACTGATCTTTTATATTACTTATGACTCATCTTATCGTTAAGTATAAAGAAACAGGAGATGGAATACCATCTCCTTTAATTGGAAAATAATGATTTCAGCGCTGTTTGGAGCTGTAAGTCATTTTTTTCATCAGATTTTTTCTTTTCTATCAGCTGATTTAGTGTCTCTGCAGTGCGAGTGTCGATTACACCTGTTTTATCCAGTTTGTTTTGATCTTGAAAGGCCATGACTGCTTTTTTCATATCATTGCTGAAATAACCATCGTCACGTCCCGGATCAAAGCTGAGACCTTTTAATAAGACTTGGGCATGTTTGACATCTTCATTGTTCATATCCACTTTAAGCGGCTCTTTCAGCTGCAGCGGCCCTGCAGAAAAATAGTCAGGCTGCTTAATCGCAATGGTCGGTTCAATCCCTTTCTTATGAATCCAATTCCCATTTGGCGTCAGCCACTTGTAAAGCGTCAGCTTAATATTGCTGCCGTCTCCCATCGGAACAGCCTGTTGCACCGTTCCCTTGCCAAAAGAAGTATCACCTACAACGTCATAATGCCCTGCCTCCTTTAATGCGCCGGCAAGAATTTCTGAAGCGGAGGCACTTCCTTTATCTGTGATCACATTGACAGGATATGCTTTTTTATGGGCCAATGTTGAAAAGTAACGTTTTTTATCTCCATTGCGTTCAGCAATCTGAATATATGGGTGATCCTTAGTGACGAAGCGCTTAAGAATTTCTTCCACACTTTGAAGATACCCGCCCGGATTGCCGCGTACATCAATGACAAGGCCTTCAATTGCTTTTTTCTCCAGATCTCCCAGCGCTTTTGCAAAATCCTCAGCCGTATGCTCAGAAAAAGTAGAGATGGCGATATATCCGACCGAATGCCCCTGCACTTTTTTCTTTGAAGCAAAAACTGTTTCAAGCGGGATCTCAGCTCTCTTGATCCGGAATGACAGCTGCTTCTTCGTACCAGGCCGCTGAATCTTCATTGAAACGCTGGACCCTTTCTTCCCTCTTATTTTTAACACAGCGTGATTTAAATCTTTGCCGGCCATCGGTTCTCCATTGATGCTGATAATTTCATCATTAGGCTTGAGACCGGCTTTTTCTGCTGGCGATTTCTTAAATGGAGAAACAATAATCATTTTGCCGTCTTGCATTCCAACCTCAGCTCCGATGCCTTCAAACGAGGAATCAAGAGAATCAGAAAATTGCTTAGCCGTCTGCTTGTCCATATAGACAGAATAAGGATCATTTAGCGTAGACAGCATTCCTTGGATTGCTCCCTCTAGGAGCTTCTCTCTATCAACTTTTTCTACGTATTCATTCGAAATTAGCTCATATGCTTTTTCGATTTTGTCCATAGCCTTATCCCGTGTAGAATTAGCTTGTGCCGCCGCAGGAACAGCTGCAGCCTGAGGCTTATCCATCTCAAGCAGGTTCATTCCCGCATATACACCGGCGCCCCCGAACAGCATGCTTCCCGCTGCTATCAAAGCCATTATTTTTTGATTCATCCTTTACTCCTCCTGTATGCCAAACTGTCTTTATCAAAAACCTAGAGATAGTATATGTAAAGGATGGAGATTTCATGTAATCATAGAAGAAAAAGAAGACAAAAGAAAAGCCCTCCCGGAAGCGGGACGGCTTTTTTCTCTTTATACTCGCAGAAACTTGCGGATGGAAGTCAAACTTCCCCATACCCCAATTACGGCACCGATTGCAACCAGCACTAACGAAACTTGGAATACAAAAGGATTATAAGGAAGAAGAGAGACAAACGATCCTTGAACTTTCGGAACGACCCATCCGATGACATATTGATAAGTGCTCAGCACCAGTGCGATCGGAATGACTGAACCGAATACGCCAAGCAGCAATCCTTCAAGGAAAAACGGCCAGCGGATAAACCAGTTCGTCGCGCCAACAAGCTTCATGATCTCAATTTCTTTTCTTCTTGCGAAAATAGTAATTTTAATGGTGTTGGAAATTAAGAACATTGCCGTAAATACCAGGCCGACAATTAAAGCAATCCCGATGTTGCGGGAAACACCAACCACTTTAAACAAACGGCTGACCTCTTCTTTTCCATAAGAAACTTTATAGACATGATCCATTTTTTCAATCTTTTTCGCCACATTCGGCGTATCATGCGGATCTGTCGTTTTTACGACAAATGCGTTATTAAGCGGGTTTTCCTGATCCTTCATCGTCAAGGATTTTCCGCTCTCGCCAAAGCTGTCAACCAGCTGGTCAAGCTCTTTTTCTTTAGAGGAAAAAGAGACACTTTCAATGCCTTTCAGATCCTTAATATCGCTCTGCAGCTTTTCTTGCGCCTTCTGATCTGCAGTCAGATCAATCAGCACTTTGATTTCGACTTGTTTTTCTGCATTCGAAGCCATGTTATTCAAATTCAGCATAATTACTAAAAACACGCCGACTAAAATCAGTGTAACAGTTACAGCACTAATGGATGCAAACGTCATCCATGTGTTTCTCCCGAGAGATTTAAAACTCTCACGCAAGTGGCGCCCGAGAATTTTAATCATACGAACCATACTCCCCTCTTGACTCATCACGCACAATGATACCATCTTCAATTGCAATGACACGTTTCGTAATGGTGTTTACAATTTCTTTGTTATGTGTCGCCATCACAACTGTTGTCCCGCGGTTATTGATTTCCTCCAGCGTCTTCATGACTTCCCAAGACGTATCAGGGTCAAGGTTTCCTGTAGGTTCATCAGCAATGACTACATCAGGGTTGTTCACAATTGATCTGGCAATAGATACACGCTGCTGCTCTCCGCCTGAAAGCTGGTCAGGGAATTGTCTCGCTTTATGCTTCAGCTGCACGAGATCAAGCACTTCAAGCACCCGCTTCTTAATGACAGACGGCTGTTCTCCAATCACTTCAAGGGCAAACGCCACATTTTCAAAAACAGTAAGTTTTGGAAGAAGCTTAAAATCCTGAAAGACCACACCTATTTTACGGCGCACGAATGGAATTTCTTTTTCTTTAATTGCAGCAAGATCTTTATGATTGATTAAAATTTGTCCTTTTGACGGTTTTTCTTCTCTGAATATCATTTTAATAAATGTAGATTTACCTGCTCCGCTCGGACCGACAACATAAACAAACTCGCCGGGATGAATAGTAACCGAAATCCCATTGATCGCTTTTACGCCGTTCGGATAGGCCTTGTATACTTCTTTCATCTCTATCATGAAATCACCTAATCTTTTATATCATTTTATCTATCACACGGTCATACTCTTCGAACTCATTCGACTATTTATGACCTATTCATTTGTAAAAAGATGAAAAATCTGAAAGTTACATTTTTCAATACACTTCATTATACGTCAAATTTAGACATAATACTATTACAGTTTCTTTTCATTCTTATTGTCACGCATAAAAAATCCTTGCCTCACTGTGGGGCAAGGATTTTCCTATCTTATTTTTTTTCTGACAGCCAATTGGCAATAACGGCGGCTTCCTTATCATTTACAAGCCCCTTCGGCATATTGCCGCGGCCGTTTTTAATAATACTTTCAATTTTGTCTTTGTCGTATTTGCCTCCGACCTCTTGAAGGTTAGGCCCTGACACACCTTCTAAATCTTTGCCGTGACAGCCTACACAGCTTTGCTGATATAATTCTTCCCCTTCAGCTGCAGAGGCTTCAGTCTTGCTGCTGGTGTTAGTTTTTTCTTCTTTGGCATCATTTGAACCGCAGGCAGCCAAGAGAACAGAAAGCGCAAATACAAGCATTAATATCGATAACTTTGATTTCATGTTGAAAAGCACAACTCCTTTACGATCTCTCCCATATTATAACCTCGTTTAAGCGCGTTTGAAACCCTCGCCAAGCACCTCACTTGCATCGGCCACTATCACAAAAGCTGACTCATCAATTTGTTTTACGATTTGTTTCAATTTGGTGAATTCAGTTTGCCCAACCACACACATTAAAATCGGGCGGTCATCATCAGTATATCCGCCGACCGCGGAAATTTTCGTCACGCCCCTGTCAATCTTTTGTAAAACAGCTTCCTTGACAGCCTGCTCCTGTTTTGTGATAATAAGCGCCATTTTTGACCGATTGAAGCCGACTTGAACGACATCAATTGTTTTGCTGGATACATAGACGCCAAGCATTGCGTATAAACCTTGCTCAATATTAAATACGATCATAGCCGTCACGACAATTAATCCGTCAATGATGGCAAGACACGTCCCCAATGACAGACCGGAGTACTTATGAATGATCTGTGCAGCCAGGGCTGTACCTCCCGTAGAACCTTTTCCTAAATAGACAATGCCAATTCCGATACCGATACCCACGCCGCCAAATATCGCCGCTAAGAGCTCATGATGGGTGGCGGGCTGAATATCTTTTGTCAAAAACACAACAAGCGGCAAAAACACAGAACCCGCAAGCGTCTTCAGTCCAAATTTCCCCCCGAGTAAAATCACACCGGCAATAAATAAAGGAATATTAATAATCCATTGTACATATGCTGCTTCAAAACCATAAGACTGCAAAATCGTGCTGATTCCGCTGACACCGCCTGCAGCAATCTTGTTTGGAAGCAAAAATACATTAAAGGACACTCCTGTAATCGCTGCTCCTATCAGTATGTATATATAATCCCGTATCACTCGATATGTTTTATTCTGTACACCCATCATATATCCTCCGTTTCTTCCTATGCTCTCCGATAGCATTTTAATCCTTCCATGATTAGATGTAAATAACACCCAAATGAAGTGGTAATATGCTAAAGCAGCAATGAAAGTAAGGATATGAAGAAATGAAAAAACACACCTAGAAACATAGGTGTGTTTTTCTCCTTATGATAGCTTAGAGCGCAGGTAGGCATCAATAAATGTATCAATGTCTCCGTCCATTACCGCTTGAACGTTCCCCATTTCTGTATTGGTCCGATGGTCTTTTACCATGGAATACGGATGGAATACATAAGAGCGGATTTGGCTGCCCCAGCCGATTTCTTTTTGTTCACCGCGAATTTCATCCAGCTCTGCCTGCTGTTCTTCAATTCTGCGCTGATACAGCTTGGCCTTCAGCATTTTCATGGCTCTTTCACGGTTTTTAATTTGTGAGCGTTCCGTTTGGCATGTCACGACCACATTCGTCGACAAGTGAGTAATCCGAACGGCTGAATCCGTCGTATTGACGTGCTGTCCGCCCGCTCCGCTTGCACGGTACGTATCAACTTTAATATCCTCCGTACGGATATCAATATCAATCTCGTCGTTAAATTCAGGCATAACTTCACACGATACAAATGAAGTATGACGGCGGCCGGAGGAATCAAACGGAGAAATCCGCACGAGACGATGGACACCTTTTTCTGCCTTCATATATCCGTAAGCGTTGTGGCCTTTAATCAGCAGCGTAACTGACTTAATTCCAGCCTCATCTCCCGGAAGGTAATCGAGCGTTTCTACTTTAAATCCGCGGCGTTCAGCCCATCTCGTGTACATTCTGAGAAGCATAGAGCCCCAATCCTGTGACTCTGTACCGCCCGCACCAGGATGCAGTTCTAAAATCGCGTTATTTTTATCATACGGCTCACTGAGAAGAAGCTGAAGCTCAAACTCATTGAACTCTTTGGTTAATGATTTTAGCTCTTTTTCAAGCTCAAGCTGAAGGTCTGAGTCCGGCTCTTCTTTTAAAAGATCATGAGTCATTTGCAATTCTTCATGCGATTCACTTAGTTTATTATACGAATTGACGTAATCCTTTAAACCGTTTGCTTCATTTATGACTGTTTGCGCTTTCTGCTGATCATTCCAAAATTCTGGATCAGCCATTTGTTCATCTAGCTCAGCAATGCGGGCCTCCTTTGATTCGAGGTCAAAGAGACCCCCTAAAGTCCGCTAAACGAGAAGCCATATTTTCGAGCTCTACCCTAATTTCTGATAATTCCATTCCGATTCACCTCATTGAAAGATCCGCGGACGCCTGCAGGCGCCGCGGTCAATAAACTTGCCTGAGCGAACTATTCAGTCCGGCCGCAGCAATTTTTATATTTTTTTCCGCTTCCGCAGTGGCATGGCGCATTACGGCCAATATCAACCACTTTACGAACCGGTGCTTTCTTTGCTTTTTTGTTATCGTCGCCATCTTGCGGCTGATGAGCCGTTGTTTGGCCTTGGACTACCTCTTCACGCTCAAGATTGTTTTCAATCTCAGCTTTCATCACAAATTTTGCGACTTCGTCCTCGATTGATTCAATCATATGCTCAAACATCGCAAAGCCTTCCATTTGATACTCACGCAGCGGGTTTGTTTGCGCATAAGCTCGAAGGTGAATCCCTTGGCGAAGCTGATCCATCGCATCGATATGGTCCATCCATTTTGAATCGACGGCGCGAAGCACGATGACTTTCTCAAATTCGCGCATTTGTTCTTCGCCGAACTTTTCTTCTTTTTCATCATATTTAGTCATAATGCGGTCCATGATGAGCTCTTGCATTTCATCCGGCTCTTTGCCGAAGATATCGCTCTTTTCAAGCGCGCCTTCGTCAAGGTAAGTCGTGTTGACAAGCTCAACAAGACCGTCAAGCTTCCATTCCTCAGGAAGCTCTTCCCTTGGCGTATAAGCTGCAATTGCACGTTCGAGAGAAGACTGAATCATATTTCCAACGATTTCACGCAGGTTTTCTGATTCAATGACTTCAAAGCGTTGCTTATAAATGACCTCACGCTGCTGGCGAAGTACATCATCATATTGCAAAAGCTGTTTACGCGAATCGAAGTTATTGCCTTCAACGCGTTTTTGTGACGATTCAACCGCACGGGATACCATTTTGCTTTGAATAGGAGTAGAGTCATCCATGCCGAAGCGGTCAAGCATCGCCATTGTCCGCTCAGCTCCGAATCTGCGCATCAATTCATCTTCCATAGAAAGATAAAATTGGGTGATCCCCGGATCTCCCTGACGTCCAGAACGTCCTCGAAGCTGGTTGTCAATCCGGCGGGATTCATGTCGTTCCGTTCCGACAACCGCAAGGCCGCCAAGCTCTTTTACACCTTCACCAAGCTTAATGTCTGTTCCGCGCCCCGCCATGTTTGTCGCAATCGTAATTGCGCCTTTTTGGCCGGCTTCTTCAATGATCTGCGCTTCACGTTCGTGGTTTTTGGCGTTTAACACTTGATGCGGAATCCCTTTGTTTTTCAGCAGCTTAGAGATCAATTCTGATGTTTCAACCGCAACCGTACCGACAAGCACAGGCTGTCCCGTCATGTAGCGCTGTGCGACATCCTCAGCAACCGCCTTAAATTTCCCTTCCATTGTGCGATAAATTAAATCCGGACGGTCGTCACGGACAACTGGCTTGTTAGTAGGAATCGTAATAACCTGCATGTTGTAAATGTTACGGAATTCTTCTTCCTCTGTCTTAGCCGTACCCGTCATACCGGCAAGCTTTTCGTACATCCGGAAGTAATTTTGGAACGTAATCGTCGCCAAGGTCATGCTTTCGTTTTGAATTTCAAGCCCTTCCTTCGCTTCAATTGCCTGGTGAAGCCCCTCACTGTAGCGGCGGCCTTTCATCAGACGTCCCGTGAAGGAATCAACAATAACAACCTGTCCGTCTTCCACTACATAGTCAACGTCCTTTTGCATCGCCACATGGGCTTTTAAGGACTGGTTGATATGGTGGTTGAGCGCGACATGCTTCACATCAAACAAGTTATCGATGCCGAATGCTTTTTCCGCCTTCGTCATTCCTTCTTCAGTAAGCTGAACAGCTTTTGTTTTAATATCATACGTATAATCCTTCTCCGCTTTTAACGTGCGGACAAAAGAATTTGCCTGTACGTACAGCTTAGTGGATTTCGCAGCTTGTCCAGAAATGATAAGCGGTGTTCTCGCTTCATCAATTAAAATCGAGTCAACTTCATCTATTACCGCAAAATGAAGCGGACGCTGAACCATCTGCTCTTTATAAAGAACCATATTGTCACGCAAATAGTCAAAGCCAAGCTCATTGTTTGTAGAGTAGGTAATGTCAGCAGCATAAGCTTCGCGTTTTTCTTCTTTTGACATTGAGTTTAAATTCAAGCCGACAGTCAGACCGAGAAACTCGAAAATTTTCCCCATCTGCTCAGCATCACGGCTGGCTAAGTATTCGTTGACAGTGACGATGTGTACGCCTTTACCTGTTAACGCATTTAAATAAACAGGCAGAGTAGAGGTTAACGTTTTCCCTTCCCCTGTTTTCATTTCCGCGATATTTCCGTCATGAAGCGCCACACCGCCCATGAGCTGGACTTTAAACGGAAACATGCCGGTTACGCGGCGTGAAGCCTCACGAACAACCGCGAAGGCTTCAACAAGGAGATCATCAGTTGTCTCCCCTTTTTCAAGACGCTCTTTAAATTCAATCGTTTTATGTTTCAGCGCATCATCAGAGAGATTTTCATAGTCTCCGCGAATCGCATCAATATCGTTAGCTATTTTTTCGTATCTATTCAGCGTACGTTTTGTTGGATCAAACATTTTATTTAAAATTCCAAGCATTTATAACGCTCCTCTATCATCACATGTCTGGTTTGCGGTCATGTGTAAATAATTTACTAGTCCATGTATACCTCTCATTATCATATCATACCTTTACTTATTTCCAAAGAATTTGCAAATAAGAAAAAACAAAAACCTTCCGCAGTCATCACGGAAGGCTTCTTGTCATTATTCAGTCGGTTCAATCAAGCCATATTTCCCATCATTTCTGCGGTATACGACATTCGTAAGATTTGTTTCCGCATTTGTGAAAACAAAGAAATTATGGCCGAGCATATTCATTTGCAAGATCGCTTCTTCACTGTCCATCGGCTTTAAATTAAAGCGTTTCTGACGGACGATATCCAAGCTCTCCTCATCTTCTATTTCATCCTGAACCGCAATATCTGTATCAGAGCCAAGACCATTCGCCAATAAATGCTTTGGAGATCCCTGCTCACGGAATTTGCGGTTTACTTTCGTTTTATGCTTGCGGATTTGACGTTCCAGTTTATTTGTTGCGAGATCAATTGCGTTGTACATATCCTCGTTATGCACCTCAGATCGAAGCGCCAGATCTGTCATCGGAATCGTAACTTCAACTTTAGACTCCTTGTCGTTGTAAAACTTCAAGTTGACGTTCACATCAGCATTCACGTTATGGTCAAAATAACGCTCCAGCTTGCCGATTTTCTTCTCGACATGATCCTTTAACGCGGGTGTCACTTCAATATTTTCTCCTCTGATGTTGTAGTTCATCAAAGAACGCCTCCCTTTTATTAAGGATATGTATCTAATTCTTCTTTACCCTTCACAATTCCTGTTGAAACATTAACTTTTTGTGAATATTCAGTGAAATTTGTCGAATTATATTTATATTTCCTGCTGTATTGGCGGTTCGGAGGTATATGTATATGCTGATTGAAAGAAACAAATACCTCACACTCGCCTAATTGATGACAAAGGGTGCCATACATTGATGAATAGACCTCATCCATTGTCTATAATGAATCAGAAAATGTTCTTCTAAATACTCACAGAATGTATGAGAGGGAAAAGAAAAAGAGACCAATTGATCAAACTCCGCAAAAATTTGGTCAAATGCTTTAATACAGATTTCAGCACATTGCGTGTCCATAATAGTGAGCAGTGTTGAATGTGTTGAATCCAAATAAAAAAAGGCTTGGATCAGATCTTGATAGATCCGATCCCCTTCTGTTTTTGACAGGTTCTGTTCAGCCTCTATCAAATAACACAGCCCTTCTTCAATAGTGAAAAGAAGATGATAGTAAGCTGATAAAAGCGCATAATCTTCAATGCTCTTCAAGACACTCACCTATTTACGCTTGTCATAATATCTGCCGTCAATCGTGATGTTGTTATAAGGATTTAAATATGTTGTATGCATCGTCCGTTTTCTTTTCATTTTCTGAAGTTCGCCTGCGATCGACTGCTTCAGCCTTTCCATTTCCTTTACAATGAACTGATCCCAGGTCAGGATAAGTTTCATCTGCTCTTGCTCCTCTTCTGAAAGCGGCAGAGAGATCTCCTGAATCAGTTCAGACCGTTTCGTCACAAAGTCTTCAATTTGCTTTAAAAGTTCATCGCTTTCCGGTGTATCTTGTATGTGTGACAGCATGCCCTTCGTCTCAGTGTATAGCTGCTCTATGTTATTCATGCCATTCCGCCTGATCCGTGCCGGTCCTTCCGTTCACTTTGAATGGCTTGTTTCCATGCATCGCGTAAATCTGTCACATAGCCTTCAACCTCAGCCAGCATACTTGTATCATTTTTGATATTTGCCTGCACCAATCTTCGATACATGTAATCGTACATCGAACCCATTGAAGCAGAAAGCTCTATGTTACGGTTCAATGTGAAATTTAATTCCTGGATGATATTTTGCGCCTTAATCAGATTTTCATTTTTGCGTTCCATATCATCATTTTCAATGGCCTGAGATGCTAGTCTTATAAATTTCAAACAGCCATTATACAGCATAAGCGTCAGTTCACCAGGTGTAGCGGTATTTACTGAATTTTGCTGATAGGCTGCATAAGGATTTTGGATCGCCATGTGTCATCCTCCAAATTACATTTATTGTACAAGAAGCTGTGATAAATAGGACGATTGTTCGTTCATTTTTTGAATCGCAGAATCCATTGCACTGAATTTTTTATAATAGCGATTTTCAACTGTGTTCAATCGGTCCTGCATGTTGATGATATCTGTGCTAATCGTGTTTAGATTTTTACCGATTGAATAGTTATTCGTCCCCATTGTCGAGTTGCCGGCTTTTGCTTCAATGCTTTTCACTGTGCTTTTCAGTGTGTCACCGATGCGTTTCATAATTCCTTTTTCATTATAAGCGCTGCTGCTCGATCCGTTTGTAAATAAGGCGGCAACACCTTCGGGATCTTCCTGTATTTTCGCTTTCAGTTTTTCTTCATTAATCTCTAAATGTCCCCGCAATTGGTAAGTGCTTGAGGTTGTGATGCCAAATTCAGTCAATTGATAATTTTTTCCGTCTGCTGATACTTGAGAATAAAAATCTGTTCTCATTTGGTTCGTACCACCGCTTATGCTGGCATCATTTCTCAGCAAACCGCTTTTCGCTTTCTTTTCCCAGAGTTCTACCTCTTTATCGGACATGGCTTCTTTTTGTTCACTTGTCAGCGGTGTATAGTCTCTGTATTTTTCTTCTTGCAGCTTTTCATTCATGCTGTCAACCAATTCATTGTATTTGTCTACAAAATCTTTAATTTGGTTGTAAATCCCGTCTACATCAGTAGAAACAGCTGTCGTAACAGGGCCTGTGGCTGCAGTTGTATTTTTGATCGAGTAGGTCACGCCATTAACTGTGAAATTGTTTGTCAGCTTCTCCATTTCAAAGCCGTTGATGGTGACTTTTGCATTTGTTCCTTCTTTATAAGCAGTGAGCTTATTATCAGCGTCCAAAGAAAATCCAAGCTGACCAGACATAAAATCAGCTGTAGCCGAGTCAGCTGCCTGTATGCTGCCTCCTGCGCCCGTTTCTTTAGAAGAAAACGCAATCGTTTCTATATACTCAGTACCATTCCAAATTTTATCTTTAAATGCCGATACCTTTAGATCTGATTTGTTAATTTTAGAAATCACATTATCAATCGTATCAGTACTTGCCACACTAATGTTGACTGTTTTTGCCGTTGTCTCGCCAGGCGCCGTAACGTTAAATGCCAAATTATAATCACCTTGCGTATATCCTGTATAATGATCAGCTTTATATGTTGCCGCTGTTGCCAAGCTTGCTACTTCAACGGTAGAAGAAGAGTTCGGCGCACTTACGGTTCCTGTGGCTGTTAATACAGAATCATTTGAGCTTGTCACGGTTTTGTTCTGATACGTACTCGGATATGTCAATGTATTTTTAGACATATAGTCTTGCATCTCTTTTATTTTTGTATTTACTTCTCGATAGCTGTCACGCTGCCATTCAAGAGTCTGTTTTTTTTGATTCAGCCTGTCAAGCGGCGCTTTTTCTGTCTGCATCAGCTTTGATACGATATCATCTATATCCATTCCTGAAGCCAGGCCTGATATTCTTGTAACCATTTTCAACCACTCCTCATCTACTTTTTTTCATCCACAAATAAGCCAAGATATTCAGTCATAGCCGCATAAAAATCAAGCCACCGTTTTGGCGGAATTTCACGGATGACTTCATTTGTAGAGTCCTCTATTACTTGTACATAGTATTCATTTAACTTCTCATGAAGCTCAAACTTCAGGTGAACTTGCGAAGGTTCCAAAAGCTTGTTCATTTCCCCTACCATTTCAGCAAGATTAGACTGTGAAACTTGATGAACAGGAACCCCACTCTCATGATCTTTCTGATTATGTATTTGAGTATCATATCGATCCCAAACAGGTTGTAACGTAGTGAGCCTTTCAATGTTCAATTGATCATCCCCTATGCCCCAATCTACAGTTTATATCGACTGAGTCGCGATATTATTACACATATTTTTGGAAAAAAACTCATCTGTTTTAGAATTCTTGTTTTGGTCATACATTTATAAAAAGTTAGTAGAGAATCCAGTTATTATATCATGAGTTAGTAATAGCTTGGAGAATGATTCGAAGTTAGAAATATAAAAGAAAAGACCCCAGCAAACGCCAAGGTCCTTTTTAAAATTAACGTAACAATTGAAGTACGTTTTGCGGCTGTTGGTTTGCTTGAGCAAGCATTGCTTGAGAAGCTTGAGAAAGAATGTTGTTCTTTGTGAACTCGCTCATCTCTTTCGCCATGTCAACGTCACGGATACGAGATTCAGCAGCTGTCAAGTTTTCACCAGAAGCGCTTAAGTTGTTGATTGTGTGCTCAAGACGGTTTTGTACCGCACCAAGTTTAGAACGTTGGTTAGAAACTTGTTTAATAGCACCGTCAACGATGTCTAATTGTTGATCAAATGTAAGAGTCGGTGTAGCAGCAGCAAATTGTTTTACATCAATGTCAGAAACCGATTGGCCAGTTACAAGAGTTCCATCAGCTTGAGTTGCACCAAGCTTGTCAGATGACATCGCTTCAATGTTTACATCTAATTTTTGTGCTTTGTTTGCACCAATTTGGAAAGTTAGAGTAGCTGTGCCATTAGCGAAATCACCATTTAACAATTTTTTACCGTTAAATTCAGTACGATCAGAGAT
>NZ_MSRC01000018.1 GCF_010093085.1 Bacillus sp. SKDU12 | reverse complement strand
TAGTTTTCAAAGATCATTTCATAAATAATGGAGCGGGTGATGAGAATCGAACTCACGACATCAGCTTGGAAGGCTGAGGTTTTACCACTAAACTACACCCGCGTGGTATCTTTATAATGGCGCGCCCGAGAGGAGTCGAACCCCTAACCTTTTGATCCGTAGTCAAACGCTCTATCCAATTGAGCTACGGGCGCTTATCAAGCGACTCAACTATCATACTATCATTTGATGGTGGAGTCAAGAAGTTTTTTTAGATGTTTTTTCAGAAGATCAGTGTCTTTCTTTTCGACCTTTCTTATTATACACGTTTTTTAAAACTTGTAAACACCTTAGAAAAACTTTTTGTTTTTCGTTTTGTTTCGTGCTGTTCATCAGCGACGTTTAATAATATACCATGTGCAATTTACTCAGTCAACACTTTTCTATTCTTTTATTTTATTCATTTATGCTTTGCCCCATGCCTATGTACAAATGAGATAAAAATAAAGCATTCGAAAAGAAATACGGCATGCTATGTATGAAGAATTGATCAAATCATTAAGACAGGTCCGGCAGCTGCTAAGATTCTGCCGGAAATACCGAATAAGTACAATTCTTGGTTAGGCGATGTAAATGCTTGAGAAACTTCTGATAGTTAAAGAAGTCCCATTCCATATCTCTCTGGTCGAGTTTCCAGCTAAAGTGAAGCCCACTTGTTTGCAGCTGGGCTTCACAACAAGAAGCTGTTTGCTGATCGCAACTCAAAACGGAAATATATGTAAGACATAGTGCACCCCTTGTATCAATCGTATAATGTAGAAACTCTTGTAGAACTGCTGTTTATAGAGAGATTCTGTCGTCACTCTTTAGATTACATGATGTAAGTATCCGTTAAAACCCTTCATTAAGGATGATATCAACAATTCACAAGTTCCTTCTATTAAAGACTCACCAAGATGTGCAGACAAAATAAAGTGTGAGCCTTTATTGCATTTATACTGAACACCATTATTTATCATCCGTCCTGATCCACTCTGAACACTCCCAAGCAAATAGGTTTGATGAGAAGGAAACATAGCTTGGCGCTAATCTTCCATTTACAGACTGTGAAGTAGTCCGATTGTACATATACAGTGATCACCGCGTTATCAACTTCATTCACTGCCGGTGCAGGCACTTTATCGATATGTTGCAGGGATCTCTAGTCGGTCAATGATCGTTCCATCTTCATTACCGACGGCACAAACAAACTTTGTGCCGCCTGCCTCAATTCCGCCAAGCATGCAGATGGCCTCCTTGTTATCTCCGTGATCAGCGCCGTATGTTTACTGAAGTCACGACAAACTTGTCATGCCGATGACGTGAAAAAGAATATTCAAATGGAATACCGTTATCTAAGAAGCCCACATGTTCGACTTCCAAAATAGGATCATCCTGTTTGCAGCCTAAATATTCCTGGTCAATATAATCAGATTTACAGGCCCTGATTTTCCGATGTGATCCGGCAATTTTGAGGTGCAGCACGTTTGAGATGTGGCTGTAGATCGAATCATGAAGAACACTATCATTAATGCCTGATATTAAATGGGTCGGCATATATGTTTTCTCCAATACATAAGGCTCCCCTTCTACAATCCGCAGCCGTACAACATAATAAACCGGTGTTTTCTGATCAATGGACAAATGGGCAGCTACATCCTCTGTGGGGAATTGCACTTCAAACTGTATGACCTTGCTTTTGATATTCTTATCTTTCAGCAGGTTGGTTAATCCGAGAATTTCATTACTCACCACATGGACATGGTCATCCTGTATCGCTGATTTAATAATAAACGTGCCGTGGCCTCGCTTTCTGAACAGCAGCCCTTCGGCAACTAAATTATCCAGAGCCCTTTTCATCGTCATGCGGCTGGAGTCGAACTCTTTTGCGAGCGATACTTCATCAGGAATAGGCTGATCGATCGGATATACGTTATTTTTGATTCTATCTCTCATTTCATTTGCAATGATTTCGTATTTATTCATTAGTATCCTCCGGCAGCTGTTAGAGTTTGATATCGCATAAGCTTCTTTACGGATATCATAAGTGCTTTTCCCTATTTCATCAATATTGCGGCTGATTATCATCTTGTTCACCTTGGTGATTGCCGGAAGATTATGCAGCTTTCGAAAATCTAGAAACCGTATTGTTCAGCAACCTTTTTAAACCATTTGCCGCTCTTTTTAACAGTTCTTTCTCCGTCTTTTTCAAGATTGACTGATACAAATCCGTAGCGGTTTTTATAAGCATTTGTCCAAGACCAGTTGTCCATAAACGTCCATAAGTGATAGCCTTTCACATTAGAGCCTTCCTGTATGGCGCGGTGAATCCATTTGAGATGTTCCCTTATAAACTCGATCCGATAATCATCTTGAATGATGCCATGATCATCTCTGAAGCGCTCCTCGCCTTCTACCCCCATACCGTTTTCCGAAATGAAGCACTCGATGTTCCCGTAGTTCTCTTTTACGTTGATCAAAATATCATAAACACCTTTTTCGTAAATCTCCCAGCCGCGATGTGGATTCATTTTGCGGCCTGGCATGACGTAAGGATCAAAATACCTATCCGGCAAAAAAGGAGCGTCGGGATTCGGAAGATGTTCTTTTGCTTTTACACGTCTTGGCTGATAATAATTTACTCCCAATAGGTCAACCGTGTTGTGTTTGATGATATCAAGATCTTCTTTTTTATAGTCAGGCATAAAGCCTTCGTTCTTCAAAATGGCAACCAGCTCTTTCGGAAACTCACCTTTGACAGATGGATCTAAAAAGGACCTGTTAAAAAAAGCGTCGGCTATTTCCCCTGCTTTGACATCCGCCGGGTGGCTGCTTCTGGGATACGAAGGTGTCAAATTTAAGATAATGCCGATTTTTCCGTCCTGCTTCATCTCTCTGTAAGCTTGAATGGCTCTAGCACTTGAGAGCATCGTATAAAATCCGACCTGGACAGCCTCTTGAAAATCGAGCTTGTTTGGATAGTGAAAATCATATAAATATCCGCCTTCTATAGGGACGATCGGTTCATTATGCGTGAACCACTTTTTCACCCGATCGCCGAACAAACGGAAGCATGTTTTCGCATAGTTTTCATAAGCGGCAACTGTTTCTCTGTTTACCCAGCCGCCGGTTTTTTGAAGTTCTATCGGCATATCAAAATGAAACAAATTGACAAAAGGCTCAATATCATTCGCGATCAACTCATCAATGACATCGTTATAAAATTCCGTTGCTTTGGCATTAATCTCGCCTGTTCCTCCCGGTATTAAACGCGACCAGGAAATTGACATCCGAAATGAATTGTGCCCAAGCTCCTTCATCAGCCTGATATCTTCTTTATATTTGTCGTAAAATTGAGATGTCGCAGCGGGCCCGACATGATCAAAAAACCGATGCGGCTCTTTTTCAAACCAGTAATCCCATATATTCTGCCCTTTTCCATCTCTATCGGCAGCACCCTCGGTTTGTGTTGCTGAAGCGGATGATCCCCACCAAAAATCTTTTGGAAAGCGATATTGTTCTGCTTGTGCCATGTCTCTCTCTCCTTATCACATTTTGATATTGTTATCGTTTTGCTGTGCAGCCTTTTCCTGAACTGCCTGTTCTTTTTCTTTTGCCAGATTTAATTTATCCATTGCTTTTAGGAATGGAAACCATATCACAAAGACAATCAGCAGATTGACAAGCTGCATGATGCCCCCCATGATTGAGTTCGTCGCCATTATGCCGTTAATAAATAATGGAACCGTCCACGGTACCGTGACACCAGTCGGAGGCGGAACGAACCCTGCTGACATGGCTAGATAGGTGACAAGCGTAACAATCATCGGCGCCAATACCCAAGGCACAAGAATGATTGGATTCATGACAATCGGAAGCCCGAAGATAATTGGTTCGTTTACATTAAAGATACCGGGAGCGAGACCAAGCTTGGATACTTGCTTCATCTGCCTGCTCTTCATGAATATGAGAATTGTCAATACGATCGCAAGCGTCATCCCCGTTCCGCCCATCCCAACTGTATAAATCTCCATAAACGGTTTTGAGATGATATGAGGAACTTCTTTTCCAGCCGTGTAGGCTGAAAGGTTTTCGACCTGCAGTGTATTCCAAATCGGGTCCATCACAGAGTTGATAATGATCTGTCCGTGCAGTCCGAAAAACCAAAGGATTTGAATGAAAAACACGGCAATCAGCGTCGGTATGATACCGCTTCCAAGTCCGACAAGCGGAGCCTGTATCGCATGGTAAATCACGTCATGCATATTTGTTTTAAAAAGCTGTGCCACTAAAACATTAATCAGCAAAAACACAGTCAATGTAATAAATGCCGGAATAAGTGCGGCGAATGATTTTGCTACGGCAGGCGGAACCCCCGCAGGCATTTTGATCGTCAAGTTTTTTTGAACAATTCTTCTGTAAATTTCGCCGGAAAGAAATGCCGTAATCATGCCAAGAAACATGCCTTTTGCACCGAGACGGTCGACCGGGATAACACCTGTGATGGCATCTCCTGTTTCGGGCTGGACGATAAATGGCGTTAAGAGCAAAAAGGAAACCAATGCGATTGCGCCGCCAAATATAGCTTCGACCTGATAGCTTTTTGAGAGGTAGTAGCCTATCCCGAACACAACAAAGACAGACATGATGCCCATTGTCGCCGTGGACGCTATGCCGAACTGAGACTGAAACGACGTAATCATTGTTGCGCTCATCATATTGTTTAAAAACGGCAGGTTCGTTAACACGACAAAAACAGACCCGAATATCGTAAGCGGGAAAGCCAGCATAAATGCATCACGCAGCACTTGCAAATAGCGGTTATTGTTTAACCTCCCTGCAATTGGAACAAGAAATTGGCTGATTTTCTCGAACACCCTATTCACCCCGATTTTTATAGATTCTTTGTTTCAAAGAGATCAAGCAGCTCTTTCACTAATTCTTTCATCGTCAATGTCGACATCAGATGATCCTCGGCATGCATGAGGAGCAAAGAAAAAGCAGCTGCTTCTCCCCCTGATTCTTTCTGTATCATTTGAAAGTGAATGTCATGGGCTGCGGATAAATCTTCATCAGCCTTAGAAATAAGGGCATCCGCCTCCTCCTTGTTCCCTTCCTTGTAGGCGCGCAATGATTGTACGACGCAGCTGCGGGCATTGCCGCTGTGCAGGATAAGCTGAAAACTGATTTGTTCATCTGTTAAATTTGCGATATTGTTCTGTTCCATTATTGATTCTCCATTAAGGACAATGCTTGCTCATATGCTTTTTTGCCATCTGCCATTCCGTAGGCCATCATGTCAATGACCTCCACTCGAATGCTGTATTGATCTGCCTCTTTTTGGAGTTCACTTTTTAAAAAGCTCATTTGTGGGCCGATCAAAACGGCATCCGCTTTTTTCATGTCTTCTTTTGCCTTATCCTGACCGACTGCCCAAATCTCTGTTTCCTCTCCGATGGATTGTGCGTATTCCTTCATTTTCGTCACCAATAAGCTGGTGGACATTCCTGAACTGCACGCAAGTAATATTTTTTTCAACTGATATCCCCCCTTATAATTAAAACGCTTACAAATATTATTATAGACATTAATAATTAAATGTCTATACTTTTAAAATATATATATAATCATATTTTCATTCTGTTCATTTCTTTGTAAATTTTTCTATGGAAGATTCATTTATAATGTGTTACACTCTTCAACGGAAACTCATCAATTAAATAGCTATTATCTCTTGTATAACCTCAATAATATGGTTTGAGGGTGTCTACCAGGAACCGTAAAATCCTGATTACAAAATTTGTTTATCACATTTTTTGTAATCAGGATTTTTTTATTTGTCAAAACATTTCAGTAAAGGAGTTTGTTATGAATTTTAAAGTTTTCCTGCTTGCAGCTTCTACAATTGCAGTCGGGTTAGTTGAGCTAATTGTGGGAGGAATTCTTCCTCAGATCGCAAATGATTTAGATATTTCCATTGTCTCGGCCGGACAGCTGATCAGTGTGTTTGCGCTGGGATATGCAGTGTCAGGGCCGCTGCTCTTGGCTTTAACTGCGAAGATTGAGCGCAAGCGTTTATATTTAATTGCCTTATTTATTTTCTTCCTAAGTAATCTTGTAGCTTATTTCAGCCCTAATTTTGCAACACTGATGGTATCGCGTGTATTGGCAGCGATGAGTACAGGGTTGATTGTGGTGCTTTCTTTAACGATTGCCCCGAAAATTGTAGCGCCTGAATACAGAGCGCGCGCCATCGGAATTATTTTTATGGGATTCAGTTCTGCTATCGCATTAGGCGTGCCGCTCGGAATCCTAATCAGCAATTCCTTTGGATGGCGGATTTTGTTCCTTGGCATCGGCCTTTTGGCACTCGTCTCCATGCTGATTATCTCAATCTTTTTTGAACAGATACCGACAGAGAAGATGATTCCTTTCCGGGATCAAATCAAGACGATTGGCAACCTGAAAATCGCGAGTTCACATCTTGTCACGATGTTTACTTTAGCGGGGCACTACACGCTGTACGCTTACTTTGCGCCGTTTTTGGAAGAAACTCTGCACTTGAACTCTTTCTGGGTCAGCATTTGTTATTTCCTTTTCGGCATCTCTGCTGTATGCGGGGGTCCTTTCGGCGGAGCGCTTTCTGACCGGCTTGGTTCCTTTAAGAGCATTTTGCTGGTGACCGGTTCCTTCGCCATCATTATGTTCTTACTGCCGCTGTCAACGTCGTCTATGATTTTCTTTTTGCCTGTCATGGTGATTTGGGGACTTCTGAGCTGGAGCCTCGCCCCCGCTCAGCAAAGCTATTTAATCGAAATTGCGCCAGAATCGTCTGACATTCAGCAAAGCTTTAATACATCTGCCCTCCAAGTCGGAATTGCACTTGGCTCAGCTATCGGCGGTGTCGTTTTGGATCAGACGGACACTGTAGTCTCGACAGCATGGTGCGGCGGATCAATTGTGATTATCGCGGTTCTCTTTGCCCTCATTTCTTTAACAAGACCTGTACAGAAAGCAAAAAAATCCTCCTTGTAAAGGAGGATTTTTTTGTTATTTAGCTGAAAGCTCGTCTTCGGTAACCCATTTGTGGTTTTTCACTTTTTCACCGGTTGTTGTCGATGTATAGTCAACCATGTATACGGTTGTTTTTTCTGCTGAATCGATCTCTGCTGTCGCGCCCTTCATGCCTTTCATATGAGAAGCCTCTAAAATCACTTGGTCTCCAGGATTTAATGTTTTGTCTCCTGCATCCTTGATCTCTTCTTGGATCACCCATTTGTGATGATCCACCCGCTGTCCTCCGTTTGTCGGCGTGTATGAGACTTCATACGCCGTTGTGTCATAGGCGCCAGTCACTGTAGCTTCGGCGCCTTTCATGCCTTTCATATGAGAAGCATTAATGATGACTTGGCTTCCTACTTTATATTTTGGTTTTTTAGATTCCTGTAATTCCTTTGGAACGTCAGCTGATCCGGAATGTTCCATTTCTTCATGTGATGAGGAACCTGAATGTTTTTCAGGTTTGCTTTCTTTCGCGCTATTGTCAGCACCGCATGCTGATAACACAAAAACCAGAGATAACATCAGAATTCCCAGTGCTTTTTTAGAGATTTTCATGTTCATTCTCCTTTGCTTCATTTTTTAGTGTAATGTTCACCCGCAGACAGTTGAAGCGGATAACTGCTAGCAATATAACATCTTAATAATACTATACCCCCGAACGGTATGTAAATACGCTGATATTCTCATAAAATGTTCCCGCAATCGTCCTATTCCCCTTGGTTTGTTTAGACAAACATGAAAAAAGCCGCTCTTACGCGGCAATTAATAATGCAACACTTTTATATACACACCTTTTTTTGCTTTTCGATAAGCGATATCCCCCCATTTTCTGACGTTTTCAGATATAGCTGAGGCTTTCATCCATTTGCCATGATGCAAAATGGATGGATCAATGAGACGCATTTTCTTCTTTTGATAGAAATCGTAGTGGATATTGTCCTCTTTTACTTGTATATCGGGATGAATAAATTTAAGCAAGCTCAGCACTTCTTCATTTTTTGATGAATGTAAGATGTCGAGTACCTCTTGATCGGTTTTCAGCAGATCTTCTGTAGAGAGGACATGATACTCCAGCGCTGCCTTCAATGCCCGCGCTACATATACATATCCATATACATTTACAGGATGCAAAAAGAAATCTATCACTTCCTTATAGTACACCTTGACAAACCATTCAGCGGATTCGATATCACCCGGAAACAGCCTTCCGTTACTCACAATGAGATGCTCCAAAAAGGTTTGTGCCTCGTGCAGACTAATATGTCCATATTTATACATGTCACGCAGCGTATAATCTATACGATCAGCACAGAGCTCCGGCGCAGACTGTTCCAGCATTGTCCATCTCGTATCATCCGCTAAAAGTTCTTCAGCATTATAGCCATGTTTTTTTAAGATTCCCGGAATCTTAGAGTGAGCAATGACTTGATGAAAAATGTTTTCATGGTAGTCTTCCTCTTCATTTTCAAAGACAATATCAATGACATGGGAAAAGGCTGTATGGGACACGTCGTGGAGGAGGCCAGCAATCTGCTCTTCTATCGTTCCTCCAAGCTTTTTGATGAGAAGCATCACGCCGATGGAGTGATCATACCGGGTCACATTCCACTTTCGATTGACTAAAAAACTCGCTCCGCCTTGATAGATTCCTTTTAATCTTTGTACAGGCGCACTCTTGATAAGCTCTTCCAGCACCCCATCTATATGGTGCTTCCCGTAAATGTCATCATGGATTTCCATGTTGTCACCCTCTACATCTATTTTCTTTTTATTATAAATTGTATATATTGATAGTACACATTTTCTAGGAGGAGGAACAAACTGAAAACAGCATTTTGAATCAAAGGTAATCAATGAAGCGAATAGGAGTTTTTTTTATGTTCAGTCATTATAAATATCCCCTCATTTACACGGGATCCCTATTATTGGCTTTTTGCTTGATCTTTTTTTCCTATCAGCTGATTCATCATCTGCGATTGGAGTATCCGAACTGGCAGGGAGAAAGCAAGGATCAGAAATGGGAAGCAGTTTTCACAAAAAATGAAGATGCACCGAATGAATACAGCGGCAATCTTTATTGGATCGGTGATACGGACGAAACAGACAATATTTATGTGGAAGCATTAACGATCAAAAAAGATGATGAGATTCTGTTGAGTTCTAAGACAGAAACCCCTATGCGCGATTATTCCGGCGGCACGTCTCGCGATGGCAGCGCAAAAGAGAAGTCCGTTTCTTTTTTAGAGCGGTTAGATAAACATGAGCTTGAAGGCCATGATATGACGGTTGAGGTGAAATGGAGGCAAGGTAATCATTCTGCTTCCAGTCAGTTTGCCATTCAAGAGAAGACATTATTTGATCATTGAAAAATCAGGGATTCTCGCAAAGATCCCTGATTCCCTGATTTCCCCTTACAAATTGTCCGGTAAATGACATAGATACATCTTTAAGGCGTCTGTATGTTCACTTAATACTGATAATGTTTTTAAGTGGGGTTTTGTGTAGATCAGCGGCTTATCTTGTTCTCCCAATCTCTCGTTTATCTGAAAAGCCAGCCGCTCTCTCTCAATTGAAAATTGTGCATTGACTCCCTCCTTGTTCCCACGGGCATCCAACCTTATCCATTTTCTAACAGAAGTAAGATATACCGCATTTAACGCATGAATACAATAACCTTTGTCCGATGTATCAAATAGTATTAATCTTTGATAACAGAAGCCTGTTGGGATTCCTTCTCCGCGCAGTAAGGCAGCTAAAAGATTTGATTTGGCATAGCAAATCCCCTCCTTGAATCTCAGAACTTCTGAAGCATGGCAAGTAACTCGTTTGCTTTGAATATCCCATGAGTGTGCTATGTCATCCCTGACGAACTCAAAAGCAATTTTTGCTTTTTCTATGTCTGTTTGGGATGAATGAAAAAGTTCATCTGCCTTCTTCTTTATTAGCGGGTGAGAATAATCAACTTTTTTCAACTCACAAACATAATCACTCAGCCGATCTGATTCACAAATCATCTTCATATAACTCTCTCCCTTTTCCCACAATTTCCGCAACCCTCTTAATCTTGTAAATCCAATCTTTAAAATCGATTAATACCAGCTTAACAGTTTAAAAATATAATGAGGTTGTCATTCAAGATTTTAGGAGGTTATCCAGTTGAAAAAATTCCCGAAGAAATTACTGTCTATTGCGGTTTTATCATCTATTGCATTCAGCAGCTTCGTCAGCGGAGGGGTGCCTGAAGCCATCGCCAAGGAGAATCCAGACGAAATTAAGAATGTGATCGTTCTGATTGGTGATGGAATGGGTGTATCTTATACGTCCGCTTATCGCTACTTAAAGGATAATAAAAAGACAAAAACTGTAGAGCCTACGGCATTTGACCAATACCTTGTCGGCCAGCAAATGACTTATCCCGATGATCCTGAGCAAAATGTGACAGACTCTGCAGCTGCAGCAACGGCCATGTCTGCGGGAATCAAAACATACAACAATGCGATTGCAGTGGATAACGGCGGGTCAGAGGTCAAAACGGTGCTTGAAGCGGCGAAAGAAAAAGGGAAATCAACAGGGCTTGTGGCCACGTCAGAAATCACGCACGCCACTCCGGCCTCTTTCGGTGCACATAATCACAGCCGGAAAAATATGAACTCGATCGCCAATGATTATTTTGATGAAATGGTAAACGGCAAACATAAAATCGATGTTCTGCTTGGCGGAGGAAAAAGCAATTTTGATCGTAAGGACCGCAATTTGATTAAGGAATTCAAGAAATCGGGATACAGCTATGTGGATAACCGCAAGGACTTGATGAAAAATAAAGACAGTCAAATTCTCGGCCTATTTGCTGACGGCGGGCTTCCTAAAATGATTGACCGCACGAAGGATATTCCTTCATTAAAAGAGATGACCAACACAGCGATTAAAAAATTAAGCAAAGATAAAGACGGGTTTTTTCTTATGGTTGAAGGGAGCCAGATTGACTGGGCGGGGCATGACAATGATATCGTCGGAGCCATGAGTGAGATGGAGGACTTCGAACACGCTTTTAAGGCGGCAATTGATTTCGCCAAAAAAGACAAACACACATTGGTTGTCGCAACGGCTGATCACTCCACCGGCGGGTATTCTATCGGTGCGGACGGCAACTACAACTGGTTCAGTGAACCAATAAAAGCGGCAAAGCGCACACCTGACTTTATGGCAGAAAAAATCGCTGGCGGTGCGGATGTTGAAAAAACGTTAAAAACGTATATTGACCAAAAGAAATTGGCTTTAACCAAAGCAGAAATTCAATCTGTTAAAAAAGCCGCAAAAACGAAAGAAGTGCTTGAAATCGACCATGCGATCGAGGAGATATTCAATAAACGCTCACACACCGGCTGGACAACAGGCGGACATACTGGTGAAGATGTCCCCGTATATGCGTATGGTCCGTCTAGTGAGACATTTGCCGGCCAAATCGATAATACGGAAATCGCCAAAAATATCTTCAAAGCTTTACAATACAATCTGAAAATTATCGATAAATAAAAGAATACAGGGTGTCCCGTTGCTCGTATGAAGTAGCGGGATCTCTTTTTAATGGAGGAATCATAATGAGAAAAATTCTTTCAATTTTCGTTTTTGCTATCATGCTCGCGGGCTGTTCATTGAATGCCAGTTCAGAAAAACCAAGTGCGCGCGGAGAGCAAGGGGTAAAAGCCGTACCGCAAAGCACGTCATCGCAAAAAGACAGTTTAGATGAGTATCAGCCTAATTCCCAAGTAACCGATGACCGGTCATTGCTAAAGGTTGGCCAAATGTTTTCTGATGATAAGGGAAAAGCTGTTTTAAAGGATATCAAGCAAGTGAATCAAACTTATAAGGTTGGCGACGTCGAGTTAACCGTAAAAGAAATGAAGCTCATCCATTTGCGCCCGGACTACAGCATGATTGATTATTTTCATGTGTTAACACATGATGAAGAGTTTGATTTCGTTAAGGTTTTCGTTGACATCAAAAACACCTCTTCAAAGAAAGTACATGCTGCGCCGATTGCCTTGATGAAAACAAATACAGGGGAAACCTTTGATTGGAACAAAGATATTTATCTTGAAGAGTTGAATGGTGAGTTGGAAAGCGGTGCGGAAAAGTCCGGAAATCTCGGCTTTATTTTGGACGCATCAAGCGACAATGCTGATAAGAAAAAAGCAGAAATCAAGTGGGTCGAAATCACGACAAGTGACGTATTTGACCATAACGATAAAAAAATCAGTGATGCCCAAAAGATCAAAATTAAATTTTAAAAGATGAACTCCCGTATGAAGTACGGGAGTCTTTGCTTATTTGGTTTTTTGATGAATCAATTCATCAATCCGCTTCATCACTTCATCCATATCCATACACTCTTGGAAGCTTTGATTGATTTTTTTTATGCCTGCCGTATACTGATCATTGTGCAAAACCTCATCTGCGGCCTGTTTTAATAGTTGGACATTGACTTCATCTTTAGAGATGACATAGCCCGCATGGAGTTCAGAGAGACGCTGCGCCACCATCGGCTGATCCTTGTCATGAGGCATGACCACCAGCGGCACACTGAAATGAATGCCTTCGTTTACACTGTTCATTCCGCCGTGAGTAATAAAAACATCAGCTTGCTCGAGCACTTCCAGCTGAGGGACATACGGGGTGATGATAAAGTGTTCCGGCGCCTGTTTTAGTTTTGTGAAATCTGCTTTTTCCCCGGCAGCGATGACGACTTTTCCGTTAAAGCCGGAAAAGGCATCAATACAAAGGTTGAAGAAATCCTCCGTATGATCCAAAACAGTCCCCATTGAAATATAAATGACCTTTTCATCTATTAACTGTTCAATTGGGAAATCTGTTTTTTCTGCTCTCTTCGGAAAGCTTGGACCGATAAACAGACATTCATCTCCGAAACGATCGCTTTCAGGCTGAAAATAACGGCTTGTATATACTACATTCAATTCCCCTTGGTTATTCATGAATTGAACCAAGTTTTTCGGAGCGACACCGTACGTTTCTTTCATTTTTGCCAAAAGGTCTTCGCACTCTTGATCCAATTCTAGCGGCACTCCTGAATCCGGGTGCAGCGGCAGGATTTTCAGATGTTCTTGACCAAACAGGAAGGACGCTGATGAAGAGACTCCTGGAATATCTAAATAGTCCCTCACCAATTCTCCCGCGCCGAATTTATCATAATACACAAAATCAAATTGAATACTCTTTGATAAGTCTTTGACAATATGTAAAATGTCCAGCGAGGTTTTGATATGAATTTTCAAAAAATCAAGAATGCCAGTGGGCGAGCCGATATGAATCGGTGTTGTTCGCAGTAAATCCCGGTGAAGATGGACGGTTGCTCCCGCCGCTTCTAATCGTTTTTTGTATTTTTCAGTAGAAATATAATGGACATCATACCCCTTATCGGAAAACGCTTTTGTGATGCCTAATGTAGGATTCACATGGCCTTCCGCAGGAAAATTCAAAATCAATACTGATTTCATTTTGACAGCTCCCTCTCACATCGAATTCTAATATTTGTTTGGTCAGACTACTACTAATCGTAAAATGGGAACGCACCCCTATGCAAGGAACAAATGATTGAATGATTCTGTTCTGCTGGGAACTGAATCAAAAAAAGACACCGGGCTCTAGTGCCTTTTTTATAGCTTTCTGATCGTAAAAAATTTCCGTAGTAGCCAGGGGCCTGGCGTAAATCCCAAGGTTAACTGCCAAGCGCCTATGGCTTGCAATCTATATTCGCGGACGATCTGCATCTTCCGGCTCATACTCCTGACATCTTCAAACCATACCTCATGCGTCCGCCCCTGCTGATCAGTATAGCGGAAAAATGGGGATTGGAACTCGGCTGAATATTGGATCGGAGCTTGATACCTCATCGCTCTTTCGATTGCGTTTTGATTTGAAATCGCTGAAGCAACTGTCCCCGGCTGGTAAGGGATAATCCAATCGTACCCGTAGAGCGGGACTCCGATAATAATTTTTCTGCTTGGCACCTGCGCAATCGCGTACTCAATGGTTCTCCTAATCTCAGGAATAGGTGCTACAGGTCCCGGTTCACTTCCGGCATGATGCCAATCATAAGCCATGATAAACATATAATTGACAACCGCTCCTATTCCCCCGTAATCATAGCCTCTCAGCCAAGATATGTTATCGCTTGTTTTTGCCGGAACAGCTATCGTCAGCACATACCCTCCCGGCTGAAGACGATCTCTCAGCTGACGCAAAAAACCAGTGAAAAGATCACGATCCGCGGCGCCCACCTGTTCAAAGTCGATTGTCACACCGCCATATCCCCTTGTAGAAACTAAGTAATAAATATTGTTGACCAGATTGGTTCTTGCTGTTGGGCTGTTCAGGACTTGGTGAACAAGTGCTGTGCTGAATCCTGCTGATGTAAGGTTTGCAATCGTCGCAAGCGGTGTCACCCGCCTTCGCCATGTTGCCTCAATAGCGGCCGTATCATTCAACTGGTTTGCAATGTCTCCGTTAGGTGCAAAGCGGTATTCAAAAATCGAAATCGAAGACGAGTATGGCGCATAATCACTGATCAATTCCCGATCGAGGTCAGGGGTTCGAAGCACGTAAAAACTTAACGTTCCCGCAATGTAATTTGAAATAGAAGGAATCGTTATTTTTGCCCCTGCTTGTAAAGCATTTGGGCTGATGCCCGGGTTTGCTGCCCGCAGACGCTCTATAGGGACAAAGGTTTTCGCTGCAATGGCATCCAGCGTGTCCCCTGGCTGAACTGTATATACATAAAGAGGGATAAGCAGAGCCTGCCCCGGTACGATATTCGTTTCATCTAATCCATTCACACCCCGGATTTGATCAACTGAAGCACCGTATCTTCTGCCTATAGAAAATAAAGAATCACCAGGCCGGACAATATGGATAAACATGTTTAACCCCCATCATTCGTTAGTCAATCCATCATAAAATGTTATGAACGAAGGCTCTTTTATATGTTTGTGAATACAAAAATACCAAGGGCTGCTCCCCTTGGTACCGAATTATTCCGACTCATTTTCTTTTCCTGCATCAAGCACATGCTTCAAATGCTCACAGTCATGATGAAAATGGGCCATCACATACTGTTTGGCCGCTTCTTTGTTTTTCTTTTTCACTTCTTCAAATATCTTGCGGTGTTCACTCAGTATGGTTTCTGCCCGATGGTCACCAGTATAATTAAGAATTCTGCAAAAGTGAATCAGATCACTGACATGCTCAAGCAAATTCTTCAAATGTCTGTTATGGCTAAAAACTACAAGCAGCTCATGAAACTTTTGGTTCAAATGAATGATTTTCGTATCTTCCATGCCGTTGTGAATGGCTTTTTCTGTTTCTTCAAGCTGGTTTTCAAGTATAGCAAGCTCTTTTTCATCAGCTTCTTCTATGACTAACTCGACTGCCAGCTGCTCCAGCGGTATCCTTATTTTATAAATCTCATCTACATCTTTTGCCGTTAACGATGTGATCGAAAATCCATTTCGGTCATCCGCCTTTAATAAACCATCTTTCTCAAGCAGCCGCATAGCTTCCCTTATCGGAGAGCGGCTGACGCCGAAGCTTTTCGCCAGCTGAGTTTCGTTTATCCGTTCCCCCGGCTTAAACGTTCCGTTGAAGATCATTTTTTTCAGCTGGTTATAAAACTGCAGATAGTACGGAGTCGGTTTGTCTAATTTAAAATCGTCCATATATAATACCTCTTTTAAAATATTCAAGGGATTTTCTTTATCAAAATCATATAACAGATGGTATTAGGAAGCAACAAACTGTCTTGTCAGATCCCAAAATTTGAGGTACGATATGTTTGCTGAACGACGGTCGACGGACTACTGACAACTAAAAAACGGGATGTTTTTTTATCATCATTAGGACGCTATCCCTCCGCCTATCGCGCACTTATCATTTTTAGATCTTTTTAATGGAGGTAAAAATATGCTTATTGTTTTTGTTATGTTTCTTCTCGGTATTATCTTAGGCTTTATTGGTGCCGGAGGAGCAGGCTTTGTCATTGCTCTTTTAACTCTTCTTTTCCACGTCCCGATTCATACAGCTTTAGGCACTTCTCTCGCCGGTATGGCTTTCACCAGCTTATCTGGAGCGTACAGCCACTATCGTGAAGGCAATATTCAAATGAAAATCGGCTTAACTGTAGGCTGCTTTGCTGCGGTTGGCTCATTTTTCGGCGCAAAGCTGACATCGTTCATTCCGGCTGACTTGCTTCATTATTTGACGGCTGGCATGTTGTTTTTATCAGCGATTTTAATTTTAATCAGATTGTTTATTTTAAAAGAGAAAGCTCAAATGGATCAAAGCTCTCTTTCAACGTATACGAGAGCTGTTATCTTAGGAATTATAGCTGGTATTCTTTCCGGCACATTCGGCATCGGATCAGCGCCTTTTATTCAAATCGGTTTAATGATCATGCTGAACCTGTCGATCCGCCATTCTGTCGGAACGACAATGCTTGTCATCATCCCGCTAGCTGTAGGCGGAGGCATCGGATATATCACAGAAGGATTTGTCGATTATGTCTTGCTGCTCAAAGTTCTGATCGGCACAATGTGCGGTGCCTATGTAGGCGCGAAGTTCACCAATCTTATGCCAAAGGTGGTTTTAAAATCGGCCATCTTCTTGACTCCTGCAATTGCGGGCTTGCTGTTGTTATTCTAAATAAAACAAAAAAACCTGACTGGCGTCAGGTTTTTTTATAAGTTTTTCTCTGCTCGTTCTTTCGTTAATCCAAAAAACGCCAGTGAGCCGATGACCGCTGTCACAAACATAATCGCTCCCATCGGAACGGCTGTTGTCTCATTAATGCCAACAAGCGGCGACACGATCGAACCGAGGAGCAGCGGCAGCATGCCGAGCAGCGCGCTGGCACTTCCGGCACGATGCCCCTGCCTTTGCATCGCCAGCGTAAACGTGCTGGTCAAAACCATACCAATCGTAATCATGTACACAAAAATGGATATGACTAATGTGGCAAGAGGTCCATGAAGAATGGTCATCGTCAAAAGGACAGCAGTCGCAATCATAGCAGTGATAACCGCCATGCGAAGCAGGCTTTTTTCAGGGATGATTCCGCCAAAACGCCCGATGATAAAGCTGCCTGATATAATCGCCAGACCGTTAATGCCGAAAAGAATACTAAACACCTGTGGAGATACACCGTAAATATCCTGGTATACAAAGGGAGTACCGGACACATAGGCGAAGCTTCCCCCATGAATAAATCCGACTGTTAACGCGTACCCCATAAAGGATCGATCCTTCAGCAGGCTGCCCATCGTTTTGACAGAGGTCCCGATTGAGCTCGGAATCCGGTTTTCCGGCGGCAGCGTTTCTTTTAATTTAAAGGCAATCAAAAGAACAAGTAAAAATCCAATGATTGTTAGGACATAAAAAATGGTATGCCACGTTGCAAATGGTAAAAGCAAAATAGCCCCGCCTGTCATCGGCGCAACCATTGGCGCAACAGCGGTAATGACCATTAACAGTGAGAAAAATTTAGAAAGCTCTCGTCCGGTAAACACATCGCGGACAATGGCACGAGACAGCACAAGTCCTGCGGAAGCGGTAAATCCCTGCAAGAAACGCGCAGCCACTAATGTTGTAATATTGGGCGACAGCGCACAAAACAGAGACGATAACGCAAATAAAAAAATACAGATTAATAGCGGTTTCCGTCTTCCCTGCGCGTCACTGACCGGTCCGACAATCAGCTGCCCGATCGTAAGCCCGACCAGACAGGCTGTTAAACTTAACTGTACAAGTGAAGCACTTGCTGATAAGTCACCCGCAATGTCAGGAAAACTTGGCAAATACATATCTATGTTAAGCGGGCCTAATATGGCAAGCATGCCGAGCAGAAATGCCAATGCCAAGCGCTCTTTTCCAGTTGGATTGTGCAGCATGTTATCAACCCTTCCCTTCAACCTATTGATGCTAACTCCAACGATAAATTGAAGCTGTAAAACATTTGTATATTGTATCATAACTTTCAGGCTGTGAAAGCCGTTTGATGCTCGAACGAAAGACACAAAAATCAGGGTCTGCTGACTTGATTCAGCAAGTGCCGAATCCCTTGTTCTATGCCCGTAATCGCAAATCCGATATAAAAAGAATATCACTCAACACTGTAATGATAAGCTTTTTGTTTTCATCGTAATGAAAAGAGCCAAAATTAAAATGACATTCACTCGCAGAGTTTTTTCAAATATGCATATGTCTTGCAAGATAAAATAAATCGTAGTATATTAATTGATGTGTCAATCATTGATAAGTCAATTAATTGTGTTGGCAAGAAGGAAGGGATGGGTTTTGGCGTCATTTTGTTCAGAGGAAGCCAAGATTTTATATCAGCTGCAAAGCGTGAACAAGGTGATTGGCATGAAGTTCGAGGCATGCACGGGCATCAGCCAATCTCGTTTGGAATTGCTGACATTGCTATATCATGCAGATGAGATCAGTCAAAGCGATCTTCAAAAGAACGTAAATATAGACAGCGCAGCCGTCACTAGACACCTGAAACAACTGGAAGCCAAAGGCATGGTATCAAGACGGCGCAAACCTGAAGACAACCGCATCACTCTTGTTCGATTAACAGACCAAGGAAGAGAGCGAATCGAGTCTTCCAAGAAAGAAAAAGAGCGTTTCATGCAAGAAATGCTCGCAAATGTAAGTGCAGAAGAACGCAGCCTGCTTATTGATGTACTGGCGCGCATGCGGGACAACATAAACAATATTAAAGCATAAGAGGAGTGTATCAACATGATCAAAACAAATGATTTTATGGAGATTATGAAAGGACGCCGTTCCATTCGCAACTATGATCAGACAGTAAAAATCAGTAAAGAAGAGATGACAGAAATCTTAGAGGAAGCAACGACAGCGCCATCTTCTGTCAATGCACAGCCATGGCGTTTTCTCGTCATTGACAGCCCGGAAGGAAAAGAAAAGCTCGCACCGCTTGCAAGCTTTAACCAAACACAGGTTGCAACATCATCTGCCGTCATCGCTGTATTTGCAGACATGAACAATGCAGACTATTTAGAAGAAATCTATTCAAAAGCCGTGGAACTCGGTTACATGCCGCAGGAGGTCAAAGACAGACAAATCGCTGCGCTGACCGCTCATTTTGAAAAGCTTCCGGCACAAGCGAACCGCGAAACAATCCTGATTGACGGTGGCCTTGTTTCCATGCAGCTCATGCTGACTGCACGCGCGCACGGCTACGATACAAACCCGATCGGCGGTTATGATAAAGAAAATATCGCGGAAACGTTCGGACTAGATAAAGAACGTTATGTACCGGTTATGCTTCTTTCTATCGGAAAAGCAGCAGACGAAGGCTATGCTTCCTACCGCCTGCCGATTGATACAATTGCAGAATGGAAATAAAACAAAGAGCCTGGGGATATCCCCAGGCTCTTTGTTTTACATAAAGCCGCCGTTTGATCGTCTGGCCTGTTTTTTCGTTAACACGTCTGATGAGATTATTCTTTGACTTTCTTTTTGCCAAACGGCCACCAGTTTCCTTCGCCAAAGGTCGCAATGATTGCCGGAATGAACAGCGGAAGAATGACAAGACCGTAAAGCAGCAGCCCGATAATAATAACACTTGCCACCTGCATCAGCGTATTGACGCCTGAAGGCATCATCGCCGCGAACGTGCCGGCCAAAATAATGGCAGCCGTTATAATGACAGACCCCATTTTGCTCATTGATCGGATGACCCCCTGCTCAATGCCCATGTGCACCTCTTCTTTAAACCGGTCCAGCAGAAAGATCGAATAATCCACGCCTAACGCGATCAAGATAACAAAGCTGAAGAACGGTACTGCCCAGCTGATGCCGGCGCTTCCTAAGCCGTTTACAAAAATTAATTCTGTGATCGATATCGACGTATAGTACGTCAGCAGCAGTGACGCAATCATATAAATCGGCATGATCATGGAGCGGAACAAAATGGTTAACACGATAAACAGGCCAATAATCATGATCATCATTGTTCTAGAGAAGTCCGTTGTAGACAGCTCCTTTAAATCCGCATTCATGCTTGTGACCCCGCCGTATACGATCTGAGCGTCCTTCAGAGGAGTGCCGTCAACTTCGTTTCCTACAGCTTTTTTGATTTGATTTATTGTCGTAATCGCTTGTTCTGAATAAGGGTTGGAATCTAAGACGACGCTTAATTGCACACCTTTTCCGTCTGCGAAGGAATACTGGTCAATGGACTTCTTAAAGTCTTTATCCTTCATGACTTGATCAGGAAGGAATATCCCTGTATCCCTTACAGTTGAGCTTTTGCTCATATCCTCTAGCATATCGCTGGAAACTGTTATTCCGTCAGAGATTTTCGTCAAACCGTTATTTGCACTCTTTACACCATCGGCAAGCTTCTTCAGGTTTTCTGACAAGGTTCCGGCTTGGGCCTGCTGGCCTGAAAGCTGCTGGTTCGCTTGTTCAAGCCCGGTTTGAATCTGGCCTAGCTGTCCGCTGATTGCTGTAAGCTGCTGTGCGGTCTGAGCGGTATTACCCGTTTGAGAAACCTGTTTGCTCACGAGCTGCAGCTGCTGATTGATTTTGCCCAATCCTTCGGCCGCATCGCCCAGTGAACCGCCGGAGCTGCTATTAGAGGCCGTACCGGTTTGCCCTGCCATCTGATTCAATCCGTTTTCAATATCCGTTAAACCGCTTTGGACATCGGCGATTCCTTTTACCGTTTTATCCAGCCCGTCTGAAACTGAGCCCAGCTGCTTATCAATATATAAATCTTTGATTTTTTCACCGGTCGGCTGTGTAATGGTCATGACAGAGTCAACATGATCGACTTTCTCGATCGCTTTGCTGATATTTCCGAGATAAGGAATTGTATCAGCTGTTGTGAGGTCTTTGTCTCCTTTTACGACAACATTGATCGGGAACGCTTTCCCTTCACCGAATCCATCTTTGATGGCCTCGAGCGCTTTTACTGATTTATACTTGCTGCTGATTTCCGCAGTCGAATCGAACGAAATCTGGTCATCATAAGTTAAGATGAACGGAAGCGTAATTATGACCGTGATGACAATAAACAGAAACGGACGTGCAACGGAGTGTTTGCCAAGAAACGCCCATAATTTATTGTCACTATGTGATAATACTTTTCTAGAAGGCCAGAATAATTTTTCACCCAGTGTCACCATAAATAATGGCAGCAATGTGTAGAGGATGATCATTAAAATTCCGACACCTACTGCGACTCCCACTGCAGATTGGAAAATCGCAAACTTCGCAAACCCTAAGGCGGAAAATCCGATCAATACTGCAAATCCGCTGATAAATAAGGTTTTTCCCCCTGTACGGTAAGCAATAAGCGCAGCTTCTTTTTTGTCATGCCCGTTTGCCAATTCTTCACGGAATCGAGTAAGAAGCAGGATGCAGTAATCTGTTCCGATACCGAACAAAATGGCGACTAAGAAGGTTTGCGTAAACGTCGAGATCGGAAAATCAACATTGTACACAAGGATCCCCAATATGGATTGACTGATCAAATAAGAAAAACCGACAACCACAATCGGGATAAAAGGCGTCACAACAGATCGGAACACGATCAGCAATAAACCGATGATTAAGCAGACTGTGATCACTTCCGTCTTCTTAAGCCCTTCCTCTGAGCTGTGGGCGAAATCCTGATTGATGAGAGAAGCTCCCGTAATATATGCCGTCAAATCCTCAGGGACAATTTTATAAATGTCATCCGCGATTTTTTCCGCTTTTTTATCAGAACCTGTGATCGTGACAGGAATAAGGACGGTTTTCTTGTCTTTTGATATCAATTGGTCTCTGACTTCTTTTTCCGCAGTCAGAGGAGACGTGACCTCATCCACACCGTCGATCTTTTTGATTTTATCGATTATTGTGCGGAGCTCGCCCTCTGTTTCTTTCTTCAACGCGTGGTCTAATGTAAAGACTGCACTGATTGAATGATTGTCTTCACCAGCTTGCTTTAAAATGGCATTTGCTCTTTCTGATACAGCATCAGCCGGAAGCTGGGCCTGCCCCTTTTGATTGGCAAGCTCCGTCAAGTTCGGAGAAAACAAACTTAATACGACGGTAAGTGCTAATATAACGGCAAAAATGGCCCATTTAAATGTAATGATCGCTCTCATTTGGCTGGATCTCCTCCTTTAAATTTATTTTTTAGAATTGTAAAGATCTCTATGATAGAGTTTAAGTGTTCCTCATCTATATCATCGATCAGCTCTTTAAGAGCGTTAAAGATGGCTGCATCTAATTCTTCTAGTATGTTTTCACCGCTGGCTGTGATGCTAATCAGCTTCGAGCGCTTATCACTTTTCACCTGACAGTCATCCCATTCCACCAATCCCTTATCAAGCAGCTTTTTCAGTCTGTTTGAAATTGCACTCTTATGTACATTTTGATACATGGCGAGGCTGCCGGGAGAGGTTGGGCCCTTAACTTTTAAGATTTTCAACAGGTCAGCCTGTTCCCTTGAGATATGCTTGAAGACATCCTGATTGATTTCATGATGTACAAACTCTGTTCCTTCAAGTAACACTTCCACAAACAGGTTGATCGCCTGACATAGCTTTTGTTCATTCAACATCTTCCCCTCCTCCCTATAGTTTACCCCTCTAAACTTTATGATCAACGTTCATTAGTTTATTTCCCTAAACTATGTCTGTCAACATATTTTATTTATGATCCCCAAAAGAAAGTTTGTTTGTGTAAACTAGGAGTTATAAACGCGAAAGGGGAAATGAACGTGACAGATTTTTTATTAACTTTGTATGAATATAACGTCTGGGCCAATCAGCAAATATTCAATCGATTAAAAGAGCTTCCGAAAGAGGTGTACCGGCAAGACATTCAAAGTGTGTTTCCATCGATATCCCATGTACTGTCTCATGTCTACCTTTCTGATCTGGGCTGGATTGAAGTATTTTCCGGCAAAAATATGAGCGATGCTTTGGCTTTAGCTGAACAGCTTAAAGAACAGACAGCCGCAAAAGAAATGGAGGAAATGGAAGCTCTGTTTTTGACGTTATCTAAACGATATACAATATGTTTACAGCAAGAAGAACAGCTTAATAAGCCTCTACAGATTCAAAACCCCTCAGGCGGGATAATGAAAACAGCTGTTTCTGAGCTCGTTCCCCACGTTGTCAATCACGGGACTTATCACCGCGGCAATATCACGGCAATGTTGAGGCAGATCGGATACGCATCCACTTCGACAGATTACGGACTCTACCTATACATGAAAAAAACAGAAATGGCATAAAAACGAAGCGGCTCCTAGATTGAGCCGCTTCGTTTTATGATGGATCATTTAAAAAACCTTAAATTTTCTTTTCATATTTCCTATATAGTAAAAAAGATAGAAATTTTAGTGTTATAATAATCATTAAAATATATTGCTGACTCATTAAACAATTTTCAATGGAGGAACACACAAAGTGACAGATGACATGACGAAAAACAATATAAATCAGCAAAAACTGGAGAGAGGCTTGAAAAACAGGCACATTCAGCTCATCGCCATCGGCGGGGCTATTGGGACAGGCTTATTTCTCGGCTCAGGAAAATCAATTCATTTTGCCGGACCGTCGATTCTATTTGCTTACATGTTCACAGGGCTCATTTGCTTCTTAATTATGAGGTCTCTGGGTGAACTGCTGTTATCGAATTTGAACTATCACTCTTTTGTTGATTTTGTACAAGATTATTTAGGAGACATGGCAGCCTTTATCACCGGTTGGACCTATTGGTTCTGCTGGATTTCGATTGCGATGGCTGATCTGACAGCTGTCGGGCTCTACACTCAATATTGGCTCCCGGGTGTGCCGCAATGGGTGCCCGGCTTAATCGCTTTGATTATTTTACTGATCATGAACTTGGCAACCGTCAAGCTTTTTGGAGAATTAGAATTTTGGTTTGCTTTAATTAAAGTTATTGCTATTCTGGCGCTGATCGTCATTGGCCTTGTGATGATTTTCAAAGGTTTTTCCACAAGCTCAGGAGTCTCCAGCTTCTCAAATCTCTGGAGTCACGGGGGGATGTTCCCGAATGGCATACATGGGTTTATCCTCTCATTCCAGATGGTTGTGTTTGCCTTTGTCGGCATTGAGCTGGTCGGACTGACGGCCGGTGAAACAGAAAACCCTGAAAAAGTAATCCCTAAGGCGATCAACAATATCCCTGTCCGGGTACTGCTTTTCTATATCGGGGCACTTCTCGTGATTATGAGCATCTATCCTTGGAATGTCATTAATCCTAACGAGAGCCCGTTCGTGCAGGTGTTTGTCGCGGTTGGCATCGTCGGGGCAGCAAGCATCATCAACTTTGTTGTATTGACATCCGCTGCTTCAGCCTGCAATAGTGCTGTATTCAGTACAAGCCGTATGGTCTATTCCCTTGCAAAAGATCATAATGCGCCTGAATCAATGGCGAAACTGACTCCGCGTAAAGTACCTAGAAATGCGTTGTTCTTTTCAGCTATCGTGATTTTAATCGGTGTTACGTTAAACTACATCATGCCCGAAGGCGTATTCACACTGATTACAAGCATTTCAACCGTCTGCTTTATCTATATTTGGGGGATTACGGTCATTTGTCATTTGAAATACCGTAAAACAAGACCTGAATTAGCAAAGACAAACAAGTTTAAACTTCCGCTTTACCCGTTTACAAATTACCTGATTCTTGCGTTCCTGGCGTTTATCCTTGTTGTTCTGGCATTGGCACAGGATACTCGCGTTTCCTTATTTGTTACGCCGGTTTGGTTTATTTTGCTGATTGTGATTTATAAGGTGAGAAAAGCGAAGCTGCAATAAAATCAAAGCTCCTGCCTCAGAAATGAGAGCAGGAGTTTTTTGATGGAAATGACCTTTGCTTTTAAATTTGAAGATATGCTATAGTGTTTGTAATCAAAACAAGAAGGGATGATGGGCGGACAATGATTAACTAATCTTATTTTTACCGTTTGAAATCAATATTTCAAATCAGAAAAAATAGGATTAGTCTGCCCATTTTCTATATATACGATATGGCTATTTATAAAGAATAGCTTATTTGTTCATGCAAGGCGCGGCTAATCCTTCCAACACATTTGGGAGGATTTTTTTGATTCTCCCATTAAAGCGAGGGATATGGATGAAAGAAATCGTAACAGTAACAAACGTCAGCTATGAAGTGAAGGATTTGACTGTTTTTAAAAACGCAAACGCAAGAGTTCAGCAAGGAGATATCATTGGCATTATCGGCAAAAATGGCGCCGGGAAATCCACCCTGCTGCACCTCATATACAATGACTTAGCCCCTGCACACGGGCAAATCGTTCGGCAGGATATAAAGATGACATTGGTTGAACAGGAAACAGCGTCATATTCCTTTACGGATCAGACGCCTGCCGAGAAGAAATTACTGAAGAAATGGCGTGTGCCCGTGCGGGATTTCCAGCAGTTAAGCGGCGGTGAAAAATTGAAAGCGCGTCTGGCGAAAGGACTGTCAGAGGAGGCTGATCTTTTACTGTTAGATGAGCCGACAAACCACCTTGATGAAGAAAGCCTCCAGCTTCTCATTCAAGAGCTGAAACATTATAGAGGCACTGTGATCCTTGTTTCCCACGACCGATATTTCTTAGACGAAGTCGCGACAAAGATATGGTCGCTTGAGGATCAAACGCTAATTGAATTCAAGGGGAATTACTCTGGTTATATGAAGCTCCGGGAAAAGAAAAGGCTCGCCCAGCAGCGTGCATATGAAAAACAGCAAAAAACGATTGAACGGATCGAAGCACAAATGACAGAACTTGCTTCATGGTCGAAAAAAGGCCACGCCCAATCGACGAAACAGGAAGGATTTAAAGAATATCACCGTGTAAAAGCGAAGCGTACAGATGCCCAGATTACATCTAAGCGAAAGCGGCTTGAACAAGAGTTGGAAAAAGCAAAGGCGGAAGCCGTTGAGCCAGAGTATACTGTCCGCTTTTCAATTGATACAACCAAAAAAACAGGAAAACGTTTTTTAGACGTTCAGCATATAACGAAGGCTTTCGGTGAAAGGACTCTCTTTAAAAACGCGCATTTTACGATTCAGCACGGTGAAAAGATTGCGCTCATAGGTCCAAATGGCAGCGGAAAAACGACATTACTGAAAATCATTCTAGGACAGGAAACAGCGGATGGAAGTGTATGGGTGTCGCCGTCTGCACATATCGGCTATTTAACGCAGGAAGTGTTTGATTTGCCTTTAGAACAAACACCGGAAGAGTTATTTGATAATGAAACATACAAAGCTAGAGGACACGTTCAAAGTCTGATGAGGCACTTAGGTTTTACCGCTTCCCAATGGACTGAGCCGATCAAATATATGAGTATGGGTGAGCGTGTAAAGATCAAGCTGATGGCATATATTCTTGAGGAAAAAGACGTACTCATTTTAGATGAACCGACAAATCACCTCGACCTGCCGTCACGCGAACAGCTGGAAGAAACACTGGCACAATACAGCGGAACATTGCTGGCGGTTTCACATGACCGCTACTTTCTCGAAAAAACAACCAACAGTAAACTCGTCATCTCGGACAATGGCATCAAAAAGCAATTGAATGACGTTCCAACAGAAAGAAATGACCAGGAGGACCTTCGCTTAAAGCTTGAGACAGAAAGACAGGAAGTGCTTGGAAAGCTCAGTTTGATGACGCCAAAAGATACCGGGTACAAGGACCTCGATCAAGCTTTCATTAAGCTTACGAAACAGATGAAAGAGCTGGACCAATCATAATTAAGGCATACCAAGGACTGTTCGTCCTTGGTATTTTTTAAATTCACCAAAATTGGCTATTATCAGCACAGCTGCTTTCGCATACGAATATTAGTCATGGCATAGCCCATCTTCTGATAAAGATGGACGGCCGTCTCGTTGTGTGCAAACACATGAAGCGCAAGCCTTTCCACGCCAAGCTCCTTTGCTTTTTCATCCAGCGTTTTCAGTGCTAATTGAGCAAGTCCTTTTCTGCAAAAGGCTTCATATATTCCAAAGGAGTAGATAAATGCTTCCTTTTGCGGGTGAAGCGGGTCAGCATACATCCAGAGCCAGCCCATCCTTTCCCCTTGTTCATTTATAATGTTCCAAAAATAATGATTGCTGCTGTTTCGTCCTTCCGGTACCATGTTTCGATAGGCCTGCTCTGATTTTTCCAACGCTTCATCCTTCGTCCACGTTCCCGAGGTAATGTTTTGTTTCGCATAATTTTGCACGGACATCCTGCGAAATGCTTCAAACTCTTCCACAGTCATGTCTTCCAAGGTTAATGTCATCTTGTATCCCTCCTTATAAAAAAGCCCGGCCGGTGCCGGAAAGTCGTTGCGTATAAAAAAGCCGGTTTAAGCCTCTGACTCTCTATCATTCGCTAAGAGAAATAGATTTCCTGCAAATCAAAATAAAACTTGTGCGGCGAGGCTTGCCGCATCTTTGCTGGTTAATAAAAACGGCTACATGTCCAATCATGACAAACAAAGCGACGGTATCCATGTCGATGACGGAGTCAAAACAGTCGAGCCGCTGTTCTGCTCTTTCAATGCTATGGACAATGTAGGAAAAATCGTTTTTTCTGAGCCTAGAAGCAAAAAAACAAAAGCCCACAGCACCCGTTTTGACATATTCCCCGTAGTTTCATCATTTTCTAGAAGAAGTGACTCAGTCAGCAGTGAAAACCGTCTTAAGGATAGCTTCTTTACTTTGAAAGTATGAATACTAGTTCTTTGCACCATTTCACTTTCATGATCAGCAGCTTTTGAATAATCACTCCCATTGTCAATACAGAGACTTTTCCGCCTGTGTGATCCCTTACATCATTCATACGTTCCCAAGGAACAATTGGGTGCCCCGGCGCATACTGTAACTGTACAGAATCATGGAAGGGTGTGATGGGATGCCGTCTACAGTAATCAACCTATATTATTTGAAGATCAACAGCGTTTCGGGCAATGGTTCAATTACAATAGGTGAAGCCGCGCATAACAGCCATACCGCCAATAATAAATCTCAAGGGATTAACTCCTCTTTCGGTGATACATCACCTGCGGAATCAATCATGGAAAACTTCTTAAATGATCCTGATGTAAATGATCAGACAGAAATCGGAAACTCTGATAATTCTTATGTGAATGCTCCTCCGCTTCCAGTACCGCCAATATTAGATTAAAGGGGTTTCGTTTATGCCATACCAAATTAACATCGCAAATATTAAGATAAACGGCGTCACGCAAAACGGAAATATTGATGTCGGTCCAACTGTACACAACAGCCATACAGCGAACAGCAAATACTTTGGGGCAAACTTTTCTCTAGGAGATTTTTCACCTTCTTCTTCTCTATTAAACACTGGAAATCTTGATTCAGACGTTAGTGACCAAGACCAAATTGGCAACCCTTCTGCACCAATTTCAAATCAAATTTAAGGAGGATCTTAGATGGATTTCGAAAAAATCCGAAAGTGGCTTGAGATTACAAATGAATATAAGCAAAGTGACTTTTGGACAAATGTGCTCAAGTATAAAACCCCTGAACAATTTTTTGATTCCGATGCTTTTACGCTTGTTTATGACTTTTATCAAGATGACGAGTATAATTTTATCATTGTGGAAATGCCCGGTGTATACGAGGAGGAATTAACAATCCGTTTACAATCTAAAACCCAGCTGTTCATCAAAGGAACGATCATGCCTGTTTTCCCCTCTGAAATGGAGGTGCTGCGTAAACGGTATTACGGCGATTTTGAGCAAACCATTCAGCTTCCGGAAGCCGCCGAATCCCATTTACTGCAGGTTCAGCTGTTAAACGGGATTCTTCACATTTCATACCCCAGACAGATTGAAACCATTGCATTCGGTAAAGGACTTTAAGATGGTTCTTTTCATTCCTTATCTATAGGAACTGATATATGGTCTTTATATTGATCCACATAAATCTCCCCATTGCCCAGCAGCACTGCGTACACAGTCTCTTCCACCTGTATGTCTCTTTTTTTCAATTCGGCCAGAAGCCAAGATTCCGTCAAACGATTCTGCTTTACATTATTCTCAATGATTTCTCCGTCCATAATAAGCTCGATTGGAAGCCTGTTTTCGCGATGTACCGCAATCATTAAATCCTGTCTGGTGACCTGCCGGAATTGCGGTTTTTTTAACACAGTCAGCTGCCCATTCGTCTCAAGGATCGCATACAAAACTTCTTCAATATTGAAGATATCTTTTTCACGTAATTGCTGATTTAAATAATCAAGTGTATAACGCATTTTCCTCATATTTGATTCCAGTATCTTACCGTTCTGAATAAGGACTGTAGGATCTCCGGCAAAAAATTTTCTCAGCTTTCTGTTCTTAATCGACAGAAACGAAATCAGAAAAATGGTTAACACAAAAATACCAAAGGAAATGGCCATATTGTGTGGTTTTAATGACGTATTGTATGCTAATCCGGCAGCAATCGCTCCTAGTGTGATCGCTGCAATAAAATCAAAAATCGTCATCTGGAGAATCGTCTGTTTGCCCAAAATCCGTTCTGCAATTAACAGTAAGACAACGCTGACAATTGTTCTCATGACAACTTCAATTTCAATCATCTTAAGGCGCTCCCCGCTAAAAAATCTCTGCTCCTGTCATTGTTTGACTTATGCTATCCATCTATACCAGAAACATTTGGTCAGGCCAGAATTTATCATGTACATAACAGAATGAAGCGTCAGCCTTTCGGATATATTAAGTCACGAATGGCTGCAAAGCCGCTTCATGACAAATCCATTACTCATTGGTCAGGTGGTCGCATGAATTTTACTTGGGAAGCTTTTGTTCTCATTATAGCCGGAGTCATTTTATTAAGAATTTCAGGAAGAAAATCAATCGCACAAATGACTTCAACTCAAACCGTTGTCATGATTTCAATCGGAACGATTATCGTTCAGCCGATTATTGAATACAGTCTTTTTAAAACCTTGATCGCTGCCGCTATCTTTACAATGACACTAATTATGATGGAATGGATTCAAATGAGATCGAACATTGCTGAAAAGATGTTAACGGGAAAAGCAAAGATCGTGATTGAAAATGGACAGCTTCATATCGAAAACTTAAAAAAAATGAGACTCACAGTTGATCAGCTTGAAATGCAGTTGAGGCTTCATGGGGTGTCATCTATACAAGATGTTAAAAGTGCGACATTAGAAGCAAACGGACAACTGGGAATAGAATTAACTGAGGATGCAAAGCCTTTAACTGTAAGGGACTTAAAAAAACTCATTCACTCGGACTTCATAAGGAAAGATGGACAAGCCCAGCAATCAACCAATGAAAATATTTTTGATGAAATCGGTAAAAAGAATAAAAAAAATACGCCTAAAAGGCTGTCCTAAAAACATGATGTGGTTTTTTGTCTACCATTGTATATTTTTGCCGCTTTGTTTACGCAATTGCTGTCCGCATGCCATATTGTATAAATAATCATGGAGTGAGAGGAGAGATGAATGATGAAATGCCCTGTAAATATTCATTCGTTATCCGGAAACAGCGTTTTCAATAATGGGTCTGCAATTTCGATCAGTCCGTTCTCTGTGTCTAAAACAACAGAGGGGGCTGGGGGAAACAATACAGGAATGGTTTTTGAACGCACCTTATTCAGTCAAACAAGCTCCAATCAAGCCCGCAGTCAAAACATCACAAACGCGATACAAGAACTGCTCAACCAGATTTTAGCGTAAACGAACTTTTATTATTTTATGTACTGAGGTGCCGTATGAACTTTCCAATTATTCACACAAACTTTTGGGATGCTGTGATAGCTGTTCCGACCATCATCTTGATTACCCAAATCCTCAAAATATTGTTTAAGATCCCAAAAACATTTGTCCCGTCAGCCGCCCTGATGACAGGCCTTATCATATCGGTTTTCATCAGTCATCGACACAGCCTCTTTTCCGGCGTATTTATGGGATGGTTTTACGGCTACGCCGCTATCGGCTCCTATTCCTCATTAAAAACCACAATCATATCCTTTAGGCAAAATCAACATGATACACCAAATTCTTAGATGACAATCATGAGCTGCCGCCTGAACGAATCAGGCGGTTTTTCCAGCGGAATCTAACTGTTCATAAGATATGTTCCCTTTCATCATGATTTTGAGATAATCTATCATTTTTTACCGTTAAGTTTATGCTAATACTCAAAATCAAAATATCCTATTTATACCAGATAATAGATTGCCCACAGCCTCAATGTCATCTACTTTAGAATGAAAGGAGCTTTTTGAGCATGCGTTCTCAAATCAACATCTCGAATTTCACCATAAACGGAATCACACAAAACGCCAATGCCGATATAGGACAAAACTTACAAAACAGCCATACGGCGAACAGCAAGAATTACGGAGTGAATTTCACATTAGGAGACTGCTCCCCTTCTACTTCGATTATCATTTCGACAAGCTCTGATAATGATATCAGTGATCAAGGGCAGACAGATAATCCATCTTCACCTATTGAAGAATAAAGTGACTGTACAAAAAAGAATACATGTATGTTCTCATGCTGCCGGAATTTTCTCGGCAGCATGAACCCTTTAAGGGAGGCTTTTTATTTGAAAGCTGTATCACTTTATTTATCTTCATATAACCGATAAACTCTTTTCAGCTTTTCTTCGAGCTGTTCAAAATGGACAAAACGGGCTTCTCTCAGAAACTCAGTTCCATCAATGAACAAAAGAAGCACAGGAACAGTGAAGACTGAAAATCTACCGGCAACCTCTCCTACCTCGTCAGCATTGATATGCCCCAATTTAATGCTTGGAAACTGATCCAATACGATTCTAAGCTGCGGCAGAACAGCATGACATACTGTACAGCCGGGTCTTGATATATAGATAAAGCTGAATTGGTGCTGCTTAATAAAATTCTCTATGGCACCTAATGAATGTAATTCTTCCATCTCTTTCATCAAATTCCTCCTTCAATGGACCCGTCTTTCATGACTTTCAATATGCATATCATTCACTATACACATTTATATTGAACATATCCGCTTTTTTGCTATTCAGAGCATCTGATCGTTGTGCTTGAAAAATAAAAGAACAGTTACCGCTTTGCAGTAACTGTTCTTAAATACTTATATTAAAAATGCAAGGCGTAAGCTCCTGAACCGATGAGTGCAACTCCGATGGAGACTACAATCAGCACCAAGTTATATTCAAAACCGCCAGCGCCGTTGGCAAACCCTTTCGCTCCATGAACTTTTACAATAGCACCTAACATAATGATCGTTATGATTGCAGCTCCGAGCGGCAGGAATACACCTAAAATAAACAGAATTCCGCTTGCCAATTCCCCAAGGCCTGATAAAGCGGCCGCGGCGCTTCCTGGTTTAATCCCAATTGACTCAAACCATTGGCCTGTTCCTTTAATGCCGTATCCTCCAAACCAGCCAAATAATTTTTGTGATCCATAAAACAGAAACACCACACCGATCATGATTCGAATAAGTAATAGTCCTGCATCTTCCATTTTTATCTCTCCTTATTTTTCATATTATATGATGTGCTGCAAAGCAGCTTCTTTCCCGACAGCCGCTTCCAGCAATCATCTGTTAAATGTATGTCTTTTTATTTTTCTTCATGCTTCACGTTCATCTATAAATCAATCTAATTCTCTCACTTCAAACGGCAGCAGCCCTTGTTCAATTTGAGCCCGATGCGGTTCATACTGCTCAGGGAGCATCAGTTTGCCGCCCATCGTTTCTTGTGATTCATCATGGGCAAAACCCGGCGGATCAGTTGCGATCTCAAATAAGATTTCCCCATGTTCTCTGAAGTAAACCGCATTAAAATAGTTTCTATCCTGCACAGGAGTCACACCATATCCGTGCGCAGCAATGAATCTTTGCCAATCTAATTGATCTTCGTCATCCTGAGCCCTCCAAGCGATGTGATGCACTGTGCCAACTCCCATTTGTCCGCGTCCAATAGGCATTAATTTAAGATCAATCACATTTCCAATATCACCGGCAGAACGATAACGAACAAAGTCTCCTTCTTTACCGACTCGCTCAAGCCCCATGATGTTTTCTAGCAGTTCACCTGTTTTTTCAGGCTGAGCTGATAACAATGTGGCGCCTCCAAAACCTTTGATGGCTACGTCAGGTGTGACATCTCCGAACGTCCAGGTATTGGCTTCTCCTTCTTCTCTCTCCACGATTTCTAAGTGCAGACCGTGCGGATCATCAAACTCTACATATTGTTCTCCAAAACGCTCGATTTTGGTGTATGGAATGTTGAACTTTTCAAGTCTCTTTTCCCAAAACGCCATGGCACCCTTCGGTACGACGTAAGATGTCACGCCAACCTGTCCGTCTCCAATGATGCCTTGACGGGCGCCCGCCCACGGAAAGAATGTAATGATTGTTCCCGGCTTCCCGCCTTCATCCCCAAAATAAAGGTGATACGTACCCGGATCATCAAAATTGACCGTTTGCTTGACCAATCGGAGTCCCAGTACTCCTGCGTAAAAATCTGTATTCTCTTGAGGGTGACCGACAATTGCTGTAATATGATGGATTCCCATCGTTTTTTTCGCCATTTTTATTCGCTCCTTTACACGTTTACTTAGATATACTCAACAAACTCATTCACAGGCTTTCGGTAGCCGCGCGGCCTTCTGCTCTCTGTTTTTTCTTTACCGATTGTAATCATCATGACAACCTCAAATTGGTCATCTATATTCAAAACCTGCTTTACGGCTTCAGTATCAAAACCGATCATTGGACAAGTGTCCCAGCCTTTTTCTTTAGCGCTAAGCATAAACATCATCGCAGAAAGGGAAGCGTTTCTTATCGCCTCATCTCTCATAAAATGTTCTCCCCTGTTTTCATAAAATGAAACAGTGTCTTGAACCATATGATCATATTCTTGTTTATTGAGTATCCCCAACGCCTTTAACCCTTCATAGATGTCAGCTGCTTGCTGATACGCCTGCTTATCCCCTAAAACCAAAAGAACCGCAGATGAGCTAAACACTTTATATTGTCCGTTTGCGGCCTGCTTCAACTTTTCTTTTACATCCGGATCTAGAACTGTCACATATTTTGTATGCTGCAAATTAAAAGCTGATGGAGCCAATGCAACCAATTCAAATATGTCGTTGAGCTCATCCTTCATGATTGGATGATTTGAAAGGAAGTTGCTTGCAGATCTTCTATCATTCACTAACTGTACAAATTCAGCCATTTCTCATGCACTTCCTTTTATCTCGAATTCGAGATATTATATTAAAAAAAATCAATTCTCATATGAACAAAAAGTGAAGCCGTCCTCTTCTTTGATCTTTTCCTTGCTCAACAATCAGGTTTGGTTAATTATCTTGAATTAAAATATCTTGAATATGAGATAATAATAAAACATAAATACTTCAATGTCAACAGTTCATTTCAAAATTGTTTTCTTTTTTCTGTTTGTTTAGCCTGGCTCCAACTTTTTTTCTGTCACCTTATTTATTAGTAAATAGGAAACAACGTTGCTATAGACCCACTCGAAATGGAATTGGTATGATAAGCAAAGTGATGACACAAGAAAAAATACGGAGAGCGTAAGAAGCACTCCTATTTTTTTGTACAATTTTACAGGAGGAAAAAATGGCAAGTGAAAGAGAACAAATAAGCAAAAAGGTCGCTTTGATTGCATTAATAGCGAATCTGATCTTAATGGCAGGAAAGATCTTTTTTGGGCTGATCGGCGATAGTGAAGCCGTTTTTGCAGATGGAATACACTCCGCAGCGGATGTCGTTGCTTCGATTGCTGTTCTGGCGGTGATCGGCATTTCCAATAAACCGCCTGATCAGGATCATCCTTTTGGGCATGGAAAAGCTGAAGTCATTAGTGAAGCAATTGTAGGACTGATCTTAGTGATCGTATCCGTTTATATCCTAATAGAAGCGATTCTGTCCTTTGTTGAAGGACCGAGCGTTCCACAATACAGCGCATTATTTGCCGCTCTCATTTCCTACGTGGCGAAGCAGATCCTATATCGTTATTCCATAAAACAAGGGGAAAAATGGAACAGCAAAGCGATTATAGCGATTGCATACGATCATAAAGGCGATATCGTTGCCTCACTTGCCGCTTTTATCGGCGTCCTATTAGCAATTATAGGAAACTCCCGCGGCTGGTCCTATCTGTTGTACACCGATGCAATTGCCAGTGCCATCGTGGCTTACCTCATTTTTAAGATTTCAATGGAATTAATCAAGCCATCTGTTGATGTGTTGATGGAAAAAAGTGTTGATCCCGAGCTGATCGAGGAATATAAGGCTATTATTTTGCATTTTCCTCAAGTAAAAAGGCTCGATAAAATTCGAGCGAGAGAACATGGCCACTATAAATTGCTTGATGTCCGTTTATCATTAGATCATGATTTAACGATTAAGCAGGGACATGACATTGCCCGCGAAATCCGAAATGAAATCAAAAGACAGTTTGCAGACGTGGAAGAAGTGCTTATTCATGTGAATCCTTATTTTGAAGAATAGAAAGCTCCTTTTTAAGGGAGCTTCAGGCTGTCGAGATTTTCTCAACAGCCTGAGAATTTCAAACTTCTTACATTAAGATGATCCAGAAAAATAAATAGAGTACCCCGTTACTGGCTTAAAGCCCAATTTAACTGCTAGTGTCATGGACGAATTGTTGCAAACATCACAATCCCAACTAGGGATCATCCCATTTCCCAGACAAAATTCGATAAATTTACTTCCCACACAATAAGCCAAACCCGTGCCTCTATATTCTTCAAGTGTGTAGATATCCATTTCTGCTCGATTGTTCCCTAAAAAGATAGAAGTACACTCACTCAAAACATGATTGCCATGTAATACGGCAAATCCGAAACCTTTTCCTAAAAAATGTGAGGCAGAATTCCAATACTCCTTGTAGTAAGCGCTGTTAAACTCTGTACTGTTTGCAATAATGTCTTCATCTATTCTTTTCAATTCAAGCTCCTTTGGAAGTTCCAAAGTTGTGTTAGAAGGTTTTTGCTGAAAAGAAAACGCCACTCTTTTCATTTGATTCAAATCGTCTTTCAGTATTGTTTTCAATATTTGATCCCATGTATCGTTAGCAGAAAACAGAGTAAATCTTTTTGTTGATTTCGCTTGCTTTTCATAATATTCAGCAATGAAATCATTAAAAACTTGATTCTCTTCTTCTCCCGCAATAAAATAAATTCCTGATTCAGTCCCTATAAAAAACGATCTAGGGGATGTTTGGTCATCTGTATAAACAACTCCCGGAATGGTTTGTTCTAATATTGCATAGACAAATGTGGGACAAAATGATTCAACAAACAATGTTTTTATGCTGTTATATTTTTCTTTTGTTAATTCCCGCAAACCGACAACTCCTCTCAAACAACGTCTCCTTCATCATTCTGTTAACAAAATCAATTTTCCTTTGTCTCAGCTTTTAAGCGGCGGTTCAGAACTCAGGCAAGTAAAATAAAAAACAGGTGCCTGCACTGAGCTCACCTGTTGAACAATAATTGATGGGATCACCAATTTTTTCACAAATACTGAGTATATCTAATATTTTTATTCCCCAGTTTCAGCAAATTGTTTTAAGCGTTCTCCAATTTCATCACGCACTCTTTGGAAAAACGCCCACTTTTCTTCGTCGGTTCCTTTTGCTTTTGCCGGATCATCAAATCCCCAATGCTCGCGTTTTACGTGCGGCGGGGTCACTGGACATTTATCTGCGGCATCACCACAAAGCGTAACGACTAAATCAGCATTGTTTAAAATGCTCGGATCAATGATATCTGAGGTTTGATTGGAAATATCAATCCCCGCTTCTTTCATTGCTTTTACAGCTCGAGGATTTAACCCATGAGCTTCGATTCCTGCGCTGTATACGTTCCACTGATCTCCAAGGCAGTTTTTCCCCCACCCTTCAGCCATTTGACTGCGGCAAGAGTTTCCCGTGCATAAAAAATAGATTGTCTTCTTTGACATGTGTACCTTCTCCTTTAATGGATGATGATCAGCCAAATATACAAGCCGACAAGTGTAATCAATAATGTTGGGATTGTAAGTACGATTCCAGTTTTAAAATAAGTGCCCCAAGAAATCTTCACACCTTTTTGTGAAAGGACATGCAGCCATAACAATGTCGCCAAGGAACCGATCGGCGTGATTTTAGGCCCTAAATCTGAGCCGATCACATTTGCATAAATGAGCGCTTCTCTCATCGCCCCATGTGTATCTGTGCCGGCAATAGCCAATGCATCAATCATCACAGTCGGCAAATTATTCATAACGGAAGAAAGAATCGCCGCGATAAAGCCCATTCCAATCGTACCGGCAAACAATCCTTGATCGGCCACCGCTTGTATCACACCTGAAAGGACATCTGTCAATCCTGCATTACGGACGCCGTACACAACAACGTACATGCCAATTGAAAAAAACACGATAGCCCATGGTGCTTCTTTTAATACTTTTTTCGTATGAACGGCTGGACTCTTTTGTGCGGCAATTAAGAAAAAGATTGCGATGATACCCGCTACCACTGATACAGGGATCGATAAAAATTCACTTACGAAGTATCCAACTAACAACAGCCCCAAGATATACCATGATAGTTTGAACATGTTTCGATCTTTGATCGCCTCCATAGGCTTTTTCACCTCAGTCAGCTCATAACGTTTTGGTATGCTTTTTCTGAAGAAAAGATAAAGAACAGTGATGCTCGCCAGTAATGAGAACAAGTTCGGCACAATCATTCTGGATGCATAATCAATAAACGTAATATGAAAATAATCTGCCGAAACGATGTTGACCAAATTACTCACGACTAATGGAAGCGAAGTTGTATCTGCAATAAACCCGCTCGCTATAATAAAAGGAAATACTAATTTTTCATTGAAATGTAATGCCCTGACCATCGCTAATACAATGGGTGTCATGATAAGAGCCGCACCGTCATTTGCAAATAATGCCGCGACGATAGCTCCTAATATAGACACATACACAAACATGCGCACACCGTTTCCTTTTGCAGCCTTAGCCATATAAAGCGCCGCCCATTCAAAGAAACCGATGTTATCAAGGATTAACGAGATAATAATGATAGCTACAAAAGCCAATGTCGCATTCCAGACAATCCCTGTCACGGTTAACACATCATGAAACGTAACAACTCCGGCAATTAGCGCCAAAACTGCGCCGCCACAGGCTGACCATCCTATAGACAAGTTTTTCGGCTGCCATATGACTAATACTAACGTTAATAAAAATATAAATACTGCCAAAATGACTGAAGTCATCTTATACCTCCTTACTGCAAGACGTTTGAGTTTCCTTTTGTTTTATGTGCAGAAACAATTCATCCTCCTGATCGATTTGATATAAGAGAAATTGTAGTGCACCAAACTCGGCACATGATTTATTGATAGAATAATAACGCCATTGCCCTCTTCTGTCTTCATTCACAAACCCTGCATTTTTTAATTTTCGTAAATGCTGGCTGATGGCTGGCTGGCTCATGTCGAACATATCAACCAACTGACAAACACAATATTCTTTTTCAAGAAATAATTTCATCATCATGAGCCTTGTTTGGTCACTAAGTGTTTTTAAACAGCGAGTCATCGTTTCAATTCCAATTTTTGAATCAACAGTCAAATGAACTCCTCCAATTCATATATAATTAAATCCTTATATATCGGCTAATTTATGATGCATTCTCCTTTAGATAGATCAGTTGCTGACGTTTTCATCAAGAAAATAAAACCGCATGTGATTTTATTATATAAGATTTTGTTTATATAATCCATCCTTTATATGAAGGACATCTTAAAATAGGATTGAAGAATACAAAAGAAAAAGATGCCCGCGGGCATCGTAAATAGCATGTGAAACAAGATCCTTACTAATTGACAGTTATGTAGGAACGGACACGATTTAAAGTATTCAGATTCAAGTAGCTTGAACCCCTTTAAACGCATTCATCACCAAATTATGCACATAGGAATCATTTACTTCGTCTCCTGTTATAAGCAGCCGATAGAATATCGGTCCGTAAATGAGATCAATGCTTACTCCAATATCAATATTTTCTCTCAATTCACCTTTCTGAATTCCTTTTTCTAGAAGGCCTTTCGCTTGAAGGCGTCGCGGCTGGAAAAATCGTGTGCGATATTCTTCTGCCAATTTTGCATCCAACTGCCCTGCACCTATTAATTCCTTAATAACGTTTCCTTCCCGGCTTGTCAAAAACCGTGCTAAATTCGTGGCGTGGGTTACGATATCTTGTATTGACGATCCTGTATCAGGCACAGGCAGTCTGTCCGTAGCAGTCGAAAGAAAGCTGTCCATGATAACGGCAGCTTTGTTAGACCACCATTTATAAATCGTTGCTTTACTCACTTTCGCATGCTCTGCAATTTTATCAACTGTCACCGCATCAAAGCCTTTTTCCAACAATAGCTCATAGGCTGCAGCAAGAATTGCCTTATGCGTTCCTTCATCACGCGGCCGTCCTCGTTTACTCTGCATATGAATCATTCCTTCCCGAAATATAAACGATACGTTCAGTATACGTAACATGATGAAAAAAATAAAACAGAACCTATTTACAAAACTGAACGTTTAGTATATTATTCGCTTATAAATAAAACTAAACGTTTAGTTTATAAAATACCTATAACTTCACAAATCATGAAACAACTATGCAAAGGAGATGTATCAGCCAATCATTGATCAAACATTATAAAACCAATGAAAAAGGAGTTCATTTTTATGTCTACATTAAACAAACAAAAAGCAGATCAGAGAATTTCGCCTAGCTTCACTCTTCTTCTCGCAACTGCATGCGGTATCATTGTCGCTAATCTTTACTATGCACAACCCTTGGTCGGATTAATTAGTGCAGCAATTGGAATTTCTCCAAGCAGTGCTGGATTGATTGTCACACTAACACAAATCGGATATGTTGCCGGCTTACTATTCCTTGTCCCTCTGGGAGATATGATCGAAAACAAGAAACTGGTCGTTGTATCGCTCCTGCTAAGCGCCGCGGCGTTGATTGCCACAGTATTCGCGAAGGATGGAACTCTATTTTTAGCAGCTGCGTTTTTCATCGGATTAGGATCAGTCGCAGCCCAAGTGCTTGTTCCATTTGCATCATACCTTGCATCAGATGCGGAGCGCGGCCGGGTTGTCGGCAATGTCATGAGCGGCCTATTGCTCGGTATCATGCTTGCCCGGCCGATCTCCAGTCTAGTCGCTGATATTTGGGGATGGAATGCAATATTTGCTTTATCCGCCGCGGTAAGTGTTGTCCTGGCAATCGTATTAGCCAAAGTGCTCCCTGCCAGAAAACCAGCAGCTCATACAAACTATACTGCCTTACTCAGTTCAATGTGGAGCCTGCTGCGCACGACTCCAATCTTACGCCGCCGTGCCATTTATCATGCGTTTGTATTTGGAGCTTTCAGCTTGTTCTGGACGACTGTTCCTTTATTATTGTCCGGTCCTGCTTTTCATTTTTCTCAGAAAGCAATAGCACTATACGCATTAGTGGGCATTGCGGGTGCAGCCGCTGCTCCCATTGGCGGCCGTTTAGCTGATCGCGGCTTGACCCGGGTTGCCACTGGAATCGCTCTCGGTGTTGTCATCGTTTCTTTATTGCTGCCGCTCATGATTCAGAGCAGCTCCCCATTCGGAATAGCAGTTCTAGTGGCCGCAGCTATTTTGTTAGATATGGGCGTATCTGCAAATCTTGTGCTCAGTCAACGTGCCATTTTTTCGTTGGCGCCTGACATTCGCAGTCGATTAAACGGATTATTCATGGCGATCTTCTTTCTAGGCGGAGCTATAGGGTCATCTATTGGAGGATGGGCATATGCCTCAGGCGGATGGAGTACAGCATTATGGATTGGAATTGCTTTTCCGGTCATCGCTTTGCTTTATTACACCACAGAAAAATAAGTCGTTCAGCAATATACAAAGGAAACAAAAATACCAAGGGCCTTAAAACCCTTGGTATTTCTATATCTGATCGACCCTCATTAATGGAAAAAGCCTTTTTTGAGAGTTGCTGTAACTTTTCTCTAATGAGTATTGTGCTTTCTAAAATTGCTGCCTTTCACTTCAGCTACGTCATAGACGGTAACGAAGGCATCTTTGTCAATATCATTAATAATTTCCTTTAGTTTGGTTTCTTCTAATCGGTTGATGACACAAGTGATTTCTTGAAATTTCTCATGGGAAAAGCCCCCGTATGCTTCTTTGTATGTGGCGCTTCGCCCTAATTGATCACGTATGGTCTCTACCATTAATGCAGGTTCGGCAGTAATAATTTGAAACGTTTTAGAACCGCTTAAGCCTTCCTCAACGACATGAATGACTTTGGATGCGATGTAGTAAGCAATGACTGAAAGCAATGCCCCTTGCAAACCAAATACGGTAGAAACAAAAATAAATACAAAAAGGTTTAAGAATAGAATAAGATCGCTCGTTCCAAATGGCAGTTTTCGGGATAGCAGCACAGCAAGCATATCAATTCCATCTAACGCGCCGCCATTGCGCAGCGCCAAGCCCATTCCGAATCCGAGGATAATCCCGCCGACAACGGTAATTAACAAGGTATCTCCCTCTAGAATAGCCGGAGTGTGGTGAAAAAAACTTGTCCCCGCGGCTAGCGATATGATCCCGATAATGGATAATAACGCAAACCCCTTCCCAAGTTGTTTATATCCTAACCAGACAAATGGAATATTGATAACGGCAATCAGAATCCCCAGCGGCAAATTGAAAAGCTGTGAACCAACAATGCTGAGGCCTGTCACCCCTCCATCAGAGACACTATTTGGAATAAGCACTGTTTCTAGTCCATATGCTGCTATTATTCCTCCGATAATGACCATGATGACTTGCAGGATCATTTTAGCCTTAGATTTCTTGCGTTTTTTGATTGTATTCATCTCATTCCCCATTCCTTGAATGTTTCGTTATATTTAACTATACCATAATACATTTTTTCAGTTAAAAAGATGCTTATAAAAAGAGCCAGCAAATATTAATGATGCCTTACTCCCCCTTTTTAAAATCAGCTCACGTCTTTTACTGTATTGACTAGTTATTGTGGACAGCTCTCCTTCATCCACAGATTATTTATCAGCCCGTACCAAACATACTCACATTTTCGTGGTATCTTCTTCTACTTCCTTTTCTCTATTACACACATGCAGGAAAAAGAGACATTTGTGAAACTAACCAAAAATCATTTCCTCTTTTAAACAAATTTCAAACCATCACGTCTATCTCATGGTAATATTTAGATGAACAAATGTTTATATGTTCAGTAATCGAGTTAATGGAGAGGATTGAAAAAATGAAGAAATGTAGCAAGATATGTTATTGGAGTGCCGTCCTGCTGCTTGCCTTATCGCTTGCTGGGTGTACGGACGGTAAGAACGAAGAATCGAAGCAGCCTTCAAACCATGATGCCGCTGCAAAATCAGACGAACATCATGAAGCCAATAAAACAAGCAAGGCTGAATCGGAGCCGGCAACAGGATCAGACGAATCCGAATCAAAAGCTTCAACTGAAAAGTCTTCAAAAGAAACTTCCACGGCCGCATTAAGTGAAGCCTCTTCAGGGGAAGTAAAAAAAGAGAAGAAAAGTGAAGGCAATGGATTGGCCTCGTATTCTTCCGAGAAAATCGAATATGCCCGCGTTTGGCTCCAGCTTGCGCCAAATCAAGAAATAGATGAATTGAATGTTCGCCATATTTCAGCCGGCGAACCGATCAATCCTAATGATGACACCAGTGCCTGCTATCCAGAAGATGTGATCCAGCTGGCAGGTTCCCGGTTAGTGGATGGATCTGTAACTTACAGCGGCAATGGAGATGGCACGATCAATGTATACAATGTTCCTTTACGCTGGGATTCCGCTAATGATTTAGATCCGGGCGTCATGCGGAAAGAGACTGAGAAGATCATAAAAAACAAAGAAAAAGTGTACGTTAATACAGGCGATGACAAAAAAATCAAGCACCTCATTGACCTAATGATTATTCATTAATCAGAAGAAAAACAAGCAAGTAACATCATGCTTGTTTTTCTTCTATATTTAACAGTTCCCTCCAATCACTATCCTTTTTCCCACAGTTAAGATTGAATGTGGCAACGCGTCATCACATAAAAGAAAACCAACGATTGCTGATCCTTCCCCTGACTAACTTCAAAGGAACCCTAACCAAATTTTAATGGCGGTCGCTGCTATTAATAGCGCTAAAATCCATTGAAGAATTGTTTTATTTACCTTTTGTCCAACTTTTGCGCCAATAGGCGAAGCAATTAAACTAGCGATCATCAGAACGAGAGCTGGTCCAAAAAGCACCTGGCCTGTGATTACCTTTCCAACTGTTGCGCCAATAGAGGATAGAAATGTAATCGCAAGAGATGAGGCGACAGTGATTCTCACCGGAATATTTAAAATCGACAACATAATAGGAACGAGGATAAAGGCTCCGCCAGCTCCTAAAATGCCTGATACACCGCCAATGATAAAGGCTAAGGATGAGGCTAACCACTTATGAAATATGACCTCCTCGCCTTCTCTATGTTCTCGCCCTTTTTTAGGGATAAACATTAAAATAACAGCTATAATGGCTAGTATTCCGTATATGAAGTTAATCCCTTTTTCAGATATGAAATGAGAAAAGTAACTCCCCAATACACTCCCTATCAGAATACTGCTTCCCATATAAATGATTAATGCCTTATTTAATAACCCGCTTTTGCGATAAGCCCACACACCGCCAAGTGTCGCAAAAAAAACTTGAATCGCTCCTATCCCTGAAACTTGATGGGCTGTTAATGACATCACTCCTACTAAAGAAGGAATGTACAATAGCATTGGATAATTAATAACAGATCCGCCAATACCAATCATTCCGGAAATAAAAGCACCAATACACCCTATAATGAAAAGAGTGATCATAAAGGCAAGATCCATTTCGGTTTCCTCCTTTTCAAAAGAAAAGGGTATCTTTTTTATTCGATACCCTTTCACATCTATTAGCCTTTTTTAATCCAGAATTTCAGTACATCGCCTTCTTCAATTTGCTCTAAAAGGTCATGCCCGCCTGATTTTGACCAAGCCGCAAGATCACTTTTAGCTCCTTTATCTGTTGCATGCACTTCTAATACTTGGCCTGATTCCAGTTCATTCATCGCTTTCTTCGTTCTCACGATTGGCATAGGGCATGCCAGCCCTTTTGCGTCTAATACTTTATCTGATTTCATGTTCATCTCTCCTCTTTTTAATAGAAACTCTTGTGTTACCGAATTGCACAACGGTTTGGCCCAATCTCCATTTCACGCTGTTTTTCTTCATCCGGCCTGATTTTCCCCATGTTTGTTTCACGAATCTCTTGATAGGCATTTGGCTGCGGAGGCAAATGATCTGTCACTAAGTGTCTGAATTCTGTTTCATCCGTAATGTTCAAACCATGGTTTTCGGTAAATAATGTACTTAGTTTTTTACCAACACTTCCATCCTCATTTAGCTCATCAATGATCATAAAGTGTGCTGGTAATACAATTAAATCCTTTGATAACGCTTTGTAACGGCTATAAAGAGTTTTTCTTAAATCTCCCACCCAATCTTCTGCCATGCCGGCTAAGTCTGGTCTGCCAATTGAATCAATAAACAAGATATCACCTGAAAGAAGATACTGATCATCGACAATAAAAGAAGTGGAGCCAATGGTATGCCCCGGTGAATAAATCGGTTGAATTTTTATCTTTGTATTTCCAATAATAATATCGTTGCCTTCTTCCAGCGGCTGATAATCAAATACCACTTCTTCTGCATCCTTCGGCGGTAACCAGTAGGTTGCTTTTGTTTTTTCAGCTATGACTCTGCCGCCTGAGATATGGTCTGCGTGAAGATGTGTATCAAATACGTGAGTAATCTCCGCACCCTTCTCCCTCGCAAAATCGATAAAGATATCTGCCATACGTGTTGCATCAATAATCGCCGCTTCACCATTGGAAATGACCATATATGACAGGCAGCCTTTCCCGATGCGAACAAACTGATACATCTCGCCGCCATCCTTTAAATCCCCGACTTTTACTGGCTCTAAATGTTCGCTCCATGCTTTCATCCCACCTTTAAGGTAGGATACAGAAAGACCTGCTTCAGAAAGCATTTCGGATACCATGACAGATGAACCTTCTTTGGCACAAACGACCAGCACTTCTTTATCAGACGGAATTTTCTCTAAGATATCTTCTACGCCGTCTAAAAGATCGAAATACGGTACATTTAAATGGTCAAAATAATGCCCTTCAATCTTCCAATCGCTAAAATCATTTTCATTACGTACATCCAAAACAAATAAAGGTTCTTTGTTAAAGATTTTTTGTGTGACTTCTTTTGCGGTAAGTGCTTGCAAGGTCATGTTTACATACCTCCTTTTTCTGTTTTACCTGTCCAATCACGCATACCGGGGATGACATTGATTACTTTTTGAAACCCTTGTTTTTTCATAGTGCGAGCTGCCATTTCACTTCTTCTTCCTGAATGGCAAATAATATAAATGTCATCATCTTTGTTTAACTCGTTAGAGCGCTTTTCTACTTCGCCAAGAGGGATATGCACCACTCCGGGGATATGAGCTTCTTCATACTCCTCTATCTCGCGGACATCTAAAATGTGAAGAGACTCGTCATGATCCACTTTCTGTTTGAAAGCTTCTAAGGAAATCTCAGGAATTGAAGATGCATTTTCTGATGAATGCTCTCCTCCTTTTCGAAGAAAGTGACGAAGGACTTCTCCTTCTGTTTCAGTACCTAAATATTCATGGCCTGTGCTCTTGGCCCATGCTTGCAGATCTGCTGTAGAACCTTTGTCTGTCGCTTGAATCTCCAATACTTCACCAGCTTTTATATCCTTCATTCTCTTCTTTGTTTTTACGATAGGCATTGGGCACGCCAAGCCTTTAGCGTCTAGGACAATATTTGCTTTCATCATTTTTCCTCCTTTTCTTACATAGGGGTGGGGGTATATGAACAGATAAAAATCGGTGTTAATGCCATGTATTCATTCCCCCCTTTATATTTGTGATATGTTTAAATCCTTGTTTCTTCAATACTTTACTTGCCTTTACACTTCTCATTCCACTTTGACAGATCACAAAGACGTCTTTGTCTTTCGAAAGCTGATGAGTTTGACGAGGCAAGTTAGACAAGGGAATATTGTTGAACCCTTTAATATGTCTTGTACGGAACTCACGGGGTGTTCGTACATCGATAAACTGTTTATCCTTATTTTTCAGCTCTGACTTTAATTCAGCAGTTGTTATTTGTTTAACGCCCTGCAGTGATAAAAAACGTCGAAATACGACCCAAAGTAAAAATAAAATGAGTAAAGTATTGATCATCACGCCACTACCCATAGTGATTCATAGCCTCCCTTGCAATGAATAACATTAGATAAATAAGTTGACATTGCCTTCTTCAGCATCTGCCAAATAAGCTGCTACACCAGCATAGTCGATATCGTCTAATAATTCTTTTTCTTGTAAACCAAGAAGATCCATTGTCATCGTACAAGCTACAAGCTTTACATCCTGTTCTTGAGCCATCTCAATTAACTGAGGCAATGTCAGTGCATTATGCTTTTTCATCACATTTTTAATCATTTTGGGTCCCATACCTGCAAAGTTCATTTTAGATAAACCCATCTTATCAGCGCCGCGAGGCATCATCTTTCCGAACATGTTTTCAAGGAACCCTTTTTTCACTGGAACAAGCTCTTCTTTACGCAAAGCGTTTAAACCCCAAAAGGTGTGAAAAATCGTCACTTCATGGTCGTAAGCAGCAGCACCGTTTGCAATAATATAGGCTGCCATTGCTTTATCGTAATCTCCGCTAAATAAAACAATTGTTGTACGTTTGGTTTGTTCTGTCATGGTAACCTCCTATCCTAATTACCCTATGGGGTATATTAGAAACAAAAATTTTTAGTGTTATGAATCAATTTGAAAATACCAGTAGGGGTATATTATAACGCAGATAAAAATTCGTCAACCTTAAAGTGATAGGCTGATGAATATTTTATCGGCTTTTGACCAATAAGTCGACCGCTTCTTTCACTAAGCTGGATGTGTCTTCCCCCTGTTCCAAGCTTTCTCGAACACAATGTTCAAGGTTTGTACTCACAATAACACCTAATGCTCTATCCATTGCATTACGAGATGCAGCCAATTGAGTGACAACTTCTCTACAATCTTTTCCTTGCTCCATCATCGTCAATACACCTTTAATCTGTCCTTCTATTCGGCGCAAGCGATTTTTAACCTTTTGATCATACTCCATATGAGTAATCTCCTTTCTTTTATTAATTGGTGCATTTGCAAGCTGCCAATTCATAACTATTCACAAGAATACCTTTGCGCTTTAGAAAGCGCACGCCTAAATGCAGCTCTACTCGATCACGAGCTATTATGTGTATTCTATCACGGGGAATCTCTAAATAAAAACGTTTTAAATACGCATATGGGATGTGTAAAGTCATGTCATCTGAGCGATTGGTTACATCGTTATAATGACGAATATCTAGTATTGTCATGTCTAATGCTTCTATTTCCTCTTTATTGACACAAAAAATACCTTTTACAGGATAATAACGCCTGTATATGGTATAAATCAATATTAGAACAAGCAGGATTGCGACTACCAAATAAGAAATTTGTTCACACCGCCTTTTTAACTGTTTCTGATTCTTATGTTATACCCCCACCGGTATAATGTCAAGTGCATGAGAATTTGTTTGGGCGCTATTTGGAAACTGTACATTGACGAGCCGCAAAAAAACAAGCCGATTTTACATATCGACTTGTTTCATCAAACACTTTAGCTCTTTTCTTTAGAACAATTGAGTTCCAAGCCTTCGTTTTTCATCGTACTTGACCGGGTTTTCCCTAGCTTAAAAAGTTTGTTTTATCTATGCTCCTCTTTCGCAGCATCCGCTTTTGTCACATGAACTGTGCCAAATGGATGGTTGGGAGGAGCATAAATAGAGTAAAGCTTTAACGGCGTATGGCCTGTATTGATTATATTGTGCCACGTGCCCGCAGGTATCATAATAGCCGAATCATCATAAACGTTTCTTTGAAACTGTAATAGATTTTTGCTTTTGCCCATTTTAACAATTCCTCGTCCCTGCTCAATTCGTAAGAACTGATCGACATGAGGATGAATTTCAAGACCGATATCCTCTCCAACATTGAGGCTCATTAACGTAACTTGTAAATGTTTCCCTGTCCATAGCGCAGTACGGAACGTATTGTTTTGTTTTGCTGCTTGATTAATATTTACCACAAATGGTTTTGGTCCATAATCAGTTAAGGAAAGCTGACGGTTTTCACATGAAGATCGCAAGTCTTCAGACCTGTTTACATAGCTTACCTCGTGCGGGTTAGCCGGATAAACAGACCTTACGTCGTAATACATCGGCACAGTAACAAAATAAGGATATTGTAAATAGTACATTTCTCGTCCCCACAATTTTAATTTTATGCGATATCCTATGCAAATGCTGTGGGAATGTGCCATCATTTCAGCAGCAACAATCTAGGACTTCCCCATTAAAATTGATAGACAATGATCGTTCAGGAAAAGCAACAATTTTATGATGGTGTGACTCCTCGATTCTTACCAATTAATAAGGTTATTGCAACACTTGTTATACTGACTAAAGTTCCTGCAACAGAAACAAAGATGATCAAAAACCCATCGGGAATAAGAAAACCAATTGGTATAAGCCACAAAAAAGCGAAAACGATAAAGCATTGATATATTCCAGATATTATCCTCACAATCCAATTGCCAAAAAAGGACATGGCTAGCGGAGGAATGAATAAAAACACAATGATTCCAATTGATATCAATAAGATAGCAGGCTCATCAAATGAAATAGCGTTATCCCCAGGGGAATCTTTAGCAGCTACTAGTACAGCAACAATAGACAACATTAGCGTAAGAAAAACCAAAGAAAATCTTTTTAACAATGTGACAGCTCCTTTTTAAATATTCTGTCATTTTATCAACCAACTTATACTATTCAACGACAAGGTGCTACGTGATATAACACCCTCTTTACCAATTTTTATTTAGTTTTTTTCATTTTATAACTTTTCATTTGCTTGCTGTGTTTGTTTTGCTGGTTCTTTGCTAAAAAGTCCAATAATGTTCCATAAAACAATGGCAGAAGCTATGATGAAACGAGCAGTACTGACTTCTTGGTTAGTAAATAATTTATAACCATATATTGATCCCAATGCTGCTATGCAAAAAATATTAAACCATTTACTCCAACGCAATTAGAAAACCCCTTTTACCTTCATTACAATTTTCAAACAATCTATTCACGTATACAATATTATCAGTATTTTATTGAAAATATATAAATTTTTTCAATTTTCGACCTTAAATCTTTCTTAACTGGTTATTTCAAGAAACAAAAAAGGATGCTACACGATGTAACATCCTTTTCATGCTTTGATTCTCCATATAAACTAGTCTCGGTACCTTGTTAATCCGCTTTGTCCTGATTCTTAGGTGTAGTGAACGTTGTGGAATACCCAGCAGCTAATAAAAAGATAATAGCAAAACCATACGCTAATATACCTTGATGAAACATGAATATAAAAACCAAATGAAACGCTGCAGCAAGAATGATCAAAATAATTGTATACATGTTTAATCGCAAAGGGAAACCTCCCATATGAATTATTTACTTAATTTTACCATTCGCGTGATAAAATCCAATCAGATGAGGAATTTTGATAACTCTGTGATTTCTAATGCCTTACAATGTTCTTTCTAATTCCCAAAAACCATCCAATAACCCGCAAGAACAAAAAGTTAGTTAAAAAAGAAAGAAAAACAAATAATTTATATACATTCCGCCTATTGTTAATCCATTATGTTATACTGTAAACAAACCTTTGAAGTTTTAACCTTTTTCTATACCTTGTATCATCTCCCTACTCGAACGTTGAGTAGGGTTTTTTGTTGACGAAAATAAAGTAAAAAAAACAGGCCCTCTATAAAGAGCCTGTTTTTATATATACGATCAAAGATTAAGCATCTTTTTGAACGTTAGCAGCTTGAGGTCCGCGAGCACCTTGCTCAACGTCAAATGTTACTTTTTGACCTTCGTCTAAAGATTTGAATCCGTCACCTTGGATAGCAGAGAAGTGTACGAATACGTCGTCTCCGTTTTCACGTTCGATAAATCCAAAACCTTTTTCTGCATTAAACCATTTAACTGTACCTTGTTCCATGTTTGTTGCCTCCTAGTGCGTTTGCACACAATGTATTACTATCCTTGCCCCAAGTATCATCAAGACGAAAAGTCAATATTCATACTATCCTTTACACGAACAAAAATAATTCTTCTTTATCATAGCACGCCTCGTAAATAATTGCAAAGTAATATTGCGTTTTTCACGCTCCAATATTTGTTAAAATCAAAAATGCCCAATCGGACTTTACACTGATTTAAAACTTTTCTATTTATTCTGGGCATTAGATGGGCACTGCTACCGCGGCCATCACAAATAAAAGTTATAGGGATTATTGGAATGTGATGGCCTCGCCTCCACATTCCACTCTCCAATTTTCTTTTGTCATGCGACAACTGCATTCCACGTTCTAAATCTGCTATTTCAAAACGTATGAAGACTTGGAGCATCTCTACAAGACCATTACTTCATTAAAACGCTTTTCCAGCTCCTAAAAGCATCTATGTTTAGTAAGTGAAATCTTAATATATCATTGCTGGTCTTTTCGTTTGTAAAAAAACTCCATATCTATTACAGTAAACTTAAGTAGATTTTTATATTAAAGTTATTAAACCCTTCCTAAAATATCCACATCTTGTTTCAAAAAGGATATTTCATTTCACAATCTTGATTTAAATATGTTAATAACCAATTTATCCAACTGGTACTTAAAGGAACTAAGGTGACAAAAAGTAACTAAAAAAATCGATATCAACCTTTTTAATTCAAAGGACCCAAATAATTTTTCGTTTTTTTTGTTACAATAAATGCATAAGTTATTTTTCATCCATATTGAATGAAGGAGGACATATCATATGGGCGAGTCAAAAGATTTACAACCTAAAGTAGAAAAAAGCTTCGAGATAATTGGGAAAAAGTGGACTGGATTAATTATTTATGTGCTAATGAGTGGGCCTAAGCGCTTCAGTCAGTTAAGCGAGAGCATGCCTTCCTTAAGTAGAAGGATATTAACTGAACGGATTAAAGAATTAGAAGAACAGGGAATTATTGTACGAAATGTAATCCCCGATCGTCCGATACGTTCTGAGTACTCTTTAACCCAAAAGGGAACAGAATTAGGTAAAATACTAGGACCGATTAGTCAATGGGCGGAAAGCTGGGTCAAGGATTGACCGTTCTTTTAGTACCTGCTATGCCAATAAATAAAACACTATTTCACATTATCTAATAAGGAAGGAAGATCTCCATGTCTAATGTTCTCTATATAACAGCACATCCTCTATCTGAAAATGAATCACTCAGCCTGACCGTAGGAAAAGAATTCATTGAAAGTTATAAACAAACACATCCTGAAGATGATGTAGTCCATTTAGATTTATATAAAGCTGATATTCCTTATCTAGACGCAGATGTATTTAATGGTTGGAAAAAACTTCGCTCTCAATCTTCACTTCAAGACTTATCAACGGATGAACGATTAAAAGTCGCCCGTTTAGTTGAATTAGGCGGACAGTTTTTGTTAGCTGATAAATATATTTTTGTAACCCCTATGTGGAATTTATCCGTTCCAGCTATCATGAAGACCTATATTGATGCAATCGCGGTGTCAGGCAAAACCTTCACGTATACAAAAGAAGGCTTAAAAGGCTTACTAAAAGGAAAAAAAGCTCTCCATATACAATCACGGGGAGACATCTACTCACATGGACCTGAAATGGAAAGAGAGATGGGAAACCGGTACTTAGAAGTTATGATGGATTTTTTCGGTATAAAATCTTTTGAAAATATTATTATTGAAGGACAAATGAAATTCCCAGAACAAACTCCTCAAATTAAAGATAAAGCAATTCAACAAGCCAAAGAGCTAGCTAAACAATTCTAATCCCAAACATCACAAGGCCTTGAACCCTATCAAGGCCTTTTTGTTTTACACATCTTCATATACTTAGCTCCCTCATAACTCTAACCTGCTTGATTGATACGACCCTATATCATCTTTTGGTTTTACTTCATTTATATATTAGTTGAAAAGCATCCATAACTTGTGCGATAAACAAACCTAAGTTACTATTAATAACTTAGGTTTGTTTTTTTTATTGCGACTACTTTTTCTTTTAAAATCAGATTTCACGGGGTAAACCCTTATTATAAGGGACTATCTTAATATGATAGAGAAAGATCGTTTCGAAGAACTAACCAAAAAAAGAAATACAAAATAAAACCGTTGACTATTTTAGTTACCTAGGTTACTATTAGTAACGTAAAGTGACGAAATAAAACTAGCCACTTTAATTAAAATACATCAAGGGTTTGGGAAAGAAGGTTTGGATCAAATGGATATTTTCTTAGCCATTCTTCCTGCAATATTTTGGGGAAGTATTGTCCTCTTCAATGTCAAGTTAGGCGGAGGACCTTATAGTCAAACACTTGGAACAACAATTGGAGCACTGATCTTTTCAGCTGTTATCTATCTTGTTATTCATCCAGTTTTGACGCCTGTTATCTTTATTGTAGGAATCGTTTCAGGTTTGTTTTGGGCTGTTGGGCAAAGCAATCAGTTAAAAACCATTGAATATATTGGTGTTTCTAAAACGATGCCTATTTCAACAGGTATGCAGCTCGTATCAACAGCTTTGTTTGGGGTGATTGTTTTTCATGAGTGGTCAACAGTCACTACAGTTATATTGGGAATACTAGCCCTCATTTTTATCGTGATCGGGATTGTGTTAACCTCTCTTGAAAGCAAAAAAAGCAAAGAACAATCTGGGCAATTTAAGAAGGGCATTGTCACACTGATTATATCCACGATTGGATATTTAGTATATGTTGTCGTTGCACGTTTGTTTAACGTCGATGGTTGGGTAGCTTTATTCCCTCAAGCTATCGGTATGTTTATTGGCGGACTCATTCTCACTTATAAACATAAACCTTTTAATAAATACGCAATCCGCAACATTATCCCTGGTCTTATATGGGCTGCGGGTAACATGTTCTTATTTATTTCCCAACCTAAGGTAGGGGTAGCGACAAGTTTTTCACTATCACAAATGGGAATCGTCGTTTCAACGCTTGGAGGTATCTTCTTACTAGGCGAAAAGAAAACAAAGCGTCAGCTTATTTCGATTTCAATTGGCATTGTGCTCATTATTTTGGGTGGAGTGCTGCTAGGGATAGCAAAAAGCTAAAATACATTTCAAAACTAACAGTAAGAATATCTATAAAAAAATAATTGTGAGAACTAGGAGGAACTTATCATGTACACAGATTTAAAAGATAAAGTAGTCGTAATTACAGGCGGATCAACAGGTCTAGGACGTGCAATGGCTGTTCGCTTCGGTCAAGAACAAGCAAAAGTGGTCATTAACTATCGCAATAATGAAAATGAAGCGCTAGAAGCTAAAAAAGAAGTTGAAGAAGCAGGCGGACAAGCTATTATTGTAAATGGTGATGTAACAGTAGAAGAAGATGTCATCAACCTTGTACAAACAGCTGTAAAAGAATTTGGCACATTGAATGTAATGATTAACAATGCAGGTGTTGAAAACCCTGTACCATCTCATGAACTTTCTTTAGACAATTGGAACAAGGTAATCGACACAAACTTAACAGGAGCATTCCTTGGCAGCCGTGAAGCGATTAAATACTTTGTAGAAAATGATATTAAAGGAAATGTCATTAACATGTCTAGTGTACATGAAATGATTCCTTGGCCGCTATTTGTTCACTATGCAGCTAGTAAAGGTGGTATGAAGCTAATGACAGAAACATTGGCACTTGAATATGCACCAAAAGGAATTCGTGTGAACAATATTGGACCAGGAGCAATGAACACACCAATCAACGCTGAAAAATTTGCAGATCCAGTACAACGTGCAGATGTTGAAAGCATGATTCCAATGGGCTACATCGGTAAACCAGAAGAAGTAGCGTCTGTAGCAGCATTCTTAGCATCTTCTGAAGCGAGTTATGTAACAGGTATTACACTCTTTGCAGATGGCGGTATGACGAAATATCCTTCTTTCCAAGCTGGAAGAGGTTAATAAGAATAAGGCCTTAAGGCTTTAGAGAAATAAAAAATAGAAGTCTGCGGACACCGAACTTATAGCACTAGTGCTGTTTGTTTGGTGTCCTTTTTCTTTTTTTATTTTCAGCTATTTCATACGATTATAACCCTCTTAGGCAAGAAAACTTGTTCCTCCTAGAGAGATTTTATGCTAATTGGATTGAACAAATAAGTTCATTATATCCGTCTTTACGTTTCTGGGTTATAGCAATACTCTGGTGACTTGACGTCAAATTCATGACGAGCTCCAAAATATCCTCTCCTCAATGGCAGGTGAAATTACTGTAAGAAGCGGACAGTGATTGCAAAAAAGTGCTAAGAGCGTCAAAACCCTTGGTATCATTGATGCGGCCAGATTGTTTTAATGTTGTTTTTTACTTGATTTGTTTTTTAAAAAGTTATTGACAATTAAAAAAGTCTCATGTTATCATTGAAATTTTGATATTCCCTCCATGTATGGTAATCTTAAGTTAAGTTACCATACATGGAGGTGGATAATATGTTTCAAATCGGCGATAACATTGTTTATCCAATGCACGGAGCAGGTATAATTGAAGCCATAGAAGAAAAAGAATTTTTAGAGAAAAAACAACACTATTATGTCATAAAAATGTCAATCAATAATATGACAGTAATGATTCCAACGGGTAAAATATTGAGTTTAAATATACGACCAGTTACTGACATACTTGCATTAAAACACATTATACACATTTTTCAGCATGGAGAATCAGATAGGTTACTGCCGTGGAAACAAAGGTATAAAGTAAACACAGACAAAATAAAAACGGGTAAAATCCAAGAAGGTGCGGAAGTTGTACGTGATTTAATGCGTATGAAGAAAGAAAAAGCACTCAATACAAGCGAAAAAAAAATGTTGGATAATGCATATGAATTTTTGATTAGTGAACTGGAAGTTATTAAAGGGATCACTGAAAATCAAATCAAAAGTTTCTGTTAAGATTAATGTTTTGCTTATCAAAAAGCTTCCTTACACTTTCGGAATATTACGATCAAACGCAAACTATTTCAAAATCGTATAACTTCTTCAACTTACTTTTAGAACATTAACCTCTTTATTATTCCTACACTCTAATCTATTTTTATTATTTAAATTTCTTCAACGAACATTTGGAGTTTTATCAAAAAACTCAATGAGATAGTCACTTGACTTTTGTACCTGATTCACACTGGCACGGACAAGGAACCGTAAGGATGAAAGAGAGGCAGGGCTTTCATCGTTTTAGGTCTAAGTACCAGAGAAAAACAATCAATCGCCTCTCTATCTTTAAAAAGTTTCTTACATCTGCTGCGACAGTGAATAACAGTCGTTTACTTCTTTTCATAACAGAGATATGTGAGTTGTACCGTCTAAATATATGGTCAACAATTAAAAAATGACGGAATTTCCAGATGAAATTGATCTAACCTTGTGTTTAAATGAACGGTCAGGTTAGTGAAAGAAGACAGAATAACATGCAGTTGTATTGAGAACAGAAAAACAAATAATTTGTATACATTCCGCATATTGTAAACCCAGTATGTTATACTGTAAACAAACCTTTAAAGTTTTAAACCTTTTTCCATTACCTTGTACCATATCTCCCTACTCGAACGTTGAGTAGGGTTTTTTTGTTGACAAAATTATAGTGAACATAAAAAAACAGGCTCTCTATAAAGAGCCTGTTTGTATAAACGATTGAAAATTAAGCATCTTTTTGAACGTTAGCAGCTTGAGCTCCACGAGAACCTTGCTCAACGTCAAACGTTACTTTTTGACCTTCGTCTAAAGATTTGAAGCCATCACTTTGGATAGCAGAGAAGTGTACGAATACATCGTCTCCATTTTCACGTTCGATAAATCCAAAACCTTTTTCTGCATTAAACCATTTAACTGTACCTTGTTCCATGTTTGTTGCCTCCTAGTGCGTTTGCACACATTCTATTACTATCCTTGCCCCAAGTATCATCAAGACGAAAAGTCAATATTCATACTATCCTTTACACGAACAAAAATAATTCTCCTTTATCATAGCACGAAACGGAAATAACTGCAAATTATTTTTATTAGTGGTATTATTTGTTAAATACGTAAATATGAATGCCAAATAAGATGTCTATTGAAAACACCGTGAAATGAATCACGAGTGTCTTCAAACCTTTTTCACTATTGATTGTTAAAGATTTATTAAAAAAAGCTTTATTCTGCATTTCTAAACGGGCACTCATGATATCCCCCGTTTTCAAAGGTACTCATAAAAAATAGAACTTGAACATAAATATCCTCTTTCTAAAGCCTTTTTCATTAAGAAACGAGGAAATTCAAGCTGAACAGTAAATGTGCTTCTAGCCCTCTTTATCTTGCCCCTCAAAAAGCAATCAATATTTTCGGTAGTTTTTCGCTCCTCAAACAATCAATAATTCAACCTCCCATAGAGATCAAGGAGAGAGTTTAACCCGATAAAAAGCTGGGTATAATTTTCGTACGCTTTGTATTCCGGTTGACCCTGATTTGAGCTGGGAATCAGTTTTTGCAGTTCCAATCATTTTTTAGAGAGATTGGAAAACCGATTCATTTAACAGCTTTTAAAAAGGATCCAAAACAAGAATTATAAAAAAACCATGATACTTATCATATATGAAGTATGGCAACTGGGACTTCAAAGGCAATAAAACGTTTTCTATACTTAAATTAAGAACAGCAAAGAAGGGAAAGCTCTTAAAAATGCATACTAAACAAAACCTGAGGACTTTGAGAAAACTGGTTATCCCTTATGAAAAGTCCGATTTACAAAAAAGTATTTATCAAATCGTTAACACATTAGTGCCATTTATCTTGTTATGGTGTCTGGCATATAAGAGCTTATCGATTTCTTATATCCTTACATTAGCGATTTCTATCGTTGCGGCAGGTTTCTTAGTGAGAACCTTTATTATCTTTCATGATTGCTGCCACTATTCCTTTTTTAAGAACAGAAAGGCGAATCGAATTCTTGGAACAATAACAGGAATTCTTACTCTGCATCCTTTTGATCATTGGGCACACGATCATTCTGTCCATCATGCGACAAGCAGCAACCTGGACAAACGCGGTACAGGTGATATTTGGGTACTGACCGTTCAAGAATATAAGGAAGCCTCAACTAAGACAAAAATAATGTACCGATTGTATAGAAATCCGTTTGTTATGTTTATTATCGGACCGATTTATGTCTTCGGGATTACCAATCGTTTTAATCGTAAAGGAGCAAAACGCAAAGAACGGATGAATACGTATGTAACGAACCTTGGGATCGTTGCTTTGGCAGCACTTTTATGTTGGGCGATAGGCTGGAAAAACTTTCTGCTGGTCCAGACGCCAATTTTTATGATATCGGGATCCCTCGGAATTTGGATGTTTTATATTCAGCATACATTTGAAGATTCATATTTTGAAGAAGATGAGCAGTGGGAATATGTAAAAGCAGCAGTTGAAGGAAGCTCTTTTTATAAGCTTCCAAAAGTCATGCAATGGGTAACAGGCAATATCGGTTTTCATCATGTTCATCATTTAAGCCCAAGAGTCCCAAACTATAAGCTTGAAATCGTACATAACAATACTGAACCATTGCAAAACGTTCCGACCATCACACTGGCAACAAGTCTTAAGTCGTTAAAGTTCCGCCTATGGGATGAAGAAAGCAAAAAGTTTGTTGGTTTTAAACACTTAAAAAAAACTCCTAAAATCCAAGTATCAGATCGGCTAAGAACGGATTAAATAAACTCCATAATCGATGATAATAGGCAATGTACCTTACAGAATAAAAGTGCAGACTCGCGCAAAGGTTTTGTGCAGAGGTCAGCACTTTTTTTATGCCACATTCACCTGCAACAATTAATAATACAAAAGGTGGTTGAACCCTTGGTATTATTGATGCGGCCGAGAGGACTTACCTCCACGGGTTATTCACCCACTAGGCCCTCAACCTAGTAAAAATATATTATGGGTTACAAAAGCTTTTAAACTAAGCATCTGTTATTTTATTTACACCTATTTTCATCATTTTCATGAATTCTGGGCACAAATTGGGCACCTATTAGAGGCCAAGGAACTCTACATTTCATCACACTATTCGATGTAACTTTGAAATTAAGCTTATTAAAATCTATCACAAAGCCTTATTTTCACAACACATAATTTGTTTCAGCTTCCCTCGCGAATACCGAATCAATGCTCAGCTTTTAGATATTCAACCAATTTCTCCGCACTGTTCTTAACATCTTCTTTTGAAAGGTGAAGTGTCCCAGATTGTGTAAACGCAGGAAGAAAACGCATTCCTATATAGTTAGCAGTGACTTGAAACGGTCTGATAAGCTCGCTGATCGTGATATTATATTCTCCGCCTGCTTGATAATCAGATTCCTGTGCGCCTAAGGAAATAGCTAAGAGTAGTTCTTTTCCATGCAATTTAGTTCCTCCAGTTCCATAAGCCCAGCCATGTGTTAACACATCATCTTCCCATTGTTTGAGTAACGCGGGACTGCTGTACCAATACATTGGGAACTGGAAAACGATACGCTCATGATCTAACAGGAGCCGCTGCTCTTTTTCTACATCAATGATAAAATTAGGGTATTCACTGTACAGGTCATGAACCGTAATGTCATTCTCTTGCTTTAAACGATTCATCCAGGTTTTGTTGACAACAGACGTTTCCAAATTAGGGTGTATAACGATAACTAATGTTTTCATATGACTCATTATCCTTTCTTCGCCGATTAGTTATTATTGCCGACAATGAATTAATTCTAATTTTAAAATAGCAACTTTATTTACACCTATTTTATCCTTTTTCATGAATTCAGGGCAACTAATTGGGCACTGATTACATTTGTAGCCTAAAAAAAGGCTTAACCTTTTAAAAAAGATTAAACCTTTCTAGTCCCCTCATGCGCCTACCCTATCTGCAGCCACTTTGACTTCTGTACTATGATCACTTTGCAAATAAGTTATTGAAAATACACTACTTAAAATCACTGCTGCCAATAGAATCCGGCTGATTTTCATTAATAATCTCCCCTTTTTTAATTTTTCGTCTTGCTTCAATACTCATACGATAATATTCATTAGAGAGCATTAAATTTCCTTGTTCATGAAAATAATCAGCGACTTCAATCGAAAAATTTTCAACATCAGCAAACATCTTCCTCGAAGCCAAATATGAAAATGCATTCTCTATTAATTGAGTCTCTCCATCAGAGAAAAATAACCCCTCTAATATTTTGGATTTCGCTGTGTATTCCTTATCATCACTTGTATCGGCAATAAATCGCCCTTTACTAAAGTAAGTTAAAGTAACATCATAATTAAAAGAAGCTCGACAAAAAGCTGGATACACTCAGAAAGAAGCCGCAGAGAAACTTAATACGGTAACAATAACTTGTCTAATTACGAAAGAGATTACAGAGATCCTGATACAGACACACTCTTAAAATTGAGCAACTTATATAACGTATCTACAGACTATTTATTAGGAAAGGATGAAGTAAGCAAGAAAAACGAAACTGATTTACTCAATAAAACAATTAATGAAGCCATACAGGAATTAAATGATGAAGATACACTCCTTTTTATGAATGATGGTGAATTTGATGAGGAAACTGCACGCCTTGTTAAAAAAGCATTAAAAAACGGAATTAAATTCATTGACGAATTAAAGAAGAAAGAGTGATAACAATTTATACAAGCAAAGGATTTAAACATAAAGTCCAATCAGTCATTAAGACACATGGTACAAATAATGCCTATGAAATTTGTGACATCCAAAAAATTTATATACTCAAAAATGATCTTGGACAAGCAAACGGTTTACTACAACATGACAAAGCCACAGATCAATATTTAATTCATATCACCGAGAACCTCCAACATCAACAATATGTAATTGCCCATGGGCATTACTTTCTCCATAAAAGATTGAACACTTTTTAAAGTTGTGAATTGCTCTAAAGTTCTAAAAGATAAACTTGAGCATCAAGCAAGCCTATTTGCAGCAGAATTAATACTGACAGATAAAATGCTTAATGAAGCCCTTCCATATATACAGGGTTTTAGCAAAGAACAAATAGCAGCATACTTCAACGTACCATCATTTGTTACTGATTATAAACTTTCTCAAATTGGCTCATTTAGTAACAGAATCTATTCACACGAAATAAGCGCTTTTGGTTAAGGAGAAATTAAATGTCTGTAAAAAAACTTGTAAATGGTCAATATCAAGTTGACGTTAGCTTTGGATTTGACCCGATTACCGGAGAAAGAATTAGGACGAGACCAGTAGCATCAACCAGAAAAGAAGCTTTAGAATTAGAAGCAACATTAAGAAGAGAATTTCAGGAAGAAAGAGCAAGAAAGTCTAGATCAGTCAGCTTTCAGACTCTTATTTCACAATTTACTTAGCAAATTGTGAAATAGATAGCAAACCTAACTATTATCAGAATCAGAAATACATTATAAACAAACATATATCTAGCTACTTTTTGAAATCAGATATACAAAAAATCACACATAGAGAAATAATTGATTTCAGAAAACATTTAATCGAAACAGGTCTAAGCAATAAATCAGTTAATAATATCATGACTAGTCTAAGCAAAATTTTTGATACAGCTGTACATGAAGAAATCTTAAAAAGAAATCCATGTGATAATGTTAAACGATTACCTTTAACAAGAAAGAAAATGAAGTTTTGGAGACCAGAAGAATTCAAAAAATTTATTAGTTTAATACCTCAAGACCAGTTATTGTTTAAAACCTTTTATACCGTTGCTTTTTTAACTGGACTAAGATGTGGTGAGATGCTCGCCCTGCAATGGAAAGATATTGACAAAATCTTATTAGAAATAGATGTGCATAAATCCTGTACCTGGCTTGATGGTCAATTTGTTGTCACAACACCAAAAACCAAAAATTCGATTCGGAGAGTTAGTATCAATAAAAAATTGCTAAATCTACTAGAGGTTTGGAGAGAAGCACAAAAAGAGTTGTTTAATGATTTAGGTATTAGACAATCAAATGATACCTATATCTTTCAATATAAAGATACACCTTCAAGAAAAGATATTTTCAGTCGGAAGATTAAATACTTTTGCAAGGACAGCGATCTTACTCCTATACGTTTACATGATTTTAGACATTCACATGTTGCACTATTAATACACCAAGGAGAAGATTACATTACAATTAAAGAGCGTTTAGGACATGGTTCTGTAAAAACAACAATTGATGTTTATGGACACCTATATCCAAACAAACAGAAGGAAATGGCTGATAAATTAGATGACTTACTTTAGGTAAGTGGGTAGTTTGTGGGCAGTAAATCATTTAAAAATAAACACAAAAAAACCAAGAGCCTCAAAACCCTTGGTATCATTGATGCGGCCGAGAGGACTTGAACCTCCACGGGTTATTCACCCACTAGGCCCTCAACCTAGCGCGTCTGCCATTCCGCCACGACCGCGTGATCATTAAATTGTTTGTGCTGGTTTAGCAGGCTCTTAACCTAGCAAAACCGATTTGTGTGCACTTTGTAAAAATAAAGTGCGGGTGAAGGGACTCGAACCCCCACGTCGTAAGACACTAGATCCTAAGTCTAGCGCGTCTGCCAATTCCGCCACACCCGCAAAAAGATAAATGGTGAGCCATGAAGGACTCGAACCTTCGACCCTCTGATTAAAAGTCAGATGCTCTACCAACTGAGCTAATGGCTCTTGCTATTCAATTTCAAAAAATAAAAATGGCTGGGCTAGCTGGATTCGAACCAACGCATGACGGAGTCAAAGTCCGTTGCCTTACCGCTTGGCTATAGCCCAACGAATATGGAATGACCCGTACGGGATTCGAACCCGTGTTACCGCCGTGAAAGGGCGGTGTCTTAACCGCTTGACCAACGGGCCGATGGTTGAGAACTTATATCGAGATTTTATGGCGGAGAAGGAGGGATTTGAACCCTCGCGCCGCTTACGCGACCTACACCCTTAGCAGGGGCGCCTCTTCAGCCACTTGAGTACTTCTCCAATATGGCTCCACAGGCAGGATTCGAACCTGCGACCGATCGGTTAACAGCCGATAGCTCTACCACTGAGCTACTGTGGAATAATGAGACAAGACTTATTTTATCAGCCTTGATTTTCAGTGTCAAGAGGTCAATGTTTTTTCATCTCTCGTAACGACTTTTATAATGTAACATAGACTTACTATAAACGTCAACCTTTTTCACGAAAAAATTCTTTTTATTTTGCCGCGGCATGTTCCGCACCTGTATCGGTCAGGGTTCATGGCACGTTTCTTTATATACTGTTGGCCGCACGCCGTACAGATATACATATAAGTTTTTTTGTTTTCTGTTTTTTTCTTAAGAGGTGTACAGAATCTTGGGGCATTGACCTGTTGCATCAGCATTCGAAAATCTCTGTCTCTATGCTTGTACCCTTTCCCCTCAAGATGAAGATGGTAATGACAGAGTTCATGCTTGATGATGCCGATCAATTCCTCCCTGCCATGTTCAATCAAATATTTTTTATTCAATTCAATGTTGTGGGAAGTTAACAGATACCTTCCGCCCGTCGTTTTAAGCCTATTATTAAAAAGCGCCTCATGGCGGAACGGCTTTTTAAAATACGTTTCTGAAATATCCTCAGTCAGCTTTTGAAGCTCTTTATTATCCATCGTGCACCTCACTTAAAAAACATTGAACGGGACAATTCACCGTCCGCATACAATATGGTAATCACTGTCCCTCTTATGATAAAAGCTGAGGAGGAATGAGCCTATGCCAAATTGGCTTAAAAAACAGATGCAAAAAGCATTCCTTGAGAAAGACAATTACCAAATTAAACTGCTGAATCAATGCTGGTATTTCTATAGGAAAAAACACTGCTCGTAAGCAGTGCTTTTATTTTATCATAGACAGCGATACTCTGCCTTTTTGCACATCTACGCCGTCAACCCAAACTGTGACAATATCGCCAACCGATACGACATCAAGAGGATGCTTGACGAATTGATTGCTGAGTTTGGAGATATGCACTAATCCGTCTTGTTTGACTCCGATATCAACAAACGCTCCGAAGTCCACTACATTGCGTACGGTGCCTTGGAGCTCCATTCCCTCTTTCAAATCTTCCAGTTGAAGGACGTCTGTTTTCAGCAAAGGCTTTGGCACCTCATCGCGGGGATCGCGTTCCGGCCTTGTCAGCTGTTCACAAATGTCTTTCAGAGTGATTTCTCCGATTCCCAGCTCTTGTGCCGTTTCAGAAAGCGCGAGCTGATTGATTTTATCCTTCAATTCCGCTGTACCGATTTGTTCTGTTGAAAGGCTGAGCTTTTTCAATAACGCTTTCGTTTCTTTATAGCTTTCCGGGTGGATGCCCGTTCTGTCCAAAGGCTCTGTCCCTTCCTGTACCCTTAAGAAGCCAATACATTGTTCATAGGTTTTTGCACCGAGCCTTGGAATATCCTTTAGTTCTTTTCGATTGGAGAACTTTCCGATTTCATCGCGTTTTTTGACAACATTGCCTGCAACAGACTTTGATAATCCCGCTACATATTGAAGCAGCGCGGCTGATGCTGTGTTGACGTTTACTCCCACTTTGTTTACGACCGTTTCAACAACGAACCGCAGAGATTCATTTAATCGTTTTTGACTGACGTCATGCTGATACTGTCCGACGCCAACAGATTTCGGATCGATTTTCACGAGTTCAGCAAGCGGGTCTTGAAGTCTTCGCGCGATAGATACAGCACTGCGCTCTTCAACCTGAAGCTTTGGAAATTCTTCTCTGGCAAGCTCAGAAGCTGAATACACGCTTGCTCCTGCTTCATTGACGATCACATAATAAATTTTGCGGGGCATGTCCTTCAGTACATTGACAATGAACTGCTCCGTTTCTCTGGATGCCGTCCCGTTTCCGATTGCCACCATCTCGACTTGATGCTGCTCAAGAATCTTTTTCACTTTTTCATGAGCTTCTTTTGTTTTGTTGACTGGCGCATGCGGATAGATGACATCAATCTCCAAAACTTTTCCGGTCTCATCAGACACAGCGAGCTTGCATCCAGTTCGGAAGGCTGGGTCAACACCGAGAACGGTTTTGCCTTTCATCGGCGGCTGAAGAAGAAGTTTTCTTAAGTTTTCGGAGAAAATATGAATCGCCTGCTCATCCGCTTTTTCTGACAGCTCTTTCCTGATTTCACGTTCGACTGCCGGCTGAATCAGTCTTTTATAGCTGTCTTCAATCGTTTCCTGCAAGATTTCTTTTACAGACGTTGAGCGGTTTTTGATGATTTGATTTTCTAAATACGCCTTAATCTGGTCCGCTGGCGGTTCGATAGACACCTTTAAAATGTCTTCTTTTTCACCGCGATTCATCGCCAGCACTCTGTGCGGAACGACTTTTGCGATTGGCTCTTCATACTCATAATACATTTCATATACATTTTTCTCGTCGGTGTCTGCCGATTTTCCGGCTGCAGACTTCATGATTCCTTTTTTAAAGGTTTCCTGGCGAATCCACTTTCTGAAACTCGGCTCGTCTGAGATTTGTTCTGCAATAATATGCTTGGCGCCTTCAATTGCTTCCTCTCGTGTGAATACTTCTTTTTCTTCACTGATGTATCGGTCTGCCGTTTCTGAGAGACGGTCATCCTGCGGAAGCGTCAGGATATAGTCAGCAAGCGGTTCGAGGCCTTTGCTTTTCGCGACTGTTGCCTTCGTTTTTCGTTTTTGTTTATACGGGCGGTAAAGGTCTTCGACTTCCTGAAGCTTCACCGACTGCTCAATTTTTCGTTTTACGTCATCTGTCAGTTTATCCTGCTCTGCAATGAGTCTGATGACCTCTTCTTTTCGCTGAGTCAGGTGTTGTATGTATTGCCAGCGTTCAGAAATCGTCTGAATCTGAACCTCATCCATTGAACCCGTCTGCTCTTTACGGTATCGGGCGATAAATGGAACTGTGTTGCCGTCCTCAAGCAGATGGATGACACTTTCAACATGTTTTTGTGATAATCCTATTTCTTTCGCAATTTGCTGTTTTAAAAGGGCTGACGTTTCCATGTAACCAAAGCCTCCAATTTTGTCGTTCTTTCTCTAGTGTATCAAAAACCGAAAAAAACACATAAAAAAAGACAGTCAGCGCTGCCGGTTTTTATGCTCATATGTCTGTTTGATGGCCAATCGAAAAAAAAGAAGCCGACGTTCCGGCTTCTCATTTTCTGTTCTCCTAGGACAGTTGCCCAAGAATATAGGTCAGATCATCTTTTCTTGATGTCGTATACATTTTCAGCGAATTCGATATATCTTCTACCGACTGGCCTTTTTTCAAGTGGGAGCGGATGTCGGGTACGTCAAGCCCATCTGTATGTATAATGAACTTTGAACCCTTTTCATAAGTGGCGGTGTGCGTTTTGTATTTTTGCGGCTTGCCTGATAAATAGCCAGATATCGGCAGAGGATAAAAGCTGTCACCAGATGGAGAATGCAGAATAAACCGTACGTTTCCGACAGAGCAGTACGTAAACTGTCTTTGTTCAAAATTAATCTTCAGAATAGATGCTGTAGCGCCTCTTTTGTTTTTCATCGCCTGATTACAGCGTTCGATAATGCTTTGTACGTCTTCATTCGCATAATCTTCCACTAAGTCTTTGATGGCTGCAGAAGATTCGTTGGCAAGCGATCCGCTTCCAAGTCCGTCAGCTACCGCACAAATTAACTCCTTATCATCAGCTTTCATAAAAAAGCTGTCGCCGCAGATTGATTTTCCTTCTTTATTCAGTTGGTATACAAGTGTTTGAATGTGCTCGTTTTCTTCAACCTGAATCATTACATTAACTCCATCGAGGGATCTTCAATCAAGGCCTCTCTGAGCTTCTTCACAGCTTTTCGCTGCAGACGCGAGACGTGCATTTGAGATATACCGAGAATGTCCCCAGTTTCTTTTTGGCTTTTGTTTTGAATATACGTTAGATCAATAATTTGTTTTTCGCGGTCTGAGAGGACGTGAAGCACGCTTTGCAGCATCATTTGCTGGTTGACCCGCTCATATCCGTCCTCCTGAGATCCGACGATATCAAGAATCGTGACAGTGCTTCCATCCGCATCCGCTTCAATGCTGTGGTCAACGGATAATGCTTGATAGCTTTTACCCATTTCCATCGTCTCAAGAACCTCTTCTTCTGAAACATCGAGGAATTCAGCAATCTCTTCTACTTTCGGAGACCTTTGTGTTTCAGTTGTCAGCTGATCAACCGCCATTTTGATTCTTGGACCCAGCTCTTTAATCCGTCTCGGCACGTGAACACTCCACGTTTTGTCTCTAAGGAAACGTTTAATTTCCCCGATAATTGTCGGAATGGCAAAAGCCTCAAACGATTTGCCGACGACGGGATCGTATCGCTTAATGGCACCGAGCAGACCGATCATGCCGACCTGGCGGAGATCCTCATGGAAGCTTTTGCCCTTTGAATATTTTTTCGCAAGCATATCAACCAAATTTGTATATACTTGCACAAGCGTTTCTTGCGCCTGTTCATCTTGATTTGTTTGGTAATCGCTTATGAGCCGATCGACTTCATCTTTAGTTAGTTTCGTAGTTTTTGATGGTTGTGTCATGATCAACTCGCTCCCCATTTAAATACTTTGTCATCGCTACGGTGACGCCGGAGTTGTTTTGCACTCTGACTTCATCCATGAGCGTTTCCATTAAATATAGACCGAGCCCTCCTTCTGATAATTGATCAACTGTGTGAGAAGGAGTGTACGGCCCTAAATCTTGCTGCTTTTGATCAAAATCAAAGCTGTCTCCTTCATCTGCCACAATGACCTCTAAACGGTCTTCAAACACACCGAATCGGATTGACACTTCTCCGCTTTTATCTTCTTTGTAAGCGTGTTGAACCGCATTTGTACACGCTTCACTGACTGCGATTTTGAGATCTTCAATTTCATCGTACGTATAACCCATTCTGCTCGCGATGCCTGACAGTGTCAGCCTGATAATTCCTACATATTCAGGCTGGGCCGGCACTTTCATTTCGATGTAATCAGCGTTATTCTTCATTGTACTCCACCTTCTGACTTTGCAGAAATATCAATAATGTCCTTTAAGCCTGTAATCTCAAACAGACGGATCAACCGATCAGAAAGATTTTCAAGTTTCAGCGAACCGCCTTGTTTCTTGACTGTTTTAAAGACGCCTACAAAAACGCCGAGTCCGGTACTGTCCATGTAGCTGACATCTTTCAGGCAAATTCTTAAATCAGCGCCTTGTTCTGCCAGAGGAACGAGTTTCTCTCTGAGCACCGGAGCTGAATATACATCTATTTCTCCTGCAATATTTACTTGCGTATCATTCTGACTTTGCTTTACATCAACATTTATATTCATGCATATCACCTCAAATTATCCTTCAAATCATTAATTGTCTTATACCCTCGGCTGATTGATGCTAAACCTTTCTTCGCAAAACAATTAACGTAAAATCATCATGAAGCTGAAAATCCTGCAATTTGAGGAGGCTGTCATAAATGTTTTTGACCATTTCCTGCGCGGAAGAACACATATGTTCCTCAATAAGCTTCTGCAGATCAGGACGCTCCAAGAAACCGTTTTCCGTTCTGCATTCTGTGACACCGTCAGAAAATAAGACAATCATATCGCCCGTTTCGAGGTGCTGATCGAATTGTTTGTAGTCATAATCCTGCGAAATGCCGAGAACAAGTCCTTTGGCTTCTAAATCGTAAAACGTGTTGTCTTTTTGAGAATAGTAAAATCCCGGTTCATGTCCCGCTGAAGCATATGTAATTTGATGTTTATCCATATTGTAATTTGCATAAAACATCGTAATAAACATACTCGCATCAACGTTTTGTTCAACAACTCGGTTTAAGTTTTTCAACACCTGAGAAGGGTGTATGCCCGTTTCCGGTAAAGAATCCATCGCATATTTAATCATGGACATACAAAGAGCAGCCGGAATGCCTTTTCCGATCACGTCCGCGATTGCGATATTAATCGATTCCTTGTCTTTTACAAAATGGTAATAATCACCGCTCATCTGTTTAGCAGGCACACTGATGGCCCCGATATCCAGCGCTTCTTCCATCGGGATCTTTGTTCCGAGCAGAGTCTGCTGGACATTGGCCGCGATTTCAATTTCTGATTTGATTTCCTGCTGTATTCCCCTTAGTGTTTGATGCTCCTGATAAGCCATTCCATATCCAATCATGACTTCTATTAAAAAATCCAGCGAATGAAAAACATCTTCCGGGAGACTTGGATACAGCTCCTTCAGCACTTTTCTGTGAATACTGATGATTTCTTCCGGAGGAATTTGATGCTCGATTGTTTTTCGGCTGAATTTTTGGGCTTGATATAAAGATGTTTCTGTTAATTCGGCGATATATCGGCTAAGCAGCTGATGATACCGCTGCTCAATAACCTCCCTGAAATCCACTTTCTAACCTCCTACCGAAGCCACTTAATGGCTTGTATCTCTGTTCCTTCCCCCGCTACGGAATTTAAACTGAATTCATCCATCAGCCTTTTCACGCCGGGAAGTCCCGCTCCGAGTCCGCCAGACGTTGAAAATCCGTCTTCCATGACTTTGCGGATATCAGGAATTCCCGGCCCTTGGTCTTCCGCTATGATTTTTAAACCCTTTTTTCCTCTGTCTAAGACTTGTTCAATTCCGATCTGGCCTTTGCCGGCATATAAATAAATGTTCCTGGCTAATTCTGAAATAGCCGTCGTAATCCTAGCCTGGTCTACCGTGCCGAAACCCAGTTCTTTGGCAACGTTTCGCCCCAGTTGTCTAGCAGCCACGATATCCCATTCTGTCATGATTTTCACACAGGATTGGTCGTTCATTCGCTATTCCCCCAATTCCCGCTTCAATGTATCAAGCCCTTGCTCTAAGTCGAGCGCAGTTTCAATTTCCTCAAGTGCGATTCCGAGTTCAATCAGCGTCACTGCTACAGCAGGCTGTATTCCTGTCAAAACCACTTTTGCGCCCATTAATTTAGACATCGTGATTACATCGCCAAGCACTTTAGCGATAAAAGAATCAATCATGTCGACAGAAGTCAGGTCAATCACAACTCCGTTAGCACCTGTTTCGTATATTTTATTTAATAAGTCTTCTTGAAAGGTTAATGCAGTTTGGTCATCTAGTTCCCATTGAATGGACACTAATAAGCAATTATACAGTTTCAAGATCGGGATTTTCGGATGTCTCAAAATGTTATTCCCCCAATGAAACGATTTTTCGATCTGTCATTTCCAAAGCTGTTTGAATTCCTTTTTGCAGGGTATTCTTAGTTATAACTTGAGATAAATCAATGCCCAGATTAACGATGGTTTGAGCAATTTCCGGACGGATTCCAGCGAGCAGGCATTTTGCTCCGACAAGCCTTACCGCTTCAGATGCCTGAATAATATGATGGGCAACCATCGTATCGACGACAGGGACACCTGTAATGTCAATCAGCACAACTTGGGAACGGTGTTTGACGACGCCGTTAAGCAGGTTTTCCATAATGCGCTTTGCGCGTTCGGTATCAATGGTTCCGACAAGCGGCATTACGGTGATATTTTCAAATACCGGGATGAGCGGCGCCGATAGCTCCTGGAGCGCGATTTTTTGCAGTGATACTGTTTTTTCCCATGAGATTGAGTATTGATTTAAGATTTCTGTATTAATCGGGCTGAAAAAGCGCTCCATTCGCCAAATTAATTCCGTACTTTCTTGATCTGGCAATCTCTTATCATTCATTTTCATATAGAGACGCTTCCAAAATTCAGTCAGCGCCGTAGCCAGAAACTTCAAAGAAAGTCCGATTTGAACGGCTCTCAGCGCCAGTTCGCTGATTTGGTCTTCAGCAGTGCTGTCATCCTTAACAGATGAAAGCAGAATGTCGATATACTCTTTAGATATATTTTCATACACTTGGTCAGTCAGCTGATATGATTCTTGCTCGCTTAATTCTTTTAGTGTGTCAGTCCAAAGTTGGAGCAGTTCATTTTGATTCTCGGCAATGAACTGGTATACAGTCTGATTCGACATCAAATTCGCTTACCTCCCGATAAAAAACAACATATTTTTTTCGTTATTCCACTATTATATCGCTTATGTTTTTTGAAAACAAAAAAAGTTGCTCTATTTGAGCAACCTGTACATATGTCTAAAAATCAATGAGTGCCAGACTGATTTGTAAGGCTTCATCAACCTTATCCATCATTTCATCATCCAGATGAGTAATCTTATCCGTTAATCTTTGCTTGTCAATCGTCCGAATTTGCTCCAGCAAAATAACGGAGTCTCTTTCAAAACCGTAGCGTTTTGCATCGATTTCGACGTGGGTTGGTAATTTCGCTTTCTGTATTTGGGCTGTTATGGCTGCAACAATAGCAGTTGGGCTGAAGCGATTTCCGATGTCATTTTGGATCACTAAAACCGGGCGCACTCCGCCTTGTTCTGAGCCAACAACAGGAGATAAATCAGCAAAATAAACATCGCCGCGTTTCACAATCAAATGATTATCCTCCGCTGACTAAGCGCTCAACTGTCGTTTCAGCCTCGCACTCCGCAAAGTGAGCCTCAGAAGAAATATTCAGGTTGATTTTCGCCATTTCCATATAGCCGCGTCTCATCAAATCACGATTGTGACGAGTTGTTCGTTCGCTGACATACGCTCTCACTGCTTGTGATATCAGTTCATTTCTGCTTCGTTTCTCCCGCATCGCTACACCATCCAATTCAGCTACTAGGTTTTCAGGCAGGCTGATTTTCATTTCGGTTCTTGCGCTGGATTCAGACAAAAAACATACACCTCCACCAAACTTACGGATACGACTCTTTATCCATCCAGTGATAATGATACCATTATTCACTCATCAAGCAAAGCTGTTTTATGAATTCTTCATTGGGGTGAGCTATTTGCTTGCATTTTCCTGCAATAAAGGATTTCTCACTTCCATTATACTCTCATTTTCCAAAAACATACGGGGAACACGGGAACTTATTGTACAAGACACCTCGTAGTTGATGGTTTCAAGCCTGTCTGCAATTTCATCCATGGAAATATATTCATTTGCCTGCCTGCCAATCAACGTGACTTTTGTGCCTGGCGGATATTCCTGATCCAGTTCCACCATAAACTGGTCCATGCAAATTCGCCCGGCGATTCTCAAACGTTTTCCCTTCACAAGAATCTCGGTTCCTTGCAATTTTCTAAGCCATCCGTCCGCATATCCGACAGGCACCGTCCCGATCCATGTGTCTTTTTCCGCTGTGTATTCCGCTCCATAGCTGACGCTTTCGCCTTTTTTGATCAATTTGACATGAGACAGCGTTGAATGCAGGGTAAATGCGGGACGCAGCACAAACGGTATTTCATCTGTAATGTCGGCCGACGGACGGAGGCCGTACATGCCGATACCGAAGCGGACTGCATTGAAAAAGCCTTTTTTCAGACGGAGGCCGGCGGCGCTGTTCGCGCAGTGCACCATCATTTTCTTTAGCGGGAGCGGAGCAATCAGTTCTTTAAAACGCTCAAATTGCATGAAAAAATAGTCTCTTTCTTTTTCATCCGCTGTCGCAAAATGAGTAAATACCCCTTTGCATTTTAAACGGGGATTGCGGTCAAGAACCGCCATCACGTGACGAACTTCTTCTTCAGTTTTTACCCCAAGCCTGTTCATCCCCGTATCGACCTTCAAATGAAAACGAAGAGAGTCCTTTTTCAAGTGGCGGGCAGCCTCCTGAAGCCATTCAACAGAATAACCTGTTAATGTCACGTCATATTGGGCCGCAATTTCCGCATATTGCGGAGGAACCGCTCCAAGCACCAATATAGGTGCCTTCAGACCTTTCTTACGTAATGAAATCGCTTCATCGAGAATGGCTACGGCCAAGCATGAAGCACCTGCGTCAAGAGCCGCCTGCGCTGTTTCTGCGTCACCATGCCCATAGGCGTTCGCTTTTACAACTGCCATCAGATGGACATGTTCGCCGATATGTTTTTTCATATTACTGACATTTTCCTTTATCGCGGACAAGTCGATTTCCGCCCACGTATCTCTGTAAAAAGGTTTTGTGCTCATTATGACACTTCCTAGCTTTTATTCATTATTATTTACATATCATACTAAAATTAAAGGGCAAAGGGAAACGATGCCAAACGAAAAAAAGGCCAAGTGTTTGGCCTTCAGCTTTTATTTAGATGATTGACCTTGCATGCTTTTCGCGACTGTCACCATTTCCTCTTTCGAAAGGTTTTCAGAGGAGAGAAGGTAATCTACGCCGGCATATGTCCATGATAATGAAGCATCCGACAAGGCGCCGATAGTGTAGCCAAGGTTTACCGGCTCGCCGTTCATTGTGATTGAGGAAGAAGCTTTGGCAATTTGGGCTTTTTCCTGAATTAAGGTAAATGATTTTTCTCCTCCGAAAGTCATGATGATCCGCTTTCCATCCTCAGTAGAAATATCTTTTTCTTCAAGAAGTTTTACGCCAAGCGGCAGTTCAAGAGGTGTTTTGACCGCGAATGTCTCGGATGGCTTCGCACTTGTAGCGACATCCATTTGGGAAAGAGTCATATTTTTCTTTTCATCAAATGATTCTTTGTCAAATTGTTTATTAAATTCGAAACTGCTGAATTCTACTTTTACCATGACTTTCCGGTCAGTATCCATGACTTTGACAGAGGATGGGCTCATATCTTTTTTGTTAAATGTGATTTCTTGTGTTGGCAGCATTTTATTATGCTGATAGTTCGTTTTTGTTTCGAATACGTATTTCTTTTCTTTCGCAGTAAAGACCGCATCCGAATCGTTTTGAACATCCTTTACGAGCGATTCAAACAGGTAGATCTGGCTGCTGTTGTTCGGCCAGTCGCTTTGAAACCTGAAGCTCTTATTTAAAGACGGCGTGAGAACAAATACTCCGTTTTCGTTTCGTAAAATGACTTGATTTTGGTCCTTTTTGGAATTTTCTAAATAAACCCTGTACAGAGATGGCTTTTTGTGCCAGATTTCCACATTGTATACTTGAGGCTCACTCCCTGTCTCGATGGTCATTTTCGCTTTTGCTTTGTACGAGGTGTATTCTTTCGCCTTTTCATCTAAACCGGTCACAATATCTTGCTGTGTTTTTTGCCCGCAGGCAGAAAGAATAAGGACAGCAAGCAGTCCCGTTAAAAGCAAAACAAAGCTTTTTCTCACCTTTTTCAACCCCTTTTTCTCAATTGATGTAAAAGGAAGAAATCGCTTGTTTGGCTTTAACGGTACGCTCGGTACACGTTAGACAGAACGAATGCGTACCATAAAAGCCTCAAACAACTTGTCTCCCTTAATGCACTATCAAATATATGAGTGGGGTTTCCCTAATATGCAGACTAGCTTGACAACCTTTCAATGATAACCTGCGCGGCTGCATATTCTTTTGTATGAGTGATCGATACGTGGACAGCGGCTTGGCTCAGCTTCGCACAAGTGATATAAGGCTTGCCATTAGGATCTTTCTTAATTTCAATGTCTTGAAAACTGAGCCGCTTCCCTATACCAGTGCCATACGCTTTCGAGAATGCTTCCTTTGCCGCAAATCTGCCCGCGAGAAATTCGATTTTTCTGCTCTCTGAAAGCCCTTGGTATTGGTCCAGCTCGCTCTGCATCAACACACGCTCTGCAAACCTTTTCTGGCGGCCGGCCATCGAAGCGACTCGATTAAGCTCGATGATGTCTATTCCAATGCCATAAATCATGTATAATAACCTCCTTTGCGTATGTACTATTCGAATGGTTTGTCTCATAAACGTGTTACGATAGAAATATCAAAATAAGAAAAGGGGCTCGGAATGTTTATACGGACGGAAAATGTACAAACGTTTATCAGACTTTATCCCATTGTCACCTTTATATTGGCCTTACAAGCCGTTCTCTGGCTACTTTTTTCACTTCCTGTCCATTCAGTTGCGTTATGGAGAGATGCAGTCACAGGCTATAATCTAGGCGTCGCAAACGGTGAATGGTGGCGGCTGATCACCCCAGTTTTGCTGCACGCCGGTTTTACCCATCTGCTGTTTAATTCCATGTCCATCTTTTTATTTGCCCCGGCTTTGGAACGTATGCTGGGAAAAGCGCGTTTCCTGCTTGTGTACGCCGGCTCCGGCATCATCGGCAACATCGGCACATATGTCGCAGAGCCGCTTGATTACGTGCATGTCGGGGCTTCAGGCGCGATTTTCGGACTGTTCGGGGTGTATTTGTTTATGGTTCTTTTTCGCAAAGAGCTGATCGGTCAGGAGCATTCTAAAATGATTCTCACACTGCTCGCATTTGCCGTGCTCATGTCGTTTATCAACTCCAATATTAACATGACGGCCCATCTGTTTGGACTTTGCGGCGGATTTCTCCTCTCGTTTTTATGTGTGCAAAAAAAAGAGCGGCGGTTTTAACCGTCGCTTCAGATTGTTGACAACATCCTAGAACGGTTTTCATTTTAGGATGTTGTCATCTTTTCAGCGTGATTGAAAATCCTTGCAGTCTAGGAAGGACGAGCGGAGCAGAGCGAATGGTAATTCGCGAGCACCAACGCGCAGGACTGACAACGAATGCAAGGGGTTGTCAATACGCTTGAGCGGCGGTTTTAATCGTCCGCTCTTTCATATGAGTACCAGTTTAAAATGAAGTCTGCATCCTCTTCCCCTATATCCCTCACCGTTAACTCTTCCATATGGCTCGATGATTTTGCCGAGGTCGAAATGGTGTACAAGCGGCCCTTCTTTTGAAAATAGGATTGGCTGAACTTACAAACCTGCATTCGTCTTTTTAACACAATGGCGGTTGTTCTGCTGATAAATCTGGACGTCAATTGAAAGCGGTCTCCACTGATCGTCCATGATGCATCTTTATACGCGAGGTAGCCGAGGATCAATTCAATCGGAAGTAAGATAATCGTCAGATAACCCCATGGCTGAAAGAAGATGCATATTGGAATGATCAAAAAGAGTGAAAAAATGACGGAACGGAACAGATATCGTTTCAACGCGCGGCGCGGCAGACGACAGACGGTTTCTTCCAGCGTATATTCCGGTGTAAACGTCCGGAGCATGTGAGGAAGCTTTTTCTTATGAATCAACGGAAAAAGAATAGTCAATGCGCCTTCTTCTTTTTCTCTGTCGCCTCCTCCCGCGCTGACGATAGATACCGTCACAAAGCCGAAAAGCTGGCGTATGATGTTTTCTTTTATTTTAATGGCTTGTATTTTTCGAAGCGGAACGGTGACTTGGTGTTTTTCAATAATCCCTCTTGAAATCACCAATTCCTGCTCTTTTTTTATGATTTGAAAATTCGCGTATTTAAACATCATACCGGCGATGCTGAACACCCAGGCGATCAATAAACCAATAAAAATAAGGACAGCGTAAATGCCGATGCTTGCGTGATGAAGAAAGGAAAATTTATCGAAAAACCAATCCATCGGCAGTACTTCGTCAAGCTGTGTAAAAAGCGCAAATACAGCAGAGATTATCACTCCGATTCCGCCGGACGTGGAAGCGGCCATAAGCAGCTCTTTTACGTTCATCCGATAATGTTCTTGCTGCTCAACAGCCGGAATGAACTCCTGCTCAGCTTCAGGTGATTCTTCATCTTGTTCGCTTTTGTGCTTTTGGGCTTTCCGCTTAAAGACGGCTTCCTTGATGCGTTCGGCTTCTTCAACAGAAATAGCAGAAAGTACAGCTTCCGCTTCCTTGCCTCCGCCTGCTGTTTCAATTTGCAGCTTCACAAGCTTAAAGATTTGCTGGACCACTCCTGCGCTCGTATTCATTGTTTGAATACGCTCGATCGATATGTATCGCTTTTTCGTAACAAACAAACCTTCTTCGATTCTAAATTCATCATCTTCAATTCGATAGGTAAACCTTCTCCAATTGATGATGCTTGCTATTATTAGCCAGATAAACAGTATACCAAGCGCAATAGCTCCGTAAAAACGGACAGTATTGTTCGAATTGACGATATACACAAAAAAGAATGGCAGAATGATATTTTTTATCGTTTGAATGATGGTATGGCATAAATTCAAAATAACTGCCGCCGGGTGCAGGCGTTTCGGTTCAGACATCATCGTCAGTCACCCTTGCCAGGCGAGAAATGGAGTCTCTCAGCCGATCCGCTTCCTCCATCTCCAAAGCAGGAATTGAGTGAACGGTCGCGGCCGTGGAAATTTTCACCGTTGCCAGATTGTACTTTTTCAATATCGGTCCCTGCGATGTATCGACGTGCTGTACCCTGACCATCGGGACAATCACACGCGTCACCACAAAAATGCCTGACCGAATATCTATTTCATGTTCATGGACTTCATAGCGCCACACTTTATGACGGATCTTCGGAACGATAAAAACCGTCACAATCGAACCCAGCAGCCAAACCGCTCCGAGCCCGCCGCTGATCCAGTATGGCCAGTGAAAATAATAGCTTAACACTGCAGCCGCTATGATGATAAGCAAGCAGACAGCGGATATGATGATTTCTTGAAGTCGCCAAACCTTTAATCCGTCTGGACTGATTTGGTTTTTTGGCTGGTCTCTCAAATTACCTACCTCCCTTTTTTCGTTGGTTACCTATACGTCTCTTATATAGAAATGGTTTCATTTTTAAGCATACATAGAAAAACAGCATTCGTCAGCTGCAAGTTTGCTGAATAACCAATCGTAAACATAAAAAAGCCCAAAACGTCATGTTTTGGGCTTTAATTAATCGTATTAGTATGATTTTTTCTGGCGTCTGTCACCTGAAGAACGGCGATCGTTTGAACGCTTTTTGTCATAGGAAGAACGGTTGTTGTTGCTGCTTTTCCCTTTTCCGCCGCCGCGGTAGCCGCCGCCTTGTCCGTCTCTTCTTTTAGAAGAACGCTGGTTTTTGTAGCGTTTGCTGACCATTGGCGCTTCGTCCGTCAAGCGAACCGGTGTAGCATCCGGCTCTTTTGTAGACATTTTGATAGCCGCCGCAACCACTGTTACTGCATCATGATCTTTAAGCAGCTCAGCTGCCGCTGTCATGTAGAAGTTCAGGTTGTTTTCACTGATAGCCGTGCGAAGACGTTCAACAGTAACCTGCTGCTGGCCTTCTAACGCTTCATCAAGTGTAGGCTCCTTCATGTGGTCCATTTTGCGTTTTGTTGTTTGTTCAATTGCGCGAAGCATGCTTTTCTCACGCGGTGTGATGAACGTCATTGCCATACCTGTTTTTCCTGCACGGCCTGTTCTTCCGATACGGTGAACGTAGCTTTCAGGATCTTGAGGTACGTCAAAGTTGTATACGTGTGTTACACCTGAGATATCAAGTCCGCGAGCGGCAACATCAGTTGCGACAAGAACTTCGATTGCACCTTCTTTAAATTTGCGAAGCGCAACCATACGTTTCGCCTGCGTTAAGTCACCATGAATTCCTTCAGCCGCATATCCGCGAAGGTTCAGAGCTTCAGCCAGCTCATCGACACGGCGTTTTGTACGTCCGAATACGATCGCAAGCTCAGGAGACTGAATGTCAAGAAGACGAGTCAATGTATCGAATTTTTTACGCTCTTGCACTTCTAAATAGAACTGCTGAATGTTAGAAACTGTCATTTCTTTCGCTTTTACTTTTACGTGTTCCGGCTCAGTCATGAATCGCTCTGCAATGCGTTTGATCGGCGCTGGCATTGTCGCAGAGAACAAAAGTGTCTGATGCTCGCTCGGCACGTTTGAAAGAATAGATTCAATGTCGTCAATGAATCCCATGTTGAGCATTTCATCCGCTTCATCCATTACAACAGTGTTTACATTGTTTAAACGAATTGTGCGGCGGTTGATGTGGTCAAGAAGACGTCCAGGTGTTCCCACAATAATATGCGGATTTTTCTTTAATGCTCGGATTTGCCGTCCAATATCCTGACCGCCGTAAATAGGAAGCACCTTCGCACGCTTATCTTGTCCGATTTTATATAATTCTTCAGATACTTGAATGGCTAATTCACGGGTTGGTGCGATTACGATTGCTTGAATATTAGGAGACTCGTGGTTAATTTTTTCAACAAGGGGTATACCAAACGCAGCTGTTTTACCTGTACCTGTTTGCGCTTGTCCAATGACATCTTTATTTGAAAGTCCGAGCGGTATCGTTTGTGCCTGAATTGGTGTTGCTTCTTCAAATCCCATACGATTGATTGCCTTCATGAGATCAGAACTTAAATTAAAATCTTGAAACGTTATAGTCAAATTATTCAAACTCCTTCTAATTGCTGTTTCAGTAATGTCGTGGTTTACCACTTAAAAACTGCCCTTTAGACAGAAAGGACAGGATCCATACGTATACAAAGCCCGAATTACTTTATATTTTATATTACCATTACACTATTTGTTTTTCAATAAGATGAGAAGCAGATCGGCTTCTCGAATATGCCGGCTGGCTCATCCGCTCTCAAAAGTCCGGCGGAGAACTTCGGGTCAGCGGATGAAAGTCCGGACGAATATGTTCGCATTGCGAAATAACCTGTATATATTGTATCATAGCCGCAGCCTGCCAGACATACATAATTTCATGCCGGCATACATTAGTGTTTGCACATCATATTATTTTATGACGCAATATGCGTTTTTCCGCAGGATTTTTTTCTTATAAAAGCGGGCTCTCTATTAAATCTTTAACGATTTCTTCAAGCTTCATACCTCTGGACGCTTTGAATAAAATCAAATCTCCCTTAGACGCGCTTTCCTTCACCGCTTGGAGGAGATCTTTTTTCTCAGTGTAATGACTGACGCGGTCTTTTTCAAAATGTTTCAACGCGCCCTCCGCGATAAACGCTCCCAGTTTTCCGTACGTAAAGACGCGATCGATTTTCTCAGGGCTGATCACAGCGCCGCACTCTTTATGAAATGTTTCTTCAAGATCGCCGAGTTCAAGCATATCGCCGAGCACGAGCATTTTTTTCCCGTAGCCGTCAAGGCTTTCTGTCAATTGAATGGCAGCCTTCATGGATGTCGGGCTCGCATTATAAGCGTCATTGATAATCGAAACCCCACTGTCTGCTTTGATGAGCTCAAGTCTCATGCCAGTTACCTTTAGTCCGCTCAGCCCTTTTGCCGCATCCTCAAGTGTGATGCCGAAATAAGCTCCTGCTGCAATCGCAGCCATGGCGTTCATGACATTGTGCTTGCCGAGTATCGGAATAAAAAACGTTTTTTTCATTCCTTTAATTGTAAAATGGGTTCCTGCTTCACTCTGGCTGATATCCTGAAGCTGGTAATCATTTTGCGCACCAGTTCCGTACGTTTTCGTTTGGCAGCTGTATGCTTGTTGAAGGAGCGGTTCGTCTCCGATATAAATCAGCACGCCGTCTTCTTTCAGCCCGTTAATGATTTCCAGTTTCGCCTCCGCAATGCCTTCTCTTGAGCCAAGGTCTTGCATGTGGGATTCACCGATATTCGTAATTACTGCCGCATCCGGGTTTGCCAGACGGCTCAAAAGGTCAATTTCTCCTTTGGCGCTCATTCCCATCTCCAATACAGCGATTTCTGTATCTTCAGGCATGGCTAAAACAGTCAGCGGCAGGCCGATGTGATTATTGAAATTCCCTCCTGTTTTATGGACACGGTACCGGGTTCCCAGGACGGCGTGGATCATATCTTTTGTTGTCGTTTTGCCATTGCTTCCAGTTACCCCGATGACACGGGCGCCAAGCTCTTGCAAATAAGCTTTCGCAAGCTGCTGAAGAGCTAGAAGAGTATCGTCTACTAAAATAACCGCATGATTCTCAGGCGGATTTGGTTCAGACCGATCCCACAGAACGGCTGCTACACCGGCTTCAAAAGCCCGCGGCACAAAAGTGTGACCGTCAAAACGTTCCCCTTTCAGCGGGATAAAAAGCTGATGTTGCTCCAGTTTTCTTGTATCAGTTGCCACTCCATGAATGATTGTTTGTTCATATTGCGGATTTGTCAGTGTGCCTTTAACCATATCGGCAATATTCTTAACTGTTCGCTTAATCAAGTGAGATTCCTCTCTTTCTTTTGTATATACGGGAAAAGACACTGCCCTCTTACCGGCAGTGTCCATCTACATTAGAATGTATGCTTAATGAATTGTTTCTCAGCGTGGCGTTCTTTTGCAAGTTCTACAAGCTGTTCAATCAAGTCCGCATATTCCACTCCGGCCTCTTTCCAAAGCAACGGGAACATGCTGAAAGGTGTAAAGCCAGGCATTGTATTGACTTCATTGATCAGAACCTCGCCGTCAGCTGTCAGGAAAAAGTCTGCTCTGACAAGACCTGAACCATCGATCGCTTTAAACGACTTAATCGCCATATCACTGATTTTCGCGTATTCCTCATCGGTCACAATCGCCGGGATTACAAGGTCCGTGTCGCCGTCCTCATATTTCGCTTTGTAATCGTAGAAATCAGTTTTCGGCGCGATTTCTCCCACAACAGAGCATTTAGGATCGTCATTTCCAAGTACACCAATTTCGATTTCGCGACCGTTAATTCCTTCTTCAACGACGACTTTTCGGTCATATTGGAATGCAAGCTCAAACGCTTTTTGCAGTTCTTCACGGTTTCGGCATTTGCTGATTCCGACACTTGAGCCAAGGTTAGCCGGTTTTACGAAGCAAGGGTAGCCTAATTCCTGTTCTACCTGCTCACAGCTTTCTTCCGGAGAACGCGTCCACTCTTTCTTAAGGAAAGCTGCGTATTTCGCCTGAGCAAGGCCGGCCTGCGCGAATAAATGTTTCATAACTACTTTATCCATGCCGGCTGAGGAAGCAAGCACACCATTGCCGACATAAGGAATATTCAGCAGTTCAAGCATCCCTTGGATCGTACCGTCTTCTCCGTTTGGTCCGTGGAGGAGCGGGAATACGACGTCGATGGCTTCATTTTGCTGTGATACTTCCTGCGGAAACATCTCTTGGTTCAGAGCAGCTGGAGAAAAAGCACTGCCCCCTTGCTCAAATTGAAGCATTTTCACATTTGAAACAGGCTCAGTTAAACGGGCGCCTCTGACCCATTCGCCTTTTTCAGTTATATAAATTGGATGTATATCAAACTTCTCAGTATTTAACGCTTTGATTACAGCCAGAGCTGTCTGCAGAGAAACATTATGTTCTGCCGACTTTCCTCCGTACACTAATCCTAGACTTGTTTTCAATGGATACTCCCCCCACTACAATTCATCTTTACTATCTTATCACTTTCACGAGAAAATGATCTAATTATTTTTGGGCATGCTGATGTTGAAGGCATATGTATGTAATTCCTTTTTATTTTATATTAAAATGACATTGAAAAGGAGATGTGACATATGAAAAAAATCACAACAAACGAACAATTTAATGAACTGATTCAATCTGATAAAGAAATCGTCGTGAAATTTTATGCTGATTGGTGTCCAGATTGCACACGCATGAATATGTTCATCGGCGACATCTTGGAAGAGTACAATCAAAACGATTGGTATGAGCTCAATAAAGACGAGCTTCCTGATTTGGCTGAAAAATACCAAGTAATGGGCATTCCTAGCTTGCTTATTTTCAAAAACGGTGAAAAAACAGCTCATCTTCACAGCGCCAATGCCAAAACGCCTGAAGAAGTGACTGATTTTTTATCTGAACATATAAGCTAATTCGTTTGACAGTCTTATTTTATGTCGTCAGGCTCTACATGAACATGAACATGAGTGACATCATGTTCATGTTTTATTTTGTCTTCTACTTCATCTGCCACGCCATGTCCTTCTTCTACTGTAAGCTTCGGATCAACCGTGATGACCATCTCAATATGAACTGCGCTCCCTAGATATCTTGCTTTTACATCTTTTAAACGATGTACATTCTCAATCCTGCCAACGGTCTGTTTGTAAGGCTCCAAATCTTTCACATGAAATCCGTCTGTTAAAGAATGTGAAGCGTCTTTAAAGATATCCCATGCCGTCTTGCAAATGATGAGGCCAATGATAAAAGCTGTTACCGGATCAATCCACGGCAGCTGCAGCCGGGATGCTATCACGCCGATAAATGCTCCGGCACTAACAAAAGCGTCTGACCTGCTGTCCTTTGCCGCTGCCATCAGGGCAGAGCTTTTAATGGATGCGGCCAGCCGTTTATTATATAAATAGACGCCGTACATAAACACGGCACTGCCTAAAGCCGTCCATGCGGCGATTAGACTTGGCGTTTCTGTTGTTCCGCCCGTAATCGCTCTTCCTCCGCCGATTAACACTTCAATGCCGACAGTCATCATAATAAAAGACGCAACAAGAGACGAAATCGTTTCAGCCCGATAATGGCCATATGGATGGTCACTGTCAGCCGGTCTTTGAGAAATGCGCAGCCCGATCAGCACCGCTGCTGACGCAACAATATCTGTCCCATTATTTAATCCGTCTGCTCTCAGCGCTTCAGAGTGATAGAGAGTCCCTATGAAGAGCTTCACCACAGTAAGAATGACATATGCCAAAATATTGAGGAGCGCCCCTTTTTCTCCCTTTTTCAGATTTTCCGTCCGCTCCATTGAATACCAGCCTCCATTCTATGGCTTAGTATGGTTCAAAATATGAAAAATAGCAGCGACAGCATGTAATGAAGAGCGACATTTCGACAGAAAATATTGCCCGGGAAACTTTTTGTCGATCTGTTGAACACTTTAATTTATCAGAAAAATAAAACTACTATTGTCTTTACAGGCTATTCTGAACATTGTATACTCAATTTAATTGATAATGATTATCATTTTTATTTGATTGGAGGTTAGTGACACAATGACACCTCAGTCAGCAGACATCAGAAAAACAAAGCTCATTCATCTGTTAATACAGAATGGTATATACAAAAAGTCAAAGCGTCATTTGTATGAATTGTCGCTGACGGAGTTAGAAAGCGAATATACACATGTCAGGAGGGCGCAGGGATATGCCGAAGCGTAAAGTGAAAACCTACCAACAACTGATTCAGGAGAACAAAGAGGCGATTATCGGGAATCCAAAGCTGATGAACATCATTTATGACAGGATCGACCGCAAGCATCTAAAAAACCTGCAAAAGCAAAACAATGCATAAAAAAGAGCCGTGAAGGCTCTTTTCCAGATTGTTGACAAAATCCTAAAACGGTTTGCGTTTTAGGATTTTGTTATCTTTTCTTCATGACTCAAATGCTTCTGCAGCCAATTTTTGGATCACCGCGTCATCCATCGGCGGGTTATGAAGACCGGCGCGCACATCGCGATAATAGCGCTGAAGCGGATTGGTTCGTTCAAGGCTTCTGGCTCCGACAATTCTCATTGCTTTATCGACAACAGACATTGCCGCATTTGTAACGATATGTTTCGCCGCACCGAGCTCACTTCTTAAATGAGGGCGGCGCTGAGGATCATCATACAATTGAGCGATATGAAAAAGAAAATGTTTGGCATTGAGCAGCTCAAGCTCCATTTCGCCAGTTCTTTGCTGTACGGCCGGGACATCTTTGATCGGCCCCTTCAAACTGTTTGGCGAATACTCAGATGCGAATTGGACCGCATAGTCTCGTGCCGCTCGAGCAATGCCCAGATAAACCGCCGGGATGTGAAGCAGCCAGCCATTCGGCTTCGCTCCCCGAGGCCCTTGAAGCAATTCCACCAGCTTCTCCTCTTCAAGCGTTACCTCATTCAGTACAAGGTCATGGCTTCCTGTCGCCCGCATCGCACTCATATCCCACGTTTCTTCAATCGACAAACCGGGGTCATCTTTATGAATGAGAAACACGCCTGTTGTTTGTTTTTCCTCAATCCATGCCGTCACTAAAAAATAATCCAATGCTTGTGACATCGTGGTGAAGGTCTTTCTTCCGTTCACTGTCCACTTGCCATTCTTTTTAACGGCGTTGGTGCCGGGACGCCCTCCTCTTGTCGGGCTTCCAGTTTGCGCTTCTGTCGCTGCCCTGTTGATGACGGCTCCGTTTTGAACTTCCTTCGCAATACATGCAAACACGTCTTTATCCCAGGTGTTTCCTTCTCCAAGCTCTCCGATTACGCTCAAATGCCAGCCGATACTTAGTGCTGTGGGAGCGTCTCCCCGCGCAAGCCGTTCTTGAAACAAAAGCATATCGTAAACAGAAATGCCTTCTCCTCCAAAAGATGACGGCAATGTTAATGACGTATACCCGGCATCACGCAGTTTTTGTATTTTTCCCACAGGAAAACGCCCCTGTTTGTCATCTTCAGCTGCTGTTTGCTGACATTCATCCGCAATCCGTCCGATTTTCTCCACCCATCGCCGCTGTTGATCGTTTTGTATAAATAATGACATCCGGAAGCCCTCCAATTTCTAATTCCGATAAATTTAATAAGTATTATAGATTTCCTGCCGGCATTCCGCAACTGTTAACCTTTCTCTCCGGAATTGAAAAAACGCCGTTCCTCTAAGGAACAGCGCGATTACACAGGATTTGCATCCCGGTCTTGTTTCATGCCGAGATAAATCAGCATATATGTCAGGTAACCCATTGTCATCACCAGACCGCCGAAGAAAAAGCTCGAAAAAATCGGCTCTTCAAAAGCAGTTACTGCCGCAAGCACAATCCAGCTTGCATACAGATAGACGATAAAATAACGGATACCCGTCTTCATTTTATATATCATGTACAGCCCCGCGAGAGAAAACAATCCAAGTGCGAGTCTGAAATAAACAAGATGTTCAAACTGAAACATGAATGACACAAATGAGAATCCCAACAGCAATACAATCGGTAAAGCGGTAATAAAGTTTCTCAGATCGAGACACCTCCGTTAGTACCTATAGTATAAACCAAAAGATCAAATCATATTAATTTACGTGAGCTTTTTCACAAAAATGTCATTCTTTTCCTCTAAACCCGAACATCCCGTTTGCAGAAGCACCACCAGCCAACGGCGATAAAAAATATGGCATGTATGATGATAATTCCTACTGAAAACCACGGCGTCATGCCTGAAAACAGGACTGTCTGTCCGCTGCTGTATTGAGTGAAATCAGTATTTGCAAAAAGCAAAAAGCTGCCCCATTTGTTTTCAAATAGCTTCATGAGCTGAACAAGTGTACTCGCTCCATATAAAACAACAAAAGAAACGACAACTGCAACTGCGCTGTTGCGGAACAGCGAAGAACAAAGCAGTCCGAATAACCCCATCATGACAGCTTCAAGCCAATTTGACCCAATCAGCTCCAAAGTATTCATCAGCAATGTCTTTGAGTCTGCGCTTACTGATGTGCCAAAAAAGATGAGACCGAATAACAATGCCAAAATGTAGTATGCCAGATACAAATAGAAACTGACCAGCACAACTGTGATTAATTTGGACCAAAAAATCTTTTGGCGTTTTACCGGGCGAATAAGCAGAAATTTGATCGTCTTTTTATCAAATTCCATTGAAACAATTGTCGCTGCAATCACGATCGTTAAAGCCTGCAGCAAGATGTTCAGGCTCGGTGTATATGATAAATAGCCGATGAAGTTTTCATCTGTTCCGGCACTGATGACTATCCGTTTAATGATCAAAGCCATGAAAAATTGAAACACCGCCATCAGGATGAGAGATACCAGTGTGACCTTCCGATTGAAAAGTTTCATATGTTCATTCCAAATTAATTTAGACAAGCTCTTCTCCCTCCTCTTGATGAGCGGTTGTCGCTTTTATAAATTCATCCTCGAGTGATTGCGTGTAAGGCGTAATGGAAAAGACATTCAGGCCTTGTCCGACAAGTGAACGGTTTAGCTCCGGAATGTTTTCTTTCGCTATTTCAATCACAATCGCTCCGTCTTGCCGCTCCGCATGATATTGATTGCCTGTCAGCCAATTGAGCGCTTTTTCTTCCGGCTGCACTTCAATGACCGCTTTCTCTGTTTTTTGATCTGTTCCATGCAAGCTGACTTCCGCTTTGATCTCACCTTTTTGAATAATGATGACACGGTCGCACAGGTCTTCAACTTCACGCAATAAATGAGTGGCGAACAGGACTGCTGTTCCTTCTATTTCTGCGAGCTCCTTGATATGATCACGAAAATCTTTCATACCCGCCGGATCGAGACCGTTTGTCGGTTCATCTAAAATAAGAAGCTTCGGCCGGTGAATAATCGCTTGTGCAATACCGAGACGCTGACGCATGCCTAAGGAATAAGTTTTCACCTTATCGTGGATCGCTGATGTCAGACCGACACGTTCGACTACCTCATCAAGCCGTTCATCTGCAATCTTTTGATGCATATTCGCAAAGTGCTTGAGGTTTTCCCAGCCAGTCAAATACGGATAAAATTCAGGATTTTCGACGATCGCCCCAACGGCCTCCATCGCTTTTTCAAACTCTGTATCATGATGGAATCCGCTGATTGTCACACTTCCGCTATTTTGTTTTAACAGCCCGACGATGATACGGATGAGCGTTGTTTTTCCAGAACCATTCGGACCGAGGAGACCGATGATTTCACCCTCCATGACATCCATGCTAATCTGTTTTAAAATTTGAGTAGACCCTATCTTCTTATCGAGGCCTTCAATATGTAAAATCGGCTCAGCCATAAAGCCTTCCTCCTTTTCGACAAAAATAAACAGTGCCTAAACATTAGGCACTGTTTGTATTATAGCATTTGTTGCTTCCAAATGTTTGGTTAAACCGATAGAGTCGGCGCCTGCTCAGGCTGCTTATTCTTCTCTGTTTCTGTAATGACGACGGCACAGGCCGCGTCTCCTGTTGTGTTCACTACTGTGCGGAGCATATCAAGCAGGCGGTCAATTCCGAGAATTAACCCGATCCCCTCAACAGGCAGGCCGACAGATTGAAGCACCATGGCGAGCATAATCAGGCCGACTCCAGGAACACCCGCGGTTCCGATACTTGCTAAAACAGCCGTCAGTATCACCATCAGCAGCTGAGTGAATGTCAAATCATGACCAAATACCTGCGCAATGAAAACGGTGGCTACCCCTTGCATAATGGCTGTTCCGTCCATATTAATCGTGGCGCCGAGCGGCTGCACGAAGCTGCTGATCGGCTCAGGCACTTTTAATTTCTTCTGTGCCACATCCATGGATATCGGCAGAGTCGCATTGCTGCTGGATGTACTGAATGCAACGACCATGACCTCTGAGAAATTTTTAAAAAATGTAATCGGATTTTTTCTGGCTATAAGCGCAATCGTAGATCCGTAGGTCACGATTGCATGGATCAGTAATGCAATTGTGACCACTATCATGTACAAACCCATCGCTTTCATTGCACTGAATCCTTGGCTTCCGATAGCTGTCGCAATCAGACCGAATGTACCATACGGAGCGAATTTCATGACAAGATTCACCAAGTACATCATCAATTCATTTCCTTGTTCAACGACTTTGAGGAGCATATCCGCTTTTTTTCCGAGCATTGTAATCCCAAGCCCGACAAAAATGGCAAAAGCGATAATTTGCAGCATATTTCCTTCTGTCATCGCTTGAACTGGATTCGCAGGGATAATGTTCAGAAGAGTGTCGGCAATACTTGGGGCTTTTTCAGCAGTGAATTCGGCAGACGATGTATCATACGTCCCGAACTCTCCCGGTTTAATAACAAGAGCTAAAATGATGGCAATGGTAATGGCCACCGCTGTTGTGAGGAGAAAATAAGAAATCGCCTTGACACCGATTCTGCCAAGCTTCTTAGGATCACCCAGACCGGCTACTCCGAGTGTCAGTGAGAAAAAAACAATCGGAACGACAAGCATTTTAATAAGATTTAAAAAGATGGTGCCAAGCGGACCGAATACAAACTTATTTAAATTTTCAAATAATTCAGGCGATGTGACATTAAGAACAATCCCTGTCACCGCACCTAGCACCAAGGCGATGATAATCTTTGTAGCCAGTTTCATCTGCATTCCTCCCCTTTTTTTGAAAAAAGCCCGCGAGAGACCCCCGCGGACTTTGAATCATCAAACCACAGGACTCTCTTCACGCTGATGAGGTTAGCTGACGGGTTCGGACGAAGAGATGTCCGTTTTTCAGATGAAAAATTAACCCCAAAAGATCGGGTCCCCCACTCCTTACGAAAGGATTAAGCGTGTGGCTTACTTTTATATGATTAGTTTATTTATACAGAAAAGTTCCAATTTTGTAAACTATTTTTTGTTACTTTTTTCTCGTGATCTTTTAGGTCCTTCTTCCTTGTTAGTGACATCTAGAATATCAAGAAGAAATACAAAGATCGGAATCCCAATAATTAAACCCCATATGCCGAAAAAGTGCTCAGAAAAAATGAGGACTGTGAAAGTGAAAAAGATCGGCAGCTCCGTTTTCGCAGACATCAGCTTCGGATTTAAGAAATATGTTTCGACCGCATGAATGGCGAATATGACGAGCACAATGTAGAGAACGTAAATTCCGCCGCCAGTGCTGTAGGCGATAATACTGAGCGGGATCAAAGAAATGACGACACCCGCTACAGGGATCAATCCAAGGAAGAACACCATAATCGAAAGCCCGAACAGCTGCGGGAAATGCATAATCGAAAGCGCGATAAACGTCAGCACACAGTTGACGAGCGCAATGATGAATTGAGCTTCAAGCACCTTGCCGAACGTTCTTGCAAATTTGCTTCCGAAAAAAGCAATCTCCTCATAAAAAACCGCCACTTTGCTCGTTTTAAATTTCGCCATGAATTCAGAAAGCCGCTTTTTCTCAAATAAGAAAAACATGCTGAGAATGAGCGCCATTACGATCTGCAAACCGAATGTGCTAATATCGGCCAGATACGTATACACCACATTGAAACCCTCTTTGACATACGAGCTGATATTAATATCTCCGAAAACACTTGTGATTTCATCAAAGAAAGGGATGGTGTCTGGGTGGTACGCAATATGTTTAATCTGCTTCACCAGCTGCTGAATCTGCGCCGCGACGACCGGATAAAATACAAATCCTCCCACAGTAAGCAAAACGGCCAACAGGATATAAAGAAACGTTATAACAACCCGCTGGCTCACGCGGAAGAACCGGCTTACAAACTGTCGTACAACAAGTTCTAACCGATCCATAAGAAAAGTGAAAATGAAGGTCAGCAATATTAAGTTGATCATGCTCTTAAATAAATATAACACACCAGTTAATACGACAAAGATGGAAAAACGTCTTACACCCGGGTGCTGAAAAAATTTAACTAAAGCGGTCATTTATACACTCCTGTTAGGACAAACGTCCTTCATTCAATATAGTATCCATTTGTAAATTATATAACAAAAAAATGCTGAGGTCTCTGTCCATACCTTAATAATTCTTAAACAATTAAAAAAACGGCCCTTGATGGACCGTTCCGGATAGTTGATAACATCCTAAAACGGGTTATCGTTTTAGGATGTTATCATTTTTTCAAAAAAATTGAAACTCTTGAAGTTCAGTAGGGACGAGCACCTGACACCGCATGCAAGAGTATGACACCGTTTTTTCAGACTGCTGTTTTCATTTTTTTCATGCCGTCAACAGCCTCTATGCTTTTGGCTTCATCGAATTCGTTTTCGCTTTTTGCAACAATGATCGTCGCGATTCCGTTTCCGATCAGGTTCACTATTGCTCTACCTTCACTCATAAACCGGTCGACTCCCAGCAGAAGCGCAAGTCCCTCCAGCGGAATGACCTGAAGCGCTGACAGTGTTGAGGCAAGGACAATAAATCCACTTCCCGTCACACCTGCCGCTCCCTTCGATGTCAGCATCAGAACGAGAATAATTGTAATTTGCTGACCAATGCTGAGGTCTACTCCAAACACCTGTGCAAGAAAAACAGTCGCCATCGATAAATAAATGGATGTGCCGTCAAGGTTGAACGAATAGCCCGTCGGAATAACAAGCCCGACAACGGATTTTGAACAGCCGTACCGCTCCATTTTATCCATCATTCGCGGAAGCACCGATTCTGAAGAGCTGGTGCCAAGCACGATTAGAAGCTCATCTTTAATGAAGCGCAAGTAATTCCACAGGCTGAATCCGTACAGCTTACAGATAAGATTTAAAGCAACAAATACGAACAGGAACATCGTAATATAAACCGACATCATTAAGCTTGCGAGCGGTTTGATAGAGTCAAGACCGAAGTGCCCGATCGTATATGCCATCGCCCCAAATGCCCCAATAGGTGCGGCGCGCATGATGTAGCCGATGATTTTGAAAAAGACGTGAGAAATTTTGTCGAAGAAATCAATGACGCTTTTTCCTTTTTCACCTAATGCCGCAAGACCGACTCCGAAAAGAATAGAAAAGAATAAGACCTGCAAAATGTCCCCTTTTGCGAAGGCATCAACCATGTTAGACGGAACAATATGTGTGATAAATTCAATCCAGTCGATTCCCTGACCGCCATTTTGCGTGTATTGTGATACATCTCCCTTTTCAAGCTTGCTGTAATCAAGACCCGCGCCCGGCTTCATCATATTGACGACAAATAAACCGATAATAAGCGCGAGGGTGGTGACAACCTCGAAATAAATAAATGCTTTTCCGCCTACTTTCCCGACCTTCTTCATATCGCCCATTTTTGCAATCCCAAGAACGATTGTGAAGAAAATGATTGGAGCGATCACCATTTTAACTGCATTGATAAATGTATCGCCTAGCGGTTTCATTTCTTTGCCGGCATTTGGCCAGACCAGCCCGACAATGACCCCGATGATGACCGCAGTTATGACCTGAACTGTTAAATTTTTAAACAGTTTCATATTCTTCATCCCCCTGTCCTATTCGCCTTTGTGTCTTTCTTACTATAATGATAGCGTTTTCATATAATTGGGGGAAGTTTATGATCATAACGGACATTTTGGTCTTTTTGGTCTCAGGTTTATCTTTTCAACACATAGCGATTGACGGGCCGGCCGACTCCGCCGTATTGAACGTCCAATTGAATCGCTCCGGTTTTCTCCAAATAATCAAGGTATCGTCTGGCTGTCACTCTGGCGATGCCGAGCGCCTTGGCGACCTCTTCCGCAGAAAGAGATGCGTTTTGTTTGTTCATAATAGCAGTAACTTCATTCATCGTGAAATGATTGAGCCCTTTCGGAAGATTTTGCACGGCCTGCTGCGGAATATTCAGAATTGCATCAAGCTGTTTCTGAGACAGCGTATCGCTCGCTTCTATTTTTTGTTTGTATTGCTTGTACTTTTCAAGCGCCTGTCTCATTCGCTCAAGCTTAAACGGTTTTAAAATATAGTCAGCCGTCCCATTTTGCAGCATAAGAGAGATCGTTTCTTTGTCTTTTGCAGCGGAGACGACAATGACATCGACTTCAATTTTTTGCTTTCTGATCTCCTGTAAGGTTTTGATTCCGTCTTTTTTCGGCATGTACACATCGAGAATGACGAGATCGGGCTGTTTTTCTTTAATCAGCTTGATCCCTTCTTCACCGTTTCCTGCTGTTGCACAGACGGTAAAGCCTTTGACAGTTGTGATGAAATCCTTATTTACCTCTTGAACCATCGGATCGTCTTCGATGAGCAGAACCTTCCATTCCTTACGAGCCATGCTGCAATTCCTCCCCCTTCATTGGAAAAACGATAGAAAAAGATGTTCCCTTACCCGCGTATGAATCAACCTCTATCGCGCCCGATCCTTTGTCTGTTATTTGTTTCACTAAATAGAGTCCATAGCCTGTGCCGCCTGCTTTATTGACCGTGAATCCTTTGTCGTAAAGGCGCGGCATGTGTGCCGGTTCAATCCCGCAGCCGTTATCTTCTATTAAAATAGCAAGGATATCATCTGCTTGTTCGATGCTGATATCAATGCGTTTGTCATCAGACTGAACCGGTTCAAATGAACCGAAAGCATTTTCAATCAGGTTGCCGAGAAGCACGACGAGATCATGCTGATCAACGAGCTCAGGAAATTGCTGAAGACTGCTGTTTTCATCAATATGAACAGCAATGCCGAGCTCTCTTCCCCTTCTGGTTTTACTTAATAGCAGACCGGCAACGGCATCATTTTGAATCGAGCGGTGCAGAAATTCGGTCGCGTTTCCCTGCTCCGCTGACGTCTGGAATGCAAGCTGCAAGGCTTTTTCAGATTTCCCCAGCTGGATCAGACCGGCGATCGTATGCAGCTTATTCATATGCTCGTGATTTTGGACGCGGAGCGCTTCCACAAAGTTTCTGACGCCAGTCAATTCCTCTGCCATCTTCGCCGCCTCTGTTCTGTCCTGAAAAATCGCGACAGCCCCGATAACTTTTTTCTTCATGACGATTGGAATTCTGCTGCTCATAATCACCTTTCCGCTGACACGAATTTCTTCATTATAAACCGCTTTGTTCTGCTCCACGATTTCCGGCAGGCGTGAATCCTTGAGGACGTCCCAAATCACCTTCCCGACCAGATCCCCCTGCACTTCAAAGATCTGTTTCGCTTTTTCATTGAATATCGTGATGATGAGCCGATTATCAATGGCAATGACGCCTTCATTCATGGAGTGAAACGTCGCTGTCCGTTCTTCATACATGCGGACAATCTCATGAGGCTCAAGCTGAAACATTTGTTTTTTAATATGGCGGGCCAAAAGAAAGGAACCTGCGAGGCCGAAGCCGAGTGTCATCACAACGATGAATGTGATATCACGCTTCAAATGAAGCAAAATGTCTGTGATCCCCGGCAATGTTTTTCCGACAAGCACAACGCCTATCTGGTTCAGATCATGATCCTTCACCGGATAAAAAGCGCGGACCGCCGTGCCGATTTCGCCCTTTGCTTCTGAGAAATAAATGTGCTCCGCAAACGCCGCCTCTTCGTCGGCACCCTCGGATTTTTTGCCGATGCTTGTGCTGACAGGATGTGTGTAGCGGATGTGGTTCATATCCATGACGACAATATAGTCTGCCTCATTAATCATCCTGATTTCTTCAACTGCGTGGCGAAGATCTTCTGTTTGATTTTTTCGCGCCAAAGCCTCTTTTGCTTCTGTCATTTCCGAGACTGTCCGAGCAGTATTCATCAAACGTTTTTTCAGCTCCCGCTCCTCTGTGTGCTGGATATTGCCGATAAGCACAATGCCGCCGATCAAAAAGGAGAAAATGACGAGAATGTAGGATAAGATCGTGATTTTCCAACGGATTGAGAGCTTCTTTTTGTTCATCAGCTTCTCCTTTCAGGTCTTTACGAATGGCATGGCCCCTATTATTCTTAACTTAGGGGGAGGGCTGTTCATGAAAAGTTTGCTTGCATGTCTTGCACTGATGGCTGCCGGAATTGCAACCGCTTTATTTATCGGGTTCCATGATCATACTGGCCGTGAAAAGATTGTTTATGACGACGACCAGGAAGGCTTACAGGATCAACGCGTGTTTACATTCAGCCATGTGGTTGCCGAAAATACGCCAAAAGGGCTGGCCGCCAATAAGTTCGCCGAGTTGGTGAATGAGAAATCCGGCGGTAAAATAAAAATTGAAGTCTTTCCGAATGGAAGCCTGTATTCAGACATTGAAGAAATTGAAGCATTGCAAAACGGCGATGTTCAATTTATCGCCCCCTCCACATCGAAGCTCGGCATGCTCTCGCCTGAATGGGGCGTGCTGGATCTGCCGTATGCATTTACAAATTATGATGCCGTCAAAAAAGGGCTGAACGGCAGTATCGGCACACAGCTGTTTAATTCTTTAAAGAAAAACCAATTAAAAGGACTCGCCTATTGGACAAACGGCTTTAAGCAAATCACGACAAACCAAGGACCGGTCAAAGAACCGGATGATTTAAAAGGACAAGCTCTCCGCATTATGCAAAGCGATGTGATAGAGGATCAGTTCAAGCTGCTTGGCGCAGCGCCTCATCAAGAATCCTTCAATTCTACCTTTCAGCTGTTAGAGAACAATGTAGTCGATGGCGAAGAAAATACAATCTCAAATATCTATTCTAAAAAATTTTATAATGTTCAGGACTATTTGACAATAAGCAGCCACGGTTATCTTGGTTATGCTGTCATGACTGATGAGCATTTTTGGAAAACACAAACACCGGAGACAAGACGCGTCTTGACTGAAGCGATGAAGGAAACGACGGAGTGGAATGAAACGCATGCCGAAAAAATGAACAAGGGACAGCTGGAAGAAATCAAAAAAAATTCTTCTATTAAAATATATGAGCTGTCAGATCAAGAGAAAAAAGAATGGATGAAGCGCCTTGATCCTATTTACCGGCAGTATGAGCCCATTTTGGGCCGCAAGCTGATTCAAGAGCTTTTAAAGCTGCGTGAAGATTCATAGCCCATCTTAATACGCTATTTTTCGTTTATCTTTCAAACGATCGGAAATATAGAAAGAGATAGATAAATGAAAAAGGAGATGGGTACATGTTTAAGCACACAAAAAGGCTGCAGCATCCTGCTAAGCCAGATCGTCCAGATCCATTATTCGCTAAAAAAATGCAAGAAATTTTAGGCGGGCAATTCGGAGAAATTTCCGTTGCCATGCAATACTTATTTCAAGGCTGGAGTACAAGAGGAAATGAAAAATACAAAGATTTGCTGATGGATACGGCAACTGAGGAACTCGGTCATGTTGAAATGATCGCCACAATGATCGCCAGACTTCTTGAGGATGCTCCGCTTGACCAGCAGGAAAAAGCTGCTGAAGATCCGGTCATCGGCTCTATCTTGGGCGGTATGAATCCTCACCATGCGATTGTATCAGGACTCGGCGCCATGCCGGAAAGCAGTACAGGCGTACCTTGGAGCGGCGGCTATATCGTAGCGAGCGGAAACCTGCTGGCAGACTTCCGCGCCAATCTGAATGCGGAATCTCAAGGCCGTCTGCAGGTTGCACGCCTATTTGAAATGACGGATGACAAGGGCGTTAAAGATATGCTCAGCTTCCTGCTGGCGCGTGACACGATGCATCAAAATCAATGGCTCGCGGCCATTAAAGAATTAGAAGCACAGGAAGGTCCGATTGTGCCGGGAACATTCCCGAAAGCACTCGAAAAACAAGAGTTCTCGCATCAGCTGATCAATTTCTCTGAAGGCGAAGAAAGCGCCGGGCAAATCTGGCTGAACGAAAAAGCGCCTGACGGAGAACCGTTTGAATATGTAAAGGAACCAAAAGCTTATGGAGAAAAACCTGAGCTAAAACCAGCACCGCCTTTCGTTCATGATACACTTCCGGGACGCGAGTAAAGACAAAAGCCCAAAACACAATGTTTTGGGCTTTCATTATGCCTTCAAAACAGTCCAGTCTGGTTCGTATTGAATGTCTGGGTTATGTAACAGATCGTGCTCTTCGTATAGCGACACTTCTATCGAATGCATCCCAGCCTTCTGTCCGTTTCCATCGTAAATGCTGTCGTGTTCGTTCTTCATAAAATGATCATAGGCGGCTCTGTTTTTCCAAACGCTGATGATTTCTGCGGTTAGCAGTCCATCTATAGTTTTCCACCAGCCGCCTGCCTGTTTGATGAAGCCATTTACATGTGATAATGCTCCCCACTGCGATTTTGCAAATGCTTCAGCGTTTGCATCGTCTATTTCACACACAATCTTTTTGATCAGCATGACGCACCCTCAGTGATAACTGTTTCCGCATGCTTATGCTCGACACAGAGATTCACGGTTCTGACGTAAGAGCGCGTGCGGTGAACTGTGCCTTTCGGAATGAGCAGGCTGTCATTCGCTTTGAGTGCCGCGGTTTCTTTGTCCTGAAAATCGATCAGCAGCTCCCCTTCAAGAACGATAAATAATTCATCTGAGTGGGGGTGATAGTGCCAGTCATATTCTCCCGTAAACACAGCAAGGCGCACGCAGTGGTCGTTGACCTCTGAGATTGAAAAATTGGCGTGCTTGTCTTTGACTTCATTTGCGATGGCGAGCAAGTTTTGCATCTCGGACATTAGCGAAAACCCCTTTTTCACTTATTGTATCGCAACACCGGCTTAGATCAAGAAATCCCCATCATAAAAAGCGATCCAGCTGATGCGCCGGATCGCTTTTTATTTACAGGTTGTCTGCCTTGTTGTTTTTGATTAGTCGTTGTTGCGGGCGTTTCCACCTTTTGAGCCAATTTCTTGGTAGAATTCTTTATCATGATTTTTGCTTGTTGTCTCTCCGCCTTTACGGCCGATTTCTTGATAGAATTCTTTGTCATGATTTTCGCTAGTGGCTTCTCCGCCTTTTTCACCGATTTCTTGATAGAATTCTTTATCATGATTTTCGCTAGTGGCTTCTCCGCCTTTTTCACCGATTTCTTGATAGAATTCTTTGTCATGGTTTTCGCTAGTGGCTTCTCCGCCTTTTTTGCCAATCTCTTGATAGAATTCTTTGTCATGGTTTTTGCTTGTTGTTTCTCCGCCTTTTTTACCTGCTTCTTCTCTGCTCATTTTGTTATTGTCTGCCATTTTGAATTCCTCCTTTAATTGGTGTTGGTTGTTGTATTCCCGCTGGCAATTCTTTTAAACAAACAAAACACATCGGGTGTGTTTTTGGACTGTCGAGAAGTTTTCCTTAACACACACACTCTCCTGTAATAAAGTAAAAGGAAGACTGACAGCTGGAGCAGAAGCACATGCTTAACAGATACAAAGTTTTTTTGATGAAAGTACACGACTTGCGGATGTATATGGCATAAGCTGCTTACCAGATAAAGCCGATTGAGGATTTAATAGATAAAATCCTGTTACCATAAATGTAGAGCAAGAAACGAAAATGCCCATGCACATATGCCGAACATGACAAAGAACCGAAGAAAAGTTTCATATGTTGTCAGTCTTCGTTCTCTTTTTGTTTTCCTTAATCTCCAATAAAGAGCGTAGCCGGATAACAATAAAATGATTTTCCCCAGTTGTGACACGGACTCTAAAAGTTTAATGCCATTCATTGTTTCACCTCTTATTTTATTATCACAGACGAAAAAATCGTTTCCAACAGTTATATAAAATTAAGCAATCCAATGGCATAAAAATAGAACTCTGGTTCACTTTATGGAATACAGAACGTTTTTTTAAAAAAGAGCAGACCTTTAAAGGACTCTGCTTTATTTAATCTGATAAGTAAGAGTTATTTTTTAGAAGACCCGCCAAAAGTAATTCTTAAACCAATAGCCTTGATCATTGCAATAGTCCAATAATATGAACTAAGGGATAAATCTACTTCATTTTTTTCTCTGAAAAAAAACAGAATCCCAAAGCCAATAAACGAAAGCTAAAAGAAAACTAAAAACGTACAATACATACCTAACAAAAACAATAAGACCGTAATCAGTAAGTAAAGCTAAAACCGAACAAACAATAAAAGCAAAGAAGAAATAAATCCATAAGTAACGGATATTAAACTTTTGAGGTTTTCGATTTAAAAAAAGTTGTACAGGTACAGCAAAAATAACATAAGCAATAAGCATAAAAAGGGAAGTCACCTGAAAATAACCAAACCCAAAGTCTGGGGGAGTAAACACAATCATATAGACAAATGTTGCTGATGTTACGGAAAGGACAAGCATACATACAAAGCTAAAAATTCCACTCAGAATACGCATCCCAATTACAAACTCCTTTTCGATTCATTTAAATCGAGGTTTCTGCATGAAAAATATCTATATACTACGTTTTATAATTCTGCTTTGTTTTGTTTATTCACAAAAAACAAAGAGTTTTATTTGATAGAAATACGAAGGCAAAAGATAGTGCCCCTACAATAAACGTAAACTATAAAGATGATACCTACAAGTTTAAAAAACGAAAAACCTATATACACTGGTTCGGCTGGTACCATAAACAGCGATATTATAAAAAAGCAGGCGGAGCGCGGTGTCCGTCTGCTTTCGGCTATTACATTTCTCGTTGTGTTTCTTTCAGTCGCTCAAGGATGCGCCGCTTTTTATACAGCATCATGCCTGTTTCGGTAATATCGTTTAATGTTGAGCGGTTGGCTGCGGCGCCAAAGATCATTCCCGCAACCGGCACCAGCTGAAAAAGCTTTTTCCAGCCAAACGTATCGCGATAGCCTAAAATGACTTCACGCCAGCCTTGGATTTGAGATGCGACATTTTTATATGTACGGTCTTGATCATAGTCTTTTAATTCTTGCAAAATTGATTTTTTGCCGACAACATCAGCAGATGTCAGCTGCAAACATTTTACGATGAAGACACGCTCTTTTTTCTCCTTTGGGTTATAGCCGTAAGCAACCGCGATATCCTGTAACGTTTTTAACGACAGGCCAAGTACGGCCGGAATATCAGCCGCCAGCGTAAACACACCGCCCACTCCCGTTGTCGCGCCTTGAACGGTTGCCGTGTTGATTCTGTTTTTGCCCATTCCTTCAGCAATTTCATTCATGAGAGAAAGAGGCGCTTTTCGTACGTCTTCGAGTGATTCGACATTCTCCTCCGGCAGTTTCTTTTGAAACGCCCTGATAATTTGTTTTTCAGATGTCAGGTACTGTCCTCCTGTTTGAACAAAGCTGCCGACCTCATCCAAAAGCTTGCCGATCTTTTTTTGAATGAATGCCGGTGTCAGCTTGTCCAGCAGCTGAAACGGGAGACGGCTGAGCTTTTCCCAAAACCAGACTTTTTGCTGAGCTTTTTCCCATTTCTCTATCTCTTTTAATTGCTGATGTAAGTCTTCTGTTCGTTCTGTTATCACCTCATCCACACGCCCCTTCCGTTTTTTCTACTATATAGTATACCCTTCATTTTCTCGAACACGTTTTTATTTTTCACCTGCGGGTACCATTTTTATAAAAGGAAAAGGAGTGATGGAAATGCCTTGGTCGATGAAGGATTATCCCGCTTCACTCAAAAATCTGGATAAGCCGGTGAAGAAAAAAGCAATTGAGATTGCGAATGAGATGATTGATGAGGGTTATGAGGACAGCCGCGCGATTCCAATTGCGACAAGCAAAGCAAAGGAGTGGGCAGAAAACGCCTCTAAAAAAGAAATGGATGATTTCATCAAGCATGATGATGAGACAGAACGCGACGAAGATTCTAACAGCGGCGGAGACCATGAGCTCATGGATAAAGCAGAGCATGTCATCAAACATAAAAATGGCTGGGCGGTCAAAGCTGAAGGTGCCAAACGTGCCTCTGATATTAAAGAGACAAAAGAAGATGCGATTGAACGGGCAAAGGAAATTGCAGCACATAAAGGCACTGAGGTGATTGTTCATTTGGCTGACGGAAGCGTGCAAAGAAAAATCAAAAAAGAATCATAAAGCGATATGCTTTTCGATGTTTCGAATGCAACATAAGCGGATATTGATTGATAAAACATTGATGAGAGGTGAGTATGATGATTAGCTTTTTAGTTTCATTAGTAGTTGCAATCGTAATTGGATTAATTGGAAGCGCCATTGTAGGAAACCGGATGCCCGGAGGAATTTTCGGATCTATGATTGCCGGGCTGATCGGCGCTTGGATCGGACACGGACTCCTTGGCACTTGGGGGCCGAGCCTTGCTGGCTTTGCTATTTTCCCAGCCATCATTGGAGCCGCCATCTTCGTATTTTTACTGAGCCTCGTATTTCGCGGGCTGCGTAAGGAAGCCTAGACCCATTTCATGCAGGAGGCATCGTTTCGAACTGAAACGATGTCTTTTTTTATATGGACCTTATCTGAACCCCTACATAACATGTTACATATCAGGGAAGAATCCGGATGTGGCTTTTGAACATTTTCAGTTGACAAGAAACCGTGATGATCATATGATGTAGATAAAATAATTTGCCTTAAGGAAACTCTTTGTTGTTTGGCAAAAACCAATTAGAATTTAGGTGAGACATGATGAACAAGGATATCACAGCACAATCTCCCCGTTCCAAAGCAGTCCAAGATGCGCTTGACGGGAAAATCAGAGGGTTCAGAGGGCTGCTTCCTTTTCTGGGCCCCGCGTTTATAGCAGCTATCGCTTATATTGATCCCGGCAACTTCGCAACGAATATATCGGCGGGCTCTAAATATGGATATATGCTGCTCTGGGTGATTTTGTTTTCTAATATCATGGCGCTTTTAATCCAATCCTTATCCGCCAAACTCGGGATCGCAACAGGCAAAAATCTGCCTGAGATTGCCCGCGAAGAATTTCCAAAGCCTGTCTCAATCGGATTATGGATTCAAGGTGAGCTGGTCATTATCGCAACTGATCTGGCGGAATTTATCGGAGCTGCTCTGGGACTGTATTTGCTGTTTGGCATTCCGATGCTTGAAGCCTCTATTATAGCGGCGATCGGTTCTTTCGCGATATTAGAGCTTCAGCGCCGCGGATATCGTTCACTTGAAGCCGGCATTACCGGTATGCTGTTTGTAGTGGTGATCGCCTTTGCGCTGCAAACCTTTTTCGCAAAGCCTGATGCCGCGTCAGTGATGAAAGGCCTTTTTGTTCCGGCTTTTCAAGGCACTGACAGTGTGCTTCTAGCAGCGGGTATTCTCGGCGCAACCGTGATGCCGCACGCCATTTATTTACACTCTGCCCTTACCCAGCGGCGGGTGGTCGGCAAAACTGATGCTGAACGAAAAAAAATCTTCAGGTTTGAATTTATTGATATTTTAATAGCGATGCTGATTGCGGGGGCTATTAATGCAAGCATGCTGATCGTGGCTGCTGCTTTATTTTTCAAAAACGGCCTGTTTGTCGAGGATCTCGATGTCGCATTTCAGCAATTCGGACATCTTGTCAGCCCTGTGTCAGCGGCTTTATTCGGAATCGGCCTGCTCGTTGCCGGACTATCCAGTTCGTCTGTCGGCACGCTTTCAGGCGACGTGATCATGCAGGGATTTATCAAATACCGCATCCCGCTGTATGTGCGCCGGTTTATCACGATTATTCCGCCGATCTTAATCATTGCGTCAGGCGTCAATCCGACGACCGCTCTCGTGCTGAGCCAGGTCGTGCTGTCCTTCGGAATCGCCTTTGCCTTAATCCCGCTCATTATGTTTACAAGCAATAAACGGATTATGGGATCACTGATCAACACCAAATGGGTCACAGTGGCATCATGGCTGATCGCTGTATTAATCGTCGCTTTGAACGTGTTTTTAATTGTTGATGCGTTTCGTTAGAAAAAACCGGCTCTCGAGGCCGGTTTTTGATTTTGAGTAAAAAGCTCATTGATACCCTTCTTGTCAGAAATTTGTTATGATAGAAGAAAAAATCGGAGTTTTGATGATGTCATTATTTATTCTGTTTTATTTATGGATTGTTCCTATTGTCATCGGTATTTTATGTTCTGTTGCTGCCTATAAATCTAAGGGAAAAATGAGGATCGCGCCCGGCATCGCCATGACCGCGCTCAGTATCGTCTCCTTAATCACCGCGTTTACGGCCGGACACACGAATTTCCATGTGTTTATCGGCGGCATGTTTTTATTCGGCACTTTATTGGTTGGTTCTGCTTTTCCTTTCTTTTTTGGGCTCAAAAAGAAAGAGAAATAAACTCATAGAGATATGAGCGCTGTAAGATTTGATAAAAATAAACATATAAAACATACAAGGACAAATGCGCTGATCTTTCTGTTTTGAAAGAAGATGCATTTGTCCTTTTGTCCGTTTTGAGCATGGCGAATATCATGACAAGCTGCATAGATCATTCCTAGAGACCCTAATAAATACACCGCTAATTTTATAGATTCAAACATGCTTTCCTCCTTTGATTTCATATACTGCTATGGTAACTTAAAATCCACTTGTTTCCAACACTTAAAAACAGGGGTCCTTAATAGGCCTCTGTTTTATTAAAATAACCGTTTTAAACTTTTCTTCAGTGACGGCATTTCGATTTTTTGGTTTTCGAAGAAGTTTTTCAGCATGTACTTGCTAAAGCCTTTTGCCTGCCCGTAGGTGATTTTTCCCGGCAGCGGCGGTTCATTTCCGATCGTGACGTCCACCACAACCGGCTGGTCAGCGCGCAATGCCTCATGGAAAGCCGGCGCAAGCTCTTCAGCTTTGGTTACCTTGATGCCTTTTGCCCCGCAGCTTTCTGCAAATGCAGCATAGTCGACATTTTGAAGGTTTGTGACAAAGTCGATATTGCCTTTGACCTGCTGCTCATATTCGATCATGCCGAGATTTTCGTTGTTTAAAATGACGACGGTGATCGGGAGTTTGTATTTGACGGCGGTCGGGAGATCCTGCATGACCATGGAAAAGCCCCCGTCACCACAGACAGCGATCGCCTGACGCTCCGGTTCGGCCAAGCTTGATGCGATCGCTCCCGGCAGGCCGCAGCCCATTGTCGCAAGCCAGCTGGACACGATAAAATCCTGATTCGCATTCATTTTGAAATGACGCGTCATCCAGACTGTTACAGTGCCGACATCTACAGAGAGCACTGCATCATCGGCTGCTGCTTCCTGGAGACGCGCTACGACTTGCTGGGGTTTGAGAGGTGTTTCCGCCTCACTTTCATCTTTTTCAATTTCATTCCACCAATGCTGCATATGTTCCGTGCAGGCATCTAAGAATCTTCTGTCTTCCTTCCGTTCAATATACTCGGTCAATTCACGCAGGCCAAGAGCAGAATCGCAGACAAGGCCGGCTGTCACCGGATAGCGTTTTCCGATTTTCGTCGGGTCTGAATCGAGCTGGATGGCCGGTGTGTCATCAGGCAAATAATCACGGTATGGGAATGACGTTCCGAGCATGATTAATAAATCGCATTCCTCCATTGCCTCGTAAGCCGGCTTCGTGCCAATCTGTCCGAGATTGCCGAGAAAATGCGGATGCTTATCAGGCACAACGCCTTTTGCCGGAAGTGTGACTACAATCGGCGCGGCGGCTTTATCCGCAAACTCCAGAAGTTCCTGTTTTGCCTTTTTCATTCCCCGGCCCGCCAAGATAATCGGCTTTTTGGCATTATTAATATATTGCGCACAAGTGACGAGCTGTTCCTTTTTCGGTTCAAGGTTCCCTTCAATATACACGGGTGAAGTGTACACAGGCTCGCGTTTAATTTTCTCTGCAAACAAGTCATCAGACACGCTCAATACCGCGACGCCTTTTTTGCTGTAGGCGGTGCGAATCGCTTGGTTCAAAAGATCCGGCAGTGACTCGGCACTATGTACCTCTCTGTTGAACACAGCTACGTCTTCAAACATTTGTTCAAGCTTAATCTCCTGAAAATAATCCCGTCCGACCTCGCCTGATGAAACCTGTCCTGCAATGGCCAATACAGGGGCGCCGTCCGCTTTTGCATCATATAATCCGTTTAATAAGTGTACTGCACCCGGTCCTGCGATCGACAGGCAGACACCGATTTTGCCGGTGAGTTTCGCTTCAGCCGCAGCCGCCAGCGCTGCCACCTCTTCGTGGCGGGTTTGAATAAATTTCAATTGACTGCTTTCGTGTCTTAATTCTTCAACAAACTCATTTATACTGTCTCCAGGGATGCCGTAAATATGATTAACTCCCCATTGTTCCAGCAATTCTGTCATCGCTTTTCCTGCAGTTTTTTGTGCCATGCCGTATCCTCTCCTTTTTCTTTTTCATACCACAGGAGAAACGCTTTAAAACCCGGAGACTTCTATCACTTGCCCAATCTTCTTTTCAACAGTCCGATTGCCGCGAGCATCCCTCTGTCTTTGAGGATGATGGTCGCATCTTGAACACCCTGCATAGCATCTTTGATTTGTTTTTTTCGATTGGGCACCATCAAAATTGGCAAACACTTCGGAGAAAACCACTTCAGCCCCGCTGTCTCTATGCCGTTTTCTATTGCTTGTCCGCCTGTTATGTATCCGGAAAACATGTGCTGTTCATCTTGAAATTTTGGTCTTTGATAGACACCTATTTTTGCAGAAAGCGATGCGCTATATCCCGTTTCTTCCGCTACCTCCCGGACTGCTGCTGCTTCAGCCGTTTCCCCGGGATCGACCATGCCGCCCGGCAGATCCCATAAAGGGACGTCTTTTCGTTTCACCAGCAGGATCCGCTGATTTTCGTTCAGTACGATCACAAATGCGCCTTGTGTATACATGGCAGTTCTCCTTTTCCCGCAAAAAAAGGACCAAGGTGATACCCTTCCTTGATCCTGTAGCTTTCTTTTAAAATGATACGGCAGCATGGCTGCCATTGTGCCTTTTTCCAGAGCAGCTAGTTTTCTCTGTTATTTATCCAAACCGAGTTTCTTCAGCTGTTCTGCCAGCGCGTTGTTAATCGGTTCGTCTTTCGTATTTTGTTTTTTCATATAAGAAGAAACGTCCCGTTTGGAAGCGCGCCCTTTGTCTTTGTTTTTTCGTTTTTCAAATACGGAAAGCTTCTCACGGTGCCCGCAGACACATGCGAAGGTTTGACCCTCACCTTGGCCGCGAAGCTCCATTTTTTTATGGCAGTTCGGGCAGCGTGCGTTTGTTTTTTTGGCAATCGTTTTTCTGCTTCCGCATTCACGGTCTTGGCACACGAGCATCGTGCCGCGTTTGCCGTTCACCTTCAGCATCATTTTGCCGCATTCCGGACATGCCGTTCCTGTGATATTGTCATGTCTGAATGTCTGGCTGCTGTTTTTGATTTCTTTGACCGTTTGGTTGGCATAAGCTTTCATGTCTTTAACAAAGACAGTTGATTTTAGTTTTCCGGCGGCGATTGCAGAGAGCTTTTGCTCCCATTCTGCCGTTAAGGCCGGTGATTTCAAATCGTCCGGAACTAGCTGCAGAAGCTGTTTTCCTTTAGAAGTGATAAAAATATCTTTATCTTTTTTCTCGATTAAAAAGCTGTTGAACAGTTTCTCAATAATGTCTGCACGCGTTGCCACTGTGCCGAGGCCGCCTGTTTCTCCGAGCGTTTTGACGAGACCTTTTTCTTCTCCCTGCATAAAGGCGCTTGGGTTTTCCATTGCTGACAGCAGGGTTCCCTCGTTAAAGCGGGCAGGCGGTTTCGTTTGACCGCTTGTTTCCGTTAACGTGCGGACGGCAAGAGCATCGCCTTTTTGAAGGGCTGGGAGGGTCTGATCTCTGTCATCCTCATGCTCGTCATCTTCATCCGCCATATCATAAACGGCTTTCCACCCTTGTGACTGCACGGTTTTGCCTTTAGCAGTAAAGGTTTCTCCGCCGATCTCTGCTATGACCTTTGTTTCCTCATATTCAAACGCCGGCATTAATACAGCTAGAAAACGTTTCGCAATCAGATCATACAGCTTGCGTTCTTTGTCACTCAGGCTGCTGAGAATGAGCGGCTCTTCGGTCGGGATAATCGCATGGTGATCTGACACCTTCGCGTCATTGACGTAGCCTTTATGGGATTTGATGCCGCGGCTTTTAATTTGGCGGGCATATTGGGCATACGGTTTTACTTCCATGCCTTCCAGACGGTCTTTTAACGTCGGGACGATGTCACTGGATATAAACCTTGAGTCTGTTCGCGGATATGTGACAAGCTTATGCTGCTCATATAGCTTCTGCAAAACAGAAAGTGTCTCTTTGGCAGAAAATCCGAAGCGCTTGTGGGCGTCACGCTGCAGCTCAGTTAAATCATAAAGCGCGGGAGCAAAGCTTTTTTTCGCTGTTTTTTTCAGTTCAGCAATGACCGCTTGCTTTCCGTCAAGGTCTTTTAGCAAACGGCTTGTCACGTCTTGATTGAACGTTCTCGTTTGCTTTGATTTTTTATCCTGCCATGTCAGCGTCATGCCCTCGACCGCTGCGCGGATGCCGTAATAAGGAACAGGCGTAAACGCTTGAATGTCCGCCTCGCGCTTTGCAATCATGGCAAGCGTCGGTGTCTGTACACGGCCGCATGAAAGCTGGGCATTGAATTTTGTGGTGAGCGCACGGGTCGCGTTAATTCCCACGATCCAATCCGCTTCCGCTCTGGCGACAGCAGAATGATACAGGTTTTCGTATTCTTTGCCGCTGCGCAGCTTTTGAAAGCCTTCCTTAATCGCTTTATCTGTCACAGACGAAATCCACAGCCGTTTGATCGGTTTGCGGACATTCGCTTTTTCAATGATCCAGCGGGCGACAAGCTCTCCTTCCCGGCCTGCATCAGTCGCGATGACGATCTGGTTGACGTCTTTACGGGTAAGCTGGGATTTGACTGCATTGAACTGTTTTCCGGTTTTCTTAATCACAACCAGCTTTAAGGGTTCGGGGATAATCGGCAAATCCTCCAGCCGCCATGATTGAAACTCTTTTCCATAGCCTTCCGGATCAGCGAGTGTCACTAAATGGCCCAAAGCCCATGTAACAATATATTGATCACCTTCGAGATAACCATTTCCTTTTTTATGACACTTCAGTACCCGGGCCAAATCCCGGCCGACTGAAGGTTTTTCAGCTAATACAACTGTTTTTGACATGCTTGATCACTTCTCTTTCTTTCACGCTCATCCATTTATTATAACAGACTTCGCGCAGCACTCTCTAACCGCGCCCGTTTTTCGTGTCAATTTCTGAGAAAATGACGTGAGTGACGGTTTGCGCGTATGGTGATGTTTTGTTGATGAAATCTTCTACCGCTTCGAGGCTCTGAGCATTAATTTTCAGCATATAGCAGGCTGCACCCGCAATTCGGTAGCAAAATTCGATATTCGGCAATGTTTGAATATAGTTTTTGAACCGCTCGTAATCCCCGTTTTTGACAGTTGCTTCTACAATACAGGAAACAGGAAACCCCAGTTTTTTCTGATCGACCTCCAGTGTGTATTGCTTGATGATCCCAAACGATTCAAGCTGCCTCACCCGTTCTGTCACAGATGGCGGCGACAGCTTAATTTTTCTGCCTAATTCCCTCATCGACAAACGGCTGTCTTTCTTCAGCTCTGCAATGATATTCAGATCAATTTGGTCAAGTTTCATGTCAACATCCTTCTTTACTCATGTTGTACACATTATCTCGGGTATTTTTGCAAATGACAAGTACAGCCCGCTAGAGCTAGGTTGTAAAAATGAATGTTGTTTGAACATTTTCTGAAAACTATCATGTCCGCTCGCCGTATTGTTTATCATATAGAAAGAAAACACACCCACAAGGAGGGCGATTTATGTTGCAAACGCCGATCGGAAGACTTCGCACGATGGGTTTTATTGAAGGAATGTCACTCTTAACTCTTCTGTTCATTGCCATGCCGCTGAAATATTGGGCAGGCCTTCCGCTTGCCGTAACAATTATCGGTTCGGTTCACGGCGGGTTGTTCATTTTATATTTACTTGTCTTGGCGTATGCGGCTTTCTCTGTCAAATGGCCGCTGAAATGGTCAGCCGCCGGATTTATCGCCGCTTTTGTCCCATTCGGAAACTTTTTGTATGACCGCGGATTAAGAAAATATAAATAAGGAAACGCGAAAAAGGCTGGATCTTTATGATCCAGCCCTTCTTATTAAAACCACTTTGTCAGCCACGCGATATAGTAGGCGCCCGGAATAAACATAAGCTGGGCGAGGAGTGTGCCCGCCACCCTTGAGGTAACCATTGTGATAGAGGCCCACTTTAAATACGTATAGCTTCTTTTTCCTTTTGCCACGTCATCGGCGAGAACAGATACCTTAGGATCAACAAAAATGGCCAGCAGCATCGTCGCAATCCCGTTGATCAAACCCGATGCCATTACGGCTGTCGTACTGCGCTCCGGTGCCAGAAGGCCTGCATACAAAGCTGAAAGCACGCCGATCGTATAAATCGATGTAATCAGCATGTTGATGACAAACAAACGCTTCGGAATCAAGCGTATGTGAAATCCTTTCACATACGAAAGAGACGGCAGCCGCAAATAGGAGAGCGCCTTTTTGAATCCTTGTTTCGAGAATCCCTTCCGAAACACTTGTAAAACAGAGCCGCCGCCGCTCGCCAAGTGAATTATCGCCCGTGAAAATAAAGCGACAAAAGACGGGAGCAAGAGAATACCCAGAATGGTGCCAACTGTCGACCCAAAAATCAAGAAGCGAAACTGCTCGCTAACAATCGACAGAGCGTTTTTTCCCGCGTCATCAATTAAATGTCCGGTAAAGGGCTGCTGCACCATGTTCGACATTCTGGATACGATGACCATGACATTGAATAGTGAAAGCGCAGACGCAATAAATCCTACGCGAGCCCCGGAAAGCCTTGTGGCATAAGCTAAGGTTTCTATCGAGTGAATCAGCAATAAAAAACAGAAAATAAAAAGCACCTGTGTTGTGATGACATGCACGTTATACTTCCTCCAATTTCATCCTAGAGATAAGACTGTAAAGAAGATAGAGAGGTTTCAGTTTACAATAAAAAACCGCCGGCGTACGCCGAGCGGTTTGTCTTATTCTTTTCTATATGCAAATAAAGATTATATCATCCGCCTCATCAGGCGGGTTAGATTCATAAAGCATTGTTCCGAAGAATCATTCTGGAAAGTAAACACCATGGAAATTTCTTGAACACAAGACAACGAAAGCCCTACCTCTCAATCGTCACTGCGGCTCCGAAGCCGCGCCGGTGTGAATTGTAAAACAAAAAAGTCTTTTTTCCATCTCATCGTTAGGGGCGATTTGTTATGAAGGAAAAGAATAAGGACAGCTAGTATGCTGCTCGTGAAGCGGTAAAGCTTCTATCTCAAAACAGAAAAAAGAAGTTTACTTTCTTTTTTATTTGCTTATTTATCTTGCTTAGCTACTCATGATAACATATCGCCCCTGCAAATGCAAACTTTTTTATAAGTCGAGTGAGACTGGCGTTTTTTCTCCGGCATTCATTAATCTGATATCCTCCGGTTCAATTTCAAGAATCACCAGATTCGGATCATCCTTACCGTCAAACCAGCGTTCTAATTGAGAATTCCAGATTTTGTCCTTCAGTTCGGCTGAATTGTTGATTTTGGCCTTTCCGGCAACTTCCACATACGCGTCACCAAAGCCTTCACCATCATAGCCTAATAAAATATGGACATGAGGGTTGTTCTCAATTTCTTCCGCTTTATGAGTTTCCTTGCTTGTCGGTGTGTAAATTGTCAGACCGTCATGGAAAAAAGTCATGTAGCGGGAATGCGGCTTGCCCTTTTGAACTGTAGCGAGCGAACCTACTTTATGGTGATCTAGAACATCAAATACTTTTTGTTTCATATCTTGCTGATTCATCGTGAATCACTCCTTTTCAACGTCTCCGCTTTTACTTTTCCACACACGAAGAAGATTTAAACAAGAAAATGTGCGCTTTATTTCGATTCTTTCCATTCACGCTTCAGCAAGCTGTAATAGACAAGGTCATGATACCTGCCTCCAATGAATAAGCCGTCCCGTGCCTTCCCTTCCTCCTGAAAGCCGAGCCGCTCCGGGACCGCTCTGCTTTTTTCGTTCCCGACAGCCGCACATATCGCAACGCGGTTCAGCCCAAACTCTTCAAAAGCATACGAGATCAGAGTTCGGCAGGCCGCGGTCATGATGCCTTTGCCTTCATACTCTTTGTCAATCCAATAGCCAATTTCCGCTTTTCGATTCACTTGGTCTAAATTGTGGAGGCCGATCATGCCGCATAGGCTGCCGTCATAGAAGAGCCCAGCTTCGATGCCGTTCAGGTCGGCATATTGCCGCCGCCAATCTGGAATAAGTGTTTCTCGATACGTTTCAGCACTGCTTGGGTTTTCCGCAAAAAAGAGCCACCGGCCGAGCCGCTGCTGATTTTCGATAATCAGTTCGGCAAGCCGATCCGCATCCTTTGGCTCCAACAATCGAAAGGTGATGTACTCATTTACCTTGCAGGTGAACATTCCCTCGCCCTCTTTCCTTTTTTACCCATTATAGCGGTGATTCTGTTTTTTCAATACAAAAAAGGATGGGCTGTTACGCCCCATCCTTAAATTCTTGGATCTGTAAAAATATCATGATCGTCTGTGCTCGTCGAAGACATTTCCGTCACAACGGCTCCTTCTTCCCCGGCCTGGAACCAATGCTTGGTGTTCGGCGGGATCGTATATTGCTCGCCTGGTTTAAGCTCAATTTCGTGCCAGACTGTATAGTATTCTTTGTCCTCTTGCGGAGGGAGAACCTTTGGAAGCTGTGTTTCTTCTCCTTCTACATAAAGATATACTTTTCCATAACGGCAGCGGAATGTCTCTTCCTTGCCTTTCTGGCCGTCGACCGGCGGATGGCGGTGTTCCGGGCAAGTCTGTCCCGGAAACAGCACCAGTTCCTTTGAGCAATAACGGTCTGTATTCACGTAGATGAAGAGCTGGAGCCCGGCTTTTCTTTCTTTTCCTAAGCCGTAGTCCATCAGCTGAATTTGGCCTACTTCTTCATCTGTTAATACAATACCGGCTTTTTGATAATAGCTGTTTACTTCTTCTTTCGTGATACCCACATGTTTCACTCCCTCTTATGTCGTCACAAAACTGCCGCCATTAACGTGCAGTGTTTGGCCTGTCATGTAAGATGACTCATCTGAAGCCAGCAGCACATAAGAGCCAACGAGCTCAACAGGCTGTCCAGGACGGCCTAGAGGCGCATTTTTTCCAAATTGAGCGACTGTCTCTTCTGAGAAGGTAGACGGAATTAATGGCGTCCAAATTGGTCCCGGTGCAACTGCATTCACACGGATTCCATCACTGGCAAGCGCCTGTGCCATTGTTCTTGTAAAGGCATTGATCGCACCTTTTGTCACTGTATAATCAATCAATTTCGGGTTCCCTACGTACGGATTGATAGATGTCGTGTTGATAATAGTACTGCCCGGTTTTAAGTAATCAATTGCTTTTTTAGTCAAATAAAATTGTGAATAAAAGTTAGTTTTGAATGTGCGGTGAAGCTGTTCACTTGAAATATCTTTGATGCTGTCCTTAGGATGCTGTTCACCGGCATTGTTGACAAGAATATCTAGGCCGCCTAGCTCCTTAACCGTTTTTTCAACCGCTTCATTGCAGAATTCCTCTTCGCCTACGTCACCAGGGATCAGCAGACATTTTACGCCTTCTTGTTCTATGCGCTTTTTCGTCTCTTCTGCGTCCCCATGCTCATCTTTATATACAATGGCGACATCCGCACCTTCTTTTGCATATGCAACAGAGACCGCGCGTCCGATCCCGCTGTCGCCGCCTGTAACGAGCGCTACTTTTCCTTTTAATTTGCCAGAGCCTTTATAATGTTCGTATTCGTACACCGGGGTTGGATCCATTTCACTTTCAAGTCCCGGCTGACGATTTTGGATTTGTCCCGGCAGTTCATTTGGATAATTTGTCATGCTGAATCTCCTCCTTTGTTTTCATGTCTATTTGTTGTGTACCTCACACATTCTTGCGATAAACATGGTTCAACACCTTCACATTGTTTTATCAGAAAAATGTTTCACATGAAACGTAAGGAGGAAATAACTTGCAAAGGGGGTTGCTGAATGATTAATATGCTTTCAAAAAAATTCAGCAGGCCAAAGGGCGTAATCGGCATGATAGCCGGATACATCATGGCTGCTGAAAATCAGACACTGAATCAGTGGACAATAGATCAACTGGGGATCACACATGGGGACAGCATTTTAGAAATAGGGTTTGGGCCGGGATACTGTATGCAGCAGATGCTGAAACGCGAGAAGAGCATTCATCTTTATGGGATTGATGTATCAGAGGCTATGCTGAAGCTGGCCGCCCGCAGAATAAAATCGAAAGGTGTGTGCCTCATACAAGGAAGTATCGAGACATTTCCTCTCTCCGACTCGTTTTATGATAAAGTCATTTCCGTTAACAACTACACCATCTGGAATGACCAGACAAAAGGCGTGAAACAGATTTATCAGGCGCTAAAGCCCGGCGGAAAAGCGGCGATTACGATGCAGCCGCGGGAGGCTGATGCCAGTCCCGAGAAAACAAAATCATTTGGACAACAGATGATTGCCGACTTCCAAGCAGCCGGATTTGAAGACATAGAACTGCAATTTAAACATATTAAGCCTCAGCTTTCCGTCTGTGCAACCGCAAAAAAGCCCGCCACATAATGAAGTGACGGGCATTTTTTTATGAATGTACGGCCTGCTTGCGCAAGACGTCCTTTTTCACCTTGCCGAGGTTATTTTTCGGCAGTTCGTTCACAAACTCAACTTCAGGTATTTTATAAGCGGACAGGCGTTCTTTACAATATGCGATGACGTCCTCTTCTGTTAAACGCTTGCCGCCGTTTGTCACGATAAAAGCGCGCGGTTTTTCTCCGTACAGCGGGTCTGGTATACCGACCACAGCCGTTTCAAGAATTCCCGGGATCTGCTGGATAACTTCCTCAACCTGATCCGGATAGACGTTATCGCCTCCGTAAATAATGACATCCTTGTAGCGCCCCGTGATGAAAATAAAGCCATCTTCATCCACGTAGCCTGAATCTCCGGTTTTGAACCAGCCGTTTTGCAGCACTTTTGCCGTTGCTTCAGGATTGTCTTCATAGCCTTTAAATAAGAATGGCGTGTGAACAACGATTTCGCCGATCTCACCTTGAGGGAGCTCTTCTCCCGTCTGCGGATCTTCGACTTTCACTTTCACACCCTCCACAGGTTTTCCTGCTGATGCCGCTTTATCCATTCCCATCTCAGGCATCCATGTACTGATTCCCCAAGCTTCAGTGCTTCCATAGCCGTGTGCGAGCGGAATGCCGATATCAGAATAACGGCGGATCAGGCTGCTCGGCACTTTTGTACCGCCTGTCATTAAAATCACGAGAGAAGATATGTCGGTTTGGTGCTTTTCCCATGCTTCGAGCAAATACGTGTAAAACACAGGAAGAGCCATCACGCTTTGAATTTTTTCTTCTTCAATGACCTTCAGCATATCAACAGGATCTTGATCCTTTGTAAAAATGAAACTCGTTCCTGCAAAGGTTCCCAGCATGATGCAAATGAGCGCACTCGTATGATAAATCGGGTGGCACGCAAGAAAACGAAGCCCCTTCATACGAGTTGCTGAGCTAGTGGATTTTTCTACGTATCTGTATATGCCGCCATGTGTGATCATGCATCTTTTCGGGTTTCCTGTCGTTCCAGACGTAAACATCAGAAGCGCCGTATCATCAGGGGAGACCATTTCAGTTTCAGGGAAATGGGCAGGACCCGCAAACAGAGCTTCAAATTCATCAGATGTTTCGTAAGCTGTACCTGTTTCCATCATAATCTGGAGTGAAGACAGTTCAGGAAGAACTTCATTGAGTGTCTCTTTAAACTCCGCTCCGTAAAACATCGCTTTCGGTTCACTCGCTTTTAAAATGCCTGTCATTTCATATGGTTTCAGCTGCCAGCTGACAGGCACCACAACAGCACCTATTTCAAGCGCTGCGAACATAACAGTTGATGCAGGATGGCCGTTTTTGCAAAGCAGTGCGACACGGTCTCCTTTTTGAATTCCTTTTTGCAGCATGGCATTTGCCAGTTGATTAATCCGCTTACGGTATTCTTTATATGTCAGTGTATGAGCTCCGCTTTTTACAGCCTCTATTTCTTCGTTATCCGGCATGTCATGCAGGATCAGATGCTGTAGTGTTTCCATATCGTCATCTCCTATATTCTCATTAATCTTCAATTATTTGTTAGATTTTCTTCCTTGCATCACCCATTTTAACCCAAAAAAGATAACTTGTAAAACTATTTCATTTTGGAATTATTCCATTGATGAATGATAAAATAGTCCTATTTTTCTTATTTTGCACCCTATCCACATAAAAACACACGTCAATTTTTTGACGTGTGCCCTGCCGGATTACAGTATGTTTTTCTCCTGCATCCATGTGAAAAATATACGGTTTAACCGTTGGTAGAGTTCAGGTTCTCCCTCTTCCTGAAACCCCGCCAGGCTTTCGCTGCTCTCAATAATCGCCGAGCTGATCGCACTTAATATCTCCGATCCTTCAGCAGATAATGAGCCCGGCGCCATCATAACGAGGATGCGTGTCATGAGGAGGGTATTTCCGTCCATGCCATTCACTTCATAAGAGGTGTTAAGATCATATATTTTGAAAAAAGGCAGGACAATTTCATCATTTTTGAGATGATAAAGCGCCATGTTTGTTTCCGGTATTCCCAATCCGCCTTGTTTTTCCCGCTCCGCCAGGCAAACCGCCGCTTTTTTCGGATCATGGATCAAGCCCTCTTTCTTCAGCTGTTGAAAAAGCTCTAGGTGGAGCATATGATGATCCGGTTTTGTACTGAGGTGAGTAAGCGTAAAGTGACGCAGAACATCTTGAGTGACAGCCATATACCGCCCCATGCTTTCCACCGCTTCCAGCATATCAGGCACGTCAGCTTGCTGCTTCTCTTTCTTCGGGCTTCTTTTTTTCTCAAGTATGAGCGGAATGTTCCGCTTGATATACTGCTTCACCTGATTTGCGTCTTCTTCATTTAAAAGCGGGCTGACCATAATATAATCGATGTTTTTGTAAGGAATCGGGACGGTGGAAACGATCATATCATAAGCGTGAACATCTTTGCTCTTCAGCTCGATCAAAGATGACATGTCAAATGATTGAATGTCCGGCAGTTCTTTCTTTAGTCTGGAAGCAAGCATTTTCGACGAGCCGATTCCGCTTGAGCAAACGACAAGCGCTTTCAATTTTGCTTCTTCTTTTTTGATTTCAAGAGCAGAGCCGAAGTGAAGAACGATAAAAGCGATCTCATCATCAGAAAAAGACATACCCGGAAAATACTGATCGACACCTTCCTCGACCGCCATATATAGCAGAAAATAATCGCGCTTGATCTGTTCCTTCATTGGATTGTATATCTCGATATTCTCTTTAATGCGGCTGACGGCTGGCTCCAAGTGGGCGATCAGCCCTTCATATAAAGAGTAGTTTTTCGTAAGATCGATTCTGATTTTTTCTGAAATAAAAGCAATGAGCCGTTTCGTTTGCAAGGCCGTTTCCAGTTCGATTTCCTGTGCTTTATACTCTGTTTTGTATTTGCGGTTGGCGCTTCGAAGATGGATTGTCATATAGCCGACCTCCGCCTCTGGAATCGTCACGTCGAAAGCACGTTCAAGCTCGCCCGCGATCTCAAGCGCGGAGCTGTATTCTTTTGCGTTCTTCAAATCCTCAAGCTCAGTTTCCTCCATGGTAATGGTCTCCCCAAGCTTGATGCGTTCGATCGCATACGTCAGATGGACAACGAGCGCTATATAAGAGCTGTCGGATAACGAAAAGGCGATTTTTTCTTTCAGATGAAATAAGATCCCCTCCATTTTTAACAGCTCACCTTTGCTGACGACACCGAACATTTTCTCTGAAGAATCGTTTTTTCCTTTGATGTTTACTTCAACCGCTTCCAAAAACATTTGGATGTCGAGGCGGTTCACAATGAGGTTGCCGACAATTTTTCGTTTTGCATTTTCCGGCCCTATAAGCTGGATGCCAAACCCCCTTTTACGGATCAGTGTCAGTCCGAAAGGTGAGATCCATTTCTCCAACTCGTCTAAGTCATAGCTGATTGTGGCGTTCGTCACCTGCAGATCTTGGGCCAGCGTGTACAGCTTAACAGGCTCCTGAGACTCTAATAACGAACAAAGGATGAGCAGTTTCCGTTCATCAGTGCTGTATTCATGCTGTTCATATGATAAATCGGTCAGCATCTTTTGTTTATCCTCGGAACTTCCCACCGCCTTCAATCCTTTGCCGGGCTGTTTATCGAGCATAAGCCCGGCCGCCTCCATCAATGGCTTAATGGATTTCAGCTCCCTGTGAATGGTTCTTGTGCTGACTCCCATCAATTTAGCAAGCTCAGTTACGGTTACATATCGGCTTTGCAATAACAAGTGCTTTAACAGTTTTTGTTCTCTGACAGTCATATACATAAAAAAGGCCTCCTAGACAATCATGATGTGCAGATGAAGCCGCAAGGAAAAAGTGAGGTCTTCTTTTAAATATAAAACGCTTTCATTGAAGATTCAAACACTTATAAATGGAAATTTGGCACTAAGCGGTGTGACAATATTGAAAAAGCACCAGCTGCTAAGCTGGTGCTTTTTGTTAAGTATATTGTAACATGCGCGGCTGCATAAATGCGAAACCACCGATTCTGATCAAGTTGTATGTCAGCGCATGTACAGCGAAGGGTATTTTAATTTGATTGAAATTGCTTCTTCGCTTTCTCAACAACGTAGTGACTGCCGCCGTGATCCTGCACATTTTGGATCATCATTGCGATTAGCAAGTCTTTGTTTTTATAATCATAGCCGACGAACCAGCCATTTTCCGCGCCGTCTTTATCATCTTGTGATGTTTTCAGCTCGGCTGTTCCAGTTTTTCCGGCAACAGTGATTCCGTTCACGACAGGCTGATATGCTGATCCGCGCTCATCTTCCACAACGCCTTTCAGACCTTTTGTAATGTCTGCCGCCCCTTCCTTCGTGACCACTTGCTTATGCCAGACATCAGCTGTTTGTGAGTCTTTTTTGATCAGCGTCGGTTTGACAAGATCTCCATTATCGACAAATGGCGTGTAAGCAGCTGCCAAGTGAAGCGGAGACATTTGCATCTGCCCTTGTCCGTACCCTGTATCCGCAAGCAAAATGTCTGAATCGAGCTTGCCGTTTGCGATAGACGATTGCTGGATCGGGAATTCATATGGAATATCCTCTGAGAAGCCGAACGTTTTCATGCCTTTTGTGAAGGTGTCCGCTCCCATATCAAGCGCATTCTGGGCAAAGTAAATATTGTCTGACGTAATAAGGGCATTTTCTAAATTGACCTGCTGAAGGCTCTCTGATACACGTGTGACTGAATAGCCGCCCCAGCTCGAATCCTTTTGCCACTTTTTCCCTTTAATTGTTTTCTTCTCATCTGCTTTTAGGGTGCCGTTTTTGATTCCGATAGCAGCCGCAATCGGTTTAATCGTAGAACCCGGTGCATATGTTTTGTTGAACTTCGCTGAGAATGGATTGTTTTTATCTTCGTTCAGCTTTTTCCATTCCTTATCGTCCCAGCCGAAAATAAATCCGTTCGGATCATAAGAAGGCGCGCTGACAAGTGCAAGTGTTTCGCCTGTCTTCGGCTGCAGCGCGACTGCCGTTCCGCTGTCATCCTTCAGCTCATCATACAGCTTTGTTTGCGTTTTGATATCAATTGTAAGATGAAGATCCTCGCCGTCCTTCGCTTTCTTTTCAGCGATGACTTCTCCGGTTTGCGGCACGTAGATTTTCCATCCGGTTGTGCCTCTCAGCTTGTCTTCATACACATTTTCAAGTCCGGCGATGCCGATCTTAGATGTATCGCTATACGTACCATCTTTCTTTTTCTTTAATTCTTCCGCAGTGATGGCGCGGACATAGCCTGTCAAATGGGCTGATTTTTCGCCATATGGATAGTAGCGGGAGCTGACATTTGTTCTTGTCACCCCTTGCAATGAGGTCGCCTCAGACACTACATTTTGCTGGTCAGGCTTGACCATTTTGATTGGGACAAATGAGTCGTCTTTCACCCAGCCTTGATCCAGCTTTTTCTTAATATCGTCTTCAGTTATATCCAATTTTTTCGCGAGATCTTTCATGATTTTTTCTTTTTTATCGCCAAGCTCCCCGGGAATAATTCCAATTTCCGGAACATCTGTATTGACAGCTAAGCCTTTCCCGTTTTTATCGTAGATTTGGCCGCGTTTCGGTTCAATGCTCATAATTTGCACTGTTTTGTCATCAGACAGCTGCTTGAAAATAAACGATGGGTCCCAATCTATATTCCATGACTCCTCGTCATCTGTTTTTTCTTTTTTCAGCACAGCGGTATTTTTGAAGCTGACTTTACCCGCGTTCGTGTCCATGCTGACTTTATACGGGATGTGCTTCATCTTCTCGTTGTCTTTATCGTCCTCATCCACTTTTCCCGCAGTGACTTTCAGATTTTTTACGCCTGCCTGTTCGTAGATGGCTTTATACCTATTGACGAAATCTTTTTTGGAGATTTCTTTTTTGACATCTTTGGTCAGGCTTTGATACATGTCATCGAATTGTTGATCGTTCCACTGTTTCACGAATGCTTCCATGCGATCCTCTGGCGAATCTGTTTTGGAGCATCCGATTAATCCAATCAATCCGATGCATAGAAATACTAGTAGAATACACTTTTTTAACATGACTTTCCCCTGCCTTCCATTTGTTATTTTCTCTTAAATGAATTGGTGCGTGCAAGATTTTTTTAAAAATAAAGGAAAAGGTTCCCGTTTTTACAGAAACCTTCTGTCAATTTCGATAGATGATTTGAAAAGAGGAAAATAAGGGATGACATGGTCAGAAAGGCACAATACGCACATGAGAGAAGGGCTTGAACAAGAGGTTGAGAAGGCGTTCCGGCTGAAGGGCTTTATCACTCTTCTGCTATTTGCTGCTTAGGGAGGCGGGAAACACTTGAGGGCCATACAGAAGGCTTTCGCGGTTCCAGAATATCAAGAGTGGAAAACCTCGCTTCATCGGTTCTGACCGTATTCCCGATGGTCGGGCATTTTCAGGGTGTGTAATAGATTTATATAATATGAAGCGTAAAACCGATAAGAGAGATAGACCATACGAAAACGGCGGTATAAATATTAAAAGCGCCGGAGCCGTCGTTTTCTTTATTCCGCTCTTCAAGCCCCTGCATAAACATAACAGCACCAAGAAAGACGAGCATAACCGATTGGATAACAGAGGTGTGTTCCGTATAGTTAAAAGCAATAAGCGCCAATAAAATAATGATAATCGCAAAAGACATTTTAAAAATCCGAAACAAAAGGACCATCCTTCCTAATATACGAAATATTGAACGCTATGGCTATATTTGCCTACATCCTCCATTATTCTAGCGCACTTTTTTATTCTGTAGAACAGGAGACAGGGAAATTTAAGTTTCTTTTAATGTTTCATTTACACATAAAAAAGGCACCCCTTTATAAGGTGCGCTTTCTATGAAACTGACAATTCTTTATAGCCTAACCGATGAACGGCTTCGGCCATTGCTTGATAGCCTTTGCAGTTCGGATGGACACCGTCAAGGGACAGATATTCCTGTTCTTTACCTTTAAAAATGCTATAGGCATCCGCGACTTTGACATGGGGTGCTGCTGCAAGTGTTTCTAAATGGGAATTAAAAGACCTGATCCATTTGCCAGCGATCGCAATGCTGGGAAACGGATTGTATAAGTTGAACACACGGATGGCGTACGGGGACGGATTCTCTCCTTTGATCTCGGCGATGTTGGCAATCATCTTTTCAAAATTCTCATGGCAATGGGCGGATACACGGCTGAAAATCGTTTCATCCTTAGATGTTTGGTAAGCTAAAACCGAATCGATGAGATCGTTTCCGCACCCCGTGATCGTTATCATATCAGCATGTCGAATGCATTTTTGCACATAAGGATATGACAGGAGCCCCAGAATCTCTTCTGTATTCAGGCCTGATTTGGCAAAGATGGATATGGCCGTTTTTGTTTTCAAGTCAGCCTCCATCATATCTCCGAAACGCTTGACGTACCCGGGTGAAAACAGCCCGGAGCCTCTCCCTGTCGTCAAAGAATCCCCCAGTGCTGTATATCGAAGCACCATGTTCTTTCCTCCACTCCTGAACGTCGATACGTTAATGTACGCAGCGGAGAAAAGATTGGCTACTCATGTATACCCTATTTTTCGTGAAATCTGTAAAGCGGCGTCCTTGACCTTTTCTGTTAAATAGGGCAGCCTGTCTTCTGTAAATCTCGCTTCAAAGCCTGCAATACTGATGCCGGCTGCCACCTGACGTTTATGATTAAAGATCGGGGCGCCGATCGCCGCCGTATAGTTTTCAAGTTCTGAATAGCTGATGGTATAACCTTTTTCGACGGAAGCATCAATCACCTGGAACAATGTTTCAGGATCGGTAATCGTGCCGGAGCCAATTGACTTAAGCTTGTTGTGTTTGATGTATGTTTCGATTTCTTCGCGGGGAAGAAAGGACAAAATGCTTCTGGCGCATGCTCCCGCATAAAGAGGAGAACGTCTGCCGACCGCCGTGTACAGCCGGACAGTCTGCGCCCCTTCTATTTTCTCAACGTATATCGCTTCATCGCCGTCCCTCATGATCAATTGCACAGCCTCATCCACTTCCCGGCACAGCTCCTCCATCACCGGTTTCGCTATTTTTCTGATATCCATCCTGTCAGCGACAAGCTGCCCGAATTCTAAAAACACCAATCCGAGCGAATATGCGCCGGTCGCATCCCGATTGAGAAATCCCATTTCCTCCAAAGAGCTGACCATCCGGTGAACAGAGGTTTTCGGCATACCTGACAGCGATACCAGTTCACTTAAGGTGAGGCTTGGTTCACGCAAAAACAAATTAAGCAGAGCCATAGATTTGACTACGGTTTTATTTTTATTCTGCATCATTCATCCCCTTTGTTATGTCAGCCATTCCATCTTCATTCTCGTTTTCAGTTCTTTTATATGCTGCTCCCGTTCAATCGCAAGGGCTTCCGCTTCCTGAAGGGATACAGGCTCAAACTGGACATGCTCGCCCGGCATGATTTGAGAGACAATCGGCAGGTCAACAGATATGATATGCGCGATCCTTGGATAGCCTCCTGTCGTTTGCCGGTCTGCAAGCAGGATAATCGGGTTGCCGTCAGGAGGCACTTGTACTGTTCCGAACGAAACTGCTTCCGATACCATCTCAAGCGGCGCCTTCAGTTCAAGCGGTTCTCCTTTGAGCCTGTACCCCATACGGTCGGACTGCGGCGTGACCCGAAATGTTTCTTCATAAAAACGCGTTTTCGATTCTTCTGTAAAAAAGCGAAATTGTTTGCCTTCCAGCACTCGAATAACAGGATTCTTTTTCAATGGCAGAAACCTTCCGCGGCTGACCGACCATTTCGGGGCAGCAAACTCCTGCTTTTCAAGCTGCGGGCTTAATCGGGAAAGGATGGTGAGCGAAAGAGGGGACGCCTCTCCAATAGTCAGTTCATCTTCCTTTTGAAGCGCTCTGCCATGAAGTCCGCCAATTCCTGCTCTGACGTAGGTGCTTTTGCTTTCCATGACGTGAGGCACATCGAAGCCGCCGGCAGCCGCTAAATAGGCACGGCTGCCGAGTTTGCAGGGTCCAAAGCTGACCGTGCTGTTTTCCTTGACGAGCACAGGCTTCCATAAAGGCGCTTCCTCATCATTAATACGCAATGTAAAGTCCGCCCCCGTTACCGCAATCAGCGTCGTTTTTGAAACATAAAATGACGGACCAGGCCCCATTAGCGTAATTTCAAGACCGGCTTCATTTTCACTGTTTCCGATCAGCAGGTTAGCAATGCGCAGTGAAACTGTATCCATAGCGCCGCTTGCCAGTACGCCGTATTTTTGATAACCCGTTCTGCCTATATCCTGAACCGTTGTGAGCAGTCCGGGCTTTAACACTTTCATGCTCAATTAGATTCCTCCTTATAGGCGTGATAGTCTTCTTCTGAGATGCGGAAGAATTTCACAATATCTCCCGCCTGCAATAATGTTGGCGGGTTTTCCTGTGACCGAAAAAGAGCCAGCGGTGTTTTCCCGATCAGCTGCCAGCCGCCCGGTGTTGAAATCGGATAAACGCCTGTCTGTAATCCGGCAATGCCGACTGAGCCCGCGGGAATCGACGGTCTTGGTGATGACTTTCTTGGAGCGGCAATGCGTTTTGACATTCCGCCTAAGAAAGGAAAACCAGGAGCAAAACCAAGCATATACACTACATATTCTCCGTTTGTATGAATGTCGATGACTTCCTCCGGTGACAGCTGATTGATCCGCGCCACCTCTTCTAAATCCGGTCCGAATTCACCGCCATAGCAGACGGGAACTTCAACTATGCGGCGGTTATTCTCATAATCAGCGGCTATTTCCTGCAGCCGATCTTCGATATCGCGCTTGACCTTCTCAAAAGGCGAACTTATCCCTTGAGGCAAATGCTTGTACACCTCATACATATCATAAAACACCGTCAAACTTGTAAAAGCCGGGATGCATTCAATATATCCCGGAAATGGCTGTTCTTCTATATAAGCGGCCGCGGCATGGACAAGACCGTTGACCTGTTCGTTTATTTCTTCTCCGAATCGGATCATCATTGCAGAATCACCGAGCTGTTCGATCTCACATCGTACAGTCATCTTTCTCACCTCTTTTATTTCTCGTTCGTTAGGAGGACGAGAGGATACAGCACCGCAAGCGACTCCTCTCATCTATCTGTAATGAGCAGGTCCCCCGGCGCATGTGTGATGACCATTTCAGGTTTTACATTCATAACCGGCTAACATCGGATCGGTTATTTTCCCCTCTCGTATCAGGCACGCATCCTCCGGCACCGTTTTGTTTACTTGCTCCGCCTTTATTTTATTAACTCCACAATTTAGGAAGTTGTGTTAATAACGTGTAGAGTCCCATAATAGCCATGACAATAACAACAAGTGCCCCTGAAACAGTCAGCCAAAGCGGATGCTTATAATCACCAACAATCTTTTTCTTATATGCGGCAATCAGCAAAGTTCCGAGCGCGATCGGCAGAATCAAGCCATTCAGCGAACCGACAAGCACGAGGATTTTCGCAGGCTGTCCGATTGTGATAAAAGCTAACGTAGAAATCACGATAAATCCGATAATGATGCCGCGTGAATTCTTTTCAATTTTCGGAGAAAAGGTTTTAAAGAACGAAACAGATGTATAGGCCGCTCCGATAACAGAGGTAATGGCCGCAGACCACATGATTAATCCGAAAATTTTATAACCGACGTTTCCAGCAGCAAGCTTGAAGACTGAAGCTGCAGGGTTGCTTTCATCGATGTGCAGGCCTTTTGCCACAACGCCGAGCACAGCTAAAAAAAGGGCAATTCGCATAATAGATGTAATCAAAATTCCGGCGACCGAGCTTTTTGTCACCTGCGGGATGGATTCCTTCCCTTTAATGCCTGCATCAAGCAAGCGGTGACCGCCAGCAAAGGTGATGTATCCGCCTACTGTCCCGCCGACAAGTGTTACAATTGCAAATATACTAATTTGCTCAGGAGCAAAAGTATTTGCCACAGCATGTCCAACTGGCGGCGTAGACGTGATTGCGACGTACAGCGTTAAGATGATCATGGCAAAGCCCGCGATTTGCGTAAAACGGTCCATCGCTTTTCCTGCTTCTTTAATTAAAAAGATTAAAATGGCAATGACAGCACTGACCAATGCGCCTGTTTCTGGTGTAATGCCGAATAGGACTTGAAGACCCAGACCGGCACCTCCGATATTTCCGATATTAAAAGCTAATCCGCCAAGCACGACGAGTATAGCGATGAAATATCCCAGTCCCGGAAACACCATATTCGCAATTTCCTGTCCGCGTTTTCCAGAGACTGCAATGATGCGCCACACATTCGTTTGCGCGAATATATCCAAAATGATAGAAATCAAGATGACAAAACCGAAGCTTGCTGCGAGTGTGTTTGTGAATGTTGCAGTTTGTGTCAGGAAACCCGGGCCTATCGCTGATGTCGCCATTAAAAAGGCGGCACCCATCAGTAATGACCAGTTGCCCGCTTTTTTTCCTGCCGTTTTTTTCTTCTGCTCCATCTATTGCTCCTCCTTTATATCTGCTTCTGTGCTGAAATAGCAGTCACTTCAATTTGTGCCGCTTTAAGATCTTTTCTGATTTTTTGCACAAATGTCAGCGCGTGGGCCCCATCACCATGAATGCAAACGGTATCTGCTTTTAAAGACACATCGTGGCCTTGCTGAGATGTGACCGTTCCTGCCTTCACCATTTTGATCACCTGGGTGACAGCCGCTTCATCGCTTTCAATGAGTGCATTCGGCTGAGAGCGCGGTGTCAGTGTGCCGTCCGCTTGGTATGTTCTGTCGGCAAACACTTCACTCGCTGTTTGCAGTCCGATCCGTTCTCCCGCTTTTACGAGCTCGCTCTCAGCAAGACCGAAAAGAATCAAGCCGGGATCGATCTTATAGACAGCTCTCGCAATAGCATCCGACAGCTTTTGATCGACTGCAGCCATATTGTATAAAGCGCCATGCGGCTTGACGTGCTGCATGTGAAGCCCCTCTGCTTTCAGAAAACCGGAGAGCGCGCCTATTTGATAAACGACGAGATCATATGCTTCCTCAGGAGAAATCGCCATATTGCGTCGCCCAAAGCCTAGTAAATCCGGCAAACCCGGATGCGCACCGATTTTCACGCCTTTTTCTGCCGCAAGCGCAACGGTTTTCCGCATAACACCGGGATCTCCGGCATGAAATCCGCATGCGATATTCGCAGATGTGACATACTCTAAAATATCTTGATCAAGGCCTATCGTGTAGGCTCCGAAGCTTTCTCCTAAATCACAGTTCAAATCAACTTGAAACACAGAATCCCTCCTGCCAAAGCAAACGATGTGCTTTATGTATTTATTGTACCGAAATTCGGAACCACTATTCCGAATCTTTGAACTTTGCTTTATTATAATTTAATCATCTCAGTTTGTGAAATACTTTTGTCAGAAAACCTACCATGGTCCCAGAAGAAAACCTGCCAAACTAAAAAAGAGTCCCTCTTAGGACTCTCTTTTCTATAATACCCACTGGCGAATCGCTTTAGCGACACCATCCTCACTATTTGTCGCTGTGATCCAATCAGCCGTTTCTTTCACGGTGTCTTGCGCATTGCCCATCGCGACGCCCAAACCCGCTTCTTTGATCATTGCGATGTCATTGAGGCTGTCACCCATCGCCATCACATTTTCCATCGTAAAGCCGAGTTTTTCAGAAACCTTTGCAAGAGCTGCGGCTTTGTTGATGCCAAGCGCGTTGACCTCAATGTTTGTCGGGCTTGAATTGGTGATTTCGAGCTCTTTATTTTTTCTCAGCTCCTCCAGCACCTCGTTTCGGATGTCGTCATCCTCAATCTCAAAGCCGAATTTGAGCCATTCATGGTCTGTAATATTTTCAGGAAACTCGCCTCTCCATACTTTATCAACGGTAGAAGCCCAGAAGTTGGTGTTATGCTTATTCCGCAACTCCCACATCATTTGAATATGATCCGTATGGAGCAGCTTTCGTTCCACCAATTGAAAATTCGAGTCCCAGATTTCGCTGCCGTTTGCTGTGATTAAAAAAGACGACAGCTCAAGCGATTCCGCCAGCTCCCGGCACGTCATCAGCGTCCGGCCCGTGCTGATCACCACATGCACGCCTTTATCCTCGGCTTCACGTATGGCTTTGCGGTTTCCATCTGAGATCAGCTGCTCGTCATTCAGCAGCGTGCCATCCATATCAATTGCAATCAGCTTGATATCTACATCTTCTCTTTGAATAGACATATATGTACCTCTCTTTATCTTTTACTTGTGCTTCTTTCTATTCTAATACATTATACCCGGCGGAACAAAAAAGCGATTTCACATGTTTGAGGCGTGCCAATAAGAGGAAAACAAATGGTGAGGTGATAGTATGGCAGAAAGAAAACAGCAAAACAAACCAAATGAAAATCCTGAACACAATGACTTAACAGATCCGATTCCAAATGAAGAGCTCAAGGAAAACATGAATGATGAAAAACACAAACGGCAGCAAAGAAACAATTCACAAAGCGAACGGGATTATGATACGAAATAATAGAACCCCTCACAAATTGGTGTGAAGGGTTTTTTTCATTTTTGGATATAAATGCTGATATCAGCTTCAGCAACAGGCAAACCGCCTACTGTCGCTTTAGCATGTCCAAACACAAACCCGCGCCGATTGCGCGTCACTTTAAACGTAAGATCAAGCCGATCACCAGGTACGGCCGCTCCAAGCTTTTCCGCCTTCTTCACAGAAGACAGTAAGCCCAAGCTATTCTCAGCTGTCATTCCTGTAAAAGCCGCGGTTTGCGCAAGCGCTTCAACCACAAGTGAAAAAGGCATTTCTGTTTGCGTGTCAGTAATAAACCAGTCGTTCTCACTGACCAGCTTATAAGCTGCCGCATGTTTGCCGGGCTCGCTTTCCGTCACGCCGTCAATAAACATAAACGGATAGCGATGAGGCAAAGGAAATGAGTTCATTTTATCTCTCCTTTTTTGACTATTATCAATCAGCCGGAAGCTGAACGCCGGGAGGCAAATCTTTGTGAGTGCAGGGCAACGATTGTGAGTCCTACTCTGTTTCATCCGGTTGTTCTTACACGCGCATACATGTTGTCCGCGGCGCTCAGTCCATTAGGTTTTTATTTTGCTTGTCTCATCTCACCGAACGGATAAAAGACGAGTGATTCAGTACCGACGATATCTTCCTCAGATGGCATCCCCATTCCGTTTCTGCTATCCATCGAATTGAGACGGTTATCTCCCATTACAAAATATTTGCCGGATGGAACCTCGACTTCAAAGTCAGCTGTTAAGCTTACACCCATCTCTTTAGACTCTTGTCTATGTTCCTTAAGGTACGGCTCTTCCACTTTTTTATCATTTATGTATAGCTGATCATTCCTCATTTTCACACTGTCACCTGGTAAACCGATCAAACGTTTGATAAATGAGCGGCCGCTCGTTTTGTCTTGAATGACTATGATGTCGCCTCTGTGAAAACCGCCTGTATATTTGGCTCCTTTATCCACAAAAATTCTTTCCGAGTCTTTAAGCGTCGGAGCCATTGATGAGCCTTCAACAAGAAAAGGCCTGTAAAACGCCATTCTGACCGTAAAAATAAGCACTGCGATTAAAATGATACTGAGTACAACGATCCATTTCGTTTTTCTTTTTTTCTTTACTGTAATTGTTTCTGTATTCAACTTCCTTCACCCATTACCTTCCTAAGAATTCCAAATCATTATACAGCATTTGATTCTTTTTGGTTAGTCTTTGGCGGACTTTTTCGTCAGGCAGACGTATGGACCTCGTCTTCAGACACCATCCACCGTGTTCTATGGAACATCATCACAAACTTCCTTGCACCTCAGCAGCAGCCACCCCCGGTATTACCGCAATCTCGGATTGTTTCCCCTTCCCCGGTTATCGAAAGTGTTTTTCACTAAAAAACCCCCGCGACATGCTGTCACAGGGTGATGATTTATTGGTTGAGTTTTTTTAAAATGATGGCATGCAACGGCTCATGAGCCTTAATGCCGCACACCTCTTGAAGCACGCCGCTGTATCCTTTTTCTTCAATCAGCTCTTGCAGTTCAACCGCTTCAGGGTCGTCAGTAAAATCAAAGCGCAATGCGGCGGCAATCCCTTCCGCCAGTGCATTCGGCTCTTTTATTTTCTTTGCCGGGCCTACGAGTCTATCATTCTCTCCCAGTTTTCTCAGAGGTGATCTCGCCACACGGGTCACATCGTCTGTAATGAATGAATTTTCAAAGCGTCCGATGATTTTTTTGATATATTGTTCATGTTCGGCTTGCTTAAAGCCATACGTTTTAATGAGATAGTTCCCCGTTTCAAGCAGCGCCGAATGAACAACACGGCGGATTTCCGGATGGTCGATGGCTTCTTTGACTGTTTTCAGCCCGCGCTGATAGCCTACATACGCTGTTACTGCGTGTCCGGTATTGACGGTAAACAGCTTCCGTTCGATATACGGTGTTAAATCATGAACAAACAACGCACCTTTTATGACGGGGGTTTTCCCTTTAAAGGCTGATTCATCAATGATCCATTCAAAAAACGGTTCAACTGATACTTTGAGCGGATCTTCATAATGCTGAATCGGCACGATCCGATCAACGGCTGAATTTGGAAAACCAACCATATCACTGACAGATTCCCCCTCCGCTTCTGTTAGATGGCTGTATACCTCTTTCTTCAAGAAGCTGCTGCCGCCGATCATGTTTTCGCAGGCAATGATGTTGAGGGGAGCTGCATGGCTTCTTCGTCTTAATCCTTCTGCGATAGACGGCGCAATCAGCTTTAACACGGCCGGACCGACCGCTGTCGTGATAAGCGCCGCGTCATTGATGAGCCGGTACAGCTCCTCTTGCTGGCTGCTGCTATTGATGGCGCTGACCGGACCGATCACCTCTGATGAATGCCCCTCTTCTGCCAGCTCCACTGTGTATGCTTTTTTTTCATTAAGGAGGCTGACCATCGTATCATTCACATCCGCAAACACGACATCATAGCCGGAATGGTGAAGCAGCGCGCCGATAAACCCCCTCCCGATATTTCCCGCACCGAAATGTAAGGCGATCATGTCAGTTCACCTCGTCGAAAATAGCGATCAAATCTTCTTCGCTTTTAGCAGAGATCAGGCGTTCAATGTTGTCTTCTTCCGAGCAGATGATGGCGATGTTAGATAAAATGTCTAAATGCTCATTATTTTTGCCGGCAATCCCGAATACCACTTTTGCCGTGTTGCCTTCCCCGTACTCGACACCGTCTGGAATCTGGATGATTGAGATTCCAGAGTGAAGCACCTCGCTTTTTGCTTCTTCTGTGCCGTGGGGAATCGCAATGAAATTCCCCATAAACGTACAAGACGTTTCTTCCCGTTCAAACATTTTGCCAATGTAATCTTCCGTCACATAGCCATTGTCAATCAGCGTTTGGCCTGCGATTTTGATGGCTTCTTCTTTTGTTGCGGCTGTTTGATTGAGTTTAATATTTTTCTTTGCGAGTACTTGCATGTGTATCACTCTCTTTCTTTGAGTTTACTTTTTCAGCTTTTCGAGAAGCTCGTCGTATTTCGGGCTGTTTAAAAAGTTATCCACTGATATGTGCATCGCGTTCGGCAGCTTCGCTTTCGCGCGGTCTGTCAAATCTTTGTGGGTAATGACAATGTCCGCATCGCTTGGCAGAGTATTAATGGATGTGTTGGCTACACTTATATCAAGCTCTGCTTTTTTCACTTTGTTTCGTAAGATGGATGCTCCCATGGCACTTGATCCCATTCCCGCATCACATGCAAAGATAATTTTGTTTGCGCTTTCATAAGATATTTCAGATGTTTCCTCAGCTTTCGTTTGCTCCGTTTCTAAAGCAGCGGCTGCTTGGCTTTTCTTCCCTTTCATGGCCTGCATTTTTTCAGCTGCCGCAGCGAGGTCTTCTTCGTTTGCTTTTGAAGATTTCAGGATCACTGCTGATACGATGAATGAAACAGCTGCAGCGACCAACACTCCCGCCAATACGCCGAAGTAGCCGCCTCTTGGCGTCATTGCCAGCAATGCGATCACGCTTCCAGGTGATGCTGCTGCGACAAGTCCGGCATTAAAGATTGTAAATGTTAAGAGGCCGCTTGCTCCGCCGGCAATCGCCGCCAGAATCAGAACTGGTTTCATCAAAATGTACGGGAAATAAATTTCGTGAATCCCGCCCAAGAAATGGATGATCGCCGCACCGGGAGCCGTTGATTTTGAGGCACCTTTGCCGAAGAACATATACGCCAGCAAAATGCCGAGCCCCGGCCCAGGGTTTGCTTCTACTAAAAACAGAATGGATTTTCCTGTTTGGGATGCTTGCTCAATTCCGATCGGGCTTAAGATTCCATGGTTAATGGCATTGTTGAGAAACAGCACTTTTGCCGGTTCCACAAAAACGCTGGCTGCTGGCAGCAAATTAGCGTGTACAATGACTTCCACACCGGCCGCCAGCAATTTGTTTAATGTCAGGACAACCGGGCCGATGGCGTAAAACGCGAGAATCGTTAAAGCCGCGCCGACGATCCCTGCCGTAAAGTTGTTGATGAGCATTTCAAAGCCTTGTTTGACTTTTTCCTTGAACAATTTATCAGTCTGTTTTATGAGATATCCGCCAAGCGGTCCCATCAGCATTGCGCCTAAAAACATTGGAATATCCGACCCTACAATCACTCCGATTGCCGCTGTCGCACCAACGACTCCGCCGCGGTGATCGTAAATCATTTTTCCGCCTGTATACGCTATCAAAAGCGGCAGTAAATATGTGATCATCGGGTTGACAAGTGTATTCAGCTGTTCATTCGGAAACCATCCCGCCGGAATAAACAGCGCGGTAATGATTCCCCACGCGATAAACGCACCGATATTCGGCATAATCATTCCGCTCAAATAACTGCCAAAGCGCTGTACTTTCACCTTCATGCCGCCTTGCTGCTGTCCTTGCTGCTGCATATATAAACCCTCCCTGTTCGCTTGTCGTTGTGAGATAGAAAAATATGTTCAGAGAATGCCTTCCCTTTGACTCTATATTAAAGCGCTTACAATTATTTTCACAATTGAAAGTAAAGAGAACTTTGGCACATGAGTGTGACAATTTTTTAAAAACAAAAAAGGCCCTGATATTCAGGAGCCTTTTCTTTTTCCTTTATATATAATGTTGCCATTTTGAATCACGTACTTGGCGATCATTCGCTCACTCACAATGAACACAGGATAAGCGCACACTAGCGCAAAAACAGCCATCGGCACATGCTGTACAGCCGGAAGTATTGAGCCAGCCGCATTGCGGAGGAGCAGCAGCAAATAAATGAGCAGCACGATGACCGCTAATGACACCAGCATAATCGGAGCTGATACTTTATATTCATAAAGCCGTTCTCGGCAGTGTCCGCAGCGAAATTGACAAGGCACATTTGACGATCTGACCATGTCTCCTGTCAAAGGTTTGCCGCAGTTCGGGCATACTGTTTCTTTCATAGGGTATTCCTCACTTTCCATTCCATACATCTATTATAACAGAGTCCCTTCTGTTTCGTTTTGTTGAAGTTCAACATATTTTCACACTTTTTATCATAAAGTTACTTGTCAGTACCTCTAAAATCCCCTACGCTTAAATATATCTAAGGAAGGGGATGAATGAATGCTTCCTATAAATAGACAGCAACACATTCTGAAGTGGCTGAAAGAAGAAGGCGCACTCAAAATTTCTGACATTAGTGCGAGATTCGGCGTTTCTGAAATGACGATATACAGAGATGTCAATCAGCTTGTTCAGTCACATCAGGTCATGAAAACGGCGGGCGGCATCACGCTTCCTGCCCAAACATCACAAGCGGAGCATATGTGCAGCTATTGCCTGAAGCCGGTCACTCAGACTCATTCCGTACAACTGATTACGGTAAATCAAGAGATTGAACAGTTATGCTGCTCACATTGTGCGCTGTTGCGTTACGCAGATAAAACGGAAGAGGTTTCACACTTGATTTGCAGAGATTTTCTGTTACACACAACAGTCAGTGCCGGATCGGCTTATTTCGTCGTCAATGCCGAATTAAATCTGCATTGCTGCCAGCCGCAGGCGATTCCATTTGCGACTCTCGATCACGCCGAACGATTTCAAAAAGGATTCGGCGGAGCTGTCCGCACCTTCGACCAGGCGTTGGAAGACATGCTTCACGACAGAAAAAAACGCTGCACCTGCACCATGACATAACATATACAGCGGAAGGAGGTGTCTGAGTAATGAAGCGAAATAAATGGTGGATCATCCTCCTGCTTGTTCTTGTTTTCCTGCCGAAAACAAGCTTTGCTCACGCCTATATTGTTACATCTTCACCTGGGGAAAACAGTGAATTAAAAAAAGCTCCTTCACAGGTGGAAATCGAATTTAATGAACCGGTTGAAGAAGGCTTTCATTACATTAAAGTCTATAATTCAAACGGCGATCGGGTGGATACAGATAAGACTGAAATCAAAAAAAATGACAGTCACATGATGTCAGTGAAGCTGAAAAAAAATCTGCCGAAAGATGTGTACAGAGCGGAATGGAATGCTGTGTCCGCAGACGGGCATCCAATCTCCGGCGTCATTCCTTTCAGCATTGGGAAAGCGGATGGCGGATTCAGCAGCCAAAAAGCCGCAGGTTCAGCGCTGAATCCGGCAACAGCCGCAGATCGCGCGATACTGTATACAGCCTTATCGCTGTTCATCGGAACGGTTTTCTTCCATCTCTTCTGGTATAAAGGAGATTCAGAACAGCTCGCCAAACGTACGAAACGTATTTTGATCGTCTCAATCACCGCATTGGGGCTGGCGCTTTTGCTTCAGCTTCCCATTCAAACAAAAGCGAACGCGGGCGGCGGCTGGGGCAGCGCCTTCCAGCCGGGCTACATCTCAGAAACACTATTTGAGACAGCAGGCGGCACCATTTGGATCATACAGGCCGTGCTGTATGTGCTGCTTGCACTATCTGTGATCCCAGTGATACGAAAAAATCGCTACTCATCCTTTGCCTATTGGACAGCGCCGCTCATTTTCTTTTTCGGTCTCCTGCTTGCCAAAGCGTTTACCGGACATGCGGCTGTCATTCAAGAAAAAGCGGTCGGCATTTTGATGGATTTCCTCCATTTATCTTCCGCTTCCATCTGGGTCGGCGGAATAGCGACACTCGTTTTGCTGCTCGCAAAAGAATGGAGACAGCCTGATAAAACGCTTGCATGGGAAACGGTAAGCCGGTTCTCCCCTTGGGCGCTCACTGCTGTCGGCGTCATTTTGTTTTCAGGCTTGCTCAATGGATTTTTCATCATTCGTTCGATGGATTCACTTTTCCATACGGCGTACGGTCAAGCACTTTTAGTGAAAAGCGGTCTGTTTGTTTTGATGCTGATCTTAGGAGCAATGCATTTTCTGCTTACCAGAAAACAGCGCCGCCCGGGAATCAGCCGAACGCTGAAAGCAGAATGGGCAATCGGTATCGCTGTATTCATCACAGCGGCCGTTTTTACAAGCCTGCCAAGTCCGCCTGAACCGGCGCCTGAACCGTTCTACCAAACAAAAGCGATCGAGCAAGGACAACACGTGTCTCTCAGCATCAGCCCTAACCAGCCTGGCAAAAACGTATTTGAGCTGCGGGTCACCGACCATAACGGCGAACCGGTGAAAAACATCCAGCAAATCACGTTAACCATTTATAAAACAGGTCTGTCAGGCAGTGAGAACAAAAGCACATTTCAATTAAAAGAGACAACAAAAGGCGTCTTTCAGGATGAAAACCTATCCATGAATGAAAAAGGAAACTGGAAGTTCAAAGTCCATGGACTGACAGGAGATTTTAAGGAAATCAATCTTATATTTACAAAAACCAATTAAAGGAGTGTTTGAATTGTTGAAAAAAATCGCATTCACACTATGTCCGGCTATTATTGGCGCTCTCTTATTTTTTACGGCCTCTGCCAGCGCGCATGTGTCTGTAAAACCTGCTGAATCAGCGGCAGGCTCTTGGGAAACGTATACGATGAAGGTTCCTTCTGAGAAGAATCTGCCGACAACAAAGGTTGTCCTCAAAATGCCAAAGGATGTTGAATTCCAGCAATACGAACCAATTCCAGGCTGGAAGGTATCCACTCAGAAACATGATGACAAATCAGTGTCCGTGACGTGGGAAGCGACAGATGGCGGCATTCAAGAAGGTCAGTTCCAGCAGTTTACCTTTGTTGCCAAAAACCCTGATAAAGCGGCAGAAGCAGCTTGGGACGCATACCAGTATTACAAGGACGGCAGCATTGTCGAGTGGACTGGTGACGAGGATGCGGATACGCCTCACGCTATTACAAACATTACCGCTGCAAAGCAAGTGACAGATGAACACGGCGCCACGAAAACGAAAGACGACGCTGAAGAATCAAACTCCTCAGCACTGGACATCACAGCAATTGTGCTGTCTGCGGCTGCCATTATTTTATCTGTAGCAGCGCTTGTCAAAAGAAAGCGATCCTAATAAAAAAGCGATCCAGAATCATATCTGGGTCGCTTTTTTTGATTAACCTCGTCCTGCCTGGAAGGAAGGATACTTCGTCATTCCGCCGTCCGCAAACAAGGTGATGCCTGTGACATAGCTGGATTCCTTCGAAGCAAGCCACACTGCCACTGCGGCGATTTCCTCCGGTTCACCGATATATCCCATCGGAATCATACTTTCTACGTCTGCTTTCTGTTTAGGGTCAGCAAATTTTTCAGCATTGATTGGCGTATTGATCGCACCCGGCCCAATATTATTGACTCGAATACCCTTCGGCGCGTATTCCAAAGCCAACGTTTCAGACATCAGCTTAATTCCGCCTTTACTTGCTGCGTAGTGGACAAATAACGGCCACGGAATCATTTCATGCACACTGGACATGTTGATGACATTTCCTTTGATGTCATTTTCCACGAAATATTTAATCGCTTCACGGCTTCCTAAAAAGGCACCCGTCAAGTTCGTGCTGATGACTTTGTCCCAATCCTTCAGTGGCATCTCATGAGACGGTACAGGATTTTCAAGTCCGGCATTGTTAATCATAATATCAAGTGTGCCAAACTCTTTTATTGCCGTTTGCACGATATTTTTTACATCTTCCTCTTTCGTGACATCTCCTTGGACGAGTACCGCTTCCCCGCCCGCCTTGATGATCTCTTCTTTGACCTCATTTGGATCCTGTTTGCCACTATAATAGTTGATAACCACTTTTGCCTGCTCCTTGCCGAAGCGAACGGCCATAGCTCTCCCTAGACCTGATGCAGCCCCTGTGATAACGACGACTTTCCCTTTTAAATCTGGATACATATATATTCCTCCTCAATTATTATGAATTCGTTTTGGCGATTCCTAAAAAAACAGCGGCCGCAATAATCAGAGCGATCCCGATACCTATCCCAATGAGCTGTCGCTTGGATTTCTTTTCACGCAGGATGAAAATACCGCCCAGCGTAGAAATGACAATACCCATTTGTGAGAGAGAAAAGCTTGTGGCCACACCGACTTTCGGCTGAGAAATAAACAAAAACATATTACCGCCTGCCCAGATTAAGCCTGGGAGGATATTTCTGATGGCATACTTGTTAAAGGGCTTGTGTTTATAGGTTAAAATAAGCCCTCCGACAACCATGCCGATAGCCTGCGGCAGCAGCGCAGACCAGCCGGATACATCAAACAATCTGGCGACGACTACATAAACCAAATAGCCGAGCGTTGAAACAAGAAGAATCAAAATGCCCTTTTTGAAGTTGCTTGGCTCTCCCTCTTTTTTGTCATTTTTATCTTCTAATGACGCGAGAATGATTCCCACAATGATAAAAATCAAAGCGAGAACGCCAAGTGTAATCGCAATCGGTGTTGACCATTCGCGAAACACGATAACCCCAAAGAGTGAGGTCGACACAAGCTGCAACCCTGTGGAAATCGGCATTGTTTTGGAAACACCCATCAATTCAATGCTTTTCAGCTGGTTGGCTTGTCCAAGAGACCAAAATAATCCGGATACGATGCCGACGATAAAAATACGCATAGACAGAACCGGCTGAACAAAAAAGTAAATCACGATAGACACAATGAGCGCCCCGATCGTCGTACCGAGTGTCTGGCTGTACGGCCCGCCGCCTAATTTCACATTGAAGAGAACAATGCTCCCCCAAAACAAAGCCGGGAGCAGAGCTAGTATTAAATCCATTATTGGGGAACCTACTTTCAAATTGTATTTGCTGTTATTTTGGCTGTAACCACTAGGTTTATTCGCCGGAACAACAAAAAGAGCTGCCGGAAGATTCCGGCAGCTATCAGGAGCTTGCATTCATTTACAAGCCGATGGACATATATTTTGTTTCAAGGTACGGCTCGATGCCTTCCGAACCGCCTTCACGGCCGATGCCGCTTTCTTTCATTCCGCCGAATGGTGCTTGAACCGCTGACGGTCCGCCGTCATTCCAGCCGATAATGCCATAATCAAGATTTTCGGAAATATAGATGCCGCGGCGATAATTTTCTGTGAAGAAGTAAGCTGCCAAGCCGAATGGTGTATCGTTGGCAAGCTGAATCGCTTCATCAATATCAGAAAATGTGACAATCGGAGCGACCGGGCCAAATGTTTCCTCGTGCATAATCGTCATAGACGTATCAACATCAGCGAGTACTGTCGGGCTGACGAAGTAGCAGCCTTTGTCATCGTTTCGATCATACGTGCCTCCCGCAAGAACCTTCGCACCCTTTTCAACCGCATCATTGATTTGGCTGACGATTTTTTCAAAGCCGTTTTTGTTGATAATCGGGCCGACATTGACGCCTTCTTCACGTCCGTTTCCGACTTTGAGCTTAGACACTTGCTCACTCAGTTTCGCAGCAAATTCATCTTTGATGGACTCATGAACAATCAAGCGATTGGCACAGACGCACGTTTGGCCGGCATTTCGGTATTTAGATACCATCGCCTGTTCAACGGCAAGATCAATGTCGGCATGTTCATCCACGATGAGCGGTGCATGCCCGCCGAGCTCCATAGAGATATGCTTTACAGTATCCGCACTGTTTTTCATAAGAATTTTTCCTACTGGGGTTGATCCTGTGAACGTGATTTTGCGGATTTTCGAACTGCTTGTAAACACGTTTCCGATTTCTTCTCCGTCGCCGATCACGACTTGAAGAGCATCTTTTGGAATGCCCGCTTCATAAGCGAGACGCGCAAGCTCATAGGCAGACAGCGGTGTGTCCGGTGCCGGCTTGATGATAAACGTACAGCCGGCAGCTAGAGCAGGTGCCGCTTTGCGTGTAATCATCGCATTCGGGAAATTCCACGGTGTGATGGCAGCAACAGGGCCGACTGGCTGGCGTGTCACGACAATTCGTTTACCAGTTGTCGGAGCGGGAACAGTTCTTCCGTACACACGCTTTGCTTCTTCCGCGAACCATTCGATATAACCTGCGCCGTAAAGGACCTCACCGACCGCTTCCTGATACGGTTTTCCGTTTTCCTTTGTAATTAAATCTGCAAGTTCTTCTTTATGTTCAACAATCAGCTCATACCACTTTTTCAAAAGAGACGCTCTTTCGTTCGCTGATGTTTTAGACCACGATTTAAACGCTTGATGTGAACGTTCAATGGCTTCTTCTACTTCTTTGGCTGTTTGCTGAGGAATCGTTTGAATCTCCTCACCAGTAGCCGGATTGTAGACCGTTAATTGATCTGGCATATTGAACATTCCTTTCTTTTCATGATTACTTAAAATGATAGCAGAGCCAGCCGTTTTCTTTCCAATGATTAGGCTCGGAGACCCGCCTCCAAGATGCTGAGCCCTTCATTCAGAAGGCTGTCTGAGATGACGAGAGGTGTCAGGAAACGAATGATATTTCCATTAATTCCCGCTGTCAGCAAAAGCAGTCCATTTTGATTCGCATAGGCCGCGATCGCCGCTGCCTTCACTTTATCAGGCTCACGCGTGTCAGGGTCTTTGACGATTTCGATTGCCGCCATTGCCCCGAGTCTGCGGATGTCACCGATGAAAGGACATTCTTGTTTCCACTCATATGCCTTGTCTTCAATGAGTTTTCCAATTTCTTCAGAGCGCTCATTCAGCCCTTCTTCTTCAATTATATCCAAGACAGCCAAAGCCGCCGCGCACCCGATCGGGCTTCCGGCATACGTACCGCCCAGCTCTCCGGGCGCTGCGGCATCAAGCATTTCCGCCCTGCCGATCACACCGCTTAATGGAAGGCCTGCCGCTAGTGATTTAGAGACCGTGATCAGATCAGGAACCACATCAAAATGTTCAATTGCAAAATAAGTGCCTGTTCTGGCAAAGCCGGTTTGAATTTCATCAGCGACAAAAACAATGCCATGTTCTTCGCAAAAAGACGCGACGTGCTGCACAAACCGTTTCGACGGGATGATGAAGCCACCTTCTCCCTGTACAGGCTCCATCACGACACACGCTACCATTTCCGGCGCGACTGCAGCGATAAAGAAATCATTGAACGCTTGGATCATCATGTCGTCATAGCTTTCATCACTCATGCCGGCCGGTTTCTGATAATAATAAGGGAATGGAGCTTGATAAACCTCTGACGCAAAAGGTCCGAACCCGAATTTATACGGTTTTACCTTACTCGTCATGCTCATCGTCATATTCGTGCGCCCATGAAACCCGCGTGTAAACGAAACGACCGCTTGGCGCTTTGTATATTTTCTGGCGATTTTCACTGCATTTTCAACCGCTTCCGCTCCTGAATTCAGAAAGATCGCTTTTTTCTCATGGCCGCCCGGTGCGATGCCGCACAGTTTTTCCGCTAATTCGATATAAGACGGATACATCATGACATTGAAGCCCGGATGAATCAGCTCCTCCGCCTGCCGCTTCACAGCTTCAACCACCTTCGGATGTGAGTGTCCGACGTTTAACGTTCCGATAGCGCCTGCAAAGTCAATAAATCTCCGCCCATCCAAATCGTACAGCTCAGCCCCTTCTCCTTTTACCGCCAGACTGCGGTTGCCGTTGCTTACACCTTTTGATATGAACCGTTCCCGTTTTTGCTGCCACTGAGCAGTCGTGATGCCAGCTGTTGTTTGACTCATATGAAAGCCCCCCTGTTGCTATTTTCTTATCATTCTGACTTCTTTTTGGTATGATGAAAAGTACCAATTGTAACTTTTGGATGGTATCAGAAGGAGAAGGCAAAAATGGACATCACAATCATACTCGACCGTTCAGAACGGGCAGATTATATCTATCAGCAAATTTATCAAAAGCTGAAGAAAGAAATCCTCAACCGGAATCTGCTTCCCCATTCGAAGGTTCCTTCTAAACGGGAGCTGGCTGAGAAGCTGAAGGTCAGCGTAAACTCAGTGAATGCGGCCTATCAGCAGCTCTTGGCCGAGGGATATTTGTATGCCATTGAGCGAAAGGGATTTTTCGTGGAGAAGCTGGATGTGTTTTCTGCAGACGAGCATCCTCCATTCGCATTGCCGGAGGATCTGAAAGAGGTTCACATCGATCAGAGCGACTGGATTTCGTTTTCCCACATGAGTGCCGATACAGACCATTTTCCGATCAAAAGCTGGTTTCGCTGTGAACAAAAAGCGGCATCCCGTTCCTATCGAACACTCGGCGATATGTCGCATCCTCAAGGGATCTATGAAGTGAGAGCAGCCATTACGAGGCTCATTTCCCTGACACGGGGCGTAAAATGCCGCCCGGAACAAATCATCATCGGAGCAGGCACACAGGTGCTCATGCAGCTATTGGCTGAGCTTTTGCCCCAGAAAGCAGTATATGCGATGGAGGAGCCCGGTTACAGGCGCATGTATCAGCTTTTGAAAAACGCTGGAAAACAGGTGAAGACAATCCTGCTGGATGAAAAAGGCATGTCGATTGCGGAAATCAGCAGACAGCAGCCTGATGTACTGGTGACGACCCCATCGCACCAATTTCCGTCCGGCACGATGATGCCTGTATCAAGAAGAATTCAGCTTTTGAACTGGGCAGCCGAGAAGCCGCAGCGCTACATTATTGAAGACGATTATGATAGTGAATTCATATATGATGCAGACAGCATCCCGGCGCTCCAAAGCCTTGACCGTTTTCAAAATGTCATCTATATGGGCACCTTTTCAAAGTCGCTTCTCCCCGGCTTGCGGATCAGCTATATGGTATTGCCGCCTGAGCTATTGCGAACGTACAAACTGCGGGGCTATGATCTGCAAACATGCTCATCGCTTATACAGCTCACTCTGCAAGAATTTATCGAGTCTGGTGATTATCAGAAGCATATAAAAAAAATGAAGCAGCATTATAAAGAAAAGAGGGAGCGTTTGATCGCCGCTTTAGAATCAGCATTTCACGGAAAAATGATCGTAAAGGGGGCAAATGCGGGCCTGCATTTTGTTACCGAATTTGATACACGCCGCACTGAACAAGACATTCTGACACACGCCGCCAGCCAGCAGCTTGAAATTTTCGGCATGAGCCGATTTGATCTGAAGGAAAACAAGCGGCAAACAGGCAGGCCCGCTCTCATTATCGGCTTCGCACGGCTGAAGGAAGAAGACATTCACGAGGGTGTCGAGAGACTTTTCCGCGCTGTTTACGGACATAAAAAAATCCCCGATACGGGGGATCGATTCACCAGCGGCTCTGGTCCACATTCAGCACCGCTTTAAGCAGACCCGGAAATGCCTTTTCAAGGTCTTCGGCACGAAGCGAATAATACCGGCGCTTTCCTTCTATGCGAACTTGGGCGATGCCTGATTCTCTCAGCACTTTAAAATGATGCGACAAGGTCGATTTCGCAACCTGTACATCTGCACAAGTGCCGCACGTTTTTTCTTTCGCTTCAGCTAATTGCTTGACGAGCTCTAAACGAAGCGGATCACTCAGTGCGTGAAGAACCTTTGTCAGCTGTAACGTTTCTGTTTCTGGATGGTTTGGAATGTTCATGACACAAATGTATCACACAACAATTCGAATGACAATTTTACTATTTAAGTCTTTTTTCTTTACCTCATTTTAATTAGATGTTACAGTTAGTTCGAATAAATTCGAACAATAAACTTACCATAACAATGGAGGAGATCAACATGATCGTATTACAAGCTTATATGAAAGTAAAACCAGAAAAACGCGAGGAATTCTTGAGCGAGGTCCAATCTCTTCTTCAACATTCAAGAGCTGAGGAAGGCAACGCGCAGTATGATCTATTTGAAAAAGTAGGCGAAGACAATACATTTGTGATGCTTGAACAATGGAAAGATGAAGCAGCGATGAAATCCCACAATGAAACTGCACACTTCCAAGGGTTTGTCGCAAAAGCAAAAGAAGTGCTGAGCGCTCCTCTTGACGTTGTCCGCACGGAGCTTAGCGAGTAAGGAAAGGATGTCCCATATGAATGAAGTCATCAAATCATTAAGAGACCACCGCTCGATTCGCAGTTATACAGATGAGCCTGTGGCTCAGGAGCAATTGGAGCAGATCATTCAAGCTGTGCAATCAGCTCCATCTTCTATCAACGGGCAGCAAGTGACTGTGATTACAGTACAGGATAAAGAGCGCAAAAAGAAAATCTCCGAGCTGGCAGGCGGACAGCCTTGGATTGACCAGGCTCCTGTTTTCTTGCTGTTCTGCGCAGACTTCAACCGGACGAAAATTGCGCTTGAAGATCTGCATGATTTCAAAATGGAAATCACAAATGGCTTAGAGTCGGTTCTTGTCGGCGCAGTAGATGCTGGTATCGCTCTTGGCACTGCAACAGCAGCGGCAGAATCACTCGGGCTTGGAACTGTTCCGATCGGTGCGGTTCGCGGAAACCCTCAAGAGCTGATTGAACTGCTTGAGCTTCCGAAATACGTGTTCCCTGTATCCGGTCTTGTCATCGGCCATCCTGCTGACCGTTCAGCGAAAAAACCTCGCCTTCCGCAGGCAGCAGTCAATCATCAGGAAACATACCTGAACCAAGATGAACTGACTTCTCACATTCAGGCATATGATGAGCAGATGTCTGAATACATGAATAAGCGTACAAACGGAAAAGAAACAAGAAACTGGTCACAGGGCATCGCTTCCTATTATGAGCGCCTGTACTATCCTCATATCCGTGAAATGCTTGAGAAACAAGGATTTAAAGTTGAAAAATAAGCCTCACCCGGCCTGTCGGAATCTCCGGCAGGCTTTTTGATTGTCTGGGGAAAATCCATTGACTTCTATTTCGTTTATTTGGTAAAATTTTTTCATTGTTACTCATTGGTTTTCTGTGAACCAATGAGTTTTCTAATGTTCAAGAAAGAAGGAAGCCCTGAGATGCTTGATAAAAAAACAGATATCTTGTTAGCTGCGCGAACGCTTTTTTCGGAAAAGGATTTTACGTCGGTTTCCATGCAGGCGATCGCAGAAGAATGCAAGATGTCAAAAGCTTCGATATATAAGCTATTTCAATCTAAGGAAGATCTGCTTTTGGAACTGCTGTCATTTAACCAGAAGCAAATGGTGGCTACCGCCTCAAAACTTCAGGAAAATACCTCGCTGACACCAGAGGAGCGTTTGATGCAAAAGGTCAAAATGGAGCTGGAAGGCTTCAGGCAGAACCAGCAGTTTTTCAATATGCTGACCTACGGAAACTCCGCGCTGCATAATGACCGGATCAAACAGCATATCCATCAGACCAGATCGACGATTATCTGCTGGCACCGCGATTCGCTGATTCAGGCGTATGGAGAAGCCGTTCTCCCGTTTGTGTGGGATGTAGTGATCATTCTTCACGGCATGATACGTGAGTTTTTAATGCTGATCAAATTAGAGGAACAACCGCTTGAACTTGATCCGATCGCAGAGTTTATCATCAGCACCCTCAATCAGATTGTCAAAAACAAGGAAACCCGGCAGTCTCTTCTTCCGCCTGAAGCCATTGAGCTTTACCTTCATTCAGCATCCTCCTACAAGCCAAAGGATAAATCAGCCCTCTTGTCGGAAAGCCTGAAGGAATTACATAAAGGCATTTCTTCCTTGCCTGCAGCGGACTATGACGTAGATGAACTGACATCCGCAGCTGCCATGCTTGAGGAAGAAGCGAAGAAGGGCGACCCCCGTGCTTTTTTGCTTAAGTCATTGATTGGCTATCTGGAACAAACCGGTGTTTTAGCACAGCCCGTTTCCATGCTAAAAACACTGTTAATCACGTAGAGAAAAGAAGGGATTTGTATTGGATAAAAGTATGGAACCAAAACCTTTTAACCGTTCTGTCATTGTCGGTATTTTATTAGCCGGGGCGTTTGTCGCAATTTTGAATCAGACGCTGTTAATTACCGCGCTTCCCCATATTATGAGGGATTTTAATGTAGACGCGAATCAAGCGCAATGGCTGACAACTTCATTTATGTTAACAAACGGAATTTTAATTCCGATTACCGCGTTTTTAATTGAGAAATTCACGAGCCGGACACTGCTTATCACAGCAATGAGCATTTTCACTGCCGGAACAATCGTCGGCGCATTCGCCCCGAACTTCCCGGTTCTGCTTGCAGCACGTATCATTCAAGCAGCCGGAGCCGGTATTATGCTGCCGCTCATGCAGACCGTATTCCTGACGATCTTTCCGATTGAAAAGCGGGGCCAGGCTATGGGTATGGTTGGATTGGTCATCTCGTTCGCGCCTGCGATCGGACCGACTCTTTCCGGATGGGCGGTCGAAGCTTTCTCATGGAGATCACTGTTTTATATCATTCTTCCGTTCGCTGTAATCGATTTAATTCTTGCCAGCATCCTGATGAAGAACGTGACAACTTTACGAAAAACACAGATTGATATTTTATCAGTGATCCTTTCAACATTTGGATTCGGCGGCCTTCTGTACGGTTTCTCAAGTGTTGGCTCTTACGGATGGACCAGTTTAACTGTCTTGCTTTCACTGCTGGTGGGTGTCATTTCACTGCTATTGTTTATCACAAGACAAATGAAGCTAGAAAAACCGATGCTGGAATTCCGTGTCTTTACGTTTGGCATATTCAGCTTAACAACACTGCTCGGAACCATTGTCTTTGCATTATTGATCGGTACAGAAACCATTCTGCCGCTTTATACACAAAACGTCAGAGACGTCACAGCTTTTGATACAGGGCTGATGCTTCTTCCGGGAGCTGTTGTCATGGGCTTCATGTCACCGATTATCGGCAGAATCTTTGACCGTGTCGGCGGAAGAGGGCTGGCGATTACCGGTTTCTGCATCATCTTCCTGACATCACTGCCGTTTATGCAGCTGACTGAACATACATCGCTTGCTTGGATTGTTGTGTTATATACCGCTCGTCTCTTAGGCACCGCCATGATCATGATGCCAGTGACAACAGCTGGAATCAACGCGCTGCCGCGCCACTTGATTCCGCACGGAACAGCAATGAACAATACCGTTCGCCAAGTCGGCGGCTCAATCGGAACTGCCCTATTGGTATCCGTGATGAGCAACCAGGCAGCACACGCTGGCAATGCAAATGTGAAACACGCCGCTCTGCACGGCATGAACGCCGCTTTTATCGTAGCGGCCTGCATTGCACTCGTCGGCTTCCTTCTCTCCTTTACACTAAAGAAACCTCAGCGCCCTGCCGAACAGCAGCCGGCACGCTGATTTCCATACAAAAAGAGCCCCGCTTTTAAGCGGAGGCTCTTTTTTTGGTTTACTTCTCTAAACCGTCTTTCACTTCTTTAATCATTTGCGTCATTGACTCAAGTCCGCCTCCTGATAAGTACCAAGTAGCAGAATCAAGGTAGACGACATGATTGTTTTTCACTGCATTTACGTTTTTCACATAATCATTTTCAACGACTTGTTTCGTAGATGATGATTCTCCGATCGCTGTACCGCGGTCAACAACAAACAGATAATCCGGGTTTGTTTTTGAAATATATTCGTAAGAAACGCTTTGTCCATGCGTAGATGCTTTGATGTTTTGGTCAGCCGGTGTCACACCGAATACGTCATGAATCAGGCCATATCTTGATTTAGGGCCAAACGCGCTGATTTTCCCGTCGTTCGCCATGATGACGAGACCGTTTTTGTTAAGCTTTTCAGCGGTTTTCTTTACATCTGCGATTGAGTGATCAATGTTTGCGAGCTCATCTTTCACTTTGTCTTCTTTATCAAAGATTTTACCGATTGTTTCAGCGTCTGACTTAAATGACTCCATATATTTCGCTGTGTCCACGCCAAGGTAAATCGTCGGCGCGATTTCAGAGAACTCTTTGTATGACTCAGATTGTCTTCCTGAAATAATGATCAGATCAGGGTCTATTTCAGCCACTTTTTCAAAGTCTGGCTCTTTTAAGCTGCCGACATCTGCATATTTATCTTCTTTGAATTTTGACAGATAATTTGGAAGGGCTTTTTTCGGCAGGCCTGCCACTTTATCATCAAGACCGAGTTTATCTAACGTGTCTAAGCTTCCTAAGTCAAATACGACAACCTTTTTAGGGTTCTTTGGCACTTTTATGCCGTTTTTGTCCAGCTGGTGTTTGACCGTGATTTGTTCTTTCTTAGATTCAGAACCTTTGCTGCCAGTGCTTTGGTTTCCGCATGCGGAAATGACAACTGCCATCACCAAAGCGATGAATAGTAATGCGAACTTTTTCATACTCCTCACCTCTTCTATATATTTAAGAAAAATAAACACCTATCCTTTGATTATCAATCAACTGAATCGGAATGGTCATATCGTAGATGTCCTCAAGCACAGAGGTTTTAATAATCTCCTCAGGCGGCCCCTCTTTTACGATTCGGCCGTTTTTCAAGGCTACGATACAATCGGAGTAAACGGATGCAAAGTTGATATCATGAATAACGATCACGATTGTTTTTCCGAGCTCCTCTACCAGCCGTTTCAGGAGTTTCATAATTTCAACCGAATGTTTCATATCGAGATTGTTCAGCGGCTCATCCAGAAAGATATAGTCTGTGTCCTGGGCAATAACCATTGCAATGAACGCCCTTTGACACTGTCCGCCGCTCAGCTGATCAAGGTATTTATCCTGAATGTCTTCCAGCTTCATATAGCCGAGCGCCTGGTTGATATGAACCCAATCTTCCTCTGTCAGCCGGCCTTGTGAATATGGAAATCTGCCGAAGCTGACGAGGTCTTTGATGGTGAGCCTGATATTGATTTGGTTTGCTTGCTTCAAAATGCTCATTTTTTTGGCAAGCTCTTTGCTGTCGCAGGCTCCAATTTCTTGTCCGTCTATGAAAATCTCGCCGGAATCCTTTTTGATCAAGCGACTCATGATAGACAGCAGCGTACTTTTGCCGGCGCCGTTAGGACCGATAAATGAAGTGATTTTGCCCTTTTGAATGGTGACTGACGTCTCTTCAAGGACCACTTTCCCGCCATATTGTTTGCTTACATTTTTGACCTCTACCATGATTTATTCTCCTTTAACAGCAAGTAGATAAAATAAATCCCGCCGGCAAAATTAATAATGACGCTCAGCGTCGTTGAGAAGGTAAACACTTTCTCAACCACAAACTGTCCTCCGACCAGCGCAATGATGCTGATGAGAACGGAGCCTGCAATTAAGTATGAATGCTTATATGTTTTCAGGAATTCTCTCGCCAGGTTGACAACAAGAAGGCCTAAGAACATAATCGGCCCCACTAGAGCTGTTGAAACAGAGACAAGGATCGCAACCACGATCAGCATCTGCTTAACAACTTTGTCGTAGTCAATGCCCAAATTCACGGCGTGCTCGCGTCCAAGCGCAAGCACGTCAAAAAATTTCGTGAAACGCCAAACATAAGCGCCTGTCAGCAGAAAGATGATAAACGCAAGCCCTAACAAATCCGTGTTGATGTTGTTAAAGCTGGCAAACATCTTATCCTGCACGACTTGGAACTCATTCGGATCAATCAGCATCTGCATAAAGGAAGACAGGCTGCTGAACAGCGTGCCAAACACGATTCCGATGAGCAGAAGGAAAAAAATATTTCTCCCCTCTCCCTTAAACATGATCTGATACAAAACTAGGGAAAACAATATCATCAGCAGAATAGAGATGATAAAGTTGATGTTTTTATTCATGATGACAATATTCGCAGAACCGAACAAAAAGATAATGCCGGTCTGAATCAGCATGTAGAGAGAATCAAGACCCAAGATGCCGGGCGTCAGGATGCGGTTGTTCGTAATCGTTTGAAAGATCATGGTCGAAAACGCAATCGCTCCCCCCGTCAGCACAATGGCGGCCACCTTTTTGATTCGTCTCGGCAGGGTGTAATCCCAATTGCCTAAATCATAAAACAGAAACAAACCAATACAGACAATGGCTAAACCAACGAGCAACGCTATTTTCACCTGGTTACGCATACGCTTTTCTCCTTAACAGCATAAACAGGAAAATGCCGCTGCCGATGATTCCGACCATCAGGCCAATCGAGATTTCATAAGGGAAGATAATGACTCTGCCCAATATATCGCAAAACAGCACAAAAACCGCTCCCAACAGCGCTGTATGCGGCAGGCTGTTCTTTAGATTGTCTCCTCTGTAAATGGATACAATATTCGGGATGATTAAACCGAGAAACGGCAGCATGCCGACGGTCAATATGACAAGAGACGTGATCAGGGACACGATAATAAGCCCGATGTTCACAACCCGCTTGTACTTCAGGCCGAGATTGACAGAAAAGCTTTCGCCCATACCGGCCAATGTGAATTTATCCGCATATACATAGGCAATGATGACGAGCGGAATACTCAGATAAAGAAGCTCGTATCTTCCTTTCACGACCAAAGAGAAGTCTCCCTGCAGCCATGATGACACATTTTGGATCAAATCATATTTATAGGCGATAAATGTCGCGATTGAACTGACGATATTCCCGAGCATTAAACCGACAAGCGGAATAAAGATGGTGTCATTAAATTTGATTCTTTCAAGAATTTTCATAAACAGAAAATTTCCTGCAAGGGCAAAGATAAAAGCGACAAGCATTTTGATTAGAGGGCTGGCGGATGTGAACAGCATCAAGGAAATTAAAATACCGAGCCGTGCCCAATCCATCGTGCCCGCTGTTGTCGGAGACACGAATTTGTTCCTGCTGATCTGCTGCATAATCAAACCGCAGATGCTCATGCTTAATCCGGCAATGATAATACTGATCAATCGCGGCAAACGGCTTGCGAACAGCGTTGACGCTTCTTGTTTGCTTAAATCGAAGAGATCAAGCGGCGACAGATCTTCCACGCCTATAAATACAGACGTAACTGCTAATACAATAAGTAGAATGAATAAGTAACGTAGCTTCATGCTGCCTCCTTACATCCTTACAGCAAAAAGAACGTATCTCCCACTCCGCAAGGACTAAAACAATCTGGCTATATATATATTAATTAATTGATTATCATTATCAATTACATCTTACCATTTTTCTAGTGTTAGTCAATATTCTTTCAGCATATTAACGTAGTCATATATTCAATTTCACTCATCATTCTAGTCATTTACCATCCCACAATCGTTAGGCTGTTTACCATATTTATCTTTAGAATGCTTGTATATAGTCAACATATCTGACGTTATTCCTTCTGTAAAAAACAAATGTTCATACCGAGGAGAAATTCCCCCTTGATTTACAGGACTGAAAAAGAGATAATAAATACTAAATTTATTTGAAAATTATAAACATTAGGGGATGTAAATATGAAGGTCGTTAAATTCGGAGGCAGCTCACTCGCTTCAGGCGCTCAGCTTGAAAAAGTATTTCACATCGTCACCTCAGACCCGGAACGGAAAGCTGTAGTCGTTTCAGCTCCGGGAAAGCGCCATGCTGGGGATACGAAAGTGACTGATCTCTTAATCGCGTGCGCGGAACAATATTTGGCATCAGGCAGCGCCCCTGAGCTGGCAGAAGCTGTTGTGGAACGGTATGCCCTCATCGCAAATGAGCTTCAGCTTGAGCAAAGCATTATCGACAAAATCCGGGATGATCTGTTTACGCTTTTAGATGGAGATAAAATCAATCCCGAGCAGTATCTTGACGCCGTCAAAGCAAGCGGGGAGGATAACAACGCCAAACTCATCGCCGCCTATTTCCGCCATAAAGGCATCAAAGCGGAATATGTGAACCCAAAGGACGCCGGCCTTTTCGTGACAAATGAACCCGGCAACGCGCAAGTTCTCCCGAAATCATATCAAAACCTTTATCGTCTTCGGGAACGTGATGGTCTTATCATTTTCCCCGGTTTTTTCGGATTCAGCGAGACTGGCGATGTGATCACATTCTCACGGAGCGGCTCTGATATTACCGGCTCGATTCTTGCCAATGGGCTGCAGGCTGACTTGTACGAAAACTTTACAGACGTGGACGCGGTGTACTCTGTCAATCCGTCCTTCGTTGAAAATCCTAAGGAAATCAGCGAGCTGACATACAGAGAGATGCGGGAGCTGTCCTACGCGGGCTTTTCAGTGTTTCATGATGAAGCGCTCATTCCTGCATTCAGAGCGGGGATTCCCGTCCAAATCAAAAATACGAATAATCCGTCAGCACAAGGCACCCGTGTCGTCAGCAAGCGGGATAACACAAACGGGCCTGTCGTCGGCATTGCCAGTGATACCGGATTTTGCAGCATTTATATCAGCAAGTATTTAATGAACAGAGAAATCGGATTTGGACGCAAAGCCCTTCAAATCCTGGAAGAACACGGGTTAACGTATGAGCATGTTCCATCGGGAATTGATGACATGACCATCATCCTGCGGGAGGGCCAAATGGATGCCGCCGCTGAACAGAGTGTGATCAAACAGATCGAAAAGGATCTGCATGCCGATGAAGTCATTGTCGAGCATCACCTCGCATTGATCATGGTTGTCGGAGAAGCGATGCGCCACAATGTCGGCACAACGGCAAGAGCGGCCAAAGCCTTATCAGAGGCGAAGGTGAATATCGAAATGATCAACCAGGGATCTTCTGAGGTAAGCATGATGTTCGGCGTAAAAGAAGCTGAAGCAAAAAAAGCCGTTCAAGCGTTATACAAAGAATTTTTCGCGGGCGTGCTGATCTCTTAACATAAAAATAGCGGGCGCAAACGCCCGCTATTTTTTATACATTCAGCCCATCATCAATTGTCCATTTTTTCACTTGTCCACTATTGCCTCAAGCACACCGACCGGTTTTACATACCTTATAGTATCCACTATAGGGAGGTGAAGCCTTATGTCAGGATACACTGGTGGCGGTTACGGCAGCTCTTTCACTTTAATCGTTGTATTGTTTATTCTATTAGTTATCGTAGGAACAGCGTATGTTGGCGGATTCTAAGTTGCTCATCTTCTCTTCGGGACGCCGTAAGACCTTGTCTTACGGCGTTTTTTTTTAAAAAACCCCCTTCTCAAATGAGAAGGGGCTGATTCTTACGTCATTCCTCTTTCTGCCACATGAAAATCAATTGCTTCCGTATTAGCGGAAATGCCAGCAGCTGTAAAAATAGCAGCTGTGACCACACAAATAACAAACAACTTAGATTTCAATTTCATGCCAACCCTCACTCCTTTGTATTTGTTTTCTTGCTTCTTCAACTTGTAGAAAATAGGAAGCAGACAATTTAAACCATTGTTGTTCATAGTAATATTTTGCTACTTCTAGGGCTAAATCCTCTATATCAGCGTACATACTTTTATTTTTTAGGTATTGGAAACATTGTTCGATTCCTTCTTCATTAGGCTGATCCTGATATAGGGATTGTAAAAATTCGAATTTTACCGCGTAATCTGCGTCGTCTGTTTCTTTAGCATATTCATAGCCCCGCTTGTGATATTCCGAAGCTTTATCATGTTTTCCTTGTTTATAATAAATCAGGGTGATTAAAAAGTAGGCTTGCGGCAGCGAATTGATGATCATGCTGCTTTCAAACGTGGAGACCGCTTTTTCAAAGTAATCAATAGCACGGTCAAGAAGATCTTGATTGTAATAGCATAAGCCAAGATTGTAATAGGCTCTTCCGACCAACTGGGCTTTTTGTTCTGTTTTGGCCATATCGAGCGCCAATTTGAAATGGCGTGCGGCTTGTTCAAAATTCCTTTCATCCATCAGATTAACCCCGTACACGAAATGGCACTGAATGATTCTCACTTGGTAGGTTTCCTGCTCCACGTAAATTTCATAGGCGTTTTTTATATTGATCAGTGAAAAATACGTTTGCTTCATATAATAGTAGGCTTCCGCCATTTTAAAATAGAACTCCGCCCGTTCAATATGGTCAGCGACAAAGGAAAGCTTTTTCTCCGCCTGTTTATAATAGGTAATGGCAGAAATAAATTCCCGCTTATCAAACTCATACATCCCGCGAAAAAAATTCACATAATAGTCGAGCAGCCCTTTGAGGTTTGCCTGGTTGCTGTCGATATTTCTTGATAATTCGGACAGGCTTGGCTGGTCTTCTATATTTAATTTCTCTAACGGCTCTAGATAATCAAGCATAAGCTGGTGGCGGAATTCCATTAGTGAATAATAAAGGAGCAAGTTGGAATCGTGCTGCATGTGTTTCAGTTCCTGCTGGATTTCAGCTTTTAACACTTCGGCATCCGGCACGCTGAATGTGCGGATATATTTGTACCACTCATTAATTTTTTGACCGACCGCTGAAGAAGGAATTACCCCGCTCTTCATTCCTTCACCCTCTCCCATCAAAAACTGTTCATGTCATATTTTATCATGTTTACAGACCATCCCAACCCGAAAAACACGCAATCTTTATTTCGGATGCACGCAATAACTTAATCGTGTGCAAAAAGGCGGATACATGTAGCTTATGTCGCTGCCCTGTATGTTTTGCCATTAAAGGATGGGAATGATGAATGTTGCGCTTTGCCTTTTTCACTTTTGATTTCTGCTTTAGAGATACCATTCAATTTCGATCATCATCTCTTGATATCCTTTCATTCCTCCAGCTAAATGTGCCATTAGATATTGTTTTTTCTTTCACAAAGCGAGAAAACAAACGCTAGCTGCTACATTCCATCGCTCTTTTATTGTTTTTTCGCTTCCGCCTCGTTTGACTTCTCTCTTCGCTTCTTTTTCCAAACGGCTATTACAAATAAGAAAAGCGGAAACAAAAGCTGAAAGGGCAAATGAATATACATTGGGACCACTTTCAGGCCTTCGTTCATATGCTCTGAAAAGTTAGTCGCGATCGTTATAGAAAGAATTAAGATGCCTAATCCCATTGGATAAGCCAATTGAGAAGGATTCTTTTCCTTAAAGAGCGTGGACGTTCCCACCACGACTGCGTATAAGTAGAGGCTGACCTTAAAGAAGCCGCCGATGATGAGTGCCAGCATAAAAAAGACATCGAGACGATCTAAAAATTCCTCGATCTTAATCGTCTGAATCGTACTTAAAAGCGGAAACTGGGATCTGAGGGTCAAATCAACATCAAGCACACTAATATTAATCGTCACGATAAGCGCCACAATCAATCCGCTGATGGCCATAGCAAGAATCCCCATCTTTTTCACGTTTTTTCGGTCATTAAGAGTCGGGAAAATCATGACAAATAATACAACTTCACCAAATGGAACGTACATCGTCTGCGTGAAAACAGAGTGAATGACAGGATAAATGCCGTCCGCTAAAACCGGTTTTATATTCTGCAGGTCTACGGAGCCTGACACAATAATAAGCACGAGGCCGAGCGCCCCCAGTAAATACATAGCTCCGAAAAGAAGCTCCGCTGCGCGGGCGAGCACCTCAATTCCTTTTCTGACGGCATATACACTCACCACCATTAATAAAGCATTTACAATAATGATAGGTGTATCATGGTAAGCAAACGTCAGCAGCATTTCTCCAAAGTCACGCAGCACCCTGGCGGCAATATAGGAAAAGTACAGGATATACAGAAATGAAAACAGCCAGCTCAGCTTGGTTCCGAGCATATCATCCATATATTCTTTCGGGGAAGACTCCGGATAGCACTGATAAATGCCTTGATACAAGTAGAAAAGAAACAGACCGATCGCACAGCCCAACAGCACTGCTAACCAGGCATCTCTTCCTGCCATCATCCCCGGTGTAATCAACAAGGAGCTGCCCAGCTCAAAAATAATAATCATGACAAACAGCTGCCTGATATTTATTCTGGCTTTTTCCATCTGCCGCTCCCCCTTTCTCGCACCTACTCATTTTTAAGCTGGTGCTGAATCGGATTGTTTCGCAACCCTGTTCGTCTAATATACGTATCCACTTTTACATCAATGGGCAATTCCGGTAAATATTCTTCGTCCCATGTGTCCTTCATTTTCTCCCACTGCTTCGGATACTTTCTATATATCTTGTCACCAAAACCGATAAAGTCTATTTTGTTCTTCTTGATCTTTTTCACAACATGGCTGATTTCCTTTTCCAGCTCTTTGCTGAGAGTTTGTTCAATAGCCGCCAGCACCTTTGGATTAGACAATTGGAAAGGGTATCTGACAGCATCTATGATTCCTTCAACATTGACTTTAACATGGATGTACGGACGTCCGTTTCTCATCCCCGGCACCAGCTTTGTGCTTTGATGCGTAACTTGTAAACTGACCGCGTTCTTTGTCTTTCCCCAGTCAGCATTAATAAACGTATGCTGAATCTTATTCATCAGCCAAACTGCCCCTACGCTTTCATGATCTCCAATCCAATACTTTAAATAGCCTGACTTATCAAAAATGGCCAAACCATCTGCCTGAAGAATGGCTTTCGGATCAGTAGCTTGCGTGTTTTCCATACTGATTCCTTTTTTATCATCACCAATCATCATATATCCCGGGATAATCGTTGCTTTTGTACTGTCGCCAAGTGTTTTCAAAGCGTCCTGAATATTGGTTTTGATAACCCGTCCGTATTCCGCCTCCGTAAAGTCGAGTGTTTTATTGACTTTATTTGACGGAATTTTATCAATCGGTGTAAGGATTTTCACGATATTTTCCGCTTTTGTTTTATGGGCGACAACGATTGTTGCCGTTGTCCTGAATTCCGTATCACGGTCAAGGTTATCTAACACAAAATCCAATCCTTCCTCACTCGCCAGCTTCTCACTGATTACGACTAGATTGGTATGGGCAAAATAAAGCCTCCGGGATACCTTTATGGAAGCTTTTCTAAGCGCTTCCGTCATATTGTCGCCTTCAATCGAATAGACAGATACAGGCGGTCTGTCTCCAGCACCGCCTCCCTGAAGCCCGCCGGCCACATTTCCGGGATTGATAATTTGAAGATGCAGCACGTAGTTGCCTTCTTTTGTCCGATCAATGCCAATCGCCGAGATAATCGCAAGATCCGTCAGCTCTCGCTTATCCCAGCAGCCGGGAAGCACAATGACGCTTAAAAGCATGAGAACAGCTAATAGACATTTACGACCCATTCTGATCCCCTTCTTCCAAGTCTTTATTCACCATTCCTTGGGAAGCGGCCGGCTCCGGACGTTGCCCTTGCCCCTGCCGCACTTTATCTTCCTTACTGACTGACTCCGGCCTTTTTTCATCAGCCCACCACGGAACCCTGAACAGCGCGTCCTTTACCCCTTGGGAAGAAAAAGGAGCAAGCGGCGACATGTAGGGAACACCGAAAGAGCGCAGGCTGCATAAGTGCACAAACATGATAATAATTCCTAAAATCAGCCCGTAGAACCCCATAACAGAGGATGCAATGATAAGGATAAACCGAATGAGACGGGCTGAAATCGCCATGGCGAAAGCGGGTGTCGCAAAGCTGGCAATCGCGGTGATCGCAACGATAATGACCATGGCCGGAGAAACGATGCCAGCCTGTACGGCAGCCTGTCCGATAACGAGCGCACCTACGATCGATACCGCCGAACCCACAACGCGCGGCAGTCTGACACCGGCTTCTCTCAGAATCTCAAAAGCAATCTCCATCATAAGTGCTTCGACAACTGCCGGAAACGGCACAATTTCCCGCTGGGCTGCAATCACGACTAACAGCTGTGTGGGGATCATTTCCTGGTGAAACGTCGTGGCTGCCACATAAACAGCAGGCGCGATAAGTGAAATAAAAAAGACCAAAATCCGCAAAATCCGTATGCTCGAGGCAATGTCAAAGCGCGAATAGTAATCTTCAACAGACTGAAAAAATTGTATAAATAAGGCAGGAGCAATAAGAACAAACGGCGTTCCATCCACAATGATCGCGAATCTTCCTTCTAATAGATTCCCTGCTACCACATCAGGACGTTCTGTATGATACATGGTCGGAAACGTCGTAAAGGTTTCATCTTCAATCAGCTGCTCGATATATCCGGATTCTAAAATACTGTCTATATCTATTTTTTTCAGGCGCTGTTTCACTTCCTTCAGCACCTTTTCATCACAAATGCCATGAATGTACATAAGTGCAATATCCGTATTCGTAACAGAGCCGATTTTCATTTTTTCCACCCATACATTCGGGTTCTTTATGTATCGCCGAATCATGGAAATATTCGTTTGCAGAGACTCTGTAAATCCTTGACGCGGGCCGCGGAAGGATACTTGAGTGCTCGGCTCTTCGATGGAGCGCTGTTCTCCCCCTTGTGTGCTGCAAATCAACGCATCGTCATAGCCATCAGCAAAAACGAGCGCATTGCCGAGCATTAATTCAGTAAAAAGCTTTTCCCAATCCTTTTCAGCTTTCACCCCTCCTAGTGGAAGTGTTTTTTCAAGAATCTGCTGGATGGCATGCGAATGTTGGATGGATTGGTCCCCAACCAAAGGATTGATTAAGGATTCATGAATCGTGTTATTATCGACCAGGCCTGCAAGATAGATAATGGCAAGGTGGACACAATCCTGTTCCCCGATTTTGATCTCGCGGATAATGACATCAGAGCTGCATCCGACTTTCTTTTTCGTTTCCGCTAGATTCTTTGCTAAACTTCTGGAAATGTGAACCGGCCTTTTGTTGTCTTGCTGCTGTTCCTGTTTCTTTTCTTCTGATTTTTGTTTCTTTTGCTTAGAAGGCATACACAAAATACCTTTCCTTGTCGTTTTCTCATATTCTTCCTTCCAGCATTGAGATTATGCATACATCTTAGATACGGTATAACTTCCTGAAAAAGATGGACACTAAGATTGGAGGGTGATGGAGCATGAAAATATTAGGCGTGACAGGGTTCATCTTGATTTGTTTATTAGCTATTTCTGTTTTTATGGACATGCTTCAAGGGTTCAGTCTGACAAAAGCTGTTTATAACAATATGTCCAGCTTTAAGATGACAACGTTCGCAGAATGGACTGTCCTTTTATTTTTTGTGGTCGTACTTGGGAGAGAAATATATGTGATCTATAAACCGAAAAAAAAGAACCCCTAGAGCGGGGCCCTTTATCAAACCAATATATTGCCGTCTGCTGTATCGCTGCTATGTTTGTTGATGGTGCCTTTGAAGATGCGATTGCCGATGATTTTGGAATTGGTTGAAGTGTTTGTTTGAATAGCTGTCGCTGTCCTTGCGGAGAGGTTATTGATGGTGTTTCCGGAGATGATAGAGCCTGCGGAACCGCTGACATAAATCACAATTGGATTCCCGGCTGTTCTGTTGACTGAAATGGTGTTATCAATAATCTCATGCACACCTGCGCTGATATAGATGGTGACCAAAAGCGGAGATCCTTCAATGTGGTTGCTGATAATAGAGGTTTTCGCAGTTGTAGAGCAGTAAATCGGATAGTTTTTAAACTCTTTAAAGATATTGTTTTTAATAATAGCACCAGCATTGTTTGTAACAGTAACAGAATATGATTCCGCGGCTGCTTCAAACGTGTCAGGGTACAGTGTATTTCCTTCTACCACCGCGTTTCCTTGAGCGATCCAAATTCCCCGGCTGTATTTTCTCAACACATTATCCTTAATGATCATATCGCCGCCGGAAATGTTCACACCATCAATGACTTCAATGAGGCAGTTATTCAGAAATACGGTATCATCCGACAGCACTGCGCGAAGACCGGTGCTGCGGCTTGTTTCAGACAATCCGTTTTGAATCTGGTTGCCGTCTACCTTTACGTCGGAAGATTGATAAACCAAGATCCCAGTGTTTTCAAAGTTACTGATTTTGTTGTTTGTGACAAGAACGCTTTTCCCCCTGACATCAATTCCGGTTGAAAACCCGGTAATCAGGTTGCCGGCGATTACCGTATCACTGCTCTCCTTCCCTTGTGACACACCGAGTCCGGTAATCCCGACTCTAGGCGCAGCAGCGGCGTTTTCAGCCCGTCTGAGAATATTCCCCTTGATCATCGTTTGCGTTCCATACCCATAGCTGATCGTATTGTCTGAATCGTTTCCCTCTATTGAAATGCCGTATCCATTAAAATTGGTCACAGAGCTTGAAACGTTTCCAATGAAATGGTTGTTGCGGATGGAAACATTGATCGGTTCCTCATAGTCAACCTCACCTTCGCCATATCCTTCTATGTCAATTCCGAATTTCGGCGCTGTTCCATTCCCTGTTCCGGCATCTTCAATTACACATTCCTCCACCGTGACCGTATCACATCCGGTAATGGAAATGTTATTTCTTCTCGACCGCCGAACCTCACAGCCGCGGATGGTGATATGTTCTGACGTACGATAATCATTCGCTGTCTTTAAACCGCTTGGACTGACAATAATCCCGTCACCGGTAAAATCAGAAATTTTGACATTATCAATGACAACATTCGAGCATCCTTCAATACATATGCCGAAACCCCATTCATGAGTTGACCTTATCCCCGCGGAGACATACGTATGCTCATCGCGTTCACCAATAATTTGTCCCCCGGAAATGGTTATATTCTCTTGCTTGCCTACATAAAATGCGGAATAACCCCACGAGCTGTTCGGGATGATTTTGATGACACACTCAGGGTCCATCATAATCTCAAGGTTGCCGGGAACAATGACCCCCGCGTTTCGAAACTTCTGATTGGGGTCTCCTCCAAGCGTTCCATCTATTAAATAGGTTCCTGTTGGGAACCAGACCATATGATATCCTTTCGAAACAGCCATACCAAAGCACTGATTAATCAACTCTGTATAATCCGTTTTTCCGTCTCCCAAAATACCGAAATCCGCCACATTTAATATAAATTCAGTCAATTGCGGGTCTCCTTCTCCATGATTTGTATCATGATACGTCTAAAAACCCGCTCCGCTTGTACATATCTCTAACATTTTATCAAAAAAGTATAAAGGAAGAAATTTGCAAGAAAATCTTACGGAAAAAGTCCTAGGAACTAGTATACACTCCCTATTTTCCTATGTTTATATTTTTTCTATTCTGGAACTTCTTGAAATGAGTATAAATTATATTGACACAGGTATTATATAAGAATATGATTTTTATAATACACTTTTTTAAGAAAGGGTTTGGCTGACATGGCTTCGATTGATAACGAAAGTATCATTAAAAGCGTCCCGCAAAAAGGGTTCTTTGGTCACCCGCGAGGACTATTTACGCTATTTTTCACCGAATTTTGGGAGCGTTTCTCTTACTATGGAATGAGAGCAATCTTACTTTTCTATTTGTATACAGAAACGGTAAACGGAGGACTCGGCTTTGACAAAGGCACAGCGGTCGCCATCATGTCGATTTACGGCTCTCTCGTATACATGTCCTCTATTATTGGCGGATGGCTTGCTGACCGGGTATTCGGAACTGCAAACACCGTTTTTTACGGCGGCATACTCATTATGTTCGGCCACATTGCACTCGCCTATCCGGGCAGCGCGACAGCATTTTATATCAGCATGGCGCTTATCATTATCGGTACAGGTTTATTAAAACCAAACGTATCAAGCGTAGTTGGGGATCTTTACACAAAAGAAGATGCACGCCGCGACTCAGGTTTTAGCATTTTCTATATGGGGATTAACCTCGGCGGATTACTCGCGCCGTTAATTGTCGGAACACTCGGACAGAAGTACAACTATCATCTCGGCTTCGGAACTGCCGCGGTCGGAATGCTTCTCGGACTTATCGTATTTGCTCTGACAAGAAAGAAACACCTCGGTCTTGCAGGGACAAATGTGCCAAACCCGCTGTCAAAAAAATCAGCGATTGGGACTGGAATCGGTGTAATTATTGTGGCGGTTGCAGTCATGATCTCTGTCCAAACAGGCACGCTGACGATCAATCGTTTCATTAATCTTGTAAGTATTCTCGGTATTTTGATTCCGATTGTTTATTTCATCATCATGTTTACAAGCAAAAAAGCGGACAAAACAGAAAAATCTCGTCTTGCCGCTTACATTCCTTTGTTTATCGCTGCTGTCATGTTCTGGGCTATCCAGGAACAGGGAGCAACCATTCTTGCAGTATACGCTGATGAACGCACTAGGCTTTCATTAGGCGGATTTGAACTTCAATCATCTTGGTTCCAATCGTTAAACCCATTGTTTGTTGTCATTTTCGCGCCAGTTTTCGCATGGCTATGGATGAAGCTTGGCAAACGTCAGCCGTCCACACCAGTTAAATTTTCAATCGGTATTATTCTAGCAGGCTTATCATTTATCATTATGGTATTCCCCGCAATGCAAGGAAAAGAAACACTCGTAAGCCCGCTTTGGCTCGTTCTCAGCTTCCTGCTTGTCGTACTGGGAGAGCTGTGCCTGTCTCCAGTCGGTTTATCTGTAACAACGAAACTGGCGCCAGCTGCATTCTCTGCACAGACAATGAGTATGTGGTTTCTGACTAACGCAGCAGCTCAAGCGATCAATGCCCAAGTAGCCGGATTGTTTGATAAAATTCCTGAAACAACCTACTTCGGCACCATCGGTATGATTTCAATCGTACTTGGCGTCATTCTCCTTCTTCTCACGCCGATTATCAAACGCGCGATGAAAGGGATCTTATAAAAGAAAACAGCCCGCAGATGTGGATCTGCGGGCTGTTTCTTATTTGTCCGCCATTTGATCAAAGGCCTGCGCTTCTTCCAGCATTGACTGATGGCTGCTTTTGACAAGTGCTCCTCGCTTTGGCGCGAATCCATAAAATAGGTTAGATTAGCATTCAAAGCGAATTGTTGAAGACGTGTCCCATTTCTGAAAGCCTGACGCATGGCGTCAGGCTTTCATTTTTATCGCTTCAATTCTTCCAGCGTCTTTTCCCATCTATTCAGCACCTCTTCAGGGCTGTGAAGCTGGATATGGACACCGGAATTCAAATCAGCGTATTTCGCAACGTCCTCCTTCACTGAAACGATGCGGCAGGCAAAACGATCTCTTTCATATTCGGCATTTTTCAAAGTTGGCAAGAGTTTACATTGCAGCTTTACATAATGAGCCGCCCCCTTCCACCATGCCGTAAACTGCGCTTTTCCTGTGCGAAGGATGTTGGCAGCAGTCGTTGTGTTTTTCCATAGGGCGATTCGGATATCCGTGCGGCTCAAAGCAATTATTTCTCCCACACTGATCATCGCGGCATGCGGCCAGCCGTCCTCCGATACCGTTTGCAGAACGAAAGCTTCATGCTGTTTCTCATTCAGGCGATCCCCGTCAAGCAGCTCAAAGAGATGGTCTGATATATCATTCACGCTGGTCAAACCTTTCGTTCCGGCACAGCCGGAACTTCAATCGCTGTTTTCGTTTCCTGCGGATCAATTTTAAACGCCGGATTGTATTTCTCAGGATTTGTAATGCTTTCTGGTTCACAGGATCTCCATGTGAAAAAGCATGTTTGGCACTGATAAACTTCCCATGCGCCTTCTACAGGCGATTTGCTCATGACTTCTCCCTTTTTTGAATCACAGCGAGGACATGTATGCATGTCAATCATCCTTTCCTTATTTATTCATTAAGTCCATTAGTTTTTGTTCCCATTCTTTCGTTGTTAATGGAGAATCAAGCGGCTGTGAATAATGCCCTCTCGTTTCCGGCGCAACTGGCGTAGTGGCGTCAAGAATCATTTTATGAGTGATGCCTGATGGGTTAGATCCCGGATCAAGCGGCAGAACCGATAAGTCGGGAATGATGACCGCATCGTGTTTCGGATGCATTTTGCTCGAAAGCGCCCACATGACTTGTGGCAGGTTGAATGGATCGACATCCTCGTCAACGACAATGACCATTTTGCAGTAGCCGAGTCCATGCGGTGTTGTAAGCGCACGCATGCCAACTGCTTTCGCAAATCCGCCATAGCGTGTTTTTGTGGAAACAATCGCGATTAATCCGTGCGTGTACATGGCGTTCACTGCGACAATTTCATTCGGATACGCTTCCTTCAACTGTTGATAAAGCGGCACACACGTATTAATGCCGATCATATAATCACATTCTGTCCAAGGCATTCCTAAGTATAAATGTTCAAAAATCGGATTGTTTCTATGATACACACGTTTAATCTTGATAATTGGCATGCTGCGTCCGCCGGAATAATGGCCTGTAAATTCACCGAACGGGCCTTCATATTCGCGCTCTCCGGAAATGATTTCACCTTCAAGCACAACTTCAGCGCCCCACGGAGCATCAAGATCAGACAGCTTTGATTTCACAATGCGATATGGCTCGCCTTGAATCGCGCCTGCCATTTCGTATTCTGATTGATCATAAAGAAGCGGAGTTGATGCCGCTGTTGTAATGACCGGTTCACAGCCGAGCGCAATGGTGACCGGAAGATTAATGCCGCGTTCTTCGGCTTGGCGCAGATGGATCGCGATATCGTGCTGCGGCACAGGCTGAATGCCGAGACGGTCTTTTCCTTTGACCTGCATTCTGTAAATGCCGACATTTTGTTTGCCGAAGTTGTCGGGGTCCTCAAGATCACGCGAAATGACACACGCTTTATCTAAATAGTAACCGCCGTCTCCTTGGTTAATTCTGAAAAGAGGCAATATATCGAACAAATTGATATCTTCTGTTATTTCATTTTCATGAAACGGTGCTGTTTCCTCCCGTTTGACCGGCATTGGAAACTCATCATAACGCTTCGCGAATTCAAAAAACTGTTCCTTCACCGGGGTGTCTTTCGGCATGCCGAGCATCATTGCATGATTCGGCCAAGAGCCGATCACATTCATCGCAATTTGCGCGTTGTGATAGCCGTAAATGTTGTTAAATAAGAGCGCGGGGCTTTTATCGCCAAGATTGCTGGCTGCGCGCGCTGCGGCTCCTAAATCCGGTTCCGGCTTTACCTCTTCATTCACTGCCAGCAGCTGTCCTTCTTTTTCAAGGGCAGCGAGAAATTCTCTGAAATCTTGATAAGCCATGATCAAGCTCCTCCTTTTTGTTTTTCAATTCCATTCCAGCGTTTCGCTTCAGGAAGGCGAATGCCGAATTGGTCCAACGTTCTGAATACGATATGATCGACCATTTCCTCTAAGCTGCTCGGCTGATTATAAAAGGCCGGCATCGGAGGAAGAATGATCGCGCCCATTTTCGTAAGCGCTAACATGTTTTCGAGATGAATCTGGTTTAAAGGCGTCTCTCGCGTTAAGAGGACGAGTTTTTTTCTCTCTTTGAGCATGACATCCGCCGCACGTGTCAAAAGATTATCTGCCATTCCAGTTCGGATACTGGCAAGAGATTTCATGCTGCACGGCGCCACAATCATTCCATCGGTATCAAACGACCCGCTTGAAATAGCTGCCGCCTGATCCTTATGCGAGTAAGTGTATGCTGCCAGTTGTTCTACTTCTTGTAAGGTATAGCCTGTTTCGTGTTTGATCGTGACGTTCGCCCAAGGAGACACAACAAGATGGGTTTCAATTTCAGCGGCCTTTAGCCATTCCAGCAGCCTGACCCCGAAAATGGCCCCTGTTGCTCCTGTCATTCCGACAACGAGTTTCACTTTGTCCCCTCCTTTGCGCTTGAATTCTGCTTTCGTTTCCATCATACTCCTGATATATCCATATGAAAAATATCTGTTATATCTATATTTCATACCTAAAAGGTATAATGAGGAGGCGCTTTCTTTTGGACATTCGCCAGCTACGATATTTCATTACCATTGCTCAGGAACAGAAAATTACATCCGCCGCTAAAAAGCTCCATATGGCGCAGCCACCTTTAAGCAGGCAGCTGAAACAGCTGGAGGACGAGCTGGGCATCATTTTGTTTGACCGGAATAAGAAAAAACAAATGACCCTTACATATGAAGGAACTGTTTTTCTGAAAAGAGCCAAAGAGATTTTACATAGGTTTGAGGATGCCGTCATTGAGGTACAAGAGCTGAAGGAGGAGGTAGCTGGCACGTTGGCCGTAGGTTCAACGATTTATTGCGCCGCTCTGATGCTTGAAAAAGTCACACAGATTAAAGAGAGATATCCGCACCTCACCTTTAACATTTGGGAGAATGAGCCTGCGACATTGTTAGAGCTGCTGGAAAGCCGGCAAATCGATGCGGCGGTTACGACGACGCTGATCAAAAGCGACATGGTCCAATTTAAACAGCTTGATGAAATTCCATGTGTGCTCGTGCTCTCAAAAGAAGCCGGATATCCGTGCGGGGACACCATCAAAATGGAGGACATCCCTTCCTTTCCGCTGATTCTGCTGCGGCCTGTCAACGGAAAAGGCGTCTATAATCAGGTTATGAATGAATTTCACTGTTTACATCTTGAGCCGCGCATTGTTTGCGAATGCCATGATTCCGCTACTTTGCTCAGCCTTGTCTCATCCGGATTTGGCGCGTCCATTCTGCCCGTCACGATGATTCCCGTTCATATGAGAAACCACGTACACACCGTTCATATTGAAAACAATCCCTTCATTATGAAGCCGGCTGTCATGTGGAGAACGGACAGTTATCTACCAAAACCTGCACAGCAATTTTTGGATTTATTTTAAAAGATTTCGCCTTATGAAAACCAAATACTTGACTCATACTAAAAAAAAGTTATCCTTTAGATTTGTAAGCTAATTTTTTATTTCAATAAAATCAACCAGAAAAGTGGGGAATAAGATGAAAAAAGCATTATTGGCTTTATTCATGGTCGTAAGCATCGCAGCTCTTGCAGCTTGCGGAGCAGGAAATGACAATCAGTCAAAAGACAGCGCCAAAAACGGCGATCTTTGGGCTTCAATTAAGAAAAAAGGTGTGCTGACAGTCGGTACGGAAGGGACATATGAACCGTTCACTTACCACGACAAGGACACTGACAAGCTGACTGGCTATGATGTGGAAGTCATCACAGAGGTCGCAAAACGACTTGGACTGAAAGCCGATTTTAAAGAAACACAATGGGACAGCATGTTTGCCGGCTTGAATTCTAAACGGTTTGACGTCATTGCCAACCAAGTCGGAAAAACAGACCGTGAAGACAAATACGATTTCTCAGATAAATACACAACATCAAGAGCTGTTGTCGTGACGAAAACAGACAACAACGATATTAAGTCTGAAGCAGATGTAAAAGGAAAAACATCAGCTCAATCACTGACAAGCAACTACAACAAATTAGCTAAAAATGCCGATGCGAAAGTAGAAGGCGTTGAAGGCATGGCGCAGGCTCTTCAATTGATCCAGCAAGGCCGTGTCGATATGACATACAACGATAAGCTTGCCGTGTTGAACTACTTAAAAACATCAGGCAATAAAAACGTGAAAATCGCGTTTGAAACAGGCGATCCGCAATCAACGTATTTCACATTCCGCAAAGGAAGCGGCGAGGTTGTTGATCACGTCAACAAAGCATTAAAAGAGATGAAAGAGGACGGGACTCTTTCTAACATTTCTAAAAAATGGTTCGGCGAAGATGTTTCTAAATAATCTGCCGGCATTGACGCTTGGCACGGCGATCCCGTGGGATCTGGTGCAGCAGTCATTTTGGCCGATACTTTCAGGGGGAATCTACTATACGATTCCCCTTACGATTCTTTCCTTTATATTTGGAATGATCCTAGCGCTGATTACGGCGCTTGCCAGAATGTCGAAAGTGAGACCTTTGAGATGGGTGTTCAGCGTATACGTATCCGCAATACGCGGCACTCCTCTTCTCGTTCAATTGTTCATCATTTTCTATCTGTTTCCGGCCTTTAACATCACATTAGATCCATTTCCAAGCGCCGTGATCGCCTTTTCATTAAATGTCGGCGCCTATGCATCAGAAATCATCCGAGCATCTATTTTATCTGTGCCAAAAGGGCAATGGGAAGCCGGCTACACAATCGGCATGACACATCAGAAAACGCTGTTCCGCGTCATTTTGCCGCAGGCTTTTCGTGTGTCGATCCCGCCATTATCTAATACCTTTATCAGCCTGATCAAAGATACATCTCTCGCGTCTCAGATTTTGGTCGCTGAGCTGTTCAGAAAAGCTCAGGAAATCGGCGCGCTGAATCTTGATCAAATTTTAGTGATCTATATTGAAGCAGCCTTTATTTATTGGATGATCTGCTTCCTGCTTTCACTCGTCCAGCATGTCATCGAACGGCGTCTTGACCGCTACGTGGCCAAATAAGGAGGTTCCGAGTATGCTTACCGTCAAAGGATTAAACAAATCATTCGGTGAAAATGAAATTTTAAAAAAGATAGATATGAAGATTGAAAAAGGGAAAGTCATCGCTATACTTGGGCCTTCAGGTTCAGGGAAAACGACGCTGCTCCGATGCTTGAACGCGCTGGAGATACCGAATCGAGGGGAGCTCGCGTTTGATGATTTCTCCATCGATTTCTCCAAAAAGGTGAAACAGGCGGATATTCTAAAGCTTCGCCGGAAGTCCGGAATGGTGTTTCAAGCGTATCATCTGTTCCCTCACCGCACGGCTCTTGAAAACGTGATGGAGGGCCCTGTTCAGGTGCAAAAACGGAACAAAGAGGAAGTCAGAAAAGAAGCGATTCAGCTTCTTGAAAAAGTCGGATTAAAGGACAAAATGGATCTATATCCATTCCAGCTTTCCGGCGGACAGCAGCAGCGCGTCGGCATTGCCCGCGCACTGGCGATTCAGCCTGGGCTTATGCTGTTTGACGAACCGACCTCAGCGCTTGATCCCGAGCTTGTCGGAGAGGTGCTGAAAGTGATCAAGGATTTAGCCAACGAAGGCTGGACCATGGTCGTCGTAACCCACGAAATCAAATTCGCCCAAGATGTGGCGGATGAAGTTGTCTTCATTGACGGCGGCATAATCGTGGAACAAGGACCGCCGGAGCAAATTTTCTCCTCACCAAAAGAAGAACGGACGCAGCGGTTCTTGAATCGGATTTTGAATCCGCTGTAAAACCTTAAAGAAACCCAAAACGACTCCCGTTTTGGGTTTCTTCTAAATTTGCGGGCTTTTGTAAAGAGGGCTATAAATGTCCAAACTCAAATACGAAAAGTTACGGAGGCGCTGTAATGAAAAAACTTATTATCAGCACAGCTTTGCTCAGTTTCCTTTTTGCTGGTTTATGAAATGGAGAATCATATAATAACAAGTCAGACTCATTTCAAACAGCAGAAAAAGCAATAAATATGTAAGCCTAAACAGGGCGTCTTCGGCGGCCCTGTTTTTTGTTGAGCCCCTTCTGCCTATTCCGCCCTTTTGTCAGATGTGCTACAATGACACTCGACTGATTTTTACGAAAGAAGGGACCTCACGTGAAGCAAGAACTTGTTCTGCGCTGGACATTTTATTTTACCGGTTTGATCATTTTGGCTTTTGGTGTATCCCTCACGATAAAAGGAAAAGCACTCGGCATTAGTCCGTGGGATGCCTTTCATTACAGCCTGTTTCAGCACTTCGGGCTTACCATCGGCCAGTGGTCCATCATTATCGGGGCGCTTATTGTCGGATTCACAGCATTGTTTACAAAGGCTTGGCCAAAAATCGGGGCAATCCTGAACATGGTGCTCATTGGTGTTTTTATAGACTTTTTCAATTTTCTTCTGCCTGCCCCCTCCACCTACACAGGCTCCGTCATCATCTTTTCTCTCGGTGTGGTGCTGATCGGCTATGGCGTCGGTGTTTATGTATCAGCTGGCCTTGGTGCGGGTCCGCGTGATTCACTCATGATGCTGATTACAGAAAAAACCGGCTGGAATATTCAATGGGTTCGAAACGGTATGGAAATCACAATTCTATTGGCAGCATGGGGCATGGGCGGTCCGATCGGTTTAGGTACTATTTTGACCGCCATCCTCACCGGACTCATTCTGCGTTTTTCATTGCCGCAGTCAATCCAGCTGCTGAATTATACGATGTCAAGACGGAGAGCCGCTGTAAAAGCATCTCCTCCTCTACACTAAAACAAAGCCGAAACGGCTTTGTTTTTTATTTGCGTCTCTATATGAGTCGAAGTATGATAGGATGGTTTTGACAATCTTTTGCAGACGGAGGACCTAGAATGAAGATTTACGGAATATATATGGACCGCCCGCTTTCTCAGGAAGAGACTGAACGGTTCATGTCTTTCATATCGCCTGAAAAACGGGAGAAATGCCGGAGATTTTATCATAAAGAAGATGCTCACCGCACCCTGCTTGGAGATGTGCTCGTTCGCTCAGTCGTCAGCAGGCAGTTCCATCTGGACAAAGCCGATATCCGCTTCAGCGCGCAGAAATACGGGAAGCCCTGCATCCCTGATCTGCCCGACGCCCATTTTAACATTTCTCACTCCGGCCGCTGGGTCGTTTGCGCGTTTGATTCACAGCCGATCGGCATTGATATTGAAAAAATGAAACCAATCAGCCTTGAGATCGCCAAACGCTTCTTTTCAAAAACTGAGTACACTGACCTTTTAGCAAAAAACAAAGACGAGCAGACAGACTATTTTTATCATCTATGGTCAATGAAAGAAAGCTTTATCAAACAGGAAGGCAAAGGCCTATCGCTTCCGCTTGATTCCTTTTCAGTGCGCTTGCATCAGAACGGACAAACATCCATTGAGCTTCCGAACAATCATACACCATGCTACATCAAAACGTATGAGGCGGACCCCGGCTACAAAATGGCCGTATGCGCCGCGCACCCTGATTTCCCCGAAGAAATGACAATGGTCTCGTATGAAGCGCTTTTATAAATGGCTCATCAGCAGCTTGACACCCCGATCAATATCTTCCGTTTTCACATTGGATATATTGATTTTTAATAGATTTTCTTTTTGATAACCTGATAAATAATGACGGTCTATCGCCTCAAGGTGAACACCTTGTTTTTTCAGTCTATAAATCACCCTTGAGGCCGGCAGATCCCGAGGAAGCACCAGGTGGGTATGCATACAGGGTGCCTGGCCGCCCGAAAACGTAAAGCGTCCGCATCCCAGCTGCCTGTGGGTTTGAATGGCTTGATGAAGCCTCAGTGATCGCTCCTTATAGGAATCTCTGATTTTCTCCTTATGCCTGCCATACATACCGCTTTTCAGATAAATCTCCAATGCCGCTTGAGAAATCATTGAACAGTCGATATCGTTCAACTTTTTGTACGCATGAAACGTATCAGTCAGTGCTTCGGGCAAAACAGCAGCCCCCACGCGAAGGCCGGGGAACATCATTTTTGAGAAGCTTTTTAAATAGATGACATGTGAGGACAGGTCATATGCGTGCAGCGGATCTGCCTTTTTATTTTCCTCCAGATCACCAAGGTAATCATCCTCAACGAGATAGACATCATACGCTTCTGCCAGTCTTACAAGCTCCTGTTTATCACGCTCTGACAAAGAGCAGCCAAGCGGGTTATGGAAGCGGGGCATCGTATAAAAAAATTTAATCGATTCTGTTTGAAAAAGCCGCTCAACCTCGGTTAAATTGAGCCCCTCTTCCGTTCGTTTCACACCGATGGCGGGAATTCCAAGCGTCTCAAGCTGTTCTACCATCAAATGGTAGCCCGGCTGTTCGATGGCGATCTTCTCTTTCCCATTTCGAAACGGCATGGCACAAAGCAAGGATAACGCCTGCTGGACACCTGAAGTAATGAAAATGTGCCGTTCATCCGCAAATACCTGCTGATTGGCCAAGAGCTTTCGGAGTACACGGATGAGTGATGGAAGCCCCTTTGGCGTCCCATAAATAAACAAATCGTTTTTGTATGTATCAATCGCTTTGTTGATACAGTGCTGAAAATCAAGATACGGAAACACATCTGGGTCCGGCGCAGATGTGGCAAAGTCGATGGGGCCAGGCTGCCCGCTTTTTGATTTCCCTGTCTTTTTCACAATATAATAGCCGCTTTTCGGAACAGAATAGATAAGGTGGCGCTTTTCCAGCTCCTGCAGCGCGCGGATCACTGTGCTTTTGCTGACTTGGTAGCGGGCGGACAGCTGACGGATAGATGGAAGCCTGTCTCCTTCTTGATAGGCGGTGCTTTGCATCATCTCCTCTATCCTCGTTACTAGACTCATATATTTCTCCATGCCTTCTCCCCCTGTTTTGTACCGGTACAGTTCATTGTTTTTCTCATTGTACCGTTCTGACCGCGGCCATACAATAAAGGGAGCGACCGGCGCTGCAATTCAGGTAAAGGAGCCCTTCCCATTATGGTTAAACATCAGCAAACCCCCGCTTATATAGCGGCTATTTTATATTCGTTCATTATCGGTTTATCCTTTCTATTCGTAAAAATCGCACTGCAAACAGCAGAGCCGTTTGATATTTTGGCGCATCGGTTCACCATTGCGTTTGCTGCGGCCACTGTACCGATCTTATTCGGCTGGGTAAAACTTTCAATCCGCGTAAAGGACGTCATTGCCATTTTGCCGCTCGCCCTGCTGTATCCCGCGCTATTTTTCAGCTTTCAGGCATTCGGCCTTGTGTACTCGTCCTCCTCTGAAGCGGGAATTATTCAGGCAGCTATTCCGATTTTCACGATGGTGTTTGCCGCTTATGTTTTAAAGGAACGCCCAACGTGGACGCAAAAGGGGTTCACGGTTTTATCCGTTACCGGCGTCATGTTTATTTTTGTGATGAAAGGCGTTGACGTGGAGTCAGCCAGCTTAAAAGGGTCTTTGCTGATTCTATTGTCCGCCTTGTCTTCAGCGATGTACAATACCGCCGCCAGAAAAATGACGCAGCGGTTCAAGCTGACCGAGCTTACCTACATCATGTCTGCCATCGGCTTTGTCGTCTTCAACGCCATTGCCCTTGTGCGTCACGGAGCGGCGGGAACAGTCGGCACTTATTTTCTGCCGTTCCGGGAGCCCGGCTTCGTTCTCGCCATTGTGTATTTGGGCGTGCTGTCTTCACTCGTCACTTCATTCTTGTCTAACTATACGCTGTCACGGATTGAGGCGTTTAAAATGAGTGCTTTTAATCATGTATCTACCATTGTGACAATGATTGCAGGAGTCGTGATTTTAAACGAAAGCCTGGCCTGGTATCATCTTTTTGGGGCCATTTGTATTATTATTGGCGTACTGGGGAGCAATACCAATCTGCAGAAAAAAAGAAAGCGCCCTGGTATGCCTGCAAAAAAATGAGAAATTATGCTAGACTGAAAGGAAAAACATGGTTAGAGGTGTAGGTTTACCGTATGATTCAATATGCTAGTGAAAGTATCAATCTTTCAGGAGAAATCACTTTTAAGGATGTAAGAGAAATCTTTTTTTATCAAATCGGAAAAATGTCATGCTTTTACTTTCTGTTGTTTTGCGCCATATTTGCTGCAGTTAACTTCATTAACGGATGGCCCCGTATCGTTTATGGCAGTGACGCGCTTAACTTGTTTATGAACAGTATTTTGATTATCGTGATGTCCGTTCTGTTTACACTGCTGCTCCTCCTTCTTCTATATGTGAAGTTTTCCAGAGCATACAAGAAGAACGAACGGATTAAATCTAAAAGAACATATAATCTGAATCAAGAAGGAATTCGTATATGTTCTAAAAAATATGACCTCATTTTCAATTGGAATGAAATCACAGCTGTTTTCGAATATAAGAATATCTTCCGCATCAATACATCCAGCAGCCAATATATTGCGATCCCAAAACATTTTTTTCACTCCGAAGAGGAGATGAACAGATTCAAGGGGATTATCCTTAAAAATACCGAAACAAAAAAACTCAAATTTAAAAAGGATCGGCATTGACAGTGCCGGTCCTTTTATATTGATTGATGGGTTTCTTTTGCCTTTTGTTTATCGAAAAACGGCACAAGCTCTATTACAGCCGTTACGCCCACAAACACGATACACACAGCAACAATCAGTAAATAACCATGAGTACTGTCAAAAAATAAACCGCCCGCATACACGCTGAGAGCTCCGGCAACCTGATGGATAAAGAAATTGATGCCTAACAGCGAGCCGATCAATCCTGTTTGATAGCTTTCAGAAATACACGCCGCAGTCAACGGAATGACGCCTGTATAACTGAGCCCGAATAACAGGATAAAACCGAAGTACCAAAGTTCGCTGTGATGAATTCCAAGAATGGGAATGATCAGAAAAATCAGGCTGATCAGCCGAAGGAAAAATAAGATGGACAGCATCATGCTTCTGCTGCCGAGGAGGTCTGACAGCCAGCCCGCCAATAATCCGCCAATGATAATAAACGCCCCGAACGCGGCCATTATTCCGCTGACATGAGAGACATGCCCGTCCTTCAGCATTGGTACAAGATGAGCATCAATGATCCCCATCGTAAATCCGCATGTAAACACGCCGAAGTACAAGATATAAATGAGGCGGGACTGCTTTATAACATTCCAAAACCCCCGCCAGTCATATGACTTTTTCACTGATGGCGCTTGCGTATGTGGCGGGTGCTTCATACCAAAGGCCAGGAGCGGCAGCAGAACAGCAGCCATGACGATACCCAATATTGTATAGATGTTTTGCCAGCCGGCATGGTACGGAGCCGCAGCCCAAATAGGTGAGAGCAGCAGCAAACCCGCAGAGTTGGCATTGGTTAAAATCGCGAGCGCCAAACCTTTGTGTGTGTCGAACCAGCGGCTGATGAAATACTGTGTCGTCACGCCGACGGCGCACGAATAGCCGATTCCGCCGAGCACTCCGTAAATGGCGGAAAACATATGGACATTCGGTGAATATGGAAGCACCAAAAAGCTGACACTGATACAAACAGCTCCGAGCGCCATCAATTTTCTGACACTGAATCTGTCGATAAAAAACCCGACGAAGAATTGAACGATGCCTGTTGTGATCATAAAAATGCTGACAGAAACCGAGATCATCGACCTGTCGGCATGAAAGGTATCCGCCATCGGCAGCATAAAAAATTGAAAGGAATTTCTGAATGAGTTCATTCCGATGGCGAAAACAACCGTAAACAGCAATACAAACCACTTCACCTTAGGGGACACGTACATGTTTCAACCTGCCTTTGTCTAAGTATTGCGGCTATTATATCATGTAAAAATTGACATTCAATGCAAAAAAGCGGAACAGCCTAAGCTGTCCGCTTTTAATCACGATTGAATGCTCGGATGCTGATTCAATATCGCAAAAATTCGCTCTGCCACTTCTTCCGTATGTGACAGCAGAAACATGTGCCCGCCGTCAAATTCGTGGAAAACGATGTCTTCCGCCCACTTCTTCCAGCCTTCCGCATCCCGAAGGCACTTTTCATCATTATGCCCGTTAAAAACATGAACAGGCGATTGGATCGGGGCCGCATCGTGAAGATCAAATTGCTCAAGAGCCCGATAATCCGATCTGAAGGAAGGCAGAAAAAAGGACATGACTTCCTTATTTTCTACAAGCTCCGCGGGCATCCCGCCTAATTTGATAAGATGATCGAGAAATTGATCATCAGGCAGATGGGACACTTTCTTCCGTTGAATATGCGGCGGCTGTATGGCTGAAATGATCACCGCCTGCGGAAAGATGCCTTCACGCTCCAGTTTTTGCGCCAATCTGAAGGTGATCATCCCTCCCATACTGTGTCCAAACAGCACAAACGGCCGATCAGGACGAAGGTTCAATTCTTGTTTGTACAAATCGGTCAGCTCTTCTAGATTCTCAACGGCTGATGTTTGTTGATTTGTGCCATGTCCCGGCGGCTCGGCAGCGAGCATCTCACACTCTCCCTGCAAAAAAGCATGGAGAGGGCGAAATGACGCCGAGTATCCGCCAGCAAATGGAAAACAGATGAGCTGTGTTTTTTCCGATGTATCAAATGATTTGAAGAGTTGGCTCATGGCTGTCTCCTCCTTTCACCACTTCAATTAAGAAACCGTTACGGTTTGTGTATTAAGTAATTCGTGTAAAATCCCCGCATTCCTATCTAGAATTTCACCCTGCAGCATTTCAGCGTGTGTTCCAAAGCCTCTTTTCACACGGTAAGCACCTGTTGTAGCCTCTTCCCACGTTGTAAGCCATTCCGGCATATCAAAATCAACATCGGAAGTCAGGAGATCAATATCAGCCTTTACCTGTCCTATGCTGATCAGATTGACATAGTATGAGTAGAAAGCTTGTGTTTTTTGTTTAAGGCCTTGTTTGACGGCTTCACTATTGAGTGCTTCATTGTCCCGATTCACATTCATCAACGCTTCAACATCACTCTCAACCGTTCGTCCATCCAGATCACTGACGTCTTGTTTTTTATAGGAATCCACCATGATAATCCGCTGAACAACGCGCCCTTGTTCTTCAAGTCTTTTAGCAGCTTCAAACGCCAGGCTGCACCCCGCTGAATATCCGAACAACGTCAAAGGCCCTTCCGGCTGAAGCTTCTGAATCAAATCTGCATAGCGGTCAATGCGATTTTCCTCCTCAATGAAGTCAAAGGCGCATAGTTTATATGAAGGCAGACGGCTGGCCAGGTTTTGGTACATGAGACCATAGCCCAAGACCGGCGGGAATGCGAAAATGATCTGCTCCTGATAAGGATTCATGATCGTGACATCCTGCAATCCATCTGAGCCCCCGTTGTTCAAATACGCTGAAATGCCGGCGATTGTCGGCGCTTCAAACAAAACCTTTACCGGAAGATCAATTCCGAGCTCTTTCTTAATACGGGAAGCAACGGTCATCGCCTTTAAGGAGTGCCCGCCGAGCGCAAAGAAATCGTCATGAATGCCAACCTGCTGTCTGCCGAGAACCTCAGTCCAAATGTGTGCGATCTTTTCCTCTGTCTCATCTCGCGGGCCAATCCATTCTTCCGTCAGCTGATCTTGATCCGGCTTTGGCAGCAGACGTTTATTGACTTTCCCATTTGTCGTTAAAGGAAGCTCGTCCAAAAATGTAAACGTCTGCGGGACCATGTATGCAGGCAGCTGTTTTTTCAGATGCGCCTTTATGTCCTCAGCTGAAAGCTGCGCCCGGTTTACGAGGTAGGCATTGATTGCTGCATCGCCAGACTCATGGCGATCTGCTACAACAACCGCATCTTTCACCCCTGGATATTCCTGCAGCTGCTTTTCAATTTCTTCAAGTTCAATCCGGTGTCCGCGTATTTTGACCTGATCGTCAATACGGCCGGCGTATTCAATCGTTCCATCGGGCAGCCAGCGTGCCAAGTCTCCTGTGCGGTAAAGCGTTTCTCCCGGCTTAAACGGGTTCGAGATAAACTTTTGCTTCGTCAGATCAGGACGGTTGATATACCCTTTTGATACACCCATTCCGCTGATGCACAGTTCACCGACCGCTCCGAACGGCTGGAGCTGATTTTGCTCGTTGAGAATATAAACATTGGCATTGCTGATCGGCTTTCCGATCGGCAATGAGGAGGTGGAATCCGGCAGTTCATGCACGACGTGAGCTGTCGCAAATACCGTTCCCTCAGTCGGCCCATAGCAGTTAATCAGCTTGCCCGGTCCCATGATCCGCAGTGCTTTTCTGACGTGCGGCACAGACGCGCGCTCACCACCGAATAACACGCAACGAAGCCCCTTCAGCCAATCCTCTCCCGCATCGGTGAGAAGATTAAAAAGTGCAGTTGTCGCAAACATGACATTAACCTTCTCTTGCTGAATCAGATTAGTGAGGCGTTCTGTATCAAGCAGTGTATGTTCATCTGCGATAATGAGCCTTGACGCATTCAGTATTGAAGCGTAGAAGTCAAAGGTAAATGCATCAAAGGCATAATTTGAAACGGATAAGAACGTGTCTTTTTCAGAAAACGCCATGTAGTCTACATGCTTGACCAGTCCTTGAATATTGGCATGCGTAGTGATATTGCCCTTCGGCTTTCCGGTTGTGCCGGACGTATACATAATATATGCCGGATCATTGGGATCAATTGCGGTTGCAGGATCGCTTGCCTGTTCCTCAAACCGCGCTTGATCATCGATGAAAAGTGTTGTTCCTGTATACGGAAGCTGAGCCGCTTTTTCTTTCATCTCCTGATGTGTCAGCAGACAGGCTGCCGAGCTGTCAGTCAGCATATACGAGATTCGGTCCTCCGGCAGCTTCGGATCAACCGGCAGATAAGCCGCTCCGGCTTTTAATACGCCGAGAAGGCCGATCACCAGTTCAAGCGAGCGCTTCGTGTACAGCGCGACAACGGAGCCTTTGCCCGCACCTTGTTTTTGCAAACGGCGCGCAAGGCGGTTCGCTTCCTCATCCAATTCGCGATAGGAAAGGGTCTGGCCGGAATATGTAAGCGCCGGCGCATCAGGGTGAACATTCACCGCTTCCTTGAACCAATCCGTCAGAGGCTTTGCCTCATGAGTTTGGGCCGGCGGGTTTAAGCCGGTAAGCAGCAACTCTCTTTCCTTTTCATCAACAAGATTGATCGTGCTGACAGGCTGGTCCGGCTTCTCGATAAGCTGCTGAATCGCTGTGAGCAGCTGAGATTTCAAGCGCAGGATAAACGCCTCATCAAATACATTTTCATTATAGGCAAGCTTAATCAGCATCTCTTCCCCAGGGGAAGCCATCAAATTGAGATCATAATTCGACTTCTCAAAAACATGAACATCTTCCATCTCAAAGCCGTTTTCATTGTTTTCTTCATTTTTTGCATCCTGAAGCGGGTAATTCTCAAACACAATAACGTGGTCAATCAGCTTCGGCTGATCGGCCTGGCTCTGAATATCATAGAGCGGCACATATTGATGCGGCTCAGACTGAAGCGATTGCTCCTGCAACTGCTTGAGCAAACCATTAAATGTCGTATCTTCAGACAGCTTCACCCGTCTCGGGACGACATTGATAAACAGGCCGACCATCTGTTCAACGCCTTTGATTTCCGCGGGACGCCCGGAAACGACTGTTCCGAAAGTTAAATCTCCAGACTGCTGATAGCGGCTGATCAATACGCTCCAAACTGCCTGCAGTGCCGTACTCAACGTGGTATGCTGCGATTTTGCAAGCTCGGCAAAGGCCTTTGTTTCCGCTTCCGGCAGTGAGAAGAGCAGCTCTTTTGGCTCGTATTCGCCCTCTTGTTTCTTTCTTTGCTCCGCAAATGTCGTCTGTCCTTCAAAACCTTCTAAGTATTCTCGCCAATAACACAGCGATGCTTGTTTATCCTGCTTTTCAAGCCACTTGATGTAATCTTTATACGGCTTGGCAGGCGGCAGGCTGTACGGCTTTTGCTGGCGCAGAGCATTGTATACCTTAAACAGATCCTGCACGACGATACCAAAGCACCAGCCGTCTAAAATCATGTGATGGTAACTCCACACCCATTCAAAGCTGTCGTCAGCTTTTTTGAAAATGGCTGCCCGCATGGGAATATCCCGCGTCAAATCAAAGCCCTTGATCTTATCCTGTTCTTTATATTCATTGATTTTGGCTGTTTGCTCGCTGGCCGATACATGTGTCAAGTCGATTTCTTCTATTTGAAACTGCCGTTTTTTCAATACGACTTGTACAGGCCTTTTTACTTTTTCATGAATGAACACGGTACGAAATACATCGTACCGGTCCATGATCACATTCATGCTTTCTTCAAGGCATTTAATATTCAAGCTTCCTTTTACTTTCATCGTGATTTGTTCAAGATAAAAGCTCTGGCCGGGATTCAGGATGGTATGAAACAGCATCCCTTCCTGCATCGGCGATAGGTAATACATATCTTGAACCTGATCCTTGCTAAATTGACTCATATGTTCCGCTCCCGCCTTCTGTAATTCCTTTGCGTTTTACTTTAAATTCTCCTCAAGCATGTCAAAGATATCGCCCATCTCATCCATTCCAAGGTCTTCCGCACTGAAGTCGCTCGGCGTGAATTCCTTGTCTTCTTTTTCCGTGCAATGGCGGATCAGCATCAGGAGATTTTCTTTAAAGCGCTCCATTTGTTGCTCGACTGTAGCTTTTTCAAACTCTTTCTCATTGTAAGAGCAGGAAAGCACAAACCGGCCGTTTCTGATCATGCCGCTGAAGCTTAAAGCGTACAGTGCTTCTGATTCCTCACTTACTTGGCGTCCCATATCGAAAGCGGATGGCTCAAAGAAGTCGGTTTTTACTTCACTGTCGAATTGGCCTAAGTAGTTAAAGCTGATCTCCGGCGTGAAGCGACTTGTTTCCGCTGTTTCTGTGATATAACGGAGAATGCCGTAGCCAACCCCTTTGTTCGGAATGCGGCGCAGGTTTTCTTTAACTGATTTGATTATGGCTGATGTATCTTTTTCAGACATGTCGAGCATGACAGGATATTGCGCCGTAAACCATCCGACTGTTCTGGAAATGTTCACATTCGGGATCACATCCTCCCGTCCGTGCCCCTCCAGGTTAATACCGATTTTGGCATCGTTTGTCCATTCCTTCATCGTCAAACCGAGCGCACTAAGAAGAATATCGTTGATTTCAGTTCCATATGGCTGATGAACATCTGTTAAGAGATGTTTGGTGTCTTCTTCTGTTAATTCACAAAGAACAGATGATGTATGCTTGACGATCCGCTGCTCTGTTTCATAATCCTTCGGCACAGGAGAAACCTGTTCGGCGTCCATTTTCGACCAGTATTCAGCCTGCTGTAAAAGCTCAGCTGATTGGCTGAATGCCGCCAGTTCATCCGCCCAATCCTTAAAGGAATTTGTTTTTTGCGGGAAGACAATGTCCTCTTCTTTCTCAGCCTGCATATAGCCTGAAGCAAAGTCTTCAAGCAAAATCCGCCATGATACACCGTCGACCACGAGATGGTGGACAGCGATGAGCAAGTGGTCGCCAGCTTCCGTACGATATTGCTCCGCCTTGAGAAGCGGTCCGTTTTGCAGATCGAGACTGCTTTGCAGCCTATTCGCGAGAATCTTGATCTGGCTTTTCAGCATGTCTTCATCAGACCCGCACACATCAATGATTTCGAAGCTGATCTCGCTTTCGCTGATCGGTTTATAGGCTTGAAGGATCTCTCCGTCTTCCTCACGATATACCATGCGAAGTGCGTCATGATGTTCGATCAGCGCCTGTAATGTTTTTTCCACTCGTTCAGGGTCAAAGCCCTTCGCGGCGTGAAGCATCACTGATTGGTTCCAGTGGTGTTTGTTTGTGAAGTTCTTTTCAAAAAACCAGCGCTGGATCGGCGTCAGGGTGACTTCGCCTTCCACAGGGCCTTGGTCTGCCTGTTTGCCTTCGGCACGCTCCACATATTGGGTCAGCTCCTCGATCGTCGGGTGCTGGAAGAGGTCTTTCATTTCCAGCTTCCAGCCGTGCTGGTTCAAGCGGCTCGC
>NZ_MSRC01000017.1 GCF_010093085.1 Bacillus sp. SKDU12 | reverse complement strand
TGGATAAGAGAGATTCCGTCTTGAGAGTTTTTAGAAGCCATTTCTAAACCTCTGATTTGTCCTCTCATTTTTTCAGAGATCGCAAGACCTGCTGCGTCATCTCCCGCACGGTTGATGCGAAGACCTGAAGAAAGTTTCTCCATGTTCTTTTGGCTAGCACCGTTGTTTGAACCTAAACGATTCAATGTGTTAAGTGCTGCGATATTGTGGTTAATTCTCATTTTCTATTACCTCCATGTATTTGGGACCTGACAGACGTCCTTGTCTGAAAAAAGTCCTTCGTTCTAGGGCTTATCAACCCTGACAATTTAAATATCGGAAAATTTTATAGGATGTTTAGCATTTCTAAGTTTTTATTATTTACCTATCTATATACAAGTTGTTTTTTCAAAAAAACTTCCATTGTGACGTGATTCATTTAAATAATTCAAAAGCACCCATATTCCAACTTAAAATATTGGCATCACATGAAGTGATTCACATATGCTCTTCAAAGATCGACTATATTCAATGATGAGTCAACATAAAAAAGCCCCATTAAGGGGCCTTTCATTAACGTAACAATTGAAGTACGTTTTGTGGCTGTTGGTTTGCTTGAGCAAGCATCGCTTGAGAAGCTTGAGAAAGAATGTTGTTCTTTGTGAACTCACTCATCTCTTTCGCCATGTCAACATCACGGATACGAGATTCAGCAGCTGTCAAGTTTTCACCAGAAGCGCTTAAGTTGTTGATTGTGTGCTCAAGACGGTTTTGTACCGCACCAAGTTTAGAACGTTGGTTAGAAACTTGAGTGATGGCTTCATCAATTCCGTCAAGTTGATCATCGAATGATGAAGTATCAAACTTTGTTACATCGATATCACTGATTGCTACAGTTGTCCCAAGGTCTGCTGCTTTCATGCTGTCGATATTTACTGTTAATTGCTGTCCTTTATTTGCACCAATTTGGAATGTAAGGTCTGCTGTTCCGCTAGCGAAAGAACCATCTAACAGGTTTTTACCGTTGAATTGCGTACGGTCTGCAATCCCGTTTGCATCAGTACCACCGCCGATTTCTTCTTTTAGAGCGGAGATTTCGTCTTGGATAGATTTAAGGTCATCTGGTTCCTGTGTACCTGTATTTCCTGCTTGAACAGTAAGTTCACGCATACGTTGAAGGATTGCATGAGTTTCAGTTAATGCACCTTCAGCTGTTTGGATAAGAGAGATTCCGTCTTGAGAGTTTTTAGAAGCCATTTCTAAACCTCTGATTTGTCCTCTCATTTTTTCAGAGATCGCAAGACCTGCTGCGTCATCTCCCGCACGGTTGATACGAAGACCTGAAGAAAGTTTCTCCATGTTCTTTTGGCTAGCGCCGTTGTTTGAACCTAAACGGTTTAATGTGTTAAGTGCTGCGATATTGTGGTTAATTCTCATTGTTTTGTTCCTCCCTGAATGTGTTTTTAGGCACGTCCTTGTGCCTCATTTTTGACCGGCGGAGAGTCCTGCGCCTCCTCCCGGCTACATCAGTAATATCGGATCATCTCTGATTTTATTAATACAAAAATAAAAAAATCCTCACTTTTTTTGTGAGGATAATGCGGCGATCATATCGCTGGATAATGCTGCTGCGCGGTTATTTTCTTCTTGAATAGTCAAGTATATTTCTTTCCGGTGAATATCAATATGCTTTGGGGCATCAATTCCCAGTTTCACTTGATCACCTTCAACCGAAATGACTTTCACTTCAATATCAGCACCTATTTGAATCGCTTCGTTGGTTTTTCGCGATAAAACTAGCATGATTCTCCTCCAATCGGATGCTTTGTCATATACGAGGAGTCTTGTAAAACGATTTGCTTTGCCCTCATGTTCTTCCGATTCACAATGACGGGAGCCAATAAATTGGCGGTCGATTTTTCGAATGGCTCTGCCATGGTCAAAATCGTCATCACTTCTACATCTTCAATGTTATCGATATCCAAAAGTCCAGCTGTTGATTCATCAAGGTCAAATTCATAATTTTTAAAAAAGATGAACGGACTCACAACGATGAACGCAAGATTTTCTGTAGTGACGGACTGCAGCGCCACGAATGGAGAGTCTTCTGAAAGCGGCAGGATGACGAATTGTTTTTCTTCTAAAAAGCCCGGAATCCCGTTTTCAAAAAGAATGATTTGTTCTTCTTTTACGTTCATTTGGCCATGGTACTTTGTATGAATGATCATGATTCACGATCCTTTTCTTTTTACTTTTCGAGTGATTCTTTCGGGTACTCTACATCTATATTTAAATCAGGGTATTGAAGCATGTCAACCTGAACGTTTCCAGGCGTATATTCAACAATTGGTTTTCTCGGTTCAGCCTGGATCACAGGCTTTTTCGGCGTAATCTGAATATCAAGTTCCGACGGGGTATATTGTACTTTCACTCTTGAAATAGAAATAGCATAGCGCTCACCTAATTGAATTTGTTTCATCTCAGAGTTCCTCTTTGCTTGTGAAGCGATAGGATTCCCCTTATTTTCAATTCTCATTAGCTCGTCTCCTTCTTGTACAATGCGAGCTATCCCCTCCATTACATCTTCATGCCCTTGCTGGGCGGCTTCTTCAATTCTTTGGAGGATATGTTTTCTGTCTAATTCTTCCCATGCTTGTGTTTGATCAATCGTGAGTTTTCCTGGTTTCACCGATATTTCCATTTCCGCGCTTGGCTGTTCGATCTCAAGATCGGCTTGCGGCTGCTCCATTTTCAAGCTGGCAGGCGTTGTTGTTAACCCAATTTTCCCTTGAACACTGTGCATAATCAATCTAGGAATTTGCATCGTTTTACCTCCTAACTATAAAAAAAGCGAACTCCTGAGAGCCGCTTACTTTAAAAAGTCAATTAGTGTAGGCTGAACAATTTGCGCATTTACAGCCAGAGTAGCCCTGTGCACACTTTGCTGCGCAATAAATTCAGTTATTACTTCTTCCAGTTCTACATCTTCATTGTCTGACAACACTTTTGTCGCTGTTTCTTCTTGAGCTGAAAGCCTTGTATTAACAAGTTCAAGACGATTATATCTCGCTCCAAGATCAGAGCGTTCAGCGCTCATGCCGCCAGAAAATTGATCAATATCATTTAAAACGTTGTCCATGCCATCAGCTGAACCTGAACTTAGTACCTTCTCAATTGAGTCAAGCATTTCAAAAACATTCTGTCCGCTTTCAGAAGTGCCTCCAAAAGCTGATTTTGGATCTGAGTTCACTTTTAATGTCATATTATTCGATATATTGACAACAACATCAGCAGTATCAGAAATTGTATAAGTACCGTTTCCATTATCTGTAACCGGAGGCTTGTCTGAATTCGTGCCGTTAAAGATATATCTTCCGTTCACTTGTGTATTTGCGATTTTTAAAAGCTGATCCTTTAACTGCTTCACTTCAACGCCCATCGCTTGCCGCTCTGCTTCGCCGTTTGTATCATTTTGAGCTTGTACAGCTAAGTCTCTGACCTTTGATAAGATGTCAATTCCTTCAGTAATGTTTGTTTCAGTGTTTTCGAGCCAGGTAAAGGCTTGAGAAGCATTACTTTTATATTGCTGTACTTGAGACAATTGCGTATTATACTTTAAGCTTTTCATCGCTACGACAGGATCGTCAGAAGCTTTTGAGACTTTTTTTCCCGACGAAATCTGCGATTGAAGCTTATCCAGCTTGGAGTAGCTTGAACCGATATATCTCAATGAGTTTTGCTGGATCATTCCTTGTGTTACTCTCATTTGCCTCTACCTACCTTCCTCCGACACCCATGCCGTTGATTACTTTGTCGAGTATTTCGTCTTGTAACGTCACCATTCTTGCAGCAGCATTGTATGCGTGTTGGAATTGAATCATATTGGTCATTTCTTCATCTAAAGAGACCGCGCTCATTTGCTGACGGTTTATGTCCGCATCATTCAGCTGTGTTTCGGTATTAGATGCCAGACGATTCGCCTCTTGAGCACTGATACCCAGCTCGCCAATCAGACCCGCATAATAATCTAACACACTGGTTTCTTTCCCTGTAATGGTGATTTTACCTGTTAAAACATTCGCTAATTTTGTAGCATTTGCATTATCGTTGGCTGCGCCAGTCAATGAGAAAGCGATATTGGCGCCTTTTGAATCTAATATGCTGTCAGCTACTTTAATCTTGCCAGCTGCTCCCTTGGCAGGCTCCGTTTCACCGCCGGTAAAGTCAAAAAAGTTCCCGCCTTGTGCGCCGCTTTTAGTCAAACCATTACTATGCACTTCATTGAAGGCTTTCGCAAATTCAAGTGCCATATTATCAAGATCGGAAAGCATGTCTGGATATACGCCTTTTTCTTTGCCGTCTGATGTTAAATATCCGTAAGACTCTACAAGTCCTAAAAAGGATCCCTTGCCGCTGAATGACTCTACCTGTATAGCTTTATCTCCGATTGAAATACCTGATACTAACCCAGAATCATTGTCATAGTCAACTGCAAGTTGTGAAACCTCGTAATTTTCACCGTTCAAAACTGTCCCGAGCGACTGTTTATTTTTATCAAGGATTTCGATTGATGCAGTTCCTTCAGCAGAAGCAAGTGCATTTCCGCCTGATTTGTTGTAGTTGACTTTAATATCAACCATTGAGGATAATTTATCGATCAGCAAATCCCGCTGGTCATATAAGCCATTTGGAAGAAGCCCGGATGGTTCCACTTGTGCAATTTGCTTATTCAAACTGTTTAATTGGGAAAGCACTGAATTGACGTCCAACACCGTAGTATTCAGCTCTTCTTTTAAGTTCGATTGAACATTTGTAAGTGATTCTGAAATATAATTAAACGTTTCAGCTACAGCTTGTCCTTTTTTGGCAACAACAGAACGCGCGCTTTCTTCATTTGTATTATTCGATAATTCCTGCAGCGAATTCCAAAATGAATTGAGCACACTGTTCAAGCCGCTGTTATCATTTTCATTAAAAATGCCTTCCATTTGGGACAGAGCTTTGGCTTTCGTGTCATAGTATCCGGCACTGTTGTTTTGAAGACGGTATTGGTAGTCAAGAAAGATATCTCTGATTCGCTCAACTGACTTCCCTTGGACCCCTGTTCCCATTTGTCCCGCAGTTTTTTCCATGTTTTTTGAGACAGCAGGGAAATAGTCAGTTGCTTCTAGTGAGACCCGCTGTCTTGTATAACCATCAGTATTGGCATTTGCCACGTTATTTGCAGTAGTGCTTAACGCTGCCTGCTGAGCGCTTAACGCCCGCCTTGCAGTTTCAAGCCCCATAAAGGTAGATGTCATATTCCGAATTCCTTTCTGCTAAGCTTTTGAATCAAATAGCTTCATTCGGCTGCTCTTTGGAAGCTCCGCTTTAATTGATTTGCTGTAATTGAAATTATTTTCTTTAGGGACCAGCATATCGTACGAAATAGAGATAAACTGCAGTGCATCTCTCGTCAGCTGCCTATTCATCTCATTCACTTCTTTCAGACGTCCTAAAACGTTAGAAAGAGCTTCATATAACTGTTCCAGCTCTGCCTTTTCTCTGCCAGCGGTTTTGGCGATACATGCGGAAATGGTGTTGCTTTCGCTGTATCCGAGAAAGGCGGACGTTGCTTTTATCCGGTCATCTTCTGTCTGACCGATTGCTTGAATATACTTTTGCTCTTTTGTCAAAATGTTAGAAAGCTCTTTTGTTTTGCCGGCTTTGAGCGCTTCCGTCTTTTCCTCAGACAGCGTGAGCAGGTGCTCATGCAGAACGCAAAGTCGCTTCAATTGTTCAATAATTGGCTTTGCTGACATGGGCTTTCTCCTTTTTATTGCTTTTTATAAAAATTAACGATATTTTTCGCGATATGATTTGCGTCTACTTTGTATGATCCATTTTCAATTTGCGCTTTAAGCTGCGCAATTTTTTCTTGTCGTGAACCAGTGACTGCATCGGATGCATTTTGCAGTTCCTTAGCCTGTGATGAAATTTCAATTTTATCTTGAGGTTGTGCAGCAGTTTTGTGCATCGCTTGCTTTTCATATTTTTTTTGGTAAGGATTAACGGATTGTGTTCCAAATTGATTGATTTTCATAGGATTCCTCTCGCTTTCCGTTGCAGTCTTTAAACAATCTAACCCTTTTATCGACTGCCGTTTCAGTTAGTTTAGGGAATCAGCTGTTTTTGGTATTATAGGCATAGTATGTGTCTTTTCTACTATTTTCCCTTTCTGTTTTCAGTGTATCTTCATGGTTCAAATGATCCATTTGAGCCTTTAAATCAGACTGACAAGCCTTGCAGAACTTGCCTTCTCGAATTGATGTCCCGCATCTTTCACAAGGGTATCCCAAATTAGGAAAATGAGTGATTTGAATACGCTTTTGCCTGATAAATTTCAGTATCAGTTCTTCTTCTACACCTGTTTCCTCGGTTACCTGACTTAAAGTTGATTGCCGGTTTTCCTGTTTCCTTAAAAACTTATACACAATCTCAAACAATTTTTCTTCTTCCTTAATACACGCTTGACAGACGGTTTGCAGATTGGTTTTTAAAAATAGAGCATTGCATTTTGGGCAATTCGCCAGTTCTCCCATCTTTCTTCTCCTTATTCGATAATATTCCTGTGTTAATTTCTAGTGATTATATCGGCATAAAATCAAAATCATTTAGCTCCTGATCAAGGTAAAAGATGCTACTGAAGCGGCTTTTCCTTTCTCTAATAAGCAGCGGGCTGCAAAATGCAAAGTGGCGCCTGTTGTATAAAGATCGTCTATTAAAATGATATCCATACCTTCAACTGACTTGTTTTTCGTATCAAAAATAGACGCTGAAAGCAGGCGTTCTGTTTTCTTTTTCTTAGACTGTTTTTCATTATTCAGGCGGATAAGGGGCTGACAGATAGGTCGATCTAAACATTCTGCCAAGAGCTGAGCCTGATTAAATCCGCGCTCTTCTTTTCGTTCCTTGCTCAACGGAATAGGAACGAGAACAAAATGCTTATCGGGGTAAACCTTTGAAAAGGCAGAAGAAAAATCACTTTTAAAAACATTTATGATTTCCGCATCTCCTCTAAACTTAAACCGGGAGAGCGTTTCTTTCATTATATCATTATATGTGTAAACTGAACGGTTTTGGCGGAGCAGCAATCTGTGACTAACCCTTGATTTCCACGCCTCGCAATCCTTGCATACCGAAGATACAGGCTGAGGTCTGCCGCACTGGATGCAAACATGTCCTGTGATTTTCTTTAATTTGCTTCTGCACGAATGACAGACCTTTTCGTCGGGCTTTAATAAAAATAGGGCTCTCCATGTAACAGGTTGAGACATTTGCGAATCGCACAATAGACAGATCAGTTTATGAGTGCCTCCTCTAGCTTCGTTTGGCATAAATCGCTTGGACTCTCTGATACCACAGCAGCAGATTCAGCTAAAATGACAAGCATAGCCGTATTTTTTTGTTTATCTACCAGCTCAGCTTTCTTAAATGCAATCTTTTTCAGATCAGTGACGTAGGATGGTCTCACTTTGTTCAAAGAAAGTGCCAATACGTCGTTTTTGCAAACTTGGCAAGTGCAGATCATATGAAGCTGGTCCATATATCGATCGAGCAGTTCTTTCATTACGATTTCTTTAGAATTGACAAGCATTTTTACAGCTCCTCATCGCGTTTATATGAGTATACTGTACCACGTTTTCAAATAAAGGCTAGTCTGTTCATTCAGTTTTCACCGCCAAGTGATTCATTTCTTTTATATGCTTTTTTGCTTCCAGCATACTCTTTGTTTTTCCGAAATGAAAGAAAATAACATCACCATCCGCATGCTCTTTGTGCCGCCCGGTCCTTCCTGCGATCTGTACAAGTGCGCTTTCCGTGAAGATAGGCGATTCCGCCCCTAATACACCCGTTTGTACATTGGGAACCGTAACTCCTCTTTCTAAAATTGTTGTTGTGAGTAAGAGATCAAGCTGACCGTCTCTGAATTGCTGCACTTTTTCTTTTCTGTGCTTATCTTCTGCATGCACTGATGCCGTTCGGCAGCTGCTGCCTGTAAAACATGCAGCTGCCTTTTCCAGCACTGAAACGGAAGGAACAAACAAAAAAACAGGCCTTCCTTCTTTCACATGAAACACTATCCACCTTTTTACCGCTAGCGGCATTTTATTTCGGTTTAATTTCTTTTTCCAGTTTCCGCACCATAGAAATCGCGGTTCCGGTAAAGGTTTCTGATGATGTCTTGCTGGAATGCGAATTGTAGGCAGCTGTCCGTTCATTATTTTTCTTTTTAATTGTTTAGACGGTGTTGCACTTAAATAAACTAGAGTGCTGTTTTTCTTTCTAGCTTTTTGAACTGCGAATTGAAGAGTTTGGTCAACAGAATATGGAAAAGCATCAACTTCATCAATGATCATGACGTCAAATGCGTCTTTATACCGCAAAAGCTGATGTGTGGTGGAAATCATAAGCGGAGATAAGCGCCCTTTGTCCTCGCTTCCTCCGTAAAGCGCTGAAATGTCTGCATCCTGAAAGGCAGATTTGAGTCTCGGAGCAAGCTCTAATACAACATCGGTGCGAGGTGTTGCAATACATACACGCAATCCTTGATTTAAGGCAGATTCAATACCGGGGAATAGCATCTCTGTTTTGCCAGCGCCGCAAACCGCCCAGATGAGGAGTTCTTCTTTCTTTGATATCGCATCAATTAAGACATTGGCGGCTTTTTGCTGTCCGCTTGAGAGCTTGCCATTCCATACCAGCTTTATCGGCTGCCGGCTTGGTTCATCCTCCTCTATCCAAGAATATAAAGGCACATCCTCGCTCACTCTTCCCATCATGACACAAGAGCGGCAATACATCTGATGCTTTCCAGATGAGAGATAAAAAGAAAAATACCGCTGATCATCTTGGCCGCACCTATTACACCTATACCTCCCTTTGTTTATGGATATAGATTTTTGAGCGGCAATATAGCCATTCTCGATATGCCATTCAATCAGCTCATCAGAAAATGGGAGTTCATTTCTGAGCAAGTGACGGCTTTGGAGTGTCTGCTGTAATTCTTTTGAAAAAGAAATGTTCTTTTCATCCGGCACAATCATCCTTATACCGCCTCCTTTTGAGACAGTCTGCCCTAATGAAGATTTTCTGTCCAGCAATCAAAATAAGAATATAAAAAAATCTCCGCTGCTAAAACGGAGATTTTACGTTATTTCAAACACCAGCAAACCCCTAGCGCGCCTTCACCTAGATGAGTGCCGATAACCGCGCCAAAATAACTGTTATAAAATTCTACATGAGGATACTTTACAGAAAGCTCTTCAATGATTTTCGCTGCTTCTTCTTCTCGATTAGCATGGATAACAGCAGCACGCATAGGCAATCCTTTACTCGCATCTTCGTCCAAAAGCTCGTAAATTCGAGAAATTGCTTTTTTACGTGTGCGAATCTTCTCAAAAGGCACAATTACCTTATTGTCAAAATGAAGGATAGGCTTTACCTTTAGAAGACTCCCAATAAAGGCCTGGGCGCTGCTTAATCGCCCGCCCCGCTGAAGATGGGCTAAATCATCCACCATAAAATACGCCCGAACTGTTTTTTTCATTTCTTCCAGTTCTTTTATAATATCTTGTGGCGATGATGCTCCCTTTTTAATTAATTCAGCAGCTTTAAGAGCATAAAAGCCTTGAGCCAAGCAGCTGATCTCTGAGTCAAATGGATACACGTCAATATTGTCCACCATGGTGTCAGCCGCTGATGCACTGCTGAACGTTCCGCTGATCCCGCTGGACAGATGGATACTGATGACCGCATCATAAGATCTGCCAAGTTCCTCGTACAAAGCAACCAGCTCACCGATTGGCGGCTGAGAAGTAGTTGGAAGCTCTGCATGTTTTTTCACTTCATCGTAAAAGCTTCTCCAGTCCAATTCGATTTCTTCACGATAAGTTTCTTCACCAAAAACAACCTGGAGAGGAATCATATGTATTTGATGTTGTTCACGCATTTCTTTCGGAATATATGCTGTGCTGTCTGTTACAACTGCAATTTTCATAGCTTTGATACCTGCCTTATTGCTTTATAACTCTATTGTAAGCGAAACAGAAGCCTAAAAAAAGACCTGCCTAGTAAAAGGCAAGTCTCGTATTATACTATCTCATTTCCACCCAGCCATTTTTAATGGCGACCACAACGGCTTGCGTTCGGTCGTTAACATTCATTTTTTGCAGAATGTTGCTCACATGGTTTTTCACGGTTTTCTCACTGATAAACAATGATTCACCAATACCGCGGTTGCTTTTTCCGTCTGCAAGCATCTGCAGCACTTCGCATTCCCGCCTAGTTAAAATATGTAATGGTCTGCGGATTTCAGGATAAACCTCGTGCTGAGGATGTGCAGAAACACCGCTTGTTGCAAGTCGGCGGAATTCGTTAACGAGGTTGTGAGTCACCTTCGGATGAAGGTAAGAACCGCCCTCGGCCACTACTTTAACCGCTTCAATTAATGTATCAGCATCCATCTCTTTCAGCAGATAACCTCTTGCACCTGTTTTCAGGGCATGTGTTACATAATTTTCGTCATCGTGAATTGATAGAATAATTACTTTAGATTCAGGATACAGCTCTACAAGCTGTTTTGTAGCTTCCACACCATTTACGTTCGGCATATTGATATCCATGATCACAACATCAGGATGATAGTGCTCTACAATACGAGCCGCTTCGTCTCCGTCATCACCTTCGGCTACCACTTCAAAGGTAGGTTCAAAATCCAATATCCGTTTTACACCTTCACGAAATAACTGATGGTCGTCGATAATAACAATGTTTACTTTAGTCACAAGCCACGCCTCCTTGTATTATTGTTCTATATACGCTAGCATTCGGTCAATATGTCTTTTGGCTCTATTTTACAAATCATAGTCAAAGAGATAACGGAACCTTGATCATAATAAATGTCCCAAGACCTATTTTCGAATCTATCGTCATCGTTCCTTCCAATAAATCTACTCTTTCTTTCATGCCCAGCAAACCGAATGATTTGTTTTTCTTCTCTTTCGCTTCCTTCAAGTCGAACCCTTTGCCGTTATCTTTTATCATTAAAATCACAAAATCCTTTGTGATCTCAACTTTGACTGTAATTTCTTCAGATTCAGAATGCTTTAGCGCATTAGACACAGCCTCCTGTGCGAGCCTGAAGAGTGCAACTTCAAACTGGGGCGCAAGCCGCTTATCCTCTGTTTCACCAATGCACTGAAAATGTATTTTGACCTTCCCATTATATTCTTCCGTTGTATTTAAATATTTCCTTAAAGTTGGAATCAAGCCTAGGTCATCAAGGGCCATCGGTCTTAAATCATATATAATCCTTCTCACTTCGTAAAGGGCATTGCGAACATTTTGGCGGAGATTTTTAATTTCTTGGAACCCATCCTCAGTACCCCTGTCACGGAAAATCCGCTCGATTAATTCCGATCTCATCATAACATTCGCCAGCATTTGAGCAGGTCCGTCATGAATTTCTCTTGAGACTCTTTTTCTTTCTTCTTCCTGTGCCTCAATAATTCTTAAGCCGAAGTCCTGTTTTGCCTGAGCATCAGCAAGAAGCAGTCCGACCTCACGCAAATCCTGATTCAAATAGTTCAGCACAACTGTTATTTGGCTTACTAATGATTCAGATCGCTCAATGATTTCTTGAAGCCCCAACAGTCTTCGCTCTAAATCATCCCGGCGTTCGCGCAGCTGCTTTTCACGCTGCTGAATCATCGTCAATTCCACCTGCAGTTTATGGGCTTTTTCGTAAGCAGTCCGGATTTCTTCTTCACTGAACCTATGGAAATTGCGGCTGACCTCGGATAACCGGTTTCTCGCATGGCGGGTTTGCACTTCAAGTTTATCGCCAAGCTCGATCACTTCATACACCTGCTGTTTAATTTGTTTCAGCTCTTCAACCAGCTGTTCATACTGCTGGCGTGACTGCTCCCCGATTTGAAAAACCTCGTCCTTGCTCCCGTCAACGGTTTTCAGCATCTTCATCAAAATAGAATCCAGAACTTTGGAATCCATCTTTGTTTTATTCATAATTTCCCTCCGTCACGGCGTTGTCATATATTTTTATTATAAATGTAATTGATCTGCAAATTACGTCGAATTATAATGAAAGAATGCGTATATTCTAGAAAAAGTAATTTTATTTACCTTCTAGTCTTTATGATAACAAAATACGCACAAAAATTCTAAAGACTGTACGAATTTGTATAAACAGTCTTTTATGCTTAGCAGGGGGTCAGCAAGCATGCTGCATAGCTATTTTACTGTGAAAGAAGCTGGAGAACACGAAATTGTGATAGAAAAATCTCGTTTTATCTGTCATGTAAGCCGTGTTTCTACCGAGCAAGAGGCACAGGAATTTATACAGAAAATAAAGAAACAGCACTGGAATGCGACTCATAATTGTTCGGCTTACGTAATTGGCGAGAACGATCATGTCCAAAAAGCCAATGATGACGGAGAACCAAGCGGTACAGCGGGAGTGCCGATGCTCGAGGTATTAAAAAAACGCGGACTTAAGGATACTTGCGCCGTTGTGACACGGTACTTTGGGGGCATTAAACTTGGGGCCGGCGGATTAATTCGAGCTTATGGGAAGTCAGTGTCTGAAGGATTGAATCATATAGGTGTTGTAGAACGGAAGCTTATGCGGGTCATGCATACTTCCGCAGATTACACTTGGCTCGGCAAGATTGAAAATGAATTAAGAGAATCACCATTTCTGTTAAAGGAAATCCATTACGCGGAAAATGTTGAATTTGAGGCATATGTGGAAGAAAAAGAAACAAAAACATTTTTTGAGTGGATGACAGAACTGACAAATGGAAAGAGTGATATTAAAGAAGGGGAGTTGACGTACCTTGAAAAAGCCGTCAATCACATAAAGGAGACTGAATAATGGCTGAACGTGTTAGAGTGCGTGTGCGCAAAAAGAAAAAAAGCAGACGCAAGAAAATTTTAAAAAGAATCATGTTATTGTTTGTCCTCGCATTGCTGGTAGTCGTAGGACTTGGAGGATATAAACTTTATAAAACCATTAACGCTGCGGATGATTCATACGATGCCCTTTCCCGCGGAGATAAATCAAATCTTCGCAGCCAAGTTGTAGATATGAAGAAAAAACCGTTTTCTATTTTATTTATGGGCATAGAGGATTACGCGACCAAAGGGCAAAAAGGGAGATCAGACTCTCTTATTGTCGTTACCCTTGATCCTAAAAATAAAACCATGAAAATGCTGAGCATTCCGCGTGATACACGGGTGCAATTGGCCAGTAATACAACCGGAAGCAAAACAAAGATTAACGCCGCTTTCAGTAAAGGCGGAAAAGATGAGACAGTTGAAACTGTTGAAAACTTCTTGCAAATCCCGATCGATAAATATGTCACAGTTGATTTTGACGGATTTAAAGACGTGATTAATGAAGTTGGCGGCATTGATATAAATGTGCCTTTCGATTTCGATGAAAAAAGTGATGTGGACGAGAGCAAACGGATCTACTTTAAAAAAGGCGAAATGCATTTAAATGGCGAAGAAGCCTTGGCGTACGCACGTATGAGGAAACAGGATAAACGCGGAGACTTTGGCCGTAATGACAGACAGAAACAAATCTTAAATGCACTGATTGACAAAATGTCCAATGTAGGCAACATCGCTAAGATTGATAAAATTGCAGAAAAAGCCAGCGACAATGTCGAAACCAATATCCGCATTACGGAAGGTTTAGCACTGCAGCAGATTTACAGCGGTTTTGCCAGCAAAAAAATTGATACGCTGAGTATTACAGGTTCGGATTTGTATTTAGGACCGAACAAGACGTATTATTTTGAACCAGACGCCACAAATCTGGAGATTGTCAGAAAAACGCTCCAAGAGCATTTGCATTATACTCCAGATACAAACAGCACCAGCACAGATGAAAGCACAACAACTAACGGTACGACATATTCGAATGACGGCAGCACAAGCTCAAACAACACAACTGATTCATCCTATTAAAACAAGCCCGGTCCTCAGAGGACCGGGCTTGTTTGCGCAGAAAAAAACTCCGGCACATCAGCCGGAGTTTTTTAATTCCTTTTCACGAGCCGTTTATAAAATTTCGTAAACGGCTTAAATCTTTCATTCACGAGTCCTGTCACTTCGGCTATGATCTGCATGAAAATGATTAAAATGAAGATAATAAACAAAGAGAGCCAAATTGTGGCACTTTTCAGTACAATTGCACTTATGCTGAAAATAAAACCAATCAGATAAATCACAATGACTGACATTCGATGGGAAAGGCCAAAGGCCATCAGTCTATGGTGGATATGTGACTTATCGGGTGCCGAAATCGGCTGTTTGTTTAAAATTCTTCTAATGATTGCAAATGTTGTATCAAAAATCGGTACGCCTAATATAATAATTGGGATAACAATACTGAATAATGTTACGCTTTTATACAGGCCTAATAAGGAAAGAATTGAAATACAATACCCTAAAAAAAGTGATCCTGTATCACCCATAAAAATTTTCGCCGGGTGAAAGTTGTAAAATAAAAATCCAAGTGTACTCGCGATAACAACTAATGAAAGTGACAGAATCAGCACTTTTCCGCCAGATAGCGCCATGACAGCGATCGTTGACAGGCCGATAATTGAAAGACCGGCGGCAAGGCCATCCAATCCGTCAATGAGATTAATCGCGTTTGTGATGCCGACAATCCATAATACCGTCAGCGGATAAGCCATCCATCCTAATTCAAATCGTTCTGCTAAAAAAGGCACTGAGAAAAAATCCATTTTTAAGCCAGTGCTTACAATCATGATGGCTACACCTAATTGAACCAAAAACTTAACTTTTGCACTTAATTGAAATTTATCGTCAAGAATACCTAACACAATAATAATGAATGCTCCGACTGTAATGGCTGTCATTCTTGTTTCTGTGTATATGCCGGATGCAAGCACACCTGCTACCACACCGACAAATATGGCCAGTCCGCCCATTCGGGGCATGATTTTATCATGTACTTTTCGATTGCTGGGCTGGTCAACTGCACCTATTTTAATCGCAATCCTTTTAACGATTGGGGTCATGATTAAAACCGTCAGCAGCGAGACAATAAACGCAACAACAATGCGAATCATGCGTTCGTCAAGCATAAAGAAGTCTCCTTTGGAATTAAATGAAGTCTTTATTTTATATAGAGAACCGTTCCTTCCATTATACCTTTTCCTTAGTTATTATAACAAGCTTCATCAAAAAGAAACATGTATAATCAAAAAACGCGCATCCCAAATTATAGGGCTACGCCTGTTTTTGAATCCCTGTATATTTCATCATTTTTGTAAATAAGCACTTCCAATCCTGTGCGCGGGCGATGTTTCGGCGCATTTCTTTATAGGCGTCATCCCCGTTATGGCCGATTACTTTTTCGCACGCGGCGATAAAATCAAGCGGATGACCGCCTTCAACATATTCGTATACATACGGTTTTTGCATTTTTGAGGTTGATGGAAGATTAGAGCCGACGATAGGCTTACCCGCCGCCAAAAATTCAAATAGTTTCAGCGGAAATACGGCTTGATTATACGGTGATTGTTTATATGGCATGATGCCGATGTCGATAAGCTCCATATAATGCGGAACTTCTTTTGGCTCCGCCGGTCCGGTCCATATGACATTGGGAAGCCTGAGCAGTTCTTGGAACGAAACGTCGCCGTTTGTAGCATCCGGTCCGACCCATAAAAATGTCCAATCGGGTTTTTGCAGTGCGGCTTCTTCAATCATTTTAAAATCCAGCTTCGGTTTAATCCCGCCGATAAAGCCTAATACCGTTCCTTTTCTTCCGTGTAATATGCTGCGATCAGGAATCGCTTTATTCGCAGAAAACAACTCATATTCCACGCCGTTTTCGACGGTATGAACCTTGTCTCGTCCCGCAGTCAGCTTTTTGTCTACTTCTTTATGAAGATAATCTGATGAACAGGTAATGGAATCTGCACGATGTATAATTCTCAGCTCTGCCGATTTAATGACCTTTTGCCTGAACTCAGACAGCAGATTTGAACGGCCGCTGATCGGCGCCGCCCATAAATCACTGCAATCATAAATGACCTGATCCCAAGGATACAGTGAGGACAGCAGCGGGAATCCAGGGAACGTATACCATAAACAGCAGCGTTCACCGTTTGCAGCAGCAGACTCCAGCTCATCAAGCAATGGTGAGAGCTTATGCCTGTAAAAGACATCTTTGTATCGACCAAAACGAAATATTTTTTTTTGCAGCAGATCTTTGACAGCGAATTGCCTGATACCCGAATGAACCTGTTGCAAATCATTTCCCTCAGGATATGGGGCTGGACATACCCAAATGACTTCCTTTGTTTCCTCTTGAGCAGCTAAAAACTCTGCCAGCCGGTGCCTTCTGTATCTCAATTGGTCTTTTCCCCATTGAGCAGTGGCAACAATAACATGAATGATTGCTTCTTTTCCTTCCACCTTCATCACCTTTTCTCTCTGCTTACGGCTATAATCTTTTTTTGACCGCATTTTTTGCATATTGAACAAAACACCATGTTGCTTTCATAAAATGCAGCCGTTCGATCTCCCTGTAAACAAACCATGTTTTTTTCGCAGCCTTCCACTTATTGCTGGAAATTGAGTTGCCTACAAGCCGATATTCAGCCAGACACTCCTTCATTCCATAAGCGGTAAATCCTTTTTTTAAAAGAGACAGCCATGTGGCCAAGTCCTGTCGCGTTCTGATATTCGGCATTTGGATCTGTCCCGTCTGTTCCCTGTCAATCATCACCGTCAAACAGCCGATAATTGTATTTTTCAAGGCATCCTCGTACGTTAGACTTTCTGGAGCGTGAATAAATTTATCGAGCGGGGTCCCGTCCTGTGTCATTAAGCTGTAGCCTGTGAAAGAAAACGCACAAGAACGCTTCATCATAAAATCAAGCTGCTTTTCCAATTTATCCTTTTTCCATTTATCATCACTGTCCAGAAACGCTACATAACGCCCTTGAGCACGCTCCAATGCTTTATTTCTCGCAACCGCGGCTCCGCTGTTCTCTCCCAAACAAACCACATGAATTCTTTCATCTAACTTTTCATACTGCTGTAAAATATCGTGTGTGCCGTCTGTCGAGCAATCATCCACGATAATCATTTCCCATTGAGAATAGCTCTGTTCTAACACTGACAGTATCGTGTCTTCAATATAGTCACACGCATTATAAGAAGGCGTAATGACAGATACGAGAGGTTTCCACTTGGTCATGATCACATCTCCATCGCATGATTTTAAAAGGATTCCCTGAAAAATTCAGGAATGACAACGAACATAAAGGCAATCGTGAGGCCGATCATAACGCCGAGAACCGCTTCCTTTTTCGGAGACATTCCTCCGCCTGCTGACGCTTCACTTGCGGTTTCAGAATCAGTGATACTGGCTGCTTTCAGATTGAGCTGTGTGTTTTTCAGCTCATACAAGAATCTCTCTTTATCCACTTTGGAATCCTCGCTTACTGTCGCGCCTTCGAGTGCGTCTATGCTGCGACGGATGACGGATTCTCTTTCTACATACAGCTTTTGATCGTTTTTGAGAAAGGCAGAAGAAATGCTATTTAAGACGAATTCCGTTCTCTCCTTGCCTTTGTCGCTATAGCTCAATGTCAGTAAAGATTTAGATTCCGTTTTGATGGTTAGCTTTTCTTTGATTTCTGCCAAGCCTTCATCCTTTTCGTCAGGAAGCGCCTCCTTCAAAAAAGAATCACTCTTGAGCAAAAGCGGAATCTCCTCTGTGCTGTTATAAACCGGATGATCATAGCTCCCCAAAGCCAACGTGTCCTCGGCTGTGTAGCTCTTTGGTTCAGCGATCTGCGACGGCAGGAAATATCCTACTGCACCTAATATAAGGGGCACTGCAATGATCCAAATGATATTTTTTTTAATGCGCCGGGCTATTCTTATCAATATATCGTTCATATCAGTCTCCCTGCTTTTTGTCGTCTGTTTATCTGTACATCGGTTCAGCCATCTGTCTGGATCGTCTTATCACATTCACAGCGGCGATGGCGAGCGCCAGAAACACCCAATGGAAAAATAAATTTGAAACTGAACTTGGGCTGATACTGGATACGAGGAAACTGACCAGAGCGGTAATAAGCCCTTCTGTGATCAGTTTTGACCGATTTTCTAATTTTCTTTCATAAAATGTGTAAAGCACCCATATGAGGTAGGCATAAACAGCAAGATATCCCAGCATGATGAACAAGCCAAAGTTAGCGAGAATTTCAACAAGCCAATTGTGTACCTCTGCCACATTGTCAGTATCATATAAAGCGTGGTGCTCAAGATAATAGGATACATTTCCTGCGCCGACTCCGAATCCATATGAGTCAAGGAAAAAGTGCCATGCGTTTTTCAGCAGATTGGCCCGGGCTACATTTGATGGAAGCCTGTCATGAAATGAATGCAGCGTCTGCGGCGCCAAAAACAGCTCCCAAAACTTTGAATAAATTCGGGTGGCGAAAAGAACGGCAAAAATGGTGATTCCCGCCGCTGACAGCCATATCGCCAGTTTCTTTAAGACAGGCGGCAATACAATGAAGATGTAGACAGCAATACCTGCAAAAACCCCTAGAAGGCTTGCTCTTGAACCTGTGGCAAAAATTAAATACAACGCACAGAGCGATAGCAAAAGACCGATCGCTTTGAGGTATCCATTTTTTATGTTTTTCACCATTGTGAGGTAAAAAAAGAAGCTGATCGATAAAAAGGTTGCAAAATCATTTTGGTTAAAAAAGACTGAGGTCGGATAATGCTGCTTATATTCCGGCCCGCTGTACAACGTAGAGCTCGAGAGATGATGATGGGTGATATGATTGTAGAAACCAATGATCATCAGGAGTACTGTCATCACCAGCCAAATGGCATAAACAATCAGCAGCCGCTCCATTTTTTGCACGTGCATGACAATGAGGTAAATGAATACGATCCCCATTGCCAATAAGGCCAAATATTTGATCCCAACTGTGACCGACTTAACCCACAGCAGTGAAACAAGACCGTATATAAACCAAAAGGCGAAAAAGAGCAAAATCCCTTTCACTTGCAGACCGTTCCATCTTTCAATCTGTGTCCGACTCCGTACCATGCCGATTACATGGAGGCCCCCCGCAGCAATAAGCAAAAGCCTGTAAAGGAACAAACTAAAAAATCCGAAATGAATAGCGAAAAATGCATGATTTAAAAAAGTACAGGCGATCAAAATATAGATGACAGCCATATAAAGCCGTTCTTTTGTTGTAAATGCGACGGCTAGCGTCAGCGCAAACAGACCGATCACCAACACCGCAAGCATAGCAGCCATCTGCATGAAACCTATATTTTCAAGGATAGCTTCCAGCAATAGGACGACTCCAAATATGGCAGCGGCCGATAACGCAAGCGTGTGGACCGCCGAACGTTTGATACTCACATGTTTAACCCCTTTCCTGATGTTTCAGGAGCCGGCGGCCGAGCCAAACAGCCGGCAGCTACAACCAAATAACACGTTTTCTTTTTATAAATTGACGTTTCCGAAGTCTTTAGCCAGTTCCTCGAATTGCAAGCCCTGAAAAGGGTTTTCAGCAGGTTCCGTCCCCCGAACAGCTGGACGTCCGATAGAGTGGTATATGTATCCAGCAGCCTGCATCTCCTCAAGTGAAAATAAATTTCTGCCGTCGATGATGATTGGCTGTTTTAAGAGGGTTTTCACTTTTACAAGTTCCATTTCTTTTACTTCCGGCCAATCTGTTAAGATCAGACATGCATCCGTGCCACAAATCGCATCATACACATTTGTGTAATACTCTGCCTGTTCGCCAAGAATCGCTGAGGCTTCAGGAATAGCGATCGGATCGTACGCTTTTACATGCGCGCCCAGCTGCTCCAGCATCGGGATAATATCAAGAGCAGGAGCTGATCTCACATCATTTGTATTCGGCTTGAAGGCCAATCCAAGAACGGAAATGATTCTCCCTTTGAGGCTTCCCATCACAGTTAAAAGTTTATCTACAATGTGAACGCGCTGCTTTTCATTCGTTTCAATGACAGCTTCAATGAGCTTAAATGGATAGCCGGCTGATTTTGCGATTTGCAGCAGCGCGGTTGTATCCTTCGGAAAACAAGAGCCGCCAAACCCAATACCAGCCTTCAGAAACTTTCTGCCGATCCGGCTGTCCAGCCCGACGCCGTCAGCAACTTTTGAAACGTCTGCGCCGACACGCTCACAAATGTTGGCGATATCGTTAATAAAAGAAATTTTTGTCGCCAGAAATGCATTCGCGGCGTATTTAATCATTTCTGCACTTTCTACGTTTGTTTTAATCACAGGAGCTTGAAAAGGCTGATGCAGCTCTTCAATGATGGCAGCAGCCCTATGGCTTGTTGAACCAACCACAGCGCGCTCCATATTCATCGTGTCATGAATCGCTGAGCCTTCACGCAGGAATTCAGGGTTGGATACAACATCAAATGAGTATCTTCCTTTTGAAGCTTTTTGAACGATTGATTGAACCAGCTTTCCTGTTCCGACCGGGACTGTGCTTTTATTTACGATCACTTTATAACCGTTAAGATACTCACCGATCGTTTTCCCTGCCGCTTTGACATACGTTAAATCAGCTTCACCTGTTTTGGACATTGGGGTTCCGACTGCAATATAAATAATGTCTGACGCCCGAATGGCGGACGGAATATCGTTAGTAAAGGACAGACGCTGATCGAGCACATTTTTTTCAACTAAATCGGCAAGCCCTGGCTCATAAATCGGAATCACTCCATTTTTCAGGCTTCTGATTTTTGATTCATCGTTATCACAGCAAACCACTTTATTGCCGATCTCTGCAAAGCAAGTGCCTGACACGAGTCCTACATAACCTGTTCCAATGACAGCTATTTTTTTCACAGCGTTCATCCCTCTCCCTATTTATATTGGTCGCAGTTTCTTGCGATTAAACAGACATTTTCACAACCCTCTGATAATGATGATGCAAAGCCTTGGCATTTTTTCCGGCGTCAAAGCGGGCCTGCACGATTCCATACAGATTATCTGCAATTTCCGGCTTCCATATTTGCTCATGCTCATATAGGATAATTGCTTCTGCCAAAGCTTCAGCAGACTTCGGTTTAATCAGCAGATGCCGGTGTTTTCCGAATAACGATGCCACGCCGCCCACATCTGTACAAATGACAGGAACCTTTAAGGCTAGGGCTTCAATCACAACAGTCGGCATTCCCTCACTGTAAGAAGGAAGCACGAATATGTCCGCCGCGAGTAGGTAGTCCCTTACCTGATGATTTGGCACTTGGCCTGTGACGATATGCCCTTTCTGAATCAGCATTGATTTTGCAGGGCCATCACCGACAAAAACCGCCTTAGGAGGTTCCTTTAACGACTCGATAGCTTCAGACAGTTCAAAAACGCCTTTCTCTTTGACAAGCCTGCCCACATAGACGGCCAGACGCTGATCGAGCGGGAGTCCGAGTTTTTTTCTCATTTCTTCTTTTGTCTGCTCATTCTCTTGAAAACGGCTGAGCTGTATGCCGATCGGCAAAACCGAGCTATCAAAGCCGGAAAGCTTTTTGGTTTCTTCTTGGAGCTTGCAGCTGACTGCTAAAACAGCTGATGCGGAACCTACCGCTCGATTGAAGGCCTTAAACGCTCCTTTGCTGTAATGCGGATACACATTCACATCACTGCCATGCAAAGTCAGGACATAAGGAATTCGCACTGACTCCGACACAACTGCGGCGGCCCCACCCGATGGCATAGCAAAATGCGCATGGATCAGATCCGGATGTAAGCCGCGCTGTTTCATCATTTTTAAAACGGCTGATGCAATTCTTCGGTGTGGCTGAGCCCATTTCAGCTGGCCGGGAACTGCCTGATAGAAAGGCCGGTAAATCGGTGTTCCCTTCCTCATTTCGTACTCCGGTCTGGCATCCTTTTTTCGATATGCCTTTTTCAGCATGCGCACAGGAGCTGAATGAAAAGGCCTTGGGCATATCACAGTGATATCAAGCCCGAGTTTTTGCAGCTCTTGCACCTGTGTCTCATGAAACACACCCTCACCTGGTTTTAGACTGCTCGGATATACGCTTGTGATCCACAAAATCTTCATGACAAACGTCCTTTTCTTAGTAGTTTGCTTTTCGTTTGAGGGTACGCTTTTACCAAAAGAAAGAGATAACATAGCGCCCCCGCCGCCACTGAAATGGCCAGCCGCATTTCTGCCTGCAGACTAAAGTGTTCCGTACCTAGACTTACAGCAAACGCGATGACGGCCATCACGGCTGTGATCAGAAACGGCTTCATAATCGACTGGAAATAAGCAGAAAGATGGAGCTTGATGACATGTGCAAGAAGCCAGCGCCCAATCAGAAAATTGAAAACACTGATGACGGCATACACCCATGCGACTGTCAGCAGGCTTCCCGTTTGAACGGCTGCAAACAGTGACAATCCGTATAGCAGCAACACACCGGAATCCCAATAAAACGCTAAATCCGCTCTTCCTTTAGCCAGAAGCACAGATCCATTTGGATTCATGAGCACTCTCAGTATCCCGACAATGGCCAAAACATTTAGGACCGGAACAGCAGCAAGCCATTTTTCTCCGAAAACCGCTGTGATAAAGGCGTCTGACACAGATACGAGCCCTATTAACAGCGGAAATGAGACGAGTGCCAGCATTTTTGTCATATTCAGAAAGCCTTCTCTGATCACACTGTTTTCATATTTGTTTTTTGCGAAAACCGGGAACGCTACTCGTGTCACAATTGGGTTGATCTTCAAAACAGGAATGGTGACAATCTGATAAGCAAGGTTATAAATCCCCAATGCTTCAGCACCGATAAACCGGCCGATCAAAATCATATCGATATTCGCTCCCAGCCTGTTCACAAGACGGGATGAAAGCTGAAAGGCACCGAAGGAAAAGAATTCCTTCATTCCCCTCAAATCAAAAACAAAAGCGGGATGCCATTTTTTCCGGTATACGGCCCAATATAAAATCCCTTTACTGGACTGCAGCAGCACTTGAGAAACGACATACGCCAAAATCGCATCCATCATAAAAACCGCTACCGCCAAATATCCGAATGACAATACATTTGATAAAATCTCAATTTTGCTTAACGTATTAAAATGCAGCTGCTTTTGCAGCATATACTGATACTGCTGTCCGATTGGCGCGATCAAAAACATAATCGCTAAAACCCGAATCAGAAGTGCCAGCTCTTCCCTTTGATAAAATCCCGCAATAATAGGACTGCTCACATATAAAAGAACAAACAGCAAAACGCCGGTCATCATGTTAAGCCAATACAATGTTGATAGCTGCCGATCCGTCGCATCATCTCTCTGAATAAACGCTGCGCCAAACCCCATATCAAGCACAATTTGAGCGAAAACAATAACCGTTGTGATCATACCGACAAGTCCAAATTCTGTTAAGGTCATCATATTTCCCAGCAGAGCAAATTGAACGATTTGTATGATTGTAATACACATGGTGGAAATACTTGTCCATTTTGCGCCGCTTATGATTTGTTTTGTAATACTTGGCATCATATTCCCTACTTCTTTTTAAGCTCAGATTGATGGTCATACAAGCCGTATTATCTCGCCCCATCACCTGTCCAGACTACTTTACAAGTTTTCAGCATAATTTTTAACTCTAACGTGAAAGTCAGATTGCGGATGTAATATAAATCAAATATCAGCTTTTCCTTCGGTGTCATATCGTAACCGCCGTTCACCTGAGCCCAGCCGCTCAATCCCGGTTTAACAGCCAGACGCTGTGTAAATCCCGGAATCTCATTTTGGAATATCTCCGTAAACACAGGACGTTCCGGACGGGGGCCAATCATACTCATATCGCCTTTCAGCACATTAAACAGCTGAGGAATCTCATCAATTCTCGTTCTTCTGATAAAAGCTCCGATCCTTGTCACCCGCGGATCTTGCTTCTGCGCCCAAACAGCTCCGGACTGCTCGGCATTTATTTTCATGGAACGAAGCTTATACAGCTTAAATGGTTTCCCGCCTTTCCCTACGCGTTCCTGCGTATATATGGCAGGTCCAGGCGTCTCCAAACAAATCAATACTGAAAATACTGCAATCACCGGCAGCGAAATCGCCAGTCCAATGAGCGCACACCATATATCCATTACGCGTTTTACTGCCAAATAACGAGCCTTCTTTTCAGACAATGTAAAAGAATGTATTTTCTGAACTGAGAATTCACGACTCACATTCATGCTTTTCTCTGCACTCACTGACACACACCTCACGATTTGTTTGGGATGTTATGATGACCTATGCCAGTCAGTTTAGCAGACGGATGTTAATTGGATGTAAATGGTATGTTAATGTTCGTTTGAATATTTCGACTTTTGTTTCTTTATTGTAAATCTATTCATTTCCACATTGGAGAAAGTCTATAATAAATAAATGTACAAAAAAACAGATTAGTCATCTGACTAATCTGTTTTTCTTCTTTTTAATAATAACCCATGATTCCTTCATATATTGCTTGAGCTGCTTTTTCCTGATATAAAGCACTCTTTAACTTACTTGCATCGTTCGCATTTGAAATGAATGCCAGCTCCGCTAAACTGCTCGGCATTGTTGATTCTCTGATCACATGGAAATTCCCTATTCTCACCCCTCGGTTTTGAGTGTTTAGGGCTTTATAAAGTCTATTTTGGATTTCTGTTGCGAGACGTTTGCTATTCGCTGACTCATACTTTGTATAATAGTATGTTTCAGTACCTGTTGCAGCAGGAGTTGCTGAATTGGAATGAATACTCACAAACAGGTTTGCATGATTGCTTTTGGCTTTCGCAACCCGTTCAGAAAGCTCTAAGAAAACATCTGTAGATCTCGCCATAATCGGTATCGCTCCGCCTGCGGAGAGCTTGCTGTTGACAAGCTTTGCCACGGCAAGGTTAACGTCTTTCTCCTTTAAACTATTACCGATCGCTCCGCTGTCATAGCCCCCATGCCCAGCATCAACAAATACCTTTTTCCCTACAATAGCATTTTTCAGCTGGTTTACAACATTATTAGTAACTGAAATAGTTCCCCCAAGTACAGTGAATGTGTTCTTACTGTTTGATCCAATGACTGTTCTTGTTGCAGTCGGCAGTGAACCGGCATCTGTAAACAGCATTGGCCGATTTTGTTTCGCTGCCAGCACAGATCCCGATAAAGCATCAGCATATTGATAGCCATTGCTGACAAATGCAGCTTTTGAGGAAGAATAATATTTCTTCGCTATATTCGCGGCCACTTCAAAACGGCTGTTTCCGCCTATTCTTGTTGGTGAAGGAAGCTGGCTGTAAACATTTTTAGAAACACTGATTTCTCCCCCAACCACAATAGTCGATCTTGTTCCTTTGCTGCTCATCGCACTTTTCGTTGGTGCAGGAATGGAGCTGGAAGTCGTCAGAAGAATTGGAATGCCGTTTCGCGCAGCATAAGAACCGATTGCCAGACTGTCAGCATATGCCATTCCATTTGCGATTACTGCTTTTGAATTTGAAGACATTTTTTTAGAAATATTTTGGGCAACTTCATAACGGCTTCTTCCGCCGATCCGTTCTACATTGGAAATCCCTAATTTTTTAATGTCATTTACAGTATTGTTAGAAACACTGATTGTTCCGCCAATGACGATGACCTTGCTCGGTTTGAGCTGGCTGATTCTGTTTTTCGTCGGCGTAGTCAGCTTAGATGATTCCGTCAATAATATCGGAGCATTGTATTTATAAGCTAAAGGAGCAGCTGTTAATACGTCGGCATATGCGTTGCCGTTCGCCACAACAACTGTGTCCGCACTGCTCCAGCCTTGTTTTGAAACATTCACAGCAACTTCATACCTGCTTACTCCATCCAGTCTTGTAACAGAGTTGGCAGCAAATGCATTTGGTACAAATAACACGACTCCTAATATCAACATCGGTATGCTTTTAAGAAAGATCTGCAAAGATAGTCCCTCCAAAGGATTGATAATGATTCATACATCAAATAACGAACGAAGGAGGCAATTTGCCTCCCTGCACTTCTACCAATCATTTAATAGTTTGATAGAGTCGTACCCGGATAGTAAAAACGTAAGATCGTTGTATAGGATTGTCCATCAGCAGCTCTCGCATTGGCGCCGTATTGGCTCATGCCTATGCCGTGTCCGTATCCTTTACCGCTAATGATAAAATCGTTGGTATTGCTTGAGACAGACACATATGTACTCTTCATATTCGAAGCGCCAAGCATTGTTCTCAGCTCTGTTGTCGGTACAGAAATGGTTGTCGTTTTTTCACTCAGGCTACCACTTGAAAGAATATAGCCCTTTGATTTTTCTTTTGCAAAATATGAGAATGTTACACTTGCTGTTTTCGGCCGATGGCCGGCTGTTTTCTCCGTGCTGAATTTCACACTGGATATTTTCGTGATTTTGATAGACTCGGCACTGCTGTATTTATTTTTAATAAACCAGTTTTTTAACCCGCTCAAATATGCTGAGTTTGTTTCATTTTTAGTGTTCCACCAAGATGCCGGGCTTTTGAGATTCAGACCGCTTTTATTAAGCTGGGTTTTACTTAATGACAATGACCAGCTGGTTTGCGGATCGTACGTATCTTTTTGGGCTTTTAAATAAGGAACCTGACTGCTCCACACCTCGTTGCTTGCTTCCGTGTAGCCGCCGTTACTTGAGGAATATGTAGCTGAAATCAAACCGCCATTGTATTTCAATAATTTTCCTTTTGTAGATTCTACCACTTCAGAAGTTTTCGAATTCCAGTCATAGCCGCCATATACCTGAAAAGCGGTGGTGTCTTGTACTACTTTCCCAACGGATCTGATGGAATACGTTCTGGCTGCAACTGCCTGAGCTTTTAACGCCTCTTTCTGCCAGCTCGCAGGCATCTCATGAGGAACAACACCTTTTAAATAATCTTCAAAAGGGATATTTACATTAATCGGGCGAACATACTTGCCTGACTCAATCGTAAATTTCATATTTCCGAGATACGATGTTCCATTCAGACTGATAGAATTTGTTTTTGCATATTTTTTAGGATTTGCTGTAAAGGAAGTTCCAAGCGTCTTGATGGCAGTATTGTTTTTATAAAGCACCAAGTTTCCGCCAGACAGCTTGACTGAATAGCCAGCACCTGCAAAAGTATCTGCCAGCTTGTTCTTCAGCGTATCACTGATGGAGATATTTCCTCCAAGAAGCGCAAATGACTGAGTCCCTTTTGATGCCACTACATCAGCGACTGGTGACGGCAGGCTTCCAGGTTCAACCAGCAGTAAAGGGCTGCCCTGCTTCGCGGCAAGTACAGATCCCGTCAATGCATCCGCAAATGTTTGACCGTTTGACATGAATACCTTTGTTGCTTTCATATTTAATTCTTTTATAATATTGGCAGATACCTGATACCGGGAAACCCCACCAATCCGTTTCACAGCGGCCTGCTTTTTCAATGTGTTTTCCACGCCAGTGCTGACACTCAACGGACCGCCGACAATTGTTACTTTACTCGGAATTTTGTAATCATTCCGGATATTATTGTCTCCCGCAAGTAAAATCGGATAACCGTTCATTGCAGCATATGGCGCGATTGACAGGGCATCTGTAAAGACCATGCCTGTTGCAACTACTGCTTGGCTGTAATTCCCCATTCGGTTGGCTATGTTTTTAGAAACCTCGTAGCGGGTTGCTCCGCCAATCCGATCGATAGAACCGTATTTTTTCAATGTGTTTTCTGTCTTTTTAGAAACACTGATTGTCCCGCCAATGATGAGAATATTGTCAGGATTTAGTTTTGCAATTTCTTTTTCTGTCTTGGGTGTGAGCGAATCCGCGTCTGTTAATAAAATCGGTGCATCGTACTTTTTCGCAAGCGGGGTCGCTGAGAGCGCATCGGCAAAAGCATCCCGATTGACAATGACCACAGTCGATGGATTATTCCATCCGGCAGTAGCTACATTATTGGCGACATCAAAACGGGTTGTTCCCCCATACCGCTCTGTATTCGCAATTCTTGAGCCAGGAATTTCATAGCCGCCTGTAATATCGACATTCAAGCTTGATTTGCTGCCTACATAGTTACTCAGCTTAACCGAAATGGTTTTATCAGCAGCTTTTGCAGACGGCATAATCGCCGGGCATGCAAGAGCCGCAGCAGTAACTGATGTAAGAAGCAAGAACTTCATTTTTTTCAAAAGATAGAACCCCCTAAGAAGTTTTTATTACTTTTCCTCAAGCTCCTTAAGCATTAAGGCGCCATTTGAATCCTTTGTATATTTGACAACAACTTTTTGTCCTTCTGACATGCTGTTCATTTTGTCCTGAAGGTCTGAACCAACCTGAATCGAAGTCTCTTTACCATCAATATCGACTGCAATCGTGTGGCTGTCCGCTAAACCGGCAAATGTGCCTTCCTTCGTGACAGTCTCTTCAGCAGCCGCATTTTTGCTATCTGAATTTGTTTCTGATCCTGATGAGTTCCCAGCTGTGCCGCACGCAGATAAAAGAAGCAGCATTGAGAACATTAAAATAGTAAGTTTTTTCATTTCTATATCACCTCTCCACTTTCTATCGACAATTTTAAGCATATTTTAAGGTGAGAATGAAAACAACGAAAAATTTTTGCGGATTTTCATAAAATACCGAAACATTTTTTACAAGCGGGCGTCTATTGTAAAGAATCAGACAAATTTTAGTTGTTTTCAAATATTAAGAAACTTATAATCGTACTAGATTACAAAAAAGCGAGGACTTATTATGAGAACTGATAAAAGAAAGAAAAAAAGAAAAGCGCTGCTTGTCATTTTAGCCATTGTGGCCGTATTTGTACTTGGCACAGGCTGCTACGCATACTATTTATGGCATAAAGCCGCTTCAACTATGGCAAGTATTCATGAAAGTATTGATAAATCTAATAAAAGGGATACAGAGGTCGACATCAACAAAAAAGATCCGTTTTCCATTTTAATTATGGGTGTGGATGAACGCGACAACGATAAAGGCCGTGCCGACACGCTCATTTATATGACAGTTAACCCTAAAACAAATAAAACTGACATGGTCAGCATTCCGCGTGATACGTATACAAAAATTATCGGAAAAGGCAAAATGGATAAAATCAATCATTCTTACGCATTCGGCGGGACACAGATGGCGGTTGACACAGTTGAGAACTTTCTTGATGTTCCGGTTGATTATTTTGTAAAAGTGAACATGGAAAGCTTTAGAGACGTGGTTGATACACTTGGCGGCATCACAGTAAACAGCACTTTCGCGTTCAGCTATGACGGCTATTCGTTCGGCAAAGGAGAAAACACACTGAACGGAAAAGAGGCCCTCGCTTATAGCCGCATGAGAAAAGAAGACCCGAGAGGCGACTTTGGCCGCCAAGACCGCCAGCGACAAGTGATCGAAGGAATCATTAATAAAGGCGCAAATATTTCTTCCATCACGAAATTTGGAGATATGTTTAAAGTCGTTGAAAACAATGTGAAAACGAATTTAACCTTCGATGACATGTGGGATATCCAATCCAATTATAAAGGCGCGCGTAAAAATATTAAACAGCACGAACTAAAAGGCACAGGAACGAAAATCAATGGAATTTACTACTACCAAACTGATGAAAATGACCTTTCCAATATCAAGAAAGAACTGAAGGAAAGCCTTGAGGATTAAAACAAAAAGAAGCTTTGCACAATGTGCAAAGCTTCTTTTTATTTGCCTGTAAATGAATCCGGATGCTCTTGCCGAAACCCGTAATGAAACAGCAATTCTTCAACAATCCGGCGAGAAGCCTCTCCATCACCATAAGGATTAGAAGCACGGGACATTTTTTTGTACTCATCATCATCCGTTAACAGCTGTTTTGCCAGCCGATAAATAGTGTCCTCATCCGTCCCTGCAAGTTTCAAAGTTCCAGCTTCCACTCCTTCAGGGCGCTCTGTCGTATCGCGCAGCACAAGCACAGGTTTTCCGAGAGATGGCGCTTCCTCCTGCACACCGCCTGAATCTGTCAAAATGAAATGTGATTTTGCCGCAAAGTTATGGAAATCAATGACTTCTAAAGGTTCAATCAGATGCACTCTGTCAGAATCGCCAAAATGCTTCTGAGCCGCATCCCTGACAACAGGATTCAGGTGTACAGGATAAACGACTTGTACATCGTTAAACTCTTCAACAATTCTGCGGATAGCCTTGAACATGTTTTTCATTGGCTCACCGAGGTTTTCCCGGCGGTGCGCGGTAAGCAGAATCATCTTATCCCCGCCTACCTGATTGAGAACAGGATGTGAGTAGCCGTCCCTCACCGTCGTGCGGAGTGCGTCAATCGCTGTGTTCCCTGTTACAAAAATAGAGTCGGCCTTTTTATTTTCTTTTAATAAATTGTCTTTCGCCTGGTCTGTCGGGGCAAAATGCAAATCAGCAATCGCTCCTGTCATCTGGCGGTTGAGCTCTTCCGGAAATGGGGAATACTTATTCCCTGTACGGAGCCCAGCCTCCACATGGCCGACAGCAATTTGATGATAAAAAGCTGCTAGGCTTCCGGCAAACGTCGTCGTCGTATCACCATGGACAAGCACAATATCGGGTTTGATGTCTTTAAACAGCTCATCCAATTTCACAAGTGCGTTAGACGTAATCTCTGCCAGTGTCTGCCGCTCCTTCATAATGTTCAAATCGAAGTCAGGCTTGATGTGAAAAGCATCTAACACCTGATCGAGCATTTGTCTGTGCTGTGCAGTGACCGTTACGCAGGAATCTATTTCAGGATATTTTTTCAATTCAAGCACTAGAGGTGCCATCTTGATCGCTTCAGGCCTGGTCCCGAAGACGGTCATGACTTTTAGTTTTTTCATATTTGTCACCTGATTTCTTTGTTTAACGGGCTGTCAGATAGAATCTTGATTGGTCTGATTGTATAAATAAGTCTATTTTCTTTTTTATTTTAAAGCACCACAGCTTTTTTTCAATATGTTTACTGCAAAAGTACACGCTGGCATCCTTTTTTGGAATCAATGTCGTTTTATATGAATTGATGGATAAAACGATATTCATGTTTTGTAAGTGAGCCGGGGCAAACTTTTGTTCAACTAGATTCCGGTCCAGCTGTATCACAGTCCCATCAGCAGAACTGATTTGATTTTTTATAGGGATTAAAAACTCTTGATTATTGCATTCCAGCAATAATAAGGATTGCTTCGGAAAAAACAATTGGCTTTCAGGGAATACGAACGTTAAATCTGCCTCATTATTTCTGAATTCCACTTTCAAAGCTTCTTGCTTTCTTATATCTATTGACAGATTATCGAAAGTTTTTGTAAAGTACGGTCTTGCGCTAAAAGCATATTCCCCATTATTCCCAATATATTTGGCATGTTTCGAATAGGAATACTTTTCTCTGCTGCTGCCAATTCTGGCACGTTTTTTATAGCCATCTATCTTTGATTCAATAAAGAAGTCCCAAACACCAATATCTTCTTCTTGAATAGCTAAATCAGTAAACTTCGTGAGAAATTCAAATTCTCCATCCTTGGCATAAACCGGAGAAATGGTTTTTTCAGTTTTTCGATCACGGTGCACCCAAACGCCTACTAACGTTTGCGAAGCCTGATGCTCTGGTTGTAATGCCGAGTGGATAACCGTTCCTTTTAATGAAAAAGTGTTGTTCTTCATTTGAAATTCGCTCACGTAATGACTGATTTTGTTTCTGTCATCAATGATTCGTTCATTCTCTGTTAACTGATATGGGATAAGGCTTGGATAGTTTGCTATGATATGCCCATTTTTGACAGATGTAAATTGAGTCATATTTTCTTTATCAGCTTCAAACTGTTTCAAACCCTTTAAGTCATTCTGACGTACAAAATATAATTTTAATCGCGTATGAGAATGAACAAGCTTGTCAATTTCATGCGGAATATTTTGTTCAACAAAATGATGCAGTTCTGCCATCCATATTTGCTGTTCCCGTTCATCCTCGATCATTATAGTGAAATCCGTTGTTCTGGAAAAGTCAAAATGGCGATTTAAAAACTTCGCCATAAACTTCATTTTACTGGTATGAGAAAGACGGCTCTCACGAATCATATCTATGATTACCTTCATTGCGCCGTAGTAGTTTTCAGGCGCTACATATGCAAAAGTCATATGCTCGCCATCATGCTGTACAGCGTAGTAATAATCATAGTCAGCCAAAACAGAAATTTTATCCGCTTCTAAATAAGCTTTCATGACAAATACCTGATCCTCTGTGGCCTGTATATTAGAAGGAAAATATATGTCATGATGTCTTAGCAGAGAAACTTTAAAAAGTTTTGTCGGGCCAATTGAGTAGACAAGCGGAGATTTAACAAGATCCGCTTTAGGTTTTGTTTCTTTAAAAATAGCTTGCGGAACCGCTCTGCCGTTTACACCGACCATTTTTCCAAGCACGATATCTGAATTGTGCTGTTGTGCATATTGATACATTCTCTCGAACGCTTCAATTCCTAAATAGTCATCGGAATCAATAAAAAAGATATATTCACCATTCGCAGCACGTATAGCTTGGTTTCTCGGTTCTCCGGGCCCTCCTGAATTTTTCTTTCGTTCAATAACCGTTATATTAGAATACTGTTCACTGTATTTTTTTAATATGGAGACCGTACCATCCTGAGAACAATCATCTACACAAATAATTTCATATTCATGATTCGGCATGGTTTGTTGAACAAGACTATCCAGGCAGCGGGTGATAAACTGTTCTGAGTTGTATGTGGGTACTGCTGCAGTAATTTTCAACATGCCACCTCTATCCTTAGCCGCTTCTATATCTTCATAAAAGCTCATATAATGAACAAAAATGTATAAAATACACTACTTCGTCATTTCAAATACTTTTTCCCATCTTTCAAACAATCGATCTTCACTATATTCAGTGTCCATTAAGTTCTTTGCATTTTTTCCATATTGAATGGCTTTTTCAGGATTGTCATACAAATAAATAATACTCTCAGCAAGCATTTCAATATGGTCAGGTTCTACAAGCATGCCCGTTTCATCTTCTTTTATGAGCTCTCTCGGGCTGTATTTGACATCAAAACTGATGACAGGGGTTGCACACGAAAACGATTCACAGATAGCAAGGCTGAACCCCTCAAATTTTGATGTTAATAATGTGGCAAGCGCCTGCTGATAAAATGGAGCCGGGTTTGCAATATACCCTTTTAAATGCACATTATCCAACTGGAGATCATCAATCAATTGCTGATACTCTTCATAGCCGGGACCGCTGCCATAAATATTAAGGACAATTTCAGGACGCGATTTTTTCACGATTTCCATAGCCTTTATGACCTTATCGATTCCTTTTTCTTCATGATATCTGGCCACCATGACAAATTCGTTTTTCTTCTTTTCATACGTTTGTAATTTTTCAAGCCGTCTTGGAGCATGGGGAATAACAAAAATATTATTGCTGGATTCAAAGTCCTTCATGATATCTTCTTTTTGTTCATTCGTTAAGACGATGAGCCCGTCATAATCTTTAATATGTTCCATCGCGTATTGATGATTTTTCCGAACTTTGCTGCCCAACGTATAAGGATAATCTAAATGATTTGAATGCACACAGTAATAGCGCTTTGCCAATCCTTCTCGCATTTCATTTACTTTTGAAGCACTTCCGACTCCATCGCAGATGATAATAGGGTCCTGTTCTTTTTCGCATAGCTTCTCAAGCCAATGTGTATGAAAGGTGTGTTTATTTTTGAAAAATACGGCTTCCTTTTCACCCCGTTCAAACAGCATAACTCCCTGACTGGCTCCCGTGTGAAAATGGTGCCATTCTGTTAAATAACAAAAACCGTCCGGTGCTGTGTAGTGAATTTGAGTTTGTTTACCGGAACGTTGATCAAAGTATATCCTTTTCATTACATGCTCTTCATAAAATAATTCTCGCTTAGTTCTTTGCATATTCTCATTAAAGTAATCGATATAAAGGAGAGCGCCATCTGAACTCCATTTTTTCTTCTTGATATATAAACCATTCTGAAAATAACTTGCCTCTAATTTCAACTTATCAAAAGAAACAGCAAGATGTTCTTCATGTATGTTCACATTTTGCTGATAATAAAGTTTTTGTTCCGTACTTATCTCCGTCGGTTTATGCTGATTTTTATAATAATCATAAATATTTATAATATTAACATCTGTATGCAATCTTCCTGCATTTTTCAAAGTTCTCTCTATTTCAGCATAATTCTCTTTATGATCTAGTGTAATCAAATCAATATTGAGGCCATGCTCAGCAAAGGTATATGACCTTGACATCATAGAGCTTGTAATGCCACCTTTTTCAATATCAATTTCATAAATTAACGAAAAAATCTTTCTCATTTTCAAGCTCCCTCTTACAAGTTACTTCTTATTAGATAAAAACAAGTAGTTTAACACTCGACGTTTTAAGCCTTCAGCAGTCATTATTACTAAGTGACTGTTTTCCTCTGCCATCTTGAGCCTCCACCCTTTGCTAGCTTGCTCACTCTGATCTAACTTTCCTTCAGTCACACTTAATTTTTCTTCAAAATATTTATTATCCCATTCCACACATAAACAAATGTCAATGTCAGACTGCATGTCCAATACAGTACGCAACGACATATAACCGTTCACTACAAATTCCACATTTGAAACCTCTCGTATTTGGGCAGGTGATATATAGACTCCGTTACTTTTTCGATTCTTTAATTTCCAATAAAACCGGCCGCGTCCCTCAGATTGTTTAGGAAGTTTTCCTTCAAAACAGACCACTGCGGAAACATAGAGATTTAACTTTGACTGCCATTCAGCGCTTGAAAGAGTAGCGCGCATCTTGATTAAGTGATTATTATAAGGAACATAATCAATAAGTTCTCGAATAAACCTTTTACGTATAAACGGCTCTTCTGAAACATAAAAAATATTTTTCCTTGGCCCGGTTTTTGCAACTACCTCATTATATCTTTTTAAAGATGGAAGACAGAGCCCGTCAATGTTATTAATTTCTGTTGCTATGTTATTAATCGATTCATTCACTTCTATAAATCCTTTAAATAAAGAGGAATCCTTTGATGGTAAAGAACATATGAGCGAGTACACTTCTGTTTCAGACGTTATAAAAAAGTGATCAGAATCATTTATAAGGTTTTTTAAAAAATATAGTATAAGCTCATTTTCAGAATGAAATATCCGAGATACACTTCCTATATTTTCAAAAAGAATAATTTTTTCAAGCTTTCCATTATTCTTATACCACTTTGACATATAACAAGTGCCGTCTTTTTTTAAGTATAGCTGCTGCTTAGGCTGATTAGTTTCCAAATTCATATAGATCAAGCTGTGTATATGTCCTGATTTTGTGAACTCTTCTCTTTTGAACCTTTGCCTGCTGTCATTAAAATAATCTGCTACAACCAATTCACCCGCAGATGAAAATCGTTGGTATTTTACATACTTCCCATTTTTATAATAACGATATACTGGTTTTTCTGGATCTTTGACATAAGTCAAACCCTCTTCCTGAATTGTATGTTCAATCCATGAATATTCAGGCTCAGGCCCCTTCAAAAAGTCGTACAGGTTTATGACTGGCGATTCTTTATATATGGCCAAAGCATCTGGTTCATATTTAAAAGTCACAATATGTAAAGGATAATGCCAATCGGTCGTGCTTACATTTTGTCTTTTTGCAATATTAAGCGCTGAACAAACAAAAGCTAATTGTGGCCTAGGAATCTTTATACTCATCATAGATACGATTACCTTTCTTTTATTAAAAGTAGTACAGTGACGTTCATTTTCAGAAGTTCATTATAACATTTTTCAAATCAAGGCTCTAGCTGAGGTACATTCCAAATAAAAACGCCCGAAGCAACCTTCGGGCGTTTCATTTCATTAATTTTTCTCCAATGCATTAAACAGCTGCAGCCATTTGTTCAATACTGCTTCATTTGTATATTCGGTAAGAACCTTTTCACGTCCTTTTAATCCCATCTCTTTTGCAGCATCAGGATTATTTAACAGCTTTATGATTTGATTGGCTAATGCTTTTTGGTCCTTGTGAGGAACAATGTAACCATCTACTCCCTCATTTATCAAGTCTCGAGGACCATAATTACAGTCATAGCTGATAACAGGAGTTCCATTCATAAAAGATTCCATGACAGAAAGGGGGAAGGCCTCATAATTAGAAGACAATAAAGTGGTAAGTGAGCTTCCCATTTCTTCTCTTACATTTTTTGCATAGCCTTTAATAAAAACATTCTGTTGCAGATTCAATTCATTAATCAATTGTTCTAATTTAGACTTCTCAGCACCGTGACCGAAAATTTCAAGTCTGGCATCTGGCACCTTTTTAATAACCCTCACAAATGCTTTAATTGCCTCATCAATAGCCTTTTGTTTATTATATCTTACAAACATGCTGACTTTTTTATTATCTTTTTTTATGTCTGGCAAATCTGTATATGGCATTGAATTAGGAATAATAAAAATGTTTCCATGTTCACCAAATTGTTTTTCTATATCTTTCTTTTGATCATTTGTAAGCACTACGAGCGCATCAAGTTTATCAATATTGCTTAGAAAATCAATATGATCCGGTTTTACTTTACTTCCGTATGTAAACGGAGATTCAAAATGATTGATGTGCACCATATAAATTCTATGAGCTAGTTCTTTTTTCATTCCTCTGACTTTTCCGGTGCTTCCCGGTCCATCACAAATAAAAATTGGTTTTTCATTTTCTGCTGCAGCTATTTCGTTTAACCAATACGTATGGAATTCAGCATTATTTTTAAACATTAGAACCTTATTGCTATTTTTGTTAAAAAGAAAAACTTGCTGCTGTTTCTCGGTTTCACTGTTATACCATCGTATGAGGTAACAGAACCCATCAGGCGTAAAGTACTTCTCATAATTCATTTTGTTATTAGCAGGATCAAAACCGATCTCTCTATGTTTATACTTGTTTTTATGGAATTCTTCTCTTTTAACCCTTTGTCTATTCTCATTGAAAAAATCAATATGACTAAGGTGTCCATCCTCAGTCCATTTCTTATATTTCACATAAGAACCTTGTTTAAAGTATCTGATGTACTGTTTTGTATCATATTCCGAATCCTGAATGAAATACCCTTCCTGTTCTGTTTTTGCTTCATTTTCATAATAGGAAGGATCAATATTTCCGTCAGTATTCAAATCTCGATAGTAATCATTTACATTCAAAATATTAACATCTGGATCTAATTTACCAATCCGTCTTAATTCAGATGTTATATTCTCATAGTAAGGATTATAATCAAAAGTAACTAAATCTGACTTATATCCATTATGTACAAGCATTTTTGACCGGTTTAGCATGGCGGTTGTCATGCCGCCTTTGTTTACATCAATCGTATAAACTACCATAAAAACCGTTTTCATCCGTGCACCTCTTATTAGAATTGATATTCAAAATGAAATAGGTAACCCCTCTAAAATATGTATACCCTATTTGTTCTATTTTAAACTTAGCATATGATTTGCTCAATATCATTTTTTTGTTTTCAACAATTTTAAGGTTACTTTAAGTTAACTGCCTTAGATAATAGACTAACTCTTGTTTAAAATTGGATTTTCTTATATGATTAACGTGTTTAGAATAGATGAAGTTGGGTAAAGAAAGATAAGTCTATTTTATTATATCAGCTATGTGTAATCACTGCGCTGAATATAAAGCATAATACAAGGAAGGTGCTTTGACATTGAAAAAAGTACGTAAAGCCATAATCCCTGCCGCAGGTCTCGGAACGAGATTTTTGCCGGCTACGAAAGCAATGCCGAAAGAAATGCTTCCTATCGTTGACAAGCCAACCATTCAATACATAATTGAAGAAGCTGTTGAAGCCGGTATTGAAGATATTATTATTGTAACAGGTAAAAGCAAGCGGGCGATTGAAGATCATTTTGATTACTCTCCTGAGCTTGAAAGAAACTTAGAAGAAAAAGGAAAAACCGAACTTCTTGAAAAAGTGAAAAAGGCTTCTAACCTGGCTGATATCCACTATATTCGCCAAAAAGAGCCTAAAGGGCTCGGACACGCTGTCTGGTGCGCGCGTAACTTTATCGGTGATGAGCCATTCGCGGTTCTGCTTGGAGACGATATTGTTCAGGCAGAAACACCAGGATTGCGTCAATTAATGGATGAATACGACAAAACACTTTCTTCTATTATCGGTGTTCAGCAGGTGCCTGAAGATGAAACACACCGTTACGGCATTATTGACCCGCTGACAAGTGAGGGCCGCCGTTACCAGGTGAAAAACTTCGTCGAGAAGCCTTCTAAGGGCACTGCACCTTCTAATCTTGCCATCTTAGGCCGTTACGTATTCACACCTGAGATCTTCATGTACTTAGAAGAGCAGCAAGTCGGCGCAGGCGGAGAAATTCAGCTGACGGATGCTATTCAAAAGTTAAATGAAATTCAAAGAGTGTTTGCTTACGATTTTGAAGGTAAGCGCTATGATGTTGGTGAAAAGCTTGGCTTTATCACAACAACTCTCGAGTTTGCGATGCAGGATAAAGAGCTTCGCGAGCAGCTCACTCCATTTATGGAAGCTCTGCTAAACAAAGAAGAACTCTAAACAAAAAGGCTATTGGACATCCATCCAATAGCCTTTTCTTATTTCGACATCAAGGTCAGCGTATGTTTATCATTATCAACTGCAAAGGACAGGTCAGCTGTATTCACAAGAAAACGGTCCTTGCTGCTGTCATACAGTACATCCCTGTCACTTAAAGACAATGACGCCGGTGTAACGGGGGCAATGTTATGAAAGATAAGCTCTGATGCTTTACCGTTCTCCAGCACATAGCTGATTTTTTCATAATCAAAATCCAACGTCTTTCTTCCGTCAGCTGTATCCTCTTCACTATATCCATTCAATTTCGATTGAATGCTGCCGCTGCTGTCTCCCAAAAATTTCAGGAAGTATTCATAGGAAGTTGCTGCATTTTGCGATACATAAGGCGTAAAGGCAGCTGCTCGCAATTCAGCATGTTTCATGTTTGTTGTAACAGCGCTCTTTTTCACAAAATAAGCTTGTCCGTCAAGTTTTATTTTCGCTGTTTTTTTGCCTTTTGCAGCTACCGTCACTTCTGCGCCAAATCGCAGTGTAACATCCGCCTTCTTTTTCAAATCTTGATCCTTATAAACAGACGGTTTTTCAGCTGTAATAAACCCTTTCTTATTGACTGCGGTTAAGCGTTCCTCTGACTCACCTTTTACATTGCCATGATGATTCTTCACTTCATTTTGCGGAATAGCCCCAAACGAAGCAATTGTACGAAGCGGGGCATTAAAGAACATCGTTCCCGCAGTAAAGACCGTCAGAATGGACAAAATAGCAATTTGAACGGCATTAGCCAGTGATTTGGGCTTTTTCTTTTTTTTACGAAAACGGGCAAACGCTTCAGGACTATCTTTCTTCCGCTCCTCCGTCTGCTCTTTTTTATATGTTTCTTTTTCTGTTTTCGAGAGTTTATTAAACCAGTCAATAAACGCTTTGTACTCTTTGACAACGGTTTTTGTTTCATCAAACATGCGAAGCTCACCATAGTGCATCCAAGCAACGCGGTCACACATTTTTTCAATCTGTCCGATGGAGTGGCTGACAAAGAAAATTGTTTTCCCTTGTTTTTTAAACTCATTTATTCTGTCAACACACTTCTGATAAAACGTTTGGTCCCCTACAGAAAGCGCTTCGTCAATAATTAAAATATCAGGGTCAATATGCACGGAAATCGCGAAACCGAGACGCGATTTCATACCGCTGGAATAGTTTTTAACCGGCTGATTAATAAAATCGCCAATCTCGGCAAATTCCACGATGCTGTCATACATATGATCAATTTCTTTATTTGTTAAGCCCATCATCAAACACTTGAGCCGGACATTATCCCGGCCCGTTAATTGATTATTTAAACCAGCCGCAATCGCAATCAGCGACGGCTGGCCGTTCATTTCGATTTCACCGCTGGTCGGTGGAATAATTTTAGCCAGCAGGTTTGACATGGTCGATTTCCCTGACCCGTTTATCCCTACAAAGCCAATTGTTTCTCCTTCATACACGTCAAAGGAGACATTCCGCACAGCAAAAAAACCATTATCCTTGGCCGGAAAAAACAATCCTTTAATCTTGTCCGATTGTTTTTTATACAAATGATACTGCTTTGAAACATTTCGAAACGAAACTTTTAGTTTCATCGTACAATCTCCTTACGTATTAAAGAAAGTCAACAAACTTGTCTCTGAATTTCATATGCAGGATAGAACCTACTAACAATAATAGGAACGTGAACAGCCAGAAATACAGCGTGTATTTCATGTCTTGGAAGAACCACTTTCCGTCTAAAAAGCTGTTTCGGAATCCTTCTATCAGATAAAAAATCGGATTCAGCTTAAGCACAGGCAGCAGATTCGGATGGTTTTTCCCAAGCTGTTCAGAGATATTCCAAAAAATCGGAAGTAAAAAGAACAATAATCTGGTGACGGCCTGCAGCAAAAATTGATAATCTCTGACAAGCACGCTGATTGTAGAGTTAAACAAACTAAATGAAAACATAAATACAATCATGCAGATTAAATAGTAAATATATTGTATCCAATGCAAGCTAGGGTAAACGCCGCTTGCTAAAAGGACAATGACATAAATGCCCATCATTACAAAATAACTAAATAAATTTGAAGCAATCACGACAGAAGGCAGCGAACTGATCGGAAAATTCATTTTTGCGACCATATTGATCCGCTTAAATACACTGTTTGATCCATCGAGAATCGTCGGGCTAATAAAAAACCACGGAATCAACCCAGCAAGCATCCAAACAATAAAAGGTACCTCTCCGACGCCCGTTATGACCGGCTTACTGTTACGAATTCCCATACCAAATACAAACCAGTACGCCAGCATTTGAATGAGGGGATTTAAAAACTGCCATAATACTCCAAGATAATTCATCTGGTACTGAGACTTTGTCTCATACGAAGCCAAGCGCAAAATTAAAGGAAACGATGTCACTTGCTCTTTTACGATTCTTACTAATGCATTCATTGTTTATCTTCCTTAGACTTAAATGATTTTTTGGATCTTTCGGTTAAAGAATTTGAAAGCACCGGTGAATATTGTAACAGATGTTGAGGTTTTTTTCACTTTTAAATAGCAGGGAGAAGTTCCGCAGAACTTCTCCCGTAATTTAAAAGTGTCATTTCAGATCAAACCCAAGCTCATTTAGCTACTTTACTATTTTCTAATTGCACAATAGCATTATAAATACGTTCCCTATTATTTTTATCAGTATATGCAAAAAAGTTATCCACTCTTTTTCTATACTTATCTTCCATACGACTATTATTTTTCATATAATAAATAACTTTATCAACCAGGCTATTATGATCTTCTATTACATCGCCAAAGCCCATTTTCTTATAATCATAGTAATCAAGTTTAAAATGGTATGACTTTTCGTATTGGTAATAGATTACAGGCTTTTTCTCGTATGCAAAATCAAATGCAACCGATGAAAAATCAGTAATCATTATATTAGAAGAATTAAATAACATTTGATAGCTGCTATTATAATCCGCAAACTTTACATACTCATGTTTTTTAAAATCTGTAATCTGTTGTTGTATGTCTGGATGCGGGAAAAAGGTTATCTTATAATTATTATCTTTAGCAAAATTGATCAGTCGCTCATCATTAATCAAGTCATTATATCTAGCAAAGTATTCACTATCTTTAAATGTCGGGTTGTACGGTCTTACTCCTTTTGCCTGATCTTTCGGTAATACTATATCTTTTCTCCAAGTAGGCATTATTAGAAGCTGCTTTTCTCCTTCACTCTTCTTAAGATTATCGTATCTCGGAAATCCACCCAAAAAAATATTTTCTTTTTTATAATTATAATTCCCTTTCACAATAGACCGATATTCAGGTTTTGCTGAAGTGACTAGTAATTTGATATTTTTACTGTATTTATTTAACCATTCGGAATGATCAGCCATTGTTATTCCATGTTGTAAAAAGACAAACTGAAAATTAAATAAATCTCTAAAATAAACTTCCATATTGAAAAATGGATTTACAACCCATAAATCTGCATGTGTCGATATTACCTTGGAAGATGATAAGGTCAGAATTTTATGCCTAAGAGACCTGTATGGTATAACATTTCCGTATTTTTTGATTCTGTTGTAATCTTTGCTATCCTTTTTTATTATAAAGTATTTTTTTACCCCATCATTTTTACTGATGGCATATTTAAAAAGGTGCTCAGCATTATCATCGGCTTTATCCTGTCTGTCTATGAATAACCACACTGGTTTTCTGTTGAAAATAGTAAAAACATGGTGTGCCATCCTAGCAAGCATAGCCTTTTTAATAGCTGATTTTCGTCTCTTTGATTTACCTCTTAACTTATTTAGAGATTTTAAGAAACGAAACTCTTTTATAAATCTATTTTTAACATTATTTTCTTCAAAGATTAGTTTTTTATAATTATAATAAAAGATATAATCTTTTTTAGCCACATAAGAGTTGACTAAATTATTTGACAAACCTGAATGTTTAAAGAAACGAAGGTTTGCCATTTTTCTTTTTTTACCTTTAGTTATGAAAAATTCAATATGCTGATTGTTTGCAAGATATTTTTTGGGAATTTCTACAGAAAAACCAGGATACTTTTTTATTACTTCTCCTAAACTAATATAATCATTATGCCGTCTATTTATATTCTTTGCTTTTATCTTTGTTTCCCCAATCTTAGCGTAAAAATTAAACCCTTTAGAATCAAAGAGAGAACTCCAAAAGCCTTCTATAAGAATAGAATCCTTGTTTTCCTCTAAAATCTCAATAGTTAGAGTTTGGTTTGATAATTTGGAAACAATTTTACCTTCTCTGTATAAAAAATAATCTTGTTCAGTTTCTCTTTCGTATACATACCTACTATAACTTTCTCCGTGTTTTAATTTCAAGGCATGAATTAGATAGAAATGGCTTACACTTTTTGTTGCAATAATGACATCATTCTCAATATACGACAATACTTCTCGAATCAACCTTAAAAATTCACGGTATTCATTTTCATCTAAAGGTGTTTCACTAATATCCTTAATCATTAATTTCCATTTCAAATCATGCATCAACATATATTGAAGAAATAAAGGTATTTTCCGTTCATGATTCTTTGTGGACTCGATTAAATTCTTGGAAAAAGTGATAAGAGAATGGTTAAACCAATTCTTGTTTGCTTTAGCAGTTTGCATCGCAGAAGATCCATTTTCTCTAACTCTATAGTGGTATTTTGCCTCTTTAACCAGACCATATTTTTTCTTTTGAGATATAATTAAATTGACTAGTTTGGCATCTTCACCTATTTTACAGTTTTCGTCAAACCAAATATTTTTCAAGACTTCTTTTTTTATAAATGTAGAACAGCAATGAGTTAATATATGATGTGGTTCTTTTCCTACGTCTAATATTCTTGTGCGAGAAAACTTATTATTTAGATTATGTTCCCCGGTTCTTCCTTCTTCAAAGAAAATGGGAATTGCTACAATATCAATCTCATTCCCATGTTGGTTAAAGAAGCTTAAAACATTTTCAAAAGTTTCTTTTGAAATAAAGTCATCTGGATCTAAAAATTGAATATACCGACCTTCAGCATAATTCAATCCATAATTTCGGGCACTACTCACTCCGCCATTCTGTTTCTTGACGTATACAATATTATTTGGATATTTTTGAGCATATTCTTTACAAATGACTTCACTTTTATCAGGGCTATCGTCATCGACAAGTATTAACTGAATGTTTTCAAAACCTATAGTCTGTTTAACGACGCTTTCTATAGCCTCGGTTAGATATAATTCAACATTATAAATTGGCATTATAACACTGAAATCATAATTAAAACTCTTTACGTTCATAAAAGATTACTCCTAACAAAATGTTTATATGAATAAAGATCGGGGTAAATAAAAGACATAAAGCCGTTAAAATACAGAATGCTAATTTTTTAAAAAAACATCATTACTTTAGTAAAATGAATTAAAAGCATTCCTCACTATTTTTTCAAAAACTTCGTGTGTAAACTTTTAAAAATATTTACTTTGTTAAGTTCTAAAGTATCATCGGTTGTTTTTACGACAAAGCCAAAAGAAAAGGCCCAAATTGGTATCTCAACAACAAAGCCAGCATATCTAAAATCTCTTAATTTATATCCCCATACTTCAATTGTTTTTCTCAATTCTTTACGTTTGCATTTTTTTAATCTATTAAAATATTTTATATAGACCTCGTCATTCTCTTGCATCTCATAGTACTGATTAATAAAGTGCCCTGTTAATTCAAGTTTAAGCCCTTTTATTTTTGTTGAAGTAACAGTACATGTGCTTTGTAGTACTTTTTCTTTTTTTATAGCTTCAAGAGCATCTGTTTTTACTCCTAATAAATGAAACATAAATTCTTTATAATACATAGGCATATCTTGTTCTTTTATATATTGTGGGTCAATAAACTTTAGAATTTTAATAAAATCATCTATAAAATCTTTTTGTTCTTGATGATTTAAAACAGAGTTATAAATATCTCTATAATTAGGATATAAAAATAATTTCATATGATATATAATTAAAAATTGGAAATAAGGCAGAGCTCTATCATACATTTTTATTGAATCCATCAACAAAGTCATATAACATACATTCAGCAAATACGTGTACCTTTTTTTATCAAACCATGAACAATCAACTAATGAGTTTTGTTCTTTTCGTTTTCTATAAAAATACTTTCCTTCAGCAACTGCTCCATAACTTTTCTCTTTCAGCAATAACTGATTAAAAAAGATAGCGTCTTCCCAAAATTTTATTGATTCATTAAACAGAGTGGTATTATTTATTGTATGTCTTCTATAAAAAGTACCACCAATATAAAAATGAATAGCTTTATATTCATTGATGATATTTATAACTCTAGTTCCTTTTTCAAACCTATTATTTAATTTATGTTCCCCTTTTTTTTCACCTGTGTAATAAACAGGCAACACAGCAATATTTACATCTCCGAAATCACAAAAAAATCCATAAATACTACTGAGCGCATTCTTGGAGAATGCATCGTCAGAATCTAGAAAACCAATATATTTAGATTTTTCACTTACATTTAATAATCCATAATTTCTTGCAGCGGAGGGACCGGAATTTTCCATTTTTAAGAATTTAATATTATTAGGAAATAGGTTTTTAAAGGATTCACAAATTTGAGGGCTATTGTCATAACTGCCATCGTCTATTAATATAAGTTCTATATTTTCCTTAAACCCAATTGATTGGTTAATGACACTCTCAATTGAACCTCTTAAATAATTCTCAGAATTATATATTGGCATTATTATAGAAAACATGTTAGTACCTCTTTATTTAGAAGTTAAAGAATTGTTTCAATTACTCTTTTAGAAGCCTTGCCATCTTCTAAATGGCAAAATTCATTATAAAATTTCTCATAGTTATGATCTATATGAGGATTATACAACAACTCTTTTGCTGTCTTTATAAGTTCTTCACTGGTTTGAACCAAGTTCCCGGGCGTTCTCTCTTGGAAATTAAAATAAAATCCTCTTATAGAGTCTCGATAAGCCGGGAGATCATATACAAAAAACACCACAGGTTTTTTTAAATTCATATAGTCAAAAAAAACAGATGAATAATCTGTAATTAATAAGTCACTAATTAAATATAGATCTCGAATATCTTTATATAAAGAAACATCTTTAACAAATTCTTTATAATTCGCTAAATTGAATTTTTCTGATACTAAATAATGCATTCTTAGAAGAATGACTACTGAGTCTCCTAGTTCCCTCTTCATTTCTTCTAAATCAAATTGCAGTTTAAATTTATACTGTCCAACTTTCTTAAATTCGTTATCTCTCCAAGTTGGTGCATATAAAATTATTTTTTTATCTTCGCCAATTCCTAGCTCTTGTTTTACCTTTTTGATTAATGATTCTTTATTTGAAGAATATAGTATGTCATTTCTCGGATAACCAGTCTCTAAAATTTGTTTGTTAAATTGAAACGCTCGTTTAAAAATTTCTGTGGAATAGGCATTAGGAGAAATTAAATAATCCCATTTGCTTACTTCCTGTAAAAAATTCTGTTTATACTTCTCAGTGGTGGTTCCAGGCATGTGTACTTCGTCCATATCATTGGCAAGTTTTTTTAACGGAGTTCCATGCCATGTTTGTACATACAATGTGTTTTTAGGTTTCGGAATCCATAGAGGAAGCCGGCTGTTTGTAATCCAATATTTTGCTGTTGCCATGTACCAAATCCACTTAAGAGAAAACCTTTTTATATATGCCGCTTCAACACCGTCTAATGCTGATAAATACCGTTTATCAATACTCCAGATCAATTTATAATCATATTGATCTCTATTTTCCTGCAGATATTCGTAGATTGCGCGGGGGTTGCAGCTAAATTGCTTTCCAGAATAGCTTTCAAACAAAATCAATTTGTTGTTTCTTGGCAGAAGAGCAAAAATCTTAAAAAGAACTGAATAGCCCCTGATTAATAAACCCCTGCATTTTTTAAAAATAAAAGATTTCATTATGAACTCCTTAAAGAGTGAAAATTTATATTTGTGCAAACAAGAAAAAAAGAAGCAACTGAATTACTTCAAGCCTCTTTTAATTAGTACTTCTATAAACTAGCCATGTCTTTTTTGATTTGGGTAGTTGAAATACCTTCTGTTCTTGGAAGGTATATGACCTCACAATATTCCTTTAAGAAGTCAAACTTCCCTTCCCAATCATCACCGATGACAAATGTATCGATGTTGTGTTTTTGAATATCTGAGATTTTTTGTTCCCAACTTTTTTCAGGAATCACTTCATTCACAAAATCGATTGTTTCTAAAATGAATTTTCTATGTTCATAAGAATGATGCGATTTTTTTTGTTTTTGAAGATTGAATTCATCTGTAGACAGACCTACGATTAAATAATCACCCAGATTTTTTGCTCTTTCCAAAAGCTTCATATGTCCGTAGTGAAATAAATCAAATGTTCCGTACGTTATCACTTTCTTCATTAGATAACATCACCTTCCAAGCGTTCTCAACTGAGGGTACTAGAAAAAAACAAAAACCTAATCGTTTATAATTTCGACATATTTTTTACGTATCATTAATAATGAACAATAATAGCATAAGTTCCTATAAAAGTTAAGGCTCTTTAAAAATGTCAATCACAAGAATTTTCTGGTATCACTGTCGGATTGATATACAACGCAAACAGGTCTTATGACTCATCTATAAACATCACATCAAGTTTTTCATACAGAAAAAATTGATTCTTTTGTCTCCCTTTTAAGTGAAACGATTTTCTTTTCTGCTGCGTCATTTATTCTGTACGCCCTCCTCATATTCATTCATCGTCAAAATGCGAAGGAATTGTAATGTGAATGTTAAAAGTTCCTAAAGATTTTTGTGGTAAGATAGAGTAAGATGTTTTCAGACAAAGAGACTTTATTCAAACTATACGAATGGCACTTGTTTTTTATAGACATATAGATGAAAAGGAGGGTTGGTTACGATGCAAACAAAACCCATTAATCAATTAGATTTTGTAGACGGTGAACTAACTTCATTTGTATCACATTTAGAAACGTCATACTTGGACCAAAATAGAGGTGCGTTCATCGTAACAGCGAATCCTGAAATCGGTTTTGAAGCGATGCAGAATCCCCGTTATGAAACGGTTCTTTCATCTGCTGATTTTATTTTGCCGGACGGCATCGGAGTTGTTATGGTTTCCAAATTAGTTGGTAAGCCGCTTCAATCCAGAATAGCCGGTTACGATTTGTTTACATCTCTATTAGAAAAAGCTCATCAAAAGAAAAAACGGGTTTTCTTTTACGGTGCTGCTAAGCATGTCATTTCACAGACAATTGAGCGCGTCGAACGTGAGTATCCAGGGATTGAAATTGCCGGATACTCTGACGGCTATGTGAAGGATCAGCACGAGGTGGCGGACAAGATTGCGGCCTCAAATCCTGATATGGTATTTGTCGCGTTAGGTTATCCTAATCAGGAGTTCTTTATCCATCAATATCGGCATTTATTCCCTCAGGCTGTTGCTGTGGGGCTGGGCGGAAGCTTTGATGTGTTCAGCGGCAATGTGAAAAGAGCGCCGTCATTTTTTATCCGTTTCCATCTCGAATGGATGTACAGGCTGATCACCAATCCTACGCGCTGGAGAAGAATGCTCAGCATTCCTAAGTATGTTACAGCTGTGCTGAAACAAGAACGAGCTGCAGCAAAGCCGCAATACACAGGACAGGTCAAAGATCAATCACGCCATCTGTAATCGGCCTTAAAGGAGCTATGGTATGTAATGAAATGCATGAATTTCCCGCTGACCATGCGGACGATCTCTGACAGCTGTTTTGGGCTGATGACAGAATGAAATCCTGGATTGCGCTTTTTTATTATGTGTTTGTCAAAGTCATTGGCATATTGCTGTTTTGGGTCAAGCCAGGCAATCAAGTGACGCTTCTGGTTTCCTTTCCTGATAATGCCCGTGCAATATTAAAGGAATACCAGAAGGGACGCTTTTCATTTCCCATTCATGTGCTGCTTACTCAGCACGCCAAGTCGCTGGAAAAAGAATTTCCAGAGCTTACTGTTTCAGTTATTAACGAAAAACATCCGCTTCATATATGTAAAGCGGTCTTTTCTATGCTGAGCAGCAAAACTGTGATTGTTGATAACTATTTTGTTTTGACAACCGTTCTGACCAGCAGGCCTGGTACCGAGTGTATTCAAGTTTGGCATGCGAATGGAGCATTTAAGCGATTTGGGTTGAAGGATATCAACACACTGAATCGTTCACGGTCCGACATAAGACGTTTTCGCAAAGTATATGCCTCATTTGATCGGATTGTTGTCGGCTCTGAACATATGGCTGATATTTTCAAGGAGTTTTTCGACATAAAAGGTGAGCCATTTCTTCGGTTCGGTGTGCCTTTAACCGATGCTTACTATGAGACGATGGATAACGCTCATGACCTTAAAAGCAAATATCATCTGCCGGAGGAGAAAAAAATCATTTTATATGCGCCGACCTTTAGGGACAACCAGTTCGAAAGCTTTTCGCTGCCATTTTCAGAAAAACACTTGCAACATGATTTAAAAGGTGAGTATTTACTTGCAGTAAAACTGCATCCTGTTATGAAGCAATCTGCTGAATTACCTGAGGGCAGTGCGTGGATAAAAGATGTATCAGACCTCCCTCTTGCAGACCTTTTAAAAGTGAGCGATCTGTTAATATCAGACTATTCTTCTGTTCCATTTGAATTTGCGCTGCTGGACAAACCTATTTTGTTTTATACGTATGATATGGAAGCTTACGATAAAACCCGCGGTTTGATTCAGAATTATGCTGAGGTGATCCCAGGGGTGCCTTGCTGTGATTCAGGAGCGCTCCTGAATCAGCTGAAAGATGTGGACAAGCTTCAATCTGAAGTGGAGCGTTTTTCACATGAGTGGAATTTGTACTCGAGAGGGAATGCCAGTAAGCAGCTTTTAAGCTATATAAATGAAAAATCACGCTGATCTTTATATATAATAAAGACCGGTATTGCAAATAATATGAAAACCTTTTATAAAACATTATGAGTTGTAGTAAGGAAGGAGTCATTTTATGATTTATGCTGAGATTCTAGCCGGTGGAAAAGGTTCCCGCATGGGGAACGTCAACATGCCGAAACAGTTTTTACCGTTAAATAAACGCCCTATTATCATTCATACGGTTGAAAAGTTTTTATTAAATGACCGGTTCGATAAGGTTTTAATCGTTTCACCTAAAGAGTGGATTAACCATACAAAAGACATTTTAAAGAAGTTCATCGGGCAAAATGACCGCCTGATTGTTGTTGAAGGCGGAAGCGACCGGAATGAATCTATCATGAGCGGCATCCGCTATATTGAAAAAGAATTTGGCATCCATGATGATGACGTGATCATTACTCATGATTCTGTGCGTCCATTTCTGACTCATCGCATTATCGAGGAAAACATTGATGCGGTTCTTCAATACGGCGCGGTCGATACTGTTATCTCAGCCATTGATACGATTATTGCCTCAGAAGACCAGGAATTTATTTCTGACATTCCTGTCCGCGATAACATGTATCAGGGGCAAACACCGCAAAGCTTTCGGATTAGCACATTGGTTGAGCTTTATAATAAACTGTCCGATGAACAAAAAGCTGTCTTAACCGATGCTTGCAAGATCTGTTCGTTAGCAGGTGAAAAAGTGAAGCTGGTCCGCGGTGAAGTTTTTAATATTAAAGTAACGACACCATATGACTTAAAGGTGGCTAATGCCATTTTACAGGAGCGAATTTCACAATGATTAATCAAACATATCGTTTAGTTTCTGCCCGACAGTTTGAAGTGACATATAAAGATAAAGTTGTCCATTCTGATAAGGTCGTCATCCGGCCTACCCATTTATCCATCTGCGCTGCCGATCAGCGCTATTATACCGGCTCACGCGGCAAAGAAGCGATGGATAAAAAATTGCCGATGGCTTTGATCCATGAAGGAATCGGGAAGGTCATGTTTGATCCGACAGGCACATTCAAAGTCGGAACCCGGGTTGTTATGGTGCCGAATACACCGGTTGAAGAGCATGAAGTCATTGCGGAGAATTATCTGCGTTCCAGTAGATTCCGTTCAAGCGGCTATGACGGATTTATGCAGGATTACATGTTCATGGCGCCGGATCGGCTCGTTGAACTTCCGGATAGCATTAATCCGCATGTCGCAGCTTTTACTGAGCTTATTACCATTGCTGTTCACGCGCTTTCCCGCTTTGAACGCATGGCACACAAGAAGCGTGACACATTCGGTGTCTGGGGAGATGGAAATCTCGGATTTATTATGACGCTTCTTCTGAAGAAGAAGTACCCTGACAGCAAAGTGTTTATCTTTGGGAAAACGCCTTACAAGCTTGATCACTTCTCTTTTGTAGATGCAGCTTATCAAATTAACGATATCCCAGAGGACGTCAAACTCGATCATGCTTTTGAATGTGTAGGCGGACGCGGCAGTGAAAGCGCAATTGGGCAAATCATTACCCAGGTTCATCCTGAAGCATGTGTGGCGCTCTTAGGTGTATCTGAATACCCTGTTGAAATTGAAACAAGAATGGTACTTGAAAAAGGAATTACGCTGATCGGCAGCAGCCGAAGCGGCCGCGAAGATTTTGCCCGTACTGTGGACTTTTTAGCTCAATACCCTGAAGTCGTTGATTATTTAGAAACATTAGTGGGGGGCCGCTTCCCGGTACGCAGTATTGAGGAAATTACCAACGCGTTTGAAGCAGATTTGACTTCATCTTGGGGAAAAACTGTCATCGAATGGGAAATTTAAACAGTGAAAATATTCCTTACTAGAATCGTAAAAGGAGTCTTCAGCACTGCTTATAAACTATTGAGCGTTTTATTACCAGTACAGCACGACAAAGTGGTCATAGCTTCGTATCGTGAGGATCATTTAAGTGATAATTTTAAAGGTGTTTATGAAAAGCTGAAGCAAGATCCGTCTCTTCGCATCACCCTGCTTTTTCGCAAGATGGATAAGGGATTGATCGGACGAGCTGCATATATGCTTCATCTTTTCAGCTCGTTATATCACCTTGCTACTTGCCGTGTGCTTTTGTTGGATGATTATTACTTTCCTTTGTATGTTGTGCCAAAACGAAAGGAAACTGTCACCATCCAGCTTTGGCATGCTTGCGGCGCGTTTAAAAAATTCGGCTACAGCATTGTGAACAAGCCATTCGGCCCATCTCCTGATTACCTGAAGATTGTTCCCGTGCATTCCAACTATGATTATGCCATCGTCAGTGCACCCGCTGCCGTGCCGCATTTTGCCGAAGCTTTTCAAATGGAGCAAAAACAGATATTGCCGCTCGGCATTCCAAGGACAGATTATTTTTATCAGAAGGAACATATTCGCACTGTGCTTGATGAGTTCCATCGTGCTTATCCCGAGCTCAAGCATAAGAAAAAGCTTCTGTATGCTCCTACCTTTCGAGGCAGCGGACATCATCAAGAGGGTGACGCTATCCCGCTTGATCTGCTACAATTAAAATCGGCGCTACATCAGAAAGATTATGTCGTGATGCTCCATCTTCATCCGTATATGCGCAAACATGCACACACGGAAGAGGATGATTTTGTGCTGGATTTAACGGATTCGTACTCACTGTACGATTTGATGGCGATTTCCGATGGGCTGATAACCGATTATTCTTCAGTCATTTTCGAATACAGCCTGCTGAAACGTCCGATGTATTTTTACTGCCCGGATTTAGAAGACTACTTGGAAGAACGTGATTTCTACTATCCGTTTGAATCATTTGTACCCGGGCCGATTTCGAAGAATGTTCTATCACTTGTACACGATATCGAGAGTGATCACGGGGCAGAAGATATGAAACAGATTGAAGCATTTTCACAGACGTTTATTACCCATCAAGACGGCAAATCTTCAGAACGGGTAGCCAATTTTATTTCATCATTTTTAACATCTGGTGCCGATTAGGAGAAAGTGAGGTACAAAGTGAAGCTGGCAAGAAAGATTAAGAACAGACTTTTCAGATCAAAGAAGAAAACGCAAAAAGAAAATGCAGCTGTCATTGTCCATCCGACAGATAACAGGGTTTTTTCACTTTTTGATAAAACGAAACGAATTGAAGAAAACCAGCAAGTCCCTGTCAGAAAAATTTCTGAGTTTTCTTGGAATGGTTCAATTCTTAAAATTGCGGGATACATGTATATCAAGGGCCTGCCGCTTCAAAAAGAGGATCAGGTTCGAAAACGTTTATTATTGGTACATAACGGTGTGTTATTCTCTGCTGTTTCATTGCGGGATGTACCAGTTGATCAGCTGTCAATTGACAATGCAAATGTGCCCGGAACTTATAAATGGGCAGGATTTTCACAGCAAATTAACTTTTCTAAGCTGATAAATGACAAACCGCTTCCGCAAGGCGAGTATAAGCTGTTTCTCGAAATTGAAGCTGTGGATGACCAAAATGTAAAACACCAAGAAGTGCATACGGTAGGAAACGTCAGCAATTTCCTCTCTAATGATGTGTATGCCACAAAGATGGAATTTCACTCGGCTAAAAAGCTGATGAAGTTCAATTTGATTGTTAACTATGATGAGGGCGAAAAGACCATTAACTTGTCTTGCAACAAGCTGCAGGAAATTGATCCGAGCCTTTTGGAGCTGGATACTGGAAAAGAAGCAAATCGCTTTTTGCGCAAGCTGAATACGAGCTTGTTCCATTTTGCATATGATGTGTTCCGTCTGCTCCCTATTAAGTCCAATAAAATCGTCTTTGCTTCTGACAGCCGGCTTGATTTGACAGGAAACTTCGAGTTTGTTTATGAAGAACTGCTGAAACGTGAAGAAAACTTTGATTTCAAATTTTTCTTAAAGAGCAGTATTCGAGATAGAAAAAGCCTGTCTGAGCTGATTTCTATGGCTTATCATTTTGCGACAAGCAAGATCATTTTTATTGATGATTTTTATCCGATCATTTATCCATTAAAAATCCGCAAAAATGCTGATCTTGTCCAGTTGTGGCATGCTGTCGGTGCCTTTAAGACATTCGGCTACAGCCGAATCGGGCTGCCGGGCGGACCGTCACCGCATTCGAAAAACCATAGAAACTACACGAAGGTTATTGTCAGCTCTGAAAATATACGGAAGCACTATGCAGAGGGCTTTGGTGTAGACATAGAGAATGTCATCGCTACCGGCGTACCACGAACAGACTTTTTCTTTGATGAAGCGAAAAAGGCATTTGTGAAAGAACGTCTTTATACAGAGTATCCGTTCCTGAAGGACAAGAAGGTCATTCTTTTTGCACCTACCTTCCGCGGGAACGGTCAACAATCAGCTCACTATCCTTTTGAAGTGCTTGATTTTGACCGTCTGTATCGTGAGCTAAAGGATGAATATATCTTTTTATTTAAGATTCATCCATTCGTACGAAACGATGCCAATATCCCTTATCAGTATAGTGATTTCTTTTATGATTTCTCTTCATTCAGGGAAATTAACGAACTATTACTAGTTACAGATGTCCTGATTACGGATTACTCTTCTGTCTGCTTTGAATATGCTTTATTAAATAAACCGATGATTTTCTTCAGCTATGATGTAGATGATTATATTCGCAAACGTGATTTCTATTATGATTACTTCGACTTTATTCCTGGTCCGCTTGCGAAAACGTCCGATCAAATGATTTCAATCATTAAAGAAGAGAAGTATAACTTTGAGCAAATAGATTCATTTGTCCATTATTTCTTCGATGATCTTGACGGTAAAGCAAGTGAACGTGTGGTAGATCAAATTGTCTTTCCTCAGGAAGAGGAACCATTAGAAGATAAAGTCCTTAATAGATAAATCAAAAACACCTTTTGCAGCTGCAAAAGGTGTTTTTTTTATTGATATTCCGGAACATCAAAGTACAGCGTATAACCATCAAGCAATGAATACAGACTGTACATCCGGTTTACTTGTTTATACGCCCAGCCGATATCTGTTGCGTATTGGTGTGTCGCTGCGGCTGACCATCTCATTTTGTACAGTGTGTCCTGATTGTAGGCTGTGTTATGAATATAGGAAGAACCTATGAATTTCGCTCCGCCGATAATGGCCGCTTCTGGTGTGAACCAGCCTTGCTCGTATGCATATTTAGCACCGTAATAATTCGGGTTGCTGTCGTAGGCGCCAATTCCGTACATGTTGTATATGGTCTTTCCGTTATAGGTTAAGCCATTGGCTAAAGCGGATGTTCCATTTCCTGTTTCAAGGAGAGCGTGTGAGATTAAATACAGCTCGTTGATGCCGTATTGATTGGCCGCATCGATAAATGCTTTTGCTTTCCCTGTCAGGATGCCTTTACCTGAGAGCACTTTCTGATTAACTTCAGCAGTACTTAATCCGGCTGTCTGTGACAGCTTGAGAAATTGGAAGTAGGATTTGCTGTCTCTGGCAAAGTGATTCGGGTCCACGTATTGAACAACTTCATCACTGCTTGCGTTTCGCCAGCCCAAATTGATTTTTGCCCAGCCATTTGTCTGGCCGATGATTTTTACCTTGTCGCCTTTTTTAAATTGGCCGATCACATTTGTCGGAGTGACACCCGGCGTTGAACGGATATTTAATACGTCAGCCGTAACCGTTGAGGTTGCTGTATTAATATAAGTAAGCGATACGTAAGCCGCCCCGTCTGTTTGCGGGCTTACTTTCATTTGTTTTTGGACCATATCACCAAGTGAGAGATTGTAATTTGTTTTCATGATTTGCGGGCCGTTTTTGATTTTCACGAGAGACGATGTCCATCCATATAATTGTTTTAGCTTTGCTGATGCCGCAGCTGCTGCATCATTGCCTGTAAATTGTTCATTAACGCTGATTTTGTAAAGCGTATTGCTTTTCGTAGTGTAGGTTGGGCTTACATGTTGTGCTTTTAGATAGGTTAACCCATTGTTCAATGCTGTTTTGCTGGCAAGCTGAGCTGTGACAATTTTGTATTGTGTATATGCCGTTTCGCCTGTTTTTGCCGTTGTGCCGGCGGCATTGTTTTGCTTGAAAAACGATAACACACGGTCAATTTCTTCTTGGCTGATGATGGCCCCAGTTACGATTTTATAGCTGCTTGCTGCGGTCTGACCGGTTTTCCGGCTTGTTGCTGATATATGATTCGACTGAAAAAACATGAGTGCCTGATTGACTTTCGCTGTATCAAGCAAAGATTCAGTTGTAATTTTAAACGTGTTAGATGTTTGTTTTTTGACTGGTTTTACAGAAGCACTGAGCTGATTTTTCTTCAATGCGTTCAAGCCCTTTGTGATTTTGGCTTGATCGGATGTTTCTTCTGAGATAAGTTGATATTGGTTTTCTGCTGTTGCACCGGTTGCTTTTTTCGTTGCTTTGACTTTTTTCTGAGTAAAGAAGGCTGCGGCTTGATTTGCTTGCTGCTCGCCTAAAATCTTTGCTGTCGTTATTTGATAGGCTGCAGACGTTGTCGTTTTTTTGACGCTGGATGACGTATAACGCCATTTTTTCTTTTTAAAGAAAGTGTCTACTTTTTGCAGCTGTTGTTTCGATAAACCTTTCATATTCACAATATATGATGTGCTTTTGCCAACATGTTGATAACTGCCGGATACGCCGGTATTTTTCTTGATTTGGCTGATGGCGTCCTTCACTGTATTCAGCCCTTTGAAATAAGCTGATTGAGCATTGTATGATTCAGCAGTTGTTTTTTGATTGATTGACTTGTAGCTTCCTGTAATACCTGTACTCTGTTTCAGCTGATGTAATAGATTCTTGGCATTCGCTTCACCTGAAATGGCGGCTGTTGTGAACGTATAGCAGGCTTGTCCTTTCACCGTTTCTTTTAATGATGCCTTCAAGCCCGATTCCTTTTGGAATGCGCTTTTGATCTGCTCAGCTCTATTGTTTCCCGCAATTGTTCCTGACTGAATGGTTGTGACAGAGACTGTGTGCGTGATAGGCTGATATGAACCTTTAATCCCCGTTTGCTTAGTCATGCTCTGCATAAGCGCCTTGACTTTTGCCTCATCAGCGATCTCTGAAGTCGTGACGTTCATATAGGGTTGTGCTGCTTCGAACACTTTTACAGTGCCAGTCACTCCTGTCTCCTGTTTAAGCTTTGTCAGCAAAGTGTTCGCCTGTTTTTCTCCATTAATCGCTCCTGATGTAATGGTGACATACGGCTGCTTGCTTCCGACAGGACTTGAGGTGCCTGTAATCGCTGTCTGTTTGGCAAGTCCGCTCAGTATTGTTTTCGCTTCTGCTTCGCTTTGTATCCCAGCAGCAGAAATTTGGTAGGTTGTTGTTGTATCTGAAGATTGATAGGAAGCATTCCAGCCAGTATCTTTTTTCAGTTTGGCGACAGCCTGCGCGGCTTGGCTTTCTGTACTGAACGTTTTTGACGGCTTTACTTCATAAATCGAGTAGTCCGTATACGCTGCCGCTTGGGCAGAACCGGATATGGCAAAAAAGGCTAGGGACGCGGCGGATAGAAGCATAGGTGCGATTAATCTCTTTTTCATTCCTTCTCCTCTTTCTTATTCAATAAGTATATAAAACTAGTTTATTTATCGGCACGCGTAAGTTTCATTTATAGGTGAATCACTTCCATTTAAAAAAATTAATCTTGAATGAGATAAAGGAAGAATAAACAGTAATAGATAAGTAAAATAGAGGGGTTTTTAATGAAATTAGGGGGGATAATTCACAGATGTAAGTCTAGGATGAAGATTTTGCAGAAGCTCCAAGTTTGTGGTTAATAGGGTGAATCTTTAGGAGGATATTTTGATGTCTCCATTCGGGTAACATCACAGTATTTTCACTAGAAAAAGCCCCCCTTTATAATAAACAGATTAAGACTCTGTTTAAGAAAGGGCGGACTTATATTATCTGAAAAAGGGTCATCACAATCAAGCTGAATCGAAATATTACTGCTTAGGTGTTAGTGAATGACATCATGTATGTTCGTTACATGGGCATTGCCTTCCAAATCAGCATATATGGTCACAACTTTACAACCATGCATTGGGGGATTAGTAGTTGCTGTTGTTTTACAGACAATACAATAGTTATGACCAGAAACCAACTGAGATGCCACATAAAGAACAGGGACATACTTTACACCTACAATCCCGTCAATAGCTTTGCTAAATGCTGTTGCTACAGGTTGAGGTAAATGACAAGCTTGCATTTCTTGATAATTCCATTCTCCGGTATTAGTTGACATTGCAAACAACACATCCTTTCCATGTATAACTTATTTATCTCCTCTCTTTTTGCTTTTATACAATCTCACTAGGAAATGCATATAAAAGTTCACTTTCTCTCTCAATGCTTAAACCAACTGCTGCCTTAGCCGCAGAAATACTATTTGTGAGCAAGCCAGTTTAGGAATATGGTGTTCGTTTTTAAAAGAAAAAAGCCTGTAAATGCGATGACAAGCTTTAGCACCTTACCGTAATCTTATTTTTGCTTTTGACATACATAGAAAAAGCACACGGCAGTCAGCCGAGTGCTCAAATCGTTTACATATGAGACACGATCAGTGTACATGTTCCTTTCACTGTAAAGTCGGGCATTTGAGCAGGCAGTATAAAATGATGGCCTTTTTGAAGCGGACATGATTCATCTTCATACTTTAGCAAACCGCTTCCTTCTATCACGCTGCAAAGCAGAAAGCTTTCATCCTGAGACAGCTCAGCCTCCCCTTCGATGTCCCATTTATATACCGAAAAATATTCTCCTTGGACAAACGTTTTAATGGTGACTCCTTTTCTCGATTCAGTCGATTCATCTATATACCCGTCCACATGCGGAACTGTGGCCGCATTGACCGCTTTGGCAAAATGCAGCTCTCTTGGACTTCCGTCGCTATCTATCCGGTCATAGTCATACATCCTGTATGTGGCGTCAGAGTTTTGCTGTATCTCTAAAACAAGCGCTTCCTTACATAAGGCGTGCACTGTACCGCTCGGCACATAATAGAAATCACCCGGCTTAATCCTGAATCTTCGCAGCAGACCATCCCAGTCACCACTATTGATCATTGTGACAAGTTCGGTTTTTGAGCGGGCTGTATGCCCGTAAATAATCTCCGCATTTTCTTTACAGTCGATAATGTACCAGCATTCCGTCTTGCCGAGTTCGTCCTCTTCATTTTCGCCGGCATAGTAATCGTCGGGGTGAACTTTAATGGCCATATCTTCCTTCACGTCCAACAGCTTTGCTAAAAGCGGAAATCGATCCCCCTCCACACCGCCGAAAACGTCCCGATGCTCATCCCAGAGCTCAGTCAGTGTTTTTCCTTTATATGGGCCATTCGCTACAATGCTCGGCCCTTTTGGATGAGCGGAAATGGCCCAGCATTCCCCTGTTTTTTCTGAAGGAATACCGTAGCCAAATCTATCTCGTAAAGCGGTGCCGCCCCACACTTTTTCTTTAAACACAGGTGTTAGAAAAATCGGTGATTCCGTCATGATCCGTACCCCCCTGTCAATAACTGCTCATTATTTTCCCGGTGCATCCCCCTTACAAACGCTCGTATAAGCTGTCTTTTTCCTACAGCAAACGTATGTACAAAGCATCATCTTTTGCAGCTCTCGAAAGAAAGCGTTTCCTTTTTTATTATATCATGTCGAAAAGAAGCTTTGTTTCAAGCTTTTCCTCGATAAGAATAATTCCCCTTTTTTGATACAAATTAATAAAAACCGTCAACCTGAGGCTAAAGGAGAGAAACTATGCAAATCGACTCTGATCTCCAGAACAATTTAGACACATTGAAAAAAAAATTCGGACAAAGTGACGACATGATGTTTTATACGTTTCCATTCGGAGACAAGAGGCAGAAGGCTTGTTTACTGTATATTGACGGTCTGACAGAGAATAAAATACTGGCGCAATACGTCATTTCCCCTCTGCAAAGAGAAGCGTTAGCCCATAAGGAAAGGTCGATTGAAGATCTATCCGCCTTCTTATTCGGTTTCCATCATAAGGTTGTTTCTACAATGCAAGAAATAGAACAGCTCGTTTTTGCAGGCCAAGCCGTATTGCTTGCGGATGGCTATAGCGGTGGATTAGCGTTTGACACGAAGTCAGCAAAAACGCGCAGTCTTGAAGAACCTTCCTCTGAAATCTTGGAGCGCGGCCCGAAAATTGGATTTATTGAAAAACTGCGGACAAACACAGCTCTTTTGCGTGATCAGATAGGTGATCCTGATCTCGTTATAAAGGAAATGATACTCGGAAAAAGGACGAAAAAGAAGGTCGCCGTCGCTTATATTCAAGATGTTGCCCCTGATTTTGTTGTGAAAGAAGTGTTTAAAAGGCTAGATTCAGTCAAGATAGATGATTTGCCAGAATCGGGCACACTTGAACAGCTGATTGAAGATGATCCTTTTTCGATTGTTCCCACGATATTAAGTACAGAACGGCCAGACCGGGTTCAAAGTTCTCTATTGGAAGGACGCGTATCCATTTTAGTAGATGGTACGCCGTTTGCTCTAGTGGTTCCCACTACGGTTGATGAATTTATACATTCACCCGACGATTACAGCCAGCGCTGGATTCCCATGTCACTGATCCGTATTCTCCGTTATTCCTGTATCCTGATCACGATTTATTTGCCCGGTCTGTATATTTCTCTCGTTTCTTTTCACCCCGGGCTTTTGCCAACGAAAATGGCAATTTCGATTGCCGGAAGCCGGCTTAATGTACCATTCCCGCCTTTTGTAGAGGCCTTTATCATGATCTTTACGATCGAATTGATACGGGAAGCCGGCTTAAGGCTGCCCAGGCCAATCGGCCAGACGATTGGCCTTATCGGAGGCGTTGTCATTGGACAGGCGGCTGTACAGGCACAAATTGTCAGCGCACTGATGGTCATTGTGGTATCCGTTACCGCATTGGCATCCTTTACTGTTCCTTCATACACCTATAACTTTCCGCTGCGGATTATCCGGATTGTAGTCATGATAAGTGCGGCCGCGCTTGGCCTCTATGGGGTTATCATGGTCTATCTTTTCGTTGTCGGCCATTTAATGCGCCTGAAAAGCTTTGGCCAGGATTTCATTATCCCAATCATGGCGCAGCCCGGACAGGATTTGAAAGATACAGTCATTCGCATTCCTACTATGTTTTTAAAAAGAAGGCCGACACGAAATGATCCTGAAGACAATATTAGACAAAGGTGATCGCTATGAAGAAATCAGAACATAAACTGACATTTATGCAGACAATGATTATGATCAGCAGCACCCTGATAGGGGCAGGCGTCCTGACCCTTCCCCGCTCAGCTGCCGAATCCGATAGCCCGAGCGGATGGCTTATCATTCTGCTGCAGGGCGCTATTTTTATTGCCATTGCTCTGCTTCTCTTGCCTTTTCTTCAAAAAAACAGCGGGAAAACCATTTTTAAGCTTAACAGCATTGTAGCTGGGAAGTTCGTGGGTTTTTTATTAAATTCGTTTATCTCTCTTTATTTCATTGGGATTGTTTGCTATCAAGCACGTATTTTGGGAGAGGTAGTCGGATTCTTTCTGCTGAGAAATACGCCGATGTCTGTTGTGGTGTTTATCTTCCTTGCCGTTGCCATTTATCATGTGGGCGGGGGTGTTTATGCGATTTCAAAGGTCTATGCTTATATATTTCCTATAACCCTTCTTATTTTTATGATACTCCTGATGTTCAGTTTTCGCTTGTTCCAGCTTGATTACATCAGGCCAGTTTTTGAGGGAGGCTATCAGAGCTTTTTCGCTTTAATTCCAAAAACACTTTTGTATTTCTCAGGATTTGAAATCATTCTGTACCTCATCCCGTTTATGAGAGACCCGAAGCAAGCAAAAAAAGCTGTCGCTTTAGGGATTATGACTTCCACAGTGTTTTACAGTATCACTTTATTAATCGTGATTGGCAGTATGACTGTGGCTGAGGCCAAAACGGTAACATGGCCTACCATCTCTCTTATCCACGCATTAGAAGTTCCAGGCATTTTTATTGAACGGTTTGATGTATTCTTACAGCTGACCTGGACCGCCCAGCAATTTGCCTGTATGCTTGGCTCCTTTAAAGGCGCCCATATCGGTTTAACCGAAATCTTTCATCTGAAAAATAAAAACAATGCGTGGCTGCTTACGGCCATGCTGGCTGTGACATTTCTCTTAACATTGTATCCTAAGCATCTGAATGACGTATTTCATTATGGGACACTTCTTGGATATGCTTTTTTAATTGTAATCTCAATCCCATTCTTCATTTGGTTTTTGAACTGGATACAGAAAAAACTGGGAAGGGGGCAGCTTCAATGAAGATAATAATAAAGCTGGCGGCAATGTTTCTCATGCTGCAGGCGCTCTGCGGATGCTGGGATGTCAAAAATATTGAAAAGCTATCCTTCGCCAGAGGACTCGCAATCGATGAAACAGATCATCATCATTATAAATTAATGTATCAAAATCTTCTTCCCCAAAGTGAAAACAGCCAAGCTGCGGGAAAGCCTGAGTTTATCAATGTGACATCTTATGGGAAAAATATTCTCGAAGCGGTCAGTGATGTATCGATCAAGGATCCTCCTATTTACAGCGATCACTTGAAAGTGATTCTTTTAGGAGAACAACTGATGAAACATCAAAACATTGATCAAGTGTTAAATCACTTCATAAGAGATGATGAATTAAGACGAAGCAGTTATTTAATTGCTGCAAGAGGAAACGCCAGTGATCTTTTTGCTAAAGGCAGCTCAAATCAGCAACAGCCCATGCCTGTCGAAAAACTGATTGATTTGACAACTCACATGGGGTATAACGGAAAAATTATGTTGCCTCTGCGAATCGGAAGAGCTTCTCTTTATTGCCAGAACCACTACAGCTTTCTCATCCAAGCGGCGAAAAAACAAAAGGGAAAAATCAAGTATGACGGGGCAGGCATTATTAAAAGCCACAGCAATAAACTGATTGGATTTCTTTCCGCTGATGAACTCCAACCACTGACATGGGTCATGGGAACAATCCAAGGCGGCGTCTTGCCGGCGACAGACAAAGGACGTCCAATTACCTTTGAGATAAGCAAGTCAAAAACAAAAATTAAGCCGGAAATTAAAAATGGAAAGCCTGTCTTTCATATTTCTGTTAAAACAAAGGGCATCCTCACAGAAGATCAAAATCCAAAAGAAGACTCCTTTAGTCAAAGCTATTTGAACAAACTGGGGCGCATTTTCGAGAAAAAACTTGAACGTGATGTGAAAAAGGTGATGGATAAACTGCAGCATGAGTATAAAGCTGATCCGATTTTTTTGTCCGAACGAGTCCGTGTTCAATATCCTGACTACTGGAATAAAGTAAAAGGGCATTGGGATGAAGTATTTGCTGAAGCTGATTTCAAGTATGATATTTCATTCGACATTGTTAATTTCGGGACAGTCGGAAAGTGAGCAATCAACAGGGTGCGCGATTACGCGCACCCTGTTTTATGTTTCGACAGTCTGCTGTTTTCCAGCCGAACCGCCTTGTCCGTTTTTATCTCGTAAATCCTGTTCAATTTCTTCAAGGCTTTTTCCCTTCGTCTCTGTCACTTTAAATCGGACAAATAAGAAGGACATCATACCGATGGCGGCATAAATCAGGAATAAATAACTGATGCCGATCGCTTCCATTAATATTGGATAGGTTAGTGAAACGATCAGTGTACCAACGTGCAGCATCAAAGTCGAGACCCCAGTCCCGATTCCTCTGACATGGAGCGGGAACAATTCAGGAAGCATCACCCAGACAACCGGGCCCCAGCTGACTGCAAAGACAACGATAAACACGCCTAAACAGATGACAGTTGTCCAGGAGGCAGCCGGTGTGTTATCGAAAAAGAGATTCACCAGCGCCAAAACGATTAAGCTGATCACCATCCCGGCATTTCCGAATAACAATAGCGGCTTTCTTCCAATCTTGTCGATGATTTTAATCGCTACTAATGTCATGAGAACATTAACTGTGCCGATTCCAACTGTTCCTAAAATCGAAGCGGAGTTTCCAAACCCGACGTTTGTGAAGGTTTTTGGCGCATAATAAATGATCGTGTTCGTTCCGATAAACTGCTGCAAAAACGCCAGTCCTAAGCCCGCAATTAACGCAGGGCGCACCCAAGGATCAAACAGCTCCTTCAAGCCGCCTTCATCTTGCTTTTCCGCTTCTTGAATATCATGTATTTCCTGATCAATATCTTTCGTACCACGCAATTTTTTAAGAATTTTCTTCGCTTTGTCCTCATCGCCGTTCGTGAACAGCCAACGGGGACTCTCAGGCATAAACAAAATCCCAATGAGCAAGAGCACCGACGGCACAGCGGCCAATCCAAGCATCCAGCGCCACGCTTCGGCATCTGCAAATATGTAATTGACAATGTAAGATAGAAGAATGCCGACTGTGATCATTAGCTGATTCAACGATGAGAGCGCCCCGCGTTTCTGTTTTGGCGCCAGTTCAGATAAATAGAGAGGCACGATTGTCGTCGATGTTCCGACAGCCAATCCTAAAATGATGCGAAATAACACCATAACTCCCGTATTCGGAGCCAATGCCACACCCAATCCGCCTATACAAAAAAGCAATGCGGCCGCCATAATGGCTTTTTTTCTTCCAAAACGGTCTGTCAGCTTGCCAGCCGCTCCCGAACCAATTATTGCCCCAACCAATAAGGAGCTGACAACAAGCCCTTCCGTAAATGCACTCAAGCCTAAGTCCTTTTTCATAAATAAAATAGCGCCAGAAATCACTCCAGTATCATACCCGTATAACGCGCCTCCAAGAGCGCCGAAAAAATAAAGCCATATATTTGACTGCTTTTTCATAAAAATGACTCCCTTTCTCCATCAGCTGGGATCAATTTGTCTGTGGCGTTTTTTAGAAATCTTTTAGCCTCTTTTTCTGACTATTAAACCTTTTCATTCTTGCTGGTGATAAATTTCCAATCATTCACTTGCATTTTTTCAACATGATCGAAACGTTTTATCTATTGCGGCGTCTAATATAAGGTGATTCGCACATCAAAAATAACTATTTTCAAGAATAGAATCTAATAAATATAGGAATATTTATCGAAAAATGTTTATTCAAGAGTTGCCCTGCTGCAAAATGAATGGTACGCTACAAATAGTAAAGAAACGAGAGGTATTGACATATGGAAGAACGATCAAAACGCAAAAAGAAAAAGAGAAAACTGAGAAAATGGGTAAAAGTTGTTGTTGGTTTAATCGCCTTTCTAGTCATTGTAGTAGGATCTGTCGGCGCCTACGCTTTTGTAAAACTAAACCATGCGTCAAAACAAGCCCATATTGACTTAAATGCTAATGGCCAATCCGTTAAACGCATTAAAGAGTTTGATCCGAAAAAAGACTCCTTTACTGTACTGCTTCTAGGAATTGATTCAAGAGATTCAAAGGGTGAGACAGTAAATGATGCTAGAAGTGATGCCAATGTGTTGGTTACCTTTAACCGAACAAACAAAACAGCTACAATGCTAAGCATTCCTAGAGACTCTTATGTGAATATTCCAGAATACGGATATGATAAATTTACGCATGCTCATGCATTTGGGGGCGTAAAAACCTCGGCAAAAACAGTAGAAAACCTGCTAGATATTCCAGTAGATTATGTAGTAGAAAGTAATTTTAATGCCTTTAAAGATGTGGTTGATGAGCTAAATGGTGTAAGTGTAGATGTAAAAAGTGAAAAAGTTGCTAATCAAATTAAAAAGGACACAAAAGGAAAAGTAGTGTTAAAACCTGGTGTCCAAACACTCGACGGTGAAGAGGCCCTTGCGTATGTAAGAACGCGAAAAGCCGATACAGACTTTCAACGCGGCCAAAGACAAATGGAAGTCTTAAATGCAATTATTAAAAAATCTAAATCATTAAGCTCTATTCCAGCCTATGATGATATTGTTGATAGTCTTGGGAAAAATCTAAAGATGAATTTATCATTAAATGATGCCATCGGATTATTCCCATTTATAACGTCTTTAAAATCAATTGATACTGAACAGCTTACCGGGTCAGACATGTATGCCTACAACCCTCGCGAGGGAAAAAGACTTTATTATTTAAAACTTGATGATGAAAAACTTGAAAAAGTAAAAACTGAACTAAAAGAAGCCCTAAATAACTGATTTTAACGGAATGGCAAAGGCCATTCCGTTTTTTTAGTTGAAAATGATCATAGTAACGTTTAGCCTTAATTTATATGGATGATGTTTCGCAGAAAAGCGGAACATACTACACCAAGCAGCTTTATTTTTAAGGAGGTTCCACCTGCATATGAAATGTATTGCGATTGATTTAGACGGTACACTATTGAATAAAGAGAGCGTGATTTCTGCAGAAAACAGAGCGGCAATCAAACGGGCTGTTGATGCCGGCATTCTCGTCACCATTTGCACAGGAAGGGCTACATTTGATGTAAAAGCATTACTGAAAGACTTGGACATCCCCATCATTGCGGCTAATGGCGGAACGATCCACGATACCGGTTACCGTTTAATCAGCCGAACATTAATGGATCAGGAAGCCGGAAAAGCAATCGCTGATTACTTACTGTCTAAACATATTTACTTTGAAGTATATACAGATGACTATCTGCTTTCTCCTTTTGACGGCGAAGCGAAGCTGCACGCGGAGCTTGATATCCTAAAGAGCGCAAATCCAAACGAAAAGACGGACGAATTATGGCAAGGAGCCATGACTCAGTTCAAACAGTTTGGCATTAAACCAATTCCTCATATCGAATCGGTCTTTGACGGCAGCGAAAATATTTATAAGCTGCTTTGCTTCTCATTTGATATGGATAAGCTGAAACAAGCGAAGGAAGAGCTGAAGCATCATAGCAAACTGGCGCAAACCACTTCTGGAAAACATATTATCGAAATCCTGCCGGCCAATTCAGGAAAAGGACGCGCGCTGACAAAGCTGGCTGACATATACGGAATTGAAACACAGGATATTTATGCGATCGGCGACAGTCCGAACGATTTGTCTATGTTTGAGGTCGCCGGACACCGTATCGCCATGGAGAATGCGATCGATGAATTAAAAGAAAAAAGCACCTTCATCACAAAAAGCAATGATGAAAATGGTGTCGCTTACTTTATTGACCAGCTTCTTTCCGGCCAATATGCATAAAGAAAAGACTCCAGACACTCTGGAGTCTTTGTCTTATTTTACCCGTATACTTCCCGCGTATTTATCCTTCCAATACGTGCTCGTGTTCATATTGGTGATGGTCACGCCGTTTGATAATGTGACATGAACAACTTGGCCATTTCCGATATAAATGGCTGGATTCAGGCTTGTGGATTGGAAGAACACAATGTCTCCCGGCTTCAAGTCAGCCTTTTTAATCTTTGTTCCTGCTTTGTACTGGCTTGCTGCGTACCGAGGCAGGGAAATTCCCGCTGCTTTCTGGTATACATACTGGACAAAACCAGCTGTATCAAACCCAGTCTTTGGTGACACTCCGCCTTTTTTATAAGGAACTTCTCCAATATAAAGCGTAGCTTCAGAAACGATCTTGTTTTCTTTCGGGATTGCCAAGTTGTCAAATCGGCGAATGCCTGTCATCTTCGATTTCCAGTACTCCCCTGACAAGTAGGAAATGGTCACTTTTTCTGACCGGCTTGCCTGAATAAACCTTCCTCCGCCTGCATAAATGCCTGCATGTGAAATTCCTGATTTATATGTGTTGCTAAAATAAATGACATCGCCAGGCTTTATGTTCTGAGGCGCCACCTTTTCGCCCGCTTCCCATTGCTGTTCGGCTGATCGAGGCAGATAAATGCCGAGTGCCCGCTGAAACACATACTGCACGAGCCCTGAACAGTCAAAGCCCTCTGAAGGTGTATTGCCGCCAAACACATATGGAATGCCCATATATTTTTCTGCCTCCCGAACGACAGGAACATCCGCAATGGCCGGATCTGTTGCGATTCGTCTCGCCCCAAGATAAGAGCCGCTCCAATAGCTGCTTTTTTTGTAATTGGTGATGATGACCCCTTTTGATTGCGTGCTGTGAACCACCTGGCCGTCTCCGATATAAAGAGCGTTATGCGTCGCAATTGTCCCGCTGCTTCCCTCTTTCTTGAAAAACAAAATATCACCCGGCTTCACATCTTCAGACTTTATCGCCGTTCCGACTTTACTCTGATCCTTCACAGATCTCGGCAGATGAATATCTGCCTTATTGAAAACATATTGAATGAACCCTGAAGAATCGAAGCCCTCTTTCGGCGTTTCACCGCCGTATTTATACTGATACCCAAGCAGTTTTTTTGCTTCGCTGATTATCTGCTCAGATGACATATCAGCCTCTGCAATTTCCGCTTTTGTAATAATTGAACCAAAAAAAACAATGATGACTGCCACAAGCAAAAACCTCTTCCAGTTTGCTAGTGTCTTCACTTTTATTATCTCCTCCTCTTTTTTGCAATCTTAACATCGGTATTTTTTTGTATATATTAAGAGACTTGTTGATTTTTTTACATAATGAATGTGCCGGGCAAATAAAAAGAGAATGCCTCATCAGGCACTCTCTTTTTTGAATCATTTATTTGCTTGGTTCTTCTTGCTGCTGAATTTTATGCATTTCCGTATCAATCTTCTGCTTTTCCTGATCTGTCAGCTGATCATTGAATTTAAAAGCTGACATAAACATGAATACGATAGCTACGGCAACAAACGGCCAAAAGGCTTTGACAAATTTCATCTTTATCACTCCGATTATTTAGATTTTAGTTTGTCGCTATGATCAACATCAAACGTCAGTTTACCGTCTTCTACTTTCCATGAGAAATTAGAGTCTTTCGTGAGTTCACGAATAATTGTTTTTTGTTTAAAGCTGCCTTTTTTGACTGGTGCAGGTGTCGCTTCATGGATATCAATCGGCGTCACTTCAAAACGGCCTGTGCCGTTTTTCTTTAGGTGATACTGAACCAGCGCACTATCTCTCGTTCTTGTCCAGCCTTGATCAAAGACAAAGTTACCGAGGCTGTAGAAAATGACGGTTCCGTTATACACTTCAATCGGTTCTAAGACGTGCGGGTGATGGCCGACAATGATATCAGCTCCCGCATCAGACATGGCTCTTGCAAGCTGGCGCTGGCGGTCGTTTGGATCATTGTCATATTCTTGTCCCCAATGTGACTGCACCACAACGATGTCCGCACGTTGTTTCGCTTCTGAAATCATAGGGATGAAGACTTCAGGATCTGCGGGCAGTACGCCCGGCGTTTTCCTTTTAGCCCCAAAGCTTTTTCCAGATACATCGGTAAAACCGAGCGTCGCGATGGTCACCCCATTGACTTTCTGGTATGAAATTTTCTTTTTCGCATCATCCAGATTGTATCCTGCTCCAACGATATCAAGATTTTGCTTTGAAAATTCTCCAAGCGTATCTTTCATACCTTCCACGCCGTAATCCATTGAGTGATTGTTTGCGCTGTTGAGAACCGTAAAGTTCATATCCTTTAAGACTTTCACTGATTCCTTATTCGTCTGCAAATGAATCTTTTTCTTGGCTTGTTTATAATCCTTTTGATACGTTACCGTATTTTCAAAGTTTCCAGCTACATAATCCGAGCTTTTAAAGATCGGTTCAACATATTGAAAAACACTGTCTGCCCCTTTTTGTTTCGTTACTTTTTCAACATAACGGCCCATCATAATATCGCCGACAAAAGAGGCTGAGAGAACATCATCAGCATACGTTTTGACCTTTGGCTTTTCTGCTTTTCCCGCCCACATAAACGTGAACATGAGAACAAAAACGATCGGAATGGCAATAAATACGTGCTTGTTGGTTTTCTTTTTTTGCTGTTTTGTCAGCTTTAGCAGCTTTTCATGAAAGCTCAGTTCTTTTTTCATCGTTTGACACACCTTACATTAAATTAAGTAGTAAACAAACATGATAGCAAATGTCGCTCCGCTCAATAGCAGCGTGCTTCCGAACGTAATGGTTAACCCTTGTTTTTGAATGGTATTGGCAATTAAACCGGGCACGATGATGCCGATTCCTCGAAATTCCGCGATTTCAAATGGAACAATCGGGTATAGAAAATCAAACGCGATTTTCAGGACGATTCCCGTTATCAGCATGGCAGCGAATTTTCTGCGTCCGTACAAAATCATAAATTTGGATAAACCGTATTTCACAATGACATAAGTGAGCAGGCTGACTAACAATACGAGTAAAATAAAGACCGGCTGATTAAACACAAGTCCTAAATATCCCGGTACAACCAGTCCTGCCGGCACGATTCCTGTTTTTTCTGCAAAAATCAAACTGAGTAGCACACCTAAAATAAGTGCAATGTATAAATCTGATCCGAACATGTCTGCGTTTCCTCCTAGCTTACGAGCTGCTTAACCTTGTATTCGTGGATTTTTTCAATTAAAGGCTCTGCGGCGCCATGAATATTGCCGACGCCATATATGACACGGTTGTGCATTCTTTTCTTTAACAATTCCATAATTTCTTCTGTTGACTTGTACTCGAGATCATGCAGTTTATCTGCAGGAATTTTGCCTTCTTCATAGGCTTTTACGATTGGTTCTGTTGTTTCACCGATTAAGATCAGTTCACTTGCTTCAATATAAGGCAATACGTCATTTGCGAATTGCTGTGTCCGATCGACACGGTCTGCGCGGCAGTTCATGATGATGATCGGATCATCGGTTGGGTACCCGATTTCTTTTACACGTTTCCATATATTCAAAGTAGAAGAAGCGTCGTTTGCGGCAAACCCATTAACAAAGTGCCCAGGCTCGCTCGGACTGATCAGCGGAAGAATTCTCATCGCTCCCGGATCTGGCGGCGCATTCAGCATTCCTTTAAACGCTGTTTCTTCGTCAATGCCGAGTGCTTGAGCCACACCCAGTGCAAGAGAAGCATTATCTGGGAATACCATATATTCAAATTTACGCAAATATTCATCTGTTATTTTTGAGTTATCAGCAATGATGACTTTTGTGTTTCGTTCTTTTGCTTTTTGTTGAAAGAACTCAGTATATTCACTATCTGTAATGACAAGATGGCCATTATAAGGAATAGTAGCGGTAAACGCTTCTGCAATTTCATCAAGCGTCGGTCCCATGACATCCATATGATCTTCTAAAACGTTAACAATAACACCGATATTGGCTTGCAGAAGTTCATCCTGAAAGATAATTTGATAATCCGGGTTAACAGCCATACATTCACTGACGATAGCATTAGCCCCTCTTTCTACTGTTTCTTTCATTACTTCTTTTTGCTCTCCGATATTCGGTCCTTGAGGCTTCCGTTTAATCGGTTTTTCTTCCGGTGTGTCCCAGTAAATCATTCTTGCATCTGTCCCTGTTGTTTTCCCAACAGTTTTGTAACCGGCTTCTATTAATATTCCGGTTGTCAGCCTTGTCACAGTCGATTTTCCCCGAATGCCGTTAATATTCACTCGCACAGGGAGGGCATCAATGTTCTTCTGATGTCGTCGCTTTTCTAATATTCCGATGACCAGTATGACAGCACAGGCTATAATGAGTAACCACATTGCTTATCGACATCTCCTTCTATATTGTTGTAAATTCATTCATCAGTATATAGAATCACTATGATTTCTCAATCGGCATTATGTAACATAATCGCTCATGATTCACTGAGCCAAACTTCTCTTTTGAAAGAGATATTGTACCTACAATCCGCTTTCTTTTTTTGGAAAACAGCAGGACTTACACCTTACCTCTTTTTTAAAAAGCCTAAAGGAATGCGCTTTCATTATTCTCCTGACATGCTTCTGGACGTATAGTCTCACTTCACTGTTTACATTTAATATGCATTTCAAATCAATCTTTTTTTAAGCCCTGATTATCAAGCTTTTCTTGCTGTCATGCGTGTTTCCGGTTCTTATGAACACAAAATCGTTTCGTCTGTTTCTTAAGGACAAGGTCATCATGTCATCCTTTCTGCACGGAAGAGGGAAAAGCAGTCCTATTTCAAAATGACTATAGAGATCATATATGAAATTGCTAAATATAGAGGTCTGTATTCTCTAACATAATTAAACATTTTATAAGCGGATAGTCTTTCCCCGTTTTTCTCGTTTACAGGTCTAAACGCATGATTTTGAAACATTTTTAATAAAACTTAATATTTATTCAAGAATTCTTTATCCAAATTTGTGAAGATCGTGTCAAAAAAGAGCGAAAATCTTAAAATTTCATAATTTTGTATACAATTTATAATAGATTTCGATATTTTTATTGCCAACTTTTAATAGGTCATGATAACCTATTTTCGTAAACGGTTACATAATAGGGGGAACATTTTTGTCTACAATTAAAGACGTCGCCGGAGCGTCGGGAGTTTCCAGTTGCGATGGTTTCCCGCGTCCTGAATTAACGGCGATGGAGAAGTTGAATGATTCCCCGAATGAAGCCTTTATAAAAGAGAATCCCGGCTGATCGGGCTTTTTCCCATATATCCAAAACCCTTTCTTCCCGCAGCTGGCACGCGGCGCAGAGGATGAATTGAATCGAGAAGGATATCACCTTATCTTCAGCAATAGTAATTAAAAAAGAACTTGAGTACCTTCAACCCTTTTAGCAAAATTATGTTGCAGGCACTATTGCCGCAACGATGAATTACCCGAATCTTGAGGAATACAGCGGCATAAAGCATCCAGTCATTTTTTTGGCAGAAAACCTGAAGGCGCTCCTTCTGTGTCCAGTGACGATTGTACAGGAGGAAAATTAGCCGCCAAAGCCATCACTCACGGAAAAAGACGGCTCATCGCTCTTCTAAGAGGTCCCGCCCGTGTTAAACGGTGCTTTGGAGACCTTACAGCAGGCTGAATTGATTTTCAGGTCACTGAGACGGCTTTCTTTTCTTCTAAAGGCTCGTAATCGATGGCGAAAGGGCTATTTGCCGCTTATCATGAGACAGATGATGCGATAGCGAGTAATGATATTAAAGCCGCTGCAGTATTACATGAAGCATTAGATCGCGCAATAAATGTGCCGAAGGACATTAAAATTCTCGGCTATGACGACATTGCGCAAAGCGAGCTGCTTTTGGGCACCATCAAAAAACAGGCGCTGACAGAAATGGCGATTCAAATGCCTGCACCTATATAAGAAGAAAGACGACAAGAAAGGAAGATCATGATGCGTAATATTTGTGTGATTGGAAGCTGTTCTATGGATATAGTGGTCACCTCAAACAAACGCCCAAAAGCTGGAGAAACGGTGCTTGGCACATCGTTGCAAACGGTGCCCGGCGGTAAAGGAGCAAATCAGGCCGTTGCTGCTGCAAGACTAGGAGCACATGTGTTTATGGTCGGCAAGGTTGGAGATGATCATTATGGAACAGCCATTTTGAAAAACTTAAAAGCAAATGGCGTTTGCACAGACTATATCGAATCGGTTACACATAAAGAAAGCGGAACCGCCCATATTGTGCTTGCTGAAGGTGATAACAGCATTGTCGTCATCAAAGGGGCAAACGATGACATCACTCCTTCATATGCGATAAACGCGCTTGAACAGATTGAAAAAGCCGACATGGTCCTGATTCAGCAGGAAATTCCGGAAGAAACGGTTGATGAGGTGTGCAGTTACTGCCATTCTCATGACATTCCGATCATGCTAAACCCGGCACCAGCCCGCCCGTTGAAACAAGAAACAATTGATCATGCCACCTATCTCACGCCGAACGAACACGAAGCATCACTCTTATTTCCTGATCTTACCGTTTCCGAAGCCTTGGCGCTTTATCCGGCGAAGCTCTTTATTACGGAAGGAAAACAAGGCGTCCGCTATTCAGCCGGAAGCAGGGAGCGTCTCATCCCGTCCTTCCCTGTTGAGCCCGTTGATACAACCGGAGCCGGAGATACCTTTAACGCAGCCTTTGCTGTGGCACTGGCTGAGGGAAAAGACATTGATGCCGCACTGCGGTTTGCCAATCGTGCCGCCTCCCTTTCCGTCTGTTCCTTCGGTGCGCAAGGCGGAATGCCCACAAGAAATGAAATTGAAGAGCTGCTGTCCTGAAAAACAGCATACTGACGGCCGTCTTACCAAGCTGTTAGCCGACCCTGGCTATACTGACAAAGTTGTGATCACAGATGCAGGGCTGCAAAATCCATTTCCATTTCTATAGAAAGCTCTCAGCCACTGTCGCTCAGCAGCCTGAATTGATCGGTAAACCGGCCATAGAAGCAGCCGATAATGTTTTGCGCGGACAACAAGTGAAAGCCTGTCGAACGAAAAACATAAAAATAATGGCTGCGGATCAGATGTTCATCTGATCTTTTTTGATGTTTAGGAATCTGTGAAAACGTGAATAGGGATATAAAATGAAAATTATTTCTCTTACGTGAGGAGAGGAACGAAATGAACAAAACAACAAAAATACTATCAACTTTAGCACTTGCAGCCGGAATGACTGCAGCTTCTGCAGGGGGCGCAAGCACGATTCATGCACAACAGCCAGACACAGCTGTAAGTATTGATGATTTATATAGCTATCCGATTGATTCTTATTTGGTGTCAGCAGAGGCGCTAAATGTCAGAACAAAGGCTTCCGCATCAAGCAAGAAAGCCGATATGCTGCACTTAGGCGACAGCTTAAAGCTGATCTCCTTCGCAAACGCTGACTGGGCAAAGGTTCATTATAAAAACGGAAAAACAGGCTTTGTCTCTACTCATTACATTGTAAAAGCAGCGACCACCGTAAAAACCAAAACAAAAACAAAGGTATATTCATCTGCTGAAGGAAAAAGCATCAAGACTATCCCCGCAGGCACAAGCGTTTCTTTTTTAGGCTGGAGTAAAACGAAAAAAGACGGTTTTGATTTTAACTGGGTGAATGTTGATTATGGCGGTGCGACAGGTTATATGAAAACAAAGGATTTACACATGACAAAATAACTCAGAGGGATTCCTTTTTATACGGAATCCCTTTTATTTATGTATAGATTTGTCACATCTCCAAGATATTTCTCAGGAAATATTGTCATAAGCTGTGTCGAAACCGTACATGATTATCGACATTTTTGCTCACGTTACATATTGGAGGTGTGAATATGAATCAATTTGAAGCGGCGTATGAATCGTATAAAACCCGGCAAACAACTGCCGACCAGCAAACTATTTCCGAAAAAGAAGAAATTATCGCCGTTAAAAGAAATGAAGAAAATAATATTATTGCAGTGAAAACAAACGAGGGAAGAGAGCTTGACTATCCCACTGCGCTTTCAGAAGCAAAAGCGGGCAAACTCGCTCATGTTGATGTTTTTCATAAATACGGACGTGACATTTTGAGAAGTGAACCGGACGGCATAAAAGAAAATAACCTGTCCGAGCTTCCGGATTTTTAATCATAAAAAGCCCGGCCGCATGCCGGCCAGGGCTTTTTTTTAAGCAAAAGGCTTCTGAATGTAATCGGCTAACCGTTTTGCACTGAGAGAAATATCCTCCACACTGGCATAAGACACGCCATAGAACACATATGGCGGGAGGTATTTCATGCCAGTCAGATTGCTCGTAGCCTGAAATGGTTTCAAAAGCTCACTGATTGAGTAATGATTAGCCCCGCCAGCCTGATATTTTTCTGCTTCGGCGCCAGTTGAAACAGCAAGCATCAGTTCCTTTCCATGCAAGGCGTTTCCTTCTGAACCGTAGGCCCAGCCATAAGTCAGCACTAGATCCTGCCATTTTTTCAAGAGGGGCGGAGAACTGTACCAATAAAGCGGAAATTGAAAGACAATTCGGTCGTATTGCTCGCACAACTGCTGCTCCTTCGCAACATCTATCGCTTCATCGGGATATTCCCTATAAAGCTCCCGTACTGTGATATTGTCATGTTGACTTAATTCCTCTGTCCATGCTTTATTAACAACTGAGTTTTCCATATCAGGATGAACTGCTAAAACCAATACTTTCATCAGACCACACCCTTACCCTTTTGGCGTTATTTTATCCAAAGCCAGTAAAAGTTTCAAATAAAAAGAAAGCCTCCGCACAGGAGGCTTTCTTTTTTCTTTATTCAGGGCTTCCTTCAGTTGTTTCGATATCTTTAGCAAAATCAGGATTATCCAAATTCGCATTAAAGAAATCAGCAGTATTCGGAAGTCTGAGATTCATGTTCATTTTTTTAGAAATCGTAACCGTGCAATCCTCAAGCACATAGTCAAAAACGTGTCCGCCTGAATTGCGTTCTTCGTCAATGAAGTGCAGGTGATAGCCAGAAACAGCGATTCCATTAGCGTAGGAAGGTGTCAAGAAACCTACGATCGTTCCTCTCACATTGTCGAAGTTGAAAATCGGTTGTGTTTTGACCGCTTCAACCATCGGCACATAAGGTTTTTCTTGCAGTTCTACCGTTCTTGTCTGCACTTTTTTAAACAATCCGTCAATGCGGATAGCGTAAAATAAATTTTTGCTTGGCAGAATGCTGTTGATCTCTTTTTCAAATTCTTCACGTGTTGTTTTCGCATCAATTTTGTGCGTCATGTCCGGTGTGAAGAACGCAAATGAACAAAATGGAGAACGATCTCCGTCTTGGACCGGTGTCGCAGTTCCATCTGATCGGAGACGGTAAAATTCACCGTCAAATCCAATCAGCTCTCCATCAAGCTTATTAAAGGTCCCAATACCGAAGTCTCCGTATTTTGGAATCTCTGACAGTTCAAAATCTCCGTCATATACTGCATCTAAAAGAGAAGTCATTGTTGATACTTGATAAATCTGGCTCACAGGCTGATCTTTCTGGCCGCGGCTGAGCACTTGAGTATTGCTTTCGCCTTTCATAATTCCCTTCACTCCTTTTATTTGGTTCTGTTTATAAAACAGGTGGTGACGCGCAGAGTGAGTGCTAGAGAGCTTTCGTTTTCATGAGTTCCCCGAATTCTTTCGGAAGCTTATCACTTGCTAAATTAACGTTATCACTGTAGTCAACCGGTATATCAATGATGACAGGACCCTCAGCGTTCATACCTTGACGCAGTACATCTGCCAGCTGGTCTGGTGATTCTACACGCAGGCCAGTTGCTCCGAAGCTTTCTGCATATTTCACGAGATCGATATTTCCAAAATCGACCGCAGATGTACGATTATATTTTTTTAATTGCTGGAATGCAACCATGTCATATGTGCTGTCATTCCATACAATGTGTACAATTGGTGCTTTTAAACGGACTGCTGTCTCTAATTCCATTGCTGAGAATAAGAAACCGCCGTCACCAGAGACGGATACTACTTTTTCTCCCGGTTTCACCAATGAAGCGCCGATTGCCCAAGGAAGCGCTACGCCGAGTGTCTGCATGCCGTTACTGATCATTAATGATAATGGTTCATAGCTGCGGAAATAACGTGACATCCAAATCGCATGTGAACCGATATCGCACGTTACTGTCACATGGTCATCGACTGCGTTTCGCAATTCTTTCACGATTTCAAGAGGATGCAATCTGTCTGATTTCCAATCAGCAGGCACCTGTTCACCTTCATGAAGATATTGTTTTAAGTCAGAAAGGATCTTTTGCTCACGTTCAGCAAAGTCCACTTTCACAGCGTCATGTTCGATATGATTGATCGTAGATGGAATATCGCCGATCAACTCCAGCTCCGGCTGGTAAGCATGATCAATATCTGCCAGAATTTCATCTAAATGAATGATTGTCCGGTCTCCATTGACATTCCAGAATTTCGGATCATATTCGATTGGATCGTAGCCTATTGTCAGAACAACATCAGCCTGCTCAAGCAGAAGATCGCCCGGCTGGTTGCGGAATAGTCCGATTCGGCCGAAGTATTGATCCTCTAAATCTCTCGTAAGAGTACCTGCAGCTTGATAAGTTTCCACGAATGGCAGCTGAACCTTTTTCAACAGCTTGCGAATTGCTTTAATCGCTTCCGGTCTTCCGCCCTTCATGCCGACTAATACGACAGGAAGTTTCGCTGTTTGGATTTTTGCAATGGCCGCGCTGATTGCATCATCGGCAGCAGGACCAAGTTTTGGCGCTGCGACAGCACGCACGTTTTTTGCATCTGTAACTTCATTGACAACATCTTGCGGAAAGCTCACAAAAGTGGCCCCAGCCTGACCTGCTGACGCTATCCTAAATGCATTTGTAACAGCTTCCGGTATGTTTTTTACATCTTGAACTTCTACACTGTATTTTGTAATCGGCTGAAATAGCGCCGCATTATCCAAAGATTGATGTGTCCGTTTGAAACGATCTGCACGGATCACGTTCCCAGCTAGTGCAACAACAGGATCACCTTCAGTGTTTGCTGTCAGCAGCCCTGTAGCTAAGTTAGAAGCACCTGGTCCTGATGTGACTAACACAACTCCCGGTTTTCCAGTTAAACGCCCGACTGCCTGCGCCATAAATGCTGCATTTTGTTCATGCCGAGCAACGATAATTTCTGGCCCTTTATCTTGTAAAGCGTCAAATACCGCATCAATTTTTGCACCTGGAATGCCAAATACATGTGTGACACCTTGCTCCACTAAGCAATCAACAACAAGCTCCGCCCCTCTGCTTTTTACAAGGGATTTTTGTTCTTTTGTTGCTTTTGTCAACACCCTCACTCCTTATTATGCATTTTAAACATAAAATTTTAAATATTTCTTGTGATACTTTTCACTATACACTCTTTGGAAATTGACCTCCAATATCGATTCGCCTTATGATTAATATGTATTACGAATTATTAACCTATGGAAAGGAATGCATATTGAATGGAGCTTCGCCATCTTCAATACTTTATCGCAGTAGCCGAAGAGCTTCATTTCGGAAAAGCTGCCCGGCGGCTGAACATGACACAGCCTCCCCTCAGCCAGCAGATCAAACAACTGGAAGAAGAAGTCGGGGTAACACTTTTAAAGAGGACAAAACGATTTGTTGAGCTAACCGCAGCTGGCGAAATCTTTTTAAATCACTGCCGGTCAGCTTTGATGCAAATCAGCCAAGGAATTGAACTTGCCCAGCGGACGGACCGGGGCGAACACGGGCATCTCGTTATTGGTTTTGTCGGATCAGCCACCTATGAATTTCTGCCGCCGATCATCCGGGAATACCGAAAAAAGTTCCCATCTGTAAAAATTGAACTGAAAGAAATCGTTTCTTATCGGCAGCAGGAGGATTTACTCAAGGGAAATATCGATATCGGCATTCTCCATCCGCCATTAGAGCATCCCGAGCTGCAAATTGAAAAAACCCAGAGCAGTCCATGCATCCTGGCATTGCCGAAGCAGCATCCGCTTGCATTAAAAGAATCAATTGACATTACCGATTTGGAAGACGAACCGATTATCACCCTTTCCAAAGAAGCGTGGCCCACACTATATAACGACTTTTCAAAGCTCTGTGAAGACGCAGGTTTTGTGCCGAATATCGTTCAAGAAGCGACAGAATATCAAATGGTAATCGGGCTGGTAACAGCGGGCATCGGCATTACCATTGTCCCCTCCTCGGCCAGAAGGCTGTTTAATCTGGATGTCACGTATCGCAGCGTTGATCATTTTCAGCTCAAAGCGGAATGGGTGATCGCATATCGAAAAGACAGCCAAAACCCTGTATTAAGGAAGTTTGTCGAAATATCCAAATCATTAAATGAACGATAAATAAAAAAGGCGCTCCGTTCTCCGGAATCCGCCCGTTTATCATCAGGATAAAAGATCAAGCTCACTTTTGAGGTAATCAGCTCTTTTTATAATATAGTCGCAAATCACATCTGGCTCACGGTCAAAACGCTCAATATCATTCTTTTTATATGGGTCCATCAGAACAAACGGCCTGATTTTCTCATATATCGCCATTATTTTCGGTTTCATATATTCTATTGTAAAAAGAGATTGGAGCGTTTTTTCTAACAGATGCTTATAGGCCTTGCGAAATTCGGGTACATCCAAAACCCGGGCGGTTAGTGTATTAAATCCTTGAATTCTTACATAATCGGCAGCCATCCGCTCCCCATGGATATCCCTGCCCCAAGTCGCATCATAATCCCAAGGAATCACCTCAAATAATCCTGTTTCACTGCTTCTGTACAATGAGTAGTTGTGGACAAAGCCATCATAGTTTGAGGTGAATACAATGCCGGCGAGCCAGCGCAAATATTTATCTACATCTACATGTTTTGTCACTTCTGATTTAAATTGAGCTTTAGGGACAGTATTAATTTTGAAGATCATATCCTGTAAATAAAAATCGTCTTCCTCAGTCCCTGTCTTCTTTTCATATCCATGCTCAAGCGACGTCTTTGTTTCCCTTTCTAAGTCGCTCATCAGAGAGAAATTAGCATCATCATCTACCGCGTAAAAAATCGCACCATCCGCCAGCTTCCTTTTCGCTAAATAATATTCATCGACGGATTCCAGTTCAAGATAAACCCCTTCATTTTTCCCATTCAACTTCACAAACACAAACTCTGCCTTTGGAGACAGCGTCCCAAGCTCAGCAAAAAAATCCAGAGACAATTTGTTTCTCATCATGGAAGGATCTTTATACTCCGCATTTAAGTGAACCTCTCGTGCGCCGCGGAAAGTTTTCGGCTGGTAAAACGAAATATGGTATGACTTCTTTTTGAAGTCTCTGATATGGGAGCCCCGATAAGCGATGTCAATATCCATCCTTTTTTGATTGACCTTCAACACAGCTTCCACTGGCTCATCGTCCCATATGTCCTTTTTTAATTCACGCAAGTCTTTCGGATGAACAAACAGCTGATAAAGCGGCAAATTAGATTGATTCTTCATCCATGATCCTCCTAACAAATTTTAGGCTTTTATTTTTGTGAGATATCAGCGGAACACTTATACACTTTTTTAAACCGCGCGTACTATGAGTGTAGTAAGGATCTTCATCCTTAACATCATTTTTAAAAAGGAGGATATCAAATTGGGCCACTATTCCCATTCTGACATCAAAAAAGCGGTGAAATCTGCAAAAAAAGAAGGTTTAAAGGACTATTTGTATCAAGAGCCTCATGGAAAAAAATGCAGTCATAAAAAATCGCACCACTCTCACAAAAAGTCATACTCTTCTCATAAGAAGTCACGCAGCTACAAAAAATCGTACTGCTCTCACAAAAAATCTCGCAGCTACAAAAAATCATACTGTTCTCACAAAAAATCTCGCAGCTACAAAAAGTCATACCGTTCTCGTAAGAAAACATATCTAAGCCACAAAAAAGCATACTGCTCTCACAAGAAAAAATATCAAAGCTACAAAAAGTCATATTCTCACAAGAAAAAATCCCGCAGCCATAAAAAGTCATACTCTCACAAGGAAAAATCTCGCAGCCATAAAAAGTCATATTCTCACAAGAAAAAATCTCGCAGCTACAAAAAGTCATACCGTTCTTACAAGAAAAAATCTCGCAGCTACAAAAAGTCATACTGTTCTCACAAGAAAAAATCTCGCAGCTACAAGAAGTCATACTGTTCCCACAAGAAAAAATCTCGCAGCTATAAAAAGTCATGCCGCACACAGAAAAAACCATATTGCTCCCATAAGAAAAAATCCTATAAGAAACACTACAAAAAAGAAGATGATTATCATAGCAAAAAAGAGTTCTGGAAAGACGGCAATTGCTGGGTAGTCAAAAAGAAATACAAATAAACAGAAATTTCATCTCAATAGGCTGCCGGCAAATGCACGGAGCCTATTTTTCAATTTTCCCTTTATTAGATATATGCCATGACATAACATATGCAACCCGCATCATTTGGTTTCCTTGAAACCATTTCGTTATAATCAAGGTATTCTAATCATAAAGGCGGTTGTTGCTATGTACATATTTAAAGCGGATCAGCTTAATGCCAAAGACACATACAAGCTATTATCAGGTGCTGTCATTCCCCGTCCCGTTGCATTTGTAACCACCCTTTCTTCAAACGGAGCGGTAAATGCCGCACCTTTCAGTTTTTATAATGTGGTCAGTTCAGATCCTCCGCTTCTCAGTGTCTCTGTTAACAGAACCGAAGGACGTCAAAAAGATACTGCCCGAAACGCAGTAAAAACCGGAGAATTTGTTGTTCATGTCAGTGATGAAGCTATTATTGAAGATATCAATGAAACGGCGGCAAGCATAGGGCCGGACGAAAGCGAACTCACGCGCACCTCGCTTCATTCCGTCGAAAGCAAAAGCGTTTCAGTTCCCGGCATTAAGGAAGCACGCATTCGATTTGAATGCACATTAGAGCGGCATATCACGTTTGATAATGACCAAGGTGTGACCACAGCAGATTTGCTTATCGGCAGAGTGGTCTGCTTCCACCTCGATGAAAAGGTGTATGATGCGGAAAAAGGGTATGTTTTGGCGGATGAATTAAAGCCTGCCTCAAGGTTGGCGGGAAACCACTATGCGAAGCTGGGCGAAGAATTTACGCTGATTCGTCCGAGTTAAAATAAGGAGGACTATTTAAATAGAAGAAACTAGTCAATAAGACCTTGTTTTCGTTAAAAAACGCCCGGATAAATCTCCGGGTGTTTATGAATGAGAAGGTAAGAAGGAGGGATTGAAATGGAAGGCACTCATTTTTTGATTGTAATGCTGACCACTCTTTTTATCACGATTGCTTTTTATAGCTATATCCGAAAAAGACTGGGAATCCCTAAACCGCCTCGGTGGTATCAACCTGTCAATAGCATACATAGACTGCTGGACATCCTCTTGCTCATATTATTTGGTTTTTCCTTGTTTCGTTTTCCTCCAGAGAATATGCTTATCTTATATCTATTCTTGATGAATGGTTTTCGTGCATTTATGGAGTGGAAATATAAGCGTGAAGAGAAGCAGTATGTATACTATTTATTTGGCACCGCTCTCTTTCTAACCGTTTTTATTTATATTTGTATTTTCTTTTAATATCTCATATTCCCACAGCTGTTCCATCTCCGCGCGGATCGGCTCCGCCTTGAAGGAAGCCTTCTTCATCAACTTTGATGGCTGCTGCGTGTCCCATGAGCGAATCATAGTCATCGACAACCTCAACAAAATGTCCGATGGCTTGCAGTCTTTCAATGGTTGCTTCTGAGACTCTGCCCTCGACTCTGAGACCTTCATATTCCTCTCCCCATGTTCTTCCCCACACCCAGCGCGGTTCGCTGATCGCCTGCTGAGGGTGCATTCCATAGTCCAGCATTCGGGTAATAATCGCCGTTTGGGTCTGCGGCTGGCCTTCACCGCCTTGTGTGCCGTACAGAATTTTCGGTTTTCCGTCTTTGCAGACCATAGCCGGCATAAGTGTATGGAAGCTGCGTTTTCTAGGTTCAAGCGTATTGACATGATCTTGATCTAATGAGAAAAATGACCCGCGGTTTTGCAGCAATATGCCTGTATCACCCGCAGTAACTGCCGAGCCAAATTCAAAGTACAGGCTTTGAATGAATGACACTGCGTTGCCTTCCGCATCGATGACGGCCGCATATGCCGTATCACTTCCCACCGGCCTGCTTTCTGCCGGTCCCGCCATATGACCGATTTCTTCCGCCAATCGTTTCGCATAGCTTTTGTCCAAAAGCTTATCAAGCGGAATATCAGCAAACGCCGGATCAGTCAGAACGGCATTCCGATCTACAAAACTCTTTTTCAGCGCTTCCACAAGCACATGATAATACTCGAACGACCCATGCTCAATGTGAGTAAAATCATAGTTTTCCAGAATGTTCAAAGTTAACAAACCGGTAAATCCCTGAGAATTCGGCGGCGCTTGGTACACACTGTATCCTCGGTAATCACTTGATACAGGCTCCATCCACTCGCCTCGGTGCGCTCTAAAGTCATCGAGTGTCATGTAACTGCCATTATGCTGTAAATACGAGACCATCCGCTGCGCGATATCTCCTTCATAGAAGGCGCTTCTTCCTTTCTCGGCAATCATATTCATGCTCTCTGCCAGCTCTCTTTGCACAAATCGCTCTCCCGGAATAGGCGCTTTGCCGCTTCTTGTAAAAATCTCGGCCGTGTAAGGCGTGGAAGCCAACAGCTCAAGATTCGTTTCTGTGTGACGGCACTGATCAGCTGATACTGGAAAACCATTTTGGGCATACTCGAGTGCAGGCTCCATAATCTCTGCAAGAGACATACGTCCGTACTCCTTCAATACGGCATCCCAGCTATCAACCATCCCCGGCACTGTAATGGCACTGCCTATTCCCCTCAGCGGAATCGCACTTTTTCCCTTGTATACTTCTCTCGTGACATTTTTTCCTGAACGGCCGCTGCCATTGTAGACTCTTGCCGCCTTCGTTTCCTCGTGAAAGGTCAGCCAAAAGGAATCCCCTCCAAGACCCGTCATATGCGGATACACAACTGCCAGACAAGCACTCACAGCAACGGCGGCGTCAAATGCGTTTCCTCCCTTGTCCAATATTTGGTTTCCGGCTTGAGAAGCGAGATAATGCGGGCTGACAACCATTTGTTTTGTACCAATGACAGATTTGTTCATCACGCATCCCCCTTTTTTAGAGATTTTCTCCAGTATAAGGAGGCTTGGTGCCATGCCTCTATAGGTTCGGAAGATAAACTGACAAACTTTTTACGTTCCGAAATTAAAAAATCATTATTTCATTCATTTCGAAAACAATAATCAAATTGAACTTTCTAAACGTAATTTTTATGATAAAATACAATGTAAAAGGCTACGAAAGCAGGTGGAACAATTGAGTCATAGTCATGACTATCAAATCCCCAACCTTGTTCTGGATGAGATTGACAAGCAGATCCTCACAATTTTGCACGAGGAAGGCAGAATATCTTATACGGATCTTGGCAAAAGAGTCGATTTGTCACGGGTTGCTGTCCAGACTCGAATTAACCATTTAATCGAAGCTGGTGTCATTGAAAAATTCACCGCTGTCATTAATCCCGCAAAAATCGGCATCCATGTATCCGTGTTTTTCAATGTCGAAGTCGAACCGCAATTTTTAGAGGATGTCGCGCTTAAGCTTGAGGAAGAACCTGCGGTTACCAGTCTCTATCACATGACAGGTCCAAGCAAACTGCACATGCATGGAATCTTCGCGAATGATCAAGAAATGGAAGAGTTTTTAACAAAACGGCTGTATCCGCTTGAAGGCGTCGTCAGTGTTGATTGCCAAATGCTGATTAAACGATACAAAAGCCGAATGGGAATGAAGCTGTAAAGGAGAGAAATAAATGAAAAACCATCCTTATCGGGATATGATGGCCGCTATGGTTCGCACCGGCGTATTAGGATTCGGCGGCGGGCCTTCCGTGATTCCGCTGATCCGCCATGAAGCGGTCAATAAATATAAATGGATTGATGATGATGAATTCGGAGAAATACTGGCAATCGCCAATGCGCTTCCTGGACCGATTGCCACAAAAATGGCTGCGTATCTGGGATTTAAACTAAAAGGCACGCTGGGCGCAATCGTGGCGACCCTCGCTCATATTTTGCCTACATGCATCGCTATGGTCGGCTTGTTTGCCGCTGTAAATGTTCTAAGCCACTCAGCAATTGTTGCCGGCATGATTGGCGCCGTAACGCCAGTGATAGCCGTCATGCTCGGCATTATGGCATACGAGTTTGGCCAAAAAGCACTTAAAGGCTTCGGCTGGGTCACCGGCATCCTGTTTTTTATCATCGCTTTTATCGGTCTGCAAACGTTACAGATCAATCCCGGCCTTGTCATTATCATTTTCCTGGCGTACGGCGCGTTTCATTTTAAACTGAAAGACAAAAACACAAATAAACATTCAAAAGATAAAGGAATGTCAGCCTCATGATCATGATTTATTTATTTATGGCATTTTTGATCGCAAACCTGCTCGGGTATGGCGGCGGACCTGCGTCTATCCCGCTGATGTTTGAAGAAGTCGTCAACAGATACAGCTGGCTGTCAAATGACCAATTTTCAAACATGCTCGCCCTTGCGAACGCATTGCCGGGCCCGATCGCAACCAAAATCGCCGCATATGTCGGCTACAGCGCAGGGGGATGGCCCGGCTTTCTGATTGCACTGATCGCAACCGTCGTACCGTCAGCACTCGCCTTAATTGTCCTGCTTCGCATTATTCAGCGCTTCCGCCAATCACCCGTCATCAAAGGAATGACGCTGTCCGTTCAGCCAGTCATCGCTGTCATGATGCTTATCCTTACTTGGCAAATCGGCGCCGACGGCATCAAAGCCATCGGCTGGATCCAATCTCTAGTGATTGCGGGAATTTCCCTCCTTGCCATGACAAAATTCAAGATGCATCCGGCATTTCTGATTATCGCGGCATTTTTGTATGGAGGCCTCGTGATTCCTCATTTGTAGAGAAAAGCACCTAGACAGGTGCTTTTTTATTTAGGGCCAGAAATTCCATTCGTAATGACAGCTGTTTCTTTGCCTGTATCATTTTTGTACATGTGCTTGATTTGCAGTGTGGTTCCTGCCATTCTTACAGATTGCTGAATGTGAGGCGAATTGGTTTCAACCGGCACCCAATCAGGAGACTGCTCATTCCAAGATAAAAAGCATGCAAGGATCAACAGGCCAGCGATAATCGACAGCATTATCTTCATATCGCATCACTTCTTTTTAATAAGCTGCTTGCCGCGTACAGCGCTTGAGTATCATGAAGAATGTCACCGGGACGATTGCCTTCTCCCAGCACATAGCCTTTAAAAGACATTCCCATAAAGTCAAAAATGAGCTCAAACTGCTGAATCAGCGGAAGCCCTTTTGTCTTAGGCTTGTCTCCGCCGACTGCTATCACATATGCCTGCTTCTTCGTCATTTGCTGTTGAAAATCAGGAAACCCGGGATCTCTCAACGTTTGTGACCAGCGATCAATAAACTGCTTTAATGTCCCTGACATGCCAAACCAATAAATCGGGGTAGCGAATATGAGAATATCGTACGGCAATATCTGTTCAATGATAGAATCGTAATCATCTTGAATCGGACGGAAGCCGCCTTGAGTGTGACGCATATCTTCAATTGGCTGGATATGATATTTTCTCAAATCAATGTGTTTGGCACCGAATCCTTGTACTGCCTTCTCCGCAAGAATGTCCGTATTTCCGCCACACCGGGTTCCGCCATTTATGACCGCAATTTCCATGATGCATCTGCTCCTTTGTTTACGAATCATTTTCTTCATCATATAATGGATTCACCGATCAATACAGATGAATATTCCGATCAATCCAATCGGCAAAACCGATTTAGAAAGAGAGAGACAATGGAATTAAAACAGCTGATCACCTTTATTACAGCGGCAGAACATGTAAACTTTACCCTTACCGCCAAGATACTTAACTATGCCCAATCAAGCGTTACCGCTCAGATCAAATCACTTGAAGAAGAAATCGGGACGCCTTTATTTGAACGGCTCGGCAAGCGGCTCATCCTGACAGAGGCCGGCACAACGTTCAAAACGTATGCTGAGAAGATCATCTCGTTAACTGAAGAAGCCAAAATGGCGGCAAATCATGTAAGAGAAACAACGGGAACGTTGAAAATTGGGGCTACGGAAAGCCAGTGTACATACCGCCTTCCGCCTATTATTAAAGAATTCAAACAGGCTTTTCCCCAAGTAAAGCTCATATTCAAACCGTATGTTTCCAACGAACAAGTCAAAGAACAGCTTTTACAGGGCCAGCTTGATATCACCTTTGTTTTGGATGTAAATCGACCGGACGACACACTGCACATTGAATCTCTGATGCAGGATGAAATAAAAATGGTAGCGGCAAATGACCACCCTTTGTCTGGACATTCACCAGTAACATTGAAGAATCTTCAAAACGAAACTCTTCTGCTGACAGAAGACGGCTGCTCTTACCGCATGCTCTTTGAGGACACTTTACATGACGCCGGTGTTTACCCTAATAAATTGGAATTTGTCAGCATAGAAGCCATCAAACAATGCGTAATGGCCGGTCTTGGAATTGGCATATTGCCTGAGATGACCGTAAAAGACGATATTGCAGCAGGCAGGATGAAAGAGCTCAACTGGCGGAGTGATTGCCCCGTTTTCACCCAATTGGCATGGCATAAAGACAAGTGGATGTCTGCCCCATTGAAGGCTTTTATCGAGTTGACGCGGAGCACATTTAAATAAAAATATTTCCACAAGCTCGAATTACTGGTCAGAACAAACCAAAAATTGCACACAGCATACAAAAAACACTTGCTGACTCAGAGCCGCAAGTGTTACGTGTGATCTTTCTGATAAAACGTTCGTAAGACATGTGTTTCAAGGTCAGCCAAGCGGACAGGGATCGGCAGCCTGCTTTCTTGATTGATCAGGTTCATCGTGATGTGATAGCTGCTTTCTAAATCAATATGATTTCCGCAAGACAAAAAGATAGGCTTCACGTCCTGCCGCGTCCGCAAGGCACGGCCATATACCTCGCCGCCAATGATAATATCGGTATACTCGCCAACTTCATTTTCAGGCATCTCGAAATCACAGCCTTTGATTTTGAGATAGGTTTTCGCAATCCCAATCGTCGGTTTCTTGAGAAAAAAAGCCGCATGAGTGGCAACACCCATATGGTTGTAATGCAGATACCCGTTGCCATCAAACAAAAACACATCCGGCTCCGTCTCAAGCTTTCTGCCCGCCTCGATGATAAGCGGCAGCTCGCGGAACGCAAGAAAACCGGAAACATACGGCACACTGATTTTTCCCATACTGTGCACTTTTTCAATGACTTCTTTTGTATGGGCGTCAATGACAATGATACTGCACACCCCGTACGGTTCTCCGTCCTGTTCCCAATAGGCGAGGTCAACGCCTGCGCAGGTGTTGACGGAGTCTGGGGTGATGGTTGGTGATAGGTTGATTTTGGGTTGAAGGGATTGTTGTGTTTGAACAAAATCCGATTCATCTTTTAGATAAAAATCATGAACTTGATGTACTTTCATTTCAATTGCTTTCCTCTCTTTACTTCTTAAAATAGGCTCCACGCTTAATTGTTATGTATTTCGATCTAGCGAAAAGCCTTGTATCAATGGCTATTTAGACAAATTATGCCTCATTTAAAAAAACAGATAGTATAACCTGCTTTTTTATCAATATTCATTTTTAATTTCTTTATAAAAATATGATCAATTGTTTAATTAACTCTTTAAGTTCAGTGCATATAATATTCTCTAAAGGATTTTCCCAATATTCGTTTTTTATTAGCTCAATGCAATAGTTTCCGGTTGGACCCCCATCTGGGTACCACCCTACATCAAGCAACAAGTTTTTAGTTTTATGGTAAATCTGCAGAAGATCTTGATTAAAGGTTAAATAACCAAGCATCATCATTTGTTTCTAAAGTCTCAGGGGCAGTATCTTTTAATGTAATATAATCAACAGTCCAACCCGCCGGTATCTTAAGCCTTAGGAAATTAGGAACCTGTTGGCTTAGCTGCTGCAAACCCTCTGAAATCCCACTTCCTACACTCCAGATTTGATATTCTAACTCTTCTAATAATTGTTCTATATTAAAAAAAGAGTCTTCTTTATAAACGTTATCCTTTTTTAAGCTAACTACTTTGATATGGTATTGACCATGCCTTAACGACAGCATTACGTTTTTCATTTTGTAATTTTAGTAGTTCATATTTTTCTAAATTCAAATCATTCTATACTACAGACCAGCCATCAAGAATTTAAACCGCCGTAATTGAAAAATTTGATCTCTGACCATCCCGCTTCTCCTTATACTACATTGGCCTATCTGCCGATTGACACCTCAGAAAGTTAAAATCATTCTATTATATCAGCAAACAAAGCTTCTCCTGAGGAAAAAAAACGTCAGCCATGAATTTAATTCATAGACTGACGTTTTTAAAACCTCTTTTAATCTTTATTCAAGGCGATAAATGTCCCGTGAGGATAATCGCCATTCCAACCACATGGGAAATAACCCGCTCTATAAATTTTAAAAATCTTTTCGAAAAAATTATCTGTGTTACCATTAATTGATCTATTAATAGCACAGTTGTTTAAGTCAGCTACTATATCTTCAAAAAAAGTATTAAATTTAGTAGAAGTATGTCTGATGCTCTCAGAAAAAATATCTAATAATGCGTCTATATTTTCTGGCTTTTGATTATCTTCTAATTCGTAAAATCGCTCCCATACTTCACTCATTTCAATTTCCCTTATATCTTTCCAAGTATATTCATCTTCTCCGTACACTTCTTCATAAGCCAAGTATTCAGCCTTTTCTTGGTCATTAATTATTTTAATATAATTAGATAGATTTACTGGTTTTATAGGTTTTAAGGTTTTTGAAAATTCAATTACCTCTTCCACTAGATTATGATATTTTCCAAAACTCATTACTTGTTATACCACCTTTCCCAAAGATCAACTGTCGCTCCACCGCCTCTTTTCCAAATCGGTTTCGTTGAGGCGTTACCTTCTTTCCTTTCTAATTTATATACTTCTAATCCTTTCTCCTTTATTTTCTTTAATTCTGTTTCTAAATAATCATCCCTCATATAAAGAGGCAACCCTTTTTCTTGTAATTCTCTTAATTTTTGTTGTAAGTCATATACCTGTTTTTCAATGACGTCTACACTTTGGTTAACATCGATCTCATCTAATTTTTTTCTCACAAAGCTACTGTAAACTGAATGATATCCTTTATGCCTTGAAGTAGCACTTATATCATCATCCGGAACCCTTAAGTAAAACCCATTTGAAGCATCATCCATATCCATTCCCAACTTCTTCAAAACTGGATGACTTCTAAACTCCTTCGGGATAATATGTTGAGCCTGATATGGAGTACGTTTTGTTGAACGTGGAAGTCCCATTTGCTCAAACATATTTTTACCTAATTTAGTTGAACTCCCTCCTGTAACCTTTCCTGGAGTTCCTGGAATTAATCTTGTAGTAGTACTTCCACTGCTACCTCTACTAGCCATCTTCACAATCCCAAGATCCTTCACAGCCGTCTTTTCCACATCTACACGGACAGTCGGGATTCCGAACGTGGAGCCATCTGGAGTTACAGGGCGTTCTGCGTACACGCGGACGTTTGTTGGGACTTTGAATTGTTTTACTTTTTCTAGTGTCTTGTTAGCTTTTTGGACTTTTGAATGAGTTGCAAGTGGTATGCCTTTATCTGCATGCTTCGCCAGCGCACCAGCTCCAACCAAGCTCAGAGCTGCTTCCAGTGCGCCTTGCTTCCGCTTCTCCTCTGACACTTCGTTACCAAACATATCCCGTCCTGTGACCGCTTCAGAGAATCCGTTTGATGCGACGAGGCCGTATGCGCCCATTTCTGACATTTTGAGAATGTCTAAGGATTTTCCGGTTTTGTAGGCGTCTAATGCGTGTTCGGCTGCGATAGCTGCTTTTCCTGTTTTGTAGATGGCTTTCCCGCCTTTGAAGGCGCGGCCTGCCCAGCCGACGACCGGGATGTACCCTGCGGCTGCCATGGCGCCGGCTGTGACGCGTTCGGCTGTGGAAAGTTTTTCTCCTGTGACAGGATCGTAGCCTTCGGTTGCTCTTATCGTATCATAATAGCCGGTGACTTCGCCTGTGAAGGTGCAGACGCCATCCCATGTTTTTTCATACCATGGTTTATTCGCTTCTTCTTCCGCTTTTTCTTGAAGCTGCCTTGCTTCTGCTTGCTGTTCTTTCGCCTCGATATAAGAAGCCGCTTGTTTTTCCGCTTCTATCGCACCCTTATAAACTTCGCTGGAGGTGAATGCTTTTTTGTTGTAGTGAAGAGGAGCGGCACTTTTTCCTTTGCTTGTTGCTTGCATTAAAGCGGTGTACTTAGCAAGCACGGCATTATCGAGCGACTGCAGATTTTGATATTCTGTGGTCAGCGACTCGTCCAATTCATCAACCGCTGTAATCGTATCGCGCCGGATTTTTTGTGCGTCGTACATCTTGTCTGCGTAATCGTTAAGAGAATAAGAGGATAAATCCAAAATGCCGACAAGACTTGAGAAAATATTATCAATCTCTAATTTATGGGCAGAAACAATTTCTAACGCCTTCAAACTCCCGTTTGTCAGCTCATTTTCCAGATAGGACGTTTCTACATAATGATCAGTTAATTCCTTCTCTTTGACATCTCCAGAGATTCCTTTTAGAAAAGAGATCTGGGCTGAGACAAGCTTCAGCCACGTATCGACAATGTCAGCTTGTCCCTGAAAAAAATCTTTAATATTGTCTGCGCCTTTTCCTTTAAAATCGTCGCCTAAATCAGCTACAGCCTGAAACGCTTTTTTTAAGGTTTCTAACTGCTCTTCAAGCGTTTCATATTGTTTTTTTCTGCTCTTCGCTTCTTCGATTAAAGTCTTTGATTCGAATACTTTACTCATTGCACAGCCCTTTCTATGCTATTTTGCGCCAATTGCCTCGTCCTGCTCCTTCAATGAGTCGACATTGTCTTTTGTGTCTTCTATGTTTTTTTGGACGGCTTTTTTATAATCGCCCAGCATCGTTTTAATGCTTGCCTCACGCTCATGGTACTTTTTCGTATATTCCAGCTTGTTCTTGCCATTTGATCCGGCGGCGCCGATTGATACATCAGCCAGCGCATCTTTGACAGAATCCAATGTTTTGATGACTGTGTCGTACTTCAGCTTAATTTCTGACATAAAAAAAGATCACCACCATTTTAGTTGTCTAATTGTATTTCCGACTTCTTCCGCGAATTCTTCTCCTTTTTTAAGAATATCTGCTGCACCATTTGCTATGAACAATTCCGACGCATAAGTGGCTTTTTCCAATTCAAGATCTAAAATTTTTCCGTTAATCGAAGCCATATACCCGTTATATTTATCATTCACAATCTTGGAAGCTTCCGATTTCGCCTCTTCTCTGCCCTTGTCGAAATCATTCGCTTTTGTTCCCGTCCAGTGCTTGCCCAATTCCGGTTTCACGATATTTTTGATTTCGGTAATAGCCTCTTCTTGCAGTGTGTGTATGTCCTTTTTTGCCTTTTTCAGCTTCTCGATCTTATCTTCCGTATCGGAAATTTTTCCGTTGAGCGAACTTTTGATATCCGCAAGCTTACTTTCGTAACCCATCTGAATCACCTCTTAATACTCAAAAAGTCGTATGGAGGGGCTCGTGAAGATAGACTTTTCCATACTTTATTTCCATATATTATATTTTAAAATAGCCAGAAGGTGGCATAAATAGGGTAAACGACTTAATTTAGGTGTGTGGCGCTCTTAAAATGTAGGTCTATGATCTTGTTTTTGTTCGTTATATAACTAATGAAAGCGCCTCACAAAACGAAAACTCCTAAAGTCGTAGTTACAAAGACACTTGCGAGAGGCAGATATTGATGATCCGCCTCTTTAGTCGGGTATGTTGCATGCTTAAAAAAATAGACATATCATGTGAAATAGACGAAAAAAAGACTGGTGCGCGCGCAACCAGTCTCTCCTTTTATAATTATTGCAAGACACCAGACGGAATAACCGCCTTGCGTCCCACGGAATAATACTCCACTCCTGCGGCGGCAGCTTCATCCAATGTGTAGCAGTTTCTGCCGTCAAATATGAACGGCGTTTCCATTAAGTTCTGATACGCCGCGAGCGGGAATTGTTTAATGTCGGCCCAATCGGTCAAAATCATGACTGCATCGGCCCCTTTGACAGCTTCCTCAATCGTCTCTTTGTATTCAACAGCTTGCGGGAGAACACGCTTCGCTTGGCCGGCGGCAATAGGATCGTAGGCTGTAATATGGGCGTCGAGCGCAGCGAGGCGCTCTGCAATGACAATTGACGGCGCTTCCCTCATATCATCTGTATTCGGTTTAAATGACAGCCCCAAAAGGGCAATCGTTTTCCCCGTCACCCCGCCGAGCCTGTTCAGCGCTTTATCAACCAGCATCGCCTGTTGATTGTTGTTCACTTTGATGACTGATTTCAGCAGCTCAAAATCATGCTCGACATTGCCGGCAATTTGCACGAGGGCATTTGTGTCCTTTGGAAAACAAGAGCCGCCGTAGCCTATGCCAGCTTTTAAAAACTGGCTACCGATCCGTTTATCCTGTCCCATGCCGTGTGCAACTGCTTCAATATCAGCACCGACTTTTTCACATATATTTGAAATTTCGTTTATAAAGCTGATCTTCGTAGCCAGAAAAGCATTTGATGCATATTTGATCATTTCGGCGCTTCTGATATCCGTTTGGTAAATCGGAATTTGAAACGGACGGAAAAGCTCCTCAAGCGTTTTGGCTGTTTTCTGATCTGCTGTTCCGATCACGATTCTATCACCATGAAACGTGTCATAGATCGCCGACCCCTCACGTAAAAATTCCGGATTGGATGCGACCGCAATGCTGACAGGCTCCGAAAGATGTTCAGTGATCAGCTCATTAATCAAATCGTTTGTCCCGACAGGCACTGTGCTTTTCGTTACCACGATGATATCCCGTTTAGCATACTGGGCGATGCGTTTGGCGGCATCCGTAATATGCGCCAGATCCGCGTGCCCGTCGCTTTTCTGCGGTGTGCCGACCGCAATAAAAATAATGTCCGCCTGTGCCAAACCTTTCTCATAGCTCGTTTCAAAATCCAGCCGTCCTTCCGCTGAATTTTTTTTCATCAGCTCTTCAAGGCCTGGTTCAAATATGGGGGAAAACCCCTTTTTCATTTCATCAATCTTGTGAGCGTCAATATCAATGCAGGTTACATGATGGCCAATCTCAGAAAGAGAAACACCTGTCACAAGACCGACATAGCCTGTTCCGATGACTGTTATATTCATTGTTTCCCTCCAACAGTTAAATTGCTGCTTTGCAGCTTCCGTATTATCGTATGAAAACATCCTATCATGAATGCGGATAATCTCCTACATAGCCTGTCGGGTACAGCCTGTACAGATTTCTGAAATGTGATTCAATCCTACAATATACTATTATATCGCTCTGAAAAAGAAAGTGGTGAAATGCGAGCCAGCTGTGCGGAACTGTCTGAAGATCGTCTGGTCAAGGGAGAAACTCGGCATTTCCCGTCAGCATATAAGGATATTCCGAACGTATCCTTTTTTAAGCACATGAAGAACGTAATCCCTCGTTTTCAGATTATGAGTATGTGATGATTCAAATCGGCTCGTGCAAACTAGAGAGAAAATGCTTTCGCTCTTTTTTCAGAAGGTAATACAGCTGGCAAAGATTTTTACTAATTTCTATGTTGTGTTCAGGACGGGCAATACTAAAAGTGCGGCTCCGCATATCAGAGAACCTGATCGATCAGGATGGATTTCATATCATTCAGTGAGAGTAAATTGCCAAAGATTATGATCTCCTGCTTCGGAAGCACGGTTAACAGGATATCTTCTTTAATGAAACGTTTGTTTAACTGATATGCCCGCTTCTCTGTCTGCGGATGGCTCGTTATTCTGATGATGCGGCAGCGGGGTAATGATCCGGACGGACACAGCCTTGCCATTTTCTATGCTGTCGGCCGACGCTGCTGCCGAAACAAGGTGACAGTGAATATCCGTCTCCCGGCTTTCGTAAAAAAAATAACGGGCAAGATGCCCGTTATTATGACATGTTCCTTATTTCTTTCGAAAGCTTTTTCCCATTCATAATCGTCCCAAGGAGCTGGCTATTGCACGATTCAAGTACCTCTTTCGCTTTTGCAGCCTGTTCCTTTTCTGTTTTCCCGCTTGAAATAACCAGAACAGAACAGTCTGCTACATTGCCTAACATTTTTGCATCCGCTGCGGCGAGAATAGGCGGCGTATCAAAAATGACCATATCATATGCCGCACACGCTGCATCCGCGACCTCTTTCATTCCTTTTGAGGAGAGGAGCTCTGCCGGGTTTGGCGGGATCGGACCGCTCGTCAGCACGTCAAGGCGTTGTTCATTTGAGGCTTGTACAGCCTGATCCAGTGAGCTTTTCTTACATAAAACAGATGTGAGGCCAATCCTATTTTCCAAATGAAAGGCCGTATGTATTGTGGGTTTTCGCAAATCAGCATCGATCAGAAGCACTCTTTTTCCCTGCTGGGCATATACGACAGCCAGGTTAGCCGCCGTTGTTGATTTTCCTTCTCCGGAACAGGCCGATGTGATCATCACTGATGTCATTTGTCGATCCCCTAAAGCAAATTCTATATTCGTACGAATCGTCCGATATTGTTCAAAGTTTAAGGTTTGCGGCTTTGCCATCGCAATGACCTCCCTGCACACGCTAGAGCTTTTGCTTTTTCTAAGCGCCAAAATGTCCACTCCCTGTTGTTTCAGAATGGATACCGTGTGAGCCTTTCGCTGTTTTCGTCTCATTGGCAAAGCTGAAAACCGTTCCTAAAACCGGGATGTCCAACAAGGATTCGAGCTGCTCTTCTGATTTGATCGTATGATCTAAATACTCAAGCAGAAAGGCCAGTCCGATGCTTCCTGCCAACCCTGCCGCAAACGCGATTGCAATGTTAAGAAGCGGCTTAGGCGATATAGGTGACGGATGTGCCGAAACTTCAGCTTTTGACAGAATATTGACGTTGTCAACATTCATAATAGATGTGATTTTGTCTTGAAAAACAGAGGCGACGGTATTGGCTATATGAGCCGCTGTTTCCTCGTTTTCATCCCTGACGGATATGTTGACCACTTGGGAGTCCTGTTCGCTGGATACGGTAATTTTGTCATTCAGTTCTTGCGATGTCATTGACAGGCCCATTTCTTTAATAACTTCGTCTAAAATGGCAGGGCTCTTAATGATGACGTTGTACGTGTTGATTAACTGAAGATTGGCTTGCACATCTTTAATTTGTACTTCTTTTCGTTCGTTTTTCAATTGATTGACCAGAATCTGAGTTGAGTTTTCATAGATGGGTGTAAGTGCGAAGAAACTGATGAGTCCGCCCGCGGCAGTCACAGCTGCGGTTACACTCATAATCAAAAGCAAGCGTTTTGTTAGTATTGATACGACCTCTTTTAAACTAGTAGATTCTCCCATGATACCTCCAAATCTCTTATAACATTCTTTTCCATCTATGATTATACAACGTAGAAACCGTATTTTCCCAGCTTTTCATGTGCCATAATGCGACACTTTTTTTACTCTATTTACTGTCTAGTCATCTCTCTTGTTCAGGAAATCACGTATTTACACATAAAAAATCCCGCAAAAAGGCGTGCGGGATTCTTATGTTGCATATCCATTTTTAATATGTGAAATCAAATTTTCAAGCATTTCCTTCGTCGTCATCTCAGATGACTGCTCACCTATTTCATGTGCATGCATCAAAATTTTCAGAAATTCCTCTTGATTTAATTTCTTTTCATTCATTTTTTTGTTCCTTTCAGCTTCCATTAAGTTGAAAACACGATTATTATATGATGCCGGTTGTTAATTTGCAATCTCTAATACATCATTCGACACATTCCATTTTTTATGTCCTTTTTTAGGAAAAACTTTTTCAAGACGATGTGTTGCGATATAATAGAGAAATTGGATCTTTTTATTAAGTGACTCGGTTAGGAGCGATAATCATGCTTCAGAATATAATTTCTAAAGACGATGTGCTGGCATCTGCTGAACAGTTGAGGGAACTTATTCCTTATAATGAGGAAAATGTCCAGCTGATCAAAAAGGCCCTTATTTTATATCGGCAGGATTCAGTCTATCGTTTACAAGCAATGAGTCCGACGGAAGTTACGGCTTACGTGCAGGATGTTGTGCCTGTGCGGGTCACATTGAACTTGTTTGTCATAGCCAAAAGCGGCTGTTCATGTCCGTCCGGAAGAATTTGCCGCCATATGCTGGCTGTTTTTTTATATGTATATGCAATGTTCGAGCGAGTGGGTACTTTTACAGAACACTGGCTCGAGAGGGAAAAGCTTGAGGAAAGCAAAGAACTCGTCCGCCGCCAGTTTCAGGAAAAGGTGCTGCCTAATGAAGAATCGCTTTCAAGCTGGCTCGCTTTTTTCGATGCAGAATTTTCTCTCTGGAAGGCGCGTACACCGGAAGGCAGCCAAAATATGCAGGGTCTCTATTACGGCTACTTGTCCGCCTTAAAAAAACATGCGCCGAACAAACCCGAGCTGAAAAGCCTGTATCAGATTCATTCCTCGATTGCGGTTTGGCTTCGGATGTTCACATTGATTGAAGCGGGCAAGCTGAACCCCGAGCAAGACTTTTATTCCCTCAATCCGTATGTTGAACAGCTGATGGATACGATCTACAGCTCAATTGATACATTAAAAACATACGCGCTGTCATTTGCGCTTGATCCGTTTTTGGAAAAAACGCCGGAAGTGATCCGGAACTTGCTGTTGAAAGAAGATGTTTTTCAATATGAACGCATCCGTATTTTCGCTGAAATTTGGAGCACGCTGCTATCGAGGCAAAAATGGGTGTCGCACGAACAGGAGTTTTTAAAAAAAGAAGCCAAACGGCGTTTTTCACCTGAATTGCAATTCGGACGCCTGCATCTGGATTTCTTGCAGAAGAATGATGACGTTATTTTTGCGGAAGCTGATCAATTCCCGCCTGAAGCGCTGCCGTATACGTTTCAGTGGCTGGGTGAAATGACTGCCAAGAAGGATTGGAAACGGCTGAAAACATGGTACCAGCGGATTGAACCGATTGCGCTGGGTTATACGAAACTGGATAAACCGTTTAAAGAAATTCGCGACGTGATCGGCGAGCTGCTCCTTCTGCTGAACGCCTATGTGAAGCAAACCAATGACCAGGCGCTGTTTGAACGCTATGCCGCGGGCTGTCTGCCGTATACGTTCACAGAATACAGCCATCATTTATATGAGAAAAAACGCTATGCCGAGTGGATTGAAATTCACAGCCTTGTCGGCTTTTCCATCTATGAAATGGATAAAATCATGTTGAAGGAAATTACAGCGAGTGATCCGGAGGCGCTGATTCCGGCTTACCACAGAGAAGTGTCCTTTTTTATCGATCAGAAAAACCGCAGTTCGTATAAGGAAGCCGCCCGGTATTTGAAAAAACTGCGCACCCTATACAGAAAAGCGAAGAAACTGAAGGTATGGGAGCGGTACATTCAGCAATTGAGCTCGCATTACAAGCGACTGCGCGCACTACAAGAAGAACTGCAGAAAGGAAAGTTGATTGATGGCGAGTCTTAAAGAAATTCTTATCCACGTCGAACAAATGGAAGATGGGTCATTTACGCTCTCAGCCTTTGATGAGAATGAACAGCCCCTTCCCTACAGCCATATGAAAAGGCATTTGTTCCAGTGGCATGAATCCTCATTTTACGGAACCTTCCTTGAGGATGTCAGCTTCATCGGGACAACCGCTGTTTTGCTTTCTCCATGGATGACTGTAGAACTTCTCGGCAAAAACTCGTTCAACTCATTTAGCTCCGTGCAGCTTACAGAAGAAACGGAGCCGCTGATCGAGGCGGCCTCGACCATCTATGAATTTATCGCAGACGGTGATTTTCTGCCTGACTACAAAGCGTGGACAAACGGTGTTTTTCGTTGGAAAGACCGCGACAATATACTGGAAGGTTTTACTGCGGATTGGTTTTCCGCAGCAGTGCAGGATTACATCCAATACGATGATGACCTGCGGGAGAAATGGGAGCACATTAAGGAAAAATCGCCTGCGATCACGACATTCCGCGGACATTTTCTCGATGAAGAGGATTTTCTAGTACGGATCGGCTGGATTGACGATCAATCTCCATTTACAGTCGGCCTGCGCTTAAACGAACCAGACTTTGACGGTGACGAATGGAAAATTGAGATATTTTTACGAGATAAAAAAAGCGGCGCTGTCGAATTCTTTGACGGCCTAAAGAGCCTCAAAAAATCGTGGCAGGCGCACAGTGACAAAATTGCGCGTGAACAGGACCGCTTTCACAGAACAGTTCCTTGGCTGTCATTTGATTCTGGAACAACATTGATCTCAGAGGAAGAAGCCTGGCTCTTTCTGTCAGAAGCAAGTGAGACGCTTGTCGACATGGGCATTGAAATTCTTCTGCCGTCCTGGTGGCAGATTGTCAGAGACAGCAACATGATGCTGAAGGCAAAAGTGTCGTCTGCCCCGCGCGGCGAGTCATTTGTCGGCATGAATGCGCTGCTTGATTTCAACTGGCGGTTTGCGACAAATGGGATTGAGCTGACTGAGGCTGAATTCGATGAGCTTGTCGCCAGCAATAGACGCCTCGTGAATATTCGCGGGCAATGGGTAAAAATCGACCCGCAGTTTATTAAACAGATGAAACGCCTGATGGAAAAAGCGGAATCAGAAGGACTTCACATGTCTGATATTCTGGCGCGCGAGCTAATGGATCAGGGGGAAGGCGGGCTTGAGGAGTCAGATCTAATTGATGCATCTGCTTTTGCCGGCATCCAATTTGATCTGTCCAAACAGCTCAGGTCACTGATTCGGAAGCTCACGACCGCGGAGAACCTGCCGGACCATGAAGTCAGTCCTTCTTTCAAAGGGACGCTTCGCCCCTATCAGATATATGGCATGAACTGGCTGCTGTTTCTGCGGGAAAGCGGTTTTGGCGCCTGTCTGGCTGACGATATGGGACTTGGGAAAACGATTCAAATGATCGCCTATTTCCTGCACGTGAAGGAAAGCGGGCAGCAAACAACGCCGAATTTGATTATTGCGCCGACATCCGTACTTGGCAACTGGCAGCGGGAGTTTCAAACCTTTGCCCCTGATCTGTCTATCGCGCTTCATTACGGGCCGCGGCGTCCAAAGGGTGATGATTTTGCTGCTCACTACAAACACGCGGATGTGGTACTCACTTCATACGGGCTGTCTCATGCCGATTCGGAAGAGCTGGCTTCTGTGACATGGAACACAATCTGCCTTGATGAAGCACAAAATATAAAAAACGCACATACGAAGCAATCACGTGCCATCAGAAAACTGAAAGGGCTGCACCATATTGCGCTGAGCGGCACGCCGATGGAAAACCGCTTGACTGAGCTGTGGTCAATTTTTGATTTCATGAATAAAGGCTACCTTGGCAGTTTGACGGGTTTTCACAAACGCTATGTGCTGCCGATTGAAAAAGACCGGGACGAAAAGATAATCGGACAGCTGCAGCAATTAATTCGGCCGTTCCTTCTGCGGCGGACGAAACGGGATGAGGAGGTCGCCCTTAATCTTCCTGAGAAACTGGAAGAAAAAGAATTTATCCCGCTGTCAGCCGAACAGGCGTCACTTTATGAGCAGCTTGTCAAAGACACATTTGACCATATGACATCACTGACCGGCATGCAGCGAAAGGCGCTGATTCTCAGCATGCTCGGACGGCTCAAGCAAATATGCGATCACCCCGCGCTCTATTTAAAAGAAGAGCAAACCGAGCTGCTGGCAGGCAGATCAGTCAAGCTTGAAAAATTGCTTGAGCTCATGACAGCGATCCGCGCCCAAAACGAAAGCTGTCTCATTTTCACGCAATACATTCAGATGGGGAACATGATGAAGCGGCTGCTTGAAAAAACGTTTGGTGAACCTGTGCAATTTTTAAATGGGAGCCTTTCCAAGCAAGAGCGGGATTCCCTCGTTGAAAGATTTCAGAAGAAAGAATACCCGACGCTGATTCTTTCACTCAAAGCTGGAGGCACCGGACTTAATTTGACCGCCGCCAACCATGTTATCCATTATGACAGATGGTGGAACCCGGCGGTTGAAAACCAGGCCACTGACCGGGCATACCGCATTGGCCAGGAGCGCTTTGTCCATGTTCATAAAATGATTACGACGGGAACAATCGAAGAAAAAATCGATGTCATGCTCGAATCGAAGCAAACCTTGAACGATCAAATTATTCAAAGTGAAAACTGGATTACCGAGCTTTCCACACAGGAACTCGAAGAATTGTTTACATTGAGCGCTTCAGCGCGATGAAATAACAAAAAAGCTGGCTCCTGAATAGAAAGAGCCAGCTTTTTTCCGTTCATGACCGTCACGCCGGATGTCCAAGGAATCCGTTACGCCGGTTATCAACAGGATGCACGCTGGATGCAGCATATAAACCTGCAGCCAGTTTTTTATCATATGTGGGGCGTCGTGTTCGTCATTGGTCAAGGTGACAGCGTCGGCCATCTTTTCCGGTAAAATGGCACCGCCCTTTTTGCGGATGATGACATTCTGTTTCTCCAGCTTCACAAGATCCCGTCTCGCTGTATCCCTTGATACTCAAAAGAGCGTACAGATCTGCTCTGTCGTAATACGGTTATGCTGTTTTTTAAAATCCAAAATCGCTACTAATCTTTCTTCTTGGTACACGCCCTCATTCCTTTTCTTCTCAATCATCTTTAAGAGATTATAAGTTTTCAAGTAGATGTGTTCAATGCTTTTAAGTGAAAACGTGTCATTATAACCGTTTTTTTCTTAATAATAAAAAACCAGTCTGTGCGACTGGTCAATTTTGAGGGGGATGAAGCGGAGATCCTGTAAACATGAATGGATTGAAAACGGGAGGATCAGGGAGATGTCAATCGGCAGCTTTTTCCCGGGGTTTAGGGTCCATAAAACGAATAGTGTCAGCCAACACTTCTGTTACATAGACGGTAACACCTTCTGCATTTTCATAGCGCCTTGTCTGAATCCGCCCATTTACGCCGACGAGAGAACCATTTTGGCAATACAATGCTGTATTTTCAGCTGTTTTTCTCCAAAGCGTACAATTAACGTAATCGGCCTCGGTTTCACCTGAAGCGTTTTTGAAGCTGCGGTTTACCGCGAGCGTAACGTGTGCAACTGCGGCACCAGCGGAAGTGTAACGAAGTTCAGGATCTTTGGTAAGACGTCCGACAAGCATGACCTGATTGAACATGCGATTCCTCCTCTCCTTGCGGTTATGTGTATTGTAGTTGATGCAATAAGAAAAGAAAAACGCTTAAAAATTACTTTCAGCCTATGTTTTTATCTTTCGTTTTCATTTTTCCATCAGTTAAAAACATCTTTTGTTTTTTTCCTCTAAAGAAATATGTACTTTTTAAAAACCAGAAAAATATTTGCTTTGTCAGCCCATTTTGCGTATTCATGCACACGTAGGAAGAACCATCCCATGCAAACCATTGAAAGCTCAGTTTTTTTTCCGGCATCGACAGCTCGATTTTATACTGCTCCATGCCGTCATGCGTTTCGTATAGGAAGCTTATCCTTCCTTTTTTGTTCAAATGAACCTCAAACACATCTTTACGGCTTAACATATATGCTTCATCCTTTTGAAGCAGACGATTTTCAGAAGGAGTGCCGTCAATGTAAATTTCTTTCAAACGAAATTGATTCATACACATCTCTCCGTAATCCATAGTCAGTTACAGTATAATGAAAAAATTGAAATTATTAAATGTTTCATCAATACGAAATGCTCTGGCCCCGCGTTGCTGCGTTTTTTCCTCTAAAACGTTTATGTTATAATGAAAGACAGAAATCTTTGGAAGCAAGCGGGGTGAGAAAAGAAATGAAAACCTTTAAACTGGTTGACCTGAATGTGGAACGAGTGGACAAGGAAGAAAAATCAATTGAACAGTTTCCCCTTCTTGACGGGCTGATTATCAATAAAGAAGACGGTGAAAATCACTGGCTGATTGAAGCGCTTGTAGCGAAAGAACACCTGTCTTTTTTTGAACAGCTTCAAAACAGCCAAACGGAAGCCAAAGTATTTGTAACGATCACGAAAAAAAGCAATCGCCCCGCCCAACTGACAGCAGCAGTGAAAAACATCATCGAACTGGAAGAAAGCATACAGGTTTTAATCTACGGACAAATGGTCACAAGAAAACAGCAAGGCACTGAAACCATTCTGAAATCTCTTATAAAAGAAGGCTATACAGGCACAGAACTGGTTGAGGCGTTTAAACAAAAAATGTAAAAGTTGAGAGGGACGTATTCCCTCTCCAAGTGCTGAGGTGAAGATATTGAGCAAGCGAAAGATGCAAGCAGTCCTTGTATCACTGATCGGTACGGCACTCCTCATGACATCCTGCTTACAAACACCTGCAGAAGCTGTAGCCGCAGAAAAAAATGCAAATATGAAAAAGCTGAAGGCTGATGAGTTTTTCACAGACCGCGACGGCACATTTATCATGCGGGATCTCAAACATGATAAAACATTCGTCTATAACGATCAGCGCGCAACCCAAAGATTTGCGCCGCAGTCGACGTTTAAAGTACCTAATGCCCTTATTGGGTTACAAACGGGTGCTGTTAAAGATGAATATGACATCAAATACTGGGACGGTGTGAAGCGGGAACTTGATATTTGGAACCAAGACCACACGCTTGGCTCAGCTATGAGATATTCAGTTGTTTGGTATTACCAGGCAATGGCCCGTGACATCGGTGAAAAACAAATGAAGGAATGGGTTGAAAAATTAGGGTATGGCAACCAAGATATCAGCGGCGGGATTGATCAATTCTGGCTAAGCAGCACTCTCAAAATCTCTCCGTTCGAACAAATAGACTTTATGGAATCGTTATACAAAGAAAAACTCCCATTCGACAAAAGCGTCATGAAAACGGTAAAACGAATGATGATTCAAGAAGACGAAGATCACTATACGCTTTATGGAAAAACCGGTTCTGGCTCAGGCATCGGCTGGTATGCGGGCTTTGTCAGCACCGAGCATGGAGCGTACAGTTTCGTAACAAACATTGACGGAACCGGCACTGAAGCGAAAAGCATCACTATGAATATGCTGAAGCAATATGTTCTGCATTAAAAAAACCGCCGTATCAAATCGGCGGTTTTCTTTATTCCGGCGACTTTGTTTGCTGCTTCAGCAGATCTCTGATTTCTTTCAGCAGCTCCTCTTGCGCATCCGCTGCTTCCTCCGCCGCCTCTTCTTCCGCTTCTTTTTTGCGCCTTATCCCATTTAAAGTCCGAATGACAATAAAAATGGAGAACGATATAATTAAGAAATTCACAATCGTCTGTACAAAGCTGCCGTACTTCACTACAGCATCGCCAAACGTAATCGACAGGCTGGAAAAATCAAGCCCCCCCAGCAGTAAACCCACCAAAGGCATGATGATGTCATTGACGAGAGAGGTGACGATTTTCCCGAACGCCCCGCCTATTACCACACCGATTGCGAGGTCAACGATGTTTCCCCGCATGGCAAAAGCCTTAAATTCATTCCACATACAATCACCTGCCTTCCACATGTTTTGAAAGAAAAAAAGACAAATGTGCCGCTGCCCATCTGCCTTTTTTCATTTATTCTCCGAGAGCAAAAGTCAATTCCGCTTCACAAACGACTTCACCATCAACAGTGGCAATGCCTTTACCGCGCCCGATTGACCCGCGCGCGCGAATGACTTCAAGCTCAAGTTGAAGCTGATCACCGGGCTTGACTTGTTTTTTAAATCGGCAATTATCAATGCCTGCAAAGAATGCCAGTCTTCCGCGGTTTTCTTCTTTAATCAGCATCGCTACAGCTCCGACTTGAGCAAGCGCTTCTACAATTAATACGCCGGGCATGACTGAATACTGAGGAAAATGCCCGTTAAAAAACTCTTCATTTGCCGTTACATTTTTATAACCTTTTGCCCATTTTCCCTCTTCAACTTCCGTTATTCGGTCCACAAGCAAAAACGGATAACGGTGGGGAATAATTTCTTTAATTTGCTGAGTATCAAGCATTCTCTTGACATCTCCTTTATCTGCATTAGTATGTATAGCAATCATCAAAGATCAAATCTCTACATTTGAAAAGTATATTATGAATTAATCTCTTTTTCAACTGCGCTAAAATGTGTAACCTACTGTCAATGAGAGCCGTCAAAAGTTATGATATGATAATTATAGATTTTACCAATAGCAAAGAGGTAGGAAAATGATTTCGAAGTTTATTGAAAAAAAGATGCAAAACATGTTAAACGAGTGGTATTCCGCAATGAGCAAACGCAAAATGAATCATGTTTGCCCGCTGAAAGAAAAAGTTGACCGGCACCTTCCGAAGATCAAAAAGAACCCAAAGCTTTGGATGCGTTATCAATTGTTTCAAGCCCGCCATCAGCTGCTTTTTGAAAATCAGAACAGACTTGATTTATTATTCGATGATCTATACAGTTTGGAAGACAAAATGGATGATGAATTGAAATATTATCTGTATTTTTTCTCAGGATTATACGAAATGGTAAAAACAGCTCCGAAACATGCAGTAAATCATTTTAAAAAAGCGGAACAATATCTGGATGCTATTCAAAATACGTTTGAAGCCGCTGACTTATATTATCAAACCGCCGGCGCCTATTACATGATGAAATCACCGCCGCTTTCCATCCAATACGTCAAAAAAGCATTACACATCTATTTACACCAATTTGGCTACATCAAGAAAGTGATCACCTGCAAGCTTTTGCTCGCCGTTAATTATATTGATCAAGAACGCTATGAAAAAGCGGAACAGCTTTTCAATGAAATCATTAAGAAAACCCAGCAATTACATGACGAAAATCTGCTATGCCACGCTTATTATAACCTTGGCTTTTTAAAAGCAGCCGAAAAAAAAGATCAGGAAGCGCTTCTTTATTTTAAAAAAGTGTTAAAGAACGAAGAATTTGAAACGAATTCTCCCGTCTCGTATCTCCACTGTGTATACGAATCTGTCAGAGCGCTGTTTAAAACAGGAAATACTGCAGAAGCGAAAGTTTTTCTGCAAAAAGGCAAAGAATTGTCTAAAATAGTAGACATTCAAACCATTTACTTAAAATTAAAAACACTCGAAGCCCTTTACACATCAAATGAAGACCCTTATGATCAGCTGCTTGAATATGTACTTGAATTAGAAAAAATTGAAGCATGGGTGGATTTAGAAGTGCTTTTAGAAGATATTACGGAATACTACAAAAAAAAGGACGATTTCGAAAAAGCCGCTTTTTTTATTATGCGCGGCTGATGGAAAACGCCCAAATTACTATTATCTGACTGAATTGATTAAACCGAGCATTTGATCTCCCATTGTAATCGTTCTGCTGTTCAGCTGATATGAACGCTGGGACGTGATCAAGTCTGTCATTTGTTCTGAAATATCGACATTGGACATCTCAAGTGAACCCTGCTGCACGCCGATGTTTTGTCTATTTGCGCCATTCAGCTCTTCAAAAGCCGCTGCGTTTTCAATAGAGAAAAGGTTATTTCCTTCCGCTTTCAGCTCTTGAGGGTTATTCACTTGGATCACTCCGAGATTAAACCGCTGAACAGTGTTTCCGTCAGATGCGGTTAATGTGCCGTTTTTATTGATGGCGATGTTTTTCATTGAACTGTTGATGTTTACTGTATTGCCGTTTTCATCAAGCACCGGATTCCCGTTTCCAGTCACTAGCTGAAGCTGGTTGGGATTCGCAGCTGAAGGCGTTACATATAACGCTCCGTCCCTCGTGTACTGGCGCTTCCCATTTACATTCACTTGAAGATATTGAGATGAAGACGTAAACGCGATATCCAGATCGCGATCCGTCTTCTGAATGCTTCCTTGATCAGATACAAGACGCGTGTTCATCATCGCTCCGACGCCAAGGCGCAAGCCGGGCGGCGTTTTCCGGGCTTTTGCCACTTCCTCATTTTTTTCATCAACCTGATCGAATTGCTGTCTGACAAGCTCAGAAAAATTCGTATCTTTTGCCTTATAGCCGGTTGTGTTGCTGTTTGAAAGGTTGCTGCTGATTGTGTCAATCTGCTGCTGCAGCTGGTTCAAGGTTGTTGATGCCGTTAACATTGACCTGAGCATAGTTGATATCCCCCGTTTTTTCTTCCGTTATCTTAAATTTTTCCGATTTCATTGGCTGCTTTATCCATACTTTTATCGTAAGCCTGAATCACCTTCTGATTGGCCTCAAACGATCTGTACGCTTCAGTCATTTCTGTATAAGCGCTTGTCACATCTACGTTTGAGAGCTCAGAGACGCCTTGTTTTAATGAATAAGAGACCTGGTTATTACCGGCTGCGCTTGGCAGATCATTGCCGTCCGCTGTGCTGTACAGATCGTTTCCGTCCCGTTTCAGGTTGCGGACATCCTCTGCCATTCTGACATCAATCTGGCCGGCTGTCCGTCCGTTCGTTGTCACAGTACCGTTTTCAGACACAGTGAAGTCCTCATTATCAACAGTAATCGGCTGGCCATCCGTCGATAAAACAGAACGTCCGTTAATCGTCAGCTGATTATTCTCATTTAATGAGAACGTGCTGCTTTTTGAATAACGGATGCCGTCGGCTGTCTGAACCGGGTAAAAAAGCGCCGCGTTTTCATTGGTTTCTGTATTAACAGGAACTTGGTTTTCGACCAATGTGATGTCTGTAGGCTGATCTGTAGACTTCAAGCTTCCCTGGGTAAGCAGAGGCTTAAGCTCCTGCATATACACACCCGTATTCACGGAACCGATTTCCGTCTTCGATGTTCCGGCCGGAGATTTTGATTCTATTCTGCTGAGCAGCATTTCAGGGAACGCGCGCATTGAGCCTTGATCTGCTTTATAGCCGGATGTATTGGCGTTGGCAATATTATTTGAGAGCATTTCCGTTCTTCGCTGCTGGGCAATCATTGCAGATGTTGCTGTATATAATCCTTTTAACAAATTTTCCACCTCTAAAATGGCATTTTTTTCAGTTGTCATATAGGAACATTCGTTCTAAAATAAAAATCAGTATTTTATCTTATTATCGTCATAACTCATCAATTCGTGAAGGCTTTTTCATAAAAAAACCCCATTCTTTTTCAGAATGAGGTTTGTGCATCAGCTTAGTTTGCGCTTAGGAAGCTTGTCCATATTATCAAGCATGACGCCTGTGCCGATGGCTACGCAATCCATAGGATTTTCAGCGACGAGAACCGGCACCTTCAGCTCTTCAGCAAGCAGCTGGTCAAGGCCGTTTAAGAGCGCGCCCCCGCCGGTAATAATAACGCCGCGATCAATAATATCAGCGGAAAGTTCAGGCGGTGTTCTTTCAAGCACTTGTTTCGCAGCCTGTACAATAACAGCGACAGATTCACGAAGGGCTTCTTCCACTTCTTTACTGTTAACTGTAATTGTTCTTGGAAGACCGGAAACCATGTCTCGTCCGCGAATGGAAATTTCTTCGTGACGTGCGTCTGGGAAAACCGTTGCGACTTTAATCTTAATATCTTCCGCAGTACGTTCGCCAATCAGCAGCTTGTACTCGCGTTTGATGTAATTCAAGATTTCCATGTCAAACTTGTCCCCAGCCATTTTAATAGAAGAGGAGGTGACAATATCGCCCATTGAAATAACCGCGATATCCGTCGTTCCGCCTCCAATATCTACAACCATGTTACCGCTTGGCTGGAATATTTCCATACCCGCGCCGATAGCGGCAACTTTAGGTTCTTCTTCAAGGTACACATGTTTACCGCCGCTTTTTTCTGCAGCTTCTTTGATCGCTTTTTGCTCAACTGATGTAATATTCGTCGGGCAGCAAATGAGCATGCGCGGTTTTGAGAACAGGCCTTTTACGTTCAGCTTGTTAATAAAATGCTTCAGCATTGCTTCTGTAACTTCAAAATCAGCAATAACTCCGTCTTTCAGCGGGCGAATCGCAACGATATTCCCAGGTGTACGTCCAACCATTCGTCTTGCCTCTTCGCCAACCGCAAGCACTTTGCCGCTGTTTTTATCAAGTGCAACTACGGAAGGTTCATTCAGAACAATTCCTTTACCTTTAACATGGATCAGTACATTTGCAGTACCGAGGTCAATACCAATATCCCTTGCAAACATCTATTTATATCCTCCTTGAAAATCTGTTTCACAGTAAATATCCACATTACTCCCTAATTATATATATTATCATAAAATACAGAAAAAAAGTTGGAAGCACATTAAGTTCTTTACAATTTTTTGCGGATGTTTTATGAATGATTTCAAGAAGCCAATTCTAGCTGATTATGACTGCTGGACAGGCTCTCCTTCAAGAATTTCATCTTTTTTATATTTGAGCTTTGTCGCTTCTCCTCCTCTTAAATGCCTGATGGATTTATGATAATCAAGTATTTCTTTCACTTCGTTTGCCAGATCAGGGTTAATTTCGGGCAGACGCTCTGTTAAATCCTTGTGTACTGTACTTTTGGAAACACCAAATTCCTTCGCAATGACACGAACGGTTTTCTTTGTCTCCACGATGTACTTCCCTATCTTGATTGTTCGCTCTTTGATGTAATCGTGCACACCACTCGACCTCCCTAAAATGGATGTGAGAAGTGTGAAATGAGATCCGTATTCTGTAAAGACTCGTTCATTATGCCGCTTCTTCGTTGTATGGTTTTAAAAGTAGGTTTGTGAAATATGCCCACGATCCCTCACCTCAAACACTCTCTTTGTTAGGTTTGTAACAGTGTATTAGCATTCTTTTGGGAATATGCTAAAAACTCAATAAGGACAAGGGGTGAAACGAACTTTTTCAGCTCATTAATTTATTTCGGGTCACTAAATTTATATCTTTACATCTAGCCAACGCTCCTGTACAATAAAGAAAGCAATTAGTTACTTAGGTAAGTTTTTTAGAAGGAGCTCAAAATGACCTACGTCAACAGACACCTCATTCATCAAATCAACCAAAGCGCCCGCCTGATTGCCAAAAAAGCCAATGAACAGCTTGAGCCATTCGGCCTTTACTCCTCTCAATGGTCAGTTTTATATTGTTTGCGCACGCTCGGACCAATGACTCAAAAAGAGATTTGGTCTTATTTAAATGTGGAAGCGCCGACTGTGACGCGGACGATCAAACGCCTGGAGGAAAATGGTTGGGTAGAGAGATGGCAAGGTGAAGACAAACGGGAAAAACTTGTTGTCCTCACAAAAGAAGCTGAGAAAAAATACGAAGAAATCAATGTGAAAATGCTGAAATTCGAGGAAGAGCTGCTTGCAGATTTCCGCGATGAAGATAAGGAAGCTTTTTCTCATTTATTCCGCATGTTTTTACATCAATGAAAATAAGGAAGTGACTTACATTTGAAAAAAGCAGATGCGATATGGACCAAGGATTTTATTATGGTCCTGCTTGTCAATTTATTTGTGTTTGTGTTCTTTTATACATTTTTAACTGTACTGCCGATTTATACGCTTCAAGAGCTTGGCGGCACAGAATCCCAAGGCGGGCTTTTAATCAGCCTGTTCCTTCTGTCAGCGATCATTACACGGCCTTTCTCCGGAGCCATTGTTGAGCGTTTCGGGAAGAAAAGAATGGCGATTGTCTCAATGGCGTTATTCGCCCTTTCATCTTTTCTGTACATGCCGATTCATAATTTTTACCTGCTGCTTGGCTTAAGGTTCTTCCAAGGGATTTGGTTCAGCATTTTAACGACTGTTACGGGTGCAATCGCAGCGGATATCATTCCGGTCAAACGCCGCGGTGAAGGGCTTGGCTACTTTGCTATGTCTATGAACCTCGCCATGGCAATCGGGCCTTTCCTTGGACTGAATTTGATGAAGGTTGTCAGCTTCTCTGTACTTTTTACAGCCTTTGCATTGTTTATGGTTGCAGGCTTGCTTGTTTCATTCTTGATAAAAGTGCCTCAAAACCAAGACAGCGGCACGACTGTATTCCGTTTTTCATTCTCGGATATGTTTGAAAAAGGTGCACTTAAGATTGCGACGGTCGGTTTATTTATTTCTTTCTGTTATTCAACTGTTACAGCGTATTTGTCTGTATTCGCCAAATCAGTTGACCTTTCGGATATCAGCGGTTATTTCTTTGTTTGCTTCGCGGTGACAATGATGATTGCTCGGCCGTTCACAGGGAAATTATTCGATAAGATCGGACCCGGCGTAGTCATTTATCCTTCTATCTTTATTTTCTCAGTGGGACTTTGCATGCTGTCCTTCACACACAGCGGCTTGATGCTTCTGCTTTCAGGAGCGGTTATCGGTCTCGGATACGGTTCAATCGTTCCTTGCATGCAAACGCTGGCGATCCAAAAATCTCCGGCCCACCGCTCAGGTTTTGCGACGGCAACGTTCTTTACCTTCTTTGATAGCGGAATTGCTGTAGGATCGTATGTATTCGGATTGTTTGTAGCTTCTGCCGGCTTCTCTGCCATTTATTTATCAGCAGGGCTGTTCGTTCTGATTGCTCTGCTTCTGTACGCATGGAGCCAGAAAAAACCTTCTGAGGCTGAGGGAAAAGTCTCTATTGCAGAATAAATGAAAGACTGCCGGAATGTGCCGGCAGTCTTTTTTTCAATTAAAAAACCGCGTTCCCTTAAAGAACGCCATTATGACTATGATTCAATGATCGGCCGCACAGGTGAATCAGGTTTTAACGTAAAGTCATAGGATGCTTCATCACGATACAGCGGATCGGCATAAATGGATTGCTGATCATTATTTGTCGCTTTTCGATATGACGAAAACGAATCATATTCTTTCTTTTTCCACATCCATAAGCCCTCTTGATCCGTTTCTTTATGGTAGACGTTATGATTGACTATATTGCCTTCATTTTCTGTAAAATCGTTTCCGATAAATAATCTTGAATCACCGGCTGTCAAAATGTTCTTTTCGATTGTATTGTTTTTCGTATCGTACTGAAGCAGCAGCTGTCCGCCGTACAAACCCTTTGTGTCATTCCGGTACATAATGTTGTGGGCAATCAGGGAATTGCTGGTGCCACCCCGCTTTTTGTCATACCCTCCGATCGAGATACCGGTGTAAGCATTGTTGTATACTTTGTTGTCTGTAATTTGAATCTCATTTGCATATTTCCCTTTGTGTTCAGATGTTGCCTCAATCCCAATATCGTTATCATAAACTGTGTTTTTCTTAATCTTGATACTTTGTCCGCCATCGACATATATCCCGCCTGCTGAGTAATCATCTCCATATGCAGGGTTTCCGTAAGTCGAGTTTTGATAAACCGTATTGTTTTCTATAACTCCGTTTCGCGCGTAATCGTTTTTGTCCGCGGTTCCCTCATAACCGATAAGATCAATTCCGATGTTGTTATTGTTGCGGACGATATTGCCCGCAATCGTGAAGCCGTCAATATCACCATTAAGCACAACCGCTTCACTCGCTCCAAGCGTCAAATTCTCAACCGTATTGTTCTCAATTTGAATGTCTTTCACGCTGCCTGTCCCATAGACTGCAATTCCGTGAGCATTTCCTTCATCTGCCGTTGTCTTAATATTCCTGACATGATTGTTTTTGATGGCAACATGACTGCTTGATCCTGATACATAAATCCCCATAGCTGTTGCTTCCTCAGATGAAACAGACAGATCCTGAATCGTTAAACCGCTGATAACAATGTCATGTTTATCGTGAATAGAAATGAGCGGTATTTCATATTCTGCATTTGCAACGGATTTCCCGCTAATCACGACTTTTTCATTTTCATAGTTTCGGAATGTGATAGGTTTTCCGTCCGCACCGCTGTGTTTTACCTCAAGGATTTCACGATACGTGCCTTCCCGAATCATAACGGTTGTGCCGGCTGCAGCCTCCTCTGAAGCATGTGCCAGTGTACGAAACGGCTTTTCTTTCGTTCCTTCATTTTGATCACTGCCATTCGGCGAAACATATAAGTATTCCCCAGAGACTTTCTCACTCGCTTTTGTCTTATCATAAACGAAAGCGAGGATGACGGACGTTAAAACACCTGCCAAAAGTATAAAATACCATTTTCTCATATTCGATTCCCATTTCGTTTTAGAATTAGATGTCTAAAATCATTATAAATGTTCTATTTATGGAAAACCATTTCAAAAATATGAAAATGCACCACACGCGTCTTATTCAGCCTGACGAACCCGCACAGTTTCAACCGTTTCAATTGCCGATGATGCCGGCGGGTGAATACGCATCAGACCAATATAGGAAAGAAATGAAATCAGCACACCGACAAACCAAGAAATATCGTATAAGCTCTTCAATGCGGGCACATACATGCCAATCAGCGAGATCAGCGCACCTAAAATCGTGGCCGCGAACGCACGGTAATTGTAGCCCTTCCAATACACATACCGCCCTGTTTCGGCATATAAGTCATCGACCGAGAGCTCACGTTTGCGAATGATAAAGTAATCAGCCATCATGACACCCGCCACCGGACCAAGCATGCCGCCAATTAAACCGAGAAACGCATATACACTTGTCGCGCTTTCCATCAGCTTCCACGGAACTGTAAATAAAGCGAGCAACGCCGTGATAAAGCTGCCGCGTTTGAAATTAACATATTTCGGCAGGGCATTCGCTATATCATAAGCGGGCGATACGATATTCGCCGCAACGTTGACAGAGATCGTGGCGATGCAGAGCGTAATCACGGACAAGGCGATGACATAAGGGTTATCAAATCTCGCCAAAATATCGACAACATCCCAAATCGGCTCTCCGAAAGCAACCTGCGAACCGGAAGTCACAGTAATGCTGGCAAACGCAAACAGCGCGAAGGTTCCCGGCAAACCGTAAAATTGCCCTTTCATTTGCTCCTTTTGTGTTTTAGCAAACCGTGTAAAGTCAGGGATATTTAAAATCAACGTCGCCCAGATGCCAATGATGCCGGTAACCCCGGCAACAAACGGCCAGAATGCTTCGGAAAACGTATGGAACTTTCCTGGCTGAGCGTATATCGGCCCCAATCCCCCGGCAATATCAACGGCCCACCATACCATGCCGCCAAATACCAGATATACCAAAGGCCCTGCCCACACCTCAAAGCGTTTAATCGATTCCATTCCATGGTGTAATACGAGTAAATGAATGCCCCAAAAGAAAACAAAAGAAAGCAAACCGGATAGGTGAATGCCGAGAATATTCCACCCGCCGCCAACTTGTCCCCAGCCAGGCCATATATTTAAAAGCAAAATATTCAGCGCCGTGCTTCCCGCAAAGGTTTGAATGCCGAGCCACATGATGGCTGTAAACGCCCTTAGAAGCGCAGGGATATTCGCGCCGTATATTCCGTAAGAAGCCCGGATGATCACTGGAAACGGCAGCCCGTATTTTGTCCCGGCATGGCCGTTTAAAGCCAGAGCACCAAACAAGATAAGCGATGCCGTAATAATGATCGCCAGCACCTGCCAAGGCGAAAGACCGATCGCAATTAACCCGCCCACCGTCGCGTAGGTCGGTATATTATGTATACATCCCATCCAAATGGACGCAAAGTTCATTGCCTTCCACGTCCGCTTTTCCTGTCCCAAAGGCAGCAAATCTTCATTGCTCAGTCTGTTGGATTGATGCTGGCTCTCTTTTATTTTCATAGCCGGCTCCCCTTTCCGTATTGTCATATGTTCAGTTTTCTGACATTTGATGTCACTTAATATAACTGAAAAGTCAGACAATAACATTGGCTATAATATACAATTTCCCTGTTCCTATTTGAGCAATCTACACAAGAAAAAAAGACAGACGCAATGCCTGTCTCTTTTTCATGATGCAGTTTTCATTAATGCGGCAAATCTCACTACCATAAACAAACTTATTCCGCCCGCTATGATCATGAGGATTCCCATCATATCAAAATGAGCCGCTGTGATTTCTTTCCCAAACAAAAGACCCAAGATCACCGAAGACAAAATCGACCCTAGGTAACGGCAGGTTTGAAACAGTCCCGAAGTCGTTCCTACCATGTCGGAAGGGCTCGTTTTCAGCATAGCTGCCTGAAGTGCGACATTTCCAAGTCCGTAGCCTATACCCAAAATTGACAGGATAAGGCCTTTTCCGATCACCTGAGCATTGATAAAAAAGACAGTTAAGAGCACAGCTCCAGCCATCATCAGAAGCGCCCCCGTAAAGATCGGTTTGACTACGCCTGATCGGTCGATCCATTTGCCTGTGATAGGCGATACTACGATGCTCATGCCAGACATAAACAGCATAAACAGTCCGCTCGTTTGAACAGAAAGATGCATTTCATCCTGAAAATAACTCGGCAATCCGAAAAATAAACAATAGAAGAAAACATTCAGCAAAATAAACTGGATATATACGGCCGATAGGCTTCGCTGCGTTTTAAACAGACGAACATCAATGAATGGCTTTTCTGTCTTCAGTTCACGCCAAACAAATGCTCCGAGCAGCAGCACGCCAAGCACACCTTCTGCCACATGCGGCGACGTGCTGAAGGACAGCAGAAAAGAGAGAAGCAAAATGATTCCCCCGGCAAACAAAATAATTCCAAGGATATCGAGCTGCCGAATAATCGTTTTGATGCCAGCTCCTTTTTTCTGGTCCTTTGGGAACATATACATGCCTAAAAAGAAGCTGAGGATAATAAACGGCAAGTTGACAATAAAGATCGCCGGCCATCCGCCCCAAACAATCAAAAAACCGCCGACTGTCGGTCCAAGCGCCGTCATGGCAGACGCAAAAATAGAGAGCACAGCCAAGGCTGATGCCTGCCGTTCATGAATATGACTACGAATCACCCCGACTCCCGACGGATAAATCGCACTGCTCCCTACCGATTGAAACAGCCGCATGACCAATAATGTCATAAACGTTGGCGCAAACGGCGCCCCGACAGCAGAAACCGCCACAAGGATAAGCCCGGCTAAAAACAACCGTTTCCGACCGATCAAATCACCGAGCTTTCCCGTTACAGGCTGAGCCACGGCACTTGCCAAGTAAAACGAGGAAATCAGCCAGGAAACCGTTGTAAAGGACAGATGAAACTCATGCTGGATGCTATGGAGCGCAAGAGATATCATAGACGAGTTCAGCGGATTCAGCATCGTACCCGAAGCCACCGCTGTTAAAAAAACAGCACGGCTTTTTTTTGATATCATTATTTCACTTGCGCCAGAAATTCTTCCGTTGTCCGTAATTTACCAATTTTAGGAAAAATAAAGCGCAGTGTAGCTTCATGTTCTTCCTCGCTAAACGTAGACATGGCATCTGTAATAAAAATCTGCTGATAGCCAAGCTGGAATGCCTCGCGCGCGGTGCTTTCCACCCCGATGTTTGTCGCGATGCCGCACAATACGATCGTATCAATGCCGCGGCGTCTCAGCTGCAAATCTAAATCTGTACCGAAGAAAGCACCCCACTGCCGCTTAGTCACAGTGTAATCTCCATCCTGCACACCGATTTCCGGAACAAATTCGGCCCAGTCCGCCGGCATTTCCCCCGAACCGCCCTGTGCAGGCTCATCCGTTTGCGGCTTCAGCGCATCCGCCCCGTCATGAAAGGCAACATTCACAAAGCTGATAAACCCGTTATGTTTCCGAAATTCATCGATAAGTTTTTTCGCATGTGGGACAACCTGCCCGCTTTGATCTATCGGCACAATCCCTTTTTGCAAATCAATAATAACCAAGGCTGTTTTTTGAAAATCAATATTAAGTGTATCCATTATAGTCTCCTCCTGATGCTGTTAGTGTTTCTCTCATTGTTTATTTTACTCTTCACTTCGCCTAAGTTCTTTTATAATGCTTGTGAAACTCTCAGAAGGAGCGTTTTTTCATGTTTTTTTATGCATTCATACATTTAAATAGTCCCGCCAGCACTTTTTCATAAAGTGCGGCATCACTCATTACCTGCACCAACGCCCCTTAATACTCGACATTAATATCATGCTAAAATCCTGAACGCCAATATGAAAACAAGCATGAACCAAGAGGAGGCTCACAATAATCGGCAGAAAAATCACCGCCCTCATTCCTTTTATAGATATAAAGTCTCATATCGCATAAAGGGGCATTTCTCATTCTTTATATCCCTCGATAACATTCCCTAAAAAACAATGTTAGGAAATCTAACATGAACATGTTTTATCATTCTTTTTTCTCTATAATGAAGAAATATAATAATTCTGAAAGATACGGAGGAATGAGACATGCAAATGGGCGATACAGTTTTTATGTTCTTTTGCGCTTTACTCGTGTGGCTGATGACCCCGGGATTAGCGTTATTTTATGGAGGAATGGTAAAAAGCAAAAATGTGCTGAGCACTGCCATGCACAGTTTTTCTTCCATTGCCATCGTTTCCATCGTTTGGGTGCTGTTCGGATATACACTTGCCTTCGCACCAGGCAATTCAATCATCGGCGGACTGGAGTGGGCCGGTCTAAAAGGAGTCGGGTTTGAACCCGGAGCTTACAGTGACACCATTCCCCACTCATTATTTATGATGTTCCAAATGACGTTCGCTGTTCTGACTACAGCGATTATCTCCGGGGCTTTTGCAGAACGGATGCGATTTGGCGCTTTTCTTTTATTTTCAGTTTTATGGGCTTCTTTAGTTTACACACCCGTTGCGCATTGGGTATGGGGCGGCGGCTGGATCGGCCAGCTTGGCGCGCTCGATTTCGCCGGTGGCAACGTTGTTCATATTTCCTCCGGGGTGGCAGGCCTTGTTCTCGCTATTGTGCTCGGTAAACGAAAAGACGGCACAGCGTCTTCACCGCACAATCTCATTTACACCTTCTTAGGAGGCGCTTTGATTTGGTTCGGCTGGTTCGGTTTTAACGTCGGCAGCGCCCTGACCTTGGATAGCGTCGCCATGTACGCCTTCATCAACACAAACACTGCTGCAGCAGCCGGGATTGCCGGCTGGATTTTAGTAGAATGGATCATGAATAAAAAACCGACGATGCTCGGAGCAGTATCCGGCGCAATTGCCGGGCTTGTGGCGATTACACCGGCTGCCGGATTTGTCACACCTTTTGCGTCTATTATTATCGGCCTCATTGGCGGCGCGGTTTGTTTCTGGGGTGTATTTTCACTTAAAAAGAAATTCGGATACGACGATGCGCTAGACGCCTTTGGCCTGCACGGCATCGGCGGCACATGGGGCGGAATCGCAACGGGGTTATTCGCGACAACCTCTGTTAATGCTGATGGCGCGAACGGTTTATTTTACGGAGACGCAAGCTTAGTATGGAAACAAGTCGTAGCCATCGGCGCCACTTATATTTTTGTATTTATTGTCACTCTCGTTATTATTAAAATAGTAGGCCTCTTCCTTCCCCTTCGCGCAACCGAAGAAGAAGAAGCACTTGGGCTTGACTTAACGATGCACGGGGAAAAAGCATATCAAGATTCTATGTGAGGAGTGATGGTATGAGCGGTCAAATGTTCAAGGTGGAAATTGTAACGCGTCCGGCAAATTTCGAAAAGCTGAAGGAGGAACTCGGAAAAATCGGAGTTACCTCTCTGACCTTCTCAAATGTTCACGGCTGCGGCCTGCAAAAAGCACACACGGAGCTCTATCGAGGGGTTAAAATCGAAAGCAATGTATATGAGCGTTTAAAAGTCGAGATTGTGGTCAGCAAGGTTCCTGTTGACCAAGTGACAGAGACGGCTAAAAGGGTTCTGAAAACGGGATCACCGGGTGACGGTAAAATATTTGTCTATGAAATCAGCAATACAATCAACATCCGTACAGGCGAAGAAGGACCTGAAGCACTGTAATTATTCGGAAGAGATTCGACATGTCGAATCTCTTTTTTGCTTATAGAAAAAGCCCCCAGAAACTCTGACACCCCTCCGAATTCTTTTCAAGCATCACACTTTTTGGCAAACTCTATTTTAATTGAAACTTTTTCGGTGTAAGATTAGTCTACTTATTATTAAAATGTAAAAGGTGATATATTTGAATTACGAAATCTTTAAAGCAATCAATGGATTATCTCATCACAATGCGATTCTCGATTCCATTATGGTCTTCATCACGGAATACGCGATTATCGCCTATGCCCTTATCTTATTGGCAATCTGGCTGTTCGGAAACACGCAAAGCAGAAAAAATGTGCTTTATGCGGGGCTTACAGGAATCGCGGGGCTTATCATCAACTATTTGATTACACATGTTTATATTGAGCCGCGTCCGTTCGTTGAGCATACAGTGAATACGCTGATTCCGCATGCTGCAGATGCGTCATTTCCGAGTGACCATACAACAGGTGCGTTAGCGATTTCGATTGCGATGCTTTTCAGAAACCGCAAAATCGGCTGGCCGCTTGTCATTTTCGGGCTTTTGACAGGTTTTTCAAGAATTTGGGTAGGACATCACTACCCGATAGATGTATTGGGCAGTCTTGTTGTCGCTATCATTATCGGGTTCCTTTTCTTTAGATTTTCAAATCTGCTTCGCCCATTCGTCGATTTCATTGTGAAAGTTTATGAATCCATCATCAATAAACTGACGAAAAACACAACCGATCAGAATTTTTAAGAAAGACAAAAGCCGGTGTCTGAATCCAAGACAGCCGGCTTTCACATTTTTTCATTCATTTCATGGTTTTTCCGCTTCACCAACACAAATATTCCGTAAAACAAGACAATCCCAACAGCATCAATGAGCACATCTCGAATGCATCCGCCCCTGCTGAAGAAGAGCTGCAGCACTTCTGTGAAAAAAGCAAACATGAATGAGACCGCTATCGCCAATTTTATGCTGCCTCTCTGTTTCCACAGCAAATACGTCAGCACAAAAAAGGAAAATGCGTGCCCGCTTTTTTGAATAGCCACTTCAGGTATAGTAAGTTCAGTAAAATCCATGTCTAAAACATGAGACAGATCAGGGTGCGGCTGAAAATGAAAAGCCACCGTTTGCGACATGACCATGCCGCTGAAGCTTTCCGTACAGACAGAGATCAGAATAAAAAGGATCCATCCCGCGAGCAATAGACGGTTCATGACATAACCCCCTTTATAGCGAACGTGCCTATGTATAACTACATAGACGATGACATGATGCAAAAAGTAACAGAAAAAAACGTCCATCACATGGATAGACGTTTTCTTCATTAAGACTGTTCAGAGTCTTCTGTCGTGCTGCTTTCTTTAGAACCAGATTTGTCAGTTGAATCATCCTTTTTCTCACCGGATTTTTCTTCTGTTTCTTTTTCAGTTGGTCCTTCCTTTTTCTCGGAAGATTGCTGAATAGATCCTTCTGTTTCTTCAGTTGCCGCTTTTTCTTCAGCAGCTGCTGCTTTTTCGATAGAAGAAACCGGCTTGTCCATAAAATTCAGCGGGTTCATTGCGACTCCGTCTTTACGGATTTCAAAATGCACATGGTTTCCGCTGTCTTCGCTGTATAGATTTTTGCCAGACTTTCCGATCACTTGGTTCTGTTTTACTTTATCGCCTTGCTCAATACTTATTTCAGAAAGAGCTTGATACACAGTCGATAATCCATCGGCATGTTCTACTTCTACAACATATCCAAGCACTGGATCTTTTTCAGCTTTAACAACCGTACCGCTTAGAGAAGCAGAAACATCGAAATCTTTTCCGTCTTTCTCAGCTAAGTCAATTCCTTTGCTTAAGCTGTACGTGTTATTATAGGTAACGAGTGCTGCTTCTTTTTCTTCTTTTGCGGCATCGGTTTCATAGAACTTTTTCACAACAGAAACGTTTTCAGAATCAACAACCGGCATTGCGACATTTTCCATTGACTTTCCTACTTCAACTGCATCGTCGTTGTTGTCATATGCGGAGTTTCCGCCGTTATCAGCTAACTGGTCCTTTACATCCTCATTTGAAACAGATTGATACCAAAGGACAGCTGTTAAAATGACGGCCGCACTGACTAAGTAGATTGCAGGGAATACCCAGCGTTTACGAAAAAACTGCTGAAGTTTTTTGATTTGAGAAGTTTTCTTTTCTTCCTCTCTCATTGTTCATCACCTCAGCAACATTCTGAACACTTTTCTGAAAATATATACACTAATTCAAAAAACTTTTTTAGATGTAGTTTGCGCAGACTGATATAAAAATATGTCATTTTTTTGAGAGGAGTGCCACAAACATATGGATATGACATTGCGTCTTGCTGAAAATAAGGATCTGGAGGCTGTTGTCGCGATTTATAATTCAACGATTGCTTCTCGAACAGTAACAGCCGATACTGAACCGGTAACTCCTGAAGATCGGAGGGAATGGTTTTTGGGTCATACAGAGGCACGTCCGCTCTATGTAGCCGAGGACGCTAGCGGAAACGTCGCTGCCTGGATCAGCTTTGAAACATTTTACGGCAGACCCGCCTATAATAAAACAGCGGAGATCAGCATATACATTGACGAAGCATGCCGCGGCAAAGGCGTTGGATCATATTTGCTTCAAGAAGCGCTCCGCATCGCGCCGAGTCTTGGAATTCGCTCACTGATGGCCTTCATTTTCGGACATAATAAACCAAGCCTGAAGCTGTTTGAAAAGCACGGGTTTGCAGAATGGGGACTATTCCCCGGCATCGCCGAAATGGATGGCAACAGATACGATTTGAAAATTTTAGGGAGAGAGTGTCATGATTAGTCTGGATAAAGATGAAAACGAAATTGAAAATCATAAGGAAGAAATTATTCCTGCTGAACAGGAGATTGAACCTGCAAAAAACGAAAACCGCCCATTGAGCCCTTCTGCTGTCAAGTCGCTAGCAGACATTGCTAAATGGGGCAAAGTTTCAGGGGTTTTATTGATCATTATGGGATCGCTTGTCACACTGTCTGCTTTGATGACAGTGATCGGTGCCATCCCGGGCGTATTGCTCATTATTTCAGGCGTCTTTCTGATGCGTTCTGCAAAAGCTGCTGCGGAGGCCGAAGGAAATCTTGCGGGCAGCGCTGGCGAAAGCATGCTTGAGAATTACAGAACGTTTATAAAAATGCAGCTGTTCTACGCAGCATCCAGTATCGTCACTGCTCTGATCGGGATCGTTTTAGCCATTTTCGTGCTTGTGGTCATCGGTATTGCTGCTTTTGAAAACACTGATTCGTACGAGGACCCGGGTTCTTATTATTATGAGGATGATCCGGTGTTCGAATAGCACCACTGATACCGGGCATGTGTTCCAAGAAAAACGGAACCATGCCTTTTTTGTTTGTCACTTTTTCTATATCTAAGGCTGGTGTAAGAACCGCATGCTTTGTCAAGCATATAATTCAATCAGGAGTGACTCCTGCTAACATTGCATGACCGCAGGATTGTCTCAATAACGTTAAGGAGTGGGACATGTGGAAACGAGCAGCTTGCCGGGAAAAGTAAAAATCATCGCCGAAATCGCAAACGCTCATCAGGGAAAAGAGGAGAATCTTAAAGCACTCATCAAAGCTGCCGCAGAAAGCGGAGCAGATGGTGTGAAATTTCAGTGGTTCAAGTATGACTGTATTGCAACGCCTTGTTTTTCTGCCTACGAATCGTATATGAAGCTGTTTTTAAGTGAAGACGTGTGGAAAAATTGTGTCGCCTACGGCAAAAAACTTGGATTAGAAATATGGGTGGATCTTTTTGATTCATGGGGGGCAGAGCTCTTTTTTCGCTTCCAGCATCATATTGATGGGATAAAGCTTCCAACGACTATCCTTCAATCCACGGAAATAATGAAAACGATTGGTATGACAGAGAAACCTGCGCTTATCGGAATTGGGGGATGGTATGAGGAAGAGATCGATCAGATGATGTCGCTTGTAAAACAGCATATGGCGAATCAGCTTATTCTCATGCACGGATTTCAAGGATATCCGACAAAACTGGAGGATATTAACCTACAACGGATCCAGCACTTAAAAGAAAGATACAAGGTTCAAATTGGATTCGCAGATCACATCGACGCCGATCATTCGCTGGCGGCCGACCTTCCTGTCTATGCATTTTTCTCGGGCGCATCTGTAATTGAAAAACATATTACTTTAGATCGGACAGCTAAAGGGTTCGATTATTATTCTTCATTAGAGCCCAATGAATTCAAACTGATGACGAAAAAACTCCGGCAGGCTCAAATTGCAGCTGGTTCAACTGAAGTAAATGAATCCGAAAGAAAGTATTTGTATGATTCATCTATACGTGTGACAGCCAATCGGACAGTCAAAAAGGGAGAAATCATCACATTGGACAAAACGAGTTACAAAAGATGCGGAAATGAGAATGCATTGATGCCTTTACAAGCTGAGGCTGCATTGCCTCAAGTAGCAACTGCTGATTTATCGGTAAACCAGCCAATTACATGTAACGAGATCAAAAGTCCAAGAATTGCGATCGCAGTAATATGCCGGCTAAAATCGACTCGCTTGCCGAAAAAAGCATTGCTTCCGATTTACGGAATCCCATCTGTGGAACGCTGTTTAATCAATTGCCTGGCTGTTCCTGAAGTTCATGAAGTGATATTGGCAACCTCAAATCTTCCTGAAGATGATCCGCTTGAAGCTTACACTCTAAACGGAAAGGTCAAAATCGTGAGAGGCGATCCGGATAATGTAGCAGAAAGAATGCTTGAAGCCGCAGCGTTAGCAAATGCTGATATCATCATCCGTGTAACAGGTGATTGTCCAGCCGTTTCACCTGAAGTGCTTCAATATTTAATTGATCGTCACTTACAAAAAGGAGCCGATTATACCCAGGATTATTCAAGTTCAGCAGGAATATCTGGCAATATCATTACAGTTGAAGCTCTTCAGCGGCTTGTGCAGCAGCCAAAACCGTTAACCCATACAGAATATTTGTCTTTTTATTTTTTAAACAACCCTTCCTTATTTTCCCTCAATCAAGTCAGCCTTCCAAAAGAACTTCATTATCCGTCTTGGCGTTTAACCCTTGATGAACCTAAAGATTTAGAGTTGTTTGAACAAATATATCGAGACCTGGATGTCAAAAACGAACCGCTCTATTTCAGCCGGATAAGAGATTATTTATCAGAAAACCAGCACGTTTCAAAGATCAATCACGATGTGTCTACCAAATGGATTGATCAGACATCTCTAGTTGAGGAAATCAATAAAGCAACGCTGTTACCGCCAGAAAATAAGTAACATTTCGCTAAGCAAACTGTGCATGTGTTCGGAACCATTTCAAATCCATGCTTTTTGTTTCGACTGTCTCCTCTCTATTGCCGCAAATAAAAAACACCCGATTGTCAGGCAAATCCCAACATTCCGGGTGCAGTTCTTATTCATACAAATTTTTGCGTCTGTCTTCCTCAGTCAAAAATTCAACAAAACTCCGCATCGCAAACGGTTCTTCCTTAATCTGTTGCGTGTAGGAGTTTTTTCTATCTTCTGAAAGAATTTCGCTCTTTTTAATCCTGTTCAGCATATAGATGTATATCGTTTTTTGAATTTGTTTATGCTGATAGCCCGCTTCTTTGAAAAATGCCAGTCCCAGCGCCGCCAAAAGAGCGAATAAACCCGCGTTGATCAGGGACTTCCAGTCTGCTGAAGCGTGAAAAAGAAAAACAGCTAATTGAAAGAGAGAGAATGCAGCAATCGGAATGGCAAGAAAACGATAAACGACGGTTTTTTTCATAAAAGGCTGTACGGCCTTTTGAATTTTTTGCATTTCTGATTTAATGAACCCCGGCATTTGTTCAACTCTGTAAAAGTTCATGTAATCCTCCCCCTTTATTTGATGCTGCAAGGCTTCACGAACGTTATCATATGTGTTTATTTTAACGCAGGTGCAAGCTGGTTTTAAAGAAATCTGCCCGTATTTTTCACAAAGAATCTGGATCGCCGCTCTTTATTCTTTTAAAATGTGAGTGTTATAATTTGTAATGAGAATCAGATCGCTGTTAATCATGGAATACTAATGGCAATCTTCTTGATAAATATGAATGAGCGGGGTTACAAAGTGAGTATTTCTTCCATCCTTTTGTCACTTTTTTTTATTTTAAATATTCTTTTGGCTATCATTGTCATTTTCAAAGAACGGCGCGATGCCAGCGCATCTTGGGCATGGCTACTGGTTCTTTTCTTTATTCCCGTTATAGGCTTTATTTTATACTTATTATTCGGCCATAATCTTAGGCGAAAGCAGTTATTTCAATGGGAAGACCGAAAAAAAATCGGTATTGAAAAGCTATTGAAGCATCAGCTTAAGGAATTAGAAACCAAGCAATTTCAGTTCAATAACCGGGCAACCTTTGATAACAAGGATTTAATTTATATGCTTATCATGAATAATCACGCTGTGTTTACAGAGGATAATTCGGTTGACGTGATCACAGACGGGCGGGACAAGTTTCAACGGCTGCTACATGACATTTCGAAGGCTAAGGATCATATCCACTTACAATATTATATTTATAAAGGTGATGAATTAGGCAAAAAATTACGGGACGCTCTCATCCAAAAAGCAAAAGAAGGCGTTCAGGTCAGGGTGCTTTATGATGAACTCGGATCAAGAACGCTGAGAAAAAAGTTTTTTAAGGAGCTCCGCGAGGCTGGCGGGCATGTGGAGGTCTTTTTTCCTTCAAAACTCAGGCCGATTAATTTGCGGCTGAATTACCGGAACCATCGCAAGCTTGTGATCATAGACGGAATCACCGGTTATGTCGGAGGATTTAACGTTGGAGATGAGTATCTAGGGCTTAACCCGAAATTCGGCTATTGGCGGGATACGCATATCCGGCTGCAAGGAAAGGCAGTGCATGCCATCCAGACACGTTTTATTCTTGACTGGAACCAAGCTTCCCATCACCATACACTGACATATATCCCGAATCACTTTCCTGATTACGGCCCAAAAGGCAATGTCGGGATGCAGATTGTCACGAGCGGACCCGATTCCGAATGGGAACAAATTAAAAATGGCTACATCAAAATGATTTCAAATGCCAAGCGTTCCATTTTGATTCAAACGCCTTATTTTATCCCGGACGCAAGCCTGCTCGATGCTTTAAGAATCGCGTGTTTGTCGGGCGTTGATGTCAACATTATGATCCCGAACAAGCCTGATCATGCCTTTGTATACTGGGCGACACTTTCGTACATCGGCGATCTGCTGAAAGCCGGAGCCACTGTCTATATTTACGATAACGGCTTTATTCACGCGAAAACCATTGTTGTGGATGATGAAATTGCATCAGTTGGTACAGCGAACATCGATGTTCGCAGCTTCAGGCTGAATTTTGAGGTGAATGCATTTATTTACGATATCACCATTGCGAAAGAATTAGCTTCTACATTTAAAGAAGATTTGCTCGTATCCAGGAAATACACCTATGAGGAATATCAGCAGCGCTCCCTGTGGATTCGAATGAAAGAATCCGTCTCGCGCTTATTGTCACCGATTTTATAAGATGCGCCAAAACCCCCGGCCTTTAGGCCCGGGGGTTTTTCTGATGGTCACAGTAAATAATGATCGCCTCCCGCAAAAAAGCGGCCAGACCTGCTCCATATTGATTGATTGAGTCAGTAAATCGCTCATCAGTGATATACACTTCCCCAAGCCCCCTGAAAATGTCGAGCGTGCAATCGTAATGATATTGGCAAATATGATCGCGAAATGCCCCCACAGCGGCCTGAACCTCTGTATCATCGGGTCTGTATTCCATTCGCGCCGCAATTCGTCTGTAAATCGAATCAAATTCAGCCATGATCGCACGCCAATCGTCTGATGAATATGCAGATGTCCTTTTCTCTGTTTCTTCTGCGATTTCCCTACCATACAGATTTCTGACTTCATCCGCGTATGCCTTCTGGTACTCTTCAATATCTTTCATGCTTAATCCGGCAAATAAATCCCGCTTATTCATAAGTTCTCCTCCCTCAATGGACTGAAGCGTCCTATCAAGCGTCTGTATCATCTCTTCCATTCTTTGTTTTTTCTTCATCAACATATCCTTTTGCGACAGAAGTGCCGCTTTCCGGTTAAAATTCGGCTGATCCAGCATCTCTTTCACTTCATCCAGCCTAAACCCAATTTCCTTAAAAAATAAAATCTGCTGCAGTCTTTCCAGATCTGCATCACTGTACAATCGATACCCTGCGTCAGTAAGAGCTGAAGGATTCAGCAGCTGAATATTATCATAGTGATGAAGCGTCCGAATGCTGACTCCCGCCATTTCCGCTACATGCTTAACTTGGTATTTCATTCATAACACCTCCTCTTCTTTTATCGTAAACAATTACGCAGCGTCAGGGTCAATCCCTAAAATATGATTTTCTTTATACAAAACTTCTCACAAATAGTGTATAAAAGAAAGGTGAGTATTTTTTTATAAAGGAGCAAGTATACATGAATCCTGAAACAGTGAACAAAACCCTCATCAGCATTTCAAAATGGGGAAAAGCAACGGGAATCTTATTTATTGTGATGGGCGCAATTACCGCGCTTTCGGGCGCGTTCTTTTTTCTAATCGGTGCCATACCGGGCGTACTGCAAATTATCGCTGGAATCTTTTTGATGCGGTCAGCCAAAGAAGCCGGACAAATGGCTGAACACAATAGCGGACAGTCTGAGGATTTAATGCTGGAGAATTACGCGAAGTTTGTGAAGATGCAAGGAATCTATTTAATCGTAAGCATTTCTATATCTGTTCTTGCGATTATCGCCTTCTTCATCTTTTTAATGCTTGGGATTGCTGACGGCATCTTCAACGATTATAGTACGTACAACAGTTATTAATCAGGAAAAACCCGGAGTTGGCTCCGGGTTTTTTACTTCGCTTCATCTATCACTTTGAAGCCGATGAGGCCGGCCGCACTCCGGACGCGTCTTGTCAAAATAAGAAATATCTTTGTCCAAGCGGAACGTAATCGACAGGCTGGCAAGACAATTCCTCTCCGTCAGCGAAGACCTGATAGGTTTTCGGATCAACCTCTATCTTCGGCAAAGCTGCGTTCAATTTCATATCCAGCTTGCTCAGCTTTCTGATATGTTTGACCGGAGAGATTCTTTTTTCCAGACCTAATTCTTCCGCTACACCCCGCTCAATGCCAGCCTGAGACATAAATGTAATGGAGGTTGAGCGATTGGCTTTTCCGTAAGACGCATACATCTGGCGCATAAACACCGGTTCCGGGGTCGGGATGGACGCGTTCGGATCCCCCATTTGCGCACGTGCAATCATTCCGCCCTTCAAAACCAATTCCGGTTTCACACCGAAAAATACCGGGTCCCACAGAACGAGATCAGCAAGCTTCCCTTTTTCCACCGAACCGACTTCATGGCTGAGCCCGTGCGTAATCGCCGGATTAATTGTGTATTTGGCAACATAGCGTTTTGCGCGCACATTGTCGTTCCCGTTTTCTCCAGCTAGAGCGCCGCGCTGCTTTTTCATTTTGTCTGCTACCTGCCAGGTGCGGATGATCACTTCACCGACCCGTCCCATCGCTTGGGAATCCGATGATGTCATGCTGATCGCTCCGATATCATGGAGAATATCCTCTGCCGCAATGGTCGCAGCCCTGATTCTGGAATGGCTGAACGCCACATCTTCGGGCACCTTCGCATCTAAATGGTGGCAGACCATCATCATGTCAAGATGCTCCTCCATCGTATTGACGGTATAAGGAATGGTTGGCGTTGTGGATGACGGCAGAATGTTCGCATAAGAGGCGAGCTTCATAATATCCGGGGCGTGGCCGCCGCCTGCTCCTTCAATATGATAGGTATGAATGACCCGATCCCCGATCGCGTCGAGCGTGTTTTCCAAAAAGCCCGCCTCGTTAAGCGTATCGGTATGGATGGCAACTTGAATATCAGCTTCATCCACCACTTCCATGCACGTTTTAATGGCGCGCGGCGTCGTACCCCAGTCTTCATGAAGCTTAAGGCCGATGGCGCCTGCTTCCACCTGCTCAATCAGCGGCGCTTTATCAGATGCATTCCCTTTTCCTAAGAAGCCGACATTGATCGGAAACTCCTCGGCCGCTTCCAGCATCCTTGCCATATACCACGCGCCGGATGTACATGTTGTCGCTTTGCTTCCTGTAGCGGGTCCTGTTCCGCCACCCAAAAGTGTCGTCACACCTGAAGAAAGCGCAACCTCCATCTGCTGAGGGCAAATAAAGTGAATGTGCGTATCCACTCCTCCGGCTGTTACGATTTTGCCTTCACCGGAAATCACCTCTGTGCCCGCGCCGATGACCATAGTCGGAGTGACTCCGTCCATGATATCAGGATTTCCGCTTTTTCCGACGCCGACAATCCGGCCGTCTTTCACACCGATATCAGCTTTGACAATACCTGTGTAATCTAATAATACGACATTGGTGATGACCAAATCCAAAGCGCCGTCTTTTGCTGTGATTCTGCCGTTTTGGCCCATGCCGTCGCGGATCGTTTTTCCGCCGCCGAAGATCATTTCTTCACCATATACAGTAAAATCCTTTTCGACTTCGATCCATAAATCTGTATCGCCCAATCTGATTTTATCGCCCGTCGTCGGGCCAAACAGCTCCGCATATTGCTCCCGTGACATGTTCATCGGATCACCCCCTCCATCCAGCCCGCTTGATGTAAATTGGCTGACGTTTTTCCTTTGCCGCGTTCATCGATAAACGTGTCGGCCATTCCGTTCAGGCCTCTGATTGTCTTACGTCCTCCGATTTCCACGAGCACAACCGTTTTCTGCTCGTCCGGCTCAAAACGGACCGACGTGCCTGATGGAACATCAAGACGCATGCCGATCGTCCGCTCCCGGTCAAATGATAATGCCCCGTTGGCTTCAGCAAAATGAAAATGCGAGCCGACTTGAATTGAGCGTGATCCAGTGTTTTTTACTGTTACCTCCCGTGTCTCGCGTCCTTCATTAATCGTAATGGTTCCCTCAGCGATTTGGAGTGCTCCCGGTTTCATGACTTCACCTCCGCAGAAATGGGCTGATGTATCGTGACAAGCTTCACTCCATCAGGAAATGTGGCCTCTACTTGAATGCTGTCCAGCATCTCAGGCACACCCTCCATCACGTCTTTTTCCGTTAACACATGTCGGCCGGCTTCCATTAACTCCGATACACGCTTCCCATCACGTGCGCCTTCCATAATAAAACAGGTGATATAAGCAGCAGCCTCAGGATAGTTCAGCAGAACGCCCCGTGCTTTTCGCTGTTTGGCTAATTCCCCCGCTGCAAAAATGAGCAATTTCTCTTGTTCAACCGGTGTCAGTTTCATCTGTCGTCCTCCTCTTTTTTCATATAAAGCAGATTCGCTTACTGTGAATTTGCAGAACATGCAGGCGGGACATCACCTCCCTTTCTTCAGGTGTGAAAATCATACAGTAAGATGACTTTCAATGCGGTGAGCTGTTTCTTCATCAGCTTTCCCATAGTCAACAACCGTTCCCCTACCGATTACATAAAGGTAGCCAGCACATAATAATGCGTTTTCCAGCCTGCGCTCGACTAATATATCGATTGATGTTACAAAAGTTAACAACTTATGTCATTATTATATAGAAAAGGATTATAAAATAATAGAATATTGAAAAAATTTATATGGTTTAACTAAATCGATTTCTATTTTTGTTACATTTATTCACATCAACAAAGTTTCACAAAAAAAGACAAGAAACATATCGTTTCCTGCCTTTTCCGTATGATTAATCTTTATTTGTGAATGTATCCTTTGCTTTGCCGACATCCTTTTGGATCTCGCCTTTCGCCTTATCTTTTTTGCCTTCAGCCTGCATGTCCGCTTTATTGGTCATGTCCCCGACTTTATCCTTTGCTTCTCCTTTGGCTTTATTGAAGCCGCCTTTCATTTTATCTTTTACACTATCGTTACTCATGTTTATTCTCTCCCTTCATTTATGTGTGTACTTGTTATGTTCCCGATTCAAGAGACAGTAAACATTTGAAGGTTAATGATCGATCTCATAGCGCTCTCCGTAGCGAAGCACCTTGTAAATCGCAAGCCCGTCTGATGACTTTTTCTCTGAATATCGAACCGGCAGCAAGGCGAAAAACACATAATACGTAGAAAAGTAGACAAACTGATAAAAAAACATATTCGGTGTTAATACACTGTGTGTAATCAGAAAATTGATCGCAAAAATTGTGATAAGGTTAAACAAGCTGCCTCCCCCATACACGAGTGCACGCGATAAACGATTGTCAGTTTTCAAATCACCAAACCTGCAAAAGGAATCTATGAAATAGATCGCTCTGACCCGGATCGGCCCAATCTTGAACAGCGTTTTTCCCATCCCAATATCCAATGATCCTTTTCCGCCAAAAATAAGGGCCATGAAGCTGTGCCCTGAAACATGAATGATCTGTACAAGCGGCAGAACAATGAGGAAAGACCATAAAAACTTCACCATATCATTGAAACCAAACATCAAATTCCCCCTCACGCCTATCAATGAACCATGCATCATCTATCTAAATCCGACTATATGAATGTGATCAAAAGCATATATATCGATTTTTCCTGTTCTGTCTGGAAATAAACGTTCCGATGCTCACCTTTTTTTGTATATAAAAAAACCATCTGCCAGCAGATGGTTTTATTTCACACTTGATATAAACAGTCATTCCTTTGGATCATCTTTCTCATGCTGTCCGCTTTTTCATAAAAATACACCGCTTCTTTGTAGTGTTCATGATGACTGAGATAGGAGGCAGCATCCAAAGCGAATTCTTCAATATATACGAAAAGCCCTTTTTCTTCCATATAGTGGAACACTTCTTGAATCATATCCATATTGACAGACTCCACATATAAGGCCTGCAAAAATTTATATTTCGCCAAACTGAAAAAGTCATTTCGCTTTTGTGCAATAGCAATCCCTTTTTCATAGTAATGCATCGCAGCTTTGATATCTTGCTTTTTGAAAAGAACGCGAGTCAGGCTGAAGAGTGCTTTGGGGAGCTGTTCCAGCTGATGCTCTTCAAAGACAGGGAGTGCTTTTTCAAAGTATTCCGCAGCTTGATCCAGGTCTCCTTTGTCATCATAGCCATTCCCGATATTATAGAGGGCTGCTCCGATCAACCGAGGCTGTCCTTCCAATAAGGCAAGGCGATACGCGTCATTCAAATGTACAAGCGCTTTTTCATAGTTTCTATAGTCAATGTAGTTTCCTGATATGACGAAATGACATTGAATTCTTCTGACTCTGTAAAAATCGTGGACCTTGTACTTCTCAAGCGCCTGTACGGCATGGTTCATAGAAAAATGCGTTTGCTTCATGATATAAAAAACTTCCGCGACTTTGAAGTGAAATTCCGCTCTTTCAATTTCATCTTCTACAAAAGCGAGCATCTTCTCAGCTTTTCGATAAAAGGATATGGCCGAGATGTAATTGTTTTGTTCAAATTCGTACATTCCTCTGAACAAGTGAAAATAGTACTCAGATAATCCTGAAATGCTGTTCTGATTGCTTTCCAGCGTTTTAATCAATTCACGATATTGAAGCTGGGATTCCTCGTGCAGGTCAGGCTTTACATAATCCAGCATAATTTGGTGCCGATAACTGATGAGCTGATAATACAAGAGAAGCAACTGGTCCTCTTCCATCTGTTCTATGTCTTGATCAATCTCTTCCTTCAGCTTAACGGCATCAGCCACTTGAAATGCTAAAATGCACTTATACCACTTATTGATTTTCACTCCTACTTGAGATGACGGGATTTCGTACGCGGCCATGCCCCTCCAACCCTTTCTATTTTCTAATTGGTTATATTTTATCATAATGTATGGCTTTGGAATTAAAATTTTCTTACAATGATTCCTTCCTTTTGCCTATCTTTATATACTTCGGTTTTTGTAAGTATTTTTTGCACTTTAATGTTTATAAAAAAAGCTTACCGGAAAGTGCCGATAAGCTTTTTACATTTAACCGCCGATATAAGACATTTCCACTTTCTTTTTGTCCGATGCTTTTGACAGCGTACGGTCGACTGAATACTGATCAATCCGGTTTTTCCATACGGTGCCGATCATTTCTGATAATTCGTCATCGCTTAATTCTTGCCGAACCGGTCCTCTGAGGTCATATCCGCTTGAGGCGAATAAGCAGGTAAACAGCTCCCCTCTCGCAGATAAGCGGGCCCTGTTGCACGATCCGCAGAACGCATCGGATACAGACGATATGACCCCGATTTCTCCAGATCCGTCTAAGTAGCGGAATCTGAAAGCGACTTCACCTTTATAATTCGGCGCTATCTGTTCAACCGGCATGTGTTCATTGATCAATTCAATGATTTCCGCCTTAGTCATGACATCTTTCTTTTCCCATTGATTGGTGTTTCCTACGTCCATAAATTCAATGAATCTCAGAATATGCCCTTTTTCCTTAAAATAACGGGCCATAGGCAGTATATCTTTTTCATTGACGCCCTTTTGGACGACCATGTTGATCTTCACACCGAGCCCCGCTTGCTTCGCCGCTTCAATGCCTTCCAGCACCTTGCTGACCGAAACTCCGCGTCCGTTTATCTTTTTAAAACGCTCGTCCTCTAAGGAATCGAGGCTGATCGTGACCCTTTTCAGACCGGCTACCTTGAGCCTTTTCGCATAAACAGGCAGCAATGATCCGTTTGTTGTCATTGCAATATCACGTACACCCGGAATGCGGGCGAGTTTTTTGATTAATTCCGGCATATCCTTTCTCATGAGAGGCTCTCCGCCTGTTAAACGGATTTTTTCAACGCCGAATTTTGTGACAAACAGTGTCGCAAGCCGCTCCATCTCCTCAAACGAAAGCAGCTCCTCTTTCTTTAAGAAAGGATAATCCGGGCCGAATAATTCCGCAGGCATACAGTACGTGCATCGGAAGTTGCAGCGGTCTGTAACAGAAATACGAAGGTCTCTCAGCGGTCTGTTCCTCTTATCCAGCATCTGATGCGATTCTGTAACCATAGCTACAGCCCCTTCCTATCCCCTGATTCTCTCGGGATGTGTATATACATTAAATGATTCGTTTCTGACAAATCCGATCGCTGTGATATTTAATTCCTCCGCCATTTGAATCGCAAGCTCTGTCGGCGCCGATTTGGAAATGACGATCGACACGCCGATTTTTGCCGCTTTCAACAGAACTTCTGATGAGATTCTGCCGCTAAATACAATCAGTTTGTCACGGACGGACATCCCGTTCAGAAGACAGTGGCCGTATAATTTATCAAGCGCGTTGTGCCTGCCGATATCTGTGCGCATCAACAGCAGCTTTTCTGTGTCGCAAAGCGCCGCATTGTGGACGCCTCCCGTATCTTGAAATGTTCCGCTCCCTTGCTGCATGTCTTTCATAAGCGCTAGACATGCTTCAGGTGATACCTTGATTTGGCTGACAGCCGTTTTAGCGGTTTTGACATCCTGCTGAAAATAAAAATGGCGGCCCTTTCCGCAGCATGAGCCGATCACCCGTTTCGTATAATCCTTTTGATCTAATGTCTCCGGATGAACGAGATCGACATAAACAAACCCGAGACTTTCATCTATTGTAAACCTTTTAATCTCTTTTTGAAATCGAATTACACCCTCAGATGCTAGAAATCCGATGACAAGCTCTTTGATATGCTCCGGCGTACAAACAAGCGTCACAAATTCACTTCCGTTCAGTATCACTGTCAAAGGGTATTCTGTCACCATTTGGTCTTCTACTTTGCTGATTTCCCCTTGTTCATAGCGCCATACATCCCTAACCGCAGTTACTTTATCGTTCAACTTCTCTTCCCCTCCACAATGTTCCTGCCATTATATTTTTTCATAATCCACGGATTTTGTCGAATTATGATACATACAAATAGCCCTTTATATAAAGGGCTTTCACAGGATGTGATAACAGCGTATCAAGGAACGGCGCCTAAACATTTAGCCGCCGTTCCTTGATACGCTGAGAGCCCTCTGTATAGAGGGCTCTATGTTTGATTGTGCTGCTGATTCTTTTTCAAGACCACAAACAGCACAATAGCTGCAACTAATGTGAGAATGCTGACAAAAAAGAAGGCTGCCAGTTTCAGAAAAACACCGAGCAATACGAACGCCACGGCGGCAATAAGAAAAAGCACTCCTAATAATTTCATATGTTCAACCCCTTTTAAAGGGTATCATTCCCGCTCAGGCTGCTTTTAAACCAAAGAAAAAGGCGCCTGGAGAGCGCCTTCAAAAATCGTTACTCATTAAACTTCTGTGCTTCTTTTTCCCAAGTCTGTTTAAACTCATCCGCGCTGTCCGCTGAAATATATTCACCGCCGCCAGCAACAGCCGCCTGTTTCATTTTTTCATTTCCTTTCATATCAAAGTTGAAACCAATGATGTTAACAATGGTTTCTACATTCGATTCACGAAGCTTTTCAATTTCCGCTGCAGGGTCTCCGCCGCATGTTTCTTCACCATCAGTGATGACGTACACTACGTTTTTTCCATCAGCATCAAATGATTCAAATTCTTTTCTTGTATCTGCAAGGGCTTTAGCAATCGGTGTCCAGCCAGTCGGCTTGATCGCACTCAATGAATTGTCAAACAGCGACCCTTCATATGGATGAAGAGCATAAATGGTTTCTGTCGTGCTGCATGAGAGAGCTTTGCCGGACAGCTTATTATTCCCTGCATGTCCGAAAACCCGAAGCATAAGATTTGTATTCTCGGGAAGCAGATCAGCAAATGACTTTACTGATTTTTTGGCAATGTCTATTTTGCGCTCCCCCCCTGTTTTTTGATTCATACTTCCGCTTCCATCAAATAAAACAGCAACATTTGTGTCAGCTTGTTTCTCAGCGGCAAATGACGGGAATGCAAAAGAGACAGTCAGCAATCCAATGAGACCGGCAGCCAGAAATTTTTTCATATTAATCTTCCTTTCTTTAACTTATTTTCCAACTATATCAGTTGGATTCCTCTTTATGCTAGAATACGAAAATGAAAAAAGATATAGGGCAAGCTGCCTTTTGTGCTGCTTCCCCCTCTATTCACCATCGCTTGAGTGCCGGTGATTTTTAGCCTTTTTCGCCCAGAAAACATATATAAACTGAGACATCATTCATTCTTTTTTCGTCTTGATTATGACAGAGAAACGAAAATCTGCTACTATGCTACAGGCAGAAAGCTACTTTTCACATACAAAAAAAGAGGCTGATCACTATCAGCCCTCTTTTTTCTTATTTAGATAACATTAGGGATTGCTGCGTGAAGATTTTCTCAACATCTTCTTGCGTATAAGCCGGGAAGTATTCACCGCCGCCTACTTTCGCAATTGCGTTCAGCTGGCCTTTATAGCCCTCTTTATAATCAAAACCGATCACATTAACAGTGATATTGTCTTTTTGCAGTTCTTCTGCTGTTTTAATCGGGTTTCCTCCGCACGTTTCCTCACCATCTGTCAGCAGGTAGACTACTTTTTCCCCTTCTGTATCAAGCTGATCAAAAGAAGATTTCGCCTCATTCAGCGCTTTGGCAATCGGCGTCCAGCCAGTCGGTCCAATTGTATTAAGAGAATTGAGGAAGCTTTGCTCGTTAAAGCTTTGGAAGCCGTATACGTTACGGATCGCTTCACATGACTGAACTTTTCCGGAATTTTTATTGTTTCCTTCTGAACCAAATACACTCATTTTCACCTGAGTTCCTTCCGGCAGCGAGCTTGCAAAATTAGAAATTTCTTCTTTAGCTGAATTAAATTTAGATACACCGTCTATTCTTTTCGCCATACTTCCGCTGGCATCAAGCAAGACTGCAACATTTGCCGGAGCTTCAGCCTCCGATTCTTTCTTTTCAGCCGCAAAAGCAGGTGAAGCTAATCCGAATAACAAGCCTGTCATCATGATCAATGAAAATCTTTTTTTCATATCCTTACCCCTTTACAAGTTTGTTTCTGCGCGCAGTTGTTCAACGCTGAACATAATTAATCGTAATCGACAAAAACAGAGAATGAAATAGGGCGGCCTACCCCATTGCTGTTGTTTACTTTTGCATAGAAATCTTGGTTTTATTAGTGATTTGCACCTAACACTATCATGAAAAAAGAAGATTGCCGGTCTTTCGGCTTTCGTTATATGAGTCTGTCGAAGTCTGTCGCAATATGTGGATTACTTTACCACAGGAAAAAAGGATCAATTCCCTTTATCATCATTAAGACTGTCAGGAGTTTATCTAAATGGTTTCATTCGTCCTAAGACAAAAGATACTCATAACAGAAAAAAGACGCTTCATTGAGCGTCTCTGCTTATTTCTTCGCCATATATTTATTCAAAAATGAGTTTGCGTCAGATATTTGTGTGCCTTTGTAATAGTACTTCACAATTTGATCAACCGTTTTGCCTTCTTGCGCCATAAAATTCGCACCATATTGGCTCATGCCCACACCGTGTCCGAATCCTTTTGTCGTGACAGTGATGGTATCTCCGCTTCGCTTCCATTCAAAGTCCGCTGAATTGAGACCCAGCTTTTCACGTATGTCTCTTCCTTTCAGCGTCTTGCCGTTAATGATGGCTGTTGCAACCTGACGGCCCGGTGTCTCTCCGGTGATCTGTCCGACTGCACTGGCTCCATCCAGTTTGACGCCAAGTTTTTGCTCAAATTCTGTTGCTGTGAAAGTTTTCGTGGCCTTAAATTTCGGGGACTTTTTATCCCATGAGCTTTTGACGCTTTTCAAATACGGGATGACACTTGTCCAATAGGCTTCTGCATTCTCTGTGTAGCCATTGCTTGTAGAGAAAAAGGCAGCTTCAATCGGCTGGTTATTGTACGTTAAGATTTTGCCTTGCGTGCTGGCTACCGCATCTGTGATCTTCTTCAATTTTGCTTCATAGCTGGAGCCCCACTGTTTTTTTAGCTCTGCTTTGCTTTTATACACTTGGAACATCTGTGTATCATCCACCAGCGATCCTTTAGGAGCCTCTACTGCTGAATTCGACACCATCAGTCTGACGATGAACGTTCTGGCGGCGAGAGCTTGGGCTTTCAGCGCTTCAGGTTTAAAGGTTGCCGGCATTTCAGAGGCAACGACTCCAATGACATACTCTTCAAGCGGAATCTCTTCTACGGATTGTTTTGCGGTTCGATAGACGGGAATAGAAACAGGCGACGCCTTCAATGTTGCCGTTCCTTTTGATACTGGTTTCGTCCTGATTGCTGCTTTACTTGATTCTACAGCGGCCCCCGCTTCTTTATTATGCTGGTACGGAATGACCAAAAGCGTGGGTACTAAGAGAATCAAAGCACATAGTACAGATAGTGTGATTACGAATTGTTTCATATTTAGCTGCCTCCTGCTCGGGATTCGACTCTAGTCTAGTCTATGGGCAGGGACATGCTAATATGACTCTCGTTTTGGACAGAAACTTTATTTGTTATTTACGTATTCTTTTTTGTTGCATTGCGCATAATGATGATAGTACAAAAAAATTAAAAAGCAGTATGTCAGATTGACACACTGCTTTTTAAATCCTTTATGCGTTTAAGTCAGAAACAACTTCTTTGTTCTCTTGCTCAGAAGCAGACTCATCATTTACACGTTCGATGTCTGCGCCAATAGCTGCAAGCTTCTGATGGAAGTCAACGTAACCGCGGTCTAAGTGCTTCAGTTCAGTAACACGTGTATGACCTTCAGCTACTAACCCCGCAAGAATCAGCGCTGCACCTGCACGCAAGTCAGTCGCTGCAACTTCAGCTCCCTGAAGCTGTACAGGACCATTAATGATGACAGAACGACCTTCAATCTTGATATCACCATTCATACGACGGAATTCTTCCGCATGCATAAAACGGTTTTCAAAAACGGTTTCTGTAATCATGCTTGTGCCGCTTGCACGAAGCAAAAGCGCCATCATTTGTGACTGCATATCAGTCGGGAAGCCTGGGTGAGGCATTGTTTTAATGTCGATCGGTTTGAGTTCTTTCGGACCGATGACACGCAGGCCTTCACCTTCATCCTTAATCGTTACACCCATTTCTTCCATTTTGGCAATTAAAGAAGTGAGGTGTTCAGGAACCGCACCTTTAACTAATACGTTTCCTTCAGTGATTGCAGCGGCAACCATAAATGTGCCCGCTTCAATGCGATCAGGAATAATATGATGTTTTACACCGTGAAGCTTTTCGACTCCTTCAATTTTGATGGTGCCGGTGCCAGCTCCGCGGATTTTTCCGCCCATTCCGTTGATATAGTTCGCTAAATCAACGATTTCGGGTTCTTTCGCCACGTTCTCCAGCGTTGTTGTTCCCTCAGCTAGAGCTGCTGCCATAATAAGGTTCTCTGTAGCTCCTACACTCGGGAAGTCCAGATAGATTTTTGCGCCTTGCAGACGGCCTTTTACTTCAGCTTCGATGAAGCCATTGCCGACTTTGATTTCTGCGCCCATTGCTTCAAAACCTTTTAAATGCTGATCAATCGGTCTGGAACCAATTGCGCATCCGCCTGGAAGCGCAACTCTTGCATGACCTGTACGCGCAAGAAGCGGCCCCATGACAAGCACAGACGCACGCATTTTACGCACATATTCAAAAGGTGCTTCAGTTTGCAAAGCGTATGAAGCATTTACAGTCACTTCATTATTCTCAAAATGCACATCTGCTCCTAAATGACGCAACACTTCGTTAATTGTATATACATCGGAGAGCGTAGGTACATCACAAATTACGCTTTTTTCTTCACTTGCTAATAAAGCTGCAGCGATAACAGGTAAAACGGCATTTTTAGCGCCTTCAACTTTGACTGTGCCGTTTAACTTTTGACCGCCGCGGACGATGATTTTTTCCAAGGTATTCCCCTCCGCGTCCCTAAATTCTCTATATTAATATTCAGTCGTAACGATCGGTGTGCCAACCGTAACGGTATGTTTTTCGCCCATTCCTGCACTTCTAAGTGCAATTTGCAAATTCATTTTATGTTTCGAAGTCATGATGGACTCTTCCCACTCATCTGTCAACGCAGAAATAGAAACGAAATTTGGCTCAACTACATGTTCTACAGATCTTGCTTGAAATTCGTTTGATAACTGACTTGCTTTTTTTTGCAAAACAATATTCATATTATCATTTAAATGACCATTTAGACAAGTAAAAATAACTACTTTTTCTTGGAATATCCCGAGTGTCTCCCGTTCAAACTGTTCATATGTATCATTCCAGCTCATCGGTGTCTCAAGACTCATTTGCTCATATAATAAATACGAAGTTGGGTTGTGTTTTTTGAGGGTTGTGACAAGCTGCAGTTTAAAAGAAGTGCGATTTTTTTTGTCATGATATGTGCCAATCGCCTTTACAATTTTATCTTCTTGGGCAATCGCCCAATCATATTGACGATACTTTGATTTTAAACGTTGCACTTTTTGATAAAATTCCTTTTCGCTCAGCGACAAGTTTTGTTTTGCATGCAATGTCCACTTATCTATTGACACACCTTGGCGTTCCATTCCCCCTGCTATTTGCGATAACGGCGTTAACTCACTCGCATGGATGGTATGGAAAACAGCTATAACAAAGCTAAGCATGACAGAAATGATAATACCATGGCTTACTTGTTTTTTCTTCATATTCATCTCTCCCCCTTATCCCCAGTTTTACCGGAGGCAAGAGGCGCCATACGTAAAAATCTTCGTCAAAACTCGAGCTCTATACTACAACCCGCTCCCCAACCATTCCCGTAATGATAGAATACAAAACTATTAAAACAGGTAGGGAAGCTGCTGTGAATAATTAAGGTAATCTAAAAAGAAATTCGCAACGGCCGTTCCAATGGCGATTGTCAGTAAAATCATCAGGAGTCTCGCCTGTATGACTTTTCCTTTTTTAATTAACGGATCGATATTGACGGCTTGGAGCGCCCACCAAGTCACCGCTATAAAAATCAGATGAACGACAATACCAATTGCAGCCTGCTGTCCCAATACACTCATCTCATCGCCTCCTTTTATCCTTTCTCGCATTTATACCCTTTCTTATTATATAAGAAGTAACGATAAAGATGATACTTTTAGATCGAACGGAATAATTATCCAAATATAGGGCTAATCCCCGCTTAAAGTGCGATTCTTTTACATGATATACTTTACTGGAAAGGAGCTGGCAAATGTGAATCCTTCTTTTTTTCAGCCTGAAAAGCAATACGGTGATGATCTGCCAATTTTTAAACAGGAATGGGAAGCAATTGCATTCTATTATGATTATAGACAGTCGCAGATTGAAGAACTGAATGAATTGTGTCGGTTTTATAACATTTCTCTTACTTATACGAGAGAAAGTATTGAAGAGCTTGAAAACCTTTATTTTCAAAGTTTACAAGAGCTTTTGCTTGCTGATTGGAATCTTCCTATTGAAGAATTCGAGAAAATGATCAGTGTTTACCTTATAGATTGCGTGATAGCCCATCATGAAGATGCTGAATGGGTAGTGAAATCTTATCCGTATACAGACGGAGCTTATACAATGGGCTTCAGAAGACATCGAAAATCATGGCATACAATGAATTGCTGTGACCGTTTATATATGAGGCAAAAAGAGAGTCAGCCGCTTCTGTCGCTGTTTGATTCTCTTGTGCGTTCATAAAAAAAATCCTTCTCTTATGAGAAGGATTTTTTTCTTATTTCCCTGCTACATCCAATCTGTTCAAAGCCCGCTGTAATGCAAGCTCAGCCCGACGAATGTCAGTATCATCTGATTCAGAATTCAAACGCTCCTGCGCCCGCTGACGTGCAGCTTCAGCGCGCTCTTGATCGATGCCTTCCGCTGTCTCTGCAGCTTGAGCAAGGATGGTAACCTGTTCAGGACGGACTTCTACAAACCCGCCGCTGACGGCAACCAATTCAGTCTGTCCGTCTTTTTTCAGGCGGACAGCGCCGATTGTAAGAGGAGCCACGGTCGGAATATGGCCTGGCAAAATACCGAGATCGCCGCTTTCGGCTCTCACGCTCACCATTTCGATATCCGCATCGTATACTGGGCCGTCGGGAGTAACGATATTGACTTTAACGGTCTTCATGCTTTTACCCTCCTAGGACCAGATTAAACTTCTACACCCATTTCTTTTGCTTTCTCAATAACTTCTTCGATACGGCCTACAAGACGGAACGCATCTTCAGGAAGATGGTCGTATTTGCCGGCTAAGATTTCTTTGAAGCCTTGAACCGTTTCTTTTACAGGCACGTAAGAACCTTTTTGTCCAGTGAACTGTTCAGCCACGTGGAAGTTTTGAGAAAGGAAGAACTGAATACGGCGTGCGCGTTGAACGACAAGCTTGTCTTCATCACTCAATTCATCCATACCGAGAATCGCAATGATATCTTGAAGTTCTTTGTAACGCTGAAGCGTAGACTGTACTTCACGGGCAACCGCATAATGCTCTTCTCCGACAATTTCAGGAGCAAGGGCGCGTGATGTTGAAGCCAACGGATCAACCGCAGGGTAAATACCCATCTCAGTTAATTTACGCTCAAGGTTTGTTGTCGCATCCAAGTGAGCGAACGTTGTTGCCGGCGCCGGGTCAGTGTAGTCATCGGCAGGCACGTAGATCGCCTGGATAGATGTAACTGATCCAACGTTGGTAGACGTGATACGCTCTTGAAGCTGACCCATTTCAGTCGCAAGCGTCGGCTGATAACCAACCGCTGAAGGCATACGGCCAAGAAGGGCAGAAACCTCTGAACCCGCTTGTGTGAAACGGAAAATGTTATCGATAAAGAACAGTACGTCCTGTCCTTGTACATCACGGAAGTGCTCAGCCATTGTAAGACCTGTCAAAGCAACACGCATACGTGCGCCCGGCGGCTCGTTCATTTGTCCGAATACCATGGCTGTTTTGTTGATTACGCCAGAGTCGCTCATTTCGTAGAAAAGGTCGTTTCCTTCACGAGTACGCTCCCCTACACCGGCGAATACAGAGATACCGCCGTGCTCTTGCGCGATATTGTTGATTAATTCCTGGATTAATACGGTTTTACCTACACCGGCACCGCCGAACAATCCGATCTTACCGCCCTTGATGTACGGAGCGAGCAAGTCAACAACTTTAATGCCTGTTTCAAGAATTTCAACTTCTGTTGAAAGCTGATCAAATGAAGGCGCCTGTCTGTGGATCGGATCCTTTTTCGCATCCGCAGGAAGCGGCTCATTCAAATCAATATTTTCTCCGAGTACGTTAAATACACGGCCTAATGTTACATCACCAACCGGTACTGAGATTGGCGCTCCTGTATCTACAGCTTCCATTCCGCGCTGAACGCCATCCGTAGATGCCATTGCGATTGTACGGACTGTATCATCACCTAAGTGAAGAGCGACCTCAAGCGTCAATTCAATACCTACTTCGTTTTCACCAGCTGGCTGTGAAATGTTAATCGCATTATAAATTTCAGGCAAGTGACCGTCTTCAAAACGCACGTCGACGACCGGTCCTAATACCTGGCTAACGCGTCCTTTCTTCATCGCTATCCCTCCTGACAAAATCTTTCTATTCTAAAGCGGCTGCTCCGCCGACAATTTCCGTAATTTCCTGTGTGATAGCTGCTTGGCGAGCGCGGTTGTAAGAAAGCGAAAGTGAATCAATAAGATCCTTCGCGTTGTCTGTCGCGTTTTTCATCGCCGTCATTCTCGCAGCGTGCTCACTTGCTTTACTGTCAAGAAGCGCACCGAAGATTAAGCTTTCTGCATATTGAGGAAGCAAAACCTCCAGAACCTCCTCTTCAGACGGTTCAAATTCATAAGACGCCGTTCTCTTTGTACCGCCGTTGCCCAAATCAGATAACGGCAGAAGTTTTTTCTCCGTTACTTCTTGAGAAATGGCACTGACATAATGGTTATACACAAGGTGCAGTTCATCAAACGCACCATCTATAAACATTTGGATTGTTTGCCGGGCAAGATCCTTAATTTCTGTGAATGTTACTTCATCACCAAGTCCTGTTAACTCGGAAATGATCGGAACCTCACGTTTTTTAAAGAAATCACGGCCTACTCTTCCGATGGCGATTACCGCATACTCATCCTTAGATTGATGACGTTCTTGCATAGCCTGATAAGCACTTCGTAATACCGAACTGTTAAAAGCGCCAGCAAGACCGCGATCAGACGTAATGACAAGATATGCCGTCTTTTTCACTTCTCTGCTGAGAAGCATCGGATGCTTCACATTGCCGGAAACTCTCCCGACATTTGACACAACCTCTTGGATCTTATCCATATATGGTACAAATGATTTTGCATTGTTTTCAGCACGATTCAGCTTAGCAGCAGATACCATCTGCATGGCTTTTGTAATCTGGCTCGTTTTTTTCGTTGACGTGATCCTTGACTTAATATCGCGTAATGAGGCCAAAGATTTCACCACCTTTTCTCTTCATCTGCGTAAAAAGAGAGAAAAAGAGAACCTTTTTCTCTCATCAGCATTCGAGTTAGTTGCTTGGTGCAAATGTGCGTTTGAAGCCTTCGATTGCAGCTTTGAAGTCTTCATCAGCAGGAAGGTTTCCTGTTTTCGCAATTCCATCAAGCAGTTCTTTATGGTTTTGGTCAAGGTACATGTAGTACTCTTCTTCAAAACGTCTGATATCCGCTACAGGAATATCATCAAGATATCCTTTTGTCAGCGCATAAAGAATGGCTACTTGCTTTTCAACCGGAAGCGGCTTGTTCAGATCCTGCTTCAGCACTTCAACTGTACGCGCACCGCGATTCAATTTCGCCTGAGTCGCCTGATCGAGGTCAGATCCGAATTGAGCGAATGCTTCCAGCTCACGGTATGACGCAAGGTCAAGACGCAAAGTTCCAGATACTTTTTTCATCGCTTTGATCTGCGCTGAACCGCCGACACGAGATACAGACAGCCCGGCGTTGATCGCTGGACGTACGCCTGAGAAGAACAAATCAGATTGCAGGAAGATCTGTCCGTCGGTGATGGAAATGACGTTCGTCGGAATATAAGCAGAAATATCTCCGGCTTGTGTTTCTACGAACGGCAGAGCTGTAATTGATCCTGCGCCTTTCGCGTCGCTAAGCTTTGCTGCACGCTCAAGCAAACGGGAATGAAGGTAGAATACATCCCCAGGGAACGCTTCACGGCCTGGCGGACGGCGAAGAAGCAAGGACAGCTCACGATAAGCAGCCGCTTGTTTAGAAAGATCATCGTATACCACAAGAACGTGCTTGCCGTTGTACATGAATTCTTCTGCCATTGTAACCCCTGCATACGGAGCCAGGTACAGAAGCGGTGCCGGCTGTGACGCAGACGCCGTTACAACGATTGTATAATCAAGCGCGCCGTGCTTACGCAATGTTTCTACTACACCGCGGACTGTTGATTCTTTTTGACCGATCGCTACGTATACGCAAATCATATCTTGGTCTTTTTGGTTTAAAATCGAATCGATCGCAACAGACGTTTTACCTGTTTGACGGTCACCGATGATCAGCTCACGTTGGCCGCGGCCGATTGGAATCAGGGCATCGATCGCTTTAATACCAGTTTGAAGCGGTTCATGAACGGATTTACGGTCCATAACACCTGGCGCGTTGCTTTCGATCGGACGTGTTTTGCTTGTAAGAATCGGGCCAAGTCCGTCTACAGGCTGGCCTAATGGATTCACAATACGGCCGATTAGTTCTTCACCGACAGGAACCTCCATGATGCGGCCTGTTCTTTTCACTTCGTCTCCCTCACGGATTTCACCGAAAGGTCCTAAGATGACGATACCTACGTTTGATTCTTCAAGGTTTTGAGCCATACCCAAAACACCGTTTGAAAATTCGACAAGTTCACCGGCCATACAATTGTCAAGGCCATGTACACGAGCAATACCATCACCGACTTGGATGACTGTACCTACGTCTTGAACTTCAATATCAGATTGATAATCTTGTATTTGCTGTTTTATCAGCGTGCTAATCTCTTCAGCTTTGATGCTCACTTAGGTTTCACCCCTTCTATCGATTTTCCCCGGCTAGTTGACGTTCAATGCGCTGAAGCTTTCCGCTTACGCTGCCGTCAAAAATCCGGTTTCCAATGCGGACTTTAATGCCGCCTATTAAATCCGTCTGCACTTCATTTTTAACTCTTAATGAAGCCACTCCGGCTTTTTTTGCAAACACTTGTGATAATGATAAAATCTCCGCATCCGTCAGCTTTTTCACTGAATATACGGTTGCATCTTCTATTTGACGAGCGTCATTTGCGAGTTTGATAAACTCATCTGTGAGCTCGGGCACGATCGCGGCACGATGACGGTCAATCAAAAGAAAAATCGTATTGAGCACAGACTGTGACAAAGAGCCAAATGCATTTTGAATCAGCTCTTTTTTCTTCGCAGCCGGCACCTTCGGATGGTTTAACACATCATTAAGCGCTTTTTCATTTTGAAATACTTGTTTGACAACGGTTAGCTCTTCTTCAACTTGATTCAGCTGAGCTGACTCATTTGCAATATCAAAAAGAGCTGACGCATATCGTTTAGAGACAGCAGATCCACTCATCGGCTTTCTCCTACCTCTTTAAGATAGTCCTGGATCAATTTCTCTTGAGCTTGTTCATCCAGTTCTTTTTCAATCACTTTCGATGCAATCATGACAGAAAGAGACGCTACTTGCTCGCGGAGAGCAGAAACCGCCTGTTCTTTTTCCTTCACGATTTCAGTTCTTGCTGCTTCTTTCAGACGTTCAGATTCTGCACGCGCAGCCTGAATAATCTCTTCTTTTTGGTTTTCTCCCAGTTTCTTTGCGTTTTCGATAAGAGTCTGGGATTCCTGTCTTGCTTCTTTTAAAAGAACGCGCTGCTCTTCAATCAGCTGCTGCGCTTCTTTATTTTTTGCTTCAGCAGACGTAATTTCTCCAGCGATGTGGTCTTCACGCTGTTTCATTATGTTTAATAGCGGCCCTAAAGCGAATTTCTTCAGAAGCGCTAATAAGATTAACATAGCTAACAGTTGGAACAGGATATCTCCGCCGTTAAACGACAGTCCTAGTTCAAGTGGTAATTGAGACATCTACTACGGCAACTCCCTTCTGCAGGTTTTTCTTTGCTGATCCAGCAGCCGCACTTGTCTCTTTTCAGCCGGCAAGGCGGGGTGCTTATCAGACATAAAGCAATGGCGAAGGTTCTCTTGGAATGATCTTCGCCATTTTTAGTTCATATAAGGCTTTTATGCTTATCTAAAGAACGCTAAGAATGCGATAACGACAGCAATAATAGGAAGGGCCTCAACCAATGCGATACCCATGAACATAAGTGTTCTAAGTTCTTTACCTGCTTCCGGCTGACGGGCAATCCCCTCTACCGTACGTGAAACAATCAAACCGTTACCAATACCTGCACCAAGTGCGCCTAAACCAATTGCAATCGCAGCTGCTATTAAATTCATGAAAAAGTTCCTCCTTTAAAATGTTATCCGTTTGGATATAATGTTTTAGTGATCATGACTGATTTTATGAGACATGTACACCATCGTCAGCATTGTAAAAATAAACGCTTGGATGGCTCCTATAAATAAACTGAATGCTTGCCATGCCAGCATTGGCAGAATTGCGCCGATTGTACCGACAAGACCGAGAGCCACGCTTTCTGAATAATGGCTTGTCGCTAATCCCGCAAGCAGACCGAGAAGAATCTCACCGGCGAAGATGTTACCATAAAGCCGCAAACCGAGAGTCAGCGTATTCGCAAATTCTTCGATGATTTTCATCGGGAGCATGAATGGAACAGGTCTTAAATAATCTTTAGAATATTCCTTGAGCCCTTTCATCTTCACACCATAGTAGTGTGTTAAAGCAACAACCATCACAGCTAACGTTAATGTAATGGCAGGATCGGCTGTCGGAGATTTCCACCAGAGCTCATGGCCGATTGTAATAGAGAACGGCAGACCCATCATATTCGACACAAATATGTACATCAGCAATGTGACACCAAGTGCCAAGAAGTTAGCCCCTGTTTTCAAATCCATTGTACTGCCAATAATATTGCGGACGAAATCCACAATCCATTCCATAAAATTCTGGGCTTTTCCGGGACGGATCGAAAGTGTTCTTGTCGTCAGTATAGCAATCAATAAAACAATCACACTCGCCACAGTAATCATCAGAATGTTTGTGAGATTAAAAGTAAGACCTAAAAAATCAATAGTTCTGTATTCATGATTCAAAGGGTTTTCACCTCTCTTCCATTGATGAACGTTTAAGCTGGATATAGGAATCTATCATAATGACAGGGTATATTGTCATTAATCCAATAACTGTGCTTGCCATATCAAAATGCTCGGGATTTTTATAGGCAACAGCCGCAGCAAGAATCGCATTGCACCACCGCGCTGCGCTCCCAAGAGATCGTATGGACTTTCCTTTCTCAATGGCTCTGTCAAAAGCGTTCATTCTCCTGACGAGCAGTAAAAAATTAAACAAACTGAAAACAGTTCCCAGAATAAGGCCTAAAAAAACGGTTTTATACGCTGTTAAACCATAACCCAGTACATACACTGCCAAAATAAACAATATATATTTGCGTTGTCTGCTAAATGTAAGCTTGGGATCGTCCATCAATTATCTGTCTCCTGATGAAAAAAATAATATATCTTAGATACGGCAAAAATCAGCGGTTAACCCTAGTAGAAGACCTTTTTTGACCGGCAAAACGGGCCTGTTCGAAAAAATCATTCATCCGCAAGCCTAGCAGGGATGCTGTTTCATTCGCTTAAATAAATCCTCATAACACGGGTTTTCTAAGAGGATTCACATTGAGGATGAGGACTATAATGAAAGCTATGAAAACCTTCTCATAATACCCTCGTTTAGCATACAATAGCGCCTGAACGTGTGTCAATCTGTTTAAAGTTAAAAAACTTTTTATAATTTACGCCTCCACAGAATGTTCACATTTTCACCTATAATTGTATACAAGCTGACCGAATATCAAATAACTGGACAAAAAAGAAAACCCTTTCTGGGGTTTTCACTTTTATTTTGTTCCAAACATACGATCTCCCGCGTCTCCAAGACCTGGAACAATATAACCTTTTTCATTTAATTTTTCATCAAGCGCCGCAATGTAAATATCCACGTCTGAATGATGCTTCTGCAATTCTTCCACACCTTCAGGCGCCGCCACAAGACACATGAAACGAATATGTTTTGCACCGCGCTTTTTGAGGCTGTGAATGGCTTCAACAGCAGAACCGCCTGTGGCCAGCATCGGGTCCACCACGATGAATTCACGTTCTTCCACGTCAGAAGGAAGCTTGACATAGTATTCTACGGGTTTTAAGGTTTCGGGATCGCGGTACAGGCCGACATGTCCCACTTTTGCCGCAGGAATCAGCTTTAAGATACCGTCAACCATTCCTAATCCCGCTCTGAGGATAGGAACCACTCCAAGTTTTTTACCTGAGATGACTTTCGATTTAGCAGCCTGAACCGGTGTCTTGATATCCACTTCTTCTAAAGGAAGATCGCGGGTAATTTCAAATGCCATAAGAGTGGCTACTTCGTCCACAAGCTCTCTAAAATCTTTCGTACCTGTATTTTCATTCCGTATATATGTCAGCTTATGCTGAATTAAAGGATGATCAAATACATAAACCTTTCCCATACTGTGTTTCAGCTCCTTTTTTATTGTCACATCGACAATTTCACACTTCTATTGATTCTACAAAAAAAGACATGGAGTTTCAAGAACATCGTCAAAAAACCCGCGGCCAAAGCCAAGCGGGTTTTTTAGGTCTTAGTAGTCTAATTCTTGATACAAAGGAAATTGATCAGTCAGAGCAGCTACACGCTGTCTTGCTTCTTCAAGTTTTCCTTTATCTTCGTGGTTTTTCAATGCAAGCGCAATGATGGCACCGACTTCGTCCAATGCGTCCCCGTCAAAACCGCGGCTTGTCACAGCAGCTGTCCCTAGACGGATACCGCTTGTGACGAATGGTTTTTCAGGATCGTATGGGATCGCGTTTTTGTTAGACGTAATGCCGATTTCATCAAGCACGTGCTCCGCAACCTTACCTGTCAGTCCGAGAGAACGAAGGTCAACAAGGATAAGGTGGTTGTCGGTTCCGCCCGAAACAAGCTGAACGCCTTCTTTCGTTAATGCTTCAGCCAGGCGTTTCGCATTTGAAATGATGTTTTGTGCATATGTTTTGAAATCATCCTGCAATACTTCGCCGAATGAAACAGCTTTTGCGGCAATTACGTGCATCAGCGGGCCGCCTTGAATGCCAGGGAAGATTGATTTATCAATTTTCTTGCCGAACTCTTCACGGCAAAGGATCATACCGCCGCGAGGTCCGCGAAGTGTTTTATGAGTTGTTGTCGTCACAAAATCAGCGTAAGGAACCGGGTTTGGATGAAGGCCCGCCGCAACAAGTCCTGCAATATGCGCCATATCCACCATGAAGTAAGCGCCGACTTCATCTGCAATTTCACGGAATTTTTTAAAGTCGATTGTACGAGGATACGCACTTGCTCCTGCTACGATGAGCTTCGGCTTATGAGCGAGAGCTTTTTCACGCACGTCATCATAATCAATATATTGCGTTTCTTTATCTACGCCGTACTCAACAAAGTTATATTGCACACCGCTGAAGTTGACTGGACTTCCGTGTGTTAAATGGCCGCCGTGGGAGAGGTTCATCCCAAGCACAGTATCGCCTTGTTCTAAGATCGTGAAGTATACTGCCATGTTTGCTTGCGCGCCTGAATGCGGCTGAACGTTTACATATTCCGCTCCAAAGATTTCCTTCGCACGGTCACGAGCGATATCTTCAACGACATCGACGTACTCACATCCGCCATAGTAGCGTTTGCCCGGATATCCTTCAGCGTATTTATTCGTCAAAACAGATCCTTGTGCTTCCATAACAGCTTCACTTACAAAGTTCTCAGAAGCAATCAATTCGATCTTAGTCTGTTGGCGTTCACGCTCATTTTTAATGGCGTTAAACACTTGTTCGTCTTGCGCAGGTAAATGTTTCATCAGCGAGATCCTCTCCTATCCGTATCCTGTTCTTTGTTTTTACCATCACTATTGTACATGGTTTTTTAGACCAATGTAAAAGATTATTTTTTAAAAATTTGAATTTATATTGGTAAAAACGAATATTAACAACATATATTTAAGCTAAAGTTCGGAATTTATTTTTCTGCTTAAAAAGAAAAGACTGGCCATGCAGTCCTTTCATTCACACCCATAAACCGCCCGCATTCCGCCAATCAGCTTCGGCCGTGTACGCGCTAAGGTCACATGCGCTGCACCGAGACTGTTTTGAGAGACGCGCACAGGCACAGCTACCGGCTTCAGATGCATGCCGATAAACGTATCGCCGATGTCTATTCCGGCGTCAGCCTGAATGGTCTCGACAAGAACAGGAGACGCCATCCGCTTAAATGCATAAGAAGCCATCGCACCGCCCGCTTTTGGAACGGGTACGGCAAAGACTGTTGGGAGCCTGAACAGCCTAGCTGTTTCTTCCTCGACAACAAGCGCTCTGTTCAAATGCTCGCAGCATTGAAACGCGAGATGGATTCCCGTCTTCTCCTTAAGCTCAGCAAGTCCGCTGCAGATGCTTTCCGCGATGTCTACACTGCCCGATGTTCCGATCCGGCTGCCGGCGACTTCGCTTGTACTGCATCCTAGGACAAAAAGCTGATCCGGCTTCAATTCCGCTTGTTCCTGAAACTCAGACAGTATTCTACTCCACGTTTGTTTGATCTCATTCATTGAACAGCACCCCTATAGGTTTTTCTCTTCATAATCTGAGATTTTGCTAATACGAGTCTGATGTCTTCCGCCGGTAAACTCGGTAGTCAGCCAGATTTTTGCGATTTCCCGCGCCAAACCAGGGCCGATCACCCGTTCACCCATCGCGAGGATGTTTGTGTCATTATGCTCTCTCGTTGCCTTCGCGCTGAATGTGTCGTGTGCCAGCGCGCAGCGGATGCCTTTGACTTTATTAGCGGAAATGCTCATACCAATGCCTGTCCCGCAAATTAAAATGCCTCGGTCAGCTTCGCCGCTTACCACTTTTTCGGCTACCGGAAAAGCATAATCAGGATAATCGACAGATCCGCTGTCGCCGCAGTCACAGCCCATATCAATATATTCAATTTGCAATTCGTCCATTAACTCTTTGATTTCATTCCGAATGTGAACGCCGCCATGATCCGATGCGATGGCTACTTTCATCTGCTTTTCCTCCCACGTGTGTAATGCGGTCCCGCCCGCTATATTGGCCGCGCAGCCTGTCCGCTCTAGTTCACACCAAATGATGTGCTTTTCACTTTATTCTACTCCTTCACGCAGGATTTGCAAATGACCTGTTTGCAGATTTTCTGACAGCCTACTTGCCCTCTTTTTTCAGCTGTTTTGCCAGCCGCCAAAGAAGCTCTTCAAGCTCATCTCTCGTTTGTTTATAGATCTCAATTGAACCGCCGAACGGATCGATAACATCCCCGTGGGTGCCTGTAACATATTCTTTTAGCGTAAACACCTTATCACGGTACCGTCCAAATTGACTGGCAATGATCTGTTTGTGCTGATGAGTCATAGTCAGAATTAAATCAGCCGATTCCATATGTTCTTCAGTTAATGGAGAAGACACGTGATTCAAGGCGATGTGCTTTTCAAACAGCGCTTCGACCGCATGAGACGTCGCTCTCCCATTAGGCGAAGCAAAAACACCTGCCGAGCGGACACTGACATTCAGCCCTTCCGTTTCTGCAATTGATTTAAAAAGCGCCTCAGCCATCGGGCTGCGGCACGTATTTCCTGTACAGACAAAAATAATATTCACGTTAGTCACCCCTTATTTTCTCTATTATATATGAAGAAAAAAGAAACGGCGACTTCGTTTCTTTTATTGAAATATCAAATTGGCAAAAGAAGCTTTAAGCCAAAGGCGATGAGTATGATGCCTCCGAGCGCTTCGCTGTATGAGCCAAGCCATGACTGTACTTGTTTTCCGATCAGCAAGCCCAGCCATGTCAATAGCATGCTGAACAGCCCAAACAGGGTAATGGTGAGGAGCAGATGCGAGCCGTATATCCCCAAGCTCAAACCGACGGAGAAGCTATCAAGGCTGACGCCGATTGCAAACAGCAATAAGCCCGGCCCTGCCAGCGACATGAATCGGTCTTCTGACTGTTTAAAAGAAGCCATAAGCATTTGAACCCCAAGAACCAAAAGCAGCGAACCCCCGATATAAACCGCTAACACACCTAAGAGCCCCGACAGCATGCTGCCGGCTGCCATCCCTGCAAGAGGCATAACGACGTGAAAGAGGCCGATAATGAAACCAATGTAGAATATCTGTTTTTTCCTGAGTTTGACCATGCCCATTCCGAGACCGACAGAAAAAGCATCCATCCCTAAAGCAAACGCCATGATGCTTAAAGTCACCAGCTCTCCTATGAACAAATCCGACATACATAAATAACCCCCTTGGACACGCCCTGCTTTTTTAGCCTATGCGTGTCCAAAAAGGGTTAGAACATCTCAGCAAATCACTCTTCCCCCGGCAGCTTTCATCAGCCTGTTCATAACGGCGAGACCGACGCCCGTGTCAGGAAAGGATTCCGCAATAATAAAGTCCACCTTATTTTCATCAAAGCTGCGCAGCGCATCATACAGCGCCGCCGCAACAGTCTCAAGCTGTGACCGTCTGCCGCAGCTCTTCACATAATCAGCGGAATATACGTCCGCGTTTTCTTCTGTCGTCAGGACGCCAACTCGTCTGCCGCCTTGTTGAAATTCTTGAATGAGGTGCTGAACGCGCTCTGGTCCGCCTTCGCAAATGGCAAGCGGCGCTGTCGGCGCATAATGTGTATATTTCATCCCTGGAGAAATCGGCTTCTCATTTTGATCGCTGAGTCCTTTATCCACAAGGATCGGTCCTACCTCCGCTTCAATTTGTTCTTTCGTAACGCCGCCCGGGCGCAGGAGGACAGGAATGTCACCCGCACATGAAAGTACAGTTGATTCGACCCCAATCCCGGTAGGACCTCCGTCCATAATTCCAGCTATTCGGCCTTCCAAGTCATGAGCCACATGCTCGGCCTTTGTCGGACTTGGCTTGCCTGACAGATTGGCGCTAGGTGCCGCAATCGGCAAACCAGACTCACGAATCAGCGCTAGAGCAAGCGGATGATCCGGCATCCTAATGGCAACCGTTTCAAGCCCTGCCGTTACACGGGGTGAGAGCGCATCAGGTTTACATGGCAGGATGAGTGTTAGTGCACCCGGCCAAAACCGTTTCATCAAGATTTTCGCCTTTTCCGGCGCCGGGCCGGTTAAATCGGCAAGCTGATTGATATCCGCAATGTGGACAATGAGGGGATTATCGCTCGGCCGCCCTTTCGCCTCATATATTTTTTTGACAGCTTCTGTGTTTTTCGCGTTTGCGCCGAGACCGTATACCGTTTCTGTCGGGAATGCAACGACTTCATTTTCTCGGAGCAAAGCGGCTGCTTGTGCAATTTGTGGATCATTTGTGGATAACTCATCAGTTACATCCACAAACCATCTTTTCGTTTTCATTTTCAGACCAAACTCCTTATTCACAACGATAAAACGATTGTTTTTCGCGTGTAATCCTTTTGAAAGTATAAAAGATGTCCTGTAATAAAACAAGCGTTATCCACAAATTGTGGACAACGCTATTGAAGAAGTGGATAAGTATGTGTATAAATCGTACTTATCCAGATGCTTTTTTCATCAAGACGGCTCCTTCTCTTTGCTGCGATTCACAGAAATGACCAGAAGAACACAGCTCTTCAGGTACACTTTCAGCTGGTTCAAAACCAAGCGCCGCCAGAAAGTCGGCGGAGGAATGCTGATTCGCTATTAAATATACTGTTTTGATCTGATGCTTTTCACACAACAGCTCCATGCTTTGAAAGAGCGTCACAATATGACCTTGATGAAGCTTGTCCGATATGACAAGTGATCGCAGCAATCCTTGACCACAGCTGATTTTTTCAATTCCGAGACAGCCGGCAATGTTCTTTTCGCTGTCCTCCAGCATAAGAAATTGGGTGAAGTTCTCTCTCACACCTTCACAGCTGGTTTTCGCCTGTTTCAAAAATGCCTCGAGTCCATCTCCGTCTTTTTCCCTTGCCACCCGCAGTTGATAAAACATCCGTTCACCCCGTTTTTGCATTCTTTCTTCCAATCTATGAGGCGAATCTATTTTTAGACCAGGTGATTAGGAAAATAGGCCGGAAATCCATTCAACTAAGAAGAATTTCACCTCTGTGTCGTCTTCTTTTTCTTCTTCTTTGGCCTTTTTCACTTTAGCGGTTACGTCCTCGAGCACTTTTTCGGTTTGTTTTTTCGAGGCTTCTTGATCTTCTTGTTCTTTGACGGCTTCCCCGTTAGAAAAGTCGAGAAAGCAGAGCGGCGGAAACAGCACACACCACCAGTTGGCTCCTTCTCCCTTTCCAAGCGTAATCAAAATCGCTTCATACTCACCGGCTGGATACACCATGTTTCCGTAAAGCTTTGTCGGAAATGAGATGTTGTTAAAATCAACGGATATCGATTGGTCCGCTCCTTCTTTCTTCATTGTTTCCTTTGCAATTGCTTTAATTTCAGGCAGCTTTGAGCGAATCAAACGCCGTGCTTCATCTATAGAAGTAATATCCTCTACCCAGGTTGTGATTTCTTTATTGACCGCGTCTCTGATCTGCCGCTTTAATTGTTGATCTTTCTCTCTATCGCTATTTGCCAATATTCTCAGACGAATCGCCTCATCTGGTATGACCACCGGCTGATTTTCTGATTGCCGGGCCGTTTCTTCTTTTGCCAACCCTACAAGCGCTCCAGATAATAAAAGAAAAATATATATGAATATGATGACAGTTTTTTTCATCGGTCCCCACCGTTCCTCTCCGTCCTTTGGTTCTAGCCCTATTATGGACAAGGAGAGCTTAAGATAAACGTATAGGGTGAAAAAAATCTAGCAGGCTGTTAATCTAATTTATGGTACGATAGTATTTTAGGAGGTTTAAAATGAAATATAATTATACAGTGTTGTTATCAGCATTCACGATGTCAGTTCTTTATTCGATTATCTATATTCATTCATTTATCATTGCCGCTGTCATCACGATGGCATTTTATTTCCTTTTTCCTTATTTACTATTTGCGCTGCCGCTTCAATTCATGATGAATAAAAAACCGAAACGGTTCAGCCCTTTGTATCTTCTGTATTACCTTGCCGCAGCATTTATTGCTAACGCGATCATTTTCGGCGTGCTGCAGCCTTCAAGCCAATCTTTGTTTCAAAATACTGCCTTCTATCTTTTTTCTGTATTAACAGCTCTCGTCTATTGGCTATGGGATTCTGTTTTACTGCAAAAAAAGGAAGCCTAAAGAGGCTTCCTTTTTTTATTAGAACAAGACCGTGAGCAAATAACATAGAACAGAAGGGATCGCCGCAACAAACAAAGCAGCCGATATTTTCAAGCGGGCTGCTCGGCCTTCTTTCGTTTCTGAATGATAGTTTGCTCGCTGATCGCTTCCGCTCACAGCCAAACCCGATGTGATCACCGCAAGCCCAATCAAAACGAGAGACGCAACGCCAAATATCGTTTCATAGGAAAGAGACTGCGGAAAAATAGTGCCAATCATGCTCTCAATCGCAATGAGCAAAATTCCTGCTGCCAGGGCTTTTTTCATTTTGTCATCCCCTTTGCCGGTGTTATAGCTTGATTCATCAACTTGCCAGCAAGCTGCTTATATATTTTTATGAATTACGGCGCATATGGTTCTGTCTTTTCCGTTAATATCTTTCAGCACTTCCACTTTTGCGTCCTTAAATGCTTTGAGGAACAGCTCTTTGATTGCTTCTCCCTGTTTCCAGCCGATTTCAAAAACAACAAACACTTTATCCTTCATGATTAGCGGGATGTCTTCCATAAACCGCTTATAAAATTTCAGTCCGTCTCCGCCATCAGTGAGAGCGTGCAGCGGCTCATGAAAACGGACAATCTCCGACAGATCAGCCATTTCTTCTTCTGAGATATATGGAGGATTTGAAACGATAATGTCGGCTTTTTTTCCCGCCTTAATAAAAGGCTCAAGCAGGTCGCCCTCATAAAAGCAAACATCTGCTCCGAGCTTTTCCGCATTAGCAGAAGCAACTTGCAGCGCCTCTTTTGAGATATCGACAGCCGACACGGAAAAGTTTTGATTTTCAAGCGAAAGCGTGACAGCTATTGCGCCGCTCCCTGTACCGACGTCAACAACCTCGAGCTTGTCGCCCTCAGAAAAGACATGCTTATATTTTTCAAGCAGATGATAGACAACCTCTTCTGTTTCCGGCCGCGGGATCAGCACATCATCATTCACCATAAATTCCCGGCCGTAAAAAAATTCTTTTCCGATAATGTACTGAACCGGAACGCCCTCTTTATGCATCTCAACGTGGCGCCTAAAGCGATACAGCTCGTCTTCACCGATTGGTTCCTGCAAGTTAGCAAGCAGCTTGCTCCTGTCCATTCCAGTATCATTAAGCAAAAGAAGCTCTGCTGCATTTTCTTCTCTTCCCGCTGCAGTTAAATAAGAAGAAGCCCATTTCAGGGCTTCAAATATTGTCTTCATCTTAACCTTCCGACTGCTGAAGCTTGCTTGCCTGATCTTCAACGATCAGCGCTTCAACCACTTCATCAAGTTTTCCTTCAAGGATCTGGTCAAGCTTTTGAATCGTCAGGCCGATTCTGTGATCCGTCACACGGTTTTGCGGGAAGTTGTATGTGCGGATACGCTCAGAGCGGTCACCTGATCCAACTGCTGATTTCCGTGTTTGATCATATTCAGCTTGGGCTTCCCGCTGAAATTTATCATAGATTCTGGCACGGAGAACCTTCATTGCTTTTTCTTTGTTCTTGATTTGGGATTTTTCATCCTGACATGATACAACAACACCTGTCGGCAAATGGGTCAGACGAACGGCAGACATTGTTGTGTTAACGCTTTGTCCGCCCGGTCCGCTTGATGCAAACGTATCGACGCGGATATCCTTCTCATGAATGTCAACCTCTACCTCTTCCGCCTCAGGAAGACATGCTACTGTTGCAGTAGAGGTATGAATACGGCCGCCTGATTCTGTTTCAGGCACACGCTGTACGCGGTGGGCGCCGTTTTCGTATTTGAGTTTCGAATATGCACCGCTTCCCGTAATCATAAAGATAATCTCTTTATAGCCGCCCGTTCCGGTTACACTCGCTTCCATGACCTCTGTTTTCCAGCCTTGAAGCTCCGCATAGCGGGAATACATTCTGTACAGGCTGCCCGCAAATAAAGCGGCTTCCTCGCCTCCCGCAGCTCCGCGGATCTCCATGATAACGTTTTTGTCATCATTGGGATCTTTCGGGATGAGGAGCACTTTCAGGCGCTCGGACAGTGTTTCCGTTTCTTTCTGAAGTTCAGAAATCTCTTCCTTCACCATATCGCGCATCTCAGCGTCCAGCTTATCTTCAAGCATCGCTTTTGCATCAGTCAGCTGTTCCGACGCATCTCTGTATTGTCTATATACGTCAACTGTTTCTTGTATATCAGATTGCTCTTTTGAATATTCTCTTAGCTTTTTCGGATCGTTGACTACTTCTGGATCGCTTAAAAGCTCATTTAATTTTTCGTATCGTTCTTCGATTGACTTTAAACGGTCTAACACGGTCTTCACCTCTGTTTTCCTGTGCGTAACATTCTCATTATAGTATAGTGATGAATCCCAGTCAAAAGCATTTCAATCCCAGCTGCAAAAGCCTCCTCTGCTATACTGGGAATCAAGGAGGGATCATGTTGCTGAAATCCATACATCATATTGCAATCATATGTTCAGATTATGAAAAGTCGAAAACTTTCTTCGTACATAAACTTGGTTTTCAGGTGATTCAAGAAACGTACCGCAAAGAGCGCGGCTCTTATAAGCTTGATTTGTCGCTTAACGGCTCGTACCTCATTGAGCTGTTCTCGTTTCCTGATCCGCCCGAACGCCAAACTCGGCCTGAAGCAGCAGGCCTGCGTCATCTCGCCTTTACAGTCAGCAGCTTGGATGAGGCGGTTCAGGAGCTTCATGAAAAAGGAATCAAAACGGAGCCGATCAGAACAGATCCGCTGACTGGCAAGCGGTTCACCTTCTTTTTTGATCCTGACGAGCTTCCATTAGAACTGTATGAACAATAACGGTTTTTGAAGAAATAAAGGAGAACTCCACTTTCTTTGCCGAATCCTTTCTTGTTTTGTCTAACAGGAAGGGAACCGCATTCTACGGTCGAATACCTAGCTAAAAAGGAGGTATGAGATCATGAATACAAATATGGTGGCAAGTGAACTCGGCGTCTCCGCAAAAACGGTGCAGCGGTGGGTGAAGCAGCTGAATCTCCCGGCCGAACGCAATGAGCTCGGGCACTATTCGTTTACGGCAGAAGACGTGAAGGTTCTAAAATCTGTTCAAAAACAAATTTCTGAAGGCACCGCCATTCAGGATATTCATGTGCCGCAAAGCGTTAAAAAGCGCAGAGGTTTCATTGTCCAAAAAACAAATAACGGTTCGGAACGAAGAATTGAACAGCTCGAACAGAAACTCGACACGCTATTACAGCAAAAACAGGACGAAAATGAACTGCTTGCAAGGATCGGTGAACTGGAACGCCAGCTGAAACAAAAAGCCGATGAGGGGGTGTCTTATCAGCTGCTTCAGCATCGAAGAGAAATTGATGACATCCTTGGAGATCTAGAGGCACTGGCCTCACAAATGAAAGAATTCACCGCCCCGCCGATCCCCGAGACCGCCGCTGCTTCCGAAAAAACCAAAATAAGAAAAAAACCGCTGCTGTCACTGTTCAAATTTCAAACTTAAAGCAAAAAGCTCCCCATAAAGGGAGCTTTTTGTGATTTACGCAGTAAGCGCAATAATAATCGGAAGTGAAATCAATGACAGAACCGCACTGATTACAAATGCAGAAGCTGTTTCTTCCTCTTGTTTCTCGAAACGAGTTGCAATCATGGCTGCTACGGCAGAACCAGGGAATGCAACAAGCAGAATCGCTTTTGTCATTTGGTCAGCTGGTAATCCGACTGCAAGAGCAATCAAGAACATTAACGCAGGCTGAACCGCAACTTTAAGCAGCGCAATTCCAAATGCCGGTATGCTGAATTTGATGCTTCGGATACCAACAGTAACACCGACTGCAAATAGAGCCACACCAGAAGTAGTGCTTCCAAGCTGATCAAGCATTTTAACTGCTAGATCAGGAAGAGTGAAGTTGAAAATCAGCACGATAAGCATACTGATTAACGGAGCAGCTGCAAGCGGCTCACAAAGACCATGCAGGATGGATTTCCCTGTCATCTTCCAGAAGCTGTCATCGCTGTCTTCGTTTTTCTTAGACGACTCACCGACAGTAGCGATAATGATCGCAAGCGGATCAAGAATGGCATTAACAACGATACCTGTTACCGCGATCGGAATCGCGACTTCACTCGCACCGAACAAGCTTCCCAATACAGGAATACCCATAAAAGCGAATGTCGGCTGTGCAGAGTTCAAAGAAAATACGGATGAGTTTGTTAAGTCATATTTAAACACAAATCTGCAAATCAATAAAATAACGATGTAGAAACCAACAATCCCAATGATTAAAGAAACCATTAATGGTACTTGAGATAAAAATTCACTTCTAGAAGTTGTCAAAATACCCGCGATAAAGTGAGCTGGAAGTGCGTATTTCGTTACTAACGTACTTACCCCTTTTGCTGACTTGGCATCATAACTTCCAAAATGTCCTGCAAACCAACCTAGCACGATAACAAAGAAGATCGGTGCCAGGAGGATTAAGATATCTAAGATGCTCAAAATATTCTCCTCCAAATCCTATGTCCGTATACTTTAGCTTTACAAAAAGCTTTCCCTCGGACGAATAAATTTACTCGCTAATTATTTCGCGATGACTTTTTTGTATTCCGGTGTCCACATTGCATCAAGAACCGCTTGTTTCACATCTTCAGGCTGACGATTTGCTACGCCATCTTTAATTGCCGCTTCAGCAACTGCAATCGCAACTTCAATAGAAACTTCTTGAAGCTTGTCAATGCTTGGAAGCAATCCTGCTCCAGGTGTTTCAAAGTCAACCATTTCAGCAATCGCATCAGCAGTCGCAGCAAACATAGCAGGCGTTATTACACTCGCTTCCGCTACGATTGAACCAAGTCCAAGACCAGGGAACGCGAATGCGTTGTTAGATTGTCCAATTTCATAAGAAACACCGTTGTATTCTACATTGTCAAATGGGCTTCCTGTTGCGATAAGCACTTTTCCGTCAGTCCATTTGAAGAGATCTTCTGGTACAGCTTCAGCAAGGTGAGTCGGGTTAGACATCGGCATGATAACCGGACGATCTGTGTGAGATGCCATTTCTTTTACAATTTCCTCTGTGAACGCACCTGAAACCCCTGAAGTACCAATTAAGATTGTTGGTTTCGCTTGACGAACCACTTCATCGAATGGAATTTGGCCTTTTTCATCGCGTTTCCACTCTTTCACTTCATCTGTAGTGCGAAGGTAAGGTTTTTGGAAATCAAGGATGCCTTCGATTTCTTCAGTCAGCAAGCCTCTGTAATCAATTGTGTAGAAGCGTTTGTTAGCTTCTTCTTCAGATAATCCAGCAAGCATCATTGTGTCACGGATTTGGTCAGCAATACCGATACCAGCAGAACCAGCACCGAAGACAACAACACGCTGATCTTTAATAGAAGCGCCAGTTTTCTTCATAGCGGCAAGCACACCAGCTAGTGTAATCGCGCCTGTACCTTGGATATCATCATTAAATGTAAGAATGTCATGGTTGTATTTTTTCATGATATTGCGTGCATTTTTGTTGCCAAGATCTTCCCAGTGAAGAAGCGCTTTAGGGAAGTATTTCAATGCCGCTTTCACATAAGCGTCAACGAATTCTTCATAACGTTCGCCTTGAACACGTTCATGCTTGTTACCAATATATAAAGGATCATTCAGAAGTTTTTCGTTGTTCGTACCGACATCAAGTACAACCGGGATAACACGGCTAGGGTCAATACCAGCAGCAGCAGTGTAAACAGCTAATTTACCGATCGCGATGTTAATACCGCCTACTCCCCAGTCACCGATACCAAGGATACTTTCAGAGTCAGTAGCAACGATAAGATCGATATCTCCCGCTGTCGCATGAAGGTTTTCGAACGCTTTTTCGATGCCGTCAATGTTGTCGATTGACAAGTAGACACCTTGTGGTCTTCTATATTCATGGCTGTATTCCTGAATCGCTTCACCAACTGTTGGTGTGTATACAACAGGAAGCATTTCGCGAAGATGGTTTTTCAGCAATTTATAGAAAAGAACTTCGTTACGGTTTGCAAGATCACTTAAGTAAACATTTTGACGAAGACGGTCAGGCTGCGCTTGGAATTGCTCGTATGCGCGTTGTGCCTGTTGGTCAAGAGAAAGTACAGTTGGCGGCAGAAGTCCTTCTAAGCCAAGCTCTTGTCTTTCTTCTACTGAAAAAGCAACGCCTTTATTTAAAGTAGGGATAGATAAAACTTCTTTTCCTCTAAGAGTTGTTTCTAAGTGGCCTTCTTGTGTTTTTTTTATGTTATTCAAGCAAATCTCCTTCTTTCATGAAATTGTTAATCAAGTTAAGTAATAACCCATCCAAAAAATAAGATCATGATCTTTATACCGACTTTATGACAATTATTCGAACAATGTCTAAAAACTATTTACATTACGTAAGCTATTGTATGCCTGTCAAAATCAAAATTCAAGAGAAGAAAATTACTTAATTTTTTAATACACTTAATTAAATTTTTTAATTAATTATTATCAGAATATAAAAAAAACACCGGTATTCCACCTGGTGTTTTCCATCTATGTGCCTATGTTTTGGGCTATTTTGTAAATTTATCCGGGACTTCGTGATGGTGTCTGCATCTTGCTTCATATGATTCGGATGCGCCCACCATGATGACCGGATCATCGTAAGAAGCTGGTTTGCCATCAATCAGGCGCTGTGTCCTGCTCGCCGGTGATCCGCAGACGGAACAGACAGCTTGCAGCTTTGTCACACTTTCTGCAATCGCCATAATTTTCGGGACGACGCCGAACGGCTCTCCTCTAAAATCCATATCAAGACCCGCTGCAATCACACGGTAGCCTTTATCAGCAAGAGAAGATAAGACCTCCACAATATTCCTGTCAAAAAACTGCACTTCATCAACAGCAATCACATCCGTATTTTCACTGATGTGAGTCCAAATGTCCGCAGCAGAAGAAATAGCATAGCTCGTCATGGATGTTCCATTATGGGAAACAACTGCATCTTCGCTGTATCGATCATCAATTACAGGCTTAAATACTCTGACTTCCTGCTTGGCGTAAGTCGCTCTCTTTACTCTTCTGATCAGCTCTTCAGATTTTCCTGAGAACATACTGCCGCAAATCAGCTCAAGCCACCCGCTTTGTTTCATTATGTACATAAGCTCCGCTCCCCTCTCTCTGCCAGCTTGTGTTTTAGACAATATAAAAAACAGGCAAGAGTGCTTCTTGCCTGTTGAAAAATCTATTATTACTTAAGACCGTATTTTTTGTTAAAGCGATCAACACGACCATCAGCAGAAGCGAATTTTTGACGGCCAGTGTAGAATGGGTGGCATTCAGAGCAAATCTCAACGCGTACCTCTTCTTTTACTGAGCCTGTTTCAAATTCATTTCCACAAGCGCATTTAACTGTTGCTTTTTTGAAATTAGGATGAATTCCTGCTTTCATTGTATCCATCTCCTTCCGCCCTGAATCCCGTGTGGAAACAGAGTTATTATTTCGGATCATTGTCCGAAACGCATATGAGAAAATTATATCAGTGATTTACTTCTTTTGCAAATACAATTTATCGTCTGGCAGATGATAGATTTGCTTGTTTCCATTCTTGATTGAGTATATCGAAGAATTCCTGGTTCGTTTTGGTTTTTTTCATTTTTCTCATGAATTTTTCTGCGAAATCCGGTGAATCAGACATCGTTTTGCGAATCGACCATAAACGATCAAGGTGCTCTTTAGGCACAAGCAGCTCCTCCTTACGCGTTCCTGAACGGCGGATATCGATGGCCGGGAAGATGCGGCGCTCTGCCAGAGAACGGTCAAGATGAAGCTCCATGTTGCCTGTTCCCTTGAATTCTTCATAAATCACATCGTCCATACGCGATCCTGTATCGACAAGAGCCGTAGCAAGGATCGTTAAGCTGCCGCCCTCTTCGATATTTCTCGCAGCTCCGAAGAAGCGTTTCGGGCGGTGGAACGCTGCTGGGTCGATCCCTCCGGAAAGCGTTCTTCCGCTTGGCGGAATCACTAAGTTGTAGGCGCGGGCAAGACGTGTGATACTATCCATCAGAATGATGACGTCTTTTTTGTGTTCTACTAGACGCATTGCGCGCTCAAGCACAAGCTCAGCCACTTTAATATGGTTTTCCGGCACTTCATCAAACGTTGAACTGACGACATCCCCGGCTACAGAGCGCTCGATATCGGTCACTTCCTCTGGTCTTTCGTCGATCAAAAGCACAATCAGCTCTGCTTCAGGCTGGTTCGCTGTAATACTGTTGGCAATTTCCTTCAGCAGCATCGTTTTGCCAGCTTTTGGAGGTGCAACAATCAAACCGCGCTGGCCAAATCCAACCGGCGCCATCATGTCCATAATTCTTGTAGACAAGAAGTTTGGTTTTGTTTCAAGCACCATTTGGCGGTCTGGATAAAGAGGTGTAAGAGCCGGGAAATGCACACGCTCTTTTGCAGATTCGGGATCATCCCCGTTTACCGCTTCAACGTGCAAAAGTCCATAGTAGCGCTCATTTTCTTTTGGCGGGCGAACCTTGCCTGATACTTTGTCTCCGTTTCGCAAATCGAAACGGCGGATTTGTGAAGCTGAAATGTAAATATCTTCTGAGCTTGGAGAGTAGTTGATCGGTCTCAGGAAGCCGAAACCTTCGGACTGGATGATTTCAAGAACGCCTTCCATAAACAGCAGATCTTCCTGTTCTGCGTTTGCTTTTAGAATAGCGAAAATGAGTTCTTTTTTTGTCAGTTTGCTGTAATAGGAGATTTTATAATGTCTTGCAAGTTCATAAAGCTCTTTCAACTTCATATTTTCCAAAGAGGAAATGGATACGTTTTTCATAAAAACACCACGCTTTTCATAGTCAATATCTTACTCTGCACATATAACCTGCTGCTTTTGCACAACATCCGCCAAAGCACATTCTTTTTTTAACATAAAGGAACTTCTATCGGTAACACTTCCACCCATGATCGGCGCTTTTGTTAAAAGGATTGTCTTAATGAGTTTTGAAGGAAGCGAGGACAAAAACATGAGAAGATCAATACTTATATCGTCTGTATGCGGTAGAAATTGAAATTTTCCTAGTGCTTAAAAGAAGGAATTACGCAGTAAAATTCGCAGCACTCTTTATTTTTACCTTATTTCAGAAAATTATTCAACTGAAATAAGGTTTTGACATGGAATTGATAGAGTTGACGCTTTTCTGCAAAGGAAAAGCGGGCGCACACCCGCTATTTTTGTTGGTTAAGGCTGAATTACAACATTTTAACGCAGCAGCAGAAAGCTCTCTCCTGATCCATAGTCGTGTTGATGGCGCCTGCGACATCGCTAACGTTGATCAAATTGATTCTGGTGCCGGCCTCACGAAACTTAGATGTCTTTCGTGGCAACGACGTCTTGTTTTTCTTTTGCCACAACTTTTATCAATGTCTGATGCTTCAATCTCAATGCAGCCCACCGCTTTCGATTTTTCGCATATTTATGCCAGGGCCGCGGACTGGACCGTCAGCGACGCTTGCTAAAAGGTTTGTGCCTTCAAGCGAGTCAGCTGCGACATCGGTGCGGGCCCGTTTCCGAGTCCCCTCCGATATACAGATTGGCGCTTCGGTCGCACGCACCAATTCCATAGATAAGATAAACTTTTTCCATGCCCACACGATCTCCTCAAACAAGAAATCATTATGAATTTTGAAGCTGTTCTATTTCTTCGTCAGTCAATTTTTCACGCCAGATTGTCGCTCCAATCCCTTCAAGCTTCTTCTCAAGGTTGCTGTATCCGCGGTCTATATGCTCCAGACCCGTAATTTCCGTGACACCGTCAGCCATCAGGCCGGCAACGACCAGACAAGCTCCCGCACGCAGATCACTCGCTTTCACCTTTGCGCCTTGAAGCTCGACAGGACCAGTGACGATGGCAGATCTGCCTTCTACTTTCATGTTGGCACCCATCCGTCTCAGTTCATCAATATGCTTAAACCTCGCCGAGTAGATGGTGTCTGTGACGACACTCGTCCCTTTTGCCCTTGTCAGGAGCGCTGTCATCGGCTGCTGTAAGTCAGTCGGAAAGCCTGGGTATACAAGGGTTTTGACATCAACCGGCTTTAAGTGTTTCTGCCTGTTGACAATAAGAAGCTGGTCGTCACTTGTTTCGATATGGTAGCCCATTTCTCTCAGCTTTGCCGTTAAAGACTCAAGGTGAGTGGGAATCACATTATCGATAATGACTTCCTTGCCCATTGCAGCCCCTGCAATCATAAAGGTCCCAGCCTCAATTCTGTCCGGAATGATCGTATGCTTACAGCCGTGCAATTCCTTCACTCCGTCAATTCGGATCACATTGGTTCCCGCGCCTTTGATTTTGGCGCCCATGCTGGTAAGCAGTGTCGCGACATCGATGATCTCAGGCTCCTTGGCAGCATTTTCAATGACTGTTTTCCCTTCTGCCAAAACAGCGGCAAGCATAATATTAATGGTTGCCCCTACGCTTACGACATCTAAGTAAATACGTGCGCCTCTCAGCCTGTCTGCACGCAAATAAATGGCTCCCTGCTCATTGGTCACTTCAGCACCAAGCGCTTCAAAGCCTTTAATATGCTGATCAATCGGACGGGGGCCTAAGTGGCAGCCGCCAGGCAATCCGATGACAGCCTGTTTGAAGCGGCCGAGCATCGCCCCCATTAAATAATACGACGCGCGAAGCTTTTTTACTTTCCCGTTAGGAAGCGGCATGCTGATCATTGAGGCGGGGTCAACAACCATTTCCCCATTCTCAAAATGCACGCTGCCGCCGATTTCCTTTAACAGGTCACGCAGCGTTTCAATATCTGAAATCTCTGGAAGCCCTTCAATTGTCACCTCGGAATTCGCCAAAATGGTTGCAGGTATTAAAGCAACAGCACTGTTTTTAGCGCCGCTGATATGTACTGTACCGTTTAACGAGTCACCGCCGGCAATATTCAACTTTTCCATGATAGTCTCCTTCCATAAGAAGATAGCTGCGGAGCTAAATAAAATGTTATTTTATTCTGTCTCTGCAAATAAAGCTCATGTCCAAAATCTAGCCAATTCGAAGAGAAAGAATACAACACATTGTAAAATATCAGAAGAAAATAACGAAGCTTTGCGGGGCACAAATTTCGAAAGTTGCACAGAGACCCGCCGGCTTAAGAGACATTGATGTCATCCGGCAAAAAGCGGTACGCAAACCCTTCGTTCCGATATCAGCTTCTGCAGCCCAATCATTCCTTTTCTGTTAAGTTGCGTCTGCATCTGCAAGTCCGCTGAATCAGGACGATGAAAAAACAAAAGCCGCGGCAAACAGAGATAAAGCGGTTTGCCGCTGTTTGCCATTATTTGTTCCAGTCTGCCAGGAATTGTTCGATTCCTTTGTCTGTTAGCGGATGCTTCGTAAGCGCATGAATGACTTTCAGCGGCATTGTGCCGATATGAGCCCCTCTTAGCGCTGCCTCTGTCACGTGCTGCGGATGACGGATTGACGCTGCAATGATTTGTGTGTCAAGATCATGAATGTCAAAAATCCGTCTGATATCTGAAATCAGATCAAGACCGTTGTGGCCGATGTCATCTAAACGTCCCAGAAAAGGCGATACATACGTTGCCCCTGCTCTGGCAGCGAGCAACGCCTGATTGGCATTAAAAATCAATGTGACGTTAGTTTTGATGCCTAAGTCAGTAAGTGCTCTTACCGCTTTTAAACCGTCAGGCGTCATCGGGATTTTCACCGTAATGTTTGGAGCGATTTTCGCCAGTTCTTTTCCTTCTTCAATCATTTCCTCTGCTTTCAAAGAAATAACCTCTGCGCTTACAGAACCTTTCACAACGTCTGTAATCTCGCGAAGACGGTCGTGGAATGATACGTTAGCTTCTTTTGCTACTAAACTAGGATTCGTCGTTACACCGGCAAGAACTCCTAATTCATTCGCTTCTTTGATTTCATCAATATTGGCTGTATCAACAAAAAATAGCATGACCCAAAAGCCTCCCTGAAAAAGAAATTTTCTGAACAGTGGATATGATTGCGCTTTCTAATGATAGACAGAAAACCGCCTGTCAAGCTGTCAGGCGGCTATAAACGTTCAAATTGAATTAAGCTTGGTTTGAAGAACCAAATTCACGCATTTTACCGATAACTGTTTCTTTGATCGCATCACGAGCAGGTCCAAGATATTTACGAGGATCGTATTCGTCAGGCTTAGCTGCCAATGTTTCGCGAACAGCTTTTGCAGAAGAAATTTGGTTTTCAGTATTCACGTTGATTTTAGCTGTACCAAGTGAAATTGATTTTTTAATGTCAGCAGTCGGAATTCCAGTACCGCCGTGAAGAACTAATGGAAGACCAGTTGTTTTACCGATATCCTCCATTTCCTTGAAACCAAGGTTTGGTTCACCTTTGTAAGGACCGTGAACAGAACCTAATGCAGGTGCAAGGCAGTCGATGCCAGTGCGCTCAACAAGCTCTTGGCACTCCTTAGGATCAGCGTAGATTACGCCTTCAGCGATAACGTCATCTTCTTGTCCGCCAACTGTTCCAAGCTCAGCTTCTACAGATACTCCGTGGAAATGAGCAAGCTCAACAACTTTAGAAGTTGTTGCAATGTTTTCTTCAAATGGATGGTGAGAAGCGTCGATCATAACAGATGTGAAACCTGCATGAATCGCTTTCGCACAAGATTCAAAGCTTGAACCGTGGTCTAAGTGGATCGCAACAGGAACTGTCACTTTGTACTCTTCCATAAGTGCTTTTACCATAGCTACGACTGTTTTGAAGCCGCCCATGTAGCGTCCCGCACCTTCGGAAACACCAAGGATCACTGGAGATTTTTCTTCTTCAGCTGCTTGTAAAATTGCTTGAGTAAACTCAAGGTTGTTTAAGTTGAATTGTCCTACTGCATAACCTTTTTCTTTAGCTGTATTCAACATTTCTGTCATTGAAACTAAAGGCATGTCGAACGTCCTCCTTATGTAGCCTGATTGTCTTCTAGCGAAAAAAGCTCTCCATCCTATCATGACCCATTTAATGCTGTCATATGTAAATACCAGATCGCTTTTTCTCCATAACTAGAATACCAACTTTTCGACAAATCGGCAACATAATGACATGATTCATTTGTTTCTTCTTTATGTCAGTTAGACTTCAGAGGCAAATATTTTTTCACTGCATCTCGGATTTCATCAATGTCAAACGGCTTCGCAAAGTGCGTCAAAGCGCCCAGTTCCTTCGATTCCTGGATCATGTCGAGCTCTCCGTATGCCGTCATGATAATTACCCGGATGTTTTCGTCAATGACCTTCATCCGTTTCAAAATTTCGATACCATCCATTCCGGGAATTTTCATGTCGAGAAGCACAAGGTCAGGCCGTTCTTTTGTCACAATGTCAAGTGCCTGCAGACCGTTTGCAGCCTGAAACGTCTGGTAGCCTTCTTTATTGAATACTTCGTTAAGCAAAATACGTATGCCGTATTGATCATCAACGATTAAAATTTTTTCATTCATCATTTTACACCCCAATATTATGATTTTCGTCAAAAGTAAGCAGTAGTGTATGTATTCTGTTTGATTTTCCTATTTCCTTTAATTATAATAGTCTACTTTACGACATTTTCTGCGCATTTTCTCTTTTGTTGTATACTGATATTGTACGTTATAAAGGAGGATTCACTTATGTTGAAAATATTCACGACGCAGTTAACAGGTATTTTTTCCCGCATTCAGGATAAGGAATCTGACGCGATTGAAGATGGGGCACGGCTGCTTGCTCAAGCAGTGATTAGCGGGCATTCCATTTATTTATACGGAGCTAATGAGCTTCAGGGCGTCTTTTATGAGGCAACCGAAAGTAAAGAACCATTCCCATCTGTCAAAGCCTTTCCAGAAAGCGCTGAGGACGTGACAGAAAGCGACAGGGTACTGATGTTTTGTTCAGGATCGGGCACAGCTGAAGAGCAGGCGCTGGCGAAAGAGCTTTTTGAAAAAGGTGCAGGGGTCGTATGCGTATCACCGGCAGCTAAAGACAGTGCGGGAATTGAACAATATTGTGATGTACATATTGACTCTAAATTAAAAATGCCGCTTGTTCCTGATGAAGACGGCACCCGTTACGGATTTCCTTCTTTAATGACGGCATTGTATGTCTACCATGCTTTATCGTTTACATTAAAAGAAATCCTGCAAGAGTATGCATAATATCTTATTGTAATGCTGGATCTTACAGGAAACAAATAAAAAAGACTTGCCCGCTTTTGACAAACGGCAAGTCTTTTTTTATCACTTCTGGTTTGCAGCTTCGACAGACGCTCCGATAAAGCCTTTGAATAGAGGCTGAGGTCTTGTCGGTCTTGACTTGAACTCTGGGTGGAACTGAGAAGCCACGAACCAAGGGTGATCTTTCAGTTCGATGATTTCAATAAGGCGTCCGTCAGGGCTTGTGCCCGAGAATACGAAGCCTTGATCTTCCATTTGCTGTCTGAATTCGTTGTTGAACTCGTAGCGGTGGCGGTGGCGCTCGTACACCACTTCATCCTGATACACTTCAAAGGCTTTTGTGCCTTCTTCAAGCTTACAAGGGTAAAGACCAAGCCGCAGCGTTCCTCCGAGATCCTCAATATCTTTCTGTTCAGGAAGAAGGTCAATGATCGGGTATTGAGTTGATGGATCAATTTCCGCTGAGTGAGCGCCATTTAAGCCCAATACATGTCGTGCGTATTCAATTGACGCAACCTGCATACCTAAGCATATGCCAAAGAATGGAATGTTGTTTTCACGCGCGTATTTTGTGGCGACGATTTTGCCTTCAACACCGCGGTCTCCGAATCCGCCCGGCACGATGATGCCGTCCGTTCCGTTTGCGAGTTCTTTGATGTTGCTTTCTGTCACTTCTTCAGCGTTGATCCATTTCACTTTTACATCTGTGTCAAACGCATAACCCGCATGGCGGAGTGATTCAACGACAGAAATATATGCGTCAGGAAGCTCAACGTATTTACCAACAAGGCCGATCGTAACCGTTTGTGATAGGTTGCTGACTTTGTTCACAAGCTCTTTCCACTCGGACATTTCCGCTTCTTTACATTCCAATTGCATGTGATTGCAAACTAGTTTATCAAGCCCTTGTTTTTGCAGCTCGAGCGGAATGGAGTAAAGGTTGTCCGCATCTTCACACTCGATCACCGCTTTTGTATCGATGTCGCAGAATAACGCGATTTTATCTTTCATATCTTGAGATATCGGCATTTCTGTGCGAACGACGATGATGTTTGGCTGAATGCCTAAGCTGCGTAATTCTTTTACACTATGCTGTGTCGGTTTTGTTTTCAATTCGCCCGCCGCTTTAATGTAAGGAACAAGCGTACAGTGGATGTACATCACGTTTTCGCGGCCGATGTCACTCTTCATTTGGCGGATCGCTTCAAGGAATGGCAGTGATTCGATGTCTCCGACAGTTCCGCCGATTTCTGTAATAACAACATCCGCGTTTGTTTCTTTCCCCGCACGGTAAACACGGTCTTTCAGTTCGTTTGTAATGTGCGGGATAACCTGTACTGTTCCGCCAAGGTAGTCTCCGCGTCGTTCTTTTTTAAGAACCGTTGAATAGATTTTACCTGTTGTCACATTGCTGAATTTATTCAAGTTGATGTCGATAAAACGCTCATAGTGACCAAGGTCCAAGTCTGTTTCAGCGCCGTCATCCGTTACAAATACTTCACCGTGCTGGTATGGGCTCATTGTTCCCGGGTCAACGTTGATGTATGGATCAAATTTTTGAATCGTCACGTTCAGCCCGCGGTTTTTCAGCAAACGTCCCAATGAAGCTGCTACAATACCCTTTCCAAGTGAGGATACGACTCCCCCGGTTACAAAAATATATTTCGTCATTTCGTTTGCTCCTCTCTTCGCTCTTAGCTACATGCTTAAAATGTACTGTTTTATAGAAAATCATTTAGCCTTTTAAATGATTTATAAGAAAAAATGAGGGGTGAAAATAAGAAAGCTCCCTTTCAATTTCTTGAAAGGGAGCATAACGCACTATGTTCTCTCTTCGTTTTTGAAGAGCCCAAAATACATACTACATAGTTCGACTATGAAAGTCAAGATCGTTTTGATGAGGGCGTTTTACTATTTAAGGTCCTCATCTTCTTCGTCTTCATCTTCTTCATCAACGATATCCTCTTCGATCTCAAGACCGTCATCGTCTTCGTCTTCATCGTCAAAGTCATCATCGGTGTCAATGTCGAGTTCTTCCTCAACTTCATCTAGATCAAGATCGTCTTCATCGACCTCTTCAAACTCGTCAAGATCAAGATCTTCTTCGACTGCTTTTTTTGCTTTTTTCTTTTTCGCCTTAACTGTCGGCTGCGTTTCTTCGTCAAGCTGATCGTACGGATACCAGCTGCGAAGCCCCCACGTTTGATCAGAAAGCGCTAAGAAGCGGCCGTCAATATTTAAATCTGTATAAAATTGAGCGATGCGGTCTCCTAGCTCTTCTTTTTTCACGCCGAGCAAAGATGCAATTTCATTTAAAAGCTCCTGAAAAGGAACTGGTTTTTTATGTTCTTCAAATAATTCGTGAGCGATTTCAACTAAAGCCATTTCCTTTAGCTCTTCCTGTGAATATTGTTTGATACCCAAGGTCGGACACTCCCTTTCTATTACTTATATGTATCTGTTTTATCAATAATGAAAGCATTTTTGTATCGTTCTTATACAAACCATACCTCTCATTATAAACAAAATAAAACAGAATATGCTACCCTTAACAGCGTTAATTTAAATAATTTTACAAGAGTGATCCGACTGATAGGTGTTTTCTGTCAATCCGCGAGCATTCTGGAGATGACCAGTCTTTGAATTTCTTGCGTGCCTTCATAGATTTGCGTGATTTTTGCATCACGCATATAGCGTTCAACCGGATATTCTTTAGTATAGCCGTAGCCGCCGAAAATCTGCACAGCTTCGGTCGTAACCTTCATCGCCGTATCCCCCGCCAGCAGTTTGGACATGGCGGAAGCTTTTCCATATGGAAGACCCGATGATTCAAGCCACGCCGCCTGATAGGTCAATAGCCTTGCAGCTTCTATCATTGTAGCCATATCAGCCAGTTTAAAAGCGATGCCCTGCTGCTCGGCAATAGATTTTCCGAATTGCTTTCTCTCTATTGCGTATAGAAGCGCCGCATCAAGCGCCCCCTGAGCAATGCCAACGGCTTGAGCGGCAATGCCGTTTCTTCCTCCGTCAAGTGTCTTCATCGCGATTTTGAAGCCTTCACCTTCTTCTCCGAGGCGGTTTGCTGCGGGTACTACACAATCTTCGAACATGACTTCAGTTGTGGGAGACGAACGGATGCCCAGCTTCTTTTCTTTCTTCCCTGCCAAAAATCCTTCAAAATCCTTTTCTACAATAAAAGCGGAAATGCCTTTTTTCTTTTTCTCGGGATCGGTGACTGCAAAAACAATATAAATATCCGCGACGCCGCCGTTTGTGATAAACACTTTTGAGCCATTTAGCACATAGTGATCGCCGATTCGTTCAGCAGTTGTTTTCATGCTGCCGGCGTCAGAACCGGCCCCTGCTTCAGTTAGGGCGAAAGCGCCGATTTTTTCTCCGAGGGCCAGCTGTGTTAAGTATTCTGTCTTCTGGTCTTCCGTTCCAAATGCAAACAGCGGCCAGCTGCAAAGGGAGATATGGGCGGAGAGCGTCACACCGGTGGAGGCGCACACTTTTGACAGCTCCTCCACCGCGATGACGTAGGCCAGATAGTCACTTCCGATACCGCCGTTTTCTTCAGGCCACGGAATTCCTGTCAGCCCCACATTCGCCATTTCTCGGAACAGCTTCCGATCGAAGCGCTCCTGCTCGTCGCGTTCTGCCGCTGTCGGAGCTATCTCGTGCTTCGCGAAATCACGGACTAATTTTCTTATCATCTCGTGTTCTTCTGATAATGAAAAATTCATGGCTTCTCCCCCGTTTTCATATCAGCGCCTAAGACAGATTGAGCCAGAAGTTCGGCGACGTCATACGTTTTGACTTGGTCTTCGGCTTCTTTCGCCTTCGTGCCGTCCCCGAGCATCGTCAGACAGTACGGGCACCCTGAACTGATCACCGATGGGTTGACTGCGAGCGCTTGCTCTGTCCTGGCGACATTTATTCTATTTCCCGTTTCTTCTTCCATCCACATTAATCCCCCGCCGGCGCCGCAGCACATGCCGGTTTCCCGGTTTCTCTCCATTTCAATCAGCCGTACGCCCGGAATGGCGTTCAAAATCTCTCTCGGGGGATCATAAACGTCATTGTACCGGCCCAAATAGCAGGAATCATGAAAGGTAATCGTCTCTTCAAGGGGGTGCTGCGGTTTTAATGTCCCGTTTTTCACCAGTTCTGCCAGCACTTCTGTATGATGATAAACCTCGCCTTCAAAACCGAAATCAGAATACTCGTTTTTAAATAAATTGTATGCGTGCGGATCAATTGTAACGATTTTTTTAATATGATTTTTTTCAAATTCGGAAATATTCTTTTCAGCCAGCTCTTGGAATAGAAATTCATTTCCAAGGCGGCGCGGCGTATCCCCTGAATTTTTTTCTTTATTGCCGAGGATCGCAAAAGACACGCCCGCGTGATTGAGCAGCTTAGCAAAGGAAATCACGACCTTCTGGCTTCTATTATCATAAGACCCCATGGAACCGACCCAGAATAGGTACTCAAATTCTTTCCCTTCTTTTTTCATTTCTTTTACGGTCGGAATCTCAGCATCCGGCGCCGAGTCACGCCAATTTTCACGTTCCTTTCGATTGAGGCCCCACGGATTTCCCTGCCGCTCGATGCTGGTCATAGCGCGCTGTGCATCACTGTCCATTTTTCCTTCTGTCAGTACGAGGTAGCGGCGGAGGTCGATGATCTTATCCACGTGCTCGTTCATGACAGGACATTGGTCCTCACAATTCCGGCAAGTGGTGCAGGCCCAAATTTCTTCCTCTGTAATGACGTCGCCGATCAAACTCGGATTGTAATCCAGCGCCGCCGCGGCTTCCTGCGATCCGCTGCCTGTTGACTGCGCCGCCAGTTGATTTCCTCTCGTATGGCGGAACGCTGCCTCGGGGACCCATGGCGAGCGCGAGGTGATGGCGGCGCCTTTTTCGGTGAGATGGTCTCTGAGGCGCAAAATCAAGTCCATCGGTGACAGCATTTTTCCCGTTCCTGTTGCAGGGCACATATTGGTGCAGCGGCCGCACTCAACACATGCGTACAGATCAAGCAGTTGAGACTGCCGGAAATCTTCAATTTTACCCGCTCCGTAGCTTTCTTTCGTTTCGTCGGTAAAATCAATTTTTTCAAGCTTCCCGGCTGATTCCATTCGATTGAAAAAAACATTGGCAGGCCCTGCGATTAAATGGGCGTGTTTTGATTGAGGCACGTACACTAAAAAGCTCAGCAAAAACAGAAGATGCACCCACCATGCGATATAGAAAATCACCGCGGCGCCTGTTTCTCCGATTCCGCCAAACAAAAACGCGATACTTGAGGCAATTGGTTCGTTCCACGAAAGTATGTGCCCATGCCAAATCAAATTCATCCCGTTCCCAAGCAGCACCGTCAGCATTAATCCCCCGATAAAAATGAGGACCAGTCCTGCTTTGAATCCGCGTTTCAGCCTGACGAGCTTTTCGATATAACGCCTGTAAAATGCCCAGCCCACAGCGATTAAAATGAGAAACGTAACGATTTCCTGAATAAAGGTGAAGGCGGGATAGCCAGGGCCGAGCGGCAGATTCCGGCCGGGAGCCAGCCCTTTGATAATAAAGTCGATCGCTCCGAACTGAACCAATATAAATCCGTAGAAAAACATGACGTGAATCATTCCGCTTTTCTTGTCCTTGAGCAGTTTTTTCTGTCCGAATACATTCACCCAAATAGCCTGAAGCCTTTCCTTAACCCGTTTATCGAAATGTTCTTTCTGTCCGAGCCTGATGTAAGCCAGCCTTGTTTTAACCAAGTAGACAAACAAATAGACAGAGTAAGCGGTTACAACAAGAAATAACAATGCATTCGCAATGAGAAAGCCGCTCATTCCAATCCCCCCTTTTTACTGATGAAGACCATGATTCCCTATCCTCGAATCTATATAAGATTATCTTCATGATAAATAATGAATGAGTGTTCAGTCAATAATTAAATTCCTGCGGTTCGGGCATACTACCGTTACTACGGAAAGGAGTGCCGGCATGAAGATATTTTTCGTCATTCTCATTATTGTCATCATCCTATTGGCTTTCATTCTGTTTGATATCTTCATGGGATATGCTGTTTATAAAAAAAACGCCTACGAGCCTGTCTTTTCAAAAAAGAAGAGTGATATCGAGTTGATTCACTGCGGCGCTGACCTAGTGGAACGGATGATGGAAGATATCCGCCAGGCCATTTCTTCTGTTCACATGATGTTTTTTATTATGAAAAATGATGAGGTCAGCCACAATATGTTTACATTGCTGAAAGAAAAAGCGAATTCCGGTGTCTCTGTTTATTTGCTACTGGATTGGTCCGGCAGCCAAAAAATAAAAAAACCAGCTCTGAAGACGTTGAAAAATGCCGGAGTTCATGTTCATTTTTTAAACAAGCCCCGCTTCCCTTTTTTCTTTTTTCATATACAAAAACGAAATCATCGGAAAATCACTGTGATAGACGGAAAAATCGGTTATATCGGCGGGTTTAATATCGCTGAGGAATATCTGGGAAAGAAAGCGAAGTTCGGCAATTGGGAGGATTATCATCTGCGTATGAAGGGAGAAGGCGTGCATGACCTTCAAACGCTTTTTGCTTCTGACCTAAAGCGAAATACCGGAATTGAAATGGGGTCGAAAGTTTGTCCAAAGCTCCAGCAGGGGAATATCTCTCATAAGATTTATGCGACTGACGGCTATTCGCTTGAAAACATGTATTTGGCCAATATCGCGCAGGCCAAGAATCGCCTTACTATTTGCACGCCTTATTATATCCCGTCAAGACCGCTTCGAGAGGCCCTGCTTAATGCGAGAAAAAACGGCGTTTCCGTGAGAATCATTGTACCGATGAAATCAGACCATCCGCTGGTACGAGAAGCGGCTTTTACGTATTATTCGGAGCTTTTGGATGCCGGCTGTCTGATTTATCGCTATTATCAAGGGTTTTATCATGCAAAAGCCGTCATCATAGACGACCATCTCAGCATCATCGGAACAGCCAACTTCGATAAGCGCAGCTTATTTTTAAATGAAGAGGTCAATGTCGAAATTGATGACGAAGCTTTTACAGGTGAGGTCTACGCCACAATCAACGAGGATATGAAAAAGTCGGAGCTGCTGACCAAGAAGGCTTTCAGCAGCCGCACATTCAGGCAGCGCCCGGCGGAATGGCTTGGCCGAGCATTATCTTATTTTTTATAAAGGAGAATTCCTATGATTTTCAGATTCGGGTTCGTATCAAACGCGATGAGCCTTTGGGAGGCGTCTCCCGCTAAAACATTGACATTCGCGCGTTATTCCAAGCTTTCAAAGGATGAAAGAAAAGAAGCACTGCTGACTGTGACAAGAGCCAACTTGCACAATACGATGAGAACCCTTCACTATATCATCGGCCATGGCATTCCTTTGTACCGTTTTTCCAGTTCAATTGTGCCATTGGCCACGCATCCCGATGTGATGTGGGACTTTGTCACGCCGTTTCAAAAGGAGTTTCAGGAGATTGGAGAGCTTGTCAAAACACATCATTTGAGAACAAGCTTTCACCCAAATCAATTTACCCTATTCACAAGCCCAAAGGAATCTGTTACAAAAAATGCGATAACCGATATGACGTATCACTACCGCATGCTTGAAGCCATGGGCATTGCTGATCGCTCTGTTATTAACATCCATATAGGCGGCGCTTACGGAGATAAAGACACAGCAACTGCACAGTTTCATCAACATTTGAAGCAGCTGCCGCAGGCGATCAAACAGCGGATGACACTTGAAAACGATGATAAAACCTATACGACGGAAGAAACGCTTCGAGCCTGCGAAAAAGAGAATGTGCCATTTGTCTTTGACTTTCATCATTTCTATGCCAATCCAGATGATGACGCAGACCTAAATGAAGCCCTGCCCCGGATGATCAACACATGGGAGCGAATCGGCCTGCCGCCGAAGGTGCACCTGTCTTCCCCAAAATCGGAGCAAGCCATACGCAGCCACGCCGATTATGTTGACGCGAATTTTTTGCTGCCGCTCTTGGAACGCTTCAGGCAATGGGGAACCAATATTGATTTCATGATTGAAGCAAAACAGAAAGACAAGGCTCTTCTCCGCCTGATGGATGAATTAAGCTCCATTCGCGGTGTTAAACGTATTGGCGGCGGCACGCTGCAATGGAAATCTTAAATGTGCCATATCAGGTTTACGGCTCGTCCGCTTTGGGAACATACCCTATATAAGACAACAATCGATGGAGGAGAAAGATTATGAAAAACATCAAGTCTCTGAAAGTAGCCGCACAGGCATTTACTTTAAGAAATTTGATTCATCTTTATAAAATGTGCCATTCTGGAAGCCACGAGGTTTATATTTATTCAAAGAAAACGATGTGCAAAATCAAAAACTTAATCGAGCTTGAAACATTCCGCATGGCTCATGATGAAAAGGAATATTTGATTGTAGTAGAAGGAACAAAAGCACCGCAGCTTGTTGAAAAATTCCAAAGTATGATTGAACCCGCTGAAAGAGAAGCGCTTTAAACTTACATATAAAAAAGGATAGACATCTTGTCTATCCTTTTTCTTATGTTCTTACATAATGGAGCTGAACCGCCTGTCCGAATTGTTTCATTCAAATTTCACCATAACAACATGAAAACATTGGTGCCAAAGCTGGCGAACGAAAATGCAAGTCGGCGAACTTGCCTATCATGGTCCCTTCTTACAAAACACCTGAAAACAGGCGGGCGAAGGATTCCTTTGTCCGATCGATCATTCCCCTTTTATAAAAGCCGACAGGGCTGAGTTTTTCACTGTCCAGCATATCCTCTTCATAATGGTCTTCAAGGGTGCGGATTGCTTCGGCATCCGTAAAGAACACGTTCACTTCAAAATTGAGCTGGAAGCTGCGCATGTCCATATTTGCGGTGCCGACAGAGGCTAGATCACCATCAACGATCATGACTTTTTGATGCATGAAGCCTTTTTGGTAGGAATAGACTTCAATGCCTTCGAGAAGAAGCTCCGGGAAATAGGATCTCGACGCGTACTGCGTCAAAAAGCTGTCGTTCTTCTCCGGCACCATGACCCTTACTTGCACGCCTTTTGCCGCTGCTGCTTTCAGCGCTGTACGAATGGATTCATTCGGAACAAAGTAAGGGGTGGCGATCCATATTGATTTCTGTGCTGAAGCGATCATTTCATAATAAAGGTCGCTCATGCTTTCCTTCATGTCAGGGCCTGTCGCGACAACTTGATAAATGCCCTCTCCTTCGACTGGAACTGGAGTATTGTACTCCTCTAGATCAATTAATACTTCGTTGGAGACGTATTCCCAATCCAGCATAAAGATGGCGTGAAGCGTTTGCACAATTTCTCCTTCCAGTCTTAGGTGGGTGTCTCTCCAAAAGCCTATATACGGATCTCGGCTGATATATTCCTTCCCGACATTTAATCCGCCCACAAAACCGATTTCCCCATCAATGATCACGATTTTCCGGTGATTCCTAAAATTCAGCTTTTGATTAAAGAACCCGTATTTTAGCGGAGAAAACGGAACAATGTCCACTCCCGCCTGTTTCATTTTCACGATATCTCGTCCAGCCAGTTTGATGCTTCCTGCAGCGTCATATAAAAACCGCACCTCGACACCTTGGCGCGCTTTTTCCATCATAATGTCCATCATCCCGCGGCCGAGCATATCTGATTTAAACATGTAGTATTCAATATGTATATAAGATTCTGCCTTCCTCATTGCTTTGAAAATGTCCGGGAAGGTTTCTTCGCCGTTTTTCAGTACTTTGATATTGCTTTTCGTATTGATATTCATATGGGCGGCCTTGATAGAGTATGTAAAGAATCTTTTCTGATTGTCCTTCAGCTCTGTGACTGGCGGCGTCTCTTCCATATCAAACAGCTTCCTGAGCTTTTCCCTGTTGTACATTCGTTTTGTCTTAAACAGCTTTCCTTTTACATACAGCTGTCCGGAGAATAGATAAAACATGTAGCCGGCGATCGGAAAAAAGATAAGAATGTGGATCCATAACAGCGTGTGCTGCGAGGTGCGGTTTTCAAGAAGTAACGAATAGATGCTGAACAAAATAATGCTGACATAGCAAAGCAATCCTCCGTAAAATTCAAGTCTGGAAACCGGAAAAAACCATATGACATATGCCCCGATAAGCATGAGATATAAAAAGAAAAATTCCAGTCTCCTTTTCAGCATCCTGATTCTCCCCAATCTGATTCGATTACCTCCGTATTCCCTCTTTTCTATAACCGGTAAACCTTTTATATAAAAAAAGCCTCTCCGCTAAGTGCGGAAAGGCTTATGATGAAGCTTCCTGAGATTGGCCGGGTGTGATGTTCTGGAGCAAGGCCGGCTTGAGGGAATAACTGCTTTTGATTTTATTTTTGAAGAAGCCGACGACCAGGCCCGTAACTGCAATCGACACAAAAGAGAAGATCCCTCTCAGCAATCCCACAGAAAAAATCCCGGCCAGCACTACACCAAAATCAAAGAGAAAATTAACCATTCCCGGATTCCATCCGCAGCGTTTTTGCAAAAATAATGCGAGAATATTGGCACCGCCCAGCGATGCTTGATGATAAAACATGAGTGACAGGCCAAGCCCGATCAGCGCACCGCCGCAAATCGCCCCGGCAAGCGGCGGAAAAGAGACAGGCGGCAGCCAGTGATCCGCGCTTGTAAACAGAGTCAGCGCTGTGACTGCAAATATGGTGGATAGAGTGAATTTGATGCCCATTCTGATGAGAGAAAACACATAAAACGGGATATTGATCAGAAAGAAGATGATGGCAAACGAGGAATGAAATAAATATGTCAGACTTAGTGACAGTCCGGCTGTGCCGCCAGTTAACACATGAGAATGTCTGAGGGTCAGGACCCCGGCGCTTGTGATCAGACAAGCAATTAAAATGAGTAAAATCCGCTTCATTCTTCACGCTCCTTCTAGATCATGTTGTTTCCACCTACAAACATAACAAACTTTCTCACCGCCCAGCCATTTCATTGGCAGAAAATATTACACGATTATGAAAAAAATCCCCCTTTTGCAAGGGGGATTTTTCACGAGCGTTTCCGATATACGACATAGCTTCGTGTCAAATACTTGAGCGGCAGGCTGAATACGTGAACCAATCTTGTAAACGGCCACAGGATAAAAACAACGTATCCGATTATGATATGAAACTTAAACCATAGCGGGACACTCTCCATCAAAGAAGCGTCAGGCCGGAACAAAACAATTTCCCTGAACCATGGCCCGACTGTTGTCCTGTAATCAAATCCTTTCGAATCAATGTTGAGAAACGTGGCCGCAACCCCCGTCAGCATCATGAACAGCAGCAGGATGAGCGTCAGGATATCCGTTGGGGAGCTGGTTTTGCGGATTCTTTTGTCAAACAGCCTTCTGTACGTCAGGATAACGAGTCCGGTACATGCCGCAATCCCCGCTGGCAGGCCTGCGCCAATCGCCATTTTGTGATACATATGCTCTGAAATGCCAAGGGAAGAATACACGGCTTCCGGAATAAGAATGCCCATGACGTGCCCGCCGACAACGCACACGAGGCCCCAATGAAAAAGTGTACTGCCCGCCGCCAGTTTTTTCTTTTCTAACAGCTCACTGGATTTCGCCGTCCAGCCAAATTGGTCATGCTGATAACGGTAAATATGGCCGCCGATAAAGATTGTCAAAACAATGTATGGCATTACGCCCCACAGGATTTGCCCGCTCATGCCTGAACAGCCCCTTCTTCAGTGCTTTCACGCACCCCGATGTTTTCCAGGGCGTCCTGCAGCACATGCAGCAGCTCCGCATATATGCTGTTATTTATTTCGAGACGGGAAGCCAGCTCCCTCACATTGGACAAATATTTTCCAAACACACTTCTCGCTGCTTCAACCTCTGCTACTGCGGCAAATTCCAGCATAAGCGGCAGGTAATCAGGCAGCTCTTTCTCTGTCGGCAGGAAACCGGATTCCTGGTAAGTGTTTTTTAAATGCAGCAATTCAATCCCGCGTTCCCTTTGCTCTCCTGAGTTAAAGTAGGTCACATACATATTCGTTTTTTTCCCGAAGTCAAACGTATAGACATAGTGCTCGATCAATGCTTCTTGAGAGAAGCTGGATGCCCCCTTGAAAAAGTGCATCAGCTTCTCCCTGATTTGCTGGTTGCTGATTTCATGAATAAGAGCCTTCCAATCAGGAAGCTCAGCTCTCCACTCTTCATCTGGATAGGCAAGAAGGCAGGAAAGAGCGGAGAACGTCATTTGCCGGTCTGTGGTGTTCATCTTGTTACACCTCATTTATCAAAAGTTAGAAACAAGAGCCGGGGCCGCCTGAAAATGATAAGCCGCAGCTTCCTTGTTCAGCGTATAAATCTGACACATCTTCTCGGTGGCTGCTTGGGATCACAAAGCGGTCATCATATTTAGCGATGGCAAGCAGCCGATACATGTCTTCAATTTGCTGTTCTGTTAAGCCGACACTGGATATGAGATCCGGGTCGACGGATTTATTCGTCTGGACTGCTCTCATATACTGGCGCATGACAGACATTTTCTTTAAAGTTGAACGAATATGGTCTGTATCACCAGCCGTTAATAGCTGCGCCAAATAGTCAATCGGGATTCTCATTTGGTCGATAGCCGGAAAAATGTCTTCCGCCGTTTGCTGGCTTCCTTTCCCTTCAAAGAGATTCATAATCGGGCTCAGCGGCGGAATGTACCAAACCATAGGCAGTGTGCGGTATTCTGGGTGAAGCGGCAGCGCAATCTTCCAGTCGATGATCATTTTATAGATCGGCGATTGCTGCGCGGCCTCGATCCATTCAGCCGGGATGCCTTGTTCTTTTGCCTGTTTGGCAACCTCAGGATCATTCGGATCAAGAAAAACGTCTAATTGTGAATGGTACAGATCCTTTTCATTTTCAACAGATACCGCTTCCTCCACTTTGTCCGCATCATACAGCATGACACCGAGGTAGCGGATTCGGCCTACACACGTCTCGGAGCAGATGGTCGGCAGACCCGCCTCCAAGCGAGGAAAGCAGAGTGTGCATTTTTCCGCTTTGTTCGTTTGCCAGTTAAAATAAACTTTTTTATAAGGGCAGGATGAGACGCAATATCTCCATGAACGGCATGCGTTTTGATCCACAAGCACAATGCCGTCTTCCTCGCGTTTGTACATAGCGCCGGACGGGCAAGATGACACGCAAGCCGGGTTGATGCAGTGCTCACAAATACGCGGAAGATACATCATAAAGACTTCATCGAATTCTGTTTTGATCGATTCCTCCATCTTTTGCACGTTTGGATCCTCAAGCCCTGTAATGTGGCCGCCCGCGAGATCATCCTCCCAGTTCGGCCCCCATTCGATATTCATGAAATCTCCCGTCAAGGACGATTTCGGCCGCGCCACCGGCTGGTGTTTTTTCTGCGGGCTGTTTGTTAATGTTTCATAATCATAGTTCCAAGGTTCATAGTAATCATCAATCGTCGGCTGGTTCGGGTTATAGAAAAGGCCTGCGAGCCGGTTTGTTTTCGGGCCTGATTTCAGTTCAAGCTTGCCCTTTTTCAATGTCCAGCCGCCTTTATATTTATCTTGGTCCTCCCATTGCTTCGGATAGCCGATGCCCGGCTTTGTTTCTACATTGTTAAAGTACATATATTCCGCACCGGCACGGTTTGTCCACGTATTTTTACAGGTGACGCTGCACGTGTGGCAGCCGATGCATTTATCTAAGTTCATGACCATCCCGATTTGCGCTTTAATCTTCAAGCCAATCGACCTCCTTCAGCTTGCGGATGACGACGTTCAGGTCGCGCTGATTCCCTGTTGGACCGTAATAGTTAAAGCCGTAGCTGAGCTGGGCATAGCCCCCGATCATTTGTGTCGGCTTGACGTGAATCCTTGTCGGGCTGTTGTGGGTGCCTCCGCGGTTATTTGTCAGTTTCGTGCCGGGCACGTTGATGTGGCGGTCTTGGGCATGGTGCATAAATGCCATTCCTTTAGGAATCCGGTGTGACAAAACCGCTCTCGCGACGACTACGCCATTTCGGTTGAAGCACTCAATCCAATCATTGTCTTTAATATCCGTGTCTCCCGCGTCATCTTTATTCATCCATACAGTCGGCCCGCCGCGGAACAGCGTCAGCATCGGCAAAGAATCAAAATACATGCTGTGGACAGACCATTTATTATGCGGCGTCAAATAATTAAGAACGATTTCTTTGCCCTCTTGGTCAGGCCGCTTGTTTAGGAACGGGCGATGCTGAAGAATCGGTTTAAATGTCGCCATCGTTTCACCGAATTCCATCATCATTTCATGGTCGACATAATAAGATTGTCTGCCGGTCAGTGTTCGCCACGGAATTAATTTTTCTACGTTGGTCGTAAATGGCGAGTACCTGCGTCCCCCTTTTTCTGAACCTGTAAATGCCGGAGACGTGATGACCGTTTTCGGCTGAGCTGTGATTTGCTCAAACGTAAAGCATTCTTCCTCCCGTTCTTCCGCCAAGTCTTTCAATTCTAGATTTGTAATATTTTCAAGCGATTCCCATGCCTTCACAGCGACTTTTCCATTCGAAGTGGATGATAGGGTTAAAATTGCTTCTGCTGTCTGCTTTGCTTCGCTTATATTCGGGCATCCTTTCGCAATGCTGTCCGAGGTGATTTCTCCCAGCCTCTTCTTGAGTGATTCATATTCCTCGGCAATCGACCAGCTCATCCCTTTTGTTCCGCTCGGTTTTAAACCGGTGTGAGGCCCGAGCGCGGTCATTTTATGATAAATGTGTTTGTAATCCCGTTCGACGACTTGAATGTTCGGCATCGTTTTTCCCGGAATAGCTTCACATTCGCCTTTGCTCCAGTCATTGATTTTACCGAACGGCTGAGCCAACTCCTGCTTCGTATCGTGAAGAAGCGGTGTCGCTACAACTTCTTTCACCGGCTCCATATCGACTTCTTCTGCCAGATCGGAAACGGCTTTTGACAGCGCTTTGAAAATATCCCAGTCCGACTTTGATTCCCACGGAGCCGAGATGGCCGGGGCGAAAGGATGAATGAACGGGTGCATATCTGTGCTGCTGAGATCGTGTTTTTCATACCATGTCGCCGCCGGCAGCACGATATCGGAATACAATGCCGTACCAGCCATTCGAAAATCAAGATTGATTAATAAGTCGAGCTTTCCTTCAGGTGCCTGCTCCCGCCATTTGATCTCTTCAGGGCGGATGCTTTCGCTGTCGTCATTCATCAAACCGTTCGTCGTTCCCAGCAGATGCTTAAGAAAATATTCATGTCCTTTTCCTGAGCTTGAGATCAGATTCGCCCGCCATACGAAGAGATTTCTTGGAAAATTGGCTTCATTATCGGGATCTTCAATCGCGAATTTCAGCTTTTTCTCTTGAAGCTGTGAGGCCACATATGCACCAACAGCTTCTGGTGTGGCTGCTCCCGCTGTTTCAGCTTCTTTGTATAGGTCAATGCCGTTTTTATCGAAAGTCGGGTAGGACGGCAGCCAGCCTAAGCGCGCTGCCATCACATTGTAATCGGCATGATGCTTGTAACGTGATGACCCAGCAATCGGTGAAGCCAAGTCACTGACGGGCTGGTCCTCATACCGCCACTGGTCTGTCGCAAAGTAGAAAAATGAGGTGCCGTTTTGCAGCTTAGGTACACTCTCCCAGTCCTTTGCATTTGCAATCGTCTGCCAGCCTTCAGCAGGACGAAGCTTTTCCTGTCCCACGTAATGGGCCCAGCCTCCGCCGTTTACGCCTTGAGCGCCTACTAGTAATACAAGATTTAATACAGCCCGGTAGATCGTGTCGGAATTGAACCAGTGGTTAATCCCTGCTCCTACGATAATCATGGACCGGCCGTCTGTATCGATCGCATTTTGAGCGAACTCTCTGGCAATCTTAATGACAGCTTCTTTTTTGATTCCTGTCATCTGTTCCTGCCATCCTGGTGTAAACGGCTGAGGATCATCATAAGAGACAGGTGATTGGTCACCGATGTCCCGGTTCACGCCGTAGTTGGCCAGTATCAAGTCAAACACAGTCGTGACACACACCTCTTCGCCGTTCAGATCCAGTTTTTTAATCGGAAGATCCCGCTCAAGCACTTTGTTTCCGTCATTTGAAAAATACGGGATACGCACTGTGCCGATTTCGTCTTCTATTCCGAGCACAGAGAGACGGGGTTCAATCGACTCTTCGGTTTCTTCATCGATCATGTGCAGGTTCCACTTCTGCTGTCCGTCCCAGCGGGAGCCCATGGTTCCTTGCGGTATGGCAAATGTGCCTGTCTGGTCATTCCAGACCGCAGGCTTCCACTGATCATTTTTTGTCTGCCGTCCGATGTCATTCGCATGCAGAAACCGGCCCGCTGTGTATACGCCATTTTCTTTTGACAAGGTAACGAGGAATGGAAAATCCGTGTATTGCTTCGCGTATTCAATGAAACGTTCCGTCTCTTGATTCACATAAAATTCCTGCAAAATGACGTGGCCCATTGCCATCGCAAGCGCCCCGTCAGTCCCTTGACGGATACTCAGCCAGTCATCCGCAAACTTTGAGGATTCCGCAAAATCAGGACTGATCGAAATGACCTTAGCGCCTTTATAGCGGGCCTCAGCCAAAAAGTGCGCATCAGGCGTTCTCGTTAATGGCACGTTGGATCCCCATGTAATGATATAGCCTGAATTGTACCAATCACTGCTTTCCGGAACGTCCGTCTGGTCACCCCATATTTGCGGAGATGCCGGCGGAAGATCCGCGTACCAATCGTAAAAACTGAGCATAGGGCCGCCGATTAATGACATAAACCGAGAGCCTGAGGCGTGGCTGATCATGGACATGGCCGGTATCGGAGAAAAACCGACATTCCGGTCAGGCCCGTATTTCATGACTGTATACAGCAAAGAGGCTGAAATCAGCTTCAGCACTTCAGGCCATTCAGCGCGCACAAAACCGCCTTTCCCTCTTGCTTGTTTATAGGAGTTCGCTTTTTCAGGGTTTTCAACTATTGATTTCCATGCATCCAGCGGATTTTGATGCTCCTGCAATGCTTCGCGCCACAAATTGATCAGTACACTACGCACGTAAGGATATTTCACACGGAGCGGGCTGTAGATATACCATGAAAAACTGGCCCCGCGCGGACAGCCTCTCGGTTCGAAATCTGGCATATCCGGGCCTGTTGATGGATAATTCAAGTTTTGTCCTTCCCATGTGACAATTCCGTTTTTCACATAAATGTTCCAGCTGCAGGACCCCGTGCAGTTGACGCCGTGGGTGGAGCGAACGACTTTGTCGTACTGCCATCTGCTTCTGTATACATTCTCCCAATCGCGATCTTCGCGGGTGGTTTGGCTATGTTTATTTGAATGGTGTTCGATAGGAGAAAAATAATTCAATCTCCTAAACAACGGACTCATTTTCTTTTTCTTCATGAGAGTTCACTCCTTCCGAGTCAGGTGATGCTACGTTCACTATAAACAGAGACCGCAGATTTCCTTGTGAACTATGTCACACACTCCGCTTTTTTCACAAAATATTCACATTAGGGAGAAGGAAGAGCTTTTACAGGAAATGATGAAGGCGGTATTCAGGCAGGACGCTTAAATCAATTAGCAAAAATCAAAAAACCGGCTCTAATTAAGAGCCGGACTCAGCATTTTCATCCTGTGATGTATGCAAATAGCGCAAAAATAATTGATAGGAGCAAAAGACATTTTGCTGAAGCATAGCCAAAAAATTCATTTGCAGCCGCGAGTTATAAGACATCACTTTTTTAAATATACGGTAAGGGATATTGAGAATCAGAATGTCTGAAGCGGCTTGGACTGAGATAAAAGGCGATAAATACATTTCTCCTTTTTCATCAATCGGGAACACATCGCCCTTTTCCCATAGCGCAACGGTTTTCGAGCCTTCTGGGAGCCTGCTGTCCATAAAACGGACACTGCCTTTTAATACAATATAAACAGATTGAGAATGAAGAAAGGATGGAGACTGACTGGACGATCCGCTGATAAACGTCCCGTTTTTCAGCAAGGTTTCAACAATGGATAGAGGCACTTCATTAAACATAGGAAGTTGTTTCAAAAATAATAAATAGTCACACTGTTTCATAGGAAAGCCTCCTGTGCTAAGGATAGCTTTAGTGTAGCTATATTGAACCTATATAGCAGTGATGTATTTCACAGCCTGTATGATGAATGTCACTTATCTGGAGGTTGGCTGCCTTTATAATAGAATAAAAAAGGAGAATTTCGATGAAAACGCTGATCCCAAAGCAGCACGGCGCATGGGCAATGCTGCTGATTCCCTTTTTACTCGGCATGGCCAAGGGCGGTCCCGTTCTTTGGCATATTCCGCTCTTTTTAGGCTGGCTTTTCCTGTACTTAGCCGTGTATCCCGTTACGCTTGCCATGAAAAAGAAACAACTCATCCCCTATCAAAAGTGGATATGTTATTACAGTGCTCCGGCCTGTTTCTTTTTGATCATTTCTGTCTTTCATAAGCCGCCGCTCATCTGGATTGGTGTTTCTTTATTGCCGCTGTTTCTCATCCATATGTATTTTGCCCGCCGAAAAAACGAACGGGCGCTTGTGAATGATTTTGCGGGAGTCTTGTTTTTTTGTTCGGGCGGGCTTGCGAGCTGCTGGCTGGGGACGGGAATCCTTGACGGCTCGGCTTGGTTTATCTTTTTCCAATCCGCTTTATTTTTTATCGGGAGCTCCTTTTTTGTGAAATCAATGATCCGAGAAAAGAAAAACAAAAGATTTGCATACTGGTCATGGGGATATCACCTGCTGCTCCCCTTTTTATCCGCTCTTTTCGGAGCAGGATGGGCTTTTCTCGGTTTGATTCCAAGCAGTTTGCGTGCATGGTTTTTCCACGGACGAGATTGGCCTGTGAAAACGATCGGCATTTGGGAACTCGTGAATGCCTGCTTCTTTTTTGCTGTCATGTATGTGTTGGCCACAAGATAAAAAACCCAAGGACCGCCGGCGGCCTTTGGGTTTTTTAATCAATATTGCAAATCTCCAGCGGACAATTTTCACACTCAATCTCACATCGCAAATAATCCCGTTTGTGCAAAATAATTTTTCCTGATTCTTCTATCGAAATCACCCCTTGTTTGCGGAGATCTCCCAGCATACGGTTGACGCTTTCCCTTGCCGCCGCACAAAACTTTGCCAAATCTTGATTTGTCAGCACAATGTTAATCAGAATGCCGTCGCTTCGTTCCACTCCGTAGCTGTTTGATAAGCGGATAAGGGTCGAGTAGAGCGCTCCCTTCTTGCCATGAAGAAGCAGGTCTCTGATTTTAGACTGGATTTTTCGAAGATGGGTGCTCATCCATTTCATAAATTCAAATGTCAAAGCACCGTTTTGAATTAATTCTTTTTCCAGCTTGTTTTTATTAATGACGAGCACCTCGCCATCCTCTAGCACTTTTGCACTGAGCATATATCTCGGCTCTTCAGTGAAAAGCGTCAATTCACCGACGATATCATGCTTTTGGCAAATTCTAAGTGTCAGGTCTTTTCCGTCAGATGTCAGCTTGCCAATCTCAATGAGTCCTGATTGAATCAGGTAAAGCTCTTCTGCATCCATTCCTTCCCGAAACAAATACGTGTGTTTTTCCATTTTTCTTTTCGTGCTGATTGATTCCAGCAATTCATGCAGATCGCTGGAAATCAGATCACTATCAGATGGTCGTCGAACAGAGAGAAAATTCATGAGCTCACCTCGAAGAAAGTCACGTTGCGTATGTTTATTGTAACGTGAATTGATTGGCACCCATCGAGAAAAAAATAACAATCTTGTGAATGCCCAGTGTTAATTGACGCTCTGACTGTTTCTCTCCGTGTGCGTTTTCACTTTTTCCTGCCAATACATCCAGATGACAAGGACAAAGCTTGCTAACGCCACTTCCGAAAGCGCCATAAAACCGATCGCGTATTGGCCTGTTGCCTGAAATACACTCGCCAGGATTAACGGAGGGAAAAATCCGCCTAATCCGCCCATCGCAGACACAATCCCATTGGCAATTCCCGCTTGCTTCGAAAAGTAGAATGGCACGAGTTTAAAAACAGTTCCGTTTCCTACACCTGAGCAGACAGCGACAGTTAATGTCCCAAACGTATAAAGGCCGATCGTCGGCGAGAACGATAAGATAATGCCTGATAATGCAAGTCCTGCAAAAACGACCATCAAGATGCGGAGCGGGCTTATTTTATCAGCCAGGAATCCGCCTACAGGTCTGAGGAGCGTCGATACGGCAATAAAGCCAGCCGTTCGCAAACCGGCATCCGCAGGACTCAGCCCAAAGTGCTCCACCAAAAAGTTCGGCAGATAAATGGTGAAGGCAACAAAGGCGCCAAATGTAATAAAATAAAACAGGCTCAAAAACCACAACACATGATTTCGGTAAACGGCTTTGATTTGGGTTTTCATGGAAACATTCACTTTCTTCTCATGGCGGTCGCCGAACAATACGTGCAGCAATGCGAAAACGGCCAGCAGAACCATATACATCTGCACAGTTGCTTTCCACCCCACAGCTTGTGCAATAACCGGCGCGGCAAATGTGGTAATCGCGGTTCCAATATTTCCGGCTCCATAAATCCCATTGACGACACCGTGCTTTTCTTTCGGATAATATTTCGGAAGAGAGGTCACCCCAATGGAGAATACCGCTCCCCCGATCCCTAAGAAAAACCCGCCTGCGATTAAATCAAACAGAGAGTCTGCGATACTGATCCAAAACACAGGAATCAAAAGCAGGATAAAGCTGATCATAAACATCAGCCGCGCCCCAAACCTGTTCGTTAAAAACCCTAAAGGAATGCGGAGAAGCGACCCGAGGATGACGGGAATCGCTGTTACTAAAGAAATCTCGCCTTTGCTTAAATGAATATCTAATGTCATTTGGGTAATGAGTGATGAAATCAATACCCACACCATAAATCCTGCCACTAAGCTTAATGACTGTAACGATAATTGAATATGTTGACGGTTGATCATTCGGCTTGCCCCTTTCAATGATTCAATATCAGCCTTATCATACAAAAACTCAGCAAACAGGATTGTGAAATACATCACACGTTTTTTTATAAAAAAAAGACAAAGCCCGAAGACTTTGTCCTTTGATCATGATTACATTTTTTCCGGAGCCGATACACCGATCAGCTGAAGCGCATTGTTCAGCGTAATTTGCGTTGCCTTCATTAAAGCCAGGCGCGCGCGGCTCTTCTCTTTATTTTCTGGATCGATGACTTTCTCCGCATTGTAGAAGCTGTGCAGAGCAGAAGCCAGATCATAAATATAGTTTGTGACACGGTGCGGAATTCGTTTTTCCGCCGCTTCTGCCACTGCCTCTGGGAAGCCGCCAATCGTTTTCAGCAGGTCATATTCTTTTTCTGATTGAATAACGCTGAAATCAAGATCCGCCGCCGGCTTAAGTCCCTGCTCTTCCCCTTGGCGGAGCATGCTGCAAATACGGGCATGTGCGTATTGCGCATAATAAACAGGATTTTCGTTAGATGTTGATACCGCAAGATCTAAGTCAAAATCCATATGCGTATCAGCGCTGCGCATCGCAAAGAAGTAACGCACGGCGTCCAAGCCGACTTCTTCAATCAGGTCGCGCATCGTTACCGCTTTACCCGTCCGTTTGCTCATTTTCATTTTCTCACCGTTTTTGTAAAGGTGAACGAGCTGAATGATTTCGACTTCAAGCGTCCCTTTTTCATAGCCAAGCGCTTCGATTGCCGCTTTCATACGCGGAATGTAGCCGTGGTGATCGGCTCCCCACACGTTGATCAGCTTATCAAATCCGCGATCAAGCTTGTCCTTATGGTATGCGATATCGGGCAGGAGGTACGTATACGTTCCGTCCTTCTTGATCAATACGCGGTCTTTATCATCGCCAAACGTGGTTGAGCGGAACCAAGTCGCACCGTCTTCTTCATAGACATGGCCTTTTTCGCGGATCGCTTCAAGCGCCTTGTCGATGTTTCCGTTTTCGTACAATGATGTTTCGGAATACCATACATCAAACGGCACACGGAAGTTTTCCAAGTCCTTGCGCAGTTTTTCCAGCTCGTATTTCAGGCCGTATTCACGGAAAAACGCAAGGCGTTCGCTCTCCTCTTCGTTGACGAAGCGGTCGCCGTATTCCTCAGCGAGACGTTTTCCAATCGCAATGATATCCTCGCCGCGATAGCCATCCTCCGGCATCGGTTTTTCTAAACCGAGCGCTTCAAAGTAACGAACTTCAACAGAAAGCGCCAAGTTGTTGATTTGGTTTCCGGCATCATTAATGTAATATTCACGGCTCACATCGTAGCCCGCTTTTGAAAGCACATTGCACAAAGAATCACCGACAGCCGCACCGCGGGCGTGGCCGAGGTGAAGGTCTCCCGTCGGATTCGCTGATACGAATTCAACCTGAACTCGTTCACCGTTTCCGATGTTCGTTTCTCCGTATGCTTCACCTGCTTCCAATACAGACGGAATCAGTTTCGTTAAATATTGATTGTTCATATAGAAATTGATAAAGCCCGGGCCGGCGATATCGAGCTTTTCAATCGAAGCCTTTCCTTTATCAAAATGAGCGACAATCTCTTCAGCGATTTGGCGCGGCGCTTTTTTTGCGATTCTTGCCAGCTGCATCGCCATATTTGTTGAATAATCACCATGTGTTTTATCTTTTGGTGTTTCTAAAACGACATCAGGAATCTGGCTTTCTTCAGCCAATCCCGCTTTCAGAACGGCCGCTTTGATTTCTTCTTTCAGCACGTCCTTCATTTGTTCGGCAATGTTCATGCGTGAGTTCCTCCCTCATACGTGATCGTCATATTATGTAAATGCTGCTGCTCGTCTCCGACATGCATGTCATATGCGATGCTGATTCGGCCTTTTTCTTCACCGAGATCAGATTGAATCGATTTTGTGCTTGTTTCCAGCTCAAGCTCACCAAATGACATTTTATATTTCGCAATTGTGGAAGCTCCCGTTATGAAACGCTGATTCATTTTAACAGCGCCTGACCTCATGATCAGAACTTCACCTTCGCTCACCTTCACAATCGTTTTTACTTTGCCTAAGTCGTGTTCCTCATAATAAGATAGATACACTTTTTGTTGTTTTACATAGTAAAATCCGGTGGTGCGGAATTCGATGACTTCCTCATTTCCGTCATCCTCGATCACAGACTTCACATGGAGTGTTATCGGTGTCTCTTGCTTCATTTTGACACGTCCTTTTCATCATTCCACTTTGACTTGAATAGTATAATCATTCAGTTTGTAAACTTCAACTGCTTCTATCTTACCATCATTGCTCATTAGATTTGAAGATAAACCTCATAAAAAGCAGTTCTTTAATGGAAGAGAAAATCAGATTACTGCATTGCCTTTAAGAAATATTGTATTTTTCTGAATTTTATCATTTGTAATTAATGTTTCATTCAAATAAAAGTATAAAAATGGGTACTGACAAAGCTCGCTATGTCACTTCCGTTTTGTTATTTCTCACACCTTTCTGCTCCCTCAAACACCAATAGGGCAGGTTTCAAAGCGTTTTTTAATTTTTTCAGACTCATGCGGTGTAACGAAAGAAAAAGATTGCGGTTTTTTTGCGCTTCTCTCAAGAATGAAAATGATAAAATATGACATATATAGAATAATGAAGGGAGGGATTTGCAAACGTGGCAGGTGTCATATCTTCTTCTTCCGTCGGAGAAAAGATTAACGAATGGTATATGTACATACGCCAATTCAGCATACCCGATGCAGAATACTTGCGAAGAGAAATCAAACAAGAGCTGGAGCAAATGGAAGAAGACCAGGATCTTCATTTGTACTATTCTTTAATGGAATTCCGGCACAACCTGATGCTTGAGTACCTTGAACCGCTAGAAAAAATGCGGATCGAGGAACAGCCCAGACTGTCTGAGCTGCTGGTTGAGATTGATAAAAAACAGGCTCGTTTAACCGGAGTCCTTGATTATTACTTTAATTTCTTTAGGGGTATGTATGAGCTGGACCAACGGGAATATCTGTCTGCCATTAAATTTTTCAAAAAGGCCGAAAGCAAGTTACTATTCGTTAAGGATCGAATAGAGAAAGCTGAGTTTTTCTTTAAGATGTCTGAGGTTTACTATTATATGAAACAAACATATGTATCAATGGACTATGCCAGACAAGCGTATGAAATTTATATGGCCCAGACTGCATATGATATAAGGCTTACTCAGTGCCACTCCTTGTTCGGGGCAAATTTTCTGGATTTAAAACAATATGATCAAGCGATATCTCATTTCCAAAAAGCTTTTTCAATGGCTGAAGTGGAGCAGCAACCTCAATTAATGGGAAGGACTCTATATAATGTTGCACTTTGTCATCATAACCAAAAAAACTTTCAAAACGCTATAGATCACTTAGTAAGAGCTATCACTGTATTTGAGAATGCTGAAATCATAAATTCCCTTCCTCAGCCATACTTTTTGATTACACAAATATATTTTAATTTAGGTAATTTAATAAAAGCAGAAGAATATTATAATAAGGGGTTCGCTCATTCTCTAAGAGCTGAGGATACTGTTTACCTCCATAAGTTTGAATTTTTGAAATTTTTACACTTTTTCGGTCCTGATGAAGAACAAATTAACAACTGTTTTCTTTTCCTTGAAAGTAAATTGATGTACGCTGATATGGAGGACTTAGCCCTTGACGCAGCTAAATACTACTATAAATTAGAGGATTTTAAAAAAGCCTCCGTTTATTTTTTGAAGGTTGAAGATATCAGACAGCATATTCAAGGAGGAGTGAATTTGTATGAAATTGAAGTATAAATTACTAATTGGTTGTTTAACAATAAGTGCTGCTGTATTGTTTTGGAACGAGGTAACATCCATATTTATACACGATACTGAAATTGCTGAACGTGCCATGATATAAATAAAAGACCGTCACCCTTGAAATGATCCTCTAAAGTTAGACAGGGGTTTTTGTTAATCAATTTATGAGGCATGCGACAGCAGAAACTCTGCTGTTGAATTAATGTTAGATGAATTATCGGAATTTTCATTGCTAAAAGAGTGAATTTGTATTTACAAAGGCTCGGTATTAGAAAACATCCAGACAGCGTCTGGATGTTTTTTTATTATTTCACAAACCCAAGCAGCATTTCACGGATGATTTTGCTGGCTGTGTTTGCCGTTTGTTCTGAGTGGTCGTACACTGGTGCGACTTCCACTAAGTCGGCGCCTTTTACGTTTACTTCAGAGCGTGCGATTTCATGGACGGATGCTAGCAGTTCTTTAGATGTGATGCCGCCGGCGTCAACCGTTCCTGTTCCCGGCGCGTGTGCAGGGTCTAATACGTCAATGTCGATTGTGACATAAACCGGACGGCCTGCCAGCTTCGGAAGGACTTCCTTCAGCGGTTCAAGCACTTCAAATTTTGAGAGGTGCATGCCGTTTTCCTTCGCCCATTCAAACTCTTCCTTCATGCCGGAACGAATTCCAAATGAATATACATTTTGCGGTCCGATTAATTCTGCTGCTTTGCGGATCGGCGTGGAGTGAGAAAGCGGTTCTCCCTCATAATCAACGCGAAGATCTGTATGTGCGTCAAAATGGATAATCGCAAGGTCTGGATATTTCTTATGCATCGCTTTTATGACAGGCCAGGACACGAGATGCTCCCCACCCATGCCCATAGGGAATTTCCCTTTTTCTAAAATGCTGTCCACATATTCTTCAATCATATCAAGGCTTCTTTGCGGATTACCGAACGGCAGCGGAATGTCGCCGGCGTCAAAGAAGTTCAGGTCGGCTAGATCACGGTCTAAGTACGGGCTGTATTCTTCAAGGCCGATTGACACCTCGCGAATTCTGTTTGGACCAAAGCGTGAGCCCGGGCGATAACTGACCGTCCAGTCCATCGGCATGCCGTAAAGGATGGCATCCGCCTCTTCCCACTCGGGACGGCTCGCGATAAATACTTTTCCTGAATAAGCTTCATCAAATCTCATCTATAATATACCCTCGCTTTCCTGTAAAAAAGCGCAAGATTCGCTCCTGCGCTATATCACTATTATTTAATCAGGTCACTCACAAATTTCGGCAGAACAAATGCCGCTTTATGAATATCTTTTGTGTAATATTTTGTCTCAATATCGAAGAAACGGCTGTCTTCCACTGCAAGCGGATCATATTTTTTCGAACCAATTGTAAATGTCCACAAACCGCTCGGGTATGTCGGAATGTTCGCCGTGTACAGCTTCGTAATCGGGAAGATTTCCTTCACGTCACGCTGTACATTGGTGATTAATTCAGGTGTAAACCAAGGGTTGTCTGTCTGAGCGACGAAAATGCCGTCTTCTTTCAGCGCTTTCGCGATTCCTGCGTAGAATCCTTTTGTAAACAAGTTTACAGCCGGTCCGACTGGTTCAGTTGAATCAACCATGATGACGTCGTATTGATTTTCAGATTTCGCAATGTGCATAAATCCGTCGTCTACCTGCACGTCAACGCGCGGGTCATCCAGTTTGCCTGCGATTGAAGGAAGGAACTTTTTAGAGTATTCGATAACCTTGCCATCGATATCAACAAGTGTCGCTTTTTTCACGCTCGGATGCTTCAGAATTTCTCTAATGACGCCGCCGTCACCGCCGCCGACCACAAGCACGTGCTCTGGATTCGGGTGTGTGAATAATGGGACATGCGCCACCATTTCATGATAAACAAATTCGTCTTTTTCAGATGTCATAACCATGCCATCTAAAAACAGCATGTTGCCGAACTCTTCTGTTTCTACCATTTCTAAATGCTGAAACTCCGTTTGTTCTGTATGTAACGTTTTGTTAACCTTCATCGTAATGCCAAAATTTTTCGTTTGCTTCTCTGTGTACCAAAGTTCGCTCAATTGTCATCTCCCTTTCAAGGCTGTATTCATTTATTGTAAGCGTCTTATCAGCTTTTATTCCCGGTTGAAATCTCATTTTCACCTAAGGAAAAAGTATAGAGGATGGCGGGGAAAAAGTAAAGATGCGTCCCGTTTTGCGATGTTTAAAAACGATCTTTTTTTCTCATAATAGTAGAAACATAAAAAAAGGGGGAACCCGTTGTGGATGCCATGACAAATAAACGGCTGAGAATGACGCTGAAAACCGTTCGCGCCTTCATCTTTTTAGGCGCTTTTGCGGTCTTGGCGGCAGCGGCTGTGTTTATGACTGTCATTTTGATAGCCAAATACCAGGGCGCTCCCTCGGTGCAAGTGCCGCAATCCACGATTTTGTATGCGAATGACGGTTCAAAGCTTGGGGAAACGAATTATGGCGAAAAGCGCTATTGGGTTCCCTTACAGGACATGAACCCGACGATCGCAAAGGCGACAGTGGCGGTTGAAGACCAAAATTTCTATCATCACCACGGTTTTGATTATAAACGCATGGCTGGGGCGGCGCTTGCTGATTTGAAAGCATTTGCCAAGGTTCAGGGCGCAAGCACCATCACCCAGCAATATGCGAGAAACTTATACCTTGAACACGATAAAACGTGGAAACGAAAATGGAATGAGGCATTTTACACGATTCGTCTGGAGCAAAACTATTCTAAGGACGAGATATTAGAAGGCTATTTAAATACGATTTACTACGGGCACGGCGCCTACGGCATTGAAGCCGCTTCCCGCCTGTATTTCGAAAAGCATGCGAAAAACCTGACGGATGCAGAGGCGGCGCTTTTAGCGGGAATCCCAAAAGGCCCTTCCGGCTATTCTCCCTATGTTAATGAAGCAAAGGCTAAGGAGCGCCAGAAAACAATTGTGCGGATGATGGAAAAGCAGCGGATGATCAGTCATCGAAAAGCAGATGAACTGATCAAGGAACCCCTTTCCTATCAGCCTTTGAATAAACAAGTTTCCAAGAGAAAGGCTCCTTATTTCTATGACAATGCGATGAGAGAGCTGGAGAAAAAGCTCGGCATGACCAGGGAGCAAATTGAAACGAGCGGGTTAAATGTCTATACAACGGTAGATAAACGGATGCAGCGAATCGCCGAGAAGACCATTGCCGAAACTGTCAACGCTGGCTCTGACATTCAAGTCGGTTTTTCAGCCATTGATCCCCGCTCAGGTAACGTTCTCGCCCTTGTCGGCGGCAGGGATTATCAAAAAAGCCCATTTGACCGGACGACACAGGCGAAACGCCAGCCTGCATCGACGATCAAGCCGTTACTGTACTATAAAGCGATTCAGAGCGGGTTTACGCCCGTCACCTTGATGAAAAGCGAAGAAACCGAGTTCCAAATTGATGCGAAGGGAGAAACCTATTCTCCAAGCAACTATAACGGATACTACGCAAACAAACCGATTACGCTTCTGCAGGCGCTGGCGCTTTCTGACAACATTTACGCTGTGAAAACACATCTCTTTCTCGGCACGAACAAGCTTGTACAGGCAGCAAAGGAATTCGGCATCACCGCCCATCTTCAAGCATTGCCGTCGCTGGCGCTCGGCACCGAACCCGTGCGCCCGATTGAAATGGTCAACGCCTACGCTATGCTTGCAAATGGAGGAAAGCAAATCGAACCGACCTTCATTTCAAGAGTCACGGACGCGGCTGGACATGTGCTGTACGAAAATTCAAATCAGCGGAAACAGATGCTCGATGAAAAAGCTGCTTTTGTCACAGCGAATATGATGACAGGCATGTTTGATACTGATTTAAACGGCTATACCTCGGTAACCGGACGAACGATAGCCAACCGCCTGACAAGGACATATGCCGGAAAATCAGGAACGACAAGCGCAGACAGCTGGATGATCGGCTTCAATCCGAAACTGGCCGCAGGGGTTTGGACAGGCTATGACAAAAACAACACTATCGACTCGGTCGAAGAAAAAAGCTACGCCAAAACGATTTGGGCGGACTTTATGGAAGATGCGCTCAAAGGTGAACCAGAAACGGCATTCAAACCGCCAAAAGGCGTAACCGGCGTATACATTGATCCAACAACAGGCTACACATCCGGTCCAGGATGCGCAGCCAAGCATTACACGTATTTTGTAAAAGGAACCGAACCGGCAAACGTGTGCTATGGGGCAGAACCCGCTAAACAAATAAAAGACCGGCCAGTCAAAGAAAAGCCCGCTTCCGAGAAAAAGTGGTGGGACAAATGGCTGGGACGGAATCATTAAAAATAACCCGGCTCCTCGGAGACCGGGTTATTCGTATGGTTGATCAATGACCCATGGAAGAAGCGTAACACAATCAAGTTGAATAATTGGCTTCGGGAAACCCTTAGGAATATAAATTTGGTGTTGCGGCACTGAAAATGAAATATGCCAGGAAAAATCAATCCTTTTCGGGTTTAATTCTTCTTTCCCCTCAACAATACTGCCTACTATAAAATAACTCGCTATATAAAAGTGCAAATGATCTTTTATCCCATGGTAATTTATGTCTGTACATTTGGCTGGAAAGAGACCTAAGCTCTCTAATACTTGAGCTTTTTGAACCGGCAGTTCATTCACTGCCTCATAGTAGTTAAGACAGTTACCGCATTCACACATATCCTCTATATCTTTCTCATACTGCTTTCTCGTTTCTTCCACGTCGGCTTTTATGACCCAATCGCCGACTCGAATGGTTTCGTACATCATATCCCCCTAAAAATGAAAAACCCCGAGTCTTGTTTCGGCTCGGGATTTTCCATATCCTATTTCTGTATCACCAGTTTACTCACTGTTTACAATAAATAGTTCAAATATTCTAATAGTTCACATAAATTTCACAAATTAGTTATCTTCCGGAAGCAGCCCTGTTTTTAATTCATCTGCAGACCGGTCCCATAGGCCCTGATCATGATTTTTCAAAAACTCGCCGAGCACACGCTTTGAGCTGTCGTCCATATTATCAATCATAATGTTCCGTTTCATGGATTTATCCATCAGATTCACATGCTCAGGCAGCGATTTGTAGCCTCTTCTGATGCTTCTGTCGACCGTCAGTTCACAGGCTGTCACCCCTGCGTAATAAGGCCCCTCTTCTCTTCTGTCAATCGTCACCCATACGAGCCAGTATGGTTTGCCATTTGGAACTTCTTCTTTATTCGGCAGAAATTTAATTCCTTTTTCAACAGTGCTGCGGGCGTGCATCGCACCGATGTCCACGAACGCTTCTTTTTCCTCTACATCGACGAATACGGGGGAAATGTTATCAAGGCTGAGTGCCCCTACACCGAAACCGCCGTGTCCGTCTGTCGGATCACTTTTGATAATATTAAATCCGATTGACTTTTTCTTTTTTTCTTCCATGAGTTCACCCTCCTACAAAAGCGGTTGAAAAATTGCTGAAAACAGTTTTAAAATCTGATTTCTTCCTGCATTAAGCAGCGGCCAAAGCACGTAAGAACCGAGCGGTGTCACGAACAAAACCAAAAAAACGATAAAGCCGTAGTTCTCTGCCTGCGTCATCTTGGCACGCACCCCCGGCGGTACGAGATCTTCGATAATCCGATAGCCATCGAGCGGCGGCAGCGGCAGCAGATTAAATAAACACAACACAAGATTCAGCTGTATCCAAATGGAAAAGAACTGATCAAGTCCCGTGCTGAATGCCGCAAGCGTCTCCATTCCGTATACATGCATCAACACTAACAAAAAGAAACCGATAAACGCAAGAATCAGGTTACTGACAGGCCCGGCAACTGACACGAGTACGCCGGCGAGCCGCGGCTTCTTAAAGAAGCGGCGATTCACGGGAATAGGACGCGCCCATCCGAAGCCGGCCACCAAAATCAAGATGGTTCCGAACGGATCAAGATGCTTAATCGGATTGAGCGTCAGTCTTCCTTGTTTTTTCGCCGTATCGTCACCGAATTTGTATGCGACATAAGCATGAGCAAGCTCGTGTATCGTAAATGACACGATTAACGTGATGACGAGGTATGGCATTAAAGATAACGGATAATATAAAAAACGGTCCAAATGAAATATCCCTCTTTCTAAAAATGCAAGAATTTACTTTATTCAGTATACTATAAGAAGCCTCTTTTTCTAAAGAGAGGAAACGAGATAAAGGAGGATTGGGCACCCATGCCATACGTAACCGTCAAAATGCTTGAAGGCCGTACAGACGAGCAAAAGCGCAACCTTGTCGAGAAAGTAACAGAAGCCGTAAAGGAAACAACCGGTGCTTCTGAAGAAAAAATTGTTGTGTTTATAGAAGAAATGAGAAAAGACCATTACGCCGTCGCAGGCAAACGCCTGAGCGATATGGAATAACCTCTAAAGCCGGCGCTTCGCGCACCGGCTTTTTTAACTCCTATTGGGTCAGCTTCTCAATAATCACAAGCAACGACTTTTTCTCTTCGGCTGTCAAACGTTCAAACATGCCGTCAATCAGCTGCTGGCGGTTGTCGATCATTTGTTCAGCCGCTCTCCGGCCCGATTCAGAAAGCGCAATCCATACAGTGCGGCGGTCATCGTTATTTCTGGATCTCTTAATAAACCCCTCCTGCTCTAAATGATTCAGAGCGGTGGTTGTGGCAGAGGGAGAAAGTGTGACCTCCTTTAGAATATCCTTTATGGTGCAGTTGCCATGCCTGTATATGATCCGCAGAATAAATCCTCTTATATTATTCACGCGTTTCGGAACGGTTTCTTCATCTAATTGCTTCGTGCTTTTCAAATATTTTGTCAGTGCGTGATCCAGCAAATTTGCTTCCAGTTTGTCATGGTCCATGTCAATTTCCCCATTTCAAGATGCAATTCATAACATACGAACGATATGATTTACTTATTATTTTACTGATTCCTGATGGGGAAAGTCAAAAAAGCAAAATGAGAATTCACAGCTTTTTTCCTAGATATTTCGATATTTCACCTGTTTGACAAGTTTATTTTTAAAAGCCTGAAAAAGAACGTGTTCATTCTGCTGGTCTCCAAATTGACGGACATTTACCGCGCCTTCCTGCTCTTCACGATCTCCAAGCACTAGCACGTAAGGGACTTTCTGCACCTGCGACTCTCTGACTTTGTAGCCGAGCTTCTCATTGCGCTCATCAATCTCTGCCCTTATTCCCAGCTGTTTCAGCTCTGCCTGCACCTTTCTGCAATAGGCCAAGTGAACATGTGAAACCGGTATGATTTGAACCTGGACCGGTGCGAGCCAGACTGGGAAAGCTCCGCTGAAATGCTCGATCAAAATGCCGAAGAAACGGTCGATTGAGCCGAATACCGCTCTGTGGATGACAACAGGACGAACCTTCTCATTGTGTTCATTGATATAAGTTAAATCAAATTTTTCAGGCATTTGAAAATCAAGCTGAATTGTCGCGCATTGATGGCTCCGTTTCAAGGCATCTTTTATGTGAAAATCAATTTTCGGCCCGTAAAACGCTCCATCGCCTTCATTCACCTCATAAGGCAGGCCAAGCTCCTCAAGAACGTGTGCCAAGGCACGTTCGGACACTTCCCAAAGGCTGTCATCGCCTAATGAGTCATCAGGACGAGTCGAAAGCTCAACTGAATAGTCGAATCCGAATGTACGATATACCTCATCAATCAGCCGGATCGCTTCTTTGATCTCACTCTCAATCTGATCCTCCCGAACGAAGATATGGGCGTCATCCTGGCAGAACGTCCGGACGCGAAGCATTCCGTTTAAAGCGCCGCTGTATTCGTGGCGATGCACCTGTCCGAACTCCGCCATCCGAATCGGCAGATCCCGATAAGAATACAGACTGTTTTTAAAGATGAGCATATGGCCGGGACAATTCATCGGCTTCATTGCGAATCTTGTATCATCAACTTCTGAAAAATACATATTGTCGCGATAATGATCCCAGTGGCCTGACTGCTCCCATAACCGCTGATTCATCATAAACGGCGTACGCACCTCATCGTAGCCGGCCTTTGTTTGCAGCTCACGCGAGAAGCGTTCCAGCTCATTGCGGACAATCTGCCCTTTCGGCAAATAAAACGGCATCCCCGGCGCTTCCTCAGAAAACATAAACAGCTCTAATTGTTTGCCCAGCTTGCGGTGGTCTCGTTTTTCCGCTTCTTCCAGCATATGAAGATGTGCATCGAGATTTTTTTTCTTTTGAAACGCAACCCCGTACACCCGCTGCAGGACTTCATTTTCGCTGTTTCCGCGCCAATACGCGCCCGATACTCTTGTCAGTTTGAACGCTTTGATCATTCCTGTAGAAGGAAGATGCGGCCCGCGGCACAGGTCAACGAATTCTCCCTGCTGGTACAGCGTGATAGCCTCCCCGCGCGGTATATCGTTCAAAATCTCCAGCTTAAACGGTTCGCCTTTTTCAGCAAACAGCGATTTTGCCTCTTCGTAAGAAACCTCAATTCGTTTGATTTCCAGATTCTCATTGATAATGTTCTTCATTTCTTTTTCGATGGCCTCTAAGTCTCCAGATGTCAAGCTTTGCTCCAGTTTCATATCATAGTAAAAGCCGTCTTCTATCACAGGGCCCATTCCCAATGACACTTCGCCGTACAGCCGTTTCACCGCTTGAGCCAGTATGTGCGCTGATGTGTGGCGAAGCACCTGCAGGCCTTCTTGTGAATCAAGTGTGGTAATCGAAAGCTGAACATCCTTCTCCAGCTTGAAGCTGAGATCAACGAGCTTTCCGTTGACCTGTCCCGCCACCGCCTTCTTTTGCAGGCTGGAACTGATAATACCTGCCGCTTCCTTAATTGTGATGCCTTTTCGATATTCTTTGATCTGTCCGTCCGGAAGCTGAATGTGTACATAGTTACTCATTTTAAACACTCCTTCATTATTTTTGTATAAAAAAACACACCCGTCCCGCTGAAAGGGACGAGTGTGTGATTAACCCGTGGTTCCACCCAAATTCCCGACAAACGCTATGTTTATCGGCTTGGTGCTGTAACGCAGCATAGACGGCATTGGATACTGTAGTTCCCCAATGCTGCTCCAAGGCGGTAAATGATCATCCTAAGCTGGGAAGCTCCCACCTTTTCTTCCCTCTCTGAAAACCGTAACGATCATTCATATCCTTTTCTTCGCATGTATTCAAATATAAAAAAACACATCCATCCCTGTAAAAGGGACGAATGTGTTTATCATCCGTGGTTCCACCCAAATTCCCGACAAACGCTATGTTTATCGGCTCGGTGCTGTAACGCAGCATAGACGGCATTGGATACTGTAGTTCCCCAATGCTGCTCCAAGGCGGTAAATGATCGTCCTAAGCTGGGAAGCTCTCACCTTTTCTTCCCTCTCTGAAAACCGTAACGATCATTCATGTCCTTTTCATCGCATGTATTCAAATACAAAAAAACACATCCATCCCTGTAAAAGGGACGAATGTGTTTATCATCCGTGGTTCCACCCAAATTCCCGATCAACACACATGGTGTATCGGCTTTAAGGTGCTGTAACGCAGCATAACGGTATCAGATACTTTTATTTCCCCGATACGGCTCAAAGGCGGTAAGCTGCTTTCCCTGCGTTAGGAAGATCTCAGCTGTTCTTCCCTCTCTGGAAACCGTAAAAAGCATCTCATGTCCTTATCAGTGCCTATATACATTACTTATTGTTTGATCATTTCATATATCTTACAATATATTTTTTTAAACAGCAATCTTATTTTGTAAAAAAAAAGCAAAAGAAACCGATCATTTCTTTTGCTTGCATCATTAACAAATCTGCTTCAGTTCCTCTATGTATTGAAGCGCTTCGTCATATTCTTCATTTGTATATTTTTGCTTGCTTTTAATCGTGAAGACTTTTTCTTTCTTTTCCTCAGCCTCAAGTCCATCAAAGTAAAGGATCGTGGAAACCAGCTCTAAAAACCGAGATGAACGGCTGTTTACATTGTCGATATACCCTTTGATATCCGGCATATCCAGATCAGCATGGTCTAAAAACGCGGAGCCTGTCTCAGTCAGCGAATAACGGTATTGAAAATAACCGCCCTTTTTTTCCTTCACCTCATGCAGAAATCCAAGGTTGCACAGCTCTTCAATCTGGAGCGTCAGTTCCTCTGAATACGGTCCGTAAAAGTGAAAATCATATTTCTCATAGAAAGGAAACTGCATTTTTTTTGCGATATAAATCATTTTCTGCAGCTTCTTCCGCCCGATGATTTCTCCAGAATCCGAGAACACCTTCATCAGTTTTGCATGTTCTTTCAACAAATTCCCGACATCTCCTTTTTCCTTCTTTCCAGTTTCTATGTCAGTCCCAGCAGCTGCCGGATTTTCATTTTCGCTTCCGGATGTTCAGAGCTATCACAAATCAAGTCCTTCGGATAATACAGTTTGTGGTCCGTCCGCCGTTTTCCGGAAATGGACTCTACAATAGCAGATTGTCTGGACAGCTCTTTAATTTGGCCGTTTTGCGTCAAAAGGTGGATCGGCAGACGCTCCTCTTCCTCCCCCGGACGGTAAAAGTCGTACGGCAGGTCTGAAGAAGAATCGACGACCAAATAATAATTCGGATCGATTCCCGCCTCTTTGAACAATGAAGTCAGCTCAAAATAAGCCGACATTTCTTCATTCGGATTGAATTCAACGTATTGGAACAGCTGGCGGTTAATGAACCTGCGGCACAAATCGGACAAAATCTCGTCCTCTTCATCCTCCCAAGCCTGGAAATAATATAAAATAATAGATTCATCAAGCTTCACATAATCCTCCAGTATCAATTTCCCTTCAAAAATAGAATAGAAGTGAACCGGAGCGTGAGTGAAGACATAGCCTTCATCGTGCAGCTGCTTCGCTCTGTGAAGAATCTTCGTTAAGATGACCTCTGCACTTCTTGTCACAGGATGGAAATACACTTGCCAGTACATTTGGTAGCGGCTCATGATATAGTCTTCGACAGCGTGCATCCCGCTTTCTTTAATGACGATCTGATCCTCACGCGGCCGCATCACCCGAAGAATCCGTTCCATATCAAAATGGCCGTAGCTGACGCCCGTATAATAAGCGTCACGCTGAAGGTAGTCCATGCGGTCTGCATCTATCTGACTCGAAATCAGGCTGACCACTTGTTTGTTTTTATAAGTTTTGGCAATGACTTCAGCAACATCCTGCGGGAAACTCGGACTCACTTTTCTAAGCACCTGATTGACCTCTGTGTCCCCCAAAATAATATCTCTTGTAAATTCTTCATGGTCAAGATGAAAAACTTTTTCAAATGAATGCGAAAACGGCCCGTGCCCGAGATCATGAAGCAGCGCCGCGGCCAAACAGAGTTCGCGCTCACTGTCATCCCATTCAGGGCGGCCTTTAAAGACGTCATCAACCATTCTCCTGACAATTTCATAGACACCGAGAGAATGATTAAACCGGCTGTGCTCAGCCCCGTGGAACGTCAAATACGTCGTGCCGAGCTGCTTAATTCTGCGGAGACGCTGAAATTCGCGGGTTCCGATCAAATCCCATATCAGCTTGTCCCGCACATGAACATAACGGTGCACCGGATCTTTAAACACTTTTTCTTCTGATAATTTTCCATTTGGATACGCCATCGTCATTCCCTCTTTTTTTTAGCCGTGTTTCTATTATATCGACTCTATTCTTTGAAAACATCCTTGAATTTGCCCGGCGATTTGTTCCATCTTTACGAAAAAGATATAATGTGAAGCAAAAAAGCCTGACCTGAGGGCCAAGGCTATGAAAAAATAAGTTTTGACTATTTAATTTTCTTTTTTACTTTGTCAATCAGCTCATCCTCTGTCGGAGCTGACAGCGGGCGATTGTTTACAAAAGCAAATGATTTTTTTCGTCCGGGCCCGCAATAAGATTGGCACCCTACCTCAATCTTTGCATCCGGGTCCACTTCTTTTAAACGCGGCAGCAATGTTTTGATATTAGTGGCTTGGCAATCATCACACACTCGAAATTCATTAGCCATGACGTACGCTTCCCTTCATTTCTATGTTCATCTATGTGCATAACCTAAAATCGCTTTTTAAAAAAATCACATCACATGTCATTTTACAAGGATTCAACTGTTCCTGCAAGCCGCTCCATCCTTCGTATCTCCTATTCTTTCAGCCAACTTGTATAAATATTTTTCAAACTGGACATTCTAATACCATGAAAAGAAAAATGGGAGTTGAGATAAATGACAAAACAGCGACAAGACGCTTGGTCAGAAGAAAATGATCTACTTTTAGCCGAAACAGTGCTTCGGCATGTGAGGGAGGGCAGCACTCAGCTGAACGCCTTTGAAGAAGTCGGAGATAAATTAAACCGGACTTCTGCCGCGTGTGGATTTAGATGGAACGCGGTCGTCCGCCATCAATATGAAAAAGCGCTTCAGCTTGCGAAAAAACAGCGAAAGCAGCGGATGAGAGCGCTCGGGAACGGGCAGTCAGCGAAAAAAAGACTATTATATCAGCCTCCTGCGGTTGATCCTGAAATCATTCAAGAAACTGCTGCAGAGGAACCGGTTAAAAGAAACACCCCGGCAGCTGAACATGAGCAGCAGCCTTTCATGTCAGGCGAACACATGCCTTTTGTGGATGAAAGCTTTAAGGAAGAGTTAGCTAGTTTATCACACTTATTGTCTCCTCAAGCACCTGTAGCCGCGCCGGAGCTCACGATGAATGATGTAATCCGCTTCCTGCAGAATTACGAAGGCAATAACGAGCAATCATCGGCATTAAAAATGGAAAATGAGCGCTTAAAGAAAGAAAACCAGGCATTACAAAGCAAAACGGAACAGCTTGAGGCAGACGTCCAAAAGCTTGAAAAAGACCAAAAAACAATCCAAGAAGATTATGAAACCTTGGTGAAAATTATGAATAGAGCCAGAAAACTAGTTTTATTTGAAGAAGATGAACATGCCTCTCCGTCCTTTAAAATGGATCGGAACGGCAATTTGGAAAAAATGGCAGAATGAGTTAACAAAATCCCAAACCATCAGTTGGTTTTGGGATTTTCGTTCTGTGCAAAATCTCCTTTTTCTTTTGAGAAAAGAAGATTTTAGCATTTTGCAGCGGCTCGTTATTCTTGTAAAATGAGGCCAAGCTTATGGGAATCTATTAAGTCACATGGGCGGTCTCAGCCGTTTTTTGTTTTCGAGGCATGGCGGAAATGACGAGAAGCCCTAGAAGCATCAGTGCGATACCGAACCACGAAGAAAGTGAAAGCCTTTCTCCGATGAAAAACACGCCCAGCAATGAGGCTGTCAGCGGTTCAGCTAAAGACAGCGTAACCGCCGCAGAAGCCGGGACTCCGGTAAGCCCTTTCGCAAACAAAAAGTATGCGGCGCATGTTGCGATTAGACCGATGTAAAGACTCGTTCCCAATCCTCTCGGTGTCCATATCCACGAGATATCCGACTGCCATAAAAGCGGTATCAGCATGATGGCGCTAATCATAAAGACAACGGCGGAAGTCGCTCGCGGAGGCTGTTTTTTCATCATCACTTTACTGATGAGCGTATAGCCTGCAAAAGAAGCTCCAGCCCCAAGTGCCATACAAACACCAGCTACATCAATCCGAATGTTCGAACTGTCGGAAAATAGGAGCCAGCAACCCGCTAAAGCCAGTACAGTCGCGAGCCACCAAGCGTTTCGCGGGCGTTTTTTCAATACAGCCCACTCTATGCTTCCGGCAATGATAGGCGCACTGCCGATCGCGATCACAGTCCCGACCGCAATTCCCGTTTCTTGAACAGCTGTGAAAAACAGCGGCTGGTAGCATGCCATACAAATCGCTGCTGATAATACGAGCGGCCATGACCAATTTTTTATGTGAAGCTCCCGGCTGATCCAAACGGCAAGCAGCATGGCGCTTCCTCCTATTAATAATCTGAACGCTCCGAAAGCCAGTGGTGTAGAGCTTTCCGGAGCCAGCGCCTGAACAGTTCCCGTCGTTCCCCACAAAAAAGCTGCGATCAACACAAACAAGCTGTAAACATTCCCTTTCATCTGCCTCTCCCCTTTGTATATGGATGCCGATATCGTTTTTCTTTTTAGTCACGGTTGTCTGTACGTAAGAAGGGTTTATCTGAAAATAAGATTATTGAGGATAAAATGCCGCTGGAAATAAAAAATGCATGCCGGCCTGATACAGCTGGCATGCGAAGAACGCTCAGCCAAATACCTTTGCATTCCGCTCAGCCATCCGGATGAGGTTTTTCTCAAATTCTATTTCCTCATCAGTGGACAATCCTGCTGAATAAAGCTGACTGCTTAACGCTTTTAATTCGGTCAGCAAAGCGAGCATTAGGTCTTGTACGGAGATGTCTGTTTGCAGAAGCTCGCTTAAGGACGCCATCGTTTCCGGCTGAATCTCCGGATAGACGCCTTTTTTATCGTTTTGTTTGTCCTTTAGCGCCGCTTGGTAGAATCGTCTGATCAAATCAGCTCTTTCACTGCCGCTCTTATCCGCGCAAAGATAAATCTGAACAGCGACTCCGCCGCGAACGCGCCGTTGTGAAATGCCGGCGAATTTTTTGCCATTGATGCTGAGGTCATAACTTCCGGGACAATAAGATCCTGCAATTTCATATGCTTCGATCTTTGCGTTGTATGGCTTTAGCATCCGTCTCATCAGCTCAACCATCGCTTCGTAGCCTTTGTCTATGTCGATGCCTTTCTTTTCGTCCTTGAATATGAGAGAAATATTTAACACGCCTTCATCCAAAACGACGGCAAGACCGCCTGAATTGCGTACGATGACGCGGTGTCCTTCGTTCTCCAGCAAGGAGATGCCATCCTGCAAAAACGGGAGGCGCGTATCCTGAATTCCAAGGACAATTGTATCGTGGTGCACCCATGAACGCGCTGTCGCCGGCGACATGCCTTTTCCGACGGACAGGCACAGCGTATCATCCATTGCGAAGGATTGCTTCGCGTCAAATAAAGGGCCGAGACTGGATTGGTCAATGACTCTCCATGTCGGCTGCATCAGTAAATCAATCGGTTGGTTTGCCATCTATGTAAAACCCTTTCATGTTAGGCTTTTAAACGAAAACTATTATATCATTTCAGCCGCTGTGATTGAAAATTGCTTTTCAGCATCGTAATAAAAATTTCTTTATTTTTCGTATTTTCCATAAGTGGAGAATGAATATACGACAGCTTGCGCTTTAACGAGATGTCTTTTATATGAAGAATTGAAATGTCACGGTGAATCAAATCCTTATGCAGCACGCTTCTGGATAGAACGGACAGCCCCATGCCGCTAATCACCGCTTCTTTTACGCCTTGATTGCTGCTGATGGTGAACATTGACTTCGGCCGCAGTCCATTAGAGCTGAGCACATGATCGAGATACTCTCTCGTTCCGGAGCCTTTTTCCCTTGTTACCCATGCTTCGTTTTGCAAATCGGTGATTGAAATGTCTTTCTGTCCGGCCAGCGGATGCTGATTAGGCGCAGCGATGCACATTTCATCCTCCATGAACGGTTCAATTTCCAGTTCGTTTTCGTTTGTATGTCCTTCAATCAGCCCGATATCAGCCTGCAGCATCCGCACACGCTCACTGACCTCCTTTGTATTGCCGATCATGACATCGAGGTTCAGCTCTGGATACAGTCTCTGCAGCTGGGCCAGAAGCGGTGGAAGAATATACTCTCCGATCGTAAAGCTGGCAGCGATTTTCAATTCACCCTTCACATAGTGATGATGCGCATAGATTTCAGTCTTTGCTTGTTCATAGAGAAATACCATTTGCTTTGCTCTTTGATACAATATGTCACCTGTGGGCGTTGTCGTAAAGTGCTTGGGCGACCGGTTCAGGAGAGCCGTTTGAAATTCCTTCTCAAGATTTTTGATATGCAGACTGACGCTGGGCTGGGAGATCATCAGCTTTTCCGCCGCTTTTGTGAAGTTTTTTTCTTCTACTACCGCTATAAACGTTTTCAGCACGTCATAATACAAAAACCCCACCCCTGTCATTAATAGAATAATGGTTATGATCAGTTTTCTTTATTGTACTTATATCATCTGGCTTGGTAAAGAAGACGATTCGGAGGCGCAAAAAAAGGCAGCCCTCCGAAGAGAACTGCCATCGTCTTCATTTTGATTACAATGCTTGCACCGCTGTAATTAATGCGAGGTTATAAACATCTTCTGCGTTACACCCTCTTGAAAGGTCGTTTACAGGCATATTTAAACCTTGCAGGATTGGTCCTACAGCTTCAAAATTACCCAAACGCTGAGCGATTTTATAGCCGATATTTCCTGCTTCAAGGCTCGGGAATACGAATACGTTAGCATTCCCTTTAATCTCGGAATCCGGTGCTTTTTTCTCTGCTACAGATGGAACAAACGCGGCATCGAATTGGAATTCGCCGTCAAGTGTCAATTCAGGCGCTTTTTCCTTCGCGATTTCCACAGCATTTGCTACTTTTTCTGTTTCATCAGACTTTGCTGAGCCTTTTGTAGAGAAGCTTAGCATAGCTACGCGCGGCTCAATGTCGAACATTTTTGCCGTATTGGCGCTTTCTATCGCAATCTCGGCCAGATCCTGGCTGTCAGGCGCAATGTTGATGGCACAATCTGCGAATACGTATTGCTCTTCTCCGCGAGCCATGATAAATACGCCAGAAGTCTTTTTCACGCCTTCTTTTGTTTTAATGATTTGAAGAGCCGGACGAACGGTGTCGGCTGTTGAATGCGCCGCTCCGCTAACAAGTCCGTGTGCAAGGCCTTTATACACAAGCATTGTACCAAAGTAGTTCTCGTCTAATAACGCTTTTCGAGCTTGTTCTTCTGTCGCTTTGCCTTTACGGCGCTCCACGAATGCTTGGACAAGGTCTTCCATACCTTCATATGTATGAGGATCATAAATCTCAACGCCGTTAAGCGTCAGGTTTAGTTCTTTTGCTTTTGTTTGGATCTCATTTTCATTGCCGATCACAATCGGATTCAGCACTTTGTTTTCTGCAAGCTTGCTGACCGCTTCTAAAATACGCTCATCTAATCCTTCAGGGAATACAATTTTAACGGCTTTTCCAGCTACTTTTTCTTGCACTGTTGAAAATAAATCTGCCACAATAAAACCTCCTCAAAAAGTTACAAAAACGCTTTCTTTACTAGCATACTCTTCTTCCAATCAAATTCAAACAGCCAACTTTCATTATAGCGCTTTCACGAAAAAATCCTATTTTTTAAATTAATTAAAGCAGCTCCATTTTCCCTTATAGTTTCTCTTATTTTTATGGAGTTATACAGATGGGATGTTCAAGGTTTCTCCACAGTAGAATCGGATAAACTATGGTATAGTGAAGGCAACTATGAAAAGACAATAGGAGTGAAGATAAATGAGTGAACAGCAAATGACAAATGAAGCTGCGAAAACGCTTGACGGCTGGTATGCGCTTCATGATTTCCGCACAATGGACTGGACTTCCTGGAAGATGCTGTCCAGTGATGAGCGCCAATCTATCATCCATGAATTCACAGGATTGCTTGAAAAGTGGGGAGTGGCCCAAAAAGAAGGAAAAGGATCACAAACTCTTTACAGCATCGTCGGTCAAAAGGCTGATTTTATGCTGATGATTCTTCGCCCTACAATGGAAGAATTAAATGAAATTGAGCTCGAATTCAATAAATCAAGACTTGCTGAGTTCACCATCCCGGCTTACTCCTACGTATCAGTGGTAGAGCTGAGCAACTACTTGGCAAGCGGTGACGGCGACCCATACGAAAATCCTCATGTGCGCGCACGCCTTTATCCTGAACTGCCTGAATCAAAATATGTGTGCTTCTATCCAATGGATAAAAGAAGATCCGGCAATGACAACTGGTACATGCTTTCAATGGAAGAACGCAGAAACTTGATGAGAAGCCATGGCTTAATCGGCCGCAGCTATGCGGGTAAAGTCAAGCAGATCATTACTGGCTCAGTCGGCTTTGACGATTACGAGTGGGGCGTTACTTTATTCAGCGATGATGTGCTTCAATTCAAAAAACTTGTGTATGAAATGCGTTTTGACGAAGTCAGCGCCCGCTACGGTGAGTTCGGTTCATTTTTTGTCGGCAACCGCCTTTCGCTCGATACACTTTCTCAATTTCTACATGTATAATATTCTCCTCCCGCCCAAGTCGGCGGGAGTTTATCACCTCCACTTATCAGAATATACACAAAATTCATTATTTTACGATCCGAAGGGGTGGAAACCAGAAAAGCAATCTTCTTTCATCATTAGCGAAGCTTGGACAATAAGGGCTTTTATATAGAAGGTTAAAAACTTTGTTTATTGAAATCAGGCTGATCAACTTTCTGTTCATACTTGCCGTACTTTTTATACGCCCATACGCTGAGCACAAATCCGAGCACTGTGATAGCGGCGCAAATCAACCCGACTGCTGCATACCCGTACCCCACATATACAGGTCCCATCAAAGCAGATCCTAATGTCACAGCCAGATTCGAGGCGAGGCTGTAAAACACCATGACTTTTCCACGATGACGCTCTGAGCAGTCACTTAAAATGGTGCTGAGCAGTGTCACCGTCAAGCTTTGCATTAGGCCCCAGATAAAAAGGCTGACAATAAACAGAACCATCGAAGCCGGTGTATACGCTAAACATGCCAGCAGCGCACTGATGACTCCCAGTGCAATCAAAAGGGAACGCATTTTTCCGATACGATCGGCAATTTTCCCTGTAATGACACTCATGGAAAACCCGACGCCGTAAATCATAATAAATAAGCCCGCAGCTGTATTTCCTCCGGTGAAAATGCCTTGAAGGTAGGAGCCTAAGAATGAATACATACCGTAAAAACCGATCATATTACAAAAGGTTATTGTGATATAAACAGGCACGCGGGGAACTTTCAATGCGTCCCTGAATGTCCCAGCCGACTCTTCTTTTGCTTCCTTGCCGCTGTTTTTATGTCCATCATGACGGCGCATCTCAAGCAGGATCAACAGAACAACCAGAACGCCCATCAAGGCAAAAATCCAGAATGTCCATCTCCAATGCAGGACGCCTCCGATCAATGATCCGAGCGGCACACCGAAGATCAGTGCCAGTGACCAGCTTGAAACGATCAGCCCCATCACCTTGCCCCGATATGTATAAGGAACACGATCTCCCACAATTGCGTAAGCGGTCGGCACAAACGCTCCCGCAGCCAAACCCGACAGCGCACGCCCTAAAAAAAAGAAGAAGACATTTTGAGCTAAAGCACATATCACAGTTCCGATGATAAAGATCATAAGCCCCGCCAGTAAGCTTAGTTCTCTGGAGTATTTATCACCTAAAGGAACCAGCAGCGGCGCACCGATAAAAATCATGACGCCGTAAATACTGATAGATAACGCAAGAACACCGACATCTGAGCTAAAGGATGTTGCTAAATTCGGCAGCAGCGGGGAAATCACAAGTTCTTCAGATCCAGCCGCAAATACCCCCATCGTTAAAGCCAGTGCTAACAATAGCGGAAAATGGTGTTTGGTATGGATGTTATCGTTTCGTTTACTGTTCATTCTTCATCAACTACCTCTTCCATAATCTTCTTATTGTGAATTATAGTTTAGCATTGCTTTTTTAAAATCAAAATCGCAAACGAGATGTTTATGAATTTTATTATTTTCTTTTGAATGTAAATATGTATTTTATATTTCTTTTTGAAAATTTATTATGATAAGGAAATTCCGATGTCACTAGCTTACTCGACATGATTTATCCAGATTACCCGAATATCCCTGTTGCCGTAGCGCTTCCTCAGATTGTTAAGCATGGTTTCGATACTTGAAATTCCTCTAATATTCAACTGAGCAATTTTCTTCGATTTTCCCGCCTGTTGTTTTATCCTTATTTTGAAAATAGGCAAAAAAAGACGAAGATGCCTCCGCTCTTCGATTAACACATTCCTCTTTTTATCTAAAATTAGTATTCCAGTTAAACCCAATCTCCTCATCATTCCACGGAATTCTTTTTTCATCAGGCTGATCCGGGTTATACGGCATAGTAGTGAAGTAGATAATCGTCAGCGGCGTCTCTCCCAGCACTCTGTATCCGTGGGCAACCCCTTTTGGGATCAATAACAGCATCGGATTGTCTTCACCCATATAATAGACGTCTGTTTCCCCTTTAGTCTTTGAGCCCTCGCGCAGATCGTATAGGACAACCTGAGCGTGGCCTGTTGGGAAGAACCAGAGATCATCCTGCTTCTCATGATAATGAAATGCTTTAATTACGCCTGGATAGCTTTTTGACCAAGACGCCTGCCCGAAATGCTCAAGAAGATTTTCATCATCTCGAACCAGCTCAGCAAAAAAACCCCGGTCATCATTATGCTTCGTCAATTTTTTCACCTTGACCCCATTAATCACGGGCGCTGCTCCTCTCCTGTACATACTCCCGTAGCGCTTCCCGCCAATGGCGGGGGCGAATACCGGCTGCTTCAATGGCCTGATGACTCAGCACGGAGTAAGCCGGACGGGGTGTTTTGTTCCCGTATTCTTCTGTTGTGACAGGCAAAATGACTGTAGACAGCCCGCTTTCTTCCATAATCGCCTTCGCAAATTCATACCAGCTGCACATGCCTGAATTGCTGACATGATAGATGCCCGGAGGATGGCTGAACAGCTTAATGACCGCTTCTGCTGCATCCTTCGTATAGGTAGGTGAACCAATTTGATCGTTTACAACCTGCAGCTCATGTTTCGTTTCAGCAAGCTTCAGCATGGTCTGAACGAAATTGCTGCCGCCATGTCCGTACATCCATGACATTCTGATAATCGTGCTGTCTTTTGTCGCTAATCGAATCAATTCTTCCCCGAGCTTTTTACTTTTGCCGTAGATGGTTTTTGGATCGAGGGGATCGTCTTCCTTGTATGGCTGGGTTCCTTTCCCATCAAATACATAATCCGTACTGATATGAACATATTGAGCGCCGATGCGGGCTGCTTCAAGCGCCGTATAATAAGCGCTGATTCCGTTTATCAAATAGGCTTTATCAAGTTCTGTCTCGCATTTATCAACCGACGTAAATGCGGCTGTATTGACCACGATATCCGGCTGATAATGATCGAACGAATGCCGTACTGAACGCTTGTCAGCGATATTCATCATCTTCTTTGTTAACGCAATAACCTCATATCCGGCTTGCTTCAGCTGGCGGCACAGTTCCAGTCCAAGCTGTCCTCCCGCACCAGTCACCAATACCTTTGTCAATCGAATCACCTTCTCATCGGTCATTGTCTGTATACCAGTGAATTGTACGAGCAATGCCTTCTTCAAACGATACTTCCTGCCGCCAGCCCAGTTCGTTTTTCAGCTTTGATGCATTGATCGCATAACGCCGGTCATGTCCTTTTCGATCTTCCACATGGGTGAACAATTCCTCACAGCCCATATACCTCATGATGATGCTCGCCAGCTCTTTATTCGTACGTTCATTTCCGCCGCCGATGTTATACACCTCGCCGTCTGTTCCTTTTTCTAAAATCAGCTTGATGGCGCGGCAATGATCCTCCGCAAACAGCCAGTCTCGGATCTGAAGCCCATCGCCGTACAACGGAACCGGCAAACCTTGCTTCGCATGGCGGATAATTGTCGGGATCATTTTTTCGCTGTGCTGGTAGGGGCCATAATTGTTGCTGCAACGTGTGATAATGGCCGGAAGCTTGTGGGTTTTCACATAAGACAACACGAGCAAATCAGAGCTTGCTTTGCTGGCTGAGTATGGGTTGTTAGGGGAAAGCGGCGTCGTTTCAGTAAACGCGGGATCATCCGGTTCTAAATCCCCGTAAACCTCATCTGTTGAAATATGAATCAGTTTCTTAGCTTTTCCCCGCAAAACGGCATCCGCCAATCGGTATGTCCCCATGACATTTGTAGTGATAAACGGCTCCGCTTGCGAAATGCTTCTGTCAACATGCGATTCCGCAGCGAAGTGAATCACGCCGTCATAGGTCTGATCAAACGCGCGGTCGATATCCTCCTGAATACTGATATCCCCTTTTACAAAACGAAATCGGCTGTTTTTCTTTAATATGCCGATTTCCTCCGGGTGGCTGGCATACGTCAGTTTATCTAAAACGGTAATGCGGGCATCCGTTTCCTTCAGCATCAGCTTTGTAAACGTGAGTCCGATGAAGCCGGCTCCGCCTGTAATTAAATATGATTTTGCCATCTCTTTTCGTCCTATCCTTTCTGTAAAGCCCGGTGTACAAGCTGAGAGGCGAGATGAAGCGATTCGTGAGTTCCAGCATCAACCCACCAGCCTGATAACACATCATACGTAAGCTGGCTGTTTTCAATGTATAGATTATTCACATCGGTGATTTCCAGCTCGCCGCGCTTTGATGGTGATATTTGTTCAATATATGAAAACACCTCCGCATCATACATATAAATGCCGGTTACACAAAGATTGGTCGGCGGATGCGCGGGCTTTTCGATAATGGAACGAATCCGCTTGTTTTCCTCATCAATCTCAGCAATCCCGAAGCGTTCCGGATCATCAACTTCTTTGAGCAGCACCTTTGCTCCTTTACCCTGCTGTTCAAAGCGTTCCTTATAAGGCTTTAATGAATCTTCGAATATATTATCACCTAATAATAAAAGGAAAGGGTCTTTTTTCGTAAAGCGTTTTGCATAAGACAGTCCATCCGAAATGCCTGATGCGGCCGGCTGTACCTGATAAGTGATGGTGACGTCAAGCTCTTCCCCGTTCCCAAGCAGCTTATAAAATTGCGGCATATGTTCTTTTTGGCTGATGAGTAAAATGTCTTTTATTCCAGCTTCCTCAAGCTTCATAATCGACCAGTAAATCATCGGATACGGGCCCACAGGAAGCAAATGCTTGTTGACGGCTTTCGTTAAGGGCATAAGGCGTGAGCCGTTTCCACCGGCTAAAATAACACCTTTCACATTAACACTTCCTTACATTATGCTTTTTGATCATACAAGTCTTGGAGAATAGCTGATACCCGCTTGATGCCTTTGCCATCCACAAGCGGTCTCCCTCTTTTGTGCAAAGAAAGGCGAAGAGGATAGCTGCTGATGAGTCGTGACATCTGACAAATGAGCGTTTCATCTGATACAAGCTCTCCGAGGTCAAGGTCAAGAGCGGCGCCTTGCTCAGCGAATGTTTTGGCTGTTGCTGTTTGGTGTTCAACCTGGGAAAGAACAAGGCACGGCACACCGATACAAACGGCTTCATAAAGAGAGATGCCCCCGGCGACGATGGCTGCATCCGCTTGTTTCATCAAACCCGCCATATCATTTGTCTGCCTGATCATCGTGTACTGCGGCTTCATTTGAATCTGCCTGCGGACCGCCTCTTGATGCGGTGAAGCTCTCCCCATCACAAACATCGTGTTTTTGTCCTTCATGGCAGGGATTTGATCGGCTGCAGCCAGCACTTTGAAAACAAGCTGTTTCGGATCACTTCCTCCTAATGCGACAACGATATTGCGGCATTTTTTCTTCAGTGTATAATTATTTCTCGCGGTCTGGAAGGAGGGGTGAAGAATAAGATAGTCCGGGCCTTCGTAGACGCGTGTGTTTCCCTGAACGTACACTCTGCCCTTGATATCGCCGCAAATTCCGTTGATGACTGCATCACTATAATGAATTGCTTTTTCGTTTTTCTCTTCAAAAAGTACAATTTTCGCATCAGTTTCTGCCTTTATTTTCGTTAACAGCTCGGAAGGCGCGCCGAGAATATCAAACAAAAGCAGATCAAGTTTCCTGCTTTTTATTTCCTGGAGAATAAATTCGTGCTGGTGCATCTTTGGCTTTATGATGACATGCCAATGGTCTTCAAGAAGAAATGATTCAGACTCCTGGTTCGTATAAAACGTAATCAAGCAGCGCTGTTTGAGTTCTTCCGCCAGTCTTTTCATCCTGACAACATGACCCATGCCCTTTTCATAGCCGCCGTCTGCCAAGATCCCAATTCGCATGGTTATTTAGCCTCTCGTTCAATCGCCGCAGCGAAGTTTTGGTTCAGCTTTGGGGCAGATACATCGAGATTCTCGCCTGCTTTTTGATATAGAATCTTTATCGATCCATCGTTTTCATTTGTATCAATGTCCAGACGATATTGAGGGATGCGACATCGGTCCGGCGACTCTAAAAATGGAAGGCGTGTTGAACCCATTTTGGCTTGAATGATTTCATTCATGAAGCGGGCTGTCCTTCATTAAAATGTCATCCCAGACAATGCCTGTGTCAGCCTGAATGTCTCTCACAGCCCGAACACCGCCGGTCAGCAGCTCGAAAAACCTTGGGTGCAGTCCCTGCGGCTTTTTTCCGGGGCGAAGCACTGCGATATTGTCTTCACTAAAGGCTTCACCTTTTTGAATCGGAGCTGTTGAAAAGATCCCTCTGTATGCAAAATTTCGGATTTCTCCTTCAATCGCTGTCGTTGTTTTGTATGAACTGCCTAGGAGCTTTTCAGAGACTGGGCGCCTGATTCCTTGTTTCATCTCGGCTTCGGTTATCCTGATGCCTTCAACCATTTCTCTCAATTCCTCAGGATTCAATGCAAACGAGTGGTCGGCGCCCGGCAGGTTTTTATCGATCGTAAAATGCTTTTCTATTAGTTTCGCTCCTTGCCGAACAGCGGCACATGGCGCTTCTGTCGGATGCTCACTATGATCGGAGAAGCCAATTACCGCATCAGGAAAAGCGGCGGCAAGCATCGGAATAACACTGAGGTTGCTGTACTCAAGCGGCGCAGGATATTTCGCTACACAATGCATAATAGCAATTTGATCATTGCCCTCTGCCTTGATGGTTTTCCAAGCTTCGTGAATATCAGAAATTTCCGCTCCGGCTGTCGAAAATATCATCGGCCTGTTCATTCGGGCGACATATTTGAGCAGCGGGAGATGGTTAATTTCATAGGATGCCATTTTAAAAGCGCTCGGCGAGGTGGACTGAAGCAGGTCAGCTGACCCTTCGTCACATACTGTGCTTAAAAAGATCACCTGCTTTTTTCGGCAGTAATCCAATAGCGGGGAAATCCACTCAGCCGGCATTTCCATAGATTGAACCAAAGAAAAAATAGAGACGTCCTTACCCGCCGCTGTTTTGTACAGACCTGGGTATTTCTGATACATCTTATCAGCCTGAAACAACTGAAATTTCACGGCATCCGCTCCCGCTTCGGCCGCTGCATCAATCAGCGCAAAGGCCTGATTAAGCTTTCCATCATGATTAATTCCCGCTTCCGCAATAATAAATACTGGAGCGCCGTTGCCCACTTTTTTATTCGCGATCTGAAATTCTGCCATTATCTCGCCCCCTTACCCGGCCAAATATGATAATAGTAATACGATTGTACAGCGGTGAAGCCCATTCTTTCATAAAGGCGGATCGCCCTTACATTGTGAAGCTGCGTCCCCGCTGTTACCGTTTTATGCTTCTGGGTCGACGGGTGTTCTATGAGATTCGCCAATAAATGAAACGCGATACGTTTTCCTTCAAATCCCGGCTTAATAGCCATCAAATCGAGAACGAATTCATCGCCTCTTGACAGACCTTGAAGATAGCCGATGACCTCGCCATTGTGCTTAGCGGCAACATTAATCGCCCTTCCATTCAGGTTGTTCCGTGTCCACTCTCGAAAAATCTTATTTGCTGCTTCGCAGCTGAGAAGAGGATCTTGAAAATATCTGCTTTTTGTAAATGCGTCTCGAGACAGCTCACAAATCGCTTCTGTGTCCCCGGGCTCAGGCGGCCCCAGCTCAAAAAATGACGGTGTTTTGTCATAAAAAGACGGGGAATTCGCCAGCTTCAAAAAACCGCCGACAAAGTAAGAGGATGGCTGTTGCTGTATTACATGTGCGGCTCCGATATCTTCAGCTGAAACACGAACAAAGACCAAATCCGTTTCATCCATTTGCCGTACAGAATAAAACGCTTGAAACAGCTCCTTCAGCTGACCGGATCTGTTTGCCGTAAGAAGCTTGACGTTCATAATTTTTTTCTGAAGTATCTGGCTTTCCCACAAAGAATTTTCATAAAGCAAAACGCCTTGGAGCATACCGTTTTCAAACAGACCGAGGGAAAATTCATATGGAACGTCCAGTGTAAGCTGCCTGCTTTGGAGAAAACCCTCAATCGCCTCTTTGGAGACATCTTCTTTTATTTTATACACTTAATCAGCTCCTTTTACGATAGCCCGCACTGCTTCTATGACATCATGTACATCTTCGTCAGACATTGATGGATAGAGCGGGAGCGACAGGGTTCGTTTATAGTAATTCATGGCAATCGGAAAATCCGCTTCTTTAAACCCGAATTGCTTTTGATAATACGGATGAATGTGTACCGGGATAAAATGAACGCTTGCGCCGATATTGTATTCATCCTTTAAAGCCATAATCATTTCGTCGCGCGTAACACCGGCCTGTTTTTCATCAACTTGCAGAACATATAAATGCCAGGCGTGCCTGCCGGCATCATGAACAAACGGTGTGATCAGCCCCGGAATCTGCTGAAATGCGGCTTGGTAGCAGCCGGCAATCTCTTCTCTTCGCTTTTGCATATCATCCAGCCGTTTCAGCTGATGAAGACCTAGAGCAGCCTGCAGATCAAACATGTTCATTTTATAGCCGGGCAATTCGACTTCATAATACCAGCTGCCTTTTGAAGAATAACGGTTCCAAGCGGCCTTGCTCATGCCGTGAAGACTCATCACCCGGATGTGATCGGCAAGCTTCTCATCGTCTGTCGTCAACATGCCGCCTTCTCCTGTCGCTAAATTTTTGGTGGCGTAAAAGCTGAATGCTGTCGCATCTCCTATAGAACCGATCATTCTTTGCTTATAAGTCGTATATACCGCATGTGCCGCATCCTCAAGTACAAATAAGCCATGCTTTTGGGCGATTGCCAATATCGCATCCATATCGCAGGACTGCCCGCCGAAGTGGACAGGCACAACCGCTTTTGTTTGCGGTGTGATGGCCGCCTCAATCTTTGCCGGATCAATATTGAGCGTGTTTTCGTCAATGTCCGCAAACACAGGTGCAGCTCCTGTATGAATAATCGTATTAGCGGTCGAGCTGAACGTAAGCGGAGAGGTAATGACCTCGTCACCCGGCCCGATCCCTCTTGCTTTCAAGGCCAAAAATAAAGCAGCGGTGCATGAATTGAGCGCTACGGCATGTTTCGCCCCGACAAACACGGCAAATTCTTTTTCAAACTGCTGAACCTTCGGGCCTTTGGAAAGCCATCCCGATTCAAGCGTTTCTGTAACCTCCTGAATTTCTTCCTTGCCGATTAACGGCAATGAATAAGGAAGAAAATGATTTTCCTTTCGCATAATTTTTCGCGCCCCTATCATTTTATTCAGTATCTTACCGCCGGTAATCAATCCCTGTTTTGGCTTTCAGTTCTGCAAATAAAGCGTTTGTTGATTCTGTCACCGGATAGTTGGCTGCTGTGAATGCCAGACGCGCCTCTTCTGCTTTTTCCTGCACAGCGGGACTTCGAAGAACCTCAATCAAGGTGCGCGCCAGTTCATCCGGCTGGTCAAACATAAAATCGCCAAGAGATTCATAATACGGATATATGCGGCTTCCAGATGATTTCCCGATCAGCGCAGTTTTTTGAAACAGCATGGCTTCAAGTCCGACCGTTGAGGCTTGCGTCACTGCCGCATCAGCATATGGCAGCATATCATACAGATCGATCTCCTTTTTGATGACTCTGCATGCTTTATGTTTTTTTGCTGCATCGTAATACAAATCAAGCTTATTTTTTCCGATTTCCCAAGGGTGGGGTTTGATGATGATTTGCAGCTGTTTCTGATCTGACAGTCCTTCTAGCACGTCAGAATAAAAGTCTTCTGAAAATGGCTGGGTCGCAATGAGCACGATTTTTTTAGTCGGATGGAAAGCAAGTTTTCGATAGAATGTGGACATATCTATAGGGGCTCTGGTGAAAATTTGATCGAAGCGGGGATGTCCCGTTACGAGAATCTGATCAGGTTTACAGCCTTTTCGTTTGAACCACTCCGCTTCATACGCACCAAAAACAGCTTGATAGGTTGTAAAAACAGGAATAAAAGCTTCATCCCCCATCAATGCGCCATGCTGAAGGCAAATACTGACGACTCCTTTCCTTCGGCACATGAGAGCGAGCACTCGGCTGTAAATATCCTCAGTTGTTCCGACGACAACAGCCGAAACCTTCTCCTGCTCAAGCAGCGTATCAACAGCATCAATAGCTTCCATAAATAAAGGAATATCTTTGTAAAGCCGATCGCGAAACGCCTGATCACCGAATGCCGGGTGGTCATTAAAAGGAGCTAAAATTGAATCTGCTGTTTCAAGATATGGCTTCGGATCGCCTTTTTGGCATGATTCCGTAATCACACGTTTGCTAATCACAGGCAGATCACAATGATGCGGCAAACTCCATCTAGCCAAAATAGCTGTTTTTTCAGGAGCAAATTGATAGTAATTTTCATTTGAAAAACGCAGGTAATCAAAGTGCAAAATGACCTTTCCCTTAACAGTTTTACTGTTTATTTTGACTATCTTTTGTATTTTTTCTTCAAAATACGGCTGAATCTGCTCTTCGTTGATATACTGCTCTGCCGGTCCAAATATCTCTGGTTCTTTTTCCATCATCTCCCTCAGCTCTGGACTGATATACTGATAAAAATTACTGATAAGCCCTAGCGGAATCCCCTTATAGCGAAAATTGTCAAAAAGCTCGACATACTTCCGGTACAGCACCCAATAATTGCTTAAATAGAACGACAAGAGCTCTCACCTCATTCTCAGCTTTTTTAAGGATTCACGCAGCTCTTGACAATTGCGCTGCGGAGGAAGATTTCTGACGAATTCATTTTTTTCTGATGCAAACAGCTGATAGTGAATCGATTTGTCGGTGATATAATTCAAATCAAGCTCCTCAGCCAGGGGATAAAACGGATAAAAATGATTGACCCTCCAAAAGAACCTGGCATCCCCGATCCGGTAAAATGCCGGGTTTTCATCCCAATAAGAGCCAAATTTCTCCTTTACCTTTTCAAGCACAGAAAATCTATGCATCACCGAACAATGGTCGATGGCGCATGGCGCGTTCCATATCACTTGAGCGGCAGGCCTCGCAGTTTCTTTTACAATGTCGCCATTTTCGTTTAAATGATAGGTTTTGGAGGCTGAGTAAATCACAGCTTTTTCAGGAGAAGCATCGAGCTCCCGAACCATTTTCAGGAGCCGGTCCGGCATATAAATGTTGTCATCCGTCGCATAGGTGATATATTCACCCCCCGCCATCTCAATCGCCTGATTGATCAGCGCCGCGTACCTCGTTTTTTCCGTTCTTTCTTTCACTTCTGATATATCGCTTTGATAAAAACGAACTCGGTTATCATTCAAAAAAGGGCGGATGACATTCAGTGTCTCTTCGTTGGAGTTGTCATCCATTATAAACAATTCAAAATCTGAAAATGTTTGTGAGAGTATACTGGAAATAGTTTTTGCCACATAATCGCTTTTGTTATAGCTCGTCATCACGACTGATACTTTCGGCAAATCCTACACCTCCTTCTTGAAACTTCACATCTGAAACTAACGTTATCTTATGTTGGTTATATACAAGTTGCGATAGGGATACAAACCAATATGTGAAAAGTTCGTGCATGTCTGTAAAAAACAGCGATTGTCCGGATCGAATTCTGTGCGGGCTGCTGTTCTTTTTCCGCATATTCCAAGCATTTGCCTCATAAGGTGAAAGAGATAAAAATCGCACCAGCGACTAAGATCGTTTTCCATCGGAGGTGAGTCATCGCGGAGCGTTCATCTATACATCCCGAACTGTTTTAAATGGTTTTCATAAAAAGGAGGAACGATATGAAACCGAAAAAAAATCAATATCAGCAAATGCAGGGATTTGATAATATGCAGGGGTATCAGCCTCAGTACGGCGCTAATCCGTACCCGCAGCAAGGCCAAGGCGGACAAATGCAGATGATGGGGATGCAGCCAATGATGCCAATGCAGCAGGGGCAGCAAGGACAGCAGGGATTCGGATTTTCAGGCCAGCAGCAGGGCGGCGGGTTTCAAATTCCATCAGGTCCGACACCGTCAGCGCCGGGCCAAAGCGTTCCCGGCATGCTGCCTGTTGAAGAATCATATATTGAGAATATTTTGCGGCTGAACCGGGGAAAGACAGCGACCATTTATATGACGTTTGAAAACAGCAAGGAATGGAGCTCAAAGATTTTTCGGGGCGTCATCGAGGCTGCAGGACGTGATCACATTATCCTGAGCGATCCGAAATCAGGAACACGCTACCTGCTCCTGACAATCTACCTCGATTACATTACATTTGATGAAGAAATAGCATATACGTATCCATACTCCATGTCGTCTTATTCGCCAAGATAAAGAAAAAGCCAATCTCTCATATGTTGAGGATTGGCTTTTTTGTTTATAGATATTTGACAGCTGCGACGACGATCATAATCCAAGAAATAATAAACGCCACACCGCCGAGCGGGGTAATCGCCCCAAGAATGGAAACTTGCGTTAAGCTGAGAATATATAAGCTTCCGGAAAACAGCACAATTCCCGCGAACATCAGCCAGCCGGCTGCCGTCACATTGCCGATGCCGGATAATTTATCAGCGAGAAATGCGACAACGAAAAGCCCAAGGGCGTGATACATATGATACTGCACGCCTGTGTGCCAAACCTGAAGATATTTATCAGGAATTTTCCCTTCTAATCCGTGAGCGCCAAATGCTCCGAGCCCCACGGCAAGCAGGGCATTAATAGCCCCTAATATGATAAACACTTTCATCTATCTCTCCCGCCTTTTCGTTAAACTCCTATCATTTATCTTATCGTACCTGTACCAAAATTCAACGTTTGTTCTCCGATGACACGAGATTGTCGGATTTTCTCCCGCGCCAAAGCTGGAACTGATCTGCCGCTATTGCAGCAAGCGTCCCTAATACGAGCCCATTGCTTAACAGAGAAATCAATATCGGGTGCAATCCCTTTAATGCCGTTTCAGGAACAAACATGAAACCGACCCCTGTCAGCAGTGAAATGCCGATCACAGACCGCACCCTTTTCCGTTCTGCTTTCTCGTACGAATCAAATTCGGCAAAGGCCAGCCCGCCCATTGCGGAGAACACCACAAAGTTTACCGCAAATCCAACGGGTGACGGCAGGCTCGCAAACGCATTCATAAAAAACGGAATCACGCTGATCACGACAACCAGCATACTGCCGACCATAAACGGTTTTTTAGAAGACATTTTAGTCGTCTCAATAAAACCCGCTGCTCCCGAAATCGGAACTGGGGCAATGCCTCCCGTCAAACCGCTCAGCAGATGGCTGAAGGAGGCGGCAAAACCGGCATGTCGCTCACGCCGCTGACCATCCGGCTGTTTGCCGAACTTCTTCACAGCGATATCCACAACTTTCATGCTAGCCAGCATATTCACAATCAGCAGGATGGTAATAAAAATGGAGGTGATGATCAAGCCGCTGTTAAATAGCGGGATGCCAAAAGGAAACAGGGATGGTAGCTGAAACAGCCGATCCGGCATTTCCATCGGCTTGGCTGCCCCGAAAGCAGCAAACAGCGTCCACCCGCCAAACAGAGCCAACAAAATCGAATATTGCTTAAAAAACATGATGTTCGAATTTGTCATCATAAAGGCAGCCGCGATCACAATAAGTGCCAAGCCAAACACAAGACCATCCACACCGTCCTTACGATAGCCAATGCCAAGAATCCCCTTTATAATGGGCTGACTCAGCTGCATCACCAGCAGCAATAAATAGACGCCCGTTACAACCGGTGTAAACAAGGCGGCAAGCCGATCTATGACCTTAAAAATACTTAACAAAAAGAAACATACAGCGCTTACAAGAAGCGCTCCTTGCAAACCTCGCAGTGTGTCCCCGTATGTCGCAAACACAGTTCCCGTCAGTCCGGCGTAGATGGTATACACACCCCACCACAAACCCGCAGGACTTTCATTGATCGGCAATTTGTGCCCTTTTAAACACTGAATGACGGCTGCAATTCCCAGTACAAAAAAAGTGCTTTGGATTAATCTCGCAGAATCAAAGTGATCCAGATGAAACGACTGGGCAACAGCCACCGGAACAACAATTGCCGCTGCAATGATAAACGCTGTCCATTGCAGCGCGCCAAGAACCAATCTCACGTGATCTCAACCTCTTTCATTAAAAATCAAATAAAGATTCTCCGTTTCCGTCCTCTTCCTTCTTCTCTTTTTCCTGCTTTCGATATTTATTTAATCCGGCGCTTCCCATCATTTTTTTCATCACTAGCTGTTCTGTTGATGGCGGTGCGACAGAACTCGGCGTGCTAGTCGGCTGCTGCTGTATGCGGGGCGCGCTCGCAGTCTCCGGATGATCCAGCACAATGTCACACAAAGAACGGACAACCGCTACATAACGCTTCAGCTCCTCATCCCGTTCAGCTGTCTTTGCTTTTTTCAGCTCCTCTTCCATCTTTTGAATCAAAGCAGATATATGAATGTTCATCAAGAATCCTCCAAGCCATAATTATCGTCTTCCCTGCATTTTATCAAATTCCAGCCGCAAACGCAGATATGAGTTTGTTATTTTATCCGACAAACTTTGCACATTTGACAAGCAGACGAGATGTTCCACATAATAAATCACCATACCTAACAAAAAAGGAGCGATAGGAATGAACAGCATCTCCTCTATCGTCAGCAAGCACAAAGCCTATTTTGCAGCGGGTCGTACGAGACCGCCAGAAGCGAGACTGGACATGCTGCAGAAGCTGAAACAAGCCATCAAAATACATGAAGCCGATATAACAGCCGCTCTCTATCAGGATCTCCATAAATCCGAACAGGAGGCGTATACGACAGAAATCGGCATTGTACTGAAGGAAATCAGTTTTGTGATGAAGCGGCTGAGAAAATGGGTCAAGCCGAAACGAGTTAAAACGCCGCTGACTCATTTAGGCTCCAAAAGCATCATCATCCCTGAGCCGTATGGAACCGTCTTAGTGATTGCTCCTTGGAACTATCCCTTGCAGCTGGCGCTTTCACCCTTGATCGGAGCCATTGCGGCCGGGAACACGGTCGTTCTCAAGCCATCGGAATATACGCCCGCTGTTTCCGCTGTTCTTTCTCACCTCATCAGCAGCGTTTTTCCGTGTGATTATGTCGCTATGGCGGAGGGCGGTCCCGACGTCAGCACAGCGTTATTACAGCAGCCCTTTGACTATATCTTCTTCACCGGCAGCGTTAATGTCGGGAAAATCGTCATGGAAGCCGCCGCAACACAATTAATTCCTGTTACCTTGGAGCTTGGCGGCAAAAGCCCTTGCATTGTCCACAAGGATGCTGACATACAGCTGGCCGCAAAACGCATCGTCTTTGGCAAATTCACTAATGCGGGCCAAACCTGCATCGCACCTGATTATGTATTTGTCCACGAAGACATCAAAACGAAGCTCACAGAAGAAATGAAGCGTGCGATCAGTGAATTTCATGGCCCTCAGCCTGAACAAAATCCGCAGTACGGCAAAATCGTCAGTGAACGCCACTATCAGCGGCTGCTCAGCTTTCTAAATGATGGCGTCCCGCTCACAGGCGGACAGTTTGATCATGATCATCACAAAATAGCGCCAACCATCCTTGATCAAGTAAAGGATGACTCTCCCGTAATGCAGGAAGAGATTTTTGGGCCGATTCTTCCGCTCTTTACGTACGCTGATATCGGCGAAGTCATCGAGAAAGTTCAATCGCGTCCAAAACCGCTCGCCCTGTATATTTTCACCACAAATCAAACAATCGAGCGGACTGTTTTAGAGAATCTGTCGTTTGGCGGCGGCTGTGTCAATGACACATTAATGCATGTCGCGACACCGTATTTGCCATTCGGCGGCGTTGGAGAAAGCGGCATTGGCAGCTATCATGGATTTGACAGCTTTAACACCTTCACGCACAAAAAAAGCGTCGTCAAACAAACGAACCGCTTCGACTTCGCTTTCCGATATCCTTCCTCCGAAAACGGGCTGCGGTTGATTCGGAAAATACTTAAATAAAAAAGCGCAGGGCAGCTGCGCTTTTTACAAATTCTCTATACACCAATTAATCGGTTCGTCTCCCAATTTCTCCAAGCACGCATTCGCCCGGGAAAATGGTTTACTCCCGAAAAATCCATTTCTTGCAGAGAATGGGCTTGGGTGTGTGGATTCGATGATAAAATGCTTGGACGTGTCGATCCGTTCTTTTTTCATTTGGGCATGCCGGCCCCATAAAATAAAGACAACCGGCCGCTCTCTTTCATTCAGCACGTCAATCACCCGGTCTGTCAGACGCTCCCAGCCTTTTCCCTTGTGGGAATTCGCCTGTCCGCGCCTTACGGTCAGCACAGTATTCAGCAACAGAACCCCTTGCTTTGCCCAGCTGACAAGCGACCCGTGATTCGGGATGCTGCACCCGATATCCTGCTGTAGCTCAAGAAAGATATTCCTTAATGAAGGAGGCTGCTTCACACCCGGCTTTACGGAGAAGCTTAAGCCTTGAGCCTGTCCCGGCCCGTGATACGGGTCTTGGCCGAGGATGACGACCTTGACATCATCATATGAGGTATAATGCAGCGCATTAAAAATATCCCGGCTATCCGGATAAACCGTTTGCTCCGCGTATTCCCGCTTCAGCATGTCTCTCAGCTCTTGATAATACGGTTTCTCAAACTCTTCCTTCAGCTGATTCCACCAGCTGTCCTGTAAAAGCTGTTTCAAGATTCAGGCCTCCCTTTACGAACGATGAAGTCTGGAATAGACAGGTTTGCCATCCCAAACAATCTCGCTTTTTGCTTCCCGTCTTTTCATCTCAGGCTCTTCAAGCAGGACGGCAAAATTTTTCGTCGGCAGTTCCCCGAGTCCGTGCTTTTCACTTAAACGATCCAAATATTGTTTCCGCTTGGCGCCAAGATCCGCAGATTGATTGTCCCCCGCGTCACTGAAGGCATAAATCACACTCGCGCAAGGGACACGCTTTACCCGGTACTCCTTCGCCGCGCGTAAATAAAAGTCCCAATCCCAATAATTATGAACATCAGCATCGAAATACCCGATTTCCTCATGCAGAAAACGTCTGTACATGCTGCCCGACGGCACGTATGTAGAGAACACTCTCATATCCTCATAGTCAGCGGTATAAGCAAACAGCTTCCGCGAAACTGGATATCGCGTTCCATTTTTTTCTTCAAAAGAAACAATTTCAGCATCAGAATGAACGAAATCTGCTGTTTCGATTTCTTTCACCATTCTCTCCACATGCCCCGGTGTAAAGAAATCGTCGTCATCACAAAGCATAATGCAATCACCAGACGCCTCTTTTACTCCGGCATTTCTCGCAGCCACATGCCCCGCATTTTTTTCTAAATTGATAACGGCAATTGGCAGCTCCGAATACAGTGCTTTGACCGGTACGACTGATTCCCCGGCATCATTCACAATAATGATTTCATATGGCTTCAAGGTTTGCTGTGCAATCGACTCCAGAAGTTCACATAAAGCCGGAATCCGGTTATAGGTCACAATTACGATAGAAATCTTCATGATGCTCTCCTTTTCCTTTTCATAGTCACGTACTATTAAAACATATATTGGACATGATATCAGTGGGAATATCCTACCGAAACAGTAAACTAGAATGACAGAAACAGTAATGTGACACCAATCAAAACCAGCATGAGCAGTGCGAGATCGCCAAATACAAGAAAGAGACCTTTCAGGCGGACACCGCTCGGAAGGATAACATGCCACAACTTAGATTGATAGACCGGCAGCAGCACCAGCGCATAAGAAAAACACAAAAACATAAAAGCCGGCGGAACAAAAGCACAGCTTTCATCATCCCAATTCCTGACTATATCTGTCACGCTTGATCCATCTATTAAAAACATAGATATCATGATGGCCAGCAACACAAAGGACCCCAATTGAAGCTCGAACAGACGCATGTTCCGGTTATATGCAAACCGAACCGCCAAAAACCAAGCATAAGCATATGAACATAACAGCATAAGAATGACACCAGCTGTAAAAACAACATCAGGCAATCGATCTAGCAGAAAAACAAAAGGCAAGCTGGCCGCCATAGCCGCAATCAGACAGGCACCAGTAAACAAAAATACTGCGCCATGAACGACCACACCGTATAAACATGAGCTACTCTTCACGACAAACACCTCCATTACATAGAAACTCTATGTATATACCTAAAAATTCAGGCAAGCTACCGCCTGCCAATATAACAGCCCAACCGGCCAAATAACGGAAATAACAGTGTAACACACGCACAAGCCCCCACAAACCAAGGTGTCAGCAAGGATTGAAACAGTGCCGCAGGAATCACTTGAAAGAGAAATACAAACATAAAAATGACGTTTGGCACCATGCAGATCAGAATCGTATGGTACACAAGCTGCTCTCCGCGTTTTCCAAACTCCCTCACCCCTTGATAACCAATCAGCATCCAGTAGATGATATATACAGCTAAGATTAGCCACACAGAAACAGAAATGCCTCTCCATACTGCATGAATAATAGGTGTTTCAAACCAGACATACATCATCGTAATGGCGATACCGGCAGCGAAGAGTGCACTGTTAAAGAAAAGATGAAATATCAAAAACGCACGAAACGTGACAGGCTGCTCTTTCTTAAAAAAAGAAACAATGTCAGCTGGTGTTCCGAACTCCTGCATGAAAGTCCGCATAGCTTCCTCCTCACTCTTCCCTTCCTGAAAAGAGTGGAACAAATGATGTTCAATATGGTTTTCAATCTCTTCTATCATCATTTCTCCCTCTGGAAGCGATTTAAGCCCATTTTTTATTTTTGACACATATGTTTCTTTATCCATTCTGCCCGCCCCGTTTCAGCATTCGGTCCATCATAGCCGAAAAAACGTTCCACTCCTTCGTGCGTTCCGCCAGCACCTCTTTTCCTTCATCTGTAATCCGGTAGTATTTGCGGTCCGGCCCTTTCTCCTGCTTCTCCCAATAGGATGAAATAAGCCCTTGGCGTTCAAGCTTATGAAGAGACGGATACAAGGTCCCTTCCTTCATCTGGAGTTCATTTTCGCTGCGGTTCCCCATTTCTTTGACAAGCTCATAGCCGTACATCGGCCGCTCGTCAAGAAGCGTCAAAACCAATATCACAGTGCTGCCTTTAACCAGCTCACGATTTAACATCATAAAACCCCTACCTAGTTTTCTTATGTAGCATTTTACGAAAGCCCCTCGGGATTGTCAAATGATTCCTACCGCTCTTTTATATTGTGATACAGAGAAAATCTAACTATAATGAAAGATAAAACATAATGGAGGTTCAAGACATGTCTATGCATAAAGCACTCACCATTGCCGGCTCAGATTCCAGCGGCGGTGCTGGAATTCAAGCTGATTTAAAAACATTTCAAGAAAAAAACGTATACGGGATGACCGCTTTAACGGTGATCGTTGCGATGGACCCGAACAACAGCTGGGACCATCAGGTGTTCCCGATCGATACTGATACAATCCGCGCCCAGCTTGCGACGATTACGGACGGCATTGGTGTGGACGCCTTGAAAACAGGAATGCTGCCAACCGTTGACATTATTGAGCTTGCGGCAAAAACGATCAAAGAAAAACAATTAAAAAATGTGGTGATTGACCCAGTCATGGTTTGCAAAGGAGCAAATGAAGTCCTTTATCCTGAGCATGCCAAAGCCCTGCGTGAACAATTAGCGCCGCTCGCCACTGTCATTACGCCGAATCTATTTGAGGCCAGCCAGCTCAGCGGAATGGATGAATTAAAAACAGTTGACGATATGATCGAAGCCGCGAAAAAAATTCATGCACTCGGCGCTCAATATGTTGTCATTACAGGCGGAGGCAAACTCAAACACGAAAAAGCCGTTGATGTTCTCTATGACGGAGAAACCGCGGAAGTTCTAGAAAGTGAAATGATCGATACACCATATACCCATGGCGCAGGCTGTACCTTCTCGGCTGCCGTGACAGCGGAGCTCGCCAAAGGTGCGGAAGTCAAAGAAGCCATTTATGCAGCGAAAGAATTTATTACCGCTGCCATTAAAGAATCATTCCCACTCAACCAGTATGTAGGACCAACGAAGCATTCCGCGCTGCGTCTGAATAAATAATCATAAACAAAAAAATGCTGCCTTATAGAGAGGCAGCATTTTTTATGACCGAAGACTTTTCACTGCCAAATCCCATCGACAGCCTGTTTATTTGATTTTCATGTTATTCGCAGATTTCCTCAAAAATGCTTCAATCGACTGAACAAAAAGTGAATATTCTTTCATTTGTTCATATGCTCGCGTAAGAACTTCTGCCGTTTCACTGTACGGCGCTGCCTCGTCCAGCATTTTTTTCATCTGCAGCAGCACATCTTTATACTCTTCACGCTTATCTTCAACTTGGTCCGCTGCCTTTTCCAAACATTCTGGTGTTATCTTCTGCTCATGTATATTCAAGAAAACAACTCCTTTTACAGTAAAAAATAGTAGGTTATCGTTGAAGAATAGCACATATGACACGGATTTCACATAAGAAAATAGGAGTATTTTCTGCATAAACGTCCAAATCACGACGCTAAATTCAGATTTTTCTGTCGAACTCGCCGTCATTTCCCGGGAAAGAAAAGTATCTCACACCGAAGACCTCTTCCCGTTTATCGATAAAGATTTCCACAAATGCGTTGAAGCCCGTTCACTCCAGTGAAAAAGCAAAAACATAGCCGTATCCGCGCTAATCCCCTCAGAAGCTCAATAAGGCATTTTATCTTTTATGCAAACAAAAAAGACCTAAAATTCGCCAATGAATAAAGGGTACAGCGATCCTTTTTCATGTACGCGAATTTTAGGTCTTGCCTGCTTTACCAGTTACAATCCCGCTTATTCAGATTGAATACGCTCTTATCATAAATTATGATATCGCTTTCGTCAACCATTTTTCAATTATGCTGTTTGATAAAACATATAGACAAAAATTCGCAACATGGTATTGCGAAATACTTTACAATACCATCGCTATAATATGCTTAATCATCTAAGAAAGCGGGAAAAACAAGCATTGCAAAAGGTTGAACAGTACGCTTTGAAAAAACAAAATATATCGTATATGATGGCTACACGCTGAATCCCGATCAATAAAGAAACTTCCAGAGATCACTCCCTGCAAGTATAAACGGTTATTCCGAGAGATCTTGAAGACGCTGGGCACGCAGCGTGATTTAGCCGGCCTCGGGTACCAGCAAACATAATTGATATTCATTTTTCAAAACTCCGCCAGCTTTAGCACACATTGATAGGCAAATGAATACTTATTTTGGATGAAATAAAGCATCTCCTCCTCGACCATATGATGGAGCGCTTCATTTGATTCCAACCGACTGACCGCGTATCGCAAATGCGTGACAAGGCATTGATAGGAAGGGCTATTTTCATCCTCCTTTCGATTAAAGTATGTATTTATTTTCTCTATCATTTTATTAGTCGTATGCTTCCGCTGAATCCATCAATCTTCAGTCAGGGACACGTCCCCATGTTTGTTTTACGTGACCGATCACCTATAGGCCCCTTTTTAAAAAGCGCTTTACAATTTATTCTGCCAACTCTTTCGATCGACTATAAATGTGATCGCTCGGCGGCGCCGCGAGCTCTCCTTCTGCATCGCTGATGATATTCTCAGCTATTTCTTATGCTCTCCAGCTGCGTCGGATCTATTTGAACTTTTCATTTTCCATTTTATTTATAGGGATGAGATCATTTTTCTTTTTTTGAAAAGCAATTCCCGGCCCCATTATGATTTTTTCCTGACCACTTCTTTTCTTAAGAGCGCCTTCTTCAAGAGGCGATCCCTTTCGCCAATTTGCTTTTGACTGAAGTTTGCTTCCATGTAAAGGTGCGGGCCAGCTCTCTCCTGTTTTGGTGATTCCTTGAAAGCTTGCAAACATCTTCTTTTATAAAGCGCGGCGGCTTTTGCTTTCTGCTTTTCTTCGTCATTCACCGCCATCCGCCATTCATAAAACGAAACAAGTCCCGCGGCCTGCATAGCCGCTTTTCTTTGGTATGTACGCTGAGCCGAATAGACCGCAGCAGCCGAAGTTGTTCTGTCCGGCGTCACCCAGTTCATCAAAAAGACCATCCACACCCGTAACGATACAAGCAAACGTTTCATATAAAAACATCCCTCCGCTTCTTTTTGGCAGGCAGCCTTTTAGCAGCCCATTTTCTCAGCAGCAGCCTGCGGGAAAAGACGGCCGATTTCTTTTCTCGCAAACTAGCGGCTCTAGCAAACTCATGACTCTATGATAGACCTTGGAAAGGAAATTCTTTGTCACAATATGAGTGAAAAAACCAACTAGTTTTCAGAAGTTTTGTTGAAAGCTGAAAAAAATGAAGTGAAAATTGGAGAATCATTTTAAAATGTTATACACAAGTTATCCCAAAGTTAAGAACAGCTTAATCACAAGAGATATCCACATGTCCACAAACTATATCTATATTTTGTATACGAACATATATTCCCAACTATATATATACACAGTTTTATTCACTTATACACAGGGTTCTGTGTATAACTCCTTCTTTATACACAATTAAAATCCATTAAATGGTTCAAATGACACAAGGAATTTATTGAATTTTCAAGAAATATATACTGGATCATTCATATTTTTTTCTATCCACAAAGGGGGAAACACATTGAAAAAGGAGATCATTCGCTTTCTGCTTCTAAGTTTTGTTTTATTTTTTGCCTTATCCACAGGTATGACAGGCGTGCAGGCAGCTCCGAATTCTTCAAAAACATCAGCTGACCTAGAAAAAGCCGAGATATTCGGTGATATTGACATGACGACAAGCAAAAAAACAACCGTTATCGTGGAATTAAAAGAAAAATCCTTGGCAGAGGCGAAAGAGGCTGGAGAAAGCCAAACGAAACGAAAGCTGCAAACTGCTCGCACCACAGCAAAAAACAAAGCTCTCAAAGCGGTGAAAAACGGGAAAGTAAATCGGGAATATGAGCAGGTATTCTCAGGTTTTTCTATAAAGCTCCCAGCGAATGAAATTCCAAAACTTCTCGCGGTAAAAAACGTAAAAGCAGTATATCCGAATGTCACGTATCATACAGACAACCTAAAGGGTAAGGATGTGACGATTGCCAAAGATGCCGTATCCCCACAAATGGATGACAGCGCACCTTATATCGGAGCAAACGACGCATGGAATTTAGGCTACACAGGAAAAGGCGTCAAGGTGGCAATTATCGATACTGGTGTGGAATATCATCATCCAGACTTAAAGAAAAACTTCGGACAATATAAAGGATACGATTTTGTAGACAATGATTACGATCCTAGAGAAACTCCAACCGGCGATTCTAGAGGCGGAGCAACTGACCATGGCACACACGTAGCCGGTACTGTGGCCGCAAACGGAACGATTAAAGGCGTTGCGCCTGATGCCACACTTCTTGCTTACCGCGTGCTGGGCCCTGGCGGAAGCGGTACAACGGAAAACGTCATTGCCGGCGTGGAACGCGCTGTGCAGGATGGAGCAGATGTGATGAACCTGTCTCTCGGAAACTCTTTAAACAACCCGGACTGGGCGACGAGTACAGCGCTTGATTGGGCCATGTCAGAAGGCGTTGTCGCCGTTACGTCAAATGGCAACAGCGGTCCGAACAACTGGACAGTCGGATCACCTGGCACATCACGAGAAGCAATTTCTGTCGGTGCGACTCAGCTGCCGCTCAACGAATACGCCGTCAATTTCGGATCCTACTCTTCAGCAAAAATGATGGGCTATAACAAAGAGGACGATGTCAAAGCGCTGAATAACAAAGAAGTTGAGCTTGTTGAAGCAGGAATCGGTGAAGCAAAGGATTTTGAAGGAAAAGATCTGACAGGCAAAGTTGCTGTTGTCAAACGAGGCAGCATTGCCTTTGTGGATAAAGCCGATTATGCGAAAAAAGCAGGCGCCATCGGCATGGTTGTGTATAACAATCTCACTGGAGAAATTGAATCCAATGTGCCTGGCATGTCTGTGCCAACCATTAAGCTTTCATTAGAGGACGGTGAGAAACTCGTCAGCGCCATGAAAGCCGGCGAGACGAAAGCAACATTCGGGCTAAGCATCTCAAAATCTCTCGGTGAACAAGTGGCTGATTTCTCATCCCGCGGCCCTGTGATGGATACGTGGATGATTAAGCCTGATATTTCTGCGCCAGGCGTCAATATCGTCAGCACGATTCCGACACACGATCCTCAAAACCCATATGGCTACGGATCAAAACAAGGAACAAGTATGGCATCGCCTCATATCGCCGGAGCGGTTGCCGTGATCAAACAAGCCAAACCGAAGTGGAGCGTTGAACAGATCAAAGCCGCCATCATGAATACCGCTGTCACCTTAAAGGATGGCGACGGAGAATTGTATCCGCATAACGCCCAAGGCGCAGGCAGTGCAAGAATTATGAATGCGATCAAGGCTGACTCGCTCGTCTCGCCTGGAAGCTATTCATACGGCACATTCTTGAAGGAAAGTGGAAGCGAAACGAAAAAAGAAACATTTACGATTGAGAACCAATCTTCTATTAGAAAATCATACACACTTGAATACTCATTTACCGATAGCGGAATCACCGCATCCGGCACAAGCCGTGTTGTGATACCCGCGCATAAAACCGGAAAAGCCACTGCAAAAGTAAAGGTTAATACGAAGAAAACAAAAGCCGGCACCTATGAAGGAACGATTATCGTCAGAGAAGGCGGAAAAACAGTCGCCAAGGTGCCTACATTGCTTATTGTCAAAGAGCCGGATTACCCGAGAGTCACATCTGTCTCCGTCACCGAAGGGTCTGTACAAGGCACCTATCAAATTGAAACCTACCTTCCTGCGGGAGCAGACGAGCTGGCCTTCCTCGTCTATGACAGCAACCTTGACTTTGCAGGCCAAGCCGGCATCTACAAAAACCAAGATAAAGGCTATCAGTACGCTGACTGGGACGGCACAATCAATGGCGGAACTAAGCTTTCTGCCGGAGAATACTACTTGCTAGCCTATGCCGCGAACAAAGGCAAATCAAGCCAGATTCTGACTGAAGAGCCGTTTACTGTTGAATAAGAAGAAGCCCTGCCGACCGGCAGGGCTTTTCAGGTTATTTCGCAAATGCCTCCTGCAGCAAGCGGTAAGAATGAAGCTTATCTTCAAAATGATGCGTAATGGTCACCGCCATTATTTCCTCTGTTCCATACGCATGACTCAAAGCTAACAGCTGCTCCTTCACCTGTTCTTTCGTGCCGACAATCATGCGATTTCGATTATCTGCAATTCGTCTCTGTTCATACGAGGAATATGTATTTCCCCGAACAGCTTCGAATGAAGGAACTCCTTCTAAAGGAATGCCCTGCTCTCCAGCCAGAAGTGTAAAATCAAGCACAGCCGCAAGCTCTTCTGCCTTCTTCTCCGTGTCAGCACAAAGAACAAAAACAGCGACTGCCGCTCGGGGCGCATCCCCCAATACAGACGGTTTAAATCGTCTATGATACTGTCTGACTGTATCCTCGCCGCCCTCTCCATTGATAAAGTGGGCAAACATATAGCCAGCGCCTGAATCAGCGGCAAGCAACGCGCTTTCTCCCGATGAGCCGAGCAGCCACACATCCGGTGCGGTTGAAATATGCGGTGCAGCCGTGAGATTCGGAAAACGGTGTTTATCATCCGCCAAATCATGCAAATACATGGTCAGCTCCTTGATTTGCTGCGGATACTGATCGGCATTCCGCTTTCCGCCGTCATTCAGCGCCCATGATGCGATCGGCATTCCGCCCGGTGCCCTGCCAAGTCCAAGATCTATTCTTCCCGGAGTCAACCCTTCCAGCACCCGGAAATTCTCAGCGACTTTATAGGCGCTGTAATGCGGCAGCATGACCCCGCCTGATCCAACGCGAATTCGCTTTGTTTTCGCCGCGATATGACTAATCAGTACCTCGGGGCTTGACCCTGCCAACCGCTTTGAAAAGTGATGTTCAGACACCCAAAACCTCTTATATCCAAAGTCCTCAGCAGCTTGCGCCAGCGCAACAGTTTGCTGTAAAGCGGTTTCTGCACTGCTGCCCTCTGTCACTGGGGACTGATCTAATATACTTAATGAAATCATCGCTACCACCTCCTCACCATCGTATCACTGATTCCTTATTTTTTCTCCAAAACCGCTCACTCTGCTTATCAGTGTCTCCCGATTATTTGTCATTTATTTGTGACAGCATGTCTCTATTTGTCGGAATATGTTACACGTGAAACATAAAAAACCTCTCCAAAGCGGAGAGGTTTATTTTAGTTTTTATTAAAGCCTTTTTCTTTCACATAATCATTTAAATACGTACGCGGCTTCTGCTTCATAAAGTTCAGAATTTGATCAGACCATGTTTCTTCTCGTTTTCCGTTTGTTCTTTCTCTGTAATAATCAGAGATTGTTTGATCATACGCATTCATGGTTTCACGGAAATCGTCTATGTTCTTATTATACGTATTCTCATGATAGACAGCCTGCTTTGGCAATCTCGGCTTTTTGCCGGATACGTTCGCAGGGTGGCCTACTGCCAGTCCGAAAAGCGGGAGCACATGGTCAGGTGTTTGCAGCACCTCTGCCACCTTGTCCAGGTCATTCCGAATACCACCGATATAGCAAATACCGAGTCCCATCGATTCAGCGGCAATGCTCATATTTTGCGCTGCCAGCGCCGCGTCAATCGAGCTGACCATAAACATTTCCGTATTCTCAAGCAGTTCAGAAATATCTTCGCCTTTTTCTGCAGCCAGTTGTTGATGACGGTACAAGTCCGCACAAAATACGAAAAAGTGTCCGTTGTTCTCAACGTAAGGCTGCGGTCCTGCAAGCACAGACAGCTCATGTTTCTTCTCAGGATCGGAAACACCGATAATGGAATACGCCTGCACATAGCTGGACGTAGACGCAGCCTGCGCACTTTTTACTAATGTATCAATTTCTTCACCTGTCAAAAGCTGATCAGTAAATGACCGAATTGACCGGTGGTTCAAAATGGTTTCAATTGTGTTATTCATCATAAGAACCTCCTTATCTCTTTTTATCATATCCGAAAAAAACGAAACTCAAAAGCAAAATGCTCTGCAATAAAAAAAGACAGCCTCCAAAAAGGCTGTCTGCATTAAGAATTAAAAAGATAACTTCTGTATTTCGTCAGCTGCACACTCGCGTTATACACAATCCCGAAGCCGATTAGCGTAGAGAGTGTCGAGCTTCCCCCGTAGCTGATAAACAGCAACGGAATCCCGGTAACAGGCATGATGCCGATGTTCATTCCGATATTTTGAAATGTATGAATCACAATTAACGCCGTAAATCCAACGCAAAAGAAAGATGCAAAACGGTTATACGGATGTATCTTATCAATCAATACGACAAGTCTGTAAATTAAGAAGAAGAACATGATAACGACAAAAGCACAGCCTAAAAATCCAAAAGATTCACCTATTATAGAGAAAATGAAGTCAGTCGTACTTTCTGGAACATAAACCTTTAAATGAGAAATACCATTTCCTAAAATGCCCCCAGATCCTATAGCCATGACAGCTTGATCAACTTGCCATCCGCTATCATCATTCTGTGTATCATTTGAATTAGAAACCCAAGAAGTGACCCTCTTAATTTGATATTCCTGTATTCCGACTGATTGAGCAGCGTCGGGAAAGTTTATCATTACTAATAAAACGATTGAAATGAGTAAGATACCTGAACCAGCAATGATTGTAATCAGCTTCCAATTGATCCCCGACATAAAAACCATTACAAGAACGATAAACATACAAATACCCGCTGTCCCCGCATCTTGCATCAAAATAAGAACAACTGGGACAACTGCAACACCCGCGATCTTTAATAAGAGGTATATATCATCTCTTAGCGTCCGAACTCCTTTAGGATTAGCTTTTCCGATGACTGAGGCAATCATCATAATCAAACCGACCTTCATGAACTCTGAAGGCTGTATGGTTAGCCTCCCAAATCTAAACCAACTTTTTGCTCCTTTAATGACCGGTGCAATGGACTCAGGGCTGATTTTCAAAATAATCAAAGATAAAATACCAATGATAAAAATATATAAACTTAATTTTTCAAGCTGTTCTAAATCAAAGTACAAAATCACTGTGATGGCAATAGCCCCTAACAGATAAAACACAAGCTGCTGTATCCAGTCTGAGCTCCCATACTGCCCAAATTGACCGGCAGCATAAATTGATACTACACTTATAATAAAAAAAACACTAAATATAAAAATCAAATCCCCCTGATAAAAGGGGTTTTGCTGTTTCTTATATCGACTCATTCTATCCCGCCTTACATTTTCATCGGAAAATCACTAATGTTTATTATACATGAACCATCTTCAAGATGACACGTGAAGCTCGTTTCCATTTATGTTTTTTGCGCATTTGTGGCGCTTTTTCAGCTACACGAAATATGACGTATCATAAACTGAAATGTTTCGATTGACACAAAACTTTTCAAATAAAAACCTCCTTAAAGGAGGTTCTGTGATATAAACTATGCGAATTCATTAAAACTTCAGCATCTATACATTCTCCTGCCAAATGTCTCTCTAAAAATAAGACGATAGGTCCAGACCTTTTCCGCAAAAGCGTATATCAATTTTTGGAAAACATGGTATAATAATTGTAACAGAATGTTCAAAAAACAATCACAAAACAGACACAACTCAGTTCCTCTATTTCATTTTTGTAAACGTTATCAAAAAATGAAAGGAGACGGGTATAATGGACATGTTTTTTGCTTATTTACTGGTTGCCAGCGCAACCCCCCTCTTTATTTGGCTTGATAACAAAAAAGTCGCACTCTCAGCCATTCCGCCAATCATTTTAATGTGGGTTTTCTTCTATTTTTACGCAACAGAAAGCCTTTCTCCACTCGGACACACTCTCATGATTGTCTTGTTTGCCGTCAACGTCATTGTCGCTCATATCGCCGCATTTATCATTTACGGACTTCCGTATCTTCGCAGAAAGCGAAGCAGCTGAAAACAGCAAAAAACCCTCTTCTAACGAAGAGGGTTTTTGTATTATTCGTTATGGCCAGAGTGCTCTGAGTGTTCAGTGCCTCCAGGAGGATTTCCGTCCATATGGTCACCATGATGATAGTGAGCCGCGAAAATCCAGATTGAGCCAAGTACGATAACAATCGCGCCGAAAAATCCGAACAGCGTGTTTCCGACTTGAATCGTGCCGTTTTCGCTCTCTCTCATGTGCATAAACATGAGAAGCTGCAGCGCCGCCTGAATAAATGCGAAGCCGAAAATGATCCAAAGTTTAGCTGATGGACTCAATTCAGTATACACTGCAATCCAAAGAGCCAGCAGGGTCAAAACGATAGAAAGTGCAAAACCTACAACGTGCTTCCATGGAAAGTGACTGTGTTCAGCAGATTTGTTTGCCATTTTACAGACCCCCCAATCCCATGAGATAGACACCTGTAAAGATGAAAATCCATACAACATCTAAGAAGTGCCAGTACAAGCTTGAGATAAAGATTTTAGATGAAGTTTGCGGAGTTAAGCCGCGTTTCTTCAACTGAATCAGAATTCCTGCAATCCAGAAAATACCGATTGTTACGTGAGTTCCGTGAGTTCCAAGTAATACAAAGAATCCAGACCAGAACGCACTTGTACCGAGAGATGCTCCTTCATGTACATAGTGGACAAACTCGTTGATCTCGCATCCGACGAAGCCAGCACCGAGAAGAAGAGTGATAATTGTCCAAATGACTACGCCTTTTAAACTTCCGCGGCGCATTTCATGAACAGCGATCCCGCAGGTGAAGCTGCTGATAAGCAGCAAGAACGTCATAATCATTACCAGATTGACTTCAAACAGTTCGTCCGGTAAGACACCTCCTGCTGTTCTGTTTTTAAGAACGAAGAAGGTTGCAAATAGTGTTGAGAACAACACAATTTCTGCCCCTAAAAAGATCCAAAACCCGAGAATATTAAGTCTGCCGGTTTCAGATTGATATTCCATAGGCGCGTTAGAATTGCCGTGTTCTGCATGTTCCATAACTCACGCCTCCTTATTCGGAAATCTTTCTTTCCGTCTCTTTTATTTCATCAACACTAACGTAGTAGCCGTTGTCGTATTCGAATGAACGCAGAACCATGCAGAGCAAGACTCCAATCAATCCGACTACGCCCATCCAGTACCATTCAAAGACAAGTCCAAAGCCGGCGAGACCGAAGGCAACAGACATAAAGAACGGTCTGCCTGAGTTGCTTGGCATATGAATTTTCTTGAATTTGCTTTCAGGGTATAATTCAGTTTTTTCTTCTTTCATATGCAGGAATGCATCTTGAGATTTAACTTCAGGAAGCACCGCAAAGTTGTAATGCGGCGGAATCGCAGAAGAAGTCGCCCAATCAAGCGTACGTCCCACACCCCATGAATCTCCGCTGATTTCACGAGTAGAGTAACGGAAGCTGTAGTAGATGTTATAGCAAAGGATTAAGAATCCTATACCCATCATGAAAGCTCCGACAGTTGAGATAAAGTTCAATGTTGTCCAGCCGTCATTCGGTCCGTATGTGTAAATACGGCGAGGCATGCCTTGAAGCCCCAAGAAATATTGAGGGAAGAAACATACATTGAAACCGATCATAAAGATCCAGAAGAACCATTTTCCGATTCTTTCGTTCAGCTTGTGACCGAACATTTTTGGATACCAGAAAATAAATCCTGCGAAACAAGCAAATACAGTACCCGCAATCAGCACATAGTGGAAGTGAGATACAAGGAAGTACGTATTATGATATTGATAATCCGCTGCTGCCATCGCAAGCATAACCCCTGTAACCCCGCCGATCACGAAGTTCGGAATGAACGCAAGCGCCCACAGCATAGGCGTTGTAAAGCTAATTCGGCCTTTATACATTGTAAAGAGCCAGTTAAAGATTTTAACCCCGGTCGGGATTGAGATTGCCATTGTCGTAATTGAGAAGAATGAGTTAACGGACGCACTGTTCCCCATTGTGAAGAAATGGTGAGTCCAAACTAAGAAACTCAATACGGAGATGGCGATAATAGAACCAACCATCGCTTTGTAACCAAACAATTGTTTTCTTGCAAAGCTTGAGATGATTTCTGAGAAAATACCGAACGCCGGAAGAATAACGATATATACTTCAGGATGTCCCCAAATCCAGAACAAGTTAGCCCAAAGCATTGGCATACCGCCCGCTTCCAATGTGAAAAAGTGAGCGCCGAACAAACGATCAAAAGATAAAAGTGCTAATGCTACTGTAAGAACAGGGAACGCAAACACGATAATAACCATTGTGATCAGTGTTGTCCAAGTGAACATTGGCATACGCATTAATGTCATGCCTTTTGTTCTCATTTTTAAGATTGTTACCATAAAGTTGATCCCTGTCATCAGGGTACCGATACCTGCAATCTGAAGTCCGAGGAGGTAATAGTTCTCACCCGGCCCAGGGCTCATGTCGTTACTTGCAAGCGGCATGTAACTTGTCCAGCCTGCATTCGGAGAACCTCCGATAACGAAAGAAATATTGAAAAGCATCGCCCCTACGAAGAACGTCCAGAAGCTTAGGTTGTTCAAGTAAGGGAACGCAACGTCGCGCGCACCGATTTGAAGAGGTACAACAACGTTGATAAGACCGATTAAGAACGGCATCGCCATGAAGATGATCATGATTGTACCGTGTGTTGTAAAAATTTCATTATAGTGGTTTGAGTCTAAAAAACTGTTATTCGGAAGCGCTAGCTGGGCGCGCATCATCACGCCGTCGACACCACCGCGGAAAAACATAATTACAGCAGATATAATATACATAATTCCGAGTTTTTTATGGTCAACGGTAGTTATCCATTCAGACCAGAGCCATTTCCATTTTTTGAAGTAAGTCAGTACAAAGATGATGGCAATGGTTGAAAGCGCAATGGAAACTTGTGCGCCCAAAATTAATGGGTCACCAGTTACGAAAAATTCGTCCCATCTCATTTTCATGCGGGCTTCCTCCTTTCCTGATCAAATATCATTCTTCTGTATCATCAGACTTCTTAAATTCATTTTTCTTTACGTTTTCAAACGGATCTGTTTTAGAGTGCGGAGAAACAGCTTGATAGCCTAGGCGTTTGCGCGCTTCCATCGCGTACTCAGCATCTTGTCCGTGATCAACGTATTTTAAGTGAGTGGAAGAGAACGTTAATTCGTCCACATTTTCAGGAAGCATCAATTCATCATACTTCTCTTTTGTCAGCTTAGGAGACTCTTTCTGAGTCTTTTTCACCCAGCTGTTAAAGTCTTTTTGCGTGACTGCATTTACATCAAACTCTTGGTCTGCAAAATGTTCACCTGTGAAGTTCGCGTTGCGGCCTTCGTAAGTTCCCACTTTATCGGCCTGTAAGTATTGATCCATCAGCATGCCTGCCATCGCGTATTTTTGTCCTCCAAGCTGAGGAATCCATAGCGAAGCCATAGAATCTGCAGATGCAATTTTGAACAAGATCGGGCGGTCGACAGGAATGTTTAAGTAGTTGACCGTTTCAATATCTTGTTCCGGGTAGCTAAATACCCATTTCCAGTCTACCGAAGTAGCATAAACAACAAGAGGCTCTTTGTCCTTTGTTGCTTCAGGAGCTTTTTCTAATGAATATATCGTCTGTACGGTTGGCACAGAAAGTGCAATGACGATTAAAATTGGGATCACTGTCCAGACTACTTCTAAGAACGTGTTACCATGAATTTTTGGGTTATAAGATCCATTATCTTTGCCTTTACGGTCGCGGTATTTTACTAAGATAATGGTAAATAGAACAAAGACAACCCCGACAATAAACAGCATAAATCCGATAGATAACAGGATTAAATCACTTTGCTGTTCAGCTACAGGTCCTTTTGGATCTAATACTGAAGCATTGCTGCATCCCCCAAGGACGAAAACCACAGTTAACAGCGCTAATACAAGCAACGGTTTTAATGCTCTGAACAAGAAGATCACCATCCTTCCTATTGGTGTAATAAATCTGAAGTGCAACTTCCTCAAAATCTTTTCTTTACTTTGTTATGCTATCAAAAAGTTCACATATTAGCTTTATTTTTTTCTAAACTTCATCCCTTTTTCGCTTAAATGTCATAAAATCGACAAAAAATGCTCCAACTTTATTCACATCTATCGCTTAAGATGAAAAGTTTTTAGATATTTCCGCATATAAGTAAAGAAAGATAGTGAAGAATTATTTCTGACAAGTAAAGGTTTACCATAATAAAAAACCTAGGTCAATCAAAAGTTTCATTTTGTTAAACTTTTTAGATAGAAATGATTTTTCCTTGTCTAGTACCATTTCACACAGTTACCATTTTAACGCAACCATTTTTGAAAAAAAAGGCTTAGTAAAGCGTCGATATGCTCTGAATTGTTTCCATTTTTTATGAAAGCATTCAAATGTTTATCAAATATCAAACAGTGGAATGATATAAACAAATAAATCGAAATAGGATGTGTTATATGATGAGTTTCATTATTTCTCTTATTGTCGCTATTATTATCGGTTGGCTTGGCAGCCTGTTTGTGAAAGGAGATATGCCCGGAGGAATTATTGGGTCTATGATCGCAGGCCTTATTGGTGCCTGGATTGGACATGGGCTTCTTGGAACATGGGGGCCGCATCTAGGAGGATTTGCGATCATTCCTGCGGTAATCGGCGCAGCAATTGTTGTATTTCTAGTAAGTCTATTAACCAGAAGAAAAGGCTAAAAATAACGATGCCCAAAGTGTCAGCGCTTTGGGCATTTGTTTTGCGAGAAAACCAGAAAAGCCTCAGCTTTCATGGCTGAGGCTTTTGACTCGTTTGACGCCTAAATGATTGATAAACCTTTTGAAGGCCTGTTTGCCCTCCGGTGTCTGTTTAAATACACCTGCGTGTTCAAGAATGCGCGTGAATACGTGTCCAAGCTCTTCCTTTACGACAAGATCCGCATTCTCTTTTGTTATTGTTCTTTTTCCCCTCAACTGAAGAGCCCATTCCTTATGCTTTGCTGTGAGCGGGTTTTGCTCTAAAGCTGTTTTCGGATCAGCAGAGCAGAGCGCCGCTGCCGTTTCTTTCATTTCTTCCTGTAAACGCCCCGGCAATATTGCCAATCCCATGACTTCAATCAGGCCGATATTTTCCTTTTTAATATGGTGGACTTCCTGATGAGGATGAAATATTCCTAATGGATGCTCCTCATCCGTCCGGTTGTTTCTCAGCACGATATCGAGCTCGTACAAGTCTCCCCTGCGCCGCGCAATCGGTGTGACCGTATTATGGGGCGTATCGCCTGTAGATGAGGCGATGCCTGCTTTTTCATCGGAATACGTTTTCCATGTGCGGAATATATGATCAGCAGCTTCGGCGATACAATCCGGATTGTTTCCTTGGAGTCTGAGCACGGACATCGGCCACTTCACTAAGCCCAGCGTCACGCCGGGATAATCATTTAATTCATAAACGTCTTCTGCTTGTGCACGCGCCATCGGAAAATCGTGCGCCCCGCCTTGGAAATGGTCATGGCTTAGGATGCTGCCGCCGACAATCGGCAAATCCGCATTCGAACCGATAAAGTAATGCGGATATTGCCTGAGAAATGACAGCAGCCTTTCAAATGTTTTTCTGCTGATCTCCATCGGTTCATGCTCACCCTTTAAGACGATGCAATGCTCCTGATAATAAACATATGGCGAGAACTGCAAGTACCATTGTTCGCCTTTAAGGATGACCGGAATGATTCTGTGGTTTTGCCGAGCTGGGTGATCCACGCTTCCCTCATACCCGACATTTTCTTTACACAGCAAACACAGTGGATAATTTACCTGCTTCTGCTCTTTTGCAGCGGCAATCGCTTTAGGGTCCTTTTCAGGTTTTGACAGATTAATAGTCATTTCCAGCTCACCATATTCGGTCGACACCGTCCAATGAACGTTTTTGGCGATCCTGTCAGACCGGATATAATAGATATCCTCTGAATATTGATAAAATTCCTTTGTCGCCTGTTTTGGCCCGTATAATGCTTTTGTCTCTTCAAATTTGCGGATGACCTCAGATGGCGCAGGCACAAAACATCCCATCAGCTTTGCGCTGAGCAGGTCGCGGTATGTATCTGTATCCGCTTCCATTCTCCCGGTTTCCACAGCCCATTTGTAAATAGGAGCAAGCAAATCCGGCAGGCGTTGCGCCTGTTTGATCGATGTGCGAGAGACCGGCGCGGGAGGTTTAATGTCCAATGCTTCATAAAGACGGTTTCTCGTATATGCCTGATCCCAGATCGAAATCAGTTTTCGTTCCAGCCCATATTCCAACAGCTGTTCCAGATGTTCAACGATGCTCATATGTCATTCCCCCTTCAGTTCTCTCGCTCCCTCTCCGATATCAGCGACATAAAAATCCGCTTTGAGTCCTGTTTTTTCTTGATATCTATCTCCAACCTGCTGGATAAAATCATCCACAAACGCATCCTTTACAATGCTGATGGTGCAGCCGCCGAAGCCCGCTCCCGTCATTCTTGATCCAATTGCGCCTTCATGTCCCCATGCCGCAAACACAAGCTCATCAAGCTCTGGGCAGGTCACTTCATAATCCTCCTTTAATGAAAGGTGGGATTCCTTCATTAACCGCCCAATTTCGTCTATATTGTTTTCTCTGAACATACGGGCTGTCTTGATGGCACGTTGATTTTCATATACGGCGTGCTTTGCACGGCGCCTGTTCGTTTCATTTTGAATCAGGCTGGAATGGGCGAAGAAATCAGCGGGCTTGATGTCGCCCAATGAGGCAATATCAAGTGCTTTTTGCAGATCAAGCAAGGCGTCGCTGCATTCTTTGCGTCTCTTATTATAGCTCGAGTCTGCCAATGTCCTTTTTTTGTTGGTGTTTGCGATGACCATCGTGAGATCAGAGACATCGAGTTTGCTATATTCATAGTCGAGTGTGTCGCAATTCAGAAGTATCGCATGATGTTTTTTCCCCATTCCGATTGCGAATTGGTCCATAATCCCGCAATTGACACCGATGAATGAATTTTCCGCATGCTGCGCCATTTTGACAAGCTCCAGCGTACCCACTTCAGAATGAAAAAGGCTTTGGAGCACGACTCCCATCAGCAGCTCAATAGAAGCGGAAGATGAAAGTCCCGCCCCATTTGGAATATTCCCTGAAAATACAATGTCAAAGCCGCGGGGGATGGAGTAGCCTCTTTGCTGAAATTCATAAATGACGCCTTTCGGATAATTCGCCCAGTCGTCTTCTTTTTGATAGCGGATGTCATCAAGGCTGCATTCCTTGATACTTGCGGCCTTAAAGTTGTCTGAATACATCCTGACCATCCTGTCGTTTCTCTCTGCAACAGCAGCATATGTACCTATTGTAAGCGCGCATGGAAACACATGCCCGCCGTTATAGTCTGTATGTTCGCCAATCAGATTCACTCTTCCAGGTGCGAAAAAAAACCGCAACCCCTCTTTTTCTCCGAATACACTGGAAAATATCCCCTCTAGCTCTGCCTGCATGCACAATCACCTTTCATGGTTTTTATTTATTATTTCCCCCTATTTCTTCAGGGAAAACGGTCTTTTATACTGATGACCCTCTCATACCCCTTCTTCTTTTGTCTTTTTAAAGACAATCCATTTACTTGCCACATAGTTCACGACAACAATGACCGCGTTGTCGAGTATTTTTGCCAAGGTTTCATTTGTGTTGAACAGGCTGACAAGAATGATCATCATGCCTAAATCTATACCGAGAGACAGGACGCGAACACTGAAAAAAGCAGTGATTTCTTTCAACAGGCTCTGCAGGTCATGTGTTTTTTGCTGAAACACATATAATTTATTTGTAATGTATGCAAACAGCACGGACAAGATCCAAGCGACAACAGTAGCGGCTTTGTAATCCATATCTATGACCTCTGCAAAAATATAAAAGCTGGCGATATTCACAATGGTAGTGAAAACCCCCATAATGATATACATAATCATTTCTCTATACTTCACTGATGTTCCTCGCTTTCTGAAAAACTTTTCAACATTTTCGGGCTCGTGTGCTCTCTTTCAGGCGTAATGAAGACAGAAAGTGCGTCTGAAAAACTGCGAAAGGCGGCGGGCTTGCCCAATACGTATGATCGCTTGATGATTCCGTCGAGCACTGCACATATTATTTTAGCCGTATATCCCGGTTCAATACAGGAGTCAATCAGCTTTCTCTCCTTCAGCCACTTCATATATAACGCATTTTCTTCCACCCACAATTCGTACAGCCGGACATAGGCCTTGCACGTCTAAAGGACTTTATATGTCGGCATATTCATAGCAAAAGACGTAATGTCCCAAAACGGCTTATTGATGTAATAGGAATAAAGCAGCTCTGCTGATATCCTCTACAGAAACCGGATCATACGCTCGGTTAATCAACAAACTCAGGCCAGCATCTAAAAAACTTTCAAATGTTGCTTCCCTTTACATTTGAAAGTTTTTTTCATATTTTCTCCAGACAGTATGATTATCCTTATCTTACACCGGATCAATCTTTAGCGGTATTTATTTCTTTAAACGGCTATGCTAATCGGTTTCGCCGAGGTCATTTTTAATAGGCTAATTGATTTATTTTCATTTACATACTATCCAGTCAGTATTTAATTGTTTATTATTATAAATAAGATTCATTGGTTATATTAGTCAATTTTTTAGGGAATAGGTAGGTGGTTTTTCCTTCAGTTTGTGAATACCGAGCAACTATGTGTGAAATTTGTTGTACTCGCCTCATCATCGCGCCGGCTTATCAATATGCCCGCATGTTGCAGGAGAACATTTTATACAATTGGAGGTTACTATGAAAACTCATATTAAAAAAGAATTGGACAAAGATTGGCATATGTTAATGCAAGAAGCTAGATCCATTGGGTTAGGCATTCATGATGTGAGACAGTTTTTGGAATCTGAGACAGCATCAATAAAAAATTATCCTAAAAAAACCGTCCGCCAAGACTAACTCCGAACAGGCGGATCTATCACCTCTGGCTTTTCTATCATCTGATCTGAGTTTTCACCATATCCTCTATTCGAAAGCGAATGCTGCGCCGCCGGGCTTAGAGAACGGTGTGTCAGCTCCTCTACGACAGACAGCCGGTGATGTATAACCGGGCTCTGGCAAACAGCAGCTTCGCTGAGAACAAGCTGCATTCGGTGAGGTTTTGATAGCAGCTACGTTTATATGCGGCCGAGTTGGAAAACCTTCGTCTGTCTTCATACACTCGCATTCCTAGCTTACGACTTCCTTTATCATTCTCCAGATACTCATTATCAACGCATAAACCAGACTTTCAGTACATACCTATTGGTGTACCTTTTTACTTACTTTTAGCGAATGTAAGGGAGGATAGCCATGAACAAAACTGATTACAAACAGATTGCTGCAACACCGGCTTTTCAAGCTTTTTTAAAGCAGAAACGCGCTTTTATTGTTCCTTCTGCGATTTTCTTTTTTGTTTTTTATTTTTCACTTCCTGTTTTGACGTCTTATTTTACCTTTTTGAATGCTCCGGCCATCGGAGCTGTTTCATGGGCTTGGCTGTTTGCCATCACCCAATTCGCGATGACCTGGATCCTGAGTACGGTATATTCCCGAAGAGCAGCTCATTTCGATCGTTATGTAAGCGCTTTAAAATCAAGTCTGAAGGGTGAGCAAACATGAATATGACGGCTTTTCTTTTATTTTTAGCGATTGTCGCTCTGACGCTTATTATCACGTATTTTGCCGCGAAACAGACGAAAACGACGAGTGAGTTTTATACAGCAGGCGGCGGGCTCACCGGTGTTCAGAATGGACTGGCAATTGCCGGCGACTACATGTCCGCTGCCTCTTTTCTCGGGATTGCCGGAATGATTGCGTTATATGGGTTTGATGGGTTCTTTTACAGCATTGGTTTTTTGGTGGCTTACCTCGTTGTCTTATATATCGTGGCGGAACCGCTGCGGAATCTTGGGAAGTACACCATGGCGGACATGATCGCTGCTCGTTTTAAAGAAAAGAAAATCCGCGGTGTCGCAGCTCTCAATACCATTGCCATCTCCACTTTTTATATGATCGCCCAGCTTGTGGGAGCGGGTGCGCTGATCAAGCTGCTGCTTGGATTGGATTATACCGTGGCCGTCCTCATTGTCGGAGTGCTAATGACCATTTATGTCGTGTTCGGCGGCATGATTGCGACAAGCTGGGTTCAAATAATTAAAGCTGTTTTACTGATGGCCGGCACACTCGTCATTTCAATCATCGTGTTTTCAAAATTTGGCTTTAGCCTTAATACCATGTTTGAGCAGATGAAAACGGCAACTCCGCTTGGCGCTGATTTCTTAAACCCCGGAAATAAATACAAGGTGCCGCTTGAGACCCTGTCATTAAACTTAGCACTCGTGCTGGGAACCGCCGGCCTTCCGCATATTTTGATCCGGTTTTATACCGTTAAGGATGCCAAGACCGCCCGGACATCTGTTGTATCAGCGACATGGATTATCGGTGTATTTTACATTATGACGGTGTTTCTCGGCTTCGGCGCCGCTGCTTTTGTCGGTTATGAAGCGATTACGGCGGCAGATCAAGCGGGAAATATGGCGGCGCCTCTTTTGGCAAAAGCGCTCGGGGGAGATTTTCTGTTCGCATTCGTGTCAGCCATCGCTTTTGCCACCATTTTAGCGGTCGTGACAGGATTGGTGCTGTCGGCGGCCTCAGCATTTGCTCATGATATTTACAGCCAGATCATCAGAAAGGGAGAAGCAACTGAAAAAGAACAGATGAAAGCGGCCAGATGGGCTTCTGTCACCGTGTCAGTGCTCTCGATTCTCCTCGCGATTTTTGCACAATCATTAAATGTGGCATTCCTTGTCGCACTTGCATTTGCGGTAGCGGCAAGCGCTAATCTCCCGCTGATTGTGTTTACGGTCTTCTGGAAGAGATTCAATGCCTCAGGCGCTTTGTGTGGCAGCCTGACAGGCCTGATCAGCGCGCTTGTGCTTGTGTCGATGAGTCCTAGTGTGTGGGATCCGTCCGGAGGTGCCATTTTTACCGGAGACCCGCTTATCCCGCTTTCTAATCCGGGCATTATTTCTATCCCGCTAGGCTTCCTCGGCGCGTGGCTCGGAACAGTGCTGTCGCCACATAAAATGGTTGATGAAGAGACGTTTGCGGAAATACAGGTGAAGGCGCATACGGGTATTCATATGGAGCAGGAGTAAAATGAGAGCAGGATGTGGGCGGCGGCGTTGAGACAGACCGTCTAAGCCCATCTCAACGGCCGCCCCCGCCAACGCTCCTCATTTGAGGAAGTCGCGTCTTTGAATTTGTTGTTCATGCTGTTCCAAAATTCCTTTTATAGCACATTTGCAATCTCTGACATTTATCTTCCCGCTTTAAATGTTTGAATGTTTTCGCGAAACGTGCGTGCGGCGCCTTCTGGATCCTTCGCCTGGCTGATGGCGCTGATCATACTGACACCGTCAGCCCCAGCTTGGATAACAGGAGCGGCATTGTCGATTGTGATGCCGCCGATGCCGACAATCGGTATTCCAATACCTTGGCGGCGAACTGCTTCGATAAGAGATACCCCCTGTACGGCTCTCGTATCCTTTTTCGTTTCTGTCGGATAGATTGGCCCGAGTCCAACATAATCGGCCCCATCCTCTTCAGCTTTCTTTACCTCAGACATTGTATGGGCGGAAACACCAAGAATCATATCACCTATCGCATTTCTTACTTCTGTTGCGTTTGCATCTTCCTGCCCGATATGGATACCGTCAGCCTTCAGTTTCAGTGCAAGCTCTACATCATCATTGACAATAAACGGAACACCGGCTTCACGGCAGGCTTCCTGCACATTTTTAGCGAATTCAATCCGCGCCTCTCCTGTCAGCGCGTCCCTGCCCTTTTCACGAAATTGGTACAAAGTGGCGCCGCCTTTTAATGCTTTTTGTATGACGGTAACCGGAGCGGCTTTTGTATTGTTTGATCCCATAATGAAGTAAACAGACAATAACTCTTTTATCATTTCCCGAGAAATACGTGTCATGAGACAGTCACCCTTTCTATTCTCGCCAGTTCTTGGACATCTTGTTCAGTAACAGATGAAAGCTTGTTCAGCAATTCAATCTGAAAGCTTCCCGGCCCTTTATTAGCTGTCTCCTGCGCGGCAAGCTGAGCTGCAACTCCATAAGAAGAAATAGCAGCGAGAACCGCAGACAATGAATTTTCTTCCACAGCGCAAAATGCACCGACAACAGACGTCAGCAGGCAGCCGGCACCCGTCACTTTCGTCAGCAGTTTGTGGCCATTACGAAGGGTATATACACTCGACGTATCGGCTACCACATCCGCTTCGCCAGTAATCGCAATGACTGTATTTAGTTTTTGTGCCGCCTGCTGGGCCAGCCGGATGCTGTCCCCTCCGCCTTCCCCCGCGTCAACACCTTTAATCAGCCAATCGGTCACGCCGACGGTATGGGCAATTTCAGCAGCATTTCCTCTGATCGCAGAGAGGCGCACCTCACGAATGATGTCACGCGCCGATTCGGTACGGAACGGTGTGGCTCCAGCGCCGACAGGATCTAGTATGACGGGGACGCCATAATCATTGGCTGATTTTCCCGCAATGACCATGGCTTCGACTGATTCCTTGCTCAGCGTTCCAATATTTAAAACGAGTGCACCCGCCATCTTTGCCATATCGGCAACCTCTTCTTTTGCGTATGCCATGACAGGTGATGCGCCGAGGGCGAGCAGGCCGTTCGCTGTAAAATTCGTTACAACATTATTGGTTATGCTGTGTACCAGAGGGCAGTGCTGACGGACAGCAGTAAGACATTTTGCTGCTGATTGTGCATCCATTTTTCATCATCCTTCACTCTCTTTTTTCGAGTCCCATAAATACGATTTCGTATGGTCGAGCCAAGCTCTGGCCGCAAAGGGCAAGTAGCGGTCCTTTCTCCATATAATGGCCAGGTGCCAAGGAATGACTGGATCAATAAGCGGAATGATCTTCACTTTTTCCGGGTCAAGCCCGCGGCAGATTCGTTCCGGTAAAAGCCCGATTCCAAGGTTGGCTGACACCATCTCACTGATAAAATCCCATTGCGAGGTTTCATAAATGATATGAGGCCGGAACCCAGCCTTGATACATTCCGTCATAATTCGATTGTGCAGGACAAAATCCTCCCTGAAGAAAATAAAGGGCTCGTCCTTCAGCTCCCAGAGCCGGCACTCTTTTTCGTCAGCCAGCCGGTGGGAAGGGTGAACGACAAGCATTAAGGTTTCTTTTACGATTGTAAACGAATGAAAGATATCTTCGTTTGCGGGAAGAACGACAACACCGATATCAAGAGAGCCGTCCCCGACGCCTTCTTGAACTTTTATAGAACCGTCTTCGACCAGCTGAAAAGTGATATTCGGATAATTTTCGCGGAAATTGCCGAGCACTCGCGGGAAAAATCCCGACCCGATCATCGGCGGCAGTCCAATCCGAACGTGTCCTTTCTTGACCTCCATAATATCATTTAGTTCTGATGTCAGGTTTTGAAATGATTTAATAATTTCCTGCGCCTGTACATACATACTTTGGCCGGCGTCAGTCAGTTCCACCTGTCTGCCGTTTCGGTAAAACAGTTCGATCCCAAGCTCTTCTTCTAAATTTTTGATCATTTTTGATATCGTCGGCTGAGATACATAAAGGGATTGGGAAGCCTTCGTAAAGCTTTTTAAACGGGCGACTTCCAAAAAATATGTTAAATGGCGGATATCCATGTACTTCACCCTTTCTATAGACAAAAGGAATACTTATTATTCTTTATATATATTTTACCTATAGCGAGACATTATGTACAATATGAATATAAGGGAGGCATCAATATGAAAAAACTGTTGCTAACCGTTATTCAAATCGCTCTGTTATTTATATTTGCTCGGCTGATTAATTGGGTGACAGCCCTTCTTCATATAAATATTCCCGGCAGTATAATTGGGATTGTGATCCTTTTCACATTATTGCACTTTAAGATCATCAAGCTTGAATGGGTAGAGCTTGGCGCTGCGTGGCTTCTCGGGGAGCTGCTTTTATTTTTTATCCCGTCTGCCGTCGGAGTGATTGAATACGGAGACATTATGTCGAAATTTGGTGTCAGCATTCTGCTTGTTGTCATCATCAGTACGTTTGTCGTGATGGTGTCTACAGGAACGCTTACACAAATCATTGCAAAAAGAAAGGAGAATAAGCATACGTGTTCATCGGAATTGTAAGTTTGTTTTTAACGGTTTTGGTATATGTAGGTGCTAAAAAGGTATATCAACGCTTTCCGCGTGTCTATACATCGCCGCTATTGGTGACACCTGCTGTGTTAGTCGGTCTGCTGCTGGTAGTGAATGTTCCGTACGAGTCATATAATCTTGGCGGCGGCTTTCTGACCGATATGCTTCAGCCTGCCACCGTGGCATTCGCGATCCCGCTATATAAATATTTCCCTGTTTTAAAGAAATACGCAGTGGAAATTATTTTGAACGTGGCCGTCGGCTCATGCATCGCGATTATTTCAACCGCTCTTATTGCAAAATGGCTTCACCTTGGCACAGGCTTAATTGACAGCCTCGTTCCAAGATCAGTGACAACGCCGATTGCTATGAACGTATCTGAAATGATCGGCGGTATGCCTGCCGTAACAGCAGTGTTTGTCATTTTAACCGCTTTGCTCGGCACAATGATCGGCCCAATGGTCATCCGCTATTTCCGCATCGATAACGAAATTGCGCGGGGCGTGCTGCTCGGCACAAGCGCACATGGAGCAGGAACGTCTAAAGCATTTGAACTCAGCTCTGTGTCCGGCACGATTTCCAGTGTGTCGATGATCTTAGCTGCGATCATGACGCTTTGTGCGGCGCCGATTTTACTTTCGTTTATGTAAAAACTGTCCTTTTCAAGGACAGTTTTTTTTATGTGCTTCTCCTTATTGAAAAGCTGCAGAATTCCAATATAATGTATTTGTGGATACTAAAGGAGGCACCCCCATGCACAACTTGCAGGTGAGACGGCATTACGCCGCGTTAAAGGGATTTTATTTGTTTGCGTTTCTTGGCACAGGCAGCATTATCCCTTTACTCAGTATGTATTTAACGAAAGAACAGCATTTGAGCGGATCACAGGTTGGTTTGATTATGTCCCTCGGCCCGATTGTGATGATTTTCTTTCAGCCATTTTGGGGCATGCTGAGCGATTATACGCAAAAAACAAAAAGCCTGCTTGCGGTTTGCACATCGATTACGGGTATCATTGGTTTAGGCTATATTGCATTTGACGGCTTTCCGCTGCTTATTTTGATAGCGGCCTGTTTTGCAGCCTTTCAAAGCACAATTATTCCGTTATCGGACAGCATTTCGCTAAGGTACACACACGAAACAAACGGAAACTACGGCGGAATCCGCCTGTTTGGTTCTCTCGGTTTCGGACTCGCAGTGTTTGTCATGGGGCAGGTAACAAATCAGCTGTATCCCCTTCACGTGATCTTTATCTTTGCCTGTGTCTTTCTGTGCGTTGCCGCCATATTGGCCTCCCAAATGCCTGGCCAGCAGAAATCAAAAACAAAGGCCAATATCCGCAAAGGATTCCGGGAGCTTATCAGTAACAAAACGTTCCTCATCTTTATGATCATCACCTTTACGACATTTGCTCCAAACTTAGCGAACAATACGTATTTCAGTCTTTTTCTGGACGAAAGCGGCGCATCACTTTCCGCTATCGGCGTTTTATTTTTCATTGGCGTGATTTCGGAAATTCCATTTATGCGATTTGCCCAAACATTGATAGATAAAATGGGGCTGCTCAACATCATTATGCTGTCAGGCGGAATTTCATTATTCAGGTGGGTGCTCTATTTCACTGCGCCTTCATTATGGATCATTTATGCGACAGTTTTTCTTCAAGGAGCCGCCATCGGTTTATTTATCCCGGCGGCGCTTCAATATGTGAAAAAAATTACCCCAAGCCACGTGGAAGCGACGGCGCTGACCATGTACGCCGCTATCGGCAATGGATTCGGCAACTGGTTCTGCACATTTGCAGGCGGATATATTTTTGACTACGTGTCAATCTTTGCAGTTTACTTGCTTTTTGGCATTCTGAGCATAGCAGGCTTTGGACTGACATTATATTTAATGAAGGCTGAAAAAAACAAACATACTCTTCATCATCAAGCTGTTACTTTTAAACCATAATGACGATAATGAAAAAGAGAGAGGATGTGCACGATGAACGGACAAGAGCGAAACAGCATTTCAAAAGGAGTACAGGTTGATATTGTATTGAAAGCAGATCAAAAAACAGGAAAACTGACGAGAGGGACAGTGAAGGATATTTTGACGAAATCAAGCTTTCATCCGCACGGCATTAAAGTCCGGCTTGAAGACGGCCGCATCGGCCGCGTCCAGAAAATCATTTCCACATAAAAAAAGCTGCTCCTAAAACGGGCAGCTTTTTGCTTTATTTTTTCTGGAGAAAGACCACTTTTAAATAGTTGCCTTCCGGAAATGCCGAAGTTGTTTTGAAATCCTCTGGCAGTGTAAATTCCTCAATGATGGTGTAGCGTTCATTTGTTTCTTTAAAGGCAGCATCAATAAAGCCTTTGAATTTCTTCATGCCGAAGGCGCTGCTGTTTGTGGAAGCAACGATGATGCCCTTGTCAGCTGTGATCGCGATCGTTTCCTTTAACAGGTTTTTGTAATCCTTGGCCGCGCTGAAGGTGCGCTTTTTTGTCCGTGCAAAGGAAGGCGGGTCGAGAATAATTAAATCAAAACGGAGATTCTTTTTCGCCGCGTATGAAAAATAGTTAAACACGTCCATTACCTTAATATCGTGTGCCTCGTAATCGAGCTTGTTCACGCTGAATTGCTCGATCGTTTTGGCCAGGCTTCGGTTTGCCACGTCCACGCTTGTTGTTTTTTCCGCTCCGCCAAGCGCCGCTGCCACGGAGAATGCACCCGTATAAGAAAACGTATTTAACACTGTTTTTCCTTTAGCATACCGGTCTCTGATCGCCTTGCGCACATGTCTCTGATCCAAAAAGATACCCGTCATGGCGCCTTCATTTAGATCAACCGCGTATTGAATGCCGTTTTCCTGAATAATGAGCGGGAATTCGCCTCTTGTCCCTTTCAAGAAATCATCATCTTCAACATACTGTCCAGCCGTGTCGAAGCGCTTTTTCTCGTAAACCGCTTTATAATCAAGATTCAGTTCATCCAAAGCGGAAATCAGCATGTCTTTAAAAGTGTAAATGCCTTTGCTGTACCACTGAACCAGCAGGTAGCCGCCATAATAGTCGATTGTGACGCCGCCGATGCCGTCGCCTTCGCCATTGAACAGGCGGAAAGCCGTTGTATCTTGGGCGGTGAATAGTTTGGCGCGCGCTTGAACCGCTTTTGTTAATTTGCCGAGAAAAAATGCTTGGTCAATCTGTTCATCTTTGTTGCGGGTGAGCGTCCAGCCGACCCCTTTGTTTTGCAGACCATAATAGCCTCGCGCGAGAAACTCGCCGCTTTCTGACACGATATCAATGAGGTCTCCTTCTTTCACATGTCCCGCACTCCCTGCGAGAGCTTCCTTATCGATGAGCGGATAGCCTTTTTTGATTTTTGCAGCGTGTGCTTTCTTTAAGGTGAGTAGCTTCATATCTGTTCGTCCTCTTTCTGTTTGCTTTCCCTTATCGTACCACAAAACGCCAAGATGTCTGCATTGACAGAAAGGAAAGGTTTTTCTACGATAGACAAATAAGAGTTACGAGGAGGAACAGCATGGCAAAACGAATTGATCATACAGGCATTATGGTAAGAGATATGAACGCGTCCATCACATTTTATGAAGAGGTTCTCGGCATGAAATTGAAGGATCGCATCACACATACGAACGGTGTGATCGAGCTTGCTTTTCTCGGCTTTGAAGACGGCCCGGAAACAGAAATTGAACTGATTCAAGGCTACAGCAGCGAGCTTCCCGCCGAAGGAAAAGTACATCACATCGCCCTGCTGACGGATGACATCGCGGCTGAATATACAAAAGCGGAAAGAATGAACGCGAAATTTATCGATAAAGAGATCACAACACTTCCAAACGGATACCGTTATTTTTATATCGAAGGTCCTGATGGTGAGTGGATTGAGCTCTTTCAGCGTTAAAAATAAAGAACGTACATGCTGAGATGTACGTTCTTTTTTCATCTATACCAGCTCATATACGTTGACTCATCGCAAATCATGGCTCCCCAGCCCATACGCAGAATCAATTCATTGATGTTTTCACCTTTAACACCCATAAACACAAAGTCCTTTTTATCAGTCAAGATGAACTCTGTGACAGCAATATCAAATCTGTCTGCAAGTTCGACTCAGTTATGTTCGGAAAACAGCTAGAGGACATATTTCCCTTACATGAAACAGATTGCCTTTTCCCCTTATTTTTTTTTCGATCACATAACATTCTTCTCCCCTGCTTCAGCCGCACTCTCTTCCTTCCATTTTTGATAGTCCCATATTCTGAAAAACGGATAGTAGAGGACGCAGGTGATCAGCAGATTCACCAGCTGCATAACGGCGCCTGATACTTTTCCGCCTGTCGCCAGGTAGCCTGATATGAGCGGCGGCATTGTCCATGGCACGGCGATGCCGGCCGGCCTAGCCACCAGTCCAGTGCTCATGCCGATATAAGTTGCGGTTATTGTAAGGAGCGGTGCGATGATGAACGGAACGATAAGAAGCGGGTTCATGACAAGCGGCATGCCGAAAATGATCGGCTCGTTAATATTAAATAGCGCAGGGCCAATCCCCAAGCGGCCAAGCTGCTTCATTTGTTTGCTCCGTGAGCGTACCAGCATAGTCAGGACAAGCGCAAGCGTCGCTCCGCTTCCGCCGACATTGATCCAGATTTGAAAAAATTGAGTCGTAAAAATACTTGGCAGTGCCTCACCCGCCTGAAACGCGAGACGGTTAGCATCCATCGCGCCATACCAAATCGGCGCCATAATTCCGCCGATGATGGAAGCTCCGTGAATCCCGCATGACCAAAGCAGCATCTGTACAAATTCAGCGATCAGGCTTCCGCCGAGACTGCCGCCAAGAATCGAAAGCGGTGTGCCAAGCAGATCTCCTACGACATTGTGCAGGCTCTGAAATGGCGTCATTTCAATCAACAGACGTGCCAGCCATACGAAAAACACAATGATAAAGCCGGGAATCAGCGCGACAAATGATTTACTTACCGCCGGCGGCACGCCGTCTGGCATTTTGAAAACGATATTTATTTGAATAATGTACCGGTACATTTCCGTTGAAAACAAAGCGATCAGCATAGCGACAAATAAACCTTTGCTGCCAAGCAGTGTAATTGGGATTCCGCCGCCGACTAATGTGGATTCGGTTGAACCATCCGGCGTAAACGGCACCTCAAACGGTGTTGCCAATAGAAATGCTGCAATTGATATCGCGCCAGCCGAAAGAGCATCAACGCCATAGCTTTCCGCAAGACGATAAGCGATGCCAAAAGCGGCGATCATCGCCATAATATCAAATGAAGCATTAACGGGATAACTGAGCTTATCCGCCCACTCTTCCCCAAACACACTCGCCATGAAATCTGCATAACCCGGAATCGGCAGGCTCGTTAAAATCAAAAAGACAGACCCGATAATAATCAGCGGCATGGTTAGGATAATTCCGTCACGCAATGCGCTGAGATGCCGCTGTCCGGCAATTTTCCCGGCGACCGGCATTATTTTTTCTTCCATCACCCGAGTGAATGCGGTCATCTGAATAGCCCCCTTTTTCATTGCTTTGTGAACAACCTTCGCAATGTTTTCTTTATCTTATTTTGTAAACGCTTACATATTCATTCGAAAAATTTCCTCTTTCTCCGGAAAAAATCTAAATGCTGCTAAACAACCCTGTTCATTAAAAATATTCCCCTTACTATTAAACCCTGTTTTTTCTCCGATATATATATCAAACATCATAGAAAGAGGAGATTCATCATGAAAAACATGTCTTGCAAACTTGTTGTATCAGTCACTCTGTTTTTCAGTTTTCTCGCCATAGGCCCTCTCGCTCACGCGCAAACAAGCAGCGAGAAAGAAGTTATTGTGGTTTATAAAAATAAAGCCGTCAAAGATACCGTCCTTGACAGCGATGCTGAGGTTGAACAGCAGTATAAGCACCTTCCAGCTGTAGCAGTCACAGCAGATCAGGAGACAGTAAAAGAATTAAAACAAGACCCTGATATTTTGTATGTTGAAAACAATGTTTCATTGACCGCAGCGGGCGGCACAGATATCAAAGTGCTTTCAGGCAGCACTAAGGCCTCTGACAACTTCGGGCAGTGGAACCTTGAACCAATTCAAGTAAAACAGGCTTGGAAAGCGGGACTGACAGGCAAGAATGTCAAAATTGCAGTCATCGACAGCGGGATCTCCCCCCATGATGACCTGTCGATTGCCGGTGGGTTTTCAGCTGTCAGCTATACCTCTTCTTACAAAGATGATAACGGCCACGGAACACATGTCGCAGGGATTATCGGAGCTAAGCATAATGGCTACGGAATTGACGGCATCGCACCTGAAGCACAAATATACGCGGTTAAAGCGCTTGATCGGAACGGTTCGGGGGATCTTCAAAGCCTTCTTCAAGGAATCGACTGGTCGATCACAAACAGGATGGATATTATCAATATGAGCCTTGGCACGACGGCAGACAGCAACATCCTCCATGACGCCGTGGACAAAGCATATGAGCAAGGCATTCTGCTTGTTGCCGCAAGCGGAAATGACGGAAACAGCAAGCCAGTGAACTATCCGGCCGCGTACAGCAGTGTCGTTGCGGTTTCAGCAACAAATGAAAATAATCGGCTTGCCTCCTTCTCAACGACTGGGAATGAAGTTGAATTTTCAGCGCCGGGAACAAATATCACGAGCACTTACTTAAACCAATATTATGCGACTGGGAGCGGAACATCACAAGCGACACCTCACGCCGCTGCCATGTTTGCTTTGTTAAAACAGCGTGATCCTGCCAAGACAAATGTGCAGCTTCGAGCGGATATGCAGAAAAATATCTTTGATCCGGGAGCTCCAGGCCGCGATCAGCAATTTGGCTATGGCTTAATCCAGTATAAAGTGCAGAAATCAGACTCAGGGTACACGACGACAGAACAAGCAGTAAAAAAAGCGGAACAAACAAAAGCACAAACCGATATCGACAAAGCGAGAAAGCTCGTCAGCAAGCTTCCGAATTCCAATGCCAAAACAGCCCTGCAAAAAAGACTGGATAAAGTACAGTCATACAGAGATGTAAAAGATGCGAAAGACAAAGTGGCAAAGGCGGAAAAATATAAAACACAGCAGACCGTTGATACAGCACAAACTCCTATTAATAAGCTTTCAAACGGAACAGATAAAAAGAATCTGCAAAAACGCTTAGACCAAGTAAAACGCTACATCGCATCAAAGCAGGCGAAAGAGAAAGTGGCGAAAGCGGAAAAAAGCAAAAGGAAACCAGATGTTGACAGCGCACAATCAACAGTCAGCAAGCTTCCGGCAGGTTCAGAAAAAACGGGCCTGCAAAAACGCCTGAACAAAGTGAAGAGCGCCAATTTGAAAACAGCGCAGCAATCTGTATCTGCGGCTGAAAAGAAGCCAACCGATGCAAATGCGGCAAAAGCACAATCAGCAGTCAATCAGCTACAATCCGGCAAAGACAAAACGTCATTGCAAAAACGGGTAGATAAAGTGAAGAAAAAAGCGGCAGCAGCCAAAGCAAAACATATCGAAACTGCCAAAACCAAAGTTAAGAAAGCGGAAAAAGACAAAACAAAAAAATCAAAGAAATCCGCTCAATCCGCAGTGAATCAGTTAAAAGCATCCAATGAAAAAACAAAGCTGCAAAAACGGCTGAATGCCGTTAAACCGAAGAAGTAACCAAAAAGCCTGTAAGACTTATATTTTAGGGTCTTAGAGGCTTTTTTTTATTCAAAAAAACAACCATACGCAACCTTTTTCCCATTTTACCCGCAGGCTTTTTCTACTATTGCTATCAAGCGATGAACATCATAAAATGAACGTTATTACAGTTATCACCACATATGGAGGGATTGTGACTGGCAGGCAGGCAAGCCCCAATGATGCAAAGGGAGTATAAATGCCTAAAAACAGGGCATTTTCAACTCTTCTTTTCGTGTTGGACTCATAACGGCGCCATGGATACCCCCTTATTCTCATGCTCCGTCACCGATGCGGGCATTTTTTGTGCTGTTCCTGCACGTTTTGTCATTTTCAGCCGGTATTTCTCACTTTTTTCACTTTGATTGTCAACTTTTCATTTGATACGATAAACAAGCCGACTTTTCTTCTGCAAAGGAGGTTTTGATTGCTTGCAAAAAGAAATCGCAAAAGAACTAGTGCTCCTCGCAGGAGGAAAAAGCAATATTATCAGCATCAGCCATTGTACGACTCGTCTTCGTTTTAATATAAAAGACGAGACGAAAATCGATATACAAGCCATAGAAAACCTGCAAGGCGTACAGGGCACCTTTTTTCGATATGGGCTATTCCAGATTATCTTTGGAGCGGGCGTCGTTCATAAAATATATAAAGAAGTCGTTCAGATGTGGGAGGCCATGCCTTCTAAAGAACCTGTTCAACAGAAAAAGGCCAGCCGAAAGCTGAACCCTGTCGCAGCATTTGCAAAAACACTATCCGATATCTTTGTGCCGATCATCCCTGCAATAACGGCAAGCGGCCTGCTCATGGGGCTGATCGGGATGATTAAGGTGTTTCACTGGTTCGCAGCGGGAAGTCCGTGGATCAAAATACTTGATCTCGTGTCCAGCACAGCCTTTATTTTGCTGCCGATTTTGGTCGGCTTCAGTGCCGCACGGCAATTTGGCAGCAACCCTTATTTAGGGGCAGTGCTGGCAGGGCTCCTGACGCATCCTGATTTGCTGGACCCATCTATGCTCGGCAGTAAAACTCCCGCTTTCTTAGACATGGGAGGGCTGCATATTCCGTTGATGGGCTATCAGGGTTCCATTATACCGATTCTTCTCTCCGTTTATGTCATGAGCCAAATTGAGAAGCTCTTAAAATTGATTGTGCCGAAGTCGCTTGATGTCGTCATCATTCCTTTTATTACAGTTATGGTGACAGGGTGCCTCTCACTGATAATGATGAATCCCGTTGCGTCCATCATCGGTCAGATCATGACACAGTCGATTGTCTATATTTATGATCACGCCGGCATTGTTGCCGGAGCCCTGTTCGGCGGCATTTACTCCACTATCGTTCTGTCTGGCCTGCATCATAGCTTTTATGCGATTGAGGCAACGCTGCTTGCTGATCCGCATGTCGGCGTGAACTTTTTAGTGCCGATATGGTCGATGGCGAATGTGGCTCAAGGCGGAGCGGGCCTTGCGGTTTTCTTCAAAACAAAACAATCAAATTTGAAGAAAATTGCGCTCCCCGCTTCCCTGACCGCGTTTTTAGGCATTGTAGAACCGATTATATTCGGAGTAAATGTCAAACTGATCCGTCCCTTTATCGGAGCCGCCATCGGCGGCTCTATTGGCGGAGCATACGTGGTTGCAGCTCATGTCGTTTCGAATTCCTATGGGCTGACAGGCATTCCGATGATTTCGATCGTGCTGCCGTTCGGCGCCGCCAATTTTGTTCATTATATAATCGGTATTTTGATCGCAGCCGTCTCTGCTTTTATAGCTACATTGTTTCTCGGGTTTAAAGAAGAGACAGAATAACTGGATTTATTCGTTTTCATTCATAAAACGGGGGATGAAAGGACAAAAAAGCTATGAAAATTAAAAGAATTTTAAATCATAATGCTATCGTCGTAAAGGATCAAAATACAGAGAAGATTCTCTTAGGTGCAGGAATCGCGTTCGACAAAAGGAAGAATGATATTGTCGACCAGTCAAAAATAGAAAAAACGTTTGTCAGAAAAGATACAGATGACTATAAGCAGTTCGAAGAGATTTTAGAAACATTGCCGGAGGATCATATTCAGATGTCCGCGCAAATTATTTCCCATGCTGAAAAAGAGCTGAACATCAAAATCAACGAGCGAATTCACGTCGCCTTTTCAGACCATCTTTCCTTTGCGATCGAACGCCTGAGCAAGGGAATGATCATTAAAAACCCGCTGTTAAATGAGATCAAAGTTCTTTACCCGAAGGAATTCCAGATCGGCTTGTGGGCCAGAGCCCTGATTAAAGAGAAAACAGGGATTCACATTCCCGATGATGAAATCGGCAATATCGCCATGCACATCCATACAGCAAGAAACAATGCAGGGGATATGACACAGACGCTTGATATTACAACGATGATCCGTGATATTATCGGGATTATTGAAATTCAGCTGTCGATCAATATTGTGGAGGATACCATCTCTTATGAACGGCTTGTGACCCATCTCCGCTTTGCCATTCAGCATATCAAAGCGGGCGAATCCATTTACGAGCTGGATGCGGAAATGATCGACATTATTAAAGAGAGGTTTAAAGATGCCTTCCTGTGTGCCCTAAGCATCGGCACATTTGTGAAGAAGGAGTACGGCTTTGAGTTTCCTGAAAAAGAATTATGTTATATCGCCATGCATATTCAGCGGTTTTACCAGCGGTCAGTTGCACGCTGAGACAAAACAAAAACGCTTTTGAGATGATCAAAAGCGTTTTTACATTTATTGGTTCATTGCCGGATTGCTGATCGTACTCCACTTCGTATATGACATGTAGTGGAAATATTGATCGCGATACGGGTGTTTCGTATTGGAATTCCAAGGCTTTTCTCCGCCGCAGAAGTGAACAATAGCTGGGTTCTCTCTCGTTTCTCTATATTGCTTCTGGCCTGACAGTGTCGCAGGCTTTTTTTGTTTTAAAATGATATAAGTTTGAGCGTTCCAACGCGGATGAAGTTCATACCACTTATCATACAAGATCGCATTCAGTGCATCTTGGTCATGCAGCACAAGAAAATCTTCGTCAGGGTGTTCATTGATAAAGTCGATAACTTTTTCTGTGATGTTTTGCTTTCTCCAAGGTTCAAAGTCGATAATCATGATACCTGAGTTAAAATACTTCCCTGTATCACTGACGTTCATTTCTTTCAAGCGTTCATGCTGTCCTGCATCCTCAACAGCAGCAACAGTATACGGCGCAATATCCAAGTCCCACAGTTTTGAAACATCCTCAAGAATCAGCGCATCACAGTCGATATAAATCATTCGTTTGATGTTCTCATCCTTAATTAAGTCAGGAATTGAAATGCGGTAATACGCCGCTTTTGTAATATGGGTGCTCTCTACCGCATATTCATACATATTGGGGTCCACTTCTAAAAACTCAATTGGCACGCCGAATTTCAAAGTGGTTTCTTCCAATCTCTTTTTGTTATCAGGTTCAATTCCGCCATCAATGACGTATAATTTTACCGCTCTCTCCTGATCCATATTTGTCAATAAAGAAACGAACATTCCACCTAAATGACGAGCATAATTATCATCTGCGCATGACACGATATGCATAACTTCATCTTTCTTCAATGGTATTCATCTCCCTTTGTGTTGTACAAGTTACATTCCCGATTTCAAAAAAATAAACACCATTCATCCAAAAATTTTTTGATAGAATGTGCTGTACAACAAAAAGGGTGTCATGTCTTGAACATCCGATAAAGCCAAAAAAGGGCAAAAAAACTTACGAGCATAATCGCTTCAGCAACGGGAATATACCACGGCCAAGTCCCGAGAACATCCAAAAGAGAAGCTCCGCTCGGTTTTTTCGTCAAATACATATAATTCGCGTCAAGCCACCGGTCAAGCAGATAAATACAGACTCCGTACACATTAACAATGAGAACTGTCTTCCATAAAGAACGCTGCCTGAGCCTGAACGTCCCAATTACCGACATCAGCAGACAAGACAGAAACACGGATCCATGCGAAATAAAAAAGAGGATATAACGGATATGCGGAAATGAAAACATCCCGAGATCAGGAGTGGCAAGCGCCTGAATTGAGCTGCTGATGCCGGCAAAATACAAAAATACAAACAGCACCCTGCTCTTGGTCAACAGCATGATGGCTGACAAATACACCGACAGGTCACTGAGCTGGAGGGGCAATGAAGTGCGCACCGACCACATGCCTGCGGCGATCATCCATATATGATAACCGATTTGCGAACCAAGCAGCAGAACCACCAGCAAATGACGTAAAAAACGGCTGATCTTAAAGCGTTGGACCATCCCTCGGAACAGAAACAACAGCACGGCCAAAAGGGTGATGATCGACAATGTCACCACGTGCTCTGCTGAAAAAAGCTGGAATGGGTCATGTTTATAGACGGATTGAACATATTTTTGCAAGACTGCACCCCATTTGCGGGTTTTTGTTTATTTTGGCGTTATTCGGGCTTTTTTTATTCAATCAATAACGATACTCGACCTGTCCGCCCTTAAAGCACTTTTTACAGGTATAAAGAATGATCTTTTCAAAAACACTCCTATCTTGCAGGGAATTCCTTTAGCATCCCGAAATATTCCCCATCCATACATTAGGGGAGGTTTTATTCTGATGAAAAAGCTTTTGACTGTAATGACAATGGCCGTTGTAACTGCCGGCACGATTTTCACGCCGACACAAAGTGTCACCCCTGCTGCCCGCGCTGTTCAAATAGCAGATAGTGAGCAGGAGCTTCCATTCCAAGCAAAGCGGGCGTACTCCACCATTTCCCAGCTCAGTGAAGCAATCGGTCCCAGAATAGCCGGAACTGCCGCTGAAAAAAAGAGTGCCCTATTTATCGCCTCGGCCTTGAGAACACTAAATCTGGATGTGAAGGTTCAACGATTCAGTATTCCTGACAGGCTTGAGGGAACACTTTCTTCAGAAGGACATGATATTCTTCTTCGAGCGGCATCCGGGTCAGCCCCAACTGAGAAACAAGGGCTGACGGCGCCGCTTTACAATGCCGGCTTAGGTTATCCAAAGGACTTCACCGCTGACATTAAGGGCAAAATCGCCTTAATCTCCAGAGGAGACCTGACATTTTACGAAAAAGCCAAAAATGCCGAAGACGCCGGAGCGAAGGCCGTCATCATTTATAACAACAAAGAAAGCCTCGTGCCTGTGACGCCAAATCTGTCAGGAAATAAGATTGGCATCCCTGTGGTCGGTATTAAAAAAGAAGACGGTGAAACCCTTACTCAGCAGAAAGAAGCCACCTTAAAACTAAAAGCAATCACTAACCAAACCTCCCAAAACATCATCGGAATCAAAAAGCCCAAAAATATCAAACATCCAAACATTGTGTATGTGACAGCCCATTACGATAGTGTGCCTTTTTCACCCGGAGCAAATGACAACGCCTCGGGAACCTCTGTCGTGCTGGAAATGGCGCGTGTCTTAAAAAGTATTCCTTCTGATAAAGAAATCCGCTTTATCGCTTTTGGCGCTGAAGAGCTCGGTCTGCTCGGCTCCTCTCATTATGTAGATCACCTATCTGGAAAAGAGCTGAAAAAAAGCGAAGTGAACTTCAACTTAGACATGGTAGGCACAAGCTGGGAGAAAGCGTCTGAGCTGTATGTCAACACATTGGACGGCCAACCGAACGAGGTTTGGGCATCCAGCCATACCGCTGCTGAAAAAATTGGATTTGACAGCCTGTCTCTCACACGGGGAGGATCTTCTGATCATGTGCCGTTCCACGAAGCCGGCATTGATTCGGCTAACTTTATATGGGGTGACCCGGAAACTGGAGAAGTCGAGCCATGGTATCATACCCCGGAAGACTCGATCGAGCATGTCAGCAAAGAACGCCTCCAGCAAGCGGGTGATCTTGTAACAAACGCTGTCTATCAAGCTGTGAAAAAAGAGAAGAAACCGAAAACCATTAAGAAACAAACGAAGGCGGAAACCTCTGATATTTATGAAGATATCAAATAAAAAAAGACGGCGCATCTGCCGTCTTTTCAGCGTGATATTTCTCTAATCTACTTCTTTCTTAATCCCCAGCATTTTCTCGTCTAAGTAATGGGCGATCTCCGCGGCTTCCTTCAGCTCATCTGTTAATTGCTTAGGAACGTCATTGTTCAATTTGTAGTAAATTTTATGTTCAAGGCTCGCCCAGAAATCCATCGCGATCGTCCGAATTTGAATTTCTGCTTTGACATATTCCACGCGGTTCGTTAAATTCACAGGCATCTCAATAATTAAATGCAGACTTCGGTAGCCGTTCGGTTTAGGCGTCTGGATATAATCTTTCACTTTTACAATTCTCAAATCTTCATGCTGCTTTAAAACATTCACGACATTATAAATATCTGAAATAAAGGAACAAATAATGCGTACACCGGCAATGTCATTAATGTGCTCCTTCATTTCCTTCGTCGTAATCTCACAGCCCTTTCTCATTAACTTATTCACAATACTCTCAAAGCTTTTGACACGGGATTTCGTATGTTCAATCGGATTGTGACCGTGTATAAGGTTATATTCCTGGCTGATAATTGAAAACTTTGTATCCAAGGCATCCAGCGCAAATTTATAAACTAATAATTCATTTTTCCAATCTTCCATTACTGTTTTTAAATCGTCCATATGCGTTACAGATAAATCCATTTTCATCATCTCCTTTAACGGATATTTATCCGCTGTCCATGTACTAGACGTGTCTGGCTGCTGCAAGGTTTTGTGAATTTTTCTTCACAAAATGCAATCAAATGTAACAAAAAAAGATCGCCCAAACGAGCGATCTTTCTTTTCATCGGAAGTAACTGATCAATAATCCGATCGAGAGCAGGAATCCGAAAAATGTATTTGTTTGGGCTGTTGATTTCATTGCGATAATCATATTCATCGGCATTTCTTTTTGGACGAAGCCCTTCACTGCCTGAACCGGCTTAGGCACGCTCAAAAAGACAACAAACAGCCATGGGCTTGCGGCACCGGTGATGACCAAGCCGACAACCCAAATATAAGCGACAGCAAACGACGCAGCCAAGAGAGTAACAGCTCCCTTATGCCCCATCAAAATTGCCAATGTTTTGCGCCCGCCTTTTTTGTCCTCTTCAATATCGCGAATGTTGTTCGACAGGTTAATCGCGCCGACAAGAATGGCAATTGGGATTGAAATCAAAATGCTTTGCATATAGATCTTATCAGTCTGAATAAAAAACGAAATCAGCACAAACATCGAACCCATGCAAATGCCTGAGAATAACTCACCGAACGGCGTGTATGCAATCGGCAGCGGTCCGCCTGTATACAGGTAGCCAATCGCCATGCCGACAAGGCCGATCACAGCGAGCCACCAGCTGCTGTTCGCGCAAATATAGACGCCGAGCAGGATGGCAATCCCGTATGACGCGAGAGCTAATTGCAAAATCGTCTTAGGCTTCATTCCGTGACGTACAATGGCTCCTCCGATTCCGACAGACTCTGCTGTATCCAACCCGCGTTTAAAATCATAGTATTCATTAAATAAGTTCGTCGCGATCTGAATCCATAAGCAAGAAAACAGCATAGCCAGAAACAGCAGCAGATCAACTTTCACATAAAACATCGCCAAAACCGTTCCGAGCAGCACAGGCACAAACGATGCGGTTAACGTATGAGGACGGGTTAACTGCCAAAGGATCTGCCCCATGCTTTCTTTTTCCGGCGCTGTCTGACCCTTATTTGTTTGGTTCATCTTCCTCTTCCTTTCTATTAAAAGGCTTACTTTTTTTCAGCCGGCAGCTTTGATAAAAACTCCTTTTGCTTCCTTATCTATCATAATGACTTCTCCCCCATTTCACAAGATACCGCAAGAAGGCGTTTTCTTTCTTATTATACGCTTTCTGTCCCGATATCATTAGGTTTCCGCTCTCACCTGAACAAATAGGTACAGAAAAATTTTTTTAAATGCATTACGCTTTTTAAAAGTTAAAGAAAGATCTTTTGACTCCAGTGATCTTTCCCTTTATGATCAGCAAGAAGCTCCCGTATGATAAAGATTCACTTTCAAAAGAAGACGCCGATATATTAATCTGAGGGAGATTAGGGAAAAAATGAAACTTTTTGATGATTTATTCGTCAATACTCATGTAATTGTCGAAAAAACGGGAAGGGAATTTTTGATATGCTGCAATTGATGAAACAGCTGTATGAAAAACCCGCTGTCAAGTGGGCATGTCATACAGGATTTTATTTGATGATACTGCTCGTTTTGTTTTTTATGTATGGTTTTCACACCGCGAATACCGGTTCATATATTTATAACGATTTCTAAATGGAGAGAGAATAATGATGAAACTTTTACATGCTATTCAAACAAATGCGGAATCTTATCCGCAATCGGATGCCTTCCGCTCTCAAGGCCAGTCGCTCACATATCTGGAATTATGGGAGCAGTCTGACCGCGCGGCTGCCGCGATCCAAAAACGCATATCCGGAGAAAAGAAATCTCCTATCCTTGTGTACGGCCATATGGAGCCGCACATGATCGTTTCCTTCTTAGGGAGCGTTAAGGCAGGACACCCTTATATTCCGGTTGATATGTCCATTCCGTCCGAGCGGATTGCGAAAATTATCGAAAGTTCTGGAGCAGAATTGCTGATCCATACAGCCGGACTTCCAATTGATGCAGATATTCAGACGGTTTCTGCGGAAGAACTGCTGGAAAACACGGACGGCCCTGTCAGCCAAGATCAATGGGTCAAGGAACACGAGACGTTTTATATCATTTACACTTCCGGAAGCACAGGAAATCCTAAAGGCGTGCAGATTTCCGCTGCGAACCTTCAAAGCTTTACAGACTGGATTTGTGCTGACTTTCCAGTTAACGGAGGAAAAACATTTTTAAACCAAGCACCGTTTTCATTTGATTTATCTGTCATGGATCTTTATCCGTGCCTTCAATCAGGCGGGACTTTACACTGTGTAACAAAGGACGCTGTGAATAAGCCGAAAATCTTATTCGAAGAGCTGAAAAAATCCGGGCTGAATGTGTGGACATCAACCCCTTCCTTTGCACAGATGTGCCTGATGGACCCAGGGTTTTCACAGGAGCTGCTGCCTGAAGCAGACACATTTATGTTTTGCGGAGAGGTTCTGCCGGTTTCTGTTGCAAAAGCGCTGCTTGAGCGTTTTCCGAAAGCAAAAATCTTTAATACGTACGGTCCGACTGAAGCGACAGTGGCTGTCACATCTGTTGAAATTACAGAGGACATCATCAGCCGCAGCGAATCGCTGCCAGTAGGCTACGCGAAGCCAGATATGAACATTATCATTATGGATGATCAGGGACAGCCGCTTCCTGATGGAGAAAAAGGAGAAATCATCATTGCAGGGCCTAGTGTAAGCCAAGGCTACCTTGGAGAGCCCGAGCTGACTGATAAAGCGTTTTTCTCTTATGAAGGCGAGTGGGCGTACCGAACTGGCGATGCCGGCTTTATCCAAGATGGTCAGATTTTCTGCCAAGGGCGTTTGGATTTCCAAATTAAACTTCACGGCTACCGAATGGAGCTGGAGGAAATTGAGGTCCATGTCAGACAGTCTCAATACGTTCGCTCTGCTGTCGTGATCCCGTATCAGCCAAACGGAACCGTTGAGTATCTGATCGCAGCTATTGTGCCTGAGAAGCATGAGTTCCAGAAGGAATTCCAGCTGACAAGCGCCATTAAAAAAGAGCTTGCCGCTTCCCTTCCGGCGTATATGATCCCGAGAAAATTCATTTATCAGGATCACATTCAAATGACGGCTAACGGCAAAATTGACCGAAAACGCATCGGTGAAGAGGTTCTTGTATGACGCCTTACAGCTCGTTTTTATTTTTTATACTGCTTGGCATTCTTCTTCTGCCGACAATCATACTCGGCTTGAACGGAAAAAGATTTCAAGCATACAACATGTTCATATCTATCGTTATATTGGCTTTGATTTTTTCGCACGACTTACACGGGGCCATCGCGCTATGCCTGTTTACGGTATGGCAGGTGCTCCTGATCAGCGGCTATCTGGCATACCGGCAGAAAGCGAATAGCGGCTTTGTTTTTTGCGGAGCTGTTATCGCGTCGATTCTGCCTTTATTCTTGTCAAAAATATGGCCGTTTCTTTCACACCCGCAGCCGCATCAGCCGACACTTAACCTGATCAGCTTTTTAGGGATTTCGTATTTAACCTTTAAAGGCGTTCAGCTGATTATGGAGGCAAGAGACGGCCTGCTGAAAGAACAGCTGCCGCTGCACCGCTTGCTGTATTTCATCCTGTTTTTCCCGACGATTTCTTCCGGCCCGATCGACAGATACCGCCGATTCGTCAAGGATGAACAGAAGGCTTGGACAAAAGAAGAATACGCCGACCTATTGTATACTGGAATACATAAAATCTTTATCGGTTTCCTGTATAAGTTTATAATCGGTTATGCGATCAATACGTACTTCATCATGAATCTTCCCGCGATCACGCACAATAAGATTCTCGGGAACTTGCTGTACATGTACGGCTACAGCCTGTATTTGTTCTTTGATTTCGCCGGCTACACCATGTTTGCCGTCGGGGTCAGCTATATCATGGGTATTAAATCACCGGAAAACTTTAATAAACCGTTTATCAGTAAAAATATTAAAGATTTCTGGAATCGCTGGCATATGTCTCTGTCATTCTGGTTCAGAGATTATGTGTTCATGAGATTCGTATTTTGGATGACAAAGAAAAAGTGGATCAAAAACCGTATGGCCACCTCAAACATCGGGTATTTCCTGCTGTTTATGCTGATGGGGGTTTGGCACGGGCTTGCGCCGCAATATATCATCTACGGCCTCTATCATGCCGTGCTGATGACGTGCTACAACTTTTTCGAGAAATGGAATAAGAAATACAAATGGCTGCCGTCCAACCGGTGGACAACGGTTCTTGCGATTGTGATCACGTTCCATTTCGTTTGCTTTGGATTTTATATTTTCTCAGGAAAACTATTTCATCATCATTAAAGGAGATTAGAAAGCTATGGAATTTAAACAAGAGGTATTAGACGTTTTAGCAGAGGTTTGCCAGGATGACATCGTAAAGGAAAATCCTGATATTGATATTTTTGAAGAAGGTTTGCTTGATTCTTTTGGAACAGTAGAATTGCTGCTTGCGATTGAAAACCGTTTTGATATTTTAGTGCCGATCACTGAATTTGATCGGGATGTTTGGAATACGCCTAATAACATTGTAAACCAGCTGTCTGAGTTGAAATAATGAAAAAGCGTTTTTTCGGTCCAATTATTTTGGCGTTTATTCTATTCGCAGGCGCCATCGCAATTCCATCTTCATGGCTGACAGGCTTCATTACCGATAAACGGGTGAAGGAGTCAGCAACAGCCTTGAATCCAAGCATGTTTCAAGGGCTTTATTTACAAGATCAAGCACTCGAAGATCCGGCATATCTTCCGATTTACGGATCTTCTGAGCTTTCTCGGCTGGATGAATTCCACCCATCTAATTACTTTCAAGTAAACAATGAAGGGTTCACGCCATACCTTGTCGGCAAAGGCGGCTCCCAGTCGTTGATTCATTCCTTAAACTTCGCTGCCCATAAGGATCAGCTGAAGGGCAAAAAAATCGTATTCATCGTGTCCCCGCAATGGTTTATTAAGCGCGGATCTGATGAACAGCATTTCGCGCCGAATTTTTCCGCGCTGCAAGGGCTTGATTTGGCATTTAACGAGCAGATCGATCCCGATGTGAAAAAGTACATGATGAAACGCATGCTGCGCTTTAAAGTCGTGAAAAACGACGCGGTTCTTTCCGAGCTGTATAAAGCAATGATAAACGACCAGACATGGAAAGTGAACGCGCTGAAACCGGCGGCAAAAGTCTACTACAGCATGCTGGAAAAGAAAGACATGTATTATTCAACGATGGAATCCTCCGGGCCAAAGCGTTATATCTCGCAGTCGGTAAAGGACAAGTCATGGTCTGAATTAAATAAACTCGCAGATCAATCAGGCAAACGCCACTCCGGATCTAACGATTTTCACATCGACAACCCCATTTATAAAAAGCTAAAGCCGAAAGTGCCTAAGCTAAAAGGGACAAACAAAAGAAAATCGTATGCAGTGTCACCGGAATACAAGGATTTTGAGATGATGCTTGATATCCTGAAGGATGCGGGTGCAGAGCCTATGTTTGTCACCATTCCTGTTAACGGAAAATGGTACGACTATACCGGCTTCCCGAAAAAAGGACGCACTGACTATTACAAAAAGGTGAATAAACAGATCAGAGCCAAGGGCTTCCAGGTTGCTGACTTTTCAGGACATGAATATGATCCGTATTTCATGAAAGATACCATTCACATCGGCTGGAAAGGCTGGGTGCATGTCGATAAAGCAATCGACGAGTTTTACAAAACCGGAAAAGTCACTTCATCCTGAGCATCTCTTAGGACGCGGTTGCATATTTCCTGCTAAGATTTGAAATAGTAAAGGAATCACAGCCAACAGATAAGAGGTGTTACATCTATGAAGATGACAGGCAATACGGTGTTAATTACAGGCGGTTCCGCCGGCATTGGGCTTGAACTGGCCAAAAGGCTGCTGGAGCTCGGCAATGAAGTCATTATTTGCGGACGCAGCGAAACACGTCTAACCGAAGCGAAACAGCAGCTCCCGAACATCCATACTAAGCAGTGTGATGTTGCGGACCTTTCTGAACGTGAAGCATTATCTGAATGGGTTCTAAAGGAATTTCCGAATCTGAATGTTCTCGTCAACAATGCAGGCATTCAAAAGGAAATTGACTTCAGAAAAGGGACAGAGGAGCTTTTCGTGGACGGAGATGAAATAGAACTCAATTTTCAAGCGCCTGTCCATTTATCAGCCCTTTTTACTCCTCATTTGATGAAGCATTCCGAGGCGGCAATTGTTCAGGTCACATCTGGGCTTGCGTTTAACCCGTTAGCAGTTTATCCGGTGTACTGCGCAACGAAAGCGGCGCTTCACTCATTCTCGCTTACGCTGAGACACCAGCTTCGCAAGACGAGCGTGGAAGTAATAGAAATGGCGCCTCCTATGGTGGACACAGCATTAAACCAAAAATCACGTGATAAACAAGGTCTGACGTACCGCGGCCTTTCAACTGAAGAATATGTTCAGTATTTCTTGGACGGTCTAAAGGAAGGCAAACAAGAAATTACAAATGAACGCGTCGAAGGACTTCGGAATGCCACTCGCGCTGATTATGACAAGGTGTTCGAGCAAATGAACACGCAGGAGAATTAATTTCTCCTGCTTTTTTCTTATGAATTTCTTGCAAATTTACGTAAACCTATTGCGAATATTTGTTGAAGGTATACAATAGAATATAAATTATTTTCAAATAAGTTTGATAATATAAACAATTTAACAACAGGGAGATTGACCATGACTAAACAAACGATTCGCGTTGAATTGACATCAACTAAAAAACCAAAACCAGATCCAAATCAGCTTTCGTTCGGAAGAGTGTTTACAGACCACATGTTTGTAATGGACTATGCGGCGGATAAAGGATGGTACGACCCAAGAATCATTCCTTATCAACCCTTTTCAATGGACCCGGCGGCAATGGTATATCACTACGGCCAAACCGTGTTTGAAGGGTTAAAGGCTTACGTGTCGGAGAATGACCATGTCCTGCTTTTCAGACCGGAAAAAAATATGGAACGCCTGAATCAATCAAACGACCGCCTTTGCATCCCGCAAATCGATGAAGAACAAGTTCTGGAAGGTTTAAAACAGCTTGTTGCCATCGATAAAGACTGGATTCCGAATGCAGAGGGCACATCTCTTTACATCCGTCCGTTCATCATTGCAACCGAGCCTTTCCTCGGCGTTGCGGCATCTCATACGTATAAGCTCTTTATCATTCTCTCTCCGGTCGGTTCTTATTATAAAGAAGGCATCAAACCAGTCAAAATCGCCGTTGAAAGTGAATTTGTCCGCGCGGTAAAAGGCGGAACGGGAAATGCCAAAACCGCAGGGAATTATGCTTCAAGCTTAAAAGCTCAGCAGGTTGCTGAAGAGAAAGGATTTTCTCAAGTACTCTGGCTGGACGGCGTTGAGAAAAAATACATCGAAGAAGTCGGAAGCATGAACATCTTTTTCAAAATCAACGGAGAAATTGTAACACCGATGCTAAACGGAAGCATCCTTGAAGGCATTACACGCAATTCCGTCATCGCTTTGCTTAAGCATTGGGGCCTGCAAGTTTCAGAACGAAAGATTACAATCGATGAGGTCATCCAAGCCCATAAAGACGGCATTCTGGAAGAAGCCTTCGGAACAGGAACAGCAGCTGTTATTTCCCCAGTTGGCGAGCTGATCTGGCAGGATGAAACACTGTCGATTAACAACGGTGAAACAGGAGAAATCGCGAAAAAACTATATGACACAATTACAGGCATTCAAAAAGGCGCTGTCGCAGACGACTTCGGATGGACAACCGAAGTCGCAGCGCTGACTGAAAGCAAGTAAGCAAAAAGCCGGCACTGAATGCCGGCTTTTTTTACGCTTCAATTTTGTTAAAGAACTGCGGCAGGTACGCTTTGTGCGCCTCCAGCATTTCGTCTAAAATCTGTTTGGCCACAGTATCGGATGGGACGAGCGGATTGATCGTCATGGCGAGGAGCGCTGTTTGATAGTCGCCTGTGACCGCCGCTTCTGCCGCGACACGCTCAAATGATTTAATTTGCTGGACGAGGCCTCGGACAGATACCGGCAAGTCACCGACAGCAATTGGCTGAGGGCCGTTTTTCGTCATCACGCAGTTTACTTCAACCGCTGAATCGTCTGGGATGCTGGCGATTGCCCCGTTATTCACCGTGTTTACCGGCTGAATATCGTGTTTATCATTGTAAATGGAGCTGATTAAATTACAAGCTGCATCGCTGTAGTAAGCGCCTCCCCGCTTTTCCAGCTGCGGCGGTTTGATCGCAAGGTTTGGATCTTTATAAAGCTCAAACAGCTCTTTTTCGACCTTCTGCACCACTTCAGCGCGGGTGCCTTCTGTTTGTGATGCTTCCAGCTCGTGCTCAAGCATCTCTTTTGTTTTGAAATAGTAACGGTGGTAGCCGCAAGGAATGATATCAAGCGCTTTTAAAAATTCCGGCTCCCATTCTGCGCCTGAAATATTTTTCATCGTCATCGCGTTTTCCGGGTCACCCATCGCTTCGATGACTCGATCCTTCACACTGACGCCGTCCAAGAAAACATCGAGCCCGAACACCATATGATTCAGTCCGGCGAATTGGACTTCTACACGGTTCACATCTACATCAAGCGCTTTGGCAACACCCATTTTAATGCCGATTGGAACGTTACAGAGACCGACGACTTTCTTCAGGTTAGAGTAGCGAAGCAAGGCTTCTGTCACCATGCCGGCAGGATTTGTGAAGTTGACGAGCCATGCGTCCGGGCAAAGCTCCTCAATGTCTTTCGCGATTTCTAGGATAACCGGAATCGTACGCAATCCTTTAAACAGGCCTCCCGGGCCGTTCGTTTCCTGGCCGATAACCCCGTATTTTAAAGGGATGCGCTCATCCTTGGCTCTTGCCTGCAGAAGCCCGACGCGAAACTGGGTCGTGACAAAGTCTGCACCCTTCAACGCTTTTCTCCGGTCGAGCGTAAGGTGAATATCGATCGGGACGCCAGCTTTTTCAACCATTCGTTTGGCGAGCGTACCGACAATATTCAGCTTTTCTTCGCCCTCAGGGATGTCAACGAGCCATAATTCTCGGACAGGCAGCTCATCATACCGTTTAATCAACCCTTCCACTAGCTCAGGCGTGTAGCTTGAACCTCCGCCAATCGTGACAATCTTCAATCCTTTTGTCATATGCTTGCTCCCCTTTGTTCGGTGATTTTTTCATATAACTCAATGAACTCCGCCGCCAGATCCTTCACTGTCATCGCATTCATTAAATGATCCTGTGCATGCACCATCAGAAGTGTCATTTCCGTTTTTTCTCCGCCCGCTTCATTTTGGATCAGCTCTGTCTGATAATGGTGGGCTTTTGATAATTCTTCTGCGGCGTCTTGAAGCTTTTTCCGCGCTTCTTCTGGATCACCGCTTTTCGCAGCGGCAATGGCCTCCATTGCAGAGCTCCTTCCATTTCCTCCGTGAAGAATTATTTGAAAAATAATTTGCTCCATTTTTTCATTCACGCGATTCACTTCCTTTCTCTATAAAGCCGCTTCTTTGTCATCTGATGCTGCAGGCGTTTGAACCAGCTCTAGATCGTTTTCTTCTTTCAGCTTCTGTTTATCCCACATTCTAAAGAACGGGTAGTAGACGACAAAGGATACGGCGATATTAATGACTTGCATAACCGCACCTGAGACCTTCCCTCCTGTCGCCAGATAGCCTGAAAAGATCGGCGGCATGGTCCACGGAACCGCGATCCCCGCCGGCTTAGCAACAAGGCCGGTGCTCATCCCGATGTAAGTAAGGACCACTGCGACAAGCGGGGTGATGAGAAACGGAAGCAAAAGCATCGGGTTCATAACGATTGGCATTCCGAAAATAATCGGTTCATTAATATTAAAGACGGCCGGGCCGATCGCAAGCTTTCCGAGCTGCTTCATTTGTTTGCTTCGTGCGCGCAGAAACATCGTGACAACCAGTGCCAAGGTAGCGCCGCTTCCACCGATATTGACCCAGATATCGAAAAACTGCTGGGTAAAAATCTTCGGCAGCTCCTCACCGGCTTGGAAGGCGATCCGGTTGATATCCATAGCGCCGTACCAAATCGGTGCCATGACGCCGCCGACAATGTTTGCGCCGTGAAGACCGCAGGCCCATAAAAGCATTTTGACAGCTTCTGCAACAAGGCTTCCTCCGAGGCTTCCGCCAAGAATGGAAAGCGGGGTCCCCAGTAAAACGCTTACAATGTTATGAAGACTCTCAAACGGTGTTGCTTCCACAAGAAGCCGGGCTGCCCAAATCAGAAAGATGACGGCAAAGCCGGGAATTAACGCGACAAATGATTTACTGACTGCCGGGGGAACGCCATCCGGCATTTTGAAAACCAAGTTGCGCTGGATAATGAGTCGGTAAATCTCAGTCGACACCATCGCGATAATCATGGCGACAAACAGGCCTTTGCTTCCCATCAGCGAGAGCGGAATTCCGCCGCCGACCATGATTTCTTTCGTCGTACCGTCTGGTATAAACGGCACTTGATAAGGTGTTGCCAACAGAAATGCTGCAAGTGAAATGGCTCCGGCTGACAGGGCATCAACGCCGTATTTCTCGGCGAGCCGGTAGGCGATGCCGAACGCGGCGACAAGGCCCATAATTTCAAAGGTAGCGTCGACTGGATAAGCCAGCTTTTCAGACCATGAACTGCCAAACGTTTTTGCCATAAATTCAGCATATCCCGGTATCGGGAGGTTGCCGATGATGAGGAAAAAGGAACCGATGATAATGAGCGGCATCGTGAGAATGATACCGTCACGAAGCGCCTGCAAATGGCGCTGGCCCGCAATTTTCCCCGCTATAGGCATGACCTTTTCTTCTAAGAATTGATTGATTTTATTCACATAGCCCGCCCCTCTCTACGACACCTGTCCAAGCAGTTCAGCTGATTTCAGCACTTCCGCCCCGTTGCACGTGCCATAATGGACGGAATTGATAACGTCTACCGGAACCCCCTTTGTCTCTCCTAATTTTTTCAGCTGCGGAAGCATGTAACGGACTTGCGGGCCGAGAAGCAGCACATCCGCTTTATCGATATGATTCTGTACAGAATCGCCTGAAACTGCCCAAATGGTATATTCTTTCCCTTGTTCCTGCGCACTTTTTTCCATTTTGCTCACCAGTAAACTTGTAGACATACCTGCTGCACAAACGAGTAATATATTCATGTAAAAGACCCCCTAGAGTTTAATCAATTTTGTTAAGTCCTGCTGTTAATATCATCATATTATGAAATCGCTTTCATAAACACTCAAGGTTTTTCCGCAAGAAACGGAAAAAAGGTATATACAGACTGTCCGCTTAACGATTTTGGTCAAACACCTCTAAAAGTTCTTGATACGAACGGCTTTTGATCAGCTGGTTCACGGCTGCCGGATCGTCCAAAATGCTGCCTAGTAGTTTATACATGTTTTGCAAATCCGCTTTGTTCTCCTTTTCGACACAGAGCAAACAGACAAATTGAACACGCTGATTCTCCCAATCTATCGGTTTTTTTAACGTACAGACGGTCCAAAATGTTGTTTTTGTCTGCGGGACGAGCGGGTGCGGAATGGCAACAAGATTGCCAAAGCACGTTGGCGACATGTCTTCTCTTTCAAAAATTGAATCTATGATGTCGTGATTGGCATAGCCGGAATTAACCGCTTTTTGCCCTAAAAACTGAATCACTTCTTCTTTTGAGCGCATATCCTTCTGAAAAAAAACAAGTTCTTCTTTTAGATAGCGGGCCGCTTTTGCTTTTTCGTCACTTAAGATGGATTCAATTTTTACAAAGTCGGTGCCGCCCAAGAGTGTATTGACCTTCAGCACTGGTACAGGGAGAGCTTTTTTGATTGGGATGGTGCTGAGGATCAAATCAATCGATTCAAAGGACATTTGGTCAAGACTATAATACTCAGCGGTTCCTAAAATATCGAGCCGCTTGCCGAAATGGGAGCGGAGTTTTTCGCGCAGCAGCTGAGCGCTCCCGGCACCAGATGCGCACACAATGATACAGCGCTTCGGCGGGCTTTCTGTTTTTTTTCGTTCAATGGCGGCACCGAAGTGGAGAGCTAAATACCCAATTTCATTTTCATGAATATCGATACCCGTTTGTTCCTTTATGACTATTCCCGCAATGATTCCAGCTTCAAAAGCGAGAGGATAATGTTCCTTGATTGCTGCCAGCATTGGGTTTCGCAGGTTCATGCCGTATCGGTTGCGGCTGATCGCCGGCTTCACATGCAAAGCCAAGCCGATTTTCAGCTCGTTGTCATGCAGAATGCCAAACTTCAGTTCTCGATCAACAGCTTCCATCATCGTTAATATTAGCTGATCAGTTTCTTTGTCTATTGAAAATGAGTTCTCCCCGCATTGCAGCTGTGTCACTCGTTTTGTGCCGAGGAGATGCATAGCGATATAGGCCGTCTCGTCTTTCGGAAATGTAACAGCTAACGCTGATTCCAGCTCTTTTACAATGGCTTCAGCAGCCTGATATTCTTTTTGATGCAGGATATGATCCATATCTTCCGGGAAAAGAGATACATAGTTTTCCGTTCTAATCCGTTTACAGGCGATAGCGATATGTATGATGAGGTTATTCAGACCTAAGCTGGACAGAGGAATGCGGTCGTTTTTGATTTTTGTCAGGATGGCGGAACGGATGATGTCGATTTCTTTAGTTGGCAAAATATCAGCCTTTTCATTCAGAATATCAAGCTCTGTTTCTCTTTCATCGACGATGTACTCCGCCATACAATACCTCATCTGCACCTCGTCCCCGCGCAGCTTAAAGCCATAATTCGGACGTGTTTCCATAACGATGCGGTAAGGAAGCAGCCGTTTCTTCACTTCTTTTAAATCGGCTTGGAGTGTGGATTTTGAGATATACAGTTCTTCAGCCAGTTCATCAAGCTTGAGATAATGCTCAGCCAGCAGCAGCCTTTTCAAAAGATAGGCCATTCTCTCCTCCGGCAGCACCGGCAGGCCTTTTTTTTGCTGAAACACATCTTGCAAAAGCATTCTGAATGTCTGCTCGTCATGAATGCGGAGTTTGTAACCGGAGCCTCTTACCGATTGGACAAAGGCGCCATGACTGCTCAGCACGCTTTGCAGTTCCTTTATGTCATTGCGGACTGTCCGCGTCGTCACGTTTAATTGCGCAGCAAAAAACGAGCTTGTCACCGGGGCTTCAGCCGCCATCAACAAGCGCAGAATATCACGAAGTCGCCCATGAAGCATGAGAAAAACCTCCTATCAAGTAGAAATGCACGGATCAAATGAATAGGCAGAAAGGATCGAGAAGGAATACGAAATGTATATAAATTCTATAATGGGGAGAATTTCAAGTCAATGAACATCGGCGGGACGAGAGGGAAAATTACCCATAATAAAAAAACAGCCGGCTCAGCCGGCTGTTTTGGACACCTTGCGATCCTTCATGATTTTTCGAACAATCGGATATATGATCGGCGCCCACTTGATAACGGTTTTAATCATTTTTTTCAAAGCTCCGATTCTCCCTTCTTTTTTCTCAACCATTCCCCTGATTGCCTTTTGTTTAAACATGCTAACGCGAGACGTACCTGTTTCCCGTCACCCAGAAACGCCACGGATAATCGCGCGCCTCTCCGCTATTGTCGATGCCGATGCGCGGGCCGGTTGAGATGTCTTCCGGTGTATACCCGCTTTCAATATAAAGCGGCTGTTCCGTGATCCAGCGTCCGTAGTCATTCATCGTGACGCCAAGCGCTTTCGTCAGCTTTCCGGGCCCGTTTGTCCATTCTCTCGGACGGCGGCCTGTCCTTCTCTCCTCCATTAACAGCTGACCTTCATGCGGCTCAATCGCTCTGATTAATACCGCTTGCGGGACATCTGTTTCTGCGGCAACAACATTCAGCAATGTATGAGTGTGCATCACATATGTATACACCCGCCCAGCTTCTGCAAACATAATCTCTGTCCGCTTCGTACGGCGGTTGTTAAAGCTGTGAGCCGCTCTATCTTCGGCACCCATGTAGGCCTCTGTTTCCACAATATAACCTGACGCTGTGCCTTCGTCTGTTTCTTTTACTAGAAGGCAGCCGAGAAGCGACGGGGCAAGCTCAAGAGCGCTTTTTTGATAAAACGTGATCGGCATCGGCTTTATTTCTCTCGTCACGAATCGACCTCTCCTTTTACCGTTTTTTGTACATTGTACCATTCCCGAAGCAGCTGAAAAAAAACGGCGGTTTTAAAAACTTTTCATTCAGGGCATATTGTTACCGTTCAAAAAAGGAGGGTCAACGAATGAAAGATGATCATCGGAAAAAACATCACGGAACAAATGCACAGGGCAGCGAGGATGCGCTTTCTCATAAGACATCAGGGAAAAACGAGTCAGAGGATACCTTAACGAACAGACAAGGGCATCCTGTAACTGACAACCAAAATGTGAGAACAGTCGGGAATAGAGGGCCTACAACACTTGAGAACTATGATTTTCTCGAAAAAATCAGCCACTTTGACCGCGAGCGTATTCCTGAGCGGGTTGTACATGCAAGGGGAGCGGGTGCACACGGATATTTTGAAACGTATGGAAGCTTTGGAGACGAGCCAATTTCAAAGTACACCCGCGCCAAGCTTTTTCAGGAAAAAGGCAAAAAAACGCCTGCATTTGTCCGTTTTTCTACTGTGAATCACGGAAAACACTCACCTGAAACGTTGAGAGACCCGCGCGGTTTTGCCATTAAGCTTTATACCGAAGATGGAAACTGGGATTTGGTCGGGAACAACTTGAAAATCTTTTTTATCCGCGACCCGCTGAAATTCCCAGATCTTGTGCACGCATTTCAGCCTGATCCAGTGACCAACATCCAAGACGGTGAACGTATTTTCGACTTCATTTCTCAGTCTCCCGAAGCGACACATATGATTACCTTCTTGTTTTCACCTTGGGGCATACCGGCCAACTACCGGCAAATGCAAGGCTCCGGTGTACACGCTTATAGGTGGGTGAATGAGGAAGGCAAAGCTGTTCTCGTGAAATACCACTTCGAACCGAAGCAGGGGATCCGCAACCTGACACAGAAGGAAGCAGAAGAGATCCAAGGGAAAAACTTTAACCATGCAACACAGGATTTATATGACGCGATAGAAAATGGCGATTATCCAGAATGGGAAGTGTATGCCCAGATCATGAGCGATGACGCTCATCCTGAACTGGACTTTGATCCGCTTGATCCGACAAAGCTTTGGTATAAAGACGATTTCCCATGGAAGCCGATCGGTAAATTGGTTCTTAACAAAAATCCGGAAAACTACCATGCGGAAGTGGAGCAAGCCTCATTCGGAACGGGTGTGCTTGTCGACGGGCTTGATTTTTCAGATGACAAACTGCTTCAGGGGCGGACGTTTGCCTATTCTGATACGCAGCGCTACCGTGTAGGTGCCAATTACTTGCAGCTTCCGATCAACTCGCCGAAAAAACATGTTGCCACCAACCAGGAAGGCGGGCAAATGCTGTACCGGATGGATAGAGCAGAAGGACAAAACCCGCACGTCAACTACGAACCTTCCATTACAGGCGGGCTGAAGGAAGCGAAGCAGGACGGAAAAGATCATACGCCCCATGTCGAAGGTGATGTAAAGCGTGAAGCGATCGACAGAACGAACAACTTTGGACAAGCCGGGGAGACGTACCGGAGATTCACTGAGTTTGAACGAAACGAATTGATCACAAACCTGGTGAATACGCTTTCCACATGTCAAAAGGAAATCCAAGACCAAATGATTGAGAACTTTACAAAAGCTGACCCTGACTACGGAAAACGCGTAGCGGAAGGATTGAAAAAAGTCTCCGAAACCAACAACAACGGACCGATCGGCACAACTAAGACTGAACAGGCCGCAAAGCAGGCTGAACAGGAAAGTCACCCGTCTGATCCGTATTAACAAGCAGGAAACAGGGCGTTTGTTTAAGTCCTGTTTTTTTCCAGTATTGCAGCACTTTCCACAGGAAGGCTGAGAGAAATGATGGCCTTACAGCAGAACATCATTCCTTTCGATCGCGCCGTTTGTTATGTATGGTATTTTGTTTTTGGTTTTCAATCCTGTAAGAATATTTGCACTTTTCATGCGATGCAGCCGGCATCCGGTATTCGCCGCCTTTCATATGTTGCTCGCACAAACGTGTCAAAACGAACAATTAATAGCTTTCATACCGCCGAAAGCGCCACACAGAAAACATGGCCAGAAGCAGAATACACAAAATGGAAAATGCGAGTGACCACCCGAAATAATCCGCCCTTTCTCCGTGAAGAAGGATATGCTCTGCCTGCTTGCAAAGCTCAGCAGGAAGCCACTTCGCACCCTCAGGAAATAGCGAGGCAACAAAGGAAACGGCAGCTGTCAGCCCAATTCCAAAAGCCGCGGCTGCTCCTAAAGATCGAAACATCGTGCTTCCGGCAAGGCCGGCAGTTACGATAAACATGATCCAAAGAGCGTAGAGGCCAAGACTTTCGGCAAAATGGCTGAATGATGTGTGCTCAAACAGCAGCCGGACGTAATAATAAGCAAGTCCGTATCCAGCTGCAAACGATACGATCCCAATCACGCTTTGGATGAGCCATTTGCTCATTATATAATGGACTGCCCTCACAGGCCGCGACATGATCAGTGACGTTATCCCTTGGTTTCTTTCATTCGCCACGCTCCCCATTACACTAAAGATGACCAGAGCCATGCCCAGCGTGTTGAATTGAGAAAGCGTGCTGACCATCACTTCAGGTCCGGAAGGCGTCGTAAAACTGATTTTCATGCCGTCAGGAAGGTTTCCTCCGTGTTCAATGATTTCCGGCAGATAATAAATGGTCAGCGGCTGTGTCAGTCCTACAATCATCATCGCAATCGGCAGCCAGATCAGCTTGCCGCTCTTCCACCCTTCCAGCCATTCTTTCTGCAATAATGTCATCGTTACCTTCATGCGTGCACCACCTTTAAATAGACGTCTTCAAGAGATTCCGTTTTCTGTTCAAACCGAGTGATGGTCAATCCTGCACGGATACAATCACTCAGCAATGTCCGGCCATCTTGTATACCCGGCAGCTCAAAAACAGCTTGAGACGGATTGATATAGACAATAGCTGAGACATAAGGCTGCTCTTCAAGCCAGCCCTTAAGCTTTTCTTTTACAGCAAGGATAAATACATTCGTTTGATGCTGTTTTTTTAGCTGCTGTAACTCGCCATTCCATGAAACCTTCCCGTCTTTCATGATGACCACTTGATCACACACTTGCTCCGCATCGTGCAAAACATGGGTAGAAAACAGAACAGCCATATGCTTCTTCAGCTCCCGCATCATCTCCAGCACTTCGAACCGTCCAGACGGGTCAAGAGCAGACACCGGTTCATCCAAAATCAGCAGCTTCGGCTTATGGAGCAGCGCCTGTACCAGCCCAAGTCTTTGTTTCATGCCGCCTGAATAACTGCCGATTCTGGTATGCGCTGCTTCCTGCAAACCAACGAATTCCAGCATCCTTCCGATCTCCTCTTGGCACTTTTTCTTCGAAAGACCGGACAGTCTCCCCGCAAATGTTAAAAATTCGGCTGCCGTCATCCACGAATAGAAAGCCGGATACTGCGGGAGGTAGCCAATCAAACGCCGATCGATTTTTTTCTCTCCTAACATCTTGATTGTTCCAGAAGTTGGTGAAAGCAGCCCGGCCAGCATTTGCAGCGTTGTGGTTTTACCGGCTCCATTTGGTCCTAATAGTGCGACACACTCGTTTTCATTCACATGAAAACTGATATTTTCTACAGCTTGATGGTGCCGGTACGATTTGTATAATGACTCAATAGACAGCATGCCCGATCACCTTTGCTTTCTGCCGACGGTAAAAAATAAAATCGGTCCAATAATATTGATACACACAATGACCGCTGCCCACATCCACTTTGGCCCGTTTGTCCGCTCTTCCTTTATACAGCTGATAAGCGCAAACACTGCCAAAACCAACTGTAATACAATCAGCGGCAAAATCATTTCCCAAGAAATATTCATGGCTTAATCCCCCTTTTCTGCCGGTCCGGTTTAATGACAAAAAAGTAATAGCAAATGATCGGCATCGGTGCTTGAATCAATCCGACAATCCCCCAAACCCATGCCATGCGATCCCGTTTTTTGGCATCAATAAACAAAAAGATTCCCTGTGCCAATACGATAAGATAAGCCACCACAACCCCGACAATTTCTGTTTGTGTCATCGGCGCTCCACCTCGCATTCGCCGAGATTTCTTTTTTTCTCAGCAATAATCAAAATCGGTAATACCGTAAGCACACAAACCTGAAGCACAATAAATACAGTGAAAGCCTGAGTGAACGCTAGAATTGCCGCACTCACAACCATCATGGCGCAAAGTACAAATAAGATGATCTCTTTCAGCAGTTTTTTTCTTCGTTCAGCTCTCATTTGTAACAGTTGGCGGAGCAGTTCTTTTTGATCGGGTACAGAAGGATTGGCTGCTTGATCTATTTTCTGCCATTCTGATTTTAAATGATGAGAAAGCTGTTCTTTATTCATCGTTCCACTCCTTTCTGATTTGCCTAAGCCCTTTATGAACTCTGGACTTCACAGTGCCTTCTTTAATCCGCAGCATCAGCCCGATTTCGGCGTAGGTATAGCCGTAGTAATGCCTTAATAAAACCGGTGTGCGCATTTTAGGGTCAAGCATCGAAAACAGATCGAGCGTTTCGCTCCATTCTTCTCCTTTAACCGAGACGTCCCACTTGATCTTGCGGATTGTTTCCTCCGCAACCGTCTGATTCCGTTTCCATTCTCTCTTTCTCTTTTTCTGGTAATCAAGGTAGAGTCTCGATGCAATGGAGATCAGCCAGGTGGAGAATTTGGAACGGCCCTGGAAGCTTCCTAAGTGAATGTACCCTTTCAGAAAGGTTTCCTGAACAAGTTCCTCGCTGAGATCTGGATGGAGGGAAAGCTTTAACAAGTATTTATATAAAAATGAATAATGATAATGGAAAAGGGCTGTAAACGCCTCGTCGTTTCCCTCTTTCGCCTGCTGAATCAGCTGCTGTTCTTCATATGCATCCAATGGCCGCGATCCCCCTTTTTTTGTTCTTCTGTCTTATGAGACGACACCGGATTCAAAAGCGTTCAGCTTTTTTACAATTCTTTTCAACCCATTGACAGATCAATCTCCACGGCCGTTTGGCTGTACATCTGCATTTGTAAACCCCCTTATAGTCTGTTAAGCTATGACTTTATGTCGATTTGAAAATAACATCCAATATGGAGGACAATGCATTGAAAGTAGAAAGGCGAACGATTGAATATATTCCGAATGAAGAAAGACATGGTAAAGCAAAAGATTTATTTCCCGTATGGTTCGGGGCTAATATGCATATCACAACGTTGGTGACCGGTACGATTCCCGTTGCAATGGGACTTAATCTATTTTGGAGTGTTGCCGCTATTATTTGCGGAACCTTAATCGGTGCCATATTTATGGCTTCTCATTCCGCGCAAGGCCCTCAGCTCGGCATCCCGCAAATGATTCAAAGCCGTGCCCAATTCGGCGTAATCGGAGCGATTCTTCCCCTCTTCTTAGTTATGTTTATCTACCTTGGTTTCTTCGCAAGCAGCACGATTCTGGCGGCTGGAACCTTAAGCAGCTTTATCCCCATCCCGGGCTCATGGAGCATTATAGGCTTAAGCGCCGTATGTTTTTTACTCACGATTTTTGGCCATGATTTAATTCACAAAATGCAAAAAATCCTTTCTTGGACCTCTTTTGCTGTGTTTTTTGCTGCAACAATACTCATTTTTCAACTGCCGATCCCGGCAGGCAGCTGGATTCCCGGTGCGATTAATCTGCCAGTTTTCTTAGTGGCAGTCAGCGCAGTCGCAACATGGCAGCTTGCCTATGCACCGTATGTTGCCGATTATTCAAGATATCTGCCAATTAAAACATCAGCGTCTAAAACATTTTGGTACAGCTATGCAGGTACATCTGTCAGCTCCATCTGGATGATGCTGCTCGGTGCTTTGCTGACAACAGCACTGCCTGACTTTACAGCAAACTCAGGCAGCCAGATTGTGCAGTTGTTCGGACCCTTCTCGTTCATTATGCTGATCATTGTGTTATTTGGACAAATGGCGATCAATGTCTTTAACCTGTATGGCGCTTTCATGTCGACGACAACAACGCTGGAGCCGTTTCTGAAGCTAAAGGTCACGCCCAACGTCAGAATCATCATGATCCTCGGCGTCACGCTTGTCGGTACAGTTTTAAGCCTTCTCGGGCAAAGTAATTTTATGGAGCTGTTTTTGAATTTTATCTTTTTCATCAGCTACTTCTTAATTCCTTGGACGGCAATCAATTTAGTCGATTACTACTTCGTTCGCCACGGGAGCTATCAAGTCAAAGCCATGTTCGATATGAACGGGCCGTACGGAAAGGTCAATTGGATTACCACGATTGCGTTCGTCCTGTCCATCTTGCTAGAAATTCCGTTTATCAATACGTCCTTTTACATTGGGCCGCTGGCCAAAATGTTTGGGGGCGGAGACATCGCATGGATTGTCGGCTTGGCCGTGCCTTCTGTGCTTTACTATGTATTAATGAAACCTCGTCTGAAAAAACAGGCGGGCTATCAAGAAAAGCTGTCTTCTCTATGAAGACAGCTTTTTATCATTCAAATCGTTTCCATACGCGAGGCAGCATGTCAGAAAGCTCGTGTGCGAGCAGCGTATGAGCGGAATGCTCATCCGTCCAAAGCTCAGCGCACACACCGTGCAGATAGACTGCGTTTAATATCGCGTGTTTCGGATCATGATGACAGCAGAGCATGCCCAATATCATGCCCGTCAGCGTATCACCGGTTCCGCCCTTGGCGAGTGCCCCGCTTCCAGTTTGGTTAAGCCAGCAATCACCGTCGGGAAACGCGATAACGGTTTGATTTCCCTTTAATACAATGACAGCTTGCAGCTGAGCCGCCCATTCCTTCGCGTATTCTGCTCTTTTGTTTTGTAATTCTTTCACCGGCACCCCCGTCATGCGAGAAAACTCACCCGGGTGCGGTGTGAGGATAATGGGCGCCTCTCGTTTCGGGTATGTGCGCTTTACCAGCGCTCCGGCATCCAAAATGACGGGGCAATCCGCCGCAAGAACATGATCAACTGCCTGCTGTACGCTTTCGGTTTGCGGCAGACCCGGTCCAATGGCGATGGCTCGGTACGCCTCTTCAAGCTGAGAATCAGCCGTTTTTTTCCAGCCGTCACGCCAATAGGTCGCCTCAGGCAGAACAGGCACAATCAGCGGGATCACGCTTTCAGATGTACCAATGACCAGCTTTCCGAGACCGCTGCGCATCGCCCCAAGCCCCGCAAGAATCGACGCGCCCGGCATGTCGTCGCTTCCCGCCAGCAGCAAAGCTGTACCGAATGTACCTTTATGGCTCTCCGCCTTTCTTTCAGGGAGTGATGCCCTCACATGCTCTTCACTCCAGACTGGAACATTCATCTCTATCCCTCCTCTGTTTTCTCTTCCTATTTTTCCTGTACCTTTTCTATTTCAAACAAAAAAGACAGCCTGAAGGGCTGTCTTTTATTTTACAGGAACATCAAGATGATACAGGCGGCGATATCGTTCATTTCCTGCCAGCAGTTCCTCATGCGTTCCTTCCATTTCTGTTTTTCCATTTTCAAGAAACACGATTTTATCGGCCGCTTCCACTCCTGCGAGGTGATGCGTAATCCATAAGATCGTTTTTCCTTTCAACACTTCAAACACCGTTTCCATCAGCTCGCGTTCAGTGATAGGGTCGAGGCCGACTGTCGGCTCATCAAGGATGATGATCGGCGTATCCTGCAGCAAAATCCGAGCGAGTGCGATTCGCTGGCGCTCTCCTCCGGAAAACCGGATGCCGGTTTCTTGAACGGAGGTATGATAGCCGTCAGGCAGTGATTCAATATAGTCATGCAGCTTCACCTGTTTTGCGGCGCGGCGCACATCTTCGTCGCTTGCCTCTCCGTTTCCAAGCCTGATGTTGTTCAGAATGCTTGTATCGAACAGATGCGGCTTTTGGTTTAACACAGCCACCGCGTCAGCAATCTGATCCTTTAACAGCGCTGTCTCTACTCCGTTTAACGTCACAAATCCTGCATCAGGTTTCAGGACGCCTTCAATTAAAGCGAGCGAGGTTGATTTTCCAGACCCGCTTCGGCCGAGCAGCGCCATTTTTTCCCCTTGGCGCAGAGTGAAGGAAAAATTGTGCAGCACCCAGCTGCTGTCATCATAAGAAAACGTCACATCGTGAAATGACAGTGTGACATCTTGAAGATCTAATGCTTCAGCTGCTAATTCCGGTTGTGATGCCTCCGGCTGAGCAGCCACTCTATTCATTCGTCTGATGGAATCCTGATAGCCGGGCACTTCGCCCAAAGCATCTGAAAGAGGAAGAAAGGCTTCCGTCAGCGGGAAGACCACAAGAACAAAAGCAGCAATCATTGTTTTAGCAAGGCCGCCGTCTGCATGCTGACCCGCCGTCCAAAACAGCATCATCAAAATAAGACCGGCGACAAGACATTGTGCAGCAAAGTCCCGCCACCTGATAAAGTGTTGCTTTTTCCGTTCAAGCTCAAACCAATCATGTTCCTCTTTTTCATAGGAATCAATAAATGCATGACGGCGGCCGCTGAACATCCAGTCGCTGACACCCATCACAGCATCTGTCAGACGACTGTACAGCATATTACGCCCGCTTTTCAGCTTCGCATTTTTGGCCCTTGTGACAAGCAAAGACACAATCGGAAACAGCACCACAAGAACAAATAAATAAAGCGCAAGCAATATAGCAAACGGCCATGAGAAGAACCCGAGCGCAATCACAGAAACAGCGTACAGAAGCAAGGCAGAAACAGCAGGAAAAATCGTTTTTAAGAAGGCATCCTGCAAATGCTCAATATCCTCAGACAAAATGCCGAGCATATCTCCTGTGCGAAAACGGGAACGCAGCATCAAGGCGCCTGGCTCAAGCATGTTGTAAAGACGGACACGCATGTCGGACACGATTTTCAAAATAATATGGTGCCCAACGAGGCGTTCCACATATCGTGACACAGACCGCGCAATCCCAAAGGTGCGCACAGCGACAATCGGCACATAAATGAGGAGAATATTCTCCGGTCTTGTCGCCGCCTTAGAGATCAAAAATCCTGAGGTGAACATAAGAAAAGCAGCAGAAAAAATCGTCACCGCACCCAAAAAGATGACCAGAACGAACAGACGGGCATTTTGCTTGATATACGGCAGAATCCATTCTTCTTTCTTCATGCTCTTTCCCCCAGTTGTGCCTCCACGAGTTTGGTATACACACCATTTTTCTTCAGCAATTCATCGTGAGTCCCGATTTCCGTAACCCTGCCCCCATCCAGCACGATAATTTCGTCCATATCGAGCATCCAGTGAAGGCGGTGAGTCGCGAGAAAGACGAGCTTATCCTCAAATAAATCCAGCATCGTTTCTTTTATTTCATATTCTGTTTCGATATCAAGGTGGGCAGTCGGCTCATCCAGCAGCAGAATCGGGCGGTTTCCCAAAAAGGCGCGGGCAAGTGCGACACGCTGCGCCTGGCCGCCGCTGAGCGCCCGGCCGCCTTCCCCAATTCGTCCCTCTAACCCATTCGGAAGCTTGTCCATCATCTCCGTCAGCCCCGCCGCGGCAGCGGCGTGGGCTGTATCCTCAGCAGAAGCGCTTGGATGATAAAAGCGAATGTTGTTCGCCAGCGTATCATCAAAAATGTACGGATGCTGCGGGATATAGAGAAGGTTTTTCTGCCAGCTGCCGTCCTGCAAATGGGACCTGCCTGAACCATTAACTTCTATCGTACCGCCATTTGGTTCCAAAAAACCGCCGAGAATATCAATTAATGTTGATTTTCCGGCACCGCTTGCTCCGATGATGCCGATTTTTTTCTTCCCTTTGAATGATAGATCAATATCGGACACCGATCGGCCGACTGACACGCCTGACAGCTTCAACTCATCTCGATTAGACCATGCCCCAAGCTGAAGCGGCGCTTCTTCTTTAAAGCCAGGCTGCGACAAAATCTCTTGAATAGCTTTGCCTGCTTCCTGCCCGTTCAGCGTTGCATGATAATCATTCCCCACTTCCCGTACTGGCAGAAAATATTCAGGCGCGAGAATAAGCGCCGTTAAAGCGGGACCAAGCAAAATATCTCCTTCAATGAGACGCAGGCCCAAAAATACTGCGACTGTCGCCACCGACAGCATTGTAAAAAAATCGAGTGCAAAGGAAGATAAAAATGCCACTCGAAGCGTGCTCATCATTGCTTTGCGATATCGCTCACTCACGTAGAAAATATTTTTGCTGTGCGACTTGCTCAAACCTAGGAAACGCAATGTCTCCAGCCCGCGAAGAGAATCAACAAAATGGTTGGAAAGTCTCTGATAGGATTTCCACTGACGATCCGCCTTTCTCTGTGCGACAAGGCCGAGGAGAATCATAAAGATGATCAGAATCGGCAAAGCAGCGACTAAGATGACAGCTGATGTCCGGTCCTGAAAGAACACATAAATGACAACCGCCGCAGGCACAATGGCCATGCTGACCATTTTCGGGAGAAACAGCTCCAAGTAGCGGCGGAACTGGCTGATGCCTTCCATCGCCAGCGTCACCATTTGCCCCGTTCCCTCTTTCTTAGCAAAGCGAGGGCCTAACCGGAACAGCTGATCAAGAAAACTTCTTCTCAAATCGGCCCCTGTCCGGGCGGCATATTGATAGACCATTTTCTGGCGCGCCACCGTCACCGCGTGCCGTGCGACAAAAGCGATGAGGAAAAAGCCGATCACCGGGAACAGGGAGGCTATACTCTTCCCGTTGAACAGCCCGGTTACGGCTTTACTCAGCCACTCTGCCTGCATAATAATCGCGGCTGTCTGAATTAGCGTTAAACAAATAATCACAGTGAGAATCCGCTTCATTCCTTTATATCGAAACAGGTCTTTTCCCATTAATAAGTCATAGGCTCCTTATGACTGACGCGCTTCCGGAAGACGTAGTAGCTCCAGATCTGACTGCCGATGACAAACGGCAATAGCGTTAATGCTGCAATTGACATCACTTTAAGCGAATAATCCCCGGAAGAAGCGTTAGCTACTGTTAAATCGTACGCGCTTTGCAGCGAACTGACCATGACCCGAGGGAATAAGGAAATAAAGATCATTCCTACAGTCAGCGCCAGCCCTGCGCCTGTCATCCCAAATGTCCAGCCGTCTTTTTTCTTACGGATAAATACAGCTGCAAGCATAAAGCAGATGACGATCAAAATAACGAGCGGGATGGTAATCTCGCCGCGGCGAGTAAACATGTCTGTCTGATAGGCAGAAAGAGCCGCGAAGGCAAGAACCGCCACAAAAACAACACTCATTATCTTTTGCGCCATTTTTCGGGCGCGTTTTTGCAAATCACCAATCGTGCGCAGCGTGATAAACATTAATCCATGCTGGAAGCAAAGAAGTGTTACGGTCACACCGCCAAGTACAGAGTATACATTTATATAATCGGCTAGATGTGCGTGAATGTTCATATCGGCATCAATCGGCATTCCTCTGAATAATGTCGTGAACAGCACACCAAGCACAAACGGGGGAATCAGACTGCCGAAGAAAACAACCCAGTCCCAAACCTTTACCCATTTTAAATGTTCGACCTTGCCGCGGAACTCAAACGCGACCCCGCGGCCCATTAACGCAAGCAGCACAACGACAAACGGAATGTAATAACCGCTCAGCATCGTTGCATACCAGTTCGGAAACGCTGCGAAAATGGCGCCTGCACCAGTCAAAAGCCATACTTCATTTGCGTCCCAAAACGGTCCGATCGTATTGATCAGCACTCTGCGTTCTAATTCATTATGGCCAAGAAAACGTGTCGCCATGCCGACACCGAAATCAAAGCCTTCCAAAAAGAAAAATCCTACAAACAATACAGCAACGAGTATAAACCAAAGATCATGAAGAGATGCCATGGTATACCTCCTGACTAAATGGGTCTGTTGATACAGGAACATCATGATGATCACTATGATCTGCACCTTTTTTAATTTCACGGATGAACAAGAAGACAAGCAGTGCACCCAGAATCATATACATGACACCGAAGGCGATAATTGAGAATAACAATGAGCCTGCCGTTACGTTAGGCGACACAGATTGAGCAGTTGTCATCAAGCCCATGACTGTCCACGGCTGACGTCCGATTTCCGTCATAACCCAGCCCGCAGAGTTCGCGATAAACGGGAAGGAAATCAATGCGATCATGATGCGCAAATACCATTTGCTCGTTTCAAGCTTTTTGCGGCGGTTTAACCAAAGCCCGCCTAACGCAGCAAGAATCATGACAACACCTGCGCCAACCATGATGCGGAAGCTCCAGAATGTCGTTTTTACGGGCGGAATGTAGTCACCTTTTCCGTATGTTTTTTCATACTCAGCCTGAAGTGTTTTCATCCCTTTGACACTTCCGCTGAATTTCTGATAAGCCAAGTAACTCAAAGCATAAGGAACTTCGATTTCATTTGAGCTTTTTTCATTTTTTGTATCGATCGTAGCAAAAGCGGTCCAAGCAGCAGGGTCACCGCTGTCTTCCCATAAGCCTTCACTGGCAGCCATTTTCATCGGCTGTGATTCCATTAAATGCTCAGCCTGCATGTGTCCGCTCAGGCCGACGCCGAGACCGGCACAAAGGCCGACGATCATTGCGATTTTAAAAGATTGTTTAAAGAACGGCACTTCTTTTTTCTTCAATAGTTTAAAAGCACTCACTCCGGCGATAAAGAAAGCCCCTGTCGCAAGCGCCCCAAAAATGACGTGCGGGAATTCAACCCAAAGCTGCGGGTTTGTAATCAGCGCGGCAAAGTCATTCATTTCCGCGCGGCCGTTTTTGATTGTAAAGCCGACCGGCTCCTGCATAAAGGAGTTCGCTGTTAAAATCCAGAAAGACGACATAATCGTTCCGAATGACACGAGCCAAATGCAGAGAGCGTGAATTTTTTTCGGCAGGCGATCCCATCCGAAAATCCATAATCCGATAAAAATAGATTCCATAAAAAATGCCAATAATGCTTCAATCGCTAGCGGAGCGCCAAATACATCTCCGACAAAACGAGAATAATCAGACCAATTCAGTCCAAACTGGAATTCTTGCAAAATCCCCGTTACAACACCGACAGCGAAATTTATTAAAAATAAGTGTCCCCAAAACTTTGCCATCTTGAGGTACAGCTCATTTTTCTTCACAAGATAAAGAGTCTCCATCAACGCAACCATAAACACAAGCCCGATAGACATCGGCACGAACAAGAAGTGAAACAACGTTGTTGATGCAAATTGAATGCGGGCTAATACCAATTCACTCATGCTTTCTCCTCCATTTCCCGTTGAAACTGCATTTACTTTGCTCACTACTTCACATATAAAACCGGATACTTTGATCAGTAATTCACAAAATAGACGAAAAAAATATATTGCTCAATATTTCACAAACATGTCAAAAAGCCATTCCATATGATGCTAGATTGCCAGACTGACCAAATGACACATTCTTTAACTGGTTCATATTAAGTACTTTACAACGATTTATTTTAAAAAGAAAGCCCAAAATAATTAAAAAGACCTAAATGATGTGACGGATTGTTGTCTGTTTTGTTGCTGATTTATGGCGGACGCTAGGATAAATGACCCTTTTTTATCGTACATCAACACATTGTTTCTTGCGAATAAAATGCTTGGCAGGCTCTTGTGTTCATTTCTCATTACTCTGTCATAGGCCGATTTTAGTCAGATTGTCTCTTTCCTGGTGAACCGAAAAGTTGTGACAAGCTGAATAGTACATTTTTAATATATCCATTATTTGAATTTTTCAGTATGATTAACGTAGTGAACAATTCAATGCATCAAGAATAGGGGGAGGTTTTTCAATGGAAGAGCTTCAAACACAAGTGCAGTTGCAAACGGATACAATTTATAAAGGATTTCGAAAAGAAAATGTGTTTGCCAAAGCCATGAATATAAAAGTAGGCATCATACCGCTTCCTGTGTATGTCTTGCTGTTTATATTAATCACCGTATTTGTTATGCATCACAATGTAAAAAGCGACATTTTGACATCCATTGCCGTTATGGCATTTTTCGGGTTTACCTTTGCCCAAATCGGCAAATCGATACCGATTGTTCGTTCAATCGGCGGCCCTGCCATCCTAGCTACTTTTATTCCGTCCGCTGTCGTCTACTATCACCTGCTGCCTAATGATATCGTCAAATCCACCACAGAATTTACAGAAAACTCAAACTTTCTATACTTATTTATCGCCGGGATTGTCGTCGGAAGCATCCTCGGCATGAAAAGAGAAACACTCATAAAAGCATTCATGAAAATCTTTATTCCGCTTATTGCCGGTTCTGTCGCGGCTGCTCTTGTCGGTCTGGCTGTCGGCACAATTCTTGGGCTCGGATTCCAGCACACACTGCTGTACATCGTCATTCCTATCATGGCTGGCGGTGTCGGAGAAGGCGCTATCCCGCTGTCGATCGGCTATTCTGACATCATGCCTATGTCTCAAGGAGAAGCGTTCGCCCTTGTTCTGCCGTCAATTATGCTAGGCAGCCTGTGCGCGATCATTCTAGCGGGTTTGCTGAATAGAATTGGAAAGAAAAAACCGGAATGGACAGGCAACGGTAAAGTGGATCGGTCAGAACAAGAGTCCCCTGCGCTGCAGAAATCACAAAGCGGACAGCAAATGTTCAACCTTTCTTTATTTGCGTCAGGCGGAATTCTTGCAGTCTCTTTATACTTAGTTGGCATGCTCGCTCACGACTTTTTCAGTTTCCCCGCACCTGTTGCGATGCTGTTGCTGGCTGTCCTGATTAAGCTGTTCAGATTGGCGCCTGCCTCAATCGAAAATGGCGCATTTGGAGTGTCCCGCTTCTTTTCAACTGCTGTGACCTATCCGCTGCTCTTTGCAATCGGAGTATCCATGACGCCGTGGGACAAGCTTATCGCCGCCTTTAATATCAGCAATATTATTACGATTTTGTCTGTCGTTATAACCATGATGGTCGTCGGCTTTTTCACCGGAAAATGGCTGAACATGTACCCGATTGAAACCGCTATTATCAATGCGTGCCATTCAGGACAAGGCGGCACCGGGGACGTCGCTATTTTAAGCGCCGCAGAAAGGCTTGAATTAATGCCATTCGCCCAGGTATCCACCCGAATCGGGGGAGCGATTACAGTGTCCTTAACCTTATTGCTGCTGCATCTATTTTATTGAGACACCTCAAGCAAGTTCTTCGCAAATCGGAAGAACTTGCTTTTTTTGCATGTCAGTGTTTTTCCAACTTCCCGCATCATGCTATAGTAATAGTTGGAAATACTAGATAGAAAGGACTCTGGCATGCCTATGGGAACACATCTATTTCTTTTTGCGATTCTCGGGCTGGGACTTTATTTTATATCAGCCCTCGCAGCAAAACTCATTCCGGCCATAGACTTTTGGATTGATATTGTTCTGTGGATCGGCGCTGCTGTTTACATCTTCTCTCATCAATCATTTATGGACGGTATTATCTCGATTGCGATCATGTTCACCTGCTACTGGACCGCAATGGATCTCACTGTTTCAGAGCAGGCAGCAAAACCTTCCGGGGATTGGGAGGAAGTCGAGCTTGCCAGAAACAAAACACGCCTCCTGTCAGACATCACACTGACAGCCGTCGTGTTTGCGGGCGCCGTTATTTTTTTCATCTATGGGCCTGACCCAAGCCCCCTCAAATATGTGATCCTTTTCGGCATGATTTCCGGCGGAGGGGCACTGGTGAAACGAATATGGAATGTTTTTAGTGCGAACGTTATGTATTCAGCTTCCTTAGAAACATTGCACATCAGCTCTCGTTATGAAACCCGTACATACCCGCTTTCTGATTTGAAAGACATTCAGCTTGAATCTACGGTTGATCTTTTAAAGCTCCATCCGCTTTTGACAATGTATTCATCCCGTTTAGATCTGACAACAAGCTTTCAGCAAGTCATCAAACTGTCTTTTCCTGGTGAAACACTATTTCTGACGGTAAAAGAACCGCAAAGATGGAAAGCAATCTTCGGCGAATACATCGATTCAGAAAACAACGAGAACACTGTGATTTCTGTTTTGCCGTTTTATCATAGAAAAAATGTGAAGCGGCTGCTTGGGAAGCTGTATTTTGCTGTCAGCGTAAAAGGCGTATCAGCATATGGGTTATTGGTGCTTGCTTTATACGCACTACATGCCTCTCCATGGATCATGGCTGGTGCTGTGATGCTGTACTGGGTATTCAACATGTATCTGTCAGACCGTGTGCTGCGGGCGGCAATGGATGCCAAGCCTTGTCATCAGCCGCACGTACAGGCAGCGGCCGACAAGATTTTTCGCAAGGCCGGCATTTCCCATGTCCGCATATATGAAACGGAGAGTGAAGATTACAACGGAATGGCAGTGGGCATGAATGTCGGAAGGTCAATGGTTATTTTGACGAGCGCTACCCTAACCCTTCCGCTGCATGTTATCGAAGGCATTCTGGCCCATGAGGCAATTCATATTAAAAAACGCGATGTTCTGTCATCACAACTTTTGCGTTTTCTATATCTCGGAGCCGTCGTGGGGATCATCCTCCTCATTGAGCAGCATATCACCCATCCGCAGGCTCACAAAGTGACACTTTGGGTTTTCATTATGGCCATCATCATCCTATTTCAGCTCTATCAATCCTTTTGTTCACAGTGGATGGAGGTTCGTGCTGACAACCTTGGCGCATCAATGCTGGAAGGCGGGTACAAACAAATGGCCGAGGCCTTGAGGATCTTGGCGGTTCGGCAGGATGAGGATACACAAAAACGAAGCGCTTACAGCTCTGAAGCAGACGAGGACGAGCTTACCATCGACTCTCTCACACGCGATAAAAGCTGGTTTTTCAGATTAATTGATTTTCAGTTCGCTCCTCATCCCCCTATGTATTGGCGTGTCAGCACATTATTGTCTAACAGAGGCCAGGGAGTAGTAAAGCGCTGGCTCAGAGACCGGCTGAAAGAGTCCGTCTCTTTGAAATGAAACCGATCAGCGTTTGACCCGTATAACAAATATGGTGAAACAAGGGAGTGATGAGAAGTGATGGTGATCATTTTATTGATTATCTCTATTATTGTTTTTCTTTACATCATTCAGCCGCAGCCTTCGAAAAATAGAAGCCGTCAGCAAGCGGATAGCGGGTTTTTCGGTTATTCAGACAACGGCTCGCATCATGATGGATGCGGCAGTGACGGAGGTTTCAGCGATTCCGGCTGCGGGGGCGGCGATTGAGCGCCGCCTTTTTTCATTTCATTGATTCGATATACGCACCAAAAGACGCACCCGACATGCCCGGCGACACGCGTACGCGATGGAGAGCATGCATTCCTTGGTCTCTCGATGCCGCGCCTGGTTCTGTCGTCACGCCCATTTGATAGCCCGTATCTTTGGCGGCCTTCAGCGTCTCCTCATTGTAGCGCCCTACCGGATAGCTGATGATAGAAGTTTGCTGATGAAACATCTGATCAAACAGTTTTTTCGAATCATCCATCTCACTATGCTGCTGTTCAGGCGTTAACCCATTCAGCTCAAGATGGTCAATCGTATGGCTTTCAATCGATACGCCATGCTTCGCCATTTCCTTCATTTGCTTCTCTGTCAGATGATTTTTATGTCCAATCGATTTGCCTATCATAAAAATTGTCGCCTTCATTCCGTACTTTTTTAGCACTGGATACGCATCTTGATAATTGTCGGTGTATCCGTCATCCAATGTAATCAATACGCATTTCTCACTCGGCTTTTTATCCTGTGTCAGCATGAGGTACGCTTCTTTGGGCGTTAATGTCCGATAGCCGTTTTCGTGAAGCCACTTCATATGCGCTTCGAACTCTTCCTTCGGGACACGGAGGCTGTTTCCAGAGGAAATGCTATGGTACATCAAAATCGGCAGCTTTGCCGGTTTCTCTGTTTTGATCCATGCGGACGTATCGTCTTCTTTTTTCTGAACATGCACTGCCTTTTTTTCCGGTTTCTTTTGTTCAGCTTTCGGCATCTGAGGCTCCGTGTTTGCCTCTTGATCAGCGCAAGCCGCGAGAGCCAAGCAGCTTCCTAAAAGAAAAATGCTTAGAATAAAACGTTTCAATCGATTCCCTGCTTTCTGTCTATTTCTTCCTCCTTTTTCATCGGTTGATTTATTGGATTTTCAAGAACAACTTTAAAACACACATGATAATTGAATACGGAAGAAATCGAATCGTTTACTTGCAATAAAAAATGATATAAAGAGGAATCGATTTGAAACCGAACAAAAAGAGAGCGCGTAAACCACTCTCTTTTCAATATTTTCCAGATGTTAACAGGCAGCACAGTGATGAAACCTATGATTGGAACACTGTTTTCCTACGCCTCGCAGCCGCTAGCTCTGCTTGTATTCTGATTTTTGTGGTCACCCTTTTAGAAACCACGTACGCAAAAACCATAAACGACTTCTCCCATCCGCATACCATACCTCCCCTTTTTTTATGTGAATCGCAAAAAGGGCACTCGAGAGTTTTGAACTCAACGAATTCTCACTTCTGTCTCACTGTCAAAGAAATGGCCTTTATTCATGTCAAACGCAACCGTCAGTTCATCACCTGATTGAATATCGAGACGGGCGTCAATCCGTGCGATGAAGTCTTGGCTGCCGATCTGCGAATAAATCATGATCTCAGAACCGAGCAGCTCCGCGACATTGATTTTCGCTGTAATGGAAGAGTCCTTATACGATTCCACGACAATCAATTCATCATGAATATTTTCAGGACGGATGCCGAAAATGACCTCTTTGCCGATGTAGCCTTTTTCCCGCAGCACCTTCATTTTCCCTTCCGGCACGGTTAATGCCGCAGAACCGATTTTGATGACACTGTCCGTCAGCTTCCCTTTGAAAAAATTCATCGCTGGTGAGCCGATAAAACCGCCGACAAATACGTTTTCAGGGAATTCATATACTTCCTTTGGCGTCCCGATCTGCTGAATTTTCCCGTCTTTCATAACGACGATTCGTGTCGCCATCGTCAACGCTTCTGTCTGGTCATGCGTCACGTAAATTGTTGTGGTTTGCAGCCTCTGATGGAGCTTAATAATTTCCGCCCGCATTTGCACCCTCAGCTTTGCGTCCAGATTCGACAAAGGCTCATCCATCAGGAACACCTTTGCATCCCGCACAATTGCACGGCCTAGTGCGACCCGCTGTCTCTGACCTCCGGAAAGCGCTTTCGGTTTGCGATGCAAATAGTCCTCCAGCCCGAGAATTTTAGCGGCCTCTTCCACCCTTTTCTTGATTTCTGGCTTTGGCATTTTTCGAAGCTTCAGTCCGAATGCAATATTATCGTAGACCGTCATATGGGGATAAAGCGCGTAGTTTTGAAATACCATCGCGATGTCCCTATCCTTTGGCGCCACATCGTTGACCCGTTTTCCTTCAATATAAAAATCACCTTTCGAAATTTCTTCAAGGCCCGCGACCATCCGCAGCGTCGTTGATTTCCCGCAGCCGGACGGGCCGACAAATACGATAAATTCCTTATCGTCAATATGAAGGTTAAAGTCGTCAACAGCCGCTTCCTTCTGATCATAGTATTTATAAATGTGCTCCATCCGCAATTCAGCCATTTCACATCCCCCTTTTTATGTAAACGCTTTCCTGAATTGAGTGTAACAACCTTTTCCTACCACGGGAATAGGCAGCTTTCATAAAATCAACCAGCTATTTTTCGTGCATATTTCCAATTTACTCTGAAGCTTCACTTTGCAGGCAGATAAAATAGGCGAGCAGTGAGCCTTTATACGTTTTAATGTCTATCCCCGATCGCTCAATAAATTTATCAATCCGATATTGCAGACTGTTGCGATGCAGATGCAGTTTTTTCGCCGTTAACGTCACATTTGAATTGTTTTCAATGAACAGCTTAATCGTTTTCCTCAACTCAGATTCATTTCCAAATAAAATCTCAGCTTCTTCAGAGAGCAGCGTTTCAAGCTTTTCTTTTTCAGTTTCTAATAATAAAAAAGGAAATATCATCTCAAAGGTTACACTCTGCATCTGGGGCAGCCGTTTTTCAGCAAATAAGAAATACGTCTGTTCCCGGGCATAATGGTTACGCAGACTCTCATCCGGTTCATAAAATCTCCCGGCATAAAAACGGACACTGGAGTAGAAATCACCCTCAAGAACCTTAGCGAGTGATTCTAGTTCGTCCTTGCCCGCTGCCGCTTCACTTTCCTGCTCGACAACCACGCCTCTGTCCTCATGCATCCACACAATCACAAAAGGCACCGGCCAAAAATGGCGAACTGCTTCCGCAAAGGACGTCCGTTCTATTTTACCGAGCAAATGAAAATGAACAAATCTCGTCCGTTTTTTTATGCTCTCCGGCACTCCTCCTTTAGAGAAAAGAAACGCAAACCACTTGTTTTCCTCCGGCGACTTTAAAGACAATTGATTGACCCCATCCACAGGTGTTAAAAAAGACTGCAGCAGCAAGGCCTCTTTATCGCTGATCTCTGTTTTCGGGATGGAGATATATCTCTGACTGCTCTCATCAAAAAAGCATAGACAGTCTTCCTTTACGCAAAGCTTCTCAGATACAATCGAACTGGGATATACAGCCAGAAGCGATTTCATAGAGTCTCCTCTCTTATGTAAGGATCTGTATATTCAGTATAAGGCGAAATTCACTGGTTCTCCAATAAAAAAAGGCGATGATAAAATGAAAGCGTTCGTTTACTGATTAATTCCAGTGGAAACAGTAAGGGGTATGCAGAACTAAAGGAGGATGATCATTAATGAGTTTAGAAGCGTTAAACGAAAGTTTTATCAACGGAAAATGGATCAAAGGGGAAAGCGGGCGCACGGAGGACATTTTGAATCCGTATGACCAGTCTGTCATCACAACAGCCACTCTGGCAACATGCAAACAGCTGGAGGATGCCTTTGACATTGCACAGCAAGCGCAAAAAGAGTGGGCCAAGAGCACAGCAGAAGACCGAAAAGCAGTCCTGCAAAAAGCGCGCGGCTACTTACAGGAAAATCGTGATGACATCATCATGATGATTTCCCGCGAAACCGGCGGAACGATCATTAAAGCAACGATTGAGCTTGAGCAGACAATTGCGATTTTAGATGAAGCGATGACATACACCGGCGAATTAGGCGGCGTCAAAGAGGTTCCATCCGATATTGAAGGGAAAATCAATAAGATTTACCGCCTTCCGCTCGGTGTCATTTCATCGATTTCTCCATTTAATTTTCCAATGAATTTATCCATGAGAACCATTGCTCCGGCGATTGCGCTGGGAAACAGTGTTGTTCACAAGCCTGATATCCAAACCGCTCTTTCCGGCGGAACCACCATTGCGAAAGCGTTTGAACACGCCGGTCTTCCTGCGGGTGTCCTCAACGTCATACTGACGGATTTAAAGGAAATCGGAGACGGCATGCTGACCAATCCGATCCCGAAATTAATCAGCTTTACAGGATCAACCGCTGTCGGGCGCCGCATCGGTGAAATCGCCGGGCGTGACTTCAAGCGGATGGCCCTTGAGCTCGGCGGCAACAACCCCTTCGCTGTTCTTTCTGACGCAGATGTCGACCGTGCTGTGGACGCGGCGATTTTCGGGAAATTTATTCACCAAGGGCAAATCTGCATGATTATCAACAGGATCATCGTTCATCAAGAAGTGTACGACGAATTTGTCAAAAAATTCACCGCCCGTGTCAAACAGCTTCCATACGGTGATCAAACCGACCCGAAAACCGTTGTCGGCCCGCTGATCAACGAGCGCCAAATCGAAAAAGCGCTGGAGATCATTGAGCAGGCAAAGGCAGACGGCATCGAACTTGCGGTTGAAGGAAAACGTGTCGGGAACGTACTCACACCGTACGTCTTTGTCGGTGCCGACAACAACAGCAATATTGCCCAAACAGAGCTGTTTGCCCCGATTGCAACCATTATCAAAGCCTCCAGCGACCAGGAAGCGATTGACATGGCAAATGATACAGAATACGGCCTTAGCTCGGCAGTTTTTACTTCTGATTTAGAAAAAGGTGAAGCATTCGCCCTGCAAATTGACAGCGGCATGACCCATGTCAACGACCAGTCCGTCAATGACTCGCCGAATATCGCCTTTGGCGGAAACAAAGCCAGCGGAGTCGGCCGCTTCGGAAATCCGTGGGTGGTCGAGGAATTTACCGTAACGAAATGGATTTCGATACAGAAGCAATACCGCAAATATCCGTTCTAAACGAACGAATCCCTCTGCTTTGCACGCAGAGGGATTTTTCATTATTTCGATATATCAACAAAGCCTTCACCGAATACATCGCGTACGTCATGAACGATCACAAATGCTTTTTTATCGCAGCTTCTGATGATTTTCTTCAGCATGGACAGCTCCTGTTTATTAATGACGATATACAAAATTTCTTTGGATTGGCCCGTATAGTTTCCCTTTCCCGATAAAATCGTCACTCCCCGATCCATCAAGGTATTTACCTGCTTAGCAATCTCACTCTTATGTTCCGAAATAACCGTAATGGCTTTTTTCGTATTCAAGCCTTCAATAATGAAGTCCATCACTTTCGTACCGATATACAGCATCACGATGGTAAACATCATTTTTTCCGTGCCAATGATAAAATATGAGCTAAATACGACGAGTAAATCAAAAAACAAGAGCGCGTAGCTGACATTCCAGTCTAAATATTTATTAGCAATTCTGGCCAAAATCGCGGAACCAGCTGTCGTCCCGCCAACCCGGATAATGATCCCAATCCCGACTCCCGCAAAGACACCTGCGAAAATTGTATTGATGATCAATTCATCAGACGGAATGCTCCACCCGTGTGTCAGATGCAGGAAAAGCGAATTCGCCGCTACGGCAATGATGGTATAGATAGTCGTTTTACCGTCCAAAAATTTGTAGCCGACGACAAGCAGAAACGCATTTAAAATAAAGTTCGTTATTCCGGGAGACCATTGAAACACATAATACAAAATCAGCGTAATCCCAGTGACCCCGCCTTCTCCAAGGTCATTGGGAATCGCAAACAAATTCACCGCAAGCGCGAAGAAAAAAGCGCCAATCACAAGCATCAGCACATCAAGCATTTTCTTTTTCATCACAAAACACTCCTTCTTCAGATCCTATCAACAAAAAAACCCAGGAGTACGCTCTCGTAAAAGAGCAGAAACTCCTGGGCTTTTATCCCACCGTGTCATAACAGCTGGGCTGCTATGTGTTTTCTCTCGGTCACAGTCCAATTTCCATTGCGGAACCCTAGAAAACCAATGTTATTATCCTATCATTTTTTCTTTCTGATATTAGCATTATAAGTGACGGTTTGGATTGATTCAAGGGGTGTTTGCGGAGATTTGGTCAGTAAATTAAGAGAAAGAAAAAGACATTTAACTGTTAATAAATGAAAACTTTTAACCGATATGATAAAAAGCACCTTTTTTAAAAATTAAAATTTAAAATTTTATCTGTAATTTATCATTGACTATACGAAAATATATAGGCAAAATAGAACATATATTTTAAGCATTTAATTACATAGGAGGAAATAAAATGTCAGATAAACTAACACACTGTAAAGCTTGCGGTCAAGAGATTGCAAAAGGTGTTAAAAAATGTCCGAACTGCGGTAAGGATCAACGCAACTTTTTTATGAGACATAAAATCATTACATTTATTTTAGCGATCGTTATCATTTTCATCATTTTTGCAAATATCGGAAACGATACAGACTCTCAAGCTTCTACCAGCTCCGACTCTAAAAAGTCAGCGAAAACAGTACAAAAGGCTGATATAGAAAAACTATATACCAATGCTGATCAATTTAAAAATTATAAAGTTGATCTATATGTTAAAGTTTTTGACGTTGAACAAGACGATAATGGTACATACCTTCAAGGCTATAACAATCCAGAAAAGTTAAGCAAAAATACTATTATTATGAGTGACGATTCTAATTTAGATATTAAAGATGACGATATTATTCATGTAGTCGGTACAGTGAAAGACAAATTTGATGGCGAAAACGCATTGGGCGGATCTGTTTCAGCACCGAGAATTGTTGCCGATTCCATTGAAAAAAGCGACTATGCAACAGCTTTTGCTCCAGCTCAAAAAACAATTAACGTGAATAAAACACAAAACCAGCACGGATTTGCACTTACGCTTCAAAAGGTTGAACTTGCTGAAAAAGAAACTCGCCTATATGTAAATATAGAAAACAAATCAAAAGATGAAATCAATTTTTATAAATTCAATGCCAAAATTACAGCTGATAATAAACAAATCGAGCCTAAATCCGACCTTTCAGAGTATCCTAAAATTCAAAGTGAAATCTTACCGGGCGTTAAAACTGAAGGCGTTATTGCTTTTCCTAAGATCGAAAGCAAAACAGCGAATATTATTTTAGATGGTTCTTCCGAAAACTACGATATTACAATCAACCCATTTACATTTGAAGTAAACTTGGATAAATAAAAAGAAGAGCTAGGGAAAACCCTAGCTCTTCTTTTTATGCTTTCGCACTCTTATACCCATTCACATTAGAAGACTGCCATCTCCAAGAGTCGGCACACATTTCCTCCAGGCCTCGTTTTGCTTCCCAGCCCAGTTCACGCTTTGCTTTCGCAGGATCTGCGAAGCAGGTGGCGATGTCTCCAGGACGACGGTCCGCAAAACGGTACGGAACTTCTTTCCCTGACACTTTTTCAAAGGCTTTGACCATTTCAAGCACACTGTAGCCTGTACCCGTTCCGAGATTATAGGCATCTGCTCCTGTGGCATTCAATACTTTTTCCAATGCTTTGACATGTCCTTCAGCGAGATCAACGACATGAATATAATCGCGCACGCCTGTCCCATCTTTTGTCGGATAATCATTGCCGAATACGCTTAATTGATCAAGCTTGCCGACAGCTACCTGCGCCACATACGGCATGAGGTTATTCGGAATGCCGTTCGGGTCTTCACCGATCCGTCCGCTTGGATGCGCACCGAATGGATTAAAGTAACGAAGCAGCGCGACACTCCATTCATTGTCGGCTGTATGCAAATCACGCAAAATTTGTTCAAGCATGAGCTTCGTCTGCCCATAAGGATTTGTCGCACTTAATGGAAAGTCCTCCGTAATTGGCGATGTTTCCGGAACGCCATACACCGTGGCAGATGAACTGAACACGATTTTCTTGACGCCGTACTTCTCCATGACCTCGCATAAAATAAACGTACCCGTCAGGTTGTTATGATAATATTTGAGCGGAATCGCAACAGATTCACCGACTGCTTTTAACCCCGCAAAATGAATTACAGCTTCGATTTCATTTTCTGCAAAAACGGAATCTACCGCTTTACGGTCCAATAGATCCGCTTCATAGAATGTTAAATCTTTTCCCGTAATCTCCTTAACGCGGTTCAGCGCCTCCGCCGAACTGTTGGATAGATTGTCAAGAACGACAATGTCATAGCCGCTATTTAATAATTCAACACATGTGTGGCTCCCGATGTATCCCGCGCCGCCTGTTACAAGTATTGCCATGATGTAAACCCTCCTAAAAAATGACCTGGGATCATTATATAATGTTTAAAACGGGTCCGCATCCATTTTCAAGAAGTTTAATCATTGTTTCATATTATTCCGGCCAAGTTGGCAGAGGACAGATCAGAAAAATCAATCTGCCGGTTGACGTTTTTTTTCTGCATATTCGCTATGCTTAATGCAGAAAGGATTTGATGACATGGCGATGAGCCCTTATATTTTTATAGTCTTTATTCTTATTGTTTTATCGATGTATCGAGAAAGAAAGGTAAAGCCCGGGAAGCTGCTGATCATTCCGCTCTTGCTGTTATGGGGCGTATCAGCATCATTTCAGCCGGTATATGTTCATTCTGTATTACACGTAGCGATCAGCGGTATGCTATTACTGATCGGGCTGGCCTGCGGGTTTGGCATCGGAAAGATGGTAAACGTGCGGCTTCACCCGGAAACTGGAAAGGTCACTTCACGCGGCTCCCTTGGAAGTGTTATCCTCATTCTAGTGATACTTTCTTTGCGGATGGCCGCGAGAGTATGGCTGCCTGAGAGCAATGAGATTTTTATTTCCATTATTCATTCTATGTTCTTCATTCCCCTCGGCACCATCACAGCCCGCAACATCATGCTTTACAAAGAATACAGACGGCTGACCGCTGGCAAAGTATCGATTCAATAACTGAAAGAAGGACCAGCATGAACCGACAATCTCCGGCTCGGCACTACAAGAAGCTTGTGCCGAGCCTTATTCTCATTTTGAATTGCATACAATTTTTATTTCATCCAGGTAAAGCTAATTCTATTTTGTTAGCGTTTGTGTTTGCGGTATACTTAGCATTCATTTGGATCATTCGCTATGCAGCATCCGTTGCTGTCAAATTGAGCATATTTATCGGGCTTTGGCTCCTTACCATTTTTCTTTGGCTTGATTCAGGTCAAGAACAGGGAGCCGCCTATTTTTTGATTGTATTTTTAATGATTTATGCGGCCTTCTGGCTCCCTTCACGACTTTCCATCATATTTACAGCATGTATAATTGGCGGCAATATATTTGTGCTATCCATACATGGCGGGAACTTGGATACCATCATTGGCAACATCTCGATCATGATCGGACTATACGTCTTTTTTTCCTCCGTTCGTTTCAGGCGAGAAGCGAGAAGAGAGGCTGAACGGAATCATGCTGAATTGGCGAAAATGCATGAGCAGCTGGAGCAGGCGCATGGAGAACTCCAGAAAGCGCACGCAGAGCTGCAAGAGGCTTCTGTTCTTTCTTTAAGATACGCGGTCCTCGAGGAGCGTACAAGAATTGCCCGCGACATTCATGACAGCATCGGTCATGAGCTGACTTCTGTGATTGTTCAGCTTCAATCTCTTCCCTATATCCTGAAAAGCAGCAAGGAGGATTCAGAACAAGTCATTCAAAATGTACTGACTGTCGCCAGAGAATGCCTTCAGGAAGTCCGGTCTGTCGTTCACCAAATGGGCCGAAGTGAATCGCTGGTCGGTCTTACGGCTTTGCGGGGACTTATTCATCAAGTGGAGGAACGGAGCGGTTTGCACGTTTCGTTAGACACTGCTGGCCTGTCAGAAGAGTCTTGGCCTCAACATGTAAGCGAAACGATCTATCGCATTTTGCAGGAAGGGCTGACCAATACGATTCGTCATGCTCACGCTGACCAAGCGGCTGTCGTCCTATCTAACGACGAAACTCATCTCTACCTCACCATCACCGACGACGGGCAATTCACCGGCAATCTTACTTGCGGATTTGGGCTGACAGGAATGAAAGAGCGCGCTGAAATAGCAGGTGGCTCTCTTTCTTTCAGCGCCGTACAGCCGAGTGGCCTGCAAATTGAGCTGGCATTGCCGCTGACGATAACGAATAAGGAGAAAAAAGATGAACAAAGATAAAATACGCGTCGCACTTGCCGATGATCAGCCGCTTGTACGCGAAGGCTTCCGTTACATCATCAACGCACAGCCGGATATGGAGGTTTCCGGTGAGGCTGGCGACGGATACGGCATTATTGCGCTGGCAAAGCAAACAAAACCCAGCGTCATCCTAATGGATGTCCAAATGCCGCATTGCTCAGGCATTGAAGCGGCGAAAGACATTATGTCCGCACTTCCAGATACGAAAATTGTCATTTTAACAACCTTTGATACCGAAGAATATGTCTTTGAAGGAATTCGCGCGGGCGCAGTCGGCTATCTGCTGAAAGATACGCTTCCTGAAGAATTGATTGACGCCATTCGCGCCGCGGCCAGAGGCGAAGCGATTTTCCGCACAGCCACAGCGGCTAAAATTATCAGCGAAACATTTCGCTCGAAGCAGCAAACTCAAGCCGAAGAACCGGCAGATCCGTTTACTAAAAGAGAGCTCGAAGTTCTTCAGCAAATGGCCTACGGGTTGAGAAATGAAGATATTGCGGAAGCGCTTTTCGTCAGTGAAAGCACCGTAAAAACCCATGTGCACCGCATTCTCCAAAAGTGCAATGCCCAAGATCGGACACAGGCAGTCGTTTTTGCTATTCGAAACGGTATTGTGCAATAGAAATCTCTCATCCCGCCATGATAAAATAAGACAAAGGAGATGATTGGAAATGAAAGAAGACATCATTGAACGGTTTACTACATACGTAAAAGTCGACACGCAGTCCGATGAATCCGTCGACACTTGCCCTTCCACACCCGGCCAGTTGACGTTAGGAAACATGCTCGTTGATGAATTAAAATCAATCGGCATGCAGGATGCAGCTATTGATGAATATGGCTATGTCATGGCGACTCTTCCCTCCAATACTGAAAAAGACGTGCCGACAATCGGCTTTCTAGCCCACGTCGATACCGCCATAGACTTTACTGGCAAAAACGTCAATCCGCAAATCATTGAAAGCTACGACGGAAAAGACATTGTTCTCAATGAAAAGCTGCAGGTCACCCTGTCGCCTGATCAATATCCGGAACTGTCCGGCTATAAAGGCCACACACTCATCACCACAGACGGCACCACCCTTCTCGGCGCAGACAATAAGGCCGGGATCGCAGAAATCATGACAGCTATGGATTACCTCATCAAACACCCTGAGATCAAACATGGCACGATCAGAGTCGCCTTTACGCCCGATGAAGAAATCGGCAGAGGCCCGCACAAATTTGATGTGAAACGATTTAATGCGTCCTTTGCCTACACAGTTGACGGCGGCCCTCTCGGCGAACTTGAATACGAAAGCTTCAATGCCGCTTCAGCAAAAATCACGATCAAAGGAAACAACGTACATCCCGGCACGGCAAAAGGGAAAATGATCAACTCTGCAAAAATCGCAATGAAGCTGAACAGCCTGCTTCCGGCAGACGAAGCGCCTGAATACACAGAAGGCTACGAAGGCTTCTACCACCTGCTGTCGATGCAAGGGGATGTAGAGGAAACAAAACTCTATTACCTTATAAGAGACTTTGACAAAGATCGCTTTCAAAACAGAAAACAAACAATGAAGCGTGTCATTGAGGAACTTCAAAACAAATATGGCCAAGACCGGATTCAGCTTGATATGAACGATCAATACTACAACATGAGAGAGAAAATCGAACCTGTCATTGAAATCGTCAATACCGCCAAGCAAGCAATGGAAAACCTCGGCATTGAACCAAAGATTTCTCCAATCCGCGGCGGCACGGACGGATCCCAGCTGTCCTACATGGGACTCCCCACACCAAATATCTTTACCGGCGGGGAAAACTTCCACGGCAAATTTGAATACATCTCAGCCGATAACATGGTCAAAGCCGTAAATGTCATCGTTGAGATTGCAAAACTGTTTGAAGAACAGGCGTAATGCGAAAGACCAGTCCAAAAAGGGCTGGTTTTTTGCGTAAAAACGAAACATTTCGAATACTTCCTCCGTAAAACAAGTATTGACGAATGAGGAGGAAAAACCGATGACCAAACATGCAATCGCCGCTAAGAGTCTATTGAAAAAATGGATGACAGCCAGACCGCTTAACACCCAAAAGAAATCGAGTCCCTTTCAAAAAATCAGAAAGATGTTCAAACGCTTCTTCTGATCAGTCACTTATATCTCCCCAAAAAACAACCCGCGTTCACTCCCATCGCCCAAATACTCCGTCATTTGGGTTTTTTGTGTTCAATTACGAAAAATAGGGTATAAACCAAACAAGCAAGCGCTCCCACCCAGAAAACAGTCAATAGGAATTAGTTTAATTTAGGTTAAAAGTTATATAAAGGAATTTAACCACCCGCCGATAGTAACTATAGAACCAATCATCAACAAGAGAACTCACCATTTTATAAGACTATTTTCAGATTATCAGGTTAGACTGTTTTTGAGGGGCAGCTATTTATTTTTTGTAGATTAAGAATTTTTTGAATACTTATTGGCGTTTTATCCGTATAATAGAGAATACCAAAACAATTTTTGGGAGGTATGTAAAATGATTCTATTTATTATCATCGCATTATGTGGCTATCTTCTTTTTTCTTTCAGCAAGGACAATCGCCGCAAACCGCAAAAGACAAGCCCTCTGCCAGCAGCCGCACCTCATCAAAACAACCTAATCGACCTTGACGCCATCCGCCAAAAACGCCGGATGCATCTTTCCTAAACCTATATTTCAAGGAAAAGGCTGCTGACCAATTGCAGCCTTTTTCATTTTAAAAACATAACTTGAAACCTTTTTACCCCCTGTCCGTAATCTTTTACAAGGCGAATTCAAAAGGAGACTGCGCAATGATCGATTTATTTATGAAACAAAAAATGTTCTCGTTTAAAGATGCATTCCACATTTATAACCGGGATGAACAGGAGAAATTCAAGGTAGAGGGCCGGTTTTTTTCGTTAGGCGACTCGCTGCAAATGACAGATTCATCTGGAAAATCGCTCGTTTCTATCGAACAAAAAGTAATGTCTTTTTTGCCGAGATATGAGATTTCAATTGGGGATGAATTGGTTTGTGAGGTGACGAAAAAAGTAACATTTTTCAAACCGAAATTTGAAATTTCCAAGCTCAGCTGGGAAATCGACGGTGACTTGTGGAAAAATGAATTCCAGATAACAGATGGAGAGAATGTCCGAATGTCAGTCAGCAAGAAGTGGCTCAGCTGGGGTGATTCCTATCATTTGCAGATTGCAAACGAAGAAGATGTGCTGATCTGCACGGCTATCGCTATCGTGCTTGATATGGTGTTATATGAAGATAAAGATGACCATATTTTCTAAAATATCATTGACAATTGATCTAAAAGTAATAATATTAAGATAATTGAAATTTGAATATGCAGATGTACCTTATCAAGAGAGGTGGAGGGACTGGCCCTATGATACCCGGCAACCGCTGTTTCACAACAGAATGGTGCTAAATCCTTTAGAACATTGCGTTCTTGCAGATGAGGCGGAGATTTGATCATTCAAGCTCTTCCTTACTCGAAGGAAGAGCTTTTTTATGTTCAACACATTTCAGAAAAGAGGCGAATGACATGGCTCAACAAACAAATGGTGCGGGACAAAAACCAGCAAAACAACACAGCGCTCCCTTCCGTGCCGATCATGTTGGCAGTTTACTGCGATCTGTTCCGGTGAAAGAAGCACGGCAGAAGAAAGCGGCCGGCAAGGTCACAGCAGAACAGCTTCGTGAAATCGAAAATCAAGAAATCATCCGGATTGTAGACAAGCAAAAAGAAATTGGCCTTGAAGTGGTAACTGATGGGGAATTCCGCCGTTCTTGGTGGCATTATGATTTCCTGGAGGGGCTTGACGGAGTGGAACCGTTTATTCCGGCGGAAGGAATTCAGTTCCACAATGCAAAAACAAAAGCACGCAGCATCAAAGTGACGGGAAAACTCGATTTTACGGATCACCCAGCGCTTGCTGATTATCGATTTTTACAAGAAATTGCTGGAGATGCGACACCAAAACTGACGATTCCGAGCCCGAATATGCTGTTTTTTGGTGAAAAGGCGGATAAAAAAGTTTATGACGACCAAGAGGAATACTTTCATGATCTGGCCCAAGCGTACAAAAAAGCAATCAAAGCCTTTTATGATGCCGGATGCCGTTACCTTCAGCTTGATGATACGTCATGGTCCCTCTTCTTTGAGGAAAAAGGCAGAGAAGTTGTCCGGGCACTCGGCGGCGATCCAGAAACATTGCCTGCCTTGTTCGCCAAAACGATTAACGAGGCAGTGGCAGACCGGCCTGATGATTTAACAATCACGATGCACATTTGCCGGGGCAACTTCCGTTCAACTTGGGCGGCATCAGGAGGCTATGATGCTGTTGCAGAAACGATTTTGGACGGCTTACACTTGGATGGACTGTTCTTGGAATACGATGATGACCGCTCTGGAAACTTTGATCCTCTCCGTTTTGTGAAGCGCAAGGATCTGCACATTGTGCTCGGTTTGATTACATCGAAATACGGCGAGCTTGAAAATCCTGAAGATGTGAAACGCCGAATTCATGAAGCCGCGCGCTTTGTCAGCCTGGATCAGCTGTGCCTCAGCCCGCAATGCGGTTTCGCCTCTACAGAAGAAGGCAATCTTTTGACAGAGGAGCAGCAATGGGCGAAGCTGCGTCATGTCATCAACATCGCAAATGATGTGTGGAGATAATCTATCATTGACAGAATCAGAAAATGTGTGAATAATAGATAATATCAGAAAATTTCATAAAAGGTTTTCCTTATCAAGAGAGGTGGAGGGACTGGCCCTGCGATACCCGGCAACCGCTGTTTAACAGAATGGTGCTAAATCCTTTAGAACAATGATTGTTCTTGAAGATAAGGTTGAGATTGTCAGACAAGCTCTTCCTTATCCCAAGGAAGAGCTTTTTATATTTGAATGGAAAGAAGGAATGGACAACATGCCACAACAAAAAACACCCGCAGAACAAAAATCACTTCAAAGAAAAAAACCGCCGTTTCGCGCGGATCAAGTCGGAAGCTTGCTGAGATCAGAGCCCGTTAAAAAAGCGCGGCTGCAAAAAGCGGCCGGCGATATAACGGCTGAGCAGCTTCGCCAAATCGAAAACGATGAAATCATCCGCATCGTGGAAAAACAGAAGGAAACCGGCCTGAACGTCGTGACAGACGGTGAATTCCGCAGAGCATGGTGGCACTTTGATTTTCTGGAAAATTTGGATGGCGTTGAGCCGTTTACTCCTGAGCAAGGGATTCAATTCCATAACGTACAAACAAAAGCACGCGGCATTAAAGTCACAGATGATATCGACTTTTCAACTCACCCAATGCTCGAAGATTACTCATTTCTCCATAGCATTGCCGGTGATGCGACGCCTAAGATGACAATCCCAAGCCCGAATATGCTGTTTTTCCGCGGAAAACTGGAAAAGGGTGCATACAAAAACGACTATCACCTTTTCCAGCACGATGTGTCCCAAGCATATAAAAAAGCGATTCAAGCGTTTTATGACAGAGGCTGCCGTTACCTCCAGCTTGATGATACAGCATGGGCTGTTTTCTTATCAGAAAAAGGCTTAAAACAAATCGAAGCGTTCGGAACAACACCTGATGAGCTTCGCCAGCTGTTTGCGAAATCAATTAATGACGCGATTGCAGACCGTCCGGATGACCTGACTGTCACCATGCATATTTGCCGCGGCAACTTCCAGTCCACTTGGACAGCGGAAGGCGGCTATGACGCAGCTGCTGAAACCATTTTTGACGGCTTGAATCTTGACGGGCTTTTCTTAGAGTATGATGATTCACGCTCCGGCGGATTTGAGCCGCTCCGTTACGTAAAACGGCCTGACCTTCAACTAGTCCTTGGCTTAGTGACATCTAAATTCGGTGAACTTGAACACCCGGATGATGTGAAACGCCGGATCGAAGAAGCGTCTCGTTATGTAGGCTTAGACCAGCTTTGCCTCAGCCCGCAATGCGGATTCGCTTCAACTGAAGAAGGCAACAAGCTGACTGAAGAACAGCAGTGGGCGAAGCTCCGCCATGTGGTTGAAATCGCTAACGATGTTTGGAAATAAGCAAAGAAAAAACACACTTGATTCCATTGCGGAGCAAGTGTGTTTTTTTTCAGCTGTTGCACCATCCTGAGTGCCACACGGCTCTTATCAAAATCAGACAGAGCAAATATCTGCAAACAAATTGACTGCATGAAATGGAGGGCACACGAACGTGTTATTCCTTTATTTTCTCATGCCGCAATATTAATTTTATTATTGTGAAAAAAGTTAAAAAGGTTGATTTTCAAAAAATGAAAGGATAAAATACTGCTATCATCTTAGAAAAAGACATTCTTGTATATAATCAGTAATATGGTCTGATTGTTTCTACCTAGTAACCGTAAAAAACTAGACTACAAGAAAGTTTGATTAAATTTGAACGAGTTGAAAAGGACAAGTTCTTTTCTGTTTGCTCTTATTTTTCACACTTTCTGTATTTCCAGAATTTGTGAAGGATAAGGGCTTTTTTCGTTTCCATAATAAACCACATAGGAGTTGCTATCATGTATTTTTTATTAAACCTTATCGGTCTCATTGTGATTATGGCAGTTGTATTCCTATGTTCTCCGCAGAAAAAGAAAATCAAGTGGCGTCCGATCATTACGTTAATTGTGCTGGAATTGCTGATTACTTGGTTTATGCTGGGAACAAAAATCGGAAGCTGGGTCATCGGAAAAATTGGTGAATTCTTCACTTGGCTGATTGCTTGCGCCAGTGACGGTATCGCGTTTGTCTTCCCGTCTGTCATGGCGAATGAAACAGTGGACTTTTTCTTCAGTGCACTTCTTCCAATTATCTTTATCGTCACATTCTTTGATATTTTAACCTATTTCGGCATTTTGCCTTGGCTGATTGATAAAATCGGATGGGTGATTTCAAAGGCTTCCCGTCTGCCGAAATTAGAAAGCTTCTTCTCTATTCAAATGATGTTCCTGGGAAATACCGAGGCTCTTGCGGTCATCCGCCAGCAGCTTACGGTATTAAATAACAACCGTCTGCTTACTTTCGGCTTAATGAGCATGAGCAGCATCAGCGGCTCTATTATTGGATCTTACCTGTCAATGGTGCCTGCGACATATGTGTTTACAGCGATTCCTTTGAACTGCTTAAACGCGCTGATTATCGCAAACCTGTTGAACCCCGTTCATGTGCCTGAGGAAGAAGATATCATCTATACGCCGCCTAAAGAAGAGAAGAAAGACTTTTTCTCTACAATTTCTAACAGTATGCTTGTCGGCATGAATATGGTTATCGTCATTTTGGCAATGGTGATCGGATATGTCGCGCTAACGTCAGCAGTCAACGGCATTCTCGGCATTTTCATGCAGGGCCTGACCATCCAGACGATTTTCGCTTATCTCTTCAGTCCGTTCGCATTCCTGCTTGGACTGTCGGTACACGATGCGATGTATGTCGCTCAGCTGATGGGAATGAAATTGGCGACAAACGAATTTGTTGCAATGCTTGACTTGAAAAACAATCTTACATCACTCCGCCCTCACACAGTTGCGGTGGCGACGACATTCCTGACGTCATTTGCCAACTTCAGTACGGTCGGCATGATTTACGGAACGTACAACTCGATCCTTGACGGTGAAAAGTCAACGGTGATCGGGAAAAACGTATGGAAGCTGCTCGTCAGCGGAATTGCGGTATCTTTACTCAGCGCTGCGATTGTCGGCCTGTTTGTGTGGTAACAACATTGAGCCATATCCCTTTAAAGGATATGGCTCTTTTTATTGATAAATAGTGGCTGGCACCTGCACATCCCGAATTCCGGCTACATAAGGTCCCAAGTCATACTGGCCGAAAACAATGGCGATCCCGTTATTTGTAAAATAAAACATTGTGTCTTTGTTAAGGGCTATATCCTCTTTCTTTACATCAGGGAAAAACAGTTCATCGTGTTTTTTAATATAGCGGTACAGATAATCTCTCGTTTTGCTGACTTTTGTTTTGGTGTTCAGAATCTGATTCAGCGTCACCCGCTTTTGTGTTTTCAAGTCATAGTTGAAGGACTGGACAGACGTCAAACCGTGGGCGCCGCCTGAATAAATATAATTGAGCGTTTGAATACTGAGTTTGTCTGCCGCATTGAATTTGACGCTGAAGGTTGTTTGATATTCCGTTTTGAAGCCCTGCTGTTCGCCTGCTTTTTTGTTTTTTAGATATTCCTGATACGATTGTTCAATGTAGGTTTTCAGCTCTTGATTGATTTTCTTTTCAAACGCGGCATTCCCGAGGTGATGCACTTGTGGATACTTTAATTCCTTGATGTTTTTGTACGTATGGCTGCTGACAATCGGCGTTTTCGCTTGAACTGCTTTTAAAGATGGGGCCGCATATACGAATACAGAAAAAAGCAAAACCGCAATCCCCGCGGCTTTTGGCATGTGATGCCATTTCATACGATCTCCTCCTTTGATGTCGTTGTTTATCATTCCCTTTTTTAAGCAAGGTACACCTTAATAGACTGACCAAATCAGTTTCTAGATCTAACAGTTCGATTCTTCCAAATAAAAAAAGAGACAATTCAATGTCTCTTTTTCTGGTTGCGTTCAAAAATCGCTTCATGAACCACTTGAGCCAAATCTGTATTTCCAAACATCTCTAACACCGCAATGAGAGTCTGGTCCGGAATGTGTTCTGATTCGTGTTTCGGCACGACCAGTTCATCCATCGTTTTTTTCAAGCTTTCATTGAGTTTTTGCTGCGGATAGGCTTTGGTGTACAGCGCCATTGGATCAAGATCATGGTTCACACACCATTGGGCGAACACCAAAACCATCATATTTTCATCGCGTTCGTAAGCTTCAGCGAGCTGTTTTTCATTCATTTGTCATGCTCCTTATGAAAAGTATCTTCCTTTACGATACAGGAGCAGGTCAAATTCGTCTATCCCAATGACGGTGGGCGGCGACTGCCTCGATAAACGTCTTGCTGAAATCAGTGTAATCAGCTTCATCTTTCGCGGTCACGACGCCCGGCCCCTCTGTTGTGCCGACAGCTGCCTGAAGAAGGTCAACTCCTTCATTTGCCGCACTGATCGCCTTATAGTGGCTGTAGGCTTCTTGTATAAATGCCATCGCTTGCTTGTTGTCTTTTAGCGCTGGTCCTCCTGCGGCGTAAACAGCATCATACAGAACAGAATCAGTCGTCAGGAACGTGCCGCTGGCCTCAAGCTGCTGTCCGTTGCTGCTTGTGATGTATCCCAGCGTTTGGCTGATAATATCCACCGTGATCCCTTCTTGCTTTAAGGCATCCAGCACTGTTTGAAGCTCTTTTTCATCGAATCCGTTTCCGACGAGAACAGCAACTTTTCTCGACAACGCGGTTGTTACGGTACGGGCTTGGCTTAACGCTGGTGAGGTCAGAATCTCTTTTGATTCTTTCTGTTTTGCCGGCGGCTCCACACCTACTCCTTTGGCGATTTCTTCTGCTAAGTCTGCATCGACATTGCTGAAAACGTCAACGACCTGCCGCTGTACGTCCTTGCTTTTAACCTTCCCGACCTCGAAGCAGAAAGCAGAGATGATATGCTGTTTCTCGACAGGAGACATGCTGTTCCAGAACAGCTTCGCCTGTGAGTAATAATCGTTAAAGCTGTCGCTCCGCTGGCGGATTTTTTTGCCTTCTACTTTTTCCTCATAGTGGACATAGCCGCCTTCTTCTGCTGTCGCAGGCGACGGATCATTGTTTTGCAGAGAGTTTTTATGATAAGCGACTGGTCCCTTATTGATCGTCATTCGATGATAGCCGTCGTATTGGTTGTTATGGAACGGACAAACCGGACGGTTAATCGGAAGCTCATGGAAGTTTGGGCCGCCGAGACGAATCAGCTGTGTATCTGTATATGAGAAAAGTCGTCCTTGCAATAACGGATCATTTGTAAAATCAATGCCCGGCACAACATTTCCCGGGTGGAAAGCGACTTGTTCCGTTTCTGCAAATACATTGTCCTGGTTGCGGTTCAGTGTCATTTTCCCAATGATTTTTACTGGTACAAGTTCTTCCGGCCACAGTTTTGTCGGATCAAGAATATCAAAATCAAATTTGAATTCATCTTCTTCATCAATCATCTGAACACCGAGTTCATATTCAACTGTGCCGCCATTTTCAATGGTTTCCCACAGATCGCGGCGGTGGAAATCCGGATCTTTCCCGGCAATTTTCTGCGCTTCATCCCATACGAGAGAATGCACGCCTAAAACAGGCTTCCAGTGGAATTTCACGAAACGCGCCTTTCCTTGTTCATTGACAAAACGGAACGTGTGAACGCCGAAGCCTTCCATCATTCTGTAGCTGCGCGGGATGCCTCGGTCTGACATCGTCCACATCACCATATGAGCTGACTCAGGGTTGTTGGCGACAAAATCCCAAAACGTGTCATGGGCAGTCGCGGCCTGAGGCATTTCATTGTGAGGCTCAGGCTTAAACGCGTGAACCAAATCCGGAAATTTGATCGCATCCTGAATGAAAAACACAGGGATGTTATTGCCGACTAGATCGTAGTTTCCTTCTTCCGTATAAAATTTCGTCGCAAAACCCCGGGCATCGCGCACTGTGTCGGCGGAACCTTTAGAACCTGCGACCGTCGAAAACCGGACAAATACGGGTGTCTTCACTGAAGGGTCTTGAAGAAATTTGGCCCGTGTGTACTCTGTCATCGGCTCGTAAACCTGAAAAAAGCCATGCACGCCATATCCGCGCGCATGCACGACACGCTCTGGAATTCTCTCATGGTCAAAGTGTGTCATTTTCTCCCGGAAGTGAAAATCCTCCATTAGCGTCGGGCCGCGAACCCCTGCTTTTAACGAGTGCTCATCCTCTGATACCCGCAGACCTTGGTTTGTTGTCATTTTCTTCCCGCTGTTATCGCTCCTGTACTGCTCAAGCTGCTCATCCTTTGAGTGTTCATTTACACGTTTGTTTTGATCATCACTCATGTCAGTTCCCCCTTTTTCCAAACAAAACATTCTACAGCACATTTACCCGCAGCATTCTTCATATAAACTGCTAATCTGCTTAATAGGATTTTAGGTCTACACCTGCATACAGGGTCATACATATTTGAAATAAGCCTTCCTGGCAGAAAAAACATTTGGAAGCGCTTACTAATTTTATTGTTAAACGAGGGAGGTCATATCGTGCTTGCTGTACTTGGTTTTGTGATGATCATTGTTTTTATGTACCTCATTATGTCTAACCGGCTTTCCGCTCTTATTGCGTTGATTGTTATTCCTGTTGTGTTTGCATTGATAAGCGGCTTTGGCAAAGATCTCGGCGAGATGATGATTCAGGGTGTTACAGACCTCGCTCCTACCGGAATCATGCTGTTATTCGCCATCCTGTATTTCGGTATTATGATTGACTCAGGTTTGTTTGATCCTCTCATTGCAAAAATCCTATCGCTTGTCAAAGGAGACCCCTTAAAAATCACTGTAGGAACTGCGGTGTTAACGATGACCATTTCGCTGGATGGAGATGGAACGACAACCTACATGCTTACCATCGCAGCGATGCTGCCGCTTTACAAACGGCTCGGCATGAATCGTTTGGTGTTAGCGGGAATTGCGATGCTCGGTTCGGGTGTTATGAATATTATTCCGTGGGGCGGACCGACGGCGAGGGTTTTGGCTTCCTTACAATTGGATACGTCGGAGGTCTTTACGCCGCTGATTCCCGCCATGATCGCCGGCATTCTCTGGGTAATCGCCGTTGCTTATATTCTTGGAACAAAAGAACGGAAGCGGCTCGGCGTCATTTCGATTGAATACGCGCCGTCTTCTGATATAGATGCACCGCCGCTCAAACGTCCCGCTCTCCAATGGTTTAATCTGCTGCTGACTGTCGCTCTGATGGCGGCTCTAATCACCAGCCTGCTGCCGCTCCCTGTTCTTTTTATGACCGCGTTCGCCATCGCCTTGATGGTCAACTATCCAAATGTCAAAGAGCAGCAGAATCGGATTTCGGCGCATGCGGGAAATGCGCTAAACGTTGTTTCGATGGTGTTTGCGGCAGGTATTTTCACAGGCGTTCTCTCCGGCACAAAAATGGTCGATGCGATGGCACACTCTCTCGTTTCACTCATTCCAGATGCCATGGGCCCGCACCTGCCGCTGATCACAGCCATTGTCAGCATGCCTTTCACCTTTTTCATGTCGAATGATGCCTTTTACTTCGGGGTCCTTCCCATCATCGCAGAAGCCGCTTCCGCTTACGGAATAGACGCCGCTGAAATCGGAAGAGCCTCTTTGCTGGGCCAGCCGGTGCATCTTCTCAGCCCGCTTGTGCCTTCCACCTATCTATTGGTCGGAATGGCAGGTGTCAGCTTTGGCGACCATCAAAAATTCACCATCAAATGGGCCGTGGGGACAACGATTGTGATGACGATGGCGGCGCTATTGATTGGGGTTATTTCGTTTTAAAATAAAACGCCGGTGGAAATCCTCTTGTACTGTATCAATCTACAATGAGTAAAGTGGCAGCATAAGGGTCACAAAGAAAGAGCCTGGCTATATTGAGGCAGCAGGCTCTTATCACATTTAATATTATTTTTTTGTATAACGTACCCAGTCATAATGAGCGTATAGCGGTGTTACTCCATTGTAGGAACCGAGCCAGTCATCGACACCTGTACCATTCCACAAGTTCATCATGATCTTTCCTGGCGTAGTCGGAATTTGGCTTGTCGCGGTATGCTTTAATTGTCCATCGACGTACCATTTAATAGAGTTTGGCTGCCAATCAAATGCATACGTATGATAGGAGTTGGCAGCATCAAATCCGAGATCCACAAGCTTCTCATGGTTTCCTGCACCATTCGTATAATAGTTAAATTGGACCTTTGTTGTGTCTTTTCCTAAAAATTCGATATCAATCTCATCCCAAGGAGTTCCATCCGTTGGACCTGTGTAAGTGAAGAACGAAGAAACGATCCCTACATTTTTTGCTGGTTTCATCCTGACTTCATAAAGCCCATAGCCATATGTTTGAACTGAGCGGTTTTCCCCGCAGTCAAACTTGTTATAAGACGGACTTGTCAATGCCAAACGCAGTTCACCTGCTGACGTCATTGATACGTTATTTGCACGCCAAGTGCAGTTGAACATATCCCCATTCGAATAACCATTTGCTTTTTGCCATAAACCAGAGTTATAGCTGTTAAAAGGGTCATAAAACGATCCGCCTGTTTGAGCCGAGGCAGTAGAAGTGACTGCAGACAAACTTAGAAACAATCCAGTGACAAGAAGCAACAACACTCGTTTCATACGATAAGACATGTTGGCATCCCCCTTTGTTTGAAAGCGTTTTCCTAAATGATCATACATGATTCTTTTAAAAGGGAACATCAGTCAAAATAATGATAATAACGACTTGTACTTACTAGAACCCTGTTACTATCATTTTCAGCTTAAAAAGTAAATTAGACTCAGCTTTTTTAAACATAAAGGTAATGAGGCGGATCGAATTCTAGGGAACATGTTTGGTATCCCTTCTTCAACACGGCGGTTTTAACAAAAGAGAAGGAAAATGAATCGATGTACTACCAGTCAAAGAGTCTATTCAATATAAAAGTCTACTCGCTAAGGCTAAAAGAAATATGATCAAGGGATATCTTGCGATGTTGCAAAAAAAATAATTTACAGTCACAAATTCATCTCGGCTGACGTAAGGAAATCAAGTCAATGGCTCACTTCTAGCTGTTTAAAAGCGCCAAGCCCGTTTTCTATGGTGATGAGTGGAGAATGCCCTTTGTACATTCTTTTGGTGTCAGCCAATATCATCCGGGAAAGACGGGAATGGTCAATACAATTCATTTAGCACCGGCTGCCCGGGCTGTTTTTGAAGCAGCGTCTCCAAATGGCGTTTAAATGATGCCTTGTCAGCTCCCTGCTTCTTAACAATACTGTTCATGATTTTCACACTTTCGGCGCTATATTGCGTATATTGTTTTTTCAGCTGATCCAGCTGCTGTCTCGTCTGCTTCGCGTTTTTCGTTGTGACCTGGCTGATGAGCGTCATCATACTGTCAGACACCTCAAAAAAGGCATCTCGATTATCTTTCAGCTGCTGCATTTCAGCGCGGCTCATTTCTTGGTTTCGGGTTTTTTTAAGCAAAGCGATTGCCTCACTGTTTTGTCTTTTTAGCGATTTGTTTTCGAGTTGAATCGATTCAAGGTTCTCCTTTGCCTTGTTTGCTGCTTCTTCAGTCATGCTGCTCCGCACGAAATATTCAGGATTGCCGATTCCATAATCAAATGCTTCGCTTACACGTATCATGGCACTGAATACAATCGCCAGCTGCATATCGCTCGTGAGAATTTTGAACTCCTGATTATTCTTATTGCTCATCGGTTTCGCTGCGGTATATTTTACTGTCTTTTGGCCGCAATCTGCAAACGTCTGAGCCTCGCCATCACTTTCGCATGCGCTCATCACAAGAACTGTGACCAGCAGGCTTATATACAAGCCTATTCGCCTCATGCTCTATCTCCTCTCTGCTGAATCTCTTCTGGAAAATGCGGAAAATATAGTGAAATGGTACCAGATATTCCGGTACCCATCAATAAATCAAAAGTATGATTTAACAGCCAACACATAAACAGTTTGTAAAATTAACGTGCATTTCATTCTTTTCATAATTGATCCTCGTACAATGGTAGTATCGTTTCCGGAGAGGGGCTCTGATGATGAAGCGTTTTACGAAACAAGAAAACAGCTGGATGTTATATGACTGGGCAAATTCCGCCTACTCGATTGTCGTGACCACCGCGGTGTTTCCGTTGTTTTATAAATCAGCGGCTTCGGAAAGCGGTGTCGGCGCCGCTCAATCAACTGCCTATTTAGGCTATACTATTGCGATGTCGACATTTATTCTCGCCATGCTCGGACCGATTTTAGGCACGATCGCCGACTATGAGGGGTGCAAAAAACGGTTCTTCGGTTTCTTTGTGTCTGTCGGTGTCGCCAGCACTGCGCTGCTTGCCTTTATCCCGAGTGAACATTGGCTGCTTTTATTGCTGTTTTATACGATATCAGCTATCGGCTTTTCCGGCGCCAACGTGTTTTATGATGCCTTTCTTGTTGATGTTACGTCAGAAAAACGCATGAATCTCGTTTCGGCACAGGGCTTTGGCTTAGGCTACATCGGAAGCACCATTCCATTTATCATCAGCATCGCTGTCATCCTGCTCGCTCAAGCAGAGATAATTTCGTTGTCTGTACCGGCCGCAAGTCGGCTCGCCTTTTTCATAACAGCTGCCTGGTGGGGTCTGTTCACCATCCCGATGCTGAAGCATGTCCATCAGCGCTATTCCATCAAAAGAGAACCCCGTATCGTTATCAACAGCTTTAAGCGGCTCGGCCAAACGATGAAGCGGATCAGACAGTACCGGGCGCTGTTCCTCTTTTTGCTTGCTTATTTCTTTTATATCGACGGAGTCGGCACGATCATTACGATGTCGACATCCTACGGATCTGATTTAGGGATCAGCCCCTCAAGCCTCCTGATTATCCTGTTTGTCACTCAGGTCGTCGCCGCGCCGTTTTCCATTGTCTACGGAAAACTGGCAGAACGCTTTACAGGGAAGACAATGCTGTACGTCGGGATCGTCATTTATATGATTGTCTGCGTATACGCTTATTTTCTGGAGACAACACTGGATTTCTGGATACTGGCTATGCTTGTCGCTACCTCGCAGGGCGGCATTCAAGCCCTAAGCCGTTCTTATTTCGCCAAGCTTGTGCCTAAGCGCCACGCCAATGAATTCTTCGGCTTCTACAACATTTTCGGAAAATTCGCCTCGATTATGGGGCCGCTGCTTATTGCCGTTACCGCCCAGATGACCGGAAAATCCTCGACTGCGGTGTTCAGCCTGATTGTGCTATTTGTAATCGGAATTGTGATTCTCGCGTTTGTTCCCGAAGAGGCCAGCGCCGATGTCAGCCGGCAGAAAAATGACCTGCCCCTTTAAGAGGGAGCAGGTCACTTCATCATTTATTCGCTTTATTCACCTTGAGCTTTTTCCCTTTAACGGTTGTGTCCTTCATCACCTTAAGAACATGAGGGCCTTTACCATTTAAAATCTCCACATAAGAGGCGTTATCCATAATCGTGATGATACCGATATCATCAGCTGACACGCCGTCAATTTTGGCAATCGTTCCTACAAAATCAACCGCTCTGATTTTCTTTTTCTTTCCGCCGTTAAAATACAGCTTCATAATGTCTTTATTCAGCTCTTCGCTTTTGTCCTTTTTGATGTCCGGACGATCATTTAATTTAGATAGAAAATCAGGTTTCTTCTTTGCCACTTCCTCTTGAGAAGGCGCTTCTATTTTTTGAATGTCAAAGCCGATATATTCTTCAATGTCGGCTAAAAACCGTTTTTCGAACGCGGTGACAAACGAAATGGCCTTCCCTTTATTCCCTGCACGCCCCGTCCGGCCCGTGCGGTGGACGTAGCTTTCCTTTTCGAGCGGCAGGTCGTAGTTGATGACAAGGGAGATATTTTCAATATCAATCCCGCGCGCGGCGACGTCTGTCGCGACTAGGTACCGGTAATCGCCCCGTTTAAATTCATTCATGACGTCAAACCGATCTTCCTGAATCATTCCGCCATGAATTTTATCGCATGGATAGCCTAAGTCATCCAATTCATCGGTCAGCTGGTTGACATGCTCTTTCGTCCTGCAGAAAATGATGCAGCTGTCGGGATTTTCGGTCATCAGCACATCTTTCAGCAAAGCAAGCTTATTCTCTTCTCTTACTTGAATCACCGCATGTTCAATATTCTTTGTGGTTAGTCCTGCCGCTTTGATTTCAATATGCTCCGGATTTTGCATATATTGACGGCTCAGCTTCTCAATATCCTCCGGCAGCGTCGCTGAAAACAGCATCGTCGTACGCTCAGTCGGCAGATGCTTGATAATCGCCTCCACCTGCTCGATGAAGCCCATATTCAGCATCTCATCCGCTTCATCAATAACCAAATAGGAGAGACGGTCTAACGGCAGTGTGCCCTTTTCGATATGATCTAAGACACGCCCCGGTGTGCCGACAACAATATGGCTTTTTTGCTTAAGCTCAGCCTTTTGTTTATCAAAGGATGATTTCCCAAACACGGCTGTCGCTTTGATCCGTTTGAATCGTCCGATGTTCGTAATATCCTCTTTTACTTGCACCGCCAGCTCACGGGTCGGTGTCAGGATCAGCGCCTGCGGCTTGTTTTCATCCCAATCCGCCAGCTCACAGAGGGGAATCCCGAATGAAGCTGTTTTCCCGCTTCCCGTCTGTGATTTGACGACAAGATCCTTTCGTTCAAGGGCAGCCGGAATCACGCTCTGCTGTACCTTCGTCGGTTCTGTATATCCCAATCCTTCTAATGCTCGTAAAATGTCATGACTGATTTGATAGTTTTTAAAATGACTCATGTATAAACTCCTGTCTCTTGCAGATGTTCTCATTATACTCTAATTGGCGAAGGCATATGTGTTTTGTCGAAAAATGATGCAGTAAAACCAGCAATGTCGCATTAGTGCGATTTCCGGGTGGTTGGATACAGCTTATCTCTGGCCATATAACGCAAGGGATTGTCCGGAGCGTTCAATGTAAAGGGTACTGAGCTGAAAACACTCAAGTTAATGTGGTGTGTTTTTTCTCTTGGCTAAAGCCAAGCGCACCATCCTATGAAAAATGCATACTCGGCAGTTTTCTTTTTATAACAACTGTAGGCGGAACGAAGCCGATTTACTCCGACCGTTCAACCATGATTGATAAATATAAACAAAGTGAATATAACCTTCGCTATATCACATTGTTTATGCTCTGTCTTACTGCGTCACTATCATCAGGAGTATGCTTATTTCTGATGAAGCTTCCATACTTAATAACACCATTCACATCCTTTTTATCTTTCTCATCGCCATTACTATCCCGGCTATCCTCACTTACACAGCCTCTGTCTTTAGAATTTGGCGAGTCAAGCGCAGAAACCCCAACCTTGAGTGAAGGCTGGGGCTTGCTTAGTCATAAAACGATTAATAAAGAGAAGAGAATGTATACAGAATCGTTTTTTAGTTCCTGGGTTACTACATTTAAACCTGTATTTTGTTTTATAGCTCTTAGATGCTTTGCTGTAGCTCAAGTTAGTATGCCTTGTCTTCTGTTGCATCTCGGCTTTTATTTTCCCGCTTCCAGATTCTTTGGCAGTAATGCTTGCATTTGTCCCTTGGCCTGAGTGCCAAATCTGAAATGTTGGTGAATATGTATAGTTTTTAAATGAACCTGAATGGTAGTAGGTCGTCCAAATACTTTCTTTTCGCATCCAATTTTTAGCTTAAGTTTTGTTACCAGCAATATAAATGTCTGGAATACTTATCAAGGGCAATAACAAAAGCCGTAAATGTCATGATCAATTTCTTTTTCATTATGTAATTCCTCACACACACAATGATGATAGACCAATGCTTTAACTATTACCTGTTCTGCTAGTGATATATCCTTGATTATACCGAAAGAACGTTCAGACATAAAAAAGCAGCTGTATCCAACAGCTGCTTCGATATTCTTTCATAAAATCTACATTTGAGAATCTTCAGCCATAACTTCCACTTTCCCCTGTCTTCTGACAAGCGTCAAAGCCATGCCCGCAAAGATCATTACAATGCCAAGTGTTTGATAGAGGTCTGGGCGAAAGCCTGTTAAGACGGTATCGAGTACAATTGCGACAGCTGGGTCAAGGAAGACAATGATTGAAATAAATTTCGTTGATAAAAATCGCAAACTGTCAAAAAACAGCAAATACACAATACCTGTATGAATGATACCGGTAGATACCACCATGATCCAGTTTCCTTGAGACAGATCAGCAAAAGTGCCGAAGTGAATAAACGGAATCAGGATAACAACCCCTAAACCGGTTTGCAAAAATGTGGTCGTGTAAGGGCTGAGGTTTTGAATGCCTTTCCCTAATAAAGTAGTGAACGCATAAAACAGTGCGGCGAGAACTGCCCAAATGATTCCTGACCCCATCAGCTGTGTAAATGAAGTACTGCCGTTAATTCCGGAAATCAGCGCCGTTCCTAGAAAACAGATGACAATGGAGCTGACGGAAATGACATGTAATCTCTCTCTGTAGATGATGCTCCCCAGAAGAAGGACAAGCACCGGCGCAAGGTGATAAACAGAGATGGCAATCGTAACAGATGTTTCTTCAAAAGACTTAAATAAAAACACCCAGTTGAATACAAGAAAGAAACCGCATGCCAATGTTTGCAGCACATCCCTCTTGCTCCACTTTTCGGTTTTATACTGACCGGACGCCAGCCAGCAGAAGCTTAAAAATAGCGTCGCGCAAAGGCAGCGGACAAATACCAGTTCAAATGACGGCAGATTGGTATGCTCTGAGAAAAAGCCGATTGAACCGAAAATCACCATGGAGATGACCATTTTCAGTACGGCTGTTGATTTTTGTTTTTGTGCCATTAAGAGATCTTGCTGCATCAAGCGTATTCTACCTCCAGTTATGTATAGGGAAAAGCACCCCACTGCAAGGTGCTTTTCCTTTTTTATAGTTTCTTGCCAGCCGTCCAGCCTCCGTCTATGACAAAGTTTGAACCTGTAATAAAGTGCGCCTCATCAGAAGCCAAATACTTCATACAGGAAACGACATCACTCGGTTGCCCCCACGTATGCAGGGCATGGTTATCTTTAATCAGCTGAACCATTTCTTCGTCTTGAAAATACGCTTCCGTTAATTCTGTCTGGATCACGCCCGGCGAAATGCTATTCACCCTGATTCCCATTGATCCGAATTCCATAGCAAGCTGCTTTGTCAATCCGATAACCGCATGCTTGGAAGACACATAGGCAGCCCGAGCAGGCTCTGCCATCAGCCCGGACACAGAGGCGATGTTGATCACACAGCCTCGTATTCCCAGCTTAGACCATAGCCTTGCCGCATCTCGTGAAAGAATAAAAGCTGCCGTGAGATTAATGTCTATCACCTTTTTGAATGCATCTGCTGATAATTCAAGAACAGGGGTGATTTCCCTTATTCCTGCTGCATTCATTAAGATGTCAGGAATCAATCGGCTTTGTTCAAGCTTTGGCAGCAAGGATTCCGCCTGCTGGACATCAGACAAGTCTGCTTCTTCCATGTGAAAATCATTGTTGACTATAAATTCTGACATTTTATTCGTTTGAATATCTACTCCAACGACCCGAAAGCCGTCTGCTAGAAATTGCTGTACCGCCGCAAAACCAATTCCGCTATTTGCCCCAGTAATCATTATAATCTTTTTTTTCGCCATTTTACATTCTGCCTTTTTTCATTTTGGTAATTCGAAATAATCTGAATAATAATATTTGACAACATATTACAAATATTTTAGCATGGTGTTACATCCTCTATTTTCCACATTTTCTATCATACAGGATATGTCCGAAAAAATCATCTACTTTTTAAGGAGAGATCGATATGGTACAAGTGTCAAAAGAGTTACAATCTGATATTGCTAACTATGCTTCTTATTTAACGGAAAACGGCTATTCTTATATTCCAGCAGATTTCTACCAGCAAAAAACAACAGACAGCGCAGTGCACGAATTACAGCTTACATATGATGATTTGAAAGCAGACCCTAAAGGAGGCGGCCGTTACAGAGCGCACTCTCGCTATATTCTGGCCCCTCACTCTGACACCCTTGAATTAGATCCTGATAATGGATATTTCCAATCGAAAGAATACAATTATGATGACGGAGGTATTGTCAGACAATTCGATAAAATATCAGACGAGTTTTTGCAGCATCCAGTGACGCAGCAAATGATACATTCAAACGTAGAAATAGCCCGTCAAACCGATTTAGTCGATTGGGAGAAGGAAGTGATCGTCGGGCTCCATCAAGTCAGATACCGTGTCACTCCTGAGGCACCATCATACAGTTCTCCTATTTGGCTGCACCGCGATGATGAACCGCTTGTATTCGTCCATTTGTTTCAACTGAGCGAAGATGCTATCGGCGGCGATAACTTGATTGCTCCGTCTGTCAAACAAATTGATAAAGTGCTGCGGCTGACGAACCCGCTTGAAACACTCGCTCTCGGACAAAAAGTCTTTCATGCGGTAACACCAGTCGGCACTGCCAATGCAGATGGCGCGCATCGAGATATCCTTTTGGTTACCTTTTCTAATAAATAAAAGACAGATATATAACCATTTTAAAATAACCACAAAGCATGTTCATTATTCCAAATTTCAGGTCATTACAATGAAGAGAAGAATGAACAAAAACCGTATAAAAAAGAAAAATACCTACGATGAAATGACTAGATGATTTTTTTCATATTTATAAATTTTCTGTTTCAAAAACGCCCCGGCTTCTCTGCGAGCCGGGGTGTTTTTTACCAGCACGAAGGAAGAACCAATAAATACTATTATGTTCAATGGAGTTAACTATTGACGAGAGGGGTAATACTGTTGATATCACAACTTACATTTTAGAAAGGAAAGATGTTAATGGAGTCTATCTGGCTGGAATATGCCTGGACATTGTTAATTTTAATCGGATTAGAAGGACTGCTGTCAGCAGATAATGCTCTTGTACTGGCAGTGATCGCCAAACATTTACCCGACGATCAGAAAAAAAAAGCAATAAATTATGGAATTATCATGGCATTTGCCTTCCGGTTTGCAGCGCTTTTTGCCATTTCGTTTATCGCAAATGTCTGGCAGATCCAAGCAATAGGAGCTGCTTATCTTCTTTACCTGGGCTTAAAGCATGTGATAAAGGCCCAGTTTGGGAAAAAAAATGAGAACATTCATAAGGAGGACAAAGAGGAGGCTGCCGGGAAAGGCTTCTGGCCCACAGTCGGGAAGATTGCTTTAGCGGATCTCGCTTTTGCCATTGATTCGATACTGGCTGCAGTTGCTTTAGCACTCGGTCTTCCGGATTCACCGCTTAATGATTTCGGCGGCATGGATGGAGGACAATTTATTATTGTTGTCCTCGGAGGGATTGCCGGCCTGATCCTGATTAAGTTTGCAGCAACCTGGTTTGTCAAGCTCCTTAATCAGCGCCCTGCACTGGAAACAACCGCTTATGCCATTGTGGCCTGGGTCGGAGTCAAACTGGTGGTTATTACCCTTGCCCATGAAGATATTGGAATCCTGGACCACAACTTTCCGCATGGCACAACCTGGACGCTGATCTTCTATGGCGTCTTAGTAGCCATTGCATTATTCGGTTGGTTTGCGCCGGCCAATAAAGCAGCGAATAAATAGAAGATTTAAAAGCATCAATGGAAAGAAAGGATATGATAAGCTACTTACCTTCGAATAAAAACTCAGAAAGTCGGGGACTAAACTTGATAGCCAGTTAACCAGATGGAGGCGGCTTTCCTTACCTTATTGGTCAATGAAAGGCGCCTCTTTTGGTAAAACTGTTTTACAATTTTAATTTTATCAACGAACAATTAAAACCGGGCAAGGCGATAATTGTGATACTTTATGGCTGACGCTTCCAAGCATTATTTCTTTCAGGCCGCTGATGCCTCGGCTGCCGACAACGATAAGGCTGATGCCTCTCTCTTTTGCCGTATTCAAAATTTCATGAGCCGGCTCGCCATTCACGTAGATCGTTTCAGCTTGAACACCGTTTTCAGCTGCATTTTCTTTTGCATTCTCGAGGATTTTCAGACCTTCTTTTTTAACCTCGCCCCTGATTTCTTCAATAAAATGTTCAGGCACATAGGTCATTCCCGTCAGAGAAGAAGTCGTGACAACGGCTTCTCTTCCCACATGAAGGATGCTTAGCTCCGCCTGCTGTTCATTAGCCAAATGCACTGCGGCATCAAGCGCTTTCGCACTCATATCTGATCCGTCAATCGCAACTAATATTTTGTTAAACATGCTCATCCCGCCTTTCGGATCGTGGGTGGTTCATCTTTCTCTTTTATTGTCCGCCTGCTTCCGGCTATTGTCAATTGAAGTGCGTGAGTTTTCAATAAGTTGTCAGAGACTCTCTCCGTTTGTGGCGATGACCTGCTGATACAGCTGACGCTTTTTTTATTCCCGCAGTGGATGTGCTAAGTGGGCCCCATGATGTGTAGCCGATTAAGTCAACGCCGTCCGGCAGTGTTTCTGTTGTCTCCATTTTGCAGATTTCTTTCACCGGCGGAATTTTAGTTTGTGTTGGTCGAATTGTTAACGCAGACTATAACTAAGCGAATAACTTTTATAGCGGTAAGTCATTTTGTTTTTCCGCATAGTTTATTACTGCAATTTGTTTATCCAACCTTTTTTCAATCCATAAAGAGTATTCCAGTCGTGAGTTACATGATGTACTTTGAAAGTATTTAAGGTGATTTTCAATTTCTAACCTCCTTACATTTTATGTATCATTAAATAAAAATAATTCCAAGTTGATTTTTAAATATAACCTTTACCTTTGGTTCGTTATGAATATATATAAATAAAGTAGAATTATACTTCTTTAATTGAGTAACATTTATAAATTCAGATTCAAAAACAAGCAACTCATTGAAGGTGAGACTTAGATTGCACTCCAAAGCGTATACATCCATTGTCAGAAATCAGTTTAAAGCCTTGTATATCCTCTATAGTATACATGAGTACGTCTGCAAGCGGATCACTCGACACGCATATGGGCTCACTATCAAACAGTTCTAATAAATCATATTCATTATAAATAGTAAAAATTATAAACCACCCCTCAACTTTTTTATTGTTGCTTGAAAAGATGGTAATTGTCAAAAATCTTGAAAGGTTCGTCCCTCAAGGTTTTTCTTTGTTTTAATGCTTCTTCTAATATGTTGATTTCAATAATGAATCATTTATTTTTCTCAATAAAAATTTCTCATCTATCTTCTTCACTTTTTATATTTAAACAGAGTCTCTTAAAAATTCTATGCTTATCCTATCAACCTTTATCTCAACATGTTCCCCAATCAAATAAGGATATTCAGAAAAATACTCATCTTCATCAGTAAGAACGATTCCTGCATCAATTGAATTCTCTTGCAAAATTCCCCTAATATAATATTGATATCCTAAACCAATTCGTTCTAATTCTTTTGTTTTTTCTTTACTTTCATGAATAACTAACTCATCCAAAATCGTAAAACCAACTAACACAGGATATTTTTTCCCCACTTCAATTTCATAAGGACAGACAGAAGAAAAACCTGTAAATTCTATCCCTTCTATTTCGAGAATCACTTCCTCTTCGATATGTGGATCAAGTTTTTTAACAAGCGCCTTATATATCATCTTAAGAACCTCCCGTCTAATCTGCTGGATTAATTACTGGAATATTTTTTCCGTTAATTGTCTTCCAAATCTTTTTTCCACCCTCAGTATGATAGGTTGTAATTTCCCCTTTATTATTAGTACCTACAAATTCAAATTTCGCTTTACCGTTTCTGCTATTACCCATAAACTTAACATAACCTGTTCGGATTTCACCCTTATAATTATAATTAACTTTTATACCGTTTTTGATCACTTCTTTTGCACCTTCAAGATATTCATCAGCATTTTTATATAATTCACCAAATTCATTTCCATGTTTATAGAAATGAGATTCTAGCTTTTCCCTATCTGCAAAATTAGAGGGGTTTTTCCCCTTACCTTTAATATCTTTTCCAACATTCGGAACCCTCTTTACTGCTTTCTCTCCCTTACTCCACACAAAAACATACTTCCCAACTTTAGCAAAAGGAATAATAAAAAGAGTACTCAACATTCGTTCATCAACTGGAATTTTTTTATAGGTTTCAGGATCTTCGCCAGTTGTTGCCCGAATTCCATCATTAACAATAAAAAACTCACCTATTGTATCCGTTACTTTTCCTAAACCAGGTACTTCTTCATCAATATTCTTTACCCCGACAGCACTTTTGCCGTCTGGAATCTTTTCAACAATTTCAATATTAGGTTTACCATTTTTAAGATATCGTCGAACGATTTGGCCATTTTCGTAGATACTGTATACTCCGCCGATATAGTTTATATCTGCTTGATTCCTCACAGTTTCATCAGCAACATCTACTCTTTGGACCACTTTCCAGCCTTTAACGTTATAAAGTTTACCATTTATCACTCGAATATCTCCAGCTGCTTTTGGAGATATCTTAGCTGCTTCTTTCTGTAATACCGTTACGTTACTGTCATCAGCATGAATCTCACGCTCAATCTTCTGTTGTTTGCTATCCTTCATCACGGTATCAACGTTGGACTGCTTATGTTTCTCCAACTTCTTCAACATCATCTCCATCGGTGATTCATCCGGCTGTTTCATTTGCGGATTGATGGCGCCGAAGGTTTGGTTGATGTTTTCTTCTTCCTGAGATTTCAAGATAGAGCCGGTTTTGTATCCTGTGATTTCGATTTTCGGACCGGTGTACATCGTTTCGAGCTGATCAATGTATTTTTTCATTGTTTGAAAATCTGATTTTGCTGTTTCTAGTGCTTGGGTTTGCTGGCCGTCAAATTGAAAGAGCTTATGCAGGGTGTCTGAAATCAGCCGTTCAGCCTGTTCTGTTTCCACCCGGAAAAAGGAGTCATTAACTGTCGGCAGGCTGACGATGTGGCCGATGGCTGATGTTTGGCGATTCACTGCGTCTGTGAGCTGTTCTGTTACTTCGCGCGCATGCTTGACCCCGTGTCTCGCATCGTGTGAGAGAAAAGCCTCTGCGATCATGCCGTGGGAGTCAGATTCTACCGAGGAAATCGCATGCTGCGTTTGTTTCAGCACTTTTTTGTATTCGTCGATAAACATGCCAAAGAAAAGGAGAAAAGGCTTGTGGCACTCCTCGTAAAAGGTCCGGATGGCGTCTCCGCCTTTTCCTTTTAGCGCGTCCTTCATGCCTGCCAGATGCTCAACGCTTTTTTCCAGCTTCTCCAGCTGCTGTTTTTGCTTGTCCAGTTTCTCAATCGTATGCTGAATGCCCTCGTGAAGAGCGTGGACATCTAATGTTTTCAATCCCTTGTCCTCCCGCGCTTTATTTCATGGAAGATGATATATTTTCGTCCGTTTCCTTCATGGCGTTTACCGCGCTTTCCGTTTGTGCGATATGTTTAGCCAAAACGGACGCATATGCTTCAGTGAGCTCTTTGATGTCCTCATTTAATTGCTCGATGGACTTCACAACGTTTAAATGGTTTCGGCCTGAGATGTGGCCGGGCACGGAGGATTTGAGTTCAGCTGAATTCTTGAGCTGTGAGAGCCCTTGCTTCACTGTGCCATACACCATTTTAATTTCCTGTGCCATTTGTGCTCACCTCACTTTTTATGTTTTTCCTTCTCTATTTCATGCTCTATTCTTGTGATTTGGCGTCTGATGGAATAGACATCGCCCTCTAAGGAGTGGATTTTTCCTTCGATGCTTTCGATGATTCCGCTGACTTGATCGCTTTTAATTTGCTGATATGCTTTGTTCATTCCTTCACGAATATCTTCGAATCGCTCCGCATGTGTTCCTCTCCATGCCTCTCGGTTAAGATGAGGCCGGTGAATGAGACGCTGGCCCTCGGAAAATTCGTGTTTGATTTGCCTGATTTCGTGCAGCACTCGTTTTAATTGATGGATCTGTTCCTGTTTTTCATGTAAGTCGGCTTTTACCGAATGTAACAACATTTCACTATGCATGCCGCAACACCTCGTGTTTCTATCAAACTGTGTCAATTCTTTACAATACAGACTATTTTCATATTACATGATGGGTCATATTGGATAAATGGGTAAAAGGGATTGTCTTTAGAAGAGGAATTCCAGTTCGAAATTACTGAAATTTCGATTCCTATGATTTTATAAGAGGGATAACCAGAATTGACAGGCCTTATTATCTAAGCCTTTAAACTCATCTTCACTTCTGGTTTTTTCTTTAGTCGGACTATTTCATATAGTCAATATAGATGATAAAAAACGTTATCACGTTCTTACCCCCACTGGGTGGATGTACTGCTTCAGAAAGCAAAAAAATCCAAACCTCGTAAAAGGTTTGGACTCTTTTTTATCCCGTAATCACCGTATGAATCAGCTTCGGCGCCTTTGCTTCCGCTGCGATGCGGATGTTTTCATAGACTTTTGCGATGGCTTCATCGACGTTTTCGCGGTTGGCGTAAAGCGTCACGAGCGGGTCGCCTTTTTCTGCCTTGTCGCCGACCTTTTTGCGGAGCATGATGCCGACGGCTAAATCGATTTCGTCTTCTTTTGTGGCGCGTCCGGCACCCAGCAGCATCGCAGCGACGCCGATTTCGTCCGCGACGATTTCGGAGACGACGCCCGCTTCTTTGGCAGGCACATCAATTTGATATGCAGCTTGTGGAAGCTTAGACGGATCGTCAACAATCGAGCTGTCGCCGCCTTGGTTTTTCAGGAAGTCCTTGAACTTCTCAAGCGCTTTGCCGTTTTTCATGACCTCTTCCAGCTTTGCTCTCGCTTCGTCTAAAGTATTGGCTTTTTTCGCAAGCACAACCATCTGGCTTCCGAGCGTTAAGACAAGCTCATGAAGATCCTCAGGCCCTTCGCCTTTGAGCGTGTCGATCGCTTCTTTCACTTCAAGCGCATTTCCGATCGCAAAGCCGAGCGGCTGGGACATGTCAGAAATAACAGCCATTGTTTGGCGGCCGACGTTATTGCCGATGCGCACCATCGCTTTGGCGAGTTCAGCCGCGTCTTCTTCCGTTTTCATGAAGGCGCCCGCTCCCGTTTTCACGTCGAGCACGATGGCATCCGCCCCAGCAGCGATTTTTTTACTCATAATCGAGCTTGCAATCAGCGGGATGGAATTGACCGTTCCCGTTACATCACGAAGCGCGTACAGTTTTTTATCAGCAGGCGTTAAATTGCCGCTTTGGCCGATGACGGCGACCTTGTCGCGGTTCACAAGCTTAATAAATTCGTCCTTCGACAGTTCCACGTGGAAGCCTTCGATTGCCTCTAATTTATCAATCGTTCCGCCCGTATGGCCGAGGCCGCGGCCGGACATTTTGGCAACCGGCACATCAAGAGCCGCAACTAGCGGAGCGAGAACGAGTGTTGTCGTGTCGCCGACGCCGCCGGTAGAGTGTTTGTCGACTTTAATTCCTTCAATGGCAGAAAGATCAATCGTTTCACCGGAGTTCACCATAGCCATCGTCAAGTCCGCGCGTTCACGGTCACTCATATCCTGAAAGAAAATCGCCATAGCAAGCGCGCTTGCCTGATAATCTGGAATGCTTCCGTCCGTATAGCCGTTCACGAAAAACTGGATTTCTTCTGTGGTGAGTTCGTTTCCGTTTTGTTTTTTGATGATGATATCTACCATTCTCATGTATAGTCACCGATCCTTTTCAATTATGTTCAGTAAATCAAGCCCACAATTGCCGCTGATAAAAAGCTGACAAGCGTAGCGCCGTATAATAATTTCAGACCGAAACGAGCGACGACATTTCCTTGCTTTTCATTCAGTCCTTTCACCGCTCCGGCAATGATTCCGATCGAGGAGAAGTTTGCAAATGACACAAGGAATACCGATACAATCGCTGTTGTACGGCCGCTGAAATGGAAGCCGTTTTGCGTGAGCGACGTCATGGCGACAAATTCGTTGGATACCATTTTTGTTGCCATAATGCTTCCCGCATTAACAGCTTCATTCCATGGGATACCAACAAGGAAAGCAAATGGAGCAAACACATATCCAAGGATGTCTTGGAAGGAAATACCGAATACCGCGTTGAAAATGCCGTTAATGAGGGCGATAATCGCGACAAATCCAATCAGCATCGCAGCGACAACAACCGCTACTTTGAAGCCGTCAAGGATGTATTCTCCGAGCACTTCGAAGAAGGATTGTTTTTCTTCTTCTTCAACACGAAGCATATCCTCTTCTTTGGCAACCTCGTAAGGATTAATAATGGAAGCAATAATGAAACCGCCAAATAAATTCAAGACCAGCGCTGTTACGACATATTCCGGTTTCAGCATCGTCATATACGCACCGACGATTGACATGGATACGGTTGACATTGCAGAAGCGCACAATGTATACAAGCGCTGCTGATTTAAAAGGCCAAGTTCTTTCTTCAAGGAAATAAATACTTCCGATTGCCCTAAAATAGCAGAAGCAACTGCGTTATATGATTCCAGTCTTCCCATACCGTTTATCTTGCTGAGGGCAAGACCGATATATCTGATAATAAAAGGAAGGATCTTCCACTTTTGCAAAATCCCGATCAGAGCGGAAATAAACACGATTGGCAAGAGAACATTCATAAAGAATGTCGTTTGATCCGCATTCACCAGACCGCCAAACACAAAGTTGATTCCTTCTGCCGCGTATCCGAGCAGGTAATCGAATCCTTTCGCAAACCCTCCGACGAGGAAATTCCCTATTCCGGTATTGAGGAGAATGTAGCCAAGAATAAATTGCAAAATGAGCATAATAACAATTGGGCGGATCTTAATTCTTTTTTTCCCGCTGCTTGCGATCCACGCAAGGCCTAAAAACACGATTAAACCGATAATCCCAATCAAATACTTCATATGTGTTCTCCTTTATTTGTATTAGCTTGCGAAAATTTTTCCCTCAGAAAATGGAAAGCAGTCTGCCCACCAGCTTTTTAGTAGTTGTCTCCGCCTGTTGCATGTTCTCCTTTGACAATAGAGACACCTGCGCTGGCGCCGATTCGGCTTGCGCCCGCCTCGACCATCGTGTCTACATCTTCTTTCGTTCTGACACCGCCGGATGCTTTCACGCCGATATCAGGCCCTACTGTTTTTCGCATTAAGGCGATGTCTTCTTTTGTTGCGCCGCCTGTAGAGAAGCCTGTTGATGTTTTCACAAAATCCGCACCCGCTGAAACTGCTAAACGGCAAGCTCGTTCTTTTTCCTCATCAGTCAGAAGGCATGTTTCGATAATGACTTTGACAAGCGCTTTTCCGGCTGCGGCTTCCACCACACCGCGGATATCCGCTTCCACCACGTCATCTTCTTTATCTTTCAAAGCGGCAATATTAATAACCATGTCCACTTCAGTGGCGCCTTTTGAAATCGCATCTTTTGTTTCGAACGCTTTTGTTTCCGTTGTATTGGCACCGAGCGGGAAGCCGATGACCGTACAAACGTCAACTCCAGTTCCCTTAAGCTCCTTTGCAGCAAGCTCCACCCAAGTCGGATTAACACATACTGACGCAAATTTGTATGCTTTCGCTTCTTCGATTAATGTTAGAATGTCCGCTTTTTGTGTATGCGGTTTCAAAGCTGTATGATCAATTATGTGAGCTAATGACATCCTTCGCACACTTCCTTTTTTGTTAAGATATTTTTTAGCATAACCGACTTTTGAACATATGTAAATTAGTAAATGAAATTTTGTTCAGCGAACGGTTTGCGCGTGTCACAAACCATTAACAAGCGCCCTTGCGGTGTGCTGGTCAATGATTAATACGTTGGCATATTTTCCAGTTAATGCACCATGTATGGACGACACTTTTCTGCTCCCTCCAGCCACTAAAATGGAGCGCTCCTTCAGCCTGAGGTCTTCAAGCTCGACACCGATGGTCCGGTCATTGATAGCCTTGCTGCAAACATTCCCTCTCGCATCAAAAAAGCGTGAACAGATATCTCCGACGGCCTGTGTTTTCAGCAGTGCTTTCTCTTCTTCATTAAAATAGCCAAGCCGGAATAACAGGGCTTCATCACGGACAGTTCCCACTGTAAAGAGAGCGATATTTGCCTGTTTGCCCATCTCAATGATCCGCTCAATATGACGGTCTTTCTCTACCATTCGCTTCACATCCGCATGATCAAACACGACGGGAAGCGGGAGATAACGCGGAACCGTTTGAAAAGCCTCTGCAAACAGCTGAATCGTTTCGGCGGAATACGTGTTTACCTGAGAGTGGCTGATGCCGCCTTTCAGCTGAACGACCTCAACGCCTTTCACCTGCTTTGGCAGCATGTTTTGCGCGATTTGGTACATGGTGGTTCCCCAGCTGACACCGACAATGTCGCCGTCATTGACCGTTTCATGAATATATTCTGCACCATAGCGGCTTAGGTGATGTGTGATTTCTATATAATCGGGTGTCGGGGAAAAGACAACATGCGCCTCGAGAAGCCCGTATTTCTCTTTAAGCATGGAACCGAGCGCATCCAAATCCTCAAAAGGGTCGATGACGCGAATCTGGACAAACCCTTTTTCCTTTGCATATTGCAGCAGCCGGGAAACGGTCGGCCTTGAAATGTTGAGCTGCTCAGCAATTTGCTGCTGACTGTAGTCAGACTGATAGTAAAGCCTTGCCGCTTCTATGCTTAGTTGTTGTTTTTCCCGATCCATTCCGCACCTCCTTGTGGATCAGTTCATGATGAAACTGCTCTCGATCTGCTTTTATTATACAGGCTGGCCCCCGCTTTCATCCACCTGATTTCTGAGAAACTGAAAAACGCTCTGGACGCGTTTGCCCAGAGCTTATTCCTCCCATGTCATATGCTGATAAACGCCTTTCATAATCGCGTACAATCCATATAAAATCAGCCCGCACGCCAAAATAGACAGCATCATTTTGCCATGCGGCTGCTGTGCGAGTTCAGCGAGTGCACCGTCAAAGCCTCGTGTGTCGTCAGGATCAGCGGTCATGGCTGTTTTTATGAGAAAATAGCCGATGGCCGAGAAAATAATTGCGCGGGCGATATTGCCTGCGCGTCCGATGTTTTTTGTAATGCATATCATCTGTCTATTCATTTTTGACGTATCGAATTCTTTCATAAAAGTAGCCCGGACACTTTTCAAAAATTGAACAATCGCAAATAAAATAAAGCCTGCACCTGCCAGCCCTGTGAGCCCTCGGCCGAATGGCTGCGCCAATACATAAGCGGACCACGTCTGTTCAGAAGTGCCGCTGTTGCCATGGCCAAACACTAATCGCAAGGCATTCCAAGCAATGGATGCGTAAACAACGGCACTGAAAAAATTCCCCATTCTCCGTGACAGGCCGCGCCTGCTTGTTCCGTGACCCTCCGTATCCTTGAGGGCGCTCAGCACCATCCAGATCACATAACCGATGAGACCGACGCCAATGAAAAAAAGCAAAATGGATCCGTACGGCATGTGCGATAAGGTGCGGAGCGCTCCGTTCGAATCTTTTGCGCTGCCTGCACCTGATGCCGTCATAAATGCCAGAATCCCGAGCAGGATAAAAACACCGCCGAATGAAAAATAACCAAGCCGTCCAAATTGCTTGACCAAAGGCTTGGCTCCCTGTTTGATTTTTGACATACTCTGGTCTTTCACGGCCATGTGTCCAACCCTCTTTCACAGACAGAATCATTACATCTACATTCCCGATTACTTAAAGCTTGAAACAGTTTCTGCTTTAGCCGTTTTTTGCTGAGGCATGTAGTTGCCAATCAGAAATGATATATTCCCTTTCTGAAAACTGCACAATGCCAAGCATTTAACGGAGTGAATGTTCTCATTGTGTGAGACCGATAAACAAAAACCCAGCCTTTTACAAGGCTGGGTTTCATTATTTCGCCAAAACAAACTCATGAATCGCGTGCGCAACACCATGTTCATTATTGGAACGTGTTTGAAAGTTTGCAGCTTCCAATACTTCCGGGATGGCGTTTGCCATGGCAACGCCGCAGCCCGCCCATTCAATCATTGTCAGGTCGTTTCCGTTGTCACCTATGCACATGACTTCGGCCTGCTCAATTCCGAGCAGCTGCGACAGCTGGCGCACAGCATTTCCTTTGCTGGCTTCGGGATGAAGAATTTCATAAAAGAAAGGCGCGCTTCTAACCATCGTGTATTTTTCCCTCACGTCATTTGGAATCGAGGTAATGACGCAGCTTAAGTTCTCCGGTTTATCAATAAACATCACTTTCGGAATGAGGATATCTTTTGGCACTTCATCCATCTTGCGGAAATGGAGCGGCACTTGTGTCACATACGATTCGTATACAGTAAATTCGCTGATATCGCGGTTAGGCGTATACAGGTTAGATGTATCAAAGAAATGCATCGGCGTCTTCAGCTCTAGGCTCAGGTCATATAATGAAGTCAAATCCTCATAACCGAGAGACAGCTCCGTAACCACTTCATTTGTATGCGTATTTTGAACAAGCGCTCCGTTATACGCGATGACATAATCGCCTTCTTCAATAAGATTCAATTCATCTAAGTATCTTCGCACACCCCCGATAGGCCGGCCGGTGCAAAGCACAATTTTCACGCCTTCCGCTTTTGCCGCGTGAAGCGCGTCGCGGACTTCCTCTGTGACTTCATGACGATCATTTAAAAGGGTTCCATCCATATCAATTGCAATTAGTTTATACATTCCGCATCTCCTTCGTGTCGTTTTCAGGCTATAGTCTCATCATATCGTTTTTTCTTTTTGATATTCAACTGGAAGAGATGGTTTTCTCCGCGTTTTATGCAGACGCCGCCCTTGTCTTCGGATGCGTGTGCGCGGTTTTTGCTTTCTTTCTGTCTCCATGCCGCCGTTTTCTGCTTTTTCCTGTTTCATCAGCAGGAAGCCGGCAGCTATAAAAGGAATACCGGTGATATTCAAGACGGCAAGCTTCACACCCGCCGCCGTCAAAAAGAATCCCCATGCAGAGGCGGGATTTCGTCTGATCATGATGTAAGCGGTCATTTCCAGAACAATCAAGATAGCATGAAGAACTGCACAATACATCAGCGTAATAAGCGCAAAAAACAACACATAATTCACAAAGGCCCCTGAATAGATCATAGACCGCAGCATTTGTACAAACGATAAGGACTGCATTGATCCGCCGACGACATTTGGGTTATAAATCGTATAGTCACTAAATAGATGTTTGATCTTGAGAAAAGCCCATAATATAAATCCCCATTGAATGATATGTAAAATGAGTCCTGTAATCACCAGGCTTTCAGCTTTTTTATTTCTCATATGTCTCCTCCTTACTGGTGTTTGATTTGATTCTTGTTATCGCTGCTTTGCTTCTAATATCCATGTCCCGTTTTCTCCTCTTTTTAGCGGGTAAGAAGAGCGGAGATTCCGTCATAAAACGACGCGTTTCTCGTTTTGCTGTCCTTTCTCACCTTTTTAGGCACATGCCGTGGCACTGTGCCAATGACTACATAAGTTATAAGGAATTCACCTACATTTTTTAAGGAGATGGATTACATGAATCCTTACCAATATTACAGCCCGCAGCTGCCTCAGCAGGAACCTTACTATAGCCAATATGAATACAATTCTTATCCGCAGCCGGATTATTATGATCCCTATCAGGCGGACAGACAGCCGTCCGCGTTAGAAAGAAGAGTTGCCGCGCTTGAACGGCAAAACGAACAGCAAACAAGAGAATTAACACGCCTCACGAATGAAGACCGCCGTCAAAATCAGGAAATTGCACGGATGGCCGAACAGGTCAATCAGTTAAGCCAGGCTGTTGAACGCCATACACGCCGCTTAAACCGGCTCAATCAACGCCTCCGCACAGTAGAAAACAGGCTGAATATCCCATTTACTGCAGGTGAAGGCGGTTTTTGAAGCAGCAAGAAAAAAGCGGAATACGATTTTCCCGATTCGAGGATTTCGTTTTCCGCACTTCTTATGTTTTTTAATGCGGCGCATTTACATAAAAAGGGTTTATACAAGTATACAATCTTTACTGTTTTCATTCAAAGATATGGGGATAAGGAAAATAATTGTAGTTTCTCATTTGCAGCATTTCTTTTCATTGAAGTTGCATGATAATACCGACTCACGTCAATCGATTACACGGAGGGGTAATTCATGCATACTACACAACACGGCTTGCAGCAGCTGAATCAATGCCGACAGACTGCTCAGCAGCTCATTCAGCAAACACAGCAAAGCAGCCAGCAATACCGCCAAATGCTTCACCAGGAGCAGCAAAATATCCAAATGCTCCAGCAGGTTCTGACCCATGAACAACAAGCTGCGCATACGATTCAACAAGCGTTGCACGGGCACGACATGGCTATTCAAAAATGCCAGCAGGTTGTCAATATGTGCAACCAAATGCAGCAAGAACTCACTGGACAATCCAGCGGCATGAACACAAATATATCAACACTTCCATTCGGCCAACACACGCCATTCCAGCAGCATACCTATCAGCAGTAACATAGAAAAAGCTCAACACTGCATTGTGTTGAGCTTTTTCTTACTGTTCTTTTCGTATATGTATATCTTGAATAGACTGTTTCGGCGCATCAAATCTGCTTTCGGCTTCACTTCTTGCCTCAGCAAAGGCTCTTGCCTCCACATTATCTTTATAGACATCCAGCTGAATCAGATACAGCGGACGCACTTTAAACCCGTGAACAATGGTCACTGCCCATAACGGGACTACAATAAAAACGCCGAGCTGAGCGGGCAAAACAAAACCAAACGCAACAATTAAAAAATAAATGATTCCGTACATGATCCACTTTCTATTTCTGACCTTGATGCCAATAAATAAAAAGGCAAAAAAACTGGTAATGGCAAAAGGCATGAAAATAAACAGCATCCACCAGCTATGAAGCCATTCCCACGCGGCACCTCTTTTCGTAATTCCCATATTTTTCACCTCCTATTTACCTATAATAATCGATTAAACAAATCACGTCACCTGTAAAATAGTGATAGACGAGGGGCGGGTTTCTTGCTATATTATTAATTGATAATGATAATCATTACTAATAAAAGAGTGTATGGGGGATTCTTGATGAAAAAGAAAGCATTGCTTACCGGCCTGCTGGTATTGCTTCTGATGTTTGTCAGCGCTTGCAGCGGTACAGCCTCGAAAGGTGATTCAGCTTCAGATAAGACAGACATGAGAACTTACAATTCAGTAAAAGGGAAGGTTGAAATTCCTGCGCATCCGAAACGCATCGTCACTGATTTTTATGCTGGGGAATTGCTGTCTGTCGGAGCCAATGTGGTCGGCGCGGGATCATGGTCATTTCGAAATCCATTTTTGACATCACAGCTGAAAGAAGTAAAGGACGTCGGTGATCCGATCAGCGTTGAAAAAGTGATGGAGCTTCAGCCTGATTTGATTGTCGTCATGAAGGAGGAGAACGTCGATAAATTAAAGAAAATCGCTCCCACTGTTGTCATCCCTTTTAACACAGCGAAAAACGTACAGGATACAGTCAGCATGTTTGGAGATATGACAGGAGCGAAAGACAATGCAAAATCATTTATGGATGACTTTAATAAAAAAGCAGAAGCTGCCAAAAAGAAAGTGGACAGCGTCATCGACAAAGATGCGACCTTTGGCATTTTTGAAAGCACGGACAAAGGTGCACTCTGGGTATTCAATGACAATAGCGGACGCGGCGGCCAAGCCGTATACAATGCGCTCGGCTTAAAAGCGCCTGAAAAAATTGAACAAGATGTCATCAAAAAAGGAGAGATGAAACAGCTCTCTCAAGAGGTTATTCCTGAGTATGCCGCAGACTATATGTTCATTACCGATTACAATCCGAATGGAGAAAACAAAACACTTGAGCGTCTAAAAGATTCATCCGTTTGGAAAAACCTCGATGCGGTCAAGAACAATCGTGTCTTTATCAATGACTTCAACACCTTCTATCCGTACGACCCGATTGCCGTCAGCAAACAGATTGATTTAATTGCTGATATGCTTGTGAAGCGGGAAAAAGAAAATCAGAAATAAATGACATGACAAAAGCACTCACGATGTTGTGAGTGCTTGATCTTCAGCAGACTTCCTTCTGTGCGGCTTTATCATCTGATCTGAACTCTTATTTTGCTTTTCACTGTTTCCTTTTACCGCCTCAATTCCCAGCTTCATATTTCTAAGAGCAAAACGAATTCGAACAGCGTGCCCACGAAAGGTGACTTCAACCCAGAGAATAGGCCAAGCATACCCGGGTTATTTGAGCTGGGTGTGAACGCAAACTCAGACTGATTGGAATCTCAATTGCTTCCATTCTCAATGATAATCAAATAAGTAAGCTCTTCTGGTACATCGCGCGGAACAGCCATTTGCGCAGTGTAATCGAAATTCTCTTTTTCGTTGCCGAATATTGAGCTGCTTTTAACCCATTCACCGTATAAAAAAAGGATTTCAGAAAAAGCAAAAGAAGTATATCTATGAGCTGACTATTTTAAAATTCGGAAAATCAATACTGTTGGCGTATGTACCGTTTGAAAGGTTCCATTGCACCGCGACCCTCTCAACCACTAGATGATGAAATACACACAGTATTGTAATGAGCACCAAATCGGCATTCATCTGGCCTAATTGTTACAATAGGGTTGAGAGTCTATCATCCATTTTATTCTAGGAGGCAGATCATGAAAAAAGCTACGCTCGGAAAATCAGACTTGCAGGTATTTCCTATCGGATTAGGAACAAATGCTGTCGGAGGACATAACCTCTACCCGAACCTAAATGAAGAAACTGGAAAAGAATTAGTTCGCGAGGCGATCCGCAATGGCGTGACAATGTTAGATACCGCCTACATTTACGGGATCGGCCGTTCCGAAGAATTAATTGGTGAAGTGCTGCGCGAATTCAATCGTGAAGATGTAGTCATCGCCACAAAAGCCGCGCACAGAAAAGAAGGAAATGACTTTGTTTTTGATAATTCACCTGAGTTTCTGAAAAAATCAGTCGATGAAAGCCTGAAACGTTTGAACACAGATTATATCGACTTGTTCTACATTCACTTCCCTGACGAGCATACGCCGAAGGATGAAGCCGTCAACGCGCTGAATGAGATGAAGAAAGCCGGAAAAATCCGCTCCATCGGTGTCTCCAACTTCTCATTAGAGCAGTTGAAAGAAGCAAACAAAGATGGCTTGGTAGATGTATTGCAAGGTGAATACAACCTGTTAAACCGTGAAGCGGAGAAGACTTTCTTCCCGTACACGAAGGAGCACAACATTTCATTTATCCCTTACTTCCCGCTCGTATCAGGATTGTTGGCAGGCAAGTATACAGAAGATACAACGTTCCCAGAAGGCGACCTGCGAAACGAACAGGAACACTTCAAAGGCGAGCGTTTCAAAGAAAATATCAGAAAGGTCAACAAACTTGCGCCTATTGCCCAAAAGCACAACGTTGAGATCCCTCACATCGTATTGGCTTGGTATTTGGCAAGACCGGAAATTGATATTCTCATTCCTGGAGCAAAACGTGCCGATCAGCTGGTTGATAACATCAAAACAGCCGATGTGACGCTTTCTCAAGAGGATATTTCATTTATTGATCAGCTGTTCTCATAATAAATAAACCCGCCTTCACGTTTAAGAAGGCGGGTTTATTTATTAATGATTTCCATTTATATAACAAAAATGAGTTTACACTCGTTTTTTTCATTTTTTAAAATTAAAGTTACTTTTTCCCTAAAGTCATAGTATGATAGGAATTGTTGAGCAGAAAATGCACATTGCAATATTTCTATTGTCTTATATTTTTGATTCTGCTTACCAATATCATCTTAGAGAAGAGGGATAAATACGATGAAGGTTTTGCTGAAAAATGAAGGCGGACTGACAAAGGAAGTAAAAGTCGGATTTAGCTGGACGACTTTCTTCTTCGGGTTTTTCCCTGCGTTATTCCGCGGGGATTTAAAATGGGCTGCTATCATGTTTATTATTTCTGTCGTTCTTGGCTCATTTACGTTAGGAATTGGCAGCTGGGTCAGCGGCATTGTTTTCTCATTTATTTATAACAAGCTCTACATAAAAGAGCTCATTGAAAAGGGATACCGCCCTGCAAACGAAGAATCCCAAGCGATTTTAGAAAGAAATCAAATCGTTTCACCTGCAGCATAAGAATGAAAACCTTACCCCATGAGGAGTAAGGTTTTTTATGAATGTTCTTCATCGAAGAACAGGCCAAAACTATTTCGCATATGACAATCACAAGATCATCTCTCTATGCTGTTGTAAACCACGTATATAAATAAGAGGTCGTGCCTTCATAACCAAACACCAGAAACAAATTCCATTCATCATAGATGACGACATGTCTGCTTTCGCCTGTAAACAGCCGCTCATCAATTTGAATACCGTTATTTTCATAGGTAGAGATTCTCTGTAAAACAAATACTCCGTCAATTTCGGCAAAAATCCCATGCTCTATAACTGGTTCCAGTATGTTCGGTAATATAGCATCTCTGTTTCCCTCTATTACCGCTCTGTTCCAATCCTGGCTTGCTTCGGCATATTCTTCCCTCTCTAGTAATAAACTAAAAACCTCTTCAACTGATCTCTCTTCGGTCCCTTCAACTGTTAAGTAAAAAACGAATCCTTCTGAATCAGGCTGGCGAAATTCCTGAATACTGATATGCGGTAAAAAATCCACTTGGCTGCTGCACACTTTCTTAAGCTTTTGCTTTTTCAACATAGGAAAACCTCCTTTTCCTCATATCCTTGCAGAAAAAAGGTTTTGGCGCTTACAATAATTTTGAAAGGAATGATCACAATGGCAAATTCTCAATTCCCTCTTATCACACAAAACCTTTCTCTCGATCTCGTGAATACTGAAATCATAAGCTATGATAAACGGCAAGATCTCATCCATACGGAAAAAGATCTGCTGGCATGGTTAGAAATAATGGGAGAAACCGCTCCTTTTCTCAGTTCTTTTGCGCTGCAGCAAGTCCAAGAACAATTGCAGCGGATTCATCGATTCCGTGCTGAGCTGAGAAAACATTTTGAGCGTATCGCTGAGGGCTGCGAACCTTCTCAAGCTTTTATCTCTTTCCTGCAAAATCAAATCGCCGCCGCTCCCTTTTCTTATCAAGTCATAGGTGAAAAACTTGCCCGCATTCCAAATGGTAAACTGGATGATTCCATTTTATCGCTAATTGCTTACGATGCATTATGGCTAATTCATACAAAAGAAATCAAACAGCTGAAACGGTGTGCAAATGAAAAGTGCATTTTGCTTTTTCTTGATAAAACAGGAAGACGAAAGTGGTGCTCCATGAAGATTTGCGGCAACAGACAAAAGGTCTCACGCCATCAGAAAAAAATGAATAAGGAGTAAGAGTCCGTTCCCCAGCGAACGGTTTTTTTATCGAACCAAAAACTAACCTATAAAATAAAATTGACAGGTTAGTTTTTAGCTATTATTCTATACATACTAGGGGGGATAAATTTGGGAAAAAACTTCTTTTTGAAAATGAAAGGAACAGGAAAAACGCCTTTACAGGTAAACGTCAAAGACGCAGTCACAGGGCTTATAGGAGGATTTATCACCATACTGATACTTGCTTTACTGACCGCTTATACATCAAGCTTATGGTTAATGGCGCCTTTTGGAGCAAGCTGTGTGCTCGTATTCAGCGCTTGGAGTACCCCATTATCACAGCCGAGAAATGTGATTGGCGGCCATTTTATTTCCGCGCTAACCGGGATTGGTGTCCTTCACATATTCGGTGCCAACCCATGGACCTTTGCATTAGGGACAGGGCTTGCTATTTGCCTAATGATGCTGACCAAAACCACTCATCCTCCTGCCGGCGCCGATCCGATCGTCGTCATTCAAGGAGCGTATGCTTGGAGTTATTTAGTATTTCCTGTACTTATGGGATCTGTCCTCATCGTGATCATCGCCCTTGTTATCAATAACTTGCGAAAAAATCGACAATATCCCGCATTTTGGCTTTAATGTTCAAAACAAATGTTTCAAATCAAATAGGGTAAGGGTACTACTCTATTAACCTTGTTATACATACTGATTGCCCTAACATCTGAGGAGGAACATTTGTGAAAATAAATATAAGGAAATATATGATCTACTTTTTCGGCGCTTTAGGAGGGCTGCTTTACGGTTATGATACGGGCGTCATCTCTGGGGCGCTGCTATTTATAAACAATGATATTCCATTAACGACATTCACAGAAGGATTGGTTGTCAGCATGCTGCTTCTTGGTGCGATTTTCGGCTCGGCCTTAAGCGGCACGTGCTCTGATCGCTGGGGCAGAAGAAAAGTTGTATTTGTCCTTTCCATCATTTTTATTATCGGCGCGCTCGCCTGCGCGTTTTCTCAAACGATCGGCATGCTGATTGCATCTCGGGTAATTCTCGGACTGGCCGTCGGCGGATCAACGGCGCTTGTACCCGTATACCTGACAGAAATGGCACCAACGAATATTCGCGGAACACTCGGCACGATGAACAACTTAATGGTTGTGACCGGTATTTTATTAGCATATATCGTAAACTATCTGTTCACACCGTTTGAAGCGTGGCGTTGGATGGTGGGACTGGCTGCGGTGCCTGCGGTGCTTTTATTAATCGGGATCGCGTTTATGCCTGAATCACCAAGATGGCTCGTCAAGCGCGGACGTGAAGATGAAGCGAGAAACATTATGAAAATCACTCATGACGAAGACAATATTGAACAAGAACTTGCAGATATGAAAGAAACAGAAGCAGAAAAAAAAGAAACAACGCTCGGATTGCTGAAAGCGAAATGGATTCGCCCTATGCTTCTCATTGGTATCGGCCTTGCCATTTTCCAGCAGGCTGTCGGTATTAACACGGTCATCTACTACGCGCCGACCATTTTTACAAAAGCCGGTCTTGGCACATCAGCATCAGTCCTCGGTACAATGGGGATCGGTGTCCTCAACGTATTGATGTGTATTACAGCTATGATTTTGATCGACCGCATCGGCCGCAAAAAACTGCTGATGTGGGGAAGCGTCGGCATTACACTAAGCTTGGCCGCACTGGCAGCTGTGCTCCTGACACTGGGTCTTTCTACATCAACAGCATGGCTGACCGTCGTTTTTCTCGGCGTTTATATCGTCTTTTATCAAGCAACATGGGGTCCGGTTGTATGGGTTCTCATGCCTGAGCTTTTCCCATCCAAAGTACGCGGAGCCGCAACAGGCTTTACTACCTTGGTCTTATCAGCAACAAACCTGATCGTGTCGCTCGTCTTCCCGCTGATGCTCAGCGCGCTGGGAATCGCATGGGTCTTTACCATTTTTTCAGTGATCTGTCTGCTCTCATTTTTCTTCGCCTTCTACGTGGTTCCGGAAACAAAAGGAAAAAGCTTGGAAGAAATTGAAGCAAGCCTGAAAAATCGGTTTAAAAAGAAGAAAAACAGCCAAAACCAAAAGCTGAATGAACGTACTTTATAAATAAAAAAGGAATCGTCCGTGGGACGATTCCTTTTTCTTATTACACCATCACCTTGCAAATATTGTTCGTGAATTCCACAGGGTCCTGGATCGGCAGGCCTTCGATAAGGAGTGCCTGATTGTACAGAAGATTTGTGTACAAATTCAGCTTCTCTTTATCCTGTTCAAATGCATCCTGTAATGTGTTGAATACCTCGTGATTCGGATTGATTTCCAGTACTTTTTCTGCCTGTACATGTTGGCTGTCCGGCATCGCATTTAAGATTTTTTCCATCTCGATTGTCACTTCGCCGTCAGCGGCAAGGCAGACCGGATGAGATTTAAGTCGTTTTGACACTCTGACGTTTTTCACTTTGTCTGACAGAATGTTTTTCATTTCCTCAAACAGATCCTTGTACTTGCTTTCCTCTTCCTCGGACTGTTTTTGATCCTCATCTGTATCTATGCCAAGGTCTCCGCTTGATACGGATTTGAATTCTTTTTCCTGATACGATGCCAGCATTTTAATCGCAAACTCATCGATGTCCTCGGTAAAGTAAAGAATTTCATAGCCTTTGTCTGCCACCATTTCCGTTTGCGGCAGTTTCTCAATGCGGTCATAAGAATCACCAGTCGCATAATAAATGTATTTCTGCTCTTCTGGCATTCTGGATACGTACTCGTCTAAGCTGACCAATTTTTTCTCTGTAGAAGAGTAAAATAATAAGAGATCCTTCAATTGATCCTTATTCGCGCCAAAATCATTGTACACGCCGAATTTCAGCTGTCTGCCGAATGCGTTATAGAACGTTTCGTATTTCTCGCGGTCTTTTTTCAGCAGGTTTTGCAGCTCGTTTTTGATTTTTTTGCTGATGTTTTTCGCGATCAGCTTTAGTTGGCGGTCATGCTGGAGCATTTCTCGGGAAATATTCAGCGATAGATCCTCGGAATCGACCATTCCTTTCACGAAGCTGAAGTGATCTGGAAGCAGATCAGCGCATTTGTTCATGATCAGCACGCCATTGGAGTACAGCTCTAAGCCTTTCTCATATTCCTTGGAATAATAGTCAAACGGCATGTTTTCAGGGACGAATAGAATCGCGTTGTAGCGAACAGCGCCATCCACACTGATATGAACGTGTGTGAGCGGTTTATCAAATCCGTAATGCTTTTCAGCGTAGAACTTTTCATAGTCCTCATCTGTCAGCTCACTTTTGTTTTTTCTCCAGATTGGCACCATGCTGTTAACTGTCTGTTCTTCCTGTACCTCTTCAAATTCATTCTCGCTGCCTTCCTTCTGCTTATTAACGGCTGTGTCCATTTTGATCGGGTAGCGAATGAAGTCGGAGTACTTTTTGATGATGGCTTTTAAGCGATGCTCCTCTAAAAATTCGTCATAGCTGTCGTCTTCTGTATTTTCTTTGATTTTCAGGATAATATCTGTACCGACAGCATCCTTTTCACACGGCTCAATTGAATAGCCGTCTGCACCCGCAGATTCCCATCTATACGCCTCTTCGCTGCCGAGCGCCTTACTGATGACTGTCACGACATCGGCAACCATAAATGCTGCGTAAAAACCGACACCAAATTGGCCGATGATGTCATGTCCATCTTTCAGCTCGTTTTCCTTTTTAAACGCAAGAGAACCGCTTTTTGCAATTGTTCCAAGATGCTGTTCAAGCTCATCCTTCGTCATCCCGATCCCTGTATCAGAGATGGTGAGCGTTCTCGCGTTCTTGTCAGCTGAAACCTTTATGTAGTAACTGTCTTGATCAAACGTAAGCGTATCGTCCGTCAGCGCTTTGTAATAGATTTTGTCAATCGCATCACTCGAATTGGAGATTAACTCACGCAGGAAAATTTCTTTTTGCGTATAAATGGAGTTAATCATCATATCCAGCAGCCGTTTGGACTCTGCTTTAAACTCTTTTTTCGCCACTCTAGATCGCCCCTTTTTTAATATGTAGTTGTGTTATTAAGTAAACTCTTTTCAGCATCTATTTATCACATCCGGTGACAATTGTCAATCAGATTGATAGATGCATATATATGTAAATTTAACATGATTTAGATGCCCTTTCACTAATTATTCTTGAAAAAAGAGGATTGATCACCCTCTCTTTCTTTCCGCATCATTCCAACGGCCAAACTCTTTCTTCATCCAAATATGTACCGGGTAGAAAAACAAACTGAACGGTATTAAAAATAATAGATTATGCCATGAAGCATTTAGAAAAGCGCGTGCTGTAACTGGAAATGTAATCTCCTGCAAGATAAAAGAGATAACAGTCAGCACAACAAACACTAATGGAGTCATGACAAAGCAATAAAACTTGAGTTCCTTCTTATGCTGTACTTTCAAAACAAATAAACCTCCTAACAATCTAATCAATCTTAACATATGTTGGCAGTTCTTTTCATGTATGTTTATCACTGCACAGAGCGGGAAGACAAATAGAAAAAGGAGGTCTTGTCATGGGAAGACTTGAAAACAAAACCGCAGTGATCACAGGCGCCGCGACAGGCATTGGACAAGCGACGGCAGAGGTTTTTGCCAATGAAGGCGCGCGTGTGATGATCGGGGACATCAATGAAGACCAAATGAAAGAAACAGTTGAAGCAATCAGACAAAACGGAGGACAGGCGGACGCCTTTCATCTCGATGTATCAGATGAAAACAGCGTGAAAGCATTTGCTGATCAACTCAAGAAGGCTTGCGGAACGATTGATATTCTGTTTAATAACGCCGGCGTTGATCAGGAAGGCGGAAAAGTTCACGAATATCCAGTTGACTTGTTTGACCGCATTATCTCCGTCGATCTGCGCGGCACATTCCTTTGCAGTAAATATCTGATTCCGCTCATGCTCGAAAAAGGAGGCTCTATCATCAACACCTCCTCCATGTCAGGCCGTGCCGCGGACCTTGACCGCTCCGGCTACAATGCGGCAAAAGGCGGAATCACCAACCTGACAAAAGCGATGGCAATCGACTACGCACGAGACGGCATCCGCGTTAATTCCATCTCTCCGGGTACGATCGAAACTCCGCTGATTGATAAACTGGCAGGCACCAAAGAACAGGAAATGGGCGAGAAATTCCGCGAAGCCAACAAGTGGGTCACACCGCTCGGACGCCTCGGCCAACCGAAAGAAATGGCGACTGTGGCGCTATTCCTCGCTTCAGACGACAGCTCATACGTCACTGGCGAAGACATCACCGCAGACGGCGGCATCATGGCGTATACTTGGCCTGGGAAGATGCTGATTGATGAGAAATGGAAGGAAGAGACGAAATAACGTTAGCTCAAAGAGGGATAAATATCTCCCTCTTTTTTTAATATCCGAATGCAAACGAAACCGAAAAAACACCCATATTTATGACTTTTTCAATCCAAAACCTTGAGCATTGAATATTAGGCAGACTCCGACTATCTCAGTAATATGTTTCATTTAAGAATATCTCCAAAAGACTCCTTTCAGTTTTAACAATTTTCACCCTATCAATGTAATATATATTTTACAAAAAGTAATATATATGTTACAATCATTAAATAAAGGAGGATGCCATGAATAATAAGGTTAAAATTGAAAGATTAACTCTTGGTTTAACTCAGGCTGATTTAGCTAAAAAACTTGGGATAACAAGACAAACTGTTAGCTTAATAGAAAAAGGTCAGTACAATCCTAGTTTAAATTTATGTATAAGAATTTGTAACGTTTTTAAAAAAACTTTAGACGATGTTTTTTGGCCTTCAGATAATTTATAGAGGAGCGGATAGATAGAATGATTGATGAAAGAATACAGCAGGAACAACATAAACTGAGTTATTACAGTTTTGGTCTGTCTATAATTTTATTTATTCTTAGTTTTTTTGTTTCTGTTCTAACCCAAAACTTATTTTACACCCAGTTAAGTATAATTATATCGTTTATGGTTGTTAGCACTTATTATTCAATTTTTGCTATAAAAAGGGGCTTAATAATCAAGAGAAAAAACAGCAATTTAAAACATTTTTATATTTTTATACTGAGCGGAATGTTTTGGA
>NZ_MSRC01000016.1 GCF_010093085.1 Bacillus sp. SKDU12 | reverse complement strand
ATACAGTAATACTGAATAGTGGAGGTCGTTATATGAGTGAAAAGAATTATTTGCCGCTGACTGAGACTGTTTACTATGTGCTTTTATCTTTGTTACATCCAGCTCACGGCTATATCATTATGAAAAATATTGAAAATCTTAGCGGCGGAAGAGTGAAAATGGCCCCCGGAACTCTTTATGGAGCAATCGAAAATGTATTGAAGCATCAATTGATCGAGCCTTATCCAAGTGAAGATCGCCGCAGAAAAACATATATTATCACTGAACTTGGAAGAAATGTGTTAAGGAAGGACATGGAGAGGATGGAGCGGCTGGTTGCCATAACGAGGCAGGAATTACATAAAAAAGGGGAGATTCTGTGAAGAAATACAGATATTTCATGGATATAGACAGAGAGGAGCAATGGCTTAATGAGATGGCAGATAAGGGATGCGAATTAAAAGGGAAAGGGTTGTTATCCTATCATTTTGCAGATGAAGCATCATCTGACAACTCTACCGTTAAAATCGACTATCGCACCTTTACATACCCGGAGGATTTTACTGAGTATCGGACTCTTTTTGAAGACAGCGGATGGAAACATCTGTTCAGTTTACAAGGTCTGCATTATTTTAGAAAAGAGAATGCCCATGCATCAGACGATATTTTTTCTGATACAGAATCCAGGGCTGGACGATATAAACGCCTATTGCAATCGTACTTTATCCTTTCGTTTATATTTTTATCCTTCATATTGACTCTATATACTACCAATGCCTTGACTATTGATTTATTTATCCATCCTCAGCGTTTGTATTATACGCCGGGTCTGTGGGACAAGACCGGGTCTGCATTTATTAGAGCCTTTTTATTTGAAACACCTATTGCACTGATGAGAGGCGGAGCAGGCTGGCTAGTTCTCTTTAGCACTCTTAGCTTCTTTTATTTATTTATGAAAACATATAAAAAGTACAGAAAGTGTCTGTATGATCATTAAATAGTGTGTAATGCCCTGAACGTCTGTCAAGTGAAGCAGGCGTTTTTTATTGTCGGGATATTCAGAAAAACCTTTCCTTTCATTGTCAGAATAGTGTACGATATTCATAGAGTTATCTTAAATCAGGTCATCAGATGACCTGATCATATATTGGGGATGAGAGAGGGGTTCATCATGAAAGTCTCACTTTTTGTCACTTGTCTTGTTGATATGTTTCAAACAAATGTCGGAAAAGCAACGGTTGAGCTGCTGGAGCGGCTTGGGTGTGAGGTTGATTTTCCAGAAGGGCAAATCTGCTGCGGGCAGCCGGCTTACAACAGCGGCTATGTGCATGACGCCAAAAAAGCAATGAAACGGATGATCGAAGCGTTTGAGGATTCGGAATATGTCGTCAGCCCTTCAGGTTCCTGCACGACAATGTTCAGGGAGTACCCGCACTTATTTGCGAATGACCCGAAATGGGCAGACAAAGCGCAAAAGCTTGCCGATAAAACGTATGAACTGACGGATTTTATCGTAAATGTCCTTGGTGTCGAGGATGTCGGCGCGTCCCTTCATACAAAAGCAACCTTACATACGTCGTGCCATATGACAAGGCTTCTTGGGGTTCGGGAGGAGCCGATGAAGCTCCTGAGCCATGTGAAAGGCCTGGAAGTCACAACGCTTCCTGGCAAACATAACTGCTGCGGTTTCGGAGGAACGTTTTCCGTCAAAATGGCGCAGATTTCTGAGCAGATGGTCGATGAAAAAGTCGCATGCATCGAGGAAACGGAAGCAGAGGTGCTGATTGGCGCTGACTGCGGCTGTTTGATGAATATCGGAGGCCGGCTTGACCGAAAAGACAAGAATGTCAAAGTGATGCACATCGCCGAAGTGCTTAACAGCAGATAAAACTGGATACAGAGGGGGAAAGGATCATGGCGATGAAAATCGGTACTGACGCTTTTAAAGAGCGAGTATCACAGGGGATTGATAATGAATTTATGAGAGGTGCTGTTTTAGGGGCGCAGGAGCGTCTGCGGACAAGGCGTCTTGAAGCAGCCGAAGAACTGGGAAACTGGGAAGAGTGGCGCTCGCTATCCGAGGAAATCAGGCAGCATGTTCTTGACAACCTCGATTTCTATCTCGGCCAGCTTGCCGAAAATGTGGCGAAAAGAGGCGGGCATGTCTATTTTGCGAAAACATCAGAAGAGGCGTCTTCTTATATTCGCGATGTCATCCAAAAGAAGAACGGGAAGAAAATCGTCAAATCAAAATCAATGGTGACAGAGGAAATCAATCTGAATGAGGTGCTGGAACAGGAAGGTTGCGAAGTCGTCGAAACCGACCTCGGCGAGTATATTTTGCAGATTGATGACCATGACCCGCCGTCCCATATCGTAGCGCCTGCCCTTCATAAAAATAAAGAGCAAATACGTGATGTATTTAAAGAAAGGCTCGCTTATCAGCATACAGAAAAACCGGAAGAGCTCGTCATGCACGCGCGCGCCATCCTGCGGGAAAAGTTTCTGGAAGCGGATATCGGCATAACTGGCTGTAACTTTGCTATCGCTGACACGGGCTCTGTCAGCCTTGTGACCAATGAAGGAAATGGACGGCTTGTCAGCACTTTGCCAAAAACACAAATTACCGTCATGGGAATGGAGCGGATTGTCCCATCATTTTCTGAATTTGAAGTGCTTGTCAGCATGCTGACAAGGAGTGCGGTCGGGCAGCGGCTGACAAGTTATATTACGGCATTGACAGGTCCAAAGCTGGAAGAGGAAGCGGACGGACCGGAGGAATTCCATCTTGTCATTGTTGACAATGGCCGATCCAATATTCTCGGAACGGAATTCCAGTCTGTGCTGCAATGCATCCGCTGTGCCGCCTGTATCAATGTCTGTCCTGTGTACCGCCATGTCGGAGGACACTCATACGGCTCTATCTATTCGGGACCGATCGGAGCGGTTTTATCGCCCCTGCTCGGCGGTTATGACGATTATAAGGAACTGCCGTACGCGTCTTCATTGTGCGCGGCTTGCTCTGAAGCCTGCCCGGTCAAAATTCCGCTTCATGAGCTGCTTCTGAAGCATCGCCAGAACATTGTCGAAAAAGAAGGCAGAGCACCGATCAGTGAAAAGCTTGCCATGAAAGCGTTCGGACTTGGCACATCCTCCTTGTCGCTATATAAAATGGGCTCAAAATGGGCGCCGGCTGCCATGACGCCTTTTACAGAGGATGAAAAAATTTCGAAAGGGCCCGGCCCGCTCAAAAGCTGGACACAGATCCGCGACTTCCCGGCACCGCACAAATCGCGATTCAGAGACTGGTTTACTGACAGGGAAACAAGTGAACCTACGAAGGAGGAGCAGTGATGACGAAAGGAACCGTTCAGAATCAGGAGAGCTTTTTAAACAGAATCGCATCACGCCTGGGCCGTGAAAGAAGAACAGGAGGTGTGGCAGTCCCTGAGTGGGCGCACCAGCCGCAATATCGAACACTTGAAGGATATTCAGCGGATGATTTAGTCGCAGTTCTCAAAAACCATTGTGTCAAAATCCATACAGAGCTGATTGAAACCGATTCAACCGGCCTTTACGATGCCCTCCGCGAGCAAGTAAGCCGGTTTTCAGGAGGTCCTGTCATCATTCCGAAGGACCCCCGCTTTGAAGAATACGGACTAAAAAGCCTGCTCGCTAAAGACTGGCCGAGCGATGGAACCCCAGTCTGGGAGTGGGATGCCGCCAAAGGCGAAGAAAATATCAAAAAAGCGGAACAAGCTAATGTAGGAATCACATTCAGTGAAGTCACACTGGCAGAGTCGGGGACAGTTGTCCTCTTTTCCTCAAAAGACATTGGACGGTCTGTCAGCCTTCTGCCAACGACCTATATTGCGATTGTCCCGAAATCAAGCATCGTGCCGAGAATGACGCAAGCCAGCGATATCATCCGCCAAAACATTGCGAACGGCGTCACTGTCCCCTCGTGCATCAACTATGTTACCGGACCAAGCAACTCAGCCGACATTGAAATGGACTTGGTTGTCGGGGTGCACGGACCTGTAAAAGCCGCATACATTCTCGTTTCTGACCGTTGATCTCAGAAAACCCGGCAGCATATGCCGGGTTTTTTGCTTGAAAAAACTTTAATTTCTGATATTTTCGCCGATGAGAAGAGTATGGCTTGAAAAAGGAGGAAATGCGATGAAAAAGTGGCTGATCGCAGCGATTTCACTGGCGATTGCGATTGTTCTGTTCATGTATTCAAACGCAGAAGCGAAGGCAGCCGGCATGACATTAGGCTACACGACTGGTGATACGGCCTCGTACAATTCTCTTGCGAAATATCATACATACATGAATTCCATCGCCACAGATACGTTTGCGTTTGAAAAAAACGGACATATCATTGGCGATGCCCCGACTAAGCAGCTGACATATGCGAAGAAGACAAAAATCAAGACATGGGCCGTCATTTCAAACTATAATGATGCCATTTCCGATTTTGACGGAGATTTAGCGAGTCGAGTCATCAGTAATAAAACAGCGAAAAAACGTTTCACAGATCAGCTGATAGCACTGGCCAAAAAGCACTCATACTACGGTATCAATATCGATTTTGAAGCAGTGAATCCAGAAGACAGATCCAAATACTCACGTTTCATTCAAGATGTCTCACAGTCTTTGAAAAAGAAACAGATCAAAGCAATGGTTTCGGTTCCCGCCAAAAGCGCCGATGATCAAAAAGATGGCTGGAGTTGGCCGTATGATTATGCGAAAATCGGTAAATATGCGGATTACGTACAAGTCATGACTTACGACGAACACGGCATTTGGGGCGATCCAGGATCAGTGGCGAGCACAAGCTGGATCAAAAGCTCCCTGCAGTTTTCAGTCAAAAAGATCAAAGCCAATAAAGTCATTATGGGAATTCCCGCATACGGCTATGACTGGGATGTCAAAGACGGAAGCGGCAGCACAGCGAGAGAATGGAATGAACTCAAATCTCTCATCAAAAAGCAGAAAGCAAAGCCGGCATTCCACAAAAAATCAGGTTCGATGACATTTTCCTACGTTGACAAAAAGAAGCATAAACATGTCGTGTGGTATGAAAACGAAAAAACCGTTCAAACGAAAAGCCATCTGGCAAAGCAATATAAAATAGCAGGTGTCTCAGTCTATTCATTAGGAAACGAGTCAGAGTCCTTTTGGAAAGCCATTCAAAAAGGGACAAAATAACAAATTCTTTTTTTCTCTGAAGTTATTGACAGGGAAATGAGAAGCACGTATATTATGTTAATATATTCAGATCTTAAAATTTGATTTTTTCAGAAAACTAAAAACACATAGATTGGGAGCAGTAAAAGAAAGTGATCAGAACAGAGAACTGCGGGATGGTGCGACGCAGCCTGGTCCTTCTTTGAACTCGCCCGGGAGTGGTAGGACGTAACGGAATAGATTGAATATTCCCCATGTTTTAACGACTAGCCTTCGTTACAGGTCAAAAGCTGGATTCTTCATGAAGAATCAATAAGAGTGGTACCGCGGTCAGCCAAAGGCTCGTCGTCTCTTTATCTATTAGATTAGATAGAGACGGCGGGCCTTTTTTGTTTTTGAAAAACGAAAAGGAGAGGTAAAAGAGGATGAAAAAGAACGATCAAACGTTAAAACGCACGATGACGTCCCGCCATATTATGATGATGGCGCTGGGCGGAGCAATCGGCGCAGGGTTATTTAAAGGGAGCAGCTCAGCAATCGATGTGGCAGGACCATCTGTCATAATCGCTTACCTGCTCGGCGGCATTATTTTGCTGTTTATTATGCAGGGGCTCGCGGAAATGGCTGTGCGCAACCGTAACGCCAGAACCTTTCGGGATCTTGTCCAGCAGGTATTAGGAAATTACGCTGCTTATTTCTTGGATTGGATATATTGGAAAATGTGGGTTCTTAACATTGCGGCTGAGGCTGTTGTCGCTGCGATTTTTATTCAATATTGGCTGCCTGGCTGCCCGATTTGGATGCTGGCATTGGGAATTTCTCTCGTCGTCACAATTGTGAATTTGCTTTCTGTGAAATTTTTCGCCGAAACTGAATATTGGCTGGCAATGATCAAGATTACCGTTATTATTATCTTCATTATTTTAGGATTATTGCTCTTATTTGTGTCATTCGGCGATCATACTGCTGTTGGGTTCTCAAACCTGACAGAACACGGCGGATTTTTCCCGAACGGCGGCACAGGGCTGATTACGGCGATGCTTGTCGTAATCTACTCATATGGCGGTACAGAAATTATCGGTGTAACGCTTGCTGAAACAAAGAATCCGGAAAAGGTTGTTCCGAAAGCTGTCCGCAGCACACTGACACGGATTGTCGCGTTCTACCTGCTGCCGTTTTTTATCATCGTCAGCCTGATTCCATGGAATCAAGTCAATTCCGTTCCGGAAAGTCCTTTTGTCATGGTCTTTAAAATGGTTGGCATTCCGGGTGCGGATCATATCATGAACGCAGTCATTCTGCTGGCGATCATTTCATCGATGAACTCAGGTTTATACGGATCATCACGCATTTTATTTACACAGGCAAGCGATGGAAGGCTTCCGAAGATCTTTTCGAAGCTTTCATCGAAAAACGTACCAATGTTGGCGATTCTGATGTGTACTTCTTTTCTCTATATTGGCGTATTGATTTCTCTGTTCGCAGGAAGCGAAACATTTGACTACTTAATGGGGTCATTAGGGTATACCGTTTTATTCATTTGGCTGATCATCGGATTCGCTCATTTGAAATCGAGAAAAGATCAAACAGAAACACCAGCCTATTATGTGAAATGGTTCCCATACACGACATGGTTTGCGGTACTTGCATTACTTGCTATTCTAATCGGGGTCACCATGACAACGTCAATAGTTATTACGCTTATCACCGCGGCGATCTACCTTTTGATTACAGTTGCTTATTTGGTCAAAGGACGCAAATATTAGTAAATTAGAACCCCTCTTGTTACATCTGACAAGAGGGGTTTTTATGATTGTGCGGCCTTCACCTTTACATCGATCGCCGCGGCTTATTGCGCTTTGCAGCCGTTCAGCCATTACGTGAAAGATCTCGATCATGAACCGATGATCGTCTGTGACGGCTGCAATAGATTACCTTTTCACGACATGTTCAGGCAGGCTGGCGCTGCGCTACATTGAACACGCTTTCTAAGTCTATAAATGAAGACCTCGATCAGTATGATCAGAGAAGGGCTTGGTATGGCGATTTTATCAGAAATGTCCATGTCGGGCATGCCGCTGCCGGAGCATGTGGTCACTCGGGTTCTGGACCCGCAGGTATACCGTGATGTGCAGCTTGCTGTTCCGTCGCTGAAGGAAGCTTCTCTAGCGGCTAAGCTCTTTATCGAGGTGGCGCAGGGCTGTTATTTGAGGGAAAATAAGAATGCTAATAAAGGAGCTCATTTTTTGAGCTCCTTTGCTAATAGATATATATCTTAATTATTATCGGTTTATTTTAAAAGTATTGGTAGTATTTGTTGATTTAGAACCTTTAAAGGTAGCTTTAACACGATAATAGCCTGTTTTACAACCTTTTAGAGAAAATGATTTAGTTACCCGGTACATAAAAGAAAAAGTCGTTTTTTTGCATGTATTCCATTTACTTCCGGACTTTCGTTGTAAGTAGAGGTTTCCTTTAAATGTACTAGCTCCTGGATACGGTGATGCAAGAGTAAAATCAACGGTTGTTGCTTTTTTAGTGTAGTAGGATGCATCAGTAAATCCATTTACATTTAAGTAGCGTTGATTACCAGACCAAAAATCAGCTGCTAAGGCTTTATTAGTGTTGCCGCCTAAAATTAAAGTTGCTAATAAGATTGTGGTGAACCCTGTCAGTAAGATTTTTTTTAACATAGAAACTTCCTTCCTTTTATAACATTACTTATATTAACAATTTTAACATTTGTTTATCAAGAATGGTTATATTAATTTAGGGAATTTCACTTATGTTAAAAGGGCATTCGGGATTTTGCCCTAGTATTTATAAAAACTAAACTATATATCTTATATTTATAATAATTTTTTATGTTAGTTGGAAATTGTTCGAATTCCATCGAATCAAATTCTTTTATTCCCGAATGCAGGTATGTTATGGTGTGAGAGAAGTCCTTTCAATCATACTTGACAGCTTGAGGCTGTTTACTGATAACACATTTGCAAAGGAGAACAATATGTCTAACAACCAACGCAAAGATACCTTGCTTTCTGTCTTAAATTTATCTCCGGTTGTTCAGGGAGGAACGATCGCGGAATCATTCCGAAACAGCATGGATTTGGCGCGCCGTGCCGAGGAATGGGGCTATCACCGCTACTGGCTTGCTGAGCATCATAATATAGAAGGTGTCGCAAGCTCTGCCACTGCAGTTCTGATTGGCCACATTGCCGGCGGCACAAAAAAAATCCGCGTCGGCTCCGGCGGCATTATGCTTCCAAACCACTCTTCTCTAGTGATTGCTGAACAATTCGGCACACTGGAAACGCTGTATCCCGGACGAATTGATCTGGGGCTCGGCCGCGCGCCGGGAACGGACCAATTGACAGCAAGAGCGCTCCGCAGAAACATTAACAGCGGTGAAGATTTTCCGGAACAATTAGAGGAACTGCGCAATTATTTTAAACCATCGGGGAATGTACGCAATCAAGTCCGCGCCATTCCGGGGGAAGGCATAGATGTGCCGATTTGGTTGCTGGGTTCCAGCGGCTTCAGTGCCCGTCTGGCGGGCGAACTAGGCCTTCCATTTGCATTCGCGGCTCATTTCTCGCCGGCAAATACGGTTCCCGCTTTAGAGCTGTACCGCAATTCATTTAAGCCTTCAGGAGTGCTTGACGAACCGTATGCAATGGTCGGCGTCACCATCATCGCAGCAGACACTAACGAGAAAGCGCAGCACCTTGCAACTTCGCACTATCAAAGATTTCTTGATCTTGTCCGCGGCACGCCGAATCAGCTTAAGCCGCCTGTTGAGGATATGGATCAAATCTGGAGCCCATATGAAAAAGCGATGGTCAACGAGCAGCTGAGCTCTACGATTGTCGGCGGTCCGGAAGAAGTGAAAGCGAAGCTCGAAGACTTTGTTAAAACGACACAGGCTGATGAAATCATGGTTAACTCCGAAACCTATGAACACGCAGACAGAATGCGTTCGTTTGAAATTGTCGCGGACGTGTGGAACAACAGATAACAACTATAAAAAAAGCAATGCAGCGGGGAGACCCATGCATTGCTTTTTTTATTTTCGTTTTCGTGCGGACTGACGGATGATCAACTCAGGCTCAAATATAACATCCTCTTGCTTCGGCTTTTTATGTTCTAAGCAGTCAATGACATATTTGGCAGCTGATTCACCAAGTGCGGATTTCGGATGCTTGACCGAGGTTAATTTTACTTCGGAGATTTGGGCAAAATGCGAATCGTCATACCCGACGATAGACATATCCTCCGGCACCTTGATATCCATCTCCCGCAGCACATCAATTACCTTCAATGCAATTTCATCGTTATAACATAAAATGGCTGTCGGCATAGCTTTGTTGTTTTCCTCCAGTATGGCCTTTACTTTCTCAAGCAGCTTCGAATCTTTTTCCTCGGTCGTAAATGTCACGATCATATCTGGAGAAGGAAATAAATCATGCTCCCGGTGAGTTTGGATAAATCCATTCATCCGCTTCACGCCTTGTGTATCATCAGCTTTGAAAATACCCATGATGTGCGTGTGGCCGAGAGAAAGCAAGTGCTCCGCCGCCATCATGCCGCCCTTCACATCATCCAAGATAAAGCTCGGTGCGGCAAGCTCAGCATATGACGCGTTAATCATCGCAAAAGGAATGCCGTTTTTCTCCAAATTCAAATAGTAGCCAATATTTGGGGTTTGCAGGGCGCTTTTTGTCGGTTCTACGATCAGCCCGTCAATTTGCTGGGACAGAAGGGTTTCTAATCCTCTTCTTTCATTGTCCGGGTTGTTGTTTGTACTGGTCAGCAGCATGGAATATCCATGCTCGCTTAAATAGGATTCAATTCCTCTAATGATGCTCGGAAAAATATAGTCTGATATGTAGGTTGTCAGAACACCGATCGTTTTATTGGAATGCAGCGCTGACTTAGCAGAACGTGAAGCGACAAAAGTTCCGCCGCCTTGTACGCTGTACAGCAGGCCTTGTGATACGAGGTCTCCGATCGCTTTGCGAATGGTATGCCGGCTGACGCCGAATTGCTGCATTAATTCATTTTCGGTAGGTATCTTTTGCTCGGGCAGTATTTTGCCTTGATTAATCCATGAACTGATTTCTTCTTTTACTTGAGCGTATTTAGGTAACATATCCATTCCTCCAAAATGTATACGGACAAATTCCAGTATAGCATAGCGACTTTTGCGAGAAAACATTGACAGAAAATGCAAACAGCTTTATTCTATATTTGTACGTACTAATCAAATGTAATTTTCGTTAAATTTTTATATAAGTACGTACAATTATATCGTTAAATGTAAACGCTTTATTAAACATTCGGGAGGGCAGGGATATGAAGAATACTCCAACTCAATTAGAACCAAATGCTCCTGTAACAAGAAGCCATTCAATGGGATTTGTCATTTTGATCTCATGTGCGGCGGGACTTGGCGGTTTATTGTATGGCTATGACACGGCAGTCATTTCAGGGGCGATCGGCTTTCTGAAGGATTTATACAGGCTGAGTCCATTTATGGAAGGCCTTGTGATTTCGAGCATTATGATCGGAGGGGTGGCTGGCGTCGGGATCTCCGGATTTTTAAGTGACAAGTTCGGTCGGAGAAAAATTTTAATGACAGCCGCTTTGTTATTTGCGATATCAGCCATCGTTTCAGCGCTATCTCAAGATGTGTCTACCTTAATAATTGCAAGGATTGTCGGAGGTCTCGGAATTGGGATGGGCTCTTCACTTTCTGTTACGTATATTACGGAAGCCGCACCGCCTGCCATCCGCGGAAGCCTTTCTTCCTTATATCAGCTCTTCACGATATTAGGTATTTCAGCAACGTACTTTATTAATCTCGCAGTGCAGCGATCCGGAACATATGAATGGGGCGTGCATACCGGCTGGAGATGGATGCTCGCTTATGGAATGGTGCCCGCTGTAATCTTTTTCCTCGTATTGCTCGTCGTGCCGGAGAGTCCGAGGTGGCTGGCGAAAGCGGGCAAAACAAAAGAAGCGCTAAAAATACTGACGCGCATTAATGGAGAAACTGTCGCAAAAGCAGAATTAAAGAATATTGAGAACTCTTTAAAAATAGAACAAATGGGGTCGCTCTCCCAGCTTTTTAAACCAGGTCTCAGAAAGGCGCTTATCATTGGAATTCTGCTGGCGCTGTTTAACCAAGTCATCGGCATGAACGCAATTACTTACTATGGGCCGGAAATTTTCAAAATGATGGGATTCGGACAAAATGCCGGATTTGTGACAACCTGTATCGTTGGGGTTGTAGAAGTTATTTTTACAGTTATTGCAGTGTTGTTGATTGATAAAGTCGGACGAAAAAAACTGATGTCCATCGGATCAGCGTTTATGGCTGTTTTTATGATCTTAATTGGGACCTCGTTCTACTTTCAGTTAACAAGCGGACTTGTGCTGATCTTCTTTATTTTAGGTTTTGTGGCAGCATTTTGTGTGTCTGTAGGCCCGATTACATGGATTATGATTTCTGAAATCTTCCCGAATCACCTGCGTGCGCGGGCTGCCGGCATTGCGACCATCTTTTTATGGGGAGCAAACTGGGCGATCGGACAGTTTGTGCCCATGATGATCGACTCATTCGGACTCGCCTATACATTTTGGATTTTTGCAGTGATTAATATACTTTGTTTCTTGTTTGTTGTTACGATCTGTCCGGAAACAAAGAACAAATCACTTGAAGAGATTGAGAAGCTTTGGATTAAATGAAAGCGCTTTAAGTGAATGAACCCTTTCGATCGAAAGGGTTGCTTTTATTGGAGGCACCTTTTGGCGATTTCTGTATAAGATAAAGATATGCAGGGGAAAATAGTGCTGGATAAATGCTGCGGCATGAAAACTCTGTGAATATTGTCGATGAATTGGCTTTAACAGTTGAATAAATAATTCCAGCCTGTTAAAATAATTAAAGAAAGCAGAAATAATTTTTTTTGGCTATGATGGGACGTTTTTTGTCATAGCGGGACATATAATGTCCAGCAAAAAAAGGAAGGAACGTTTGAGTCATGAACCAGTTAATACAAGCTCAAAAAAAATTATTGCCTGATCTTCTGCTTGTTATGCAAAAGAGGTTTGAAATCTTACAGTATATCAGGCTGACAGAACCCATCGGGCGAAGAAGCCTGTCTGCCAGTCTCGGAATCAGCGAACGAGTGCTGAGAAGTGAGGTCCTGTTTTTAAAGGAACAGAATCTAATCGATATCAAAACAAACGGCATGACATTGACAGAAGAGGGTTACGAACTGCTTTCCATTTTAGAAGACACGATGAAAGATGTTTTAGGTTTGACTCTTTTGGAAAAGACATTAAAAGAACGCTTAAACCTAAAGGATGCTATTATTGTGTCTGGAGACAGCGACCAATCCCCATGGGTTAAAAAAGAAATGGGAAGAGCGGCTGTCGCATGTATGAAAAAAAGGTTTTCAGGGAAAAATATCGTCGCTGTAACTGGCGGTACGACAATTGAGGCTGTCGCCGAAATGATGACGCCGGATTCTAAAAACCGCGGACTTGTGTTTGTGCCTGCAAGAGGCGGTTTAGGCGAAGACGTGAAAAACCAGGCGAACACCATATGCGCACATATGGCGGAAAAGGCTTCAGGCACTTATCGGCTTTTGTTTGTTCCAGGACAGCTGTCACAAGGCGCCTATTCATCTATTATTGAAGAACCTTCTGTCAAAGAGGTGCTGAACACCATTAAATCAGCGAGTATGCTGGTTCATGGAATCGGTGAAGCTAAAACGATGGCTGAACGGAGAAACACACCTTTAGAAGACTTAAAGAAAATAGATGACAACGACGCGGTGACAGAAGCGTTTGGCTACTATTTTAACGCGGACGGCGAAGTGGTCCACAAAGTGCATTCTGTCGGAATGCAGCTGGATGATATAGACGCCATTCCCGATATTATTGCGGTAGCGGGCGGAGCATCAAAAGCCGAGGCGATCGAGGCTTACTTTAAAAAGCCCCGCAACACGGTTCTCGTCACAGACGAAGGAGCCGCAAAGAAGTTATTAAGGGATGAATAATCCCTCAATATAAATATCTCTCACTTATTTAAAGGAGGAAATAATCATGGCAGTAAAAGTCGGTATTAACGGTTTTGGTCGTATTGGACGTAACGTATTCCGCGCAGCATTAAACAATCCTGAAGTTGAGGTAGTAGCGGTTAATGATTTAACAGATGCTAACATGCTTGCTCACCTTTTACAATATGATTCCGTACACGGAAAATTAGACGCTGAAGTTTCAGTTGACGGTAACAACCTTGTTGTTAACGGAAAAACAATTGAAGTTTCTGCAGAACGCGATCCTGCTAAACTTAGCTGGGGCAAACAAGGCGTTGAAATCGTAGTTGAATCTACTGGTTTCTTCACAAAACGCGCAGACGCTGCGAAACACTTAGAAGCTGGCGCGAAAAAAGTAATCATCTCTGCTCCTGCTAACGAAGAAGATATCACAATCGTTATGGGTGTTAACGAAGATAAATACGATGCAGCTAACCACGATGTTATCTCTAACGCATCTTGCACAACAAACTGCCTTGCGCCGTTTGCGAAAGTACTTAACGACAAATTCGGCATCAAACGCGGTATGATGACAACTGTTCACTCTTACACAAATGATCAGCAAATCCTTGATCTTCCGCACAAAGACTACCGTCGTGCGCGTGCAGCAGCTGAAAACATCATCCCAACATCAACTGGTGCTGCTAAAGCAGTTTCTCTAGTTCTTCCTGAACTAAAAGGCAAACTAAACGGTGGAGCAATGCGTGTTCCAACTCCAAACGTTTCTCTAGTTGACTTGGTTGCTGAACTGAACAAAGAAGTAACAGTTGAAGAAGTAAACGCAGCTCTTAAAGAAGCAGCTGAAGGCGATCTTAAAGGAGTTCTTGGCTACAGCGAAGAGCCATTAGTTTCTGGCGACTACAACGGAAACAAAAACTCTTCTACAATCGATGCTCTTTCTACAATGGTTATGGAAGGCAGCATGGTAAAAGTAATCTCTTGGTACGATAACGAAAGCGGCTACTCTAACCGCGTTGTTGACCTTGCAGCTTACATTGCAAAAAAAGGTCTTTAATTTATAGCTGAAAAAAAGGACCAAACTTGGTTCTTTTGAATAGAAGCGCTATAATGAAAGCGGACAAGGGAAGGGGACGGACTCCCTTTCCCTTTTTCCATGAAGACCGGCTTTCAGAAAACGTTCTGTGATAGAGAAACGGCCGCTTTTTCAGCAGCTTTGCCGGTGCTTTCGACGAAGCCGCTGCCCTGGCTTTTAGACGAACTGCCCTGTGCCGAAAAAGACTGCGAACTGCCCTGGCGGAGTTATCGCTTGATCAGACGGTTTCACGTTTTTCGTGCTGTATGCAAACCATTTTGAAGGAGGATCTCCTGGCATGAATAAAAAAACTCTCAAAGACATCGACGTAAAAGGGAAAGTAGTATTTTGCCGCGTTGACTTTAACGTTCCAATGAAAGACGGGGAAGTAACAGACGATACACGTATCCGTGCTGCGCTTCCAACAATCAAACGCCTTGCAGACCAAGGCGCGAAAGTTCTTCTCGCGAGTCACTTAGGCCGCCCGAAAGGCGAAGTGGTTGAGGAGCTTCGTTTAACTCCTGTCGCTGCACGTCTCGGCGAACTGCTTGGCAAAGAAGTGAAAAAAGCAGACGAAGCTTACGGTGATGCTGTAAAATCACAAATTTCTGATATGAAAGATGGAGACATTCTTGTATTAGAAAACGTACGTTTCTATCCTGGTGAAGAGAAAAATGACGCTGAGCTTGCAAAAGCATTTGCTGAGCTTGCAGATGTATATGTGAATGACGCATTCGGTGCTGCCCACCGTGCCCACGCATCTACAGCTGGAATTGCTGAGCATCTGCCAGCAGTTGCAGGTTTCTTAATGGAAAAAGAGCTTGATGTACTCGGAAAAGCGGTTTCTAACCCTGACCGCCCGTTCACGGCAATCATCGGCGGAGCGAAAGTAAAAGACAAAATCGGTGTAATCGAAAGTCTTCTTGATAAAGTAGACAACTTGATCATCGGCGGAGGCCTTGCTTATACATTCGTTAAAGCGCTTGGCTATGAAGTCGGTAATTCTCTTCTTGAAGAAGATAAAGTCGAGCTTGCAAAATCATTTATGGACCGTGCGAAAGAAAAAGGCGTTAACTTCTATATGCCTGAAGATGTACTCGTTGCAGACGATTTCTCTAACGATGCAAACGTAAAAATGGTGCCGGTTTCTGAAATCCCTAGTGATTTAGAAGCAATCGACATTGGTACGAAAACACGCGAAACATATGCTGACGTTATCAAAAACAGCAAACTTGTTGTGTGGAACGGACCGATGGGTGTGTTCGAAATCGACTTGTTCGCTCAAGGAACAAAAGCGGTTGCAGAAGCATTGGCAGAGGCGAAAGATACATACTCTGTCATCGGCGGAGGAGACTCTGCGGCAGCGGTTGAAAAATTCGGCCTTGCTGACAAAATGAGCCACATCTCAACAGGCGGCGGCGCATCCCTTGAGTTTATGGAAGGCAAAGAGCTTCCAGGGGTAACTGCACTTAACGACAAATAATCTCAAAACTGCTATAAGGAAGTGGAACAGATGAGAAAACCAATTATAGCCGGTAACTGGAAAATGAACAAAACACTCGGCGAAGCTGTCAGCTTCGTTGAAGAAGTGAAATCTTTCATTCCAGCAGCAGACAAAGCGGAAGCTGTTGTTTGCGCGCCAGCGCTTTTCCTAGAAAAGCTTACTTCTGCTGTGAAAGGCACTGACCTTAAAGTCGGCGCTCAAAACATGCACTTTGAAGAAAGCGGCGCGTTCACAGGTGAAATCAGCCCGGTTGCTCTAAAAGACATTGGCGTTGACTACTGCGTCATCGGCCACTCTGAGCGCCGTGAAATGTTCGCTGAAACTGATGAAACAGTTAACAAAAAAGCACATGCTGCTTTCAAACACGGCATTGTGCCGATCATCTGTGTGGGTGAAACGCTTGAAGAGCGCGAAGCCGGCAAAACAAATGATCTTGTTGCAGACCAAGTGAAAAAAGGCCTTGCTGGTCTTTCTGAAGAACAAGTTGCTGCTTCTGTTATTGCATATGAGCCAATCTGGGCTATCGGAACAGGCAAATCTTCTACAGCAAAAGATGCGAATGACGTGTGTGCGCATATCCGTAAAACCGTCGCTGAAAGCTTCAGCCAAGAAATTGCAGACAAGCTTCGCATTCAATATGGCGGAAGCGTAAAGCCTGCAAACATTAAAGAATATATGGCAGAGTCCGATATTGACGGTGCTTTGGTTGGCGGCGCGAGCCTTGAGCCACAGTCGTTCGTTCAATTATTGGAGGAAGGTCAATATGAGTAAAAAACCAGCTGCACTCATCATTCTTGATGGGTTTGGATTACGCAACGAAACAGTAGGAAACGCAGTCGCTTTAGCGAAAAAACCTAATTTTGACCGCTACTGGAATCAGTATCCACATCAAACATTGACTGCTTCAGGCGAGGCTGTAGGCCTTCCTGACGGACAGATGGGGAACTCCGAAGTGGGTCACTTAAATATCGGTGCGGGACGTATTGTGTACCAAAGCTTAACACGCGTAAATGTTGCCATTCGCGATGGAGAGTTTGAACGCAATCAAACATTCCTTGACGCAATGAACAACGCAAAAGAAAATAACAAAGCCCTGCACCTGTTCGGCCTTTTATCAGACGGCGGTGTGCACAGCCACATCAATCATTTGTTCGCATTGTTAAAGCTTGCGAAAAATGAAGGGCTGACAAAGGTTTACATTCATGGTTTCCTTGACGGCCGCGATGTAGGTCCGCAAACAGCGAAAACTTATATCAAGCAGCTGAACGAACAAATCGAGGAAATCGGTATTGGGGAAATCGCCAGCATTTCCGGACGCTACTACTCAATGGACCGCGACAAACGCTGGGACCGTGTAGAAAAAGCGTACCGCGCAATGGCTTACGGCGAAGGCCCGACATACCGCAGCGCAATGGATGTTGTTGATGATTCTTATGCGAATGGAATCTATGATGAATTCGTGATTCCGTCTGTCATCACTAAAGAAAACGGTGAGCCTGTTGCGAAAATCGAAGACGGGGATTCTGTGATTTTCTATAATTTCAGACCGGACCGCGCCATCCAGATTTCCAACACGTTCACAAACAAAGACTTCCGCGATTTCGACCGCGGCGAGAATTATCCGAAGAACCTGCATTTCGTCTGCCTGACGCACTTCAGTGAATCAGTTGACGGCTATGTGGCGTTTAAACCGATAAATCTTGACAACACAGTCGGAGAAGTATTAGCTCAGCATGGATTAAAACAGCTTCGAATTGCAGAAACTGAAAAGTATCCGCACGTCACGTTCTTTATGAGCGGCGGCCGTGAAGCTGAATTCTCGGGTGAAGAGCGTATTCTCATCAACTCGCCGAAAGTCGCGACGTATGACTTGAAGCCTGAAATGAGTGCGTACGAAGTGAAGGACGCGCTTGTTAAAGAAATTGAAGCTGACAAGCATGACGCGATCATTCTTAACTTCGCAAACCCTGATATGGTCGGCCATTCCGGAATGGTTGAACCAACAGTGAAAGCAATTGAAGCAGTGGACGAATGCTTAGGCGAAGTCGTTGACGCGATCCTCGCTAAAGGCGGTCACGCGATCATTACCGCTGATCACGGTAATGCTGACATTCTGATTACAGAATCAGGCGACCCGCACACTGCGCATACGACAAACCCAGTTCCTGTGATTGTGACGAAAGAAGGCATCACGCTGCGTGAAGGCGGAATCCTAGGCGACCTTGCACCAACGTTATTAGACCTTCTCGATGTTGAAAAACCGCAAGAAATGACTGGAACATCTTTAATTCAAAAATAAGCTGAAATCAAAAGGAGAGACATAACTCATGCCATACATTGTTGATGTTTATGCACGCGAAGTATTAGACTCCCGCGGCAATCCAACAGTTGAAGTTGAAGTATATACAGAAACAGGAGCTTTCGGTCGCGCATTAGTGCCAAGCGGAGCTTCTACAGGCGAATACGAAGCAGTTGAGCTTCGTGACGGCGACAAAGACCGTTACCTTGGAAAAGGCGTGTTAACAGCTGTTAACAACGTAAACGAAATCATTTCTCCAGAGCTTCTTGGCTTTGATGTAACTGAACAAAACGCAATCGATCAGCTTTTAATCGAGCTTGATGGTACTGACAACAAAGGCAAACTTGGTGCAAACGCAATCCTTGGCGTATCTATGGCTTGTGCGCGCGCTGCTGCTGATTTCTTACAGATTCCTCTTTACCAATACCTTGGAGGATTCAACTCAAAAACGCTTCCTGTACCGATGATGAACATCGTAAACGGCGGAGAGCATGCTGATAACAACGTAGATATTCAAGAATTCATGATTATGCCTGTAGGTGCTCCTAACTTCCGTGAAGCACTTCGCATGGGCGCTCAAATCTTCCACAGCTTGAAATCAGTTCTTTCTGCTAAAGGAATGAACACAGCTGTAGGTGATGAAGGCGGATTCGCTCCAAACCTTGGTTCTAACGAAGAAGCGCTTCAAACAATTGTTGAAGCAATTGAAAAAGCCGGCTTCAAACCTGGCGAAGAAGTAAAACTTGCAATGGATGCTGCATCTTCTGAGTTCTACAACAAAGAAGACGGTAAATACCATCTGTCTGGCGAAGGCGTTGTGAAAACATCTGCTGAAATGGTTGACTGGTACGAAGAAATGGTTTCTAAATACCCAATCATCTCTATCGAAGACGGACTTGATGAAAACGACTGGGAAGGCCACAAGCTTCTTACTGAGCGTCTTGGCAAAAAAGTTCAGCTTGTCGGTGATGACCTCTTCGTTACAAACACGAAAAAACTTGCTGAAGGTATCAAAAACGGCGTAGGCAACTCTATCCTGATCAAAGTAAACCAAATCGGTACATTGACTGAAACATTCGATGCGATCGAAATGGCGAAACGCGCAGGCTACACTGCTGTTATCTCTCACCGTTCTGGTGAAACTGAAGACAGCACAATCGCTGACATCGCTGTGGCAACAAACGCAGGACAAATCAAAACAGGTGCTCCGTCTCGTACGGACCGTGTTGCGAAATACAACCAGCTTCTTCGCATTGAAGATCAGTTGGCTGAAACTGCTCAATACCACGGCATTAACTCTTTCTACAACTTAAACAAGTAATAAATTGACCGCCGAGATGTTCTCGGCGGTCTTTTTGCGCTTTCAGAGATCCAAATATAACCTCACCATGTCACGGCATTGAATTCCGTTTTCAAAGATATCCTCATCATAATGTCTAATAAAAAAGTCATGATCGATCGCCTGTAGGCGAAAACCGCACTTTTGATAAAGTGAAAGCTGATGGATACTGGAGTTCCCCGTGCCTATTTCTAGCGTGTCCGCATCCAGCTCCTTTGCCTTTTCTATGGCGTCTCGTACAAGCTGTTTGCCAAAACCCTTCTTCTGAAGAGATTCTTTTACGGCAATATTTACAATTTCAACTGTTTGCGGCCTTGTTTTTAGCAATACATAAACACCTGCAAGCTCATCACCGGACCAAGCCGTATAACATTCTCCTCTCTCAAGATATTCATCTACAATGTCTTTGGATGGATCGGCGAGCAGCAATAAGTCGTATAATTCGTCATTTGTTTTTTTCTCCAATTGAATCCTGAGATTTTGCATATTCATTCCACCTTTTTAGTCTGATAGACATTTAATTTTTTCATTCGTTCCCAATTTCATTCTGTTTTATTATAAAATATGAAAAGCAGTAAATGTCATCAAACGAGTAGAATAGGAGGAAAGTCATGTTTTTTTGTAAAAATTGCGGCTCTCAAAATAATGAAGGAGCCAAGTTTTGTAAAGAATGCGGCACCCCAATAGAAGGGAGCAGCAGACAGGCGAATCAAGAAACAGCAAGCGCTACTGAAACGAAGCAGGCTCCCCGAAAACCAATCCCTAAGAAGACGATCATTTTATGGAGCAGCATCGCCGCAGCGTGCGTTATATTATTCGCCGCATATAAAACAGGAGCGTATTTTACGTCAAAGGAGAGGCTGGTCGACAAGTTTGAAGAGGCTGTAAATAATGAGGATAAAGACAAAATCGCATCTCTGCTTACGCCGCAAAGCGACAAGCTTAAACTGACAAAAAATAATGTAAAACCATTCATCTCTTATTTAAAGGATCACCCTGATAAAAAAGAGGAGCTTTTTGCATCTTTGCGTTCTGAAACAGACCAAAAGGATATTGTAAATGCGGAGAAAGACGGGAAAAGCTTGCTCATATTTGATCATTATAATTTAAAGATCACACCAGTTTATTTTGAAGTAACCAGCAATTATAAAAATGCCGATCTATATGTGAATAAAGAGGATGCCGGATCTATAAAGAAAGCGGATCAAGCACAAACTCTCGGACCGTACATTCCCGGTGAATATACAGTCTCAGCCAAACTGAAAAACGATGTCGTCGATCTTGTGAAAAAGGAAGACATTCAAGCGGTTGGCGATAACAGCTTTCGTGTTGATCTCTCATTGGAAGCGGACGATGTCACATTCAGCTTAGCGGATGACATTAAGAGCGGGAAGGGAGAGTTGCTGATTAATGGCAAGTCGATTCATAAAGATCCGTTCAAATCCGTCACATATGGCCCTCTTCTGACAGACGGGTCCATGACGGCCGCAGTCGAAGCGGAGTTTCCGTGGGGAAAAACAAAAACAGCGGGCGTGCCAATCGACAATAAAGAAATGGAGTTAACGTTAATTCCTGACCAAGACACACAGGAAGCGATTATGAAAACGATTGTCAAAACAACTAAGCAGTATTCAAAAGCGCTTTCGGATGGGAATACAGCCCAGATGACAGAGGCTAGCGCCAAATGGAAGGCACAGGCGAAGGATACCGTCGATTCTATGAAATATACGAACTCTTACTTAAAAGATAAATATTTAGAAACTGATTTTGATCTGGATACATTCACTCTCTCTCAGAAAAACGACGGGACATGGCAGGTATCGGTAACAGGAAAAGAACTTCACCAGTCGTCTTCGTATAACGACTATACAAAATCTGAAATGACTGATGACAGTCCGAGTTACAAATATCTCCTTTCCTATGATAAAAAACAGAAAAAGTGGATTTTTGAAGAAGCTGAATCAACATTCGAATCGGCCGGAACAAATATAAAGAAAATCAAAAATGATAAGCCGGAAACGTACACGTCTGACTGGGAAGGCTCGAAAAATAAAAACAGTGAAAGCTCTCCAAGCGGTAATGTTACAGATGAACAAGTGACATTATTTATGGGCAGTTATCTGCAAAGTCAGGCAGATGCCATAAATCAAAATCGTTTCTCATTGATGGAAGACAGTCTTAAAAAAGGCAGTTCTCTTTATTCCGACCAGCAGCACCTTGTGGCGAAATTAAATAAAGAGGGGACAACAGAAGATTTTAATAACTATGAAGTGAAAAGCTGGAGCCAAAATGGATCGGCTATCACGATTAAGACGTATGAAGAGTTCTATATCACAAAATCCGGAGGCAGCCCAAAGCTTAGAACATATAACTGGACCTACACAGGCACAGTGAAGGACGGAAGAATTTATCTAACATCTATTCAATAAAAACAACCCCATCACCAGCAGGTGATAGGGTTGTTTTTTTAAAAGAGCATAGAACGGAAAATTTCTTTGATATAATGTCCGATAATAAGCCGGAATGTAACGCAGGTAATGAGATAAATGACAATCGTTGAGTAAATCACATCTATCTTTCCTTTATATGAATGCTGGTAACTGCTCAGCATTGCAGGAGGAATGGCAAAGAATGCACCGATTAAACCAACGGCTAATATAATGAAGCAAATGTCTGAATGCAATAAAAAGAATAAAAGGGCAATAATCAAAATAGCCGTAAACGGAATAAGAAACGCTCCGAATCTGGAGAACGAATCTTTAAAAGATACTTGGTTTCCCGCGATTTTCAAGGCGAAAAAGACCAATGCATGTAAACCGAAAAGAAACAGGGCAAAGTAAATGGTTGGCTCTAGAAAGACTGCTGTAAAGCTTACGCTTACCGGACCGTCAGAAAAAAGAATATAAAACATTAAAGGGGTCAGCAAACTAAATAGAACCAGTGTAATGATCGCGCTAATCAGCTGTTCTCCGCCTGTTGTTTTACATTCCTGATAAGGACGTTTTAGAACGGCCAACACAAATGAACCGAACTGTTTTGCTGCTTGCTTTGCAGCGGCCCCGGTTTGAGCTGCCTGCTGCTGGCCTGATTGAGCAGGGAGCGGCGAGCCGCATTTCTCACAAAACTTTCCGCCATCTATTTGATGGCCGCATTGAGGACAATACATAAAATAACTCCTTTTTTATCATATAGGGAAAATAGACTACTAGCTTTATTATAAAAGAAAAATGTTGTAAAGTAACCAATGTTTATACAAAAATACCACAAAAAAAGACACAAGCCCCATTTTAGTTGTGTCTTTTATCATGCTCATATTTATCCGATATCAGCTAAGCCCCTTGCACCTGCTGCAAATTTTTAAAACTTCGTATACGTATTTCCTGTTCAACTTGTCACTTCATTGGGGTATGGAGTGTTTTTGATGCGTTTATAGAGAAATCGCTACCGGGTAAAGGGAGGAGAATATTTCTTTTTCCTGTGCAAACAATAACAACAAGGAGGTTTAAGATGTTTTCATTCATCGTTCATGTCTTCATTTCTTTATTCGCCGTATCAAACCCGATCGGAAACGTACCGATATTTCTAACGCTGACAGAAGGCTATTCAGCTGCGGAAAGAAAAGCGATTGCCCGGAAGGCAGCGATTTTATCCTTTTTTATTTTGACGGCTTTTTTGGTTTTTGGCCATCTTATCTTTCAACTGTTTGATATTAACATTCATGCGCTCCGAGTGGCGGGCGGCATATTCATTTTCGGAATTGCCTATCATTTATTAAATGCGAAAGAGTCACACGTGCAGTCCCTTCATCATGATGAACATAGGGAAAGCAAGGAAAAAGCGGACATTTCAGTCACCCCGTTATCCATTCCCATTATCGCTGGGCCCGGAACGATTGCAACGGTGATGAGCCTCTCCGCCGGGCATGGCGGCATTGGCCATTATGCGGCTGTTTTGATCGGCGTCGCCGCAGTTATTGCCCTGACCTTCCTCTTTTTCCACTATTCTTCTTTTATTAGCAGCAAACTCGGGAAAACCGAGATGAACGTCATTACCAGACTGATGGGATTAATCTTAGCCGTGGTTGCGGTCGGAATGATTGGTGCCGGGCTGAAAGGCATGTTTCCGATCTTAACCTCATAATGCAAAAAAAGCAGTTCCCTTACTTGAGGGTGCTGCTTTCTTTTGTTTTCGGAACATATTGAAAGATTTCCTCACTCTCAAAAAACTCAATCAGCCTGCTTAGCCAGTCATAGTAATGGAGCCATTCTTTCAGTTCATATATAGCAGCTGATTGACTTTCTCTTCCGCTTCAGGGGTAAGCTCTTCATCCAATATGCTGAGCAGCTCTCGGCTGAGTTTTTTATGCATCATTTTGTTTTTGCTGACGACCTTGCTCCAAGTGGCTGTAAACAGCGTGATAAACGTTTGGTAGTAGTCCTGCTCAACCTCATACAAATCTTTTCGCACGCCTTTTTCGAATACTTTCTCGCCGATATTGGCATCAAGCATTTCCCGCACAACCTGGCTCATGCGTGTTTTGCTCATGCCGGTTGCTTCAGACAATTCGGCGAGTGTCATCGGTTTTCGATTCATATAAATAATGCCCAGCACGCGTCCGAGGGTTGAGGGCATTCCGAATGCATGCATATTTTCCGCGATTCTTTCTATTAAATGGTCCTCAGCTTGATCAATGATCGTTAACGGATCTTTCTCCATCGGTTTCGATCCTTTCAGCTAACAATTCCGATTGCCAATATACACATTTTTGAGACGGCGAAAATGCTGTAAAAAGAGAATTTGGAAGGGAATTGGAGCAATAAGGAGATCAATACAGGTCAATGCGGATAAACCAGCTTTTACACATAATTTATAAAAAAATATGAACAAATTGTAAACTTTTTATTTTATTAACTTTATTCTATAATGAGAAGCATTCAATTATCTGAAAAATTAAATATGAACTGAATGAATTGAATAAACTTAATTTTGGAGGTGCGATGTTTGCTGACATTAGAAAATGTCTCGAAAACATACAAGGGCGGCAAAAAATCCGTGAATAACGTGAATCTTGAGATTCAAAAAGGTGAGTTTATCTGTTTTATCGGTCCGAGCGGCTGCGGAAAAACGACAACCATGAAAATGATTAACCGATTAATTGAGCCTTCCGCCGGCAAGATTTTTATTGGCGGCGAAAACATTATGGAACAGGACCCTGTAGAGCTTAGGCGTAAGATTGGCTATGTTATTCAGCAAATTGGCCTGTTTCCCCATATGACCATTCATCAGAACATTTCACTTGTCCCAAAACTATTGAAATGGCCGGAGCAGCAGCGGAAAGAGCGGGCGCGTGAACTTCTGAAATTGGTCGATATGGGGCCGGAATATTTGGACCGTTATCCTCATGAATTAAGCGGGGGACAGCAGCAGCGAATAGGTGTATTACGGGCACTTGCCGCAGAGCCGCCGCTTATCTTAATGGATGAACCGTTTGGGGCGCTCGACCCGATTACGCGTGATTCCCTTCAGGAAGAATTTAAAAAACTGCAAAAAACCTTACATAAAACCATCGTATTTGTTACCCACGATATGGATGAAGCGATTAAACTGGCAGACCGGATTGTGATTTTAAAAGGGGGAGAAATCGTTCAAGTTGGAACCCCCGATGATATTTTGAGAAATCCGGCTGACGAATTTGTTGAGGAATTTATCGGCAAGGAGCGGCTGATTCAGTCATCCAGCCCAGATGTGGAACGTGTTGACCAGATCATGAATACGCGGCCAGTAACAATTACCGCGGATAAAACGCTTTCTGAAGCGATTCAGCTGATGAGGCAGGAGCGTGTCGATTCATTGCTTATTGTCGATGACGAGCACGTTCTCCAAGGCTATGTGGATGTTGAAATCATTGACCAATCCCGGAAAAAAGCGAATCTCGTAGGAGAGGTGCTGCATGAAGAACTTTACACAGTATTGGACGGCACATTGCTGCGCGATACGGTCCGTAAAATTTTAAAACGGGGTGTCAAATATGTTCCTGTTGTGGATGAAAATCGGTGCTTAATCGGAATTGTGACAAGAGCGAGTCTTGTTGACATTGTGTATGACTCCCTTTGGGGAGAAGAAAACCAACTCGCGGTATTGTCATAGGGAGGTGGAAAATCATGCACCAAATTGTACAATTTTTGCAAACAAATGGAGTCGAGCTCCTTTATAAAACATATGAGCATATCACCATATCGCTCATTGCTGTCATCTTAGGCGTGCTCGTTGCCGTCCCCCTTGGGGTTGTGCTTACCAGAATAAAAAAGGGAGCCGGCACCATTATCGGCATTGTCAATATCATTCAAACACTGCCGAGTCTGGCGATTCTCGCTTTCTTTATTCCGCTCCTCGGTGTCGGAAAGGTTCCAGCCATTGTGGCATTGTTTTTCTATTCCGTTCTGCCGATTCTCCGCAACACCTACACAGGCATTCGCGGAGTCAATCAAAATCTGCTCGAGTCTGGCAAAGGCATCGGGATGACGCCGGCTGAACAAGTGCGCCTGGTGGAACTGCCGCTTGCTGCACCTGTCATTATGGCGGGAGTTAGAACATCGACGATTTATTTAATCGGCTGGGCTACGCTTGCTTCTTTTATTGGCGGCGGCGGATTGGGTGATTACATTTTTATCGGATTGAATTTATATCAGCCGGAATATATCATCGGCGGCGCGGTGCCTGTCACCGTATTGGCGATTGTGATTGATTATGTGCTGGCGGTGACGGAACGAAAACTAACACCTGCCGGCATGCAGCGATTAAAGGAAGCTTCGTAAGGAGGCGGCTCATGAAAAAAACATATCTCAAATGGATGATCGGGCTAACGCTTGCAGCAATGCTGACGTTGAGCGGGTGTTCGCTTCCGGGTCTCAGCGCCGCTTCAGACCAAACCATTAAAATCGGCGCACAAAGCATGAGCGAATCAGAAATTATCGCCAGCATGCTCGGCCAGCTGATCGAACACCACACTGATTTAAAAACAACAACCATTAAAAACCTCGGCTCCAACGCGGTGCAGCAACAGGCCTTATTGAACCAGGAAATTGATATTGCGGCCACAAGATATACAGGAGACGCGCTGACTGGAACATTGAGAATGAATCCTGAAAAAAATCCGGACAAAGCGCTGGCGCTGACACAGCGGGAGTTTAAAAAAAGATACAATTTAAAATGGTATGATTCCTATGGGTTTGATAATACATATGCCTTTACGGTCAGCAAGGAGCTGGCCGATCACTATCATTTAGAAAACGTATCAGACGTTCAAAAATGGGCCCCGCAATTAAAGCTGGGCGTCGATAACTATTGGATGAAGCTCAAAGGAAACGGCTATCAGGATTTTACGAAGACCTACGGAATGGCATTCGACGGTACGTACTCCATGCAGATCGGACTTGTGTATGACGCGGTGAAAAGCGGAAAGATGGACATTGTCCTCGCGTATTCGACGGATGGAAGAATCAAGTCCTATGACCTCCAAATGCTAAAGGATGATAAGCAATTTTTCCCGCCGTACGACTGCTCTCCGGTTGTTCCCGAACAAGTGCTTAAAGAACATCCTGAGCTTGAAAGCATTATCCAGAAAATAATCGGAAAAATCGACACAGCCACCATGCAGGAGCTTAACTATGAAGTTGACGGCCATCTAAAAGAACCGTCTGTCGTTGCTAAGGATTATTTAGAAAAGCACCACTATTTCGAATCGTGAAAGGGGGACAAAGCCAATGAACGTGTTTGAACAGTTAATGACGTATTACGCACAGAACGGCGGCTACGTAATGGATGAATTCGGCCGTCACTTTCTCATGTCGGCTTACGGCGTCTTGTTTGCCGCTGTCGTCGGGGTTCCAGTCGGAATCCTCATTGCGCATTATCGCCGATTGTCTGCCTGGGTGTTCGCCGTAACAAATGTCATCCAGACAATCCCCGCGCTCGCCATGCTGGCGGTTTTAATGCTTGTGATGGGGCTAGGGGCAAACACTGTAATTGTAGCATTATTTTTGTATTCCCTCCTGCCGATTATCCGAAACACGTACACAGGGATTGTCAGCATTGAACATGCTTACTTAGAATCGGGAAAAGCGATGGGCATGACGAAATTCCAAGTGCTTCGGATGGTTGAGCTCCCGCTCGCGCTTTCTGTCATCATGGCAGGCTTGCGCACGGCTCTCGTCATCGCCATCGGGATTACAGCGATCGGCACATTTGTCGGCGCCGGCGGACTTGGGGACATGATCGTCCGCGGCTCAAATGCGACAAACGGAACAGCCATTATTCTGGCCGGCGCGATCCCGGCTGCGGTGATGGCGGTAGGAGCTGATTTGCTGCTGGCTTGGCTGGAGCGGACCTTAAAGGTGATATAGTAACTAGAGAAAGATAAAACATATGTAGAATTACAAAATTATATCTTCTTAATGTTAGGAGATATAATTTTTTTAACTATAAATAGGAACAATAAGAAAATAGTTATGATACCAAAGATACAAAAAGTGATTTTTATTAATTCAGCATTATGTCTACGTTTAATTGCTTCTTCTAAGTCAAATATTCCGTAACCATATTCAAATCTTGATCCTTTGGAGTAGGCTGATTTTTTCACAGTGTTAATAATATCTTCATTAGTAATATTAAAATTTTCAAATTGAAATAGAAGAGCTAGTGCCCCACTTACATATGCATTAGAAACTGAAGTTCCGCTTGTTTTATAATAGTCACTATTAATTGAATAACTTTTTAAATTTTCTCCAGGGGCCATTATAGTTATTCCCTGCCCTTTACTTGAAGAAAATAAACGGTCATCATGTGAGTTTAATGCTCCCACTCCTATAACTTCATTAAATTTAGCTGGGTATGAAACAGTGTCTAGATTTGATATACCTTTATTGCCTACAGAAGAAGTAAGTATTATGCCTTTATTATAGGCTTTTTTTATGGCGGCATGAAGTTCTTTAGAATAAGAATCTCCACCTAAACTCATGGATATGATATCAACGTTATTTTTTATACTCCATTCAATTCCTTTTGTAATATTTGTATAATTCCCTTTAAGTTCTTTATTTAACACTTTAACAATGTATAGTTTTGCTTTCGGAGCAATGGCGTTAATTATACCGGTGTTATAAGTTCCATGTCCATTTAAGTCATTAACTGTGGTATTAGGCTCATTTACAAAAGATACGCTTTCTTCTATAGGAAGGGAATTCATTTTAGTGCTAATTCCTGAATCTAAAATCGCTATAGATACCCCTTCCCCATCTAACTTATACTTGTTTTTAATTTTTTGGATATCTTTAAATTGTTGTGATATATCATTAGAAGCTGCATTTAAGTTGTTACATGGGAATAAGGTGATAAAAATTATCATAAGCAAAAAGAATAAATAATTCGTGATATTAGGTCTCAACATTTATATCTCCTTTAATTATGAAAATTAACCAAAAAATAGTTGAAGGAAAAATTCAATATGGTAATATATACTTATCAATATATTATCTTAGGAGGAAGAAATGAACAAGAATGTAATTAAAAAAAGTAGAAAGTTAGTTTTTCTATTAACAGCATTTGTTATGTTTTTTACTGCTACAGGTACGGTTTTTGCTGAGCAAATCAATGATCAGAGCTTTAAAGACGTTACTGATTTAGAAAACAATACAACTTTATCAGATGAAGAATTGCTAAATCTAGACGTATCGGATATGATTGATGATAAAAAAGTGGTAAACTATGTTGCAGATACCGAAAAAGAGATTACTGAACTAGAAGTCAAAAATACTGAATCGATTTTAGAAAAGACAATCGATGAAAAAGATATCAAAATTGATGATGAAACGTTTGCTTACATAGATGAAATTAACCCTGAAATAGATACTAGTGTTCTAGATCAAATGGATCAAGAAATAGATGAACAACAAAGTTCAGAAAAGGTAGAAGGTCAATGGTTAGGCCCAGCTGTCAGAGTATTAATAGCAATGTCTTCATCTATGTTTAAAAAATATGGTTTTAAATTTATAAAGGTTTCTTACCATCTAGGATTAAGAATGTATCAAAGAGGAATTTCACCTACCAAAGTGTTTATGGCAGTAAAAAAGGGTAAAAAATATTATGATCCTAAATATAAATCAACCGTATATTACTATAAAGGTGTTGCAGTCGCTAGAAAAGGTAATACTTTAACTACTACTTATAAATCTGCGAAGCCTAAAAAACGTTGGAGATAGGGTGGTATCCCATGTATTCAAATTCGGCAATAACATATGATAAAGAAGCTGAGTTAGCTTATATTTATGTAATTCCTCCAATTAATCAACCATCTACAGTTGAGCTGACTGAAGATTTGGAAGTTAATGAAAATATTTCATTAGATATTAATAAGCAAAACTTAATAGTAGGTATGGAGATTTTCGGGGAATTAGCAAATGACATATCTAAATTAGCAGGTTCTAAAAAAATTTATGAAAAAACCGCTCGAAACAAAAAAGAAATTTATAGCTTTAGATTGTATGATTTGGAAACATCAAATTCGTTTGAATTTAATGGGATTTTATTCTGTTTTGCTGATGATAATTATGAAAAGTTTTTAGGTTACGATGTTATAGATATTGAGAAATATAAAGCAGAGTTATTAAATCAGTATACAATTTAGAAACCTTTATTATGGACATGTATACGCAGTGCATAATTTGCCCTCCTCGGCTAACCTCGACGAGGGTTTTTTTTATTAAACAGATCCATCTTCTCATTAAGCTCCTTCACCAGCTGTTCAAGCTTTTCGGCATTCTCAAGCACTTGATCCAACGAGTGGGCGGATTGCTCGGTAATCGAAAATGTTTCTTCAATGCCGGCGGCAGACTCTTCAGATACAGAAGCGATGTTTTCAATCGACTGGTTGATGGTAATCGATTGGTTTGTTAACTGCTTCAGTCCATCCGTTACTTCCTTAATGCGGTCTGTCACGTGGGTGACTGATTGTTTGATATGCTGCATAGCCTGTCCGGGGTCTGTCAGATTTTCCGTTCTTGTTTTCCAAGTACTTAATAACATAAGAATTTTCTGAGCTGAGAAATCATTTTTCATTCGGAAAATAAAAACAGCTCCTTTTCTCATTTCTGAGATCAGAGCCGTTTTAGCAATTAGCTAAGAAAGGAAGGGTCAATCCAATCGGTCGCCCATTTGGAAATCTCTCCTAAAATGGGGGCGAGCGCCTTTCCTTTATCAGTTAATGAATATTCGATGCGAACCGGAGTTTCCGGGATGACATCCCGTTTTACCACTCCTTCAAGCTCAAGTTCTTTCAGCCTTTCTGACAGAACTCTGCCGCTTAGATTTGGAAGTGCTGCTTCAATTTCACTGAATCGCTGCGACCCATTCAAGAGTTGAAATACGATCAAGGCGACCCAGCGTTTACTCAAGATGTCGACTGCTTTTTCAAATCTAGGACACATTTCTGATTGGTTCATTCTTTTCACCTCGTCTGTCACTATTATAACGCAAATAACGAGGGAAGGTATGCAGGCGTGATTTGTCACATGCAGAAAGAGAAACAGGGGGTTAGGATGAGGAGGCGCGTTTTTTCGCTTCAGAAGCTAAAAAATCGAAGTATTTGCTGAGATTTTCAATATCCTGCTTTGAAAGGTGCTCCCACTTTTGGCTATTGAAAATCGGGAGGTGTTCAGCTCCGCGAGTGACAGCCGTCTGGTAAATGTCATAAATGGATTGATAGTTTTCTGATGCTTCGCGGATTGCTTCTGGAAAGGTCTGAATATGGCCTGCGGCAGCCATCAGGTTTTCGTAGGGCACTTTCAGTACAGACGCCAGTTTTTTAATGGTGGAAGGTTTTGGTGTGCCTCGTTTGCCGTTTTCAATCTTTGAAATGGTGGCCGAGCTGATGCCTGAATACACCGCAAGCTGATTTACTGTCAGCTTGCGGGCGCGGCGCAGCTCCCGTAATTGCTGTCCGAACGGTGACATGGTGATCGCCTCACATTTCTATCAAGAGTTAGTCATCATCAGACCGTTTTTTGGCTTCATCTGAAATAAACGCAAAATAATGATCCAGCATGAGTAAATCTTCTTTATTGAGATATTGCCACTTTTCGGTCTCAAGAAGAGCAAGGTTTTTCAAGTCGTAGACCTCCGCTTTTTCAAGCAGCTTGCACTTTGTTTCATAAGAGGCTCTGGCTTCATGCACTTCTTCGATGTAACCAGCCTTATACATAAGGCCTTCATAAGGTATTTTTAAGGCTGCCGCCAGTTTTTTGATGGTTGCAGGTTTGGGGACACCTCGTTTGCCGTTTTCGATTCTCGAGATGCCGGCTGCGCTTACACCTGAATAAGTCGCAAGCTGGTTGACTGTTAATTTTCTCTCTTCTCGTAATGCCCGCAATTGTTCGCCAAAGCTTTCCATATGTCTCACCCCGTTCCTTGCTGTTACTCATATTCTAGTATGTTTATTGACTAAAGGGAATAGGTAGGTTGGAAATGTGTTGACAAAAGTTAACATAAGCCGTAATGTAAAAGTATAGAAAAAAGTTTTTCCAGAAACGGAAGGTGAGGAAAGTGCCGGTAGAAAAGATACAGATTAAACGTGATTATGTCTTGCAGTATATGGTCAATAATGATTATTCTCTTAATCAGCTTGCGCTGGAAATCGGAGTCTCACCCGCCACACTCAGCCGTGTGCTGAATGGAGAAAGACGGCCGGGGCAGCTTGTAATCGGTAAAATGCTTCACTATTTTAATTTGAAATTTGAGGACCTTTTTTACTATGATTTTATTGACAAAAGTCAATGAAATCATAAGGAACGCAACACAAACGTTGCACAAGTTTTTGTCAGCAGCTGATGCTTTTGATATTCCTTTCTGAAAAATTCGGCATGGCTGCACGCTCTTCGATAAACGTCTGAGGCTGAGGAGACCCAGTCTCTAAGACTGCGCTATACATAAATAGCATTGGGATGAGTAAATGAGGCTGCAGATTGACGCCGAGTATTTTTCATATGGTTTGTTAACGGGTTTCGAAGGTTTTATTTTTTGTGATGGCTGACGGAAAGGGTTTTCATGAGCCATCATCATTTTTCAAGCAGATACATGCCGTTTTATGCAGCTTTTGGACGGTGATATCATCAACAGCGGGATAAGCGCCGGGCAGAACAAGATGCGGCACTTTGTCTGGAAGGGTAAAGGTAGCAAGTAAGCCACCGCAAAATTGAATCATTCAGTCTTATCAATGTGCAGAGCATCTATGAATGGCACAATTTAAGTCTGCATTATCCTTCATAATAAAGATGTTTTCTGCTGGCCATGCTGATAAGAGGCATTGTTTTTCTCCTGTTGCCTTTTTCATATGAATAGGGTAACCAAGATCATACGTTTTATCCTGCCTTTTGACGTCTGATACAGCGTGACATGCCATCCCTTTTCATGTAAAATAGAAGTAATGTAGGCCAGTGAGTCTGGAGGTGTAAGGGATGCACGCAGTTTTGATTACCTTATTGGTTATCGTCAGCATTGCACTTATTATTGTCGTTTTGCTTCAATCCAGTAAAAGCGCCGGATTATCTGGTGCGATTTCAGGCGGAGCGGAGCAGCTCTTCGGGAAACAAAAAGCAAGAGGTCTTGATTTGATTTTGCACCGTATCACGGTTGTGCTGGCAGTCTTGTTTTTCGTGTTAACGATTGCGCTTGCTTATATTTTATAGGGCAATGTTTGTATAAGGTCTGATGTGAAGTCAGGCCTTTTTCACGTTTCAGGCTGATATCAGAGCGTTTTTTTCTGATCAAACTGTGGAAAACTAAATTGACCGTGCAGATAGAAAGGGAGACATGAGCATGAAAGTTGTGACACCAAAACCATTTACATTTAAAGGCGGAGACAAAGCGGTGCTTTTGCTGCATGGCTTTACAGGAAATACAGCGGATGTAAGAATGCTGGGGCGTTACTTGAATGAACGGGGCTATACATGCCACGCGCCTCAATATGAAGGACATGGCGTGCCTCCTGAAGAACTTGTACATACAGGGCCTGAAGACTGGTGGAAAAACGTGATGGATGGCTATGAATCCTTAAAATCTGAAGGCTATGAGAACATTGCCGCCTGCGGACTGTCGCTTGGCGGGGTTTTTTCGCTGAAATTGGGTTACACTGTACCCATAAAGGGAATTGTCCCAATGTGTGCGCCGATGCATATTAAGAGTGAAGAGGTCATGTATCAGGGCGTCCTTTCATACGCTCGCAATTATAAAAAATTCGAGGGGAAAAACCCGGAGCAGATTGAAGAGGAAATGAAGGAATTCGAAAAAACGCCGATGAACACGCTCAAGGCGCTGCAAGACTTAATTGCTGATGTGCGGAATAATGTCGATATGATTTATTCACCGACATTTGTGGTGCAGGCCCGGCATGATCACATGATTAATACCGAAAGCGCCAATATCATTTACAACGAAGTGGAAACTGACGATAAGCAGCTGAAATGGTACGAGGAATCAGGCCATGTCATTACGTTAGACAAAGAACGTGACCTCGTCCATCAAGATGTGTATGAATTTTTAGAGAAGCTCGATTGGTAATCAACAGGAGGTTGGATAATGGAAAAAGAAGCATTTATGGAAAAGCTTCTCTCGTTTATGAAGGAAGAGGCGTACAAACCTCTAACCGTTCAGGAACTTGAGGAGATGCTGAATATTACGGAAGCCGAGGAGTTTAAAGAGCTCGTCAAAGCGTTAGTCGCCTTGGAAGAAAAAGGGCAGATCGTCCGGACGAGAAGCGACCGTTACGGCATTCCAGAAAAGATGAATTTAATAAAAGGTAAGATTTCAGCGCACGCAAAAGGATTTGCCTTTTTGCTGCCTGAGGATACGTCATTAAGCGATGTGTTTATTCCGCCAAATGAGCTGAATACAGCAATGAATGGCGATATCGTCATGGTTCGGCTGAATTCTCAGTCAAGCGGCTCCAGACAGGAAGGGACCGTCATCCGCATTTTAGAAAGAGCGATTCAGAAGGTTGTCGGTACGTATACAGAAACGAGAAACTTCGGCTTTGTCATTCCAGACGACAAAAAAATCACGAGTGACATCTTCATCCCGAAAAATGGGAAAAATGGAGCTGCGGAAGGGCATAAGGTTGTTGTCAAGCTGACGAGCTATCCTGAAGGTCGCATGAACGCCGAGGGCGAGATTGAAACCATTCTTGGCCATAAAAATGATCCGGGTATTGATATTTTATCGGTCATTCATAAGCACGGCCTGCCTGGGGAATTTCCTGCAGATGCAATGGAACAGGCATCAAATACGCCTGACACCATTGATGAAAAAGACTTGAAAGACCGCCGTGATCTTCGTGATCAAGTGATTGTCACCATTGATGGCGCGGACGCGAAGGACTTGGATGATGCGGTTACCGTAACCAAGCTTGATGACGGAAGCTACAAGCTTGGCGTTCACATTGCTGATGTCAGCCATTACGTAACCGAAAACTCTCCGATTGATAAAGAAGCGCTTGAAAGAGGAACGAGTGTGTATTTGGTTGACCGGGTCATCCCGATGATTCCGCACAGACTGTCAAACGGCATTTGTTCTTTAAATCCAAAGGTTGACCGCCTGACACTTTCCTGTGAAATGACGATTAATAGTCAGGGACAGGTGACAGAGCATCAAATCTTCCAAAGTGTCATTAAAACAACGGAAAGAATGACATATTCAGATGTGAATAAAATTCTTGTTGACGATGACGAAGAGATGAAACAAAAATACGAGCCTCTTGTCCCGATGTTTAAAGATATGGAGCGCTTAGCCCAAATTTTGCGCGACAAGCGGATGAACCGCGGTGCCGTTGATTTTGATTTCAAGGAAGCAAAAGTGCTTGTTGATGATGAAGGCGCGGTGAAAGACGTTGTGATCAGAGAACGTTCTGTCGCCGAGAAGCTGATTGAAGAATTTATGCTTGTGGCGAACGAAACGGTAGCGGAGCATTTCCATTGGATGAACGTGCCGTTTATATATCGGATTCACGAAGAGCCGAACGCTGAAAAGCTGCAAAAGTTTTTAGAGTTCGTGACGACATTTGGCTATGTGGTGAAAGGAACGGCGGGGAATATTCATCCGCGTGCGCTACAAAGCATACTGGACGCTGTGCGTGACAGGCCTGAAGAGACTGTTATATCTACTGTCATGCTTCGTTCGATGAAACAAGCGAAATACGACCCGCAAAGCTTAGGGCACTTTGGCCTGTCGACGGAATTCTATACGCATTTTACATCTCCGATCCGCCGTTATCCAGACTTAATCGTCCACCGTTTGATCAGAACGTATTTAATCAACGGCAAAGTCGATGAAGCGACACAGGAAAAGTGGGCAGAACGCCTGCCGGATATCGCTGAGCATACATCAACGATGGAACGCCGTGCAGTTGACGCCGAGCGTGAAACGGATGATTTGAAAAAAGCGGAATACATGCTTGATAAAATCGGTGAAGAGTTTGACGGCATGATCAGCTCTGTAACAAACTTCGGAATGTTTGTCGAGCTGCCGAATACAATTGAAGGACTTGTTCACGTCAGCTTTATGACGGATGACTACTATCGCTTTGATGAACAGCATTTTGCGATGATCGGCGAGCGGACGGGCAACGTCTTCCGCATTGGGGATGAAATCACAATCAAGGTTGTCGATGTCAATAAAGACGAGCGCAATATCGACTTTGAAATCGTCGGTATGAAGGGTTCTCCGCGACGTCCGAGAGAACTTGACAGCAATCGGAGCAGAAAACGCGGAAAGCCTGCCAGAAAGCGCGTCCAAACCACCAATACGCCTGTTTCACCAGCACCGACTGAGGAAAAAGGGGAATGGTTCACGAAGCCGAAGTCGAAGCCGAAAAAGAAAAAACGCGGTTTTCAAAACGCGCCGAAACAAAAACGGAAAAAGAAGAAATAACAGCACAACCAGCAAATAGGGCCGCGGCGCTCTATTTGCTTTCTTTCGGAAACAGCTTTTCATTGTAGCGGTACGTGACATTTGGTAAAATAGAGCTTATCGCAAAAGGTGGACAGTTTTTCCTTAGAGAGGAGGTTCTGGCATGCCAAAAGGGTCAGGAAAAGTATTATCTCAAAATAAAAAAGCCAATCACGATTATTTTATAGAAGAAACCTATGAAACAGGCGTCGTCTTGCAAGGAACCGAAATCAAAGCGATTCGTGCAGGCCGTGTAAACCTAAAGGATTCCTTCGCCAAAATTGAGGGGGGAGAAGTGTTTCTCCACAATATGCACGTCAGCCCATATGAGCAGGGTAACCGCTATAACCACGATCCGCTCCGGACGAGAAAGCTATTAATGCACCGCAAGGAGATTAACAAGCTGATCGGGTTAACAAAGGAAAAAGGCTATTCTCTCGTACCGCTGAAGCTATATTTGAAAAATGGCTTTGCTAAAGTGCTTCTCGGCCTTGGAAAAGGGAAGAAGAACTATGACAAACGAGATGATCTGAAGCGCAAGGACGCGAAGCGGGAAATCGAGAGAGCGTTTAGAGACAGTCAAAAAGGCTTCTAAAGGCATAGTGCTTGATCCAAAAATCAGGCCTGTGCTATACTGTGTTCACGATCGGATCACAGCGTGATTCATTTGAAGGATTTGACAATTGAAAAGCGCCAGAATCGTGTTATAATAAGACTATAGCCAGTTGAGTGAAAGCTTGATAATTTTCTCCCGTATTTCCCTTATAACAAGGGGACGTTACGGATTCGACAGGGATGGATCGAGCTTGAGCTGCGAGCCGAGAGGCGATCTCGTAAACACGCACCTAAATATAACTGGCAAAACTAACAGTTTTAACTCAAACGTAGCACTAGCTGCCTAATAAGCGCAGCGAGCTCTTCCTGACATTGCCTATGTGTCTGTGAAGAGCACATCCAAGTAGGCTACGCTTGCGTTCCCGTCTGAGAACGTAAGAAGAGATGAACAGACTAGCTCTCGGAAGGCCAGCCCGCAGGCAAGAAGATGAGTGAAACCCTAATATGCAGGCTACGCTCGTAGACGCTTAAGTAATCGGTGTCTCTGGACGTGGGTTCGACTCCCACCGTCTCCATACATAACGCCGAAACCGCAGTGTTATCAAGGCTTTCAAAGCCTTCGATAGCACTGCGGTAACATTTTGGCAACATTTTCATGTCCAATCCTTTGAGCAATGACCAAAGGATTACATCACTTAATGACAATAAAGCAGAACCTCTGATGAGGTTCTGCTTTATTTTTTTTCAGATCACAGGCACTAGAAAGTGCGTACTTCCATTTCAATTCCAGCTGTTTCATACTGATTGCAGAGCAGCTGTTTCACTAAACGCATTTCTGTCAATAAATAAGAGGAACGTAAAACGGAGGGATGAAGCATGAAGCTGAATTTACAAGGAAAAACTGCCCTGGTGACAGGTTCGACATCGGGGATTGGCAAAGCCATTGCTTCTTCGTTAGCTGAAGAAGGCGCGGCAGTGATCATCAATGGGCGCCGAGAAGAGAAAGTGAATCAGACGATAGAAGAATTGAAAACGCAACATTCAGAAATGGTCCTGTATCCGGCTGCGTTTGACTTGGGAACAGAAGAAGGCTGCAACGAGCTGTTTCGGGCATATCCGCACGTTGATATTTTGGTTAACAATTTAGGGATTTTTGAACCGACGGAGTACTTTGATATTCCCGATGATGAATGGTTTCGTTTTTTTGAAGTGAACATTATGAGCGGAGTAAGGCTGACACGTAAGTATTTGCACAATATGATCGAGAAAAAAGAAGGGCGTGTCATTTTCATTGCCAGTGAAGCGGCGATTATGCCGTCTCAGGAAATGGCCCATTACAGTGCGACAAAAACGATGCAGTTGTCCATTTCCCGCAGTTTGGCGGAGCTGGCAACCGGCACGAATGTCACAGTCAACACTGTTATGCCGGGTTCTACCTTAACAGAAGGTGTGGAAACCATGCTGAATTCGCTGTATCCGGATGAAAACTTGACTGTTCAAGAAGCTGAGGCTCGTTTTATGAAAGAAAACCGGCCGACATCCATTATTCAAAGACTGATCCGGCCGGAAGAAATCGCTCACTTCGTGACATTTTTAAGCAGCCCGCTATCATCTGCGATCAATGGCGCCGCGCTTCGAGCGGACGGCGGTTTGGTACGCAGTGTCTTTTAAACCTCTCTCAAAAGGAGAGGTTTATTATTTGCGTTTGATTTTCAAAAATTTGATTCGGTCATATTTGATGGCTGTTTAATGGATATTTATGTTCTCTTAAAGGAAAACCATGCAACAAAGTAATCGTGTGTTGAATTTCTTAAAAGCGACTAAATGAGAAGGGTTTTACACATTTAAAGGTCATATAGTTAAAATTGCTGAGGACAATGAAAGAACCATAACTTTCAAGTTATATGTCTCTTATGAAAGAGCTCAGCGCGATGTGTGCGAAGTTGCGAATAACTATTGAGAAGTGAAATAATCTTTAATTCAAGATGTTTTGCTTGAAAGTAATTTTTATTGTCTCTATAATAAACCCTAAGAGAGAAAGAATAATGACAGCGCATCTGTATGATAATAATTGATGTGTGATTTTTAAAAACGAAAGGGCTGGTAAAAATGGCAAAAGTATTGTATATCACTGCTCACCCGCATGATGAAGCAACTTCTTACAGTATGGCAACAGGTAAAGCATTCATCGAATCTTACAAAGAAGCGAATCCAAATGATGAGGTTGTACATATTGATTTGTACACTGAAAACATCCCGCACATTGACGCAGATGTCTTCAGCGGCTGGGGCAAGCTTCAGTCAGGCACAGGATTTGACGAGCTTTCTGAAAGCGAAAAAGCGAAAGTGAGCCGTCTGGGAGAGCTTAGCGATCAATTTGCTTCTGCTGATAAGTATGTATTCGTGACTCCTTTATGGAACTTCTCATTCCCGCCAGTAATGAAAGCGTATCTTGATTCTGTTGCAGTTGCAGGAAAATCATTCAAATACACTGAACAAGGTCCTGTCGGCTTGTTGACAGACAAAAAAGCAATTCATATCCAAGCGCGCGGCGGCTACTATTCAGAAGGCCCTGCGGCTGAAATGGAAATGGGCCACCGTTATATCGGCATCATGATGAACTTCTTCGGCGTCCCATCCTTCGATGGCATTTTCGTAGAAGGGCAAAATGCAGAGCCTGATAAAGCACAGCAAATCAAAGAAGACGCGATTGCGCGTGCGAAAGAAGCAGGAAAAACATTTTAATGAAAAAGCCTCCCTTTTCGCGGGGAGGCTTTTGTTTATTCTTCCAGCATAATGGTTCGTTTCTCTTCACTGCTTTTCATCGCCGCTTCAATGATGCGGATGACATTGATTCCTTCTTCAGCGGTAACAGGCAGCGTGTCGCCTTTCCGCATGCTGTTCGCTATTTCGCGGTAATAAGTAAAGTAAGAGCCATTTACCGATGGAATGGTTTCTGTTTTTTTGTCTGTGCCGTGAACGGTTGTCAGCTCTCCGTAAAACGTCGGATCATCTGCTCCCCAGCTGTCATCCTTCGGTTTTTTACCCGCCCTGAGTGCGGCTTCCTGTCCATCAATTCCGTATTTGATAAAGCTGGAATGCTGTCCGTGAATTTGATAACGCGGGCCATTCGCCGGAACGACCGACCCGCCGTATAAAATGGCTTGGAGCTTGCCGTAATCCATTATCAAATGAAAATAATCAACGGTTTTGGCATTTTCCCGCTGGGTCATCACATTTGCAGTGACGGCTTTAGGCATTCCAAACAAATGGAGGGTTTGGTCTATGATATGGGAGCCAAGGTCATACAGCGTACCTGTGGCGACGCCTTCTTTATCCCGCCAGCGCGTTGCTTGAACCTCAGGTCTGTAGCGGTCATAGGAGACTTGATATGTATTGATATCTTCAAGAGACCCGTCAGCAATCAGTTTTTTAATCGTTAGAAAGTCATTATCCCAGCGCCGGTTATGATAGACACTTAGCAATACACCTTTTTCATCGGCAGCCTTCTTTAACTTCTGTCCCTCTTCGGCTGTCGCGGTCATCGGTTTTTCAATGACAACATGTTTACCGGCCTCAATACATGCCATAGCGTGCTCATAATGAAGGGCGCTCGGGGTAGTGACAATAACAAGCTCAATGCCCGGATCATTTGTGATGGCCTTAAGCTCATGCACAACTTCAGCATCCGGAAAATCTCGTTTTACTTCTTCTGTCCGTGATGTCATGACTTTGCTGATGTGGTACTCATTGAGAACGGCAAGTAGCGGCGCGTGAAAAACAGAACCCGACAGTCCGTATCCTAATATCCCAACCTGTATCGTATCCACTTTTTTCTCCCCTTTAAAAGCGTTTTCACATGAGGTATATACCCTCTGGTGAAAATGGTAAAACCTAACTGGTTCACTTTTTTGCGGCAAGCTTAGACAACAGTTTGTACAATCAGTATAATGGGAATTAATATAAGAAACAGAGGTGTACGGATGGAGAACCATAACGAACATAAAGCATTAAATCATAAAAGCTCAAAGGAAAAGGATCAAATCACAAACCGCTTGAAGCGGATTGAAGGCCAGGTCAGAGGAATTCAAAATATGGTAGAAAACGATCGATATTGTGTGGACATACTTGTACAGATTTCAGCTGTTCAGGCGGCAATGAAAAATGTGGCGCTTCATTTGCTTGAGGATCATGCCCATCATTGTGTGGCAGATGCTATCAAAAGCGGAGACGGAGAACAGGCGATTTCTGAGCTATTAGACATATTTAAGAAGTTCACAAAGTCATAAAGTCTTTTTCAGTTGTAATACCCTACGGGGGTATGGTAGAATGAAGTCAGAAAGATAAACAGGAGGAATTCAGATGGAACAAAAAACATTGCAAGTTGAAGGAATGTCTTGTCAGCACTGCGTCAAAGCAGTTGAAACGAGTGTAGGAGAATTGAACGGCGTCAATGCTGTGCAAGTCAATCTGGAAGCGGGAAAAGTCGATGTTTCGTTTGATGCTGACAAAGTATCAGTTAAGGACATTTCAGATGCAATAGAAGATCAGGGCTATGATGTAGCTGAGTGATGCAAAGTATCGCGCCTTTATGGGGCGCGATATTTCTTAAATTCTTATATACCCCCGGGGTGTATATAAAGGAGTGAGTATGTTGAGTGAACAAAAGGAAATTGCCATGCAGATATCTGGGATGACCTGTGCGGCCTGTGCCACTAGAATTGAAAAAGGCCTCAAGCGGTTGCCGGGTGTCACAGACGCCAACGTCAATCTGGCAATGGAAACGTCAAATGTCACCTACGATCCTGCTGAAACAGGGGCTGAAGCGATTCAAGGGAAAATCGAAAAGTTGGGTTATCATGTCGTAACAGAAAAAGCTGAATTCGATATTGAGGGCATGACCTGTGCGGCCTGCGCCAATCGGATTGAAAAGCGGCTCAATAAAATGGAAGGCGTCACAAACGCTCCCGTAAATTTCGCTTTAGAAACAGTTATGGTCGAGTACAATCCAAAAGAAACATCTGTCGGCGATTTGAAAGAAATCGTTGATAAACTGGGATATAAGCTTAAACCAAAGGGCGACGAGGACGGTGAGGCGGCTGCATCTAAAAAGAAAGATGAACGGAAACAAATGGCGAGATTGATCTTTTCAGCAGTTCTGTCGTTTCCATTGCTCTGGGCGATGGTGAGCCATTTTACGTTCACATCGTTCATTTGGGTGCCGGATATATTCCTTAATCCATGGATGCAGTTTGCGCTGGCGACGCCAGTGCAGTTTCTGATCGGCTGGCCATTTTATGTTAGTGCGTATAAGGCGCTCAAAAATAAAAGCGCCAATATGGATGTGTTGGTCGCGCTCGGGACGACGGCTGCTTACGCTTACAGTCTTTATCTTACGATTCAAAGCCTCGGTTCCCACGGGCATACAGACGGCCTTTACTATGAAACAAGCGCGATTTTGCTGACACTGATCTTATTGGGTAAGCTGTTTGAAACAAAAGCAAAGGGCCGTTCATCAGATGCCATTAAAAAGCTGATGAAGCTTCAAGCGAAAACAGCGACTGTCGTAAGAGATGGACAGGAACAAATCATCCCGATAGACGAAGTGCTTGTCGATGACGTTGTTTACGTCAAACCGGGCGAACGAATTCCTGTCGACGGAGAAGTAATTGAAGGCCTCTCGGCAGTTGATGAATCGATGATTACCGGAGAAAGTCTTCCTGTTGACAAAAAACCAGGTGACAGCGTGACAGGCGCAACCGTGAACTCAAACGGTTTCCTGAAAATCAAAGCAGTCAATGTCGGAAAGGATACGGCGCTTTCTCATATCATCAAAATCGTCGAGGAAGCACAAGGATCAAAAGCACCAATCCAGCGTCTCGCTGATCAGATTTCCGGCATTTTTGTGCCTATCGTATTAGGGATTGCGGTTCTCACGTTCCTCATTTGGTATCTTTGGGCCGCTCCCGGCGATTTTGCTGAAGCAATCAGCAAGTTCATTGCGGTTCTTGTCATTGCTTGTCCTTGCGCCCTCGGCCTTGCCACTCCGACGAGTATTATGGCTGGATCTGGGCGCGCTGCTGAATTCGGAATTCTTTTTAAAGGCGGCGAGCATTTAGAGAAAACATATCGTCTTGATACGATTGTTCTCGATAAAACCGGAACTGTCACAAACGGGAAGCCGCAACTGACAGATGCTAGTCCGGTCGGCCGCTTTGAAGAAACCGACCTGCTTCAATTTGCAGCGGCAGCCGAAACGGGATCGGAGCACCCGCTCGGTGAAGCAATTGTTGCCGGGGTGAAAGACAAAGGGCTTGAGATACCGAAGCTGACCCGCTTTGAAGCAAAAATCGGCGCAGGCATTTTGGCTGAAGCCGGAGGCAAAACCATTCTTGTCGGCACAAGAAAGTTAATGGAGAGTGAACAGGTTGAGCATAGATCACTTCTTGCCCAAATGGAAGAACTTGAAGCGGAAGGAAAAACGGTTATGCTAGTTTCCATTGACGGTGAAGCCGCAGGGCTTGTAGCTGTTGCCGATACGATAAAAGACACGTCACGGGCGGCAGTGGCGCGTCTGAAAGAGTTGGGGCTCGATGTCATCATGATGACAGGTGACAACCGCAGGACCGCAGAAGCCATCGCGAAGGAAGCTGGAATTACGAGTGTTATTGCGGAAGTCCTGCCTGAACAAAAGGCTGCGGAAATTTCCCGCCTGCAAAAAGAAGGTCGTCAGACGGCCATGGTGGGCGACGGAATTAACGATGCGCCGGCGCTTGCCACAGCCGATATTGGCATGGCAATTGGAACAGGGACGGACATTGCCATGGAATCAGCAGATATTACGCTGATTCGCGGCGACTTGAACAGCATTGCCGACGCAATCCGCATGAGCAGACTGACAATGAAAAATATTAAACAAAACTTATTCTGGGCGCTTGGCTATAACAGCCTCGGCATCCCAATCGCGGCGCTCGGATTTTTAGCTCCGTGGATCGCGGGAGCAGCAATGGCTTTCAGCTCTGTTTCTGTTGTTCTGAATGCGTTGCGTCTGCAGAGAGTAAAATAAAAATCGGCTATATGCCGGTTTTTGTTTTATATTGACACTTTCAGGGAATTGAACATATAATAGATGTAATTAATATATGAGTATATGTTCATATATATATAAATTCACGAATACTCATTGATGCGCTTTAAAGAGGGAACCTTAAATCGGAAGGTAAGGTGAGACTAGTGAAACAGGAATATGTTCTGGACGGTTTGGATTGCAGCAACTGTGCTCAAAAAATTGAAAATGGCATCAAAGGCATAAATGGCATTGACGAATGTGCGGTTAATTTTGCGGCAAGCACCTTAATTGTCTCAGCTGATGGAAAAGAAGAGCAATGGGTCACCGATAAGGTGGAGAAAAAGGTGAAATCAATCGATCCGCATGTAATGGTTCGTCAAAAGCATAAAAAGAAGCCGGCTGATGACGGGTATCGTCATCGAATGATTAAGATGCTGGTCAGAATGTCAGCGGCTGTCATATTTGGAGCAGCGGCCTATTTCGTTCATTCCGGAACAATCGAATTTTTGCTTTTCCTCGCCGCCTATTTGATTATTGGCGGTGACATTATCATTCGGGCAGTCAAAAACATCAGCCGCGGTCAGGTGTTTGATGAGCATTTCTTGATGGCTCTTGCCACAATCGGCGCTTTTTTGATTCAGCAATACCCAGAAGGCGTCGCCGTTATGCTGTTTTATCAAATTGGCGAGCTTTTTCAAGGAGCAGCGGTCAGCCGGTCTAGAAAATCGATCAGTGCACTAATGGACATACGGCCTGATTATGCCAATGTGAAAACAGAGAACGGCATTGAACAGGTTTCTCCGGAAGATGTTCAGACAGGTAATATTATTGTGGTCAACCCGGGAGAAAGCATCCCGCTTGACGGTAAGGTTGTGCTGGGATCAGCAATGGTTGATACATCCGCTTTGACCGGTGAATCTGTACCGAGAAAAGCCGCAGAAGGGCAAGAGGTCATGTCAGGCTTTATCAACCAAAACGGCGTTCTCCATATTGAAGTTACAAAGGGCTATCAGGAATCTGCAGTATCGAAAATATTAGATTTAGTTCAGAATGCGAGCAGCCGTAAAGCCCGGACGGAAAACTTTATCACGAAATTTGCCAAGTATTATACACCTGCCGTGGTGATCATCGCGGCATTGCTGGCCTTTGTCCCTCCGCTGGTTCTTTCTGACGCCGCACTTTCCGATTGGGTGTACCGCGCGCTTATTTTCTTAGTGATTTCTTGCCCATGTGCGCTCGTTGTTTCTATACCGCTCGGTTTTTTCGGCGGGATTGGCGCAGCCTCAAAGGCTGGAGTGCTTGTGAAGGGAAGCAATTATTTAGAAGCCTTGAATCAAGTCAAATACGCTGTGTTTGATAAAACAGGGACACTAACAAAAGGCAGCTTTGAAGTAACAGAAATCAAACCTGCAGAAGGATTCATAAAGGATCGTTTGCTTGAAGCGGCCGCATATGCTGAGCTTCATTCACAGCATCCGATTGCTGAATCTGTTCGTAAAGCCTACGGAAAAGCAATTTCCTCTGACGCGATAGAATCCTATGAGGAAATAGCGGGCCACGGCATTGTTGCAAATGTAAACGGAACTGAGATTCTTGTCGGGAATAAAAAACTCATGGAAAGAGAACAGATTGAGGGCGTCTCAGATGAGCATGCCGGGACGATCGTCCACATTGCTGTTGATCAACGCTATGCCGGAGCCATCATTATAGCGGATGAAGTAAAAGAAGATGCAGCACAGGCGATTGCCGATTTGAAATCATTCGGAATTAAACAGACAATTATGCTGACAGGTGATTCGAAACAAACAGGAGAAGCTGTCGGAAAACAGCTAGGCATCGACGAGGTGTATGCGGAGCTGCTGCCGCAGGATAAAGTGTCGCGGGTCGAAGCGTTAGAAGCCGAGCTTTCACAAAATGAAAAACTCATTTTTGTCGGTGACGGTATCAATGATACGCCGGTGCTTGCGCGTGCAGATATCGGAGCAGCCATGGGCGGACTTGGTTCAGACGCCGCGGTCGAAGCTGCAGACGTTGTGCTGATGACAGATCAGCCGTCCAAAATAGCGGAAGCGATTCGGATTGCGAAACGGACGCGGCGAATCGTGTGGCAAAACATCGGCTTTGCTTTAGGTGTAAAAGCGGTCTTTCTCATTCTTGGAGCATTTGGAATTGCGACGATGTGGGAAGCGGTTTTCTCAGATGTCGGCGTTACACTGCTCGCTGTGGCAAACGCCATGCGCGTTATGCGTGTCAAAAACAGATAAATTGTCGGAGAGAATTCAATTTTTCGGGGTTTTCTTACCGGCGTTTGTCTTGTTAAAATAAAGAAGTGGGTCAGATGTGATCCGCTTCTTTTTTAATTTTAAAACGATGAGGTGTCGGAGTGAAAAAGAAACAGCAGTCTTCTGCGAAATTTGCGGTTATCCTTACGGTTGTGGTTGTTGTCTTATTAGCAGCCATTGTTATCATTAATAACAAAATGGAACAAGACAATGAAGCGGTTTCCGCACAGCCGTCTATTAAAGGCCAGCCTGTGCTCGGCAAGGATGATGCACCGGTAACTGTAGTTGAATTCGGAGATTACAAATGTCCGTCTTGTAAGATGTTTAACAGTGACATCTTCCCAAAAATACAAAAAGACTTTATTGATAAGGGCGATGTGAAATTTTCATTCGTGAATGTGATGTTTCATGGAAAAGGCTCTAGATTAGCGGCTCTTGCATCAGAGGAAGTATGGAAAGAAGACCCTGACTCTTTCTGGGCATTCCATGAAAAGCTGTTCGAGAAACAGCCGGACACAGAACAGGAATGGGTAACACCAGCCGTCCTTGGTGATCTTGCTAAAAGCACCACAAAGATAAAACCTGAGGCGCTCAAGGACAACCTTGATAAGGAAACATTCGCTTCTCAAGTGGAAAAAGATTCTAACCTTAATCAGAAGATGAACATAAAAGAAACACCGACGATTTACGTGAATGATAAAGTGATCAAACATTTTGCGGATTATAAGGAAATCAAAGAAACGATAGAAAAAGAGCTGAAAGGGAAGTAGTCATATGAAAAAAAGAATCGTATTTTTATATGCTTCCTGGGTTGTCGCTCTTGTCGCTATGCTCGGCAGCCTGTATTTCAGTGAAATCAGAAAATTCGTCCCGTGTGAGCTGTGCTGGTACCAGCGTATCCTCATGTATCCGCTCGTGCTGATTTTAGGAATTGCGACCTTTCAAGGGGACACACGCGTGAAAAAATATGTGCTTCCGATGGCGATTATCGGAGCATTCGTGTCGACAATGCACTATTTAGAGCAAAAAGTGCCCGGCTTTGCCGGTATTAAGCCGTGTATAAGCGGCGTGCCGTGCTCAGGCCAATATATAAACTGGTTCGGCTTTATAACCATTCCATTCCTGGCCCTGATTGCTTTTATCCTGATTATTGTTTTTATGTGCCTGCTGAAAGGTGAAAAATCTGAGTAACGATAAAGCGCCCGCGTATGCCGGGTGCTTTTTGAATCTCGAAAACCCGTTTGATATATTCTCTCAACATTTATCTTTTTTATCGTGAAAATGTTGTTGATTTTACGCTCGAGCGATTATAAAATCTAGAGATCGTCAGAAAAATTAACAAACATAAAGGGAGTCATCAGAATGGCTTGGGAGCTTCTCAGTGTAATTGGCATCATTGCGTTTGCAGTCAGTGGTGCAATCGTTGCGATGGAAGAGGAATATGATATTTTAGGAGTTTATATATTAGGAATCGTCACTGCCTTTGGAGGAGGAGCGATCCGTAATTTGCTGATCGGAGTTCCGGTGTCAGCATTATGGGAGCAAGGCGCATATTTTCAAATCGCTCTCGTGGCTATTACCATTGTGTTTCTATTTCCGAAGCTGTTGCTGAAGCATTGGAACAAATGGGGCAATTTATCAGATGCGATCGGCCTCGCAGCCTTCGCCATCCAAGGCGCGCTGTATGCCGTCAAAATGGGACATCCGCTCAGTGCCGTCATTGTGGCTGCGGTGCTGACCGGGAGCGGCGGCGGTATAATTCGCGATCTTCTTGCCGGACGCAAGCCGCTTGTGCTGAAAGCAGAAATTTATGCAGTATGGGCGGCTCTAGGCGGATTAATCGTCGGCTTAGGCTGGCTGGGAAACTCATTCGGCTTGTATGTTCTGTTTTTCGTGCTCGTTGTGTGCCGCATTTGTTCCTATATGTTTAAGTGGAAGCTGCCAAACCGTTCTTTTCGTTTAGATAACTAGCATCAAAAAACCGATTTCGCATTGAAATCGGTTTTTTGCATATAAATAACCCAAACCTTGATTGATATTGGGTGATGTGGTAAGATAAATTGTATTTTCTCATTTATATATATCTATATATGTATCCAATTATATTATACAGTATTTAATCTATGTTTGTCAACTATTTTCTGGAGGTGCCGTTCATGAATCAGCAGGAAAAGGAATGGAAGGAAGAACAGTCAAGAATAGACGAGGTGCTGCAGGAGCTGGACAAAAAAGAGCGGTTTCTGGAAACGTCTGCGGGCGGGTTAAAGCAAGATATTATCGGGTTAAGAAAAAACTTTTGGGAGGATGTTAAGGTTAATCTTGATGATGCCCATGAAGCGGTTGAAACGATGGCGAGCATGAAGCAGCAGGCCGAGCTGCTGTCTGATCGGGAGCGGAATCATCGGCGTATAGATCAGCAGCTCAAACGAATTCACCAATTAAAAGCGTCGCCTTATTTTGGCCGGATTGATTTTGTTGAAAAGGGAGAGGGGATGGCGGAGCGAATTTATATTGGTTTGGCTTCTTTTATGGATGAGAAGGAGGAACAATTTCTGATCTATGACTGGAGAGCGCCGATATCAAGTATGTACTACAATTATTCCCCAGGAAAAGCGGAGTACGAAGTGCCCGGTGAAACGATAGAAGGCGAAATGTTGCTGAAACGCCAGTTTATCATCAAAAATGGCGCTCTTAAGGCGATGTTTAATACAGAGATGACGATTGGCGATGAGATGCTGCAAGAGGTATTAAGCCATCACTCTAACATCCAAATGAAAAACATCGTGTCAACGATTCAGAAAGAACAAAATCAGATTATCCGTAATGAAAAAAGCAAATTTCTGATCGTGCAGGGAGCGGCTGGGAGCGGAAAAACATCGGCCGCGCTTCAGCGTGTTGCTTATTTGTTATACAGACATCGCGGTGTTATTGATGCCGGACAAATCGTTTTATTTTCTCCTAACTTTTTATTTAACAGCTATGTCTCCTCTGTTTTGCCTGAGTTAGGAGAAGAGAATATGGAGCAGGCGACGTTTCAGGAATATATTGAGCATCGGCTTGGCCGCAAATTTCAATGTGAAAGCCCTTTTGAGCAGCTCGAATATTGCCTGACAGAAAAAACAGATGGCACTTTTCCTTTTAGGGTTTCGGCAATCATTTGGAAAGCTGGCTTATCTTTTCAGCGATTCATTGATGAATACGTCAAACGGCTGTCCTCTGAAGGGATGATTTTTAAAAACATCGTCTTCCGCGGACAAAAATTAATCACAAAGGAACAGATTCAATCCTATTTTTACTCACTTGACCAAAGCCAGTCCATTCCGAACCGCATGGAGCAAACGGCGAAGCGGCTGCTGGTTGAGCTGAACAAGCTTGAGAAAAAGGAACGGCGTAAAGATTGGGTCGTTCAGGCAGCTGAGCTTCTGGACAAAGAGGATTACTTGGACGTGTACAAAAAACTGCAGGAAAGAAAGCAGTTTAATGAGAATACATTTAACGATTATCAAAGAGAGCAACAGCTGCTTGCCGCCATCATTGTGAGAAAGGCTTTCAAGCCGCTTAAGCAAGCGGTCAAACGCTTCGCGTTTCTTGATGTAAAACAGCTGTATCTGCAATTGTTTTCTAGCTGCGAAACGAAGTCTCAGCTTGAGAAAATGGCAGAAATAGGAGAGCTGACCCGATCGGCATTTGCGGAAAATCAATTGCTTTATGAGGATGCGGCGCCGTTTCTTTATATGCAGGATCTCATTGAAGGCCGAAAGAAAAATACGAAGATCAAACACCTTTTTATTGACGAAGCTCAAGATTATTCGCCGTTTCAAATGGCGTACATGAGAAGCATTTTTCCAGCCGCCAGCATGACGGTGCTCGGCGATGTCAACCAGTCTATCTATTCCCATGCCATACATGGCGCAAAACGAATGGATGCGTACTTTGAAGGTGAGCCGGCTGAATATGTTCGTTTAAAGAGAACGTATAGATCAACAAGGCAGATTGTCGAGCTGACAAAAACAATGCTTCAGGACGGAGCGGACATTGAGCCTTTTAACAGAGACGGGGAAATGCCTCTTGTCTTCAAAACGAAAGAACGTGAGGACCTTTGTCAAAAGCTTACGAAAGAAATTGAACGGCTCAAGACGCAAGGTCATGAAACGATAGCCGTCATTTGCAAGACTGCGCAGCAAAGCATACAAGCACACGCGTACATGAGTGAATATATAGATGTTCGATTGATCCATAAAGAAAATCAAACATTTCAAAAAGGAGTTTGTATCATTCCGATTTATTTAGCGAAGGGGATTGAGTTTGACGCAGTCCTCGTTTACGATGCATCAGAAGAACAATTCCGAACTGAGCATGATCGCAGGCTGTTATACACTGCCTGCACCCGAGCCATGCATGTGCTTTCGGTGTTTTATACAGGGAATGCCAGTCCGTTTGTAACGGCTGTGCCGCCTCATTTATATCAGAATGCTGAATGAAGAGAAGGAGATCCTTCTCTTTTTTATTTAATGAAACAAAGCGGTTTTATCATTAGGATTCTTAATAGTTATCATCATGTAAATATATTTTACTTAAGCCTAGTATTCCGGTAAAGTTTAATTAGATGCAATTTTCGATCAGTTTATAACTTTGTGAGGTGGATATGTTGCAACTTCAGGTAATGAACAGTCCGTTTAATCAGGAGCAGGCAGAGCTCCTTAACCGCCTTCTGCCAACCTTAACCGAATCTCAAAAAATTTGGCTGAGCGGATATTTATCTGCTCAATCTGTTTCCGTTCAAGTAACGGCGGGGACGCCAGTAGCAGCTGTGTCTGCAGAAGCGCCGGCACCGGCTGTTTCCAAAGAAGTAACCGTTCTTTACGGTTCACAGACAGGAAACGCACAGGAGCTTGCGGAGAACGCCGGCAAGCAGCTTGAACAGCGCGGTTTTCAAGTGAACGTTTCATCTATGAGCGATTTCAAGCTGAATCAGCTGAAGAAAGTAAACAATCTTTTGATCGTTGTCAGTACGCACGGTGAAGGTGACCCTCCCGATAACGCGCTATCGTTTCATGAATTTCTGCATGGAAGACGGGCGCCTAAGCTTGAAGACCTTCGTTTTTCCGTTTTGGCGCTTGGTGACAGCTCGTACGAATTTTTCTGCCAGACAGGGAAAGAGTTTGACCAGCGCTTAGAAGAACTCGGCGGAACTCGGATTTCTCCGCGCGTTGATTGCGACCTTGACTATGATGAGCCGGCAGCAGAATGGCTTGAGAGCGTATTTGAGGGATTAAGTGAAGCCGGGGGCGGAAGTGGTGCACCGGCGCCGGCAGCTGCTGCGCCTCAAACCGGTGAGTCTTCATATTCCAGAACAAACCCGTTTCGGGCTGAAGTGTTAGAAAATATAAATCTGAACGGCAGAGGATCGAATAAAGAAACACGCCATGTGGAGCTGTCTCTTGAGGGATCTGGCCTGACATACGAGCCTGGTGACAGCCTCGGCGTCTATCCGGAAAACGATCCTGAGCTTGTGGATCTGCTGCTTAAAGAAATGAATTGGGACCCTGAGGAAATTGTGACGATCAATAAGCAAGGTGATGTTCGTCCGCTGAAAGAAGCGCTCATTTCTCACTACGAGATTACCATTCTCACAAAACCGCTTCTTGAACAGGCGGCCCAGCTGTCTGGGAGCGATGAGCTTAGAGAGCTTTTAGCTCCGGGGAATGAAGAGAACGTAAAAGCATATCTTGAAGGGCGAGATTTGCTTGATCTCGTTCGGGATTATGGCCCATTCAGCGTATCAGCGCAGGAGTTTGTTTCGATTCTCCGGAAACTGCCGGCCCGTCTCTATTCGATTGCGAGCAGTTTATCAGCAAATCCGGATGAAGTGCATTTAACGATCGGCGCAGTCCGCTACGATTCGCACGGCCGTGAACGAAAAGGTGTCTGCTCGATTTTATGTGCAGAGCGTCTGCAGCCGGGCGACACACTGCCGGTTTATGTCCAGCATAATCAAAACTTTAAGCTTCCGAAAGATCCTGAAACGCCGATTATCATGGTCGGCCCTGGGACAGGCGTCGCGCCGTTCCGTTCCTTTATGCAGGAGCGTGAAGAAACGGGTGCGGAAGGAAAAGCATGGATGTTCTTTGGCGATCAGCACTTTGTGACAGATTTCCTTTACCAGACAGAGTGGCAGAATTGGCTTAAAGACGGTGTGCTGACAAAAATGGATGTGGCGTTCTCACGCGATACGGAAGAAAAAGTCTATGTGCAGCATCGCATGCTTGAACAGAGCGCAGAATTGTTCGAATGGCTTCAAGAAGGTGCGGCTGTTTACGTTTGCGGCGATGAAAAGCATATGGCGCATGACGTCCATCACACATTGCTTGATATTATCGAAAAAGAAGGCAATATGGGCCGTGATGAAGCGGAAGCTTATCTTGCCGATTTGCAGCAGCAAAAACGCTACCAGCGTGATGTATACTGATTTCACTTGAAAGGAGTTTTTCAACATGGTGACCAAAAATTTAAAAGCACCGGACGGCTCTCCAAGCGATGTTGAACGCATTAAAAGAGAAAGTGACTACTTGCGCGGCACACTGAAAGAAGTGATGATGGATCGGATCAGTTCCGGAATTCCGGATGATGACAACCGTCTGATGAAACACCACGGCAGTTATTTGCAGGATGACCGCGACCTCCGCAATGAACGCCAAAAGCAAAAGCTTGAACCGGCCTATCAGTTCATGCTGCGTGTGCGCATGCCAGGAGGCGTTTCAACGGCTGAGCAATGGCTTGTCATGGATGACCTTTCTCAGAAATATGGGAACGGCACATTAAAGCTGACAACCCGTGAAACATTCCAAATGCACGGAATTTTAAAATGGAATATGAAGAAAACCATTCAGACGATCCATTCAGCACTTTTGGATACAATCGCAGCCTGCGGAGACGTAAACCGCAATGTTATGTGCGCTTCGAATCCTTATCAGTCTGACATCCATTCAGAGGTTTACGAATGGTCTAAAAAATTAAGTGATGATCTGCTGCCACGAACGAGAGCATATCATGAAATTTGGCTTGATGAGGAAAGAGTGGCTGGCACGCCAGAAGAAGTCGAGCCGATGTACGGACCGCTCTATCTGCCCCGGAAGTTTAAAATCGGTATTGCCGTTCCGCCGTCTAATGATATTGACGTTTTCTCACAAGATCTCGGATTTATTGCGATCGTTGAAGATGGCAAACTGATTGGTTTTAACGTGGCCATCGGCGGCGGCATGGGAATGACACACGGCGACACAGCGACATATCCGCAATTAGCTAAGATAATTGGGTTCTGCCGTCCTGAGCAAATGTATGACGTTGCTGAAAAAACGATTACGATTCAGCGTGACTACGGAAACCGTTCTGTCCGCAAAAATGCACGGTTCAAGTACACGGTTGACCGCCTTGGTTTAGAAAACGTAAAAGAAGAATTGGAAAACCGCCTCGGCTGGAGTCTGGAAGAAGCGAAGCCGTATCATTTTGACCATAACAGTGACCGCTATGGCTGGGTGGAAGGCATTGAGGATAAATGGCATTTCACGCTGTTTGTCGAAGGCGGCCGTATAACGGATTACGATGATTATAAGCTGATGACTGGCTTGCGGGAAATCGCTAAAGTTCATACAGGCGAGTTCCGTCTGACAGCCAATCAGAACTTGATTATCGCCAACGTCTCAAGTGAGAAAAAAGCTGAAATCAGCGCGTTAATCGAGCAATATGGACTCACTGACGGCAAGCATCATTCAGCGCTCCGCCGCAGTTCTATGGCGTGTGTCGCTCTCCCGACCTGCGGATTGGCAATGGCTGAAGCAGAGCGTTATTTACCGACCTTTTTAGATAAAGTCGAAGAGATTATTGACGAAAACGGCCTTCGTGATCAGGAAATCACCATACGCATGACAGGATGCCCGAATGGGTGTGCACGCCATGCACTTGGTGAGATTGGATTTATCGGAAAGGCGCCGGGCAAATATAATATGTATCTTGGCGCTGCATTTGACGGAAGCCGTTTAAGCAAAATGTACCGTGAAAACATCGGTGAAGAAGATATTTTAAGCGAGCTGCGCGTCCTTCTTTCCCGCTATGCGAAAGAACGTGAAGAAGGCGAACACTTCGGTGACTTTGTCATCCGCGCAGGAATCATTAAAGCAACGACTGACGGCACGAATTTTCATCATTGATAAAGAGATGAGAGGCAGGGATCATTCCTTGTCTCTTTTTTTGAATTTGCTCTGGTGCAAAAAAGTTCACAGTGAGCATATCATGAGAAAAAATACCCTAAAAAGGGTACTATAAAAGAAGACAAGTGCGGAGAGAACTCCTGAGAAATCACGTATTAATACAAAGCCATCTAAATAAGCCTAAAGCCTCTGCTAGCACATCAAGCATGAACACAACAAACGAAGGAGGTCATGTATTTGGACATATTTTTAGTCGTTCTCGTTTTATTAACGATTATTGCAATATCAAATATCATAAACCGATTTATTCCGTTTATTCCTGTGCCTTTGATTCAGGTGGCGCTCGGAATTATCGCTGCCTCGTTTCCACAGGGGCTACATTTTGAATTAAATACCGAATTGTTTTTTGTTCTGTTTATTGCGCCTCTTCTATTTAATGATGGAAAGAGAACGCCACGGGCGGAGCTTTGGAATTTACGGGCTCCGATTTTATTGCTTGCACTCGGCCTTGTATTTGCGACTGTGATTGTAGGAGGCTACACGATACACTGGATGATTCCTGATATTCCGCTGGCAGCGGCTTTTGGACTTGCGGCCATTCTTTCACCGACTGATGTTGTCGCTGTCAGCGCATTATCAGGAAGAGTGAAAATGCCCAAAGGGATTCTCCGCCTCCTTGAAGGTGAAGGGCTGATGAATGATGCATCAGGTCTGGTGGCCTTTAAGTTTGCGATTGCGGCAGCAGTGACCGGTGCATTTTCATTAGCGCAAGCGGCTTTCAGCTTTGTTATTATTTCTCTCGGAGGCTTGCTGTGCGGGGTAGTCATTTCGTTCTTGATTATCCGCTTTCGCCTATTTCTTCGCCGGCTCGGTATGCAGGATGTCACGATGCATATGCTGATTCAGATTTTGACGCCGTTTGTGATTTATTTGGCAGCGGAAGAAATCGGCGTTTCCGGCATTTTGGCCGTTGTGGCGGGAGGAATCACCCATGCGGTTGAACAGGACCGTTTGGAATCAACAATGATCAAGCTGCAAATCGTATCCTCGAGTACGTGGAACATCATTTTATTTATTTTGAACGGTTTGGTTTTCGTGATTCTCGGGACGCAAATTCCAGACGTCATTTCTGTCATCTTTAACGACACCGCTATCAGCAACTTGAAAGTGATCAGCTATATCCTTGTGATCACATTTACGCTGATGCTGCTCAGATTTCTGTGGGTGCTGTTCTTCTGGAATGGCAAGTGGTTCTTTAATAAAGATCAGAACATCTATAAACCGGGTCTGCGTTCGACGCTGTTACTTTCGGTTTCCGGTGTGCGCGGAGCTGTCACGCTTGCAGGATCTTTCTCCATTCCGTATTTTCTTGAGGATGGCACACCGTTCCCCGAAAGAAACCTGATTCTCTTTTTAGCAGCGGGCGTCATTTTATGTACGCTTGTCCTTGCCACTGTTGTCCTGCCGATTCTGACTGAAAAAGAAGAAGAGGACGAGGAACGCAATAAGAAGCTCCTGACGGCGAGACGTAAATTGATTAAAACAGCTCTCCAAACGATTAAAGAGGACATGAATGAGACGAACAAAACGGCCTCTCTTGCGGTGATAGCTGAATACAATGAGAAAATGAAAAATCTTCGTTTCCAGCAGTATACATCGTCTAATCGGATCAAAAAACATGAGCGAAAGGTTCGTGCGCAAGGGGTTAAGGCTGAGCAAGAGGCACTGATGAAAATGCTGGAGCGGGGAGACATCCCGGAAGAAACGGCAAATGTGCTGCAAGAACGGTTTAATGAATTAGAGATTTTGTATGGCAACCCATTTAAAGTCGGATTGTCAAAAACAAGGCTCAAGCGGCTGATGTATTGGATTTTCTTCGGTGAACATAAAAAACCGGAGATGTCGATTTTAAATGAAGCGGGATTGATACGGGCAACGAGAGTAAAAACAGCAAAAGCAGCGATAGAATACTTGGAAAAATATAAGGCGGACGAACATAAAGAAGTGGTTTTATCTGTCATTTCATTTTATAAACAGTTAATTTTCAGGCTGGAGCACAGCCATCATGAGCTAAGATCAAGCGCCCAATTTGAAAATCAGAAGCTGGAAGTGAAGCTGAAAGCCGTTCAGGCGATCAGAAACGAAATTCAAACGCTTTTCGAGGAGCGGGAAATTTCTCGGGACCTCTCCCATGAGCTTCGCCAATACATTAATGATGTGGAAGCCGCCATGCTTGAAGGCGGCGAATAGATAACGGAAAAAAGCTGGCGCCAGAGCGCCAGCTTTTTTCTATATATTAAGGGCGATGAAATTCGACGGTGCTGCCATCCCGGTCGAACCAGCCTCTGAAGGCCCAGTTGATCCAGCCGCCATCCCCTTTGTTTGTAAAGGTTCCGTCTTCAAATACCCATATGCCATACGTAATGCCGTCGTAAACGGCTGAGCCGTAAAATTGCACACCATGTAAGTGATCTTCATATTCCTGACTTAAATTAAATACCATGACGTTGTATTTTTGACCGGAAGCGTAGAAGGAAGACTCCATAAGATTTTTCACAAATCCATCCCGGTTCTGTGCGGATTTAATGGCGTCGGAAATCTGGTTGGCAATGCCAAGCACATCAAGGTTTACATTGAGACCGACCTCAGACGCAGATGCTCGGGCTGTTTTGGTCTGCGAGATCTTTGGAGTTGGTTTTTCTTCAGCGGAAGCAAAAGACAAAGGGGCAATGGTCAAAGCGGCACCAAGCGCAAGTGTCATTGGGATACGAATGTGTTTCAAAATGTTTCCTCCTTTGTTTTTTGGTGGTTGCACTATTCAAATACCCTGCTCAGTTTTTCATAATCTCATTTTTTCTAAAATAGGAATAAAATAGTGTATTGAAATTGGCTGTGACGTGAAAAAAGAAGCAGAAATAGGCTCTTAAGCTTATTGTTGGTATCTGCCGAGAGGAATGTGAGATAATATAATCACTTCTATTTCTTTGAAAGGGTGGATGTTCAAGTGCCAAAAAGTTTAAAAGATACTGTAAAGCTACATAATGGAGTGGAAATGCCTTGGTTCGGTCTTGGTGTTTTTAAAGTAGAAAACGGAAGTGAAGCGACTGAATCTGTGAAAGCGGCGATTAAAAACGGTTACCGCAGTATTGATACAGCGGCTGTCTACCAAAATGAAGAAGGCGTGGGCATCGGGATTAAAGAATCCGGTGTGGCAAGAGAAGAGCTGTTCATTACATCAAAAGTATGGAATGAAGATCAAGGCTACGAAAAAACGCTTGCTGCCTTTGAAAAAAGCCTTGAACGACTTCAGCTTGATTACTTAGACTTGTACTTAATCCACTGGCCTGGCAAGGATAAATATAAAGATACGTGGCGCGCGCTTGAAAAGCTGTACAAAGACGGCAAAATCCGCGCAATCGGCGTCAGCAACTTCCAGGTTCATCATTTAGACGAACTGCTGAAAGCGGCTGAGATCAAACCGATGGTGAACCAAGTGGAATTTCACCCTCGTCTCACGCAAAAAGAAGTAAGAGATTACTGCAAAGCGAACGGCATCCAGATGGAAGCATGGTCTCCCCTTATGCAGGGACAGCTTTTGGATAACGAAGTGATTGCACAGATTGCAGAAAAACACAATAAATCTGTGGCTCAAGTCATCTTGCGTTGGGATCTTCAGCACGAAGTGATCACAATTCCAAAATCCATTAAAGAACACCGCATTATCGAAAACGCTGATATTTTTGATTTCGAATTGTCTCAAGAAGACATGGACAAAATTGACGCATTAAACAAAGATGAGCGTGTCGGTCCGGATCCGGACGAACTTTTGTTTTAATCAAAAACTCCCCTGTGACGGGGAGTTTTTTAGTGTGTCTTTTTTTGTTGAATAAAAAACAGCATCAAAAAGGATATGACAACGATACAGACGACCCACGCCCAAGCAAGGGTGTTGTTGCCGGAATCCAATGCGACATATATCGCTGTCGGCAGTGTTTGCGTAACACCGGGGATATTCCCAGCAAACATCAGTGTGGCCCCGAATTCTCCGAGCGCCCGCGCGAGGCTGAGGATGCTTCCGGTCAGCAATGAAGGATAGGCAAGCGGGACGGAAATATAGATAAATACCTGCCACCTGCTTGCGCCGTCTACCATTGCCGCACCCTGTATATCGGGATCAATGTCAGAAAACCCGGTTTTGGCGGATTGATACATAAGCGGAAAGGCCACAACAGCTGAAGCGATCACAGCGGCCCACCAAGTGAAAATGACAGGCTGCTGAAAAACCCACTCAATCGCTTGTCCAATGAAACTGTGCTTTCCGAATATAACAATCAAGATAAAACCGACAACGGTAGGCGGAAGAACGAGCGGAAGCAGAAAAAAGGTTTCGAGCGCCGTTTTTCCGAAAAAGGATGCCTGTGACATCCATGCGCCAGCCAGTGTTCCAAGAATGATCACAACGATTCCGGCAATTGCTGCCACCTGAAAGGAAAGCAAAACAGGTGTGAAAAATTCTGAAGCACTTATGCTATTTGGCAGTAAAGCCATATTTCTCAAATACTTTCATTGCTGCTTCAGATTGCAGGTAATCGTAAAATGCCTTTGCTTCTTTCCGGTGTTTTGTATCTTTTACAATCCCTAATGGATAGACAATTGGGCTGTGTGTATCTGCTTTTGCCCCGTCAATGATGCTGACCTTTTTAGAGATCAGAGCGTCTGTTTTATAAACAATGCCGGCGTCCACATTGCCGGTTTCTACATAAGAAAGAACTTGGCGAACGTCTTTTCCGTAAACGATCTTACCCTTTAGTTTGTTCCATAAAGACAACTTTGTCAGGGCTTCTTTCGCGTAAGCGCCTGCGGGAACCGATTCCGGCGTGCCGAGGGCGATTTTTTCTGAATCAGCCAAATTGCTGAAGCTTGTCACAGGCGAATCCCCGTTTTTCGGCACGATCAGCACAATTTCATTACCAACTAAGTCAGTGCTGTCTTTTTTTGCAATATCGCCATCATCCACCAGCTTTTGAAATTTATCCTCGGCAGCTGAGAAAAACAGATCTGCTCCTGCTCCTTGAGAAATCTGTTTTTGCAAGGCGCCGGATGAGCCATAGTTATCTTGGATGGTAATAGGTTGATGTTTTTTTTCGTAATTTTTTTGGATTTCTTCAAGTGCATCCTTTGTGCTGGCGGCAGCTGAGATGGTTAGCGTCACCTTTTTCTCGCTGTCTGCTGAAGACTGGTTTGAAGAGCAGCCTGCTGCAAGCAGAAAAACGGCTAAGGCTGCTGTTAGAATGGAATACTTTTTAAGCATGATCGCACCCCTTATAATTAGATATATCTAATTATAACTAATTATGTTTCATTTGTGTGGTATTTTTAAATTTGATGAAAAGGTATAATAAAATAGGAGAGTGATGATAATGAATGAAACCTCTTCCTATACGATAGAAGAAGTGGCAGGCCTGCTGAAGGTATCGAAGCTGACCGTTTATGATTTGATCAAAAAAGGCATGATCTCTGCTTACCGTGTCGGCAGGCAGATGCGTGTAGACGAAGAAGATTTGAAGCAATATAAGTCAAATATGAGAATGTCTCAGCCTCTGGCTGCTGTCGAAGAGCCGAAAAAGATGCACGAGACGGAGGTGGAGGGCAGATCGAATGTTATGATCAGCGGCCAGGATATTTCGATGGATCTCCTTAGCAAGCAATTGGAAAATGCTATTCAGGAGACGCCGCTCCGCAAATACAAAGGTAGTTTGAACAGCCTGATTGATATGTATCAAGGTAAATGTGATATTGTCAGCCTGCATTTGTACGATGCAGAAACAGGCCAATATAACACACCTTATGCAAAACGGATTTTGTCAGGCGAGCCGTTTTGTTTGATCAATGTTGTTCTCCGCAAAGCCGGACTGTATGTTCAAAAAGGGAATCCGAAAAACATTCAAGGCTGGGAAGACTTGAAAAGAGCCGATATCCGGATCATCAACAGGGAAAAGGGTTCTGGCGCAAGGGTGCTCCTTGATGAACAGCTTGGCTTGCTTCATGTGAATCCGGCTGATGTAAAGGGATACGAGGAGATCGTGACCGATCATTATGCTGTCGCTTCCCAAGTCTCAAGCGGACAGGCAGACGCGGGAATCGGAGCGCAGCACGCGGCGCACATGGGCAGTGTGGATTTTATTCCGCTCATCGACGAGCAATATGACATCATCGTTTTGAAAAAACATGAGCAGCTGCTGAAAGCTGTGAAGGAGATCTTACAATCTGAGGAATACAAAGCAAATCTGGCTCAATTAAACGGCTATGAGACGAAGCTGACCGGCAAAGTGATGTTGGAAACATAAAAATCCCTCTGGAAAGGAGGGATTTTTTATTCGTAAAAACGGAGCAGGTCACCGTTTAAGATTTTATCAGAGAAAGACAGTTCTTCATTTGCTTTCTCTTTATAAGGGAGACATGCGTCCTGGTCTTCCAGCACTTCACCTGTTTTTTGGCTGTAGCACGTGTTTTTCGTGTATACATAGTTATTCGTAATAAAGCTGCCGTTTCTCAGCACGGCAAATGGAGTACGGTCATCTGACAGCAAATCATTGCCGAATTGAATTTCGCCTTTTGTCTCAATGCCAAGAAGGTGCATCAGTGTCGGCCTGACGTCGACCTGCCCTCCGGCATCAGAGATGGTTTCCGGCTTTTGATCAGTGATTCCCGGGATATGTATAAGAAACGGCACCCTCTGGAGCTGAACATTGTCATAAGGTGTGATTTCATCTTTCCCTAAAAACTCAGCCATTGCCTCGTTATGAGCTTCTGAAATCCCGTAATGATCCCCCATAAAGACGATCATCGAGTTGTCGTATAAGCCTTCTATTTTCAGCTTTTTGATAAAATGCTTCAATGCCTCATCTTCATATCGCACTGTCGTCACATAGCGGTTTAACAGGTCACTGCTTGAATCGAACTCATCGATTAGCTGATCTTTTTCCTCAATTTCAAACGGAAAATGATTCGTTAACGTGATGAGACTGCTGTAAAACGGCTGCGGCAGGCTTTTCAGTTTGCCTGCGGACTGCTCTAAAAACTCTTTGTCCTTTAAACCCCAGCTTGTCGATGTTCTGGGCGTTACATGAAAATCATCAACATCAAAAAAGCGGTCAATCCCAAATGTATCGTACATCACATCTCTGTTCCAAAATGTTTTATGGTTGGCGTGAAAGACGGCTGAATAATATTCATGTTTTTTCAGCGATTTGTACATTGTATGAAATTGATGGTCGCTTTTTGTGAAAAAGACAGCTCCGCTAAGGGAAGGATACAGCGAGTTTGCGACAATGAATTCTGAATCAGACGTTTTGCCTTGTTCGGTTTGCTGGTAGAAATGATCAAAGAAATAGCTTTTTTTGATGAAGTCATTCATAAACGGGGTTATTTCTTTTCCATTTACCTTTTCATTCAAAACAAAGCTTTGGGTTGATTCAAGCGTTACAAAGATGACATTGCGCCCTTTTGCCAGACCGAATTTGCTTTGGTCAGGCTTGCTGTAATCAGCTTCTGTATAATTTTTAATGACAGTCATGCTGTCTTCATCTGCAAACGCTTTTGCGCTTATATGAACCGTCTGAGAAATCGTATCATAGATATGGAACTGAAACAGTCCGATATTTTTGACGAGCATTTCCCGGTCAAAGGAATGCGCCAAAAGCTTTGGCTGCTGTATTTCTGCAAGTGCCAGCGTGCATAAGATCATTCCTAAGGAAGCTGCATAGTACCGTTTGATCGTACGGGATGAGGCTTTTGTCTGCGGGGGCTTTTCTTTTCTGGAAAGCAGCAAAAGAAAAACGAAATCCGCAAACAAGGCGATAAACAGAGGATTGAACAGCTCTTTAATACTGCTGCCCATATCGCTCATGTTACTGGCCTGAAATAAAACCGGGATGGTAATAAAATCAATATAAAAACCATAAAAAATCGTGTTGGATATCAAAATGACAGTCAGAACCAAATTAGCAATCAGCAAAAAGGCCCGCTGCTTGTTTCGTTTCAGAAACAGGCTGATTCCGAATACAGGAAGAATAAAACTGAGCGGATTGATTAGCAATATGAGCTCTTCCAACAGTGAATCAATCGGTAAGTCAAAGCCGAGTTTATAGATCGCATATGTTTTGATCCACATAAATACGATCGAAATCCATAAAAACCGCTGATTGTGAAAAAAGGTTCCTTTCATTAATATGACCCCTCACGTTTACTTGATCATTTTCATGACATCCTTCTTATGTAAAACCTACTAAAAACAGCCTGTTCAGACAAGTGCCCGCACTCACGTTTAAATCGTTTGGCCATGAAACAGCATATAAAAGTAGTAACATGAAGCAATGGTCAGGCCGGCTAACACGAGCTGCTCAGAAAAACTGCCTGTCTTCATATATAATGGGAGCCGCACGCGGATCGTTGAAGGGAATAATAATTTGATCCCGTTCACCGTCCAAGCGTCAAGAACCAAGTGGCTTGCCATTCCGATCATCAGCCCGGTCGATATGTTTATATCTGGAATATAAGTGGATGTGATAAAAAACATAATGAGCAGAAACAGCAGGCTGTGCGTAAAGGTTCGATGGCCAAAAACGGAACTGACCACTTTCGATATAAAAGGAAACCTTCTCCCGATTTTGCTTTGCGTGTGGCAGATATCGGGTATTAATGCCCCAATTGCGCCTGACGCTGCCATAAGCACTGGATCAAAACCATAATAATAAGCCGCTGCTGTACAAGAAGCGATGCCTCCCATGATGTGTGTTTTTCCTGTCATTTGTCGCTTCTCCTTTATCTTTTGCAAAAAATCTCTGAATTACAAATATATCAAGAGAATGTATGTTTGATCAACAGGACTTTGAGTGAAAAAAATGTATAATTTCTCAAAGAAAAAGGCATCTTAAACATGTACCTATTTTCTATAAAGAGGTGATACGAATGGGTTTCTTTAATAAAGATAAAGAAAAACGCTCTGGAAAAGAAAAAAACGTCATCCAGGGAGCTCTTGAAGATGCCGGTTCAGCTCTCAAAGACGATCCGCTTCAAGAAGCTGTGCAAAAAAAGAAAAATAATCGCTAGTTACATGCGGATAGGGTTTGGCCCTATCCGTATTTTCCATCTGTTCCCTTTGACAGATCATCCTTTCTTTGATAACCTTCTGGGAGTAACTGAATATTTTCAAATCCTCACTCTTTCTCAGTGAGGTAGAGGTTGCGCGGATGATAAGTCACACATGCCAGGCTGACAGGAGCTGTTAACCATGTGTAAAAGGCATCAGCGCCGAAGTGTGGAGAAAGCCGATCCTTCTCTATGCTGGGACTGTATCTGAATAAGTGCAGGACTGCCGCGTGCTTTTTCGCGGAGGGCTATCCGGAGATCAAGGGTGTGTGTTTCTTTAAGCATGGACTTTTGTTCAGGCTTTTTTTGCGTTTACATGATCTCGGGGTCTGGTCCGTACAAAGAATCATGGAGGTACTGGAATGGAACAGACAAAAAAATGGGGTTTTTGGTTATTAACGGCGTTTGTCGTTGGAAATATGGTTGGATCAGGAATTTTCTCCTTGCCGAGCTCGCTTGCTTCAATCGCGAGTCCGTTTGGCGCTACGTCTGCCTGGCTTTTGACAGGGGCCGGTGTGCTGATGATCGCGCTTGTTTTCGGGCACTTGTCCATTCGCAAGCCTGAGCTGACAGCGGGACCGCAAAGTTATGCGAGGGCGCTGTTCTCTGATAAGAAAAAAGGGAACGCTGCTGGTTTCACAATGGTGTGGGGCTACTGGGTGGCGAGCTGGATCAGTAACGTGGCGATCATTACAAGTCTCGCTGGTTACTTGACTTCGTTCTTTCCGATCTTGGTTGATAAACGTGAAATGTTTACGATCGGCGGGCAAGAGGTGACACTCGGCCAATTGCTGACATTTGCTGTCTGTACGATCTTGTTATGGGGAACGCACACGATTCTTGTTACAAGCATTAACGGTGCAAGTAAATTGAACTTTGTCACAACACTTTCAAAAGTATTAGGCTTTGTTTTCTTTATCGTTGCCGGATTGTTTGTGTTTCAAACGGCATTATTCGATCATTTTTATTTTCCGATTCAAGGAGAAAACGGCACAAGCATTGGAATTGGCGGCCAGGTGCATAACGCCGCGATTTCTACATTGTGGGCGTTTGTCGGAATTGAATCAGCGGTCATCCTGTCCGGCCGTGCGCGTTCTCAGCGTGATGTGAAACGTGCCACAATCACCGGTTTGCTGATTGCTTTGAGCATTTATATTATTGTGACTTTCATTACGATGGGTGTGCTGCCGCACGATAAACTTGTCGGCTCTGAAAAACCGTTCGTCGATGTCCTGTATACGATTGTTGGTAACGCGGGAAGCGTCATTATGGCACTTTTGGCTATCCTTTGCTTATTCGGAACGATGCTCGGCTGGATTTTGCTTGGCTCTGAGGTACCATATCAAGCCGCGAAAGCAGGCGATTTTCCGGCAATATTTGCGAAAACGAATAAAAAAGGAAGCCCGGTTATCGCACTTATTATCACAAATGTGATGTCACAAGTCTTCATTTTCTCGGTTATTTCCCGGACAATAAGTGACGCATTTACATTTTTAACGACAGCAGCAACGCTTGCGTATTTAATACCGTATTTGGTATCAGCGATTTACAGCTTGAAGATTGTCATCAAAGGTGAAACATATGACCAGCTAAAAGGCTCCCGTGTAAAAGACGGAGTGATTGCGATATTAGCGTGCGTATACTCGGTGTTTGTCATCATAACAGGCACAGCCGATTTAACGACATTCATTCTCGGTATCGGTTTATTCTTTGTCGGCTTGATCGTTTATCCATTTATGGCCAAAAAGTTTCAGAAAGAAAAATAAGCATAAAACAAAAGACACCTGATTTTTCAGGTGTCTTTTTTATGAAATGCAATTTCCCGAACAGAATATCGAAAACGCATAATAATCCGCTGATGGTACAGCTCATTATGAATATTATCTTTTATTATTTTGTTAAGCTTTCCGTTATAAACTCCAGCTGGCCCTCTAGCGAAATCGGGTCTGTGAAATAGAAGCCAATCGGATCGATCTGAAAGACATGGTCATTTTTAACAGCGCTTAGGTTCTTCCAAATGGAACTATCAAATACGCCGCCATCGTCACCGCCTGATTGCCATGGCCCCGCGAAAATATAATCCCCGGCGAAGTCAGGGAGCTTCTCTAATGAAATACTCGTATAGCCGGGACCCTGATCAATGGCTTTTTCTTTTGTCAGCTTTGTGGCTTGCAGGTCGAGATCTTTGTAAATGATGCTTCCGCCTCGTCCGAAATCTTTGCCGAATACGTAAATGTCTTTTCCATTGGATTGCATAATGGAAATGGTTTTGTTACCGATAGCTTTTTTGATGTTTGCTTTAGCCGCCGTAACTTTTTTATCCCACTCAGTCAGCCACTTTTCCGCTTTATCTTCAGTCCCAGTCATTTTTGCGAATTCTTTTAACTGTTCAATGTTGTCGAGCTTATCGTATGTTACCGCAACAGTTGGCGCGATTTTTTCAAGCTTTTTAATATCAGCGCCTTGTGTTGTCCAGACGATAATCAGGTCAGGATTCAAATCAATCACTTTTTCAACAGATGTGCCGTCCCCGATGTTTGTGACACCATCGGTTTTTCCTTTATAGTAAGGGTTTTTAAAGACGTTTTCAGGCGCCCCGACAATGTTGACGCCCAGTGTTTTGAAGTAGCCGTAGTAGCCGTCAGCCATGACAACCACTCGTTGAGGATGTTTAGGGATGTCTATCTTTCCGTTTTCAGCCTTGTATGTAAAGGTTTCTTCGCTTTTTGAATCAGAAGAGGAACCCTTGTTTTCTGAGTTGCCGCAGGCGGCCAGCACGGTGATCAATAGCATTGTAATAAATGCGGTTACGAATTTCTTATATATACGGGGCATATCTCATACCTTCTTTCAGAAAAATGGGTGAAAAAGAGAATCATTATCAATGAGATTATACCATTACAAATGTCTGCTGACACGATTTTTTTAACAATTATATTCTCATTTTTTCTATAAAACGCTCTATTACATCTGTGGAAAAAGGTGATATACTGGAATTATAATTGATAATCATTATCAGTAGTAGAAAGGAAGTACGACTGTTGAGTCAACATAAAAATAGACAGACCACATCAGAAAAAATCCAATGGACGTCAAGGTCATATAGTGCGGTTATCGTTCTTATGGCGGGGATCTGCTTACTTTGTCTTGGCGTGTTTCTATCCATATCACTCGGTGCAGCAGATATCCATTTACGCACTGTGTGGGACGCCATCTTTCATTTTCAGCCGGCAGAGACGTCTCATCAAATTATACACGATCTTCGGCTGCCGAGAACGGCTACAGCCGCGCTTGTCGGCGCATTGTTAGCAGTGTCCGGTGCCATTATGCAGGGGATGACAAGAAATCCTTTGGCAGAGCCTTCGATTATGGGGGTTACTTCGGGATCGGCATTTGCCGTTTCGATAGCATTTGCCTTTTTTCCCGGACTTTCTGCAATGGGGCTTGTTTTATGGTCCTTTGCGGGAGCGGGGCTGGGGGCATCGACGGTAATGGGCATCGGCATGTTTTCCAGAGGCGGACTTTCGCCTGTAAAGCTTGCTCTCGCGGGAACGGCTGTTACTTATTTCTTTACGGGCATTTCAACCGCCATTGCAATCCGCTTTGATGTCGCACAGGATATCAGTTTTTGGTATGCAGGCGGAGTAGCGGGTGTGAAATGGTCAGGTGTCCAGCTTTTACTGATCGCAGGGGCTGTCGGCTTAGCACTGGCATTCATCATCGCCCGGTCGGTGACAGTGTTAAGTCTTGGTGACGAGCTGGCAAAAGGGCTTGGTCAATATACATCAGCGGTGAAAGCGGCCGGCATGCTTGTCGTTGTAATCTTGACGGGAGCTGCGGTTTCTGTCGCCGGCACCATCGCATTTATCGGGCTGATCATTCCGCATATTACCCGGTTTTTAGTCGGTGTGGATTATCGGTGGATCATACCCTGCTCGGCGGTTCTCGGTGCTGTTTTGCTTGTGTTTGCTGACATTGCGGCAAGGCTCGTAAACGCGCCCTTTGAAACACCTGTCGGCGCGCTGACTTCTCTTATCGGCGTTCCCTTTTTCTTTTATTTGGCACGTCGTGAAAGGAGAGGGCTGTAATGAAAACAAAAGCAAAAACACCGCTTGCAGTAATGGCTGTGACCTTTCTGCTTATCGTGATGGTCTTTTTTATCAGTCTGAATTTGGGTGTCATCAAGATGGCGCCGCTTAAAACGCTTCAGGTCTTTTTGGGCCAAGGAACGGCTCGTGACGAGCTTGTTTTATTTGAATTCAGGATTCCTAGGATTATCCTTTCCTTGCTCGTTGGGGCAGGAATCGCAGTTGCCGGCGCCATTTTGCAAAGCGTATCTCAAAATGATCTGGCTGAGCCCGGTATTCTTGGTATTAATGCCGGCGGCTCACTCGCTGTTGTGCTTTTTATTTACTTTGTTCAAGGGTCAGCTTCAGACCTCAGCTTTTTCGGTACATTTATGCTGCCGTTCAGTGCTTTGGCGGGAGCAATTCTCGCTGCATTTCTCATTTATCTTCTGGCTTGGAAGAAAGGTGTGACCCCAATTCGGCTGATTTTAGTCGGTATTGGCGTGAATGCAGGGTTTAATGCTCTGCTGCTGATTTTTCAGCTCAAGATGGATCCCCATGATTTTATGCAAGCCGCGGTTTGGATATCCGGCTCCATATGGGGAGCGAACTGGAATATGATTTGGGCGATACTCCCTTGGATTGTGATCTTGCTTCCGTTTACTTTATATAAAGCGCGTTATTTGAATATTTTACAGCTTGGAGACCAATTAGCGACTGGGCTGGGCAGTGCTGTTGAAAGGGAAAGACGGATTCTTCTGCTGGCAGCGGTCACTCTCGCCGCTTCATGTGTGGCAGCTGCAGGGGGCATCGCGTTTCTCGGATTGATTGCGCCTCACGTGGCAAGAAGGCTTACCGGTCCTCGGCACCAAACACTGATCCCGGTCTCTGCCTTCATTGGCGCATTTCTGTTTTTGCTCGCTGATACGCTGGCGAGAAATGTATTGGCGCCGTCAGAGATTCCGGTTGGGCTTGTCATTTCCGTGTTAGGTGCGCCTTACTTTATTTATTTATTGATGAAAGCGAATTAGAGGAGAGGGCCGAATATGAATTCATTATCAACAGAACAACTTAGAATCGGTTATGGAGACAGGGTGATCGTAGAAGATTTAAATATCTCGATCCCTAAAGGGAAAATTACCACCTTAATTGGTCCGAACGGCTGCGGAAAATCAACGATATTAAAGACAATGTCCAGAATGATGCGTTCGCATGCAGGTTCCGTCTATTTAAACGGTAAAGCGATTCATAAAATGTCTACAAAGGTCATTGCGAAGGATATGGCAATTTTACCGCAGACACCTGAAGCGCCAAGCGGTTTAACGGTATATGAATTGGTATCGTACGGCAGGTTTCCGCATCAATCAGGATTCGGCAGATTACATGAGGAAGACCGCCGGATTATTAAATGGGCGCTTAAAGAAACAGGCATGGCTGAATTCGCTGATCGGCCGATTGAGGCACTGTCAGGCGGACAGCGTCAGCGCGTGTGGATTGCCATGGCGCTTGCGCAAGGGACGGAGCTCCTGCTGCTGGACGAACCTACAACGTATCTAGATCTCGCCCACCAGCTTGAAATTTTGCAGCTGCTTGACAGACTTAACAAGGAGCAGGGGCGGACGATTTTAATGGTCATTCATGATCTTAATCATGCAGCCCGTTTTTCTCATTATATGATCGCGCTTAAAAAAGGCCAGGTCATTAAAGAAGGCACTGCGCTGGAGGTCATGACGCCTGATATTTTGAAAAAGGTATTTCAAATTGATGCCGAAATCGTGACCGATCCCCGTACAAATCAACCTGTCTGTTTGACTTATGACCTGATTTAAAAATGAAAAAACGCTTGTTTCTCATTAAGAAAAATCCCGGTGCAGAGCCGGGATTTTTTATTTTTGTCTACGAAAATATAATTTTTCTATTTTATTACATTTGTTTCAATAAATAGATTGAAAGTCTTTTTGGATTAATAGATAATATTGGTTATAATGATTTGTAAATTACATAATTGACAGAAAGAGGAGATCCTAGTGTCCAAGAAGAAAAAATGGTTTATTGGCAGTGCGATATGTGCCGGTGTACTCGTATTGGCGGGGATCGGAGCCGGCGGTTTTACCTTTTTTACTCATATGAATCGAATGGCCGTCTCATCGGAAGCGGAGCCCTATGCCGAGTCGGTAGCGGTATACATGGGGAGAGAATCAGAGTCAGGCCAAACGTTTTCCGGAAAGGTTGAGCCTGAGAAACAGCAGAAAGTATATATAGATTCAGAAAAAGGCAGCATGAAAAAAACATACGTCAAAGAAGGCGATCAAGTCAAAAAGGGTGATAAGCTTTTTGAGTATGAGGGTGAGGATCATTCCGAGGATGTCGAGCAAGCCAATTTGCAAATTGAAATGACCAACCTGCAAATCAGCCGTTTGCAAACATCGATAACGGAAACGGAAAAGAAGCTGAAATCGGCCGAAAAGGAAGAGAAATCCCAGCTTCAAGATGAACTGGACCAGACCGATTTCGACTTAAAAACAAGCCAGCTTGAGCTTAAGCAGCATCAAAAAGAGCTGGCTGCCCTGACGAAAAACACCGGCTCTCATATCGTGACAAGCAAACATGACGGAATCGTTCAAAGCGTCAATCAGGATATCGCAGACGGAGCAACTGGCGATCAGGCAACAGGTCCGTATATCCAGATCGTTTCGACGGGCAAATATCTAGTCAAAAGTCAAATCAATGAGCTGTTAATGGACACAATCAAAAAAGGCAGCAAAGTTAAGGTCACGCTGAAAACAGGCGGTGAAGGCGAGTGGAAAGGGAAGGTCGTCTCGATCGGCAAGCTTCCCGCGGGAGCAGGCGAGGGTGAGGAATCAGAAAGCTTTGCTGAAGAAGAAATGAATCCCCAGTCCTCTAACTATCCGTTTACCATTTTATTAGACGGTCATAAAGGTCTCGAAGTCGGCTATCATGTCAATATCGAAGTGGTGAGTGATGAGGCTGATGCTGACACGATCAAGCTGCCCGCTGGCATGATCATTCAGGATGACGGCGAACCGTATGTGTGGAAAGCGGATGAGAATCAGAAAGCGGTCAAACAGCCTGTTGAAATCAGGGAAACTGATGAAAATGATATGGTGGAAATCAAGAGCGGCCTGACGCCGGAAGATTATGTGATCTACCCTGACTCCGCGGTCAAGGAAGGAAAGCAGGTTACAGTCAATGCTGACACTGAATAATATTTCGAAATCTTACAAGCTGGGAAAAGAAGGAGTTCCAATCTTGAAGCATATCAATCTGACTGTCCAGGCTGGTGAGTTTCTGGCGATCATGGGGCCTTCTGGTTCTGGAAAGTCGACGTTAATGAATATCATCGGCTGTTTGGACAGGCCAACCTCCGGGACCTACACGCTTGATCATATAGACATATTGAAAGGGAAAGACGGTGCCTTAGCTGAAATCCGCAACGAATCGATCGGATTTGTGTTTCAAACCTTTCATCTGCTGCCGCGTCTCACCGCGCTGCAAAATGTCGAGCTTCCGATGATTTACAATAAAGTGAAGAAAAAAGAGAGAAGGCAGAGAGCCTATGAAGCGCTGGAAAAGGTCGGTTTAAAAGACAGGGTCTCCTACAAACCCCCTAAGCTGTCCGGCGGTCAAAAGCAGCGGGTGGCGATAGCAAGGGCCCTTGTCAATCAGCCAAAGTTTATTTTAGCTGATGAACCGACCGGGGCGCTTGATACGAAATCAAGTGAGCAAATTTTGGCGCTGTTTTCTGAGCTGCATCAGGAAGGCAAGACCATTATTATGATTACTCATGACCCAGACGTCGCCAGAAAAGCTGACAAAACGATTTTTATTAGAGATGGAGAACTGGTATTAGATGAGAGAGGGGATATCAGCCATGCTTGAACATGTTCGCATCTCCTTTCAATCCATTTTCTCTCATAAATTAAGATCGATTCTGACGATGCTCGGTGTGATTATCGGCATTGCTGCAATCATTGCAATTGTTTCGATGCTAAAAGGCCAAAGCGAACAGCTAAAGCAGAGCATGATCGGTATGGGAAATAATGCGATCAACGTTGTCTACCAGCCATCAAGCGGAAAAGAGGAGGGAGGAGGCTCCCCGGTTTCGTATACATCGGCGCCGCCTGTGGCCGAGGAAACAATAAAAACGATCAAATCTGATCCTATGGTCAAAGGATTATCTTTATATTACTTGTCAGAAGGCGCGAGTGTTTTTCATTTAACAAATGTCTCGTATCCTCAAGTATACGGAGTTGATGATGATTACTTCGATATGTTCCCAATCCGTATAACCGAAGGGAGAAAACTGACAGAAAAGGATTTAAAAAGCACCCATCAAGTGGTAATGATCAATGAAGCTGTCAGAGATGAACTGTTTCCAGACGGAGATGCCCTACATAAAAACATTGAGATGAACGGTGTGCCGTTTAAAGTGGCCGGTGTTTTTAAAGAAAACGATCTGCAGGAAAGCATGTTTGAAGGCGATTATGCGAACCCGGTTTTGTATGTGCCGAAAAAAGTGTGGCCGCTTATTGAAGGCTTTGACGCGCCAACGCAGATTGCCGTGCAGGCTGGTTCATCTGATCGTATCCAGGAAGCCGGTGTAATGGCGGCGGACCTTTTGAATCAGGGACTGTCCGAAGCTGAATTGGAAAAAGCAGAGTACAGTGTGATGGATCTTCAGGAGATCGCACAGGAAGTGGAGTCTTTTAATCAGTCATTTGCATTGCTGCTTGGCGGAATCGCGAGTATTTCACTTTTGGTAGGCGGCATTGGCGTCATGAATATTATGCTCGTTTCCGTCACGGAGCGCACGCGGGAAATCGGGATTAAGAAAGCACTTGGTGCTAAGAGGCGTGTGATTTTATTTCAATTTCTAACCGAAGCTGTCGTGCTGACAAGCATTGGCGGTATACTCGGTGTTCTAGCAGGATTTGGCATTGCGAAGCTGCTGACGGTCGTTCTTCCGATGCCTTTTATCGTCTCCGTTCCGGCTGTTATCGGATCACTCATCTTTTCTATGGCGGTCGGAATTGTTTTCGGCTTGCTCCCGTCCATCAAGGCATCCAAGCTTCAGCCTGTAGACGCGCTTCGCTATGAATAAAAAGAACGCATTCCAAAAGGATGCGTTCTTTTTTTAGCTGGGAAGGGCTGAATTGCATTTGTCTAAAAGCAAAAAAACGGCTGCGATGATCATTTCTTCTGTGGTGGACAGCCAGATGTCGCTCATTATTTCGTCAGTTGTATATGCAGTCATCCACAAAAAAAGCAGCTGGACAATGCCAGCGAGGAGAATGACTAAGCGTTTATCTGTCTTGAAAAAAGTAAAACTATGTACCATGAGCCGTTCAAATGGTTCAAAGCATAGCCCAAGGACTAAAAATAACACGGAAAAAAGCAGGATATGAGCTACTGAACGGTAGCTCGTCCCTGCTATAGAAAACAATATAAACATGACGGCAAAATAGGTCAACACCACTGCCGAAGCGGCCAGTAAATACGTTATAAAGAGCCGCAAAAAACATTTGAAAGACATTTGATATTTCACTGGTACATCTCCTTATAAAGACTCGCAGAGAACGATTGCTCTCTGCAAGCTGGCTTTTTTTATTTACTGTTTTTCTTTTTCACTACCGGATGTTTTTCTTTTGAAAGAAAATCAGTAAAGTCTTTTCCTAAATCAAGATGCTGTTGAACTAATGTTTCAGGAAGCATGGCAAGCCATTGGTTTAAAGAGACATCGGCATAATGATCGTCTTTAAAGATTTCTAAAAAGACAAGCGGTTCGTCCCCAACGTTTTCAACGTAATGGCCCATTGCAAAGGGAACATATCCGACATCACCGGCTTGGTAGTTAAATGTTCTGGCATGACCGTCAGAAGCAAAAACGGTCATTTTTGCTTTTCCGGAGATGTAGTATTGCCATTCGTGAGTATTCGGGTGCCAATGCAGTTCTCTCATGGCGCCGGGTTTCACTGTTACGAGCGCAGATGCAATCGTTTTAGACACTTTGAAGTTTGTAGAATCTGCAATATAGACTTTTCCGCCTTCTGATTTAATTGGCTCCTGTTCAAGAAGGCGGTAAGTAAACGGATAAGGCGCTTCGCCATTCGGTCCTTCTACAATGTCATCTTTCAAGCATCCTGGGACTGGTTCTTCAAAAATATATTTCTCTTTTTCTGGTAAATGAGAAATATCTTCTTGTGTTACGCCAAAGTTTGCAGCGATGACGTCTTTAGGCGTGTGGGCAAGCCAGTCTGTCAGCTGGAACGTACTGTTTTCAGAGAATGAACCATCGTCAAATACGAGCAGGAACTCGGCTCCCTCATCCAATGCTTGAATGGAGTGCGGCAGGCCCGATGGGAAATACCAAAGATCTCCTTCGCCTACATCATCAATAAAGCTGCGCCCCTTTTCATCCACAATGGTAACTCTTGCACTTCCATAAATCATATAAGCCCATTCTGCTTCTTTGTGCCAATGCAGCTCGCGAATGGCGCCAGGCTTCAAGCGCATATTGACAGATGCGAGGTTTTCGGAAATCGGCAGCTCCCGTACTGTTACTTCACGGGCATATCCGCCTTTTTCTAAGCGGTTATGAGTATCAGAGAATGAAAATTTCATATTGCTTACTGTGCCATTATCAGTCTCCGGCGGAACGAGCATATCTGGATTTTGGCGGTCTCTTTCAATATTTCGCGGGATTTTTACTGTTGCTCCTTCGTCTCCTCTAATTGGCTGTGGAATGTCATTTTGTTTTTTCATAAAATGTTTCCTCCTTAGAATGGAAATGTAATAACAGAAAGAGAAGGTGAAAGGCCTTTCGTTTTCCCTTCTGCCTTGTTAAGTGAAAAAATACAGTGAAAAGTCAACTTCGATTGAAAATTATTTTTTTGCTTTTTGATCTTTCAGCTCTGTCATCAGTTCGATAAGCTGATCAAACTTTTTCTCAAATCGGGTCAGCAGGTACATCGCAATCAGCGCAGGAAACCCCAGATTTCCGATTTGTTTCACGACCTCCTCTATAAACACCTGATCCATAGGAAAATACCTCCCTTCTTTTTTTACAGTCATGTATGTAAGTGAAGGAAATCTAAGAAAACGTAAACTGCGGCTGAAGTATGTAAGACAATCGCTAGTTAGAAAGTAGTAGTTTACTTTTTTTTGCTTTCCTTCATTTAATTTAGTAGGGAGGCGGTTTGATGGACTATCAAGAACTTTTACGGTCAAAATGTAAGGAGATAATGAAGCATCCCATCGTGAAGCATTTTTTGAGCAATCCTCAGCATTATCGTTTATTCAAAAGCGTAATGGAAAGCCCGAATGAAAAAGATGCACAATCATTGGACGAGCAATTTAAGCAATTTTATAAAGAAATCCGCATCGTCAAGTATATGAATTCAATGATCCGTATCTTTTCTATTGATTTTGATAAGCGGGTTCGCAAAAACCAAAAACGGTATCCGCTGACGGTTGATCATCCGGAAGCAGGAGAACGGCTTCCTTCTGAAACAGGAAGCGATACGTTTGAAGCATTTTTAGATATGCAGGATGATTTGAGCCAGCATGTCCAGGATTATCAGCTCTATCAAGCGATCCAAATGCTGACTGACAAACAAAAAAGCGTACTGACAAAAGTCTATCTTCACGGTGCCACGATGCAAGAAATTGCCGATTCATTAGGGGAGTCCAGGCAAAACATCTCTAACATTCATAAAAAAGGGCTTGAGAATATCAGAAAACAGCTAGCGGAGCAAAAAAGGGGGAAACGTAAGCGTGAACGGTTATTTTGAATACAAGAACCAAGAAGACGATACATTTGACATTGAACATCTGATCGAATGCTTTTCACCGATGATCAGAAAAAAACTCAGCAATACATCCTACCAAGAAAGAGAAGATTTAGAGCAAGAGCTGAAGATCAAAATGTTTGAAAAGGCTGATATGCTTTTATGCCAGGACGTTCCAGGGTTTTGGGAGTTTATTTTGTATATGGCAGACGAGAACTCATAATTATTTATTATCTGAAAATATGAAAGACGGGAACTGACGTGTTCCCGTTTTTTGTTTGCCCTGCCTAGATAAGGCGAACCCATTCAAAAATGTACCAAAAATAAACGATATAATGATAAGATGAAAAAAAAAGAGACAGAAAGGAACATAAAAGTGGAAAATGCGTCAATTTTAATTGTGGACGATGAGAAAGCGATTGTGGATATGATCAAACGCGTTCTCAAAAAAGAAGGATATCGAAATTTACTTGATGCGGCAAGCGCAGAGGAAGCGATCCCGGTTGTGAAGGCCAATAAGGTTGATTTGATTGTGCTTGATGTCATGATGGGCGGAATGTCAGGTTTTGAAGCCTGCACGATGATCAGAGAGTACTCTGAGGCTCCGATTTTTTTCCTGACGGCAAGATCATCCGATGCCGACAAATTGTCTGGCTTTGCGGTGGGGGCTGATGACTATATCACAAAACCGTTTAATCCGCTTGAATTAGCGGCGCGGATCAGAGCGCATCTTAAGCGCACATACCAATCGAAAGAAACGAATGCAGCTCAAACCTATACATATGATTATTTTACATTCTCTCCGCAAAATGCCGAACTGATTGCAGGCGGGGAAGCCGTCGCTTGTTCAGCTCAGCTTTTGCAGCTTTTACAGTATTTTTGCGAACACCCTAACGTTGTGCTCTCCAAAGATCAAATTTATGAAAAAGTGTGGGGGTATCCTTCCTACGGTGATAATAATACCGTCATGGTTCATATTCGCAAGCTTAGAGAGAAGATAGAACGCGATCCGAGCAATCCGGAGTATATTGTAACTGTTCGCGGTCTCGGTTATCGTTTTATCCCGAATCCTGAAGGCAAGCGGTCATGAGATTAAGATGGAAGTTTCTGTTTCACTTCTTCGGGCAGATGCTGATTGTCATTCTGTTGCTCACGGTTATGCTTGTTGCTTCGTTTTTCTATTTAGACTCGCGATTTAGCGATGCGGAATCCAATTCAGGGCTGACGAAGGCAACGACCGATACACTTGAGGCATACCTCGATGTAAATGAAGACGGGACATGGGAAGTGGATAATTTCCTGAAGAAATCTGTCGATAAACAGGACGGCTGGATGCAAATCATTGATTCGAAGGGGAAAAACGCTTATTCCTACAGCGTGCCGAAAGACGTGCCCAGCGACTTTACGAAAAAAGAGCTTTTATCTATTTATAAAACCAAAAAATTTAATCATTATAGGGTGAATTATTGGGCCATCAATATTGAAGATAAATCGTATCTTCTGTTGTCCGGCTGGAAGTCAAAGAGCGAACAGCTGCTGACTTCCGTTAGAAAACGCGAACAAAAGATAGACTCTCTATCGCATTATAAGTCCAGTACCATTGAGTATATTAAGCGGCAAAAAGGCGCCATTTACCTGTTAGACAGCAATGGAAAGATTCTCGACAGCATGAACAGCACAAAAAGTGAAAGAGAAACGATAAACCAGCTGGAGCTGCTCAAATACAGCTCTAAACCTTGGAACTATAAGCGGGAAATGTCCGTTAACATCCTCAATCAAGACAGATGGCTGGTCGCTACAGTGCCAAACCCTGTGTATGTCACTGATCAGGAATTTAACGATTCGTTTCTGAAGGTTGTGCTAAAGGCGATGTTCCTCGTTCTGGCCGTTTTGTTCTTATATATTATTTGGATGACCGTTTGGTATATGTTCCGATTTGGGCTGCCGATTTTTCACACGATTAAATGGCTGGTCAATCTATCAAAAGGAAAACTTGAAGAACCGAAAAATCGAAAAGGCCGCCCTGTCAGCAAAAACAAAAAGGGGAAAATCAAACATCCGTACCGTTTCTTCGGTGAGATTTTTGAATCAATGGATCAGCTGACTGAAACGCTGAGTCGTGATAAAAGGAACAGAGAAAAAATCCAGGCGACAAGGGAAGAATGGATTGCCGGGTTGTCGCATGACTTAAAAACACCGCTAAGCAGCATTTACGGCTACAGCATGATGCTCGAGTCGAAGCAGTATGACTGGTCGCCGGATGAAGTGAAAGAAATGGGGCAGGTTGTCAGAGAAAAATCCGAATACATGTCCAAGCTGATAGAAGATTTAAATTTAACCTATCGGCTGAAAAATGATGCCCTTCCAATTGAAAGAAAGCTTACAAACCTGATCCCGTTTTTTAAAAATGTCATTGAAGATTTTAAGAAAAATCCGTTTTCCGAAGGGTATGATGTCTTTTTTGTCTCCAAAGAAGAGCACATCGAATTTGCGCTTGATGAAGCATGGTTCAGGCGCATATTAGAAAATCTCCTTGGAAATGCCGTGAAGCACAATGACAAAGGAACAGAGATTCAGGTCATTCTGGAACAAACAAAAAATCACATTTCTTTGAAGGTGAAGGACAACGGGAAGGGAATGGATGAAGAAACGATCACCAATTTATTTAACCGATACTATAGAGGAACGAACACGAAAGACTCTGCTGCCGGAACTGGTCTCGGGCTTGCGATTGCCAAGGAGCTTGTCCATCTGCATAATGGAACGATTCATGTGAACAGCAGAATAAACATTGGTTCGGTCATTACCATCCTATTCCAAAAACAATAAATAGGTTTGGACATCTCTTTACAGGGAATAACAAGGTATAGACTGAAGCTAAAGAGGTGTAACATTCATGGATGCTGTATTGGAAGCAGATACTCGGGCGGTAATTGGTGAAGGCCCGTTATGGGATGAAGAAAACGGGCGCTTATATTGGGTTGATATTTTAGGGAGTGAGCTCCATATCTTCGACCCTCTAGAAAAAATCAACCGGTCGATCAAGTTTACATCTTTTGTGACGGCGCTTGCGAAATATTCAAAGGATGAGCTGGTGATGACAATGAAGGATGGGTTTTACCTTTATCATCTTCAAGAAGACAGCTTAGAAAAAATCAAACAGCCGAAAGATATGCATGAGAGCCTGCGTTTTAATGACGCAAAGTGTGATCCGTACGGACGGCTGTGGGCGGGGACGACAAGTATGGAAGGCGAGCAAAAACAAGCCTCGCTATACCGTTTGGACCCAGACGGCAGACTTATCAAAATGAAGGATCAAGTTTCCACCTCGAACGGTTTGGATTGGGATCGCGAGCGGAATTTGATGTATTACATAGATACACCTACTCAGGAAATTATGTGTTACAGCTATGATCCTAAAAGCGGAAATGTCTCAAATCCAAAGCCCGTCTATCGTTTTGATCAAACAGACGGATTGCCGGACGGCATGACCATCGACCAAAATGGTATGCTGTGGGTGGCGCTGTTTGGGGGCGGCCGCGTTGCTCATATTGACCCATTTCAGAAAAAAGAAATCGATTCAATCAGCGTCCCGGCTAAATATGTCACGTGCTGCGCATTCGGCGGCAAAGACTTAAAAACCCTTTATATCACAACGGCAACAGAACAAATGACAGAAAAAGAAAGACACGAGCAGCCCCATGCGGGAGGATTGTTTTCAGCAACCTTGGAAACAGGCGGCTATCAGCCGGTTCCATTCGCTGGTGAGGTATAAAAAAACGCATCCGAGATACGGATGCGTTTTTTGCGTATTAAAGTGAACGGATGATGCCGCCTTCGACGCGCTGTGCCGTGCCGTTAATAGCTGATGCGGCATCAGACGCGAGGAATGTGATTGTGTTGGCGACCTCCTCTGCTGTCGCGTATCGCTGTATCAGCGAAGTCGGCTCATTAACTTTGAAATAGTCGTTGATAAATGTATCTGTATCCTGTCCGGCAGCTTGTGCGGCGCCTTCCATGTAAGAGGCCACGCCTTCTGTCCAAGTGGGTCCCGGAAGGACTGAGTTTACTGTTACATTTGTGCCTTTCGTCATTTCTGCCATTCCTCTTGAAAGGCTGATCAGCGCCGTTTTTGTCATTGAGTATGGAATCATCGTCGGAATCGGTTTGATGCCTGCTTCACTTGCGATATTTAAAATGCGTCCGCTGTTTTTAGCAAGCATTTTTGGAAGAAAGTGACGGCTTGTCCGAACTGCGCTCATCACGTTCACTTCAAAATATTGATTCCACTCTTCATCTGTCACATCGGCAAAGTTTTTTACCTCGAAGAAACCAAGGTTGTTCACAAGGATATCGATATCACCGATTTCATTTACTTTTGTAATAAAAGCCGCAGCTTCATCTGTTTTTGACAAATCGGCAGCCGCACCGTGAACAGTTCCATATGCAGATAGCTCTTCAATCGTGCGGTCGACAGTCTCTTGTTTGCGTCCGTTAACAATGACTGCCGCTCCCTCTTGCAGAAAGCTTTTTGCCGCAGCTTTCCCGATGCCGGAAGTTGAGCCGGTGATTAAAACGAGTTTGTCTCTTAGCTGTAAATCCATAAGAATCATTCCTTTTTCATGATGATGTTATTAAGTATACTAGATCAAATTTAGTGTTTACGAGGATTTTGCTCGCATACATTTAACGGGAGAAAGTCATTCAGGACTCGTATACAAGCTTGTCAGTCCTATAGTATAATTACTCCGAAAAAAGGATACGAATGTCAAATAGGTGCCGGTCCGTGAACAACAGCCGGCTTAATAGGGAAACCGGTAAAAGCCGGTGCGGTCCCGCCACTGTAATTGGACAAAATGCCAAGAGCCAGGATACCTGCCTGTTTGACCAGCACGAAGTCTGCGAGGACAGATGATGTGTAAACAATAGGCTTTTTTTGTGTTGTTTACAGCATCTTTACCGTCGTAGAGATGCTTTTTTTAATTTACTTAGGAGGAAAGGTTATGAAAAAACGAGCCGGAATATGGATTGCGCTTTTGCTGGCTGCTGTTATGATCGCAGGCTGCGGCAATACAGCCGATCAGAAGAACGATCCAAAGGCGAAGCAAAAGACAGAAGCGTCTGAAGCGTTTCCTGTCACGATTGATGATGCGTCAAATCAAGAAGTGACCATTAAAAAGAAGCCGAACAAGATTGTTTCATTAATGCCGAGCAATACAGAAATCACATACGCTCTCGGCCTCGGTGACAAAATGGTCGGCGTCACCACAAACGATACATACCCAAAGGAAGTCAAAAAGGTTGAGAAGGTCGGAGATATGAATATAAACGTTGAGAAAGTCATGTCTTTAAAGCCAGATCTCGTTCTTGCGCATGAATCTTCCATGTCAGCTTCAGCTGATGCCATCAAACAGCTGAAGGACGCGGGCATTACCGTGGTGACTGTCAATGATGCAAAATCATTTTCCGAGGTGTACAAGTCAATCGAAATGATCGGAGAAGCTGCCGGGGCAGAGAAAAAAGCCGATCAGCTCGTGAAAAACATGAAATCAGATTTGCAGGATATTCAAGATAAAGCAAAAACCATTCCAAAAGACGAGGAGAAAAGCGTATTTATCGAGGTTTCTCCTGATCCTGACATTTACACAACCGGAAAAGACACGTTCATGAATGAAATGCTGAATGTCATCCATGCTAAAAACACAGCAGCAGACCAAACAGGCTGGGTGCAAATGACAGACGAGGCGATCGTAAAACTCAATCCTGACGCTATTGTGACAACAGATGGGGTAAAAGCGAAAGTAGTGGAAAATCGTGATGGCTGGAGTGACATCAATGCTGTGAAACATCATCGCGTGTATGATGTGGATCCTGATCTCGTGACACGCTCCGGTCCCCGTCTGATCGAAGGGGTCGAAGAACTTGCGGAAAGCATTTACCCGAATACGTTTAAGGAATAATCGTTATGCCGCATATATCATCAGTTTTTCATTTTTAGCTGCCTGCATCGTGATAGGAATTTCTTGCGGAAGCCTGCAAATTCCCATCCCCGCTATCTTTCGTGTCTTTTGGTATGAATGCTTTGGCGGCTCTATTGGCTCTGATGACCCGATGTACACCAATATTATAATGAATATCAGACTGCCGAGAGTTGTGCTGGCCGCCCTTGTGGGGGCGGCTCTTTCTATCGCAGGGGCCGCTTTTCAGGGGCTGCTGAAGAACCCGCTTGCTGATCCCTACACGCTGGGCGTTTCGTCCGGTGCTTCAGTCGGCGCGGTGGTGACCCTGTTCTTCGGCTTGCAGCTTCCTGTCATCGGAGGGTTCACACTCCCGGTTGTGAGTGTAGCCGCGGCACTTGTTACGATTGCGGCTGTCCTATCCTTTAGCCGCCTCGTGCATGCATCGATGACTGTTTCCACCCTCATTTTGACCGGTGTCATCATCAACTCATTTTTGGGCGCTTTTATTTCTCTTATTATTGCCCTGACAGGCGACAATCTGCTGCCGATTGTGCACTGGCTGCTTGGCAGCGTCTCAATGAGGGGCTGGAGCTATATTATGTTGTTTCTCCCGTTTTTTCTTTTAGGAACGGTTTTACTGATTATTAACGGAAGAGAGCTGAATGTGATGACTTATGGAGAAGATAAAGCAAGGCTTCTCGGAGTCAGTGTCCAGCAGAGAAAAGTGCTAATTTTAATAGCCGGCTCTCTTTTGACAGGGAGCGCTGTTGCTGTGTCGGGCACGATCGGCTTTGTCGGCCTTCTCATTCCGCATATTACAAGGCTTTTGTGGGGAACAGATCATCGGCATTTACTGCCTATCTCCGCCTTGCTCGGAGCAGGGTTTCTCGTTTTATCCGATCTGCTTTCAAGAACGATTATTGAACCGATTGAACTGCCGATTGGGATTATTACATCCTTGGCGGGAGCGCCTGTTTTCGCTCTTATTTTAATTCGTCAGCATCGTGGGGGGAAAGGCTTATGATGAAAGCAGAAGGACTATCGGGGGGATATGGAGACAGCAGGCTGATCAGCAATGTCAGCTTAACAGTGGAGCGGGGTGAATTTCTCGGAATTCTCGGCCCTAATGGCAGCGGAAAAACAACGCTTTTGCATTTGCTGACAGGTACGCTGCCGGCGAAGGAAGGCAGCGTTTATCTAGCTGGCAAACCGCTTGCGGACTATAAACCGAAGGAACTGGCGCGCATGATGGCTGTCCTGCCGCAAAAAACGGATCAAGCCTTTACCTTTACCGTCAAAGAAACGGTAGCTTTCGGCAGATATCCATTCCAAACAGGGCTGTTCAGACAGCAGACTGAAAAGGATGAAGCCATTGTACTGGAAGCAATGGAGCAAACAGGAGTGGCTGCATTTGCTCAAAAATCGATCCGTGAATTAAGCGGAGGTGAACAGCAGCGGGTGTATGTAGCCCAAGCTTTGGCGCAGCAGCCACGTATGTTATTTTTGGACGAGCCGACCAATTTTCTCGATCTGTCTTATCAAAAAGAATTGCTCGATCTGATCAAACGCCTGACAAGAGAAAGCGGATTGGCGGTTGTCAGCGTTTTTCATGATTTGAATACTGCGAGCCTGTATTGTGACGAGCTCTTGTTTATGAAAAACGGTATAGCCGGACCTAAGCAAAAGCCGGAATATGCGGTCACAGAACATCATATAAAGACGGTGTACGATACAGATATCACTGCTTTGGTTCATCACAGCTCCTCTAAACCGATGATTGTGATTCAGCCTGAAAAAGCAAGTGTGGACCAGCTGCGCATCCCATTTGAAGCAATGCTCCAAGCGGGGCGTGATGACATTATCCTTCAAACGGACCTCCCGCTTCGCACATTGTCCTCAGCTCCTGTCGGTGCGGGGTTTTCGTGGAGCAGGACGCTTATCCATAAAAGGCTGCCGTTTCAGGCGGATCCAATCGATGGGCTGACGGCTTATCTATCAGAAAACGGTTTTCATCTGCCGGAAACGTGTGCGATGGCGTCATCAGGAAGGCTTGACCATTTCGTGTATCGAACGTATGAGGATGGTGAGCTATCCGTTTTCATATGTGTCATGACAGGGTTTTCGATCTGGATTTTGATCAATGGATATGTATCAGATCAATCCTTCGTCAACATCCTTATGGCTGCGGAAGCAGAACGGACGAAAGTGCTGAGAGACAGACAGGCAGAGGGGGATATGCTCATCGCTGCGACACAAATTCAGCAATCTGAACACACAAAAAAGCAGCTCATTCAATTGATAAAGGCGGGAATGGCTGAATGTGTAAAAGAGGCGGAAGAGCTGTTTGAATAAGTCTGTAAAGGAGAGAGATGAATGAAACTATATACCAAAACAGGCGATAAAGGACAAACGAGTCTAGTAGGAGGCAGAACGGACAAGGATAGCCTTCGGGTCGAAAGCTACGGCACTATTGATGAACTGAACAGCTTTGTCGGACTTTGTTTAGCTGAGCTTTCCGGGCAGTCCGGCTTTGAAGATGTGACAGCAGAGCTGCTGATGATCCAGCATGAGCTGTTTGATTGCGGAGGCGATCTGGCAATCGTCACAGAAAAAAAAGACTATAAACTAACGGAAGAATCCGTTTCCTTTTTAGAAACGCGTATTGATGCCTATACAGCGGAAGCACCGGAACTGAAGAAATTTATTCTTCCGGGCGGCTCAAAGGGTGCTGCGCTTCTCCATTGTGCGCGCACTATTACGAGACGGGCGGAACGACGAGTGGTGGCCCTGATGAAATCAGAAGAGATCCATGAAACAGTGCTGCGTTATTTGAATCGCTTGTCCGACTATTTCTTTGCCGCCGCCCGCGTTGTGAATGTGAGAAGCAGCATTGGTGATGTAGAATATGAAAGAAGTGCTGTTGTGTTTCGGGACCAAAACAACAGCAAATCATAAAAAAAGAAAACAAATTCGGCGTGTTCACTCTGCATGCCGGATTTTTGTTTTTCATTCTGTCAATCTCCTATTTTACGACAAAAAATGAACCTTACGAATTATTGACCGAAAAATGAAAAAATGAGATATTGTAACAAATAGATGTAAAAAATAGGCAATAGGGGGCTCTGATAGATGGTGAATTTAATTGAAAGTGATAGCATCTGGAAGAGAAATTTCAATTATCTTTTTTTCTCAAGAATAGTCAAGATATCCGGCGATATGTTCGCATTTAACTCAATATTATGGTTTTTAATTTATGATGGCAAAGGTGCGATCGGCACTGCTTTATTGATTGCTGTCACCTTCTTGCCAGAAGCTGTACTGGCGCCTGTGACAGGTCCTTTCATGAAACAGACCACACTGAAATTTTGGATGTACTTTTCAGATTTGACGAGGGCTGCGATTGTCTTGATCATTCCTCTTTGCCATTTTGCGGGTTTTTCTCCATTGTGGTTTGTCATGACCCTTATGATTGTGCATTCTGCAACAGGAGCTGCCTATAATCCCGCCTCCATCGCTTTAATTCCCCAAATCGTAAATGAAGAGGGCATTCAAAAAGCAAACGCTGTGCTGCAATCCTCCGCCCAAATTGTCCGGCTCGGAGCTGTCACATTATGCGGCGCTATTCTGACATTTATCAGCCCTTCTTATACAATGCTTATCGCACTCATCCTTTATTTGGTTTCTGGTTTTCTCGTCCTTTTTATTAAGTACACTGCTGTTCAATCTCAATTAGAATCTGCTGCCGTTGCGCAGAGAGGCACATATATCGGCAGACTGAAACGCGGTTTTACGCTCGTGAGAAAACATCAGATTTTATATCCGCTCGCCATTTACTGTATCTTTATGAATTTCGCGGCTGCACCTTGGGAAGCACTCTCAGCCGTTTATGTAGCGGAGGATTTAAACGGCAATCCGATCGTTTACTCATTTTTAAAGGCCACCACCGCCGCAGGCGCTTTTTTATTAGGATTTGTGCTGGCGAAAGTCAAGGTGAATAGATACGGCCTGCTATTCGTAACGGCCGGCATTATTGAAGGATTCGCTTTCTTTATTACTGGGATGAATACATTTTTGCCGCTCGTTTTTCTCGCTGCGTTTACCTTTGGCGCTGCAGTCAGTGCTGTTAATGTTCCTGAGTACACGATTATCCAGACCTCTGTGGATAGTGAGGATCAGCCGCAAGTCTACGCCGTTATACATATGATCTCAAATATCTCCATTCCTGCCGGAGCTGTTATTTGCGGATATGCCGCGAATGCTTTTGGCTCAGGAACTGTGATCGCTGTCGGAGGAGTTGTTGAAATTATTGCAGGTATCGGAATTTTACTGTTCACAAAGCTGGCTAAAGCAGAACGGTCCGACCTGGTCAAAGAAAGGGAAGCAAGTGTTCATTTGTAAAGGGTTTTGAAATGCCATGCCTCGTGCATGGCGTTTTTTTGTGTCTATGGGTCCGGGGCATGATAAGACTCTAGTCTTATATAAAAATCAATCTCTGTTCGTTTTGCGCAAATGCCAACTTGTTTAAGATGAAGACAAGGAAAACGAAAGGAGGATCTGCATGAAGATAAACAAAAAAACGATAGGCGGATTCTTATTAATTGTTTTTGGAGTCTCTGTCTTTTTCGGAGGGGGAAGCTTCGGCTTTATCATCCCGCTCGCCATTGGAAGCTTGATGACATACGCAGGAATCAAAAGGTTTGCCGCAGGAAAAGCCATCACAGGAATCATCCTTGGCGGCATCGGAGCAATCATGCTCGTCTGCCCGCTTCCGTTTGTCCTCGGAATCGCGCTGGCGGCAGCTACGGTGTATTACGGCTGGAAGCTGATGAAAAACGGATCAGCTGATAACGGTGTATCGTCTTTTGACCCTGAACCGGCTTCGGCTGCCTATCAAAAGTGGCGGGAAAAGTATTATCCCGGCGCGCCACTCAGGAGAAAACGCACTCCCGCATGAATCATTAACAAAACGGGAGCTCGAAATTCTCTGCCTGATCGCGGAAGAAAAAACAAATAAAGAAATTAGCGAGGAGCTGTTTATCACTATTAAAACAGTCAAAACCCATATCACTAATATTTTATCAAAGCTGGATGTCAGTGACCGGACGCAGGCTGCGGTATATGCATACCGAAACCACCTCGTAAAATAGCGTCCGTTATTTCGTCGCGCCTTTTGTCCCGAAGTCTCTGACAACCACATGAATGCGGTAGTCTATTTCCGCATTGCTGAAATATTCATCATCCCATTTTCTTGCGATTTTGCTCCACTTTTGAGGATAATGAATTCTAACCTCGTTTCCCAGACCGGTTACATCTGCTTTGATATCTTCCTGCAGTTTGCCTGCGAACGCAGTCACTGTTTCATGCAATCGTTTTTCGATGGTTTTTTCAATCCCTTTTATATAGGAATCCTTAAAAGAATCCTCCTTAGTATCCCAGTCCTCGGATAATCGGCCTTCAATATGGCGTGTGACGGTGAACTTGAACTTGCCGTCCTTATAGTCAGTTTTGATCTTGCGGCTGCTGGAGTATACCTCATAAGAAAAAAGATTGCCGTTATGCCTCATATCAATGACGCCGCCTTGGACAGTGCCTGTGAATAAGTTTATGTTTTGCAGCTCACCCGGTGTTAAATCCCGGAGCCAAAATTTATTTTTGATGATAGCAGCCCCGTTTATCGCGAGTTTGCCGTTTTCCTCACCGACATGCGGGATGAGAAACGAATCATCAGAGGTTAAATGCTCTGATATCTCTCCCAGCGTAACAGGATCCATCATTCTGATCGTCACTGAATTGTTTTCTGTCAGAGCATAAATCACATTGGATGCAGGCTCGCCTCCCTCATTCATTTTAAATACATCCTTAGGACGGCTATTGGTGACAAAGACGTACGAACTCCTCCTTGTCCCATTGTCTCTAACAAATTGGTTAATGATCGCGTCCATTCCGACGTGATCAGCAATCGCATTTTTGGAAAGCAGGATGAGACGCAAATGCTGGGAAAACGTAGGATTATGCTTTAATGCAGATGTTCTTATCATTTGATGAACCGTTTCACCCTTTGTGATAGAAAGCTGGGTCGGATCAGATGAAGAACTTTCTGTGGAGCTAGCTTTTTTTGGCACAAGAATTTGCTGTGTCAGTTCTAAGTTCTGATGATCCGACTTGTCTAAGCCAACACCAATGACTAAGCTTAAATCCTCAATATTTCGGCTGTCCCAGCATCCGGACAGCAATAGGGGGCATATGAATATACATAAAATCCTGATCTTCATTTTGCTGTCATCCTCCTTTTAAGAGCTACAATAAAAAAGAGAATAAAGGGAAGCAGAAACAGACCGATGAACATGTATCCGAGGTAATCGCTATACATGATGACTTTGTTTGTGTCATCCGGCCACAGAGAAAAGTAAAAGACGGCCGCTCCAATGAGCATCATGCTTTTTTTAGCCGATAGCCCAAACGTCTTCTTGAGCCCATTCGCGGCAAGATATCCATAAATGACAAACGTTGTGAAAAATTGAATGACCCAGACGATCAGTAAAAACGATTCAAACCGTTCAATGAATGTGCCTTTCAACTCAAAGGACTGAAAGAGGGAAATCGTCGGCCATATCAGTGTTTTGACCTCAGGAGCTGTCAAAGCGCCAACGACAATGAGGTACGTCAGGATATATAAAACAATTGGAATCGCAAAGCCGATTACTGAGTATCTGAATGTGTATTTCTGTTTCTTCATATGTTCAGGTAGAAACAGCATCACTTCCATTCCTAAAAAAGAGATGGAAACGACAGTAAGGGAGTTTAAAATAGGGTGCAGACCTTCACCTAAAACAGGGCGCAAATTATTGATATCAAAAATCTTAAAGCTGATACCAAATAAAATCAGCAAAATAATGATCGTAATGACGAGATAAAAAGGAAAGAGTCGGGAGACATCCTTTAAACCGCCTACAATTAAATAGATACCGCAGCAGATAAACGTTATAATAATCACTTGAATTGGCGTTCTCTCCAGCAGGAAAAACTTAACCATTTCAGCCATCGCCCGGGTTTCAAAGCTGGCGACTCCGATAAAATAGCAGCAGATCAAAAGGCTGATGATGCTGCCGATCCATTTTCCGAGCCCTTCCCGCAAGTATTCAAACAATGAAGCATACTGATGTTTTTTTTGAATAAGCGTGTTTACATAGATGAAAAGAATAAATATAATGCCCTCTAACATGAGCGTAATCCAGCCGTCGGGGGTGTTGGTCTTAGTCGTCAGTGCCCTCGGTAATGTTAACAGGCCGGCCCCAAGCATTGTATTTGCAATAATGGAAATACCTTGAAAGGTATTAAGTTTGATTGGAGTCTGTTTTTGGCTCATTTGGATTATTCGCCTCTTTTGGTTTGTTTTTAAGCGGGAGACGGATAATGGAGTCATCCGTATTTTTCAAGCTAAAGAAGCCGCTTGGCGAAAAATAGGGAGATCCAAAGCTCGTTTGTCTCGTTAGGTGTGTGTAAACAACAAGCATAAATAAAATAATCCCGTACAGCCCAAGGATAGCGGCGGAAAACATTGAAACAAAACGCAGCACCCGGAAAGACAGGCCCATTCCGTATTGAGGAACGGTAAAGGATGCAAGGGCAATGACACTGACGACAATGACCATAATCGAACTGACAAGATTTGCTTCCACTGCCGCCTGACCGATGACAACGCCCCCGACTAGACCGATCGTCTGTCCGAGCGAATTGGGAAGGCGCAGTCCGGCTTCTCTCAACAGCTCGATCGTCACTTCCATCAGCAAGGCTTCAAATATCGGCGGAAACGGCACATTTTCTCTGTTTGCCGAAATCGTAACGGCGAGCGCGGTCGGCAGCAGCCCTTGATGGAAGGACACGAGTGCAATATAAATCGATGATAAAAACAAGGTAATAAAGATAGAAGCAAAACGCAGCAAACGGATGAGAGATGCTGAAATCCAGCGGTCATAATAGTCATCCGGCGACTGCATCAGGACACCGAGAGAAACGGGAACGAGAAGCACAAATGGTGAACTGTCGACCAAAATGGCCACACGGCCGTTAAACAGGGCCGAAGATACCTTGTCAGGCCTTTCCGTATTTTGAATCTGTGGAAACGGCGAATATTTATTATCTTCAATAAGCTCTCCAAGCATTCCGCTGTCCTGAATATCCTCCAGCTGGACATTTTTAAGCCGCGCTTTCACATCTTTTATGACGGACTTTTTCGCTCTGCCATCAATATACATAATGGCTGCAGGCTTCAGCTTGTTTTTGCCGATCATGATTTTTTTGGTGATTAACTTAGGATGCATAGTTCTTTGCCTGATCAGAGCGAGATTTGTATTCATATCTTCGACAAACGCTACCTTTGGACCCCGAACCACTTTTTCAGTTGTCGGCTCAGCCAGACTTCTTGATTTTTTCTGCCCGGTAGACAGCATATAAGCCCTATCCAATCCGTTGATAAACACAGCGCAATTGCCGCTGAGAATCGACTCCACCGTTTTTTCCGCGGTTTCAATGGGTCTTGCGTCAAGCTGGTCAAGGCGTTTTTTAATCTGGTTAAGCGTTAAGGTCTCCTCATCTTTGATTAAGGTTTTAATGGATTCTGACACCAAATTTTCATCATTCAATTCACTAAAATAGAGATAGTAAAAAACAAGTCCGTTCGCCAGCATTTTTTTATTCTTGACCAGATCATCATTTTCTTTAAGCTGTGGAAGCACCAATGCTAAATTATCATGTATATATTCCTTAAACGTGTGTTCCAAGGAAGTCACCTCTTGTCCAAAACCTTAGTAGAGGTTATCTTTTCCTGTTAAAAAAATGATATACTGTGTTACAGTATTTCAGGGTTAAGTTTTTTATGAAAGCGGAGGATATGAAAGTGGCACAGGTAAGGCTTGCAGGAAAACAAGAAGAAATAGAACAGCTCATTAAATCATTTGAAAAGCATTATGATGTCTCCTATACATCAAAGGAGTACGGCAGAACGAATCCGAAGTATAAGTATTCAAAGGATTCCCGCGTATATCTTGAATTAAAATTAAAATCTGCAAAGCTCGAAAATTAAAAAGGATTTTTTATATCATTGGCGAATTACATTCTATTGAAGCAACCGTTATGGAGGGATACATAAATGGAATTCAGAATTGAACGAGACACCATGGGAGAAGTAAAAGTTCCTGCTGATAAATATTGGGGCGCCCAAACACAGCGAAGCAAGGAGAACTTTAAGATCGGTTCTGAAAAAATGCCGATGCGTGTTGTGAAGGCGTTTGCAATTTTGAAACGAAGCGCAGCACTCGCTAATAAACGCCTCGGCAATCTGGATGCGGAAAAAGCTGAAGCGATTGCAGCGGTTTGTGATGATGTGCTCAAAGGCAAATACGATGACAACTTCCCGCTTGTCGTGTGGCAGACCGGAAGCGGCACACAAAGCAACATGAATATGAACGAAGTAGTGGCCAACCGTGCGACTGCTTTATTAAATGAAAAAAACTCTGATCAAACCATTCATCCAAATGATGATGTGAACCGCAGCCAAAGTTCAAACGACACATTCCCGACTGCGATGCATGTTGCCGCAGTTTTGTCTGTTTACGAGCAGCTTGTGCCTGCGCTTGACCAGCTTCGCAATACATTGGACGAAAAGGCAAAAGCATACAATGATATTGTCAAAATCGGACGCACGCACCTTCAGGATGCTACGCCTTTGACACTCGGACAGGAAATCAGCGGATGGGTTTACATGCTGGACCGTTCGAAGGAAATGATTTTGGAAGCGACAGATAAAATGCGTGCCCTTGCAATCGGCGGAACGGCTGTCGGAACGGGAATCAACGCTCACCCAGAGTTTGGAGAGCTTGTCTCAGAAGAGATCACAAAACTGACCGGCCAAACGTTCAGCAGCTCGCCAAATAAATTCCACGCGCTGACAAGCCATGATGAGATCACTTATGCGCATGGCGCACTAAAATCGCTCGCCGCTGACTTAATGAAGATTGCGAACGATGTCAGATGGCTTGCAAGCGGACCTCGCTGCGGCATCGGGGAAATCGTCATCCCTGAAAATGAGCCGGGCAGCTCCATTATGCCTGGTAAAGTCAACCCGACACAAAGTGAAGCATTGACGATGATTGCAGCGCAAATCATGGGGAACGATGCGACAATCGGCTTTGCGGCAAGTCAAGGGAACTTTGAATTGAACGTGTTTAAGCCTGTGATTATTTATAACTTCCTGCAATCTGTGCAGCTGCTGAGTGACGGCATGAATTCATTCCATGATAAATGTGCCGTCGGTATTGAGCCTAACAAAGAAACCATTCAGGAAAACCTGTCAAATTCATTAATGCTTGTTACGGCGCTGAACCCGCACATCGGATATGAAAACGCGGCGAAAATCGCCAAGCTCGCCCATAAAGAGGGATTGACGCTGAAAGAAGCAGCTTTGAAGCTTGAATTGCTGACAGAGGAGCAATTTAACGAAATGGTTAAGCCTGAAGATATGGTGAAGCCAAAAGCATAAGAGAAAGAAAAAACGGCTGCTTGTGAAGCAGCCGTTCTTCTAAATATGTTGCTGTTTTAATAAATATTTAAGCTGCTCCGCATCTTTAGCGAGAGCCTCAGACTCCATCAAATTATGGATCATGCCTTTTATGATCGCGAGCTTCGGTGTTTTTTTCTTCATTTCTGCTTCAAGTATGTCCAAGCTCTCCGATAATTCAAGAGAGGAGTTTGTGTGTAAGCTGTTGATTTTGTTGCGAAGGCTTTTCACAATCGATTCAGTCAGCGGATCAGGCCGTCCATGAGTAAGAGGCCCAAATAATGAGCTCGCCTCTTCTAATGTGATGAAAGGCTTATCATTTCGTTCTGACATGCCTTTTACCATATCATCAATTCGATTCATAATGATATCAGCTAATTGATCAGGCTTCACCGTGTAACCGAGCAGAATCATGCACTCCAGGTAAATCTGACTGATGCCCTCTATTAAAAAACAAAGCTCTGCAGTATACGGTTCCGCTTTTTTGCCGTAAATGTGCAGCAAGCTATCGATATGAAATTGAAGTGAGGACTGGCGGATTTTTTTTGCGCATTGCTCCACTTCCTCTGTGTAAGGCAGAGAACCTTCCTTCATCTGCATGCCGATAAAGTCTTTGTGTTCAAGGATGTTTTCATAGAGCACGGTCAGCTGTTTACGGTAAGCCGTTCTGGGACTGTCGCCCTTTGTTTTAATATTTAAAATTCGGGTAAACGTTTTATCGTAATAGTCGTTCAGCATAGACAGAAGAAGCGCTTCTTTCGAAGGAAAATAAATATAAAAAGCGCCTTTTGAAATTTTGCATTCTTTTGCGATTTCCTGAACTGATGTTGAATTATATCCTTTTTGGGCAAATAGTTTTAAAGCTGTTTCAATAATCAGCTTTTCTTTTTCCTTCAATGGTACCACCCTTTCGGAGCCTGGAGGCCTCATGAGGATATGACCATCTAGTCACACCTTCTGCTATAAAATTAACCTTATTGTAACTTGTTTTTTTATCATGTATTATTTATATTATAAGTTGAGATGACCGAATGGTCAAAGCTCAAGCGAAAGGGTGAATCTAATATGAGAGAATTGGATGAAATGATCAGCCGCTTGCGAAACAGAGGTATCAAAGTGGAGAAAGTCAAATATCCGAAGCAGACCTTGTCAGAGAAAAAATGGGTTCATCAATGCAAGCAGCAGCTCAAAACAAATTACAGAGATTTTAACGGTTATTCTTTCACATGAAAAAATAGACTGCAAAAATATCTACAGTCTATTTTGGTACTGTTATACGGTATGATACACCCGTTTTGTCATTTTCAATTGAGATAGACGCCTTATGAAGAGTTAAAATTCGTTTTACGATGCTGAGACCAATGCCGAATTCGCCTTTCTTCCCTTTACTAAAAGGCTCATAAAGGCTGGAGAGCATCTCATCTTCAATGTGGGGGCCGTCATTTTTAATGATGATCACGATATTTCGATCATCTTGTTTCATGCTGATTTTTATTTTTGTCTCAGCATAGCGGATTTGATTTTCCAGAATGTTTTCAAGGAGTTTGTTCCATTGTTCCGAATCGCCCGGCATCAGAATGTCTTCTTCTATATCAATGTCCCACGATAATTCTTTCCGCGCCCACTTCAGTCTTTCGATGACTTCTTTTGTCACTTCCAGAATACTGAACATGCCGTGCTGCACGTTTTGCTTCGCTAAATAATCCAGCTTCGTTAAATATAATAAATCCTTAATTTTTTTCTCCAGCTTAAGGGCTTCGCCTTCAATGACATCTACTGTATTTTCAAGATCTCCTTTAGGAAAAATTCCGTCCTTAATCGATTGCGTATAGCCTCTGATAACCATAACCGGCGTTTTTAAATCATGTGAAATATTTTGCAGGAGGGTTCTTTCAGTTTCATCCTTTTGCACAAGCTTTTGGCGCATTTCTTCAATGGTATGGCCTAATTTGCCGATTTCATCTTTCCGGTCCACTTTTACTGGGTCATCCCAGTCCTGTTCGGAAATCCGTTTAACGTGCTTTTCAAATGACACGAGAGGTCTTGATAAATATCTCGCAAGCCAAATGGCAGGAATCCAGCTTAATAAAATGACAACAGCTATAATCAACAGAAGCTGTTTGAATAGGGTATAGGCTAGATCGTCCCGATAAGAATCAAGCGCGTAGGAGAGCATCATAGCTGATTGTCCATTGACGGAAAGCCCCTTTTTGATGACAAAAAACACTTTCTCTCCATTGACATCGGCGCTGTACCGTTTCTTTTTAGCCTCCTGTTTATCAGCCAGCTTATACACCTTATGGATAAACGAAGACGACAGTATGCGTAAATTTTTGTCTGAAGAAGCTTCTTCGTTTTCAGGCAGCAGCACATGCTGTACAGAGCGGACGGTTGTCGGTGCTGTCGCTTCTTCACTGTAATAGCGCCGTTCAATTGAACCGGGCAGGCGGTATTCGGTCAGAACATGCTGCTCATTTTCAATCGTCGTATACGTTTCATTTGTAAAGAAATCGCGCAGCGTGTTTGAAAATAACACAAGCAGTAAAAGAGATATCGCTAGCAGGATACCGGATATGACAACCCATATTTGAAACGAGAGCGGTTTGTTTTTCATGATGTCATCATCCTGTAGCCGAATCCGTAAATCGTCTCCACCTTCAATTCAGGCATTTTTTTGCGCAGTCTTCGGACGAGGTCATCGACGACCCGGTCTGTTCCAAAGTAGTCATGCCCCCATATTTTTACGAGAATATCCTCACGAGAGTATGGATGTCCTTTATGATGGATAAACAATAGCAGCAGATCAAATTCCTTCGACGTCAAGTTGATGATATTTCCGTTTTCATCATAGACCTCGCGGGCGTCTTCAGCGATCCGATATGTGGAGACGGCGATTTCATTTTTTTGTACAGGCGGAGTCCCCTTGTAAACGAGCTGCAGCAGCTTTTGCACACGTATGATCAGCTCTCGCGGAAGAAACGGTTTTGAAATGTAGTCATTGCTGCCAAGCTCTAAGCCAAGCACTCTGTCAATATCTGCATCTCGGGCGGAAATAAAAATGACAGGCACATCAGGATCTTTCGCTTTGATTTCTTTTATTAATGTATAGCCGTCAGTATCCGGCAGCATGATATCGAGAATCCACAGGTGGGGAGACGGCGTCATTTTCTTTCTGGCGTCTTCACCTTTCGTAAAAGATGTAATGTTCCAGCCTTCATTCTCTAAATACTTCGTCAGCAGTTCATTCAGGTTATCCTCATCTTCAACTAGATAAATGGTGTATGACAAGGCTTTTCACATCCTTTCAACGTCATTATAAACTAGTTTTAACATACGGCAGGACATTTTCATAATTTCACATATTCTTTTCATTTTTATCCCACAATGTTTGTTTATGATAGAGATAAGGGAAGAAAGGAAGAGAAAAAGAGCGAGGAAGATGAAGGATGTTCAAACATATTTTATTTTGGTGCTTTGCTTTTCTCCTCATCATTGGCACAATTGAACTTGTACACGCGATCAATATGTAACGATAAATAAAAAACGGTTAAAGGAGTGTCAGAGTATGGATGATCGACGGGATGATTATAACAATCAACATCAATCAGAATCTTCACGGCCAGAACATCAGAATAAAGAAAACCGGCAGCTGATTGAACAACAGGAATTGCTTGATGCGCCTGTTACATATGAAACGGGAAAACAGGAAACAGCTGCTGCAATAGAAATGGAAAAGACCGAAACGGCTGTGAAAAAAGAAAAGAAACGAAGAGCCGCTTGGCTGAGTCCGATTTTAGGCGGTATTATTGGCGGCGGCTTGATGCTCGGCATCGCGCCTTATCTGCCGTCAGACCAAAATCATACAACTAATACTGTTTCTGCTAATAAACAGGTGCAGTCTGGTAATTTTACAACGGAACCAATAACGAATGCTTCAAACGTTGCTGATATGGTGGGGGATTTAGAGCCGACGATTGTCGGTATTTCTAACATCCAAACCTCGCAAAATAACACATTCGGCACAGGAGGCGGCTCCAGCTCAGAAAGTGAAAGCGGAACCGGATCAGGTGTTATTTTCAAAAAAGATGGCAATAAAGCGTATGTGATTACAAACAATCATGTCGTTGAAGGCGCGAATAAGCTGACTGTCACGTTAGACAACGGCGAAACGGAGACTGCCAAGCTTGTCGGCAGCGATACCATTACTGATTTGGCTGTTTTGGAAATCAACAGCAAAAACATCAAAAAAGTAGCGAGCTTTGGTGACTCTTCACAGCTGCGCACAGGCGAAAAGGTCATTGCCATCGGAAATCCGCTCGGACAGCAGTTTTCCGGTACGGTGACACAAGGTATCATCAGCGGATTAAATCGGACGATTGGTGTGGATACAACACAAGGTACCGTGGAAATGAACGTGTTGCAAACTGACGCAGCGATCAATCCGGGAAACAGCGGAGGCCCGTTAATCAATGCAAGAGGCCAGGTGATCGGCATCAACAGTTTGAAGGTGAGCGAAAGCGGCGTGGAATCACTTGGATTTGCAATCCCAAGCAATGATGTCGAGCCGATTGTTGACCAACTGCTGGAAAAAGGGAAAGTCGATCGACCATTTTTAGGCGTGCAAATGATTGACATGTCTCAAGTGCCAGAAACCTATCAGCAAAATACGCTCGGACTGTTTGGAGATCAATTAGGCAAAGGTGTTTATGTAAAAGAAGTTCAAGCAAACTCACCGGCGGCAAAAGCAGGGATTAAATCCGAGGATGTCATTGTCAAACTAAAAGGTAAAGATGTGGAGAGCAGCGCAGATATCCGTCAGATCCTCTACAAAGATCTGAAAGTCGGAGAAAAAACGACAATCCAAGTGCTGCGAAACGGAAAAATGAAAAAGCTGAACGTGACACTGACCAAGCAGGCAGAAAGCAGCTCAAGTTAAGTAATTAAAAAGCTGAACCCGAAAAGGGTTCAGTTCAGATTGAAGACAAAGCCCTAAAACGTTTTCGTTTTAGGGCTTTGTCTTCTTTCTTTCTTTTCAGCGTGATTGAAAACCCTTGAAGTCTAGGAAGAGCGCGCATCGGAGCACAGCGAATGTTGAAATTTGAAATTCGTGAGCACCGACGCGCGCAGTCCTGACAACGAATGCGAGGGTTTGTCGACACGCTGAGCTGAACCCGAAAAGGGTTCAGCTTTTTTTATCCTAAGTAAGCGGAAAGCATCCACACTTGTTTTTCAACTTCACCAACTAATCCGACAAACAAGTCGGCTGTTGTGTCATCTTGATTTTCTTCAGCCAGGCCGATTACGAATTTAGACTCGCTGCTTATTTGTTTGTAGTCGTTTACTAAGGCTTGTACCATTTCTGAAGCTGATGTTTCGTTTCCGCCATCTGTGATAGATGCATGCTCAGTGTATTCTTTCAGCGTGGCAACAGGCTGTCCGCCGATTGCCAGCAGACGTTCAGCAATGGTATCGGCTGTTTCCGCCGCATGGTCATATAGTTCTTCAAATTTTTCGTGCAATGTAAAGAAATGAGGCCCTTTCACATACCAATGGAAACGGTGGAGCTTAGCGTATAAAAGAAACCAGTTTGATAATTGTGTGTTCATTGAATTCTCAACTAATGTTTGATTTGTTTGTGCGTTTTCGGTTTTCATAAGATAACGTCCTCCTTGGATCTGTTAATTTAATTATATCACATATCAATTAAAAATCAATACTAAATTATAATTATTATAATTTAGGGCGGGTGAATAGTTTTTTCTTCAGGATATATTCCCATGCAGACCAAGGGAACAGCGACCGGAATAACAGGGTAAGCTTGATGCCTTTTCCGATCGGATATCGCAATTTCTTTACGTGCTGCTTTGTTGCTAATTGATAAATGAGGTCGGCTACCTCTTGGGGATCTCCGCTGTCATCTGCGTTTTTTTCAACGTAGGTAAGAATCTTTTTATAGTAGTGATAATAAGCTGAATCGTCAGCAGGCACCGACATATAATGTGATAATGATGTCGACCAGATCGACGTTTTGTATGAACCAGGTTCCACCAAAGCGGTTTCGATACCGAACGGAAGCAGCTCAATACGAAGGCTTTCAGAGAAACCCTCTAATGCATGCTTGGACGCTGCATATGGCGACAACGCAGGAAATCCGGTCAGGCCGCTGATGCTGCTCACATTTATAATCTTTGCACCGCCATGCTTTCTTATGTAAGGCAGAATAGTTTTTGTCACATGGATTACTCCGAAGACATTCGTTTCAAATTGCTGTCTGAAATGTTCCATCGGCACATCCTCGACAAATCCCCCGTAAGCTGTTCCGGCGTTGTTGACGAGAAGATCAATAGGAGCGTAAGTACTAATGGCTTGACCGAATGAAGCTATAGATTGTTCATCTGTGACATCGAGAGCAATAATGTGAATAGAATCAGCCACATTGTGTGCGGCAGCCATTTCACGCAGCTGTTCAGCTTTCTCAGGCTGTCTTGTTGTGGCAATCACGAAAAATGACTTGGCGAGCTTTAGGGCTGCCAGCTGTCCAAAGCCTTTTGACGCTCCTGTTACGATTGCAATTTTTTTATTCATCATATACCTCCAATTTAACTGCTACAGCTATTGTACAATCATGAACAGGAAATGACGCTATAAAAGAAACTTTTATACAATAATTCAGAATTGTTCTATAATAAAACGAAAGCAGGAAAGGGGTTTTGTGGTATGGCGCTGCAAGGAGTAGACCAAAAGTGGGATCTTGATTCATTTTTTAAGGGTGGGAGCCAATCAGAAGAGTTCAAAGATTATATCCAAAAGCTGTCACAAGGTCTGCGTGTATTTCATGACACGACTGAGGCCTTTCAGGTGCCTGAAAGGCCAGAAGATGCTGAGGGACTGATTGCTTTGCTTGATGAATTTGAACAGGTTTCTGTCAAGCTTCAGCAAGCCGGTGCTTTTGTTGCTTGCCTTCTGGCCCAAAATATTAATGATCAAAAGGCTGTTGAGCATCAGTCCCTCATAAATCGGCTTCATGCTGATTTTCAATCGTCCCTCGTCACATTAGATCATAAGCTTGTGGCCATCAAACAAGACGTGTGGGATGAATTGCTAACCCAACCGGGATTACGGAATGTATCTTACATATTACATGAAAGAAGACAGCGGGTTGCCGAAAAGCTTAGCCCAGGTAAAGAAAAATTGGTAGAAAACCTCGCGGTGGACGGGTACCACGCTTGGAGCGACTTATACAATATGATTGTCGGGAAAATGACGATTCCGTATGAGGAAAACGGTGTGAACAAGCAGTTGTCTGTCGGCCAGGCTGAAAATGTGATGGATCATCGAGACCGCACTGTTAGAAAAACAATATACGAACGTTTGCATCAAGTGTGGGAAAGCAAGCAGGATATGTTCAGCAGCACGCTAAATCATTTGGCGGGGTTCCGGCTTGAGACCTATAAAGCGCGCGGCTGGGAGGACGTCTTGAAGGAGCCGCTGCAAATCAACAGGATGAAAAAGGAAACACTTGATACGATGTGGCAGGTCATCACGGAAAATAAGCAGCCGTTCGTTCAGTTTCTGAATCGAAAAGCGTCGATGCTCGGTCTTGAAAAGCTCAGTTGGTACGATGTTGGGGCTCCGATCGGGTCTGAGGGAAAGGTTTATTCATATGATGAAGCTGCAAATGTCATCGTCAGCCAGTTTTCAACGTTTGGCAAAAAACTGTCCGCGTTCACTGAAAAAGCGTTTCGGGACCGCTGGATTGAAGCGGAAGACAGGAGCGGGAAAAGAGTCGGCGGCTTTTGCACGAGTTTTCCTGACAGCGGAGAATCACGGATTTTCATGACGTTTTCGGGAAGTGCCTCAAATGTCTCAACGCTTGCTCATGAGCTTGGCCACGCGTTCCATCAGGAAGCGATGCTCAACGTCAGGCCGTTAAACAGATCCTACGCCATGAACGTTGCAGAAACCGCTTCAACATTTGCAGAGATGATTGTGGCGGATGCGACTGTCCAACAGGCGGAGACGAAGGAAGAAAAGCTCGTCCTTCTTGAAGATAAAGTGCAAAGAAGCGTTGCGTTTTTCATGAATATCCATGCAAGATTCTTATTCGAAACGAGATTTTATGAAGAACGAAAGCGTGGAGTGATTCCGGCCGACCGTTTGAATGAGCTGATGGAAGCGGCGCAAAAAGAGGCGTATTGCAATGCGTTAGGAGAATATCACCCGCTCTTTTGGGCGTCAAAGCTTCACTTTCATATCACGAGGGTTCCGTTTTACAATTTCCCTTACACGTTCGGCTATCTTTTTTCTCTTGGTATTTATGCATTGGCGCTTGAAGAAAAAACCGCATTCGAAGAGAAGTATATCGCACTATTGCAAGATACAGCTTCGATGACTGTGGAAGATTTGGCGATGAAACATTTGGGCGCTGATATCACGAAGCGCGATTTCTGGGACAATGCCATCAAGCTGGCCGTTCGTGACGCAGAAGACTTTTTGCAAATGACAGAATCTTCACAGCGTGATTGAAAACTCTTGAAGTCTAGAATTTTTGAAGGGTGTGATGATGGCGTCGTTTAGGCAGGATACTTAAGTATTCAACCGCCGCTCCGTATTGATCACCGAGGCGCAGTCTTGACAACGAATGCGGGAGTTTAACGCCTCGGCTTTTTCAATTCTCTCCTGAATGAGGATTTCATAGTCTGGATATACCTAAAACAAATGGAATCCTACAGGAGGGGAAATATATGCGTTTGATCAGAACAGCCGGGGCTGTTTGTCTGGCAGTCGTTCTGATTGCGGGCTGCCGTCTCAATGAAGAGCAGCAGGCAGAAGAAAAAAATACAGCTGTCACCCAGCAGAAACCCGTTCCGTACAGCGATTTCTCGCTTCATGTGAGCTACGGAGATGGTGAGCATAATCGTTATGAAAGTATATATACAAAAAACGGGGCTCAGGAAACAGCGGAAATACTGGATAAGCTCTCTGGCGTCAAACAGGAGGGAGAAGAAGCATTAGATGAGATGAGAATCATCCTAAGCGAGCTTTCTGTGACAGACCAGATGGCAGAAGCAGAAGTGATCCGCAATGTGCTGGAGGCCTTTAATCTGGACAGCCATTACCATCATATCAACTTAAAGCTGAAGCTGAACAATGGCTCCGTTAGAGAAATTAAGAAATAACCTGCAAACGCCAATTATATCCAAATCTAATTGAAAATGATTTTCAAAATCAGCGTTTTCTGCTACAATGAGCAATATGACCGAATACATTAACATTAATGACAATTGACCCAAATACACATGGAGAAAACGTGCAATACATAGTGCTGCTAAAAAGCCAGCAAAAAGGAGCGGTTATGGGTATGAGTGCAATTTCTACAGAAACGCTGAGCTTAGGATACGGAGATACCGTTATTATTGATGAGTTGGATTTAACAATTCCCAAAGGTGAAATTACCGTATTTATCGGCAGCAATGGCTGCGGAAAATCGACACTTTTACGTTCATTAGCGCGTCTGATGAAGCCGAGAGGCGGTTCAGTGCTGCTGGAAGGAAGAGCGATTGCCAAGCTTCCGACAAAGGAAGTCGCAAAAGAGCTCGCAATTCTGCCGCAGGGTCCATCGGCTCCAGAGGGCCTTACGGTGCATCAGCTGGTGAAACAAGGAAGATATCCTTATCAAAATTGGCTGAAGCAGTGGTCAAAAGAGGATGAGGAGGCGGTTGAGAGGGCTCTTAAAGCAACGAAGCTTGAGAACATGGCTGACCGCGCCGTCGATTCTTTGTCAGGCGGACAGCGCCAGCGAGCCTGGATCGCGATGACGCTTGCGCAGGAAACAGATATTATCCTTCTGGATGAACCGACAACGTATTTAGACATGACGCATCAAATTGAAATTCTTGATTTGCTGTTTGAGCTGAATGAAAAGGAAGAGCGGACGATTGTGATGGTTCTTCATGACTTAAACTTGGCGTGTCGTTATGCCCATCATCTTGTCGCCATAAAAGATAAACAAATTTATGCTGAAGGCCGTCCGGAAGAGGTCATCACTTGCGATCTTGTGCAAAATGTGTTTTCTATGAACTGTCAGGTCACACAGGACCCGCTGTTCGGAACGCCTCTATGCATCCCTCATGGCAGAGGCAGGTGCATTGTCCGGGAAGCGGCTTTTACATCACATGGATAAATAAACGCCCAGCGCAAGGAGCTTTCTCAGGATGAGGGGCTTCTTGCTGTTTTTTCGAAAGGAAGATGGAAATGGAACAAAAACTTCAGGAGCAGCTGGATGGGTTGCTGGAGAAGTATACTGAGCTTCTGCTTGGTGAAACAAGCAATGAGCTAAAAGAAGAAGTAAAGCAATGGATTTTGTACACACATATCGCCAAAAGCATGCCGCCGCTCGCCAAGCATTGGAATGCAACATATCCCGACGCGAAGCAGGGCATTAAAGATATCATTCAGCATATTAAGGAACTGAATGAGGCGCATCGAAACAAATAATAGCTAAAAAAGCAGTCTGCTAATCACAGCAGACTGCTTTTTTGTGATGTTGCCGTTTTGCCTGGCGTAAATGAATCCATAAAGGCTTGCAGTGCGCTGCTGATAAACGAGTTTTTTCGGATAATAAATATTGTTTTCATCTGTCTGAGAGCTTCAGGCAGCGGGTACAATCGAATCGTCCCTTCAGCCGCGTGTTTCTGCACAACCGTTCTCGGCAGCAGCGAGATGCCAAGACCTGCTGTAACCCCGCCGATAATCGCTTCAAGCGTACCAAATTCCATAATGACCGGCTGTGTGACACCGACAGAGCGCAGCCACTTTTCAAGTGTCTCCCGATACGAACAGCCTGTGCTGTATACGAGAATCGGCTTTGTGATGGCTTCCTCTGCACCGGATATGGAAGCAGCCGAAACAACTACCGGCTCTTCCTCAAATGCAGGATAGGATTCGAGATCAGGATGATTGCATTCACATCCGATAAAGGCGCCATCCAATTCATAACGGAGAACCTGATCAAGGAGAAATTGTGTATGTCCTGTTGTTAAAGACAGCTGAACGTTTGGATGTTCTTCATAATAAGAGGCCAAAAGCTTCGGAAGTCTTACCGCGGCGGTTGTCTGAGTGGAGCCGATCATAAGCGGTCCGCTAGGTTCGACGGAGGATGAGAGTGCTTTAGATGCCTCATCCAGCAGGCCGACAATTTTATTGGTGTAGTCCAGCAGCAGCTTTCCGCTTGCAGAAAGTGTCATGCCCCTGTTATGGCGCAAAAACAGCATGGTACCCAGCTCAGCTTCCAATTGCTGAATTCTGGCCGTGACATTCGATTGTACATAGCCAAGCTGCTGGGACGCTTTTGTAATGGAGCCTTCACGGGCTACCATTTGAAACACACGTAAATCTCCGCTTTCCATTTTGCATTCCTCCGTTCGTTTGCTATCAATCTGAGTGATAGCAAGTATCTTTAACAATCATTATACGTAACACCAAACCTTGATTACAATGGAATCAGCAAGAAAATTTCATAAACGGCAAGGAGTGGCGGCAATGAATGTCATGAACAAAATAGCTCTCGTAACAGGGGGCGGCACAGGAATCGGAAGAGCAGCCAGCATAGAATTGGCAAAACGCGGAGCGATTGTTGCGGTGAATTATTCACGCTCGCAATTCGAAGCGGAGGAAACAGTAGAAACGATTAAAAAAGATGGCGGGCAAGCTTTCACCATCCAAGCGGATGTATCCAAAAATAGCGAAGTGCAGGATATGGTTCAATCGATTGTGAAAATATATGGCACTATTGATATTTTAATCAACAATGCCAGCATTACAAGGCATATTCCAATGGATGACCTTGAAGCTGCGACAGAAGACATCTGGGATGAACTTTACGCTGTCAATGTGAAAGGCATGTTTTTCTGTGCGCGGGCAGCGGTTCCTTTCATGAAAAAAAGCAAGGCCGGGGCGATCGTAAATGTCGGCAGCATCGCAGGGGTAACCGGTGCGGGTTCATCCATGCCTTACGCAGTATCAAAATCGGCGGTGCACGGCTTAACGAAATCTTTGGCTCACGCCTTAGCGCCTGAAATCAGAGTGAGCGGTGTAGCACCGGGAGCTGTCGCAACGAGATGGTGGGCCGGCCGGGAAGAAAAAATGAAAAGCATGATCGGCACTTTGCTGCTGCAGCGTATTGCTGAACCGGATGATGTCGCCAAATTGATTTGTTCGCTTGTTGAACAGGAATCGCTCACAGGTCAAATCATCACAATTGACAGCGGACAGACGTTGTAAGAGAGGGGATGCGGGGATGCCATTTGTACAAATTCATTTACGTGCGGGGAGAAGCGAAGCGTGGCTTCAAAAACTTAGCAGGACCATTCATCAATCAATGACTGAAGAAATCAATGTGCCGGAAGATGACTATTTTCAAGTCATCAGGCAATATGAAAAAAGCGAGTTTTTTTATGATCCGTCTTATCTGCAGGTCGAGCGTACTGATGAACTGATCTACATTCATTTTACGTTGAAACATTCAAGAACAACTGAACAGAAAAAAGCGCTTTACCGCTCTATCGCAAGTGGAATTCATTCCGAGCTTGGTGTAAGAAAAGAAGATGTGTTTATCATGCTGACCGGTAATCAGGATGAGGATTGGTCTTTCGGAAGTGGAAAGGCTCAGATGATCGAATAAGAAAACCCCGCGGTCTTGGGACCCGCGGGGTTTCTATTAATGAGAAGGCGATTCAACGGTTTGTGCCGTTTTCTCTTTTACTTGTTCTTCCGTTTTCTTATTTGATAGCTTGATAGGTTTTAAAAACAATGTAAATACGGCTCCGACTACGATAAAGATCAGGCCTGTGTAAAACACGCTATGGAGTGAATCCATCAGCGATGTTTTTAAAATCGGCACAATATGGGATGAGAAGGCCGCAGGTATTTGTTTGATTGCATCCGGGCTGAACAGTGATTGCAGCAGCCCTTGCGGATTTGTATCAATCATACCCTTCAGCTGGCCGGCAAATGAACTTGCCTGTGCCGGAAGAGAGTCTAAATACGGCACCAATTTATCAGTTAATAGATTTCCGGAACGGGCATTCATTACTGCTCCCAGCATGGTAATGCCGAATGTTCCTCCGATAGAACGGAAGAATTGACTGGATGAAGTGACGACCCCAAGCTCTTCCTTCGAAAAGCTTTCCTGTAAAGCGAGTGTCAGGATCGGCATGACGAGACCCATTCCCAAACCAATAATCGCCATATACGAAGTAGCGACAAGCTTGCCCGTATCAAGGTCTAAAGTCGTTAACAGCAAAAATCCTCCGGCCATAATCAGCATACCTGTAATGATTTGCGGTTTAATGCCGATTTTATAGACAAGCTGGCCGCCGATAATACTTGTAATGATCATAGAGATCATCATCGGTGTCATAATCGTGCCTGATTCAGACGCACTTACACCGACAATTCCCTGCATAAAGAAAGGAACAAACGTAATGGCGCCAAACATGCCGATGCTCATAAAGAAGCCGATCAAGTTTAGGAATGTAAACGTTCTGTTTTTAAATAAATACATTGGCAGGATCGGCTCTTTTGCTTTTGACTCTACAATAATAAAGCTGACAATGCCGACCAGCGCGAGTGCGAACAGGCCAAGAATCTGCCAAGAACCCCACCCGTAATCTTTTCCTCCAAAGCTTAAAGCGAGAAGAAGGCTGACAACCCCGACAATCATCGTGAAAATCCCAGCGATATCGAAGTTGATCGGACCAGTTTGCCGGCGGCCCTGTAATCCTCTGGCAATGAAAATAACGGCAATAATTCCGACTGGAAGATTGATATAGAAAACCCATTTCCAGTTGAGCGAGTCTACGATCCAGCCGCCGATTTGCGGCCCAATCACTGAAGCCAGCCCATAAATCGCGCCAAAGACCCCTTGGAATTTAGCACGCTGTTTTCCTGTGAACAAGTCACCGATGACAATCATCGCCATCGGCATCATAATGCCTCCGCCGATTCCCTGCAGTCCTCGGAAGATAATCAATTCTGTCATGTTGTTGGCCATTCCGCACAAAGCAGAAGCGGCCATAAAAATAATCAAGCCTGATACATAAACAATCCGGCGTCCCAATAAATCGGCCAGTTTACCGGCAATTGGAACAACGGTTGTTGATGTTAACAAATACGCGGTTGTCAGCCAGGTCATCATGCTCAAGCCGCCGAGATCACCGACGATTTTCGGCATGGCCGTTCCGACAATGGTACCGTCAAGCGCGGAAAAAAACATGGCAATAATTAAGCCTGTTATTAATAACGTTCGTTTTGATTGCTGTTTGCCTTCTGTACTCATTTCATTCGTTTCCTCTTTTCGTGTTGTGCTGTTCATCAGTTTCCGCTGCTGCCTGTGCGAGCTTTTCTGTAATATGAGCCGCCTGAAGCATTTCCTCCTTCGTCAAGAAGGAAAGGTACCGTGCCATAATGGCTTTTCTGCCTGCTAAAACCTCTTCGAACTTTCTGTCTCCTTCATCAGTAAGGCTGATATCGATCACTCGCCTGTCTTTTGTGTTATGTGTTCTGGCGATGAGATTTTTTTGTTCAAGGCGATCTGCCATTAACGTCACCGCGCTTGGCTTCACCTCCATACGCTCGGCAATTTCAGAAATCTTGAGGCTGCCGTGTTTTTTTAGGCTGGCCAGCACAAACAGCTGCGCTGGGGTAATGCCTTGTTTCTCCATACTTTCTAGCATTTCAGGCTGTATCTTTTGAAAGAGCGCCTGAAGCGATAATTGAATATCGGACATTAACCGATCCGCACTCTTCATGTTCATTTCCCCTCTATTACTTACACTGTATATATATTTTGATAACAAAATAGTTAATGCTTATTAAATATAAATAAGCGTAAATGAAAAGTCAATCATTTTTACCATAAAAAAAGGATAGATGCCTGAACGCACATCGTACCCTTTTTTGCTGATGCTGTTATTGCTGGTAAGGAGACTGCTGCTGAATGGTTTGCTGAAATTTTTGGTAGGATTGCTGCAGCTTTTGGGTATCCTCCGCTTCAACAGAATACCATCCATATTGGAACATAAGATCATACAGTTTTCTTTGCGCTTTTTGTGACTCATCAAAAATGGATTGAATATCCTGGTAAAGAGATTCGTGGCTGAATTCGTGCAAGGCTGTGCAATAAGCTGTTGTCATATATTTTTCGGTTGTCAGCAGTTCATTGACGAAGTCTCTGTCATTCATCTCCGAAGTTGTCGGTACAGGCGTCTGCGGGTTGCTGATTTTCTGATTTTGCTGATTCATTTTGTCGCCTCCTTATTGGATGTAGCCGGACTGCTGCTGGCCTGGCTGCAGGTGCTTTACTATTCTTTGATAATGATCATGATGCATGTGTCCGAGGCGGTCGAGTTCTTGTTTTAATGTTTGATCCTGGCACTGCTGCGCCATGAAATGCGCTTTTTTCATCGCAAGCAAATTCCAGTTCAGCATGTCATTGAGATACAAATGATCCTTTGTAGAAATAACGGAAGGCGGCATTTGAGCTTGTTGCTGATTGTCCATTGTGAACCTCCTTTGATTTTTGTTCATTTTATAGTTTCCTTCAGTCTGGGAGTTCTATACAGGTGTTTTGAAGATGATGGCAGGAGGGAGTCGGATGTTGAGACCTGTGTTTTTATTCTTATCTCAAAATAAAACACTTACCAAGCTCGCCAAAGCATATGGAACGAAGCTTGGAGCAAGACGATTTGTCGCTGGAGATACAATTGAGTCGGCGGTTAAGACCGTCAAAAGACTAAACAGATCCGGTTTGTGTGCAACGATTGATTATTTAGGCGAATATGCGGCATCAGAAAAAGAAGCACATCAAATCGCAGAGGAGTGCAAGAAAGCCATTCGAGCCATTGCTGAGCATCAATTGGATTCAGAGTTTTCATTAAAGCTGACCTCAATTGGGCTAGATCTTTCAGAAGAACTTTGCCTTTCTCATTTGCGTGCAATTTTATCTGCTGCGAAGCAACATGGTGTTGCTGTGACCATTGATATGGAAGACTATTCTCATTATGAACAGACACTTTCTATTTATAGGAAATGTAAACAGGAATACGAAATGCTCGGCACGGTCATTCAGGCGTATTTGTATCGGGCGGCAGAAGATATCAGACATATGCATGGCTTAAAGCCGAATCTCAGACTTGTAAAGGGCGCTTATAAAGAGTCTGCGGCTGTAGCATTCCCTGACAAAAAGGGAACAGACCTTCATTTTCAAAGCTTAATTAAGCTGCAGCTGTTAAGCGGGAACTATACGGCTGTCGCTACACATGACGATGACATCATTGCGTTTACAAAACAGCTCGTTGCTGAACACCATATCCCCGCATCGCAATTTGAGTTTCAAATGCTGTATGGCATAAGGACGGAGCGGCAGAAGGAACTTGCCAAGGAAGGATACAGAATGCGTGTGTATGTTCCATATGGAACGGATTGGTTCAGCTACTTTATGAGAAGAATTGCTGAGCGGCCTGCCAATGCAGCGTTTGTGTTAAAAGGAATCTTGAAAAAGTGAAAGCAGCCGCGAAAAGCAGCTGCATTACGATTGTTCCATGTTATGCTTTTTATATTGCTGATTTTGACTTGTCCGCTTTCCGCCGCTGTAATGCTGAGTCGGACCGGCATCCCCTTTTACACTCGCCGCGCTGACTGCCGCTGAAGACGGGTTTTTTTTCTCTCGCACCATTCCTATCACCTCCGGGTTTAAGTTGCCCGTCTTTTGTAAACCACATACAAAAAAATAACAAATTAGCTATTGAAGTCGAATCAGAAATCTTTTAAGATGAAAGAAGAAACAGGTTTCATTTTTTTTGGTCAAAAAATGAATGATTATTCATTCAATGTTCAAGGGGGATATCTCATGCACAAACACATTCGAAAGGCAGCCGTTTTAGGATCGGGGGTAATGGGTTCCGGGATTGCGGCACATTTGGCTAACCTCGGAATTCCTGTCCTGCTGCTTGATATTGTGCCGAACGATTTGACAAAGGAAGAAGAAAAAAGAGGGCTGGCAAAGGACAGTCCGGAGGTGCGCAGCAGGCTGAGCCGCCAAGCGGTAAAAAAACTGCTGAAACAAAAGCCAGCCCCCCTCACATCAGCGGAAAACATCTCTTATATCACATCAGGCAATCTGGAGGATGATGCAGAAAGGCTGAATGAAGCAGATTGGATTATTGAAGTTGTTGTGGAAAACCTTGAAGTCAAAAAGCGAATTTTCACCCTTGTGGATAAACACCGAAAGCCTGGAAGTATTGTCTCTAGCAATACATCTGGTATATCAGTGCAGAAAATGGCTGAGGGCCGGTCGGATGATTTTAAAGCCCATTTTCTCGGAACACACTTTTTTAATCCCGCCCGCTATTTAAAGCTGCTGGAGATTATTCCGATTCAGGAAACAGACCCTGATATCTTAAAGTTTATGACAGCCTTCGGTGAAAATGTTCTCGGTAAAGGTGTAGTCACAGCAAAGGACACACCGAACTTTATCGCAAACCGAATCGGAACGTACGGGCTTCTCGTTACAGTACAAGAAATGCTGAAAGGCGGCTATCAGGTCGGTGAAGTCGACTCAATCACAGGCCCGCTGATCGGCAGACCGAAAAGCGCAACCTTCAGAACGCTTGATGTTGTCGGACTCGATACATTCGCCCATGTCGCCCGAAATGTGTATGACAAAGCGGAGGGAGACGAGAAAGAAATATTCCGCCTGCCAAGCTTTATGAACGATATGCTGGAAAAAGGATGGATCGGAAGCAAGGCTGGTCAAGGCTTTTATAAAAAAGAAGGCAAAACGATTTATGAGCTTGATCCAATGACGCTTACTTATGGGAAGCGAACAAAAATGATATCACCGGCACTTGAAGCGGCAAAACAGGCAAAAGGGACAAAAGCCAAAATGAAAGCGCTTATTTACTCGGACGACAGAGCTGGCAGATTGCTTTGGAATATCACATCTCAAACCCTGCTTTATTCAGCTGAGCTGCTTGGTGAGATTGCTGATGATATTCATGCGATTGACCAAGCCATGAAGTGGGGATTCGGCTGGGAGCTGGGCCCGTTTGAAATGTGGGATGCCATCGGTCTCAGACAGTCTGCAGAAAAGCTTGGGGCTAAAATACCCGGCTGGATTAAAGACATGCTGGACAAAGGAAATGAAACCTTCTACATCAAAGAGAACGGAACAGTATTTTATTATGACCGCGGCGAATACAGGGCCGTGAAGGAAAACAAAAAACAGATTCATTTACAAGCGCTTAAAGAAACAAAAGGGGTAATTGCGAAAAACAGCGGAGCAAGCCTGATTGACCTTGGAGATGATGTGGCCCTTCTTGAGTTTCATTCGAAAAGCAATGCCATCGGCCTTGATATTATTCAAATGATCAACAAGGCGTTAGAGGAAACAGAGCGGAACTATAAAGGGCTTGTCATCGGCAATCAAGGAAAAAATTTCTGTGTAGGCGCGAATCTCGCTATGATTCTAATGGAAGTCCAGGATGACAACTTTTTGGAAGTTGACTTCGTGATCCGCCGATTCCAAGAAACGATGATGAAGATTAAATACAGTGCGAAGCCGGTTGTCGCCGCTCCGTTCGGCATGACGCTCGGCGGCGGAACGGAAGTATGCCTGCCTGCGGCGCGCATTCAAGCAGCAAGCGAAGCCTACATGGGGCTTGTCGAATCCGGTGTCGGCCTTATCCCTGGCGGAGGAGGTAATAAAGAGCTGTACATTAACCATCTTCGCCGCGGTCTTGATCCGATGAATGCGGCAATGAAAACATTTGAAACAATTGCGATGGCGAAAGTATCCGCCTCCGCCCAAGAGGCTCGTGAGATGAACATTTTAAAAGAAACAGACCGTATCAGCGTGAATCAGGATCACCTGCTGTACGATGCGAAGCAGCTTGCCGCCTCTTTATACGATACCGGCTGGCGGCCGCCTGTAAAAGAAAAGGTCAAGGTGCCGGGTGAAACCGGTTATGCGGCACTCTTGCTTGGCGCTGAGCAGATGAAACTGTCCGGTTATATATCTGAGCATGATTTTAAGATCGCGAAAAAACTCGCTTATGTCATTGCCGGCGGAAAAGTGCCGTTTGGCACAGAAGTAGACGAAGAGTATTTATTAGAGATCGAGAGGGAAGCGTTTTTGAGTTTGGCAGGAGAGGCGAAATCTCAAGCGAGAATGCAGCATATGCTTGTGAAAGGTAAACCTTTACGGAATTAGGAGGGAGCTTATGAAAGAAGCAGTCATTGTGTCAGGTGCAAGAACACCGGTGGGGAAAGCCAAAAAAGGATCGCTTGCCGCCGTTCGTCCGGATGATTTAGGTGCGATTTGCGTAAAAGAAACATTGAAAAGAGCAGGCGGCTACGAAGGCAATATTGACGACTTGATTATCGGCTGTGCGACACCTGAAGCGGAACAGGGGCTCAATATGGCGAGAAATATCGGCGCGCTCGCCGGACTGCCGTACACGGTTCCGGCGATAACAGTCAATCGCTACTGCTCTTCAGGCCTTCAGTCTATCGCATATGCGGCGGAAAAAATTATGCTTGGCGCCTACGATACAGCGATCGCCGGTGGAGCAGAATCCATGTCACAGGTTCCGATGATGGGGCATGTCACCCGTCCGAACCTTGCGCTGGCAGAACAGGCGCCGGAATATTATATGAGCATGGGACATACAGCCGAGCAGGTCGCGAAAAAATACGGCGTCACGCGAGAGGATCAGGATGCATTCGCCGTTCGCAGCCACCAAAATGCGGCCAAAGCCCTTGCAGCGGGGAAATTTAAAGATGAGATAGTACCTGTCGAAGTGACGATGACAGAAATCGGAGAAAACCATAAGCCGGAGGAAAAACGGTTTGTGTTTTCTCAGGATGAAGGCGTACGCCCGCAAACGACGGCAGACATCTTAGCGACATTGCGTCCGGCTTTTGCTGTTGATGGAACGGTTACGGCGGGCAACTCCTCACAGACGAGTGACGGAGCGGCGGCTGTTATGCTGATGGATCGGGAAAAAGCTGATGCGCTTGGCTTGGCGCCGCTTGTGAAATTCCGTTCCTTTGCGGTAGGCGGCGTGCCGCCGGAAGTAATGGGTATTGGGCCAGTGGAAGCCATCCCGCGTGCCTTAAAGCTTGCCGGGCTTCAGCTGCAGGACATCGGCTTGTTTGAATTGAATGAAGCTTTCGCCTCACAGGCCATTCAAGTCATCAGAGAACTGGGAATTGATGAAGAAAAAGTGAATGTCAACGGAGGTGCAATCGCGCTTGGGCACCCGCTTGGCTGTACGGGCACAAAGCTTACACTTTCACTCATTCATGAAATGAAACGGAGAAACGAGCAATTTGGCGTCGTCACAATGTGTATCGGCGGCGGGATGGGAGCGGCCGGTGTATTTGAATTATGCTAAAGGGGGAAAAGCAAATGGCGAAAAAAGCGGCTGAAGTGCAAAAAGGCGGCGGTTTCTTAATTGAGAATGTCACATACGACCAAATGTATACACCGGAGGATTTCACTGACGAGCATAAAATGATTGCGAAAACAACGGAGGATTACATCGAACAGGATGTTCTCCCTCATATAGATGACATCGAAAACCATCAATTTGAGCATTCCGTCAGGCTGTTGAAGAAAGCGGGCGAACTGGGACTGCTTGGCGCCGATGTGCCGGAGGAATACGGAGGGCTTGGCCTTGATAAAATCAGCTCCGCACTTATCACTGAAAAATTTTCGCGCGCGGGAAGCTTTTCGCTTTCTTATGGCGCGCATGTCGGCATCGGTTCCTTGCCGATCGTCTTTTTCGGATCAGAGGAACAAAAGAAAACGTATTTGCCCAGGCTCGCTTCAGGCGAAAAAATCGCGGCTTATGCCCTGACTGAGCCGGGCTCTGGTTCGGATGCACTGGGAGCAAAAACAACAGCCGTCTTGAATGAAGCGGGAACGCATTACGTATTAACCGGAGAAAAACAGTGGATTACGAACTCTGCCTTTGCTGATGTATTTGTTGTTTACGCTAAGGTGGACGGTGATAAGTTTTCAGCGTTTATTGTAGAAAAAGATTTCCCTGGCGTATCAACAGGCCCGGAAGAAAAGAAAATGGGGATCAAAGGATCGTCAACAAGAACCCTTATTTTAGATCAGGCTGAAGTGCCAAAAGAAAACCTGCTCGGAGAAATCGGCAAAGGGCATATCATCGCCTTTAATATTTTAAATATCGGCCGTTATAAACTGGCGGTTGGCACAATCGGCGCATCTAAACGGGTGATTGAGCTATCTGCGGCATACGCAAATCAGCGCCGCCAATTTAAAACGCCGATTGCGGGCTTTTCGCTGACACAGGAAAAAATCGCGACAATGGCATCAAGGCTTTACGCGATGGAAAGCTCTGTGTACAGAACTGTGGGGCTGTTTGAAGACAACATGAGCCAGTTTACGGCCGAAGATCTCAAGGACGGCCGGCAAATTGCCAAGTCAATTGCCGAATATGCGATCGAATGCTCTCTGAATAAGGTTTTCGGGTCTGAGACACTTGATTATATCGTAGATGAAGGCGTGCAGATTCATGGCGGCTACGGTTTTATGCAGGAATACGAAGTAGAAAGAGCCTATCGCGATTCAAGGATCAATCGGATTTTTGAAGGCACAAACGAAATCAACCGGTTAATCGTGCCAAGCACTTTTTTGAAAAAGGCGCTCAAAGGCGAACTCCCTCTATTTGAAAAAGCGCAGTCGCTTCAAGAAGAACTGATGATGCTTATGCCTGAAGAGCCTGGCAGCGGCGTTTTAGAACAGGAGAAATATGTCGTTAAGCAAGCCAAAAAGATCGCGCTGTTCGCTGCCGGTCTCGCTGCCCAAACATACGGAAAAGCACTCGATCGTGAACAAGAAATCCTCGTCAACATCGCGGATATTGTCAGCAATGTATATGCAATGGAATCAGCCGTGCTTAGAACAGAAAAAGCCATCGCCGCACAAGGAGAAGAAAAAGCGGTGCAGAAGGTGCTGTATACAGAAATTTTTGTCCAGGAAGCTTTTCATGAAATTGAAGCGCACGCGAAAGAATCACTCATCGCAATGGAAGAAGGAGACTCCCTCCGCATGATGCTTTCCGCTTTGCGCAAGCTGACGCGCGTAACGCCTAAAAATGTCATTCAGAAAAAACGCGAAGCAGCGGCGGCCGTTTTCGAAGCTGAAAAATATATTGTCTGATTGTCCGAGAGCTCCGCATTAAGCGGAGCTTTTTTTTTAGAAGCACAGGTTTAGGCTTTTAAAACAAACTGTGTTAAAATAACCTCGATTATTTTATTGAGGGGGAAGAAGATGTCGTTAACTTTTTACTGGTACCCTAAATGCGGAACGTGCCGCAAAGCAAAGAAATGGTTAGAAGAGCATGGAAAAGAATTCAACGAAATACATATTGCAGAGCAGCCTCCAAGCAAAGAGGAACTAAAGGCGCTTTATGAAAAAAGCGGACTGGATCTCAAGAAATTTTTCAACACAAGCGGCATGAAATACCGCGAGCTGAATCTCAAAGAAAAGCTGTATCATATGTCGGAGGACGAACAGCTAGAACTGCTGGCTTCAGACGGAATGCTGATCAAACGCCCGCTTACAACAGACGGTGAAAAAGTGACAGTCGGATTCAAAGAAGACCAATTTGAAGAAAACTGGGCTTAATGTCAATTTTTTTTGAAAAGTGTGGTATCTTCTTATTATAGTGCTGTAAAAAATGGAGGGATTCAATTGAGCATACCTAAAGATTTGCGTTACTCAGGAGAACACGAGTGGGTGAAAGTTGAAGGAGAAAAAGCCAGAATCGGAATTACGCATTTTGCCCAAGCCGAACTAGGCGATATCGTGTTTGTCGAACTTCCTGAAGTTGGCGCTGAAATCAAAGCGGACGAGCCATTCGGCAGTGTTGAATCCGTTAAAACGGTATCTGAGCTTTATGCACCGATTAATGGAACGGTTGTGGAAATAAACGAAGATCTTGATGACAGTCCGGAATTCGTTAACGAATCACCGTACGAGAAAGCATGGATGATCGTTGTTGAACCGTCTGACGCTTCTGAAATTGAAAAACTGATGACAGCAGAGCAATACGAAGAAATGACACAAGAAGACTAAAACAGGATAGCTGTGAAGGCAATTGGACACGCTAACGTTATGGGAGGTGTCCAATATGGCTTTCAGCAAACAAAAGCTCGATGTCACCAATGATGTGACAGGCCGCTTTCAAAATGGCCGGCTCTCGTTATATCATGATAATGAGAAAATCGGCCAAATGACAAGCATGGATGAATATGAGCTTAAATCAGGCTATTCCTTTGAAAATGAGAAATTTTATAAGACAGCCGATGTGGTCTCAGGAAATGATGAAAAATACGTGGATTGTGACTATGAAAACGGCTGGTGTTAATGTTGGCGGTGAATTTCACTGCCTTCTTTTACAATCTGAACGTTTCAAATTTAACGCAGCAGGTGATAAAGATGGATGAGCTGGAAAAGGTGATGATTGTCGAAGGAAAATCAGATAAAGAGAAAGTTGAAAGTGTCCTGAATGAACCAGTGCGCATTATCTGTACCAACGGAACAATCAGCCAGCTGAAGCTTGAGGAATTGGCTGACGAGCTATACGATAAAGACGTCTATATATTAGTTGATGCTGATGAATCAGGCGAGACATTAAGAAAACAGCTGAAAAGAGAATTTAATGACGCCTGCCATTTGCATATAGACAGAGCCTATAAGGAAGTAGAGGCTGCACCGAAACACCATGTCGCTTCTGTACTGCTCCGCGCAAATTTAAATGTCCATACTATTTTTCTTGAAAGAAAGTCCCGAGGTGTATAGCATGAAAGAACTTCAAGAACACGAGCTAGAGCACATCGCAGATGATGTGTATCTCCTATATTTATATACTCCGTTTTGCGGCACCTGCCAGCTTGCAAGCAAAATGCTGACAGTTGTGAAGGAAATGCTGCCTGATGTCGCCTTCTATCAAAACAATGTCAATTACTCTCCGACATTCGCAAAAGCGTATCAAATTGAAAGTGTCCCGTGTTTTCTCCTGTTTAAAGGCGGAAAAGTGGTCGAAAGAGGATATGCGTTTCATTCTGTTTCTTATTTATATGAGCTGATTAAACAAAAATCATCTTCCGCGTCCCATTTGTGACATATTTCTCAGTGTATTTCAATGAAATTGTCGTTCGTTTTATAAAGGGGTTCTTGCGTCAAAAAGAGAAATGTCTATGTATGACCAACAAATAGGAGGTTGTACATATGGAGAAAGCAGAAGTGTTAGAAGATGAGTATCAGCATCTGTTTTTAAAACCTCTTTTGAACGCATCAACATTACTCATTACCTTCCAGGGAGAAACAGAAGCCTTAACCGTCTCGATAAACGAACAGGGGGAAATGAAAAAAATTTCTCCGCCCCCAGCGTCCAACCTGACCTTTTACGGAAACCAAGCGGAAATTATTCATCTGTTGCACGGAGATATTTCCCTGCAGCATTTGATCCAGAGGGGAAGCCTGAAAGTGAAGGGCTCATTCAGGGCTCTCTTAAAACTAGAAGCTATTCTCTGGCTGACAAATGGATTTTTTCAGAGGATTTTAAAAAGTGAAAAAATAGAAAATTATTATAATAGTAAAAGTTGACATCATTTATTTTATTGACATTTCATCATTCGCCATGCTATTCTACATTAAGAATTTCCGGACGAAAAAGACTATATATTTCTCTTATCAAGAGAGGTGGAGGGAAGTGCCCTATGAAGCCCGGCAACCATCAACGCTGTTGAAATGGTGCCAATTCACACGAAGCGTTCAGCTTTGAAAGATGAGAGAAAGGCGTTTTATATAAGCCTTTCTGCTCACATGTGCAGAAAGGCTTTTCTTTTGCCGAATATCCCGGAAGATTTCTTAGAATAGTGTTAAGGCAGGTGATTGCTTTGATCAATCTTCAAGATGTTTCAAAAGTTTATAAGTCGAAACATGGAGATGTCAATGCTGTCCAAAATGTCTCTCTTTCCATACAAAAAGGTGAGATTTTTGGAATTATAGGATATAGCGGAGCTGGTAAAAGTTCCTTAATCCGTCTGCTGAACGGCCTTGAGAAACCAACCTCAGGAACCGTGGAAGTGGCGGGAACTAAAATTAATGAAGTAAACGGACGCGCTTTAAGAAATGCACGCCATGACATCAGCATGATTTTCCAGCATTTCAATTTGCTTTGGTCGCGGACCGTCAGAGATAATATCATGTTTCCTTTAGAAATTGCCGGGGTGAAAAAAAGCGAACGGATGAAGCGCGCTAACGAACTGATTAAACTGGTCGGTTTAGAAGGAAAAGAAAAATCTTACCCGTCTCAGCTGAGCGGCGGGCAGAAGCAGCGCGTCGGAATCGCAAGAGCGCTTGCAAACAATCCGAAGGTTCTCCTTTGCGATGAAGCGACATCAGCATTAGATCCGCAAACGACGGATTCAATTTTGGATTTATTGTCCGATATTAATGAAAGACTCGGTTTGACGATTGTGCTGATCACCCATGAAATGCATGTCATCCGCAAAATCTGTAACAGAGTCGCTGTCATGGAAAACGGTAAGGTTGTGGAAGAAGGCGAGGTTCTCGATGTCTTCAAAAATCCGAAGGAAGACATGACAAAACGATTTGTTCAGCAGGTGACAGAGCCGGAAGAAACGAAAGAAACGCTTTCGCACCTTCTTGATGAAACAGCATCAGGAAAAACGGTCCAGCTCACATTTGTCGGTGATTCGGCTGAGCAGCCTTTGATTACAGAAATGATTAGAAACTTTAATGTCAGCGTCAATATTCTGCAAGGGAAAATCTCGCAGACAAAGGATGGAGCTTACGGCTCGCTGTTCATCCATATTGACGGAGACGAGGAAGAAGTTCAAAACGTGATCCGGTTTATTAATGATAAACAGGTGAAAGCAGAGGTGATCGCGAATGTTTGAAATATACTTCCCAAACGTTGATTTAACAGAATTGTGGAATGCGACATATGAAACACTTTATATGACGCTGATCTCTCTGCTGTTTGCCTTTGTCATCGGAGTGATCCTCGGCTTGCTGCTCTTTTTGACAAGCAAAGGGAGCCTTTGGCAGAATAAAGCGGTCAACTCTGTAATTGCGGCCATTGTCAACATATTCAGATCGATTCCGTTTCTCATTTTAATTATTTTACTGCTGGGCTTTACGAAGTTTTTAGTCGGCACCATCTTAGGGCCAAACGCCGCACTGCCGGCGCTGGTGATCGGCTCTGCACCGTTCTACGCGCGCTTGGCGGAAATCGCATTGCGCGAGGTTGATAAAGGTGTGATTGAAGCCGCTAAATCAATGGGTGCTAAAACGTCTACGATTATTTTCAAAGTGCTGCTTCCGGAGTCTATGCCGGCTCTCATTTCCGGCATTACGGTTACGGCCATCGCTTTGATCGGCTCAACCGCAATTGCCGGGGCCATCGGTTCAGGCGGTCTTGGAAATCTTGCGTACGTAGAAGGCTATCAGTCTAATAATGCTGATGTTACCTTCATTGCCACTGTGTTTATTTTAATCATCGTGTTTATTATCCAAATCATCGGTGATGTGATAACAAATATTATAGATAAACGATAAGGGAGGATTTACATTGAAAAAGCTATTTTTGGGTGCATTACTGCTTGTATTTGCAGGAGTCATGGCGGCCTGCGGTTCGAATAACGGGGCTGAATCCGGCAAAAAAGACATTGTCGTCGCAGCAACAAAAACACCGCATGCGGAAATTTTAAAAGAAGCTGAACCATTGTTGAAAGAAAAAGGCTACACGCTGAAAGTGAAAGTGCTTAGTGATTACAAGATGTACAACAAAGCTTTATCTGATGAAGAAGTGGATGCGAACTACTTCCAGCACATTCCTTACCTTGAGCAAGAAATGAAAGAAAACAAAGACTACAAACTTGTGAATGCCGGAGCTGTTCACTTAGAGCCATTCGGTATTTACTCTAAAACATATAAATCGCTGAAAGACCTTCCAAAGGGTGCGACCATTATTTTGACAAACAACGTCGCTGAACAAGGCCGTATGCTTGCAATGCTTGAAAACGCGGGATTAATCACACTTGACTCTAAAGTGGAAACAGTTGACGCGACATTGAAAGACATTAAGAAAAACCCGAAAAATCTTCAATTTAAAAAAGTAGCGCCGGAAGTAACGGCAAAAGCATATGATAACAAAGAAGGAGACGCTGTCTTCATCAATGTAAACTATGCGATTCAAAATAAATTAAATCCTAAAAAAGATGCGATTGAAGTAGAAGCAACGAAAAACAACCCATACGCTAACATTATTGCCGTCAGAAAAGGCGAAGAGAATTCCGCAAAAATCAAAGCGCTGATGGAAGTTCTTCACTCTAAAGAGATCAAAGATTTCATCGAGAAAAAATACGATGGAGCTGTGCTTCCTGTATCTGAATAAGACCGAAACCCCGGATGAAAATCCGGGGTTCGATTATTGACAAAGCCCTAAAACTTAGTTTAAGGGCTTTGTCATCTTTTCAGCGCGAATGAAAACCCTTGAAGTCTAGGAAGGCCGAGCATTGGAGCGGAGCGAATGTTGTGATTCGTGAGCACCAACGTGCAGGTCTGACAACGAATGCGAGGGTTTGCTGACACGGTGAAACCCCGGATGAGAAATCCGGGGTTTTTTTCGGGTATTTTCCTAAAAGCTGTTCATAATAAAAAGGAATGTTAAACAGATGGAGGGATTTTCTTTGAATCAAGACAGAGAAAGCATGCAGGACGCGCTAACGCAATATAAATTAGGTTTAGGCACATTTGAACAAAAGATGCCGCTGATGGGAAGAAAGTTTAACGAGTTTACTGAGCAATGCTTTGCCGGCAACTCACTGACTGAAAGAGAAAAACAGCTGATCGCGCTCGGAATTGCCATCAATGCCCAAGATGAGTATTGCATGATCTATCATACAAAAGGCTGTCTTGATCAGGGAGCCACAGAAGAAAACATTCTCGAAGCGGTCAGTGTGGCAGCGGCGTTTGGAGGCGGCGCGGCACTCAGTCAGGGCGTGACAGTTGTCCAGCAGTGCATAGAGGAATTCGGAAACACTCCGCATTAAGAGAAGGAATATTCCAAAAAACCGTTCTCATTTGATCTAAAAGGATGCTTTCGTCTCATCTGCCGCTATATCAAGCCACATCCTTTTTGCGGCATTCATCGCATCGTTGATACAATAAAAGCAAATAAATGAAGGGATTGATTCATTATTTGCAGCAGCCAGGATAGACTGAACCTCGATTATACGTCAGAAATGGAAAAAGCGATGCAGCTGTCACATGGAATTGGATATGAGGAATACGGACGCCGGCTGGAAACAAGAATCAAAGTAGAGCGGCAGAGAGAGCTTGATTATGAAAAGAGCAAGCGGATTTCTGCGGGAGCTTATTGAGAAAATCAATCTTTTAAAAAAGGGTGGGAATCCACTCTTTTTCTTTTTCAATCGCTTTAATAAAGTGCTGATCTTTGTTAAACTTGTGGAATGTGCAGGGCACGATAAAAAGTTGTATTTACTTTTCATTTGTTATAAAATTAGAATGAGAATAAAATGAGAATAATGATTATATATTTTTGGAGGTATAGATATGGCTGCTTCAACATTAACGATCAAAGATCTTCACGTTGAAATCGAAGGGAAAGAGATCTTAAAAGGTGTAAACCTTGAAATAAAAGGCGGAGAATTCCACGCGGTAATGGGTCCGAACGGAACTGGTAAATCTACTTTGTCAGCTGCGATTATGGGGCATCCTAAATATGAAGTAACAAAAGGCAGCATCACGCTTGACGGCAAAGATGTACTGGAGATGGAAGTGGACGAGCGCGCACAGGCAGGCTTATTCCTTGCGATGCAATACCCAAGTGAAATCAGCGGTGTAACAAATGCTGACTTCCTTCGCTCAGCAATCAATGCGCGCAGAGAAGAAGGCGATGAAATTTCTCTTATGAAATTCATCCGCAAAATGGACGAAAACATGGAATTCCTTGAAATGGATCCTGAAATGGCTCAGCGTTATCTTAATGAAGGCTTCTCAGGCGGGGAGAAAAAGCGCAACGAAATCCTTCAATTAATGATGATTGAACCGAAAATCGCCATCCTTGATGAAATCGACTCAGGTCTTGATATTGATGCTTTGAAAGTTGTATCCAAAGGGATCAACAAAATGCGCAGCGAAAACTTCGGCTGCCTGATGATCACTCACTATCAGCGCCTGTTAAACTACATCACTCCGGATGTTGTTCACGTTATGATGCAAGGGCGCGTTGTAAAATCCGGCGGTGCAGAGCTTGCACAGCGTCTTGAAGCAGAAGGTTATGAATGGATCAAACAAGAACTTGGCATTGAAGACGAAACTGTAGGCCAAGAAGCGTAAGCGTTAGGGGGATTAACATGACACTAGGTACAAAACTATCTGTAGATCAGGAGTATCTCAAAAGCTTTTCCGAAAAGCATCAAGAACCTGCCTGGCTGAAAGACCTGCGCTTACAGGCTCTTGAACAAGCTGAGGATCTGCCGATGCCAAAGCCTGACAAAACAAAAATCACAAACTGGAACTTCACGAATTTCGCGAAGCATACAGTTGATAACGAACCGCTTTCTTCATTAGAAGATTTGACTGATGAAGTAAAAGCGCTGATTGATATAGAAAACGAAGATAAAACATTATACGTACAGCGTGACCAGACGCCGGCACACCTTTCTCTTTCGCAGGAATTGAAAGACAAAGGCGTCATTTACACTGACATTTTGACTGCAGCCCGCGAGCACAGCGACTTGGTGGAGAAGTACTTTATGAAGGATGGCGTGAAGGTTGATGAGCATAAATTAACTGCGCTTCACGCGGCTCTTATGAATGGCGGAGCATTCCTTTATGTACCGAAAAATGTTCAGGTGGAGACACCGATTCAGGCTGTTTATGTCCACGAAAGCAACGATACAGCGCTATTCAACCATGTGCTGATTGTGGCTGAAGACCACAGCTCTGTCACATATGTAGAAAACTATATCAGCACTGTAAACCCGAAAGACGCTGTCTTCAATATTATCAGTGAGGTCATCACAGGTGATAATGCCAGCGTGACATACGGTGCGGTGGATAATCTGTCTAGCGGTGTGACAACATATGTGAACCGCCGCGGTGCTGCGCGCGGACGCGACAGCAAAATCGAGTGGGCTCTAGGTCTCATGAATGATGGTGACACGATTTCTGAAAATACAACAAACCTTTACGGTGACGGCACATATGGCGATACGAAAACGGTTGTTGTCGGAAGAGGAGAGCAAACAGAGAACTTTACAACACAAATCATCCATTTCGGTAAAGCTTCAGAAGGTTATATCTTGAAGCACGGTGTGATGAAGGATTCCGCTTCTTCTATCTTTAACGGAATCGGTAAAATCGAACATGGCGCTTCAAAAGCGAATGCGGAGCAAGAATCACGTGTACTGATGCTCAGTGAAAAAGCACGCGGAGACGCAAACCCTATTCTTTTAATTGACGAAGACGATGTAACTGCAGGACATGCGGCATCTGTCGGCCGTGTGGATCCTGTTCAGCTTTACTACTTGATGAGCCGCGGAATTGCGAAAGAAGAAGCAGAACGTTTAGTCATCTACGGCTTCCTTGCGCCGGTAGTAAACGAACTTCCGATTGAAGGCGTTAAGAAACAATTAGTTTCTGTTATCGAAAGGAAAGTGAAGTAATGAATATCACAGATATTCGTGAACAGTTCCCGATCCTTCATCAGCAAGTGAACGGACATGATCTCGTCTATCTCGACAGCGCGGCGACTTCCCAGAAGCCGCGTGCTGTCATTGAAACACTGGATAAGTATTATAACCAATACAATTCCAATGTTCACCGGGGCGTCCATACACTTGGAACCAGAGCGACAGATGGTTATGAAGGTGCGCGTGAAAAAGTCCGCAAGTTTATTAACGCGAAGTCAATGGCTGAGATTATTTTCACAAAAGGCACGACCACATCTCTGAATATGGTGGCGTTAAGCTATGCGCGCGCCAACCTAAAACCGGGTGATGAAGTGGTCATCACTTATATGGAGCATCATGCGAATATCATTCCGTGGCAGCAGGCTGTCAAAGCGACTGGAGCCACATTAAAATATATTCCGCTGCAAAAAGACGGAACGATTTCTTTAGAAGACGTCAGAGAAACGGTCACAAGCAACACGAAAATTGTTGCAGTGTCTCATGTATCTAACGTCCTCGGCACGATCAACCCGATTAAAGACATTGCGAAAATCGCTCATGACAATGGGGCTGTCATTGTGGTGGACGGTGCGCAAAGCACACCTCACATGAAAATTGACGTGCAGGATCTCGATTGCGACTTCTTTGCGCTTTCTTCCCATAAAATGTGCGGTCCTACCGGCGTTGGTGTGCTGTACGGAAAGAAAGACCTGCTGGAAAACATGGAGCCTGCCGAATTCGGCGGTGAAATGATCGACTTTGTCGGGCTTTATGAATCAACTTGGAAAGAGCTTCCGTGGAAATTCGAAGCGGGTACGCCGATTATTGCAGGAGCAATCGGACTCGGTGCCGCTATTGATTTTCTCGAAGAAATCGGTCTTGATGAAATCTCTCGCCATGAGCACAAGCTTGCAGCTTATGCGCTTGAACGCTTCCGCCAGCTTGACGGTGTAACAGTTTACGGACCGGAAGAGCGTGCCGGCCTTGTCACATTTAACCTCGATGATGTTCATCCTCATGATGTGGCAACCGTACTTGATGCGGAAGGGATTGCTGTAAGAGCTGGCCATCATTGCGCGCAGCCGCTGATGAAATGGCTGGATGTATCTGCTACTGCGAGAGCAAGCTTTTATCTGTATAATACAGAGGAAGAGATTGATAAGCTTGTGGAAGCTCTTCAAAAGACAAAGGAGTATTTTACAAATGTCTTTTAATGCAAATTTAGATACATTGTACAGACAGGTGATTATGGATCATTACAAAAACCCCCGCAACAAAGGGGTTTTGAATGACAGCATCGTCGTGGATATGAACAATCCGACATGCGGCGACCGCATCAGACTGACAATGAAGCTTGATGGAGACATCGTGGAAGATGCGAAATTTGAAGGGGAAGGCTGTTCCATTTCAATGGCATCCGCTTCGATGATGACTCAGGCGATTAAAGGGAAAGATATCGAAACAGCCCTTTCCATGTCTAAGATTTTCTCGGATATGATGCAAGGCAAAGATTATGATGATTCTATAGATCTCGAGGATATTGAAGCCCTTCAAGGCGTTTCAAAATTCCCGGCCCGTATCAAATGTGCAACCCTGTCATGGAAAGCACTTGAAAAAGGAGTCGCAAAAGAAGAAGGCGGCAATTAAAAGGATTGGAGTGAAAATGGATGGCTAAAAAAATGCCTGATATTGGTGAATACAAGTATGGTTTTCACGACAAAGACGTTTCCATTTTCCGTTCAGAGCGCGGATTGACAAAAGAAATCGTAGAAGAAATTTCTCGCATGAAAGAAGAGCCTCAATGGATGCTTGATTTCCGCTTGAAATCACTTGAGCATTTCTACAACATGCCGATGCCGCAATGGGGCGGAGATTTAAACTCACTGAACTTTGACGAAATTACGTACTACGTAAAACCGTCTGAGCGTTCAGAGCGTTCTTGGGATGAAGTTCCTGACGAAATTAAGCAAACATTCGACAAGCTCGGTATTCCTGAAGCTGAACAAAAATACCTTGCGGGTGTTTCTGCTCAGTACGAATCTGAGGTTGTATACCACAACATGAAAGAAGACCTTGAAGCGCAGGGCATCGTCTTTAAAGACACTGACAGCGCCCTGAAAGAAAATGAAGATATTTTCCGTGAGCACTGGGCAAAAGTGATCCCGCCGACTGATAACAAGTTTGCGGCGCTTAACTCAGCTGTTTGGTCCGGCGGATCTTTCATCTACGTGCCTAAAGGCGTAAAGGTTGAAACACCGCTTCAAGCTTACTTCCGCATCAACTCTGAAAACATGGGTCAGTTCGAACGTACGTTGATCATCGTTGACGAAGAAGCAAGCGTTCATTACGTTGAAGGCTGTACTGCGCCTGTTTACACAACAAACTCGCTTCACAGTGCGGTTGTTGAGATCATCGTCAAAAAAGGCGGCTACTGTCGTTATACAACGATCCAAAACTGGGCGAACAACGTTTACAACCTTGTAACAAAGCGTACGATTTGTGAAGAAAACGCAACAATGGAATGGATCGACGGCAACATCGGTTCTAGACTGACAATGAAATATCCGGCTTGTATCCTAAAAGGCGAAGGCGCGCGCGGTATGACGCTTTCTATCGCTCTTGCGGGTAAAGGCCAGCATCAGGATGCGGGTGCGAAAATGATTCACCTTGCACCAAACACATCATCCACAATCGTATCAAAATCGATTTCAAAACAAGGCGGAAAAGTAACGTACCGCGGAATCGTCCACTTCGGACGCAAAGCGGAAGGTGCCCGCTCTAACATCGAGTGCGATACGCTCATTATGGATAACAAATCAACATCAGACACCATTCCTTACAATGAAATCTTAAATGATAACATTTCATTAGAGCACGAAGCGAAAGTGTCTAAAGTATCTGAAGAGCAGCTCTTCTACTTGATGAGCCGCGGCATTTCTGAAGAAGAAGCGACTGAAATGATCGTAATGGGCTTCATCGAGCCATTCACAAAAGAGCTTCCAATGGAATACGCAGTTGAAATGAACCGTTTGATTAAGTTCGAAATGGAAGGTTCAATCGGTTAATTGTTTCACAAAAAAGGACGCAACTGGTTTTCAGTTGCGTCCTTTTATTTGTTTAGAACCAGGGTATGTAAATTAGGGATATTACATGTTTTCACAAACGACTTTTGCAACTCCATTTTGAATAGTGTGACACCAACCAATTGTACCCAATCTATATATATCATTAAGTACATTATTAGCGAAATTCAACCCTATAAAAGCAATTAAAACTAAATAAAGAGTCCTATCCTTTGGATATTTTTCTTGAAGCACACTAAAACCCTCTTTTTAAAATGGATATTTACATTTTAAATTAAATAAGGATTCAATTATGCTATTTGTTAATATTTTGATAATGATTTGAATTACAGAGCTAAAACAAAAGCGTAATTGATGCAATAAAAGAGCCTCTCATATAATGAGGGGCTCTAAATTGCAATACTTTTGCTTAATCGTCCCAGTCTTCATCTTCTTCCCAGTTTTCTTTCATCTCAAGAAGCCTTTCATAAAAGAACTTTATAAAATTTGATGAATCAAGTTCTTTATAGCCACCGAATTCACTCCAAATAATAACTGGACATTCTCCTTGGTTCATTTGCGTAGTATCTAAGCAATATCCAAAAAAATCAACATGTTCTATAACTACTAAACCACTTGGTAATTCTCTATATTCACGATACTCTCTGGTTGTTTCCACAACTGAAGCGCCACCCAAATCATAGCCTAATAAATCGATTCCATAAACTCCGCCAGAACCATAATTTCTAAGAAACCATTTGTAGCTATCTGGAAGTGTGACTTGAAGATCTTGTTCTATTTTTAAAATTTTATCTCCTTCAATTCCACCTGTGAAATCTTTTTCCTTAGCATTTTCAGCTAAGAATTCCTTTATTTTCAAATAAAAATCCATGATTTATAACTCCTTATTCTTTCTCATATTGTTTTGCTCTCCATCTCCAATACCTTGTCTTAAAGTTATTGTACTGTTTCTCCAAATAAACATCGTTCCTAAAACTTTCTCCATTACCTTTAAGGCCATGTATTACATCGCTATACTTTGTATGTAAACTATTAGGTATCTCAAGCAATGGTCCACTTTCTTCTTGTATGAGATGATGTAGGTTAATCTGTGTTCCGTCTTTAGCATAAGGAGACTTACCATCTTTCATTAATTTCAGATTAGTTTTTCCTTTTGGGGTTTTTTGATTAACATCAATGTCCTTTAGTGTATAGACTCTACGGCTTACATCTCTACTTTGTCCTTTAACTTTTACATTGCCGTCTATTTCAACAGCTCCATACTTTTCTTTATTTAACCAAGGGAGATTTATTTCCTGACCTGTAAATGGCTTTCTGCTCTCATCTAATTTCTTCGCATTAGTCAAGAGTTCATTCTTAAGGTTTAGGCTATCAACCACATTGTATGGCACATTATCAGCTAGGGCAAGATCGTATTTAGGGTTATAAGGTAGCAAATCTGGTATCTTAACGTCCTTGATTTTCTTACCTGCTTGACTTGCCTTGTTTATTACTTTACCCGCTGCATCTGCTTTGTTAATTGCTCCTGCGCCTTTCGTTCCAAATATAGCTACAGCCACCGAACCAATTGCATACGTTACCCATCTTGATCTAGAATAGGCATCTCCATTCGTCATATCCTTTTGATATGACTCTTCAATTGCTGCTGAAATGGCATCGTATGTTTTCACTGGATGCATAGCTGCATTGCCCAGTGCTGAGAGTGTTTCTCCTGGATCGGTAATGAAGTCCCGGTTACAGTGTCTTTTCCTACATCATATAAGCCTACTCCTACACCTTTTACGATATCCCAGGTGATTTCTCCTGCTCCTTCTAGCTGCTTCGCTTGTTCAATTTGCACTGCAAGCTGCACTTGAGACGGCTCTAGATTCTCATAGCCGACCTTCTTGGCGATTTCTAAGTATTCATCCGGATCTGTCACTCCGTCTGCTAGCTTCTTCTTTAAATCCTTGATTTCTCGCTCTTTCGCTTCATCTTTTTTGATCTTCAAATAAGCTTCAGTCTGTTTCTCAATATCGCCTTTTTTCTTATGTATGTCACTTTCTCGATAAGCTTTAGCATTGTAGTGAATGGGCGTAGCGTTTTTTCCTTTGCCTGTGGATTCCTCAAGCTTTTGGAAGTCCTTCTTGATGAATTGCTCGTTTGGCTCTGACTGGGCATATTCAGAAACAAGTGCTTCGTCAGCGCTGTCTATTTTATTGACTGTTTTTTTGCGTTGGTTCTCCGTATCGGCGAGTTCGTCTTTAAAGGTTTCTGTCGAGAACAAATCAAGCGGAAGAATATCGTCGATATCATGTAAAATATCTTTCATAGCTTTCTTTTGTTCAGACATAATCGTTTTTGATTTTGTGTAGGCGTTAGACAGCTCGTGTTCTAAGAAGGATTCTTCTATATAAGCATCAGATAAGCTGGCGTACTCTAAAGTGCCGGAAATGCTTGTCAAGAAAGCAATTTTCATATCAAGTAAGTCAATCCAATTGTCAGCTACACCTGCGTAGTCTTGATAAAATGCTTTAATGTTGTCGGCGCCTTTGCCGGAAAACTCACTGTCATCTAAATCAGCTACAGCTTTAAAAGCCTTTTTTAGATTGACCATCTGACTTCTTAATTCTTTGTATTCCTTGGCGCGTTTATCTGCTTCGGAAAGCAGTGTTTTGGCTTCAAATACTTTCATCTTCATATCCCTTCTTTTGGAATTTCACAACAAAATCTTATCACGAGGAAAAGAGGAATAATTGAAAAGTCTTTGTATTTAAAGAAAATGATTACTTTGATCTGTGTCTTTATTCCTGTTTTGTAAAACGAAAAAGTCCCGACTCATTAGAGAGGGACTTTATATAATCCATATTTTCTTTAGCCCAAGAAAAACGTGATACCACTTTTGATACCGAAAAATAAACTTTTTCACTGAAATCTATAAAAAAACGATAACGCAAAACAGCGCAAACCCTTATTTTATGCGCATTTGTGTTTTTCTTGCCCGCAATCATAGTCGAAATGGAAGGTTCAATCGGTTAATATAAATGAAACCCTTGGTATATTAAGAAATACCAAGGGTTTTTCTTTGTGAGGATCGGTTCGTGCCGGTTTGAATTTTTTACCCGACTACTTGCGTATGCTGCACATACTATGGAGAAATTTGATAATGGAAGGAGGATACGGAAGGATTGATTTCCATTGAGACCATTTGGGCTAGGCGATCGAGAGCCTAATCAAGAGGAAAGGGCTCGAAGCTTGCGACGTATGTGGCCGCTGTGTGGAAAATGAGATCCTTATGCATTGAACAAAACTAAAAGATGTATCTCTATTTTATGCAACAATTAATTCCAACAGTTAACTGCGTTATTCTGCCCGGTGGCTCGCCGATTTTCTTGGCAACCTATTGTAGTTGCGTTATTGTTTTCCGTCGGGCTTGAATCGGTAATGAGCCAAGCCTTTAGAAGTCGTATAGAAGCTAAATGCCCTCCATAAATTAGTAAATAGCACGCTTGAGTCAGATAGATGACCACCAATCGCTTCTTTTAATTTTGTAGTCCGAATACATTCACGCCCAAGTGTTAATATTTCCTCTGTTGACTGCGTAAGAGAGGGTTTCTCCTGGTGTCTGAATATTATGCGAGAATAGGGACACGATGTATATTATTAAACGGAACTGCTTAGGAGGAATTTTTTGTGAATAAAGATTTTCATTACTATGCAACTTATGTTGCTGCAATGACTGCTGGTTTTAGATATCAAGACGCACAGAAAATTGCTTATGCGGCCCAATATGTAGATGACTCTTCGATATCAATGATAAATACTGCATATTTACCGGGATTATCTCCGGTCCCGACTGCACAACAATTGAGTGAGTTAATTTATGATGACATATGGTGGTCGGAAACAAAACTTATAAATGCAGCAAGGGTGTGGGTTCCTTTTCATATGCTGCCGGGGAACTACGGTGCAAACAGTGACATTCAAGTATATAATGGTACAAGAAGCAGTAGCGATTCGACCGGGACTTATAAATGGTATTTTGATGATGAATCCAATGAAGAATTTAAGCTTTTATGTCAGAAAGATAGCTTGCTGGTTTCAGAAATGATCAATGACACAATAAATCATACTGGTGAAGACTACATTTTACATCTGATTGGATTAAGAATGCACGTTATGGCAGATACATGGGCTCATTGCAACTTTGCTGGCATACCTGCATGGTTTATTAATGAAACAGAGAAAGAAGTAACAAATATGGATACCGGTGATTTAATAAAAATTGATGAACGTTCTCCTGACGCCCTGGCATTTAATTCTTATAGTTATTTAGGACATGGTCGTATGGGACATTTACCGGATTACCCATATTTACATTACTCATATCATTCTCAATGGAAAGGACAAAAAGTACCTATTATAAAAAACAATTCAACTTTATTTCTGGATGCATTCAGGCAAATGGTAACGGCAATGAGACGAATAATAAATCACACAAGGTTTGATCCTAAAATATTTGATCCCATAGATGACAATACTTTAAATGTTGTACTGGAAATACTGCAAAAGAAAAATAATGACCAGTGCAATGACTGGAAAAAAAACATCAGCAGAATTATAGTCAATGGAGAGCCCTTGAGAGTTCCTGAGGACTATAATATAGATGCTTGGTTGACAGCAGCACAGAAAGCATCTGATAAGAAAAAGACCGACTATTACTTTTTCAACATTTCTGCAATACTACATCTATCCTTGGTTGAGAACAGTTTAAAAGCGAATGGAATTTTTATTGGTGAAACACCGCAATCAAATATTTTGCATGGAACCTTGCGTACTGAAGTAGGTTACGTGCAGCAAAGAAAAAACCCCGCTCCTATATTGGGGGAGGATGCCATTCTACTTCAGGTGGTTAAGGCGAACAACCAAATATTAAAAAACGGGGATGTAGTAAAGATAAAAACGAGTGAATATATAAAGGATGGAAAAAACTATCTAGGAGCATGGCCACAAGGTGTTTATTATTACTTTAAAGATGAAAATATAAGTAAGCAAAAATGGAAGATTATCAAACGTTCTGGCTCTCAAGGAGATAATATCCTCCCTACGGATACTGTGTTTTTACAAAATATACACTATGATAATGTGCCCTTTTTAAATTATTATAAAGGCTTATTTAACGAAAATTACTTAACAACAACTGATCTGTCTAAGGACTGGGTACTTGACTATTTTAACTCTGGCTATAAGATTTCAACTTTTGCAAATCATGGGATGGCTCTGAAAATTGATGGTACGATTGCAGTGTGGGGGGAGAACGATTCTCATCAATGTGATATTCCTACCGGCTTATCTAATATAATTTCTATTGATGCAGGCCATAGGCATTGCTTAGCATTAAGAATTGACGGGACTGTTACTGCATGGGGTAACAATAAATTTAATCAATCCACTGTACCTACCGATTTAAATAATGTAATTGCTGTGGCTGCTGGTGGTGCTCATTCTCTTGCATTAAGAAAAGATGGTATAGTTGTGGCATGGGGGGATAACCGATTTAATCAAAAAACGGTGCCATCTACTTTAAATAATGTGACGGATATTGCTGCAGGTACTCTTCATTCTCTTGCATTAAGAAATGATGGAACAGTTGTAGCATGGGGACAAAACGAATTTCACAAAACAGATGTACCTTACGGGTTAACTAATGTTAAAGCTATCGCAGCGGGAAATGAATACTCCTTAGCCTTAAGAAGTGACGGTATCGTTGTGTCCTGGGGGACGAGGGGAGTTTCTGGTACTCCTTGTTTCGAGGTACCTAAAGGATTAAATAATGTTATAGCTATTGCAGCGGGAACAGATCACTGCTTAGCCTTAAAAAACGACGGTACAATTGTGGGCTGGGGTGATAATGCTAACCAACAACTGGATATACCTAAAGGATTAAATAATGTTATAGCTATTGCAGCGGGAGCAGCTCACTCCTTGGCTTTAAAAAACGACGGTACAATTGAGAGCTGGGGTGATAATTCTCACCATCAACGGGATATACCTCATGGTCTAAATCTTATAAAGAGAGCGAAATGAGATGGTCAATTCAAGTCAGATTATACAATAACTAAAACATGGATTTCTGAAGCTGATTCGAATATTGATCCTATCTAATAGACAAAAGCCCGTCTCATATAAGGCGGGCTTTATATAATCCATATTTTCTTTATCCCAAGAAAAACGTGATACCACTTTTGATACCGAAAAATAAACTTTTTCACTAAAATCTTTTAAAAAACGATAACGCAAAACAGCGCAAACCCTTATTTTATGCGCATTTGTGTTTTTCTTGCGTGTAATCATAGTCGAAATGGAAGGTAGTATCGGTTAATATAAATGAAACCCGGCGGATGTTTCCGCCGGGTTTTGTCTATTTATTGACGAACGCTGATCGTTACAACGCCTAGTACGCTCGATCCTTTATAGATTGTGACTTGGGCAGACCCAGGTATAGATTTGCTGTATACCATTCCGCTTTGACTGACTGAGATATAATCACGGCCGGAGGTTACTACGTAGCTAGTAGCTCCAGCTCTGGCAATATTTAAGTAGCTGTTTACTTTCATCTGATAAAAGGCATCCATGACTTTTATCGGACTATGTGAGGCATTTTGAATGGAAGATGCCGGTGCAGCCGACATTTCCTCAGCAGATGCCACACCGCTTAAACTGAAAGCCAAAGCAGACACTGATAGTGCAGAAATAATAGCTTTTTTACCTTTCATTTGTAACACTCCTTTTTTATTTTTTCTTACACATTACTAATTAGATAAAGAAAGCTCGCTTCCTTCTACACAATATGTATAAAATGTTAACAAATGGATTTTTATTATTTAAATGAGAGAAAGCCGCAGGCATTATTTAAACCTACGGCTGCTTTTTTAACTGTCAGGTATATCATTGGGTTGAATATCCATGACAGAGTCCACTGTTGAGCTATGAGTGTTTTTCATTTCTAATAATTGGTGATAAGCCGTATCAAACTCCTCTTTTGACATCTGCTTTGCGGCTAATGCTGAGCATAAAATAGCAAAGGCGATTGGCATTGTATCAATGTGAATGTCGATATGAACTTCTGAGTTGCCGCTGTTTTTAACCACGGATTCATTAGTGGGCAGGTCTTGAGTGTGTCTGTTGATAGGAATAATATTTTTCTTCATTATCCTTGTCCGGCTTGTTTCTGCGCCTGATCCTGATCTGTATTTACGCTGACCACAACTTTTGAATTACCGCTGTTTGAGACATTTGCAACTGGCGCATCGCGCTCTGTGTTTTCTGGGTTTACTTGATGTTGCTCGCTCATGGTATCCATCCTTTCTCTATTGATAGTGACAGGATATTCGATAGGAGAATGAAAAGATTGGACGGAATTCGCGGTTTTTTCATATTAGGGCATAAGGTCGAAGGAAAGCATTCGATTTGGTAAAATGAAAAGACATTATAATAGAAAAGGTGTTAACATATGAAATCTTATATTATCGTCGGCGCCGGCATATTAGGTGCGTCGACGGCTTATCATCTCGCACAATCAGGCGCCCAGGTTACTGTTATTGATCGAAACGAGCCGGGACAAGCAACTGATGCGGCTGCCGGGATCGTCTGTCCTTGGCTTTCCCAGCGCCGCAACCAGGATTGGTACCAGCTTGCTAAGGGAGGCGCGCGGTATTATACGGATTTAATCCATCAATTAGAAGAGGATGGAGAAACGGATACAGGATATAAGCGTGTCGGTGCGATCAGTATTCATACGGATACGCTGAAGCTAGATAAGATGGAGGAGCGGGCCCATAAGAGACGGGAGGATGCCCCGGAAATCGGTGATATTACCCGCTTGTCCGCAAGTGAAACGAAAAAGCTGTTTCCGATTTTAGCTGACGGCTATGAATCGGTTCATATCAGTGGCGCCGCGCGTGTGAACGGAAGAGCGCTGCGCCGGTCTCTTTTAAGCGCTGCGAAAAAACGCGGCGCAGTGATCATTAAAGGAAATGCATCCTTGCTTTTTGAAAACGGAACGGTTACTGGGGTGCAAACAGATACACAGCAGTTTGCGGCTGACGCGGTGATTGTAACAGCGGGGGCATGGGCCAATGAGATCATGAAACCTCTTGGCATTCATTTTCAAGTGTCCTTCCAGAAAGCGCAGATTATGCATTTTGAAATGATGGACACGGATACTGGATCATGGCCGGTTGTGATGCCGCCAAACGATCAGTACATTCTTTCATTTGAAAACGGTCGAATTATAGCGGGCGCTACGCACGAAAATGATGCCGATCTTGATGATTTGCGTGTGACGGCCGGAGGACAGCATGAAGTATTGAGCAAAGCGCTAGCGTCAGCACCTGGTCTTGCTGATGCGTCTGCCGTTGAAACAAGAGTGGGTTTCAGGCCTTTCACGCCGGGTTTTCTGCCGGTTATCGGCGCTATGCCGAACGTTCAAGGTCTTTTTGCCGCTAACGGTTTAGGTGCTTCGGGATTAACGATGGGGCCGTTTTTGGGTTCTGAGCTCGCGAAGCTGGTTCTCGGGAAGCAGACAGAAATTGACCTTAGCCCTTATGATCCAGCCGGAGCGTTGCATAATAAGTAGAAGCATAACAAACAAATAGTATAAAGCTGTTCTAGCTTTTCTTTTCTTTCTGTCTGTGTTAGCATTTATATTTAATGAAAAAGAGGACGTGAACTGATTTTGATAAAAATTGAGATACCTGCACCGAATGTCACGATTACCGAACGACAGCAGTCAGCGAATGAGAACGAGCCAAAAATAAAGGCGATATACGGATTCATCGATTTTCATCAGATACCAAGGGATAAAGGCGGCATCTTTATGTTTTACAATATTCATGATGAGCTGCTGTTTGTCGGCAAAGCCAGAAAGCTAAGACAAAGAATTAAGAAGCATTTTGAAGACAATGTCTCACCGATCAAACAACATAGAGACGAAGTATATAAAATTGAAGTCTGTGTAGTTGATGAGCCAATGGATAGAGACATTTATGAAACATATATCATCAATACACAGCAATCGAAGTACAATATAGACAAGGCATTTTTTAAATAAAAGTCAGTCTGCGGATTGAATAGCGAAGCCAGAGCTTATGTTAAGCTCTGGCTTTTGATTTGGACATTTTTCTACAGATAGGCCCTTTGGCTATCACTTTGTATAAACTATTGGGAAATTTCTGAAAATAATATTGACAATCTCATCCTCAGACTTTAATATAACAATATATAATGTTATATAACGTTATATAATAAAAATAGGGAGTGAAGGATTTGAGTCAGGTCACATCAAAAGTAAATCGTGAGGTTCAAGCTTTCTTGCAGGATTTGAAAGGGAAAACCATTGACCATGTATTCTTTGTCGCATGCGGAGGCTCTTCAGCCCTTATGTATCCGAGTAAGTATGTGTTTGACAGGGAGTCAAATTCAATGAACTCCGACCTTTACAGCTCTAATGAATTTATTCAGCGCAATCCTGTTCAGCTTGGTGAGAAGTCTCTAGTTATTTTGTGCTCGCATTCGGGAAATACCCCGGAAACGGTCAAAGCTGCCGCGTTTGCAAGGGGTAAAGGCGCACTTACGATTGCAATGACGTATAAACCGGAGTCTCCTTTAGCGCAGGAAGCGCAATATGTTGCCCAGTATGATTGGGGGAATGAGGCGCTTGCGATCAATACGAACTATGGTGTTCTGTATCAAATCGTTTTCGGCGTCCTGCAAGTATTAGAAAACAATACAAAATTTGAACAAGCGATTGAAGGTTTAGATCAATTACAGGCTGTGTACGAAGAAGCCCTTAAGCAAGAAGCTGACAATGCAAAGCAATTTGCAAAAGCTCATGAAAAAGAGAACATTATTTACACAATGGCAAGCGGTGCAAACTATGGTGTCGCGTACTCTTATAGCATCTGCATTCTCATGGAAATGCAATGGATTCATTCCCACGCCATTCATGCCGGAGAATATTTTCACGGACCGTTTGAAATTATTGATGAATCCGTGCCGTTTATCATCCTGCTCGGTTTAGACGAAACAAGACCTCTGGAAGAGCGGGCGCTTACCTTCTCGAAAAAATATGGAAAAAAACTCACTGTGCTTGATGCTGCATCTTATGATTTCACTGCAATTGACGATTCAGTTAAAGGCTATCTTGCTCCGCTCGTTCTCAACCGTGTGCTGAGACGCTATGCGGACGAGCTGGCAGAGGCGAGAAATCATCCTTTATCTCATAGAAGATACATGTGGAAAGTTGAATATTGATCTGAAACTGAAGAATGATTATGCATTAGACTATAATGTTATATAACATTATAGTCTAATGTCCAGAGGAGGCCAACCCTTTGAAGAAAATGTTGTTGTTTTTGATCATTGCAGCTGTCAGTATGTTCACCATTGCGGGCTGTTCGAGCCAGGGCAGTTCAGCGGATGGAAAGGTGACATTAAAATTGTTCCACAGATGGCCGAAGGAGCCGGAAAAAAGTTATTTTGAAGAGGTTGTTAAGGAATTTGAAAAAGAGCACCCGGATATCCACATTCAAATTGAAGCCGTTTTAAATGACTCTTATAAAGATAAAATTAAGGTCATGCTGGGAACCGCCAGCCCTCCTGATATTTACTTCTCTTGGAGTGACGAGTTTGCTTTTAAATTCATCAGAGGCAATAAGGCACTTGATCTCTCGTCCTACTACAAAGATGATACCGATTGGTCATCACAGCTCGTTCAATCGCAAATTACACCATTTACTTATGAAAACAAGCAATATGGCGTGCCGTGGCAAATGGACGCTAAATCATTCTTCTATAATAAAGACATTTTTCAAAAATTGAACCTTTCCCCTCCGAAGACATGGGATGAATTAATGAACGTGTCAAAGAAGCTGAAAGAAAATGGCTATACGCCGATCAGCTTTGGAACAAAGGCGACTTGGACCATCTCGCACTATATCGGCACGCTCAATCAGCGGATGGTCGATGAAAAAACCCGGAAAAAGGATTACAACGCCAAAACGGGTGAATTTACTGATGAAGGCTATGTGAAAGCACTTGAAAAGCTGCAGGAGCTGATGCCTTACTTCAATAAACATGTAAACTCCGTCGATCACGAATATGTGAGACAGCAATTTAAGAGCGGAAAATCGGCGATGATATATGCGGAAACAGCGGAAATCAAGCTGGTTGAACCGGTGAATCTTGGGTTGTTCCCATTCCCTGAAATCAGCGGCCAAAAAGGATCTTCAAAAGTATTAACGGGATCACCGGAAGGATTTATGATTGCCTCAAAAACAAAACATCCGAAGGAAGCGGCGGAATTTTTGCAGTTTCTGACGTCGAAAAAAATGGGTGAAAAGCTTGTTAAAGATGTCGGAAAATACAGTGCAGTGCAAGGAACGGCAACCGCAGAAAATTCTACAGCCGTTCAGCGAGAAGCTGTTCAGCATATTGTTGATGCGAAAGCAATGGTTCCGTGGTTTGATATGGATGTCAATGTTGAAATCGCAGATGTGTACTTAACGAGCGTTCAGCAAATGCTTGGCGGCGACATGACACCGGAACAGGTGATGAAAGCCGTTCAGAAAGCAGCAAAGCAAGTAAGTGCGTCAGCTAAATAAAGCAAAGAAAAGGTGAAGCTTCGCACCTTTTCTTTTTATAAAGGAGATGAGATTTCCTTGGTCAATCAGAATAAAATCATTCCCTATTTGTTTTTGGTGCCTGCTCTCGTTTTTTTACTTTTCGTTTATATCCCGATTTTTGAGAATGTCTTCCTCAGCTTGTTTCAGTGGAGCTCTTTTTCTCCTGAAAAAACGTTTATCGGCTTGAAAAACTATATTGAATTATTTCATGATCCTGTCTTCTATCAGGCGCTTACCAATAATGTGCTTTACGCAGTGATCTCGATTGTATGCCAAGTATTTGGCGGCTTGATTTTGGCGGCGGTGCTTGAGGATAAGCTGGTCAGAAAATGGTCGCCATTTTTTCGCACCGTTTTCTTTTTGCCGGTTGTCATTTCCATGACGGTGATCGCGCTGTTGTTTGATTTTATTTACAACCCTGAGACGGGGCTTTTGAATCAGCTGCTTCAGGCGGTAGGGCTTGATCAGCTGACGAGGGCTTGGCTTGGGGAGGACAGCACGGCTATGCTTTCTGTTATTTTTGTGTCTCAATGGCAATCTGTCGGTTATATTGCGATGCTGTACATTGTGTCGATCCAGAAAATACCGGATGAGCTGTATGAAGCGGCTCGGCTTGACGGTGCGGGGAAAATTCAGCAGTTTTTTCATATTACCCTTCCCCAGACGAAAGAGATGTCTTTTGTTGCAGTGGTCATGACGCTGACCGGCGCCTTTACGGTATTTAATGAACCGTACATATTGACCGGCGGCGGACCGGGAAATGCTTCAGAGGTCTTAAGCACGTTTTTATATAAAAGCGCCTTTACAAAGGATATGATGGGCTATGCCTCAGCAATTGCCACCGTTGTGTTAATCGTTACGCTCGCATTGTCGCTCATGCAAATGAAATTCTTTAAAACCGGAAAGGAGGAGTAACAGATGCTGCCTGAAAAGAAGACAGATTCGTTCAGATTGGAGCCTGTGCCTGACCAGCACATTGAAATGAAAAGAAAACCTAGACGAAAATGGTACATCGGAGAAACGTCTGTGTGGGTTTTTCTGTTTCTTTATCTAATTGCGATCGCCTATCCGCTTTTATGGATGGTGATGAGCGCCTTTAAAAACTCGGACGATATTTTTGAGCACAGCTGGTCGCTGCCGTCTTCGTGGCATCCGGAAAACTTTGTGTCCGCCTGGAATCAGGGGATTTCTTCTTATTTTATGAACAGTGTCATTGTGACGGTGCTGACGTGTGTGATTACTGTCTTTATCAGTGCGTGGGCGGCATACGGCCTTTCCCGGTTTGAGTTTAAAGGAAAAGGATTCTTTCTGGTGCTTTGTCTTGGCGGTTTGATGCTGACACCGCAGGTCAGCCTTGTACCGCTTTATTCTATTATTCAGTCGCTGGGCCTTTACAATACGTATTGGGCGTTGATCCTGCCGTATGCGGCTTACCGGATCCCATTCACCATCATTTTGATCCGCTCTTATTTTCTTTCAATCTCCAAAGAATTGGAGGAGGCGGCTTATTTAGATGGGTGTACGAGCTTCGGATTATTTTTCAGAATTTTCTTACCAATGAGTGTGCCGATTTTGGTAACCTCCGGCATTTTGACGGCTTATCATACATGGAATGAATTTATGTTTGCGATTATTTTTATCGATGATGAGAACTTGCGGACCATTCCAGCCGGGCTGATGCAGTTCAGAGATGCATTACAGACAGATTGGGGCGTCCTGCTGGCGGGATTAACGATTTCAGCCGCACCGATTATTATTCTATTTTTATTGATGCAGAAATATTTTGTCCGCGGGATTGCGAGCGGAAGCGTAAAAGGGTAAAGGGGGAAGTAAAATGAGATTGATTGCGGTTGGAGATAATGTTGTCGATTACTATCAGGATCAAGAAACGTTCTACCCGGGAGGAAATGCCTTAAACGTCGCAGTGCTTGCCAAACGGCTCGGACATGAGACATCCTATATCGGAATCGTCGGCAATGACGAAGCGGCGGCACATCTTTTGAACGTGCTGAAGTTGGAGAAAGTCAATGCGGACTATGTCCGTCAGGCGCACGGAGAAAACGGAATGGCGATTGTCACCCTTGATGAACAGGGTGATCGGATTTTTGTCAGATCAAATAAAGGCGGCATTCAGTCCCGGCTTCGTCTCGTGTTTCAGGAAAAAGATCTAGCCTTTATCAGCGGACATGATCTGCTGCATACCAGTGTCTACAGCAGACTTGAGAACGATCTTCCGCAGCTGTGCGGGCGGGTCCCGGTCTCCTTTGATTTTTCAACCAATCGGGAGGATGATTATTTGAGGAAGGTCTGTCCTTATGTGACATATGCGTTTTTTTCAGGGAGCGATTTGAGTGAGTCAGAGTGCGGCGAGCTTGCTGAAAAAGCTCATGGGTATGGAGCGAAATTCGTTTGTCTGACTCGCGGGGGCGAGGGAGCAATTCTGTCTGCAGGTGGCCGAGTCTATCATCAGCCGATTGTGGAAGCTGATATAATAGATACACTTGGAGCGGGAGATTCATTTATAGCAGGTTTTTTGACGGCTTTTTGCGAGGCGCAGGATATCACGCACGCTTTGCGCCAAGCGGCAGAAACGGCTGCGAACACATGCGGTGTGTATGGGGCTTTCGGCTATGGTCATCCTTATCGTTTGGAGGACGGAGGAAGTGAAAAAACGAGAATACTATAAGCAGTGTCTCGTTTTTTATGCCTGTTACGTGTAGGGGCTGTTGATCGTAAAGGTGACACGGTTTGTGTGCATCAAAAACAGTGAACAGTAGATGGGCTGGTCCTCTGATGTAAAAGCCGTTTTATCAATTTCAAACAGCGCATCCCCGATATCGCAATCCAGGTATTTGCTTTCCTCCTGCTGGGCATATACAACGTTTAATAGCTTTGTATTGTGGATGGGAGCAACTTCGTATTGCTGTCTCAAAATATCATGCATGGATACCCCATCGGCAATAAAGGTATCAATGGCAGGAAACAAATCCAACGGATAATGCGTCACTTCAAAGGTGAGCGGCTGGTCATCATTATATAAAATCCGTTTTAATTCAACGACAGGGCTCTCGGGATTGATTTGAAGCTTTTCGGCAATGGGTTTTGCCGCCGGAATGATCTCGTGGGACAGTACATGATGCTTTGGTTTTTTGCCGGTTGATTCCATAAATTCCGAATAGCCGTTTACTGCAATCAGCTCTCGTTTTAATTTAGGGCTTTTAACGAACGTTCCCTTTCCCTGCTGCCTGATTAGATAACCTTCTTCGACTAAATCGAGAATGGCTTTTCTGACGGTAATGCGGCTGACATTATACTTGCTGCAAAGCTCGTTTTCGGTAGGCAGCTTGGCGGTTGGGGAATACACGCCCTTTTTGATGTCATCAGTGATAATTTGTTTTAGCTGGATGTATAGAGGTGTAGAACTTCCGTTGTTTAACAAAGGGTAGCCTCCTTTTAACCTATTAACCATATTATAATGTATTATGACGTTATAATACAAATTTACATTTTATTTTAGATATCCAGACAAAATGGGAATCGATTACTCTAAAAATAACAGAAAGACCAAGTTGTTTCCAGTGACGAAATAACAGATGAAAAGATAGGGGGAATGTCTGATGGCTGCATTAACATTCGAACATGTCAAAAAATCATATCACACACAATTAACGGTGAAGGACTTTGATTTAGATGTGAAGGATAAAGAGCTTTTGGTGCTGGTGGGGCCGTCAGGTTGCGGAAAATCGACGACGCTGCGGATGGTGGCGGGACTGGAAAGCATTTCTGAAGGAAACCTTCTCATTGATGGGGAGCGGGTCAATGATCTGCCGCCGAAAGAACGTGATATCGCGATGGTATTCCAAAATTATGCGCTTTATCCGCATATGACAGTTTTTGATAATATGGCGTTCGGATTAAAGCTCAAAAAGATGGCGAAACAGGAAATAGCCGAGCGGGTTCATGCGGCGGCTCGAATTTTAGAGATTGAACATTTGCTGAAGAGAAAACCAAAGGCGCTCTCCGGCGGGCAGCGGCAAAGGGTGGCGCTTGGCAGATCGATTGTGAGGGAGCCGAAGGTCTTTTTAATGGACGAGCCGCTGTCCAATCTGGACGCAAAATTGAGAGTGACGATGCGCACAGAAATCAGCAAGCTGCACCAGCGTTTAGAGGCAACCATTATTTATGTCACGCATGACCAGACTGAAGCGATGACAATGGGTGATCGGATTGTCGTGATGAATGAAGGAGAAATTCAGCAGGTGGCGAAGCCTCATGACATTTATCATTATCCGGCGAATTTGTTTGTGGCAGGCTTTATCGGTTCTCCGGGAATGAACGTTCTGAAAGGTGTGATTGAAGAGCAGCATGGCGAGCTATTTTTCACAAATCCTTCAATCCGTCTTCATATTCCAGAAGAAAAAGCGAAGCGGATTAAGGAAAAGGGATATGTCGGAGAACAGATGGTTGCCGGCATCCGCCCGGAACATATCACACAAATGATCGGACATGATCAGCTGTTTGATTCAGTGTGTAAAGCGAGGGTAGAAGTGAATGAAAATCTGGGATCAGAGCAGATCGTACACGTTACGGCTGGTGGTGAGCGGCTTACGGTCCGTCTGGATGGAAACACGCGAATCGCCGCAGGCGATTCGGTCCAGCTGGCAGTCAAAATGGATCACGTCGTTTTTTTCGATTCGGAGACAGAAGAGGCTGTGTATTAGGAAAGGTGCTCCTGAACAGGAGCACCTTTTTCTTACGGCCAAATCTCGGCCGCCCATTCTGGATGGTCGATAAATGGATTGCGGTTATGCTGATATTTTTCATAAATGATTTCATTTCTTTTTCGCTCGCGGTCGTCAACCGGGTCCTGTCTATTCCATTTGAGAAGGACTGATTGTTTTCCGTGATAAGGGGCTGAGCCGTTGCCTGTTTTATCATTAAGCTCAAGATCTGGGAAGCCGTCATCGCCTTCGTAACGGACAGCCATGTAAAACAGCATACGGGCGACATCGCCTTTCACATCATCACGAGGCTCCCATGAATCTTCATCATAATAATTTCCAGGCGCTTTCGCATATTCCGTACCGCCGTTGTCAAAATCCATATTTCCTCTGGTGCTGTTGACTTGGACATCAGCCGGACGCAGATGGTGAATGTCTGTGCCGGGCCCTTTGCTTGTACCAAAATTACCGTGTGATTTCGCCCAGACGTGCTCGCGGTTCCAATTGCCGACATTGCCGCCGTTCAGGTTTTTCGACCGCGATTCATTCGTATAGAGCAGGATGACATTATTGGGGTTTGCCGGATCTTCATCGGTTTCTTTCAGTGCGTTCCATACTTCGCTGTAGGACAGCATCGTGTGTCCGCTGATAATGCTGTGCAAGGTGTTTTTAAGCGCTTTTCCTGTTTTTCCTTCAGTTCCTTCATAATAGGTACCTGTGTCTGCGTGAGGTGCAGCGGGAGCGGCTAAGGAGAGAAGCCCCATGGCACCTGAAGAGGAAGACGCTGCTAATCGGTCATGTAAGCTCCATAAGGTTTGCGGGCTTGCTAAAGCGGCGGGCGCAAACCATCCGGAAAACAGTAATACACAGACGAGCGGCAAAAACCTTATGAGGTTTGTCATCACTTGCCCTCCTTTTATCAGATCATGTCTATTATCTAAAATTGAAATAAAGGATAGAAGTGTCATTTTGTATATTTTTCATTAAAATTATAAATTAGTCCTTTTGGAGGAGGCGGATATCCATTGATGTATGTGTCCGAATACATGGTAACGCAATTCCCTCATTCATTTGTGTAACTTGGATTCCTCCACGCCGCTATGCTTTTGATAGATACTATAACTAAAAAATAAACGTTTTTTTGGTTCATTTGCCAATGAACTATCGGTGGGCTCCTTCTATAATGAAGTCACCATAATGGGCATAGGGGGGAGTGCATGGAAAAGCAGAGGCTTTCCGTCAAAAACAGCATCACAGACTATATTGAATGGCTCGCCCAATACGGCGCAACTGCTGATGGCGGCGTGACGAGGCTTTTGTATTCAAATGAATGGATGGACGCGCAGCTCGCTGTGAAGACGGAAATGTCGGCATTCGGACTTGAGACAAGATTCGATGATGTCGGCAATGTGTTTGGTAGGCTTTCAGGCACACAGTATCCGGAGGAAGTCATTTTAACCGGTTCACATATCGATACTGTCATTAATGGGGGCAAATATGACGGCGCTTATGGTGTGCTGGCGGCAATACTTGCAATCAAGCAGCTCAAAGAAACGTACGGAGCTCCGAAAAAAACACTCGAAGCCGTGTCCTTATGTGAGGAGGAGGGCAGCCGTTTTCCAAAGACCTATTGGGGGTCAGGAAATATGACGGGTGTTTTTTCATTACAGGATGCTGTCGAACCGAGAGATGAAGCAGGCGTCTCTCTGCAAACTGCGATGTATGAGAACGGTTTTGGCAAAGGTGTATTTCAATCAGCGTACAGGAAAGATATCAGCGCTTTTGTTGAGCTTCATATTGAACAGGGACAAACGTTGGAAATGTCGGGCAGGGATCTCGGCATTGTGACAAGTATTGCGGGGCAGAGGCGATATCTCGTCACGCTGGAGGGGGAATGCAATCATGCGGGAACCACCTCCATGAAATGGCGCAAGGACCCGCTCGCAGCCAGCAGCCATATCATTCATGAACTGCTACTTCGTGCGGGAGAGCAGCCGGAAGAGCTTCGTCTGACATGCGGGAAAATAATGGCAGATCCTAATATAGCCAATGTCATACCGGGCCGAGTGCAGTTTTCGATCGATATTCGCCATCAGCATCAGCATGTGCTGGAGCAATTTCATGAAGACATGGCTGCTTTGATCAACGGCCTTTGCCGCCAAAAAGGGATTCGTGCCGTCATTGATGAATATATGCGGATAGAGCCTGTACCAATGGACAAAGGACTGAAGGCTGCTGCTCTTGAAACAGCGGCAGAAAACGGCATCAGCTGTGAAGAAATGGTGAGCGGAGCAGGACATGACGCGCAAATGATCGGAAGACGATATCCAGCTTGTATGCTGTTTGTGCCAAGCCGCGGCGGCATCAGCCACTCACCGAAGGAATACACCTCAGGCAGACAGCTTGAGATCGGCGTCCACGCATTGACTGATTTATTATACAAACTGGCTTACTGATAAAGGAGGAATGGCTGTGTCAGGCAGAAAGGAATTATGCACCCCGTTAAGAACGATTATGACGCCGGGGCCTGTTGAGGTTGATCCGCGTGTATTAAGAGTGATGGGCACCCCGGTCGTCGGCCAATTTGATCCGGCGTTTACTGATATCATGAATGAAACAATGGAAATGCTTCGGGAGCTGTTTCAAACAAAAAATCGATGGGCCTATCCGATTGACGGCACCTCACGGGCGGGTATTGAGGCGGTGCTTGCGAGTGTGATTGAACCGGGAGATCATGTGCTCGTTCCGATTTATGGGCGCTTCGGTTTTTTGTTGACTGAAATCGCCGAGCGGTACGGGGCGAATGTTCATACGCTTGAGTGTGAATGGGGTGCGGTTTTTGACCCGGATGATATCATACGGGAAATCAAAAAAGTGAAGCCGAAAATTGTTGCAATGGTGCATGGGGAAACATCGACAGGACGGATTCACCCGCTGAAAGCAATTGGCGAAGCCTGCCACGCCGAGGATGCATTGTTTATTGTCGATGCAGTTGCGACGATTGGGGGCTGCGAGGTCAGCGTTGATGATTGGAAGATTGACGCGGCCATCGGCGGCACGCAAAAATGCTTGTCTGTTCCATCTGGAATGGCGCCGATCACATATAATGAGCGGGTGGCAGATGTGATTGCGGCGCGCAAAAAGGTGGAGCGGGGAATTGCGACACATGCTGACAGGTCAGCGCTTTCTGAAAACCGGCCGATCACAAGCAATTATTTTGATTTGAGCCAGCTTGAGGATTATTGGAGTGAACGGCGGCTCAATCATCATACTGAAGCAACGACGATGCTGTATGCCTTGCGTGAGGGTGTCAGGCTGGTGCTTGAAGAAGGTCTTGAAGCCCGATTTGAGCGGCATTGTCACCATGAAACCGCATTAGTTGCAGGGGTGAAGGCGATGGGGCTAAAGCTGTTTGGAGATGACAGCTGCAAAATGCCTGTTGTGACCTGCGTAGAAATCCCCTGCGATATTGACGGCGAGTCTGTCCGCCATATGCTATTGGCGCAATTCGGTATTGAAATCGCCAGCTCATTCGGACCGCTGTCCGGGAAGATTTGGAGAATCGGCACGATGGGCTACAGCTGCCGAAAAGAAAATGTGCTGTTTGTGCTTGCCGGATTAGAGGCTGTACTGCTCAGACATGGCGCAAAGATTGAAGCGGGTAAAGCGCTCCAAGCAGCGCTTGATGTGTATGAAAACGCCGGCCGTCAGGCGGCGGTGTAAAGAATAAAGAAAGCTTGCGGGAACGCCGCAAGCTTTTTTAGCGATACGATTTCGCTTTTTCTCCAATCTGAATTTCTTCGTTTTACTCTTTTTACAAATCCTCTCTCGATCTGTTGTATTTTCTGACAAAGCATGAGTTATTTTTCCTCCCATCATCTATTCTTTATACAAGTTACCTATAACATCACGCTGAACGAGTTGTTCCTTATAACAATTTTTGAGAGGAGGGTGCAGTGTTGGCAACTGTGCACACAATGTTAGATGCGCTCCTGGAGGATCAGGATGAGGCTGTGCTGGCGACAATCGTTCAAGTTGAAGGCTCTGCATATCGGAAAGCAGGCGCTTCAATGCTCTTTAAGAAAAATGGCGAACGGGTCGGCTTGCTGAGCGGCGGGTGTATGGAAGAAGATTTATTTCAAAGAATGAACGAGTTAGGTGATCAGCTGACGTCAGCCCTGATTCCCTATGACATGCGGGCGGAGGACGATCTTTCCTGGGGTATGGGAGCCGGCTGCAATGGTGTGATTCATATTCATGCGGAGCGCATCACTCCGGAAAAAAGACGGAATTATGAAAGAGTGAGAGATTGCCTTCATTCAGGTAAAGCTGTAACAGCTGTGACGCAAATTGACTCTTCCCGTTCTTTATTTCTGACAGAAAACAGGCATTTCGGGAACTGGACGGACGCGCCTCTGCAAGACATTCAACGTACTGCTTCAACGCTTCATTTACCGCATTTTGATCCAGCAGCCCGCCTGTTTATTCAGCGGATTGAACCGAAGCCGCGTCTCATTTTGTTTGGGGCGGGACCAGATATTGTGCCTCTTGTCAATTTGGCGGCTGATACAGGATTTTCTGTGATCGTGACAGATTGGCGTCCCGCTTATTGCACATCCTCTCTATTCCCAAAAGCGGATCGGCTGATTACCGCTTTTCCGGAACAAATGCTCAGTGAATTTCAGTTTTACCCACAGGATGCAGCTGTTGTGGCCACCCACCATTTTCAGCACGATCAAATGATCATAGACTTCTTATTTTCTCAGCCTCTTCAGTATATCGGACTGTTGGGTTCAGCAAACCGCACGCAGCGGTTGCTGAACGGAAAACGGCCTCCGGCTCATTTCTACAGTCCGGTCGGGCTGAAAATCGGTGCGGAAGGCCCCGAGGAAATTGCCATCAGTGTTGTCGCGGAACTCATCCAAACAAGAAAACGGCAGGCGGTTGTATGAGAACCCCCTATATAATCGGTGTGTTTCTCGCTGCCGGCAAAAGCAAAAGAATGGGCCAAAACAAGCTTGCTTTGCCGCTAAAAGGAGAAACCATCGGCTCGCTTTCCTTGAAAACGGCTCTTTTGTCCGACCTTGATCACGTGCTGATCGTCGAGCGAACAGAACACGCTTCCTTTGAATGGATGGGAGAGCTCTATCATACACCGCCTTTTCGAAAACGCTGGAGCCTGCACGTTTGTCAAGAAGCTGAAAAAGGCCAAGGGCATGCAGTCGGCAGCGGGGTAAGACAAGCAGAAAAAATGGGAGCGGCAGGCGTTGTTATTTTATTAGCCGACCAGCCGCTGCTTTCTGTTGATCACCTCAATGCTCTTGTGGCAATGGCTCCAAAGTCATTTGCCTTGTCTTCATCATCTTTAGGCGCTCCTGCCCCTCCGATCTATTTCTCTTCGGCTTGTTTTCCTTATGTAAAGAAATTAAGGGGAGATGAGGGAGCTCGCCGGCTCCTGAAAAGCGGGAAGCTTGGAACAGGAGCCGTTTTGGAGGCCAAGACAAGCATGGAGCTGGAAGATATTGATACACCGGAGGAATACGACGTGGCAAGGAGGGCGATGGATTGAACGGACAAGTAACAAAAACAAGGATGGATATTCAATTATGGAGACCTGAAGCGCTTGATGAGGCCTATTCGCTTTTAGAGCAGCACGCACCGGATGTGTGTGCCGTATCGGGCGGCACATTGCTTCAGCTTCAGTGGGATAAGGGGATTCTTCCGAAACAGCATCTCATCAGTCTGGAAGGCATTGACGAGATGAGAGGGATGAGTATCAGTGACACCCATGTGTCGATCGGGGCGCTCACAACGCTGAATGAATGCAGAAAACATCCTCTGATCAAGAGTGCCCTCAGCTGTGTCAGCGACGCTGCTTTAAGTGTCGCCGCACCCGGAATCCGCAGCAAGGCGACGATTGGCGGCAACGTAGCGAGTAAAATCGGTGATTTGCTTCCTCTCCTGCTTGTCCTTGATGCGGAGCTTATTATATATCAAAAGGAGCTGATCAGGCTGCCGCTTGACGATTGGCTCAAAGATAAAGACGTTGACACCGCTCTTGTTACGCGTGTCATCATTCCGCGTGCGGAGGGAGAGCGTGTGTTTTACCGCAAGCTTGGGAGACGCCAGACATTTACAGGAGCTGTTGCTGTGGCAGCTGGACGTTTTTTGAAAGACGGCGGTATTCGTCTCGCCGCTGGCCATGCTGATATCACACCAGAAAGATTAACAGAATGCGAAGCGAAGTGGATGGCGTCAGGGTGGAATCCGCTGGCCCTGTACGAAACGCTTATCCGTGAGCTGCCGTTTTCCGCAGATGCTTTTATGTCAGCTTCATACAGAAAAAAGGCTGCTGCCAATGTCATCATGGCAGAGCTGATGGCTGAGGAGGAGAATAAATGATCGTCAGCAAACCGTCAAGAGTGAGACCTGATGGCAGGGGAAAGGTCACAGGGGAACTGAAATATATGACCGATCTCAGCTTTCCCAGAATGTTGTATGGCAAAGTATTAAGAAGCGCGTATCCTCATGCGGAGCTCGTATCAATTTGCACCATGAAAGCGGAAGAAATGGAAGGTGTGCGGGCCGTTGTCACTTATCAAGACGTTCCTGGTTTAAACCGATTTGGAATCGTCACCCCTGATCAGCCGGTTTTATGCGAGGAGAGGGTGCGATATGTCGGGGATGCTGTCGCCGCAGTTGCTGCGGAAACGGAGGAAATCGCGGAAGCGGCGCTGGAGCTGATACATGTGGAGTATAAAGAGCTGGAGGTTATTGATTCACCGGAAAAAGCGCTTCGGCCGGACGCACCCAAGCTGCATGAGGACGGGAATATCCTACACCGCGCGTTTTTTTCAAACGGCGATGTGGAGGTAGGATTTCAAACATCTAATACAGTTCTTGAAGAAATCTATGAACTGCCGCGGCAGATGCATTCGTATATGGAAACAGAAGGAGGGTCAGCCGTTCTGGAAGATGACGGGGGATTGACGATGTATGCAGGAACACAGCACGGCTATAAAGACCGTTTCCAGCTTTCTCGTATTTTGGGCATTCCTGAGGAAAAGATCAGAGTAGTGTCGAGTCCGATGGGCGGCTCGTTCGGCGGAAAGGATGAACTGAATATCCAGCCGTATGCCGCGCTTTTGGCCCTGAAAAGCGGGCGCCCTGTTAAAATCCATCAGACGAGAAAGGAATCTGTACGTTCTGGCATCAAGCGCCATCCGATGAAAGTGACAATCAAAACGGGTGCAGATCAAGCAGGAAAGCTTTTGGCTCATGATGTGAAAATCGTGGCTGATACAGGCGCCTACGCCACACTTGGATCAGCCGTTCTTGATTTTTCCGTCGAGCATGCCGCGGGACCGTACCGCATTCCAAATATCCGCACGGAAGGAATATCTGTGTTTACGAACAATGGAGTGGCAGGAGAATTCCGGGGCTTTGGCGGCAATCAAATTACATTTGCCCTCGAAACCCATCTCGATCGTCTCAGTGATAGGCTCGGCATCGACCCGCTGGAGCTGAGAAGAAAAAATTTGAGAAAATCGCATGACTTAGGGCCGTTAGAGCATCGGATTGCACCGACTGACGGAGCGGCGAAGGTGTTGAAAGCTATTTCTGCATCTCCTATTCTCACCCGAAACTGTCGCAACTCGGGATTTATCCGAAGAGGAACGGGAGCGGCCATTACGATGCACGGCGGCGGGCTGGGGTATGGCCGAATGGATGCGGCAGGAGGCCGTTTGTCCCTTTCAGGTGACGGCAAAATCACAGCCTCGTTCGGATTTGAAGAGTGTGGACAGGGAATTTTAGCGGCGATTGAACAAATTGTCACCGCGGAGCTGGGCTGTGCCGCAGAGGATGTATCTATTGTGATTGGTGACACCGCAAAAGTACCGAAGTCAGGCTCATCTACAGCATCCCGCGGCACAAGTATGGTCTGGCATGCGATTCAGCGTTTGAAGAAGCCATTTTTATCTCAGTTAAAAAAACGGGCGGCAGAATGGGGCGTCTGTTCAGCAGAAAACCTTACTCTCGGCGCCGCAGGCTTGCGTGATCAAAACTCGAAGGAAATCGTGGTGACGTATAGAGAGCTGGCTGAAATTGGCCCTTTGACAGAAGAAACCGCATTCGATTTTCCGACAACGCCTGATCCTGTGGACGGCGGACATTTTCTCTACTCATTTGGAGCGGCCGCCGTTGAGGTGGCGGTTGATCTATTAACGGGTGAAGTCAAAGTGATAGATTGTGAGCACGCCATTGCGGCAGGGCCGGTTGTCAGTCCGCAGGGCTATCAGGGTCAAATTGAAGGCGGCGCCGCCATGGCGCTCGGCTATACGCTGATGGAGGAAGCGAAAATGACGGATGGCCGTTATGTCGCGGAAAATCTCGATCAGTATATCATTCCCGGTGTGAAGGATGTTCCCGACATGAAGCTAACCGCAATAGAAGAGCTGCTGGAAGGTGATTCCTACGGACCGCGCGGTGTTGGTGAAATCGGAACGATCGCCATCACTCCTGCCATTGTAAAAGCTGTACATCATGCGGTCGGCTGCTGGATAAATAAGCTGCCGATTTCAAAAGAGGAGCTGCTGGAAGCGATAGACAGAAAGGGGCTGAAGCAATGGACGTAAAAGAAGCTACATCATTTCCTATAAAAAAGGAACAGTTCCGAATGACTGTGAATGGGCAGGAGCGGAAGGTTTCAGCCGTTGCCACGGCACGTCTGAGTGACCTGCTTAGAAAGGAATTTCAGCTGACCGGGACAAAGGTGTCGTGCGGAATCGGCCGCTGCGGAGCATGCTCCATCCTAATCGACGGAAGGCTGGCCAATGCGTGTATGACGATGGCCTATCAAGCAGATGGCCGCTCTATCACAACCATCGAGGGGCTTCAAAAAGAAGAGCTGGATATGTGCCAAACCGCTTTTTTGGAAGAAGGAGGCTTTCAATGCGGCTACTGTACGCCGGGAATGATCATTGCGCTTAAAGCGTTGTTCAAGGAAAACCCGCATCCCACAGATGAAGGCATAGAAGAAGGGCTGGCAGGGAATTTATGCCGATGTACAGGATACGGCGGGATTATGCGTTCGGCTTGCAGGATCAGAAAAGAGTTGAACAGAGGAAAGTGAAGTCCGCTTTTTAAAGTCGGACTTCATTTGTGTGAAAAATTGATTTTTATGATCAAGGGGTTTGCGTTTACGTTTACTTTCTCGACTCCATGATTAAACACTGTCTTGCAATCATTTCTTCTTATCAATCACCAACACCAGCCAATAAACCGATAAGACTCAAAAAAATGGCTATAGCAAGGAAAGCCCAGACTAACGCAGCGAATGGAGTGTTTATTCCCATGCCTTCTTTCCATTTGGAAGTGCGGCTCGTTCTGAACTTTCCTAGCTGAATACATAAAATCACATTTAACAATACTGATATGACAAGTGCTATTGCTAAATATAAGCTCAAGCCCATCATCCTTTCTTTTTAAGCTTTCCTCTAGTGTAATCGATAAGCAGGTGTGGATTTCAAGTGTCTTTTTTAAAAAATATAGATTATGACGTTGTTATAAAGAATTTGCTTGAAAACTTTGCGGTTTTTTTGCGGGCATGCATATTTTTAAAATGTTAGAATATTACATAAAAGAGTATATAAGGAGGGGTCTTGTGAATCCGGTTTTACCATCGTCGGAAGTTGGCGTGAAAATCAATGAATGGTATAAGATGATTCGTCAATTTAGTGTCCCGGATGCAGAGATTTTAAAGGCTGAGGTAGAGCAAGAGATCAATCAGATGGAAGAGGATGAATATTTGCTGATTTATTTCTCCTTAATGAAATTCCGTCATCAGCTTATGTTGGATTACTTGGAACCAGTTACCACACGTATCAGGCCAACTATTGATGAACTGCTAGAAAAAATAGAGGCATCAAATAAGGGGATAACTGGCTTGTTGTCTTACTACTCTCTGTTTTTTCGTGGAATGTATGAGTTTGATAAGAGGGAATATGTCAAAGCAATTGATTTTTATCGAGAAGCAGAAAAACACCTTACTCATGTAAATGATGATATTGAGAAGGCGGAATTTCATTTTAAGCTGGCTGAAGCCTACTATATTATGAAGCAAAATCATATTTCAATGCACCATGTTAAACAGGCGATGGACATTTATAATCAATATGATCTTTATAAAGTGCGAAAAATCCAGTGTCATTTTGTTATATCTGGAAATTACGTTGATTTTAAACATTTTGAGAAAAGCTTGCCGCACCTTGAAAAAGCCTTAGAATTGTCCAAACAATTAAATCGTAATGAAAGGCTACTTAGCTCCGCTTACTACAATCTCGGAAAAAATTACGCAGATTTAGGAATAAATGATAAAGCTGATTATTTCTTAAATGAGGCTTCCAAGGTATCAGAAAGTGCTAAGTTGAGCAATTTACCACATTCACTGTTTACATACGCTAAATTTCTTTTTAAGCAGGGGAAAACAAGTGAAGCAATAAAAATGAGTAAAAAGGGTTTATCCGCTGCAATATCCCAAGGTGATAAACTTTTTGTGTCCTTGCAAAAGTATTTGGAAGCACTTTATATTAATGCAGTAGATCAAGTGGGAATCAAAAAAACGATTGATTACTTAGAAAGAAATAAGAATTATGCGTATGTGGAAGATATCGCAATTGATACAGCTGAAGTTTTTGCAAAATCAAAGGAATTTGAAACATCATATGTTTATCATCAAAAAATGCTTGAAACGCAAAAACAAATTCAGAGGGGAGAATGCCTGTATGAATTTTAAAAAGGACGTATTCATTATTCTTACTGCAGTTACTTTGAGTTTAGGTCTCGCTACTACTTTTACTGTAGAACAAAGTGCAGCATATCATCAACTTACTGACCGGAATCAAACATAAAATAAACCCTCTTCGGAGGGTTTATTTTATGTATTTGAATATTCATTAACAATTGAATCAAGCGCTAAGGTTGTATCCTCTCTTTAAACCCTGCACATCTAACTGTTGTTTAATTGTCATAAACATGTCCGAATTGCTCTCCATTGCTGCAGAAATAACCCGAGTCATTTAATCAACACATATTGCTCAACTCCTCTTCACGTGTTAAACGCTTGATATTACATATAATGGGTTTTGGGATGCGGTTTAGCAGCTCTATTTTAAAAGGAGGAATGAAGTTGTTAAGTATTGTTTTTGCAGTCATTACTTTATTCGTCATCTTTTACCTACTCAATTATATTGGTCAGAAGCTAGTGAAATCGTCAATAAATCAAACATTTCTATTCTCGCTTTCTATAATAGAGGCAGTTATTATGTTAGGTTTGTTATATTACAGACCACCCTTTCTTTAAGTTCTAACTGCTGATCCCTATTTTACGGAATTTCCGCGATTTAATTTGCTGTTCTATACAGTTTTTTATTTGCGCAATATTACCAGCCGCCTAAACATCTGAAAGCCCGCCTCACCGGCGGGCTTCCTTCTTAACTCCCCCTATACACCTGATAACCAAACGGCGACAGCAGAAGCGGGATATGGCAATTCGCATCTGGATCTGCGAGCTGAAAGCGGACGGTGACGATGGTTAAAAACGGCTGAGCGGCTGCGTTCATGTTTTGGCTTGCAAAATACTCTCCTGCATGAAATTCCATGATATATTCTCCGGGCGCCAGCTCTTCCCCTGCGAGAAGCGGCGCATCGACTCGGCCGTCATGATTGGTGAATGCTTCTTTTATAAGGTTTCCGCCGTCGAGCCGCTTCACTTCAATTTTTACGTTTGCCGCGGGTTTGCCGTAGGTTAAATCCAAGATATGGGTTGTGAGCTTTCCCATCAGGCTTTCAGGCTCTCTAATGCGTCGGTTTTCTGTTTTTCTTTCTCTGCGTCTTCTCTTGTCACGGTAAAGCGCTGGAAACCGAATGGCGGGCGCGGTTCGGTGTAGACTTTTCCTTTTGATCCCGGTATTTCTTCAACGACTGTGTCCCATGTATGATTTTGAGATTTGAAGCTTACATCAGTGAGCTGCGGGAATCTCGTTAAAATTCTGCAGCCGATATGATAGATTAAGTTTTGGATTGAAGGGGTTTCAAGCTCGTGAAAAACGGTGCTCGCCAAGTCGCGGACTTGTTCAGCGGCAACATAGCGGGCGGGATCTGTAGCGTATGCGTTATGGGTGTTTTCATAATGCCAGCCGATGTGTAAATGGACAAACAGCGGGCGGTTGCCGTCTTCCGGGAGAGTCGTGTATTCGTCCCGGATAAAGCCGACGAAGGAGTTGCCGCTCACCTTGACGAGCTGAAGGTCCATGATTTCGCTGTACTGCTCTGTAATCGTTATGGTTTCTTCTGTTCGTACAGCTTTCAGCACAGACCGAGCCCGTTCATTGCGCGATCTTCTGAAGACGAGGTGGCTTGTGCGGAGCTCTTCTGCCTCGTATGCAGGCATTGCTTCAAATGGAATCTCTTCGCCAGTCAGAGTAATCGTGTCCATATGTGAGTACGTATTTAAAAATCGGTGAGCGACATCATGTAAAAATCCCTCAATTGTCGTCCCTTCATAGGAAGCGAGATGGCGCTGAATAAAGTTTTTCATTGAGTCTGTGGCCACAACGAGAGTGTTATCTCCGTCTATAAAGGATGGCAGGAAGGCATCTCCGCCAATTTCGCAAGTCACATCAACACCGACAACAGTATTGTCTCTCCCAGAAAAAGACGACTCTGGGATTTGCTTTACTCCTGTGAGCGGCTTTAAAAATGTTCGGTATGCAAATACATTTCCTTTGCCGTAAGACATGGTTCTTTTCATTTTCCTCTCCCCTTTTTCAGTGATGATAGCCGCCAGTCGAAAGCGGGCGATGCGGTATATTTCTTGTAGAGCCTGTTGGAATTCTGTTTCACGTTCGTTCTCAAGCCTTGCCATCAAGGCTCGGTGAATGTCCTGTTTCGTCTTTCCCTTTACCGCTAAAATAAAAGGAAAGCCGAAGCGATCATCGTAGTGTTCATTCAGCTTGAGAAATTCCTCGTATTCCTCTTGTTCAAGTTTGCTGAGCCCCGCGTTTTGCTGCTCTATTACTGATGCGTTGCTCATTGTTTTCCTTGTGCCGAGTCTGGGGTGTTTGTTGAGTAAATCAAGCTGTGTCTGGCGGTCTGCTGCTTTCACAATACCCGCCATTTTGTGGTGAAGGTCAGAAAGGGAAGAAAATGGCCGTAATGCCGCGGCTTTCTCCGCAATCCATGAAGAGTGTTCGAAAATTGATCCGAGCGTGTCTGTCAGTGTTGTTGTGTCCATTTGGTTCAGGTCGTCCAGCGTGAGCATAGGCATCTTCCTTTACGTTTTGATTTCAGTGCCATTCGGCTGCTTCGTTTGAAAAAAAGCGTTCAGTACAATTGCCGTCAAACTGCCGATCACAATTCCGCTTCCTGCCAGGACCGAGGCTGCACCCGGAAGAGATGAAAACAATGCGGGAACTGTGGTGACGCCGAGCCCTAAGCTGACGGAAGAGGCGATGATCAGCAGGTTTCCCTGTGAATCGAAATCAACACTGGAAAGCATTTTGATCCCGTAAGAAATGACCATGCCGAACATGACAATCATTGCGCCGCCGAGAACCGGGGGTGGAATCACTGTTGTCAATGCTGCGGCTTTTGGAACGAGTCCGACTGCCATCAGCATGATTCCAGTGATCGCGATGACGTTGACACTTTTTATTTTTGAAAGCTGAATAATACCGACATTTTGCGAGAAGGCGGTATATGGGAATGCGTTAAATAAGCCGCCAAGTAAAATCGCTAGGCCTTCTGCCCGATAGCCCTTTTCCAGATCCTTTTCCGACAGCCTGCGGTTTGTGATATCGGCCAGAGCAAAGTAAACGCCTGTCGATTCAACAAGGCTGACAATAACCACGAGAAGCATCATCATAACTGCCGGCAGTTCAAAGGTCGGCAGCCCGAAATAAAACAGGGACGGAACATGAAGCCAGGACGCCTCCGTGACGTCAGAAAAATCGACTTTCCCCATGAAGAATGCAGCCGCTGTTCCTGCGATAAGGCCGAGCAAAATCGCGATAGAACGGATAAAACCTTTAAAGAAATAAACCAGCAATAAGATAAAAGCTGTGACGCCGAACCCGAGGAGTACGTTTTCCAGTGTGCCGAAGTCTTTGCTTCCTTCACCGCCGGCCAAATTGTTCATTGCCGTCGGAATCAGGCTGATACCGATGATCATGACGACTGAACCGGTCACGACAGGCGGAAAAAAACGGACAAGCTTCCCGAAGAAGCCCGCGGCTAAGATGATCATCAGCCCTGAGGCGATAATGGCGCCGTATATCGCTGAGACACCGTATGTACTGCCGATGGAAATCATCGGACCGACTGCGGTAAACGTACATCCGAGCACAACTGGGAGACCAATGCCGAAATAGCGGTTTTTCCAAAGCTGTAAAAGGGTTGCGGCTCCGCACATGAACAAATCAATAGCGATTACATATGTCAGCTGACCGGCATTCAGACCGATCGCCGCGCCGACGATCAGCGGAACGAGAATCGCTCCGGCATACATAGCAAGCATATGCTGAAGTCCGAGCATCATCAGCTGAAAGGCATTGTGCTGTTCCTTCATCTTTTTCACACCTCTTTTTTTAATGCGAGTGTATGGTCTAATACCGGAAATTCTGTTTTCGGCGCTGTTGTTTCTTTTTTGCCGCGTAAGCTGAAAAATAGATTCAAAAAGATGACGGTCAGGCTGCCGGTGATCGTGCCGTCACTGACCAGAATCCGAATTGGAGCGGGGAAATCAGTGAAAATGGCGGGCACTGTGCTGGCGCCAATACCGAGTGCGATTGAGCAGGCGATCGTCAGAAGGTGATATTGATTTGTGAGGTCCGCTGTGCTAAGCATTTTGACGCCAGACGCAATCACCATGCCGAACATGACTACAGTCGCTCCGCCAAGCACTGCGACAGGAACGGCGGAAGCAAGGGTGGCAATCTTCGGAATCAGTCCGAGACAGACAAGGATACAGCCTGCGATAACGATGACATTTCTCGTTTTCACTTTCGTCAGCTGCAATAAGCCGGCGTTTTGTGCAAAGGTGTTATAGGGAAAGGCGTTGAACAGCCCGCCGATTAAAATAGCAATCCCCTCCGCCCGATAGCCTTTGACGAGGTCTTTTTCGCTTAAAGGCCTGCCGCATATCTTTCCGATTGCGTAGAAAACGCCGGTTGATTCCACGATAATGACGATTCCGACGATCAGCATCGTTAAGATCGGGCCGATTTCAAATGAAGGGACTCCGAAGTAAAACGGCTTCGGGATTTGGAAGAGCGGGGCTGCAGCGGCAGCAGAAAAGCTGACTTTGCCCATGATGGCTGCTGCCGCTGTCCCGGCGGCGATTCCAATTAGAACGGACAGCGTTCGAGCGAATCCTTTGAGAAAGCGGTTGAGGACTAAGATTAGGACAAGGACGCCGACAGAGAGAAGAAGGTTTTCGAGCGAACCGTATTCGGGGTTGGGGCTGCCGTTTATTTTTTCGCCGCCAGCCATATTTTTTACACCTGTCGGAACAAGTGAAAGGCCGATTAAGGTGACAACGGTACCTGTCACGACAGGAGGGAACAACAAAGTTAGCTTACCGAAAAAATGCGCGAACAAAAAGATAAATAACCCTGTCGTGATGATTGAACCGTAAATCGCGTGAACGCCATAGTTCGTGCCGATTGCAATCATTGGAGTGACGGCCACAAATGAACTGCCGAGCATGACGGGCAGCCCGATGCCGACATATGCGCCGCGCAAGGTTTGCAAAAGCGTGGCTGCACCGCACGTTAACAGGTCAATCGCCAACAGGTAGGACAACTGTTCAGCTGTTAAGTTCAGCGCCCTGCCGACAAGCAGGGGCACTAAAATTGCGCCTGCATACATAGCCAGGACATGCTGAAGGCCAAGTGTAAACACTGCAAACGATCTTTGTTCCACGATAGTCCCTCCTTTTTCATGTGAACTTTAGTAACATGATAACGTGCTGACTGTCGGGTGTCATTGGATACAGTAGCCGAAAAAGACAGGTGCTGTTGCTGAAAGTGACGAAAAACAATTTGGTTTGTAAGAGAATGTGACAAGTGTTAACTGATCAGCCGCTGCATTCGTAAGGCAAGCCGCAAACGCATCGTCATCTCAGGATCTTTTAAGCTTTTGCCCAGCAGCTCCTCGCATTTTTCAAGGCGGTAAATCACCGTATTGCGATGAACGTAAAGACGCTTTGCTGTCTCGGAAATTTGGCAGTGTGTTTCTAAATAGACGGATAACGTGTGAAGCAGGCTTTGATCCTCCTGCTGTTTTTCAGCAAGGCTTTGAAGCGTGGAGTTGTAAAATTTCTTCAAATCCTCAACTGGGAGCAGGCGGAGAAGCTCAGGCACATCTTTGGCGTGATACACCTGAATAAACTCTGTGCTTCTTGACAAATGTCCTGATTGCAGAGCGTCTGAGGCTTCGGTGAACGCGTCGGGAACGTCAATGAGCTTTTGGCATATATTGCTGATGCCGAAGGACACAGTCCGTTTCAATTGCGCATTGATCTGTGTTTGAAACTGCTTTAAAAAGTTGATCACCGAGGCGTGCATTTCACTCCAGCTGTCTGTTGCTTCGATCAGAATAATGCCGACATTTCCTTTAATAAAGAGGTGAGGCGGAAACGGGAAGGCTGATAATTCGCCTTCAAGACATTCGAATACACTGTCAGAGGCGAGCTGGTTTTCTGTAAAGCTGATTGATTCATGATTCCGGTCGAGTTTTCCCGCAATACACATGTACTTTTGATCCCAGCGCAGCTTAAATTCCTTTGCCCGGTTTTTGATTTCATCGTCTGAGGAAAATGAGCGCTCGATAAAATTGCTGAAAAACTCATTGCGCGCCCGCCGGCTGAATTGCTTCAGCGCATTTTCCTTTAGAAGTTCAAAGGAAATGACGTTGGCAGCTTGCTCAATGGTGAGGATCAATCCTTTGTCGCCGGCCTGCATCATGTCGGGTATCAGCAGATAGCCGCAGTTTTTTTCGTGATTATAAATAGGAAGAACAGAATACGTTTGTCGGTCCGAGATCGTAGAGAAACAAGTGAAAAACGGTCCGTGTACGGTATTCAGGGTGCCTTTCAGCTTCTCCGTCTCAATTGAAATATGATCGGACGCAGACAGCATTTTGGCATGCTGGTCAAGAAGCAGCACGGGGAGCTGAAGGAGGTCTGATACCTTTTTGAGAAGGGATTGCAGTCCCTTGCCGCTCATAATGTGATTTGTGAATTTTTTGTGCGCGTAAATGGCTTGCTGCAGCTCGTTAGAACGCATATCGAGAATGTGGCTGAGTGTTGCATTCACAATATCGCCGAGGCGGATTTGTTCTGGCAGCTCAATGATTGGAAACGCGTATGAATCAGCCAGTTCGATGATTTCTTTTGGAATATCCTCCAAGTAGCGCTTTGTTTTAATGCCGAGACCCGCGCAGCCGCGTTTTGCCATTTGTCGAATCAGTTCAGATAATTGGTGCGGATGATCCTTCAGGTGATACGCGGTAGTAACGAGCAATTCATTTTTATGCAAAAAGTCCGCGATATCTGGAGCGTCCATCATATTGACATGCTGAACCTCTCTTTCTCCTCCTGCTTTTCCCGCGATTAAAGTGGCGTTTTCATAAGCCGGTATTTTCATCACATCAAAAATATTCATAGCGCACTCTCCCTTTCTAAAAAAACATTGGTTAAGATGAATAATTTTCAATAGGAATTCTAGCGGTTTTGCTGATGTAATACGATCATAGTAGCAGTAAACTGTTGAAAATAGAACGGAATGTGTTACATAAACTGACATAGAAAATCGGCAACCTGACATGGGGGGATCAATATGGCTTACGATATGGTGATAAAAGGTGCGAAGGCAGTGATGCCAGATGGCGTGAAAGAAGCGGATATTGCAGTTTGCAACGGGGTTATTGCCGAGATTGATACTGCTATTGAAGCAAGCGGAGCAGCAACGATCGAGGCAGATGGGAAATTTGTGTTCCCTGGTGTGATAGACTGCCATGTTCATTTCAATGAACCGGGAAGAGAGGACTGGGAGGGAATTGAAACAGGTTCGCGCATGATGGCGGCAGGCGGCTGTACCACCTATTTCGATATGCCGCTCAATTGCATTCCATCAACAGTGACGGCAGAGCATCTACTTACAAAAGCTGAACTCGGCAGGCAAAAATCAGCCGTGGATTTTGCGCTTTGGGGCGGCCTTGTGCCCGGCCACATTGAGGATATCCGTCCGATGGCTGAAGCGGGCGTCATCGGATTTAAAGCATTCTTATCAAAATCAGGCACAGACGAATTCCGCTCTGTTGATGAAAGGACCTTGCTGAAAGGCATGGCAGAAATCGCGACTGCGGAAAAAATTCTCGCTCTTCATGCAGAGAGCGACGCAATCACAAGCTATTTACAGATGGTTTTGGCCAATAAAGGAAAGGTGGATGCGAATGCGTACGCCGCCTCCCGCCCGGAGGAAGCAGAAGCTGAAGCGGTGTATCGCACCATCCAGTACGCGAAGGTGACAGGCTGTCCGGTTCATTTCGTTCATATCAGTACGGCGAAAGCGGTCCGGCTGATCAGAGAGGCGAAGCAGGAAGGTCTTGATGTGTCGGTTGAAACATGCCCGCATTATGTCTTGTTCAGCCATAATGACTTACGTGAAAAGGGCTCTGTCGCAAAATGCGCGCCTCCGCTTCGTTCGCCGCAAAGTCAGGAAGCGCTGATCGAGGCGCTCATGGCGGGGCACATTGACATGATTTCCTCAGATCATTCACCTTGTCATCCATTTTTAAAACGGGAGGATAATCTGTTTTTATCATGGGGCGGAATCAATGGCGGACAGTTCACTTTATTAGGAATGCTGGAACTGGCACTTGGACATCAGATTCCATTTGAAACCGTTGCTGAATGGACAGCGGCAGCGCCTGCGCGGCGATTCGGGCTTCAAAATAAAGGGCGGCTTGAAGCGGGTTGTGATGCGGATTTTGTGCTCGTCAGCATGGAGCCGTACACTGTCACAAGAGAATCGATGTTTGCAAAGCATAAGCTAAGCCTATATGAAGGTCATTCATTTCCTTGCCGCATTTCGGCCACATACAGTAAAGGGCGATGTGTGTACAGTGAAGGAGAGGAAGCAGAAAAAGGCATGGACGGAGCGCTTGTCGTTCCTTCGTAAACCCGGCGGTTAAACTGTCGGGTTTTTTTGATTTCCGCATCTTTGTTTTTTTAAAAGTGATCAACGTGGTATCTTTTTTATAAGGAGACGGAGACAATGGAACACGCCAAATCTATCCTGAATCACCTATGCGGTGTGACGGCACTGGTGATTCAGGAACAATTCGAAGACATTATTTTTAAAATAAAATCAGGTGAAAACCGGCATTTTTAGAACAGCATCAACGGCGTGATTTGTAATTTCACGAGTGAACAGTTATACGCGCCGATAGAATATCAGCATACCCCCTTCTTCAAGAGATACGAATGACGAACAATACCAGCATCTTTGTTCAGCATTTTCCTGCCATATAAACAGCATTTCCGAGGAAACCTGAAAACACGTGTGATAAACTGGGAGAGAGGTGAATGATTGTGATTTATATCGGACTGACGGGGTGGGGGGATCATGACAGCATCTATCCGCCGAAAACGGCCAGCCAGAAAAAATTGCAGGCCTATTCCTCCCATTTTCCGATCGTTGAATTAGACGCAAGCTTTTACGCGATTCAGCCTGCGCGCAATAATGAAAAATGGGTCAAAGAAACGCCCGAATCCTTCCAATTTATCGTGAAAGCATATCAGGGCATGACGGGTCATCAGCGCGGTGACATTCCTTTTGATTCGAAAGAGGAGATGTTTGCCGCATTTAAGGTATCGTTAACGCCATATTTACATAGCAATAAGCTTGCCATGGTGCTGTTCCAATTCCCGCCGTGGTTTGACTGCAAGAAGGAGAATGTCGCCTACTTGAGATGGTGCAAGCGCCAAATGGGAGATATTCCATGTGCGCTTGAATTCAGAAATCGCTCGTGGTTCTCGCCGTCATTTTATGAGCAGACACTTTCATTTATGAAAGCGGAAGGCTGGATTCACAGCGTCTGTGATGAACCGCAAATCGGAGAAGGCAGCGTTCCGACTGTGCTGCATGCCACCGATGAAAACAAAACGCTCGTCAGGCTTCACGGACGCAACAAACAGGGCTGGATGAAGCCTGATGGCGGGAAAAACTGGCGGGAAGTCAGGTACTTATACCGCTATAATCAGCAAGAGCTGATAGATTGGAAAAAACATCTGAATGAATTGCAGCAGCAATGTAAGGATGTTTTTGTCCTGTTCAATAACAATTCCGGCGGTGACGCCGCGGATAACGGTAAGCAGATGCTTGAACTGCTTAATATCGAGTACAGCGGACTTGCACCGAGACAGCTCGATTTATTTTAGAAAAGAGGTTTTGATTGATGTCGTTTGTGATTTTGGTCGTACTGGGATTTATTGCAGGTACGGTAGGGAGCCTGATTGGACTTGGCGGCGGCATTATCATCGTGCCGTCTCTGATGTTTTTAAGCACAGTGACGCCGCTGTTTCAGGATGTGACGCCGCAGGTCGCGATCGGAACTTCGCTTTTGGTCATTATTTTTACGGGTCTGTCTTCAACTTTAGCTTATATGAAATATAAAACCGTTGATTATAAAAGCGGGCTCATTTTCTTTATCGGTTCAGGCCCCGGCAGCATTATCGGAGCTTACGTGTCAAAGCTGTTCAATTCAAACTCGTTTTCCGTTTGGTTTGGCATCTTTATGATTCTTATTTCATTATCTTTAATGCTGAAAGCGAAAGCCCGGCCGATCAACAAAGCCCACAAAGGCATTATTCGGACCTTCCAAGATGATGCCGGTGAGCCTTATACGTACTCATATCAGGCTCCTATTGGCATTGCGATTGCCTTTGTTGTCGGCTTTTTAGGCGGGCTTTTCGGAATAGGCGGCGGTTCGCTGATGGTCCCGGCGATGATGCTTTTATTCCTGTTTCCGCCGAAGGTTGCCGTGGCAACGTCGATGTTTATTATTTTCCTGTCCTCTATGACAGGCTCTGTTTCACATATCATTTCCGGGCATGTCAATTGGCTGTACGCCCTCGCACTTGTGCCCGGCGCTTGGTTTGGCGGAAAGCTTGGCGCCGCCATCAATAGAAAAATGCAGACGAAAAGGATCGTAATGATCATGCGGATCGTATTGATTTTAATCGGCTGCCAGCTTATTTATGAAGGTATTTTCAGCTGAACGATTAGGGAGAGATATTATGAAGGAGAAGCTTCGCTTATATCATACAAATGATTTGCACAGCCATTTTGAAAACTGGCCAAAAATTGTAGATTATATCGAGCAGAAAAGAAAAGAGCACCAATCAGACAGCGAAGAGACGCTCGTTTTTGATATTGGCGATCATCTTGATCGTTTTCAATTTGTGACAGAGGCGACGTTCGGAAAAGCGAATGTTGATCTCTTGAACCGTCTTCGCATTGATGGAGCGGCGATCGGTAATAACGAAGGGATTACGCTTCCGCATGAAGAGCTCGCTGCCCTATATGATCATGCTGAATTTCCCGTTATTGTCTCCAACTTATTTGATAAAAACGGACATCGTCCGTCCTGGGCGGTTCCTTCCCATATCAAAACATTGAAAAACGGTATGTCCATCGCTTTCTTAGGCGTGACTGTGCCGTATTATCCCGTTTATGACAAGCTGGGATGGACAGTAACGGATGCGCTAGAAAGCATAAAAAACACCATCCATGAAGTGAAAGGGCAGGCTGATATCATCGTTCTGCTGTCACATTTAGGCATTCTTGATGATCAGGCAGTGGCTGAAGCGGTTCCTGAGATTGATGTGATACTGGAATCGCACACCCATCATTTGCTTGAAGATGGACAAGTGGTGAACGGTGTTTTGCTTGCCAGCGCCGAGAAATACGGGCATTATGTCGGTTGTGTAGAAATGACAGTGGACAGCGTACAGCGAAGCATCATCAATAAAACAGCGTCTGTGCAGAGCATGGCAGAATGGCGAGGAGAATCCGCCGAAACAAAAGCATTTCTTCATGAAAAAGAAAGTGAAGCCGAGGAAATGCTGTCCGATGCCGTTGCCGAGCTTGCACAAGATGCTGAGGTCAAATGGTTTGAAGAATCAGAGCTGCCTTTGCTGTTGGCGTATGCGTTAAAGGAATGGTGCGGGACGGATATTAGTATGGTGAACTCAGGAGTTATTCTCGGTCCGCTGAAAGCGGGTCCTGTGACGAAGCTGGATTTGCACCGCATCTGTCCTCATCCGATCAACCCGGTGGCTGTCCGCCTGACAGGAGAAGAATTAAAGGAAACCATTGTCCATGCGGCTTCAGAGCAAATGGAACAGCTCCGAATCAAAGGGCTCGGCTTCCGCGGTGAAGTGATGGGGAAAATGGTGTATGCGGGTATTGATGTAGAAACGGAACGGCTTGATGACGGAATCACGCATGTTACACGAATCACACTGAACGGAAAAGAGATTGAAAAACATAAACAATACGCCGTTGCCGTGCTTGATATGTTTACACTCGGCAGGATGTTTCCAATTATCCGCGACGCCGCAGAAAAGGAATATTTCATGCCGGAGTTTTTGCGTGATCTGCTCGCATGGAAGCTCGCGCAATAAAGGAGGTCAGCCCACAACAAGCTGTGCCCTTCATCATAAAGTGATGAATGAAGGGAGTGTTTGATGTGGTGAATCTGACACCAATCATGATAGAAGGACAGCCTTTTACAGCTGTGACAGTGAAGCTTCCAAAAACGAATTTTATGGCTGTCACAAACGATCACGGATACATTATGTGCGGCGCGCTTGATGTGGCGCTGCTCAATGAAAAGCTAAAGGAGCGGGGCATCGTGGCGGGGCGCGCAGTCGGTGTACGCACCGTTGACCAGCTATTAGATGCACCTTTGGAATCCGTGACATACGCCGCGGAGGATCTCGGCATCCATACCGGCATGAGCGGCAGAGACGCACTTTTAAAAATGGTGAATTAAAATAATTTGGCCCGGCTGTTACTATGTCCCCTCTTACAAGCATACATTGTGATATGTAAGGGGGGATTTTCTTGCCAAGATATCGCGGCCCTTTTCGCAAGAGAGGACCTTTGCCTTTCCGGTACGTGATGCTCTTGTCAGTTGTCTTTTTTATTCTGTCAACAACAGTCAGTCTTTGGATGATCAATGGCTCAATTAAACCTGTTTTAATGAGCATCGGCGAGATGGAAACGAAGCGTGTGGCGACAGAGGTGATCCAGGACTCGATTGAGGATTACATGTCCGACAGTGAAAATATGAAAGACATGTTTCAAATGAATTCCGATGAAAACGGGAACTTAACGACAATCGATTTTAATACACAGGTTATAAACAGTGTGAAAACAAAAGTAACAAAGCAGCTTCAGGCTCATTTGAAAGAGATGGAAAACCATACCGGTCACAGCGGCGCCAGTGAAAATATTATGATTAACATTCCGCTCGGACAGGTAACCGGCAACAGCCTCCTTGGAAACCTCGGGCCGAAAATTCCGGTCCGGTTTAATTTAATCGGCGACGCTTTTACAGATGTCAAAACCAAAATCAAGCCGTATGGCATAAATAATGCACTGATTGATATCAGCATCTTTGTTGAAATTAAAGTGAAGGTCATTATTCCGTTCGCCAGCAAAACCGCTGTCGTCACAAATAATGTTCCTGTATCCATTAAAGCAGTGCAGGGCGAAGTGCCGCAGTTTTATAATGGAAGCGGCGGCTCAGGCGTCACGCCTTCTGTCCAGCTCCCGAGCGGCAAAGAAGCCGATTCAAAAAGTGAAAAAAACAGCAAATAAGCCACCTGTCAAAGAGGCGGCTTTTTGTTATTTCTTATGTTTATATTCATAGCGCTCCCATGCCCGCAAATGCGGGTACGGATCAAACGACCATTCAGTTTTTCCGTTATCTTTGTACATTCCGTAGTGAAGATGCGGCGGGAACTTCCCAGCGGTTCCCGGCGGGCCGTATCCGGAGCTGCCGACAGATCCGATCACTTGACCGGGTTCAACGATTTGTCCAGTTTTTATTCCTTTGGCAAACCCATTGAGGTGGGCAAAATAATGATACGTATTGTTAATATCTCTGATGCCGATTCTCCATCCTCCGAAGCGGTTCCAGCCCTTCATTTCAACTACGCCGTAGCAGGTGGATCTGACAGGAAGACCATAATGGGCAAAGATATCCGTGCCTTCATGGATACGCCTTCCGCCGAATCCGCGGGCATCTCCCCACGTGCTGCGGTAGCTGTAATCGGTTCTGATTGGAAGCGGAAACGCATGCTCGTCCAGATCAATTCGGCCGTATGCTTTAAACAGCTTCATGAATTCAGAAATAATCCCCACTGTCTGGTCACGCCGGTAATACTTCCAAAGCCCGATGCGGATGTTGTCGTCATCTGTCCCGTATGACAGCAAGTATTGGCTGAATGTATACAAAATATCTTCATCATTGCTGACCTCGGCTTTCCCGTCTCCATCACCATCCATCCCGATCCCGTCAAACACTTTAATGCTTAACGGCGCATCATCTTTCGGATTAGGATTTTCAGGTCCGCTCCACATTTCATCCGGTATATAGATGCTGATGATTCCTGCTTTGTCAGGCAGGTCTTTTTTATTGCTCCGGACATTTTCCTCATATTGATCGACAGCAGCGAGTACGTACCAAGGAATCTGCGTCACAGCCTCGACTTTATGATATAATTCCATTCGTTTCGACAGCACTGGATCTGTAAGTTTTTTTCCATGCGCAGAGGGCTCAAACGCAAACAAAAGGAGAAGAAGAGCAGATAACAAAACTTTCACATAAGAATCTCCTTTCATATTGAATACACATAGTTTGCGGCAAGCCGGCTTAAAAATGTCAGTAATGATCTTCCCTTGTCGAGAAATTTTTCCTATGGTAAAGTGTCTAAAGAAAAGACTTTCTTTAGTTAGAAAAACATTATTTTTGTTGCAGAAATAAAAAAACCTGCACTTTTCTCGTTTTCAGAATGTTTCGTGACAGAAATTGAGTATATTGGAGATGATGGGAATTGGCAAAGAAAGACGAACACCTCAGAAAGCCCGAATGGCTCAAAATCAAATTAAATACAAATGAAAATTATACAGGACTTAAAAAACTCATGCGGGAAAACAATCTGCATACCGTATGCGAAGAAGCGAAATGTCCGAATATTCATGAATGCTGGGCGGTCAGACGTACAGCTACATTTATGATTTTGGGCTCCGTTTGTACAAGAGCATGCCGTTTCTGTGCTGTCAAAACAGGCCTTCCGACTGAGCTTGATCTGCAAGAGCCTGAACGCGTAGCCGATTCTGTCGCGCTTATGAATCTGAAACACGCGGTTATTACGGCTGTTGCCCGTGACGACCAGAAGGACGGCGGGGCAGGCGTTTTCGCGGAAACTGTCCGTGCGATCCGCAGAAAAAGCCCGTTCACGACAATTGAGGTGCTGCCGTCTGATATGGGCGGAAACTATGATAATTTAAAAACTTTGATGGATACACGCCCAGACATCCTGAATCACAATATCGAAACAGTTCGCCGCCTGACGCCAAGAGTCCGTGCGCGGGCGACATACGACCGTTCGCTGGAATTTTTGCGCCGTGCGAAGGAAATGCAGCCTGACATTCCGACAAAATCAAGCATCATGATCGGGCTCGGGGAAACGAAGGAAGAAATTATTGAAGTCATGGACGACCTTTTGGCAAACAACGTGGATATTATGGCAATAGGACAGTATTTGCAGCCGACGAAAAAACACATGAAAGTCCAAAAATATTATCACCCTGATGAATTTGCAGAATTAAAGGAAATCGCGATGCAAAAAGGCTTCAGCCACTGCGAAGCCGGCCCGCTTGTCCGTTCATCCTACCATGCGGATGAACAGGTGAACGAAGCATCTAAAAAACGCCAAGCACAAGCATAATGCCAAAACGCCAGGTCATCTGGCGTTTTTGTCTTTCCTATTGAATTACGTTCTGGTGGGTTTCTCTATTGACGTTTTGAGACACGGCTTCCTTACGGGGCGGTTTTTATTCTTTTTAGTCGACCCTGGCATGAAATCGGAGCTGGGATAGCTGTTATTTTTGATCGGCTGTATATGGTTTGGATTATCGGACATATAGACATGATAGTAGCGCAGTCTTACAGAAGCTGCCATGCTCTTCGCTTGCTCGATTGTCAATGTCGGAGCATCTTGAATAGGAGGGAGCTGAACCGTTACACTTGATATGTTGGGAGCGGTTTCTTCCCGCATTCCAATGTTATCCGCTATTCGCAGCGTCAATTGTTCTTGTTGATAGAACACATAGCAATTTGTCGATTCTCATCATTTCAAGTCAGACATATGAATTGGGACCCGTTTGTCAGTATGAACTCCGCACCCGAATAAAGCCCAATCAACAGGAAAAGGGTAACAGCATTGAGTTTCATTTGTAAATCCCGCCTCATATGCAGGGTAGCCAAATCGCATGATTTATTCATTAGCAATTGATGGGGACGAGGCAATGAATTATGATAGGAAAGAGTGAAAAAGAGGTGAGATCATGATTCTTATTCAAAATGCCGAATTTGACTTGGTGCACAATTTCAAAGACGGCTTCAATGAAGAGGCTTTTAAAGCCCGCTACTCTGATATTTTAAATAAATACGATTATATTGTGGGAGACTGGGGATACGGCCAGCTCAGGCTCAAGGGCTTCTTTGACGACCAGAATCAAAAGGCAACCTTTGAAACGAAAATCAGCACATTAGATGAATACATTTATGAATACTGCAATTTCGGCTGTGCGTATTTTGTCTTGAAACGAATCAGAAAATAAATATATACAAAGGGGATGCTGTCATGTATTTTGTTGACAGAAACAAGATCGAGCAAACACTCGGGTTCTTTGAGCACCAGCTGGCACTGTTTAACTCACAAGCAGCTTGGCAGTCAGAAATCGGGGGATTGGCGCTTCAGCGTATAGGCCATCTGTTAATCGAATGCATTCTGGATACAGGCAATGACATGATTGACGGTTTTATTATGCGGGACCCGGGCAGTTATAATGACATGATGGACATACTTGTTGATGAAAAAGTTGTCACAGAACAAGAGGGAACGGAGCTCAAGACAGTGATCGCCTACCGTAAAACATTGGTACAGCAGTACATGCTCACTGACAGCAAAGAGCTTTACAGGCTGATTACGGCCCATCAAACAGCTCTTCAAAACTTCCCGAAGCGAATCAGAAGCTACTTGGAAACAGAGCTTGGCCCTGTTTCTGCGTTTAAATAACAACTGGAAAGCCACAGGAGTGTTGGATATGAAAACATATAAAGGGTATTTAATTGATTTAGACGGAACGATGTACAATGGGACGGAAAAAATTGAAGAAGCGTGTGAATTTGTCAGAACGCTGAAAGATCGCGGCGTTCCATATCTTTTTGTGACAAACAACTCTTCGCGCACACCGAAGCAGGTGGCAGACAAGCTCGTCTCTTTTGATATTCCGGCAACAGAAGAACAAGTCTTCACGACCAGCATGGCAACTGCACAGCATATCGCCCAGCAAAAAAAAGACGCGTCTGTATATGTGATCGGGGAAGAAGGAATCCGCCAGGCAATTGAAGAAAATGGCCTGACGTTTGGCGGGGAAAATGCGGATTTTGTTGTCGTTGGGATTGACCGTTCTATTACATACGAAAAATTTGCTGTCGGCTGTCTGGCCATTAGAAATGGAGCCCGTTTTATTTCCACAAACGGAGATATTGCGATTCCGACTGAAAGAGGCCTTCTGCCCGGAAACGGCTCACTGACATCTGTTTTAACCGTATCGACAGGGGTACAGCCGATATTTATCGGCAAGCCGGAATCCATCATTATGGAGCAGGCGATGCGTGTTCTTGGCACGGATGTATCCGAAACTCTGATGGTCGGTGACAACTATGCGACGGACATTATGGCCGGCATAAACGCTGGTATGGATACTCTGCTCGTTCACACAGGCGTAACGAAAAGAGAGCATATGACAGACGACATGGAAAAACCGACTCATGCAATTGACTCTCTGACTGAATGGATTCCATACATATAAAAAAAGGGCGCCCGAAAAGGGTGCCCTTATTCTGTATGTCGCGCGCGGTGTGCGAGCCTGCTGGAGGCCGCGGCGGAAATCGCCCCAACGATGTCATCTAAAAAGGTATGGCATTCGCCTGTTGACTTATCATTCAAATGCTTAAGAATTCCGGGTTTTTCTTTGTCAATGTAACCGTAGTTCGTAAACCCGATTGATCCATAAATGTTCACGATGGAAAATGCCAAAATTTCATCTACTCCATATAGGCTTTCATCCGTTTCCAGTATCGTTTGCAGCGGTTCAGACAGTTTTTTCTGCTCAGCAAGAACATCTAATTCAATGCCCGTTAAAATCGCATTTTGCACCTCGCGTTTTGCAAGAACGCGATTGACGTTCAGTGTGCATTCATCAATTGTTAAATCTGGATGGTATTTTTTCTGCAGAAAAAAGACAAGCTCTGCAATGTCTGATACCTCAACGCCTCGCTCTTTCATCCGTGCTCTTGCTTTTGCTTCCATCTGACTGATTTGTTCGTTTTCTGACATCAGTTTCACCCAATCTTTTTTACTAGTTTATACAAAATATGTGAGATGTTTACGACTTTTTCTTGCGCCTTTGTCGGATGAAAATATGTATTCATAATTCCAGACGTGTATGACTACGATGTGATGAAGCCCTAATTCAATAGGCAGGTGATCATTGTGAAAGGTACAATAAAAGAAAAATACGGCATTCATATCAGACAGCTTTCCACGTACCAGCACACATATCAATGCTTTCAGACACCGAATTCATTCTTTCTGATTGTCCCCGTTTCCCAATTCTCAGATACCGAACTGGCGGAGCTTTATTACATGAGTCAGTATTTACAAGAACAAAGTGACCCATACGTTTCTGTTTTTATCTTTACAAAAGAAGGTGAGCTGACGTTTGAACATGAGAAGAAAACGTACGCTTTGCTGAAAGCGGCACCCCCGTATTCAAACAGGACGTTCTCCGTTGGTCAGGAGCTTGCGGAATTTCACCGTAAAGGCCGCGGGTATCCGTATGAGGTGAAGGCAGCGGGAAGGATCGGCCAGTGGAAGGATCTGTGGGGAAAACGCATTGATCAGCTTGAGGTTTTTTGGCAGCAAAAAGTTCATACGCCGCCGCATGAGCCGTTCGATAAAAAAATGATTGAGTCATTTCCATATTATGCAGGGCTGTCAGAAAATGCGATACAATATTTAGTGGACACTGAACTGGATGACAAGCCTCAAGCCGCTGATTCAGGAACGATATGCCATCAGAGGATGGAAAGACATACATGGTCACCCGACTCCTTGATCAGGATTCCATCCGATTGGGTATTTGACCACTCTTCACGAGATTTGGCTGAATACATGAGGCATACGTTTTTGCATCACAGACAAGATTTTCATCAGCACGGCTTTCTTTTCTTGCAAGAATACGAGCAAGTCACACCGCTGTCTTCTTTTTCAAAACGCCTTCTATACAGTCGGCTGCTCTTTCCGCTTCATTATTTTGAAATCGTAGAGAGCTACTACATGTCATCAGAGTCAGATAAGCACTATTATGAAGAGCAGCTTGACTTCATTCTGAACGACTGCGGACGCTATGAGCAATTTCTCAATACAGCGCAGGAATTCATGAACATGAGGGGACAGAAGCTATTTGTTCCCCGCGTAAGCTGGCTCGGCAAAGGCCGTTCAGGCTGAGGAGAAAATCTGACAAAAATAATTAGAAAATAAAGAATCTTGTCATATCAATGCATTAAACGCTTACATTCATAAAATTCAGCCGATTGCTATCTTGTCAAAACAAGAGCAGACTTATATAATGTTTGTAACTTATATGTCTGTGTTGAGTTAACAATTGTCTTTTTCGAACGGACAATTAAAAGAAAGGTGGAGTTTTTTTGAAAGCGATTCGTGTGGGGCTTTTAGGTTTGGGTACCGTGGGAAGCGGTGTCGTTAAAATTATTCAAGACCATCAGGATAAGCTGATGCATCAGGTCGGCTGTCCGATTACGATAAAAAAAGTGCTTGTAAAAGATCTAGAGAAAAGGAGAGAAGTAGATTTGCCGAAGGAAGCGCTCACGACAGAAGTGGATGATGTCATCAATGATCCAGATGTTGATGTCGTGATCGAGGTCATCGGCGGAGTTGAGCAGACAAAACAATATCTGCTCGACGCGCTAAAATCGAAAAAGCATGTTGTCACAGCAAACAAGGATTTAATGGCTGTGTACGGCTCCGAGCTGCTTGCAGAAGCGAAGGAAAATGGCTGCGACATCTACTTTGAAGCCAGTGTTGCCGGCGGGATTCCGATTTTGCGCACATTGGAGGAGGGGCTCTCGTCAGATCGGATTACAAAGATGATGGGGATCGTAAACGGAACAACGAACTTTATCTTAACCAAAATGATTAAAGAAAAAAGCCCTTACGAGGAAGTGCTCAAGGAAGCACAGGATCTCGGCTTTGCTGAAGCTGATCCGACTTCAGACGTGGAAGGGCTTGATGCTGCACGGAAAATGGCGATATTGGCGCGCCTCGGCTTCTCGATGAATGTGGATCTGGAAGACGTCAAAGTAAAGGGGATTTCTCAAATTACAGACGAGGACATCAGTTTCAGCAAACGCCTTGGCTATACGATGAAGCTGATCGGAATTGCTCAGCGTGACGGCAGCAAAATTGAAGTCAGTGTTCAGCCGACACTCCTTCCTGACCATCATCCGCTTTCAGCCGTGCATAATGAGTTTAACGCTGTTTATGTGTATGGTGAGGCTGTTGGTGAGACGATGTTCTACGGGCCGGGAGCCGGAAGCATGCCGACTGCAACATCCGTTGTTTCCGACCTTGTCGCTGTCATGAAAAATATGCGTCTTGGGGTAACCGGCAACAGCTTTGTCGCGCCGCAATACGAAAAAAATATGAAGTCGCCGTCTGACATTTACGCACAGCAATTTTTAAGAATTCACGTCAAAGATCAAGTCGGTTCATTCTCGAAAATCACGTCTGTCTTTTCAGAGAGGGGCGTAAGTTTTGAAAAGATCCTTCAGCTGCCGATTAAAGGCCATGATGAGCTGGCAGAAATCGTAATTGTCACACACCATACATCAGAAGCTGATTTCAGTGATATCCTGCAAAACTTAAATGATTTGAAAGTCGTTCAAGAAGTCAAAAGCACATATCGCGTAGAAGGGAACGGTTGGAGCTAATGTGGAAAGGACTTATCCATCAATATAAAGCATTTTTACCTGTAACAGATCAAACACCGGCGCTTACATTACATGAGGGAAACACACCTCTTATTCACCTGCCGAAGCTGTCCGAGCAGCTTGGAATTGAGCTTCATGTCAAAACGGAAGGCGTCAACCCTACGGGATCTTTTAAAGACCGCGGCATGGTCATGGCTGTGGCGAAGGCAAAAGAAGAAGGAAATGACACAATTATGTGCGCGTCAACAGGAAACACTTCCGCTGCCGCCGCTGCGTATGCAGCCCGTGCCAACATGAAATGCATCGTCATCATCCCGAACGGTAAAATCGCGTTCGGAAAGCTTGCTCAGGCTGTCATGTACGGAGCCGAAATTATTGCAATTGATGGAAACTTTGATGATGCGCTTAAAATTGTCCGTTCCATTTGTGAGAAATCACCGATTGCTCTTGTCAACTCAGTCAACCCATACCGCATTGAAGGCCAAAAAACTGCTGCCTTTGAAGTGTGCGAGCAGCTGGGGGAAGCCCCGGATGTATTGGCGATCCCGGTTGGAAACGCCGGAAACATTACGGCGTACTGGAAGGGCTTCAAGGAATATCATGAGAAAAACAACACAGGTCTTCCGAAAATGCGCGGCTTTGAAGCGGAAGGCGCGGCGGCAATTGTCCGTAATAAAGTGATTGAAAATCCAGAAACGATAGCGACAGCCATTCGGATTGGAAACCCTGCAAGCTGGGACAAAGCTGTCAAGGCAGCTGAGGAATCCAACGGGAAAATTGACGAAGTTACTGATGATGAAATCCTTCACGCCTATCAGCTGATCGCCCGTGAAGAAGGCGTGTTTGCAGAACCTGGATCTTGCGCGTCTATCGCCGGTGTTCTGAAGCAAGTGAAATCTGGAGACATTCCGAAAGGCAGCAAGGTCGTGGCTGTCTTAACAGGAAACGGATTGAAAGATCCGAACACAGCGGTCGATATTTCAGAAATCAAGCCGGTCACATTGCCGACTGACGAAGACAGCATCCTTGAATATATAAAAGGAGCGGCTCGTGTATGAACGAAGCCGACATGCTGTTCACTGTCACTGTTCCCGGAAGCACGGCTAACCTAGGACCCGGCTTCGATTCAGTTGGAATGGCGCTCAGCAGATATTTGAAGCTGACCGTCTTTGAAAGCGACAAATGGTCTTTTGAAGCTGAAACAGAAACAGTCGCAGGAATTCCGGCCGGTACAGATAATTTGATCTATCAAGTGGCAAAACGGACAGCAGATTTGTATGGAAAAGAAATGCCGCCTGTCCATGTGAAGGTATGGAGTGATATCCCGCTCGCACGCGGTCTTGGAAGCAGCGCCGCGGCGATTGTAGCGGCCGTTGAACTGGCTGATGAATTATGCGGCTTAAAACTGTCTGATGCGGACAAGCTGCATGTAGCCAGCCTAGAAGAAGGGCATCCGGATAATGCGGGCGCTTCTCTCGTTGGCGGGCTTGTCGTCGGCCTGCATGAAGATGATGAGACACAAATGATCCGCGTCCCGGATGCTGACATTGATATTGTCGTTGTCATTCCTTTTTACGAGGTGCTGACAAGAGACGCAAGAGACGTGCTGCCGAAAGAGTTTCCATATGCGGACGCTGTAAAAGCAAGCGCAGTCAGCAATATCCTCATTGCTGCTATCATGTCCAAGGATTGGCCGCTCGTCGGAAAAATCATGAAGAAGGATTTGTTCCACCAGCCGTACCGGGCGATGCTTGTCCCTGAGCTGTCAAAAGTAGAACATGTCGCCGAGATGAAGGGCGCGTACGGAACAGCTCTTAGCGGTGCAGGCCCGACGATTCTCGTTATGACCAAAAAAGGAAACGGAGAAGAGCTGAAAGAACAGCTCGCGCTTCATTTCCCTCATTGTGAAGTCGACGCTTTGACCGTTCCGAAAGAGGGAAGTATAATAGAGCGAAATCCTTTATATCAAGCAAAAAGTGTATAGATCAAGCCAAGCGTCCCTCAGCATCAGCGATGGACGCTTTTTTTCTGCTGGAGATAAAGGAGTTTTTATTTAGAAAAACGAAATACATGAAAAGGAGGAGATGAATATGAAAAAGCTGATAACCGCAGAAGACATCACAGCGATTGTCTCTGTGACCGATCCTCAATACGCCCCTGACGGCAGCCGTGCTGCATACGTGCAGTCGCAAGTGGATCAAGAGCAAGATTCATATACTTCAAATATATGGGTGTATGAAACGGAAAGCGGCTGTTCTGTTCCTTGGACACACGGAGAGAAACGGAGCACAGATCCAAGATGGTCTCCGGACGGGCATACACTTGCCTTTATTTCTGATCGTGAAGGTGATGCGGCACAGCTGTATATCATAAGCACAGAAGGCGGAGAAGCGAAGAAACTGACTGATATCCTGTATGGCGTGTCAAAGCCAATATGGTCCCCTGATGGCGAGTCGGTGCTAGTCACTGTCAGTTTAGGAGAGGGAGAAAGTATTCATGATCGAGAGAAAACAGAGCAGGGCAGCTTTGATCCTGTTGAAGTGCAAGGTCTAGCCTATAAACGTGACGGCAAAGGGCTGACGAGAGGTTCATACGCCCAGCTTGCGCTTGTCAGTGTGAAATCTGGCGAGGTGAAGCAGCTGACAACTCACAAAGCTGATCACGGAGATCCTGCCTTTTCTCCTGACGGCAAAAGGCTTGTTTTCTCAGCCAATTTGACTGAAACGGATGATGCCAGCAAGCCGAGCGATGTCTACATAATGTCGCTGGAGACTGGAGCTCTCAAGCAAATGACACCGCATTGCGGCTCATTCGGATCAAGCTCTTTTTCCCCGGACGGAAGGTTTATTGCTTTGCTTGGGCATGAGCAGGAATATCAAAATGCAACGCTTGAAAAGGCATGGCTCTATGATATCGAACAAGACCTCCTTACATGTCTGACTGAGATGCTGGATGTTCATTTAGCAGATGCGCTGATTGGGGATTCATTGATCGGAGGCGGCGAACAGCGTCCAATTTGGACGAAGGACAGCCAAGGATTTTATGTGATCGGCACAGATCAAGGCAGCACGGGAATCTATTATATGTCGATTGAAGGCCTTGTGTATCCGATTCGTCTCGAAAAAGAGTATATCAATAGTTTTTCACTGTCATCTGACGAACAACACTTTATTGCCAGTGTGGCAAAGCCGGACAGACCGAGCGAGCTTTACAGCATCCCGCTTGGGCAGGAAGAGAAGCGGCTGACTGGCGCGAATGACAAGTTTGTCGATGAGCATACGGTTTCAGTGCCTGAAGATATTCAATATGTTACAGAAGACGGCGTAACGGTGAACGGATGGCTGTTGAAACCTGCACAGGCGGAAGACTCGTCATATCCCCTTATTCTCAACATACACGGCGGACCGCATATGATGTACGGGCATACATATTTTCATGAATTTCAAGTGCTGGCGGCGAAAGGATATGCAGTGGTTTATGTTAATCCGAGAGGGAGCCACGGGTATGGGCAGACATTTGTAAATGCAGTCAGAGGAGATTATGGCGGAAAGGATTATGAGGATGTGATGCAGGCTGTGGATGAGGCGATGAAAAGAGATCCGCAGATTGATCCTAAACGGCTCGGTGTCACGGGCGGAAGCTACGGAGGTTTTATGACCAACTGGATCGTCGGGCAGACGAACCGCTTTAAAGCCGCCGTCACTCAGCGTTCGATTTCAAACTGGATCAGCTTTCACGGCGTCAGTGATATCGGCTATTTCTTCACAGACTGGCAGCTTGAGCATGATATGTTTACAGACACAGAAAAGCTTTGGGACCGTTCCCCTTTAAAATATGCAGCAAACGTGGAGACACCGCTTTTGATCCTGCATGGCGAGCGAGATGACCGGTGTCCGATCGAGCAGGCGGAGCAGCTATTCATCGCTTTGAAAAAAATGGACAAACAAACGATGCTCGTCCGTTTTCCAAAAGCGTCGCACAATTTGTCGCGCAGCGGCCACCCTGGACAGCGGATTAAGCGCCTGAATTATATCAGTTCATGGTTTGATCAATATCTCTAATAAAAAAGCCAGACTGATCATTGATCAGTCTGGCTGGTTATTAAAAGACTTGTTCTACTTCAACGACACCCGGCACTTCTTCAAGAAGAGCGCGTTCAATTCCGGCTTTCAGCGTAATTGTTGAACTTGGGCAGCTGCCGCATGCGCCTAGAAGACGAAGCTTCACAATACCTTCATCTACGTCTACAAGCTCACAGTCACCGCCGTCACGAAGTAAAAACGGACGAAGTTTGTCCAGTACTTCCTGCACCTGTTCTTTCATTTCAACTTCAGTCATGACATTCGCTCCTTTCGTCATCATAAAACCATTATATTGAGTGTAACAATAAAAATCTATTGTTTGGTTTGCAAAGTTGCTTTTCCTATTATAGCACATTGAGACTTGAACACAAAAACGGTTTTTTCTATAAAAACGTCATTTGGCTCTGTATACTGAAAGAAAGAACTTGCTTAGAGAGAAGGAGGCGGTTATCAGTGACAAAACCTGTCGTGCTTAGCGTGTACGGGGCAGAAACCGTTTGTGCGAGCTGTGTCAATATGCCGACGGCCAAGGATACGTACGAGTGGCTTGAGGCCGCGCTGAAAAGAAAATATCCAAATCAGCCTTTTGTGATCCGCTACATCGATATTCATGATCCGCCTGATATGAAACATGCGAAAGAGCTTGCGGAAAAAATCAAACTGGATGAGTATTTTTATCCGCTTGTGCTTGTAGAAGACAAAATTGTTGGTGAAGGCAGCCCGAAATTAAAAGACGTGTATGAGGAAATGGAGAGGCATGGGTATACAGAAAACCGCTGACAGCATCAGCGGATTTTCTCTCTTATTAACCGTTATGGTGTTTGTACATCCACAGCAATCCGGATTTCAGCATACGCGGGACACGGCCGATCAGCGGGCGGTCAGCAACAAGACCGAAGCCGGCTTTTTTACCGAGTGAACCGAGAACGCCTTTCAGCTTGAACTGCGGCATTGATTCAGGAAGGGCTTCTCCATTCCAGCGTTTTTGCAAAATTTGGACAATCTGCTCTGCTTGAGCCTCTGCCAGCTGGGCGCTCGGTGCATGAGGAAGGCTGGCGCAATCACCGACAACATACAGATGTTCATCACCAGGAAGATTGTGATGAGGCGTTAATACGACGCGCCCTTGTGCGTCCTTCTCCACATCTAAGTCTCTGACGACCTTGTTCGGCTGTATGCCGGCTGTCCATACAATGGCGTCTGCAGGAATTGCATCATCGTGATTAAACACAACACCTTCTTCTACCTTTGTGATATTTGCCCTGTTAATAATGCGGACACCGTGCTCTTCGAACCATTTTTGCACATATTTGCTTAAACGCTCGGGAAAGCTTGATAAAATAAGATTGCCGCGGTCGAACAAAATAATGTTCAGGTCATCACGGCTTTCTCTCAATTCACTTGCAAGCTCAACGCCGCTAAGGCCTGCTCCGACAATGGCGACAGTGCTATTAGCACTCAGATTATTCAGCTTTTGGTAGGTTTCGCGGGACTGATCGATGGTTTGAATGCTGTAGGTGAATTCATGTGCTCCCGGCACGTTGTGGTATTTATCCTCGCAGCCGAGCCCGATCACGGCGTCATCGTAAGAAATCGGTTCGCGATCTTGGAACAGCACTTGTTTTTGTGCAATATCAATTGATGAGATATCACCATATTGGACATCCAGACGTGGATGTTCCGGGAATGACACTCTAATGTGATGATCAGAAATTGTGCCTGCGGCAAGGGCGTAATATTCTGTTTTCAAGCAGTGATATGGATTTCTGTCAATTAACGTAATGGAAACATCATCAGGCAGCTGGTTTGGCAGTAAGCGATGAAGCACACGCATGTTCCCGTAACCTCCGCCGATCAAGACCAATTTTTTCATTTGAATTCCCCTTTAATCCGAAGAGTATGATAGATACAGTGAAAAAAATATGAACTATGTAAAATAACATCTAGAATTATATCGAATTTGACCTAAAATCACAATGATAGTTTCAAAATAACCTACAAATTAGTTTTGAATTATAAATTAGTAAAACGTTATTCATTTAATGATATGTTACAATAATGAAATGCGAACAATCCGCTATCTTTGACGAATGGTGAAAATTTCGCGATAATGGACAGATGTGAGGTGAAACCGCATGAATCCAATGATTGAATTTTGTGTCAGCAATCTGGCTCACGGCTCGCAGGAAGCCCGGGCGATCTTGGAAAAGGATCCAAACCTGGATGTCCTTGAATATGGCTGCTTAAGCTACTGCGGGACATGCATGGAGTCGCTTTTCGCTCTTGTAAACGGAGAAGTCGTCAAAGGTGAAACGCCTGAGGAGCTTGTTGAGAATATATATACATTTATTGAGGAAAATCCAATGTTTTAAGAGAAAGGGTCTGACAGGCCCTTTTTTTATTTTGCCGTACATAGAGAACCAAAAAATGTGTAGACATCAAAAAATATTATTGTTATCGTATAAAAGATATTTTTTTAATAAAATTTAAGAGGTGTACGAGTATTCATGGATGTTCTGTGGGGACTGCTGGGCGCAGTTGCGATCGTTGCTATCGCGTTTTTATTTTCAGAAAAGAAAAGCAATATTAAGATAAGAACAGTCATCGTTGGTTTATGTATACAGGTGGCGTTTGGATACATCGTGTTGAAATGGGAAGCGGGGCGCGCTGTTTTTTTATGGTTTTCAAGCCGTGTACAGCTTCTGATTGGTTATGCGAATGAAGGCATCAATTTTATTTTCGGGCCGCTTCTAAAAGTCGGTGACAGTCCGGCTTTTGCATTAAGTGTCCTGCCCATTATCATTTTCTTCTCAGCACTGATCGCTGTTTTATATCATTTAAAAATCATGCAGCTTATTTTCCGTGTTATTGGCGGAGGATTGTCGAAGCTTCTTGGGACGAGCAAAACGGAATCTCTTGCGGCTGCTGCTAATATTTTTGTAGGACAATCTGAATCTCCATTAGTGATCAGACCCCTGATTGCCGGGCTGACGCGCTCTGAATTGTTCACGGTGATGACAAGCGGCCTGTCAGCTGTTGCTGGGTCAACCTTGTTTGGGTACGCTCTTCTCGGTATTCCGATTGAATACTTGCTTGCGGCGAGCTTTATGGCTGCTCCTGCAGGCCTTGTCTTTGGTAAATTGATTATACCCGAAACAGAAAAGCCGCAAACCGTTAAAAGCGACTTCAAAATGGATGAAGGTGAAGGCGCAGCCAATGTGATTGACGCCGCTGCAAAGGGAGCGTCAACCGGACTGCAAATTGCCTTAAACGTTGGAGCAATGCTGCTTGCTTTCGTTGCATTAATCGCCGTAGTAAATGGTATTCTCGGCGGCGTATTAGGCTTGTTCGGCTTAAAAGACGTTACATTAGAATCGCTCCTTGGCTATGTGTTTTCTCCGATTGCCTTTTTGATTGGCGTGCCTTGGCATGAAGCGTTGCAAGCAGGAAGTTATATCGGCCAGAAATTGGTGCTGAATGAGTTTGTCGCTTATTCTAACTTCGGTCCGCACATCGGCGAATTTTCTAAGAAAACGGCTACGATTATCAGTTTCGCGTTATGCGGATTCGCCAATTTTTCATCCATTGCGATTATGCTCGGTACGCTTGGCAGTTTAGCGCCCAGCCGCCGTTCGGATATCGCTCGTCTCGGCCTGAAGGCTATTCTTGCGGGAACATTAGCCAATCTGCTCAGTGCAGCGATTGCCGGCATGTTTATATCATGATAAAAGCTCCTTGCGAAATCGCAAGGAGCTTTTATGTATGAAAAACGGGGGATAATGGTATTGTGTCCGTTTAGAATAGCTTTTATACTAAGTAAAAGAAAAAAAGTTGGAGGCACTTATGAACTCATTTCGTTTTACCAAAATGCACGGCTTGGGAAACAGTTATATCTATGTGAATCAATTTGAAGAACAGCTTCCAGAAGAAAAACTGTCTGAGATTGCGATTCAGGTTTCTTCTGTTTATACAGGGATCGGTTCCGATGGGATGATCCTTATATGTCCTTCAGATCAAGCGCCTGTCAAAATGCGGATTTTTAATAATGACGGGTCAGAAGGGAAAAACTGCGGCAATGGCCTGCGCTGCGTCGCAAAATACGCGTATGAGCAAAAGCTCGTGGAGGAGACATCTTTTCTGATTGAAACGCTCTCCGGCCTTGTAAAAGCGGAAGTTCAAGCAGAGAACGGGGAAGTGAAAATGGTCACTGTTGATATGGGCGAACCGCGCCTGACAAAGGCTGAGCTTCCAATGCTTGACGGCGGGGAAGAGCATATGGTTAATGAAACGATGGCATTTGGTGAAGCTGAACTGACAGGCACTGCCGTTTCAATGGGAAATCCCCATATCGTTTTCCCGATCGCTGATATTGAACAAGCGCCTTTAACGACATTGGGACCGGTGATTGAAAAAGATTCGAGATTTCCAGAAGGCGTCAACGTGGAATTCGTCGAAACCGTAAATGAACATGAACTGCATTTCCGCGTCTGGGAACGGGGATCAGGCATTACGCAGGCATGCGGGACAGGAGCATGTGCAGCGGCCGTCGCATCTGTGTTAAACGGCGTATCACAACGAAATCAGGACATCACTGTGCATTTAGCGGGCGGAGATTTGGTGATCAACTGGAAAGACAACGGCCATGTCATGATGACAGGACCGGCTGAAACCGTTTGTGAAGGTGTCTATTTTTTGTAAACACCTTGTTTGAGAAATGAACCGATCAAGTTTATAATAAAAGACAGCATCCAGTTTTTGAAAGGAGGTTCACAAAGATGAGCAACCCGGTAACAATTACAGAAGCAGCAGCTTTGCATATAAGAGATATGATGAAAGAGCATGAAGAAGAAAACGCGTTTCTGCGTGTCGGCGTCAAAGGCGGCGGCTGCAGCGGACTTTCTTACGGCATGGGTTTTGAACATGAAAAGGGCGAAAAAGACAGTATGTTTGATCAGTACGGCATCACCGTGCTCGTTGACAAAGAAAGCCTTGACATCATGAACGGCACTATCATTGACTACAAAGAATCCATGCTCGGCGGCGGCTTTACTATCGACAATCCAAACGCCATCGCTTCATGCGGCTGCGGTTCTTCGTTTAGAACAGCGACGAATACAGGTACCCCTGAAGAGTGCTAAGCGCTGAATCTGCAACCTGCAATGAATCGTAAAATTTATTCATAACGCTTTTCTTATCGATAAATCATCGTTAAGAAAGGCGTTTTTTGCAGAAAAAAACACCCCAGGCTAGGCTAAGGATGTTCGCTTTTCCATTTTTATCTCGTTTTAAAGCTATTGACAAAAGTTTCACCGTCGTTCTCTGCGTTCACGATAAGCTGGGCACTTCCACTGATACGCTGAGCAATGGCCTTTTGCGCTTTTCCCTCGAAGCTGTATAAAAGAGCTGAATAAACATCGTTTAATTCTTCCTGCAGCGAATTCATTTCGAACTTTGGTTTATGGTTTTTACGAACCGTCTCAAGCTTAGTATTTGCCACTTTTGTCATGCCAGATTTTAACATTTGGCGCTGCAGCTGTTTTTTCATTGGATCATCTTTATGTTCTAAAAGGTTATCTAATGTCGGCATTGCTTTGTCACTCCTATAATCTCAGCCAATTGGCAAGCATCTGATCTTTTTCCTCAAAATCGTCGGCGATTTTATTCAAGCAGCAGCTTTTCTTTCATATGATCATACTTATATGCATTTCTGCTTAATGAATAATATGTGCTATCCAATAAATTTGGAACTTTTATGTTTTTATTCATGCAAAACCTCGCAAATTTAGTGTGAAATGGTGTTGGAAGGATGAGTTGTTTTGAAAAAACACCTTATTATTGTAATTTTGGTAATTGTAGCAGTCGGAGGTTTTATTGTGAAGAACCACGCCCAGCATAATGAAGGAATTGAAGAATTTAAAACTGCGAAAATACATATGGGAAAATTTTTGAAGGCAAATTACGAAGGCATAGACAGCGTTCAGTTTGAGGATAGATATGAAACAGATCCAATGGGTGGTGTGCAAGTGTTTGGGTATTATAATCAAGATAAAACCAACAAATTTGATGGTATCTACGATCCGACAAATAATAAGATAATGAGCCATAGTGTTGATGCAGTTATGAAAAAAGAGTGCAGAGACAAAGATTGCGAATACTAACAATAGGCGCCAACGAAGGTGTCTATTTTTCTTCATAATATCTGATATAGTTTACCGCTTTTCAAGGTCGTAAGTTATGCTATGTATGCATCTTTTTCGACAATCAATGCACGAACCTCATAGTTAAAATTAATTTTGAATCCTCGGACATTTAAGTTCCTCTCTTTAAAAAAGATTCACTCTTGTTTCCTCAACTAAACTTAAAATTTCACTGATATCTTCAATATTAAAAGTATTGGCCAATTCGCTCAAAATGTCTTTTCCCGTATCTGATTTCGCATTTGTCAGTGAGGTTTCTAAGTGAAAGGTTTTCTTCTTCTAAGATACATCCGATATTCACACTGACTTTTTTCATTGACGAGCGTTTTTTTCGTTTGTATCGATATCCATGCTTTTAATTTATCAGTTAGTCTTTTCGCGGTTAAAGGATTTCTGACTTTATTTTTGTAAAATAAGATAGAAGGGGTTGATTTCCAATTGAAAACGAAAAGGTACATAATGATCCTTATTTTAATAATCATAGCAGTTGGGGGACTTTTTATGAAGCATCAGCATGATCAAAAGGAAAAAGAGATTGCTTTATTCGAAGAAGCTCAGAATCATATGGAAAAGTTTTTAACAACTAACTATAAAGATGTGAATGATATCCATTTTTCTGAGGATTATTATATTAACCCCATGGGTGGTATAACTGTTAAGGGTTATACTAACGGCAAAAAAGAATTTGAAGGTCTATATGATCCAGGCAATAAAGAAATATTGTCATATACGGTTGATGCCGAACCCAAAGAAGAATGTAAAGATAAGCTTTGTACACGATAAATTAGCCCGCTCAATCGAGCAGGGCTGATTTTGTTTTATTGCTCATCCTCTATCCCGTCAACATAAATCAAATAATGCTAATAAAGAATAATGACACGAGATTCTATATGGTGACTTATTGAAATATTAGCGCTATCAACCAATTCAGTGTTCTTTTCGGCTTAGGAAAAAACGAATGCATCTAAGCCGATCCTCATCATTTTTAACTTGTACGACGAACCAATATGAGATTTTGTTGATTTCTATTTTGTACTTTGAGGGGCTTATAATGATAAGGAACTTTGCTTAAGTGAAATATTCACTGTCCGAAAGATGATTCTAAAAAAAATACATTTATATCCTGATAAAGAATGCAGGGACAAGGATTGTGATGACGAAAGGTGAATATCTGTATATAAAAAAGCATCCAAATCTGGATGCTTTTCGTGTGTTAGTGCTTATCCCCATTAAAAATCGAATTCTTCACAACTACATAATCCACATTGCGGATCGCGTCAAGCTTTGTTCCGCCTGCATAAGAAATAGAAGATTGCAGATCCTGCTCCATTTCAATCAGCGTATTTTTGATTGAACCTTTATGTGCCACATGCATTTTCTTGCCTTCTACATTTTTCTTTTCGCCTTTTTGAAATTCAGAGGCTGAGCCGAAGTATTCTTTGTAGAGCTTTCCGTCTTTTTCGATCGTGTGGCCCGGTGATTCTTCGTGTCCGGCAAATAGTGAACCGATCATGACCATTGTGGCGCCGAATCGGATTGATTTTGCGATGTCGCCATGGGTGCGGATGCCGCCATCCGCGATAATCGGTTTGCTGGCTGCTTTGGCACACCAGCGCAGCGCCGCTAATTGCCAGCCGCCTGTACCGAAGCCGGTTTTGATTTTCGTAATACATACTTTTCCCGGACCGATGCCGACCTTAGTGGCATCCGCTCCAGCGTTTTCAAGCTCTCTGACTGCTTCCGGCGTGCCGACATTGCCGGCAATGACAAAGGTGTCTGGCAAATGCTTTTTGAGGTGCTGAATCATCTCGATGACAGCATTTGAATGTCCGTGCGCAATGTCAATTGTCACATATTCGGGAGTGAGATTTTCTTCCGCCAGCTGGCGCACAAACTCGTACTCCACATCTTTGACGCCCACGCTGATAGAAGAGAATAATCCGCGTTTGTTCATATCTTTAATAAAATCAATTCGTGTTTCAGGTTCAAATCGGTGCATCACATAAAAGTAACCGTTTTCGGCTAATTGAATGGCCAGCTTTTCATCTATAATCGTCTGCATATTGGCAGGAACGACGGGCAGTTTGAATGTCCGTCCGCCTAAACGTACAGATGTATCACACTCTGAACGGCTGTTCACAATGCATTTTGCAGGAATTAGTTGGATATCTTCGTAATCAAATACGTTTTCCACTGATTTCACTCCTAAATACGAATATTTTGAAAGTAATTAATTGAAATGTTCGCCTTGTATAATGTACTCTGTTTTATTTAGGATGTCAAACGTTTTTGTTTTTTGCAGGTGTATTCAAGTGCCAAAGCTTGTCATGCACAGTGAGTTTGGGTATGATAGTTTCAACGAATAGTCTTAAAGAGCGAATAAAAATGCGAATGATATACGTTCAGCAAAGCTTGGTTGTTCAGCACCAGGCTTTCTTTATGACAGGGACATGTGAAAGGAGCGAGTGAGATGACGCAAAACGAAGAAAAAACACCGAAATCCCAAAAGGTCCAAGACCGTATTATTATGGCGATGATCTGGATTGTCGCAGCCCTTGTGATTGCGCTGGTCCTTGGAACTGCGTTGAATTATATAAATATCTTCAAATAAAAAAGGAGTTGTGTCGCTGACACAAACTCCTTTTTTATTATTTATTTTCAAAAAGACTTGTTGAGTGAAGAGGCTGTACGCGTGCTTTTGGATCCATGTAAGCCTTGGCGTTGTTCACTGCTGTCGGCGCCTCACCGAAGCCGCTTGCAATTAGATTGACTTTTCCTTCGTATGTGCAAATGTCACCAGCGGCAAAGAAGCCTTCGATGTTTGTTTCCATTGTGGATTTCACGACAATGGAATTTTTCTCGATCTCCAGACCCCAGTTTTTGATCGGTCCAAGAGATGAAACGAAACCGTAGTTAACGATTAAGTCATCAATTTCTAAAATCTCTTTGCGGTCGCCTTTCACTTCTTCAAGTACAAGCTGATCAATTTTGTCTTCTCCGATCAGCTCCGCAGGAACGAATGGTGTTAAGACATTTACCTTCGACGCATGAAGGTTTTCTACACTGTGTTCGTGCGCGCGGAATTTATCGCGGCGGTGAATGATGGATACTTCTTTTGCGATGGGCTCAAGCATAAGTGCCCAGTCAACCGCTGAATCTCCTCCGCCGAGAATTGCCACGCGTCTGCCGGCGAATTTTTGCAAATCGTCAACGAAGTAATGGAGGTTTTTGCCTTCATACTGCTCGGCATTTTCAAGCTCCAGCTTTCTCGGTTTGAATGCGCCGTTTCCTGCAGTAATGATGACTGTTTTAGAATAATGAGTTTCTTCATTTGTCACAAGCTTAAACACGCCGTCTGCTTGCTTCTCAACAGATTCAACCGCTTGCTCCAGACAAATGGTTTGGTCGAATTTCGCCATTTGCTCTTTTAGGTTATTAATTAGCTCCTGTGCGCGGATTTTCGGGAAGCCGGCTACATCGTATATATATTTTTCAGGGTATAGGGCGCTAAGCTGTCCGCCGAGCTGAGGCAGGCTTTCAATGATTTTGACGCTTGCCTGTCTCATGCCTCCGTAAAAAGCGGTGAATAAGCCGACCGGTCCCCCGCCTATAACTGTAATATCATAAACCTTTGTATCCTCTCGCATACGAAAATTGCCTCCTAAATGAAAATTGTTATTAATTATACCATATTGCCGTTAAAATTGACGAGTAAGCGGCAAAAATCATAAGTGTATGGCGTGCGCATTCTTTCTTGAAAATATTTCCGCAGACAGATACGATAAGAACCAAATGATTTGATCTTTTTCTGAATGTTTCCTGAGCCAGCCGGATAGATATGATAGTAGTGCTCTGGGTGAGGATTCGCAAAAAACTTATCAATATATTTCATAAAATCCTGCCAATAAGCTGAAGCTAACACAAAATGATGATTTTATTATTCGTCTAACAAAAGCAAAAAAAAGAGAAGGTGGATGTGATGGCATTGAATAAGCCCAAAATCGTGATTTTAGGTGCAGGTTATGGCGGATTGATGACGGTAACAAGGCTGACAAAGTTTGTCGGGCCGAATGATGCTGATATTACGCTTGTGAATAAACACAATTATCATTATGAAACGACGTGGATGCATGAGGCGAGCGCGGGTACGCTCCATCATGACCGCTGCCGTTATCAGATAAAAGATGTAATCAATCAGTCGCGGGTCAATTTTGTACAGGATACCGTAAAGTCGATCAATATTGATGAGAAAAAAGTTGTGCTTGCGAATGGAGAGCTGCAATACGATTATGTAGTGATCGGGCTCGGTGCTGTGCCCGAAACGTTCGGTATTAAAGGTCTGAAGGAATATGCGTTTCCAATTGCCAATATCAACACGTCGCGCTTGTTGCGGGAACATATTGAGCTGCAGTTTGCGACTTACAATACTGAAGCGGAAAAACGGCCGGACAGGTTAACGATTGTGGTCGGCGGAGCCGGATTTACGGGAATTGAATTTCTCGGCGAGCTGGCGGCCCGCGTGCCGGAGCTTTGCAAGGAGTATGATGTTGACAGAAGCCTCGTGCGCATCGTTTGTGTGGAAGCGGCGCCGACCGTTTTGCCTGGCTTTGATCCTGAGCTTGTCGATTATGCTGTGCATTATTTGGAGGAAAACGGGGTTGAATTTAAAATCGGAACGGCTGTACAAGAATGTACACCAGAAGGAGTCAGAGTCGGGAAAAAAGATGAAGAACCAGAGCAAATCAAATCACAAACCGTTGTATGGGCGGCAGGTGTCCGCGGCCATCCGATTGTAGAAGAAGCCGGTTTTGAAAATATGCGCGGCCGGGTTAAAGTCAATCCTGACCTCCGCGCACCCGGTCATGATAACGCCTTCATTCTTGGCGACAGCTCGCTGTTTATGAACGAAGAGACAGAGCGCCCGTATCCGCCGACGGCACAAATTGCGATGCAGCAGGGAATAACGGTTGCGAAAAACATTGGGAGGCTCATTAAAGGCGGAGAGCTTGAGCCATTCAAGCCGGATATTAAAGGAACGGTTGCTTCTCTTGGCGAGCATAACGCGGTTGGGGTCGTTTATGGCAGAAAGCTGAAAGGCACGCCGGCTTCGTTTATGAAAAAAGTCATCGATAACCGTTCGCTGTTTATGATTGGCGGACTCGGACTCACGCTGAAAAAAGGAAAGTTCAAGTTTTTCTAAAAACCCGCTCTTCGCGGGTTTTCTTTATTGAAAAACGGCAAAATAAAAAGAAAACGAGAGAAAAATAAATATGTTTCCGCTTACATAAGAAGATTTGTCACATGATCTGACTTTATTGTTGACAGCTTGATATGTTATATTATCAGAAAATTGAGAAAAATGGTGATGGTGAGATGAAAACTACAACGACAACCGCTTCATATGCCTGTCCATTTTGCTCGGGAAAAGGGTATTTCCAATTAATTCTCGGCGGTTCAGAGACTTGTCCGTCATGCCAGGGGACAGGAAAAGACAGTCATTCTTTTTCCAGCCGTTGACTTTATTTCTGCCCCCGCGTTACACTAAAAACAACGCAGGGGGTGGGTAGATTGATTAGTTTGCCAGTCGTAATCATCTCAATTGTTTTGTTTTTTGTCTTATTTTTTGGAATCGGTTTCTTATTAAACATGCTGCTGAGAATGTCTTGGATTATGGCTGTGATTTATCCGATTGTATGCCTTTTCATTATCAGCAAGGAAAAGCTGATCAGCTATGTTCAGTCGCCTGGAGAATCCTTTGCTGCCCTGTTTCAACGTGCCGGATCACTAGCGGCCGCCGATGTGCTGATTTTAGCCAGCGGTTTAGCAGGTGCCATCGTCTCTGGTCTAGCGATCAACATGCTCAGAAAAAGAGGATATCAAATGTTTTAAGTGCCGCTTTCTTCTAAAGAAAGCTTTTTTTGTCTTTCTGTTCATTCACCATGCTGAATATGGCTCTCTCCAATTGGGAACAATGTTTCGGGAGAGGTGAATGATGTTGAAGATGATCAGACGTTTGCTGATGGCCTGTTTATTTCTGCTTGCATTTGGCACGACTTTTTTATCAGTATCAGGAATCGAAGCGAAGGACTTGTCAAAATGGGTGCAGGAACATCAAGAAAGATCCTTGAAGCATGCAGGACTGACATTAAAAGCATTGCAGCAGAAAAAAACAAAAACCACGTCCGCGGCTAAGATTAAAACAAAACCGTTAGAAGAAGCATTTGACTGGGACGAGTATCCGGTCCAAAGAGTAACAGCGACAGGCTACACAGCAGGAGCTGAATCGACGGGAAAAAAGCCCGGCGATCCATTATACGGGCTTACATACTCAGGTGTGAAAGTGAAACGTGATTTATACTCCACAGTTGCTGCTGACCCATCCGTTTTTCCGATCGGCACGATTTTATTTATCCCGAACTACGGTCTCGGCGTTGTGGCTGACACAGGATCGGCTATTAAGGGAAACCGCCTTGATCTGTACTTTGAAACCGTAAAAGATGTGTACAATAAATGGGGCAAAAAAGATCTTGATGTATATGTGATTAAAAAGGGAACGGGAAAGGTTACCGAGGACGAGCTTGAGAAGCTCAATGAAACAAAATCGTTGCAGGTGTTCAGAAATCAATATAAAGCTGTGAAAGAATAAAACGCTCCAGCAAAAGCTGGAGCGTTTTTACATAAAAAAGTAAGCAAGTATCAATGCTAGTAAAATGCCTGTTAATCCGCCGAAAAAGACCTCGATCGGCTGATGTCCGAGCAGCTCCTTCAGCTTTTTTTGCTTTTCTTTATTTTCGGCTTTTGGGAAGTCCTTCGCTTCATTTACGAAGCGGTTAAAATCAATGACAAGCTTATTGATGACTGTGGCCTGTTCACCGGCGTGACGTCTGACGCCAGTTGCGTCAAACATAGTAATGACGGCGAAAATGGCAGAAACCGCGAAGAGAGAGGAATCTAATCCATGCTCCAAGGCGACGGCAGTAGAAAGCGCAGTGACCGCTGCGGAGTGAGAGCTTGGCATGCCGCCTGTGCTTGTGACCAGTGACCAGTCCAGCTTTCTGGACACGATAAACTGAATGGGCACTTTAACGACCTGAGCAAAAATAATCGCGGTCAAGCTTGATAATAAAGGAAAATTTGTGAAAAGTTCCATCGGCGACATCCTTTCTATTTAAAAAATCCTTCGTGTTTCAAAAGAAAAAAACAAGTCTTAGACTGTTGTTTGATAAAATAAGTGTAATGGAAAGAATGTTTTTCCTATTATACCATTGTTCATTACAAATACCCATTACGTTAGGAGTGTAAGCCTATGTTTTATGCGATTCAGCAATTAGAGCATACAGAAACCCTTGTCGTCGGGCTTTTTCAAAAAAGCCAGCTGACAGGAAAAGCATTGGAAATTGATGACGTGCTGGAAGGCCATCTGACACAGCTTTTGAAAGATGGTGATGTCTCATCGAAACCGAATCAAGTATCAAAAGTATTCCCCCCATCTTCTGCGGGTATGAAACGAATTTATTTCGTTGGTCTTGGAAGAGAAGCCAATTATTCGTTTGAACAGGCGAAAGAACATTTTGCCCATGTGTTTCAAGCTATTCATAAAGACCGAAAACAAGAAGTAACGGTTCTGCTTGATACGTTTATTTCGGAAGATGTGCCTCCAGCTGATGCCGCTCATGCTTTAGCTGAAAGCTGTTTGCTGGCTTCCTATGAGGTAAAGGATTATAAGCACAAATCGAATGAGCCTGCTAAGCAAATTGAAGCTGTGTACGCCGTTACAGATGAAGATACACAGGAAGTGCGGGCAGGACTTCGCGTCGGTCAGGCCTATGGGCAAGGGACAAATTCAGCAAGAACGCTTGTGAATATGCCGGGGAACATGCTGACAGCCACCGATCTTGCTTCTTATGCAGAGGAGCTTTGTGCGAAATATGATTTTGAGTGTGAGATATTGGAGAAATCAGAGATGGAAGAGCTCGGTATGGGCGGAATACTTGCGGTAAACCAGGGATCGACTGAACCGCCAAAAATGATTGTGATGAAGTATCAGGGCAAAAAGGAATGGGAAAACGTCGTGGGACTTGTCGGAAAAGGGATTACTTTTGATACAGGCGGCTACTCCATAAAAACGAAATCCGGCATTGTAGGCATGAAATCTGATATGGGAGGAGCAGCCGCCATTTTCGGTGCGATGGAAACGATCGGAGAGCTTCGCCCTGAGCAAAACGTGCTGGCGGTTATTCCGTCTACCGACAACATGATCTCCGGCAGTGCGATGAAGCCTGATGATGTCATCGTATCATTAAGCGGAAAAACGATTGAAATCCTCAATACGGATGCTGAAGGAAGACTTGTGCTAGCTGATGGCATTACATATGCAAAACAGCATGGCGCGTCAGCTCTAGTTGATGTGGCTACACTTACCGGCGGTGTCGTTGTAGCATTAGGAAAAGAAACAACCGGCGCTATGACCAATGATCAAAGCTTTTATCAGCAGGTAGCTGATGCTGCACAAGAGTGCGGCGAGGCGATCTGGCAGCTGCCGATAACAGAGAAGGATAAAAAGCGTGTGAAAAGCAGCCAAATGGCGGATCTCAGCAATTCGCCGGGACGAGAAGGACATGCGATTATGGCTGGAACATTTCTTGGTGAATTTGCTGAAGCAACGCCTTGGGTTCACCTTGATATTGCGGGTACTGCCACATCGAATAAAGCAACCTGCTTTGGTCCATCAGGGGCCACTGGCGTCATGGCTAGAACACTGGCAACACTGGCGGAGCGATTTACATTGGACGAAGATAAAAACGTATAATGTGACATGCCTGCTGCCTTCAACAGCAGGCATGTTTTCTTCTGAAATCTTTAGTTGACTAAAGCGTGTCGATTATGATACGATACCTCCATACTTTATTTATCTACTACATTAGCAAACTAAAGGATTTTTGGAGGGGTATCATGAATGCAGTCGTTATCGCAGTGCTGCTTATGCTTGTTTTAAGCCTGCTGCGTGTCAATATTGTTATCGCATTAATTATAGGCGCCTTGGCCGGCGGATTAACAGGCGGGCTTGGTCTTGGCGAAACCGTCAAAGCTTTTACAGACGGTCTTGGCGGAAATGCCACCGTTGCCGTCAGCTACGCCATGCTTGGCGCGTTTGCTGCGGCTTTAACAAAAACAGGTCTTCCGGACGCAATGGTGGAAGCGTCCGTTAAATTAATCGGAAATAAAGAAGACACTCGTAAAAAAGCACTGTCCAAAGTGCTGATTGTGCTGATTATTTTAATGATAGCTTGTTTTTCACAAAACGTGGTTCCGGTTCACATCGCCTTTATCCCGGTGCTGATTCCGCCGCTTTTGAAAATCTTTAATGAACTTGAAATGGACCGCCGTCTGATTGCTTGTGTGATCACATTCGGTTTAACGGCGCCTTATATTTTAGTGCCGATCGGTTTCGGACAAATCTTCCAGGGCATGCTGAAGGACAATATGGCTGATGCAGGGTTAACCGTATCTTTAGGTGATATCCCGTACGCTTTAATGATTCCAGTTGGGGGTATGGTCGTAGGTCTGATTTTGTCAATCATCGTATTCCGTAAGCCAAAGACATATGAAACAAAAGAAATATCCGGTGCAGCCGCTTCTCCCTACACGAAAAAAAGCCTGGCTATCGCGGCTCTTGCCATCGCAGTGTCACTAGGCGTCCAGCTTTATTTATCGCAGACTTTGGGAGTAGAAGGAATGATTATGGGAGCGCTGGCAGGTCTGGTTATTCTGTTTGTCAGCGGTGTGATGAAGCGTGATGAGGCGGACTCACTTATTACAGACGGTATGGTTTTAATGGCCTTTATCGGCTTTGTCATGCTCGTTGCAGCCGGGTTTTCAAATGTATTGACGAAAACCGGAGATGTTGAGGCACTAGTGAAAACAGCGGCTGGCATTATGGGACACAATCAGTCACTAGGTGCATTGCTGATGCTTATTGTCGGCTTGTTCATTACAATGGGGATTGGATCTTCTTTTGCGACGATTCCAGTTATCGCAACCATCTTTGTGCCTCTATGTATGCAGCTCGGTTTCAGTCCGATGGCGACGATTGCGATTATCGGAGCGGCTGCTGCGCTTGGCGATGCCGGTTCACCCGCCAGTGACAGTACGCTTGGACCGACTTCAGGGTTGAGTGCAGACGGCCAGCATCACCACATTTGGGACACTTGTGTGCCGACATTTCTCTTTTACAATATCCCGCTTATCCTCTTTGGCTGGATTGCGGCGCTTGTTTTATAAAGACAAAGGCTTCCCTTTACCGGGAAGCCTTCAGCGTGTCGACAAACCCTTGCATTCGTTGTCAGGCCTGCGCGTCGGTGCTCACGAATTAGAACATTCGCTGTGCTCCGATGCTCGCCCTTCCTAGACTTCAAGGGTTTTCAATCACGCTGAAAAGATAACAAAATCCTAAAAGGTAAACCGTTTTAGGATTTTGTCAACAATCGGAAGGCTTCCCTTTACTGGGAAGCCTTTTCTCGTTATGATAAAAAACCGTCCAAAAGAACGGTTATGTGGATGATATGTGATTTCTGTTAAAGCCGGTTGCTTTATGGATCGAGCGGTAGAGCGCAGGAGCGATAAACGTCAGTATCACAGCCAGCGCTGTGTCCTTTACCATAAACCAAGTCATATACCCCCAAGCTGTGCTGTAGCTTACTGGCGTATGAATCCACAGCTTCAGTGCAAGATACGTATAGGTCGTGCCGATAATATACATGATGGCTGTTCCGATAAGTGAAGCTATCAAAAATTGAGTTTTGCGAGGGTGAATTTTGCGTTCTAAAAACCATCCTGCTGCAAATGCTGCCGGAATGTATGAAAGAATAAATCCGCCGCTTTGACCGACAAATGGTGCAAGGCCGGCTGAAAACTTAGCAAACACGGGCGCTCCAGCCAATCCGACCATCGCATAGACGATCATGGCAATCGCTGCTCGTTTGCTGCCGAGAAGCAAGGCCGCCAAGAGACAGAAAAAAGGCTGCATCGACAGCGGAATACCGGCCACTTGAAAAAAAGGTGCCACTGATGTAATGTTGGCGCCAACGGCCATAAGCGCGGCGAACATGCCGATCAGAGCCATATCTCCCGCGCGAAGTGGATGTCGTTTCATTGTTGTTCCCCCTTAGGTTTACATACACAATCATAGCGTAATAAAGAACATAAAGGTTGTCAACATGAATTGAAAAAAGGTTAACAAAAGGAGGATTCTGTATGTATTTCGGAAAAACAAAGCAATCCGATCAATCGGGAAGAGTGCCGCCAAACCAAAATGTTACAACTTCATTTCCTGTACTTCATACAGGAAGTGTCCCATATTACGAGGATTTAGCGAAATGGAATCTTCAAATATACGGATTGGTTGACCATCCCATGCTGCTAAGCTTTGAAGATGTCAAAGCCTTTCCTCAGCACGAATCAAAAAATGATATCCACTGCGTCACTGGCTGGTCAAGGCTTGATAATGTGTGGCAAGGCGTAAGGGCACGTGATATCGCGGAAAAAGCGGGTGTGAAAGAAGAAGCGGGCTACGTCATTTTACATGCGGAAGAGGGCTGGACCACTAATCTGCCGCTTGATGATTTTTTGGCTGACACTTCGCTTTTGGCTTATATGCATAATGGTGAACCTTTATCGCCTGAACACGGCTTCCCGCTGCGAGGCGTGTTTCCGCATCTATATTTTTGGAAAAGCGCCAAGTGGCTGCGCGGTATCCAATTTACGAAGGAGAACCACTCTGGCTTTTGGGAGCAGAACGGCTATCACATGAGAGGAGATCCTTGGCAAAACCAAAGATTCACATGGGATTAAAGTTCTGTTTTCAGTAGGGATAATGTCATGTTTGTCAAGGCTTGATTCCGCTGTTGATAGTCTTAAGGTACCTTATTCGATGAAGGTGCCTTTTTTATTTGGGAAAAAGTTGACTTTCTTTGGATAAGAACCTATTATTTGAGTTATATAATTGATAGTGAAAATCATTATCAATAATTACGGTTTATTTTTAGGAGAGGAATGTCGTACTGCATGAATGAGAAAACAACAGACTGGGCTAAAAGCGGAGTACAAAACGCGTTTACCATTCCTGGTACAGAAGTGCGGAAGATGTTTTCACGAGATGAAAACCGTGCCTATCAAATTTTCATCTCGAAACCATGTACGTCTCCGCCGCCCACTGGTTATCCGGTTATTTATCTGCTGGATGCCAATTCTATCTTCGGAACGATGGCTGAAGCCGTTCGAATACAAGGGCGCCGTCCTGAAAAAACTGGCGTGATCCCTGCTGTGATCGTCGGTATCGGCTATGAAACAGCAGAACCATTCTCCTCAGCGCGTCACCGGGATTTTACGATGCCGACAGCTCAATCAAAGCTGCCGAAAAGGCCTGACGGAAAAGCTTGGCCGGAGCATGGCGGAGCAGAGGGCTTTTTCAGATTTATTGAGGAAAAGCTGAAACCACAGATAGAACGAGATTATCCAATTGACAGAAACAGACAAACAATCTTTGGGCACTCGCTTGGCGGGCTGTTTGTGCTGCAGGTTCTATTATCAAAGCCGAATGCGTTTCAAACATATGTCGCGGGGAGTCCCTCCATCCATTGGAATAAACCGTTTATTCTCGAGAAAGCGGACCATTTCGCCTCGCACTTCAAGAAACACAGCCAGCCTATCAATCTCCTGCTTGCCGCAGGAGAATGGGAGCGGCATCATAAAAGCGGAATGAATGATAATGCAAGGGAGCTTTACGAGCGGCTGGGCGCTTTATCGGAATATGGCGTCCGAGCAGATTTTTGTGAGTTTTCAGAAGAAGGGCATATTTCAGTTCTTCCTGTTTTGGTCAGCCGGGCGCTTCGTTTTGCACTTCACCCCGACGGACCGCATCTATCAATAGGCTGAGACTTCCTCAGCCTTGTTTCTAAAAATAAAGGATTCATCATTGAAATTATATTTGACTGTCACGTGACATTTGGATATGATTATTTTTATAATTGATAATGATAATCATTATCAATTAATGTTGTGAGGTGCAAAAGTCTTTTCCACCGGCTATCCGTTCGGCATCAAAAGTAAGAAAGGAATTGATGATATGACTGAAATGGATATAAAGGGAAAAATTGCTTTGATTACAGGAGCTGCCCAAGGGATTGGTGAAGCTGTTGCGCGGACGTTGGCCGGCCAAGGCGCACACATTGCAGCCGTTGATTATAATCCTGAAAAGCTGGGACAGGTTGTGAACAGCCTGAAAGCGGAAGGCTGCGATGCGAATGCTTTTGCCGCGGATGTAAGGGACAGCGCGGCGGTTGACGAGACCACGGCGCGCATTGAGCATGAAATCGGACCGATTGATATTTTAGTGAATGTAGCGGGAGTCCTTCGCCCCGGATTGATCCATTCACTCAGCGATGAGGAATGGGAAGCCACGTTTTCAGTGAATTCGACTGGCGTATTTAACGCCTCGCGTTCAGTCAGCAAATATATGATGGGCCGGAGATCAGGTTCGATTGTAACAGTGGGATCAAATGCTGCCGGTGTGCCAAGGACATCTATGGCGGCATATGCCTCTTCAAAAGCTGCAGCTGTGATGTTTACGAAATGCCTTGGCCTCGAGCTTGCAGAATATAATATCCGCTGCAATATTGTGTCACCCGGATCTACGGAAACAGACATGCAGTGGTCATTATGGGCCGATGACAATGGAGCAGAGCACGTCATTAAAGGATCACTTGAGACATTTAAGACGGGAATCCCGCTCAAAAAACTGGCTCAGCCTTCGGATATAGCAAACGCCGTGCTCTTTTTGGTTTCCGGCCAGGCGGGGCATATTACGATGCATAATTTATGTGTCGATGGCGGCGCGACCTTAGGCGTGTAACTCAATTTAAAAGGGAGGTTTATAAGAATGTTGGAACAAAACGTGATATCACAAACCAAAGCGGACCATTTGCTTCATGAGTATCAGCCGGGTGCTTTTTTCTTAGCTTCTCCTCAGCGCGTCCTGCTGGCGAAAGGCGTATGTGAAATCGTGCCGAAAGCAGACGGGAATAACCAAATTGAATCCCTTTCTGTTCGGATAGCAGAGGCGCTGAATCAGGCAAAACACTCGGGACAAAGCCGTCCGCTTGTTGTCGGAGCCGTTCCTTTTGATCATATAAAAGCAGCGCGCCTCATTGTTCCTGAAGAAGTGCACTGGTCAGGACCGCTTCAATTTGACCGTGCGGATAAGGAACAGCAGCCTAAGCATACATACCACATAGAGCCTGTTCCTGCACCAGAGGATTATAAACATGGTGTCAAACAAGGTCTGGCGCTCATTGACAATGGGACACTCAGCAAGATCGTCCTATCTAGGTCATTGCATTTGACCACGTCTGAACCGATTCAGACAGATGAACTGCTTCACCATCTGGCGCAGCATAACACACACGGCTACACGTTTGCCGCTGATGTGTCCGGCGAAGCGGAAACGGCTTCTTTCCGAACACTGCTCGGTGCAAGTCCGGAGCTTCTCGTTTCAAGAATGGGGACTCAAGTTGTTTCCAATCCATTAGCCGGGTCAAGACCTCGCAGTGACGATCCTGCTGAAGATCAGCGCAGGGCTGCTGAATTGCTTTCTTCCGCTAAGGATCTCCATGAGCATGCGGTTGTAGCTGCCGCGGTTGTGTCCGCACTGCGTCCTTTCTGCCGGACGCTGGATGTTCCAGAGCAGCCTTCGTTGATCAAAACCGAGACGATGTGGCATCTGTCCAGTGTGATTAAGGGAGAGCTATCCGATCCGTCCGTGACCGCACTGGAATTGGCAGCTGCGCTCCATCCGACGCCGGCAGTCTGCGGTACACCGACTGAGCTTGCAAGAGAAGCGATTCACAGCATTGAACCGTTTGACCGAGGCTTCTTTACCGGCATGGTCGGCTGGTGTGACGATGCGGGTGACGGAGAATGGATTGTCACGATCCGCTGCGCTGAGGCAGAAGACCGCTCACTTCGTCTGTATGCAGGAGCTGGTGTTGTTGCCGGATCAAAACCAGAGGACGAGCTTCAGGAGACATCCGCGAAGTTTCGGACAATGCTTCGGGCAATGGGCGTGAATCACATATGATCAGAATGAATTGCTGGAGGGATACAACATGCTGAATGGATTTACTCCTTGGCCTGAAGAGTTAGCAGAGACATATCGGAAAAACGGCTGCTGGGCCGGTGAGACGTTTGGAGATTTGTTAAGAGACCGGGCTGCGAAATATGGCGATCGCATCGCAATTACATGCGGGAACACTCATTGGAGCTATCGAGAGCTTGACATAAGAGTTGATCGTCTGGCTGCCGGCTTTCAGAAGCTCGGCATTCAACAGATGGATCGTGTCGTGGTACAGCTGCCGAATATCGCAGAGTTTTTTGAAGTCATTTTCGCGCTTTTCCGTCTGGGAGCGCTCCCAGTCTTCGCACTGCCTTCACATCGAAGCAGTGAAATTACATATTTTTGCGAGTTTGCGGAAGCGGCAGCTTATATCATTCCCGACTCTTACTCAGGCTTTGACTACCGATCACTCGCCAGACAGGTTCAAAGCAAACTGCCGTCTTTGAAGCACGTTATAGTCGCAGGTGAAGCGGAGGAATTTTTGCCTCTGGAGGCGCTGCACACAGAACCTGAAAAACTGCCTGAAGTCAAATCTTCGGATGTGGCGTTTCTCCAGCTTTCCGGCGGAAGCACCGGCTTATCAAAGCTGATCCCGCGGACTCATGATGACTACATATACAGTCTGCGGCGGAGTGTAGAGGTCTGCTGGCTCGACCGCAGCACGGTGTACTTGGCAGCGCTGCCGATGGCACACAATTACCCGCTAAGCTCGCCTGGGGTTCTCGGCGTTTTATACGCTGGAGGAAGAGTGGTTTTATCTCCTTCTCCAAGTCCTGATGATGCATTTCCTTTGATTGAACGGGAACAAGTCACGATTACCGCTCTTGTTCCGCCCCTTGCAATGGTATGGATGGATGCGGCATCCTCACGCAGTGACGATTTATCCAGCCTTCAAGTACTGCAGGTCGGAGGTGCTAAATTCAGCGCTGAAGCCGCACGCAAGGTGAAAGCAGTATTCGGCTGCACGCTGCAGCAGGTGTTCGGAATGGCAGAGGGGCTTGTCAATTATACGAGACTTGATGACCCTGAGGAAGTGATTGTCAACACCCAAGGAAAACCGATGTCTCCATACGATGAAGTACGCGTGTGGGACGATCAGAATCGCGACGTGAAACCCGGTGAAGCAGGACATCTGCTGACGCGGGGACCGTACACGATTCGAGGTTACTATAAGGCAGATGAGCATAATACCACTTCTTTTACAGAGGACGGTTTTTACCGCACAGGGGATATCGTCAGGCTGACATCAGACGGCTATATTGTCGTTGAAGGCCGGGCGAAGGATCAAATTAACCGCGGAGGAGAAAAGGTTGCGGCAGAAGAGGTAGAAAATCATCTGCTGGCACATCCGGCTGTCCATGATGCCGCAATGGTTTCCATGCCTGACCAATTTCTTGGCGAAAGATCTTGTGTGTTCATTATTCCCCGGGATGAAGCCCCAAAAGCAGCAGAGCTCAAAGCGTTTTTGAGAGAGCGCGGACTGGCGGCATACAAAATCCCCGACCGGATTGAATTTGTCGATTCCTTTCCGCGGACAGGGGTCGGCAAAGTCAGCAAAAAAGCGCTTCGTGAAGCCATTGCCAAAAAGCTTCTTGCAGGATCAAAAAAATAACATAAACAACAATTTGAGAGGGAGTGTTCAAATGGCTATACCTGCCATTCAGCCGTATCAAATGCCGACAGCAGCTGATATGCCGCAAAACAAAGTGTCATGGGTGCCTGCTCCAAATCGGGCAGTCCTGTTAATCCACGATATGCAAAACTATTTTGTCGATGCTTTCACAGCGGGAGCATCTCCGGTAACAGAGCTATCTGCGAATATACGCAGGCTGAAGGATCAATGTGTCCAGCTTGGGATACCTGTCGTCTATACTGCACAGCCAGGCAGCCAAAATCCAGCTGACCGGGCGCTCTTGACAGACTTTTGGGGCCCGGGATTAAGCAGCGGCCCTTATGAGGAGAAAATTATAACCGAGCTGGCACCGGATGATAATGATCTCGTGCTGACAAAATGGAGATACAGCGCGTTTAAGAGAACGAATTTGCTTGAAATGATGCGAAAAGAGGGACGGGATCAGTTGATTATTACCGGAATTTACGCCCATATCGGCTGTCTCGTTACAGCATGTGAAGCATTTATGGAGGATATTGAAGCTTTTTTTGTGGGGGATGCAGTTGCTGATTTTTCATTAGAAAAACATCAGATGGCGCTGGATTATGCGGCTGGACGCTGTGCGTATACTGTGATGACTGACAGCCTTCTCGATCAGCTGAAGAATGCGCCGGCATACACGCGAAAAACGGCACTAAACACCCGCAAAGAAATGTTTACTTGTGAGAAGATCCGTAAACAAATTGCTGAGCTTCTTCAAGATAAACCTGAAGATATTACGAATCAAGAGGATTTGCTAGACCGAGGGCTTGATTCAGTAAGGATCATGACATTAGTCGAACAATGGCGGCGTGAAGGAGCCGAGGTGACATTCGTGGAATTGGCTGAACGCCCGACGATCGAAGAATGGCAAAAATTGCTCGCCACCCGCAGTCAGCAAGTGCTGCCAAACGCGGATTATTTATAAAAGGAGGGGGAAACAGACGGATGCCCGAGACAAAAGATCTTCAATTTTCTTTAACCGGAGCGCAAACTGGCATATGGTTTGCTCAGCAGCTTGACCCGGACAATCCAATTTACAATACAGCGGAATATATCGAAATCAATGGACCAATCAATATTGCTTTATTTGAAGAAGCTTTGCGGCATGTGATAAAGGAAGCGGAATCGCTGCATGTCGGCTTCGGTGAACATATGGATGGGCCTTGGCAGATGATAAACCCGTCTCCGGATGTACAGCTGCACGTCATTGACGTAAGCTCTGAGACTGATCCGGAAACAACAGCATTAAACTGGATGAAGGCAGATATGGCAAAGCCGGTTGATTTAGAATATGATCCTTTATTCAATGAAGCTCTGTTTATAGCTGGTCCTGATCGTTTCTTTTGGTATCAGCGCATTCACCATATTGCAATCGATGGTTTCGGTTTTTCTCTGATAGCCCAGCGTGTGGCAAGTACGTATACCGCACTGGTAAAAGGACAATCAGCTGCAGACCGACCTTTTGGACCGCTGCAGGCTGTTTTGGAGGAGGATACAGCTTATCGCGGATCAGAGCAGTATGAAAAGGATCGTCAATTTTGGCTGGCGCGTTTTGCTGATGGACTTGAAGTTGTGAGCTTGGCTGATCGGGCGCCAAGAACATCTAACAGTTTTCTTCGTCATACAGCATATCTGCCTCCGTCTGATGTAAATGCGTTAAAAGAAGCAGCGCGTTATTTCTCAGGAAGCTGGCATGAAGTCATACTTGCAGTGTCAGTTGTTTATGTGCACCGTATGACTGGCTCAGAGGATGTTGTGCTCGGTTTGCCGATGATGGGACGGATAGGTTCCGCATCACTAAACGTACCGGCTATGGTAATGAACCTTCTCCCGCTCAGGCTGTCTGTCAGCTCTTCGATGCGTTTTTCTGAATTGATTCAGCAAATTTCCCGGGAAATCCGCAATATTCGGCGGCATCATAAGTATCGACATGAAGAGCTTCGCCGCGATCTAAAATTAATAGGAGAAAATCATAGATTATTTGGCCCGCAAATCAATCTCATGCCGTTTGATTATGATCTTGACTTTGCCGGAACCCGAGGCACAACGCATAATCTTTCTGCCGGGCCTGTTGAAGATTTATCAATCAATGTCTATGACAGAATGGACGGCAGCGGACTGCGGATTGATGTGGACGCAAATCCTGAGGTATACAGCGAATCTGATATAAAGCTTCATCTGCAGCGGATCTCGCAGCTGCTGAAAGCGGCTTCAGCCGGGGAAGATATGCTGATTGGGCAGATGAAGATTCTCTTGCCACAGGAGAAAGAACAAGTCATTCGTAAATGGAATGAGACTGAAAAACTTGAGAAGTCGCTCAGCCTTCGGGAGATGTTTGAAAAGCAGGCAACCATTACGCCGGAACGTATCGCTCTTATAAGTGATGGCGTTCAAGTGAACTATCAAGAGCTGAACGAAAAGGCAAACCGCCTTGCGCATCTGTTGATCGAAAAAGGCCTTGGTTCAGAGCAATTTGCCGCTTTGGCACTGCCGCGTTCTCCAGAGCTGGTGGCATTGATGCTTGCTGTGCTCAAGACTGGTGCGGCATATCTTCCGCTTGATCCAGAGTTTCCGGCCGATCGAATTTCTTACATGCTGGAGGATGCAAAACCTTTCTGCATCATAACGACTGAGGAAATAGCAGCCCGTCTGCCTGATAAACTGGCAGTACCACAGCTTGTGCTTGATCAGGCTGTTACACAGGAGGTTGTAAAACGCTATTCGCCGGACAATCCGAATGTATCGGTTTCTCTTGCACATCCTGCGTATATCATTTATACCTCGGGATCAACAGGAAGGCCGAAAGGTGTCGTTGTAACGCTGAAAAGCTTAAGCAACTTTCTGCTGTCCATACAGGAGGCATTTTCTCTAGCAGAAGAAGACAGGCTGCTGGCCGTGACGACTATCGCTTTTGATATTTCAGCATTGGAGTTATATCTTCCGCTGATCAGCGGGGCGCAAATCGTGATCGCAAAAAAAGAAACGATCCGTGAGCCGCAGGCATTAGCTCAAATGATCGAAAATTTCGATATTAATATCATGCAGGCGACACCGACATTGTGGCATGCTTTAGTCACGAATGAACCTGAGAAACTTCGGGGGCTCAGGGTGCTTGTCGGAGGCGAGGCGCTGCCGAGCGGTCTTTTGCGGGCGCTCCAAGATCTTCAATGTTCAGTCACGAATTTATACGGTCCGACTGAAACAACGATTTGGTCTGCAGCAGCTTTTCTTGAAGAAGGGCAAAAGGGTGTTCCGCCGATTGGCAAACCAATTTGGAATACACAGATATATGTGCTTGATAACGGTTTGCATCCGGTGCCGCCGGGAGTTGTCGGCGAGCTTTATATTGCAGGAACCGGCTTGGCCAGAGGTTATTACCGCCGCCCTGATTTAACAGCTGAGCGTTTTGTTGCAGATCCATACGGTCCGCCGGGAACTCGGATGTATCGGACCGGAGACCAGGCCCGCTGGCGTGCAGATGGGGCTTTGGATTATATCGGGCGGGCCGATCATCAAATGAAAATCCGCGGATTCCGAATTGAACTAGGAGAAATTGAAGCCGTGCTTGCCAAGCATCCGGACATTGAACAGGCTGCTGTTGTCGCGCGGGAAGATCAGCCGGGAGACAAACGATTGGTGGCGTATGTAGTGGCTGCGGCAGCTATTGATCTTGCCGAGCTTCGCCGTTATGTCGGTGACAGTCTTCCTGACTATATGGTACCGGCAGCATTTATGAAGATGGACGAGCTGCCATTAACACCGAATGGAAAGCTCGATCGAAAAGCACTGCCGGTGCCTGATTTCAGTACATCTGTCAGCGCTCGCGCACCGCGGACGCCTCAAGAAGAAATATTGTGTGATTTGTTTGCAGAAGTTCTCGGTTTGGCTCGTATCGGTATTGACGACAGTTTCTTCGAGTTGGGCGGACATTCGCTTCTTGCAGCACGTCTGGTGAGTCGCATTCGCGAAGCAATGGGAGCTGAACTCGGCATCGCTAAGCTCTTTGACATTCCGACAGTAGCAGGACTAGCTGCTCAGCTTGATCAAGCGCAGAGTGCACGGCCCGTTTTGCAAAGAGCTAAACGACCAGAAAGAATTCCGCTTTCATTTGCTCAGCGCCGGCTATGGTTCCTCCATTGTCTGGAAGGGCCGAGTCCTACTTATAATATTCCGGTTGCTGTCCGTTTGTCTGGCGGGCTGGACCAAGGAGTGCTGCAAGCTGCACTTTATGATCTCGTCTGCCGCCACGAAAGCCTTCGGACGATCTTCCCTGAATCACAGGGGACATCCTATCAGCATATTTTAGATGCTGATCAATCACGGCCTGATTTGCATGTTACTGAAATTAGTGAACATGAGCTTTCTGAGCAGCTTGCTGAAGCTGTGCGCTACAGCTTTGATCTGGCAGCTGAACCTGCTTTTCGTGCAGAGCTATTTGTTATCAATCCTGACGAGTACGTGCTGCTCCTTCTCGTACATCATATTGTCGGGGACGGCTGGTCCTTGGCGCCGCTGACCCGCGATCTTGGGGAGGCCTATGAAGCTCGCTGCCACGGAAAAGCTCCCGATTGGGCGCCTCTTGCTGTGCAGTATGCAGACTATGCGCTTTGGCAGCAAGAATGGATTGGAAGCGGGGATGATCCCAATAGCCTGATTGCGAGACAGCTAGCTTTCTGGAAAGAAAGTTTAAAGAACCTGCCTGATCACCTTGAACTGCCAATTGACTATTCACGTCCGGCTGAGCCGAGTCATGCTGGAGATATGATTCATTTTCGTATTGAACCTGAGCTTCACAAGCGATTGCAGGAGCTTGCCCGCGCAAATAGGGTGAGCCTGTTTATGGTGCTTCAATCAGGTCTCGCTACTTTATTGACAAGGCTCGGGGCCGGCACTGACATTCCGATTGGCAGTCCGATTGCGGGCCGTAATGATGATGCCCTAGGCGATCTTGTTGGGCTGTTTATTAATACGTTGGTGCTCAGAACCGATACATCAGGTGACCCAAGCTTCCGTGAGCTTCTTGACCGTGTGCGGGAAGTGAATCTGGCAGCCTATGAAAATCAGGACCTGCCGTTTGAACGACTTGTGGAGGTGCTGAATCCAGCTCGCTCGCGATCGACACATCCTTTATTCCAAATTATGCTCGCATTTCAAAACACACCGGATGCTGAACTGCATTTTCCTGGCATGGAAAGCAGCCTGCGGATCCACACTGTCGGATCTGCCAAGTTTGATTTGACGCTGGAAATCAGTGAAAACCGTCTTGCTGACGGAACACCAAACGGATTGGAAGGATTGATTGAATATAGCACTGACCTTTTCAAGCGGGAAACTGCTCAAGCTTTTGCTGACCGTCTGTTGCGCTTGCTGGAGGCTGCTGAATCTGATCCTGACGAGCAGATCGGACATTTGGACATCCTTAAACCTGAAGAGCGCAGCATCATGGTGGCAGATTGGCAAAGTGTTTCTGAAAACATTTCGCACGCAAATTTGCCGGAACAGTTTGAGAAACAGGCTGCTTTACGTCCAGATGCCGTTGCCGTCGTTTATGAAGATCAGTCACTAACCTATGCAGAGCTAAATGTAAGAGCAAATCGGCTTGCCCGAATGCTGATCAGTGAAGGCGTCGGGCCAGAGCAAATTGTAGCTTTGGCACTGCCGCGGTCATTGGAAATGGTCATCGGGCTACTGGCCGTGCTGAAAACCGGCGCAGCTTATCTGCCTCTCGATCCTGACTATCCGGCTGAGCGAATTGCTTTTATGCTGAAAGATGCACAGCCTTCGTTTATTCTGACGAATACAAAAGCTGCTGAAAGCATTCCGCCAGCGAAAAACGTACCGAAAATGGTGCTGGATGACATCAAAATGGCAGAGAAGCTAAACACATACCGAGCTGATAATCCCAATCATACAGATCGAATTCAGCCGCTTTCTCCATTGAATACAGCGTATGTCATTTATACATCCGGCTCAACAGGGGTTCCAAAAGGTGTGCTGATTCCCCACCAAAATGTAACGCGTTTATTTGCAGCGACTGATCAGTGGTTCCATTTCAGCTCAGACGATATCTGGACCATGTTCCATTCCTATGCGTTTGACTTTTCTGTATGGGAGATATGGGGACCCCTGCTGCATGGCGGACGCCTTGTGATCGTGCCTCATCACGTCAGCAGATCACCGGAAGCGTTTCTGCGTTTGCTTGTCAAAGAGGGTGTGACCGTTTTAAATCAGACACCGTCAGCTTTCTATCAATTTATGCAAGCGGAACGGGAGCAGCCGAATCTCGGACAAGCACTCAGTCTGCGCTATGTCATTTTTGGCGGCGAAGCACTTGAACTCAGCCGCTTAGAGGATTGGTATAATCGTCATTCTGAAAATAGACCGCAGCTTGTCAATATGTATGGAATTACAGAAACGACTGTGCATGTGAGCTATATCGAATTAGACCGAAGCATTGCAGCGTTACGGGCAAACAGCTTGATCGGATGCAGCATTCCCGATCTTGGCGTTTATGTGCTGGACGAACGCTTGCAGCAGGTCCCGCCGGGTGTTGCCGGAGAGCTGTATGTATCAGGAGCGGGGCTGGCACGAGGCTATTTAGGACGCACTGGATTAACAGCAGAACGCTTTATAGCTGATCCTTTCGGTCCTCCGGGCACCCGGATGTATCGGACTGGAGATGTGGCCCGCCTTCACGCTGACGGCACTCTCGACTATGTCGGGCGTGCTGATCACCAAGCGAAAATTCGGGGCTTCCGAATTGAACTGGGAGAAATTGAAGCCGCGCTTGTTCAGCATCCGCAGCTTGAAGATGCGGCTGTCATTGTACGCGAGGATCAGCCGGGAGATAAACGTTTGGCAGCTTATGTCATACCTTTCTCGGAAGAAACGTTTGATACGGCGGAGCTGCGCAAATATACCGCTGAGAGGCTGCCGGATTACATGGTGCCTTCTGCCTTTGTGATGATGAAAGAATTGCCTCTGACACCGAATGGAAAGCTTGACCGTAAAGCGCTGCCTGCCCCAGATTTTGGAGGAGCAGTGACAGGACGCGGACCGAGAACGCCGCAGGAAGAAATCCTCTGTGACCTGTTTATGGAGGTGCTGCATTTACCGCACGTCGGCATTGATGACCGATTCTTTGATATAGGCGGACATTCCTTGCTTGCTGTTCAGCTGATGAGCCGCATTCGTGAAGCGCTCGGCGTTGAACTCAGCATTGGCATCCTATTCGAAGCGCCGACTGTTGCCGGGCTTGCAGAAAGACTTGAAATGGGTTCAAGCCAAAGCGCACTTGACGTTTTGCTGCCGCTCCGAACAAGCGGAGACAAACCTCCTTTATTCTGCGTGCATCCGGCAGGCGGACTCAGCTGGTGCTATGCCGGTTTGATGACAAATATAGGAACGGATTATCCTCTTTATGGCCTGCAGGCACGGGGAATCGGGCAATGCGAGGAGCTTCCGCAAACTCTCGATGACATGGCTGCCGATTACATTGAACAAATCAGAACAATCCAGCCGAAAGGCCCCTACCATCTGCTTGGCTGGTCTCTGGGCGGGAATGTCGTTCAAGCGATGGCTGCCCAGCTGCAAAATCAAGGAGAAGAAGTATCCTTATTGGTGATGCTGGATGCCTATCCGAACCACTTCCTTCCTATAAAAAAAGCGCCTGATGATGAGGAAGCGCTTATTGCCCTTCTGGCGTTAGGCGGATATGATCCAGACAGCTTAGGAGACAAACCGCTTGATTTTGAAACGGCAATTGAGACTCTTCGCAGCGACGGCAGTGCGCTCGCGAGCCTTGATGAATCGGTCATTTTAAATCTGAAAAATACGTATGTCAATTCTGTCGGCCTATTAGGCTCATATAAGCCGAATACCTTCCATGGAAATGTCTTGTTTTTCAGATCAACAATCATTCCTGATTGGTTCGAACCGATTGAACCTGATTCGTGGAAGCCGTATATCAATGGACAAATTGAACAGATCGAAATCGACTGCCGTCATAAAGATCTTTGTCAGGCTGAACCGCTTGCCCTAATCGGCAAGGTTCTCGCTGTCAAACTGGATGAGATGAATAAATAAGGAGGAAATAACAGATGGCAAACCCTTTTGAAAATGCGGACGGCACATATTTAGTGCTGATCAATGACGAAGGCCAATATTCCCTGTGGCCCGAATGTATAGATGTACCGAGCGGCTGGACAATTGTTCATGAGCAAAAAGGGCGTGAGGCTTGTCTGGACTATATCCAATCACATTGGAGCGATATGAGGCCAAACAGCCTAAAGACGATTGAAAACATGTAATCAATAGTATAAAAAAAGAGACTGCCCGCCGCAGTCTCTTTTTCTATCTTACGCAGAAGTTTGAGTATGGTCACAATCTCTGACCGGGTTTCCATTTTCGTCCGTACACCAAGATTGGGATAAAAATGCTAAAAACACAGCGACCCACTGATCTGCAAATTGAATTAGAATCCCCCCGTCATGCCAAGAACCATTGTCTTTTTTCCAGCGGGTATCCATTGCGTTCCCTTGATTCATATGGATGTTGTGCATGCCATTGGTCGGGGCGAAGCCGAAGATCTTATCTGGAGCCTGTTCAGGTCCGAACTTCGAGCCGAAAATATAAACCGGTGCCTTCTCCTCCTGCGCTTTTTTCATATAAGCTTCAATAAAGTCATTTAAATCATTATCAGGCCCCGTAATTTCATGCGGCAAAGGCTTCATGTCACGCGGGTCAAACAAATTGCCCCGCACATAATCCAGCGCCACTTCACGGTTTGCCTCGTTGATCCTAGTATATCCATACGGCATGTTCGGAAGGATGGTGATCGAGCTCGAATCAAACTGATCGTCAGCCAAATACAATACTTCAGATTCCTCAGAACTGGACATGACATTGATGGCGCACCTGTAATACGTATTCTCTTCACCGAGCATTTTGACTTGGAAGTGAGGACTGTCATCATCGGTTTCCCGCTTCATCTCTAAGACAATACCTTTTAACACGCCATATTGCTGAACAGCCATATGAATCCTCCTTTATGATCAAGTTTCATCGTTCCTATTCGTGACTGTGTCTCTTTATTCCTTTAAAAAGATAAAAAAAGCCTGCAGAAATCTTTCTGCAAGCTCAATGTGAATTAAGCACCCGCCACAGATGACTCGTCCTGTAAAGCTTTTTCGGCAGGTACATACTCATACCCTAAATCCTTTGCAACAGCTTCATAAGTCACGAGTCCGTTTGCTATGTTTAAACCAGCTCTTAGTGCGGAACTGTCTGCGAGCGCTTTTGCTGCCCCTTTGTTTGCGATTTGCAGCGCGTAAGGAACAGTAACATTAGTCAAGGCAATTGTTGAAGTACGGGGGACAGCGCCAGGCATGTTCGCTACAGCGTAATGGACAACGCCGTGTTTTTCATATGTCGGCTGATCATGTGTGGTCATATGGTCGACAGTTTCGACGATGCCGCCTTGGTCTATCGCGACATCGACAATCACCGAACCGGGTTTCATTTGTTTTACCATTTCCTCTGTGACAAGAGTCGGAGCTTTAGCCCCCGGAATCAAAACCGCGCAAATGAGAAGATCTGCTTCTGCCACAGCATCTGCAATATTGACCGGGTTAGAAATCAACGTTTTTATCTGATGGCCGAAGATGTCATCAAGCTGGCGAAGACGATCTGCGTTTAAGTCGATGATAGTCACATCTGCTCCGAGGCCGACAGCCATTTTCGCCGCATTTGTGCCGACAACGCCTCCGCCGATAATCGTTACTTTTCCACGGGAAACGCCTGGCACTCCGGCAAGCAAAATGCCTTTTCCGCCTTTAGGTTTTTCTAAAAATTGAGCGCCGATTTGCGCTGCCATTCTGCCCGCAACCTCTGACATTGGCGTCAGAAGCGGCAATGTCCGGCCGTCACTAACCGTCTCATATGCGATTGCTGTAACTCCTTTATCTTTTAAGGCCTGTGCAAGCTCAGGCTCAGCTGCTAAATGAAGGTACGTAAACAATACAAGCCCTTCGCGGAAGTAGACATATTCCTCGGGGAGCGGTTCTTTCACCTTCATGACCATGTCGGCATCCCATACCTGTTTCGGGTTAGTAATGATTTCCGCTCCTGCTGATTCATAGGCTTCATTATCAAATCCGCTTCCAAGGCCCGCGCCTGTTTCAACCAGCACGCGGTGGCCGTTTGAAATCAGCTGTGAAACGCCTCCAGGTGTTAGTGCGACGCGGTTTTCATTGTTTTTAATCTCTTTAGGAACCCCTATGATCATATCTGTCTCCTCCTATATCTTGATAGGTTTAGTGTAGCTTGATTTTTCGGAAAATTCTTTGTTTGAATAAGAAAATAAAAAAACATGGATTTGTGAAATTTCACAAATCCATGTGCCGAAGTTTGATATCTAAGTAGATGGTGAATTTTTGGTTCACATTTTTTAAATCAATTTCAGCGATCTGGCTGATCCGCTTAAGGCGGTAATTCAGCGTATTGACGTGGATATTCAATACTTTGGAGGCGGCATTCACGTTGCTGTCTGCTTCAATAAAACGCTCGAGTGTTTCTACCATATTTGACTGGTGATCCCGGTCATACTCTTCCAGTCTGGAGAGCGAATAATTCAAATAACCCGTCTGTTTTCGTTTTGCATCTAAGACATCCAAATATTGATAAATGCCCAGCTCAGAAAAACTGAAAAGACGTTTTGTCTCTTCTGCGAACCGTTCCTTCACTTTTAAGGCGGATAATGCTTCCTGATAGGAGCGGGAGACAAAAGAAATAGAATGATATATTCCGCCAAACGCGATAGAAACGTCTTCTATTTTATAACGTTCCTTTAGCTGTTTTTGCGTACTGAAAGCAAACTGTTTTACATCTTGAAAAGGGTGGTCTGTTTTGGGGGCGGTTAAAATAATGAGTTCATTGGAATCTACTGTCGCCAGAAGAACATGAACCTGCTGGGTGGTTTCCTGCAAGTATTGCAGCTGCTGTTCGATTTTTTCAGTCAGCTCGCCGTTTATCCTGATAATCATTACGGAAAACTCAGAAGGGGCGACCATTCCAAGCTTGTGGAATCCATCCGCCATGTCATGCTCCTGATAAATGTGCCCGGTCAGCAGTTTCCAGAAAAACTCTTGGCTGCGTTCTTCATTTTTTGTTTTCCTGATTTGAAGTTTGAGAAGCTTGTTCCTCACAGCTTTTGTTGCCATTTGCAGTGTCATCAGATCATCGTCTGACAATGTTTTTTGGATCTCAAGCGCCCATATAAACCCGAGCACTTGGTTGTTTTTCCAAATGGAGATGGCAACGCGATTGCTCAGTCCGACTTCGTCTATTTGCTTTACTTTGATTGGTTTGTCTGTTTTTAGCAGAGCTGGAATCGTTCCGTCTTTCCACAACTTGTTGATGACCTTCTCGGGTACTCTTCTGCCAATAATCGTAGACGTTCGGGCAGGATCTGTGCAGTCGCTGTGTGTACTGTAGGCAAGTAGCTTGTGATTGACATCCTCTATCGTAATCGGGCAACGCAGCACGTCGCTGATATGATCAGCCACATCTTCAAGCCGGTCAAAACTGTATGTAAACGGATCAGTTGGCATGGTCATAAATCTCCCCTACTTTTCATGCTTGATTACTCTTTGACAATTCATCCCCTTCCTTTTATTATGATTGTTATTGTTTGTGAAAATCAACAACAAAGAGAGAAGCCAAACAAAACAATGACATGGCATGCTGAGTGAAATGTCTTATATATTGGTGATATTTTCTTCCTTTTATAGTACAGTTGTATACATTACATAATACGAAAGCTTACCCTAATATTCTTCTAGAGAAGTCATCGGGGCAAAGAAAGAAAAAAACTGAACCTTTCAGAAATGGTGCTCTGGCATTACATATTCTGAAAGGTTTTTTTGGGAGTTGGAGAGCTATTTGGGTCTTTTGGATTATTCGGAGGATAAAGAGAAGATTGAGAAAATAAACCTAGTTGTTTAACAATATATAACATTTTTAAGTGAAGTAAGATAAACCATTGGACTCATTTTGTAAAATTAAAACATATTTGTTTGACTGTGCCGAAAAACTGTTTTTATAATAATGACGTTCTAAAAATAAGTGAATTAGCCCATATTTAGGCTGATGGCACAGGAGGTAATGAGGAATATGGCAGGATTAATTCGTGTCACACCCGAAGAGCTAAGAGCGATGGCGAAACAATACGGCATTGAAAGCCAAGAAGTGTTAAATCAGGTTGATCGTTTAAACCGAATGATTTCTGATTTGAAAAGCATGTGGGAAGGTGCTTCAAGTGAAGCGTTCGCAGATCAATACGAGCAGCTCAAACCTTCATTTATCAAAATGTCAGATTTGCTTCAAGATGTGAATCAACAGCTTGATCAAACAGCAAATACACTTGAGTCTACTGACCAAGACATCGCAAATCAAATTCGCGGATAACAGTATGAAAGGGAAGGAGCGCCTGATTCACAAGAAGACGGCGCTTTTTCTATGTAAGGGTGAACCTGAAATGTATATTGATATTACAATAGATTTGAAACATTATAACGGAAGTGTCTTTGATCTCAGATTGTCTGATTACCACCCGGTGAAAAAAGTAATTGATATTGCTTGGCAGGCTCAAAGCGTAACAATACCTCCGCGCGAAGGGCACTGGATCAGAGTAGTTAATAAGGATACGGTGTTTTCCGGAGAATGCAAGCTATCTGATTGCGGCATTACAAACGGAGACCGGCTTGAAATATTATGAAAGGATCTGGTTGAATGTCAGGAAAACAAAAATCATATCTAGAAAATCAATTAGAAGCCGTTGCCGAGAAAACAGACGCCGGCTATACATTTACCTTTCAGCGGGAAAAAATAAAGCTTCTGGACGGTCTCGAAGCGAATGTGATCAAAGATGTAAATCCATTTTTTCATAAAGAGATCGATGTGACGGATGATGAAGTGATCATCACAATCCAACCTCCTCCCTCCTATAAAGCATTCCGCTTCATGAAAGCTAAAGATAAAAAAAGCAAATGGCAGTTTGCTTATCAGCTTGTTCAGGCTGTACAGCAGCACAATTTGTCGAGGCTGAATGTAATTGTCGCTCCTGAAAACATTGTATTCGACAAAGGTCTGACGCCTTATTTTCTCCATTATGGCGTAAAAGAAAGCATTCCTCCCTACGAGCATGATGAGGAAAGAGTATGGGGCGAGCTGAAAGCAACAGCGGCTTTGGCAATTGACGGCGCTTTTGCGTTTGAAGACTACCTGAAATTCAATGAAACGCTGACGTTCTCTGCAGAGGCCAAGGCGATATTGGATGCGGCGTCCTATGATGACCTGCTTGAGCTGATTCAAACCCATATCGATGAGCTCGAAGCCAAAGCGAAAACATTTATACATATCCCGAGAAAAAAGTGGAACATCCAGCGATATATCGGTCTCGGGCTGATTGTTTTGCTTGTACCCGCTCTTATTTATTCGTTGTACTCCTTATTTTTCGCGCAGCCTAAGCACCAGGCGATAGTGGACAGCAATCGCGCTTTCCTAAACAAGCAGTACAGTGAGGTCATCAGCACACTATCCAAGTATGATGGGGAAAGCCTGCCCGAATCGGTGCAGTATCAGCTGGCGACGTCTTATGTTGAGGTTGAAAGTATAAATAGTGATGAAAAGAAAAAAGTAGAAAATAACTTGGTTACACTGCAGTCAGATCCACAGCACTTCCTTTACTGGATAGATATAGGAAGAGGCGAGAATAAAGAAGCTATAAGTATCGGAAGAAAGCTTGAATATAATCCCTACATTGGGTTGGGTTTGATCAGATATAAGGCTGAGATACTAGCAGATGAAAGTATGAAAGATGATGAGAAACAAAAAGAATTGGACTCTATACAGAGCGAGCTTGATCAAATAAGAAAACAAATCAAAGAACAAAAAGAACAAGAGTTGTCTGACACGTCAGAAGCTGATACAACCAGCCAAACTGCTGAAGAACAGACTGACGAAGAGAAAAAGCAAGCTGAAGAGAAAGCGGCAAAAGAAAAAGCCGCAGCCGAGGAAAAAGCAAAAAAAGAAGAACAAGCGAAGAAAGAAAAAGAAACAAAAAAGAAAGATGAGAAAAAAGATGACAAATAACACGGGAAATGAAGTACAGGTCATCGCATGCCCCCGTTCGGCCGTTAGGAGGTTTGCCATTTGAGTCTATTATGGGTTTTTTACCAAAATAACGCACAAAAACTGAATTTGTCTAACCTCCCATCGTCCCATCCGGTGACCATAGGGCCTGATGTGAAGGATTCCGTCACGATCGGGACGATTCCGTTTGAAAGCGGAGTGATTTCTCTTCAAAGAAAGGAATCCGGCGATCCATACGAAGTTTTCCTGGGAAATGATTGTCTCGGCACGATCGAACCGAATACATCATTTTCCCTGCAAACGGATCAGCAGGAGATACGCTTGGCGTTGATGGGCAGTGAAGCTGAGAAATCCGTTTTTTTTACAGGAAATCGGGATGAAATCATTTGCTCCTCAGAAAAGAAGAATGCAGATATTTATTTGAATCCGCAACATTTTGTTTTTACAGAAGAAAGCACGTTTTCTTTGTTTCGTATCGGCGAAAGCTGGTCGGTTCGTCCTGAAGACGAAACGGTCTTCTTAAACGGAGAGAAGATCATTGGCAATACAAGACTCCAGCCGGGGGATGAAATCTTCTGGAACTTCATGCAAATGAAAGTGACGGAACAAGACCTTTTAGAAATTGAACATTTTGCCCCGTTTGATACAGCATTAACAGAAACGGTCAAACCGAGCACAGAGATGCAGAAAAAATACCCGCAATACAGAAGAACGCCGCGAATGGTGTACGATTTGCCAGATGACCGCGTTTCCTTCAGTTTTCCCTCTCAGGAAAGCGATCAAACCAATAGAGGGCTGTGGCTCGTCATTTTGCCGCCGCTTGTAATGCTGATCGTGATGGGCGTTGTTGCCATGATCCAGCCGCGCGGCATATTTATACTCGTTTCACTAGCGATGTTTATGATGACCCTTATTACCTCGACGGTGCAATATTTCCGCGATAAAAACCAGCGGAAAAAACGCGAGGAAAAACGGGAGCGCGTATATAAGCTTTACTTAGACAACAAACGCAAAGAGCTTCAAGCGCTCGCTGAAAAACAAAAGCAGGTTCTTGAATTTCATTTTCCTTCGTTTGAACAAATGAAATATTTAACGAGTGAAATCAGTGACCGGATCTGGGAAAAATCACTGGAAAGCAAGGATTATCTTCAGCTTCGTCTCGGGACGGGAACTGTCCCTTCGAGCTATGAGATTAATATGAGCGGCGGAGACATGGCCAATCGTGATATCGACGATCTCATGGAGAAATCGCAGCATATCCAGCGTGTCTATAAAGACATTCGCAACGCCCCGGTTACAGTCGATTTGGCAGAAGGTCCAATGGGGCTTGTCGGTAAATCGCAAATTGTGAAAAATGAGATTCACCAGCTGATCGGACAATTATCGTTTTTTAACAGCTATCACGATCTTCGTTTCGTTTTCATTTTTCATGAAGAAGAGTATAAAGACTGGGAGTGGATGAAGTGGCTGCCGCAATTTCAAATGCCCCATATTTATGCGAAAGGTTTTATTTACAATGAACAAACCAGAGATCAGCTCCTGTCTTCCCTTTACGAATTGATCAGAGAGCGCGATCTCGAAGATGACAAAGAAAAGCTGCAGTTCAAACCGCATTTTATATTTGTCATCACAAATCAGCAGCTGATCTCAGAGCACGTCATTCTCGAATATTTAGAAGGGCAGCATGAGCATCTGGGCATTTCTACAATCGTGGCTGCCGAAACAAAGGAAAGCTTATCGGAAAACATTACGACTCTTGTTCGCTACATCAATGAGCATGAAGGGGACATCTTAATCCAAAAGAAAAAAGCGGTACGAATTCCGTTCCGACTCGATCATCATCAGCGCGGGGATAACGAACGGTTCTCACGTACGCTGCGTACGCTGAACCATCAGGTCGGCATTACAAATTCCATTCCGGAAACGGTCTCGTTCCTGGAACTTTTCCATGCGAAAGAAGTCAAGGAAATCGGCATACAACAAAGATGGCTGACGAGTGAATCGTCGAAGTCGCTGTCAGTGCCGATCGGTTATAAAGGAAAAGATGACATTGTGTATCTGAACCTTCACGAAAAAGCACATGGCCCGCACGGATTGCTTGCCGGGACAACAGGATCTGGGAAAAGTGAATTTCTCCAAACCTACATTTTGTCACTTGCAGTGCATTTTCATCCGCATGAAGCAGCTTTCTTATTAATTGATTACAAGGGCGGAGGAATGGCGCAACCGTTTCGCAATATTCCTCACCTGCTCGGCACGATCACAAATATTGAAGGCAGCAAAAACTTCAGTATGCGTGCGCTTGCTTCCATTAAAAGTGAGCTGAAAAAAAGGCAGCGGCTGTTTGACGAGTATCAAGTCAATCACATCAATGACTATACGAAGCTGTTCAAGCAGGGAAAAGCAGAAGTTGCGATGCCTCACTTGTTCTTGATTTCCGATGAGTTCGCCGAGCTGAAGAGCGAGGAGCCTGATTTTATCAGGGAGCTTGTCAGTGCCGCGCGTATCGGGCGAAGCCTCGGCGTTCATTTGATTTTGGCGACACAGAAGCCGGGCGGCATCATTGACGACCAGATTTGGAGTAACTCGCGCTTTAAAGTAGCGCTGAAGGTGCAGGATGCGACCGATAGTAAAGAAATTTTGAAAAACAGCGATGCTGCAAATATTACTGTGACAGGACGCGGTTATTTGCAGGTCGGCAACAATGAAGTGTATGAGCTGTTTCAGTCTGCTTGGAGCGGTGCCCCTTACTTAGAGGAAGTCTACGGAACAGAGGACGAAATCGCGATCGTCATGGATACGGGCCTGATTCCGCTTTCAGAAGTGGATACCGAAGATATCGCGAAAAAAGACGTTCAAACAGAAATTGAAGTCATAGTTGACGAAATTGAACGCATCCAAGATGAAATGGGAATTGAGAAGCTGCCAAGCCCTTGGCTGCCGCCGCTTGCGGAACGTATCCCGCGCACGCTCTTCCCATCTGATGAAAAAGACCATTTTCACTTCGCGTATGTCGACGAACCAGACCTGCAAAGACAGGCGCCGATTGCTTATAAGATGATGGAAGATGGCAATATCGGCATATTCGGTTCTTCGGGCTACGGGAAATCAATTGCAGCCGCAACGCTCCTGATGAGCTTTGCGGACGTGTACACACCTGAAGAGCTTCATATTTATATCTTTGATTTCGGGAACGGAACGCTGCTGCCATTAGCGAAGCTCCCGCACACCGCGGATTACTTCCTGATGGACCAATCAAGAAAAATTGAAAAGTTCATGATACGAATCAAGGAAGAAATTGACCGCCGTAAACGTTTGTTCAGGGAAAAAGAAATCAGCCACATCAAAATGTACAATGCGCTGAGTGAAGAAGAGCTTCCGTTTATTTTTATCACCATTGATAACTTTGACATCGTCAAAGATGAAATGCATGAGCTCGAATCGGAGTTTGTCCAGCTTTCCAGAGACGGACAAAGCCTGGGCATCTACTTCATGCTGACAGCAACGCGTGTTAATGCTGTCCGCCAGTCATTGTTAAATAACCTAAAAACAAAGGTTGTCCATTATCTCATGGATCAATCTGAGGGATATTCCATTTACGGACGGCCAAAGTTCAATCTTGAACCGATTCCGGGACGTGTCATCATTCAAAAGGAAGAGCTTTATTTTGCGCAAATGTTCCTGCCTGTTGACGCAGACGATGATATCAGCATGTTCAACGGATTGAAATCAGACGTTCAGCATCTTCAGGAGCGCTTTGCTTCCTTCGAGCAGCCGGCACCGATTCCGATGCTGCCTGAGAGCCTGTCGACGAGAGAATTTTCTCTCCGCTTCAAACTGGAACGCAAGCCTCTATCTGTACCGATCGGGCTTCATGAAGAAACAGTCAGCCCAGTCTATTTTGATTTAGGCAAGCATAAGCACTGTTTGATTTTAGGTCAGACGCAGCGCGGGAAAACGAACGTTTTAAAGGTCATGCTTGAACATCTGATTGATGATGAAACCGAAATGATCGGCCTGTTTGACTCGATTGACCGCGGATTATCCCAATATGCGAAGGAATCGGATATTGCATATTTGGAAACGAAAGAAGATATTGAACAATGGGTTGAAGCAGCAGAAGACATCTTCAAAACGAGAGAAGCCATGTATGTAGAAGCAGTCCGCCAGGGAGATGCGCACAATCTGCGATTCTCTCAAGTAGTGCTGATGATTGACGGGATCACGAGATTCCAGCAGACGATTGATACGAGAATACAAGACCGTCTGGCAAACTTCATGAAATCTTATGCACATCTTGGCTTCAGCTTTATCCCGGGCGGAAATCACAGTGAATTCTCAAAAGGCTATGATTCCTTGACGACAGAGATGAAGCAAATTCGCCACGCTATTCTGTTGATGAAAAAATCTGAACAAAATGTCATTCCTCTCCCGTACCAAAGACAGGAGCCTGAGATTCAGCCGGGCTTCGGATATGTTGTGGAAAACGGGAAGGAGCAAAAAGTTCAAATTCCTTTATGTTCTGCTGAAAGGGAGAGTGCTAGATGACAGAACAACGTAAAAACTTGATCAAGCTAATATCCGCCATCATCATTATTTTGCTGCTGCCGGTGTTGTTTTTCCGCTTTATCGGAGATGATCCGATGAAGAAAGCAGTCAATTCCACGCGGCAAATCGCGGTAGTGAATGAAGATACAGGTGTATTGAGTGATGAGATAAAGTCTGAGGAAGAGGACAAATCTGCCCAGTTCGGTAAGGAAGTAGCAGCCGCTCTGGGTGAACGTCCCGATTATTCATGGACGATTGTAAACCGAAGCGCGGCCGAGACTGGTCTCGCCTCAAAGAAATACGATGCGGTCGTCTACATTCCTTCAGATTTCTCAAAAAACATTTTAAGCTATGATAAAGATCATCCTCAAAAAGCGACGCTCGAATTCAGCATTCAAGATAACCTGAATGCGGTTAACAAAGAAAAAGTGCAGCGTGAGCTTGAGGATGCCCAAAAGAAAATGAACAAAAAAATGTCGGCCTTATACTGGAATTTTGTGTCGCAAAAAGTGGACAATATCAGAGGAGAATTTGACAAAATCGTCAATAAGGAATCTGAATTCCAGAATGTCATGTACAACTTTTATAAACCAAGCTCTAATGATTTAGCAGGTGAAATCAACCAGCAAAAAAACTTAATTGATGAGCTGAAAAAATCAATGAATGAAGCGCAGGGCACAACTAAAGAAAAAGCTTCAACAGCGGATGAAGCGAAAAACACGCTGAAAGAATTCGTTGATACAGTTGAAAGATACAAAGAATATCAAGAAAACCAGAAAAAACTGCTTATGGCAGCCCAAGATTCAACTCAGCAGCAAATCCAGACGGGTCTGGATGCCATTCAAGCCCAGCAAAAAGCAAATCAGTTCAGCGAACGAATGAGCGGACTGGCAACAGGTATCAGTCAAGTGAAGACACAGCTTGGGCAAACGAGCACAGTTCTTGCAGCCGCCCAGCAACTCAGGGAAGGCCAGGTGCCTCAGCAGGAACTCGGCATGGCGAAGATCCAAAGCGATTTAATTGATCAATATCAGGCCGCTTCAAGACAGGCTGCATTAGAACAGATATATGAACAGCTTGTCTTGACGCGTCCGGCGCTAACTGTTGACAAAGGGGACGACCCAATGGAAGACGATAGCTCTGACAACGATGATCAAAATCAAGATAAAGATCCGAAAGAAGAAAATCCTGAAGAACTGAAAATCGATCTTGAAAAACAGCGTGAAGAACTGAAAAGCATCGCCGCTGACATTCAGGACATTTCAGACAATCTGAAGGAGCCTGAAAAAGAGGAGCCAAAGCCAGAGGACCCGGGAACAGACGAGCCTTCTACTGACAACCCGGAAAAACCTGATGACGGAAACAGCACAAATCCCGAGGATACACAGGGGAACACAGGAAACGATGACAGCAACAGTGATACCGGTAATGACGGACAAACGGACGGCGATACTCAGGATCAAGATCAGGAGCAGAATGGCGATGCATCTAATGGCGAGTCAGACAGCGGACAAACCGAATCGGATACATCTGCCGAACAGACTGATTCATCTGACTCAGCCCTCCAACTGATCCAGCTGGAAAATGAAAACGAAACAGGAGATACTGAAGGCGGCGACGGCACGACTCAGCCTGAAGATCAAACAGGAAACGACGATGTTTCTGATATTGCAAAAGCAAAAGAACAGCTCAGCAAAACGTCTGAGCGAATCAAGAAAATTGAAGAAGAACTCAAAGAAAAAGAAACGGCCCATAATGAAGAGCTGGACAAGAAATTAAAAGAACTAAAAGAACAAATGGACGGCCTTAATGATGAAATTGATGACTTGAATGGCAAAGTGAAAAAGCTTGAAGGGAAACTAGCAAGGCTTACAGCGAAACGGGAGAGAGAGTTCGAAGGGATTTACAACACGATTCGCGAGCTGGAAAATAAAGATCAGCTTCAATTCTCTGGAGACATCAATACAGAAAGAATCTCTGCTTTAATGAGATATTATAAATATCTATCTGTATACGATTCAATATTATCAGGAACAATCGACACCACTTCAAAAATGAATGTCATTAACGGCCAGCAAGGCAAGGTCAATTCACTTTTGGCTCTCACACCTGAAGAATCAGCCAGCTGGGAAGACCTCAAAAACAACACGATGCAAACCGATGAAGACATTGACAGTTTCATTGACGGCATGACTAAATTCACGGAAGACTACAGCGGCTTCATCCGTGACTCTCAAGCGGGTGTTCTTGACGAGCTGACCAAAATCTCTGAAAGTGCCGCAAAAGCATCAGAACAGCTCGTAACGGGCGCAACGCAGGAAGCTTCGACGTTCAGTAATGACGGGCTGTCCGGCACAATGGCACTGAGTGTCCAAGATACGGTCGGTCAGGAAGTGCTGCAAATGTCAGACATGATGGGTTCATTATCTGATCGCCAGTCAGGCATTATTGACTACACAACCAATATGCAGCAAAGTGTCAACGATGTTCAGACAAAAGCGGACACCTTAAATAACAACTGGGGGAAAAATGTCGCCTCGACAAAGCTTATCCGCAGTGATGTTTACGGCATACTGGGAAATACATTAGTAGACGGGCAAAACAATGGCTATGTATATGATTACTTGGCGAATCCGCTTAAAATCAGCGGAGAGGTGCCGGAAGAAAAAACGCAGACGGTGCCGCCGGTTGTTATCCTAGTCATCATATTGATCAGCAGTCTGTTAATCGGTTATTTCAGCTCGTATTACCAAAACGCGCCGCTTCTCGTCAAAGGAGCGTTATTCGGAATTTTGAATATCCTTGTCGGGCTCATGATCAGCTTGTTCGGTTTGAATATTTATTCATTGCCGGACGATCAGACGATTAAGTGGTCGGTATTTACCATTCTATTGCTCGTCGCAAGCTCTGCTGTCATCAGGGCGGCATTTAGATTCGGGTCGATCCCCGGATGGGTTGCTTCAGCAGCAATGATTTTATTCTACATCGCACCGCTTATTGATTTGATTATGCCGAACTTTACATTTGAAAATCCGGTTTCGAAAGTATATATCGATATCCAGTATGGTACAGGGCACTTGTTTACAATGGGAATAACGGTGCTGCTGATTATTACGGTGATTACCGCGGCCTTGCCGCTAATTATCCGGCTGATGGCAGAAAAAACAGCAGAAAGCGATGAAACGTATGAAGCGTAATCGCACCATGGAAAAGGGGATCATGATTTGTATGCTCTCCTTTTCCCTTTTCATTCCCTATGCCGCAGCTGCCGAAACGGGAGAAAACACAGATGTCGCACCAAACCAATATGAGAAAAAGGACATCGAAATCGATACGAATTATTTGCATGAAGATACCTACTATGACGAGAAAACAAAATTGCCTGAGGAACAGAAGGATATCACCTTTGATAAGCCTGAAGACAAGGACGCCGAGCTGATAAAAGATTTGTTTACATCAACAAATGCCGAGGAATCCAACACGATTGCAGCCCAGTCGAAGCAGCTAGGGATTACGTTTGCTGAAAAACCGATCACAAAGACGTCATCCACGGAAACAAAAGAAAAGCAAAACACCTCTTCCCTGCTGCTTCCGATTATCTATGTCGTGCTGATCTTGCTCGGACTTGCAGGCATTGTCTTCCTCATCCCAAAAGTGACAGCTCAGGAAAACAAGAAGGTATAAACCCTGTGCTTTGCTTGTGTTGAGTAAAAGCGGTACGTACAATAGGAATGGAAGGAGGGGGGTTCCAAATGGAACTTTATATCATTACCGGAGCGTCAAAAGGGCTGGGGGAAGCCATTGCTTTACAGGCTTTAGAGAAGGGCCATGAAGTTCATGCCTTATCCAGAACGAAGTCAGATGTCCGTCATGAAAAGCTTACGCAGCACCAAATAGATCTCATCAATCTCGAAGAAGCTGAACAGCAGTTTGACACATTGCTTTCATCCATCAGTCCAGATCGTTATTCGGGTATCACCTTGATAAATAACGCCGGAATGGTAACACCAATTAAACGCGCTGGTGAAGCGTCGCTTGACGAGCTTCAGCGCCATTATCAGCTGAATCTGACTGCGCCCGTGCTTTTGAGTCAGCTGTTTACAAAACGGTTTGCTTTATACAGCGGCAAAAAGACGGTTGTCAACATTACATCAGGCGCCGCTAAAAATCCATATAAGGGATGGAGTGCATATTGCAGCTCAAAAGCCGGGCTCGACATGTTTACGAGGACATTTGGATTTGAACAGGAGGATGAGGAACGGCCGGTGAACATGATTTCTTTCTCACCGGGGGTGATGGACACAGAGATGCAATCCGTCATCCGTTCATCATCAAAAAAAGATTTCCACGACATCGAACGATTCCGGGAATTAAATGAAACAGGAAGCCTTCGCAGTCCGTCCTTTATTGCCGGCTCGCTGCTTTCTTTATTAGAAACAGGCGCGGAAAACGGGCGCATTTACGATATCAAAGAGTTTTTGTAGAGCAGATATTTTCTGCTCTTTTTTTTATAAAGGCTCTGTTAAAGGTAAATGTTGATATTTATCCGAATTCTTGATATGATCAAAAATAGAACTTATGTTCGATTAATTATCAAGGTGAGCAAAGCGTTTAGCGACTTATTAAAGTATATCGACAAATTGCCACATACACAAAAAGAACGCTATATTGAACCTTCTTCCTCTGCTGGTGGTAGATTAATTAATGAAATGAGAGAAACTCGCTTCAAGGATGGAATTGAGTGTCCCATTGTTCATCAGAACACATTGTTCGATTTGGAAAATATAATGGTCGGCAATGGTACCACTGTAAATGCTGTGGCAAAACTTTCACTGACACACCGAATACCGTCTTGTGGCGTCAAAGGCACTGACTGTATGTTCAAGGGATATTCCCTGAGAAAATCGGCTAAAATCGTAGGGGTTACTTGTGTTATGTTTTTTTATCGGAAAGCACAAACTGCTAACATTTTGATGGGATCGTTGAAAATGACGAGATCTATTTCCTGTATTCTCAAAAAGGTCAACGGTGTATTGCAGAACGAAAACCACGAAAACGTGCTTGTCACAGATGCTTGGAGAGCCTAGATACTTATAATAGTGCGATTATCTAAATTCGTTGTGTCATTCTTATTCAACGGGACAGAAGAATCAACATCTGAATGGGAAAAGGATGAATCGGTATGACAAATAACTTAAACCAGAGAAGAATCATTTTAGATTTAGCAGTTACTTTAGATGGTTTTATTGAAGGGAAAAATGGAGAAGTTGATTGGTGCATTATGGACCCTGAGATGGGGTTTACTGATTTCTTAAATCAAGTTGATACTATTTTATATGGGAGAAAAAGCTACGATTTATGGGGGCAATATGCTCCGAAAAATGAAGACCCTGATACCGAAAAGGAAATTTGGAAATTGGTTCATAGTAAAAAGAAATATGTTTTTTCCAGAACACAAAATGAGATTGATAATCAAGCTATATTTATAAATGATAATATTCTTGAAGAAGTAAATAAATTGAAGAAAACGTCTGGTAAAGACATCTGGCTATATGGTGGAGCGAGTCTCATTACAACTTTTATAAATCTGGGGCTTGTTGATGAATTTAGATTATCAATTCACCCTGTTGTTTTGGGAGAGGGAAAACCGTTATTTATTGATTTAAAACAGAGGATAAATTTAAAAATGATTAATACAAGAACATTTTCCTCTGGGGTTGTGCAAATCATTTATCATAGGAATGGCTGAAAAATCTTTCACTCCAAAATATAAATTGTAATAAATATGATAAGACAATACTCGAGAGTACAAGGGGAATCTATAAATAATGGGTTCCTCTTAATATTTGGAATTATAAACATTAAATTTTAACAGAGCCTTTATAAAAAAGGCAACAGCCCGCGTACTTTGTTGAACAGCCGCATATACTGACTGAAACCCTGTCTTTAGGGTATAACAATAATGTGACATAAGAATTGAGTTTCTCTGCAAATTATGTTAGGATTCTAAAAATATCTAAAGGAGGGGTTTCCATGAGAAAGGTTACATTAATGGATGTTTTCGCCCATCCCATTGCACAAAAATATCTTCAGCGCTCTGGCGTGGCACATGCGATCGCCTGCGCTTACCATGCATACAGGCTGTCTGTAAAGGCTGACATCAACCCTGATTTAGCTGCAAAAGCCGCACTATTGCATGACGTTGGCCACTATGAATGGTATACAGACGGAAAGTGGGATTATGAGAAATACAAACGTAATGACATTCATGCCATTAAAGGGGCAGAGCGGGCGCATAAGCTTCTGATTCGGCTTGGCGAGGAACCGAAAGCAGCAAAAGAGATTGCTCTTGCCATTTTGCTTCATACCGATTCCTATTTGCCTGAAGGCGAATTAGATAAAAACACGCTGCAGCAGATTGTCAAAAAAGCGGACGAACTTGATGAAGAACCGGGCGGCCACCATCATTACCGCCAAATCGACCCTTCAACAGCTCGTAAAAAAATAGAAAAGCTGGACCAATTAATCGACCAAACCCAGGCATCCATATCAAAGCCTGTATAAATCCCGCTTTCTACACGGAACAGCGCCAGCTTTCTTCGCTGTCTCCGCGCTTCATCACCAACTCTTTTACACCACATCCAAACATATTCTCCTAAAATTCCCCCGTCCCCGGTTTTATCAGGTCAGCCTATGTCATTATCCATTATTGCGGCATAAGCTGAGATAAAACATATAAAGGGGATTTAAAGTATGGTCAATCAAAGTAGCCCGCAACTGGTCTCTTTAGTCGATCCTTATGTCTATCAGACCATTAAAAAGCTTATCGGCTCAAGGTTCGTGATACAGACAGTACGAGATACGGTCAGAGGCAGACTGATCGATGTAAAACCTGACCATATCACAATTGAAGGAGCAAAAAATTCTGTTTGTCTGATCAGTATCCAGCACATGATTTCCATTGCGCCAGATTATAGTGAACGGGTGTAACAGTGCTTGCGCATGAAAAATAGGCGTACACCGGGACGTCCTATTTTTCAGTTAAGCGCTGTAAAGCACTATGACACAAGTGATGTCATATACTATAAGCTTTGAAAGGACTGAAGCCTGTTGACGGACATGAAAGTGATACAGCCTTACATATATCAGGATTTCTCAGCGAACGGGGCACAAAACGTTTGGATACAATCATTGACTCTAGGTTCCTCTGACCCGTCCAACCCTGGAGCTGTCCGATAAAGAAGATCATATCATCTTTATCAAATGTCATTGCCTGCATCACCGACACTCCTTTCATGATATTAAAAGTTCTGGTATGAGTTCATTTTTGTTACAATAATGGGGAAAAGTCCTGTTATCTGACAGACAAAGAAAAGCTAGGAGGAACAAAGCTTGTTGAAATCAAAAGTCCATTTTTGGACATTGCAGATTTTATTTGTTTTACTGATTATTTTCGTAGCAACAAAAGTTTCATTTGTGTTTCAGCCATTTATTGCTTTTATCTCGACATTGTTTTTCCCAATACTGATTGCGGGGATATTGTATTTCATTTTTAATCCGGTCGTCCGCCTGCTTGAGAAAAAAGTTCCGCGGACGTTATCCATTCTATTGATCTATTTGTTATTTATCGGCTTGCTGGCCTTCGTTTCAGCATTAGTCGGTCCTGTCATTACGTCGCAATTGACCGGGCTGTTTGACAATCTTCCTGATTACATAAAACAGATTCAAGGAATGACAAACGATTTATCCCATTCCCAATGGTTTACCTGGATGATGAATCAGGATTATGTATCGATATCAAAAATTGAACAGTCATTGACAAGCTTTCTTCAAAACCTGCCCCAAAATATCACGTCCAGTTTATCTGCGGTGTTTGGCTTCGTGACAAACATCACGATTGTGATTATTACTGTTCCATTTATTCTTTTTTACATGCTGAAAGACGGACACCGCTTTCCGCAATTGGCAGTGAAAATTCTTCCGGCTTCTTATCGGACAGAAGGGGTAAAGATTTTCAAAGATTTATCGGATACGCTTGCGACATATTTTCAGGGACAGCTGTTAATCTGTCTATTTGTCGGAACGGCGTGTTTTATCGGCTACTTAATTGCAGGTCTGCCGTATGCCCTTATTCTTGGAATCGTCATGGCGATTACCAATATTATTCCTTATGTTGGACCTTTTCTTGGTGCGGCGCCGGCTGTCATTGTCGGTTTTATGGACTCGCCGGCTAAAGCGCTTTTTGCGATTATTGTAATCGTCATCGTTCAGCAGCTCGACGGAAACCTGCTGTCTCCTCTTGTGATCGGAAAGCGTCTGAATACGCATCCGCTTACGATTATTTTGCTGTTGATCGGAGCGGGAAGCTTTGGCGGAATTCTCGGCATGATTTTAGCTGTGCCTGTTTACGCTGTATTGAAGGAAATTTTCCTGAATATTGTCCGCCTCATCAAACTGCGTCAGCGGTCACGCCTTGAAGAAAACGAAAAGGCCGAGGAATAGGCGGGCACCAATTGCGTCTCTTTGCATATGATGCTGTAAATCAATGCGGAGGTGGGGAAAATGCCTGCTATTGTAGGACCGATTTATATTATGTCAATATCGGGTGATGCAGCGGCCAGCTTTGGAGATGTGTTTGCGATTTCGCCGAAAAGTGTCGATCACTCAGGCGCGGGATCAGGTGCGTTTCAGCTCGGTGACTTTGTGAGCATTCATAATCAAACAAGTAAAACAATCTTTAGTGATGCCGATATTATTGATGAAACAATGTCGTTTAATGGGTAACAGCCTTTTCAGGAGAGGCTGTTGCTTTTTTATTGTATAATATGGATAGTCTTTGAATAGCGAGGTCATGTTATGAAAATCAGAAAAGCGAACATCAATACGGAATCCGGAATGATCACGGACGTGTATTTGCATGAAAACAGAAAAGAACTGCGCACCCTTGTAGCGGTTCCGCAGCTGGAGTGGAGCACAGTCATTTCTTATGAAGAAGATAAAGCATCTCTGCCTGAACGGCTGAACGCTTCTTTGCGCCGGCATACAGAGGCGGAGCCGGCTGGTGAGCTGGCTAAAAAAATCATTCATTGGGTAACGGAAATGTAAACTGCCTTAGAAAGTTTAGCCCCTGCCTGATCAGGTGATAATGAGGACAAACAAGACGGGAGGACAAGCTTTTGAGTGATGAAAAAATGGATCTCTATTTGCAGCAAGGAATGTACGGGACTTTAGAGACAAAGCCTGACGAGCGCCATTTGTTTTTAGGCTCATTAAGGGAAAGGGTGCTTTTGGCGCTGACAAAAGGGCAAGTGCTCAGAAGCAAACCGTATGAAGAAGTGGATCGCATAATAAAAAGCAGCAAAAACATCACCCTTTTGATCAATGGAAAGCTTCAGTACCAATCTTACTCGTCCTATATCCAAATGGCGAACCGGAACGGAATACACTTCAAGATCGTATCTAATCTTCAGTTTCATACGCCTTTAGGTCTTGTGATTGCGGCGGACATCGCTGTGAATCGTGAGTTGATATATATTCAGGACGACATTTTTAATCGGTCAGTACTGAAAAATTAAGAGGCAAACAGGCCGTTTGTCTTTTTGTTCATGGCAATTCACTTACAACTGGAGATAAGATATAATGTTCTCATACTGATAGCGGGGAGGCCGGCTATGAAAAAAGCATTTATTTGTATTGATTATACGAATGATTTTGTGGCGAGTGACGGAAAATTGACCTGCGGGGAGCCCGGCAGAATGATTGAAGAGGCGATCGTCAATTTGACTGAAGCATTCATTACAAACGGTGATTACGTCGTAATAGCAGTAGATTCTCATGATGAAGGGGATCAATATCACCCTGAGACCCGTCTTTTTCCTCCGCATAACATGAAAGGCACGGAAGGAAAAGATCTGTACGGAAAGCTTTTGCCTCTATATCAGAAACATGAACATGAACCAAATGTTTACTACATGGAAAAAACGAGATATTCTGCTTTTGCGGGAACTGATTTAGAGCTCAAACTCAGAGAGCGGCAGATTGACGACGGTGTTTGCACAGATATTTGTGTATTACATACAGCGGTTGACGCGTACAACAAAGGTTTTCGGATTGTTGTGCACAAACAGGCCGTTGCCAGCTTTAATCAGGAGGGGCACATATGGGCTCTTTCTCATTTTGCAAACAGCATCGGAGCGCAAGTGGCAGAGTAAGGAAGGGGAAAAACAGTGTTAGAGTATGGATTTAAAGATGACAGCCTGTCATTACATACAGACCTTTATCAAATTAATATGGCAGAAACCTACTGGAGAGACGGCATTCATGAGAAGAAAGCCATTTTTGAGCTTTTTTTCAGAAGGCTTCCATTTGAAAATGGATATGCGGTATTTGCAGGCTTAGAAAAAGCCATCGAATACTTGGAAAATTTCAAGTTTACGGATAGTGACTTAAATTATTTACAGGAAGAACTCGGGTATCAGGAAGATTTTATTGAATATTTGCGCGATTTAACGTTCACAGGTTCACTTTACTCCATGAAAGAAGGAGAGCTTGTCTTTAACAATGAGCCGATTATGAGGGTGGAAGCCCCCCTTGTAGAAGCGCAGCTGATTGAAACGGCTTTGCTCAATATTGTGAACTATCAAACTTTAATCGCAACGAAGGCGGCACGAATTAAAGGTGTTATCGGTGATGAAGTCGCGCTGGAATTCGGAACAAGACGGGCGCATGAAATGGATGCGGCTATGTGGGGAGCGAGAGCGGCTTTAATCGGCGGCTTCAGCGCGACAAGCAATGTAAGAGCTGGAAAACGTTTTAATATCCCGGTTTCCGGTACACATGCGCATGCGCTTGTGCAGGCTTACCGCGATGAATATACAGCTTTCAAAAAATATGCGGAAACACATAAGGATTGCGTTTTCTTAGTTGATACGTATGACACCCTTCGCTCAGGCATGCCGAATGCGATTAGAGTTGCTAAAGAATTCGGAGACCGCATCAACTTCATTGGCATTAGGCTGGACAGCGGCGATTTGGCGTACTTGTCAAAAAAAGCCCGAAGAATGCTTGATGAAGCAGGATTTACAGATGCAAAAGTCATTGCTTCAAGTGATTTAGATGAGCATACCATTATGAATTTAAAGGCTCAGGGAGCGCGCATTGATGTCTGGGGTGTGGGTACGAAGCTGATCACGGCCTATGACCAGCCCGCACTCGGCGCGGTTTACAAGCTCGTTGCCATTGAAGAAGACGGAAAAATGGTCGATACGATCAAAATTTCGTCCAATCCTGAAAAAGTAACGACACCGGGCAGAAAGAAAGTGTACCGCATTATCAATCAGTCCAATCATCATTCTGAAGGCGACTATATTGCACTTTATGATGAGCAGGTGAATGATCAGAAGCGGCTCAGAATGTTCCACCCGGTTCATACATTCATAAGCAAATTTGTCACGAATTTTTATGCGAAGGATCTTCATGAACTGATTTTTGAAAAGGGTATTCTTTGTTACGAAAACCCTGAAATCTCAGACATACAGCAGTATGTGCAGGATAACCTCAGCCTGTTGTGGGAGGAATATAAGAGAATCAGCAAGCCCGAGGAATATCCGGTTGATTTAAGCGAGGACTGCTGGAGCAATAAAATGCAGCGAATCCATGAAGTGAAAAGCAGACTTGATGAAGAGATCGAAGAAGAATAAAGAAGACTGGCCTTTCGTTCGCGAAAAGGCCAGTTTTCTTTATGAATATATAAGTTTCATGCTAAAACAATCTTCGTCAAATGACTTGCGAGTAAAAGCCGGGCGCATGTAAGGAGGAGAATTCAATGAGAGTGGTTGTTGCAAGACAGCCATTTTTAATAGAAAAGAACAGGTTGTTGCTGATGAACTGGTATATAGAGCAAGCGAAGAAAATGTATATAGCGCTAAGGACGGCGATCAGGCAACTGCAGATTTAGAATCAACAGCTTGTCATTGAAATCTTTGAAGTGGAGGCCGGAAAGATATAAACAAGCGGCATAAGACAGTTTTCAATTATGCCAAGGCTGCTTTTTCAGCGAACCCCTCATCATCACACATGACCTTCCGACTCATTTCTATTCTTGCTATGAACTGCTTAACGAATTGAGAAAAGACCAGCCCAGCATAAAGCTTGTGATCGTTTACATATGTCCAGTATGCTGCTAGGATTTAATGAAATCAAACATGTTTCCCCTAAAAGTTTTAAGTAAAATCGGACATTCAAGCATGAAATCATTAAGATTTATTTCATGAGAGCAAAGCTTTGCGAACTGCTGGCGCAATGAATTGAAAGCAAGAGCTGGGACACTTGCAAAACATTAGGAAATGAACTCGACAAAGAAGAAGCGTATGAATGTTGTCGTGAGGCTTTAAAGTGGTGTTATCATCTGATGGACGCAAAATAATTGCGGTTCTCTGACCACCGCAAAGCAAGAATCATTCGGCTTTGCGTTCCGATGAGGCTGATATAGATGCCGTCGGGATTAAAGACCGCATCCACTTCATGCCGGACACCCATTTGTTTAATCAAGCGCTTGATAGATTGTTTATCAGACTGCTCGGCTGCGTTCAGGATGCGGCGCGAGAGCTCCCGCGAGCCCGCAATGCGGCTGAGCACGAGCTGGGCATCCGCAAACATTCCTGCGGCTTGATTCGCGGAACGGATAAAGGTATCTGTATTGCTGGCAGGAGCGGGAGAACGACGAATTTCATAAGGATAGACGTAAAACCAAGGATAACGATATCTCATGGGAGCACCTCACACAAAAGGGATATTTCTATATGTATAGATCACTAATTGCCGAATATGACAAAGCGAAAAGGCCATAACTTTAGCGTTGCGGTCTTTTTCGGTATTTGTCGGTCAGGATACGTCAAGAATCGCATATCCAATTTTGAAAAAACGCTATCAAGGACTATAGACTTGTTTAATGGGAAGGTAAAACATGATAAACTCAAGGCGGTAAAGAATCGTTCCTCACTTCAGCACATCTAACTTCTCTTTCGTGTAGAAAAATAGTCCTGTTCTTGTTATGATTCATTTAGGCATTAAGAACTATTTATATTTGCGGTGTCACGCAGGACTTTTTTGCATACTTTTCGGTGAAAAATAAGCCGAAAGCAGATACACTATTAATAACAGATCAAATACCTAGGACTCGTTCACCATACACAATTCATTGATCTTTCAAAAAAAGGAGTGTGGAAACGATGGAAAAGAAACTTGAAGAAGTAAAACAATTGTTATTCCGACTCGAACTTGATATTAAAGAAACGACAGATTCATTACGAAACATTAACAAAAGCATCGATCAGCTCGATAAATACAATTATGCAATGAAAATTTCGTGAAAAAGACTTGGAAACAAGTCTTTTTTTTCGTTCTTTACATACAAAAAAAGGATAAAGTATTATATGATTGTTAAAAAACGAAAAACCTGCTGTTCTTCGGATCGCCCATTTAGTAAAATGGAATGGGAGGGTGAAGACAATTATTGAGCAAATGTGTTTAGATGCCGACCAAATCAAGAATAGAATGAAGAGTATAATAGAGCAGAACATATTTAATGAACATCTACTACAGCTTCTTTTTGAATTTGTTGAATCCAGAAAATATTTAACCTTTGCTGAATCTACTTTATTGCATTATGAAGTTTTTGGCGGAAAGGATTTTAAGACTGCCGAGAAACTTGCGGCGGGAATTGAAATTCTTACGCTTTCCGCCGATATTATTGATGATCTTGAAGATGAAGATAACAACCAAGCCCTTTGGATGAAGATAGACCATTCAGAAGCTTTGAGCTCAGCATTTTCATTATATACAGCAGGGGTGCAGGGGATTAATTCAATTGACATGAATCCCTTAATTCTTACTTACATACTGAAATATACACAAGACGCTATGCAAGGGCAACACGATGATATAATAAATAAGGCAGAGAAAGAAGATGAAAGCTTAGAGGTCATTAGATTAAAATGCGGGAGTCTATTCGCTCTTTCCAATGTGGCTGGTACTATGTTAGCAACTGGAAACTATAATGAAACGGTTGAAACATATTCCTATTACAAAGGAATGTTCGAACAGATATATAGTGATTATCTGGCTCTTTTCAGTACTAAACGAAGTGATATTTTAAAAGAGAAACATACGTTGATTAACTTGTACCTTAAGAGGCAGTTTAACGAGCCTTCTGAAAATTTGGTTCGTATGTTTTCGCATAGAGAAACACACCTTAAGTTTATATCCGATAAAAACATTTTTATTCAGACATTAACTGATGCGGGTGTTACCCAGTATGTTTCAGTTTTACACCAATTGTTTAAGCAAAAATGTAAAAATGCTATTGAGGAACTAAATCTTGAAAATAATAAAATAGATAAATTGAAAAAATATGTAGTTAATAGAGGGGAATGAATTATTATGCAGGATTTAATCAATTATATATTGAAATATCCAGAAGTATTAAAAAAGTTAAAGGCCAATGAAGCGTGTTTATTAGGCTATGATTTAGGTATTACTCAAATAGTAATCAATTCATTTGAAGAATCTTCTATTGAGAAAAAAGATGGAAAAATAGAGCAATGGGAAAAAGGATGAGTGTTCGGTGGTGTAATATGTGAAAAACTTTATTAAACAATTCACTATTTCAGTCATTATTTTAAGCATTGTTTATGTTTGCTATGTTTCTTATATAAACATAAATGGGATAATAATCGGAACAAAAGTTATTGAAAATAAAAACAAACAATTTCAAATAATAGAGATGTCAGAAACTTCTTACGGGAAATTCGTAGGTTTAGAAACAGGTGACATCATTTTAAGAATCAACAAAGAAAAACCATCTGCTAAATTTTTAAAAGGAGATAATCTTAATCATATCAAAAGTTTAGATGTAAGCAGAAATGGGAAGCAAATTCATTTAGATGATTTTGATATTGTCAATTTAGACAAATCCTATAGTTTTTTTGTATTCGTTCTTCCACTTGTGTTTTATTTTTTAAGTATAGTATGTATATTTTACATTTTAAAGGTGAATCAAACAAGAAAATCGTTTGCGGGCTACATTTTAATTTTGTTCTTGTTAGATATTTCAATTGCTTATATAAGCGCAGGAGGGCCATTTAGAGGACATGTATTTAACAGATATGTAAATTTATTCACATTTATAGCTTCCCCTATATTTTATCTTCAGTTTATACAACAATATTTTGAGGAATTAGGAAAGAAGTTTGCAAGTCGTCTAATCAATATCTTATATATATTTCCGATTTTTAATGTTATTATAGAGTTTTTTCGTAAGAAATTACCTTCTGACATTATAATAAATCTTAATCTTATCTCGTTTTTTCTCGTTACTCTCTCAGGTTTTGTTCTCGTGTTCTATCACTTATATAAATATAAATATTCAGAGCATGCCTATATTTTGAAAGTTTTAATTCTGACAAATACACTTTCTTTTGCTCCATTCTTACTTTTTTATGTCGTACCTAATATTTTAACTGGTGCTTATATATTTCCGGCTCTGGCATCAGCCTCATTGCTTGTCCTTATTCCATTTGGATTAGTATATCAGTTTGTTGCAAATAAAATATTTGATATAGAATTTATATTAGGAAGAATGAGATATTATACTTTACTGGCTGTAATCCCAACACTAGTAATTGTCGGAGTTTTATCAGTCTGGGCGGGAACAGATGAGCTTCAAATGAATCCTATTCGACAGACTGTTTTTATCTTTATTATAATGTTTGCTGTATTTTATTTTAAAGAAATAATAGATTTTAAATTTCGTTTAAAACGCTTTTCAGAAAAGTATAATTATCAAGATAGTATTTTTAAATATACTCAGTTTATCAGAAGTATAACATCTTTGAAACAAATGTTTAAAGAACTAAAAAAGACGATTCTGGATGTTCTCCTTGTCAGTAAAGCTTATGTCTTTGAAGTGACCTCTGAGGGTGCCATTTTATATCATGATAAAAAAGATAACGAACCTGACTGGGAGATGTATTCAAAAGAATTTAAGAAAGTTACTTCAGAGATTGGGAAAATCATTGAGTTAAACCGTGGTTTCTTAATCAAAATAGGAGAACGCGGGGGAAGTTCTTATGTTTTACTTTGTTTGTCCACCATTAATACACCGAGACTGACACGGGATGAGATTTCATGGCTGAAAACATTGTCTTTCTATACGAGTGTCTCTATGGAAAACGTGATACAGATCGAAGAACTCATGAATCATTTACAAGACCTGAAACAACAAGGCTCAAACCCGGTCTGGCTCAAAAAGCTTATGTTTGCGATCGAAGAAAAACAACGCTCTGATCTCGCTCGCGATCTCCACGATTCTGTACTTCAGGATTTAATTTCGTTAAAACGCCAATGCGAGCTGTTTGTGGGCGAATTTAAGAAAGACGATAATCCGTGCCGGGAAGAGGTGCAGGACAAGCTCGTACAGATGAATGAACAGATGTCTGATGTGATTTCGATGACGAGGGAGACGTGTCATGAGCTGCGGCCACAGCTTCTGTATGATCTTGGGCTGGTGAAGGCGCTGTCCAAGCTTGTGGCGCAGCAGCAAGAGCGGGTTCCATTTCATATTCGTTTAAATACCGGCAGATTTTCGGCTACGCTTGATTTGGATTCGCAGCTGAATTTGTACCGGATCATTCAAGAGTTTCTGTCTAATGCGGTCAAGCACTCTAAGGCAACAGATGTGCTGATTATGCTCATCAGTATTCAAAACAAAATCGTTCTGCATTATGAGGATGATGGCGTAGGATTCGACCAAGATAAAAATAGTGAACATTCTATGAGCATGGGGCTTTCTGGGATTAAGGAGAGAGTCAGGGCTTTAGATGGACGCCTTCGGATTGAAACAAGTGAAGGAAAGGGCTTTAAGGCTGATATTGAAATCGAATTGTAATGGTTTTATAACGGAAAAGACTTGGCACAGGCCAAGTCTTTTTTATAAAATGGAAATGAGTGAGTAAAAGGGAGGAAAACATGAAAAAGATACTAGTGATTGATGACCATCCGGCTGTCATGGAAGGCACCAAGACAATTTTGGAAACGGATTCGAATCTGTCTGTCGATTGTCTCAGTCCTGAACCGAGCGAACAGTTTATCAAGCAGCATGATTTCTCGTCATACGATCTCATTTTAATGGATCTGAATTTAGGCGGCGAAGTCAATGGGATGGAGTTTTCTAAACAGATATTACAAGAGTATCCTCATTGTAAAATTATTGTGTATACCGGTTATGAGGTTGAGGATTACTTTGAGGAAGCGATTCGTGCGGGTTTGCACGGTGCCATCAGCAAAACGGAATCTAAAGAGAAGATCACCCAATACATATACCACGTACTTAACGGAGAAATTTTAGTCGATTTTACTTATTTTAAACAGCTGATGACTCAGCAAAAAACAAAGCCGGCTCCTTCCTCTCAAAAAGAACAAGATGTGCTCACGCCTAGAGAATGCCTGATTCTTCAAGAAGTTGAAAAGGGGTTTACGAACCAAGAAATCGCAGATGCTCTGCATTTAAGCAAGAGGTCCATTGAATACAGCCTGACATCGATTTTCAATAAGCTGAATGTCGGTTCCCGGACGGAAGCTGTATTAATTGCGAAATCAGATGGTGTACTATAAATAAGAGGGGGTATCTGATGGATACGAAACATACATTGCTTGAAGCGCTTGGAATTGAAATTGTTGAAAATACAGCGGAACGATGCGTTGCGGTCATGCCGGTGGATCATCGGACGGTCCAGCCGTTCGGGTATTTGCATGGAGGCGCTTCAGTGGCTCTGGCGGAAACCGCGGCGAGCGTAGGGGCACAGAACTTGATTGATCATACGAGGCAAGCTTGTGTCGGTTTGGAGATTAACGCCAATCATGTGAAAGCGGTAAAGGAAGGAACGGTAAAAGCAGTAGCAGAACCTATTCATATAGGCAGAACGACTATTGTCTATCAAATTCATCTTTATGACGAGCAAGAGAGACTGATCTGTATTTCCAGATGCACGCTGGCTGTCATCCGAAAATAAATAAACAGCCGGAACTCTGCCTGTCCCGGCTGTTTATTTTTATAAGTAAGAATCCTCTTTTCGTTTAATGACAAAGTTTCTGATTCCGTTATAGTCATCCTGTACACTTCTCTTATCAAGCTTGACGCCGGAGTTGTACGCAGCACGGCAGATCAAGTGTCCGCCGACAGGCGTCGTAATAAAGATAAAGAGAATCCCGAGCAGGATCTTAGCGGAAACGCTCCCCGTCACAAGCCACAAATAAAAGAAGACACCGAGTAAAATTATATTGACGCCCAATGTTGATCCTTTAGATGCAGCATGAGAACGTGTAAACATATCGGGAAGGCGAAGTACGCCTAATGAAGCAACGAGGCACACAAGTGCGCCGAGCAAAATAAATACAGCCACAACGATCTTAACGGTTTCGATCATTTTCGATAATCTCTCCTTTCTCAAGGAACTTGGAAAATGCGATGGTTCCGATAAACGATAAAATCCCCAGCAGCAAAATAATATCCAGAAACGCGCTCGTTTTCAGCAAAATGGAGACAAGCGCCGTGATCGCGATCAGATTGATGCCGATTGCATCCAAAGCAACGACCCGATCAGGCACAGTCGGCCCTTTAATAACCCGAATGACATATAAAAAGGTAGACACTGCCATAATGCCGAGCGAAAGTTGCAGGATCAGCGTAAACATCAGCGGCTCACCTCCTGTATGGCTTTTTCAAATGACTCCCGAATATCAAAAATAGCTTTTTGCGCATCTTCAATATCCATCGCATGAATATAAAGAATCGTCCTGTCATCTGATATATCCATCACCAAGGTTCCCGGCGTTAACGTAATGAGCAGTGACAGCAGGGTGATTTCCCAATCCGTCGTAAGCTCTGTTTTAAAAGCAAAAACGCCTGGTCTGATATTCAGTTTTGGCGATAGAATGGTTTTCAGCACACTAACATTGGCAAGGTACAGTTCTCTTAAAAATATCAAAAAGAGTTTGATGATAGAACACACTTTCCATAGATAAAACCGGCGGGTAAAAAAACGCCGGAAGAAAAAGAGGGAGAGCATTCCTAGAACATATCCTGTGAAGAACCCTGCGGCGCTAGAGCTGTTGCTTAAGAACATCCAGCAAAAAGCGAGAAACACATTTAATAAAATTTGAAATGCCATGCGATCTACTCCTTCAAAACAGCTTCTATATATTTTTCTGGATTCAGCAACGTCTCGGCGGCTTGATCAACATAAGGCGATATCCATTCTGTACCCAATCCGACCAGAAGAGACAGCAAGAGAAAAATAGCTGCCGGATAAAGAAGCCCTTTAGCTGTTTTATGATTTGGTTTTGGGGTAGTTTTTTCTTCGCCCCAAAAGGCGTTCATAAAAATCCTCAGCACGGAGTAAAGGACGAGCAGACTCGAAAGCAGAACCAGAATGGAAATCGTAAATTCACCCTTTGCAAAACCGCCCTCTACAATTTTAAGTTTACCGATAAATCCGCTGAGAGGCGGGATGCCTGCAAGAGAAATAGCTGAAATGAAAAACATCCACCCAAGAACGGGGTAGCGTTTGAGCAGCCCGCCCATTTTATGAAGGCTGGCCGTTCCTGTCAATGTGATCAGCGCGCCCGCCAGCATAAATAAAGCCCCTTTAATCAGCATATCGTGAATCAGATAATAAATCGCGCCTTGGATTGATGCGGGGGTATGTACAGCCACACCGAACAAAATCACGCCGACAGCCGTAATAATGTTGTAAATCACAATTTTCATAACATCCGAATAAGCGAGTGAACCAATTACACCGAAAATCACAGTCAGCGCTGCCAGCCAAATCATCAGTTGATGGGTAAAAGCTGTATCGTGAATAAAAATCAATGTAAAGACCCTGGTGATCGCGTATAGGCCGACTTTTGTGAGCAATGCGCCGAACAGTGCTGAGATCGCAGCCGGAGGCGCGTAATAAGAGCCCGGCAGCCAGAAGTAGAGGGGGAAAATTCCGCCCTTCATGCCAAATACTAAAAGCAGCAGGATACCAATGACAGTGATCAGCCCGGTTTGTCCTGATTCGCTAATTTTCACACTGAGATCCGCCATGTTTAACGTACCGGTGACAGCGTATAAATAGCCGACACCAATGACAAACAGGGCAGACGATACGATATTAAACACAATATATTTAAGGGACTCCCGCAGCTGAATTTTTGTGCCGCCTAATACGATCAGCATATAGGAAGCAATAAGCAGAAGTTCAAAAAATACGTACATGTTAAATAAATCGCCTGTTAAAAACGCTCCGCTAACACCAGCAAGCAAAAAATGGACGCCGGAGTAATAAAATGAACGCTCCCGCTTTTCACCGATGGAATGGAAGGAATAAAGCACAACCAATAAACCGATGATTGATGTTGTAAGAACGAGCAGGCTGGCGAATTGGTCTGCGGCCAGCGCAATGCCATACGGCGCTTTCCAGCCGCCCAAACTGAGGGTCTGGATGCCATTTGTAAAGACAGTCTGTACGAGTATGCCGCTGATCACTATCCCGACTGCTGATGCCACCGTGCTGAAGATCCGCATGAGCATAAGATTTTTCGTCATGAAAATCAGCAGAATGGCCGACAGGAGCGGGATCAGTATTGGCAAAATAACAAAATTATTCATGTTGATCATTTCCCCTCATTTGATCCATATCGTCCGAGTTCAATTCCTGATAAGCCCGAAAGGCCATGACGAGAAGGAATGATGTAACCCCAAATGAAATGACAATAGCTGTCAAAATCAGGGCTTGCGGAAGCGGATCGACAAAAGATTTGATTTGCTCGCCCAAAATCGGAGCGGCACCTTCCTTTAATCCTCCCATAGTCAAAAGCATTAAATGAACGCCATGGCTCAAAAGAGCTGTTCCGATAATGACGCGAAGCAGGCTTTTTGAAAGCAGTAAATACGTGGCGGCCATAAAAATAATCCCGGCTAAAACTGACATTAAGATTTCCATTATTCTTCCTCTCCAATCGTTTGAATAATGGTCATCGTAATGCCTACGACAACAAGATAAACGCCTAAATCAAAAATCGTCGCTGTGGCGAGTTCTGTGTCTCCCAATATCGGGAGATGAAAGTGTCCGAATGTATGGCTTAAAAAAGGAGCTCCGAAGACAAAGGAGCCAACGCCTGTTAATACAGCGAGCAGAAGGCCCGCTCCCGCAACGTAAATGAAATTAACCGGCAAAATCGCACGGACGGTTTTTAAATCATATGCCAAAAGCAGCAGCACGATGGAAGCGGATGTGATCAGTCCGCCGACAAAGCCTCCTCCGGGCGCGTTATGCCCTGATAAAAATAAATAGAAAGAGAAAAGCAAAATGATAAAGGATACAAGCTTTGTCACGGTTTGAAGAATTAAGTCATTTGTTTTTTGTTCATTCACCGCTTCTCTCCTCCTCTTTTACTTTTGTTTTAATCATGCTGTAGATGCCAAGAGCGGCAATGGTCAGCACGGTGATTTCAAACATGGTATCAAAGCCCCTGAAATCAACGAGGATGACATTGACGACATTATTTCCCCCGCCGAGATCGTGGCTGTGTTTTACAAAGAACGCTGCAATGCTGTCTTTTGTCCGCTGGCTTGAAGATGCGATGCCAAGCAGGGTAACGATAATGCCGACTCCTAAAGCAATGATAAAGTTCGTCATCCGAAACGTTCTCGTTTTCTTTTTCAGCTTCAATTTCGGCAGATGGTAGAAACAAAGCAGGAACAGCGCTACAGAGATGGTTTCAATGACAAGCTGGGTCAAGGCCAAGTCCGGCGCTCTGAAAATCACAAAAAACAATGCGAGCGTATAACCGACAACACCGAGTGATATAATCGCGGTCAATCTTGATCTGGCAAAAACGGTCGCCGCTGTGGCACTGATCATAACAACCGTTAGGATCAGTTCGTATCCGCCGATGTCAGCCATGCCTTTTGTGGTAAAGGAAAATCCGCCCTTAATTAGCATAGCGCCGCCCATCAGAATGATGAAACCAGCGAAGATATACAGCAAATAATCCCTTAAAAATCCGGTCATATATTGTTTTGTGATACGATAAGATCCTTTCTCCATCAGCGTCACAAGCTTGTCGTATAACCGATTAAGTGTGAGCTTCGCAGGAAACAGCTTATAGATTCCTTTCCACTTATTCATCGCCATATATCCGATGGTGCCGATAACAATAATGCCTGCAGTCATCAGCACTTCTGTATTCAACCCGTGCCATTGTGAAATGTGAACATGGAATTTCTCATGGCTGTCCAGCAGTGTCGGATAGATTGAGTTCATCGCAGGCTCTATCAGGCTGTAAGACAATATATTCGGGAAAAAGAAGAGGCTGACAGCCAAAGCAACAAGAATGACAGGTGATATAAGCATGCCAAGCGGCGCTTCGTGAGCCTGTTTATCAAGCTTCTCAGGCTGGTAATTCCCTCTGAATGTGTTAAACAGCAATTTCATGCTGTAGATAAACGTAAATACGCTTCCGATCCAGGCGAGAACAGGGAATAGAACACCCCATGTCTGTACATTGAACAGATCGAAATGTGTGATGCGAAGCATGCTAGTGAAAAACATTTCTTTACTCAAAAACCCATTAAACGGCGGAAGGCCGGCCATTGAAAATGTTCCGATTAAGGAAATTGTAAATGTAATCGGCATAATCGCCATCAGGCCGCCGAGCTTCCGGACATCCCTTGTGCCTGTTTCGTGATCGATAATCCCGACTGCCATAAACAAGCTCCCTTTAAAGGTGGCGTGATTGATTAAATGGAAAATGGCAGCCATAGCGGCAACTGTATAATATTCCGTATGGCCGTAATGAAGCGCCGCGGCACTGACACCAAGCATGGAGATAATCATGCCAAGCTGACTGACGGTTGAAAACGCCAAAATCGACTTTAAATCGGTTTGTTTCACGGCTTGGAATGAACTCCATACCATCGTAATGAGCCCGACCAGAGAAATAATCCAAAACCACTGAGCTGAAAAGGCAAAAATAGGACTGAATCTCGCAATGATATAAATCCCGGCTTTCACCATTGTAGCTGAGTGAAGATAAGCGCTGACAGGCGTAGGAGCTTCCATCGCATCAGGCAGCCAAATATAAAAAGGAAATTGCGCGGATTTCGTAAAGGCTCCCAGTAAAATGAGAATCATCGCCGGGATAAACAGGTTGTGGCCGGCAATTAATTGAACCTGATGAATCATCTCTCTAATACTGAAGGAATCTGTTATCAGATAAAGGAGAATAAATCCGCCGAGCATGCACAGACCGCCGGTGACCGTAATCAAAAGTGATTTAGCGGCGCCGTAGCGCGACTTTTCACGCTTGTACCAATAGCCGATCAGCAAAAAGGATGAAAGGCTTGTAAGCTCCCAAAACATATAGAGAACCATAACATTGTCTACTAGAACCACACCGAGCATTGCACCCATAAACATTAATAAGTAGACATAAAAGGGTCCAAGCTGTTCTTTGTCTTTCGATAAATAAAAAATGCTGTAAAGAGTGACCAAAGAGCCGATTCCTGTGATCAGCAAGGCAAATAATAATCCGAGACCGTCTATATAAACGGTAAAGTTAATGCCAAGTGAAGGAATCCACTCAAATACAGACCGCAGTGTTTCTCCAGATTGTGTCATCCTGATCATTGGGAGAAAGTATATAAACAGCAAGACGGGCAGGATCAGCACAAACCAGCCCGTGTGCACTCTTTTTGCGTATTTTGCCAAGACGGGAATGATAAAAGCAAATAAAAAAGGCGATAAAATAGCAAAATGTAAGAGCTGCAAAGTTAAGACCTCCTTTTTCTTTTTCTTAATTGAAAAATGCTCTATGTATCAACATATACAGTCAAACGACCTAGTCCAAATTATATCGCACTTTTCTGCAAGCTGCCATGCTTCGAACTGCAAAACGGGTCCTTATGAGTTCTTTTGACCTCAAAATAAGTCTAGCAAAAATATTGTCATTTGTATATTTAAAATCATTTCTGATCAAGCTGAATGTAAGGAGCTGGTCATGTGAAAAGAAAGGGATTGATGTGCTCGGGTTTATTCTGTTCCATTTTTGCAGGGGCATTCATTGTGAATCAATATGATGGGCGAGGCGATGTTGGGGCTGGTGAGGAATGGGAGCTTTATTTTTTAGAGCATCACCTGTCAGCCAGAATGAGTCAGGTGGAATCAAAAGATATGCCGTTTGGTCCTCGAGAGTATATCCGGATTGTCAATAGATAGAAAAAGAGTCCCGCAATTAACGGAACTCTTTTTCTGATTATGAAGCAAAAAAACGAAGCAGAACTGTCGCACAAATGACGGTGCCTGCACCGCCGAGTCGGGTGGAAATTTGTGCGAACGGCATAAGGCCCATTCTTCCTGACGCTGATAAGATCGCGACATCACCAGTTCCGCCAAGACCGCTGTGACAGCAGGTAACGATCGCGGATTCAACGGGGTACATATTCATCAGCTTGCCCACAAAATATCCAGAAGCAATCATCGCGACAACAACTGAAATACAAATGACGACAAATGGTATAGAAATGACAGATGCCACGTCATCCAACGGAATAAAGAGGATGCCGAGGCCGACCATCAGCGGCCATGTAAAGCTTGAAGAAATAAATTTATAAAGCTGGTAAGCGCCATCTTCCATTTTTTTTGGCAGAATATTCGCATATTTGACGGCCGCCGCTGAAATAATCATTAAGATTGCGCCGGGAATAAAGATAAATTTCTCTAATAACCCGCCGAAAATAAAGAATGTACACGCGAGCAGAACACCGGCTCCCATCAATTTAAAATCAATTTTTGCTTCTTCTTCTTTCTGATTAAAAATCTCATTTGCTTTTTTAGATTTGACGAGACGCCCGTTTCCGTTTAGATCCGGGCGCTTATCGCCTAGTTTTTTCATCAAAGCAGCACATATAATTGCAAAAACGTTTCCGATAATAGCGGCAGGGACCAGCTGAGATACAAACACATCAGCAGATGAACCCAATATTTGTGAGTAGGCAATTGAAAGAGGTAAAATCCCTTCACCTATTCCCCCGGCAATAATCGGAACAACAACAAAGAAAAAGGAATCATAAGCGCTGTAGCCAAAAATAAACCCGACAAGGATGCCGGCTGTAACAGCCGCAATCGTTCCGGCTACCAGCGGTACGAACATTCTGATAAATCCCTGTATTAACACAACTCTGTTCATTCCGAGGATACTTCCCACAACAAGACAAGCGATATAAAAATAAAGGAAATTAGACGTTTTCATCAAGTTTGTTACAGCGTCTAAAGATGTTGAATTCAATACATGATAAAAGACTAAAAATGAAGGAACAAACAATGATAAAATAGCTGGGCCGCCAATATCCTTCAATATTGGAATGCGCTGTCCGATGTCTCCAAGAAACACACCCAGAATCATGATGATAGCAAACCCGCCTAGCATGTTTGAGGGAAGCTCATTGTAGTAGGCTGCAAGAATAATAATAATAGCTAACACTGTGTATAATGGCAGAGGAATCACACCGATTTCCCAGGCCCAAATTTTTCGAAAAAGATTTTCCTCATTTAGGTCTTTATGCTTATTTGAAATTGTCCCCGTTTTTGGAATTGCTCCCATGTCATACACCCCCATGTATTGTTTGTTACAGTCTACAAGAAAGCGTTAACACTTGATAGTTTTTTAAATTAAAAAATAAATAAAAAATTAAAATAAAAAGGACGTTTGAATTAGGATAAAGTCTGGAGAAGTGTCTCCCTAGGGAGAATGAATGATTATTTTTTCTTTTATATAGGAGATGTCCGATGAGGCCTGTTGAAGTGAAAATTGTTAATACATAAGCGCCATCGGCGTATAAACAAAAAGAGGGAGGCGGAGCTAATGAGGCTGAAAATTTTGGTAAACCTGAAAACAGGGCAGCCCCGAGAGCGCCCATCAGATGCCAGTTCCCAAGTCCAAGCTCTGGGCCGGAGATTGGTGGAGTATATGAAATCAAACGCAATCATAGAGCTATAGATGCCGCCATACAATGTGCTGATCATCACACCTATGCAGCGTTGACCTATCGTATCGGCCGTGGCACATAAAAAAGCCTGGGAACAAACAGATTGCGCTGAGACAGTTTTAATCTTTCTTGAATTAGCGTGGTGTAAGTATTTCTTTCTAAAGGAGTTGCGGTATAGAATCAAGAGATAAGACAGAAAACCCGCACTGATCGGAATGAACAGTGCGGGTTTTTTATAGATATTGCTTAATTCCATTAAGGTTTGCTGTATTGACATTGTACTGAAATACCGGCCGTCCGATTGTGCCGTATGCCATTTCCACATTCAGAACTTGAATGTCTTCAAGAAACTTTAAGTATTTCCGTATGGATACTTGAGAGATTTCTGTGTGTTTTGCCAAGTCTTCTGTCGTAAAAGATTCATTTTCAAATGACTGGATACTGGACCAAATGAGCTTCAGCGTGCTTTTTGTCAGCCCTTTAGGAAGCTGTACTTTTTCTGTCGCTTCTTTCTTTTGGAAAAGTTCGGCGTCCAGTTCTTTTTGGCTCATATTGCGATGGGTTGAGTATACCTTTTGTTTTCGTCTGTAATCAGACAGGGCAGTTTGAAACCGTTCAAATTCAAACGGTTTGATTAAATAATCGACAGCGCCGTAACGTAGTGTTCTTTTGATGACGTCAAGCTCGCTGGCCGCCGAGATGACAATCACGTCAACCGCTTCATTTTGTGATCTCAGCTCAGTTAGCAATTCAAGGCCATTTTTACCCGGCATATAAATATCGAGCAAAATAAGGTCGATATGATGTTCTCCTAAAATATGCAGAGCGCTTTGAAAGGAAGAGGCGATGCCTTTCAGCTGAAAGCCTTCTATTTGGCTTAAGTATCGTTTATTTAATTCACCCACCATGGGGTCATCTTCAACTATTAGTACATTAATCATGGTTTTCCTCCTTCGGTTCGTACGGGACGCGAAGACTGAATGTCGTTCCTTCATTTTCTTCGCTTGTCAGGATCATTTGGCCCTTTAGATTTTCAATGCTTTGCTGTGTGAAATAAAGGCCGAATCCCCGGTTTTTGCCCTTGGTTGAATAGCCTTGTTCAAACACGCGGGCTTGATCTTCTTTAGACATGCCAGCTCCTGTATCGGTAATTTCAATATCCAGTATGCTGTTATGAAAACGCATGGACATCGTGATTTGTTTTTTCGGCATATTAGTAACGGCGTCCAATGCATTGTTGACGAGATTTCCGATGATTGTAATGAGTTCATGAATAACTGAAGGGTCTGCCGCGTTCGGGATGACACCTTTGCATTCAATATCAAGATCTGCGCCTTGCTCTCGTATGAAGCTCTGTTTTCCGAGCAGAAAACCGGCCAGCACAGAACTTTTGACATCATTTATGATTTCGCTTGTTTCTGACTTTTGCTGGATCGCAATATCTTTAATATATTCTCCAAGATCGTCATACTCTTTCAGCTGGACGAGACCTAATATCACGTGCAGTTTGTTCATAAATTCATGAGACTGTGCTCTCAATGCGTTTGCATACATTTTAACACCTGAAAGCTGTTCAGCTAAATGTTTTACCTCGGTTTTGTCACGGAATGTCGCAATTGCTCCGACAGTTTGTCCTTTCAGATGGATGGGAACTTCATTAAACACCAGTTCTAATCCGTTAATGCGGACATCTCTGTCTTGAAGCGGTTTTTTGGTCTCAATGACCTTTTTTAAGCGGCTTTTCGGCAGAATGTCATTGACATCCTGATCGACGGGATTTGTGCTGATGCCCATTTTCACGAACAGGCGCTTTGCTTCCGCGTTGGCAAGTTTGATTTTGCCATGTTCATCGACAGCGAGTATCCCTTCCTTCGTTGATTCAAGCATCGCGCTCCGTTCCTCAAGAAGAGTCGCAATTTCATAAGGTTCAAGGCCGTACATAATATTTTTCACCGTACGAGCGACGATAACAGCTCCGATGACGCCGACAAAAATGCTGACGCAGATAATAAAGTAGAGCGGACGCAAGCTATGACTGATCACTTCATCAATTTCATTGACGGTGATGCCGACGGCGACTGCACCGACTTGTTTTCCATTCTTCCCGTAGACAGGAACGAATGCTCTCTGCGATTTCCCGAGCGTACCGGAAGCGGTGCTGATATGGACATGACCTTTTAACACTTCGGATTCATCACCGCCGCTGAACTTTTTTCCGATTTTTTTCGGATCGGGATGGGTTTGGCGAATGCCATTCATATCTATAATGACAACAAATTCCGTCCCGGTGATTTTCTGAACCCGCTTTGTGTAGCTTTGCAGCTCCTTCGGTTTTTCCCCTTTTTCTAAAGAAGAGGCTGTGATCGGCGCTTCTGCCACCATTTCTGCGGTCTGCAGCGCAGTGGCTTTTTCCTGATCTCTAATCCGAGTGGTGGTTTGGGCACCTACTGTAAAAAATGTAATGAGCAGTGCGATTAACACAACAATACAAACGAATATGGTGAGTCTGGTTTGCAGTTTCAATGTTTTTTTCATATAAAACTTCCTTATGTTTTATGATTCCTGCGTACTACTTTACCTTCAAAACGCGAGTTTGTGAAGATTTGGGACTGTAAATCGTAAAAAGGAGAAAAAATGGAATAATTTATCTTGTCAATGTGTTTTAAGTCCTCCATAATAAATGGGGTAGATTATAGAAAGGGACTTATTTATATGAAAAATACTTATTTGACAGGATACTTTCCGCTGATTGCGATCCTGCTTTTTAGTTCGTCTTTATCCATTTCAACTTCACTTTATGCGTTGAACATGCTGTCCTCATTTGGAATGTATGACGGAATTCTCGATTACTTTTCAGAGAAAGGGATCAGGCTTGCGTTATTTGCTGCCTTTGCTCTTTTATATTTTATGGTTCTCTCCGCTCTGAAATTAATTGCAAATACTGTGACCGAGCTCTCATTGCTGTTTTTTGCTAATGATCCAGAAGGGAACAATCTGAAAACAATCAGATTGGGTTCCATGATTTATTTGGGCGGAGGGGTTTTATCCTTTGTGCTCTTGCAAAATGTCATCTGGATTGTGATATGGTTTGCGGTCGTCACACTCGCTTACTTTGTGTTTATCGTATACCGAATTTATTCGACGCTTTCTCTCATGTCATTAGTCGGATTCATTCTGTTGGAACTGCTGTTTTGGTTTACCTTTGTTATCGGTATTCTGTTCATATTTATCAAGCTTTATAATAGCATAATGGCTAGCTTACCTGTGTAAGCTAGCCATTTTTTCGTTTACGGTAAAAATCTTTTTTTGATAGAAGGAGAGGGGAGCATACATTCATTTTTTTTGCCAAACCACTTATAACGGTTTTTGGCAATGAAAGAATAGACCATGTCTCGAAGAGGTTTCGGTACTGCGAAAAACAGGACGAAGAGCCGCCATGGGCCCCGCAGATGCCTGAAAACCTTAATGGCCGCAGTTGACTTTGTATACACTTGGCCATCTTCAATAAAGACAAAGCTGTCAAACTGATCAGTCGGGAGCCCGCTTTTTTTCAGCAGGCTATGTCCTGTTTCCGACTGCAGCGAGGTAAAAGAAATCAATCCTTCTGGATCACGTTTAATGATAAATTGCACGGCGCCGTTGCAGAGATTGCACACACCGTCAAACAGCAAAACGCGATTTGGAATTTGTTCTGATGCCACGCCAGATCCCCTCCTCTTTTTTTAATAAGCCGTTTGCAGCGTTCCTTTCCAGATGGAAAGCTGAGGGCTGATGCTGTGAAGATATTCAACGCTGCTCGGTGTATCTTTTCCGACCCAGACACCCATTGTATACGTATCTGTCAGGCCGACGAACCACATATCGTGATAATCATTTGATGTTCCTGTTTTCCCGCCGATATAAGGTGCTTTAAAGTATGCCTTTTTCCCTGTTCCGCTTTTTACAACGGAAGACATGAGTTTTTTCAGCTCCATGTTCGTGCGGACGCTGAAGATTTGAGTTGAATTGTCATTCCATTTATAAAGCGTCTTTCCTTTAAGGTCTGTCACCTTTGTAATGGCATGGCTCGGTGTATAGCTCCCGCTGTTGCCGAAAGTCGTATACGCCTTTGTCATCTCAAGAGGCGTCATGCCGTTTGTAAATCCGCCAAGAGCCGCCGGAAGACGATAGTCGCTGTTGACAAGTTTGGCAAAATGATACGGCTCAATGTAGCTGAATGCTTTTTGGATGCCGACTCGGTCCAGCACTCTGATGGCCGGTGTGTTATAAGAATTCTTAAATGCCGTATCGACTGTCACTGTGCCATACGTGCGGTTATTGTAGTTTTGCGGACAATAATCCTTGCTGCAAAACTTGCTGGCATCAATTGTGCTGCTTGCTGTCGCGCCGGTCTTTTCAATATAGGGACCGTAATCAAGAAGCGGCTTAATGGATGAACCTGGTTGTCTGTATGCCTGGTAAGCGCGGTTAAAGTCATATTTTTGATAGTTTTTCCCGCCGGATAGAGCGATGATTTGATGCGTCTGGTGATTAATCACAGCCGCCCCGCCCTGTACGTTTGCATACGGGAGCTTCTCATTCATTTGTGCCACGACTTGATTTTGCATATACGGATCAAGTGCGGTATAAATTTTTACGCCGTCTTTCGTCAAAGTGCTGATTTTTGCTGACAGCTCGTTTTCAATCTTTTCTTTTTGTTTTCCTGACGCTTTTTGAATGCGTTTATCATAGCCTTCCGATTCAGAGACCAGCTTAGTGAACTCATCATTGACGTAGGAAACGTAGTCAGGATATTTGTCTTCTCTTTTTTCAATATCCAGTTTGATTTTTTGTTTGACGGCTTTTTTCAGTTCTTTATCAGTAATGACCCCGGCAGCTTTTAACCCTTTAAGCAAACGTTCTTGACGGCTTTTTGTGTAGTCAAAATGCTTGAGAGGATCATATAATGTAGGGTTATTAGGGATAGAACAGATAAAAGCCATTTCTCCCACTGTGAGAGATTTCAGCGGTTTGCTGAAATAGAATTCAGCTGCTGAACCGACACCATACACACCATTGTTGAAATAAATGGTATTTAAGTAAGCTTCAAGAATCTCATTCTTCGTATACTTTTTTTCTAGCTGATAAGAATACGCGAGCTCAGTCAGCTTACGGCTGATAGAGCGTTCATGGCTTAAATACAAGTTTCTTGAAAGCTGCTGTGTAATGGTGCTGGCTCCCTGGTCAATTTTATTGTCTTTGACGTTAGAAGCGGCTGCCCGCACCATTCCCATGAAGTCAAAGCCTTTATGCTCATAAAAATGATGGTCCTCAGACGTTAAGAAAATCTGTTTGACTTCCTCGGGAATCTTGTCAAATGGAACGAGAACACGATTTTCGTGGTCGCTGACGATCTCTGATACCAAGGATCCGTCCCTGTCATACATGTAGCTGTTCTGAACAAGACTGATATCTTTCAGATTAATATTTTTATCAAGCACCTGATCCAGAGACTTCATTTGTTTTACTTCTTTTCCGGAAGCGATAATTGTAAATGCAAACAATGGGATTATGCAAAGGAGCAAAATCCATCCGATTATTTTTCGTAACATGGCCACTCTCTTTTCTCCTAAATTCTAGCCATATCGTACCACTCTTTTGAGTTTACGAGAAGGTTAAATTTAGAAGATTCCTCAGTTTTTCTGTGAATCAGCTTGCTTTGGCATATGAATCTTTTCGGAATTTCTGCATGATCCAAAGCATGCAGGCGCCGGCAAAAAAGAGAAACGCTGTGACATAAAAGGCGGCTGAAATGGTAAAGTGGCTCGATATGATGCCGCCAAGAAGAGGTCCGAGCACATTTCCTAAAAAACGAAAGCTGACATTGTAGCCGAGAACTTCTCCTTGAATGCTGCCGGGAGCCTGAACGCGGATCGCCGCCGTGATGCATGGCAGCAAACCGCCCATCGCCATTCCAAATAAAAATCTGAAAACAAGGAGCACGCTGAGTGAGGACGCGAGCGCCTGCGGAATAAAAAAGAAGGAGGCGGCAAGTAAAAGTCCGATTAAAATGCGGCGGTGACCGTAGCGGTCGCCCAAATCTCCCCATTTTCTAGCCAGCAGCAAACTGCCAAGTCCTGTTGCTGAAAATGCCATGCCTGAGAAAAAGGCCAAATTGACAGGTCCGTGCAGCTCATTTACATATAAAGCGAGCAGCGGCTGGATACTGAAATTGCCTGTTTGAATCAACATGGTCAACAGCATCATCACCCAAAGCGCCGGCTGGTGAAAAATATAGGAAAGCACTTCTTTTCGCGTGTAAGACGTACGTTTGGCTGTCTTCTCTGCAAGAGGCTTTTCTTTGACGCCGAATAACACAAGAAGAACAGAAAAGAAAATCACAAAGGATGTGATAAAAAAGGTATACGTAAAGCCGAAACGATCGGCGAGCATGCCTCCTAAAAGCGGACCGAACAAACTTCCGGACACTTGTCCCATTTGCAGTGTGCCGAGTGTTTTGCCGGCTGAGCTCTTCGGAGTCTGGGCCGAAATCATCGCAAGAGATGTCGGGATAAACCCGGTTACAAGGCCCATCGCCATTCGCAGAAAAAACAATTGGTACACCGATGTAACAAAGCCCATGAATAAAATGCTGAGGGCAATGCCCGTTCCGGTTGCCATAAGGATTTTCTTGTATCCGCGTTTGTCTCCGAATCGTCCCCAAAACGGGGATACCAAAAATGCCATGAGAAATGTAATGCCGAACACATAGCCGCTCCACCTCTGCACAAAGCCATTTGAAAAAGTGCTGAGCGTCTCAATGTATAAAGAGAGAAAAGGAATAATCATCGTTGTGCTGGCAGAGACAAAAAAGTTCGCCAGCCACACAATGACAAAGTTTTTCTTGCGGATAGAAATATCATCACCTTCTTATTAGTTCGGGTTTCTTACTCATTATAATGAAACGATTCATCATTTAAAAGAAACGAAGCGGCTGGGAAAATTCATTATTTTTAGAAAATGAAGAAAGGTCGAGAAAGGAAATTGATATACTATAAAGATAGCATTTTCTGATCGGAGGAAAGGCAGGTGTAAAAGGTGACGACAAATAGCTTACTCATTATTGATTTCGAATTTACGATGCCTGAGGGAAAGTACAGTCCGCAAAACTTTTTCCCGGAAATTATTGAAGCCGGAATTGTAAAATCGGTTGATGATGAAGTAGTTGAGACGTTTTCTAGCTATGTCAGGCCGAAAAAGTTCCCGAAGCTGACGAAGCGCTGTAAGTCTTTTTTAAAAATAACGCAAAAGCAGGTAGACGAAGGGATGAGGTTCGAGGATTTCATCCGTAAATTAAACGAGCTGGACCCAGAGAAAAACAGCACGATTATTACGTGGGGAAACATGGATATGAAAGTGCTGAAGCAAAACTGTATGTTTAACCATATCCCTTTCCCATTTAAAGGAGAAATGAGAGATTTATCGCTTGAATACAAAAACTTCTTTGGAGATCGGACACTTACGGGATTATGGAAAGCTGCCGAAGAATATGGAGACTCCGGAACAGGCACCCATCATCAAGCGCTTGATGACGCCCTTACAGCACACAAGCTTTTTAGACTTGTGGAACGGGATAAGCAGTACCTCGAAAAACCAAAACCGCCTACAATCGGTGAAAGAATTGATTTATCTGAACTGTTCAAGCGAGCGACGTAAAAAACCCAATCTTTTGTCAGACTGGGTTATGGCCGGTTAATATATTCTTTTTCTAAAACGTCCAGATTATTCAGGGAGCGCTTTGCCCACTCCGAACCATCCGCATTCAATTTGGCTCTCAGCTGTGCTGCCGCCTCCCGCAGAGACTCGTTATAATCCGGCACTTCACCGTCATAAGGCTTTACCATATGATGAGGGATATTGGTCTGTTCGCCAAATGCGAGCGCTTTTCTCTCATGAAAAAATGGCACATCCGCCTGTTTTGGATGATGAAGGTCTCCTTGAGTGGGGTGGGTGAGAACCGCTTTGATTTTCACTAAATAATGCTGCGGCCTGCAAGCAGTAATCTCTCCTATGTATACCCCTGTCTTGTAAAATCCTTTAACGATAGATCCTGTTTCAAACGTACTCATCTGTCATCACCTCGCATTCATTCTATAAAAGTTCCAAGCGATTTGCTAGTGGGGAAGATCGGCGGGAAGCTTAATTGTGACCGTGGTGCCTCTTTGGGGGCTGCTGTTAAATGAAATGGTCCCGTGATGATGCTCAATAATTGAAAAGGTTACAGTGAGCCCGAGTCCTGTTCCGTTTGTTTTTAATGAGTAATAAGGTTCGCCGAGTTTTTGCATTTGATGGTCTGTCATGCCGACCCCATTATCTGAGATGGTAATGATAATTGTATGGCCGCTTCTTTTGGCTGATATGCGGATGATCCCTTTTCCGTGAGGGACCGCTTCAATGCTGTTTTTCATTAGGTTGATGACAGCCTGCTTCAGCTTGGTTGCGTCTCCGTATACACAAAGGTCCGGCTCTGCTTCCGCCTCGACAGTTACAGACTTGTAATTGGCATACGACACCATAAGGGCGCTTGTCTCTTTGATAAGTGCTGATAAATCAAATACCTCTTTTTCGTATAATTGCTGTTTGGCCATATCGAGATAGTTTGTAATAATGCCTTGTGCTCGGTCAAGCTCTGACAATACAAGCTTTTTGAAATCCGCACTCGACTTGTTTTGCAGGGTTTCGTCACTAAAAAGCAGCTGGACAAACCCACGGACAACTGTTAGTGGATTTCTGACTTCATGAGCGACGCTCGCTGCCAGTTCACTCACAATCGTCATTTTTTCAGAGTGGATAAGCTGGGAGCGCAAAGCGATATTTTCGGCAATGCTTTCGATAATATAAATGCTTAAAAGAAGAACGCTCAAACGAAACAGCTCTGAGACAGCTGCCTCATAAAGTAAAACATCTGGTTTTTGAAAATCTAGAATATGAAGTATAGAAAGAATCCAGCTGGAAGCGAAAAATAAGAAGAATTCCAAACAGCTGATCAATAAAGCCAGCAGCAATTTTTTCGCTTTGGACATGAGAGGCCATTTTTTCTGAAATAAAATTGGAATAATGATAAGAAAAGGCAGCAATGTGAAAACAAACATTGCGGAAGGTTCGTAAAACAGAAGTTCAAAACATAAGACAGCCGCGGCGACTGTAAGCCCGGAAGCAGTACTCACGTAAAATAAACAAAGGATAACAGGAATCAATTGAAGGCCGTATTGGATGTAGTCCATTTCATAAATAGGGAATATAATGCATAAAACAGAGGCGCTGCAGGCGAATAAAGTGACCAGCCCGCTGTTTATTTTGGGAACAAGAATCGCCGGTTTTCCAAGCCAAAACACTTGGTAGAGAAGAATAGGAAACAAAATAAAGCAGATGTGCAGGAGGTAGTCTTTTAGAATTTCCATTCGTGTGAAATCCTTTCGTATAAAATATATATCTATTATAACACTAAATATTAGAAGAAAAATACAAATTCCTTTATAAAGAACACCTTTACGAATGAAGACGTAAAGGCGTTTAACAAGCTATATTTATGCTAATGCGGCTTTGATACGGCGCAGGCCGTCCTGCAAGGCTGCAAGAGAGCATCCTGCGTTCAGGCGCATAAATCCTTCTCCGCCAGGCCCGTATTTCGTTCCAGGCTCTAAAATCACTTTTCCCTTTTTTATCATTTTTTGCTGAAGCTCCTCATCGGACAAGCCATAAGCGCTGAAGTCGAGCCAGATGAGGTATGATGCATCCGGCTTCATCATTTTGACGTTTGGCAGCTCGGTGCTTAAAAAGGCTTCGGCTTCGTTCATGTTTTTCTCAAGGTAAGAGATTAATTCATTAAGCCACGGTCCGCCTTTTGAGTAAGCGGCTTCGATCGCAGTAACGGCAAACGCGTTCAGTCCGCCTAAACCATTGCGCTGCAGGCTTGCTGAAAACTTGGCGCGCTTTAGCCGATCCGGAATGATGATGGCAGATGCCTGTAACCCGGCGATATTAAATGTTTTGCTTGGCGCAACGCATGTCACAGATATCTTAGCGAAATCGTCAGAGAGTGAAGCGAATGGCGTATGTTGATGTCCGTAGAGCATTAAGTCGGAATGGATTTCATCCGATACAACTGTAACCCCGTGCTCAAGACACAATTCGCCGAGCTTCAGTAAATCCTTCCGTCCCCATGAGCGTCCTGATGGGTTATGAGGATTGCATAAGATAAACAATGTAACACTTGGATCGCTAAGCTTCGTTTCCAAATCTTCAAAATCCATTGCATACACACCGCCTTTTTTTAGCAGCGGATTATGTAAAATACGCCGGCCGTTTTTCTCAACCATATGATAAAAAGGCGTATAAACAGGAGGCTGGACAACGACTTGATCTCCAGGCTCTGTGAAAGCCTGTACCGCCATACTCAACGCTGTGACAACCCCAGGGCTGAATGTGATGCTTTCTTGGTTCACTTTCCAGCCGTGCCTGTTTTGCATCCATCCGCACACAGCATCCTTCGTTTTTTGATCTGGAGCCGTATAACCGAAAATTCCGTGGTCAAGGCGCTCTTTTAATGCATCGGTTATCACTTCGGGCGCACGAAAATCCATATCCGCCACCCACATCGGGAGGGCGTCTGTCGCGCCGAATAATTCACCTGTTTTGTCCCATTTGACCGATTGGGTGTCAAGGCGTTCTTCTCGTTTATCAAAGTTCATTCTATTACCCCCTCATCTTCTAAGCTTCACTATGATAAAATAGAGCTGTACATTTTATTATAAGCGGTGATGAATATGGAAGAAAGTCAAGCGGTCAGGGAAATGATCAAGATCATTTCTAAATGGGATCCGTTTACATATGGAGAAGAGTTTTACGAAACGGAGGCTGTTGATGTCGTACAGGCCGTCTATGATGAGGACGATACCGACGCGCTGGCGAAAAGGATTCAGCATGTTTTTGAGCTTTCCTTTGAGCAAATGCTGCCAATTGACAGCTGCCGGGAAGTGGCAGGCCAGCTTTTATTCATTAAAAACAGCAGCTCCTGCACGCCTTAAAAAAACCGGTTCAGCACCGGTTTTTTTATTATTTGATAAACTCTGCAATGCGTTCGGACACGTATTCAGGCCGTTCCTCAGGCACCAGATGTCCAGTCTGGCGGAGAGAGTACAGCACAGAATCAGGCAAATCGCTGTGCAGCCGTTTACCAATCTCAACAGGCACGATTCGGTCGTTCTCGCCCCAAATCAATAGAGCGGGCTTGTTCATCTGTTTTAACTGGTCGGATTCTAAGTCTCCTTCTCTATGGCGGATAAACCTTGTCATTGCCTTGAAAATCTGCTCGTCTTGAAACGGTTTGCCATAGCCGTCAATCATTTCTTCATCAATCAGCGCTTTGTCATGAACAACATTTAATAAATTTTTCACCACTCCATTTTTCGAGAGCCAGCGCTTGATATAAAGATGAAAATACGGAAGGTGAGTCCCGAAAATGATCGATGGATGCGAACGCTTTAAATACCCTGAACTGCAAAGCAGCACAACCTTTGAAAAAAGCTCTGGCTTTAAGAGAGCGGCAGCGAGCGAAATCTGTCCTCCCATAGAATGACCGATAAGCGCAGCCTGTTTGACTTGAAGGTGCTCCAACATTCCAATGACAAGCTTAGCGAGGTTTTGATAGGTATAGATAAAGGTTTTTGATTTTTCAGATTGGCCGAAAGGGGGCAAATCAAGCGCAATGATGTCATACTTGTCCCGAAGAAGAGGGATGACTTTTCTGAAGCTGAAAGCAGATGATAAAAAACCGTGTATGCAGACCAGCGTTTGCCTGCCCGGATTTTGATAATGTTCGTAATATATATTTACGCCATGGACTGTAAGCCGTCTTGTTGGTGAAATCGCCTCCATTTGCATCACTCCCTTCATAAGATGACTGTATTGTGCCCTGAAATTGTCAATTATAGTGGAAGTTGCTCCTCGTTTTTTTCTTAGCATTCGTCAAAAAACGTGATATAATGTCATGAGATTTCTTGACATGCAAAGGTGTGAATCGAATGAAATTGACGGAAAAAGAAACAGAAATATTAGAAATTTTAGACGAGAACAGCCGCGCCGACTTAGAAACAATCGCAAAGATGGCGGGCATCCCTGTAAATGAAGTGCAAACAATTATTGATAAACTGGAAAAAGAAAAGGTGATCATCGATTATTCCGCTATGATTGACTGGCGAAAAGTTGACGGACATGAAGGCGTCACAGCCATGATTGACGTCAAAGTAACGCCGAAGCGGGGAGTCGGTTTTGATGAAGTAGCGGAACGGATTTACCGATTTCAAGAGGTTGAATCAGTTTATTTGATGTCAGGCGTGTACGATTTGTCTGTCGTAATCCGCGGTAATTCGATGTCTGACGTAGCGCGCTTTGTTTCAGATAAACTGTCTACGCTTGATTCAGTTGTTTCTACGACAACTCATTTTATCCTGAAAAAATACAAACATGACGGCAAAGTGTTTGAAACAGGAGATGACGACAAAAGAATCGTGGTGTCACCGTAAATGACTTCGTATTTATCTGACTATGTACAACAAATAAAACCATCCGGCATCCGCAAATTTTTTGATTTGGCGGCAACGATGGAAGGCGTCATTTCTCTGGGCGTCGGCGAGCCTGATTTTGTTACCGCATGGAATGTCCGCGAAGCAAGCATTCTTTCCCTTGAACAAGGGTATACGTCATATACGGCAAATGCCGGCTTATACTCATTGCGAGAAGAAATCAGCCGTTATTTGAGCAGCAGGTTTGGCCTGAACTACTCGCCGGACAATGAGCTGATTGTGACTGTAGGGGCAAGTCAGGCTTTGGATATCGCGATTCGCGCCATTGTAAATCCGGGTGAGGAAGTCATCATTCCTGAGCCGTGTTTTGTGGCGTATGATGCGCTTGTTTCTTTGGCAGGCGGCATCCCGGTTCACGTCCATACAACGGCGGATAAAGGATTTAAAGCGACGGCTACGGATTTTGAAGCCGCAGTCACTGAAAAAACAAAAGCCATTCTCATCTGTTCGCCGTCGAATCCGACTGGTTCAGTTTATTCGAAGGAAGAGCTGAAGGAGATTGCACAATTTGCTCAAAAACATGATGTCATCGTCTTAGCTGACGAGATCTACGCTGAGCTGACATATGATGAGGAATTTACAAGCATAGCAGCACTGCCGGATATGAAGGAACGCACGGTTGTCATTTCGGGCTTTTCAAAAGCGTTTGCGATGACGGGCTGGAGGCTCGGTTTTGCCGCAGCGCCCCCTGTGCTCCGGGATGCAATGCTTAAAATTCACCAGTACGCGATGATGTGTGCACCTTCAATGGCGCAGTTTGCTGCCCTTGAAGGTTTAAAGAACGGCATGGAAGACGTAGAAAAAATGAAAAAAAGCTACCGCAGGAGGCGGAATTTGTTTGTGGAAACACTCAATGAAATTGGCCTCAGCTGTCATCATCCAGGCGGGGCTTTCTATGCTTTCCCATCCATTAAAAGCACGGGAATGAGTTCGGAGCAGTTTGCAGAAGAGCTTCTGACACAGGAAAAAGTGGCTGTTGTTCCGGGAAGTGTGTTTGGTCCGAGCGGTGAAGGGTATATCCGCTGTTCATACGCAACCTCGATTGAGCAGCTTCAAGAAGCGCTAGTCAGAATAAAACACTTTCTGCATAAAACAACATAAAAAAAAGATACGAACTTTTTGTTCGCATCCAATAAAAGGGGGGGAATACTAGAAAGCCTTTGGTATTCAGTTTTCCCCCTTTTGCTGTGCATAAACCTGATTTTTTAATAAAAAGTTTTTTGCGAAAATGAGACATGTGTGATATAATTTTAAATTGCGTATAAACAGTTATTTAATTTAACTTAGGAGTTGTTATGAATGGCAGCAAAATTTGAAGTAGGCAGTGTTTACACTGGTAAAGTTACAGGATTACAAGCGTATGGTGCGTTTGTTGCATTAGATGAAGAAACTCAAGGTTTAGTACACATTTCTGAAGTGACTCACGGTTTCGTAAAAGATATCAACGAGCACCTTTCAGTTGGCGATGAAGTACAAGTAAAAGTACTTGCTGTTGATGAAGAAAAAGGAAAAATCAGCCTTTCAATTCGTGCGACACAAGCTGCACCAGAGAAAAAAGAAAGCAAACCAAGAAAGCCTAAAGCTGCGCAAGTAAGCGAAGAAGCTACTACACCACAAGGTTTCAACACATTAAAAGATAAGCTTGAAGAGTGGATTGAAATGTCCAACCGTAAAGACCTTATCAAAAAATAAGCATGAAAAAAGCACCGGACAGGAATGTCCGGTGCTTTTTGATTACGCAAAATCCCAAAACATGGTGTTTCGGGATTTTGCCCTTTGATCCTATCGCATTTCAGGATTTGCTGCTTCTTCACGTGATCTTTCCTCACTTGGCTTAAACAGCAAACCGAGGTTGATTAAGCCGGCGATTCCGACAAGTCCGTAAATGATGCGGGAAAGAGCTGACCCTTGGCCGCCGAAGATAGCCGCTACTAAGTCAAATTGGAAAAATCCGATCAGTCCCCAGTTAATAGCGCCAATGATGGTTAAAACAAGACAAATTCTCTGAATGGTACTCATGTTTTACAACCTCCTCCATGAATTATTAAAACAGTTATAGATTGTGACATATTGGAGAATCTATACATGCATTCTCCATAACGAGGGAAACTGGTTTACCCTCACCTATATCAGCTTCTTTCCCGGCATCGTGCTGTATGAAACCATACGATATGTATTAGGTGAGAGCGGATTGCTTTACATGGACTGGAGACATTCTGCATAATGAAAATCTAAGGAGGAGATGTCATGCAAAACTTTACATACTGGAATCCGACCAAATTAATTTTCGGGCGCGGAGAAGTGGAAAGACTGCCGGAGGAACTCAAATCTTACGGAAAAAACGTATTGCTGATCTACGGAGGCGGAAGCATTAAGCGCAGCGGCCTGTATGATCAAGTGATTGAACAGCTGAATAAGGCCGGAGTGACCGTGCATGAATTAGCAGGTGTAGAACCAAATCCGCGTGTGGCGACTGTTAATAAGGGTGTTGCCATCTGTAAAGAACACAACATTGATTTCTTGCTTGCTGTCGGAGGCGGAAGTGTCATCGACTGTACAAAAGCGATTGCCGCTGGAGCGAAGTATGATGGTGATGCGTGGGATATCGTGACGAAAAAACATCAGCCGAAGGATGCTCTGCCATTCGGAACCGTATTAACTCTCGCAGCGACTGGTTCTGAAATGAACTCAGGCTCGGTGATTACAAACTGGGAAACAAAAGAAAAATACGGCTGGGGCAGCCCGCTCGTATTCCCTAAATTCTCGATTCTTGATCCAGTGAATACGTTCACTGTTCCTAAAAATCATACGATCTACGGTATGGTTGACATGATGAGCCACGTCTTCGAACAATACTTCCATCATGTCTCAAACACGCCGTATCAGGACCGTATGTGTGAATCACTTCTGCGCACAGTCATTGAAACAGCGCCTAAGCTGATCAATGATCTTGAAAATTACGAATTGCGTGAGACGATCCTATACACAGGAACAATCGCACTAAACGGCATGCTTTCTATGGGTGCAAGAGGCGATTGGGCAACTCATAATATTGAACATGCAGTATCGGCTGTTTATGATATTCCGCATGCCGGCGGACTGGCGATCTTGTTCCCGAACTGGATGAGACACACATTGTCTGAAAATCCTGCCCGCATGAAACAGCTTGCAGTTCGCGTGTTTGGTGTTGAAGAAGCAGGTAAAACAGACGAAGAAATCGCACTTGAAGGAATCGATAAGCTGTCTGCGTTCTGGACAAGCCTTGGCGCGCCTTCACGTCTTGCTGATTACGATATTAATGATGAGCAGCTTGATACAATTGCCGACAAGGCCATGGCTAACGGTGCCTTCGGCCAATTTAAATCACTTAACAAGGAAGATGTGCTTGCCATTTTAAAAGCATCTCTATAATAAAAAAGGGGAAATAGCCATTTGGCTGCTTCCCTTTTTCTATGTTACAATGGAACGTCTATTTTTTTATCAGCACCATTTGGAGGTTTTACAATGGAAAATTTCACTTATTATAACCCAACGAAGCTAATCTTCGGCAAAGGCCAGATTGAACAATTAAGAAAAGAAGTAAACCAATACGGCAAAAATGTACTGCTCGTCTACGGAGGCGGAAGCATTAAACGCAACGGCCTCTATGATCAAGTCACAAGTATTTTAAAAGAAGAAGGCGCTCTTGTTCATGAGCTGTCAGGTGTAGAGCCGAATCCGCGTCTGGCGACAGTTGAAAAAGGCATAGACCTATGCAGAGAGCATCACATTGATTTTCTGCTTGCTGTCGGCGGCGGAAGTGTCATTGATTGTACAAAAGCGATTGCAGCGGGTGTCAAGTACGATGGCGACGCTTGGGATATCTTCAGCAAAAAAGTAACAGCAAAGGATGCGCTGCCATTTGGCACTGTTTTAACCCTTGCGGCGACAGGCTCTGAAATGAACCCTGATTCCGTGATTACAAATTGGGAAACAAACGAGAAATATGTATGGGGCAGCAATGTGACACATCCGCGTTTCTCTATTTTAGATCCTGAAAATACATTCACTGTCCCAGAAAATCAAACTGTGTACGGCATGGTTGATATGATGAGCCACGTATTTGAGCAATACTTCCATAATGTCAAAAATACGCCGCTTCAAGACAGAATGTGCTTTGCGGTTCTGCAGACAGTCATCGAAACAGCTCCTAAGCTTCTTGAAGATCTGGAAAACTATGAGCTTCGCGAAACTATTTTGTATGCAGGCACTATTGCTCTAAACGGCACCCTGCAAATGGGTTACTTTGGCGACTGGGCATCACATACAATGGAGCATGCTATTTCAGCTGTATACGATATTCCGCATGCGGGCGGACTGGCGATTCTCTTCCCGAACTGGATGAGATACACGCTTGATACAAATGTCGGCCGTTTTAAAAATCTCATGCTCAACATGTTTGACATCGATACTGAAGGCAAAACAGATAAAGAAATCGTGCTTGAAGGCATCGACAAGCTGTCTGCATTCTGGACAAGTCTTGGCGCGCCTTCTCGTCTTGCCGATTACGATATCGGAGAAGAAAAGCTTGAGCTGATTGCGGATATCGCAGCCAAAGAAATGGAACACGGCGGTTTCGGTAATTTTCAAAAACTGAACAAAGATGACGTGCTTGCCATCCTTCGCGCGTCTCTATAATTCTTTAGGGCGGAATCCAGTCATTCCGCCCTTTCTTCTTCACTTGATTTAACAGATAAGTTCATATAAAGTGAAAGAGAAAACATTATACCGTTATGGAGGGACAAGCAATGACGCATGTACGCTTTGACTACTCAAAAGCATTGACTTTCTTCAACGAACATGAACTTACATATTTGCGAGACTTCGTAAAAACAGCACACCATAATATTCATGAAAAAACAGGCGCGGGCAGCGATTTTCTAGGCTGGGTGGACCTCCCTGAACATTATGATAAAGAAGAATTTGCGCGGATTAAAAATAGCGCAGAAAAAATCAAATCTGATTCTGATGTATTGCTTGTCGTCGGTATTGGCGGCTCTTACCTCGGTGCGCGGGCTGCAATTGAAGCACTTAACCACGCGTTTTACAACACTTTGCCAAAAGCAAAGCGCGGCAATCCGCAAGTTATTTTCATCGGAAACAACATCAGTTCATCTTACATGAAAGATGTTATGGATCTTCTTGAAAATGTGGACTTCTCTATTAATGTGATTTCTAAATCAGGTACGACAACTGAACCTGCAATTGCTTTCCGTATTTTCCGTAAGCTTCTTGAAGAGAAATATGGAAAAGAAGAAGCAAAAACGCGAATTTATGCGACAACTGATAAAGAACGCGGCGCATTAAAAACGCTGTCTAAAGAAGAAGGCTTCGAATCCTTTGTTATCCCTGACGATGTAGGCGGCCGTTATTCTGTGTTAACAGCTGTTGGCCTCTTGCCGATTGCTGTCAGCGGCGTCAATATTGACGACATGATGAAAGGCGCGCTGGATGCGAGCAAGGATTTTGCAACATCTGAATTGGAAGAAAACCCTGCATACCAATATGCGGTTGTTCGCAATGCGCTTTATAATAAAGGCAAAACAATCGAAATGCTCATCAACTATGAACCGGCGCTTCAATACTTTGCAGAATGGTGGAAGCAGCTGTTTGGAGAAAGTGAAGGAAAAGATGAGAAGGGCATTTATCCTTCTTCAGCTAACTATTCAACAGACCTTCATTCATTAGGCCAGTATGTACAAGAAGGCCGCAGAGACTTATTTGAAACAGTGCTGAACGTAGAGAAACCTAAACATGAACTGACAATCGAAGAAGCCGATAATGACCTGGACGGCTTAAACTATTTAGCTGGAAAAACGGTCGATTTCGTTAACAAAAAAGCATTCCAAGGTACGATGCTTGCCCATACAGACGGAAATGTTCCGAATTTAATCGTTAACATTCCTGAGCTGAATGCATATACTTTTGGATACCTTGTATACTTCTTCGAAAAAGCCTGCGCGATGAGCGGCTATCTCCTTGGCGTCAATCCATTTGACCAGCCTGGAGTAGAAGCGTATAAAGTCAATATGTTCGCCTTGCTTGGCAAACCTGGTTTTGAAGAGAAAAAAGCAGAGCTTGAAAAACGTCTGGAAGATTAATGTGAGAAAGCTGACTGGCTTGTGCCAGTCGGCTTTTTATAAAATCAGAGAGGTGCTGATGGTTTATGAAACAATTGGTTAAACAACTCGTGATTGCCGGTTTTTCAGCAGCTGTTCTAAGTATCCTTATCTCCTTCGATGCCGTGTCCACAGAGCCTTTCTCAACCTTTAGCGGCACACAGTCAACCTTTTTTATCCACGCCTTCCTCCTTATTGGTTTGCCGCTTGCGCTTTTTACTGATGCGGTTCACCGAATTTTGCATTTAAAACGATCGCATACTCTTTTCACTAAATTAGGACTCTATGCCGCTGTTGTTTATCTTTCAGGGGAATCAGTTGCAGGGCTTGCAGCGGCAATGGCTGTTTACTTTCTAATTGAATGCGCTTTCTTTTTTGTCGGTCGTACGAAAGAAACAACGATTTCCATGTAGTTCGCCTCTGAATGAAGTCTTGGTCGACAGGACAGGATAAGTGAAAAAGGGGCATGTTTATGATTACAATACCTTCCGCAATAGATGGGCAGACTTTTCTGTTTCAAGAATTGGAACAAGTAATGAAGCCGCTCGGTTATGTGATAAACGGCGGCTGGGAATATGATCACGGCTACTTTGATTATAAAATTGATGACACAAATGGCTATTTGTTTGTAAGGGTTCCGGTCCATGCGGTACAGGGAAGTCTTGATGAACGCGGAGCAGCCGTCCGAATCGGAACGCCATTTATGCTGAGACAAGTGTTTCAGACAGGTCTTGACGATGATGCCAAGGGAGGGCCGTTTCAATCACTGTTTAATCAATTTTCCGAACCGGAAAGGCGAGACGCGGAAATTGATCCGGCGTACTTAGATATCGGCGCTGCTCTGATGAAAGAATTGGAGGATGTTCTGCTGCATTAGATCGCTAGGAATTGGTCTGTTTTGAGCACCATGTATGAAGGAGGGGGGGGAAACATTGGCCCTTCCTCTTTTAGTATGCCGATAATTGTTATGTTTTGATCAAGGAAATAGAGGACACATGTTTTGTAAGCCGCTCCTCTTAGATTGTCAGGAACAGAAAGAAGCTTCACGCGTTCGTCAAGTGTCAGATTGATCCCATTTTGCTTAGACGGCCGTAATTTGACTTGGTAATGCTGCAGCATCGCCCGGCTGATCAATTCCGAAGTTCCGATGATATGATTAGCGCCTGCCCGTTCCGCATTAGTGACAAACCGGTCAGTCAAAATCTCGACGATGCAGTAAGCAAGAGGGTTAAGCCCTTTTACTGATAAAAGAATCAGCACTGACAGCATATCTGCCTCAGCTTCACTTTTATACTGATCGGCTGTTATCATCACTGCTTCCGCTTCAGTAATATTGGCCCGTTTCAGTGTCTCATCATCGGCAGCATGCCCTCGTATGAAATGGACGTTTTCGATCAGCGGGCCTTCTTTTAGCGATTCATCGATTAGTACAACTGTTTTGGAAGGGGCCGTAAACTGCAGGTCATTCAGCAGCCGGTTTGTTTTTTCATTCCACCCAATGATAATAATGTGGCCGCGCCCTTTATAAGCGACCTTTCCTTCGATGTAGCGATGCTGTCTGCTGAATACTGCCGCTGATAATGTGGCGAAATAAGCGGTGACAAAGCTTGCTCCGCTCAAAATCAGCAGGATTCCGGCCGCCTGTCCCAGCGGCGTGTGCGGCACATAATCACCATAGCCGACAGTCGAAACTGTGACGATAGCCCACCAAATGCCCTCAAATACTGAAGTAAACTGTTTTGGCTCAAGTATATAAATGATTTGGCCAAACAAAAGAATCAGAAATAAAATAATAACTCCGATTCGGATAAATAACGGCCACCTGAGCCATGAAATAAATATCCGATTTGATTTCATTCTTTTTCTCCTTCTTCAGATAATGAGATCGATAAAATCTGTTTAATAATTGTATTTAATTTCTCGTTTAGCTTTTCCTGGCCGTACATATCTCGGGCCTGCTTCATTAAATCAGCGGTATCATCATCAAGCTGGATAAGCGGTTCATCGATTTCCGATTCATTATAAAGCTGGATAAACGTGTCCAGGCCTTCATTCATCCGGTCGATTGCGGTGCTTAGCTGTTCCTTTTCCTCACTCGTCACTTTCATGGCTTCCATCACACCTGTGCTTTTTTCTAACAGTATGTCCCACTTCCGATGATGTTTTTCAAATAATACACAAATCATATAAAACGGAATTCTCCATAGACTAAAACAAAAAGGATGAAAAAAATGACGATCATGCAAAGGACGATCGTGGTTTTGATCGGTACGCAGCTGGCGGCATCCGCGGTCATTTTGTTTATTTTCGATTTGAATTCATATAATCACTTTTCCGGCAGCTTTTCCTGGCTTCGTTTTTTGAAAGGGCTGACTGGCAGCTTTTCCTTTTATCTATTTTTAGCAGGATTGCTTTTTCTGCTGGGTGGAATGTGTGCTCCGAGCCGGAAGAAGCGCATTTCTGTACACGAGAAAGAAAACTCATTAAAATAATCGTAATAAACAAAGATATGATCATGGAAAAGGATGATGAAAAATGCTGTTTATATTTTTAACAATAGCCGCATTGGGATTGTCGTTTTGGGCACAATTTAAAGTGAAGAGCAACTTTGAAAAATATTCAAAAGTGGAAGCCTCAAGCGGACGTACAGGGGCAGAAACGGCAAGACGGATTTTAGATATAAACGGTCTTTACGACGTGCCGGTCGAACCGGTAAGAGGCACTTTAACAGACCATTACGACCCGACAACACGGGTGGTGCGTTTATCTGAGCCGGTCTATTACGGCCGCTCGATCTCCGCCATATCCGTAGCTTCCCATGAAGTCGGACATGCTTTGCAGCATCAGGAATCATATGGTGCGCTTGTGCTGAGACATAAAATCTTCCCAGTCGTGAATTTTGCATCCGGTGTAGCTCCCTTGCTTTTCCTAGGAGGCATGCTTCTCGGCAGCCTGAATTTGATTGGGCTCGGCATCATCCTGTTTTCAGCCGCTGTCTTTTTCCAGCTGATTACATTGCCTGTTGAATTCAATGCAAGTTCAAGAGCGAAGCAGATTATTGTGTCAGAAGGATTCATCCGGAACAATGAAGAAAATGGGGTAAATAAAGTGCTGAGCGCAGCCGCCTTAACGTATGTGGCCGCCGCCCTGGTTTCCCTGTTTGAGCTTCTGCGCTTTGTGATGATCTTCTTAAACGGTCGTAATGAGAATTAACGTTGAGGAGGTGGCCCCTTACCATTTATGGTAAGGGCTTTTTTTGCTTATATTACAATTGATCGCCATTTTTGTTTTGATTGGCATTACGGCTGTTTTTGTTGCAGCAGAATTTGCGATCGTCAAAATCAGAGGTTCAAAAATCAATCAGCTCATCGAAAGCGGTGACAGCCGGGCGCTTGCCGCACATAAAGTCATCTCTAATCTTGACGAATATTTATCAGCATGCCAGCTTGGGATTACAATTACTGCTCTCGGCCTTGGATGGCTGGGTGAACCGACATTTGAACGCATTCTTCATCCTTTATTTACAATGACAGGCATTCCGGAACCGTTTAACCACATTGTCACATTTATAGTTGCATTTATCATCGTCACTTTTTTGCATGTGGTGATGGGTGAGCTTGCCCCAAAAACTGTTTCGATCCAAAAGGCTGAAGCTGTCAGTTTGTGGATCGCAAAGCCGCTGATTTGGTTTTATAAAATTACGTATCCATTTATTAAGGCATTGAACGGCTCTGCAAGTTTTCTTGTCAAATTGTTTGGCTTTCATTCAGTAAAGGAGCACGAGGTCGTCATCAGTGAAGAGGAACTGAGGCTGATTCTTTCAGAAAGCTATGAAAAGGGAGAAATTAATCAGTCTGAATTCCGCTATGTGAATAAGATTTTTGAATTCGATAACCGGGTAGCAAGAGAGATTATGATTCCGCGGACAGAAATGGCGATCATCTCTCTGGAGCAGTCGCTGGAAGAAGCGATCCATCATATCATTAATGAACGGTATACACGTTATCCTGTCATTAAAGAAGACAAGGATCATATTTTAGGGATCATCAACAGCAAGGATATGTTTAAAGCTTATTTTCTCGGACAGTCAATTAATTTGGAGCAGATCATGAGGCCTGTCATCAGGGTCATTGAAAGCATTCCTGTTCAGCAGCTTTTGATCCGCATGCAGAAAGAACGGATTCACATGGCCATTCTCGTAGATGAGTACGGGGGAACGGCAGGACTTGTCACTGTTGAAGATATTATTGAAGAAATCGTCGGGGAAATCCGCGATGAATACGACCAGGATGAAACGCCGCATATTTTGAAAAAAGGCGAGCACCATTATGTTATGGATGGAAAAGCGCTTATTGATGAGGTAAACGATCTGCTCGATATTGCCATTGAAAACGAAGAAATTGATACAATTGCAGGCTGGCTTCTAACGCAAAAAATGGAGCTGGAAGCAGGAGATGTGATATACGCGGAGGGCTGTGAATTTAAAATCCTCGACGCCGAAGATCATCACATTCGTTTTATAGAAATAAAAAAAACCGACTTTTTATAAAAAACAGCCGGCATTTTGAACGGCTGTTTTTTGACGTCTTCTGGTTTTTCAAAAAAAGCAATGCTGTTACGCCTTTTTTCTACATAAGATATACAGACCGCACACTGACACTGAGGAGGGAGTAGCTGTATGAAAAAGGCTTGGTGGAAGGAATCGGTTGTCTACCAAATTTACCCGCGCAGCTTTAAAGATTCAAATGGCGACGGAATCGGGGATATTCAAGGCATAAGATCCAAGCTTGATTACATAAAAGAGCTGGGCGCTGATGTTATCTGGATATGCCCTATATACGATTCACCCAACGCGGATAACGGCTATGACATTAGGGATTACGAAAACATATTGAGCGATTTCGGAACCATGGCGGACTTTGACCAGCTGCTTGATGACATTCATGAGCTGGGCATGAAGCTGATTATGGACCTTGTCGTAAACCATACAAGCGACGAGCATCCATGGTTCATCGAATCCCGTTCATCTATCCACTCCGACAAACGCGACTGGTATATTTGGCAGGATGGCAAAAACGGAAACGCGCCGAACAATTGGGAAAGCATTTTCGGCGGGCCGGCATGGAAGTGCGATCAAAAGACAAACCAATACTATCTTCATCTTTTTGATCAAAAACAGCCTGATTTGAATTGGGAAAATAAAAAAGTGAGAAATGCCATCTATGACATGATCAATTGGTGGCTTGATAAAGGAATTGACGGTTTTCGAGTGGATGCGATTACTCATATTAAGAAAAAAGAAGGGCTTCCCGATATGCCTAATCCAAAAGGGCTGAACTATGTTCCTTCCTTTCTCTATCATATGAATATTGACGGCATAATGGATTTGCTGACAGAGCTGAAAGAAAATACATTTTCCCGCTATCCGATTATGACAGTCGGTGAAGCAAACGGTGTCACTGCAAAGGAGGCGGCAGATTGGGCTGGAGAAAAAAACGGCATTTTCAGCATGATTTTTCAATTTGAACATCTCGGCCTGTGGGATGTAGAGGTCAATGAAAACATTGATATCGTTTCCTTTAAACGAGTGTTAACTGACTGGCAGGACAGTCTTGAGGGAATCGGCTGGAATGCTTTGTTTATGGAAAATCACGACCAGCCTCGTTCAGTTTCTGTGTGGGGAGATGACGAAGTATACATGAAGGAAAGTGCAAAAGCGCTTGCTGCTGTCTATTTCCTCATGAAAGGCACACCGTTTATTTATCAAGGACAGGAGCTCGGCATGACAAACGTGGCGTTTCCGTCTATTGAGGACTATGATGATGTCGCCATGAAACGGATGTATGAAAGAGAAACGGCGAAAGGCGCTTCGCACGAGGATGTAATGAAGATTATCTGGAAAAAAGGGAGGGACAATTCCCGAACGCCAATGCAATGGAATGCTGATCCATACGCCGGGTTTTCTGAAGCCAAACCGTGGATCGGGATCAATGAGAATTACAAATGGCTGAATGCTGAGGCGCAAACAAACGACCGAACATCTGTCCGCCATTATTACAAAAGTTTGATCAAGCTGCGTCAAACATATGATGTGTTTATCTACGGGACATATGAGCTCATCTTACCTGAGGATCAGCAAATCTTTGCCTATCTTCGGAAAGGCGAGAGCCATACTGCACTGATTGCGGCCAACCTGACAGGAATGCCCGCCTTTTTCAAACACGCCGGAATACCGTTGTCATCAGACGCACTTGTATTGTCAAATGTTGAAACAGACCAGCATCAGCATATGACATCAGCACTGTTACAGCCGTATGAAGCAAGAGTATATGTATGGCACTAAACTCCAGCCAGAGACTGGAGTTTTTGATTTTTTTCAGGTTTATGAGAGCGGTTTAACAGGAAAAAAAGAACACAGAACGAAATAGCAAATAGAGCAGACAAATGAAAGGAGAAACAAATGCTGAAAACACTTCAAATCAACACGAACAAACGAGATGAAATGATTGAAATCACGAGCGAAGTGGAGGCCTTTCTTCAAGAAACAGGTGTAACAAGCGGTGCGGCGCTGATTTACTGTCCGCATACAACTGCGGGGATTACCATTAATGAAAACGCCGATCCCGACGTCAAAAAAGATATGCTTAGAAGGTTTGATGAAGTGTATCCGTGGGAACACGAGCTTGACCGCCATATGGAGGGCAATACAGCTGCGCATATGAAGTCGAGTACAGTGGGAGCTTCACAGCATGTCATCATTGATAACGGCCGGCTCATTCTTGGAACGTGGCAGGGCATTTATTTCTGCGAATTTGACGGCCCGCGCACTCGGACATGCTATATCAAAATCATGGAATAGCAGGAGGTTTTTCATGACGAAATGGATGAAAACATTATCACTGACGAAACCTGTTATTCAGGCGCCGATGGCCGGCGGGCTTGTCACGCCTGGCCTGGCAGCCGCTGTGTCAAATGAAGGCGCGCTTGGAAGTCTGGCATCGGGATATCTCAATCCGGACATGCTTGAAAAGCAAATCAGTGAGATGCCGCAGCTGACTGATCGAGTATTTCAGGTGAATGTGTTTGTTCCGGAAAGCAGAAAGGAACCGGAGGAGGACAGCGTTCAAAGGTGGAAAAGCAAAATTCCATTCGCCGAACAGGCTCCGCCATTTTCTTCGGAGGAAGAAGAGTGGGAGGACTTCCATAAAAAAATGAACATCATTCTTAAACACAATGTAAAAGCCTGTTCATTTACGTTTGGCATTCCGCCGGATGAAAGCATTCAAGCATTAAAGCAAAATGGCTGCTCTCTTATCGGGACAGCTACAACTCCGCAGGAAGCCGTCCTGCTTGAAGAACGCGGGATGGACATAATCGTCCTGCAAGGAAGCGAAGCGGGCGGCCACCGCGGATCTTTTCTCCCGGTCAGCGGAGAATCCGCGCTTGGCCTCATGTCGCTCATTCCCCAAGCAGCAGATGCTGTTTCCGTTCCGGTGATCGCGGCTGGCGGAATTGCCGACCGGCGCGGCGTTCAAGCCGCTCATTGTCTTGGGGCCCAAGGCGTGCAGGTCGGAACACCTTTTCTCCTGTGTGAGGAATGTGAAGCCTCTGAAACATACAGACATGAATTAAAACAGGCAAAAGGAACAGACACACGCCTTACTGCATTGTTTTCAGGAAAGCCTGCGAGGGGTATAGTTAATCAATGGATGAAAGAGCAGCAGGCTGAGGAGGTGAACGCGCTTCCATATCCATTGCAAAACACGCTGACAAAACCGATGAGAAAGCACGCTGCCAAAGAAAAAGATTCCGGCCGCATGTCCCTGTGGGCGGGACAATCTGTCGGAATGCTGAACGGACCTATTGATGTGAAGACGCTGTTGGCAGAGCTTTGCCGAACGTAACTTGAAAAAAAGAGGTGACAGATGATGAACATTCTTCAATATTCTTATAAAAAAAGAGGGAAGATTGAGTTTGTATTTGAAGGCTGGCCTCACTCAAAAGTTACAATGGCTCCTATAAAAGGCTACTATTTTATCCGCTTTATTAAATGGAGCAGCCTGGATCCAATCGTGACAAGAAATGACCTTGAAAAAATGGAATGGGCTGCAAACCAGTATTTTGGCACAGCCCCTTTTTATCGAAAACGAAAAGCGTTTGAAACCCCATCATCTCAACAATAGGCGATGGGGTTTTTAGCGGACGATTCGGTAAAGAGACGGAACATCCAGTCTGGTCGCCTGGGGCAGAAGATAAGCTTTTTGTACGGCTCCGTTTCTTCTAAAAGAATTCAGCCTATCGATAATTTGCTGTCCGCTTAAGATCCCGAGACCATGGGCAAAATATTGATTTTCTCCGAGTAAAATAACATTTTCGCCTCTCCACTGTGCTTTTTGCGGATCAAAGTCAGGATTCTTAAAATACAAACAATCTCCAAGGAAAAAGTGCTGTCCTGTTTCTGTATATATCGGCAATTTCTCATAATGCCAGTCATATAATATGATTCTTTCAAAGCTGGCATTGAATTGATCTTCCCCGATTGTATCAATTAAGGCTAAGTAATAAATGATAACGATTGCAGTCGCACATTCAAACGCATAAAACGGACCGTTTTCTGCAATGTCCCGAATCGCTTTTGATGGCGGCATTTTATATTTCAGCTCCAAGGCGCCTTCCGGTGAAACCCTCCAATAAGTTGTATTCCCATATGTTTTCATAAAAGTAGCAAACTTCGCTCCGCTTTTGTGCAGCTTCTTTGCCGCTGTAACGATATTCATCCGCAGGTTCAGCTCAAACATCAGTTCAGCAATTGAATGATAATCAAACTGAACGGGTGTCTCCATCATCTCTTTTAACAGCGGATTCAAATTTTTATCAATCTGCCAGTTTTCAACATCTTGGGGACGGAGCAATTGTCCGGATATAATAATCATCTTTAGCCCCCCTTGTTTTTTATAAGATATGCAGAGGGCTTGGGCAATGAAAGTTAAAAAGACAGATGACGGCCGAAAGAAAAAGAACTTGTTCCATTTTTCCATTTTAAAACTACTTTAAGAAGCCGATATATACTGTATCAAACCCTAAGGAGAAACTGGACATGAAGACTTTTATCAATTGGCTGAAAAAACCGTCTATTTCAAGGAAATTAATCGTCGCTTTTATTGCGATCCTCATCATCCCTATTATTATATTAGAAATTAGTTCTTACCGAAGCGCCAGCGGAAAGCTGGAACAAGAAATAATGGGAAGTGCGAAAAACAGTGTCGATTCATTTAATACAACCGTTACAAATGATTTGGGAGCAAAAGCAAAAGCGGTCACTTTTTTCAGTGAATCTCTTAAAAGCTCTGTGTTTAAAGGGAAGTCTAACCAAGAAGAGCTCAAGACCAAGTTTTCACAATATGTCTCGATCAATCAAGGAGTAGCCAGAATATACGGAGGTTCAGAAAACGGCGCCTATGTACAAGCGCCGAAAGAACAATTGCCGGACGGATACGATCCAAGACAGCGCCCTTGGTATCAAGATGCGGTCAAGGCCGGCGGTGAGATTATAGTGACAGATCCTTACGTTGCAGCAAGTGACGGAAGCACGGTCATTACCATTGCCCAGCAGATGAAGGACGGATCTGGCGTTGTCGCCATGGATATTACCATTGATAAATTGTTGGAACAGATGAAACAAATCAAGGTCGGAAAAGAAGGCTATGCTTTCATTGCAACGAAAAACAAAACCTATGTTGCCCACAAGAGCCATAAAGCTGGAGAAAAGCTGTCAGGCGACTGGGTTGCCAAAATGTATGCCGATGATAGCGGTGAACTCCAATACACATCTTCAGATAACCAAAATAAAAAGATGACATATACAACAAATGAACTGACGGGATGGAAAATAGCCGGCACAATGTATACGAGTGAAATCAAAGATGCTTCAAAGTCTGTGTTAATAACAGGGATCATTGTGCTGATTGCTTCGATTGCGGTAGGCGGAGTATTAATTCTATTTATCGTTCGCTCCATTACAAAACCGTTAAAACGTCTCGTTCACTCATCGAAAACAATCAGCAGGGGGGACCTGACTGAAACGATCGATATTCGTTCGAAGGATGAGCTTGGAGAGTTAGGGGAAAGCTTCAATGAAATGGGACAATCTCTCCGCACCCTGATCAGCACGATTCAGGACTCGGTGAACAATGTGGCTGCCTCATCCGAACAGCTTACCGCATCTGCCGGACAGACAAGCAAAGCTACTGAGCACATCACGATGGCGATTGAGCAGTTCTCAAACGGGAACGAGGAGCAGAGCGAAAAGGTTGATTCCAGCTCTCATCAGCTGAACTTAATGAATGAAGGGCTTCAGCAAGTTTCACAAACATCATCAGATATTACAAAGGCGTCTATCCATTCAACGGAAATCGCCGGAACGGGTGAAAAGTTTGTCCAGGAGACAGTCGGACAAATGAACTCGATTAATCAATCCGTTCAGCAAGCTGAAGCTGTAGTCAAAGGCTTGGAAGGAAAATCGAAAGACATTACAAGCATTTTGAGAGTCATCAACGGAATTGCTGACCAAACAAACTTGCTGGCGTTAAATGCAGCGATTGAAGCGGCGCGAGCCGGAGAATCAGGCCGCGGCTTCTCTGTGGTAGCGGAAGAAGTGCGCAACTTGGCTGTTCAATCTGCTGATTCAGCAAAAGAAATTGAAAAGCTCATTCAAGAAATCGTAGCAGAAATTGAAACTTCTCTTCATATGTTTAAAGCAGTCAACCAGGAAGTACAGTCAGGGCTTGTAGTCACAGATCATACAAAAGAAAGCTTCCAAAGTATTTTCAGCATGACAAACGAAATCGCGGGCAAATTGCAGACGATGAATGCCACTGTCGAACAGCTGTCAGACCGTTCACAGCATGTTTCATCAGCAGTCAGCGGCATAGCTGATGTGTCGAGAGAAAGCGCGGCAAGCATCCAAGACATTGCTGCATCAGCTGAAGAGCAGCTTGCCTCGATGGAAGAAATCAGTTCATCAGCGACCACTCTCGAGCAGATGGCAGAAGAGCTTCGTGATCTGACAAAACAGTTTAAAATCGAATAAAACAGAAACAGCGCTTCTTAAAGCGCTGTTTTTTTACGTTGAAAATAATAATAAAGTCCTGTTTTTTAAGGTGAATTTAGAACCATTTTTCATTTTTTCCTTCATTTTCAATGTAATATAAAGGAATTTCCTCCGATATAATTTGTAAATGATTGAAAGAAGGTTCAAAAAGAAATGAAAAAAACACTTACTACGATTCGCAGACCATCAATTGCAAGGAGACTAATAATTTCTTTTCTGCTAATCTTACTTATTCCGATTGCCGTCCTTTCGGTAAGCGCTTATCAATCAGCAGTTGCTTCTCTAGATATTCAGATGACGCAAAGCGCAAAGGAAAACGTTCAAATATTAGACCGTATCATTGATGATAAAATCAGCACCACTGAAAAAAGCCTCGTATTTTTCAGTGATTGGGCCACAGCAGATAAATTTAAGGATAAACAGAAAACAGAGATGAAAAAGGAATTTAAACAATTTATCCAAATGAATGATAATGTTGCTGCGGTGTTTTCCAGCAGCAAAGACGGGGCACTCACATATTTTCCATACTCGGAAATGCCGAGTGGTGACTTTAATCCTTTGGAACGAGATTGGTACAAAGAAGCAATGGCCAATAAAGGTAAAACAATTATTACTGAACCCTATGAATCGGTTTCTTCAGGGAAAATGGTCGTCACCCTCGCCCGGCAGACGGTTGATGGATCAGGCGTTGTTGCCGTTGATATGAAAATTGACGACTTGGTCACAACAGCGAAAAAAATCAATATTGGAAAAGAAGGCTATGCTTTTATCTTAAGCCAAAACAAGAAAGTCATCGCTTTCTCTGGTGAAAAAGCGGGAACAGAGCTAAAAGGGGACTGGGTTGATAAGCTCTACAAAAATAAAAGCGGCGATTTTGAATACACGTACGAAGGCAAAAAGAAGAAAATGGCATTTGCCACAAGTGAAGCAACAGGCTGGAAAATCAGCGGCACACTGTATGCGGACGAGATTCACGATGCCGCGAGCAGAGTTCTGACAATGGCTTCAATCGTTTTGGCGATTGCCATCGCAGGTGGAATTACAGCCATTTATTTTGTGATTCGATCGATTACAAAGCCATTAACACGCATTGTCGCGTCAGCTGAAAAAATCAGTGAAGGCGATTTAACCGAAACGATTGAAATCAACTCAAAAGATGAACTAGGTGTTCTGAGCCAGAGCTTTAATCATATGGCCCAATCGCTTCGCTCACTCATTCACGGCATTAAAGACTCAGTAGAACACGTTGCTTCATCATCCGAAGAGCTGACTGCATCCGCAGACCAGACAAGCAGAGCCACGGAGCATATAACGACTGCCATTGAGCAATTTTCAAACGGCACTGAAAGCCAGAGCGGCAAAATTGAAACGACAACCGAACAAATCAATGAAATGAACGATGGATTGGCTGAACTGGCGCAGGCTGCCGTGGTGATTACAGAAACATCCGCAGACTCAACTGAACTATCAAACAAGGGTGAGACACTCGTCCAGAAAACAGCCGGCCAAATGAATACGATTGACCACTCTGTGAAAGAAGCGGAGCTAGTGGTGAAAGGGCTGGAAATCAAATCAAAGGATATCGCCAATATTTTACGAGTCATTAACGGCATTGCGGATCAAACCAATCTTTTAGCTTTAAACGCCGCTATTGAAGCCGCAAGAGCCGGGGAATACGGACGGGGCTTCTCGGTCGTCGCTGAGGAAGTGAGGAAACTTGCGGTACAGTCAGCTGACTCGGCAAAAGAAATTGAATCACTGATAAGCGATATTGTGAAAGAAATTCATACATCATTGAACGTGCTCCAGTCTGTAAATAAAGAAGTTGAAACAGGGCTTGTCATGACGGATGAAACACAACAAAGCTTCAAAGATATTTCGCACATGACTAAAGAAATTGCGTCAACTTTGCAAAACATGAATGCAACGGTTGAGGAGCTCTCAGCGGGTGCTCAAGAAATTTCTGCTGCTTCAAACGATATTACTGCCATTTCTAAAGAAAGTTCGGACGGCATCCAGGATATCGCCGCTTCTGCAGAGGAACAGCTGGCGTCAATGGAGGAGATCAGCTCATCAGCACAGATGCTTGAAAGAATGTCTGAAGAACTCCGTGATTTGACAAAACGATTTAAAGTGGATGCTTAATAGGTCTAAATAACTACATTTTTGTGAGTAATTAGTCATTTCTATTCATTTTTCTTTTTTTGGTGTATACATTTACCTATATCGTGCCGATATGAAAAGTAGCATAAAAAAGGGGAAATGAATGATGAAAAAAATACTCCAGCTCATAAAACAAAGATCTATTTCACGGAAGCTTCTCGTTTCCTTTCTGGCGATCCTTATCATACCGGTTGTCGTATTGGCGGCCATTGCGTATCAATCGGCAAGCAGCTCTCTCGACAAACAAATGATGGGGAGCGCATCAGGAAATGTAAAGCAATTAAACGAAATTATTAATACGAGCATTGGTGAAAAAGAAGAGGGCGCCGCTTACTTCAGTGAATGGCTGACAAAAGAAAAATACAATGCAAAAAGCAATGCGGGCATTAAAGAAAAATTCTCACAATATATCAGCATTAATAAAGATGTAGAATCCATTTATACAAGTGACCAAAACGGGCGCTTCACCCGTTATCCTGATCTTCAAATGCCGAGCGATTATAATCCGGTTGAACGTGACTGGTACACAAAAGCGGTTGCGAATAAAGGGGAAATTGTGGTGACAGACCCGTATAAAACCGCGTCTACCAATACAATGGTTGTGACAATCGCCCAGCAGACAAAAGATGGCTCAGGCGTTATCGCCATCAACATGACGATTGAAAACCTGCTGAACATCACGAAAAAAGTAAACATCGGCAAACAAGGCTATGCTTTTATCATGACGAAGGACAAAAAAGTTGTCAGCCATCCTGAGAAAGCCTCAGGAACTGAATTAAAAGGCGCAGTCGATCAGATGCTAAATACGGATGAAGGTGATTTTCAATACGATTTAGATGGCGAAAGTAAAAAAATGGCCTTTGCCACAAACAAGTTAACAGGGTGGAAAATTGCCGGAACGATGTCATTGGATGAAATACACGATGCTGCGCAGCCTGTCCTGCATCTCGCTTTAATTGTGCTGGCAGCTGCCATTATTATTGGAATCATCGTCGTGACATTCATCATTCGTTCCATTACACTGCCGCTGAAACAGCTAGTCGGTTCTTCTAAGCGGATCAGCGAGGGAGATTTGACAGAAACCATTGAGATCCGTTCAAAAGATGAACTGGGCGAACTCGGCAATAGTTTTAATAATATGGCGTCGTCACTTCGTTCTCTCATACACGCGATTCAGGATTCGGTAGACAATGTCGCGGCTTCCTCTGAGGAGCTGACCGCATCAGCTGGACAAACAAGCAAGGCAACTGAGCACATTACATTGGCAATTGAACAATTCTCTAACAATAATGAAAAACAAAACGAAAACATTGAAACTGCTGTAGAGCACATCTATCAAATGAATGACGGATTGACGAATATGGCGCAAGCGTCTGAAGTCATCACAGATTCATCTGTTCAATCTACAGAAATTGCAAGTGAGGGCGGCAAGCTTGTTAATCAAACCGTGGGCCAAATGAACGTTATTGACAAGTCTGTTAAAGAAGCAGAGCATGTCGTACGCGGATTGGAAACGAAGTCGAAAGACATTACAAACATTTTGCGTGTGATTAACGGTATCGCAGACCAAACGAACCTGCTGGCCTTAAACGCGGCGATTGAAGCAGCTCGCGCAGGCGAGTACGGCCGCGGCTTCTCCGTTGTAGCGGAAGAAGTGAGAAAACTGGCCGTTCAGTCAGCAGATTCGGCAAAAGAGATTGAAGGATTAATCATCGAAATTGTGAAAGAAATCAATACATCTCTTGGCATGTTCCAGTCTGTCAACCAAGAGGTACAGACAGGCCTTGACATCACAGATAAAACAGAAATGAGCTTTAAACGAATTTCTGAAATGACGGACCAGATGGCTGACGAATTGCAAAACATGGGCGCGACGGTTCAGCAGCTTTCTGCAAGCTCCGAGGAAGTTTCAGGAGCATCCGAGCACATTGCATCAATTTCAAAAGAAAGCTCAGCTCATATACAAGATATCGCAGCATCAGCCGAAGAGCAGCTTGCTTCTATGGAAGAAATCAGCTCGTCAGCAGAAACCCTTTCGTCTATGGCGGAAGAGCTTCGCGATATGACAAAACGATTCAAAATCGAATAATAAGTAAGTCAAAACACCTAAGTGTTGTACACTTAGGTGTTTTTTTTAGTTTTTTTATTAAAACTTTTATCCTAGTGTGACGATATTAGATTTAGCTTAAAGGAGGAATCAGCGGAAATGGAAAAATTTATAAAGTGGATTAAAAAGCCATCGATCAGCAAACCGCTTATCGCTGCGTTTCTGGCAGTGCTTATTTTGCCGGTCGGTGTTTTAGCATATTTCAGCTATCATTCAGCGTGGAACGCACTGGATAGGGAACTTACGAACAGTGCAATGGGAAATGTTGAAGAACTAAACAGCACCCTGCAAAATAAATTGAATAATAAAGTAAAAGCACTTAATTATTACAGCGAGTCACTCGATAAAGCTGATTTACAAGGAAAAAACAAAACGTTGTTGGATGAGAAGTTTAAGCAGTATACTGAGCTGAATGCCGATGTAGCGTCTATTTACGTTGCATCAAACGATAAGAAACTGTCCCAGTATCCAAAAACGAATAATCCAAAAAACTATGATCCGACAGGGCGCGATTGGTTTAAGGATGCAGCAAATAAAAGCGGAACAGCTGTTTTTTCAGAACCGTACACTGATGTGACAACAAATAAAACAGTTATCACGATTTCTGAACAGCTAAAAGACGGTTCAGGAGTTGTAGCAATTGATTTAAACCTTGATGAAGTGCTTGCGGCTTCACAAAGAATCAAAATCGGCAAAGAAGGCTTCGCATTTATTACAACAGGCAACAAAAAATACGTTGCCCATCCGACGATTAAGCCTGGAACGACAGGTACCGGCGCTTGGACAAACGAAGTGTACTCCAAAGAAAAAGGCTCATTAGAATATACGTTTGAAGGCAAAGAAAAGAAAATGGCCTACACAACAAATAAATTGACAGGCTGGAAAATTGCGGGCACATATTTTATTAGTGAATTGGAAGACGCGTCAAGACCGGTATGGAATACAGCAATTATCATTCTATGCGTGTCAATTGTGCTTGGCGGTATACTTATTCTCTTTATCATTAGTGCTATTACTAAGCCGTTAAGAAAACTGGTTTCAACGTCCGCAAAAATCAGCGACGGAGATCTCACAGAAGTTGTTGACATCCACTCGAAAAACGAGCTTGGCCAGCTTGGCGAAAGCTTTAACGAAATGTCTGCCTCATTGCGTTCAGTCATTGGCGTTATCCAAACGTCTGTAGAAAATGTGGCGTCATCTTCTGAAGAGCTGACGGCAAGCGCAGCCCAAACGAGTAAAGCGACTGAGCACATTACGCTCGCTATTGAACAATTCTCAAATGGCAACGAGGCGCAAAGCGAGAAACTGGAGACAAGCTCAAACCATCTTTCTCAAATGAACCATGGGATTACAACAGTGGCTCAGGCCTCTTCAACCATTACGAAGTCATCAATCCAGTCCTCTGAGGCAGCGGGCAGCGGGGAAAAACTGGTGGAACACACAGTCGGTCAAATGAAAACAATCGACCAATCTGTTCAAAAAGCAGAGGCTGTTGTGAAGGGACTTGAAACAAAATCTCAAGACATTACAAGCATTTTAAATGTGATTAACGGCATTGCAGATCAAACCAACCTGCTGGCCTTAAACGCTGCGATTGAGGCAGCAAGAGCAGGGGAATACGGTAGAGGCTTCTCAGTAGTTGCAGAAGAGGTCAGAAAACTCGCCGTACAATCAGCAGACTCTGCTAAGGAAATTGAAGGGTTGATTCAAGAGATTGTCAGAGAAATCAGCACATCGCTTTCAATGTTCCAATCTGTGAATCATGAAGTGAAGGAAGGCTTGCAGATTACTGACCAAACTGCGGAAAGCTTTAAGAAAATCTATGAGATGACCACTCAAATTTCCGGTGAATTGCAAAACATGAACGCAACCGTTGAACAGCTGTCAGCGGGATCACAGGAAGTATCAAATGCAGTTGAACACATTTCTGAAGTGTCAAAAGAAAGCTCAGCTGGCATTCAAGATATCGCAGCTTCGGCAGAAGAACAGCTAGCTTCAATGGAAGAAATCAGCTCTTCAGCTGAAACGCTGGCAAACATGGCGGAAGAACTTCAGGACGTTACTAAGAAATTCATCATTGAATAATTGTCATAGAAAAAGAAAGCGGCATATCCTGCTGCTTTCTTTTTTATTTAAAGCGTACCATTCAGGACATCTGGAATACCCCCTGTGAGCAATCGGGCGTGCAGGTAAAAAGTTAATAAAAAATCCGCCGCGGCGCACGCGGGCGGATTTTATTAGGCTTGATCAGCTGGATACACGATCCCCATTTGCTTTCTCGCTTCTTCCATGATTTTCGCGGTGATGAATGAACGTTCAAACGTATTTTCTTCAGATTCCTTCTTGTTCTCTTTTATGAGTGTGACAAATTCTTCTGCTTCGTAGAACATCGCCGGCTTAGGATCGTGAATCGAAATGTTTTCCAAGCGGCCGTCGCGATAGCGAATTTCCATTCGTTCAGGACGATGAATCGTATCGATCACAATTGTTCCGTCTTCACCCTGAATTTCCGCCGGGGCATAGGAAGTAGAGATTTTAGAATGCATGAGAACAGCTTCGAACCCATCGTAAGACAAAATGACGGTTCCTTCGCCATCCACTCCTGAAGATAAAACATATCCGTTCGCTTTCACATCCTGCGGCTCACCAAACAGCACGACAGCAGGATAAATACAATAGACGCCGATATCCATTAATGACCCATTGGACAGCTCAGGCTGAAACGCATTTAAGATGGTTCCATTTCTAAATGCGTCATACCGTGAGGAATACTGGCAGTAGCTCGCGGTAAATCTGCGGACAGCGCCGATTTTATGTATGTGGTTTTTCAGCTCTTTAAAATTTGGCAGGAAAGTGGTCTTCATCGCTTCCATGAGAACAACGCCGTTTTCCTTAGCCGCTGAAATCATCTCTTCTGTTTCTTTTGTATTCGAAGCAAGAGGTTTCTCGCAAAGCACATGCTTGCCATGGTTCATCAAAAGAACGGCTTGTTCCTTGTGAAAGGCATTAGGACTTGCTATGTAGACGGCATCAAAGCACTCGCTTGCCGCCATTTCCTCGAGGTCTGAGAAGGTGTGCTCAGCGTTATGTTTAGCAGCAAAATCGGCAGCGCGTTCAGCCGATCTTGAATAAACAGCTGTCAGCTCAAAATCTTCGATCTCCGCTGCTGACTCTAGGAAGCGGTCTGTAATCCAGTTCGTACCTATTATGGCAAAACGTATCATTCTTATCACTCCTTTTGCATGATATAGATAAAGTATAGCTTAAAAAAGAGAAAAGCACATGAGAAAACCAATCTCCTATTGAAAGCAAGGGAGGTTTCCAGCAATTAGCGGTTATTATTTTTCATTATAGGGGCGATAGTGTACAATTTAATTAAACTATGGATAACGGAGGAACGATAGTGGAGACGTTGCAAACATGGAGCGGCAGATTCAAGCGATTCTTCTTGGACAATAAGTTTGTTTTATTTTTGCTTGTACTGCTGCTGATTGGTTTAAATATTCTCGTTTTTACAAAAACATCATTTATTTTCATCCCGATAATAGTTCTTCTCAAAACGATCTCACTGCCGATTATTTTAACAGGCATTGTTTTTTATTTGTTAAATCCAATCGTTGATTTCCTTGAGAGAAGAAGAATTAAAAGAATTTATTCTATTTTGCTGTTATATCTCTTGGTTATCGGGTTGATCACAATTACGATTGTGTCCATCATCCCCTTCTTAAAAGAACAAATTATGAGTTTGATTGACAACATCCCAAGGTATGTGGATGTCGTAGAAAATCAGACAAAACAGCTGATTGGCAGCAATTTCGTCAATCAGGCCCAGCAAACGATGAACATCAATATTTCTGATCTCGCAACAAAGGTTTCAGATCAGGCAGCGACAATTGTGAACAGCACCTTTACCGGCGTTGGGAATTTCATCGGTGCTCTGACGGAGATTATCATTTCAATCGTCACAGTTCCGTTTATTCTTTTCTACTTATTAAAAGATGGAAAGAAATTGCCGGTCTACATACTGAAGTTCGTGCCGACTCAATTGAAAGAACAGACATATACAGTCTTAAGCGAAATGAATCATCGGTTAAGCTCTTATATCAGAGGCCAGATTATCGTCAGCTTCTGTATCGGCTTTTTGCTGTTTATCGGTTATTTGATTATCGGACTGGATTATGCTTCATTGCTTGCCTTCATTGCGGCTTGTACCAGTATTGTTCCGTATTTAGGACCGACGATTGCCATTACGCCAGCGATTATCATCGCTATAGTGACATCACCGTTCATGCTGCTTAAGCTGGTGATCGTTTGGACGATTGTGCAGCTGATTGAAGGAAAGCTGATCTCTCCGCAAATTATGGGAAAAAACCTTCACATCCACCCAATTACGATTATTTTTCTGCTGTTAACAGCAGGAAAGCTGTTTGGTGTTGTTGGCATCATTCTTGCCATTCCGGGTTATGCAGTTGCCAAAGTCATTACGACACATTTATTTGACTGGTTTAAAATGCGATCCCATTTATACGACGAAGAAAAAAATGAAAATGCCTAAGTGACAGGTCATAAAGTGTGATTTTTGGTTATAGTTATATAAGACAGGCTTGCCGATTATGGAAAGCTCCCGAATCGCAAAAAATAAATGTCTAATGGGGAGAATCAAAATCATGACTCTATGGGAATTGTTTGTAGCTGCCATTTTAGGAATCGTAGAAGGATTAACAGAGTACGCGCCGGTTTCTTCGACAGGACATATGATCATAGTAGACGATATCTGGCTGAAATCAAGCAATCTGATGTCAGGAGAAGCTGCTAACACATTCAAAGTGGTTATTCAGCTAGGCTCTATTTTAGCAGTAGTTATCGTGTTTAAAGATCGGATTTTGAATTTGCTCGGATTAAAAAAGAATATTACAAACGATCAGAAACAGGGACATAAATTAAGCATTTCGCAAATTGCTGTCGGGCTCGTGCCTGCAGCAGTTCTCGGCTTTTTGTTTGAGGGTTACATTGATGAATATTTATTTTCCGTTAAAACGGTGGCCTTCGGTTTAATCGCTGGGGCAGTCTTCATGCTTTTTGCTGATTGGGTAAATAAACGGAAAGCAGCGACAGACACTCTCGACCGCATTTCCTATAGGCAGGCGATCGGGGTAGGGTTATTCCAATGTCTTGCCCTTTGGCCTGGCTTCTCACGTTCCGGATCAACCATTTCCGGAGGTGTTATTCTTGGTTTAAATCACCGCGCCGCAGCTGATTTTACGTTTATTATGGCGATGCCGATCATGATAGGAGCAAGTTTTCTGAGCCTTGTGAAGCATTGGGACAGCTTAAGCTCAGATCTCATGCCGTTTTTTATCATTGGTTTTATTTGTGCCTTTGTTGTCGCGCTGTTTGTCGTCCGTTTCTTCTTAAAACTGATAAACAAAATCAAACTCGTGCCATTTGCAATCTATCGAATCATTCTCGGTGTAATTATCCTTTTGATCATGATGTAAGTCGAAAAATAAGGCCCTTTCCGGAGCCTTATTTTTTCTGTCAGATCAAGAGAAAACAGCTTGTTTTTCAAAAAAAAATCCTCTATAATAAATTTTGATATTACATACGGGGCCATAGCTCAGCTGGGAGAGCGCTACACTGGCAGTGTAGAGGTCAGGGGTTCGAGCCCCCTTGGCTCCATACCTGTAAACCCTTATTCTATAAGGGTTTTTTTGTTTGTCTGGAACAGAAAGGATTACCCTAAAAAAATAATTGGGACAGAAAATTTTTATTTTGTGGTAACTTAGTTACTTTTCACCTTTAAATTAGGGTTGAATTGATCAAAATATTGAGCTGTCTCATTTTCAAGTTTTTCGGTAATATGGTCGTAAATATCAGATATGATTCGTCTGTTTGCATGACCGGCGTTTGGCTGAAAACATCAAGCAAGAAAACAACTTCGTCCCAGGCAGTGAAAAAACCAAGCTCAAGTAAAAAGAAATTGTCCTTTAATCTGCCTTCTGGTATTTTCAAAATGAAAAGCCCATTAATGCACAGCGAAGCCGTCAAGCAGATCCAAACAGCCCTGTCGGCAATGCATTTCTATCCGGATAAGAAAGCCAAAAACTTCGGTATCGATAGCTATTACGGACCAAAAACAGCTGATGTAGTAAGACGGTTCCAGCTGATGAATGGTTAAATTCTGACGACATTTATGGACCAGCTACAAAAGCAAAACTTGAAGTAATAAAAAGGTCCCTTGAATTCCAAGGGACCTAAAAAGTTTCAATCATCGCTCTTATCAAGTAAGTCAATCAAATTGACAGCTACACCTGCGTGGTCTTGATAAAATGCTTTAATGTTGTCGGCGCCTTTGCCGGAAAACTCACTGTCATCTAAATCAGCTACAGCTTTAAAGGCTTTCTTGAGATTGACCATCTGACTTCTTAATTCTTTGTATTCCTTGGCGCGTTTATCTGCTTCGGAAAGCAGTGTTTTGGCTTCAAAAACTTTCATGATCATATCCTTTCTTGTTAAGCCTTGCGGTGCAATAATCAATAAAATTTCACCATATAAAGTTATCGAGAAAACACAAAAAGCCTTTTATTTGGAAAATGAACCCTGAAAGAAACTAACCGAAGAAAAAAGTTTGCGGTTTTTCGCTCCAATAGTTCCATGTTTCTGAAGTAACTTATATTAAAAATAATTCAATACATTTTATGCTCAAAATCTGCCATTTTAATTTTCTTTCCTTAAATAAATCACATACGAACAAAAGTTCTTTTATCTACGAGGGGATTTTTGGAAGAGAATAAGCGGCATTTAAAATAGTTATTTAATTTAACGCCTGACAGAGATGTAAATGAAGTATGTTATAATGCTTTTAGGGACAGGTGACCAACCCAATCAGAAACTATAAAACGTCCGTTAGTATCAAAAATCCATCTTCGAACTGGCACGATAGAGGTCAACAAGGGTTCGAGCTATCCTTTGTTCCATACCTTTATTCTATAAGGCGTTGTTTTTGAGAGAAATGCCGTTTGCTGAACCTTTTTTATTAGTTGGAAGAGAACAGCCTGCCTGCTTTGAATCGCTTGAGGGAGCATGGACCCGTAAGTTCCACATCCTTGTATTTAAAAACGCGATTTTCAGGAAAATGCGGTGCAGATATTTATGTTGTGCTTGAAATTTGCGTCATTGACAAACAGAGTTGTTTCGGAATAATTTTCGAATGTATGCTCATTTGTTCACATAACACTCATAACATCATATCATTTCTCAAGACAGGGAGAATATTAGAATGAAAGCTAATGGCGTGCAAAAACTATTAGCTTCTTTTGGTTTTTAAAAATAATGTGTTTCGTATGTATAGGAAGGAATGACAACATGAAGACAAAACATTATTGGATGATTTCTTTGCTCGCCGTTTTAGCGGTCGGACCGGGATTGATGTCTAACACGGCATTGTCGTCAGTGCAAGGCCTCGTTCAAAAGACGGTTGGAACAAGTGGCTTCACATCGGTAAATCCAATATTGATCGGCAATATGGCCTTTGCTTTATTAGTGCCGGCAGGACCATTGCTGAGAAAAAAATTTGGTGCGCGTCCAATCTATTTGGCCTCATTACCCGCTTTTATATTTGGTTCATTGCTCTTCGCATGTTCGAGTGATATTGCATGGATGGCGATAGGGCGTTTTTTACAGGGGGCGGCTACAGGCGTTATGCTGATGATTATGATTCCAATGCTTGTTTTGTCTTTTCCGATTGAACGCAGAAACTATGCTCTGCTGGTGCTGATCGGCGGATTTTATGGCTCTGTGATCATCGGCACGATCCTTGGAACAATTGCTACAGGCTGCGGCCACTGGAGATGGCTGTTTTACACCTTTGGCGCATTGTCACTGATCGGTGTCTTAGTGAGCTATTTCTTTCTTCATGATGAGCATCATGGTTCACAAGAGCAAAAACAGCCGCTTGATAACGCAGGAATTATTTTATCTGTGTGCCTTGCTCTGGCTTCAGCGGTTACATTTGTTTTTCTGCAAAAGTTGGGGCTTTCATCAGGGTATGCATGGACTGGGTTTGGCATTACTTTATGCTTGCTGGTTGTTCTATTAATTGTGGAGTATAAAAAGAAAAACCCCTTTATTTCTATTAAACTGATGCTGCTGCCAAAACCGATTCTCGGCTTATTTATCATTGCTGCAGGAACTATAACTGTAGCTGTCAGCCTTTCTGCTTTTCAAGGATTGCTGCGTCAAATGTATAATATCTCTCAGGAGCATCTCGTTCTTTTAAATTTGACTCTTCTAATTGGAGTGGCAATTGCCGCCATTGTGAGCACATTGTTTTATGATAAAGTCGGACCCGGAGTGCTCGGTATTATAGGTGCTCTTATGCTCGTATTTGTGAATTTTCAATGGCTGCATATGCAGGATCATTCATCACTCTATATGTTTGCAGTGCTGTTTATCATGCTTGCGGCTGGAACAGGGCTGACAGTGGCCGCAGGGCTTATGGGAGCTGCTATGGGCGGCCCGCTGCCTGATTTAGTCAAGAGAATGACAGCTGTTCAGTTTTTAAGGTTGTTTGTCTATATGGGAGTTCCAATTCTTATCGGCTTTTTTACGAAAAAAGATGCTGCCAGACAAAACGGTTCGGTGCAGGATTCTATGATGATTGCTTATCATGATCTCTTTCTCATTTCTTTTATCCTAAGCGTGCTGATCGTTTGCTTATCATTCTGTATGAATGCCACAGGCATGGGGCACAAGCTGGCACATAAACCGCATGACAAAGCGAAAACAGCTCCAGAAAAACCAGCCGTTTCATCAGAAGGACTGCCAAAGACTGCAGCCAATTCACATCATGTGATACGGGATAGAGAATATCGCCACGCACTCAGAAACTTATTAAAATAGGTACAGGATCAAAACCTTTTCCTTGAGGGAAAGGTTTTTTATTTGCAATCTTTTCCTAACTTTATCCTTAAAGAATTGAAAAATATGAGAAGTGCAAGTAAAATTCTAAAAGGTAGATTCTTTTACTTTTGTAATCTTTTAATCCGAAGGAAGGTTTTCATGGCCCGTAAAAAACTGAGAAAACGCAGAATCTTCATTGCGCTATTTTTTATTGTATCGATCCCGCTCGCTTTTTTTGTTTTAGCGACAACATTATCAAAACCGATTGAGACATCGAAAGAGCCTGAAGAAATTGATGAACGGCAATTATTTATAGATAGCCTGTCCGGACATGCGCAAATTTTGTATGAGAAATATCATGTTCTCCCCAGTATTACAATTGCTCAGGCTATTCTTGAATCTGACTGGGGAAACAGCGAGCTTGCTGCCCAGGCCAACAACCTTTTTGGCGTAAAAGGAAAATATAAAGGCCATCATGTCACGATGGAAACGGACGAATTTGAAAAAGGGGAACGAAAGACCATTCGTGCGAAGTTTCGAAAATACAGCACGTTTTTTGAATCAATGGACGATCACGCCCAATTGTTTGTTCGCGGCACTTCATGGAATAAAAAGAAGTATAAACCAGTGCTTGATGCTGGAGATTATAAGGAAGCGGCGACGGCCTTGCAAAAGGCAGGGTACGCTACAGACCCTGATTACGCTAACAAAATCAGCGCTATTGTGGAAACATACGATTTAAATGAGTACGATAAGGTAAATCCATCTCTCAAACCAGTGGATCTAAACGCCTCCATTAAAGACGGTGCTGTTCAAGACATATGGTCCAAGCCTTCTACTGATGATCGGTCCATAAAGATCACCTCTGCCCAATCTTACGTCGGCAAAGACATAAAGGTTGTATCCAAAAGGCAGAGAGGCCAGTCCGTCTGGTACCAATTTCAAATTAAAGATAAACTCATCGGCTGGATTGATGATTCAGCTGTTGAAATCAAGGAAGCAACCTGAACCGAGGGCTTTTTGCAGGTATTTTTCATTTTTTGTTCCGTTTAGGGGATTATGGGGAATAATACTTCACATATTCATCACTTATTGACTGTTCTGTATGTTTGTTTAGTATCGGACTCTACCATGCTGACAATCTCAAACTTAAAAAAAGGCAATTACATCGCTGTTATGATCTTGTAGCGGTCGGTCCGATAAAAAAACGTGACCTGTGACCATGCAGAGGGATAATGCCATCAATCGCGGAACATGAAAAAATATCGAATCATAAAAACTCCGGCGCTTAAATCGCCGGAGTTTTTAACATCAACCTGTAAATACTTCACCGTCAGGGTAACGAATATTGGATGTCTCTGTTTTCGCGAATGAGAACACAAACGTCAAAGGACCAATTCTTCCAATGAACATAATGATTATAATGATACATTTTCCCGCTGTTGTGAGTTCTGGAGTCAATCCCATCGTAAGACCGACAGTTCCGAATGCGGAAAAGACTTCAAACACAATTTGAATAAACGGCGCTTGTTCTGTGATCGTCAGGGCGAATATTCCTAAAAACACGATGAACAAACTGATGACGCTCACGGCTAAAGCTTTAATGATAATCGGATATTTGATGGAGCGGCGATAAATAACCGTTTCTTTTTTTCCGCGCAAATAAGCGATGACAGACATCAAAATCACGATGAACGTAGTCAGCTTAATGCCGCTTGCCGTTGAAGCGCTGCCTGCTCCAATAAACATTAATAATAAAATAAATACAATCGTTCCTTCTCTCATACTTCCTATATCAATAGAATTGAAGCCGGCGGTTCTCGGTGTCACAGCCTGAAAATAGGCGGCCCATAGTTTATCTCCTATCTGCAGATGGGCAAGCGTGCCGGGATTGCTGTACTCTAAAACAAAGATCACAAGCATGGCAGCTGCATTCAGAATCAAGGTTCCGGTAAGCATGATTTTCGTGTGTAGAGAAAACGCCTTCCATCGCCGCTTTTTCATCATGTCAAACAGAACGGTAAATCCAATCCCTCCAGTGATAAATAAGAAAGTAATCACTAGGTTCACTGTAGGATCGCCAACATAGCTCATCAAATTATCCGGCCACACCGAAAACCCGGCATTGTTAAAAGCAGATATGGCGTGAAACAAGCTGGCAAATAAGCCGGATGCCCAGCCGAACTGGGGCACAAGCCTAATGGATAAGATGAGTGCTGCTATTAACTCAACACTGATTGAAAACAGAAACAAAACTTTGACAAGGCCGATGACGCCGCCAATTGTCGGCTGATTTAAAGCTTCCTGAACCAGCACTCGTTCTTTTAACCCGATTTTTTTTCTTAATATCATGACGATTAAAACAGCAAAAGTCATAAATCCAAGCCCGCCGATCTGGATCAGCCCCATGATGACTATTTGCCCGAAAAGAGTAAACTCTGTCCCGGTATCAACAACTGCAAGTCCTGTAACAGTTGTAGCAGATGCCGCAGTAAAAAGGGCGTCTATCCATGACAAAGGCTTTATAACAGAAATCGGAAGCTTTAACAGCGCAGCTCCGATAATAATCGTAAGAAAAAAACCAATTGCAAGCACTTGAGGCGGAGTAAAGCGAACCCATTTAATTACTCTATCCTTTTTAAGCGTCACCTTTGTCTACATCCCTTCGTTTTCAAAACGTCTAATATCCTTTTTGTTTCCCATGATCACCAGACAATCCTTTTCGAAAATGATATCTTCAGGGGCGGGAGAAAGACGGACATCTCCAAGATGTTTAATAGCCAGAATTGTACAGCCGTACTTCGCCTTTACATTCAGATCAAAAAGCGATTTTGAATTAAGCTTTTTTGTTGCCAGCAGCTCGACAATACTATAATCATCTGATAAATCAATGTAATTCAAAACATTCTCATCTGAAAGACTTTGTGCGATTTTAACGCCCATATCCTTTTCAGGATGAATAATGCGGTCGGCGCCGATTTTTTCAAGCACCTTATGATGATAATAGTTTTGAGCCTTCACCCAAATATTCGGAATGTCAAACTCCTTTAATAATAACGTAGTCAGAGTACTCGCTTGAATATTCGCTCCGATGGCAACAATCACATACTCAAAATTGCGTATTCCTAACGAAAGCAATTCTTTTTCTTCAGTGGCATTTGCGATCACCGTATGTGTTGCATGAGAAACGAACGCATTTACCTTTTCTTCGTTAATATCAATGGCAAGGACATCATGCCCCATTCTGTGCAGCTCTTTGCAAATGCTGCCGCCAAAACGGCCCAGTCCGATCACAGCAAATTGTTTATTTTTCATTTTTCCCACTGTTCATATCTCCCTTAGTAAATAACGTTTTGATGCAAAAAAAGACCATTGCAAAGAATGGCCGATAAATAGGCCTCCTCTCTGTATACGCCTACGAGGTTAGCTGTCGGATTAGGGATTCAGAGTACCCCTTCTTACTTCGTAAGATTCACCCCAGTGCTGCTTAAAAACAGCCATTCGTTGGTTCCCCCGTTCGTGTTTGATTAAGCGGTAAAAGAGACTGTATGAAATTGAACACTCAAGAATTTACTCTTGTTTCTAGTGTTTGTCAATTTAAATTTTAAATAAGAAAAAAGATAATTGGGGATGGTGGAAAAAGGAGAGATTAAGACGCAAAAAAAGACCGGAGTGAACCGGTCTTTTTTTAGATTAGTTGCATGGCTGAGTCGGAGGAGTGCTGCGCTTAGCCACGTCGATGCTGGCTTCAGCGTAAAATTTATTTCCGATGCTCAAACTTTTATTCTCCGCACGGAAAGTGTATGTACCAGCGGCAGGAAGTGTTTTGTTATTCAGTCTTAATTTGAACTCGCCAGCCCCTAACAAATCAAGTGCCAGAGGGACTCTTACAGTTTTACCATTATTGAGGATCTGTGTTGTACGCAAAGCATGTCCGTTCATTGTGTCTTTCGTAGTTGCAGTGAATCCGCTTGGCAGCGTAAATTCTACAACCCCAAGGCTCAAGAGCGTGTTCGGACGGTACGTCAATTCAATATCAGAGAAAGACCATTCCGTTTTGCTGGACCCTGTGATTGTTGCAAACAATGAAGCTGTTGACTGTGCTCTCATAGTAGACTCAGTATGAGCGGAAGTTGATTTAGATTCAGCAGCGAAAGAAGCGGTAGGTGCAGAAACAAGTAAGCCAAGACTTAGTGCACTGATTGCCAATGAAGATAATAGTTTGCGTTTCATAATAAAAATCCCCCTCAAAGTTTTAAATGAAAACAGGCCTGCCGTTTTTCACCTCCTTTGCCGGCCAAATACAATTCTCCCTACATGAAAAAATTATCATCAATTTTTTAGGGGGTAAATGGGATTTTATTACCGTATTTTTCAAATTTACAGTAATTTTATACAAAAGAACAAAAAAAAGCCTGGTTTCCCAGGCGTTTTTTCGTTTACTTTGTTTCAATCGGTATAAATGTAAAAATTTCTCCGCTCTGTACCGCTTCAGCGAGCCGTTTCAGCCAGTCATAGTAAGATTTAGAGCTTTCAAGCTGCTCATATAGCTGAAGTGCTTCATTTTTGATCTCTTCATTGAGGCCTTCTTTGCTCAAAACCTCTTGTAAATCAGCCTGAGCTTCTTCTATGGCTGCTATATTTACTTGAACTTCCCGTTCCCATTTAGGCGGAAAGAAATTTATGAAAAATTTGAAGAAATCTTTTTCAGCCACAAATGTATGTTTGCGGATGCCCCTGTGAAATGTTTTTTTCACTACGTTTAAGTCCTGCAGCTTTTTGACGCCTGTGCTCATGCTTGGTTTGCTCATTTGCAATTCCTCGCGCATTTCGTCAAGGGTCATCTCATCCCTCATATACATCGTCCCATATAAAATCCCCACACTGCGGGTGATTCCATAAAGATCCATTGTTTCAGCAATGGAGTCGATAACAAGATCCCGAGCCTGTTCTATAGCTGTAACTTCTGGATTTTCATCCATACTGACCCTCTTTTCCATTAGAAAATTAAATTTGTTAAGTTATTTCTTTATGTTCTTTATCTTAGCGAAACATAAAGAAAAGTCAAAAAGAAAAATTAAATAGGACTTTGACAGTTTAAAAATCGTACGATAGATTAAGGTTGTTAAAAACGTTAAATTTTTATTTAACAAACTTTATTTACGTCAAGGAGGCTTATATGAGTCAAACATTATATATTGACGGAGAATGGATCAGTTCTGAAAAAGAGCAGATCCGCAGTATAATCAATCCATTTAATCAAGAAGAAATTGCAACTGTAAGCGAAGGAGGACGAGAGGACGCCATAAAGGCAATCGCAGCCGCGCGAAGAACATTCGACAACGGCGAATGGCCATCTTTATCAGGGATTGAATGCGGTAAAATTGTTCTGAAAATTGCGGAATTAATCAGACGCGATCTTGATGAGCTGGCTGAACTTGAATCGCTTGATACGGGAAAAACCCTCGAAGAAAGCAAGGGGGACATGGACGATATCGCCAATGTTTTTCAATATTACGCCGGCTTGGCAGATAAAGATAGCGGAGAAATCATTTCTTCTCCAATCCCTGATTCAGAAAGCAAAATTATCAGAGAGCCGATCGGGGTTTGCGGCCAGATTACTCCATGGAATTATCCGCTCCTGCAAGCGAGTTGGAAAATCGCACCTGCACTGGCTGCAGGCAATACAATCGTTATGAAACCAAGTGAAATCACACCGCTGACGACAATCAAAGTTTTTAAGCTGATGGAAGAAGCCGGCGTTCCAAAAGGTGTCGCTAATCTTGTCCTCGGACCGGGAGCTACAGTAGGCGACGAGCTTGCCGTAAACAAAGACGTCGATTTGATTTCATTTACAGGCGGAATCGAAACAGGCAAAAAAATCATGCGGGCTGCAAGCGGAAACGTCAAAAAAATCGCACTTGAACTTGGCGGAAAAAATCCAAATATTGTGTTCAAGGACGCAGATTTAAAGGTTGCAGTCGATCAGGCATTAAACGCAGTATTTTTCCATGCCGGTCAAGTATGCTCAGCTGGTTCCCGTTTACTTGTTGAAGATGCCATTCATGACCAGTTTTTAGCGGAGCTTGTCAAACGGGCAAAACGCATAAAACTCGGTAATGGTTTTCACACAGATACAGAAAGCGGCCCGCTTATTTCTGCAGAGCACAGGGCAAAAGTAGAAAAATATGTAGAGATCGGAATAAAAGAAGGCGCGAAGCTTGAGACAGGGGGCAAACGTCCGAACGACCCTGCGCTTCAAAACGGCTTTTTCTATGAACCTACGATTTTCTCAAACTGTAAATCTGATATGAGAATCATTCAGGAAGAGATTTTCGGTCCTGTATTGACTGTCGAAGCCTTCAGCTCTGAAGAAGAGGTGATCGCGCTTGCGAATGATACCATCTATGGTTTGGCCGGAGCGGTATGGTCAAAAGATATTGAAAAGTGTGAGCGCGTAGCAGCCCGCTTGAGAATGGGAACAGTCTGGATTAACGATTTCCATCCTTACTTTGCACAGGCGCCATGGGGAGGCTATAAGCAATCCGGATTCGGACGTGAGCTTGGAAAAATTGGTCTTGAAGAATATACAGAAGTCAAACATGTGTACCGCAATACAAAACCTGCGGCAGTTAATTGGTTCAATTCATAAGAGGGGGAGTTAATGATGACATTAAATATGAAAGTAGAAAGCATGAACAAGTTTCATACATTTGAAATTCCGACTGTGATTAAGCATGGAATCGGGGCTGTCAAACATACAGGTGAAGAAGTAGCAGCGCTGGGCGTTTCTAAAGCGCTTCTTGTCACAGACCCTGGGATTTATAAAGCCGGTGTCGCTGATCCTGTGATTGAATCACTTAAAGAAGCAGGCATTGAAGTTGTGCTCTTTCATAAAGTAGAACCCAACCCGCCTGTCCGTCTGGTGAATGAAGGATCTGAGCTTTACAAAAAAGAGAACTGTAATGGATTGGTGGCAGTCGGAGGCGGAAGCTCCATGGATACTGCAAAAGCAATCGGAGTAGAAGCCACCCATGAAGGAAGCGTGCTTGATTATGAAGCGGCAGACGGAAAAAAGCCGCTGGAAAACCGCATTCCTCCGCTGACGACAATTCCGACAACGGCCGGAACAGGATCAGAGGTAACCCAATGGGCGGTTATTACAGATGAAGAAAGAGAATTCAAATTCAATACTGGCGGGCCGCTGATCGCAGCTCATGTGACCATTATTGATCCTGAGCTTCATACTTCAATGCCGCCGCATGTAACAGCCATGACAGGAATTGATGCGCTTGCCCATGCCATTGAGTGCTACACAATGAAATTTGCGCAGCCAATCACGGATGCAGTTGCCTTGATGGCGATTGAATATGCCGCTCATTATATTAGAAGAGCATTTGCTGACGGAGAGGATCTGGAAGCAAGATACGGAATGGCGCAGGCTGCGATGCTTGCAGGTCTTTCTTACGGCAGTGAATCAGCAGGCGCGGCTCACGCAATGAGCCAAACGCTTGGCGGTATTATCCCAGTTGCTCATGGTCAATGTGTGGCTGCGATGATGGGTCCTGTTATGGAGTACAACTGGAAGGGCTATCCTGAGAAATTTGCACGTATTGCCAAAGCGTTCGGTATTGATACAAGCAAAATGACAACAGAAGAAGCAGCGAGAGCATCTGTCAACTGGATGTATGATCTGGTCGAAGATTTAGAAGTGCCGACTTTAGAAGAGCAGGGAGTATCACCTGATATGATCGAACGCTTGTCAAAAGAAGCGATGAAAGACCCGCAAACCTTCGGAAACCCTAGAGATTTAAATGAAAAAGCATACAATTGGATCTACAAGCGATGCTTTGATCTTATCCCTAAAACAGTATAACAACGTGTCCCGCTCCTTTACAGAGCGGGATTTTTTGGGATAATGAAACATAGATGAAAATATGAGGAAAGAAGGAAGGTGCTGCTGATGTGGAAGCGTATAACCGCAAAAGCGGAAGGGGTCTATATTGCAGATACAGAAAGCTTCATAACAAAGAAAATGGACAAGCTTGATTTTGATTTTGGCGGCATCCCCGGCGACTTGCATTTTGGCCTGACCAAAAAAGCGGGAGCAAGAGAACCGATGTTTTCAAGAGGAACTGAAATTTTCAACCGGAGACAAATTTCTATCGTATCAATAGAGGAATGTGATGAAATTGCATTAAAATTAGGCGTGCCGAACATTTTGCCGGAATGGCTTGGAGCGAATGTGGCCGTCAGCGGTTTACCTGATCTTACTTCATTAAAAGAAGGAAGCCGGCTCATTTTTCCGAGCGGTGCGGCTTTGCTGTGTGAGGGAGAAAATGACCCATGTATCCAGCCGGGAGAAGTCATTCAATCTTATTATCCGGAACAGCAGAAGCTAGCGCCGGCTTTCGTCCGCCACGCACTGGGCATAAGAGGGATCGTGTGCATTGTTGAAAGACCTGGTACTGTTTACGCAGGTGATGAAATAGAGGTTCATTCTTATCAGAAGAAAGTTAAAAGAAAAGCAGAAAGGGTCTGATTAACATCAGGCCCTTTCTATCTTTTCTTTAATTTCTTTAATCTGGCTGAGGTGCCGTTTTTCATGATGGCCGATAAAATCAATCCACTGTCTGATGGTAAGTTCTTGAAACACGGGATGCGGAAGCACTCTCTCAAAATCTTCTTCTTTCAAAGAGGCAATTGCAGCTGTTAACTGCTCTCTCACTACATCGAGCTCGCGTTTCATTTGACTGCCTGAAATAAAATCATGCTCAGGCTCAAGATGATTTGGAGCTTTCCGTTTGTTATTTCTATCCTGTGCTGCTTCAAGCGGTTTTTCTTCAACTTCTTTAACAGGAGCTTCTTTTACACGCTCCTTCAGCATTTTTTGGGCAGTCATATCGATTTTTTTTAAATGGTCAAGAACTTCCCGTATGCTCCATTCTTCGGCAGAAGGCTTTTGATTCAGCTTTTCGTCAGAAAGTCCTTTCACTTCGTTCCACGTTTCTAATCTGGCTTCATTAAAGATACTCATCATATCTCCTCCTAACATGACATTATCATATATAAAAGCAATTATCATTTATCAAGCACTTCACAATGGGTTATTTGTCTTAAAATTTTGAAACCTTTCCAGGCGTATCTCGTATTAAATGATAACGGCAGCCGTTCATCAATGCATTGATGGAGAAAGGATGAGGAAATTGGAGTTATTTGGTGTTCCTATACAAACGATTTATCTTTATACGCTTATTATCGCAGGCAGTCTTACGCTGTTATTTCTTTTTTTCGGAGATATGTTTGCAGGAATGTCAGAAGGCATACCGTTGCTTAATCCGACATTATCGCTCGCATTTTTTACATGTTTTTCGGCAGGCGGATATATAGGCGAACTGGCTCTGCCGCTGTCGAGTATGTTGATCGCGTTTCTATCTTGCATCCTTTCGATCATGCTGGTGATCTTGCTTCACATCTTTGTTCTGATGCCATTATCATCTGCAGAAGAATCATTGGTTTATAAAGAAGATGATCTAAGAGGAAGAGTAGGTAAAGTGATTACAGCTGTACCGGTTGACGGGTTTGGTGAAGTGGTTATAGAAGGGATAGGCGGAACCATTTCAAAATCAGCGGTCAGTTTTGATAATCAGCAAATCATGTACGGAACAAAGGTGTTAGTCGTAGATATTAACAACGGAGTTCTTTCGGTTACTCCGCATGAACCCATTTAAAACACAAGGAGGAATGTAATATGACAATGCCGATTATCATTGTTATCGGAGTTGTATTCTTTTTATTAATTGCACTTATTGCCGTATTCATCACAAAATATCGTACAGCAGGACCTGACGAAGCGTTAATCGTAACAGGGAGCTATCTTGGCAATAAAAATGTTCATGTCGATGAAGGCGGCAACCGTCTTAAAATCGTTCGCGGCGGAGGAACTTTTGTCCTTCCCGTCTTCCAGCAGGCAGAGCCGCTGAGCTTATTATCAAGCAAACTTGATGTATCGACGCCTGAAGTCTATACAGAACAAGGTGTACCTGTAATGGCTGATGGGACTGCAATTATTAAAATCGGCGGTTCTATAGGAGAAATCGCTACAGCAGCCGAACAATTTTTAGGGAAATCAAAAGACGACCGTGAACAGGAAGCGAGGGAGGTTTTAGAAGGCCACCTTCGCTCCATTCTCGGGTCCATGACAGTTGAAGAAATCTATAAAAACAGAGAAAAATTCTCTCAAGAGGTACAGCGTGTCGCTTCACAGGATCTCGCCAAGATGGGGCTTGTGATTGTCTCTTTCACCATTAAAGATGTACGTGATAAAAACGGTTATCTTGAATCATTAGGTAAACCGAGAATTGCCCAAGTGAAACGGGATGCTGACATCGCAACGGCAGATGCGGATAAAGAAACTCGAATTAAGCGGGCGGAATCCGATAAAGATGCAAAAAAATCAGAACTTGAAAGGGCAACAGAAATCGCTGAAGCTGAAAAAATCAATCAGCTCAAAATGGCTGAATACCGCAGAGAACAAGATACGGCTAAAGCGAATGCCGACCAGGCATATGATTTAGAGACTGCAAGAGCGCGTCAGCAAGTCACAGAGCAGGAAATGCAGGTTAAAATTATCGAACGCCAAAAACAAATAGAACTAGAGGAAAAAGAAATTCAACGCCGGGAACGTCAATATGACTCTGAGGTGAAGAAAAAAGCCGATGCAGACCGTTATTCAGTTGAGCAGTCCGCAGCAGCTGAGAAAGCCAAACAGCTCGCGGAAGCCGATGCCAAGAAGTACAGTATAGAAGCAATGGCGAAGGCTGAGGCAGAAAAAGTCAGAATAGACGGGTTAGCTAAAGCAGAGGCAGAAAAAGCAAAAGGGGAAACAGAAGCAGAGGTTATCCGCCTGAAAGGTCTGGCAGAAGCGGAAGCAAAAGAGAAAATTGCGGCTGCTTTTGAACAGTATGGGCAGGCAGCGATTTTCGATATGATCGTGAAAATGCTTCCGGAATACGCGAAACAAGCAGCGTCACCTCTTTCAAATATTGATAAAATTACCGTCGTTGATACAGGAGGAAGCGGTGAATCCAGCGGTGCTAACAAAGTAACCAGCTATGCGACGAACTTAATGTCAAGCCTGCAAGAAAGCTTAAAAGCATCGTCGGGAATTGACGTAAAAGAAATGATTGAGAACTTCTCAGGTAAAGGAAATGTAAAACAAAGTATTAACGAATTAACAAATGAAATAAAAGAAGCAAAAACAGACTCAAAAAACCAGAATGCTGACTAAGAAAAGGATATCAGTATGCTAACTGTACGAGAAGCAAAGGAAGAGGATATAAAGGACATTGCAAAAGTGCATGTAGACAGCTGGAGGACAACATATCGCGGAATTGTCCCGGCTGATTACTTAAACAGTCTTAACTACAAGGAATGTGAAGACAAATGGAAAAGCCGCTCTTTAAAAGGTGTATTTGTGGTTCAGGACGAAATAGATCCACTATTCGGCTTTGCTTCCTTTGGGACTCTTCGCTCTGAACAACGAGGCTATGACGGCGAGCTATACGCGATTTACCTTTTAGAAAAGCATCAGCGGAAAGGTGCAGGCAAAGCGCTTTTAGCAAAAGGAGCGGAGTTTTTGCTTCATCAAGGCTTTTCGAGCATGTTTGTTTGGGTTATCAAGGAAAATCCCTCGATCCGATTTTATCAGGCTTATTCACCTGAAAGGGTATCGGAGGATATCTTTGAAATTGCAGGAGAAAGACTGGAAGTAGCAGGCTTCGGCTGGCCGGATCTTTCGGCTTTGAAGACAGTTCTTAACAGATGAAAAAACACCCCCAGCGTATGACGCTGGGGGTGTCGACGTTAAGATTTATCAGTTGTAAGCAAACGCGGAGCTGTCATAAACAATAAACAAAGGACAATTGCACAGATGAGGAATGAAGGAACCATATAAGTGGCATTGTAAGTCAAAGAATAAATCCATACCGGTGTTCCTTTTGGAGCGTAGCTGCCGAAAAATACAGCTCCTGAAATAACATGCGCGATATAGCGGAGGCAGCTGCCGATAAAAACTGCACTGATCACTGAAGCCGTTAATTTTCCTTTTGCTTTGGATATAGCGGCTTTACGAATAGAATAAGCGAAACATCCGCTTATTCCGATAGCTGCGAACGCGATAATATAATCTAACAGCAGCTGTATAGGGTGTTGCGGGAATAAGTTTCCAATGGCTATTTGAACCAGTCCTGTGAGCAGGCCGGTAGTGAGGCCTGCTTTGACACCCCATCGAAAGGAAATTAGAAAAATCGGAATCATCATAATGGAGACCGCCCCCCCTTGAGGCATGCGGAGGAACATTCCTGAGACGATGTCTAAAATAACAGCAGCCGCAGTCATAATTGCAATTTCAATAAGGCGAACCAGTTGCTTAGATTGATTCATAAAAATCCCCTTCCGTCGATAGACAATCCAAAAGGACAACAAAAAAGCAGCACGCGGAAGGATGAGAAAAGTTCCACGCACTGCTTTACGATCTGCAATTCATTTGACTTTGCCACATCCCTACGCCAGCGTTAACTAACAGGTTCAAAGGGTCAGAACGAAACCGCTCACTCTCAGCTTTAATGCTCCCCTTGTGGTTATCAGTATTTAGTTCGTTTCTACTATACAAGAAAAAGAAAAAAACAACAAGATCCCATGATTAATGTATGTGTTCTTTTAATAGTTAACTCCCATAGAATCTATGACAAGGATTCTAGTTTATATGTTATATAGAATTTTTTTAGAAAAACTATTGCAATAAAGAATTACAGGTGTTATATTATTAAGCGTCGCTGATGAACAGCAGACAAAACAAAAAGCTTCAAAACAATTTAAAAAAAGTTGTTGACAAAAAAAGAAGTTGGATGTTATATTGGTAAAGCTGTTTCGTTGAGAGGCAGCGAAATGATCTTTGAAAACTAAACAAGACAAAACGTACCTGTTAATTCAGTTTTAAACAAATCGCACAGCGATGTGCGTAGTCAGGGGCCTGCACGATGCAGGTCATGCAGATGTTCTCACAGGATGTGATGAACTTAATCTGCGCTCCATTACTTCATGGAGAGTTTGATCCTGGCTCAGGACGAACGCTGGCGGCGTGCCTAATACATGCAAGTCGAGCGGACAGATGGGAGCTTGCTCCCTGATGTTAGCGGCGGACGGGTGAGTAACACGTGGGTAACCTGCCTGTAAGACTGGGATAACTCCGGGAAACCGGGGCTAATACCGGATGCTTGTTTGAACCGCATGGTTCAAACATAAAAGGTGGCTTCGGCTACCACTTACAGATGGACCCGCGGCGCATTAGCTAGTTGGTGAGGTAATGGCTCACCAAGGCGACGATGCGTAGCCGACCTGAGAGGGTGATCGGCCACACTGGGACTGAGACAGGGCCCAGACTCCTGCGGGAGGCAGCCGTAGGGAATCTTCCGCAAT
>NZ_MSRC01000015.1 GCF_010093085.1 Bacillus sp. SKDU12 | reverse complement strand
GAGCCAGGATCAAACTCTCCGATAAGTGGATCACAGGTTAAGTCCACCGCATCATGCGGCGACGCCTGTGTGACCTACATCATGCAGGCCTAGTTTGACTGACTACGCACATCGCTGTGCGATTTGTTTAAAACTGAATTAACAGGTACGTTTTGTCTTGTTTAGTTTTCAAAGATCATTTTGTTTCGTTTGCCGACTTCGTTTGAGCGACTTTATTATTATAACTCGATGCCTAAGTGAAGTCAACAACTTTTTTGAATTTCTTTTTTTCGTTATCGCCTTGTTTAGCGGCAACGAATAATAATATACCACCTTATAAATAATAGTGCAATAGTTTTTCAAAAGAAACATTTAGAAATTTAAAAAGAGCGGATCCCTTCATTGAGAAAGGATCCGCTCTTCTTTATTAGCGTTGTCTCATTTGCGGGAATAACAGCACGTCGCGAATAGAAGGAGCGTTCGTCAGCAGCATAACCAGTCGGTCGATACCGATACCTAAGCCTCCTGTTGGCGGCATTCCGTATTCCAGTGCTTCAACAAAGTCTTCGTCCATTAGATGAGCTTCATCATTACCGGCTTCACGCTCTTTCAATTGCTCTTCAAAGCGTTCTCTTTGATCAATAGGATCATTTAGCTCTGTAAATGCATTTGCATGTTCACGGCCAACGATAAACAGTTCAAAACGGTCTGTAAAACGCGGGTCCTCTGGGTTTTTCTTCGCTAGAGGAGAAATTTCTACAGGGTGACCATAAATAAATGTCGGCTGAATAAGCGTTTCTTCAATTTTTTGTTCGAAGAATTCATTGATAATATGACCTACTGTCATAGAGTCTTTAATCTCGACGCCATGCTCCTTTGCATAGCCACGCGCCTGTTCAACCGTAACCTCTTCCCAGAAATCCACACCGGTTGCTTCTTTAACTGCGTCAACCATATGCATTCTTTTCCACTCAGGTTTAAGGTTGATTTGTTCTTCACCATATTGGATTGTAGTTGTTCCAAGAACTTCTTGGGCGATATGAGCAACAAGATTTTCAGTTAAGCTCATAATATCTTTATAGTCCGCATATGCTTCATATAACTCAATCATCGTGAATTCAGGGTTATGGCGTGTAGAGACACCCTCATTACGGAAAACACGGCCGATTTCATAAACTTTTTCTAAGCCGCCGACGATCAGGCGCTTTAGGTGCAATTCGATTGCAATACGCATGTAGAGCGGAATATCTAACGCATTGTGGTGCGTAATAAATGGACGCGCAGAAGCTCCCCCAGGAATGCTGTGCATAGTCGGTGTTTCTACTTCTAAGTATCCATGATCATCAAGGTATCTTCTCATAGCTTGAATAATCTTGCTTCGTGTGATGAACGTATGTTTGCTCTCCGGATTTACGATAAGATCCAGATAACGCTGACGATAGCGCTGCTCAACGTCTTTTAGACCATGGTATTTATCAGGGAGCGGACGAAGTGCTTTTGTCAGCAATTCAAAAGAAGTTGCTTTAACAGACAATTCGCCTACATTTGTTTTGAAGACTTTTCCAGTCACTCCAATAAGATCGCCGAGGTCTGAAGACTTGAAGATTTCGTATTGTTCGTCACCAACACTGTCTTTTCTTACATAGATTTGGATTTGACCCTCTAAATCTTGAAGATGCGCAAAGCCAGCTTTTCCCTTGCCGCGTTTTGTCATCATACGGCCTGCGATTGTGACTTCAATCGCTTTTTCTTCTAACTCTTCTTTTGTTAGCTCTTGATATGCTGAAATAACTTCCTGAGACTGGTGAGTTCTTTCAAAACGCGCGCCGAATGGATCGATGCCGTTATCTCTCAGCTGATTCATTTTTTCTCGTCTGACTTGCAGCTGGTCGTTTAATTCTTCATGGTTATGCTCTTCTTGACTCATTATTATCACTCCATTACAGATATTGTACATAAAAAAAGCAGAAAAACTGCCAGCGCAAAAACTGGCAGTGAGCAGCAAACAGAGATGAGTATTAACCTACTTTTGCTTCTTGAAGCTCTTTTGCCTCAGCTTCAACCACAAATGCATCTAATAGCTGTACAAGCTCTTCTCTTGTCTCGCAATGATTGATTCCATTACGAACCTCCGCATTGCCTCTAACGCCTTTCAGATACCATGCAGCATGCTTTCTCATTTCTCTTACCGCTACGTTTTCACCTTTTAAGTTAATCAGGCGGTCAAGGTGCAGTTTACATACCGCCATTTTTTCGCGTACTTGCGGCTCTTCTTTTAATTCACCTGTTTCCAGGTATTGAACCGTACGGTAAATCATCCACGGGTTGCCCAGTGCGGCGCGTCCGATCATGACACCGTCTACTCCTGTTTCATCGAGCATACGTTTAGCATCCTGCGGCGTCTTGACATCGCCGTTTCCGATAACCGGAATCGATACTGATTGTTTTACTTCTTTAATAATGTCCCAGTTTGCCGTTCCTTCGTACATCTGAACTCTTGTACGGCCGTGAAGCGCCACTGCTTTTCCGCCCGCGCGCTCTACAGCCTGTGCATTTTTCACTGCGAAAACATGGTCTTCGTCCCAACCCATTCTCATTTTCACTGTAACTGGTTTATCAACGGCATCCACTACTGCAGAAACCATTTCGTAAATTTTATCAGGATCGAGAAGCCATCTGGCACCCGCGTCACATTTTGTAATCTTCGGCACAGGACATCCCATATTAATATCAATAATATCAGCAGTTGTGTTTTGATCTACAAACTTGGCCGCTTCCACAAGGGTATCTTTCTTCCCTCCAAAAATTTGAAGGCTGAGCGGTTTTTCACGTTCATCAATGTAAAGCATGCCCATGGTTTTTGCATTGTTGTAAAGGATTGCTTTATCACTGACCATTTCAGCGCATACCAATCCGGCTCCAAATTCCTTTACAGTCAATCTGAGTGCTGAATTGCAGACACCAGCCATAGGGGCAAGCACAACCCTGTTTTTCAATTGAATATCCCCGATTTTAAACATCTTTGACCTCCCTTCATTTATTATCTTTTTCTGGCGGCGCAAATTCGTCCGCGCTTATATTTAAAACATCTGCTGCACCTTGAATGATGGCAGCTGACGGCAATCGGTTTCCGCGTTCAATTTCGCCGAGAATAGAAACTGATATACCTAACGCTTTTGCAAATCCTTCTTGAGTATAACCTTTCAGCTTTCTGAATGCACGAATTCGTCTACCCCAGATTTCTGCCTCCATACTCTTACACCTTCTTGGTTTGTTTCCGCGCTCGTTGCCTCTGCTTCAACCTGCGGGCATATCTCCGCAAGCGGCGCAAGGACAAACAAACGCTCATACATTCTCGGATGCGGAACTATTAGTTGCTCTGTTTCAATATTTTCACGATTAAACAGCAAAATGTCAAGGTCTGCCGTCCGCGGTCCCCATCTTACTTCTCTTGTTCTGCCTAGTTCATTTTCTATATGCTGGGTCAGTTCAAGAAGTTCAAAAGGGTTCAGCGATGTCTTGATTTCAACAGCCATATTTAAGAATTCATCTTGGTCTTCGTATCCGACCGGGTCAGTTTCGTAAATGGACGACACTTTAGTGACTGTCACTGCATCATGCTGATGCAGCAATGCCACCGCTTGCCTTAAATACGTTTCTCTATTTCCAATGTTGGATCCAAGTGCAATATAAGCTATGTTGTTCATGATTTTTTTCTCGTGATTTCAATTGCTACTGATTTATAGTGTCCGGGAATCGGCGGGTCTGGCTTAATCACTTTCACAGTACATTGCTGCACTGGCTGAAATTTTTTGAGCACCGTGTCTGCAATGCGTTCTGCCAGCGTTTCTACTAATTTTACAGGCTCCCCTTCTACGATATCCTTACATACGTGATAGAGCTCAGCGTAGTTAATTGTTTGTTCAAGGTCATCTGTTTGTCCGGCTTTGCTTAAATCCAGCTCAGCAGTTAAATCCACTTTAAATCGCTGCCCTAGCTTATTTTCTTCTTTGAATACACCGTGGTATCCGTAAAACTCCATGCCTTCTACGTAGACTTTATCCATGGTGCACCCCTCCCTTATTCAGCATTACGTCCATCATTTTCGCCATTCTGGCAATTTGTTTCACGTCATGGACCCTGACAATGTCGCAGCCTTTTTGAATGCCGAGACACACAGTTGCACCCGTTCCCTCAGCCCTCTCCTCGGGCGGAAGATCAAGAACATGCCCAATGAACCTTTTTCGGGAGGTTGCCAGAAGAACTGGATACCCCAGTCCGCTCAAAATCTCGAGCTTGTTCATCACTGCCAGGTTATCATGATAGGTTTTCGCAAACCCAATGCCCGGATCAAGGATAATGTTTTTCTCCTCTACTCCCGCCTCAACAGCGATTTTTACACTCTCCATTAAGTCCGACAGCATATCCGGTAATAAGTCATCGTAATTTCTTTTAGGGCGGTTATGCATGAGTACAATGGGAACATTGTGTGCGGCTGCAACGGAAGCCATTTTCGGATCATGTTTCGCACCCCAAATATCATTGATGATGGATGCGCCGGCTTTCACAGCTTCATCTGCGACAGAAGCCTTGTACGTATCTATAGAAATCGGCACGCCCAGTTCTTTTGTGATCCGCTCAATCACCGGGATGACTCTGGACATCTCTTCATCCTCAGTCACGAATTCAGCGCCAGGCCTTGTCGACTCTCCTCCAATATCAATAATATGAGCACCGTCATCGATCATCTCTTGCGCGTGCAAGACTGCCTTGTCCAAGCTGTCATATTTTCCGCCGTCCGAGAAAGAGTCAGGCGTTACGTTTAAAATCCCCATCACCAGTGTCTTCTCTTTATATGATAAAGCGCTGGGTCTTGTCTGGATTACTTGTGTTTGGTCTATCGTTTGCTGCGCCATTCTCTTCCTCCCTTTTCATAAATCATGTTCTTTATTTCTTTTTTATATAGCGTTTGAAGAGCAGAGACTGCTTCTCCGCTTTGGCCCGCATAATTTGCTTCGTCTATTTTAGTGAACGGGATGATTTCAAGAACCGAGTTCGTCACCCACGCTTCATCAGCTGCCAAAAGAGATTCTTGCTCATATCGTCCCGTTTTGAGATCGAGCCCTATCTTCTTAGCATTTCCCATAACAAAACGTCTTGTGACACCGTCCAGAATACCTGTATCAAGTGACGGGGTATAAATACAGCTGTCTTTCCGCCAGAAAACATTTGATATGATGCCCTCGGCAACAGCTCCATCCTCCGTTAAGAAAATCCCTTCAATACGAGGATCATTTCCGATTTCTCTTTTCGCATACATATTATTTAAATAATGATGAGATTTTAACCGAAATGGCCCCTCTGGTGTGTTTCTCCGTAACGATAAAATCTTTCCTTCTTTTTGCGAAGGAAGGCTTTCTGGTTTCAGCTGGTTCATAAAGCATAAAACGGTGGGCTTATCATATGTCTGGGAGACAAAGCCTTTGTCACTGATCCCGGCTGATATGTCCAGTCTTACGCGGGCATTGCCATCCTTGATATCATTCAGTCGAAGCAGCTTGTCCAGCATCTCATGAATCTCATGCTTCGAAACAGTATATTCAATTTGCAGATCGTTAAGCGCCCGCTCAAGCCTTTTTATATGCCAATCAAATAAAAATGGACAGCCCTCGTAGAGCCTGAAGGTTTCGAAAACACCGATCCCATATAAAAATCCATGGTCAAAAGGAGAAAGAACTGCATCTTTCTCCTCTATATACCGGCCGTTCATATATATCATCACGCAATAACATCCTTGCGGTATGTCTCAATGAAATTTCTGAGCATTTCTTTCCCAAAAGAAGTCATAATAGACTCCGGGTGAAATTGCACACCCTCAATCGGGAGATCATTGTGGCGAATCGCCATAATTTCTCCTTCTTTCGTTTCGGCTGTTACTGTAAAGCAGCTTGGCAGGGTCTCAGGTTTTACGATCAGCGAGTGATAGCGAGTCGCGACAAGAGGGTTTTTTAAACCTTCAAAAATCGTCTTGCCATCATGCTTAATATCAGAGGTTTTCCCGTGCATAAGCCGTTCTGCCCTAATCACGTCACCGCCAAACACTTGGGCGATGGACTGATGTCCGAGGCATACACCAAAAACGGGAATTTTCCCTGCAAAGTGTTTAATAGCTTCAAGGCTGATCCCCGCCTCATCAGGACTGCACGGACCAGGTGAAATCATTAGAAAGTCCGGAGACAGTTCTTCAATTTCTTCGATTGTGATTTCGTCATTGCGTTTCACAATCAATTCTTCCCCGAGCTCGCCCAAATACTGTACCAAGTTGTACGTGAATGAATCGTAGTTATCAATCATTAAAATCATTTCTCCGCTCACCTCATCTAATTTTTGTCTCTTCTTTGCTCAGCTCTAACGCCTTTTGCATCGCAAAAGCTTTTTTGAACGATTCTCTGTATTCATGCTTTGGAACGGAATCAATCACTACTCCTGCGCCGGACTGCATAAAAGCCTTTCCTCCGGTTGCGTAAATGGTTCGAATGACGATATTAAACTGCAAATCATGATTATATCCGAACCACCCTATAGATCCAGTATAAAGCCCTCGGCGTGTCGGCTCAAGTTCTTCTATAATTTCCATCGTTCTTACTTTGGGAGCACCTGTAATGGTCCCGCCGGGAAATACGGCGTGAATAATGTCTACAGCATCGTATCCGTCCTGCAGTTCGCCTTGGACGTTAGATACAATGTGCATCACATGCGAATATTTTTCAATCGCCATGAACTCGTTCACACGCACAGACCCGTAACGTGATACTCGTCCCAAATCATTTCGCTCAAGATCAACCAGCATGACATGTTCAGCACGTTCTTTTTCATTATGAATTAATTCATTTGCCAGTGCTTCATCTTCTTCATCCGTTACCCCTCTGGAACGGGTGCCTGCAATCGGCCTCGTCTCTAATAGCTTGTCTTTTTTGCTGACAAGCAGTTCAGGCGATCCGCAAATAATTTGGAAATCAGGTGTTTCTAAATAGGCCATGTAAGGAGAAGGGTTTACTGCTCGCAGGGTCTTGTAAATTTGATATGGATGGGCAGACAGTGACTGGGACTGCCTTATTGATAAATTGACTTGAAAGACATCTCCGCTGGCAATGTACTGTTTGATTTTCTCTACAGCTTGTGAAAATCCTTCCTCAGTAAATGGCGCTGCAAAGGAGCCATCTATTTCATTGTTCCTCTCTCGCGAAGAGACAGCAGGAATCTCAGACAGCCACATTCGTTCCAACTCGTTTAACTTCACATCAGCAGAGTTGTTATCAGTGCCATTCATATGAGTAATCAGCCATAGAGTCTCTTCTTGATGGTCATAAACTGCTATATCATCAAAAACAAGAAAATAAATATCGGGTGTTTCAAGATCATCTAATGAAAGCATTTTAAAATTTTCAATGTAACGCGCGTAATCATAGCTGAGAAACCCGATTGCCCCGCCTTGAAAATCCGGAAGCTCGTGATCTGTTTCTGTTTCCAGCGTTTGAAACCATTTGTGGAAGGCGCGTAATGGATCACCTTCTTCAAAAAGCACTTCGCCTCCATGCTTAATAGTGGTCATTCCATCTTTACCTTTTACAGTTGCAATTGGATCAAGACCGGCTATGCTGTATCTGCCGCCTCTTGCGCTTTCAAGAAGCACATGCTGTTTTCTGGATTGTGCAAGTTTTTCAAATTGTTGTAAGAATGAGTCTTTTTGAAAGGTAATTTTTTTACCTGCCGGTCTGCGTTGTGCCATTTATATCATTCCTCTATTTTCTTTTTTCTTGTTTTTTATTGTAAAGCAATCTTGTTAGTGAAAAAAGTGAATTTCTCTTCCAAGAATAACATTCGTCGCAAACAGGACATATTTGATGCACAAATATAAAAAAACTCCCGGCGGGCCGGGAGTTTGCTTTTTAATCGAATTGATACAGCGGCGTGCTTAGATAACGTTCGCCGTTACTTGGAAGGATGGCTAAAACCTTTTTGCCTTTTCCGAGTTTTTTCGCTACTTGAAGAGCCGCATAAATTGCTGCACCTGATGAGATGCCTCCGAGAATTCCTTCTTCACGTGCAGCTCTGCGTGCATACTCGAATGCTTCTTCATTTTTCACAGGGAAGATTTCATCATATACTTCAGTGTTTAAGATGTCCGGCACAAATCCAGCTCCGATTCCCTGAATTTTATGAGGGCCCGGCTTTCCTCCTGAAAGCACTGGCGAGTCTGACGGTTCAACAGCGTAAATTTTGATGGAAGGATATGCTTCCTTGAGAACTTCGCCCGCTCCCGTAATCGTTCCGCCTGTGCCGATACCGGCCACAAATGCGTCAAGCTGGTCATCACCGAATTGCTCAACGATTTCTTTACCTGTGGTTTGGCGGTGAACTTCTGGGTTAGAAGGGTTATTAAACTGCTGAGGCACAAAGTATCCGTGCTTTTCAGCAAGCTCTTCAGCTTTCTGAATCGCGCCTTTCATGCCTTCCGCTCCAGGAGTCAGCACAAGCTCGGCACCGTATGCGCGAAGAAGGTTGCGGCGCTCCATGCTCATTGTATCAGGCATAACCAAAATGGCTTTTAATCCTTTAGCAGCAGCAACCATCGCAAGCCCAATTCCTGTATTTCCGCTTGTCGGTTCAATGATTGTATCACCGGCTTTTAATTTTCCTTCTTTTTCAGCGGCTTCAATCATAGCTAATCCGATACGGTCTTTTACGCTGCTTCCAGGGTTCATGTATTCAAGCTTTAGGTATACATCCGCACTGTTTTCGTCTGCTAGGCGATTTAATTTAACGATTGGTGTATTCCCAATTAATTCAGTAATGGAGTTTGCTACACGTACCATTCTCGACACCTCAATTTCCGACTATTTGTATTGGTATTATGTATATAATCTATCAATTTCAAAATTTTTTGTCAATCACTTAGTACTTTTTTCCCCATAAAACCATGATACATCGGCTTCTTTCCAAAGAGTTTTGACGGTCGCCTTATCGCCTAGCTGATCCATTGCGATTTGCCTTCTAATCTGATCCTTTACTTCATCATATGAGAATGTTCTTGCCTTTAGTTTTTCTTTCAGCTGAATCACAGCATATCCGTTACTGACTTTTATCGGTTTTTCGGACCATTCATCCGCTTTGAGTGTTTTTGCTTCTTCAATATATGCTGATGGAATGTTGTCTGATGCTTCTGTGACAAAGCCTAAGTCTCCGCCGTATGATGAGGTATACCTATCTGTAGACCTTTCTGCCGCGATAGCTTCAAAGCTTGATCCGCCTTTCAGCTCTTTCAAAACCTCACTCGCTTCTTCTTCATTTTTCACAACAATATGCCGAATTCGATACGAATCATCAAACTGATACAGTTCTTTATTTTTATTATAGAATGATTTCAATTCTTTGTTTGAGATATCAATATCCCTTGTTAACAATTCTTCAAGGAGGATATTATAACGAATTTGGTCTTTCCACTCTTTTCCGGTTGTGTGTTCGTCTTCGTAAAAGGAATTGTTGACTGCTTTAACCAACAAAAACTCACGATCAATTTCATTTTTAGATACTTTAAGGTTGTTCTTTTTGGCTAGCTGCTCAACGACTCGGACATTAATCATATCTTCAAGCGTCGACTTTCCATATTGGTCTTCCATTTCTTTCAGCCATTCTTCTCTTGTCACACTTTTGTCTCCGATCATCGCAATAGACTCACCGGACGGCGATGCGCCAGCTTGGGATTTCGTCAGCGTGTATGCAACTGAAATACAGCAAACTAACAGCACCCCTAAAATAATGGTCCAGATTGTTCTTGATTTCAAACCTGCTCTCAGCCCCTTCTCTTCATTTCAAAAAAACCCGCTAATGAGCTTAGCGGGTAGTTTGGTCACAAAGCCCTTCCAGCTCTTCTTTTGTAAATAAGTACTTTTCATTACAAAAATGGCATACTGCTTCGGCTTGTCCATCTTCTTCTATCATATCTTGAATTTCTTTTTTGCCTAGTCCTAAAATGGCTGTTTCGAAACGTTCTTTTGAACAAGGACAATGGAATGAAACAGGCATCGTTTCCAAAATCTCAGGCTTCTCGCCTAGAACCTCTTCTAAAATTTCTTCCGGTGTCAGCCCTTTTTGGATGAGCTTTGAAATTGGCTCTACTTGAGATAGGCGCTGTTCAATTCTTGTGATGGTTTCATCGTCAGTTCCCGGCATAAGCTGAATAATAAAGCCTCCTGCCGCAAGAATCGAGTTATCAGGATTTACGAGCACACCTACACCCACTGATGAAGGAACCTGTTCAGATGACACAAGATAGTAAGTGAAATCATCTCCTAGTTCTCCTGAAACGATTTCTACCTGTCCTGTGAAGAACTCGCGCAAGCCTAAATCTTTTACAACGCTTAATGTGCCGCTAGTTCCAACTGCACGTCTGACATCAAGCTTACCCTGTTCATTTAAATCAAAATGAACTTGCGGGTTAGAGACGTATGCTCTGACTTCCCCTTTTGCATTGGCATCAGCTACAATGGCTCCGATCGGTCCTCCGCCCTCGATTTTCACTGTCAGCTTATCTTCGCCCTTCAGCATAGCACCGAGCATAAGTGAAGCTGTCATTGTCCGTCCCAAAGCAGCGGATGCTGTCGGCCACGTACCGTGGCGTCTTTGTCCCTCATTTACCATATCTGTTGTTTTCGCTGCATAAGCGCGGATTTTTCCGTCATACGCAAGTGCTTTTACTAAATAATCCATTACAAAACCTCCTATACACTTCCTACGCGGTTTCGTTCGTAAATCAATTCCAGCCCTTTTAGGGTTAAGAAAGGATCCACGATGTCTATACAATCTGATTCGTTTGAAATAAGCGGCGCAAGTCCTCCCGTCGCAATAACCTTTGGTTCCTGCTTTACCTGCCATTTCATCCGCTTGACGATTCCTTCTACTTGACCGACATAGCCAAATAAAATCCCAGATTGCATCGCGCTTACAGTGTTTTTTCCGATAATATTGTCAGGCCGGGTGATTTCGATGCGCGGAAGCTTTGCCGCACGTGAATAAAGCGCCTCTGTCGAAATCGTAATCCCAGGAGCAATCGCCCCGCCCATGTATTGTTTGTTTTCATCAATATAGCAGTACGTTGTGGCAGTTCCGAAATCGACAACAATTAACGGATTGCCGTATAAGTGTATCGCCGCAACTGCATTTACGATTCTGTCCGCTCCCACTTCTTTGGGATTATCATATTTTATGTTTAAACCTGTTTTCACACCCGGACCGACAATTTGCGGTTCGATATGAAAGTATTTTGTGCACATTCTTTCTAAAGCAAACATAATCGGCGGCACTACTGATGAAATGATAATGCCATCTATCTGTTCAAACATAAGTCCGGAATGCTCAAATAAGGAGCGCAAAACCATTCCAAACTCGTCCTCTGTTTTATGCCTGCTTGTTTCTATACGCCAGTGATATTCTAATTTTCCATCATGATATACACCAAGTACAGTATTGGTGTTCCCCACATCGATAACCAGCAACAATCTCTATCACCACTTTTGAATAGTTTCTCTCTTTACTTTTTACAAACATTCTACAATACAATACACGATCAGCGGCTCTTTTGTAAACAAATCGATACCAGAATTGGATGATTGTAAAAGGCGCAGCCAAACGCATAATTCGCATAAAAAAACTGCCAGCGTCAGCCGGCAGTTTTTACAAGGAAAACAGATTACTCTTTTGTATCTTCTTTCTTTTCTTCTGTTTTTGTCAGAATGTTTACTTTTACCTCATCGTTCTTTTCATCATCAGAGAAATTGCGTTCAGGCAATGCTCCATGATCGACAAGGTGTTTGATTTGTTCAGCGTCAAGCGTTTCAACTTTTAGTAGCGTTTGAGCAATCAATTCAAGCTTATCACGATTTTCAGTCAGAATTTGTTTCGCACGCACATAACATTCTTTAATGATACGCTGAATTTCCTGATCAATTTCGTAAGCGATTTGATCACTGTAATTTTGCTCGTTGTTGAAATCACGGCCTAAGAATACCTGACCGCCCTGAGACTGTCCAAATTGAAGAGGTCCCAGTTTTTCTGACATACCGAATTCTGTAACCATTCGTCTAGCAATATTCGTCGCACGCTGGAAGTCATTGTGCGCTCCTGTGCTGACTTCACCAAAGATAATTTCTTCAGCGACACGTCCGCCCAAGAGACCGACAATTTTATCAAGCAGCTCCGGCTTTGTCTGGAAGTAACGATCTTCTCTTGGAAGCATAACCGCATAACCGCCAGCTTGACCCCGAGGAACAATCGTCACTTTATGAACCATATCAGCCTCATCTAAAACGAGTCCGATCACGGTGTGTCCGCCTTCGTGATAAGCCACGATATTGCGTTCTTTCTTGGAGATGACACGGCTCTTCTTAGCAGGTCCGGCAATGACACGGTCCGTCGCTTCGTCAATATCACGCGCATCGATTTTTTTCTTGTTTTGACGAGCCGCCACAAGTGCAGCTTCATTCAATAGATTTTCTAAATCTGCGCCTGAGAAACCTGGTGTTCTCATAGCAATTGATTTCAAGTTAACCGTTTCATCCAGCGGTTTATTTCTCGCATGGACTTTCAATACAGCTTCACGGCCAATAACATCTGGTCGATCTACTGTAATCTGACGGTCAAAACGTCCCGGACGGAGTAAGGCTGGGTCCAAGATGTCCGCACGGTTCGTCGCGGCAATGATGATGATTCCTTCATTGGCGCTGAATCCGTCCATCTCAACAAGCAATTGGTTAAGCGTTTGTTCACGTTCATCGTGTCCTCCGCCAAGGCCCGCGCCACGTTGGCGTCCGACCGCGTCAATTTCATCGATGAAAATCAAACAAGGCGCATTCTTCTTCGCATTTTCAAACAAATCACGCACACGGGAAGCACCGACACCTACAAACATTTCAACGAAATCAGATCCGCTGATGCTGAAGAAAGGTACGCCAGCTTCACCCGCACAAGCTTTTGCAAGCAATGTTTTACCGGTACCCGGAGGTCCGACTAAAAGTACACCTTTTGGAATTCTTGCACCAAGCTCAGCAAACTTGCGAGGGTCTTTTAGAAAATCAACAACTTCAACGAGCTCTTGTTTTTCTTCGTCAGCCCCTGCAACGTCTTTAAATTTGACGCGTTTCTTTTCCTCTGTATACAGCTTCGCCTTGCTCTTACCAAAGTTCATGACACGGCTGCCGCCGCCTTGAGCCTGATTAAGCAGGAAGAAAAACAGAATGAAGATAATGACAAACGGGATAATGGTCGTCAGGAATGTCACCCATCCGCTTGTTTCTTGAGCGGGCTCAACCTTTACGTCTGTCTTTTTCAAAGCATCAAAAATCTGGTCTGACCCCTTTCCTTCAGGAACATGAGTCAAAAAGTATTGATCTTTGTCGTATTTTTTCAGCTGTCCTTTTACCTCATAAACACCTCTGACAGGCTGAACCGATACGCTATCAACTTTCCCGTCATCCAGGTTTTTGATAAACGTACTGTACGACATATTTTCTGTTTTCGGATTTGAGGTCTGGAAGTAGCTCACAACCCCGATTACTACTAATAAAATAAGTAAATAAAAAATGGTATTACGGAAGACCCGATTCATTCCTTACCTCCTCCCACAGTAAGCACAACTATGTTCAATAGTACCATAGAAAATCATTCCAATACAAACAATAACCATCTCGGAAGCAGGTTGCCGATCAGCTTTCATAAACTGCCGGTTTTAACACTCCGATGTAAGGCAGATTGCGATAGCGCTCAGCATAATCAAGTCCGTAACCCACTACAAACGCGTCGGGAACTTCAAAACCTACAAAGTCTGCTTTGATGTCCGCTTTTCTTCCGCTCGGTTTATCCAAAAGGGTAACAATCTTAATTGATTTTGCTTTACGGTATCGGAAGAGCTCTACTAGATAACTTAAGGTTAACCCACTGTCGATAATATCTTCAATAATTAAGATGTCCCGGCCCTCTACAGATGTATCCAAATCTTTAATGATTTTTACTTCTCCAGAAGAAACCGTAGAATTTCCGTAGCTTGATACATCCATGAAATCCATTTCCAAATATGTATCAATATGCTTGATAAGATCCGCCATAAAAGGAAGCGCTCCTTTTAACACACCGATTGCCAACGGAAATGTATCTTGATACTCGCTCGTTAACTCTGTGCCTAACTCTTTTACTTTCTCCTGTATCTCTTCCTCTGAGATCAGTACTTTCTCGATATCATGTTTCATCATGATTTTGCTTGCCCCCTACACTTTTCATGCTGTCTATATTGTAATACAATGCGGTCGCTGTTTGGAATCACAAGATCTTCAAAAATTGATTTTTTCAAGCCCGGTATCCAGATAATTTCACCGCTTGCATCCGTTACAATCGGCCAGTTGTCTCTTTCTCGGAGAGGCACTTTCTTATCAATAAATATATCCTTTACCTTTTTTGAGCCGTTCATCCCTTTTAGTTTGATCCGGTCTCCAGCTTTTCTCTTCCGGATCGTTAAGGGAAATCGCACCTTTTTTTCACTTGTAATAAAAACAGCATTCCCATGTTCTTCAGGCGGATCCGCATAACGCTTAGCCTCTATAAGAAATCCATTGGGGAGCACTGCCGTTTCATCAGCAGCTCCGCTTAATTGGTATTCAAAGGGAACATTTTCACACTGCCATTGTTCAAATGTAAACAAACATGTCTGATATGATTTGACCACCTTCAGTCCTTTCGGAAAGTCTAATACTCCTGAAGGACCGCCTTTTTCCGCCCAATCGAGAAACTGCTGAATGTGATGAGCCGAAAAGGATGATGGAATGTTTTCATAAAGATAGTTTAATATTAGTTGAACTCCTCTTCTTTGTAAAGGCATCGGGAGGGCAAGCAATTGAGAGGAATTGATTTCAACTGATGTATTAGACTGGCTTGTGATTACTTTATTCATTTCATCTTTCGTTAATGACTGTAAGAATTGCTCATCTTCCGTCAGTGCTTCACTCACTTTTTGAAACCTTTTATGCACATCCGGCGATTCCTGTTTTAAAAACGGGAGCACGGTTTTTCTGAATCTGTTTCTTGTGTAGTCATCTTTGGCGTTGCTTTCGTCTGTCCGGTAGCTCAAGCCGTTAACACGGCAGTAGTGGAGGATTTCTTCTTTTGTAATGGTTAAGAACGGCCTCATGATCTGCCCCGGCCCAAAACGTCTGACAGGCTGCATTCCCGCAAGCCCTGCTCCAAGCGTGCCCTTAGCCACTCTCATAAGCATCGTTTCAACCTGGTCATCACCATGATGCGCAAGCGCCAGATAGTCGGCTTGATGCATCAACATGATGTCCTCAAAAAACTGATAGCGGCAATCACGTGCCGCCGCCTGCTTATTGAGGCCTTTTTCCCGCGCGTATTCGGTTACATTGATTTGAGCCGTTTCGCACTTGAGCTGTTCAGCCTTACAATAAGCTTGTACGAAACGCATGTCTTCCTCGGATTCTGCGCCCCTGAACCGGTGGTCGACATGAGCCGCAATGATATTTGTTGAATCGCCGCATAACGTATGCAGTACGTGAAGAAGAGCCATGGAGTCCGGACCGCCGGAAACGCCTACAATAATTGTCGCCCCTTTTAACGTAAGATTGTGTTTGTTTAAAAAATCTTTGACACTTTTCACAATGTCCTCCTCACAATGAGCAGGTTTTTTAAAGATATTCATATCCTATCACTTTCAATCCTTCCAAGCAAAGAAGAAGCATAGGTCTTGCAGATTGCGCGATTCAGATTAAGAAAAAGATAATATAGGCAAAATAAAGCGCCAAAACGCTGATTACGATAAGTGTTGTTTCAAATAATCCCCCCGATTTAACCTGCTTCTGTTTAGGGATGTATCGCGTCTTCGCTGCTTTCCCTTGGCGCGGCTTTTGCGGCCTGTGTCTTGTGACGGACTGCGGGGCTGCTTTTACACCTTGTTTTCTCCGTGCTGGCATTTGTCCCGCATCAAGCATATCCTTCTTCATTTCATCCGCGGATTGATAATCTCCCTTCAGTGCTAAAAAAAGCACTTTTTTATACTTTTTCAGAAGCGGGTGTCCTTCGATTAGGGAGCTAAGTTGTTCCTTAGGCTGGTTTGTTTTCTTGAATTCTTTTTTATACACACTGTTAATCATAATCATGGCAACTGCAAACAGATCGTAGGAAGGCGCTGCTTTTCTTGTTCCATACCCCCAATAGCCTCTGTCGTAAAACTCGGTGTACTCTTTTATCGCTCGGCCTTCCTTTGTCGTCCCGCCTACATCAACACAGCGAATTCTTGCGGGCGGCCCGGTTACGATCAGATTATCAGGTTTAAGATCACCAAATATCCATCCTTGCTGGTGAAGCACCGATAAGCTGGACAACAGCTGAACCATCAATACCGGTATCCATTCTGCTCCTTTCTCATTCACATAATCCAAAAGCAGCGGTCCTTTTATGTATTCCATTGCATAAAATGAAACTTTTATATTGGCACTCGGGATATAAGCATCATCCGTATCAAAAAAAGAAGGCCCCATCGTGACAGACTGGGCCTTCGAGAAAGATTTCAAGACATTCACTTCAGACGTAATAGACAAGCTGTCATCACTCACCTTTAAGGCAACATGTCCATCTGATGCTTCTGCCAAATACACAATTCCATTGGCCCCTTTTCCAAGCTGTTTACGCAATGTATATGTGTTACCGTTCCATTTGCCTTTGAGTGTCACACCCGGCTTGAGGCTATATGCCAAACTCGTCAAAGCTTCGTTCATCATCTGCCAGCATGCTCCTTCTTGAGCGAATTTTTTCAAATTGCATTGTCGCTTCACGTATCGCCGGACCTGTTGGTGTGATGCCGCCTGTCGAAAGCTTTGCAAAGAGTGTGGAAAGAGATTGCAGCTTCGGTGTCCAGTTCAGCACAAGTTCAACTTCTTGTTTTTTCCCGGGAAATATACACATCGCAAATTCGTTATTCCCGATTCGGGAATTGAGACTGACAGACAAATCAATCAGTGCCTCTTTTACTGTAGGAAGCTTAGGCGCCATACTTGCACTTGTATCAACAAGAACTAAAACCTGAAGATGCACCGTTTCTCCAAGCTCATCTACCACTTCCATGACTTCACCGCGTTTTTCTGGAGAAAGCTCTTCCATTTCCACATTCTTTCCAAGAATTTGTTTCAGTTCTTGATTGACTACACCTTGCAAGGTTTGCGTCATCGCTTTTTTTGTTACCATTTGAACGGTTTGCGAGAGCTGAGATGCATACACGACCTGATGCACGCCGCCTCCTGCCAGGGCAATCCCTTCGACTTCCTTGATTGCTTCAGAGTCAATTTGGTTTTCTTCCATTATCCCTATGACATTTACCGTAATCCCCTGCTCTTTAGCAAAAGCAGCCATTGCAAGAGGGTCTTCCCCATGGTTCGAGCAGCCATCCGTTATCAGTAAAATTTGATTTAAATGTCCGTTATTCACATTCATTCCTCCTGGAGAATACGAGGATTCTCAGATTCATATATTCCCATCTTCGCCAGAAGGAATTTGATTTATACGAATGCGTTATGAAATTTCTTGTTTGTTTTGAAAGATGGCTGGAACAGGAATGGATGCCCACTTTGGTGTATTATGGTCAATCCGGACGGCAACCACTGTCATATCATCCTCAATTTGGCCCGATCTTGTGCGAATGACTTCCTCCATGAGCAAATCAGCAATCTCCTGCGGGTCATTTGTTTTTAACCCTTTCATTTTGCGTTTCATCCATAAATCATGATTTTCTACATGCTTAGGACCCTCAAAAATGCCGTCACTCATCATAATCAAAAGATCGCCCGCTTTCAGCTGCTCGCTCACAACCTCCACATCAAACTCATTAATAATACCGATCGGCAGATTGCTCGCCTGAACTTTCATTATCTGATCGCCCCGCTTGATAAAGCTTGGCGTCGATCCGACCTTCAAAAATTTACAGCTGGCATCTTGAAGATCGATAATAGATAGGTCAAGTGTGGAATATATCTCGTCAGTTGTCCTCAAGGACAGTATGCTGTTGATCGTTTTAATAGCTATTTTTTCATCAATGCCGGATTCAAGGATTTTTTCAAGAAGCTTGATCGTTTCATTGCTTTCAAAATGCGCTCTTGCGCCATTACCCATTCCGTCACTGATTGCCGCTGCATATTTTCTGGCTCCTAGCTCCATCATGCTGTAGCTGTCGCCGGAGACAAGGCCGCCGCCCTTCGCAGCGTGGGCCGCACCTGTAGATACCCTGTATGATTTTGTTGATCCAAAAGCGACATGACTGTATCCATTCGGATGCGGAGAGTGCTGTTCGGCTTTCACAAGAATTTGCTCCTCCAAAATATCAGAAAGCATAGGCGCAATGATTTTTTCACTTTCTCCATGTCCGCTAAATGGTATGGTCATTTCGATATCGATATTTCCTTGTTCAAGACTATAGATCTCCACGTGCTGAATCTCGATTCCAAAATGCTGAAGCGCCTCTATGATTTGTTCTTCTTGAAGAAAGTGCTGTTCACGCTCTCTTTTTATTTCCCGAGAAAAGTCTGCCATGACCTCAGAAACACCTAAAAGCTGTTCAGCTACCAGACGCCTGCTGTCCTGCACTTTTTTCTTAAGCGTCAAATGGGCATGGTGATGCGCGAGTTCATCCTCAATCAGCTCTTCAACCTGCTTTGATTTAGAGCAATGCTGATGAAACTCTTTTTTCAGCCTTCGGTTTGATGCATATCCTTTTTCTTCTGTTTCAAGCATAACTTGTTTCATTAAGTCATATGTTTTATCAAAGTTCTGTACCCAGCACTTGTTTTTCTTGTAGCACGTCTGACAGGAGTGCTCCGTGATCTTGCTTAAAAACAAATCAACTTCACTATCACCTGTCTGTTCGTCTGATGCTTGATAAAAGGTTGCAAAGCTTTCAGACAACGCGTGGAATACATTGGAGAACTGATCTACCTTTTGAGCAGTAACGTCTCTGATTTTTCTAGCATATTGCTGCTGCTCTTGAAGATGTTCCACAGTTCCCGGGATATATCTCGCCACTTTTTTTGTGATTGATTGAGGTGTAAGCAAAAACAGGCCGACTGCGATTAATGACTCATAAAGTGTGGTCATCAAACCGGCAGAGCCTTCACCATATAAGGAAATAAGAAGTGATCCAACGATCAGCCCGATTGCCGCGCCCGCTTTTTTCCCTTCCTTCAGCAATCCGCCTAATAAACCGGAGAAAGCAAGGAGGCTCATTTGATAGAGGTTTCCGATATTTGCCAAACCAAGAATTAGACCAGTCACGACACCAACCGTACAGCCAATGCTCGCTCCGCCAATAAAGGAAAAACTCAATACAACATAACGCGCCAGTATGTGTTCTGCCTGCATTCCTTGGTAGGACAAGCCGGCAAGCCCTGTCAAAACGGAAGCAATAAGGATCATAAAGCAAATGATTTCTTCTATTTTTAATGACTGTTTTACCTTTTTGACAGTGAAAATCGGAAGACTCTGAAGAAAAATAAGCGTTAAAATAAAGGATAATCCAGCTTCAACGACAGCCATCACATAGTCATATGTAGTAAACGCGCCATTTTGAGCGTAAACAAACCCAGCTCTTGCTGCTGTCATGGAGAAGAATACGACAATCGGAAGTGCCTTCACGCGATCGTCGGTGATGAAGGCGGCTACTTTGGAAAATATGAAGAATGCCAACAATGCCGCTAATATGAGCAATGAGTGTTTAGGAGAAATAGTAAGTGCACCTGTAAGCACAGCCAGCACTGCATAAAGCGCCTTATCTCTTCTGATTAGAAGCATCGCGCCAAAGAAAGGCAGCGCAAAAGGAAGCACCTCGGATAGTATGAATGCCCGTCCAAGCAAAAAACCGATGACAACATAAATGAACCCTTTATAGAAAAACAGCGAATGCGAATATTGAGTCACCAGCTTCGCGCTCCTGTTGAAAAACGATTGGAGTTTTTCCAAAGCTTGTCCCGCCATTGGCCCGTTCACTCTTCTTTCTGCTTTTTCCATTCCTCTCATCTCCTACCTGTTATATTCGTTGCCTGTCATTATAGCGAAAGTACAGATAGGATTTTGTCAAAAGAAGGTAACAATACTAAAGAAATCTTCGACGGTTTCTGCCTAGATATTCATTTATCAAAAGAATTTCTGGAATACTGTCTAAAAATGAAAAAATCGGTTTCTGCAAGAGAAACCGATTTTTTCTAGATGACCCGTACGGGATTCGAACCCGTGTTACCGCCGTGAAAGGGCGGTGTCTTAACCGCTTGACCAACGGGCCAAACAAATATGGTAGCGGCGGAGGGGATCGAACCCCCGACCTCACGGGTATGAACCGTACGCTCTAGCCAGCTGAGCTACACCGCCATAATGTTTGGTGCTTTTAAGCACAAGATATATAATACAAAGGTTTGTCCCTTTCGTCAACAGAAACTTAAATGTTATAATATTCTGATTTTTTAACTGGGTGAGGATAATAAAAAAAGCACCCGTCGGGATGAGCGGATGCTTCATTTATTTATAGAAAGCAGCAAGTTATCCTCTTCTTGCTCCGCGCCCTCCACGTTTTGATTCCGTATTGCGTTTTAAAGATGACAAGCGATCTTCGCTGTCTTTTAAAAACTTATTCATTTTCTGTTCAAAAGATTCTTTCGGACGGAAATCATTTCTAGGTCTGGCTTGCGGACGGTCTTTAGCTTTTTTAATTGATAAACCAATTTTCCCGTCTTTTTCAACGTTGATGACTTTCACTTCAACTTGGTCGCCGACTTTTAAGTGATCGTTAATGTCTTTGACATAGTTATCAGCTACCTCACTGATGTGAACGAGACCGGTTGAGCCTCCAGGCAATTCAACAAATGCTCCAAAATTTGTAATACCTGTAATTTTCCCTTGCAACTTGCTGCCAACTTCAATCGACATAAAAAAAGTGCTCCTCCTTAGGCTTATAAAAAGATCGTTTGCTTAATTATACCTAAATAAAAATTTAAGTGTCAACAAGGCTACTTGCTCTTCTTCTCCACATTGAAGATAATTTCCCCATCTCCAGACATGAATAAGTCTCTTCTGGCAAGCTCTGTGACGTAATCTTCATCTTTCAATTTGGATATTTCTTCTTTTAAATCTATTTGTTTTGTCTTTACATTTTTCAGCTCTTTTTCAAGCTTTTCTTTCTTTTCTTCTTTTGCGCTAAGGGAAGATGTTTGGGACCATACAGAGCTTGCGAGCACAATTGCCGTCAGGAATACTAGAGCGCCGAATACGGTCAACCGTCTGTACAGCCCTTTTCGTCTTCTTTTCTTCAGCTGATTCTGCCGCTCTACTTGTTCTTTATAGTCGTTTTGTATTTCAGTTATCGTTCGTTCTCTGGAAAAATTCAAACTAGACGGTCCTCCTTTCATCTCTTCAAAAAACGTGTAATGGTCGTTCTTATGGTTACCAATACTTTCTTCTTCTTTTTGAGAAATCCTGCACCTTTTTCAAAATAACGTCTGAATATTAGACGCAATCTCACAGGAAGAAGTTTCAGACACTGTTTTACGATAAACAGAATTGGAAAACACAGAATCTTGGCTATTTTATATAGACACAACAGGAGAAAAACGATTAGGCGGTTTGTTTTCTTTAATACAAATAACGTCAGCCACATGATCACTCCGCATGTCCACACAATAGGACGAAATAACACGTGCTGAATGAGTTTTTTAAAGAATTGATAAACAGAAACAGCAAGGTAAATGACGAATTTAAGTATTTTTATATAGATTCGTTTGCAAAGACTCTGATACGTCGCAACGCCCAGCAGAACTGCCAAAAAGATATACAGCCTAAATTCTCCCTCATTTACATGAAGCAAGACATAAAAGAAAAGCAGCCCCTGCACAATCCAGAAAAGAATATCATGAATGAATAATAGCCATCTGGCTGTCTTGGCACGAATGACAAAGAGCCGGTATGTATCCAGCGATGCCCCAAGCCAGAGGCCCATACCGGACATCGCCAGCATTGTATAGAATTGTGTCGTCAGCGTCATTTAAACAACTTGCTAAAAAACCCTTTAGCTTTATCCCCTTGTTGTTCGTCTAAGTACACTAAATCAAATACCCTGCCTTTAATAGAAACATGCCCTTTTTCTACATCTAGATTTTTCATCTGAAGATTTTGGCCTCTGACTGAGAGCATTCCCATCACCGTTTCGAGCAGGAATTCTTCATTATCAAAGCTCTCCACATGCTTCACTCCAGAAATATCTAAATGCTTCCGGCCTTTCATTGTCACATCATGCTGTTCCGGAACAGACGAAGAACCTTTTTGATCATAGTTTGAATTCATCTATTCAGCCCCCATATCCTCGATACTTTTAGCATTATTACTGCATTGTATGAGGCGGGGGATTTTTTTAGAACAAGCCTATTCGCCGAGTTTCTCTTCTTTTAGGATTGTATACATATTTGCTGCTTCTTCTTTTTTTGTCGTGTCTTTCAACTCATTTACTTGAACCGTTACAAGCTTTTGGCCGAAACGGACCGTTAATTCATCACCCGGTTTTACGTCAGAGCTTGCTTTTGCCTGGTTACCGTTAATAGCGATGCGTCCCTGATCAGCTACTTCTTTTGCTAGTGTACGTCTCTTAATCAGCCGTGATACTTTCAAAAATTTATCTAATCTCATATTGATGATCTCCTCTCAGTTTCTTTTGCTTCATTCCACAGGTTGTCCATGTCCTCAAGAGACATATCAGCCAGCTCGATTCCCTTTTCCTTCGCTGTTTCCTCAATGTATGAGAAGCGCCTCCGGAATTTGTCATTGGTCATGGTCAGCGCTTCCTCAGGTTCTATTTTATAGAAGCGGGCCACATTAACCAATGCGAACAAAATGTCGCCAAACTCAGCCTTGAGATTGTGTCCATGAGGATCTTCAGAAATCTCAGATGAAAACTCCTTCATTTCCTCGCTTACCTTTTCCCAAATATCGCTGACGTCTTCCCAATCAAAACCAACCTTTGCGGCTTTTTTCTGCAGTTTAGCAGCTTTTGAAAGAGCTGGGAGGGTTTTCGGCACGCTGTCTAACAAGGATGCTTCGGATGTGTTTTTTTCGGTCTTTTTTATATCTTCCCAATTCGTCAAAACATCGTTTTCATCCTGAACCTTAACATCTTTAAACACATGGGGATGTCTTCGGACCATTTTTTCACTGATTCCTTTTATGACATCATCGATTGTGAAATAACCTTCATCTTCACCGATTTGCGCGTGAAGCAAGACCTGAAGCAAAACGTCACCAAGCTCTTCGATCACATGATCTGTGTCTTCTTCGTCAATTGCTTCGAGAAGTTCGTAACATTCTTCAATCATGTATTGTTTTAATGATTGATGTGTCTGCTTTTTATCCCACGGACATCCATTAGGCCCGCGAAGCTCTCTAATGATGCTTCGGAACGCGGAAAATTCGTGATAAAGCAGCTTCTCTTCTTTAATCGGCGGAATATACACACTTGTTAAGTTATTCAAGGCGACATTGCGGTCCAGCTCAAATAAAGGCACTGTCCGGATGTCCTCGTCACGGCTTCCGGCCGCAGTTACAATCACAACTTCATACTCATCAGGCAGCTTCTCCATCAACGTCAGCTTGACTTCAGAGGCGGTCATTTGGTCGTAAACCTGACAAATGATCAGATGATGTCTGAGCTCAAGCTCATCCACGGTCAAAGTGCCGGCATCCACAAATTGAAAACCTTCTATCGGATCGATTTGCAAGGCATTAAATGTGGCATCAAGAAAGCTTTGGCCTCCCACAACTTTTACGTGAATGTTTTTCTCTTTCTGCCGCTCCGTCAGCAGCTGTACTGTTTTTTCCGCGACAAAAGGGTGTCCCGGCACAGCATAAACCACGTCCTCATGCTGCGCCTCTTCAAAGAGAATCTCAGCAATTTCTTCATATACGGCGTCAAACTGGTCATGCTTTTCATATATATCGTCAAAGAAACGGATAGCCTTCGTCTCTTTCTCAAGCTCTTGAATTAAAGGATGATCCTTTGTTCTGACGTACAACATATCTGCTTTTGTCAGCAGCTTGTGTATACCGATTGTCAACTGGTCCATGTCTCCGGCACCAAGTCCCACGACTGTAATATTACCCGCCATTTTTTTCTCCCCTTCTCATGATTTTGCTTAATTTGCTGCCAAATGGCACACTGTCCAGCTCCTCGTCTGTAAATATCTCCAATTTTATCACACAATAAATAAACACAGCACCGCCAATGGCGACTGCGGAAAGACTTTCAATCGCAGCCGCTCCTCTTCCTGTTTCAGGAAACAAGAAAGTCCAGAGACGCATATACGCAAACAAGACAGCTGACATTAAAAGAGAAGATCCAATAATTGGAGCCAAAATGACACTCAGCTTATCGAGCCAATTCTTTTTCCAAAGCCGATAAAAGTTAAGCCCGGCGACAGCCGCAAAAGAAGCAGCTGTTGCAAGCGATGCACCTTCAATTCCATAGCGCGGAACCAAAAGAGTATTTAACACCCATTTCATCACAACACCGGCGCCTACCGCTATCGCAGGAAAAATGGTGTATCCCGCGCCCTGCAAAACTGCAGCTGCTGTAACTGCCAAGGATACAAACAAAATGGAGCAGCTGAATACTTGTAAAGCAGCTGTCCCTTCGCCATTTTGGAACAGCATGATATTGACCGGCTCAAGAATGCAAATCAACCCAGTCGACGCCCCCGCCCCTAATACAAGGCATAGTTTTAAAGAAGATGTGACTTTTTCTTTCATGATCTTCAGCTCATTATTTTTTACGGCCTTAGAAATATACGGAACGAGTGACGTCGCAATGCTTACCGCGAAAACTGAACCGAGCTGCAGCAAGGGCTGTCCTCGATCATAAATCCCCTTTAGGCGTTTCGCTTCTTCGCTTGCCTCACCGTCTGAAAGCAAAGCATATAAATTCAAAGCATCAACAAGCTGCATAAACAAAAGCAGCAAACTGCTTACACAAATGGTAACCGAATAGAGAAGCAGTTTTTTCATCAATTCTTTTATTGTAATGACATTTTCATTTTTCCAGTCTGTTTGATTGCCTCTTTTCACTTTGAACCAAAAAAACCCGAGTATCATCAACGCAGCGAAGCCCCCGGCAAGAGACCCAGAAGCGGCTGCAGCACCTGCAGTATAAAGTGAGGCTCCCTTTTTGACGAGCCAAAGCGATAAGCCCAAGAGGACTGCAACACGCAGAAGCTGCTCTGTCATCTGTGATAAGGCTGACGGGAGCATATTTTGCCGCCCTTGAAAACCGCCTCTAAGCAACGCGATAAACGGGAACAGCAGAAATGCAAACGCAGTCACTTGAATTAACACAGAGAGGTGAGAATCCCCCATAAAAAGTGCGATTGGAGCAGCACCCACGTATAAAGAAAGAAATAAAAAAACACCGATCAAAGATAAGAACAACGCTGATATTTTTAATATGGTATGATGGCTTTTTTCACTATAATCATTCATCAGTTTTGAAATAATGACCGGAAATCCCGATGTGGACAGCATGACGGCAATACCTAGAAAGGGATACACCTGCTGATATATATAAAATCCAACATCGCCAACAATGTTTTGAAACGGGACCCTGTAAACGGCGCTTAATATTTTAGAGATGATGCCTGCCAGGATTAAAACAAAAGCCCCCTGCCAAGCCCAATGCCGTTTAACGCCTATTGAATCATCCATCCAAGAGCTCCTTCCGAACGCTAGAGGCAATACAGTTCGTATTACCGCGGCACAAATAAAAACGAGGTTATTATACCACATCCCAGCCCTTGGATTCCTTTTTGGGCATGCATGAAAAAAGAACAGCATCCCAAGGAGAGCTGTTCTTTTTCGCACCTATTTTCAATAAAAGAAATAAGACCTATTGTTCCATTTGACGAGCCAAAAATCCAGCTGCTGTCTCAACGGCTTTATGCTCTACTTCGCCCATTGTCTGATCCTTAGAAAAAATCACCACAGCGCCTATCGGATCGCCATTCGCCACAATCGGCCCTACAGTATAAGAATTCATGTCCTCATCTATGCCATTCACAAGCTGTACTGATTTCACATCACTCTCAAGCGCGGAGCTGCGTTGATCCATTGTTTTTTCAAGCATTTCGCTGATCGGCTTGTTTAAGTAGTCTTTTTTCGAACTGCCAGATACGGCGATATATACATCACGATCACAAATCAGAACGGAATGACCGAGACTGTCGTAAAGCGCGTCTGCATACTCCTTTGCAAAGTCTCCAAGCTCACTGATCGGAGAGTACTTTTTCAAAATCACTTCTCCGTCACGATCCACAAAAATCTCAAGCGGATCGCCTTCCCTGATTCTAAGAGTTCTGCGAATTTCTTTAGGAATTACGACCCGACCTAAGTCATCAATACGACGTACGATACCGGTTGCTTTCATCTCTGGTGCCTCTCTTTCATTTGATGGTATATACATGTAGGAAAGACCTAAAGCAGTTACTTTATGTACCTTCCGCCTCGCTTGAAATTAGTATCCGTCACATCAAATGTAATATACACCAGAGAGTAACAAAAATTAGGTTGATGAAATGGTTTGCTTTTTCACATCTTTTAAGCCCTTCAGCATGCCCAGCACGGTGTCGAGCCATTCATCAGCACTGCGGCCTTTCGTCTGTATGGAAATTTTGAGCTTTTTCCCTTCCATTCCCAGTCCGATTTGTCTGCCGTATTTATTGCCAAGCTCAAATAGCTTTTGGCCGTCAATTTCTGCACTTGCTTCTTCAGAAATTGTTAATCTGACCGCATCTTTATCCTGTTTAATCAGCTCAACACGCTCATGTTTCGCATAAACTTTCATTTCAGCAACAATAAATAAGTACTCAACTTCTTTTGGATAGTTTCCAAATCGGTCAATCATTTCGTCTTGAAGTTCATTCTTTTCTTCGATTGTAGCCACAGACCTGAAGCGTTTATACATATCAATTTTCTGTTTGCCGTCTTGAATATAGGTTTCAGGAATATACGCATCAAGCTCGACATCAATTTCTGTTTCAAACTGGACTGTCGTCGCTGTATCTCCTTTACGCTCTTCAATGGCCTCCTTCAGCATTTGTGAATAGAGGTCAAACCCGACCGAATCGATGAAGCCGTGTTGCTGGGCGCCAAGAAGATTCCCAGCCCCGCGAATCGTTAAGTCGCGCATTGCGATTTTAAACCCGGAACCAAGCTCTGTGAACTCTTTAATAGCCTGCAGCCTTTTTTCAGCCACTTCTGTCAGCACTTTATCCCGGCGATACGAAAAGTATGCATACGCTACACGGTTAGAACGGCCGACACGCCCCCGAAGCTGGTAAAGCTGTGATAGACCCATCTTGTCGGCGTCAAATACAATCAGCGTATTGACGTTCGGAATGTCTACGCCTGTTTCAATAATGGTTGTACTGACGAGAACGTCTGATTCTCCTTCAAGGAAATTCAGCATGACGGATTCTAATTCATTTTCTGTCATTTTCCCGTGCGCATACGCTACCTTCGCGTCAGGGACAAGCATTGAGATCTCATCCGCTTTTCTCTCGATATCCTCTACCCGGTTGTACAAGAAATAGACCTGTCCTCCGCGTGCAAGCTCACGTTCAATCGCCTCCCTGACAAGGGCGCCGTTGTATTCCACCACATACGTCTGTACGGGGAAGCGATTTTCCGGCGGAGTCTCGATAACTGAAAGATCCCTTACGCCAAGCATGGACATGTGCAGCGTACGCGGAATAGGTGTTGCTGTTAATGTTAATACATCAACATTGGCTTTGATTTGCTTGATCTTTTCTTTATGAGTGACACCAAAACGCTGCTCTTCATCAATGATAAGAAGTCCTAAGTCTTTATATACGACATCTTTTGATAGCAGCCTGTGCGTTCCGATGACGATATCAACAGTGCCGTTTTTCAACCCTTTGATCGTTTCGTTCGCTTCTTTTCTCGTTCTGAATCTGCTAAGAAGTCCGATATTAATCGGATAGTCTTGAAAGCGTTCGGTAATGGTTTCATAGTGCTGCTGTGCCAAAATAGTTGTCGGTACGAGCAGCGCTACCTGCTTTCCGTCACCGATCGCCTTAAATGCGGCACGTATGGCAACCTCTGTTTTCCCATAGCCTACATCTCCGCACAGTAAGCGGTCCATCGGTCGTTCTCTTTCCATGTCCTTTTTGATTTCGTGAATGGAACGGAGCTGATCCTCAGTCTCTTGATACGGGAACGCCGACTCGAATTCACGCTGCATCTCATGGTCAGGAGAAAACGCATAGCCCTTGCTTGCTTCCCTTTCGGCATACAGCTTAATCAAATCATCAGCAATATCCTGAACGGATGTTTCTACTTTTTTCTTGACCCGCTTCCATTCGCTTCCGCCTAATTTATACAGCTTCGGCTCTTTTCCTTCGGAGCCGACATATTTTTGCACCTGATCAATTTGTTCTACAGGGACGTACAGCTTGTCGCTTCCCTGATAATGAATATTTAAATAGTCTTTATGGATTCCATTGATTTCAAGAGTTTCGATCCCTAAGTACTTCCCGATCCCGTGATTAATATGAACGACATAATCACCGATTTGAAGCTCGGAATAGCTCTTAATACGCTCTGCATTCGTAAGCTTCTGTTTTCGAGGCTTCTTTTTCACACGATTTTTGAACAACTCTTCTTCCGTAATAACGGCGATCTTCATTAACGGAAGCTCGAATCCCGATTGAAGTTCACCTTCCATGATGTAGACCTGTCCTTGCACAAGCGCTTTTTTGCTGTCTGTCATGGCGGCTTCAATTTCATAATCAGCCAGAACTGAAGACAGTCTCTGCGTGCGTTCCTTATTTGCTCCTAAGAATACAACGGTGAAGTTGGATTTTTTAAAACGCTCTATTTCACCTGCAAGTACATTCATTTGGCCATGGAAACTTTGCATTTGTCTGCTTGATACATTAACGATATTTTGCGGGCTCGTATGGTGTACATGCCGCAAAAATAAAGAATAGTACAGCAGAGGACGTTTTTGTTCAACCACTATTTTTTGGAAGCTGAATGACAAACTGATGTCATGCAAAATCTTCCCTTCCTCAAGAAGGTTTGTTATGAACTCCGCTTCTTCTTTTTGAAGCTGTTCTTCCATCTCATGAATTCGGCTCACTTCGTCCAAAATCAGAAGTGTATCCTCAGGTGTATAATCTAGTAAACTAGCAGGTTTTTCATAGAAATAGGAGAGGTACTTCACCAGCTCCTGATCTGTTTGACCTTCAGACAAGCGTTCTTTATCGTGAGAAATATTCGCATGCAGAATTTCTTTTTGCTTATCAGCCTTTAATTTCTTCAGGCTTGCGGCAAGACCTTTGTCGATTTTCTCCATCGCCCGCGCTTTTTCTTCAGGTCTGATAATTAATTCTTTTGCAGGACCGATATTAATCGATGTAAGTGTCTCAATTGACCGCTGATCATCTGAGTTAAAGCTGCGGATTGAATCCACTTCAGTATCAAAAAGCTCAATTCTCACCGGATGCTCTGAAGTCAGCGGATAAACGTCAATGATTCCTCCGCGAATGCTGAATTCCCCGGGTGATGAAACCATATCAGTCCGCTCATAGCCTACCTCTACCAGCCGTGATGCAAGCTGGTCAGGTTCGATGTCATGGCCTACTTGAATGGACATTTGGCTGTTTTTCCAGATCGCTACGGGCGGCAGCATTCTTCTGATTGCCGCTACTGGAGCAACAACAATTGGTGCTTCTCCATTCGTTAATCTATTAATGACATCTAATCGCTGCGCCCTCAACTCCGGGCTTGCGACTGCGATTTCTGATGAAATGAGTTCATTGACGGGGTACAAAAGGACAGACCGATCCTCAAGAAGTGAAGTCAGGTCATCCGTTACTTTTTGGGCTTGATATAAGTTATGGGTGATGAGAAAGATTGGCTTATTCGTTTCATTAGCCAGGGCAGAAGTAAAAACAGAACGTGCAGAACCCGACAGACCCGCAAGCAGCTGTTCCTTCAGTCCCTCGTGTAAACCATTGATGATGGATTTAAAGTCATCACTTTCTTTTATAAAGGTTTGAATGTTGTCCATACGGCCCCCTCCTCTCTGTTTCCTGTAAGAACAGAAAAACGCTTTGGTCTAGTCTCTACACCAAAGCTTTTTATTGAATAAATGTGTGATGTTCGTGGTAATGCGGATTTCGGTCAAGCGCCTCTTGGCAATCTTCACATATCGTCGAAACATGGACATCTCCATTTTCTTTATAAGAAATCATATCGTTTCTTTCCTCGTTTGTTAAGTGCTGAAATCCAAGTGAACCAGTCGATACCGCAGAAGATTCGAGACTGCCTACTTTCACTCCGCAATGACGACAATAATAATGTAAAGCCATACAAGGGACCTCCTGATGAAAAAGTCTTTTGGTGTAGTATGGACTTTGTTGATTCATTTTATACCTTCGCGTTAAATTCGTTCATGACTTCTAAAAACGGCTTGCTCAGAGAAGCTTCACAAGCTTTCACAGATTTATCGATCGCTCCGCTAATGTCTGGCGCTTCCTCCTTGGTGAATGAACCCAGTACATAATCAACGACCTTCATGCCGTTTACAGGCCGGCCGATTCCGATGCGGATGCGGTCAAACTCGGATGTTCCAAGATGCTGAATCAGCGATTTGATGCCATTATGCCCTCCAGCGCTTCCTTTCGTTCTTAAACGGATCTTTCCAGTCGGAAGATCAAGATCGTCGTAAATGACGGTTAAATCTTCGTTATCGATATCATAATAGTCCATTAAAGGCCGCAAACATTCTCCTGATAAATTCATATATGTAAGCGGTTTAACTAGTAGAACCTTTTTGCCGGAAACAAATCCGGTTCCGTATAATCCGTTAAATTTATTTTGGTTCAGCTCAATATTCCATTCCTTTGCAAGCTGATCTATCACCATAAACCCGACATTATGCCGTGTATTTTCATAGTTCTTCCCCGGGTTTCCGAGACCGGCGATCACAAGCATGGCGAATCCTCCCTTAGTTACAATAACTCCCGCCTGCGTATGCGGGCTATAATTCTTCTCATTCTAGCACAAAAGACGTAACCGCGGGAGGGTTACGTCTTAAGCTATTATCGTTCTTTGTTTTAACCTTCAGGCTGAGCATCGGCAGATTCTTCTTCATCCACCTCAGCTTCTTTCTGCTGCTGCGGAGGAAGGATAGAAGCTACGACCTCATCTGACTCATGATTAAAGGAGTAGTCACCGCCAGCAGGCAAATCCGCAATCGTCAGCACTTCATTTACATCAAGGTTTGATATATCTGCCTCAATCGTTTGCGGAATGGCTTTTGGCTTAGCCTTTACAGTAAGTTCATACAGCGGCTGCTGCAATACGCCTCCGTTTTTCACTCCTATGGCTTCTCCGGTCAGATGAATCGGAACTTCCGCTTCAATGTCTTCGCTCATATTGACTACTTGAAAGTCAGCATGAGTGATTTCATTTTTCAGCGGATCCGTTTGCAGGTCCGTTACCATGACAGAATGCTGCTCCCCGCCAATATCAAGCGTGAGGACTGTATTTTTCCCTTCGTCTCTCAGCGTTTTGATCAGCTCCACACTGTCTAATGATACAGGTTTATTTTCCGTGTCTTTCCCATAAATGATACCTGGAACATGTCCTGAAGTACGGATATTCCGAAGAGACGAACGAGTAAAGTCCGTTCTTTCTTTTGCCGTTAAAGTTGCCATATTCAGCACCATCCTATTATCGTTTTATCGTCCTATTACAAACAATACCCATAACGATAAGGATTTAAACCTCAAAAATCGATTTAGCTGAACAAATAGCTGACTGATTGCTGCTCATGAACGCGAATAATCGCTTCAGCCAAAAGCGGTCCGACAGAAAGCTGCTTGAACCGATCAATTTTCTTTTCTTCAGGAAGCTTGATGCTGTTTGTCACAACAAGCTCTTTAATTTTAGAATTATTAATACGATCAACTGCTGGTCCTGAAAGCACAGGATGTGTACAGCATGCATATACTTCTTTCGCTCCATTTTCAACTAGCGCATTAGCAGCAAGAGTAATGGTGCCTGCAGTATCGATAATGTCATCGATAAGGATAGCGGTCTTCCCTTCAATATTACCTACAATATTCATGACTTCCGCCACGTTTGGACGCGGACGGCGTTTGTCGATAATGGCAATCGGTGCTTTTAGTCGGTCAGCCAATTTGCGGGCGCGTGTTACACCGCCGTGGTCTGGCGAAACAATGACGATATCTTCAAGGTTTTTGCCTTCAAAATATTCTCCTAAAATCGGAACACCCATTAAATGGTCAATCGGTATATCAAAGAATCCTTGAATTTGAGGCGCATGCAGATCAAGCGCAATCACACGAGTTGCACCGGCTGTTTCAAGCAGGTTAGCGAAGAGCTTTGCTGTAATCGGCTCACGGGATCTTGCTTTTCTGTCTTGCCGCGCATAACCGTAATAAGGAATCACAATGTTAATCGTTTTTGCAGAAGCGCGTTTTAACGCATCTACCATAATCAGCAGCTCCATAATATGCTCGTTAACAGGATCACTTGTAGACTGGATGATATAACAGTCACATCCGCGAATACTTTCTTCGATATTAATTTGGACTTCCCCGTCACTAAACCTTGTGACTGAACATTTCCCTAATTGAACTCCAACTATATCTGCGATTTCTTTTGCAAGCTCTGGATTCGAATTCAAAGAAAAAATCTTTAAATTCTTATCTCCGTATTGATTAGACATGGATAAACCTCCGAATTTAGGATTATTTTTTATGAATGTTTTTCACATAATCGTCTTTATTTACTTGTCTCGCTCTGGCAATAGCAAGCGCTTTTCCAGGTACATCTTCTGTAACAGTTGAACCTGCAGCTACATAAGCGCCTTCTCCGACTGTGACAGGCGCAACCAAGTTGGAATTGCAGCCGATAAACGCACCGTCTTCAATTTTCGTCAAATATTTATTCTTTCCATCATAATTGACAGTTATTGAACCGCAGCCCAGGTTTACATCTGTACCTACCTCAGCATCACCGACATAGCTTAAATGAGAAGCCTTGCTTCGGTCTCCGAATTGAGTCTTTTTGATTTCAACAAAATTTCCGATCTTCACTTCATTCCCGATGACAGAATCAGGTCTGATGTGAGCAAAAGGTCCTATGTTTACATCATTCCCCACTTCACTGTGATTGACTACCGATTGTTTAATAACCGTACGGCTGCCAATGGAACTATTCATAATCTCTGTATGAGGGCCGATAATCGTATCTTCTCCGATTTGCACCTCACCTTTCAACACAGTTCCAGGATAAATCACAGTATCGCTTCCGATAACAGCGTCAGGAGATATATATGTGTTCATCGGATCAATCAGCGTTACGCCATTTTGCATATGCCGTTTATTAATACGCTCCTTCATAAATCGTTCTGCCTGAGAAAGAGCAACTCTATCATTAACTCCGAGCGTTTCTTGGAAATTACCAGTCTGGTAAGCGGCAACAGTTTCGCCTTCGTTTTTAAGTATTTCTATGACATCCGGCAAATAATACTCGCCCTGCACATTATCATTGGACACCTGATCAATAGCCCGGAACAGCGCTTCGTTGTCAAAACAATACGTGCCGGTATTAATTTCAGTTACAAGACGTTCTTCTTCCGAGGCGTCCTTATGCTCAACGATTTTTTGAACCGCTCCGTTACCGCCGCGAATAATACGGCCGTATCCGGTTGGATCTTCTGCAACCGCAGTTAAAATCGTAGCTTTCGCTTCTCTCTGTGTATGTTCTTTCAGCATCTGTTCCATTGTCTCTGCTGTTAAAAGCGGCGTATCTCCGCAAATGACGATTGTGACACCTTTTTCGTCAGCAAGAAATGGCTGTGCTTGTTTTACAGCATGAGCAGTGCCAAGCTGTTCAGCTTGAAGCGCGTACTCACTTTTATCACCAAGTTGCTTTTTCACTTCTTCCGCACCATGTCCGACAATCGTGACAAGCTTTGATAAAGTTAACTTTAAGGCTTCGTCTACGACGTGCTCTACCATAGGCTTACCGCAAACTGGATGAAGGACTTTATAAAGCTTTGATTTCATTCTCGTTCCTTGTCCAGCTGCTAAAACAACTGCAAACCGCTTATCCATTTATTGGCCTCCAATATCCCTTTTATCCATAGAAAAATATATCCTAAATATCTTCTGATTTCAAGGAGACTTGATCAAGTGCAAGAATTTTCTATTGAGTACAATTAAGTTTGAAAAATCAGAATTAAAAAAGGACTGCCGGCAAAAGGCTTGTGTCAGCCCTTCCAGCAGTCCTTGCTCTTTGGTTATTTTTTAAGAAGCCCCAGCTTCTTCAAATTCTAATGCTTCAGTGTCACCCAAACGATGATACTCATTTAACACGGCATCTTGAATCTTTCCTCGTGTGCTTGAATTAATCGGATGAGCAATATCGCGGAACTCTCCATCAGGGGTGCGCTTACTCGGCATCGCAACGAAAAGACCATTGTTTCCATCAATCACACGAATATCATGAACAACAAATTCGTGATCCAGCGTGATGGATGCAATCGCTCTCATGCGACCATCGGTATTCACGCGGCGTAATCTTACGTCAGTAACTTCCACAGTAGTTCACCACCTTTTCCCTATATAAAAGCATTAGTGTATCAATTCCACGATTTTCTCTGGAATCCTGCTCGTTTTCAAAATATTTTTTGAAAAAATAGGATATAGTTACACAATTAGGTCATAATGCTTTTGTTTCAGGCATAAGGTAAATAAAAAAGTGATTCCGATTTCTCCCAGAATCACTTTTTCTTATTATTTTACTAATGCAATTACTTCGATCTCGACTAGCGCATCCTTCGGGAGTCTCGCGACTTCCACACAAGATCTCGCTGGTTTATGAGTGTCGAAATATTGTCCGTACACTTCATTCACTTCCGCAAACTGCTCCATATCCGCAATAAATACAGTTGCTTTTACAACTGTTTCAAAAGAAGCGCCCGCTTCTTCCAGCACCGCTTTTAAGTTACTGAATACTTGATGAGTCTGCTCCTTGATATCACCATTCACCATTTCGCCTGAAGGAGTCAAAGGAATTTGGCCTGAGCTGTAAAACATATTGTTTACGATAATCCCTTGTGAATAAGGCCCAATTGCCGCTGGCGCATGTTTTGTGTGAACCGCTTTTGTCATGATTCCATCTCTCCATTCTTTAAAAGATCGTCTTTAAAAAAACGCAGAAAATTGCCGTTCTGAATTTCAATGGACTTCTCTTTCATGTTGATGGTTGAAAGAGTAAGCAGTGACATATATTCATCAACAAGACGTTCATCTACTCCTTCGGCTTCAACCAAGACGCCGATTCCTGCCACATTTGCGTTAAACTCATCCAACAGGTTAATCATACCATTAATTGTGCCGCCCGCTTTCATAAAATCATCAATAATGAGTACATTTGAACCCGTTTTCATGCTTCTTTTCGCAAGTGACATCGTTTGGATGCGGTTTGAGGAGCCTGAGACGTAATTAATACTGACTGTAGAGCCTTCTGTTACCTTGTTATCTTTTCGAACGATGACGACAGGCACATCCAGATAGCTCGCAGCTGCGTACGCCAAAGGAATTCCTTTCGTAGCAACGGTCATGACAACATCAATTTCGCGCTCTGCAAACACAGAAGCAAACAGCTTCCCTACCTTGGAGAGTACAGATGGCTTTCCTATGATATCCGTTAAGTATACATAACCGCCCGGGAGGATACGCTCCGGATTTGCCAACGACTGTCCAAGTGTCTGCACAAACTCTTCAGCTTCAGCCTGCTTCATTTTCGGAATATATTTGACGCCTCCGGCAGCTCCGGGAACAGTTAACAAAGTGCCGATCCCCTGCTGCTCAAAGGTTTGTTTAATAATTGTTAAATCTTCACTGATCGATGATTTTGCAGATTCATACCGCTCAGAAAAAAAGGTTAGCGGTATCAACTCGTGCGGATGGGTTAACAAGTAATTTGTTAAGTCCACCAATCTGCCGCTGCGACGAAACTTCATGAACTTACCCCCAAAATCCGAATATTTTAAGATCAATATAACTTAACATACGGATTTAATCAAGGATGTTCTGTTCGCCGATCATTCTCACTGCATAAACCTGATCACAGAAGCCTCTCAACCCGTTATAAATTCTCTGCACCTTCGACTCATATTGAACCAATCCAAACACGGTCGGGCCGCTCCCGCTCATTAACACGGCATCTGCGCCAAAGCGTTTCATCTGGTTTTTGATCATTGCGACTTCAGGATGCATATCAAGCGTTACAGATTCAAGCACATTGCCTAAGCGGCTGCACATCTTTTGAAAACTCTTTTCCTCTATAGCTTCAATCATGCCATGAACGTCAGGATGCTCTACATCATTCACCTTCAGCTGTCTATACACTTCAGCAGTTGAAACGCCGATTGTCGGTTTTGCTAAAATGACCCAGCAATGCGGAGGCGTGCTAATATGTTTAATTTTCTCGCCGCGTCCTGTTGCTAATGCAGTTCCGCCATAGACACAAAATGAAACGTCAGAGCCAATTTCTGCTCCAAGCTCAGCAAGCGTTTCTGCAGAAAGATTTAAATTCCACAGTCTGTTCAGCCCTCTAAGAGTCGCCGCCGCATCACTGCTTCCGCCAGCGAGACCGGCAGCCACCGGAATCACCTTCGTAATCATGATGGAAACTCCCTTTTTCACATTGTATCTGTCTTTGATCAGCTTAGCCGCCTGATAAGCTAAGTTTCTTTGGTCATCAGGCACAAAACGATTGTGGGAGGAAACCCTCACTTCATCCTTTGCCAGTTCCGTCAGCTCAATCCGATCCGCTAAATCAATCGTCGTCATGATCATTTCGACTTCATGATAGCCATCTGGGCGTTTTCGGGTGACGTCAAGTGACAGATTGATCTTTGCTGGCGCTTTTTCTAAAATACGCATAGCTTCACCTACTTCTCCATCTAAACATAAGTATGAACATTGTATCACATTTGAAGTACAGGATGAACATATCCATATTGCAGCCCATTATGTATTTATATCCAACACAAAAACCGGGGAACGGCATGTCCCCCGGGTCACATTATCGGTTATTCTGATTCTGAGCTATCTGCTGTTCGGCGATTTCAATGGCGCGCTTCACCATGTTACCGGCATCGCGGGCCCGAATTTCACCCCAGCCGCCATATTTGACCGTGTCATAAAAACCAAGGTCTTTAGCGAGCTCATATTTAAACTCATCTGACATAACTCCACGACGTCTGCCCAAACGAAACAACCCCTTTTTAGAAGTGATAGCCATTCGTGCACGTCACGATAAGATGTGACCGTTTTATCTTTTGTTAAATCAGATGGAACTTTCGTTAAAATTACTGGAAACCAAAAAAAGGCAAAACAAAAAGCAGTAAACAAAAGGTTCACTGCCCGTTAAAACGCTACTGAGCTTGCGGTGTCATCATTAAATGTCAGTTCAACAGTCTCAGTCAAAATATCAGCATAACTGTATGAAACTCTTTCAAACGAGTTCTCGTCTTGATCTAGTTGTATCACAAAAACAGAAGGGTACGTCTCAGCTAAAATGCCCGAACGCTCAATCGTTTTTCGGCGGCCACCGTTTGCTTTTAACGTCAGCCTTTTACCTAAATTCCCATCAAGCGATCTTTTAATATCGGACAACGTCTTCGCCATTGCATCCACCTCACTACATTTATTGTACAACACGAGCCCATTTTTGTCAAATAAAATTTAAATTATATCAACGTTAATCAGACGTTGTCAACAAAATTATTTTGACAAAATTCTACGATTCCTCAATTATTTTCTTCATGTTTCGGTAAATTATGTATCATTATGCAAAAATAAAAAACCTGCATAGGTCTTCTATGCAGGTTTTCAGCCGTTAATTAGACTTATAAGGCATTCCAATTCTCAGCACCCCTCTTGTTTCAATACCGCCAAGCCCTTTCTCTCTTGTCAGCGTATTACGGAGCACTTCCCACACATTGATTCGTTCCATAAACGGCGTGAAGCTGATTTTCGCTACGATATATACCGGATCAAGCGCATGAATATTGACTCTTGATGGTGAGCTCGCGAAATTTGCTCCTGCTCTTATGAGTGATTCAAAATGAGATTGGCAGGCCCCTGCAAAAATAACAAGCTGATCTAAGTGAGGGGTTTTTTTTCGAGCATTTTGAACTGTTTCTACAAAGTGCTTTGAATGTCTGTACGCGTTCAAATCATCAACGTTTCCCTTTTGCTTCGAATATGCATCATGCCCCGTTATCACTAGAATATCGGGTCGATATTTGTCGAGCAATTCTTCGATTGAAGCAGACATTTTCTTTTCATGGCAATGAATCCCGTAGACAGGCACTCCGATTTTTTTATAGACATTCAGGCATTTTTTGAGATATGCTTCATCACCATCCAGATGAAGCACCTTGCCTGGCATATGAAAATAATGCTCCTCATGCTGATATTGGCTAGTCGCATAGTATTCCTGCTTTTCTCTGAGCAATTTATAATCCTGGCGAAGCAGTTCAAGCGATTCGTTCATTCTGCTCTCATCTTTCTTTTTTCTCATCATCTGCTCATCTTTTTTCACTGCTACCAGATCAGAAAAATCCGAATCAGCAATCAGCCTGACTGCATCACCATGCAAAATAGCGATTGTATTTCCTTTGCTTGTTTGCTCTATTCCTATAATGCGAAACAAAACATCCATTTGATAGGATTTCCTGGCTACCATATCCCCTATTTGAAATTGCACGTTCCTCACTCCACACATAGACTAAGCCTCATCATGAAAGAAAGAGCCTTGAGAAAGCGCCTTTTTTCGCTGAGTCCAAGTTTTTCTTATCATTGAATGAAAGGTCCTTTTCTAGCCTATGTAGCGGCAGTCCAAGTGGTGCGCAAAACAAAAAGCCCTTTTCAAAAAGGGCTTTCCGATTGTTAAAAAAGTGATAACGCCGATTTTATTTTTAGAAAAGAGTTTTATACAATCCGTTAGACAGCGTTGCAAACTCCTCGATTGACAGGGATTCACCCCGGCGCTTGCCGTCAATATTTGTTTCTTCCAGCACTTGCTCAATTTTTGGCTTTCGCGCTTTTCCTTCAGGCAGGTTGTTGACTAAGTTATTAAGCAGTGTTTTCCGGCGCTGAGCAAAGCTTGCCTTAATTAACTGAAAGAAAAAGGCTTCGTTCTCTACGTCCACTGCTGGGCCGTCGCGAAGCATCAGCCGAATGACTGCGGAGTCTACATTAGGCTGAGGAACAAACACGGTTTTCGGAACAATCATTACTGTTTTCGCTTCTGTATAAAATTGCACCGCGATTGAAAGCGAACCGTATTCCTTAGATGATGGATCTGCCGCCATACGCTCAGCCACTTCCTTTTGCAGCATGACCACAATCCCTTTCAGCGGAAGGTGTTCTTCAAGCAGTTTCATGATAATCGGGGTTGTCACGTAATAAGGAAGGTTAGCTACAACCATGATCTCATCACAATCTTGAAATTGTTCTTCAATAACCGATTTGACATCCGCTTTTAATACATCCTGATGAATGACAGCGACATTATCGTAAGGAGACAGCGTATCATTCAGGATCGGCAATAATCGCTGATCAATTTCAAATGCCACGACCTTTTTTGCCCGTTTGGCAAGCTGTTCAGTCAACGCCCCGATTCCCGGGCCGATTTCAATGACACCTGTTTTCTCCGTCACTTCCGCATGATCAACGATTCTGTTTAAAATGTTCGTATCAATTAAGAAATTCTGCCCTAAACTCTTCTTAAAAGAAAAACCGTATTTCTTCAGTATCTCTTTCGTTCTAATCGGTGTCGCAATATCTTTATTCATTCTGTTCCTCCCGCATAACGGTATCGAGTGCGCTCATAAAATCACTTTTTTTAATTTGAAACATTTGAAGCCGTTTTTGAAGCTGCTTACCGTTTGTATAGCCGATTTTCAATAGATCACCCAACCGTTCGCGGCGGCGTTTGGCCGCAGGTCCGCCGATCAGTCCGGCATAAATCAGATCATCAGCGGAGATGTCACTCGGCTGCGCTTCCATCTCTTCATGTATGTTTTCTAAACATGCCCTAATGCTTTCAATTGATGCGTGCTCTACACCAATTCCCCGTTTGTTTTTAGGTTTGGCAAGATGCTTTGGCAAAAATGCATGCTTACACCCGGGTACAGCCTCTGAAATGGTTTTGCGGATCTTCTCTCCCGGGAAGTCCGGATCCGTTAAAATGATAACCCCTCTGGTTTTCTGTGCTAAACGGATTTGATCAATCACATGATTATCGATGGCTGAACCATTTGTTTCGATTGTGTCTGCATCAACAGCCAATTTGATGCGGGCCGTATCGTCACGTCCCTCGACCACAATGATCTCTTTAATTTTCATTATTTCCTCCAAGACAAAATAAAAACTTTTGCATATTTAAGAAACTTTTTTCTTATGTCGAGCGTCTAATAAGCAGAAAATACACTTTGTTTATTATAACGAAAAAAACAGAGGGCGCAAAACCCTCTGAATACTTAAGCATATATTAATTTAGAATTTTAATTTTAACTGTCTTATTTCCCCATCGGTACGCTGATGACTTTTCCGGGAAAAAGACGTCTATTTTGTTCCCTTTAATCGCTGAACCAGTATCTGCAGCAACGGCATATCCATAGCCCTCAACATGGACTTTGGAGCCTAGCGGAATAACATTTGGATCTACAGCGATCACTTTGGCATTCGGATTACTTTTCAAGTTAACGCCAGTAGCTGTATGTCCTGAACAACCGCTGCAGCTTGCTGTATAAGCCGTAGAGGCTACAGTCATGGCTTTTCCTGTTGATTCATTGCTGCGGGACACAACTGTTTTTGAATCACCGGATGCACTGACTTTTTCAATCTTTGGACTGCTTTGCTTTGTGCCGACAGCAACCACTTTGTTTTTGCTTTGTTCAGATGTTTCTTCTTTCACAAGCTCTCTGGCCACTTCTTTGCCGTTTTCTTTAATAACCTTGAAGTGTTTTTTAAGCTTGCCTTCTTTACCTTTTTGGACGACCTTTTCCTTCCCTTCTTCAAGAGAAGCGTCTTCTTGCTTTTTCACATCGAACGCAATTTTCTCTTCAACTACATCGGTGACCTTTTCGATACGAGTAATTCTAATATCAGCCTTTCCTTTCGTCAGCTTTGCATCTAACGCAGGCTTGATTTTATCATCGTCTTTTATGTTTATCTTTTGCTGTTTTAAAAAGTCAGCGACCGTAGTCGAAGTCGTCCAGGTCTTCTTTTGTTTTCCTGCATCCTTCACAGTAACCTGAAACGCGGGTTCTATGTTAATCTTCATGTCTTTCGAAATATCTGTATCTATTGCGGGATCAATTTGATCGTGTTCTTTCACATCAACATCTTGTTCGTCCAGTAATGCACCGACTGTTTTTGCTGTTGACCATAATGTCTTTTCTTTCCCGTTTATTGTAAGCTTCACAGGTTTCGCAGCCTCATACACAACGTCCATATCTGCTGTTATATTTGTCTGCTTAGCAGGTGTGATCTTGTCTTCGCCTCTTGTTTTTATATCAAGCGTATCTAAAAGATCACCGACTGTTTTGGCATGTGTGCGTATATGTTTCTTTTCGCCATTGATAGAAACTGAGACTGATTGTTTTGTCAGCTCATGAGCTGCGTACGCGGTCCCGCTTCCTGCCAAAAGCAAACAAGCAGCAATCAGAATGACTTTGCTTTTGCTAAGCTTTACGGAAAACAGCTTTTTCATTTTTTGTGTGATGAAAAACGCCTCCTTCTCCTCGGAGAGATTATATAGAGTATATAAAAGGCTGTCAACCCTCCCCTCTTTTTCTCTCAAAAGCGCAGTGTCTTTCTTCATTATCCTGAATTACACTGGGAAACGGAAGAAAGACTTGTCGACAAACCTATCCTATGAGGAGAAGAAAGCATGTAGAACTTTTAAAGAAAAACGCTATAAGGGACAAGCTCTTACAAAACCCGCCAGCATTTTTTGTCAGTTTATACGGAAAAGTCTTTTTGCATTTTCGGTCGTGATTGATGCAATCTCTTCAAAAGTCATTTCTTTTAATTCAGCGATTTGCTCTGCCACATATTTCACATAGCTTGGTTCATTTCTTTTCCCGCGATAAGGATGAGGTGTGAGAAACGGGCAGTCCGTTTCAATCAGCAAACGGTCATTCGGGATTTCCTTTACAACTTCCTTCGGCTTCTTCGCATTTTTGAATGTCACCGGTCCGCCAAATGATAAATAAAAATTCATTTTCATGCATTCTCTTGCCACTTCCGCACTTCCTGTAAAGCAGTGCATTATTCCGCCCACAGCTTCTGCGCCTTCCTCCTTTAAAATTGTCACAACATCCTCCGTTGCATCACGATTGTGAATAATAATAGGAAGATTGACCTCTTTTGCTAAGGCGATTTGTTTTCTAAATACCTCTTTTTGAATATCTTTAGGAGATTTATCCCAATGATAATCCAATCCCATTTCACCTATTGCTACCACTTTTTCATGGGCAGAAAGCTCTTTAATCCACGCTAAATCTTCCTCTGTCATATCAATTGCATCAACAGGATGCCAGCCAATGGCTGCATAAATAAATTCATATTCCTCAATCATTTCCATCGCACGGGTAATGGTTGGACGGTCAAATCCAACTACGACAATTCGCTCTACCTTTTCAGCTTTTGCCCGTTCAATCACCTCTTCTAAATCAGTATCATATTGTTCTGCATTTAAATGTGCATGTGTGTCAAATAACATATGTGAAAAACTCCCTTCTTGTCGAAACACAAAAGGTGTTCGACGAATTGTTACACGTGAAACACCTTTTGTCTGTAATTATTTAATTCTTGTTCCTTTTGGTAATGACTGATCGATAGACACGACTTTTAATACACCGTCTGCTTCTCCGGCAAGAATCATTCCTTGAGAAAGCTCGCCTCTCAGTTTAACCGGTTTTAAATTTGTTACACAAACGAGTTTTTTCCCAACAAGCTCTTCTGTCGTGTAATGCTTCGCAATACCGGATACGACTTGGCGTTTTTCGAAACCAAGATCCAGCTGCAGCTTCAATAAGCGGTCCGCTTTTTTTACAGGCTCTGCTTTAATAACTTCCGCCACCCGAAGTTCTACATCCATGAACTGATCAATCATAATTTCAGGCAAACGATCAACCTCTTGCGGCTCTGCTTCTTTTGTTTCTTCTTTAGCCGGTGCTGAACCCTGCATCTTGCCTTTGATGTAAGCAATTTCTTCTTCTGCTTCTAAACGTGGGAATAGCGGCTCACCTTTTTGTACGTTAGTATCTTTCAGCTGGCCGAAAGCTGTAATACTCTCCCATGCTTTTAGCGCTTCATCAGTAATGCCCAGCTGCTCGAACATTTTTTCTGGTGTCTTTGTTAAGAACGGCTGAAGAAGCACAGCTGAAATACGCAATGATTCAGCAAGGTGGTACATAACGGAACGCAGCTCTTCTTCTTTTTCCGGATCTTTGGCAAGCACCCATGGAGCTGTCTCGTCAATATATTTATTTGTGCGGCTGATCAGCTGCCACAATGTCGAAAGAGCTACCGAAAATTCCATGTTTTCCATCGCTTTCTCGTAAGCCTTCACGGTTTCTTCAGCGACTGAAGTGAGTGGCTGGTCAAATTCAGTTACAGAACCTTTGTAAGAACTGATTTGTCCGTCAAAATACTTATTGATCATCGCAACCGTACGATTCAATAGGTTTCCTAAATCATTAGCCAAATCATAGTTAACCCGCTCAACAAACCCTTCAGGCGTGAATACCCCGTCAGATCCGAACGGCACTTCGCGGAGCAGGTAATAACGAAGCGCGTCTAAACCGTAACGTTCAATTAAAGTAACCGGATCTACAACGTTTCCTTTTGATTTCGACATTTTTCCGTCTTTCATCAAAAGCCAGCCATGTGCAAATACTTGCTTCGGCAGCGGAAGATCCAGCGCCATCAGCATAATCGGCCAGTAGATGGTATGGAAACGCACAATCTCCTTACCGACTAAATGAACATCGGCAGGCCAATATTTTTGATAAAGCTTATCATTTTCTGTATCATAACCGAGTGCTGTTAAATAGTTAAATAGCGCGTCAATCCAAACATATACAACATGCTTTGGGTTTTCCGGCACCTTTACACCCCAATCAAACGTGGTGCGTGATACAGCCAAATCTTCAAGTCCAGGCTTGATAAAGTTATTAATCATTTCGTTTTTGCGTGATTCCGGCTGGATGAATGTCGGGTTCTCTTCATAGTATTTCAGAAGACGATCTGCGTATTTCCCCATGCGGAAGAAATAAGATTCCTCTTTTATCAATTCAACCGGGTGACCGCTGTCAGGGCTTTTTCCGCCGATGACCTCTCCCTTTTCATTCCGCTCGATATCAACCAGCTGCGTTTCCGTGTAGAATGTTTCATCCGGGATACTGTACCAGCCTTCATACTCATCAAGATAGATGTCCCCGTTATCAAGAAGTTTTTGGAACACCTTTTCAATCACAACTTTATGTCGCTTTTCTGTCGTACGGATAAAGTCATCGTTTGAGATTTCAAGCTGTTTCCATAGCTTCTGAATATCTGCGGCTGCACGATCCACATACGCCTGAGGTGTAATGTTTTCCTGTTCAGCTTTTTGCTGGATCTTTTGTCCATGCTCGTCCGTTCCTGTTAAGTAGCGAACATCGTACCCTTTTAATCTTTTGTAGCGTGCCATTGCATCTCCCGCGACTGTCGTGTATGCATGGCCGATATGTAATTTTCCGCTCGGATAATAAATCGGTGTTGTAATATAAAACGTATTGTTTTCTTGCGGCATCTTGAAACCTCCCAATCAGAATGTCAAAAAGCTCCCGCCCAAAGGACGAGAGCGGCGATAAGTGCGAATCATATATGAATATTATTTATATTTATCCTTTATCTATGATACCATCTTAGCCTTTAAGATCAAGAATATATACGTATACCCTGCAAAAGAATAAACAAATTAAAAATATTTAATGAAAGTAAAAAAAGTCTGTTCATGTCGAATTTTGTCGTATATAATCAAATAAAATTAAAAACCTTAGTTCGAAAGTCTTGATTTAAAAGGATTTTTAATAGGATAATAGCTTTATTGTTTATTTATAAAATGCTGTTATCTCAGTAGTTTCTAAGGCTTTACTGACTATAAGAACTAATTCTTACAATCAATAGTAAACAAAAGGATTGACGATTATTGGAAACCTTGTTATGCTAGGAAGGTAAGGATTTTGTCGAATAATGACGAAGAAAAATATAATTCAAACAAATAATTATCTCTCGGGAGGAGAAAGTTTATGAAATCTACTGGTATTGTACGTAAAGTTGATGAATTAGGACGTGTAGTTATTCCTATCGAATTGCGTCGTACTCTTGGAATCGCAGAGAAAGATGCTCTTGAAATTTATGTTGATGATGAAAAAATCATCCTTAAAAAATATAAACCAAACATGACTTGTCAAGTAACTGGTGAGGTTTCTGATGATAACCTTAAACTTGCAGGCGGCAAATTGGTTCTTAGTAAAGAAGGCGCTGAGCTAATCATCAACGAAATCCAAAGCCAGCTTCAAAACAATAAATAATCATTTCATGCACAAAAAACGTTCTTGTTATGACACAAGAACGTTTTTTTATTGCTGAATATGGTAAGCATCGTACACTTCACGTTTTGGAACATTACGATCGACAGCTGCTTTTTTTATGGCTTCTTTAGAAGTAGCGCCTTTCGAGATGTAAAGCTCGACATGTTCTTTCGCAGTGAGAGTTTCCCACCATTGTGCTTCTTCATCTGATTCTTCATTTTTACTGCCTTCTACAACGAGGCAAAACTCACCGCGTATCTGATCCTCGTTTGCCCATTCAATGACCTCGGATATCGTGCCTCTGATGAATTCTTCATATTTCTTAGTCAGTTCACGTGTAACAGCAATTTCCCGATCTCCTAATATCTCTGCCATCACTGACAAAGTTTCCTTCAATCTGTGTGGCGCTTCATAAAAAATGATCGTTTCCTTCCGTTTTTTAAGATCTTCAAGTTCCTTCTTCTTTTCTTTTTTCTGTCTGTTGAGAAAACCGTAAAAGAAGAAGGGCTGTGGTACAAGCCCGGAAGCGATCAAAGCTGTTAATGCGGCATTGGCTCCCGGCAGCGGAACAACATAACCGCCTATCGCTGTAAAGTCTTTCACAATTTCTGCCCCAGGATCGGAAATCGTCGGCAAGCCGGCATCACTGACAAGAGCGATGTTTTTTCCCGATTTCAGCCATTCAATGATTTTGTGCCCGCTGCTTTCTTTATTATGTTCGTGATAACTAACGAGCGGTGTGTCAATTTCATATACATGGCAAAGTTTTTTCGTTTGTCTCGTATCTTCCGCAGCAATCGAATCCACTGATTTCAACGTTTCAATCGCCCGGAATGTCATATCCTCTAAATTTCCGATTGGGGTTGGGACCAAATAAAGAATCCCCATGTCCGACTTTCCATTAAAACTCTTTTGGCGCCTTAACATATACAGCCTCCTCGCTGTTCCGCTTTTCTTCTATATAAAGCTCTTTTTTCTTTCGAGTCAGTTTCTTGAAATAATATTCTGCCTGCATGGCTTCTCGTTTTGTAGTGAAAGCTTCAGCAAAAATTAATTCAACCGGACGTCTTACTTTAGTATACTTTGCGCCCTTTCCATCATTGTGTGTTTTTACCCGTTTTTGCAAATCGTTAGTATACCCGGCATACCAGCTGTTGTCCTTACATTGAACGACGTAAAAAAAATGGTTATTTGTCTCCATATAAAATGGTCCTGATCTCTTTTGTATATTCATTTTGTTCGTCATAAACGAACAGCGGGGGAAGAACTTTTAAATCTGGACGACCGCCTTTCATGCCTTCAACCAGAATGGTATTAGCTTCTTTCCCTTGTTTCGGATAAACGAATTGCACACGCTTTGGCTCAATTTGATGTGCTTTCATCAGTTCGAAAATCTCCAAAAGACGTCCCGGCCGGTGAACAAGAACTGCCTTACCTCCTTGCTTAAGCAACTTGCTGCTGACTGAAATGACATCTTCCAATGTGCAGTGGATTTCATGTCTTGCGATTCTGAGGTGTTCATTCATGTTTTGTTCAGTTTGTTTCGGCGTTTTAAAATAGGGCGGATTGCAGGTGACAACATCGTATCGATTATGTCCCAGCTTTTCTGGCATATTTTTCAGATCATCATGTATGATCTGAATCTGATCCTGCAGTTCATTATACTCAACACTGCGAACAGCCATATCATGAAGTCTTTCTTGAATTTCGACTCCAAGAATATCTGCTTTTGATCTTGTAGTAAGCAGCAGCGGCACAATGCCGTTGCCAGTGCACAGATCAACAATTTTTCCTTTTTGAATTGGAACGTATGCAAATTTGGACAGAAGCACAGCGTCCAACGAAAAAGCAAATACCGTTGGGCTTTGTATAATTTTCATATCCTCTGCCAGCAAATAATCTAATCTTTCGTCATCACGTAATGAAACCATCTTCTTATCCTTTCAGCACCTTTGAAAAAGGCTCCCGTCGTATGCGGAAGCCTTTTTCCTTATTTTTTATTTAAGAAGGACAGACAGAAAAGACAATCTTCTTTTCGAACACTTCCATAGTGGACATTGCAGATATGAAATCCTTCTTGGTACAGGCGTGCCAGATTATCATACCCTTCTCCTATATCAGTTTGCTCTGTCTTCTGTGTTTTTGATTCTTTTTTATCAGCCTTGAACTTTTCAATCTGCTCCGTCGTATTGTCGAGCCGTTTGCGCAAATGTTTGTTTTCAAGCTGTAAATGATGATTTTCCTCAATCATCTCACCGATATGCTGCTTCAGATCTCCCAGCTGCCGGTACAGTGAGCCAATTTGTTCTTCTAAGTTAATGACTGTATCAAATAACTCTTTTTTATCCAAGGTTCCACACCTCGTTAATCTGTGGTTTGTGCGGATACGACGCCCTCTTCCAAGAGCTCTTCCCAAGTATATTCTATCACTTTTTCACGGTTTATCAGTTCCACCTGAAGCACCCGTTCCAGAATATTAAGTCCAACGACTTTTGCAGGACCGCTTGCTGTCGTAATCATTTCTCCAATGTCCGGGAGCTGTTCTTTTGCCGTCTCATATTCATCGTTCTCATATTTTAGACAGCACATCAAGCGTCCGCAAAGACCTGAAATCTTCGTAGGATTTAAAGACAAGTTTTGATCCTTGGCCATTTTAATGGAAACGGGTTCAAAATCTCCAAGGAACGTTGAACAGCAAAGCATTCTTCCGCAAGGACCGATTCCTCCGAGCATTTTTGCTTCATCCCTTACGCCGATTTGGCGCAGTTCAATTCTTGTTTTAAAGATAGAAGCCAAATCCTTTACAAGCTCTCTAAAGTCTACTCGGCCGTCAGCAGTGAAGTAAAAAATGACTTTATTGCGGTCAAACGTAAATTCAACGTCGACCAGCTTCATATCCAAGCCATGTTCAACTACTTTCTTTTGGCAGACGTCAAATGCTGATAAAGCTTCCTGTTTATTTTCTTCTACGATGAGAAGATCGCGCTCGTCAGCCACACGTATCACTTTTCGAAGGGGCAGCACAACATCATGCTCATCCACCTGTTTATTTACAATCACGACCTGACCGTACTCAACGCCTCTGACAGTTTCTACAATTACGCAGCTGTCATGTTCTATATGAAATCCATTCGGATCAAAATAATATATTTTACCCGCTTTCTTAAAGCGGACACCAATTACATTGTACAAGCTTATCCCTCCTGCAACATTAACACCAAGTGCTCCATTAATCCTTGTACATTCACATTGGAATGAAGCCGTTTCTTTGCTTCTAAAACAGCAAGTATCTGATTCGTAACGCTTTGTTGTGTTGATTGTAGCGCATGCTGTTTTATTGATTGGAATAAGTCTTGATAAATCAATTTATCTTCATTTCCTATTTGGATGGACAACACATCGCGATATATCAATAAGAGCATATCAAGACCCATTTCTTGATGGGTTTTTTCTTTGAAAAAGGGCATCCATTGATCTTGAATAAAGAAAAAAGCATGTCCTTTCCGCTGGTGTAGGACTTCATATAATTTTATCACTTTCGCTCTAGACTCTGCAAACTCATCATTTCGACTTAATTCGACTGCTTCTGATACATTGTTAGTCATGTTGGCCAGAAGTCTTGCCATATGAGCCGAAACGTCCTGTTCGATCAATCTGTCTTCAATTGCTTTCGGCTGCAACGGCTGGAAAGGAAGGGTTTGGCATCTTGAAATGATGGTGTCCAATAACCTTTGAGGCTGCTCTGTGATGAGGATGGCCATTGTATCTTTATTCGGTTCTTCTAAAAATTTCAGCAGGCTGTTCGCCGCATTTGCTGTCATTTGATCTGCATGCGAAATGATATACAGCTTTTTATGCGATTCAAGCCCTGTCTTAGAAAACTCCTCTTGCAACGCTTGAATTTGCGCCTTTTTAATCGATAAACCATCAGGCTGAACAAGATGGAGATCAGGATGGTTCCCCGACTCTATCCGTTTGCAATTTCGGCAGCGCTCACAAGGCTCCGCGCCGTCCTCCAGGCAAAAAAAACTTTTCGCAAGAAGCAGCGCGGCATCAAGCTTACCTGTCCCTTTTTTCCCCTCAAACAAATACGCGTGTGATAGTCTGTCCTTCTCAATACTATTATATAGAAGCTTCATCACTCTTGGTTGAAGCTCATTCATTTCCTTCCAGGATATTGCCATTGTATCACTCTCTATGTGTAAAGGTTAATCAATAAACCTTTTATTTCGCCAATACGCTCCAGCAAATTAATTGCCGGTTTTTCCTGATCCATCATATCTTCGGTAAGCTGTAGCAATTTGTCATCTATTTCTTTAACAAGCCCCAGTGTTTTGCTGTTTCCATACAGGTCAAAAGTTTGCGACGTTTCATGTGAAAGACCGCTGTCTACAGCTTCCTTCACAAACCGTTTCACAAGTCCTTTAAATCTCGCTAAGTCCTTAAAATTCCGAGATTTTGTCAGTCTTTTTCCAAACGCTTCTATGTCCGATAACAGCCTTGTAAGCTGATCAAATTTCAATTTGCTGCTTTGATGTTCCATTGACGATTTAAACGACGCTGTGGTCTCAGACGTTTTCACAGCAGGAAGCTGTTTATTATCTATAAATGTACGTATATCTTTATTAATTTTCACAGTTTCAAATCCTTAAAATTGATGAAATTCATCGACTGGAAGGACAAATACTGTCGCTCCGCCAACTTCAACTTCGACTGGATAAGGGACATATGAATCGGCATTTCCGCCCATTGGAGATACAGGGGCGATCATCTGATCCCGTTTCTGTCCGTTTTCTTTAATAAGGCTCAATGCTTTATCAACGCGTATATCCTCGACACCAATCATAAACGTTGTATTGCCTGATTTAAGAAATCCTCCCGTCGTCGCAAGCTTTGTCACTCTAAAGTTATGATCTGTTAAAGTTTTCAAAAGTCGGTTGCTGTCCTGATCTTGTACAACTGCCACTATCAATTTCATGTGTGTAGGCCTCCTTTAGATTGGAAACAACAATGATCTCGTTTACATTATTATATCAATTATTGGGAAACTGGTCACAATTGAATTTTTTTCAACGCTTCATTGACCACTTTTAGGACATTATGAACAACTATGTCTTTGGATTGGCTGGCATCAACCGAGTGAAATCTTTTTGGGAACCGCTTCATCAGCTCTTGATACCCTTCCTGTACCTTTGAATGGAAGTCTAATTTTTCTAAATCGAGCCTATTTTTTTCCCGTGAGCCATTTGCGTAAATACGTTTCAGCCCTTCTTCCGGATCAATTGAAAAATAAATCGTTACATGGGGCATCAAATCTCCGATGGCAAACTCATTAATTGACAAAACCTCATCAATCCCAAGCCCTCTTGCGTATCCTTGGTATGCAAGCGAACTGTCTATGAATCTGTCACAAAGAACAACTTGCCCCTGTTCTAAGGCTGGTTTTACTTTTTCGACTAAATGCTGGCGCCTTGCAGCCGCATATAAGAGAGCTTCTGTTTTTGGGTCCATTAATGTGTTGTTCTCATTCAGAATAACCTTTCGAATTTGTTCAGCAATATCTATACCGCCTGGCTCTCGGGTTGCCGTAACTTGAAGACCCTCTGCTGCCAATATGTTTTTGATTTCCTGGAGAACAGTCGTTTTTCCCGCACCTTCTGGGCCTTCGAATGTAATAAATAAACCGCTCATGATTTCTCCTCTTCTATATAAACAAGTAATTGTTTCTGTTTGATTTTCATATTCCCTTGAACATGCGTTTTCATGCTGATCAAGCGGCTGAGCTTTTGCACACTTTCTGCCGTTATTCTTTCACCCGCCATAATCAACGGGATACCCGGGGGATAAGGAATGATATCCTCTGCGTTCACCCGGCCTGCTGCTGCGTCAAAGTCCACATATTCTTTCTTAAACGTTTGTAAAACCTTTTTTCGAAATGGTAAGACAGTAACAGGCTGCGCACTCCATTCTGCAGAAGTAAACATCCGATCCGGAGGTGTTTTTTCAATCTCTTCATCAATGCTTTTTATCGTTTCAATATTAATGCCACGTTTTCCTCCCAGCGGAAGAACGAGCAGCACTTGATTTTCATCAGCAAGCTCAGTGAATACGTTGACACGCTCTAGTATGTTTTGCAGCGTATACCCAGAATGTCCACGTTTTGATCGAATACAGAGTTTCAGCGGATCCATTATCATCCGCGGGTCGTCCGGTTTTACAGCTTCAACATGTAAAAGTGAATCAAACGTTTGTTTAAGTGATTGTATTCGTCTCAGAATGTCAGAAAGCTTTTGTTCTTCTATAATATGCTGTATATAAGCGCGGGCAATGTCTAAGGAAGCCATAATAGGATAAGACGGGCTGCTGCTCTGTAATCGATTTAAATACTCTGCCACCAGATTCCGTTCAATTCTGCAACTGCTGTTAAGATGCAAATAAGAGCCCATCGTCATGGCAGGCAGCGTTTTGTGAGCCGACTGAACAACAATATCTGCTCCCATTTCTAAAGCTGAGACCGGAAAAGGCTTCCCTAAAACAAAATGGGCCCCGTGCGCTTCATCCACCAAAACAGGGATCCCATAATGATGAGCCTCTGAAATGATTTCAGTCAAATCAGCACTATGTCCGTAATACGTCGGATTGGTCAGCACTAAGCCTTTTGCATCTGGATAAGCTGCCAAGGCTTTTTTAATAGTATCAAGCGGAACATGCGTAGGCACGTGCATCGCTTTATCAATGTCAGGTGTGAGATAAACCGGCTCTGCTCCAGCCAAATCAACAGCATGAAATACAGATTTATGACAGTTTCTTTGAACCAGGATTGTTTCACCCTGTTCACAAACAGATAAAATCATCGCTAAGTTTCCTACAGTCGTTCCATTCACCAGAAAAAAACTGTCCGCTGATCCATATAATTGACTGACAAGCTCTTGGGCTTCTTTAATCACCCCTGAAGGATGATGGAGATCATCCAATCCTGCCAGTTCAGTAACATCAATGGTGAGAAGTGGATCAAATATCGACTTAGCGTCATCAAAAAAGACATCTCCATTGTGATGTCCCGGAACATGAAATGAATGAGAATTTCTTTTCGCGTGTTGAATCAATGCTTTATATAAAGGTGTGTTCATGAAAACAATCCTTTGAATGTGGCTTCTTACCTTTATTATATCGTGCATCTGACAGAACTTAAAGCGCGACTTACTGGTAACTATCCTTTATGGTGAGCAGTTTCTGCTTCAGATCGCCTTCCATTGCCATAAGCTCTTCTTCTGCCTGACGGCGTTTGATTCGGCCTTCTTCTTGTATGGTCAGCGTTTCTTCGAGCGTGCTGATTAAGCTTTCCTGCACCTTTTTTAACGTATCGATATCAACGAGACCTCGTTCATTTGCCCGCACTGTCTCAATTGTATTGGTTTTCAAAAGCTCCGCATTTTTCAATAATAGCTCGTTGGTGGTATCAGATACTTTCTGTTGTGCATCCACTGCATTGCGTTGCCTTAAAAGCGTTAGCGCAATCGCCACTTGGTTTTTCCAAAGCGGAATCGCTGTCACAATAGATGACTGGATTTTTTCAGCTAATGCTTGGTTTGTATTCTGAATCAGCCTGATTTGCGGAGCGCTTTGAATGGTAATTTGCCTGCTCAGCAGCAAATCGTGCACCCTTTTATCTAAACGATCAGCAAATTGAACCAGATCGTTCACTTCTTGAACGGCCATTTGGTTATGTTCACTTGATTCGGCCTGCTGCTTCAGTTCAGGAATCGTTTTTGTTTTCAATTCCTCTAGTTTCAGTTCTCCTGCAGCAATATATATATTCAGCGCTTCGAAATACTCTTTGTTTTTTTCATATAATTGCTCTAATAGCTTATTATCACTGATTAAAGCATTTTTGGCATGCTCCAGCTTCAAGCTGATTCTGTCTATCTGCACACTGGTCTTTTGATATTTAGACAGCACCTCCTGAAGAGAATTCGCTACTCTTCCAAACACGCGTGCCAAAAAACCCTTTTTCTTAGAATGCAGCTCATCGGGGTTTATCTGATCAAGCTTTTTCATCAGCTCTCCAAGAATTTCCCCGATCTCACCGACATCCTTCTTTTGAACATGATCAATCATCGTATGAGAGAAATTTAACAATTTAGACTGAGCTTGCGAACCATATAAAACAATACTTTGCATACTTTTATGATCAATCTGTCCAGCAAGCTGAATGGCTTTTTCCTTGTTGTCCTCAGGAAGAACATCAACAAGACGTACTTGCTTCTTCTCTTCTTTTACAGCCCCCGCCCTGGGTATCTCTATATCACCAAAAGGGTCAGCCAATAAATCATCTATATGAAGATCGCTTTGATCTCGGTTCATCGCTCGTCCCCTCTTCCGTTATTTCTTTAATGAATGCTTTACTGCATCCAATTCAAAGTTCAATTCATTAATTTCATTACCCATAGCTTGAGTTAAGTCTTCCTCTAAACGCTTAGTTAATTCAGCAAGCGTAATACGAGCCTCACTCAGCGACATCGATAGTTCTTTGCTTTTTTTCGGATGGGATGATAGGAAGGCATACTTCTCTGACAATTCAACGACCGAATCGAGAGTTTGATAAAAAAAACGCTCGGCCTGATAAAAACGCTTTGGCTCTTTTTTGGTGAGGATATAAATCCTTCTGATTAATCTCAGCATTTCTGCATTTTGTTTGAACATTTCTATGCTTTTTGCCTGAAACAAAGCTTTCCGAAGACGAATGATTTTCTGCCTTGCTTCCTCGAGATTTTTCTTAATGTAAGCATATTCTCTTCCTGTCAGTGCATGCCTTTTAAGAAATAACCGTCTGGTATTCCAAATGCCGGCTGTATATACCGTTGCTCCTGAAGCAAGCCCATAAACCAAAGACATGAAAAACGACTGATTTAAACCGAAAAAGCTCAATACCCCTATAAAAACAAAAGCCGAACTGCTTGTAAAACTCCATATTAAATAGTGAAGAAATTTCTGCATGAGAAAATCGACTCCTGTGTATATACTCAGTTTTAATATTATTATCTCCTACGTTCAATTCCTAAACAAGTTTCATCTTCTTTTCCTTACCATATTCCTTATGAAAACATATAAAAAAAGACCTTTTCAGGTCTAAGAATATAATGGCGGTGTATGAATGCTCTTTAGCTTTTTTACATAAAAGGCATAGTCAGGGTCAGATGTTGATGTAGAAATTACTTTTCTCTCACAATCTAAGCATATGAATTTTTTATAAAGATGAATGCCTCTATTTTTCTCTTGATCACAAATCACACATGTATGATTAGGTTTAACAGTTACGTCCATTATCCCCACCTCCGTACAATTAGCCTTCCCTTAAACCAGATATTGTATACACTATTTAGATCTTTTCGAAACTTGGAATCAGTATATGGGCTATATAAGCTATCGGTGTTTGTATTTATTTGATTTCAACGACTTTGGATAAACAAAAAACCCAGCTCAA
>NZ_MSRC01000014.1 GCF_010093085.1 Bacillus sp. SKDU12 | reverse complement strand
TAATTTCTGCATGGCATTTGGAATGCATATCTTTCGCAAACCAAAATAACAGCAATCATTTGAATTTATAATGGAGATCGATTGTGCCGTCTTCATGAATGACTATTTTATCAATAAGGACATTAAATGCCTCAAATAAATCTTGATCAGTGCTTTGTAATTGAGCAAAAGCATTCTTTATATTAGAAATATCAATCCGTTCTTCTTCTTCACGCTCAAGTAAGAACAGTTTGTCATTTAGTTGCTGAATTTGTTCTTCAGTCTCTTTTCTCTTCACCTGAAATTCTGCTTTAGTGATCAGCTGATCTTCCAGATATAATTCGATCAAACGTTGTTTCTTTTTTTCAGCGTTTTCAATTAGTTTTTTCGTTTGTTTGATACGGTTTTTCTTACGCTCTTCAAAATCAGCATTAATATTCAGTTTCAGTTTTCTTCCCTTTTGTTTCAGCTTTCTAATGACAAATGCCCGCAAGTCTTTATATTGGATTGGAGCATGATTTACACAGAGAGCCGTTCCTGCTCGACGATAAGCGCTGCATTTTAAATAATTGAACTCTTTCTTCTCTCGTTTTGAATTGTATTTGTATGATGGCAGCACAACCATATTACAGCCGCATACAGCACATTTCATAAGGCCGCGCATCTCATTTTTAGGATTAAATCGTTTTTTACGCATCTTGTGTTCTCTGTTGTTAGCTTTCTCGTACTCTTCTTCTGAAATGATTTTAGGACACCAGTCTCTATAGATGGTCCACTTTTCTTTTGGGTTTCTGATGAACTTTTTTCTGCCGCCTACTTTAACATGAGTATGCCTGTTTGCGATAAAAACACCACAGTAAATGGGATTCTTTAAGATTGTTTGAACAGTAGACAATTGCCAAAACTCCGCTTGTCTCGGCTTCTGAAGATTTCCGAGCGCTAATTCTTCATTAAGCTTCAGGACGATCCGCTTATGACCATAACCTTGATTGTTATAGAGATCGAATATATATCGAACAACCTTTGCTTCCTCTTCATGGACAGCAAGGAATTTCCCCTCTTTTTTATAGCCATATGGGATACGGCCAGAATGCTCACCACGTCGAGCTTTTGCTGCAAGCGCCCCACTTACTCCAACTGAGATTGTCTGCGGATATTGGGCTGCAAACATGGAAAACATTTCGAATTTCATTGAGTTTTTACCTTCATAAAGGCTGTCGTACCCTTCTTCAAGCGTTACAACCCTTACACCGTGCGCCAGCAAAACCTCACGAATTTCAAGAGCATCTTTCAGATCCCGGGCAAGTCGGCTGATTGACTTAAAGACAACCATTTTCAATTTTCTTCTTTGAGCCTTATCTAAAATAAGCTGCATCGCTTTCCGATCAAGCAGAACCGTTCCGCTTATCCCATCATCTAATTGAATTGCTTCCTCTTTCCATTCGTAATTATTTTTCTCTATCCAGTGATGACAAATATCAATTTGGTTAGCTATTGATGTCACCTGTTCATCTTTTTCTGAGGAAACCCGTGCGTAAACTGCATAAGGGTAATCTTCATATTTGATGATCTCCTGTGTTTCTGTCTCTTTGAAGAACACTAAACCACCCCATTATTTTGCATATGGTACATTTTAGTGTGATTATAGCATAATGATTACGAACCTCCTATACTTTTCCGGTTGATTTACGAACATTTGTTCCTGTATAATTTGTTCAAGGAGTGGTCAGAATGAACGAGGGTATCTACGACAAGAGATGGGAACAAAAATTTATTTTGCCTGAACAAAAGGCAGCGTTGTTAAATAGGAAGAAACAAGTCCAAAAAATTGAAAAACCCATCCTAGATGAATACCAACTGGAAGAAATGGCCCATGTTATTTGCGAGGCAATGGAGTTCAACTCGGTTCTGGTCTTTAGTGTATACAGAGACGGTTTTATTGAAGAAGTCACAGGACATGTTCATTACATAGATGAAGTTAAACAGAGGCTGCATGTGAAGAATTTAAAATGTGATACAAATTTTATTGCATTTGAGTCTCTTTTAACTGCCGAGACATATGAAGGTGAAGGATGAACAAAAGTAAGTATGTAATATATAAAGTCCCTCTCTAATGAGTTGGGACTTTTTTGTTTCATAAATCAGGAATAAAGACTCAGTTCGAATGAATCATTTTCTTGTAATACAAAGACTTGGCAATTGTTCTTCTTTTCTTCGTGATAAAATTTTGAGTGTGAAATTCCAAAAGAAGGGATATGAACATGAAAGTATTTGAAGCCAAAACACTGCTTTCAGAAGCAGATAAACGAGCAAAAGAATACAAGGAATTAAGAAGTCAGATGGTCAATCTAAAAAAGGCTTTTAAAGCTGTAGCTGATTTAGATGACAGTGAGTTTTCCGGAAAGGGCGCCGACAACATTAAAGCATTTTATCAAGATCACGCTGGTGTAGCTGACAATTGGATTGACTTACTTGATATGAAAATTGCTTTTTTGACAAGCATTTCCGGCACTTTAGAGGACGCCAGTTTATCTGATGCTTACATAGAAGAATCCTTCTTAGAACATGAGCTGGCTAATGCTTACACAAAATCAAAATCCATCATGTCTGAACAAAAGGAAGCGATGAAAGATATCCTACATGATATCGACGATATTCTTCCGCTTGATTTGTTCTCGACAGAAACCTTTAAAGACGAACTCGCCGATGCGGAGAACCAACGCAAAAAAACAGTCAATAAAGTAGGCAGCATTGACGAAGCACTTGTTTCTGAATATGTCCAGTCAGAGCCAAACGAGCAATTCATCAAGAAGGACTTTCAAAAGCTTGAGGAATCCACAGGCAAAGGCAAAAATGCTACGCCCATTCATTACAACGCCAAGGCGTACCGCGAAAGTGATATACATAAGAAAAAAGGCGATATGGAGAAACAGACTGAAGCCTATTTGAAGATCAAGAAAGACGAAGCGAAAGAACGAGAAATCGATAAACTGAAGGAAAGACTGAAAAATTACGATTATGCGGATGCTAGTGAGTTTTATTCAATTGCCCAAACCATTGGATATGAAAATCTCACTAAAGAACAGCAAAGCTATTTTACCCAGATTGAAAACACACGAGAGTTAATGGCTGGAGCAAAAGGCGCTGTTACTGCCCTTTATGATATGACAGCTGAAACATTGGACTATTTGGCACACAATGAACCAGTTGACATGATTATCGATTCTGCAGTTGCACTTTATCATTATGATTCCACATTCAACTCAATTAAAGATGCAATTGTCACTTCCTATATTAGAGACGTAAAGAACGGAGACGCAGAATCAACAGCTCATTGGATTACATGTGCAGCAGTAAACATCTTCGCTTTAAAAGGTGCTGGTTCAGTTGCTAAAATTGGAGTAAAAACAGCCGGAAAAGCAGCCGTTAAAAAAGTGTCTAAAAAACTGGATGAAACTCCTGATCCACTAACAGCAATTAAACCGTTTATCATGCGAGAAGATGTTGTTGTAGCAGGCGGCATGCCTTATAATGTCATCAATGATGTGAGCGCAAAAGACAGGCTGCTTCAGCTTGCTAAAAAACTAGATGAAACAAGAAAGCCATTTACAGGTCAGAAAGTAAATGTCCCTTGGTTAAATAAAGAAAAATATGAAGCATACGAAATAGGCGGCAAGGTAAAAGTTAAAGGGCAACCTAGAGATGTAAGCCGTAGAGTCTATACAATGAAAGATATTGATCTTAATCAAAAAAATCGGAAAGGCCTTACGAATCTTCAACTAATGAAAAATGGTAATGCTCCTTTTGCAAAAGATGGAACCCAAATTAATTTGCATCATTTAATTCAAGAAGAGCCTGGCAATATGCTCGAGATACCTGAAAGCTGGCACAATAAGTACAGTGATGTTTTGCATGGATTAAAAGAGAATGGACAGAGTTTTAGAAACGATCCAGTACTTGATAAACAATATAAAAGCTTTAGGAGAAGGTATTGGAGATGGAGAGCTCAGCAGTTTGAGAACCAAGAATAAGAGGTGAATTTTTAATGGATTATTCAAAAGTAAAAACTTTCTTCGATGAAAATAAAGAAAATTCAATTCTCACCGGGGGAGTCACTGAAGATCAGATTAGAGAAATAGAAGAGGATCTTAATGTAACCCTTCCAGACAGCTATAAATGGTTTTTAACTGAGTATGGTTCAGGGGGAGCATACGGGACAATGATACTCGGATATGACTCTCACGGTGCTGAAGTTGTCGAACAGACCGATGAATATAAAAAATATTATAACCTTTCCGATGGTCTTGTAGTGATCGAATATGTTGATGAATTTTCTTATTGTCTTGACACTAACAAGATGAAAGAAGGAGAATGCCCTGTCATCCTTTGGGATAACCAAGAAGGATATGGTAAACAAGTTGGTAGCACATTCCTAGAGTTTTTAATAGAAGAGCTTGAAGAAGCGAAAGACGACTGGATCGATGATGAAGACTGGGACGATTAAGTCAAAGGATTACAATTTAGAGCCCCTCATAATATGAGAGGCTCTTTTATTACTTTAATTTCACTTCAATTTTCGCTTTAGTCTTAGGTCCATAAATACCGTCAGCAGTCAGGCCATTTACTGACTGGAACCGTTTGACCGCGTTTGCTGTTTTCGGGCCGTACACGCCGTCAATGCCGTTATTCTTTGCCCCTTTATCCGGGTAGAAATAAAGAGCAACCAGAGCATTTTGAATCTGCCTTACGTCATCCCCTTTTCGCATAGGGCTTGTTACTCTAATGACACCAGATGGCAGCGCATATGACGTTTTTTTGCTGCTTGGTTTAGCGCTTGAAACACTTGAGCCTGTGAGCTTTAATACTTGGCCGACCTTGATCAAGTTCGGGTTCTTAATTCCGTTCAATTTTTGAAGGGTTGCCATACTTACGCCTGTTTTCTGTGCAATGACAGAAAGAGCATCACCTTTCTTGACGGTGTACGTTGCCCCGTTGGTCTTTGCGATTGTTTTCGCCGGAGAAGATACTTTTTTACCACCAAGGCCTTCTAATTCTGCAGCAATAGCTGCCTTCACTTGTTCCCATCTTCCCTCTGACAAAATACGGTGCGGGCAATACTTTCCGCTCCAATCTTGGTGCTTCCGCACTCGATCAATACCCCATCCGCGTTCTTTAAGCAGCTGAGCAACAAACTTGATTGCCAACTTTTCAGCAGCGTAGTATTTAGCCCCTCCCGACTTGCTGTAGCAGATTTCAACGCCGATAGATTTACGGTTCCCAGTGCCGTTTGTTCCGTCTCCTGTGTGCCAAGCATTGCGATCTGTTGGGATGCCCTGCCTTACCTCTTTGTCATCGACTGCAAAGTGAAAACTCGTTGAATTGGTATTTCCGATCATATAGCTGACCTCATTAGCAGCAGGTGCATCATTGTAAGTGTTATGAATGGTGATGTATTCAGCGTCCATATGATTAGGGCATTTCAAGCCATATTTTGATGTTGATACAAGATTCTTTTTCAATGTGATTGTCATGAAAATCTCTCCTATTCTGTTTTTGAAATAGAAAAAGCCGCCAGCTGGCAGCTCATTTGGTTAGATCGTGATTTTTCAGGACGGCTTTTTGCTTGTGTCCTTTTGCTGTCACGTAGTTGTTTTTGAACCATGCAGCAAGTGTCGTACCGATAGTGAAGATCAGAGAGCCGGCAGTGTATAGCGCATCCGCCAGTTGGTTCACCTGTGCATCAGTGATATCCAAGGGTGATTTACCGAACATCAGCATTGTTTGATTGATAAGCGCAATTAAAAGAAGCGCAGTCCGAACGACTGTGCCTTTGTCAAAGTTTTTCATATGTTATTTTCCTCCTTAATGTTGCAACACGTTATAAAAAATAGCGATTAATCCCCCTATAACTCCGGTGGAAATCGCTGTAATGATAGCGCCTGTGATTGTGCGCTTGATCCAAGTTGTATTCTCTTCAATTTTGTTGAGCTTTTCGTTCAGCGTCATGATTTGCTGATCTTGTCGGTCAGATACTCTTTCCAGTGCGGAAACTCGCTGCTCAAGCGATTTATGCTCACCTTTCATGACTGTTAAATCCTGCTGAAACACATTCATATCTGGTACCTCCGTCAATTGTGACATTAGTACGCCCCCCTTTTATCTATTTCATTCGATTTCACCTCCTTTGAGGCAAAATAAAAACACCTACTCGTTTACAGGTGTGATTTCTGGTTCACTTACATTGTCTTGGTCTAAATGTCCTTTATTTAGCTGCTGTACCAATGCATCTCTTTTCTGTGCTGTAAAGGTATAAAGGGCCTTATATTCGGCAAGCTCCTTATTCTTTTGATCCAATTCTTGTTGTAATGAGGCAGACTTATAGATTTCAATCTGCAACTGCTCCTGAAGTTGCTCTTTCGTCATTTCTTCCATTCTGAACACTCCTTTATGCTTGATCTGGATACGCGTCGCCGCGTTCCATAGCAGTGATTTGATCGTATTCTGATTGAGTTATTCTTCCTTTTTCCACGGCTTGTTTCATTTCGATAGTTAAGACAGTGCCATTCCTCCAACAATCCTCAAAAAACCCATAGAGTGTGCTTCGACTTTCCATAGGGCTCCCTCCGATTATTGTGATTGATTCGCCATTAAGACATTGCATACACGTTGAAGATCTAGAATCTGCTCTTTCAACTGTTCAACTTCTGTTTTTTCGCTCTTTGGATCTGGTTTAGGATTTACAACTGTTGGTTCAAGTTTCATTTTTCTTCTCCTCATCTTCTCTGCACATAAATATTGTGCCTTCTCTGGTGCCATCTGGTGATACCCTCACTGATACAGGAAAAGAAATCAAGATGTTTTTGCCTTCATAAGTACAATAACTTTTCCCGTCAAGGTAAGCTTTACTTAGAGAAAGGGACGCAATCTCTTTTTCTCTATTTAAATCTAACCATAGGACATATTCGACCCTGAAAGTGTCGTCCGACGTTAAATCAAAATACGCAGCATCAACAGGATATGTTTTCCCTTCGATCTCCGCATCCCTTAGTTCTCCAGCCGTAATTTCAATACCTGTTTCGCTCTCTTTAATTTCCGCAGTATAAAACCAACCTGGATTAGCAAAAATTATTTCAATCATATAGTTTCCCCTTCTTACTTCGGTTCTATGAAAACAGCAAACCTGACTTTAAACGTCTTACCAAGTATGGCTGTTGAACTTCCTGTTCCTCTCAACCAGACCCGGAATGCTGAAGATGATGACTGGCTAGTAACATGTGCTTGAACATGATCAGCATAAGAGCCGTATACGGTAGGAAGTATCAAGAATACATTCTCAATACTAGAGATGTCTAACAAATAAACATCAGCTCCAACTCCTGTATGGGCATCTCCTTTTGATGGCATCGTTATTTCTTTTTCCATCAACCGGACTATAGCATTTGTGTTTAGTGCTCCATGCGTTTTTACAATTGACTGGTCAACTTGAATGCCCAACAAAGGTACGTGTGGTGTTCCGGGACTATTCCCCACCCGCATCCTTACTGCATTTTCTCCACCCGGTCTTAAAGTTATAGGACCTGAACCCCCTATAACTTCAATATCTATTCCCGTTTTCGCTCTCAACATAATGTTTTTCTCTGCAAACACACGATGAGAGTTATCCACGTGTTGAAAATAGTCAGAGCCCCTAGTATTAAATGTGAAAACCTTGTCTGAACTAGCCTCAGGGACAAAGCTCCCCATATACATTGTGGTTGCTCCGCCTCTTTTCATACGTAACCATGCGGAAGATTCCGATCCCTTCAATGCGTCCCAATCGTTACAATACATTTGTATTTCAGAGTAATCTTTTTGCGTGGTATTACCTGACATATTTACCGAGGCGTCCGACAATTTCAAATACCGCAAAGGTACGTCTGTTCCCGTTTCTCTACTACCTGTTACCATAGAAATTTGACCGCTTGTAATAGTCATTTCGTCATATCTTTTAGATATAATAGTTGAGCTTGATCTATAGTCAAATCGCTGATAAATTTTATTGCCTTCAATATAAGACTTATAGGCAGATGACTCGTTCAACGGTTCAAAGCGCCCGCCCTTAATCAGAGACCCTGTAATATCAATAGCTTTGATTGTCCCCGACGTAATTTTGTCGGCTGACAAACTCCCAATCTTTGCATTGGTGATAGCTCCATCAATAATATGTGCGGTATCAATAATTGCTGTCTTTAAATGCGCCTTTGTTATCGCTGCATTTTGAATTGCTGCTGTACCTACGGCAGCCTCAGCTATTTTTGCCGATGTAATTGCTGCATCTGCTATTTTTGCTGAATTGATGGCGGCGTTTTGTATGTGAGCCGACCCAATAGCAGCCTTTGCAATAAAATCAGATGTAACGGAACCATCTGTCAAAAGTACATCGAATGGACTGAAGGTGTACTCTTTTTTCACAGTACCCCTTCTGATTTGAAGTTTCCGTATAGAAAAAGTCCCCGAGGCAGTTACGTCTTTAACATTCCCGCCTAGCAGCAAATGAATAGTATCACTTGATAATGGCGATTCAAATGACAAATCGACACGCACAAATTGATCCGCAGGATTTTTAGTCAGATCAGAAATGCTTGAAGTATTAATCTGATTATACTCAGAATTTTTATTGGTGGATCTCAAATTTAAATAAGTTATGCCAGGTATATCACCGCGTTTCAGCTCAAATGAGATAGTATAAGTCTGACCCTTTACCAAAGAAAGTGTTTTCCTGGGCGATGTACTTATTCCAAATAAGGAGTTATCCGTTCTCGTTTTAGTTACTTTTAATTCATTGTGTTCACCGTTTTTCGTAACAGATATATCGGAACTATTAAGACCGTTAATGTCACTTGCTCTAAACAATGAACCGGGCAGAATATTAGCCTCTGAAAAATCACGTGAGAGCTTATCTGCTGTCACTGCCAAGTCTGCCAATCGATCCGATATAATACCGCCGTACATAATGTCATCAGTTAGAATTCTTCGTGTAGTGGCCGAGAACTCATCTGTAAAATCGCTTGCTGTGCCTCTTGTATTGATTGCTCGAAGGCGGTAATACCAAACTTCATTCACACCTGTAAAATGCTCATATCCGCTTGTTTTCCCACGAAAAATTCTATTTTCTGTTAGAGGTGTGAACCCCTTGATCTGAGAAGCATAAATTTCATAGGCAGCAATATAGCTCGATGGATCATAGTCCCATGTTAAGGTGATATTTTGAAACATTGACTTTACTTCAACATTTTTAGGTACTGGTGGTTTTTTATCCGGGAAACTGCCGTCAGTGACTTCGCCAGCTTCCGGTTTCCTTTCCCATGTGCCACGATTCTTGTCGAGTATATTTTCTATCTGATCAACCCGATCATCATCTTGGAGCACTGATAAAAACTGCCCTATTTCTACAACACAGGTGTTGTCCGGATCTGTGATGTCATATTCCATTGATATGATGCGCTGCGACGTTTCTATCGGAATAGCAAAGTTTCGGTCTATGGCAATTGTCGTATCGCCCAGCTCAACATGTTCATGCTCATAACCAGGTACATTCTGAAGCAATTGTACTGACAGCTCATAATTCACCTCAGTTTTTGATGCTGTCATAATGAGATGATTGTATGTGGCTTTTAAAAGCTCCGCTGGATCAGTTATATCTTCATTGTTATATTGTCCTTCTCTGTGGATCAATTCACCATTTTTAAGGCGTCCAAGCCTTTTTAATAAATCCGGATCGCCAACCCATTCCTGCCCCAGTGGTTTATCAACAGGATCACCTTTTGATTTCTCCCACTCTACTTCCGAGAAGTCGATAAACCGCGAATAACCGCCCGTTTCCTCTCCGTCTTCGTCTGTTGAGGCGATAGAGGCACCATATCCCCAAAGAGCTGTCAATGGGTAGCTGATGACTGTTCTTTTAATATTCTCTGTATCTTTATCTATCTCAAAGCGTTTCCCGCTGTCTTTTCCTCGTCGTGGCAATATCTTGATAATTCTCTTTGTGATCTTGTTTCCATCAAATTCGATAGAATCTTGAAGCTCGCCGCCCCAGATGTTTATCACTTCAGCAATACACTCTAAAGCTGTTTTCTTATAAAACGTAGTAGAGTTCTTACCAAGTTCAGCGCTTACCTCCGCCACCCAACGAGAACGAGCAAGCACGTTGTCTAAAACAAATTGTGCTGTTTTGTCAGTTGGCCGGAAGTCTTTCACAAACGTTTCCGCCAACTCCATCATGGCAGCTTCACATGTTACGAGTGTATTAACCTCTGAGTTTTCGTCTGTATCATCAAGTTCCTTAATTACAAACAATCGGAGAATACCGTCTTTATCCCTAAAAACAAGCTGATTCTCTTCAAACAAATAGCGCGCATCAGGATGGGAAGCATCTGCTACAAAAGAAAAAGAAGAGCCTTTATTCAGCTCTTCTTTGTATTTGGCATCCCAAAATCTGCACGCTTCTTGTCCGTCGCTGGACAGCACTGTCAGGACTTGATCATCTGGTGAAAGAATATACATGTCAGCCATTAACGGACCTCCTTACAAATAAGCCTCATTGAATTTGATGCTGCTTGCGTGGCTTAACTTCAATTTTGTTGGTACTTTTGGTGGCAACGTGAACCACTCAGATTGTATTTGCAGAGCAGTCATGATCAATTTACCGCTGCATGTCACTTTTCTCTTTGCTGAATCAATAATGAGGGTATCGCCGGCAATGAAGTTGTACACGACTTTTATTGTCTTAGAAACAGATTCATCACCATTTAAAAGAGCCACCTCATATGAAGAGGCCGCCTCTTTAAAAACGCATACGATTTTTGGTTCAATCTCCGCATACCCCGGGTTTGTGAAAACCTGCACCCCGGCATTCAGTTCTGATTCCGAAGCCGCTCCATACTTTTTTGGATCAGGACAGATAAAGGTCAATGTAGCCTGTTGAAAGCCATCCTTTTCTTCGCCTTCAGAAACACTCTCAAAAATTGCATAATAGGTTCTGTCAGGCTCATCATGGAAAATGAGTGGCTTCGGCTCCTCTGCATGCAGAATATAAGTCAGTTCCTCTTGTTTCTTCTTCAATTCCTCTTCACTGCTGAAAGCAAAAAGGACATCTATCGTTATCGTTCTAATTGGTAGTCTAGTGCCACGATAGAAACCGCCCGGACGGTTCCCGATCGTGGCTGTATTTACCTCTCGGCTCATTACTCCCCGCCCAGTGGTTGATTTCACATAAAAGAAGGGTGAAATATCGATTCCATTGAATGTGATTTTCCATTGGTTGGGCAAAATCTCCTGATAGTTGATCAATTAATTCTCACCCTCCTTGCATTTGATCTCCTTTGCGCGTCTGTCACAGGCTTCTCTACGCCCTGCCCGACTTTCTTGCTGTCCATTTCAATAACGATAGTTCTTTCGGGCAGTTCAAGGTTTTTGACATCTGCACTCAACTCTTTTCTGACAATGCCCAAATCGCTTCTAGATATGGATGTATCGTAAGCAAGATTCATATCTTTCTGCTCGATATACATGGTATCGCTGATTGTACTTATTGCATTCTGAACTGCATTGACCCCATACTGAATCCCCGCTGCAATATTAGTAGAAACCGTATTGCCTATATCGAAGCTTTGAAGAGTTGTCTTCTTTTCTATCGTCTGAAGCATCTTGCTGTAAGTATCTACAGCAGTGTTTTGGGCTTCAAAACTAATCATTGTACTGCTTACTTTATTGTTCACTTCTACCGCAGCCGCTCTCTGTGCAATCTTAGCCGTACTGGCTGCAGCCGATTTCACTTTGGCCTGCGATTTATCAATACCAGCTGCCATACCGGTGCCGACGTGATAACCGACCTTATCGCGCATAACTCTTGATGGCGAGTGAATTCCTAGAAGTTTTTTCATGCCATTAGGGATCGCATTTGCCATTGATTTAATTTTTCTAGCTAATGCCCCCGCCATGCCACTGATACCATTTATCAGGCCTTGGATAATATTGCGGCCAATGGTTTTCAGGTTGATTCCTTTGAAAAACTTCATCACGCCGTTCCAAATACTCACTATCTTTTCCCGGGTGGCAATTATGCGATTTGCGATCTGATTTTTCATGTAGAGGAACGCATTTGACGCCGCTGATTTTATCCCGTTCCAGATGGATTGAACCTTACTCTTAATTGCATTCCAAGTGCTAAGTATTTTTTCACGTGTCGCCAAAATCCGGTTTGCTATTTGGTTCTTCATGTACAAAAAAGCGTTTGATGCTGCAGATTTTAGTGCATTCCATATCGCAGACACTTTGCTCTTTATGGCATTCCAGACACTGAGTATCTTTTCTCTAGTTGCTAGAATTCTGTTTGCAATCTGGTTTTTCATATAGAGAAACGCTGTTGACGCTGCATTTTTCAAACCATTCCAGATGTTTGTGACGGTGTTTTTGATTCCGTTCCAAACTTTTGAAGCAAATGATTTCACGGCATTCCAGACGGTCATGACGATCTTTTTTTGCAACTCGAAATTTGCCTTTATAAGCGTGACAAGAGCTGACCATACTTTCGAAGCCGCATTCTTAATCCCTGTCCAAGCAGATGAAAGCCATTTAGAAACAACGCCCCAGACTTTGATTGTATAAGCCTTGATCTTATCCCAGTTCGCAATGATCAGGACAACCAAAGCTACTACAGCCGCTGTTATCCATCCAATAGGACCCATAGCAATGACCCAAGATGCTGCCATTCTCGCCGCGTTTGCAGCCGCCTGAGCCGCTAAGACAACCAGACGCGCTCCGAAAGCAATCATCTGTTTGATTCCAGCTGCCAACATAGATGAAAATGAGCTGATTTGTGCTGCCGTCCACGCCGCTGCCATACGTGCCGCTTGTGCCACAGACTGAGCAGCCATGACAACCATCTGTTTGATCCAAAGTCCCATCTGCACTATCCCAGCTCTAAGGGAAGTTACAAAAGAGCTTATTTTCATGATTGTCCATGCTGTTGCCGTTCGTGTTGCCTGTGCAGTCGACTGCGCCGCCATAACAGTCATATTCTTGATCCACAAACCCATTTGAACTATGCCGCTCTTTAGGGAAGATACAAGAGCAGAGATTTTCATCGCTGTCCAAGATGCTGCCATTTTAACTGCATTTGCTGTGGCTTGAGCAGCCATGACCGTGTATTTTGCGATGAATCGACCGATAGCTGCAGTGGCTCCTTTTAATTGAGTTATCAACCCGGCCAACTTAATGCCGGCAGCTGTATCTTTGAACCCACGCAAGTATTGAGCAGCGTCTTTAAAATCTTTAAATCCATTTGTTACTGCACTAACTGCGGCAATCGCAGGAACTATCGCTCTTAATGCACCCAGCAATGAAATGCCAACCGCAATGAATTGCCCGATAGCAGGGTTAGCTTGCATTGCTGCGTTTGTGAATTTTAAAAATCCATTTACCGTTTGTAAGATGGATTGCCCTAACGGCGCCATACCAACAAGCAAATTGATGATTGTTTTGGCGATTTCACCAATCGTACTCCAAACAGTCGGACCGTTCGTTTTAATATAGTCAATAAACGACTGAAATTCTTTCGTTTTCGTGACGCTGCCGGCCCATTCATTAAACCTTTTAGTCATGTTGACAAGGGATGTCATCATGTCCTGAGACATAGGGGCGAATCCAGTAAACAGCTTTGTAAGACCGCCCGAAAAGTTTGTAATGATCTGCAATAATTTAGGACCGTTTGTTTTGACATATTCAATAAACGTTTGGAACTTCTTCGAAGAACCTAAATTGGCTGACCACTTCACCCATGAAGCTGTGGCCTTTTCCAGACTGGCCGACATGTCATTTCCAAGAGGTCCAAAAGCAACAATCAGATTCATAACTGTTCTGAGGACGTTGCCGGCTATTTTCCCAAACGTAACGAAGGCCTGACCAGCGTTTTTGTTCATGTAATCTATAAAGCGTCGCATGTCGGTGTCTTTAAACGCCGCATTCATGCTTTTTGCTAATGTAACGCCGCCATTTGCCACGCTTTTGAACATAGGTCTCAAACTATTCAGAACGCCCTTAAACGTCGTCAGCGAGCTCGTGAACGTTTTTAAAATCGGTTTCTGTACAGATTGAGCAATATCATGCCAGTTGCTTTTGAAGTCCTCCAATGTGTCCAGCGCTTTTTTCTCTTCTTTTCCAAGAGATTTTTGCAGATTATTGATCTGCTCCATGATTTTAGCGCGCTCTTTTGCATTTGTAGCATTATCCAGCTTCTCTTGCAGCTTTGAAAGGTCTTCAGATGCTTTAAATACATCTCCTATGGAAGTCACAGCAAGGGCTCCAAAAGCCACCGCACCTGTTCCCGCTGTTGCAAATGCACTGGTTAACCCCATAACTCCGCCGGCTGCCACTCCGAGCATAGGGCCCAAGGCACCAATTGCCCCAGTTATGCTGGCAAGAACCGGAGAAATTGCAGGCAATGCAGATGTAAAAGCCCCAGCAAGCGAATGACCTATGACAGTTGAAACAGAGTTAGTGATTTTCGCAAGACGATTCATTGAGTTTTCGAATCGATCCGTACGGGCTTCAATGAAGATCCATACTCTATTCGGTAAGGATCTCGTCTCAGTTTGTGCAGTAGCGACTGCACGAGTTAAATCTGATGTATTCCCGTTAATATTGGTTGTTACCCGGTTGGGCAATGATGCAAGTTCTGCTCGTGCGGCTGATACGGCCCTTTGTACGTCGTCAGAGTCTGCGTCTAGATCGACTCGGGTTCTTTCGTGCCGATGAATAAAGTTATCGATCTGCTGCTCAGCTTGTCTAACTCGCGCTTGGAAGCTTGCAATTTCCGCTTCGACTTCAACAGTATGAGTATCAGCCATGCGCCGCATCATGTCATTGACTCGGTCCATACTTCTGTTGAACCTCTGCGTCTGAGCTTCTATAACAGCAGTAAGCCTCTCGATCATGCCCTCACCCCTTTTCTTTGGTTTGTATTCCGAAATAAGACCGCACAGCGTCATTTAACATCTGTACGCCTTTCGCTCTCGGACCAAGCTTGTTTACGTCTGATTCACGCCATTTGTTTTCCTCGCTTGTCAGAGACCGCTCAAGCTCTCTACGCGCTTTTCTAGCGTCAAACATCTTTGATTCTTTTGGTCTCTTTTCGTTTAATGCATAGCGATGAAACATAGCATTTCTCGCCAACAACTCTATTTCGTCAATTTCACGCAGCTTGGCTGCTTTTAGCTTCCGTTTATACTCGTTTGGAGTCCATGACATAATGACATCGTTGTCATAGACACCCATCCAACGAGCTGCATTTTCAATTACTTGGAGATAGTCGATCCCGTCTTCTCTTTGTAGGCTTCCTCCATCGTCTTCAGCATGCCCTTGTTCATTTCGTCTTCCTCTAGACGTTTCGCTTCCATTTCCGGAGTCTCGTTCGGGCTGACCTTCTTCGGTTTCGACAGTTTGCTCATCATCTTCCATTGCTGACGGATCTTTCCTTTGAAAAAACCTGCTGAATCCAGTGTGTTAAAAGCTTCTTTCACCATCTCATCAACGGCGTTTCCAGTTTCATCTTCTTCAATGATTTTTGCAATAGCATCCTCGATCTGTTCAACAGACGGTTTGCCTTTTTTCAAGTGAGCAAGTGCGCAATCCCAAAAAGCAGAAAGATAAACAGCATCATCATTAAGTAAGCTGTTGTAAATCGTTAATGTGCCGCCTGATTTGTCACCGTTTTTATCTTCTTTCGCATATTTCTCGTTTGCTGTTCTATCGAATGCAAAATCACAGCGCGCAGCATAATCTTTTCCGTCAATTGTTAAGTGAGCCATTTAAATAAAACCTCCAAATTTTCGTATTAAAAAGAGCCCTAGCAACAGCCGAGCTCCTATGTTTCTTTATTTGTGCGGGGGTACTTTAAGATGTAACCGCTTGTGTTTGCGTAACAATTTCAGTCATCGAGGATTCGCCCGCGATGTTCACAGCAGAGACATTGACCGTCAGTTTCGTATCAGCTGTAATATCTTTCAAGGTGTGGGATGTATCTGTGACAGTTGCGTCCAGTTGCTTGCTCGCTCCCCTGTATACCTTATATGAAGATGCCCCATCTACCGCATCCCATTTCACGGTCACACTGTCAGTCGTAGCCGTGAACGATAGATTTTGGGGCGCCTTAGGGTGTAGTTGTGTTGCCGAAGTCCTCAAATTTAGTCGCGCCGGCGGATGATTCAATTGCTGCTAACACTTCGTCCGGCAGAGGGGGCAATTCACCTTTAAATGTTTTTCCGAGTACAGGAAGAGTTATCGAAACTTCAACAAACCCATCTTGCGGCTGACTGAATTCCAAACTTTCAATAATTGCATGACCATAGACAGCATTGTGTTTATCATTTTTATTTTTGTTTTTATTGACCTTCCAGACCTTAATTGCCTTTTCATTGTCGTAAGCTGTCTCAATTGCTTCCTGTCCCGGGTCTGAAACAGCAGCATAATAAGTCAGCTCAAAAGATTCGTTTTTTGTTCCGTAACCGACAATACGGCCTGACTTTGTGGATTCATCCAACGTGTCCTGTTCTTTTGTATGTGAACCTTCTGTTTGAAAGGCGATGAACAGTCCGTCTGTTCCTTTTGCATCCATCGGCTGCACAAAATAAATCTCATCTTTACCGTTCAATAATTCCGGCATTTTGTTCATCCTCTCAATTGTTTATTGTAAAGCGCATTCTCAGAATGCCGTGACGCGTGTACCCGTCAATATCGGCGATTACCTGCATGCTGCGCATCTCAGAACGGCATAAAGAAAAGCCCTCTATTTCTAGGGGCTCTCTCGTTATTGCTTGCAGCATCAAATCAAGGATTTGCATCGCTTCTTTTTTGCCGTTGTAATCGCTCCAGCAATGGAGAACAACATTGATGATCTCACCTTTAGACGTTTTTGTTTCAAATGGCGAAACGTCATCATCGCCCGTTGTTACATATGGCTTTTTCTGATCTTTCGAGACTGCATCAAGCACACCAGTAACGCGTGCATTCAGCTCTTCATCAGTTGATAGCCTTTGAAATATAGCCGTCTGCAACGGCCACATGGCTGACCGCATTATGACAGCCCCTTTCTATCACATTTGACTGGCGAAGTAGCGCATACCTTCCTCAATAGACGGATTCCAGAACGGCTGGGCCCGCATCCCCCGTGTCATAACCCATTTGTTAAGCTTGGTGTCATAATAGACCCAAGGAGTCTGCCGGCCGCCTCCGTCCTCCGCATAAATTCCGGTACCGTATTCGACATAAATTGCATACTCTGCACCGACAGAAATAACGGCCGTTAAGCCGCCGTCACGATAATCGATTTCTATTGAATTTTTCAAGTTCCCGCCATCTATCATGGCAGTTGGAGCATTTAAAACGGCGTTGCTATAAATCAGCTCGGCCGTGTCAGTTACAATCCGTTTGGCTTCTTCAATCACATTGTTCCTGAACTCTTCAGTCGCTCTGCGCATTTGCCGGACCCATCTGCCGCTAACTCTCGCCATTAGACTTCAGCACCCCCGACTCCTGACATTTCAAATTCAAGACCTCATGCATACCGCCTTGATCAATTGGCTCTGATTTGAGAATGAGGATCTTGTTCTCGTAAATAATCCTCATTGTTTTCTCGATATCAGTCCGATAAGGGAAATACACATTGCATTCAACCGGGTTTTGCAGTTGCTGAGCCTGATAAAACTCCCGGGAACTGACGCCACTGACTAAAGCTTCTGTTGTGATGTAATCGACATAGGCTTCTTCATAACCACCGCCGCCGTCCGGCACCTTGCCCATCCGCTGAAACGTGATTTCGTGGGGGAATTCCTCATAAATCATTTAACTCTCAGCCTTCGATATGGCGTAAGGTGTTTTGTGATGTACCGAGGAAATTCTGTGTTGTACGAATACGACACATCCCCCATGTTTCTTCCCGAGAGTCCAGAAGGAGTCATATTATATTCTGCAGCCTTCGCAACAAAAAGCTTCACGCCAGCTGGCAAAGCCTCCGGATCGAAACTGTTATTACAAAAGTCACTGGCATACTCAATCAAGTTAGGGACTATTTCAGACAAATATTCGTCATGTCTATCTGTCTTAATCCCTGTCATTCGCTTTACTTGTCCGATGTCCATTGAATCACCTACTCTTCCCCCAAGACAATCCTGATCAGTTCGTCTTTAGGCGCTTTGGGATCAAACTCGTATTCATTCTCTTTCAGGAAAGCAATAATCTCATCTTTGTTTACTTTCTGCAGCTGGGCCTCTGTCATATCAAGAAGATCGGCAGCTGGCTTCTTGACCTCATCCACTCTCTTAAAGCCGATATGAGAATAAACCACTTCAAAAGCCTTTTCAGTGCATTCTATTGTTTTAGAACCGTTAGATGCTTTCATATCACGCGCTTCCTCCTTCCAGTGCTTTCAGACGGTTTTCAATATCAGTGAGTTTGGCAGTTACATCATCACCAAGTTTGGCTAACGTAACAGCCTTTGCACCAATATTGGCATTTTGCACACTGCCAGTTCCGATGTTTCGGTTCTGAACAGATCCGTCACCGATATTGATGTTTTTCACTTCTCCATCGCCGATCATCTCAGAAGTAATACTTTTAGCAGCAGGCGTCGAACCGGGCAAGCCGGTCACTTTTGCGCCTGATTTAATTTCTAATTCGCCGCCGATCACCAATTTGTCGCCGTTATTTGTCTTATAGTTTTTAGATGTGTATCCCATACGCTTACGCCTCCGTTGCTGGAGCAATAGCTGCAAACGCATCATCAGTCAATGTCATGAAACCGACTTGCTGAGTCACACGAAGAGCAACCATGTCACGCTCATACAAGTTGATTGGGTTGCCATCAGCATCAACAATTGTTGTCAGTGTTGCATCCTCAGAGACTTTATATTCCATACCTTGTGGGATGCCGTAGCGCGTATAATTCCAGTCAGCCGCAAGTAATGCCGCTTTTTCGTAATCCCATGACTTAGAATCAACATATCCGATCGGAAGACCAAGAGCCTGTTGTGTTGCGCCATCTGTTGCATCGTTGAAGATTGGAAGCCCGTTACCATCCTTAGTACCGCGAAGTTTTTGACGGAATCGGCGTGTAGTAGTAAAGCCGTTTACATCCTTATCCGCATCCTCAACTAAAGCCATTACTCCATTAAGCTCGTCATATAGGTTGCCAAGTGAGTTTAAAGCAACAGTGTTACCGGATTCCTTAATTTTTTCAAATACAGAAACACCTTGACCAAATGGTGAATCGACACCGAATAACGCAGCCTGATCGAATTTAATAGCAAAGGCTTCAGCGATAGCCGGGCGCATTTGTGTGAAGAAATCTGTTACAGAGTAGCGCAAGAATTCTTTAGAAACAGGGATAATGACACCCAATTTCTTTGAAATCATTTTTGCTGTTAACCATTGAGCCTTAGAAGTTTGGATTCTCTCGCCTTCTCCAACCCAGTAAGCTCCTGGTCCAGAAGCCAAGTACGTGAATTCCTTCTCCGGCTTACTCATTTCTTCATATTTTGCGAGTTTCGTGACAGCTGATTGCGTCATAAACTCCTTTAAAACTAGCGTTCCTTGTTCAGTTGGGACCTTCCCGTTTACTGCGTCTTGCAATAATACATTGTTTGGATCGAATGTCGGCATATTAATAGCCCTCCTTATTTTCTAATACTTGCTTCAGCTGCAAGTGAGCTAATATCTAAATTTTGATTTGTCGGTTCATTGCTGCCGGACTGAACATCACGGCCATTCTCTTGAAACTTGGATTCAATCGCCTTTTGAAGTGCAGCATTGTACTTCTCTTCGAATGCTCCGAGGTTCTTCATCGTTGATTCTTCATCCTCACCGATAAAGAATTCCACTACATCTGCCGGCAGTTGCTTTTCAGAAGCATAAGAGACAGCTTTGTTTAAAAGCTTTTCCCGTTGCGCTGCTGTCTTTTGATCTTTCAGCTCCTTTTCGAGCTTCCTGATCCGCTTCTGCTCTTCTGTTTCTTCTGGATAAAGCTCTTTTACCTTTGCATCAATCAGAGCACCGAGGTTGTTCGCCTTCCACGTATCAAGCCCTTTTGTAAAATGAGAATCCAACCGAGGCTGAATGAGACGTTTTCCTTCTTCTGTATCTAAAAACCCATTCACCTTGTCAGCAGACACGGCAGAAAGTTCATTCAGATACGACTGTACTTCTTCGTTCTCTTTATTTTCTTCGAGAAATTTTTTCACATCTTCTAAAGTTGGCATTACGTTTCTTCCTCCTTCGCCCTCTACAGTGCGCGCCTGTTATGAGTGCATGAAAAATAAGCCTTTTCACGTCATGCTCAGGACAGGATAAAAATTTATTTGCTCTTTTCCTCAATGGATTTGTACCATTCTTCGTAGGTTTGGTAGGGGATAGTCTCCCCAGTGTCATTGCCTCGCTTACGAGCCCTTCTTGTATCCGGCAGCACGCCGTTTACTTTGAAAGCTATCGTACAACGGCAGTTAATATCATCCTTGGCATTATTCATGTGCCCCGGAGCCGGTCCGACGCCGCCATATATTGATTTGAATAGCCCATTTCGTTCAACAGTCTTGCCATCGAGCTTCCTGTGACCCGAACGAGTTTTCAGATCAAGAGTTGCATTCCACATCTTTTCGAGTTTGCTCTTTTTAGAAGCCTGTTCAGCGCTTTTCATCCTTGCCGAGACTTGTACCCTATGAGTTTCTGTTCTCGCCACGTCACGAGCCTTTCTGCGGGCAAATTCGGTCGTTTGCTCAATGCGCCGAGCAATCTTGGAGTAATCTTCACCAGCTTGAATGCCTTGAGCAATTGAAATCTGTATTTGTCGCACGTAGTCATCCCTGTGGCGCTTATACAAAGCTGAGAGAGTCAGTTCAGCTATCGGGTTTAATAAGGCCTGCTTGATTACTTCGACTGTAGGGATGCTGAAGCCTAAATCAACCGCAGCTTCCATCTCGTACAAATAGGCAGAGCGCATGTAACTCTCAAGGAATTGTTTAGCAGCCAATGCCTCAACGATTGTAAGGATGGTTTTGAATGCCTTGCTGGATTCCTCAGTCATGCGCTCCATTTCTTTTTTAAACCGGTTGTATTTATTCATATCAGCCATGGATAGCTGACCATCTCTGCTGTATTTCGCATAAAGAGCTGCGATTTGTTGATTGATCTCTTTCAGCCGTTGAGCAAAAACGACATCAATCTTTTTCGCGTCCTCTGTGATCATGTCATCCAGGTACTTATCAATATCATTCTGGTTCATCTTCATCACCGCCCGTATCTGTTTCGATATCAGTCAACGGTGGCATGCTGTTCCTGTACTCCTCTTCCTCCTCTTTCATCTTATGAAGCTCATACTGAACATCATCGACAAAGGACAAGAGAGAAAGGCGTGTTTCTTCGCTGACTAAGCCTTTTAGCTGCGATGTTGTCTGTGCCTCTTCAAGAACGTTGGCTGGAAGGTTCCGCTTAAAGCCAAACCAAACTTTTTTATAATCTTCCGCTGCCGCTTTCCTTTTAGTGCCCCATGCGGAAAAGATCAGTTTGTATTGATAACGCAGAGCAGCAGTCATCTTCCGTTCCATTGTGATGCATTTGTTTTCAAGTGACATCAATTTGTATTTCATCGCCACCCCTGAAACATTCCCGCCAAAAGATTCATCGGAGAAATTAACCGATTTCGCAAAACGGAGGATATTCTCTTCCAACCTGTCAAGATGGTTTTCTATGATGGCATCGTTTATATCCTTTGTCAGATAGCTTACGTCGTCCTTTTCGTCATACAATTCAAGGATTCCGGTCTTTTTGAGCTGATCAAGGGTCTCTTCATCAGCGCCAAGTCCTTTTAAAATCAGATATGCCAGTCGGTATTGCTCAATCTCATTCGATGCATCGGACAACGTGCGGTCATACGCATCAATTAACGAAAGAACCTTTTCGGCATCTCCCTTTAGTTCCTTGTTATTCGCTAAAGCGAATAAGGGGCAGCCGTCAAAAAGATGCAAGATTTTTTTATCAAAAGTGAAGGCCGAGCTGTCTTTCGTACTGAAATAATAAACATATTTTTGATCATAGAATTCTGCTTTGACCTTGCCGCCGTACACCGTGTAATATCGCAAAGCGTAAGTAGGTTCATGGATGCTTCCATCAGTAATAAAGGCGCATTCCCATGGATCAATATTTTTTATACGCTCGTTTCCAGAACGATCAACGTAAGCGAGGCGGGCGCCGTAACCGCAAATAGAGGCCATTTTCCCCCACTCGCTGTCTTCATCAGCAATGTTATTTTCCATATTAAAATCTTCGATCAGCTGTTTTACAGGTATTGCAGTGCTTGCCGCATCACTCTCATCAAACTCATATGAAATGGGATGGCCGAACAAATAGCCTACCTTTGTATCAATAATTTCAGAGTCAAACGAGTTGTTCAGCCTATTGTTTACTTTGTGATCAATACGTTTTAATTTCCCTGTTTCAAAATCCTCGTATTCAATGGCTTCTCTCGATAAGATCGGAACGCCTTGAACCTCAGCCTGGTACCTATCATAAAGATTTTTCATTCTGTCATGATCGTTTTTATGCGCTTCGATGATTTCTGCGATCAATTCAGGTGTAATGCCTGAAGCTTTGATCTTATCTATCAAATGATTCACATGATCACCCCTTCCCTTTTCGTCTCATTGGTTTGTTGTTCGTATAAAGGGCATAACGAACAGAGTCCAGAACATCGTCCCATTCCTTAACCGGTTCGCCTGTCTTCGGATTCCAGACGTACATAAAGATTTCTTTTTTAAACCGGTCAACTTTGTCTTCAACGACCAAAAGCTGTTCTTGTTTGAACAGCCGCGCTACTTCTTCTATACCAGATACGACAGCTTTATCAGCATTGATTGCCCGAAGTTTTTCACGTCGGAAACGAACAACATGCTCTGGACGTGCTGTATCACAATAGAAATTAATGTTTCCGTATCGTTCTTTGATGTCCTTTGCTATCTGCACCCAGTAATCAATCTCTTCATGCTGCTTGGAATGTTCCTCAAGCAAATAAAAACACCCTTGGTCATCTTGTCCGATTACGACAATAGAACCCGGGTGCTCATATCCCCAGTCAACGCCAGCAAAGTATTTTGTAAACCTGCCCTGTTTCTCTTTTAACTGGTCTGAACTGATATAGTGCTTGTCTTTGTTGAAATCCTTATATATTACACCTTCTGGAGCTACCCAATAGCCGTAAATGTCCCTGTCCGTAAACATGCCGCTCGGTGTTGAAGCAACAATACTTTCGACATATTCTGGATCGAGAAAGTTGTTATCAAACAACGAGAAGTGAAAAGACCGGATGTTCAGCCGGCCGTTTTTCAACCGCTGCCCGTCTTTGTCGATATAGTCCGTTTTGACGGTGTGCATCGGATTTTCAGGGTTTGTATCCATCATGACCATTGCGCCTTTATAGGAACAACGCGAGATGACTTCCTTCACGAATGAATCATGCAGGGCTGTCGCTTCGTTTAAGAATGCGCCAGCTGATGTGAAACCCCGCGCCTTTTTCCATGAGTCTGCATTTGCACCATCAAAGCAATAAACACGGTTGCCGAATATCTCAACAGCATTTGCTTTATCAAGGCGCAATTCTTTCCCCAAGATCAACTCTAAATCATTTAGGATATTCCGCTTTATAGAAGCCTGAGTTGCCCCGCCTATGATAAAAGAAAGCCCCATGTTTTGATACTTGCTTATGTGCCCGAGAAACGTCAAAAGGAGCACGAATGTTTTCCCTGCCCTTTTCGCCCCGCTGCATATTAAGATTTTCGGTTGCTCTTCAATAAAGCTGTTCCATACTTCTTGCTGCTTTGAGTTAAGTTCCATGAGGTTTCACCATTTCCCTCAACATGGCAGCAACTTCATTTTCTTTAGAGTTTCCGTTATCGCCGTTAATATCTTTCTTCGCTTTCTCGATATTCAAGCGCATTTGCTCCAATTTAAGGCGCCGTTCATCTTGCTCATGCGCCAGCTGGTCAAACTGCTTGATCAAGCCTCTCAGCTCCCCCATTGCCCGAGACTGAGCATTCAGGAAGGTTGCATGACGATCCCAAGCGAATTGAAACTCCCATTCTTGCTCATCGCCAAATGCACCCGGTTTCTCTTTTTTCAAAACCTTAGTCATGTCGTCTTTATCCTGCACGTGCATTATGCGCTGCGCTCTGATAATAGCTGCATATTGAAGCTGAATTTGATCCCATATCATATCAGCAGGCGAACGCGCCTGAATCTCTTCCATGATTTCAAGCGTTTCTTCTGGCAGGAATTTAGAGAAAAAGCCGTGAGTCACAGCGTTTTGATTCCTCTGTGGTGCGCCGCCGTTGTTCCCGACTGCATTTTTGTTGCTAGGTTGACCGCCTTTTTTTGTGTGCACACTTTTTTCAATGGGTGCACCCTTTTTCCTTTCCCAACCATGCCGCTGCTTCCACGATTTTATGGTGTTCACTGACACCCCGTATTTCTCAGCAAGGTCCTTGTATTTCATGCCTTTGACGTAATCCTTATACGCCTGAATGTGCTTTTCGGCCATCTACATTCACCGCCGCCCCCTTCTGATTCGTGTTGTTTTGGAGATTATTTTCTCGGGATGAACTCGTCATCGTGTGCAAGCTGATGAATAGTGCCTTTCCCTATTTCCGCAAGTCCCACAGCCTGCACATATGTTTCCGTGTCATGTATTGTCATTGTGGTGCCGTCTTTCATGTTGAAAGTAGCAACATAGCCATCTATCTCATGAAAGTTCTGCTCCATCCAATTAATCAGTCCGTTTGTAGGACCGGGAAAGACTCTTTTCACTTTGCTCAACGAATCATCTCCTTCATATTCTCTCTAAACCAAGCCCAAACTCAGAGGCTGTCAGCCGCCAATAGTCTGATCTGAGATTCACTGGACCCGGTTTACAGAGAACATAAAAAAGCACCCCGAAGGATGCTTAAATTTAAATGTTGTTCAAGTTATATGCGTTAACCACTTCTTCATCGAAAGACTGGATCAATTCCAATATTTGTTTATGGCTAGTTGCATTTTGAACCGAATTTATATACTCTCTCATCTTCTTAAGTTCTGAAATACTTATATTTTTATACCTACGCGCATGAAAGACATATATAGACATTGCATAAGCAATTCCTGCTTTCACTAAACTAATTTCATCAGCAATATTGAAATTATCTGCATTTGCCAAACCTGCAGGGTCTTCCGATCGATTGATCACTTTACCATTCAAAGATATACCAAATGCTCTTCTAATAAAAGTTTCGTATTCATAAGCAGCACCGTCCATGTTATCACCTCCTACCTATATATCGGCAGGAATCGTGACAAACGAACCAACTGCAAAATTTGTCGAACGAAAGCGTCCTTCATAAATAGGTGGCAACCGTAAGACGAAAGTCCTCTAAGATACTCTTGTTCATTTAATCCAATCCCTTATTTCTTTAATAGTTTTATAAGTCTTGGACCAAGCGCCATTCTCTTTTAAAAAGTGTTCACCCTTTTCAGTTAGTTCAGGACCTAGTTTATATAAATGCGGACGATTATCTGAATAAAAAACACCGATTAAATAATTTTCCCGTTTTAAAAAGTTCACTGCTTCATCAAAATGATCTTCGGAAACTTCAAAGTCCTTTTCTGTCAAAGGGGTGTTACCTTCATATATCTCTTTAGCTATAGCATATCTCAATTTTTCTTTATTCAATATCTTCTCTCCCAACTATCCTTTTATAAATTTTGTCAAACGAAGACTCAAGAGTCTCACTTTTTATTTCTTTTTTTTCTGTTCTTTTTTGTTTGTTTTTCTTTTTTTATATCTTCTGTTTGTCCATTTTTCTTTTCTTCAGTTTCTGATTCCTCTTCAATTATTTCTTCCAAAAGCATCTTATAACATCGTAATTTTGATGAAAATTCAGTTCTTTTTGTAGTGATTAGAAGCCAAATTCCCATTATTATAAAATACAGAAGAACAGCTAAAATAACAGCAACAGAACCTAAGTCTAATCCTCCATCTATAATCATTTGAAATAGCTCTGAAGGCTTAATTGTTTTCTTTTCATCTATGTCTAGCGCTATCTTTGAAAATGAATTAGCTGTTGCAGTGTAAAAAGCAATTAAACTTGTTATAATACTCACCGTACTTGTCATTACTGCTGTATTTATAGCGAAAGGAATCGGGGTTAAATTAGAAGTATCGTTAGAAACTTCTAAACTACCATCTAATTTATTAATTAATTTATTTAGCTGATTTTCTTTAAGCTTTTCTAGCCTAATTTTTGTTTTGAAATCTTCTTCATCCTTGATTGTAGATCCTTTTTTATAAGGTTTACCAAAGTATTCAAGATATTTTGTTACTTCTGTTATCTCATCAAAGGGTATCTTCTCAACTTCATTTTTCTTTCGGTTGTATATCTTTCTCCAGAAACCCACAAAAAAGTCCTTCATTTTTCCACCTCTTTTTATACTTGGGGGCCTATTATTTAGTTCTCTTTAAGGTATATCAGGACATAAAACACACCCATTATCCGGGTGCTCATTTCTTCCTATGCTTTTGGAATTCCAATATATCCTCTTTTATAAAAAGTCTGTCCCTCGGCATTTCTTTAACCGGTTCAAGTTGACCCGTTTTAATTAGCCGATTAAGATATTGACGAGTAAAGCCCAATATTTCAATTGCTTCGCTTGTATTAACAATCTCCTCATTTAAAAACCTTTTAATTGCATCACGTTCTTTTAGATTGTACATCAACATCGTCCTCTTTAAATTCCCTAATATTGAAAAAGTAACCAATATGATTATAACTATATCAAAAGTAGTTTTAAAGGATTTTTTCTTACTTTTAAATAAAACAAAAAGCCTATTCGGCTAAACAGAATAGACTGTGTTTCGCTCTATTTTTCATTTTCATACGGGAACGCTCAATGTTTTTCTGTACTGTTCCCTTCTTAATGTCCAGCAGCTGGGCGATCTCTTCAAAAGACATGTTTTGTACAGTATGCATGATGAAAATGTCTTTCTCTCTTTCAGTGAGAACAGAAAGGGCGTCAGCAATTCTTTCTTTGTCCCAATCGCTTACCTCTCCTTCTGGCTCTTGATTGATCGCATACGCTTCTGGCAGTGCATCAATGATACGAGGATCAGCTAGAATCGTTCTTTGATAAACGTCCCTTCTGTCAGCTCCTCGGCGTGCTCCTGGTTGTCTACCGTTCTGCAGCCATTCGAGAGTGAATTCAATATCGCTGATCATACTGCCAATGATCTTCTTATCGTTCTTTTGTTCTGCTGTCATTTCATTTTCTGGTGTTTCCGAGAATGCCCGGTACATCTTTCTCGCTTCTTTTAACGCTCTTTTGTATTCAATGATTAAATCCTGCATGTTTATCCTCCTCTTATTTACGCTTAAAAGCGCCGCCTTTGCCTCTTCTTAGTGTTTGCCTGTCTTGCCCCATCATTTGCCGCCAAAACCGCTCAGAACGCTCCTGCGCGTTTTTATTGGGCTTTTTCTTTTCCTGTTTCATGTCATCCCTCCGCTCAAATAAAAAACGGACACCGAACGAACAGCGCTAATGCTGTAAGTTCAGTGTCCGCAGGCTTTCCGTCTTGGACTTATTCAGTTAGAGCAACACGTATGTAGCAATGGTGCCGATAATAGATGTGATACATATTGCTGTTAAGTGATTCCGCAGCTGTGAATCCTTATCCTCGCCTATAACTCCCATAAGAGAGATAACCACAACCAGTAAGAGAACTATTTTCAAGGCTATTATCATTTGTTTTCCCTCTTCTCTATATACTTATCGATATCTTTAAAGTAAGCCGCAGCCGTGAATGAAATGATTACCCCTATCAAAGCAAGGTTCGCTTTCATGTCCGGCCGGTAATCGTGTTGGAAATATATCCAGAATCCGCATCCCATCAGCAGAAACAGTATCCTGAGAATCATAGGTTGCTCTCCATCACTCCGCGCCCTCCTTCAAAGCCCTTTGGTAAAAATAGTTCCTGTGTGGCTCTGCTTCTGGAAAGGCAGCACAGAACAATGACAACGTTTCATCCAAAGAAGCGATGACAACCTCTTGCAATGACTTAAATTCCTGATAGTATTTCTCTAAAAATTGTTTTCTTTCTTGGAAGTCATTCATTCCGCACCCTCCAATAACTCAGGATTATCGTAAATGTTGCCGATGATCTCCGTCGTATAAATTTCATTACTTTTGTATAACTCTTGAAGAGTTCCCTTGCGATCGGTTAGTATGCCGCGCTTGATGCAAAGGACTCCATCAATTTTTTCAAGCCAGTAGTTACGATAAATTTCTTTCATCTTAAAACCGCTTCCCTCAAAAACAATTTGCATAAATCGTATATTTTCACCCTCATCATTAAAAGCGAACTTGACGACATCCCCCTCATAAATCTCCTGGGCGTTCTTATCCTTCAATCCGGTGTATTGTCTAACCTTTACCCTTGGATGAGCTAAATGCTCATGAAAAAGCTGTTTAATACTCTCCCAGTTATACATTTGTTCAGCATCTAAATCCCATGCCTGAAATTTAATCTCTCTCATTCCGTCGCCTCCCATCATTTCACCCTTTGCATTCAGGACATTCTTTGTACTCACTCAGCGCCCTCCTTATCTTCTTCCGTTGTCCTCTTAAATAATTGAGCCGATACAAGAATTTCTTTAAAATGTGACATTGCATGATCCCATCCGCTATAATGTCGAGGAGAATATGAGCGTTGGATGTTTTCACGTGCAGCCTCCATTTCATTGAATCCTTTGATAATTTTTTTGATATTTTGATTGTCGTCCAGTGATTGGATAGCTGCTTCCAGATAGACTGCATGATCAAGAGTTTCTTCAAGCGCATGCTGCAACCAGCCGCGCAGGTCATAGGCACTAACTTGGACGGGCTGGCCGTACTTGGCAAGCCCCTTTTCTTGTTGTGCGTTTAGTTTGCTGATAACGCCTGAAATGATCGGGTTGTCAATGTGGTTCATCAATATCCCTCCTGCTGCCGTTGATGATTGACGGCGTTTTTGTCCATGTATGCAGCTTCGATTTGTTCAGGCGTGAACCCAAGTGTTTCCCCTAATGCGTTAAATAAAGAAAATAGATTTTCATAATTATAATGAGCTAATTCGTTATCTATTATTGTTGTGCATATCACTTCATCATTTAGATATACAATTGCATTGAATACATCCATAAAGGCATGTACACCCGTTCCTTTTGTGGTAGTTCGTTTAAGCTCGTCAACAGATTCATTATTTTTTAAGTATCCAATCCGGTTCCCGATACTCAAGATAAAATGCAGGCAGTCCACGTATTCCTCAAGTAGAGGGTTTCCGCCTTTTCTGAAAGCACCATTAGGAGAAGTTTCTAACGGGTGCTTTGTTCTCGGCTCCCGGTCATTACTCCAATGCTTAAAGCCGCGCCATTCATTTGCACACTCGGCCAGCTTCACCTGTAAAGCGAGAATGAGGTTTGGCAGCAAGTCCTGACCTTCCAGCCCCTTTTCTTTGATGATCCGTTCATCAAGCGCCTTCTGCATTTCGAACATTTTTTCAAGATTCATTTCGCATCCTCCTGAATATCTTTTTTGATCACTTTTAAAGCGAATGAAGCCATATCTTTCACGTCTACTTTCTGCAAACAATTTCTACTTTCTGTATCGCACACTGGTATTTTTATGGCTATGTTGGATTGTTCATAGATTTTATACGAGTAAGTTTTACTATTGCATACTGCACATGGCTTTTTTTCTGATGATAAGACGCTATCTATTTTCACGCTATTTCCTCCTCAACGCCCATGCTGCAGCCGCATTTCGGGCAGCGTGCATGTGGACGGATTTTTATATCTAATTCGTTGTGACCACATTCAGGGCAGCTGTATTCGATCATGCTCATCTTTCCTTTTGTAATAAAGATTTAACAGAAATTCACTCTCCCATTTGTTACTATTAAACTAGTCAAGTATGTTTGGAGGTAAGTTTTTGGACTACATAAGATTTGTTCTTGAAAAACCACTGGCTGGAATTTTATTCAGTGTTTTAGCAGCTGCAGCCATTCTTTATTGTTTAACTCACTTTCCTTATGGGGCTTTATAAAAAGTCCCTATTCCCCTATTCCTGGCAGAACCGCAATTGCAAAGAATAAAACCAAAACCATCGCCCCAATGAGCCAACCGTTTGTCTTGTCTCTTTTTGCAATAATTGCGTCATTGCCTATCATTTTCAGATCATCAGCCTGAGCAACGATCATAGGCACTTCCTCGACATTAACCTTTAAGTGTTCCGCCGCCTCATAAACTGTCATCGCTTCGTCTTTTGTGGCTTTGACTGCCCGCTGAAGCTCAACTTGTAAAGGAATCATTCTGCATCCTCCTCCATGTCATAAACCTCAACCGGTGGCATTTCGCCAAGCCTGCTGAACGTGTGCTTTCTTTGCTCCATGAGACATTTATCAAAAACAGCCGTACTGTGCTTATTGATTATTTTGATTAAATCCTTACCAACGCTCTCGAAAAATTTCAACGTGTCCTCTTTGTCGATTGTCATCTGATAGATTTTAGAGGTCATCGGAATTTTAAGAACCTGTAGTCCAGTTGTTACCTCTGATACGTTAATATGATCAAACGATGGAATAGCGCAGAAACGATATTTTCCTACTTGAATTTCATGACCAACCGCCGGCTTCCATTTGCTATCCTCTGGCTTACGTGTATTACTAAGGGCTAGATAGAACTTCTTCACTTTTTTGTCTACTGTAATTTTCATTTCACATCACCCTCCAATTCATTTTGAGCAACTGTTATCGCAAAATTGAGATTGGTAATGATCTTCTCTAATGCCTGTTTGTATCGCTTCCTATCACCGCTTAGTTGCTGAATGTCCTTTTGAGCCTGCCGGAATTGATGGACCGTTACTTCCTGCTGGCGCTTGTTTTCCTCAATGATTTCCTGCTGCTTAACAGACAGCTCCGCTTGCTCTATAAGCCAAGCAATGTCATTCTGCGGAATGTATGTCAGTTTTTTCAGACGTTCAATTCTCTCTTTCATGCCGTTCCTCCCCCGCAGGGGAAAGCCCCTGCTATTTGAATTTGTGGCCGATCCTGTAATCTAAACGAGACAGACCGCCCTTAATTGTTTGAATGATTGTTTCACCGTGTTCTGGGGCTTCAAGGACATGTGCAGTGCCCTCGTTCCCATCTAAAATAAGAATCTGTATTTTGCCCGGCTTAATTGCCTGTTCAATTGTTATATCTTTGCTTAAATTAATTTCTCTTGGGTTGTACATTCTTAGCGCCCCCTGTGCTATGATAGAAGTACCAGTTCGTATCAGAGCATCGGGGCTTACGCTTCGGTGCTTTTTTTGTGTTTAATAGTGATCCGGTTTCCATCCGGCCATCGTGAATGCCGGCGATGGTTTCAGATCCTCCCGGTAAACGATCGGATGCTTTTTCACGTATTCGGCCAGCTGTTCCGGCGTCATCTTCCATTCTTCAACCGGTCCTGGCTTGTAAGGATTGATGCTTTGCTGTTCCATGGTATCTGCCTCCTCCATTGATTTTGGGTATCTCTGTGCCGCCGAGCTTCTTGCAATCAGAACCCATTCGGCTGGCGCATGCCTTAAACTGAGAGCAACGTGTCATACAGGCCATGAGCTTATCTTCTTCCTGAACCCACAACGGCCGATCGTCTGCGATTACCACGTTTAGCAGTGGACTTTCCCGCCTTTCTTTTGAGTTTTTTCAGCTCGTCCAGCTCGATGAAGCCAAGTGACTTATCCAGAGCCAGCACCTTGAGTGGCGTATCGTAAATCCGCTCATACAACTTGCGCTTGATGGAGAATTCCTTTGTTTCCACGCCCTTGATGTCAATGATCTCGATGCTGCCGTCCAAGTTATGAACCTCAAAGTCTGCAATATATTCAATCTTCCGAAAAGTTTTGCCGTTCTTTTTGAATGCTTCTTGTAGCAGGAACCGTGGCTGCATCTTAAAATCTTTGATCTGCTTGCTCACCTTGAGCCATTTCAGTTGCTCATAGTATTTGGCTTCGGCCCGGCTATCGAACGTGATGCCGTCCACCTGTGTTTTTCTGGCGCCGTACTTATTTGCTGGCATGTGATGCCTCCCGAAGCTTATTCTTTTGTTTCCTAATCTCTAGTTCGTTCATGCCGCAATCTACACAATATTCATAGTCAGGCATCTGCAAATGATCTTCACCCGGCATGGTGCAGTAACTCATTTCCATGTGCTTATGTTCACAGGATTCTTGACGTTTTTTCTGTTCTAGCTCTCTGACAACCGAGCAGTATACTCTTTCGTGCAACCTCGCTCCGTGCTTTGTCATCAGCCGCTTTCCACAATGTTCACACTGATAAAGTATCTGATTCTCTAAAACTTTCATTCCGTCGCCTCCATCTCTGACTATTACCTTATCGGCCCGTTTCCCCGTGCCGTCGTTACCTCCCGTCAATCTGTTCCCAATGCTGAATCTGCTTTTCTTTTGCTGGCGCCGTCAGTATGATGGCCGGCAGCAGGATCACCGCTTTAAGCACTGCGCATCAGCTCCATTTGTCTGATCTTTTCTTCAAGCACCCGGATAGCCGGTGTTAGGTCCTTGCCGCTCTTTTGTTCAGCAGGCCCGAACAAATACATTCCTTCGGATCCTTTAACGTTCGTTTTCTCGTTCAATCCCAATCACCCAATCTATGATTTAATTCCATCCGGTTGCCCTGAATGATCACCGTGTAATACTTGCACATCTGGTAAATCCGTGACCCGAGCGCCTCGTCAACGTCCAGCAGATCGTCCGTTGTGAGCTCAGAAGAGATCAGCAGAGGTTTATGGTTCAGATAGCGATAATTCACAACTGACTGAATCTGTTCGACTTGCCATTCGGTTGCCCTTGGCTTCCCGTCAACTGGCTTGAATAGGTCATCAATGAACAACACATCTGCTTTTCTCATGGCGTTCAGCTTTGTTTCCAGCTGGTCAAAGTCAGTTTTCAGATCACTCATGCCCTCAACGTAAGGGAAGTACAGACAATGAGTCGATTTCTTCTTAATGAGATTGTTCATGATGGCAGTTAACAGATGGGTTTTGCCGCTACCTGGCTGTCCCAGCAGAGCAATGCTATTGGCACGCTCTCCCTTGATCTTTTCAAAGTCTTTGAAGTATTCGACCGCACATTCATAGGCATCTTTGATCATTTGGGGCTTACCGTTTAATTTGAAGTTGCCGAACAACAGTTTTTCGAACTTTTCTGTAATGCCGCTGGCTGCCATAAGCTTCGCTATTTTCTTTTGTTTCACACACTCACATTGTTTGGAATACGTCGTTTTCCATTCCCGAGCCTTATCCGGCGTGCAAACCTTTCCCGCAAGATAATCTTCTTCAAGAACCATTTCATCAAGTGATAGGCTGTCCAATGGCTTGTGTTCTTTTCTCAACCGCAGCTCAGTGTCTTTGTGGATGCGGTAGATCACAACGCCGCGATCCTTGCACTCAGAGCATTCATACTCAACCTTTTCTTCTGATGCGGCCTGTTCTGTTTCCCAAGAACGCGATCTTGCTTGAAGCCCCTTCATCATTGTTTGGAACGCTGTGTCTATGCTGACTGCTTTGTTTATTGCCATACTGTTGTTTCTCCTTTCTCTTTTGGCTTAATGGATTGGACAGGATTGCCTCAATGTAGCTCAAGCCAACGTTGCTGCCTTTATTTCTGAAAGCCTTTTTCATTGCCTCTATGACCTTCTCTTCGCCGTAATCATCCACCATGTAGCCGATTCTTTGCGCTTCGATGGTACCAATAGAACGAGCGACCTTATTTTCAAATAGCTCAAAAGCATTTTTCATTTTTGGATCAACCTCCTGCGTTTCTTGGGGTAATAGTGTCGGTTCGGGAACTGGCTTTTCAGATGGTTTCCGCTCCGATACAGACGTTTCAAACGAGACCAGCCTGTATTGCCCTGCTTTCCTGCCCTGAGGCTTATATTCGATTCTTTTAAGATCAATCAGCATCTTTCGGTGTTTGATCAACGTGTTTTCAGAAATCTCAATCTTTGCTTGCAGAGTAGTATTTGAAGTTGTGAACCACTCCCGCCACCCTGCCTTGTTGTTGATGTGCAAAAGATGAAACCATAATGCTTGAGTTGTAGCAGACAACGGATTCGTTTCTAGCCAATTCATGAAGCCGTTTATTTCTTTCAGGTAGTTCATGGCTCACCTACTTCCTTTCGCACAATGCTGTCATTCCGCTGATGCGGACTAAACGTAAATCAGGTTCATTTGTTCTGAGATAGCCTTCGACATAAGCACGGAACAGCTGCGCGCGATTCGGCGCCCCTTCCGTCAGCCACTTGTAACAGAAGGGGATGCCGACCTTAATGGAAATGGGAGGTCATCTTTGCTGATGTCTACAGGCTTACCGTCAAAAGGATCAGCAGCCTGCGCACTTGGTTTTTCATTTGGCTGTTCAGGCTCACTCAAAAGCTGATTTCCGCCTAAATCTAAAACATTATCGTCATATACGGATTGAGCTTCTGCTGTTACATCCTTCCGAACCGTCTCATCTTGTGCAACTTGTTGCTGAATTTCTATGCTGATCGGAAGGTATTTCCACATTCTCCGAATGACTGTTTTCTTTGCCATTTCTTCATAGTCTGTTTGCCAAGGTCCGTTATCACTTGCTTTGCTTCGTTTGCGTGTTTTTTCAATATCTTCTTTGCTGAACACCTCGAATTGATAACCGCCATCTTTGAAGTGAGCAACTGCATAAACATGTGTTATCTCACCTCTTTGTCCTGTAGCCGGCTTATGAACCAGCTTAGGATGCAAGCCCAGTTCGTAGTCGAATTTATCTGATTCGTAAACGGCATGAGCATAGATGCTTTCGATATGTCCTGATCGTCTTGCAAGGTCAATCATTCCTTTGTATCCTATGATGAATTGCACATCGCGCCTTTTTTCTTTGTTATTCCAGAAAGGAACAAAGTAACAATGACCAATTAGACCAGGCTCTAGTCCTAATTGAGCTGACTGCATAACTGCTCCTAGAAGAGACGGAACACTACATTCTAAAAGTGCCGGGTTAGTGCGTATTGTCGTTAATGCAATACGCGCCAAGCGATCTGGCTTAATGTGATCTGGCAATGCTTTTTGGATCTCCGGTGCCATTTTTTCTAGATATGCCGTTATAGTTTGAGCTGGTGTCGGCGGCTTCTCAGTAGGCGCGCCGCCTGCTCTGTTTTGCAGTTTATTTCTGATATCCTCGTTTTTAGCCATTGTCTTTTAACTCCTTCACATTGAATCGTCTATGAGTCGATACTTTATTGAATTTTTCAAAGAGCTCAGGGTGTTCAGCAGCAAATGCTTTTGTATCAAAACGGTTTGTCGTAACGGTTTTCCAAGTAACAAGCGCTTTTTCAGCATTGCCTACCTCATACTCCCCGAGCATCCCTTTTAATTGGTTTTCAGCTTCTTTGAGCCTTTCTTTGGCTTCTTTCTCCTTATCCTTAGCTGATTTGTATTGCTCAATGAGCTTATTTGCCGACAGAGGAAGCTCTGTTTCATCTTCGAACCCTACAGGGTACATATGCGTTAAAAGCTCGGCAGAAGCCTCAGAACCATCAAACATAGGAGGGATCTCATTCTCAACATGGTTTTTCCAAAAGTCCTGTTCAATTTGAATCAGGTATGCAATGAGCTCTTCGTCTCGTTCAACCTTTTTATAAACGAACTTGTTGCCGCCAATCAGAACAGCGATCCACCAAGCGCTCAACCCGGTAACAGCCATATAATGCTGACATTGGACCAGATACGCGTCCGGCACCTCCTCGCCGTCCCATTCACCTTTCAAGTATTCTGATGCTGTTTTGCATTCCAGTCCTGCTCGTTCGCCAACTACTAATCTATCAACGTTCGCAAGCATAAACGGGTAATCAGGATGCTGTAAGATTGCTTTCCGCCGCCGCACCTTCTTTCCAGTCCTCTTTGAAAATTCCCGGGCAACGGTTTCTTCGTGAATATGCCCCCAATATGCCGCCTCACTGGTTATATGCTCTTGAGGTGCCTGTCCGAGCTTATCCAGATAAACTGACATTGGCGTTTTCCACTTACTCAGCCCAGCAATTGCCGCAGCATCGGAACCCCCGATGCCAGCACGCCGAGCCTCAAGCCATTGATCCTCCGTCATGTTGTCCGTAGGCATGTAAACCTGTGCAAGCATCAGAGAATCCCTACCTTTCTCTTGTATGCTTCTGCACCAAGCCGCTGCCATTCCCGGTAGTGATCCATAGAAGGGAAACTAAACTGCGCTTTACCGGTTTTGGCGAATACAATTGAACCGCCGACCTGTCTCAAACGTTGCTGATCCTCCGCACGCTCGCTGAATTCCACTTTTACTGCTTTAGCCATGTATAAAACCTCCATTGATTTTCTTGAGGCTATCTGGTAGAATATTGTTATATGAGTTTTCAAATAGCCTTTAATTAAGTCCACTTGCCAGAGTGGGCTTTTTTATTGCTCATTTTTAAATTCAAAACCAAGATGCTCCTTTAAGTACCGCTCAAGGTTTTCTCTCAAGATGACTTCACCCTCAGCGTTATCTATCACGTAATCATCGACTGGCGTAACTTCATCCCCGAAAAAATCCTTTTGCGTTTCCGGCTCAGTCAGCCTGTCGTGCCAGTTGTTCAGAATCATTGGGTTTTCGACGCTCATCGCACATACCTACTTATCACTGCCAAATTGATTCCACGCTGTTGCATTTTCAGAACAGTTTCATGTAATCGTCCTTTATTTTCCATACGGCTGATATCCTCAGAAAGAACTTTGATGCTTCCAGCTAGACTCATAGCCTCTTCGTAATCTCCATCACGCAAAGCCTCTAACAACATGATTGAAAGCTCTTCCGCTGAGTTAATTTTTCTTGTAGCTGACTCTACATCTGCCTTTAAAAATTGATTGGTTTTCATACTAATACCGCCTTTCTTTCTTCTTGTTTTGACATTGCAACCTGATCCATTAACGCTTTGCGCGTCCACCTGTCAGCCAATTCAGGCATCTTCAAACCGTAGTTCCGAACTAGTGAGTAAATGAGTGTTTTGTTTGCTGGTATCAAATCAAAAATTTGCTTGATTTCATTCATCGGTAGTTCTCCGGTTCTGCCTGGCCGGTCATTTGCCAACCATCGTGCAAGATGCCTTGTAGCTTGTAATGCTTCTTCAAGTTGATGAATCATATTGATAACCGCGCTGCTTGCGCTCTCATTTAATGCCGGATCAATAGGCGCCGCTGCTGTCGGATGAAGCTTAAACAAGAAATGTACGAGATCAATATGTTCATAGGCTCCGCAAGTTTCAAACCACTTGATACACAGATCAGGCGTAAGAGGAAAAATACCGTTTTCCACATTGGAGACATACGATTGATCTCTATTCCCAATCACCTTGCCAATTTGATACTGCGACAATCCTGCCCTTTTGCGTTCTCGCCTGAGAATGCTTGGTAAATTGTCCATATTGTATGGATTGTTCGACATATGTTTGCCCCCTGATATATTTAGTTTTAACTGGTAAAATTTAAATAATGAAGGAACTAGCTGGCTTGCTGTTTTTTCAGCTTATTGATGATGAAGGCTTGTCCCTTCGGAGTGATGCGCATTGTCAGCCAGGATTTCGGCGTCCCGTTTACTTGGCGCACCCCCTGTGCGATCTCAAAGAAACCTCGCTCAATGTATTCCTGGTATGGCTCATTCTTTTTGGCCATGATCATCTTCCATTCGCGCAGCTTCTGAAACAGTCGCTTTTCACCAATCATGATGCCGTTTTTCGAAGCAAGCTTTGCCAGTTCTCTCACAAGCAATGATTTTTCAGCCGCCATGCAACTCTGTGCAAAGTTGACCAATGGTTCCTGAATTTTCACTGTTTGTTCAAGTCTCTGCCGTTCTTCCTCTTCGCTGATCCATCGCTTTGCCCGGCTAACTGGATCTTCGATCATGTAGGACGGTTCATTTAATTGTTGAATGTAATCTTTCATTCTCTTGAACTCGTTGATAAATCTAATTTTCATTTTCATGGCTTCTGGCGTTACATAGGCCATGACAACCAATGTGAATGCATCTTCTGTTAAATTGTATTTGCGATATTCTCGGCCGCGCCCATTCTCATAAGTTGACTCCGCAAAGTTGTGGAGTGAGAATTCCTTTTCGCCGGCTTGTTGAATTTTTTCAATTTGAACTTCAATGTCTCGCAGAACTGTGTCGTGACGTTTTCCGAATACATCAGCCACTGTCAGGCTGTCAGTTACGGCTTGGTTGCCTTCAATAAAAACAATTTGATTCATGCTGTTACCTCCTTGCTTGTCCACCAAAAAAAGGTGAAGCAGAATATTAAGCGTGAAGCCTTAATTCTTTTTTAGAAGTGAAGTACGGCTCAAGAGCTTTACGGAAACACTCTTCTCTGTCCATCGTTCCGTAATATTCTTTGCCCATCTTGATGTTTGTTGTTTTTTTCTTAGTTTGTTTCGCCATGTGATCACCTCACGTCAGTGTATTCGTGTTGGACGGTTGGACTAACCATATTTTCACTCCCTATGCTGTGTGGGATTTTTGTTTCGTTTTGTGGCAATCCTCTTCAAAAAAAAGGTCTGGGAACAACTTTTCAGCCTTTTCGTTGAAGTGATTTGACATTTTAACCATTAGCTTAACACCTGGGTTTCTGTCTCCAATCTCCATTGCCGATAAGTATTGTCGAGAAATTCCTAGCTTTTTAGAAACTAAAGACTGAGAGCCTTCTCTTTTTCTTAAAGCTGTTAGTAGCTGCCGACTATTTATTTTACTCATTTGATTCACACCTCCGTTTGCCACATATCGTAACAAGTTGTTGACTTCATTCTAATGCAACAAATTGTGGCTGTCAATAATTTTCGGCTCATTTTGTTGCAAATATATTTTTGCTACAATGTGTGGCGTATAATAATAGTGGTTGTTCATAGTGAAAGTAGGTGATTTTATGCTTGGTAAAAGAATAACTTCTTTGAGAAAACAAGATGGACTAACACAAGAAGGTTTAGCTAAAAAGCTAAATATTACACGATCTGCTTTATCGCAATATGAATTAGGTACCCGAGAACCTAATTATGATCTTCTTATAAAGATTGCTGATTATTTCGATGTTTCAATCGACTTCTTACTTAGAGGCGAAAACAAAGAGACTCAAGATAAAATCTTCAACGAAGAAGCAAGAAAGATTCTTGAAGATCCTGATACTCTGATAGCTGCTGCTGACGGGAAAATAACAGCTTCAATTTTAGAGGCAGCTCAAAGAATTATTGCTGATCAACTAAAATCAGGTAGACAACCCGGAGATATAAAAAACGGAAACAAAAAATAATTACACATAATAATCTCTTTATCTTTATTTATTATTATTGTTTTGTTTAGTTTAATTAATACTGAACACTTCGCCGCAAAATTTGAGGTAAACTATTCAGCTGAAACCATTTCAATCTCAAAAATTGAGGTGATGCGTGAGGTTGTTTCTACATTCAACCTCAAATTTTGAGGTGATCAATTAAGCTAATTCACCAACTTCACCCTCGGGAATTTTATGAATCTATTAACATTTTTGGGGAAATCCTCTTGAATTTTTGTCAGTTTTAACCGATTATTAATAGGTATTCTAATTTATGAACTGGGGGAATTAGGTTGAAAAAGTTTTTCGTTTTATTCATGTCTTTAGGGCTATCACTTGCGTTAGCAGCATGTAGCTCGACAGACGATGTCTCTACAGGGAGTAGTGATTCAAAAGACAAAAAAACTGAAGAGACTAAAGATGACGGCTCTAAAAAATTCGATGCGAGCAAACAATCTGCTGAAGCTCTTGGAATGAAGGTTAATCTAGGCGATATAAAGATCATGAAAGACAAGATAAACGTTGGAATAAACATTGAGAATACTACTGACAAGGTTCTTAATTTTTATCCAGATCAAGGAAATGCAGTTATTGGCAGCATGCAGTTATCGGCAAACATGTTCTTGACTGATGGAGAAGTTGGCGGTGAAGTTCAAGGCGGCGTTAAACAAGAAGGAGTTCTTGAGTTTTCAGCTCCTGACGGAAAAGAAATTGATGTTAATAGCGTTAAAGAAATCAAATTGAACTTCGGTGATGTTACAACTGATGACTTCATGAATAATAAAGCAGTAACAATCAAAGTACCAGTTAAGTAAGGAGAATTGAAATGAAAAGAACAACTGAATTTGTTTTAGGTCTGATTGGTGGAATTTTTGGATTTATTGGAGCCTTTTTGGCGTTAATCATTGGTGGTCTTGACGCCTCTTTTAACTCATCTGGCACAAGTGAAATCATCGGTTTAGGTTGGGGCGCTATCTTCCTCTCCATCCTTGGTATTGTTGCTTCTGTAATTGTTAGAAAGAAAGGAAAGCTAGGTGGAATTTTACTCATAATTTCCGGTGTCGGTGGCATAATTTGTATTTCTTTATTCTACTTACTTCCTGCTGTACTTCTTATTATCCCTGGTATCATGGGACTCGTTAGAAAAGACAAATCTCAGACAACAGCAGCGTAACGAAGAGCCCTTCAAAGGGCTTTTCTTTCACACCAAAATAAGAACGTACGTTTGCTTTTATATTTACCAATAGACAATTGGATTAATTCACAGCTATGAAAGAAGGATTTTTTCCTATAATAACAATACAATCAATCGTTTCAGGGGGTATGACATCTTGAGGTATACGAACAGTCATTTAGAAGATTGGATTGAACAGTTATATAGAGACATCAACATTACAAGGCCAGAGGAAATTAATTTTGATCGCATTGCGGAAGCACTGGACATCTTAATTGCTTACAATCCAGATACGAGCTTTGCTTTGCGATTCAATGGCATGTATACAATTATTTTAGATTCACGAAAGACACGACAGGAACAGTGGCTGGATTTTGCTCATGAAGTTTGCCACGATTTTAGACACATGAACGATGATAAGATCATGCCCGCTTCGTGGAAACGTTATTTAGAGTACCAGGCCAATTATTTTGCTTATCACTTTTGTATACCTACTTTCATGCTCCGAATAATTGACATCCCCCGTAATCAATACGTCGCAGCTCAAGTTATTGCCGATGCCTTCAAGGTACCAGAGTCATTTGCGATGACCCGCATCAATATGTACTTCAATAAAAAACGACTCATCATATAAAAAAAGAGCCTCTAAAGGGCTCTTGGTTTGCGACCGGTATGCATCTCATTTGAAATATGGTTTCGA
>NZ_MSRC01000013.1 GCF_010093085.1 Bacillus sp. SKDU12 | reverse complement strand
AAAGACTTGGCTGTGGGCGCATGGGAATATTCACAGCTTCCTACCGAACTGAAACTAACAAAAACAATTACAACCGTTTTGAGCGTCCCTTCTTATTCAAAAATCATCTGGACAAACCTCGCCGATTCATGGAATGATAAAATGGTAAATGGCGATGCATACGAAAAAGGGCATTATATCAGTTATGTGGTCGGAAATATCGTCGGTCCAAAAGGTGCGGGTGCCGCAGTGCAAACCACTTCCAAGCTTTCTAAAGTAGGTAAAGTGGTTGAAGGTGGAACAGCCGCTGCTCATGTGAACAAAGGGATAAATAAAGGCAAAGCTTATCTCCATTCTTTCGTTAAAAATAAGAATGATCTTGCACTTGTGGGGATTGCACAAGACATCGAGAATACGTATAACGCAAAAAATACTCCTCTATTAAAAAGTATGATTGAAGATAAAAAAGAGAGTGTTCTCAGAAGATCTGAACGTTCTAACAGTATGGGTATAGAAAATACTAAAGATATAACAAATTTAACTGTTGATGATATACCAACTGCAAAGAGCGGGAATTTTAACAAATTCTTCAATTCCCTTACAAGCAATGAACTAGACGAACTTTGGAAAGATAAAAAGATTAGAAAGAAAATTGAACGTCAACTTAGAGAACCTGGAGGTTTACATGAGTGGCACTTAGTTTCAAGGGCTCCTCAATTTAAGTATTGGGATATTGGTGCTGAAGAAATTAAAGATTTAAGAACAGCTATATCCGATGTCAAATTTGTCAATCCAAACGGTGTTCATGGAGGGTTAGGCTCAACTAAAGCACATAATGAATTGTTAGCAATAATAGATACTTCTAGCGACTATAATACATTTGTTAGACGACTTAATAATTGGGCTAATTATAGATTAGAGGGTGGAGTTTCGTCTTTACCACAAGGTCTAAGATTAAAAGATTAAAGTAGGAGGCTACTATAATGGAAAAACAAGGATGGGTTTCAATTTGGTTAGGGAATATTAACGATGAGGACTCAATAGGAGAGTATGTTGATTTATCGTATGATGAGGATGGCGAGTCTGTCCCATCCCAATTTTTTATCGATTTTAATATTGATATGGATGAAACAGATGAGGATACTATAGAAAAAGCGGTCTATAAGAATAGTAGTAATGATATTTCAGCATTATTAGATGGGTGTTCGTATGAAGAAATTGTCATCCCAAAAATCCAGAAAAGTATAAACCTAAAGAAATCATATAATGCAGTAATTTTAATATATAATTTTCAATATACAAATGAAATTAGTTCAACAGGTGCTTTTGATTTTATTGCTGCTACAAATTATGAGTAAGATAAATCTTAAAGGTATGGAGAATTGATTTAGTTGATGGTTAACTCAGAAATTACTTATCTGGTGGGGTTGCTTTATAATACAGATAAAAATATTTTAATCAGCCAGTTAAAAAAAGTAAATAATCCACTGATACTCCATTACTTTGCTGCCAATTATAATTGGAATAGTGGGTTTGAAGTACCAACAGTTATCTTAGATAATGAAGCTTGTGATTTTGGGACTGGTTTACTAATATTTCATTATGCAGATGGCCATCGTTTGTTAGAGAGTTCAGAAGAAATTTCAAGTTCTTCGTTAGAGGAATGGAAAGTTTTTTTGAGGAAGAATTATAATAAACTACTAAGCCTAGACTTTAAATCACAAGACATTTCCTTTGACCCAAAATTAACAAAAATTCAAAAGTATAAGTTAAAAAAGAATAACCCAGACCTTCCTGACGTTCTAATTAGCAAGTCTCCAGGCAAAGAGATTGATATACCTAAGATATAATGTAATTTATTTGAAACCTTGATTGGCAAAATGTCTTCCAAGGTTTCTTTTTTTGGGGGGCTACCTAGTGCCGAATAAACCACTTATTATTTTCAGAGTGGAGATAAGCCTTGTAAGCCCTATATAATGTTTTAACAAATTATAAAGTACGTACAACCCCTTTAAAACGTATGACCTATTTAATGTATTCTACCTCTTAAAAGTAATCACAAAATCATCAGTTACCACCATTTTCATCGTCAAATCTTTTACCTTCGTTTTTCCCCAGACTTTAAATTTTTTCGCAACTTTGACGTACATAGAACGATTACTAAAGTGAGGACTACTCCACCTCGATTAACTCCTGAATGTCGATGTCTAACACTTTGCATACCGTTTCTAATGTCGATAAATAACCCCTGTCTACGTTGTCTGAACAAAGATGGCTTATTGTATTTGGTCACAGACCTGTCATTCGTGCCAATTCACGCTGTGAAAGGTTACGTTCTTTAAGGATTTCCTTTAGCTTGATTGTAATAGGCATGGTACAATCAATGCCGGTAAGACAGTAATTAATATCGTCGACGGGGTTAATGATGTAATTAACGATGCGATTGACGATACGATATATGGCGTCAAAGACTTGGTTGTGGGCGCATGGGACTATTCTCAGCTCCCTATCGAACTAAAACTCACACAAACAATTACAACAGTTTTAAGCGTACCTTCTTATTCAAAAATCATCTGGACAAACCTTGTCGACTCATGGAATGATAAATGGTAATGCATACGAAAAAGGGCATTATATCAGTTATGTGGCAGGAAATATCGTTGGTACAAAAGGTGCGGGTTCCGCAGTGCAAACGACTACCAAGCTTTCTAAAGTAGGTAAAGTAGTTGAAGGTGGAACAGCCGCTGCTCATGTCAATAAAGGGATAAACAAAGGCAAATCTTATCTAAATTCTTTCGTTAAAAATAAGAATGATCTTGCACTTGTGGGGATTGCACAAGACATCGAGAATACGTATAACGCAAAAAATACTCCTCTATTAAAAAGTATGATTGAAGATAAAAAAGAGAGTGTTCTCAGAAGATCTGAACGTTCTAACAATAAGGGTACGGGTAAAAGCACGCAAGGTGCAAGATATGGTGAAAGGAAAATTTCTGACCAAACATATGGTAAATTAAGAAGAGCTTCTCCTTCTTCCAAGATACAAAAAGAAGTAAATAAAAATATAGATGATATAATTGGAACAGAAGACTTTGCTTTACCTGGCAAAATAATTGATAAGAAATTACATGCAGACCATATTGTTTCATTGGAGAAAATGGCTCGTATGGAAGGTTTTGAAACGTTAACTTATAAACAACAAAAGGAAGTAGCCAACTTTGTAGAGAATTTTATAGGACTTAGTGAAGCGGCAAATACCTCAAAAGGTCCGAAATCTTATGCAGATTGGTATATATACAAAAAAGAAAATATTCCTGTAAACGCTGAGTTTAGGAAGAAAATGATACTAAAAGAAAAAGAATTAGAAATTGAAATTCAAAAAATGATAGATGAGTTTAATAACATAAATAAAAAGGGAGGAGATCTAAATGGATAAATTGTCTTTTCTAAAACAATACAGAAAAAGCATCGAGTTTGTGTCTAAAGAAGACTTACTCAATATTGAAAAAAAGCATATTCCTGAAAAGTGGATGGAGGTACTTATTGAAACTAATAAGGCTGAAAGAAAAAATAAATTAATAGCTTTATGGAATAGTGTATGTGAAAAAGAATTAAGTAATACTATAATGTATTTACAGGAGAATCTCTTAGAATTCGAACTTATTATAGATAATGGACAATATGCTGTACTATACAGTGTTAAAAGTGAAAATGATGAAATTCTTTATTATGAAGGAGGATTACCGAACAAATCTCTTCATAAGTTAAAAATGAACCAAGTCTGGTCGAGTGTTCCTAAATCCATTAATAACTTTTATGAAGAGTTACACAACGGGTTTTATTATTTTCCAAGTCGTGCAATGGGCTTAATACCGTTAGAGCGAATAACTCATTTTAGTGAATATGAATGGGGAATTCTTGAGGATTTGGATGAGCCTTTAGGAATTAATATTGATACTACCTATGGATTTTTTGAGAATGGAATGGGTGGATATGTTGCTGTAGATTTAAACAATTGTCAGGAAAACTTAGCAACACTGTGGTTTACGAATGATCAGCCAGAATATAATGTTGATTTCTGGGATATTATTGATGAATGGATTGTAATAGGCTTACAGGATGATTAAAAAGATAAGTCAACAAATACACTGCTCTATTTAGCGATATAAGGCACTTGATTGTCAAAGGACAACAAGTGCTTTTTTGTGTATAACAGCTAATTAAATGAATTAAGAGGAGGGGCGTGAAAAAGAGACCCTGTATACCATCAAGGAGCACGTTTGTAAAACTTTAACTATCGAAAAAGGTACGAGAACCGAACGAGATGACATTTTATAAGGCAGGAATACTTTAAGATACTACAAAGCAATTAAACTAACGAGAATGACAAGGCTCGTGGCGATAAACAATGGCTAACCCAAAAGGTTGCAATAACGAAAACAAAATAAAAAATAAGGTTGTATTTTTCTTGAGAAGAGCCGTATAATACTCGCTATTCGCTAAAAAATGTTACATAAATTGTAATTTATGTAACAGGAGAGTGAAGAATTGAACGTTGTTGGGTATATTTCTTATAGATTGAAGGACAAGTAAATAAAAGTGAACAGGCTAGCGTACCATTGTGCACCAATTGGTCAACGCTCGAACTAAGGATACTGGCATTTTCATTGAAACCGAATAGGAGGATGAGCGCTATGAAACATTTGTACATAAGAGTAGATTTGCATAAATAGCACCATGTGGCTGTAATTATGGATTGTTGGCAGGAGAAAATAACGGAGATACAGGTGGAAAATAAGCCAGCTGCTTTCCCAGCTTTTCTACTGGATATTGATAATATGAAAGATACTGATCAATTCAAAGAGTGTACAAGAATATTAAAAGAGCCAATTTAGAACATCTATTAAGAAGCATGCAACTCCCCATATTTTCAGAGCACACACACATCAGCATGTTGACCGAAGCCCGGGTAGACATTACAACGATCATGAAAAGAGTTGGTCACGATGATATGAAAACCACAATGAGAATTTACACACACGTAACTGAAATTGAAAGAGGATGCTTCGCAAAAAGTCCAGGAGACTTTCGGAAACATCCTCAATATCGGGATTTCATGAAGAAATGTTATCAAAATGTTATTTTTTTGAGCATTTCAGATGAAATCAACGGTCAAACCCTTGTTATATCAAGGGTTTTCGCCGTTTGATTACATCATTCCACCCATACCGCCCATGCCGCCCATATCAGGCATACCAGCACCGCCGCCAGCGTTTTCTTCTGGCTTGTCAGCGACAACAGCTTCTGTTGTTAACAACATAGCCGCTACAGATGCAGCGTTTTGCAGTGCAGAGCGTGTTACTTTTGTTGGGTCAACGATACCTTTGTCGATCATGTTTACCCATTCGCCAGTTGCAGCGTTGAAGCCTACGCCGATTTTTTCGTTTTTGAGGCGCTCAACGATGACAGATCCTTCAAGACCTGCATTGTGTGCGATTTGGCGAATTGGCTCTTCAAGCGCGCGAAGCACGATGTTGATACCTGTTTGCGCATCGCCTTCAGCTTCAACTGCAGCGACTTTGTTATATACGTTGACAAGCGCTGTACCACCGCCGGATACGATGCCTTCTTCAACAGCTGCGCGAGTTGAGTTCAGGGCGTCTTCGATGCGAAGTTTACGCTCTTTCAGCTCAGTTTCAGTCGCAGCACCGACTTTGATGACAGCTACGCCGCCAGCAAGTTTCGCAAGACGCTCTTGTAATTTTTCTCTGTCGAACTCAGAAGTTGTTTCTTCCACTTGGGCGCGGATTTGAGTCACGCGGGCAGAAATTTTGTCTGTTTCGCCAGCGCCTTCCACGATTGTTGTGTTTTCTTTTGTAACGACAACTTTAGAAGCGCGTCCCAATTGTGTGATTTGAGTTGATTTCAGGTCAAGGCCAAGATCTTCTGTGATAACTTCTCCGCCAGTAAGGACAGCGATGTCTTCGAGCATTGCTTTACGACGGTCACCGAAGCCAGGAGCTTTAACAGCCACAGCGTTAAATGTGCCGCGGAGTTTGTTCACAACAAGTGTTGCAAGTGCTTCACCTTCAACGTCTTCTGCGATCAGAAGCAATGGCTTGCCTTGCTGAACAACCTGCTCAAGCACTGGAAGGATTTCTTGGATATTTGTAATTTTTTTGTCTGTGATTAGGATGTAAGGATTGTCAAGAACCGCTTCCATCTTATCAGAGTCAGTTACCATGTAAGGAGACGCATATCCGCGGTCGAATTGCATACCTTCCACAACTTCAAGCTCAGTTGTAAAGCCTTTAGACTCTTCGATTGTGATAACGCCGTCGTTTCCTACGCGCTCCATTGCTTCAGCGATAAGGCTTCCGACTTCCTCATCTGCAGCAGAAATCGCAGCAACCTGAGCGATAGACTCTTTGCCTTCAATCGGCTTAGAAATTTCTTTTAAGTTTTCGATTGCAACCGCTACAGCTTTTTCCATACCTTTACGAACGCCTACAGGATTAGCGCCTGCTGTTACGTTTTTAAGGCCTTCACGAATCATAGCTTGCGCAAGAACTGTCGCAGTTGTTGTACCGTCACCGGCAACGTCGTTTGTTTTGCTGGCTACTTCAGCAACAAGCTTAGCACCCATGTTTTCAAACGCGTCTTCAAGCTCGATTTCTTTTGCGATTGTTACACCGTCATTTGTGATTAACGGAGAACCGAATTTTTTCTCTAGAACCACATTGCGTCCTTTTGGTCCTAAAGTTACTTTTACAGCATCAGCAAGTGCATCGACCCCGCGTAGCATTGCGCGGCGAGCTTCTTCACTAAACTTAATATCTTTTGCCATGTTTACAGTACCTCCTCGAATTTTTAAATGTTTTTTATTTAAGAATTAGCCAATAACAGCTAAAATGTCGCTTTCACGTAAGATTAAGTATTCAGTACCTTCGTATTTCACTTCAGTACCTGCGTATTTTGAGAAGATAATGCGGTCGCCCTCTTTTACTTCTAAAGCAACGCGCTCTCCGCTTTCTAACACGCGACCTGAACCAGCTGCCACGATTTTGCCTTCTTGCGGTTTTTCTTTTGCAGAATCCGGTAACACAATTCCGCTGGCAGTTTTTTCTTCAGATTCTACGAGTTCAATGACAACGCGATCACCTAATGGCTTTAACAATGTAATAACCTCCTCAATAGTATGAATATGTAATTTTAGCACTCGACACTAAAGAGTGCTAACACAATTATTATAATAAAGAATCTTACTTCCAATTTCAAGTGATAAGATAAAAAAAATTTCACGCTTACATTATTCTTTTCAGATCCCTTATCCGTTAGCTTTTTCACCCCTTATCTGATTATGTTACAATAGCTGTAGATGAACGAAACCCACTTAACAAAGGAGTACATATCATTTGCGAAAACAATATTGGTTTATTATTTTGACATATGTCATTATGCAGTTTTCTTTCATAGTCGGAATTCCCTTGTTATTTAAACTCGGCTATGCCGGAGGAAAGCCTACAAATGAAAATCTCGTGCAAGCACAAGGATTATGGTCCGTTATCAGCTTTATCGCCTGTCTCATTGTCGTTCTGCTCATCCTGAGAACTGTACCGAAAGAAACATTGCGGAACGGCCGGAAAGACTCCGTCGGACTTTCTATTCTGTGGGCGATAGCCGGTTTATTCATTGCTCTCTTCTCTCAAATGATTGCAGGCTCTATTGAATATTATGTGTTTGGTATCGGAAGAGAATCAGAAAATACACAAGCTATTCTTGATGTCATTCAGGCAGTCCCATTCATGATGGTCGTTTCTTCAATTATCGGGCCTATATTGGAAGAAATCATCTTCAGAAAAATCATTTTCGGGGCGCTGTACGAGAAAACGAATTTCTTTTTTGCAGGACTACTCAGCTCGATTATTTTCGGAATTGTGCATGCTGATTTGAAGCACCTTCTTCTCTATACAGCAATGGGGTTTACCTTCGCTTTCTTGTATGCAAGAACAAAACGGATTTGGGTGCCGATTTTCGCCCATGTGATGATGAATACATTTGTCGTCATCACACAGCTTGAGCCTGTTCAAAAGTATCTTGAACAGCAGACCGCACAAATGCAATTGATTATTGGAGGATTATTTTTATGAGAAACCCGGTCGTTTGGGGAATGATCTATTTTGCCGTAGGGTGCATCTTTACTTATCTTGCCGCAAGCTCGCCAGGCAGCATGTGGTCATTTTACTCCATCCTTCTGATGGTATTCGCCGCTTACAACATCAGCATTTCTTTTAAGATGTTCGCTTTTTCATTTAAACTCAAAAAGAACCAGAAATAAAGAAAATCCATTTCTCACATGAGAAATGGATTTTTTATGATTGTCCAGAAGATACGTCCTGGTCGGCAGCAGTGCTTTTCTGTGCTTTTCGATAGGCGATCTTCGATATAAAAATGCTGATTTCATATAAAATCAAGAGCGGAACAGTGACCATCATATGAGACAAAAGCTCAGGAGGCGTAATCAGGGCAGCAATCACCAGCAGCGCAAAGTACGCGTACTTTCTGATTTTCGCTAAGAGCATCGGTGTCACAATGCCAAGCCTAGTCAAAAACATGAGGATAACCGGCATTTGGAACAGCAGTCCAAACGGGATCGTCAGCTGCAAAAGAAAATGAAAATATTCATTAATTCCAATCACCTGATTGACATTCAAGTCTTCAGAGATTCGCTTCATAAAATCAACAACAAAAGGAAATAAAATATAATAAGAAAAGGATAGTCCCGCTAAAAACAGCAATATAGAGATCGGAATGTAGCCGAGTGTTATTTTGCGCTCTTTCTCATAGAGGCCTGGGCTCACAAAAGCCCAAAGCTGGTAAAGAATAATCGGTGAAGTCAGGACAACCCCAATGATAAACGCGAATTGCATAAACACCACAAGCGGGTCTGTCAGATTAAACGCGTTAAGCGTAAGCTCCTTCGCTTCATCCGTTTTTTGCAGATAAACAATAATCGGCTTCGCTGCAAAAAATCCTGCGATAAAGAAAACGACAAATGCCAGCGCCACAACCAGCAGCCGTTTTCGAAGCTCAGCAATATGCTCCAGAAGCGACATTTGATTCACTTTCATACGTGTCATCCTACCTTACAGTTCTTCTTTCTTTTTTTCCTCTTCATCACTCGTTAACCCTTTCGTCGCATTTTTGAATTCACGAAGTGTGTCTCCCGCTGCTTTCCCCAATTCAGGCAGCTTTTTGGGACCGAAGATGATCAGAGCAACGATTGCGATAACAGCAAAGCTTCCAGGACCGATCGGCATATGTGGGCTCCTCCTTCCCTTTTACTAGATTTCCTCTAAAACTGAATAATGCTTCAAGAAATAAACCAGTGACTGAAGCTCTACAGCTAAATCTATATGATGAATTCGAATGTGTTCCGGCACATTCAAACGGGCCGGCGTAAAATTAAGGATGCCTTTGACTCCTAATGCGACCAATCTGTCTGTAATCGATTGAGCGGCAATGGCTGGCACTGTAAGAATGGCGACTGATTCATCTTTTACGTGTTGTTCAAGGTCATTTAGGTTAAAGACAGGCACACCGCCTACCTCACGTCCTATTTTGCTCTCATTGATATCAAAAGCCATAGAAATTTTTGTGTTATTATTTTTTGTGAAGTTATAGTGAAGAAATGCCGTGCCCAGATTCCCGACACCAATCAAAATGACGTTTGTCATCTCATCCTGATCAAGTGTTTTTCGGAAAAAAGACAGCAAATAATCCACATTATATCCATATCCTTTTTTGCCAAGAGCTCCAAAATAGGAAAAATCCCTGCGAATCGTAGCAGAATCAACCTTTACGGCATCACTCAGCTCAGCAGATGATACACGCTGTTTTCCTGACGCATGCAGATTCTTTAAAAAGCGATAGTAAAGCGGCAGCCGTTTTGCCGTCGCCTGCGGAATTTTTGATTGATCCTTATTCATTTTTGGTCCCCCACATTATACTCGGATAGTTCTCTTTTAAAGTCACCGTTTTTCCCGCCAGTCTTCTCCAGCAAGAAAGTAGGACCGATGACCATGCCTTTATCAAGGGCCTTGCACATATCGTAAACAGTAAGAGCACACACCGATGCAGAAGTGAGCGCTTCCATTTCCACACCTGTACTCCCTTTTGTTTTGACTTGTGCCTTTATATGAAGTATAACTCCAGTTTCATTTATTTTCCAGTCAAATGATATATCTACTCCGCTCAGTGAAAGCGGATGGCACATCGGAATGATATTGGACGTTTGCTTTGCGGCCATTATACCTGCCACCTGTGCGACAGCCAGTACATCTCCTTTGCCGATATCGTGACTTTTTATTTTCTCGTACACTTCATTCTTCATATGTACGCTTGAAACAGCCGCCGCAGTACGGACAGTCGAAGATTTTTCGCTGATGTCCACCATCTGGGCTCTGCCCTGTTCATTAAAATGAGAAAATCCATTCATATTCAAACTCTCCTTAAAAAGATCATACACTATTTCCTTCTCTAAGCCTTTTCGTACAATGTATTGTTTGCTGACTTCTGATTCATAAGCTACACTTAACTTATTATAGCAGAGGTGAAATAATATGATGATCTTACAAGTTAATCAGCTGTCCAAATCATTTGGTGCTGATACTATTTTAAACAATATAAAGCTGGAAGTCAGAAATCGTGATCGCATCGCCATTGTAGGAAGAAATGGCGCGGGGAAATCCACCCTCCTTAAAATTATCGCAGGTCAGCTTTCATATGAAAAGGGCGAAATTATTAAACCGAAAGATATGACAATGGGATACCTTGCCCAACATACGGGCTTGGATTCTAAGCTTACCATAAAAGAAGAACTGTTGACCGTTTTTGACCACTTAAAAGCAATGGAAAAGGAAATGCGTGTTATAGAAGAAAAAATGGCAGCAGCTGCTCCAGATGAATTGGAAAGCATCATGAAAACCTATGACCGGCTTCAGCAGGAATTCAAAGATCAAGGCGGCTATCAATATGAAGCGGATGTCAGATCAGTACTGCACGGTCTCGGCTTCAGCCATTTTGACGATTCAACACAGGTGCAAAGCCTGAGCGGAGGCCAGAAAACAAGGCTTGCTCTTGGTAAACTTCTGTTAACACAGCCTGATTTGCTCATTCTTGATGAGCCGACAAACCACCTTGATATTAATACGTTAACCTGGCTTGAGCATTATTTGCAAGGCTATTCAGGCGCCATTCTCATCGTTTCGCATGACCGCTACTTTTTAGACAAAGTGGTCAACCAAGTCTACGAGGTTTCAAGAGCCGATAGTAAAAAGTATCATGGCAACTATAGCGCTTATCTCGACCAAAAAGCTGCACAATATGAGAAAGATCTTAAAGTGTATGAAAAGCAGCAGGATGAAATCGCAAAGCTTCAGGACTTCGTAGACCGAAATCTGGCGAGAGCTTCTACCACAAAAAGAGCGCAAAGCCGCCGCAAGCAGCTCGAGCGAATGGAAGTCATGTCAAAGCCGCTCGGCGATGAAAAATCTGCAAGCTTTCATTTTGATATTACAAAGCAGAGCGGAAATGAAGTCTTGCGTGTTGAGGATCTCACAATCAGCTATGAAAACCAGCCGCCGCTGTTATCAGAAGTATCGTTTATGCTCACAAGAGGAGAAAGCGCAGCGCTCGTCGGCCCTAACGGAATCGGTAAATCGACATTGCTGAAAACATTAATGGACACCTTAAAGCCAGATCAAGGAACGATCTCCTATGGCTCGAATGTCAGTGTCGGCTACTATGATCAGGAGCAGGCTGAACTGACTTCCTCCAAACGTGTCCTTGATGAGCTGTGGGATGAGTACCCCGGTCTTCCGGAGAAAGAAATCCGAACTTGTCTTGGAAATTTCTTATTCTCTGGAGATGACGTGCTGAAACCGGTCCATTCACTGAGCGGGGGCGAAAAAGCAAGACTGGCGCTGGCTAAGCTAATGCTTCAAAAAGCCAATTTTCTCATCCTTGATGAACCGACAAACCATTTGGACTTAGATAGCAAAGAAGTTCTCGAAAACGCGCTGATTGACTATCCAGGCACACTGTTATTTGTCTCACATGACAGATATTTTATTAACAGAATCGCCACAAGGGTATTGGAGCTTTCATCAAACCATATAGAAGAGTATCTCGGAGATTACGATTATTATACAGAGAAAAAAACAGAGCAATTAGAATTAGAGAAAATGAAGCAGCAAGAGGAAACTGAAAAGACACCTGCTGCAGTGAAGTCTGACTCAAAACGCACCTACGAAGAAGAAAAAGAATGGAAAAAGAAAGAACGCCAACGCCTTCGTCGAATTGAAGAAATTGAAGCTGCAGTTCAAACTATTGAAGAAAACATCAGTCACAACGATGAATTGCTATGTGATCCGGAAGTCTACCAAGACCACGAAAAGGTACAAGCCATTCATGCAGACAACGAGAAGCTCAATCAAGAGCTGGAAACCCTTTTGTCCGAATGGGAAGAGCTATCCACAGAAGAAGCTTAAAAAAGTCAAGCACCTCTTTTTAGAGGTGCTTTTTTATCCACAGAAATTAACCTCATAAGCAAATGAAGTAAGCGATTATACACATTATCCACATAATATTCTGAATATATCCACTTTACTAACAGTGTCTTCAACCCTTTATTTTTCTATATCTCCATCAGCACGCCTATTTCTGTGGATAGATTGTGAATCAGCTTTTAATAAAAAAGAAAAAAGCCTCACGCCATTATATCGTGAGACTTTGATAGGAAGTCAATTCAAGGCCAGGCTGCCCATTCATATCATATGCACCGCGTATTCCTTTTTCAAAAGCAACTGTTCCAGCAGCAGCGATCATCGCGGCGTTATCCGTGCATAACGCTAATGGAGGAATGATGAGCGTCATCTCTTCATTCTGGGCAAATTCTTTTTCTAATGCAGCTCTAAGACCGCTATTTGCAGCCACTCCTCCAGCTAAAAGGACCTGTTTGACACCGTATTCCTTTGCAGCGCGCGCTGTTTTGGTCACCAAGACATCAATCACGCTATTTTGGAAACTGGCAGACAAATCTTCAGGAGCAATCTCCTGTCCTTTTTGAGACGCATTATGAAGCGTATTGATCACCGCAGACTTCAACCCGCTGAAGCTGAAATTGTAAGAGCCCTCTTCAAGCCAAGCCCGAGGAAGCGGAATATTGTCATCCCCTTTTTCAGCAAGCTTGTCAATTTGCGGTCCGCCCGGGTATGGCAGTCCCATCGTTCGCGCCACTTTGTCATAAGCTTCTCCTGCTGCATCATCAAGAGTTTCCCCAATGACTTCAAAAGATCCGTGTTCCTTCATATACACCAATTCCGTATGGCCCCCTGAAACAACCAATGCCAAAGCGGGAAACACGATCTCTTCTACCAGACGATTCGCGTATATATGACCGGCTATATGATGGACACCAACTAACGGAATATGATGGGCAAAACTTAAGGCTTTAGCAGCATTCACTCCGATCAGAAGCGCTCCCACTAGTCCCGGTCCTTCAGTTACTGCGATTGCATCAATATCACTATACGTCATGCCGGCTTTGCGAAAGGCTTCTTCTATGACCAAAGTGATTTGCTCAACATGATGCCTTGAAGCAATTTCCGGAACAACTCCTCCAAATCGCTTATGACTTTCAATTTGAGAGGCTACTACATTTGAAATGATTTCATTCCCATTTTTTACGATAGCTGCCGCTGTCTCATCACAGCTTGTTTCTATTCCTAATACATAAATCTCTTTTTGCTCACTCATTTATCGTCACCCACATAATTAACGCATCTTCCCCGTTATCAGTATAATAGTTCTTTCTTATTCCGCCGGGCTGCATTCCGAATTTCTTATATAAACCTTGAGCGGTATGATTGGAAACCCTCACTTCAAGCGAAAGCCGCCTTGCATCTTTTTCTTTGCACAATTCAACCGCTGAGCGAAAAAGTGCTTCTCCCAAAGACTGGCCGCGATATTCCGGTTTTATCGCTATATTTGTAATTTGAGCGTCATCCATCACAATCCAAATCCCGCAATAACCAACAACATGACCGTCCTTTTCAATCACAAGATAATGAGCATACGGATTTTCCAAAAGCTCATGATGAAATGAATCCTTCGTCCAAGGAGACGTAAAGGAGGAGGTTTCAATTTCGTATACGTGATCAATATCATCAAGCTGCATGTTTCTGACCGCTGCTTTTGTTTTCATCCTATCACCCTACTTTTGGCTTTCAATCCATTTCGCCTCAGCTTCTGCCAGACGCAAGTACTCCGGAACAAGTCTGTGAACATCTTCTGCTTTCTTTTCCGCCCCTAGAAAAGCCAATTCTGAAGGACGCGGATTATGCTGAGCTGCTGCTCCAATGATCCCTTTACTTCCAAGCACATCCTCTATCATTTGCTTGTGAATAGAAGTATCATGACCTATAAACAAAACAGGGCGATCCTTTTCATTTAGCAGCTCCAGCCATTCGGCCAGCATCACGTTCTGATCAGAAACTACTTGCTCTAAAAGCCCTTTTTTGTATTCATACAGGCCTGTGTACACCTGTCCCCGTCTTGCATCAAAGATAGGACTGATCAGACCGTCAAAATGCCGTCCATTTGCTGCGAGCGCCTCAAGACTTGAAACAGCAGTAATCGGAATGTTTAATGACCAGGCAAGCGTTTTAGCGAGCGTTACACCGATTCTTACTCCTGTGTATGAGCCGGGGCCTTTTGCAACGACAATTTTAGAAAGGTCCCGCGGTGTCATCTCACAATCATTCAGCAATGAATGAACAGCAGGCATCGCTCTTACAGAGTGGTTCTTTTTCAAATATGTAATATGTTCTGCTATGACAGTTTCTTCTCTAAGCAGCGCAATGCCCAACGCATAATTGGATGTATCAATTGCTAATATTGTCATGTCTACTTATCTCCTCACAAAGCATTTCATACCGATCCCCAACAGCAGTAAAGGTTATTTCCCGCTCATCATCCCCAGCTCTTTTGATGACTATTTGCAGTCGTTCCTGCGGAAGCTGTTCTTCAATTAAATGGGCCCACTCAACGAGACAGACACCTTGTCCGTGAAAATATTCATCAAGCCCAAGGTCTTCACTTTCATCTTCCATTCTATACACATCCATATGATAAAGCGGAAGTATGCCATCGTTATATTCTTTTATAATGGTAAAAGTCGGACTGTTCACAACACGTGTAATGCCGAGTCCTTCCGCAAAACCTTTTGTAAAAGTCGTTTTTCCGGCTCCTAAATCGCCCTCTAATGTCAGGACGTCTCCCGGTTTAGCAAACGTTGCCGCAAGTTTTGCTATCGCTTTTGTTTCTTCAGGATTTTCAGTTCTCCACTTTAATTGCTTCACACGAGTCACCCGTCTTATTTAAAATGATTATATCCTTTTTTCTCTAAGGTCATTGCTGTTTTATCTGTTTTTAGGATCACGTTTGAGTCTGTTTTTTCTCTGACATGGCCAATCTTCGTGATGGGCAGTTGCCGTGTTTCGCACTCCTGCTTCAACACTTCCCATTCCTCTTTTGAGACCGTGCCTGTCAATTCATAATCCTCGCCGCCAAACAAAGCCCATTCTTTCCAGCTCAAATGAAGCTTAAGCAAACTAGAATGGACTGGAAGCAGGCTTTCATCAATTTCAATTGAAACACCGCTGGCTTCTGCAATCTCATTTAGTTCGCTGGCCAATCCGTCACTGATATCATTTAAAGATGCCCGCTTAAAACTCGAGCATATTTTGCCGACACTTACTCTTGGCTGAGGCCGCTTATGCCTGTTGATAAAGTAATCCGTGTCAACAGCTGTATTTTGAAGTTTAGTCTTCTCTAATAATATAGATAGCCCTGCTGCAGAAGAACCGACTTCCCCTGTAACAAACACAATATCATTTGGTCTTGCCAAGCTGCGCAAACAGGCTCGTCCCTTTGCTACTTCACCGATCACAGTAACGGTTACGACTAATTTGTCAGAGGTAGAGACTGTGTCGCCGCCAATCAAATCCATCTGATATAGTTTCGCCAGTTCATTCATTCCTTCATACATTGCTTTGATTTCAGATTCCGTCCATTTTGGAGGTACCGCAAGTGATACCAAATAAAATTTAGGAATGCCTCCCATCGCGGCAATATCACTTATATTAACGGCTAATGCCTTATACCCTATATCTTCAGGTGAGGAATAGTGTAATGTAAAGTGCACATCTTCTACCATCGTATCAACACAAACAATTTCTTGAACGCCGTGTTTCGCAGTGTAGAGCGCTGCGTCATCACCTATCCCTACATCAACGGAAGAATGGTGAATGGTCCGCGGAGTAATGTTATGTATTAAATCAAATTCATCCATGAACCAAAACCACCTTTCCGGCTTATATTTATATGTGCTCTTCTTAGTGTATCGAATTTTGCTGGAATATCCAAGATGTTGTTGATATAAAGAAAGCTTGGCTATGACACCAAGCAGAAGATCAGTAAAAGAGAACACAAAAAAAAACGAAAACATGATCGTTTCGTTTACAATAATGGCGGTCCGGACGGGACTCGAACCCGCGACCTCCTGCGTGACAGGCAGGCATTCTAACCAACTGAACTACCGGACCATATTTGTATAAAATGATTTTGGCTGCGCCTTTCGGGCACTCCCTATTCCATTTTATATATTTGGTTGCGGGGGCAGGATTTGAACCTGCGACCTTCGGGTTATGAGCCCGACGAGCTACCGAACTGCTCCACCCCGCGATGATAATAAATTAAGTTAACAGCTTGGCGGCGTCCTACTCTCACAGGGGGAAACCCCCGACTACCATCGGCGCTGAAGAGCTTAACTTCCGTGTTCGGCATGGGAACGGGTGTGACCTCTTCGCTATCGCCACCAAACAAAATGAGAGATGTTCTCTCAAAACTAGATAAC
>NZ_MSRC01000012.1 GCF_010093085.1 Bacillus sp. SKDU12 | reverse complement strand
GGTTATATAACCATACGAAAGGGCCATGAAATTGGCTCTGATGCTTATGGTACAGGAGAAATCCCCTTTATTAGAACCTCAGATATTAGTAATCTAGAAATATCCATGGATCCTACAAATTCAGTAAGTGAGGAAATTTACAATCAATATAGTAAAACACAAAACTTACAAGAAGGGGATATATTGTTTGTATTTGACGGACGATACAGAATAGGGAATACGGCTATTCTTAATAAGTACAATTTAAAATGTATAGTTCAAAGCCATATAAAAATAATTTCATTATCAGAAGAAGCTCCTTTTAATCCCTATGAGTTTTTATATTTATTAAATTTGCCAGAGGTAAAAAATCAAATAAGGAACTTGGTGTTTATTCAATCGACGTTAGGAACCTTAGGAAAAAGAATGGAAGAAATCAGAGTACCAATTATTAATCCGAGTTTAGAATGGGAGAGTAGGATTAGTGATTTTAGAGAAACTATTGAACAAAGATCATATTTATTAACAAAATTGAAGACATTTGAACACAAGTTTGAAATTTAAAATAACAAAGCACCCCGATTCGTATCTATAAACGAATCGGGGTGCTTTGTTCTATATTCTTCCTGCTCTTTTTAAAATTAGTTGTAACCATTCATAAAACTCATCTAATGTTTTATTTCCTTGAGCAATGTTACATTCTCTGTGACCAAAGCCAACATTATTCGCGTTATGTATTCGAGGGTTTTTATGGCAAGTTTCAAGAGCGGCCTTACCTCGTTGTGCTTGATTAAAAAGTTCAAATGAAAGTTTTTCTTTACAAATTTCGCACACTGTAATGCCTTGATCTATAGGGCCATGGAAAAACTCCAAAAATATCTTTAAATCTTCTGGAGGGAACGGTGCATCTTCCATGCAGTAGACTAGCCAAGTAAGTTTTATAGCTACTTCAATACAATCATCATAAGGGGCAGCTTTTTCACGCAGTTTTGCTTGGACACCTGGTTTAAGATTTACCATATTAATACCGTATTTAACCAGCTCATCATCTTCAAGTAACATACCCCATCTTAATATCCTATTTGGCCCAGCATCGTCACTTTTCCAAGCTGCTCCTGTTGTATTAGTGGAGTCCCTTACAATTTTATCGGCTACGGTTTTTTTAACACTTTTCAAATGGCTTACAAAAGGGAATTCAATACACTTTCCGTCATGGTTCTTAGGGAGGTGACATTTTTTATCCTGAATATCAGCAAATTTATAATTTGACTTAATACTTTTTAGACACAATTCCATACAAATCATTCCTTTAGCATTTTCACTTATCGAAGCATTCCAATAGCTTTGATGGATCAACTGATAAAGCTTTGGCAATCTTTATAATGTTAAGCAAGCTAATATTTCTTGTACCTCTTTCTACACCTCCAATATAAGTACGGTGTAAATTACATAGAAAAGCTAGTTCTTCTTGAGATAAATTTTTTTCACTTCTAATAGTTCTTAAATAGGACCCAAAAACTTCAAGGTCATTCATTATATTCCACTCCTTGTTATCTTAATAATGATTTTAATCACATGAATCTTTTGAGTCTACATACTATAAGTATCATTGGATATGTTGTTGAACAAAGATAGAGGATTGATATTTATAAATTAAATATTTGAAAATAATAAAAATATAATTATTAGCAATAATAATTATATTATGCTATAAATTTAAAATTAAAGCTGTAAATAGCATTTTGTTAAAAAATGAGAATATGTTTAATAAATCAATAAATTAAAGTTTGCAATAGAAGTTACATTAATAAATACTTGGAAAAGGTGTTATTATATAATTACAAGTATGAACAAGGTAATTAGTTCTCTTGTATTTGTGTTCTCCTTTGAAACAAACTTACTCTATATCTATATGTATTTCTAGTTTGGGCCTTGGTAAGCACCAGAAAATACTTTAAAAGCCTTTTTAGAAAATTTATGAGCCTTAGCTCGCTTTAGTGATATACGAGGTAGGGTTTTTTAATTTCTATATATTCGAGGAGGACTTATAAATGACAAAAAGCAAAAAGGGAAAATCCAAGTGACGCAGGAAGAGGTACACACAATTAAAAAGAAACTCAATACTAATACAAAAGAGTATAAGAAACTATGGGTAAAGCATGTATCGGCATTGGAAAAAGGTGATGTTTTAGAAGCTAAACAATTAGAATACCGTTATTATTACTTGCAAAGTATAGTAGCAAATCAGTTAGATCGTGAACGGTTGAAGCACTTAATAAATTAGAGACTTACAAGGCTATAAATCACGACTTGAACATAAGCTATGTAAAAATCGCAGTTTAGAACGTAATAAAGAAGAACTGGAATCTGTTAAGGCAGAAGCAGACCGCATGATAAACATCAGGAACAATTAATTATTAATGCAGAGCAAGTAGTAGCAGACACAGAACAGCAATTAATGAATTGGGTGAAGGATAATGGCTGAACTAAGAAGTTAGACGTTATATGCGTGAATATTTAAGACAGCTGAAATTCGTGAATACCAAAAACGCTACCGCAAGCACAAGAAAGGTTTGATCAACGTAAAGCTGTGGAGGAAAAGTAGTGCCTAAAACAGTTAAACACTAGAAAAAGTGTTAGAGCAATCAAGTGAAGATTTTGAACAAGTAGCATAGACGCTCATTATCAGAACTAGCGTTTAGAGCATTCTAGGCAAAAAAGGGCTAATAGAAGAATATAAACAATACGAAAAACAATTTAAGGAAAATTTCCAAGCGTTTTAGATGGAGAGATAGAAATATGATATTTATCGTATATAGGAAGTTTAGAGCGATAACTGCTCCCTCCCTATACTTGAAAAACGAAACTTACTCGAGGTAGACCCTACTATAGAAATAAGAGCTCTCTTTCAATGCGTCTGTAGCGATTCCTGTTCTTCTTCATGTTACTTCATAAATTCTTTCTCGAGTGATTTGATATCGGGATAATTCATTTTTGTAAAATAGCCGACTTTCAATAATTGCTTTGTATTATTAATATATTTACGAATTTAAATGTTAAGAAAAAGACCCTGTTAGCATTTTTCTGTGTTAAATGAAAAAAAGAGCCCAGAGAGAATAACCCCTGAACCCCATCCCTTCACTTCATATACCGATACTCCCGCAAACTCTCCAAAATCGCAACTTCCTGCAACAACTCCTCACCGACATTCGTTTCTTTCACTTTCTTCCGCTCTAGCTCTTTGTCCACTAATCGCTTCACTGTTAAGACGTCGGTTCCGGTGTTTAGGACTTCTGCCTTGGAGTTGAAGTGTTTATGGGCGACGAGCTGCATGCCGTAGGAGTTGTATAGCAGCGTGTAGCCGGCGATGCCTGTTGTGGATTGGTAGGCTTTGGAGAAGCCGCCGTCGATGACGATCATTTTCCCGTTTGCTTTGATTGGGTCTTCTCCTTCGATTTCTTTTACGGGTGTATGGCCGTTGATGATATGGCCATGATCTGGATTGAGGCCGAATTCTGCCAGGATGTTTCGGCAGGTTGCCTCGTCTTCGCGTAAATAGTAATACGGATTTTTCTTCTCTTTATGCGTTTCCTTTTCTTTGATGAAATAACGCTCAAATGTCGTCATGGCACGTTTTCCGAAGAGGGAGGAGTGCTCGCCTGTCCATAAATACCAGGTCATATCTGTCGCCAGATCGTCGGTTTCTTCCGGGTGGGCAAACGCTTCCCGTAAGAACCGTTCAAATACATCGAGCAGCTCACGCCCCGCATACGGTTTATCCTCAATCATCATCGTTTCCATATTGCCGTTTTCATCGACAGGAATACAGCCGTGAATTAACAGGTTTCCGTTGTATTTTAAATAAAGGCTGCCTTTTTTCATCATAAAATTCATATGGCGGCCCAGCTTTTCGGAATGCTGGACAGAGAATAGCAGCTTGTCTATGACTTCTGCTTCTTCCTCTAATAGCTGATCTGGCTGTTCTGGATTCACCGTCGCAAAGCAGGTGTTTTCCAGCTGATATGTTTTTCCGTGCAGCGTGATTTCGTTTCTGTCATAATCTATTTTCTCTAATAACAGCCGTTCCTCCATATTAAAGTTCCGCCGTCTCTTGATAATCGGGCTCTCAAGCTTGAATTGGATCATGGCAATCGCTTGATGGATTTTTGTGATTTGCTTAATCTCAGCTTCTGGCCTGTTTTCGACTGCTTTTGGCCGGAACGCTGGGTTATCATCGTAATATTTTTCCGCAAGGTTCAGCAGCGGTCTTAGATTGATGCCGTATACGTCTTCTATAATATCTAGATTGTCATAACGGGCGCAAATACGGATAATATTGGCCAGGCATACTTTGGAACCGGCGTAGGCGCCGATCCAAAGGACATCGTGATTTCCCCACTGAATGTCGACCGAATGATAGTTGATCAGTTCTTCCATAATTCTGTCCGGTTGCGGTCCGCGGTCATAAATATCGCCGACAACATGCAGATGGTCGACCACTAATCTCTGAACACTGTAAGCAAGACCGGAGATGAGCTTATCCGCTTGTCCAAGTTCAATGATCTGATCAATGATTTCGGAGTAATATTGCTCCTTATTTGCAGCTTGCTCTGTTTTGTACAGCAGCTCCTCCGTAATATAAGCAAACTGGGCAGGCAGTGCTTTGCGCAGTTTGGAGCGGGTGTACTTGGAGGAGCAATAAGAAACGAGCTTAATCATCCGGTTAATCGTTTCTTTATACCATTCGTTTAGTCCCTCTTGCGTATCAAAGTCATGTTTGATTAACTTCAGTTTGTCTTCGGGATAATAGACCAATGCGGCTAATTCATCAATTTCTCGGTCGAAAATGACGCCGCTGAAAATATCGCGTATCTTCTCTTTTACTCGTCCTGAACCATTACGCAGCACGTGCTGGAAGGCCTGGTACTCCCCATGTAAATCACTGACAAAATGCTCGGTCCCTTTTGGCAGGTTCAGTATCGCTTTCAAATTAATGATTTCCGTTACCACTTTTTCTTCACAATCATATTTTTGTGCGAGCAGGTCTAAGTACTTGCTTTCCAAAACCGTCCATCCCCTTTTTAGAATAATCCCTATTTATGAGCACGTGCATGTATTTTTCATCATTATACCTTTATATGATAGTACCGCATAACTGCTTTTAGAGACAATGGAAATGAGGGGAAGAGATGCAGAGGTGGGTGAGGATGGGTGAATAAAATACAAAAAACCAGATTCCAATCCGAATCTGGTTTCGAAGCAAACTACTGCTGTCGCTCCTTCACCATCTTTATAAAGAGGAAAAAGATAATGAATACGATAAAGTAGTTCATTGGATTTTTAACGATACTCATCTCTAGTGAAATCTGTAATAGTATCCAGAGCACGAAGATGGCTAGAATTGCAGGGATGATGATTTTGTACATGTTGACCGCCTTCTGTAGTTATTTGTCCTTTAGAATCACTTTACAACAAAAAGCTATTCGCCTGCACCACAAACTGCGACTGCTGATAATTATATGAAATCTTCGAGAAGTCGAACGGAATTCCATTCGTCAGATGAAATATACTTTCTATATACAGCTTCGGCAGTCCAGCCTCTAGCTCTAAATACTTCGCTTCCTCTTCATTAAGCTGTCCCACATGGAGAAACAAATCAGAAAAGCCAATTTTCAATCCCAGCCCTTCCCGGATGTAATGGAAGATCGAGTGGGAGACAATTTCGTTGTTTAAATACGTTACGATGGATTTGTTGTAATAGGATTCTTCGTAGCAAAGGGTTTGGCCGTTGATGCAGCGGACCCTTTTGACATAGTAGATGTCCTCGTCAACTCCGATGTTCAGGTTTTCTGCCGCTTCCGGTGTCGGCTTTCTCACGTCTAGCTCAATGACTTTTGAGGTGACGTTGAAATCTTCGAGGTCTTTTTTAAAGCCTTGATTGGTCAGAAGGCTGAGGTAGCCTTTTCGTTTATGCTTTCTGACGAAGATGCCGCTTCCTCTGAGCTGGTAGATCGCCCCTTTTTGCTCTAATAGATCCAGGGATTTTGTAATGGTGCTTTTGCTGACTTCAAACTGGGCCATGAGGGTTTCTAGTACAGGCAGTTTGTCTCCCTGTTTGAGCTGATGTTCTTCTATATATTTTTCAATCTCCGCTGCAATTTGCTGGTACTTTAACATACGCACTCCTTATTTGTTTGTTTAGTTTCATTTGTCAAAATTATAGCATAAACCGCTTACACTTATAGTTTATGTATAAATATTTTATTTGGGTATTGATAAATTATACCGGTACAATTATAATGAAAGCGTAACCGAACGAAGGGGTGGGTGGAAATGTCGGGGAAAGTGAGAGATTATAGCAGACTAGCAAAAGACATTTTGGAGGCCGCAGGCGGGGAAGAGAATGTCATTGGAGCTTCTCGCTGTGCGACGAGACTTCGGTTGGTGCTGAAGCGGTCTAACCCTAAAGCGAAGGATATTGTGAAGTCGATGCCCGGCGTTATTACGGTTGTGGAGAACAGCGGTCAATTCCAGGTTGTCATTGGACAGCATGTAGGGGAAGTGTACGAGGAATTTTCAAAGCTGGTCAAGATTGATCTGTCTGGTGAACAAAGTGAGAACAAAGGAACGATTTTGAACCGGGTGATTGCGACGATGTCAGCGGTATTTGCGCCGTTTGTATACATTCTGGCCGCAGCTGGTATTTTGCAAGGTGCACTCATTATGATTAACTTGTTTTTTGATGGCTTCGAGCAAACAGGAGTTTATCAGGTTTTCAGTTTTATATCTTGGGCGCCGTTTACGTTTTTGCCTATTTTTATCGCGATTACGGCATCGAAGCATTTTAAAACCAACACGTATATCGCTGTGGCGTGCAGTGCCGCGTTAGTCAGTCCGGCATGGGCGGAGATGGCGGCTCAAATCGCAGACGGAAAGAGTATTTCTTTCTTAGGGATTGCTTTATCGGAAACGACATACACGTCTTCTGTGCTGCCGCCGTTATTTTTAGTATGGATTTTGTCTTATCTTGAACGATTCTTAAATAAGAGAATGAACGAAGTGGTCAGACCGTTATTTGTTCCTTTTCTGTGCATGGTGATGATGGTGCCGTTAACGATACTTCTGATTGGCCCTGTGACAACATTAGGCGCAAATGGAATTGCAAACGGTTACAACTTTTTGGCGGAAAATGTGCCAGCTTTGGCAGGAGCGATCATCGGCGCTTTCTGGCAGGTCATCGTGATCTTTGGCATACATTGGGGCATCACGCCAATGGTATTGGCGAACTTTGATTTATACGGTCGGGACTCATTCCAGGCGTACCAAACGATTGCCGTCATTGCACAGGTTGGGGCCGTGCTTGGCGTCATTTTGAAAGCGAGAAACAAGGAAACGAGAAAAGTCAGCGTCTCAGCTGGAATCACAGGTCTGTTTGGCATTACAGAGCCTGCGATCTATGGGGTAACCTTGAGATTTAAAAAGCCGTTTATCTTTGGCTGTATTTCCGGCGCGGTTGGCGCAGTCGCAGCAAGCTTTTTTAATCCATATTACTTTGCCTATGCCGGGCTTCCGGGACCGCTGACAGTCGTGAATGGCATCAATGAACAATTTCCGTCATCCATTTGGGGCATTTTAATCGGTGCTGCAATTGCGATCATTCTTCCTGTTGTGCTGATTCAGATCTTTGGCTACGGTGAAGATACAGCTGCACAGACGGCGGAAAAGGAAAATGTTCAAACGGCACAGGCAAATGAAGAAACAGTATATGCTCCGTTCAGCGGCAAGGTTATTCCGCTTTCTGAGGTGCCTGATGAGGTATTCAGCTCCGGCGCGATGGGCCAAGGGTTGGCGATTGAACCATCTGATAATAAGCTTTATGCTCCGTTTGACGGAACCATTGTTATGGTGGCGCCTACGAAGCATGCAATTGGCCTTCGTTCAGCATCTGGTGTCGAATTGCTCGTGCACATCGGGCTGGATACAGTGACATTAGACGGCACTCCTTTTGCCTTGAAGGTAAAGGAAGGTGATGCAGTCAAAAAAGGTGAAGAGCTTGCCGAATTTGATAAGGCGTTCATTGAAGAGAAAGGGTTAACAACGATTACTCCAGTCATCATTACGAACTCACATGCATATCAGGAAATTCTTATTGAGGATCTTCAAGACAGTGCGTTAGACCAAAAATTATTTACAGTCGTAAGCTGAGGAGGAATGTAACATGGGAAACATGCCGAAGGACTTTTTATGGGGCGGTGCATTAGCTGCTCACCAATTTGAAGGCGGATGGAATCAAGGCGGTAAAGGACCGAGTGTCGTCGATGTGATGACAGCGGGTGCCCACGGTGTGCCGAGAAAAATCACGGATACGATTGAAGAGGGTGAATTTTATCCGAACCATGAAGCGATCGATTTCTACCACAGATATAAGGAAGATATCGCCTTGTTTGCGGAAATGGGTTTAAAATGCTTGCGGACGTCTATCGGCTGGAGTCGGATTTTTCCGAAAGGCGATGAGGCTGAACCGAATGAAGCGGGCTTGCAGTTCTATGATGATGTCTTTGATGAATTGCTGAAGCATGGAATCGAGCCGGTCATAACCCTGTCTCATTTTGAAATGCCGCTGCATTTGGCAAGGGAATATGGCGGCTTCAGAAACCGGAAAGTCGTTGACTTCTTCGTCAACTTCGCAGAGGCCTGCTTCAGCCGTTACAAAGATAAAGTGAAGTACTGGATGACATTTAATGAGATCAACAACCAAATGGATGTGAACAATCCGCTGTTCCTATGGACAAATTCTGGTGTTGCGGTCGGTGAAAACGAAAACGCTAAGGAAGTCATGTATCAAACGGCGCACCACGAATTAGTGGCGAGCGCATTAGCGGTGGCAAAAGGAAAAGACATCAATCCACACTTCCAGATTGGAGCCATGGTATCACACGTGCCGATTTATCCTTTCTCCTCCAACCCTGAAGATGTGATGCTGGCTGAAGAAGAGATGAGACAGCGCTATTTCTTCCCGGATGTACAGGTTCGCGGTTATTATCCAAGCTACGCGTTGAAGGAATTTGAACGAGAAGGCTACAACATCACATTCGAAGACGGTGATGATGAGATTTTAAGAAAGGGAACGGTTGATTACTTAGGCTTCAGCTACTACATGTCGACAACTGTGAAAAGCGGTGTGCAAAATGACAATACAGGTGATGTCGTTAACGGCGGCTTACCGAATGGTGTCGAAAATCCGTACATCACATCAAGTGACTGGGGCTGGGCGATTGATCCAACCGGGCTGAGATATACGTTGAACCGTTTTTATGACCGATACCAAATCCCGCTATTCATCGTGGAAAACGGCTTTGGTGCGGTGGATACGCTGGAGGAAGATGGCACGATCCATGATCGGGAACGAATTCAATATCTCAGATCACATATTGAAGCATTGGAAAAAGCGGTCGCATATGACGGTGTCGATTTAATCGGCTACACGCCGTGGGGCATTATTGATATCGTCTCCTTCACAACAGGCGAAATGAAAAAACGCTACGGCATGATCTATGTTGATCGTGATAATGAAGGAAACGGGTCTATGAAGCGGTATAAGAAAGATTCATTTGAGTGGTATAAAAACGTTATTCAAACGAATGGCGGGGAATTGTGAGCGACGGCCTGAATCGAGCGCTTTTACCGAGTGCCGGGAATTAGAAAAAGCCGCAATCTGCCAATCTGGCAATATTGCGGCTTTCTTGTATTAGTTACGGATTAGGTAATCAAACGCGCCGAGAGCGGCAGTTGCACCTGATCCCATGGAAATAATGATTTGGTTGTACGGGCCATCTGTGCAGTCCCCTGCAGCGAATAGGCCTGGGACGCTTGTCGCGCCGCTTTTATCGACTACGATTTCGCCGATGCGGTTGCGTTCGACAGTTTCGTCTAACCATTCTGTGTTTGGCACGAGACCGATTTGGACGAAGACACCTTGAAGTTCAACGTGTTTTTCTTCGCCTGTTTCGCGGTCAACGAACGTGATGCCGTTTACGCTTTGATCGCCTGTGATTTCTTTTGTTTGTGCATTTTTGTGCACAGTGACGTTTGGCAGGCTGTAGAGACGTTTTTGCAGAACTTCGTCTGCTTTCAGTTCCGGTGCGAACTCTAGCACAGTCACGTGATTGACGATACCTGCAAGGTCAATCGCTGCTTCGATTCCAGAGTTTCCGCCGCCGATAACGGCTACGTCTTTGCCTTCAAACAATGGTCCATCACAGTGCGGGCAGTATGCGACACCTTTGTTTTTGAACTCTTGTTCACCAGGTACGTTGACATTGCGCCAGCGGGCACCTGTTGAGAGGATCACTGTTTTACTTTTCAGGACAGCGCCATTTTCAAGTTCAAGCTCAAACAAGTCTTTCTTCTCAAGGCGTTTGGCGCGTTGAAGGTTCATGACATCAATATCATATTCCTTCACGTGCTCTTCAAGACTTGCAGCAAGCTTCGGTCCTTCCGTCGCTTTGACGCTGATGAAGTTTTCGATGCTCATTGTGTCGAGTACCTGTCCGCCGAAGCGTTCAGCGACAACACCAGTGCGGATGCCTTTACGCGCAGTGTAGATTGCTGCACTTGCACCAGCAGGTCCGCCTCCGACAACAAGAACGTCAAACGGCTCTTTGTCAGCAAACTCAGATGCGTCTGAGCCGCTGCCCATTTTGGCAAGAATTTCTTCAAGCGTCATACGGCCGCTTCCGAAGGATTCGCCATTCAGGTAAACCGTCGGCACTGCCATGATATTTTTGCTTTCAACTTCTGATTTGAATGCCGCACCGTCGATCATTGTGTGTGTAATGTTCGGGTTCAGCACGCTCATCATGTTTAAAGCTTGTACAACATCAGGACAGTTGTGGCATGTCAGGCTGATATAAGATTCAAAGTGGTATTCACCACTGATCTTCTTCACCTGGTCAATGACTTTTTGGTCTACCTTAGGCGGTCTGCCGCTCACTTGGAGCAGCGCCAAGACTAATGATGTGAATTCGTGGCCAAGAGGGATACCGGCGAATGTAACGCCAGTATCTTCTCCGACACGATTGACACTAAAGCTTGGTGTTCTGTTTAATTCAGCTTTTTCAACTGAGATTTTAGATGACATGGAAGCCAGTTCATCAACGAGAGCCAGCATATCCTTAGAAACGTCATCTTCGCCTGCGCTCACTTTGAGAACAATGTCATTCTCAATTAGCTGCATGTATTGATTTAATTGTGCTTTGATATTTGCATCAAGTACCAATGGAATGCACTCCTTAGATTTTACCTACTAGATCAAGGCTAGGTGTAAGAGTTTCGCCGCCTTCTTCCCATTTAGCCGGGCAAACTTCGCCTGGGTTTTGACGTACGTATTGTGCTGCTTTTACTTTGCTGATCAGGTTGCTTGCGTCACGGCCGATACCGCCTGCATTGATTTCAACAGTTTGGATAACGCCATCTGGATCGATGATGAAAGTTCCGCGGTCAGCAAGACCAGATTCTTCGTCAAGAACGTCGAAGTTGCGAGAGATCGTTTGAGATGGATCACCGATCATTGCGTAAGTGATTTTGCCGATTTTTTCAGAGCTGTCATGCCAGCCTTTGTGTACGAAGTGAGTATCTGTAGAAACAGAGTATACTTCCACACCTAATTCTTTAAGAGTTGCATATTGCTCTTGAAGATCTTCAAGTTCAGTTGGGCATACGAAAGAGAAATCTGCTGGGTAGAAGCAGAATACGCTCCATTGGCCTTTCAAATCTTCGTTTGTTACATCGATGAATTCACCGTTTTTGAATGCTGTTGCTTCGAATGGAAGTACTTCTTTACCGATTAAAGACATAATGTATATTCCTCCTAAAATGTATTTGAAAGCAGAATCGCTTTCAATAATAATTCTAATTATATATCAATTATTAATTAATATATATTTTTTGTCAAGCCAAAACCCATTATTCACTTACTTTTTTTCATCTTATTTAAGGTATGATAGGAAGAGTTTTGGCATATCATTTCAAGCAGATGAGAATGTAAATATAGGCTGTTTCTCAATTAGATAAGGTTTTCTCGGACTATTGTGAATCAGAATATCAGTCCGTTTTAGGCATTTGAACATTTCATGACCTCATGAGCAAGGGGCAGAAAGATACGATTTGAACGTATACCTTCAGTTCTCATTCAATAAACCGATATAAAAGGTAAAAATAGAACGGAGCAACAAGCATGTCAACTTTTACGTTATTTTCTTGGGGGCTGTTTCTAGCTATTATTGTATCACTGTTTATGATATTTAAAACATTACTTATGTCTCCTGTTGTTTGGGTGATTATGTTATTGCTGTTTCTCTTTTTGAGACGAAAGAAGAAGTAAGATGAAAAAACACGGTTCAGTTGAAACTGACCGTGTTTTTTTATGGCTGTTATTCAGACCAATTCGTATGGAAAATGCCGTCCATATCTGTCCGTTCGTACGTATGGGCGCCGAAGTAATCGCGCTGCGCTTGCAGGAGGTTTGCATTAGAACGTCCTGTGCGATAGCCATCGTAATAAGAGAGCGCAGTGGTTAGGCATGGGGAGGAGATCCCTGTGCTGATGCTCTCGCAAACGACTTTGCGCATGCCTGTTTGATATGCTTGAAGCTTATCTGAGAAATAAGGTGCGTTCATCAGGTTTGACAGGTTTGGCTGCTCGCTGAATGCTTCGCTGATCACGTTTAGGAAATCTGCGCGGATGATGCAGCCGCCTCGGAAAATCAAGGCGATGTCTTTAAGCGGCAGATTCCAGCCGTAAAGCTCAGATGACATTTTGTATTGGGCGAAGCCTTGAGCGTAGGCACATACTTTTCCCATGTAAAGAGCCTGTCTGACATATTCAATCCACGTGTCTTTATCAAAGTGTTTTTCTTCGGCTTCTGGGCCTGTTAACACGTCTTGGGCTGCCATACGTTCTTCTTTTAAGGATGACAGGTAGCGTGCAAACAAAGACTCCGTGATGATTGTGGACGGGATGCCGTTATCAATCGCCTGCATGCTCGTCCATTTTCCAGTGCCTTTTTGGCCGGTTTTATCAAGGATGACATCAATCAGAGGCTGTCCTGTTTTTTCGTCTTTTTTGCGTAAAATCTCAGCTGTAATCTCTATTAAATAGCTTTTCAGCTCACCTTGATTCCATGTTTCAAAAATAGATGCGATTTCATCAAGCGGCAGACGCAGCGTTTCTCTGAGAAATGTATAGGCTTCTGCAATCAGCTGCATGTCGGCATACTCAATGCCGTTGTGCACCATTTTTGTAAAGTGCCCTGCCCCTTTTGGACCGATGTAGACACAGCACGGATCTTCTCCGACTTGAGCTGATATTTTCGTCAGGATAGGAGCGGCTTTGTCATAGACGTCGCGATCTCCGCCCGGCATGATGGAAGGCCCCGTTAATGCGCCGACTTCACCGCCGGAAATGCCGACTCCCAGGTAGCCGATGCCTTTTTCCTTCAGCTCGTCATATCTTCTTTCGGTGTCTTCATAGTGGGAGTTGCCTCCGTCCATGATGACGTCGCCTTCTTCAAGCAAAGGCATTAATGATTGGATGACGGAATCTACGGGTTTTCCCGCTGTGACCATCAAAAAGATTTTTCTTGGTTTCTCTAACGATTGAACAAAATCTTGAAGCTCGTAGTACGGGCTGAGAGATTGTCCATCCAGCTTTTGGATCAGCTGGTCCGTTAAATCTCTGGTGTAATTATAGACTGCGACGTTTTCACCTTTGTTTGCCATGTTTAAGGCGATATTTCTTCCCATTACGCCTAAGCCTATGACACCAATTGTATTGAACATGTGTTACAGCTCCTTCATCAATTTCATACAACTAAACTTAACAATAATATGAATCCCAGTCCAGCAACGGAAATAATCGTTTCCAGCAACGTCCATGTGGCAAATGTTTCTTTCATGCTTAATCCGAAGTATTCTTTGAACATCCAGAAGCCGGCGTCGTTGACGTGTGAAGCGATGACACTTCCGGCGCCAGTTGCGAGTACAACTAATGCCAGGTTAACGTCAGAATGCCCCAATAACGGAATGACTAGTCCTGTTGTGCTTAGCGCGGCAACGGTGGCTGATCCTAGAGAAATACGCAGGATTGCCGCGATGAGCCATGCCAGAACGATTGGCGATAACGCCGTGCTTTGGAATAAGTCTGCCACGTAATCGCCGACACCGCCGTTGATCAGCACTTGTTTGAAAGCGCCGCCTCCCCCGATGATCAGTAGCATCATGCCGATTTGTGAAATGGCTGTCGAACAAGAGTCCATCACAGTTTTAACTGGAATATTGCGTTTGATGCCCATTGTATAGACTGCGACCAATAACGAAATAATCATAGCAGTCGATGCGTTTCCAATCAATCGGATAAAAGCTAAAATGCCGTTATCCGCAAATCCGATTGTCTCTTGAAGCAAGTCGATAATCGTCGCGACCGACATAATGATAATCGGAAGCATTGCAGTAAAGACACTGATTCCGAAGCCGGGAGTGTCCTCAAGCTTGAACGTTTTTTGCGTGCCGAGTGATGTAATATCACCGTTTTTCGAAAATGACGCAGGGACGAGTTTTTTTGCGAGCTTTGTGAATAAAGGTCCTGCGATGAGCACTGTCGGAACAGCAACAATAACGCCGTACAGCAGGACTTCTCCGATGTTTGCGCCGTACTCACCGGCAATCGCTGTAGGCCCCGGGTGCGGCGGCAGGAAACCGTGCGTGACGGACAGCGCTCCGACCATCGGAATTCCAAGATATAAAATAGAAATCTTCAATTCTCTTGAAATCGCAAATACAATCGGAATTAATAGAACTAATCCTACTTCGAAAAATAACGCAATACCGATAATGAATGAAGCAATGACAACAGCCCATTGAATATTTTTTTCGCCGAATTTTTTGACGAGCGTCATCGCAATGCGCTGTGCGCCTCCTGAATCCGCGATCAGCTTGCCCAGCATCGCACCGAGTCCGAAGATAAGCGCGATATGGCCAAGAGTTCCCCCTATTCCTTCCTCAATGGAGCTGACAACTTTATCGAACGGCATCCCCAGTGACAATGCCACGCCGAACGATACAACCAGTAAGGAAACAAATGTGTTTAATTTTAATCCCATAATCAAAAGCAGTAAAGCTAAGATCCCAAGTGCAACAATGATTAATGGCATAATAATGCCCTCCCCTTCATGTCGTGTACTAGTTGTGTGAGATTAAGCCCCTCTGATAATCTGCAATTTGTGTGTATTGCTTTTCTAATGATCTTGCCAGGTTGATGAAAATCGGCACTAATGTTCTGTATTCCTTGGCTGAGTCTTCGATTGGCGTATGCCTGTGTGTACTGCCGATCATGTCGGACACGGCATCGAAGGAATCAATTTTTCCTGTCGCATACAGGCCTAAAATGCAGGCGCCGAGACAGGAGCTTTCGTAGCTTTCCGGCACGACAACCTCTGATTCGAAGATATCTGACATCATTTGGCGCCAAACCTCCGACCTTGCAAATCCCCCTGTCGCCTGGATGCGGGTTACCGGGCTGTCCATGCATTCTGTTAACGCCAGGAACACCGTGTACAGGTTGTAAATGACGCCCTCCAATGCCGCGCGTATCATATGCTCTTTCTTATGTGACATCGTCAGGCCGAAAAATGAGCCTCGTACATCCGGATTCCACAGCGGAGCGCGTTCTCCGGCGAGGTACGGGTGGAACAGCAGGCCGTCAGAACCGGGTCTGACACGTTGTGCGATTTTCGTCAGCACGTCATATGGGTCAATGCCCAGCCGTGTCGCTGTTTCAATTTCAGAAGAGGCAAATTCGTCTTTGATCCAGCGAAAGACGATGCCTCCATTGTTAACCGGTCCGCCGATGACCCAATGCTTGTCCGTCAAGGCGTAGCAGAAAATCCGTCCCTTTTCATCGGTTTGCGGCTTGTCAATAATGGTGCGGATGGCGCCGCTCGTCCCGATGGTGACGGCGATCTCACCCTTTTTAATGGCGTTGACGCCGAGGTTGGACAGGACGCCGTCGCTGGCGCCGATGACAAAAGGTGTTTCCGGATCAATGCCCATCTGTATCGATAATTCTGGGCTGCAGTTCTGAAAGACTTGGGTTGTCGGCACGAGCTTGGACAAGTGATCCGGCGTGATGCCTGCAATGCGCAGTGCCTCTTCGTCCCAATCTAAGTTTTTCAGATTCATCATGCCTGTCGCTGAAGCCAAAGAATAATCGATGACATACTCATTGAATAACTGTTTAAAAATGTACTCTTTGATGCCGATATATTTTTTTGCTTTGGAAGCAATGTCTTTTCGTTCATTCGTGATCCAAGTAATTTTACTTAACGGCGACATCGGGTGGATCGGCGTTCCTGTCCGTCGGTACACTTCATGGCCGTTCCATTCATCTTTGATCTTATGCGCCCAGGCTTCGCTCCGGTTATCGGCCCATGTAATGCAAGGCGTCAGCGGCTTGTCATTTTCATCGATTGCGATTACGCTGTGCATGGCGCTGCTGAACGAAATGAATGAGATTTGTTTTTCCGGATGCTGTTTCGTAATTCTCACTGTTGAGTGGATCACTGCCTGAAAAATCTCCTCCGGATTTTGTTCAGCTGTTGAGATATCCGGCGTATAAAGCGGATAGCCGATACTTTCCTTTTGTATCACGTCTCCGTTTTCACTGAATAACACAGCTTTTGTGCTCGTCGTGCCGATGTCGATTCCCAGCATATACCTAGTCATTGTTGCTTTCAGCTCCTTTTGCCAGCATTTGTTGTGAGAGCCACAGGTCTTCTACCTTTTCTTGTACGTCGTCAAAATTTTGGTGAAGAGACTGAATCATCAGCGCTCTGTCCTTATCTTTAATGGCTTGAAGATAAATCTCATGGTTCTCTATAATCCTTGAGAAGTCATCGTGTTTTTCTTTTAAGCGCACCCGCATGGACAACAGAATAAGGCTTTCCATGACGGGTTTTAGATTGTTCCAGATCATCTGAATGTATGAATGATCAATGGCGCAGATAATCGTTTCATGGAACAGTACGTCTTGAAATGAAAATTCGTCAGGGTCCTCATATTTAATGGAGACTTTCATCATTTCAAGTATTTTGCTGAGATCTTTAATTAAAGGTTCAATATCGATTTTGACAAGCTGTTCAAAGACAAAGGTTTCTAATAATAAACGCACATCATAAATTTCCGCAATTTCCTTTTCAGTTAACCCAACCACAACCGCTCCCATTCGTTCTAGGCGAATGATTTTTTCGGAGGCGAGTATTTTTAACGCTTCGCGAACCGGCGAACGGCTTACTGAAAAATCGGTAGCGATCGTATTTTCTGATAAAATGGTACCGCTTTCAATTATATTTGAGACGATACGCATCCTCAATTCGTATGCGATTCGAATACCGGTTGACGCTTTTGAGAGCCACTTGGCGGGATACAACAGATCCTTGGAATCTAGCATACATTCACCTTCCTCACTTAAGAAGTATACTTGTATACAAGTATGATAACGCTAATATTCCATGAATGCAAACACTTTCATTTCTAATTTTTTATAAAATTTTTCAAAATAATATGGAATTATTTCCAAACTAGATGTGGTACATTTGAGATAGATAACATAAGAAAATCATGTTTTGAAAGAGGCGATCTGGATGAAAATCATCATTGCACCTGATTCTTTTAAGGAGAGCTTATCAGCTCTAGAGGCTGCCGACGCGATAGAAAGAGGATTCAAATCAGTTTTTCCGAATGCTGATTACAGAAAGTTGCCGATGGCGGATGGCGGTGAGGGAACCGTTCAGTCTCTGATTGATGCTACAAACGGATCAATCAAAGAGAAGGTTGTCACAGGGCCGCTGGGAGAATCGGTAAAAGCTTTTTTTGGCATGATGGGAGATGAAGAAACAGCCGTGATTGAAATGGCTGCCGCCTCAGGGCTGCATCTCGTGCCTGTTGAAAAGCGTAATCCGCTCCTCACGACAACAAGGGGAACGGGAGAATTAATCGCGGCGGCTCTTGATGCGGGCGCCAAGCGGTTGATCATCGGAATCGGCGGAAGTGCCACAAATGACGGAGGAGCCGGGATGATTCAAGCGCTGGGTGTAAGGCTTCTTGATGACTCAGGCCGTGAGATCGGCCCTGGGGGCGGCGCGTTATTTCAGCTTGCATCCATCGATGTAAGCGGACTTGATTCCAGATTGCAAAATGTCAAATTGGAGGTCGCCTGTGACGTGGATAATCCATTAACAGGGCCAAGAGGTGCTTCGGCTGTTTTCGGGCCGCAAAAAGGTGCGACAGACGACATGGTTAATGCCTTGGATCAGCACTTGACCCATTTCGCGGATGTGGCAGAAGAAGTGCTCGGAACAACTTTCAGAGAAACAGAGGGCGCCGGCGCAGCGGGCGGTCTTGGATGGAGTCTGCTGACATTTCTTCATGCTGATTTGAAAAGAGGAATTGATATTGTCCTTGAAGCGGTTGATTTTGAAAATGAAGTGCAGGATGCCGATCTTGTGTTGACCGGTGAGGGACGAATTGACAGCCAAACCATCTATGGAAAAACGCCGATCGGTGTGGCCAAAGCGGCTAAATCATACGATGTGCCTGTCATTGGCATTGCGGGGTCAATATCGAGAGACAGTGATGCTGTCTATCAGCACGGAATTGATGCGCTTTTCAGTAGCGTTCCCGGCACCGTGCCCCTAGAGGACGCGTTTGAACATGCCGCAGAATATATGGAAAGAACGGCTCGGGACATTGCCGCATCCATCAAATTGGCGAAAACGATGTTTTTGGTCTAGCCGGCGCACATGCCTATGCATAGTCATCCTCCTTTTTGGGTAGAGACAGTTAACCACACGATAAGACATTTATCCCAGAAGGAGGACAACAACATGACTGTACAAGAAATCAAAGGCAAAAAACTCGTAAAAGGCATTGCGCCAAATGTTGAACCAGAAGCCTTGTTAAATGATAAACGAAAAGTATTTTTGTTTGGTTCTCCGAGTTACACAAACATTGGAGACCAAGCGATTGCGTATGCGGAAGAGAAATTTATCAAAAATCACTTTCCGTATTATGAATACATTGAGATTATGGATTATGCGACGGATGAGGGTATTGAGCTTGTGAAGGAGATCATTCGGGAAGACGATATTGTCTGCTTTACAGGCGGAGGGAACTTAGGAAACCTTTATCTCGATATTGAGGAAGACAGAAGAAAAGTCTTCTCGGCATTTAAAGACTACAAATCAATTTCTCTGCCGCAATCTGTTTATTTTGAAGATACAGAGGAAGGGAATAAAGAAAAGAAAAAAACACAGGATGCGTACCACCAAAATCCACGTTTAACGATTGCTGCGCGCGAGACGCAAACACTGGATGTGGTGAAAGAGACCTTCAACTCCGATGTGATCTTTACACCGGACATGGTGCTTTCTTTGGATATTGTGCCGCGAGAGCTTGAGCGGGACGGTGTTCTCTTTATTTTAAGAGCGGATAAAGAGAAGGTGACTGACGAAGCGTTTATTTCACAAATGAAGAAATGGGCAGAACAAACAACCTATACGGAGCGTACAGATACGGTGCTGGATACGGTCGATACCATCGATTACGCCGATCGTGAAAAGCATTTTATGGAGATGCTCGACCGCATCGGTTCGAGTAAATTAGTGATCACCGACCGCCTTCACGCGATGATTTTCTCGATTATCACGAAAACACCTTGTCTCGTCTTTGGAAATAGCTACGGTAAAGCGAAACATTCGTACCGGGATTGGCTCGAAAGCTTGAACTTCATTGAATACACAGATCAAAATGATGTGAAGGAACTAGAGCGCATGATTGACCGCCTGCTCCAAGCAGAGCCGAATGACATCGATGTATCAAAGGATTTTCAGCCGTTGATTGAGTTTTTTAAATCGTAAAAGAAAAAGCAGACTGATGCGGGTCTGCTTTTTTCTATATTCCGATGGAATTCACCAAGCTCAACACGTTGGAATGAACTTTTTCAAATGAAAGATGATCTTTCATTTTATCAGTGACACTGTCTATTGCCTTTCCTGACATATGATGGTCAGCATTTCCCGCTTTGACTTAACCGCCCGCTCGGCATCTGTGATGTGGTTTTGGATGGAAGACAGGGTCTTGCGGTCTTCCTGAAAAGCATAGCTTAGTTGCTTTTTGATTGAATTCATCAGCGCCAATTTTTGTTCTTGTCTTTTCTTCTCTTTGTACGCCGCCAATTGTTCCGGTGTCATGTGAGATGTATCCAGATGGGCATTTGAAATTAGTGAAGTATTTGAATGCTGATTTGTCACTCTTTGCAAAAAACGGTCTGCGTCTGTTGGTTTTTTATTCATAAAATCCATATCTCTTTCTCTCCTTATGAAATCCCCATCTGGCTTGCTGCTGCCAGATGGGGATTTCAATTTGGCGCAGAATTTTTTCTTATAGTGATCTCGCTATTCTCCTAAACTTTATCTATCTAGTATAATAAAATAAAAAGGATGAAATACCATGATAAATCCCAAAAAATACTAATTGCAGCGGTTTTATTAGCCTCACTAACATGTGTTTTTTATATGAATCATCAAATGAATAAACCGCAAAAATCGGAGGTCACCGGAGGTAAAAAAAATATGAATAATAAAGAAAAGAGTGAACAAGAAAAAGCTGAAGCATACGTTGAGAAAATGAAGCCGAAAATAGAAGAAGAGCTAAGAAAAGAGGATATTCATCATTTTATAAAGTCTGTCACTTTTGAAGATAAAGTTAATATAAATTCGATGGGAAGGATTGTAGTGAATGGTTATATAAATGACAATCCAGAGAAATTTGATTTTTCCGCAGATTTAATATACGAGTCCAAAAAAGTAGATGGAATAAGCTATTCCCAAGATGTTTCAGATCGTTTTAGAGATTGGAGCGAGTACAGCAAAGAGGTAAAAGACAAATACATCAAAACCGCATACCCTGATAAAAAAGAGCGTGAACAGTATTTAAAAGACATAGGTGAAATAAAATAAAAATATGAAAAAACAAATGCCAATCAAATTACTAGCTTTTGTGAGCGTTTTGTTCATCGTGATGGCTGGCTTCATTTATGGAATAGTAAAAACGCCAGACGCTGTTCATAAAGTAAAAAGTGAACAAGAAAAAGCTGAAGCATACGTTGAGAAAATGAAGCCAAAAATTAAAGAACATCTTAAGGAAGAAGATATTCACAACTTTATTAAAACAATTACTTTCGAGGATAAAGTTGAAATAAACCCGATGGGTAGAATAATAGTAAATGGCTATATAAATGACAATCCAGATAAGTTTTATTTCTCAGCGGATTTAATTTATGAATCTAATAAAGTGGACGGGATGAGTTACCCTGAGGATGTAGGTAATCGTTTTACAGACTGGAGCGAATACAGCAAGAAAGAAAAAGAAGCATACATCAAAACCGCATACCCTGATAAAAAAGAGCGTGAACAATATTTAAGAGACATAGGAGAACGAAAATAAACAGACAAAGTGTCTGAAGGGCATTAAGCTCTTTTCTTTGTCTATATAAACAATTTCACCAATATGTTCGTTTTTAATATCACCATAAGAAGTTGATCGATAGTCAATTATGTCATCCTATTCTTCATACATATGTTGTATAATAAAAAGGGTGAAATTCCAATGATAACCATAAAGAAAATAGTATTATCAGGGGCGATTGTATTCATTGCAATTGCGGCTGCACTATATTTCTGTGATGAAAAAGATACAACTGAAGATAATAATAAGAATGCCGAAGTATATGCAGAAAAAATGAAGTTAAAAATAGAAGAAGTATTAAGGAAGCAAGACATTCACCAGTTTATAAAAACAATCACCTTTGAAAAAGATATACAAATCAATCCGATGGGGAGAATCATTTTAGATGGCTATGTAAACGGGGATCCAGAAAAGTTTCATTTTTCTGCGGATTTAATTTATAACTCAAACAAGGTTGATGGCATGAGTTTTTCAAAAGACTTAGGTGATAGATTTGAGAACTGGGATGATTTTGATAAAGAGGTTAAAGAAGACTTTTTAAATAGTTTATCAAAAGAAGAAAGAGAACAGTATTTAAAAGATATAGGTGAAATAAAATAAAAATATGAAAAAACAAATGCCAATCAAATTACTAGCTTTTGTGATTGTTTTGTTCATCGTGATGGCTGGTTTTATTTATGGAATAGTAAAAACGCCAGACGCTGCTCATAAAGAAAAAAGCGAACAAGAAAAAGCTGAAGAGTATGCTGAAAAGATGAAACCGAAAATAAAGGGAAAATTGAAAAAAGAGGATATTCATCACTTTATTGAGGATATTAAGTTTAATGAAAAGATAACAATAAGTCCATTGGGGATGATTGAAGTTACTGGTTACATCAATAATGAACCAGAGACATTCTCATTTGATGCCTCTTTATATTATAACTCGAATGAAGTAGATTCTATTGGCTATTCAAAAGAAGTAGGAGACCGTTTTACAGACTGGAGCGAATACAGCAAGAAAGAAAAAGAGGAGTACATCAAAACCGCATATCCCGATAAAAAAGAGCGTGAACAATATTTAAGAGATATCGGAGAACGAAAATAAACAGACAAAAACCCAATTCAATCCCTAAAAAAGACTGCCCTCCTCCGGGGCAGTCTTTCTTAATTATATATGAAACAGCCAGACGACGATCGGGCCAAAGAAGGAGCCAAGCACTGCACAAAGCGTCATGGATACGGAACTCATGGATACGGCCAGTTCCCCGTATTCGAATGCTTTTGAGGTTCCTAATGCGTGGGAGGCGCTTCCTAATGCGATGCCTTGGCCAAGTGAACTGCGTATGCGAAGCCATTTTAGGATAAGCGGTCCGAGGATGACGCCTGAAAAGCCGGCGATCATGACGAATATAACTGTCATGGAAGGAACACCCCCAAGACCGGCGGCAATCTGAATGGCGACAGGGGTGGTGATCGATTTCGGCAGAATGGATATTAAGAGATCATGATCAATCCCCAGCGCTTCCGCAAAGATCAGCCCGCTGATCATTCCCATGCATAGTCCAACCAGCACGCCGCCAATGATAGGCACACAATGTTTAACAATAATATGCCATTGTTTATAAAGCGGATAGGCCAGCGCTACAACAGCCGGTCCAAGCAAGGAATTGATCCATTTTCCTCCGATCATATACGCCTCATACGTAACATGGAATATGACCAAAACCGCGACAATCAATATGGTCGTTGTTAAAACCGGGATAAGGAATGGAAGCGGGAATCGTTTATAGAGTTTGACCATTGCTACATAAGCGGCAACTGTTAAAAGAATGATAATCATTGCGATACATGCTTGCTGCATTTCTCTTTCTCCTCACGTTTTTTTGCTTTTTTCTCTAATAGCTGGCTGGCGAATCCAGCCGCACTGATCGTGACGATGGTGCTTAGAACGACTGTAATCAGCAGCATCAAACCATTTAATGATAGAAGTGACGGGTATTTCATTACTCCTGTCATGGCCGGAATGAACAATAATGGAAGAAAGGACAATAAAAATCCTGCTCCATCTTCAATCAGAGAGACGGGAACAATTCGGATACCTAAACAGACCAGGAGCAACACCAATCCGACTATGCTTCCTGACACCGGTAAATGAAACAGGCGCTGAATAGCGTCCCCGATCATAAAAAATACATATAAAATCAATATTTGCAAAATAATGCGTATGATTTTCACATCAAGTGCTGCTCTTTCAATATTGAACAGCTTCCCCCTTTCTGGTGACATGCTTTGACGAGAGTTCTGAGGAATCACTTTACTTTCTGACTATATGATTGTACTATACAAGTATAAAATGAAATGAGTCATAAAAAAATTATTTAATAAGTCCATATACATTTGTATTATACAAGTATATGTGATGGTGTCAATGTTGGAGATTGGAACGGGGAGCGAGAGCGAGTGGAAAAACAGAATTCAGTGGAACGTATTGAATATGAGCTGACGACCTTTATCAGGAGAGCTGTGTATCTGGATCAATCAGAGAAAAGAACGGGAAATTTGGAGAGATCATCCTATTTACTGTTAAGGCAATTAGATGAATTTGGGCCTGCCCGCGTAAAGGAGTTGGCCGATTCGTTTAAGCTTGATATTTCTACTCTCTCAAGACAAGCGGCAGCACTGGAGGCAAAGGAGCTCATCCATCGTTTCTCAGACCCTTCTGATGGCAGAGTCAGCCTGTTTACCATTACAAAGCTCGGCAAACAAACATTAAAAGCGGATAAGCAAAAGCGTCTTGAACGTTATGAACAGATGCTGAAAGTGTGGTCAGCAAAGGAAAAAGAGATGTTCAGCGAGCTTTTGCAGCGTATGAACAAAGCCTTTATCGATTTATAAAAACCCATGTGTTCGTGAACAGCATGGGTTTTTAGCGATTATCTGCTTCGTTTGACGGCAGCCAAAGCTACCAGTCCGGCGACAACAGCCGCGGATACGATCGGGCGCTTTGTAGCTTTCATGTAATGGCTTTTTGCCCGCAGCCATCCTTTATTTGTGCCCCTGTCATGCAAGCCGTAGCCCGCTTCATAAAGCGCGCTTTCTTCCTGGGCTTTGGATGGTCTTTTGGCATGCTGGCTGCGGTACATGATTTTTTCCATCAATCTGTCGGTCAGTCGGGGGAAAAGTGCGCCCAGCATGGCGATCGCTTTTGCCTGCGAGCCGATGTACATGTCGCGTTTCGGATGTTCGGCAGCAAACAGGATGGCTTCGGCAACCGCTTCCGGCGGATAAATCATGGAGCGGTTATGAGCTGGCTGTTTGTCGAGATAGCTGTGCGCATGCTCGTTATAAGGCGTATCAATTCTCCCCGGATGGATGAGTGTAACCGAGACGGGTGCCTGTTCTTTTTCAAGCTCCATTCGGATGCTTTCTGTCCAGCCGTGAAGCGCAAATTTGGCTGAGGCGTATGTGGATTGAATGACAGTTCCCCTATCTCCGAACAGGCTTCCTACATTAATGAGTGCGCCCGGTTCACCTCTGCCTGTATAGTGTTTAACGGCTGCTCTTGTCCCGTATACAGGTCCCCAGAAGTTTGTGTTGAACATGCGCTTCATGTCTTCCACGGTGACGTCCATAGCGTGTCCGAAAATCGAGACGCCTGCATTGTTGACCCATGTGTCAAAGCGGCCGAATGTTCTAATCGCGGTTTCTGCGATGCGGTTGACATCCTCTTCTTTTCCGACATCTGCTTTCACCCATACGGCATCATGCCCTTTTTTCTTTAGATCATCAGTAAGCTCCTTCAGCGCGTCTTCATTTCGCGCAGCTGCCACAACCTTTGCGCCTTTTTCAGCCGCCATTCTCGCGGTGACAAGTCCGATTCCGCTTGAAGCACCGGTAATGACGATCACTTGATCTTTGAGTTTTTTCAGCTTGAGTCTCGTGTTCATGCCCGGGTTCTGCTGTTCTAGCTGTTCTGTATGTGTGACTGCATCATCGTTTGCCATGAAGAATCCCTCCTGAACGCTGTTTTTGTACCTTTACCCCATTCAGAAGGATCTTAGCCTTTTTGACATTGATTAGTGGATTTTCTATCATTATGGCTTGGGATTGTAGGAGAAAGTGTACCCTGCTGCCGGTGTGCCGATTGCTATTTGTGCCTTCAAATGTCACTTAGAATGGGGCCGCTTGAGTGGCTGTGGAGAAGCGCTACATATCTGTCGTGGCAGCCTATAGTAAAGAAAACAAAAGTCTAGACGGCTATGGGCGTCTAGACTTTTTCTATTATTTATACACAACACGTGTTTTGCAAATGATGTCATGCAGGCCTTTTTTCTCTCCAAAAGCGATCATGATAAAGCCAATATAAAAGATGATTCCAGATAAGATGTATGCAAAGTAACGGCCGATTGCCTGTCCGACTGAAACCCGTCCGCCTTGTTCATTGACCACTTTTAGGCCAAGAATTTTCTTGCCGAGTGTGCCCTGCATTTTAGAAGCTGTGAGCAGACCATAATATAATACACTGATGACGAGCGTGATCAGCATGGTAGGCAAGAATGCATGCGTCATGTATTTCACGAAATACTCATCTTGCGTCATGTAAGGGTTTGCTGCCTTAGATCCAGCTACAAGCATAGTATTGATAATAAATAGAATAATATAATTAGGAATAGATACAATAATGCCATCAATAAAATAAGCTAAAAAACGAATCCAAAATCCTGCTGGTTTTGCCATGTATTTTTCTCTCTCCTTTGAATTAATCTGGAATAGTATACTTTGAAAAAAAAGTATGTGCAATATGATATGGTGATAAAACCCTTATATTCCTGAAAAATGAGTCTTTTATCCTTTGTTTTTACTATATGAATAGACTAGTAATAACCATATTGTTCGCATGTATATTTTTGAATTTTGTAAAAATATAATGAATTTCCCACCCGTCTTCTTTATAATAAAAAGGTTGATATTTCTATTTGAAGGAGGAGTTTGATGTCTAGAAAAAACAGCGTGGCGATTATGACAATCATTTCTGCGTTTCTATTTTGCGCTATGATCGCTGCGGCTTCACTTTCGCCGCTGGCCGGATCGGGAGGGGCGGCCAATCAGTTTAATTCAGCCGGCATGTGGTCAGCTATCGGTATGATTCTTGTATTATATTTTATTCCTTTTATCATTTATATGCTTGGAGTAGAAGCGATGAGGTATGTCATGGCAGTACTTTGCGGGTTTGGACTGCTGATTCACTTGTCTACTGCCGGATTTATCTTAATGTTTAGTTTCTTTAGTGACCATCTGCTTTCTGAGGTGATCTTCGTGATTGGTGTTAGTCTTGCTGCGGCTGCTGTTAATGTCATTTGGTTTGTGGCTGCGTTTCGTTCAGGTGCCGAAAAAACGTCCGCGAACAGCCTTACATAGTTTTCTAGTTTGTGATGTTTTCGTGAAATAGAATTATAAAATGGATGAATATGCTATGATGGTCACATATTAGGAAATACATAAAATGGGGGTCATAATTATGGTTAAGTCATTTCGTATGAAAGCTTTGATTGCGGGAGCTGCGGTGGCGGCTGCTGTTTCAGCCGGTGCTGTTTCTGATCTTCCCGCTGCCAAGGTGCTTCAGCCAACAGCTGCTTATGCGGCGGAAACGGTGTTTTCTCAAAATAATGGAGCATCCGGCTTTTTAAAGGGAAGGTATGATGTACAAGCGATGGCGCCTGCCATGTTTAACTGGTCACGGGAGAGCCGATTCGCGGGACATACAGACGGGACGCTGAAATGGCAAAATAATATCAGAACGACTCCGCAAAATGGAGCGGGGGCTGTAGTTGATGGGGATGGTACGGTGTATCTTCATTCCAGAGACGGAGAACTGAAAGCTTTTCATCCTGACGGCTCAGTCAAATGGGAGACAGGAAACCTTGGAAAAACGTTCACGCAATCTCCTGTACTTGGAACCAACGGTGTTATCTATCTGGCATCCTATGATAAAAAGATTTACTTTATCGACAAGGAAACGGGCGAGATTTTAACCACGGTTCCGTTAAGCGGCGGGCCAAGCTCTGAAACAGTGATCGGTTCAGACGGCACGTTGTATTTCTCCACACTTGATAATTATATTCATGCGATCAAACCTACGTCTAGATCAACCTGGACAGAGCGCTGGAAATTCAAAACGAATGGCGTTGTCAGCTCTGCTCCGGTGCTTGCCTCAAACGGCACCGTGTATGTCGGCACATACAATAACGTATTTTATGCGCTCAACTCCGGGACCGGGCAAGTGAAATGGTCCAGAACGACATCAAATGCGTTTAAAGGATATCCGGTGATTGACAAGGATGGAAGCATTTATGCCGGAAACCAAGACGGACAGCTGTATGCGTATACGTCAACAGGAAGCTTAAAATGGACATTCCCGCTCAACGGGTTCTCCAGTTCATCGCCTGCGATCGACCATAACGGCAACATCTATATTGGCTCAGGAAGCGGCGAGCTGTTTTCCATCAGCAAAAACGGGGATATGAACTGGTCATTCTACACAGAAGGACCTGTCAGAACGGCGCCGCTGATTGATGCGAACGGAACGGTTTATTTCGGATCTGATGATATGAAGGTTTATGCGGCGGACGCAAACGGCAATGAGCTATGGAGCTATCAAACCGACAGCAATGTCGTGTCATCTCCTCAGCTTGCTGAGGACGGAACGCTTTATATTGGAAGCTATACGAAGCTGATGGCTTTTGGTAAATAATAAAAAGGCTGGCGAGGTGATCTCGGCAGCCTTTTTTGGGGAAATTAATCAAAATGTTTATCTTTATAAATCACTTTTGTCCCGCAAATATAATCGTGTAATGCCAGTTTTGAGGGGAAAGCCGCCATGATAAAACCGATAAACAAGATTCTTGATAATATGTAAGCGAAGAATCGGCCGAAGCTGTGCCAAAATGAAATGCGTTCGCCATACTGATTGACAACAACGATACCCATAAGTTTCTTCCCCAGTGTTGCTTGCATTTTCGAGGATGTCAGTATACTAAAGTAAAGAATGATAAAAAGGTATATGATTGCGATAACAGGGATTGTACCAATTACTAGCACAGAAAATTCATATTGAGCTTCTGTCATGTGTGTGCCTGCTATGTCAATGAGGGGCAGTACAATTAAGGTATTGATTAGAGCCATAATGAAACCGAATATAACGATAATGAATATATCAATAACATAGGCTGCTGCCCGAATCCAAAATCCAGCTGGTTTTTCCATGTATAAAATTCTCTCCTTTGAAGTTTCCTGGAATATTATACGTTAGCGACTGTACAGTTTCAATGAAATTCAATAGAGGAATTTGGTCTTGTAGCAAAAACAGTATTTTATTACTATTTATTTCTTTATTTTCCCTTTTTATCTTTAGGCTGATAGGGTGATAAAAAAAGAGAACCTGCAAGATCATGCAGATTCTCTTCACATAGTTATTTAACAGCTTGAATCAATACGCCTTTCTCATGAGAAAACTCTTTAAATCCGTATACGCCATGATAGGAGCCGATTCCGCTTGTGTTGACACCGCCGAATGGCAGATTGACGTCACTGAAATGAGCAACAACATCATTGATGGCTGCGTTGCCTGAAGTCGTGTGCTGAAGGACGTTGTCGATCAAGTCTTGGTTGTGGCTGAATACATAAAGCGCAAGCGGTTTATCACGATCGTTTACGTAATCGATGACCTGGTCGATGTCTTCATAGTTCATCATCGGCAGGATCGGTGCAAAGATTTCCTCCTGCATGATTTTCATGTCAGGTGTGACGTTTTTCAAAACGGTTGGCGAAATCGTGCGGTCGCTGGCATCAAATACGCCTCCGAAAACGACTTCCGCCCCTTTTTCAATAGCGTCATCATACAGGTCTTTGACACGGTTAAAGTTGCGGTCATTGACGATCTGCGTAAATTTGCTGCGGTCTGGGTTAAGGTCATCTTCCATGAACCCTGCGTTGACGATTGTTTGTAAAATGCCCGCAAACTTATCTTGCACGTCTTTTTTTATGAATAGATAATCAGGTGCGATGCAGGTTTGGCCGGCGTTTACGAATTTGCCGACCGCGATCTTTTTCGCTGCGTCCATGAGATCGTATTCGCTGTCAATGATCGTTGGGCTCTTACCGCCAAGCTCAAGTGTGACCGATGCCAAGTGTTTGGCAGCCGCTGTCATGACGATTTTTCCGACATTTGTGCTTCCAGTGAAGAAAATGTGGTCGAACGGCTGATCCAAGAGCTCGGTTGCCACTTCAACCTCTCCTTCAAAAATCGCGACTTCTTTTTCATCAAAAGCATCTTGAATGACTTTTACGGCAATGTTGCTTGTGTGCATCGTAAAATCAGAAAGCTTCACAATCGCGCTGTTTCCGGCTGCGAGAGACGCGGCAAGCGGCGCCATCGTCAGCATAAACGGATAGTTCCAAGGGCCGAGGATAAGTGTTACACCTTTTGGCTCGTACATGAGAATTCCGTTTGCGTCAGGGCTTAACGAAGATCCGACTTCTTTGGGCGCCATCCATTGTTTCAGGTTGTTCATATTATCTCTGATCGCTTTTTTTGTTCCTTCGATTTCCGCTTTTTTGACCTCGTGATAGGGCTTGCGGACGTCTTTTCGGATCGCTTCGATGATTTCTTCTTCATGGGCGATGACGGAATCTAAAAAGCGTTGAAGTTTTTCTATGCGCTGTTCCGCTGTTGAAGCACGCAATGCTTTCTGCTGTTTTTTCTGAAGCTGAAAGACACGCTGAATGTCGTTTTTTACTTGCTGTTCCATTGTAAATCCCCCTCATTTGCTTTCTTCTTTTCTCAGACCTATTATAAAGTGGTACCTTTTCTGTAAGAAAGACAACGGTGAACCATCTATACGTTACCGTACATATATTGAACATTTGTCTAAGATTGGAGGTGTCTTTTATGCCGGAATCGGCTGAAGCTCATGTGAAAGAGGCACTGCTGGCCTTATTGGAAGAAAGAGATATTCAACACATCACAATGAAGGAAATTGCTGAAAAGGCGAAAGTGAGCCGCGGGACGCTCTATCTTTATTATGAAGACAAGTTTTCCATCATTGAAGATGTGATTGAAGACATGAAGGAGGGGCTGGGCGAAGCGCTCTATGACGCCTTTAAGCATATGGATACCTTCCATTTAAATCAAAAACGGCAAACGGTGCATCCGACTCTGTCCTTTGTTCATGAGCATCGATCCTTCTTTGGCACGATGATGAATAGAGAAAATGCCCATCGTTTTTTTAAGGATGTGTTTCAGCAGGATGTGTTGCTGGCACCGATGAATGTGAATTTGACGCCGATCGAACGGGATATTTACGGGCATTACCGGGCTTTGTACACGTACGCGATTATCCTGTATTGGCTGAATGAAGATGCGGACGCGTCTCCGGAGGCCATCAGCCAAAAGGTATGGGAGCTTGTTTCTCAAAAGCGGTTTTATTGGCTGTTTGGACAGGCTGTGTCAGGAGAGCGGCGGAAGGACAGGCAAATCGACAGGCGTGTGATTCGAACGAGAGAGGCGCTTCAGAAGGCTTTGCTGGACGTATTGGCGGAGAAAAAAGATTATGCGGGCATTACAATTTCTGATATTACCCGCAAAAGCAATATCCGCCGCGCAACCTTTTATGATCACTATGCCAGCAAAGAGGAATTGCTGCAAACCATGATTCAGCAATCGTGTGAGGAGATCATTGGTCACTTGACGATTGCCTCCAGTCCGAATGAGCTTTCTTTGGACGAAGCGGAGGAGGCACTCGCCAGCCTGCTTTCTGCTTTAGACCATATGCCTATTGTCCATTTGCTCAATCGGGATTGGGGGGTTCCTCATGTCGTGCCTGAAATGCTCAAAACACTGGAATCGTTTTACCTGCACCAGCAGACTGACATGCCTGCGGAGAAAAAGCTTTATGCCTATTATGTATCGGCGATGATTATCGGTCTGATTTTGTATCGGCTGGATGAAGGAAAGGCGCATGCACCGGAAGTGCTGGCGAGAGAGTTTTTGCAGTTTTTAGATGTGAAGAAGTATAAGGTGGTCTTGCTGTAAACGAAATCAGCCAGCGGTACTTCAATTTGTTTTGAAGTGGATATACATATGCCCGGATACTCAGTCCGGGCTCTGTGTCGTTGCGTCACTTGGTCTGTTGAGTTTCTTTCTTTTCTTTCAAAGTGAGCTTTAAAAATAGAAGGGCTATAAGAATGAGAGCAATGTTCACCGACCAAGCTTTCCAGCTTGAAGTAGGGGCTAAAATCGTATTGAAGAGCAAGTGAATGATAGAAGAAATTGAAAAAATGAAAAATAGCAGTTTGTTTTGATGCATGATTCTATACAACCTATACCTTCCTTATAAAAAATAAATGCCTCAAAGCAGATTCTCTCCGCTTTTGAGACATATGTGGACATTTTCTTGAATGGAAACTAATTCAGATGTAATATTTCTAAAAAATAATCAATATATCTTTTCGAATCTACGATAATTGATACATTAGTCTGCATTCCATTTTTTAAGTATATTTTTTTTCCATTATCTTTAACAATTTCTTTGTTTTCTAAAGTACTTTCAGCAATATAAAACTTTTGTCCGTTTTGATCACTGATACTGTCTGGACTTATTTTTGTAATGACACCTTTAACGGTTTGATTTGTATTTTCAATATGGAATTTTACTTCATCTTTTTCATTTATATTTGTGATCTCATGACTCGGAATATAAATGTTAGCTGTAAGCTTCTCTTTATCAGGGATAATAGTCAAAATGGCGGTGCCTGCTTGTAAATTGTCACCTGGAGATATATTTGCTAATACATTAACATAGCCGTCACTTGTTGCTTTTATTTTATATTTTTCTAATTGTAAATCTATCATCTTTAGATCATCTTCTTTGGATGTAAGAGTGGTCTGAAGATCTGTTTGCTTTTGAGATGTTTGATTTAGCAAGTTTGATTTAAGCTGTTCAATTGAAAGCTTATAATTTGTTTCCTCTGAGTTATCGGAATCACTGTCAGAATCGTCACTTTTCATTGAACTGTTAATCTCATCAAGTGATTGATTTAATTCATCTTTTTCTTCACTTAGTTTTACTAGCATATCTTGTTTTAAACTTTCAAGCTGTCCGTTTAGGTTCTCTTTCTGCTGTGAGAAACTGTTTTTATCGAGCTCATCTTTCATCTTCTGTAGATCATCAAGCTGCTGCTCTGCATTTTGTTTGTTAGTTTGATAACTATTATAGTAAGAACTGTACTTATCATCCTGTTTGGCAAAGGATTTATTGTTTTTAATGGAGTCTTGCAGATCAGAAATTCTTTGAAGCTTTCGTTTCACTTTGTTTTTTGTCTTATCCAGATTATTTTTTACATTTTTTTTCTGCTTCTTAAGTTTATTCTGTTGAGTTTTTGCATTTTCTTCTGATGACTCTAACAAATCACTTTGTTTTTTGTAAGAGAGATATTGATTTTGATAACCCCAGTGATCATCCTCGCTGAATAAGTTTTTGTTCTTCTCAATACTCTTTTTAAGAGTTTGGTTTAACTCAACTTGTTCTTTTAAATCTTTGATAGCAGCTTTAGCGATTTTTTTCTGTGCTTGGATTTCAGCACTATCTAGAGTAAGCAGAGTATCTCCTTTTTTCACCTTATCAGCTTGTTTAAAAGCAACTGTTTTTACTTTGCCGGCTACTTCATTTGTTACGTTGCTGTTAGGCTTGGTATATTGGATGTCAGCTGTTGTTTTTAGAATCATTTCTTTCTTTCCATAGAAACTAAAAACAATACATGCAATAAGTAAAGCTATCAGTATATATGTAAAGAAAACACCAATTGGTTTGGGTTTTGATTCGTAGAATTCTCTGCTATCCTTCAAATCATGTAAATTGAAAAAGTTACGTTTCATCTAAATTGTCACCATCTCTCTCGATGGCATTTGGTTCTCCCACAACTCATAGTACTTCCCTTTTTTCTTCAATAAATCATTGTGGTTCCCATACTCTATGATTTCTCCATTTTCCATGACAAATATTTTGTCGCAATTCATAATTGTACTCAAACGATGAGCAATTATAATCGTAGTTACATCATCAGTCTGATCGTATATCATGTTTGATATTCCCTGCTCAGTAGTCGTATCGAGATTGCTTGTTGATTCATCCATTATGAGAATGTTAGGTTTTCTTAATAATGCTCTGGCAATTGCGAGCCTTTGCTTCTGGCCTCCAGATAAATTCGACCCGTTTTCCTCTACGAGAGTATCGTATCTCATTGGTAAATCATTGATAAAACTGTGTACATTCGTTTGTTTGCATACTTCTATAATCTCTTCAAAGGTAAAACTTCTTGAGTTCCCAAGCAAAAGGTTTTCAAGAATTGATCCTTGAATAAAGTGAGACTCTTGAGGGATATAACTTATACTTTCTCTTAAGGCGTTGGTATGGATATCATTTATATGAAATCCATTGATTAAAACCTCACCTGATTCAGCTGCATAAAATTTCATTAAAAGCTTAGTCAAAGTAGACTTGCCTGAACCGCTCTCTCCAACAAAGGCAACCTTTTCTCCTTTTTGAATATGCAGTGTAATATCTTTTAAGATGAGCTTTCGAGTTCCGTATCGAAAATCAACATTGTTTATTTCAATAGGGCCTTGTATATAGGCTGGATCGGTAACCCTTGCTTCAGATGTTTGTATTTCAGGTTCTTCATCTAAAATTTCTCCCAATCTCTTCGAAGCAACCGAAGCTGACTGAAGTTTGGATTGAAGTGAGATGATATTTTGTAAAGGGTTCAAAAAATATGCCAATAATGCGTTATATGTAATCAACTGGCCAATTGTCATATTTCCCTTTATGACTTGCCAAGCGCCGATCCATAGTATCAATGCACCACTTATTAAATCTAGAAACAACTTAATTGAACTTTGAAGATTATCAATTACACTGTGTTTAAAAGAAGATTGCAAGTATTTCACAAATCGCTTTTCAGTTTCAAATGACATAATATATTCAGCATTGTAAGCTTTTATTGTTTCTATACTACTTAATGTTTCAACAATTTTTGAAGTGAGTTGAGCATTATTTTCCATTTCATTGTCATTAATACTCTCATAGGGCTTCATAAAAACCCAAACAGTTAGAATATAAAAGGGGATTAAAGCTAATGTTACTATAAACAAAGAAGTATTTTGAATATATAAAAAGATCCCAACCATGATTAACATAAATGTATCGAGCACTGCAGACAAAGATGCGCTGACAATAGCATCAATAACTTTATTTGCATCATTGAATCTAGCTAAAATTTCACCATCTTTTCTAGTGCTAAAGAATTTCATAGGCAGCTTAAGAACATGCTTAAAGTAACCCAGCATAATGGATATACTTAATTTTTGGCCTAATAGAATCATTAAATATTGTCTAAAAGCTGTTAAAAGAACCTTAAATAGGTACATGATTATAAGTCCAATAGAAATAATATGTAAAGAGTTCTTCAAACCGTTGGGCAAAATTTGATCAATGATGCTCTGAAAATAAAAAGTGCTCAGAATACCGAAGATCGTAATAATAAAAGATGCTAATGCTGTATGTATAATTAAAGATTTTTGATGAAGTATTAAATTTAAAATGTCTTTTTTAACACTTCTAATGTCTGTTTGTTGCTGATAAGTATCACTGGGTACCATAAAAATTAAAATTCCGGTCCAAATCTTAAAAAACTCATCTTTCCTATAGGTGATTATACCTTTTCCTGGATCAGCAATAATAATTTTATCTTTTTTTATTTTGTGTATGACCATGTAATGCAATAATTGACCATTTAAAACCACATGTGCAATAGCTGGAAGTGAGAACGGTTGTTCGAAAGCTGTTTGATCAGCTTTAACTCCTTTTGCAGAAAACCCAAGGGCCTCTGCTGCTTTTACTATACCAAGAACATTAGTACCTTGTGTATCTGTACCAGCGATATCTCGAATTTTCGCTAGTGATATCTTTGATCCATAGTGCTTTAGAATCGTTGCTAAACACGCAGCACCGCAATCTTTATCATCCATTTGTTTTACACAGTGATATTTTTTTAAAATCATTTTCTAATCTCCGTAGTTAAAAATTTACTCCGTAAAATTATGCGGAACTTTATAATCTTAATATAACAGTAATACATATATCGACAATTTAAGGTGAAATATAACTATTTTGAAGGGGTATGATGAAATTTAGAATTAAGTGTGTACATACTTTTCACACTTATATGTTTTTTGCTAGTTGTTCTAACTCCATCTTAAAAGTTTTAGAATCGATATTTTCGTTATATTCAATAATTTTATTCTGGATAGTTGAGTTCATTAAAAACAGGGGCCTGTAATCTTTCATTAAATTGCGAAACCAAGCATGTTTTTTTAAAGTTTTTAAGTTTCTTCTAAATTTCAAGTTTCTTTTTGATGGTATGGTAGTAATTAAAATCCATATCACACTCTCAACTAATATGTACAAAAACTCCATCAAATTAACCTCCTTATGTTAATAAAACATTATGATATTA
>NZ_MSRC01000011.1 GCF_010093085.1 Bacillus sp. SKDU12 | reverse complement strand
TGAGAGAACACTCTCTAGGCGGAAAAGCAAGGAAACTCCGCTAAGGGCTCTCACATCCTGTGAGAAACGCCCAGTACCTTCATCCTGAAGGCATTTGTTTGGTGGCGATAGCGAAGAGGTCACACCCGTTCCCATGCCGAACACGGAAGTTAAGCTCTTCAGCGCCGATGGTAGTCGGGGGTTTCCCCCTGTGAGAGTAGGACGCCGCCAAGCAATTTGAAAAAAGGCTGCTCAGATGAGCTGCCTTTTTTGTATTCTGACTTGCAATTTCATTTGTGGAGGCGGCGGATCATGTGCGATGGACATGGCTCAGCCTTTGGGTTGATTACGGAGAAGACATCCCCTTGATAACTATGAGGCTGCGATCCACGAATTGATAGGCATAGATCCATCTTCAAATGAGAAAAAAGATATTTCCACTGTTTAAAACGATTTTTGTCTCTCATTAGAAATGATATAAAGCAGTAAAATGGCTCAAACCTACTTTAAGTCATTTTTTTCTTCAGCATTCCATCTTGTGTATTTGATGAAAATTCAATATAATATTTTTTGTATAATAACTCCTTGCCTCAATATAATATACTCAACGTTTCCTCTTTTTCCTCGTTCGTTTTTCTTTTTATTTTTTCCCGTAAGGTAAAGAAGGCTTCCAGTACACAGATAGGATGCGGATTTATTTTTTAAAAAGGAGTCGTTATATTTGAATAATAGTTTTACATTAAAACAGCAATGGTTCGGGAATATCCGAAAAGACATTCTTGCTGGCGTTTTAGTTGCGTTGGCATTAATACCTGAAGCGATTGGCTTTTCTATAATAGCTGGTGTTGATCCGATGGTTGGCCTTTACGCGTCATTTTGTATAGCCATTATTATTTCTATTTTTGGCGGCAGGCCAGGCATGATTTCAGCCGCGACTGGCTCTATGGCTGTTGTGATGGTGTCGCTGGTTGCTGATTACGGGCTTCAGTATTTATTTGCGGCTACGATTTTGACTGGTATTATTCAGGTGATCTTAGGCATCAGTAAAATTGCGAGATTAATGAAATTCATTCCCCGTTCTGTAATGATCGGTTTTGTGAATGCATTGGCAATCCTGATCTTCTCTGCGCAGCTTCCTCAGTTTGAAGGTGCTTCTTGGAGTATGTATGCGATGCTTGCCGGGTCGTTGGTTATTATTTATGTACTGCCGAGATTTACGACTGCGATCCCGTCTCCGCTTGTCGCGATTATTGTGATGACGATTATTGCGGTCACTTTCCATGTGGATGTAAGAACGGTCGGAGATATGGGTAATATTTCTAGTTCATTGCCGCAGTTTTTAATCCCTGATGTTCCGTTTACCTTTGAAACACTGCGAATTATTTTTCCTTATTCGATTGCTTTAGCGTTTGTCGGATTGCTGGAATCTTTACTGACAGCACAGATTATTGATGAAATGACGGATACAGGCAGTGATAAAAATAAAGAGAGCCGCGGACAGGGGATTGCGAATATCGTGACTGGTTTCTTTGGCGGTATGGCGGGCTGCGCTATGATCGGACAATCTGTCATTAATACAAAAGCAGGCGGACGAGGACGTTTGTCGGCATTTGTTGCCGGTGCTTTTCTAATGTTTTTAATTGCCGTCTTGAGTACTGTCGTCGTAAAAATTCCGATGGCTGCGTTAGTGGCTGTTATGGTAATGGTTTCTGTCGGCACATTTGATTGGTCTTCTTTAAAAGGTCTCAAAAAAGCGCCGCTTACAGACTCGATTGTCATGGTTGTAACCGTGCTTACTGTTGTTGTGACGAATGACCTCTCTAAAGGTGTATTCGTTGGTGTTCTTTTAAGTGCTGTGTTTTTTGTAGCAAAAATCTCTAAGCTGAAAATTGTTTCTCACACAGAGGATCAAAAGCTGAGAACGTATCATGTAAAGGGACAAATCTTTTTTGCGTCAGTGACTGATCTTACAAATGCGTTTATTTATCAAGAGGATATTGAGCGAGTCGTGATTGACTTAACTGAGGCCCATGTATGGGATGATTCAGGATCAGCTGCACTTGGTAAGATTGTTGCGAAATTTAAAGAGCAAGGCATTGAAGCTGAATTAAAAGGGTTGAATGATGCGAGCAAAGCTCTTATAAAACAGATGGCGTAATGTATGAAAGTCCAGATTGGATAGATCTGGGCTTTTTTATGTGACATGGTGTTGAACAGCATTGATATAATAGAGAAAAGAGACATTCTAAATAGGAGACTTGCATATGATGCTTCAGAAGCTGAACCGTGTATTGGGGAGGGTAATGCCGCTTTTAACGCCGACTAGTGTGGTGCTGGGTGTGCTGCTGTCTCAATTTTTAAATGGGTATGAAAGTGCGGTGCCTTGGATCTTTGCTTTTATCACGTTTGCAGGCAGTTTGAGCGCAAACTTTCAATCTTTGAGACATGCATTGTCACATCCTCTTCCTATGATTCTTGCACTATTTGTTCTTCATATTTTCATGCCGCTTTTTGCTTGGGGAAGCGGTCATCTTATCTTTAATGGTGATTCTTTGACGATCACTGGTTTAACATTAGCTGTTGTGATTCCTACTGGGATTACAAGTTTGATTTGGGCAGCGATGTACAAGGGGAATGTCGGATTGACGCTTTCGATTATTTTGGTTGATACAGTGCTGTCACCTTTGATCGTTCCGCTCAGCCTTTCATTGCTGGCTGGCACACAGGTTCATATGGATGTGTGGGGAATGATGAAAGGACTGATTGTGATGGTTGTGATTCCTTCTTTCTTGGGTATGCTGTTTAATCAGATATCAACTCCAGAAAGAACGGCATCTGTGAGCAGTGCACTGTCTCCTTTTTCAAAGCTTTGCCTGATGGCAGTGATTGCGATTAACAGTTCAGCGATTGCTCCTTACTTCAAAGCCATTGATTTGAGATTTGCTGGAATAGCTGTAACGGTCTTCTTTATCGCGTTAACAGGCTATGCCGCGGCTTGGCTGATCGGAAAAATGATGAAAAGAAGCCAAGAGGAAATCGTAGCTCTTATTTTTACGGGAGGCATGAGAAATATCAGTGCCGGCGCAGTTCTTGCCGTTACGTTCTTTCCGTCTCAGGTCGCCGTTCCCGTTGTCATCGGCATGCTGTTTCAGCAGATGCTGGCGGCCTTGTATGGATATATGCTGAATCGTTTTGAATTGAAACCTTTATTGCAGAAAGCATGAAAAAACCGCTCATTGGATTGAGCGGTTTTTTCCGTATAACCATTCGAGCGCGGTGGTGAACTGTTGACTGAAGTATTTATGATGGTGCGCCGCCCCTTTTTCAATTGAAAGACATAGCTGGTTTTCAGTGAAGCCTTTTTCTTTTAAACTTTGATGTACTTGTTTTGTATTTTGCAGCATTTTTCGCTGAATGGTTTGTTTTTCATGGCCTTCTTTACTGCCGACAGACATAAAAATACGGGCGGTGCCAGGTTTTAACGAGGATATATGAATGGTTTCCGCTGTGTTTTCGTACCAGTATGACCCAGAGATAGAGCCTATGTTTCCGAATACTGTCGGATGCTTTAATAAGGCGAACATTGAGATGAGGCCTCCTAATGAGGCTCCGATCATTCCTCTTGATTGCGGTTCCCTAGTGACGTTGCAGTTTTCTTCAATAAACGGAATAAAGCGGTTTGTAATATCAGACAAATAGTGATAACCGGATCCCCCGAAGTCAGGGAACTGATCATTGAGCGCTGCTGCTGGCCAAGGGGTGTATTCGTCAAGACGGTTGTCGGGTTCGATACCGATCAGCACGAGCTCAGGCAGCCTGCGTTGTTGAAATCTGTTTTCTAATAATTCGATTTGGTTTTGAAACAAAGAACTGCCATCCTGCACGTAAACAGCAGGAAATCTCCCGCTGTTTTGGCTATAGGAAGGAGGAAGGTACAGCGTGAACTTCCTGTTGACGGCCTTATGATCAGAAAGAGATCCGTTCATGCATTTTCTCCCTTTTTTTGCTTAAAAAGCAGAAATAAGAAATAAGGAACACCGAGAATCGCTAAAATGATGCCTGCGGGTACCTCCGCGGGCTGGAAAAACTGTTTTCCGATAAAGTCTGCGCTGATCACAAGCAGCATGCCGATTAAACCGCTCAGCGGCAGGATGAAACGGTGTTCAACACCTGCCAGCCTCCGCGAAATGTGGGGGGCAATTAAGCCGACAAAAGCCATGCTGCCCGCTACGGAGACACAGGCGCTGATGATTGCTACACAGGCGACGAGCAGGATGGTTTTTTCTTTATTTGATGAAATGCCGAGACTTCTGACTGTGTCTTCATCAAAACGAATGGTATCGAGCAAGCGGGATTTGGCGAGAAGAATAGGGATAAACAGCAGCATCCATGGAAGAACGGCTGTGATATACGTCCAGTTGGCAGACCAGATGCTTCCGTTCTTCCATACCATGGCCATTTGGTAATCCTGCGGGTCCATTTTTAATGATAAAAACAGCGACAAAGCACTGAATCCTGAATTGATTGCGATTCCTACCAGAATAATTCTCCCTGAATCTAAATGGCCTCTGTGCCACGCAAATATGTAAATCAGAATCGCCGCGACCAGTCCGCCTATCAAACCGAAAAACGGCATTCCCATTGCCGCAACAATGGATGTCACTTCCTTTTGGCCTTGGAACAAGAGCATAAACGTCACAATCCCGGCTCCCGCCCCCGCGTTGATCCCGAGAATTCCCGGGTCTGCAAGACCGTTACGTGTGATAGCTTGGATGACTGCGCCCGCAATGCCAAGACCGAGTCCGATAATGGCCGCCATGACAATTCGCGGAAGTCTTAAATCGAACAGCAAAATGTCATACTGCGGATTTGGATTGATCTGAAAAAGAGTGGAGAGCAGCTCAGCCGGAAGAACAGAAAATGATCCGCTTGTTAAGCTGAAATAGCTGACGATGAGAATCAAAGTGATGAATAGGGCATATTTTTTAACCATTTTGCTCCCCTCCTTTTCGTTTAATCAAATAAAGGAAGAAAGGTACGCCGATTATGGACGTCACGACTTCAATCGGTGTTTCAAATGGATAATTGATAAATCGACTTGCGAGATCACACAGGGTTAAAAAGATTCCGCCCAAGATGCAGGAACAAGGAATCAGTCTGCTGTAATCAGAACCGACGAGAAATCTTGTGATATGCGGAACCACCAATCCGACAAACGCGATTTTTCCGGCCAGCGCTACGGCACTGCCGGTTAACATGATGACTGAAAGCATCGCCATGAGTTTAATGGTTTTTTTCTTTTGTCCCAGACTTTTAGAAATGTCATCGCCTAACGATATAGCGGTCACTTTTTTGCTGAGAGACATGGCTAATATGATGCCAACAAGGAAAAATGGAGCGGCCAGTTTCAGAAAATCCGGACTCATTTGATGAAGTCTGGCGCTATACCAGAAACTGAGATCCTGTGAAATTTGAAAATAAATTGACATGGCCGCTGATAAACTGCTGAGCAGCATGCTTGTGACGGTGCCGATAATGGCAAGCTGTACGGGGGTAAACCCGTTAGGCATCATGGCGGCAAGGCTGAATACTAGCCCGGCTCCTAATGCCGAGCCGATAAATGAGTAAATAATCATTTCAAACGAAGACGATTGCGGGAGCAGAACCATACAGAGCGTGATAATAAACGCGGAACCATCTGCAACGCCCATAATCGAGGGCGAAGCTAAATAGTTGCGTGTAATGCCTTGCATAAGCGCTCCAGAAACAGCAAGGGCTGCCCCTATGAGCAGAGCGCCGGCAGCCCTTGGAATCCGGGAATGCCATATGATTTGATGGTCTGTGTTTCCCGGATCGAAATGAATAAGCGATGTAAAAACAACATCTGCGCTTAGATGCTTTGCTCCATACAGGATGGAAAGCATCAGCGACAATGCAATAGCAAATGGAGAAGTCATCAATATGATACGTGTCCACTGTTTTGAATACATACAAAAACCTACTCTGAATTAATTTTGTGTCAATTTTTCAGCAGCCGCTTTCAGGAAGCGGACTTTGCTCCACGCTGTGCCGCCTTGTGCGAGAGGATCCACTGAGTTGACGTACACATGATCTTCTTTGACTGCTTTCAGGCTTTTCCAGATTGGATTTTTCTCTAAATCTTTTAAGGCATCAGGTTTGTCTGCATTTTCATTATCAGAAAATTGGACGAAGATATGGTCTGGATTCATTTCACTTAATTTTTCTAATGAAATCAGCTCTTGCGCTTTTGCCGCTTTTACTTCGTCTGGCGCTTTAAGACCTAGATCACCATAAAGTGTGGAGTTGAAGTATACCTGTTCAGGGTAAATATAAATGTTGCCTTGTCTGATTCTGATGACAAGTGCTTTTGAATCTTTTGCTTTTTCTTTGATTTTTGTTTTTGTTTCTTTTAGATCCTGTTCATAATCTGCAATGATTTTTTTTGCCTTCTTTTCTTTTTCAGTCAGCTGGGCAAGCAGCATCATATTTTCCTTCCAGTTTGAAGAGATGTGAGAAACTGGGATCGTTGTTCCGGCTGTACTTATTTTTTGCAGAGTTTTTTCTGGGAACTTTGTGGAAGCAAGGATGACATCTGGCTTCATTTCTAGAATCTTTTCAATGTTTGGCTCCATTTTTTCTCCGGTTGATTGGGCTTTATCAGTGATGTCTTTGAACATATTCGGGAATTTGCCCGAGAATGAAATCGCGCCTTGCGGATGAACGTCAAGCAGTTTGGCATCCTCCATCGATTCAACGCTTCCCGTAATGGCTATTTTGTCTGTCGGTACAGTTACTTCATATGTTTTATCCAAGTATTCAATTTTCTTCTTCCCAGATGCTGTACCGCTTGCCTTGCTGGCAGTCGATTCGTTTTTGCTGCTGCAGGCTGCCGCTGTCAGTGCGAGAAGCAAGATTAATAAGGTTAGAGATATCTTTTTCATCTATAGAGCCCCCTGTTCAATTGATAACTATTATCAATTGGAATTATAGAGAATGAATAGATATAACACCATGGACAAATTTCGCAATTATCATGGATGATTACCGGATAGTAAAGAAATAGTTTGCTGAACGATTCGTTCGTGACCGCAAGCCGAGTATTCATTCCAAGGATCCAAGGATAGGAGGTAAACACGATTATTCTGCACTGCGCTTAGGTTCTGCCACTCATCTGTCTGCTGCAATTGCTGATAATAAGCAATGGTCTCAGGCTCTTTATATAGAAAAAGCATGATGCAGTCAGCTTGGTCATTTGTGATATTTTCTAATGTGATCGCTTGATCAGAAGGTCTTTTTTTTGTTTTTGCTGAGCGAAATCCTAAATCTCCGAAGAAGACTTCGCGGATACTTCGATAATGTGCTGGATAGAAGTTTTGCTTATGCATCCTCAGAAACAGAAAACGCAGTCCTTGAGCGTGTAGAAGTGCTTTTTTTGCTGCTGATGCCTGCTGGTCATAAGCTGTGAGCCACTTTTCCGCTTCGAACTCTTCCTTTAAGAATGAGGCAGTTTGCAGAAAGTGATTTCTCCAGCTTTCTTTTGAAGGAAGATACATGACTTCGGCGATACGATTCAGTCGATTTTGTTCTTCTGGAGAAATAGAATCCATGCTGAAAATGACATCTGGTTGAGCCTGAGATAACGTGTGCAGGTTCTCTTCCCATTTTTCATTAAATCGGTATGCGCTGAGCTGGACAGGTATATCGGTTGAATACTGCTGATAGTAGTATGATGTCCATTTTGGATGCAGCGCGGCCGCAAATGGTATGTGATGGAGAGGAATAAGATGGCCCATTGTATCCCTTCCATATGCGGCTATTTTTATCCGGCGGTTTTTCATATAGCTTGTAGGTGAACAGCCTGTGTGTTTTTTAAAGATTCTGCTGAAATAAAATTCATCTTGATAGCCGGTTTGATGGGCAATTTCTTTTAATTTGCAATTTGATCTTGCCATAAGCCGTTTTGCTTTGGTGATTCGTGTTTTTGTGATGAATTCTGTTACGCTCTGACCTGTCCATTTTTTAAAGCTTTCGCTGTAGTGTTTGGCACTGATTCCTGCCATTTGCGACAACTGGGTTAGTGTCATTTTTGTATCGGCATGGGTTTCGATATATTGTTTTGTCTTTTTGATTGCTGAATGAGTATCCGTCTGTTCAGATAAACTGACAGTGAAGAGGTCATAAATCAGGCTTTGTACTTCAATCACACATTTGAGCTGAGAAAGCTGAGACGATTCATTCCATAGCGCCGCAAGCTCTTGAAGCCGGACGGCGAGGTTTTCGATATGTGAAACATTCACAAGCTTCAGTTTGGCTAATTCCGTTTCTGTACACGGTGTTAGGATATCTTGTCCAGTTTCCTTCATATAGCTTTGAAGCCTGATTAGACAGGCATCTATACGTTCTTCCACTCCGGGTGTAAAACCAAAAGTTTCGTGAGGCGGACAAACATAAAGTGTCTTTTTTTGCAAAGGAATGACGTTTGTTCCGATTGAAATATGTCCGTTTCCATTTACATTAAAAATCAGTACGAATGAATCGGCTAATTGCTGTTCTGTGAAGAGATCACCTGTTTTTTTTAGATATTTAATTTGAGTGGGATGATAAATCATTGTAGGTTGCAAGAGCAGACCACCTTTTCAGAAACGTTCAATTGATAATCATTTTCAATAAAATTGTACCAAATAAATGAATGGTTTCCTATATAAAGCGGGTGGTTATTTTGTTATGAAAAGACCCTTACTCTAAGGGTCTTTTGGTTAGTAAGAATATGTTACACGTGTAACATACGATGCTTATGTCTTAATAGATAAGATATTTTTTTCTCGTTTTACTGAATTGTTGGAGTGGTTTTTCATAGCTGTTCATGATGTTTTCGATAGAATCACCGTTTTTAATGTTTGCCCTCATCCAGCCATTGCCTGCCAATTTATCGAATGAACCTGTTGAGAGAAACTCAAAATTGTCAAGATAGAGGTCGTGTATAGCTTTAATAAGTGATAGGCCTGTTCTGACCGCTTCAAACGTTTCTCTGTTTGTCACATAGAGCTGAACACCGTGGCAAAGCGTTCCTTGATGTTTAGAAAATGTCGGTGTAAAGGAAGCTGCCCTGAAGGTGACTCCCGGCAGGCTGAGGCTATTTAATGTATCTTCAAGCTCTGTGCTTTTGATAAAGGGAGCACCAATTAATTCAAATGGCTTCGTCGTTCCGCGTCCTTCGGATATATTCGTTCCTTCAATCAGCCCTGTTGCAGGATAAACAAATGTGCTTTCCACTGTTGGCATGTTTGGTGACGGGAGGACGAAAGGCAGTCTGGTATCGTCAAAATCCATTTTGCGTTTCCATTGTTTCATTTTTACCACGGTCAGATCGGCATCGATGCCAAATTCCTTGTTGAACAGTAAAGCCAATTCGCCTATGGTCATTCCGTGCTTTAAGGGAATGGGATACAGTCCGATGAATGAAGCATATTCAGGTTCTAAAATCGGTCCTTCAATATGTTTCCCGCCTTGAGGGTTCGGGCGATCAAGCACCATAAATGGAATGCCATTTTCTTTCGCGGCTTCCATTGCGTATGCCATTGTGTAAATGTACGTGTAGTACCGGGTTCCGACATCCTGAATATCAAATATGAGGACATCGACATCTTTCAGCATCTCTGGCGTTGGTTTCTTCGTTTTTCCGTAGAGGCTGTATACGGGCACCCCAGTTTTTTCATCAATGTAAGAGCCGATTTCGTCCCCCGCCTGAGCGTCGCCGCGGACGCCATGCTCTGGGCCGAATAAAGCTGTCAGCTTGATATCATGGTTCTCGTAAAGGATATCGACACTGCTTTTCAGAGAAGCGTTTACGCCGGTTGGATTGGTGATTAAGCCGATTCGTTTTCCTTTGAGCTGCTTTTTATACTCTGGAAAAAGCATGTCTATGCCGGTTTGAACTTTAGGTTTTTTAGCCGTTTGATTTCTGGCATCCGGTGATGGTGAGGCCGCTGTTATCGTTCCGAACATCATAAACCCTGTGAGGAAAGCAAATATTGTTTTTCTCATGTGTCCCTCCTTATTAGAGCGGTTTTCCTGTTTTGATATTTAATCCGTAGCCATATGGATAAAGGATGTCTCCCGGCTTCGTGACTGATGGAATGTCAACTGGGAGTGTGCCTTTAGGTTTTGCCTGACCGAATATCGCCATCACTCCTGCCGGAATATTGGGTTGCAGATACTGGCCATTTACGTATCCTTTAAAGCCATAGACCGCAATAAGTGCTTTAGCTTCTTCAAAATTGGCGGCATCGTATGGATTGCGCAGGCTCATTAAGACAAATGGTTTGTTGTGCTGCAGCGCGGCTTTCATCACAGCTCTTGGGAATACAGTGTCCCATTTGCTTGAATCTGATATGGTGTCGTTGATGACACCGTCGTTGACGACGGGATCGTTCTTCACGATATAGGAGCCGGTAATGGTATAGTCAGCCTCTTTTACCAGTTTTTCATGCTCGGTATTAAATACTTGGTTGGCAAAATTGACTTTGCTGAGGGAAACGGGTTTGATTTTCTTTCGCTTGATAAGATCACGAATGGTTTGTTCAATCGAAGCAGTTTGTTCTTCGTAAGGCGCGGCAATTAAGATTCTGCTGTCTTTTTTAGGATTAAACGGCAAGGTGCGCTGTTCATTTTTTAATACGGTTACTGCTTTTTTCGCTATTTTTTTTTCCGCTTTCAGGTGACGCTTGCTTCCTACAATTTTCTGGGCTTTGGCTATTTTTTCTTTTATGCTGTCGTCGTTTCGATCTGGATATATACCGCGTTTTATTTTCAGGGAAATGATCCTTTCAGCTGATTTGTTGATTTGATGTTCAGGAATGTCCCCGGTTTTCACGGCTTTTTTCAAAGCTTGTATGACACGTGCGAATTTCTGTTCTTCCTTCAAAGAAGCAACTGAGGCAGGCATCAACGCCATATCAACGCCAGCTTTTACAGCCATGACGACAGCCTCTTCCTGGCCGAAATGATCTGCGATTGCTTTCATATTGAGAGCATCAGTAACTATGACACCGGAAAAGCCCATTTCCTGACGAAGAAGACCTGTCATCACTTTTTTCGAGAGTGTCGCCGGGACTAAAATGTCCGATCCATCGAGTTTGCTTTTGTAAGTGGTGTCGTCAAAGGCAGGAAATTGAACATGCGCTGTCATCACCATATCAGCACCTGCATCAATTGCTCTTTGAAAAGGATAGAGCTCGATCTCACGGAGCCGTTCTTGATTATGGGAAACGAGCGGCAGCCCGTAATGGCTGTCAACGTCCGTGTCTCCATGTCCCGGGAAATGTTTGAGGGCAGAAGCGATATCCTGCCGCTGTATCCCTTTCATCGTATATAAACCGAGTCGTGCTGTCAGTTCCCGATTTGAGCTGAATGACCGTACGCCGATCACTGGATTATCAGGATTATTATTAATGTCCACGACAGGGCTTAAATCTGTATTAATGCCTAAGACAGAAAGCTCTTTTCCAATGATGCTGCCAGTCTGATAGGCATTGATTCTGTTTCTGGTTGCACCGAGCGCCATATTCCCTGGGAAATGAGTGCCCTCCCCTAATCTCGTTACGATGCCGCCTTCCTGATCAATACTCAGCATGAGCGGGATTTTGGGGCTCGTTTTTTGGTAAGCGTCTGTCAGCTGTACAGTTTGATTTGTTGTTTTTACATTTTCTGCAAAAAGAATAACGCCGCCAAATTGGTATTTCCTGATGAGGCTGGCGACTTCCTCATTCATTTCTGTAAAGGCCTGAGGAGACGATTCGCTCACCTTTTGCCAATTTCTGAAATCTGGCATCAGCATTTGGCCGAGTTTTTCATCTAATGTCATGTGGTTGACAATCTGCTTAGCACCGGCTGAACGGCTGGATGCGGCGACTTTTGTCTGACTGGCGCCAAGAAAACATGAAAGAAAAAGAACGGCTGCAAGGATAAGCGGAAAAAAAGGTTTCATAAACACTTCCTCCTATCGTCGAATCATTCATTCCAACGCTTCATAGATCGCGGCAATGACGCTCCCGTAACTGCCTGTTGGAAACTGATCACCCTCAAACACATTTGGGTTTTTTTCTGGATCAGCAACTGGTGAATGCTTTTTATTTGTTAACAATGCTATGCCTAAATGATAAGTGGGATCAATAATGGTAACTGTTCCTGTCCAACCGGTATGCCCAAAAGCTTTTTTACTGGCATAAGGGCCAAACATCCATTCCACGCTTTTACTCCCGTTTCTCCGCCAGCCTAGAGCGAATGTTGGATCTGTTGCTGAAGACGCTGTAAATAGGTCGACAGTTTTTTGATCAAATAAAGACACGTTTCGGTAGGAGCCTTTGTTTAGCATGAGTTGCAGTAGAATAGCCATATCATCAGCATTTGAGAACAATCCGGCATGGCCGGACACGCCATTCATTGAGTAAAACGCTTTTTCGTCATGCACTTCTCCTTGCAGCGTGTGTGTACGGATGTTAGGGAAATAAATAGCGCCGTCCCGTGTATTGCCCATACGTTCAGTAGCTGCGAACTGTTTTGGTTTAAAGCTTTTTTTCAACGGATTGTACAAGGTATGTTTCAGCTTCAGCGGCTTGTAAAGCTCTTGCTCCGCGTAGACATCAAGCGGTATACCGGTGAGGCTTTCGACAATGCAGCCGAGAAGCATATATCCGATGTCACTGTATACGTGTTTTGTCCCTGTTTGATATTCGAGCGGGATTTTCGTCAAATATTCGATTGTTTTGTCCCGCTCCTGTGAATAGTACCTGCCTGCCTTTTCGGGCGTGTAAAAGTAAAAGCTCGAGGGGAGCCCTGATTTGTGCTGGAGGACATCAATGACACGAATCTTGTCTTTTCCTTTCACAAGGTCTTCTGGCAGATCCTTGAAATCAGGTAAATAAGCAGATACCTTTTCATAAACGTCGAGTTTTCCTTGGCTGACTAAGCGCTGCAATGCAAAATTCGTTGCGTACATTTTTGTGTTTGAGGCCAAGTCAAACATCGCGCGGGTTTTCATTTTGGCCGGACGGCGCAGCAGCTCTGTTTCTTCGTATTTTTTACTGTAGCCGTATGCTTCCTTTTTTATAATGCGGCCATCCTTCACGACGACGAGAACGGCGCCTGGAAATCCTGCCGCAACATCCCGTTCTATCATCTGATCAACCTTCCGTAGTTTCTTCAGCGAGAATCGTCCGGTTTCTGTATTTATGTTTTTCGGCTTGAATTGGTTGTCTGCTGTTTGCGCGAAGGTTTCGTTTGGCGGCGCCAGTATAGATAGGGTTAAAATGGCACTGAGTAAGGACAGTGTTTTTGTTTTCACTGGCTTGCTCCTTTCTGTGTTTCTATCTTGCTTACTATCCCTAGAATAGAAACCAATTAGTCGAACTGTGAAGCCATTTCTTCTTTATATCCAAATGCATAGGTCAATAAAAAGCCGGCCGCATAGGAAATAAAGAGTCCTATGAGATATAGGATGATCTGTGAGGACATGACGAGAAAGGAAAGCGGCAGCCCGGAGACCCCGATGGCGATGGTAGCAACCTGAAAATAAGCTTGAAAGGCGCCGCCGATTCCAGCTCCTAAGCATGCCGTTACAAACGGACGGCCAAGTGGCAGCGTCACTCCGAAAATAAGGGGTTCTCCAATGCCGAGCAGCCCCGACGGAAGCCCGCCGCCGATTGCTTTTCTCAAGGTTGTTTTTTTCGTTTTCACGAAAATGGCAAAGGCGGCGCCTACCTGCCCGGCACCTCCCATAGCCAAAATAGGGAGCAGAGGATCATTGCTGATTGAATTGATTAGCTCCATGTGTACAGGCGTCAATCCTTGATGCAGACCGGTTACGACAAGCGGGAGGAAGGTTGCGCCCAGAATAAAGCCCGCAGCTATACCGCCGAGGTCGAGAATGGACAGAAGGCCTGATGTAATAGCATCAGAAATGAAACCGCCTAAAGGCATAAATATGACATACGTTACAATTCCGGTGATTAACAGAGAAATGGTTGGAGTGACGATGATATCGAGTGATTGTGGAATAAAACGGCGGATGTGTTGTTCGGTGTATGCAATGAATATGGCTGCGAAAAGAACTCCGATCAGGCCTCCCCTGCCCGGGAGAAGCTGTTCTCCGAATAAACTGATCTTTGCGATCTCCGGATTTATAATCAAGATTCCTGCCAGAGCCCCAAGAGCGGGTGTCCCGCCGAATTCTTTTGAAGCGTTAATACCGACGAGGATGCCGAGATATGTGAACAATCCTGATCCGATGACTGTCAGGATAATAGCGATTTGTGATTCTGCAGAGAGCCATCCGGCTTGAATGATTGCTTTTGTAATCCCGGTGATTAAACCGGAAGCGACGAGGGCGGGAATGAGAGGGATAAAGATGCTGGCGATTTTACGTAAGAAACGTTTAAACGGAGTGGCATTTTTTCTATTTATATCGGCTTTCTTTTTTTCAGCCGCTTCTTTGATATCGGTTCCTTCTGCTGACATAAGCCTTGAGAAAGCGGCTGTGACATGATTGACGATCCCGGTGCCAAGGATGATTTGAAGGGTTTCCGCTTCCACGACCCCAAATACGCCGTCCATCTCTCTTAAAGCCTGAACATCAACTTTGCTTTCATCGTAAGGCGTAATACGAAGGCGTGTCATGCAATGCGTATACGAGGAAATGTTTGGTTTTCCTCCGCATAACGCAAGGATTTTCTTTGCGAGATGATGGTAGTTGTTTTCTTTGCTCATCAAAATCCCTCCTCTTCAAGACGTCCTATTTTTTTCTCATAGATTGTATGGCTGCTCTCGTTTTATCGATATAACCGGTTGTTTCTTCATACTGCTCAGCCGCCATGCCTAAAAACAAAACATCAATCATAAAAAGCTGGGCGAGGCGGGAGGAAGTGGCTGCGCTTCGAAGCAAGGCTTCGTTGGAATGTGCTGTGTACAACGGGACATCAGCCAGTGCGGAGATGGATGTCTGGCTGAATTGTGTGAGGCTGATCGTTGTGATGCCTTTTTCCTTAGCCATTGTGAGCAATTCTATGATTTCCTGCGTCTCACCCGAAAATGAAATGGCGAATACGATGTCATCCTTATCTGCATTTGCGATTAATGACGCCACAAGATGAGTGTCTGTGAACGCGGTTGATTGTTTATGAATGCGAAGCCACTTTTGCTGGGCGTCCTTGGCGACAATGCCGGAGGCTCCGACACCGATAAAATGCACGGTAGGGGCTTTGAGAAGCAGGGAAACCGCTCGTTCAAGCACTTTGTAGTCCATCAGGTCTGAAGTATCCTGTATGGCTTGAATGGCGTTGCCGGCTGTTTTTTCAGAAATGGAGGACAGCGGTTCGTAAGGCGCAATGTCCCGGTAGCCTTGTACAGCAGGCTTTGCCAGGTCGCCTGCTACTCTCATTTTTAAATCTTGAAATCCTTTTAGTCCGAGTGATTTGCAGAGCCTGATAACGGCAGCGTCACTTGAATTGGCTAATGTGCTGATCTCGCTGACAGTGGTTTCTATTGCTTTGTGGGGATGAGTTAGGATATAATCCGCAATTCTGCGTTCGGATGGAGGGAGCTTGTGCTTCATTGATTGGATGATCGTTAAACCGCCTGTTGCCATTCCTGCTCTCTCCTTATCATGGATGGTCATTTTCGATTGCTTTGTCTATGAAACCGTTCGCTTCATCGAGCAATGTCTTTGCTTGTTCCTGATCTGTGTTTGTTTTGAGCATGACGATTGCTGTTTTGACGTGATAATTGGCTTGTTCCAGAGTATGCTTGGCTGTGTCGTATGGGGCATTGGTGAGGCTTTGGATGATACTGATGGCACGTTCTTTTAGTTTGTTATTACTGACGTTGACGTCTACCATCAAGTTTTCGTAAACCTTGCCGATTTTGACCATTACAGCGGTAGATATCATGTTTAGAATCATTTTATGAGCGGTTGCCGCTTTCATACGTGTTGATCCTGTAATAGCTTCAGGTCCAACGACAACCTCAATGCTGTGATCGGCATTCTTGCTGATGGCGGAATTTTTATTACTGGTAAGGGCGATGGTGTGTGCTCCGGCTTTGCGGGCATATGTTAGGGCGCCTGCCGCATATGGTGTGCGGCCGCTTGCCGCGACGGCGAGGACAGTGTCGTTAGAAGTGAGGTGTATGTTTTTTAAATCCTCAGCTCCTGCTTCTTCACTATCTTCAATTCCTTCGGTCGCCTGCAAAAATGCTTTGGGGCCGCCAGCCATGATTCCGATGACCTGGTCTCGGCTTACACTATAGGTGGGAGGACATTCGACGGCATCCATGACACCGAGTCTTCCGCTTGTACCGGCGCCTATGTAGATGAGCCGGCCTCCATTTTGAAACGAGTCGTACGCGCAGTCTACAGCTGTTTGAATGTCGGGGAGAACCTGCTGTACGGCAGCAGCGACTTTCAAATCTTCGTTGTTAATCATTTTGAGGATACCGAGAGTGTTTGCCTTGTGAATGTCGGTTGTTTGGCTATTGCGGGATTCCGTTGTAAGACGGTGAAGGTCTAATGGTTTTGACATGAGGATGCCCCCTGCTTTATCGTATATTCAATATTCAGTATATTCATTTCTGTTGTGATATTTCAACTATGTTTTTATAGTATTGAAATTTTATTTCAATACGTCTATAAGAAATAATGAAGAACTAGCTGTTCTCCAAGCGGTCCGATTCTTCTCCTGCCTTTATCAATGAACCCGCATTTCATATAAAGGTGCTTTGCGCGAGTGTTCAGATGGTTGACGGCCAGAATCATTTCATCGCACCATGGAAAATAACCGCTCACAAAAGAGGGAAGCAGAAGCATTGCTTTTTTCGCATAGCCTTTTCCTTGATGAACAGCATTTAAAGAAAGAGAACTTAGCAGTAAGGCAAATGGATTGTTAGAATAGGGCTCAAGCGTTTCTTTTGATGTATGTAAAATGAAAAAACCAATTGGCAGATTGTCGTTTAAGATGACAACCGGATACCGGTCCCGTATGCTCAGGGCCTGAGTCAGCACCTCTTTGGGGAGAGAGGTAAAGCGTTTGTCATCATTATTTAGCTTGAATGATTCAAGCTCTGATAAGTGTTCGGGCTTATAGAAGGATAAAGAAATGTCTAGAGTCATGTGGAGACCTCCTTACAATATATCGTCTAGCTGATTTTCGGAAATAACGCGGTAGCCTGCTTGTTTTAACAGAGCGGCAGTTACTCCGCTGCCGGGGGTTTTTTTTCCGGTAAATGTGCCATTATAGATAAAACCGCTTCCGCATGATGGGCTGTTTTCTTTTAATATGATGGCAGAGGCATTGATTTCTTTTGCGTAAGCTAATGTTTTAGATGCGCCTTCCATATATAATTTGGTTACATCTTCACCGGAAGCTGTCACGATTTTTGCGGTCCCATTAAGAACATCCTCACCGGTGCCTCCGATGATTTCAGCAGGTTCACGGGGAGTTGAGAAGCCGCCGAGGAGCTCAGGACATGCCATGACTGCTTTCTTTTGATCGACAAGTTTTCTGATTTTCTCTGATGCTGCATGTGAGCCGTTATATCTGCATTCAATGCCCCCAAGGCAAGAACTGACTAGAATCATAGTGGTTTCCCCTCTCATGCCTTTGCTTGTCTCTATCATAAAATAAATGAGGAATGGCGGGAGGCTTTTTCAGTTAAAAAAGGAGTTAAAAAGTTTGAAAATAAAAAAAATAATTTTTCTCTTTACAAACATGCATTAACCTGTATATAATAACTTTTGTCAGCTCGACGAGAACACAAACGGCCCGTTGGTCAAGCGGTTAAGACACCGCCCTTTCACGGCGGTAACACGGGTTCGAATCCCGTACGGGTCACCATTTGGAGGATTAGCTCAGCTGGGAGAGCATCTGCCTTACAAGCAGAGGGTCGGCGGTTCGAGCCCGTCATCCTCCACCATCTTGCCGGTGTAGCTCAATTGGTAGAGCAACTGACTTGTAATCAGTAGGTTGGGGGTTCAAGTCCTCTTGCCGGCACTGTTTTCTCACATGAATATGGAGGGGTAGCGAAGTGGCTAAACGCGGCGGACTGTAAATCCGCTCCCTCAGGGTTCGGCAGTTCGAATCTGCCCCCCTCCACCATTATTGGGCTATAGCCAAGCGGTAAGGCAACGGACTTTGACTCCGTCATGCGTTGGTTCGAATCCAGCTAGCCCAGTCACAGACACCTTTGACCAAAAGGTGTCTTTTTTCTATTTTAAAATAATTTCAACTTCTAACTGTTCAGTCTGTATAATAATTTTAAAAATATGTTAAGGTAGTTTATTCACGAATTACCATCTACACCCTGCCAAAAATTTGTTAAACTTATTTTATAAAAAATTGAAACCTTTTGAAACGAAGCTCGTATACATACAGACCGGTGAAGGCAGAGGTTAGATAAATATGGAAATAATGATTAAAAAAAGAATTAAACAAGTCAAAAAAGGCGACCAAGATGCATTTGCGGACATCGTAGATATTTACAAGGATAAGATTTATCAGCTTTGCTACCGTATGCTTGGCAATGTGCATGAGGCGGAAGACATTGCACAAGAGGCTTTTATCAGAGCGTACGTTAATATCGACAGTTTTGATATTAACCGGAAATTTTCAACTTGGCTTTATCGAATCGCGACCAATTTAACAATTGACCGTATTCGCAAAAAGAAGCCGGATTATTACCTCGATGCAAAGGTGGCTGGTACAGAAGGTCTGACCATGTATTCGCAAATTGCCGCAGATGGAGTTTTGCCAGAAGATGAAGTAGTGTCCCTGGAACTCTCGAACACGATTCAGCAGAAAATTTTAAAGCTTCCTGACAAATACAGAACAGTCATCGTATTAAAGTATATCGACGAACTCTCATTAATTGAAATCGGCGAGATCTTGAACATTCCTGTGGGAACTGTGAAAACACGTATCCATAGGGGCAGAGAGGCTCTTAGAAAACAATTAAGAGATCTTTAAGTGGGGTGATGAAATGAGCTGTCCTGAACAAATTGTGCAGCTTATGCATATGCATCTTGATGGAGATATCCTTCCAAAAGATGAACAGATATTAAATGAACATCTGGAGACATGCGAGAAATGCCGAAAGCATTTTTACGAGATGGAAAAATCGATCGCGCTCGTCCGGAGCACATCGCATGTTGAAGCCCCCGCGGATTTTACCGCTAATGTCATGGCGAAATTGCCGAAGGAGAAGAAAAGAGCCTCTGTGAAAAGATGGTTCAGAACCCATCCTGTTATCGCAGCTGCTGCGGTATTCATCATTTTGATGGGCGGAGGTTTTTTTAACAGCTGGCATAATGACCAAAACTTCAGCGTATCTAAGCAGCCGAATCTTGTGGTGCAAAACCACATCGTGACTGTGCCGGAAGGTGAGACGGTCAAAGGCGATGTGACTGTTAAAAACGGAAAGCTGATCATTAAAGGCAAAATAGACGGGGATGTAACCGTTGTAAACGGCGAAAAGTATATGGCCTCTGCTGGACAAGTCACCGGTCAGATTGAAGAAATCAATCAATTATTCGACTGGACATGGTACAAGATGAAGTCTGCGGGTAAAAGTGTCGTCAAGGTATTACACTCGGATGAAAAAGAGTAAAGCGAACAGCCGCTTTGCTCTTTTTTTTATGGGCAGAGAGGGGTGGCACATTTCACTTGCCAAATCGAAATGTGGTATAATGGGCTCGCTATGTAAAGTACATATGCGTAACACGTTAAACACAAAATACGAAATGACTGAATTCTTGGAGGACGAGGAAATGGCTTTTGAGGATATCCCTTTTTTGCAGTACCTCGGCAATGCCGTTGATATTCTCCTTGTTTGGTATGTGATATATAAATTGATTATGGTGATACGCGGCACGAAAGCGGTTCAGCTGTTAAAAGGAATTGTCGTGATCGTGCTTGTCCGTATGGCCAGCCAATATTTGGGCCTCAGTACGCTTCAATGGCTGATGGACCAAGCGATAACATGGGGATTTTTAGCAATTATAATTATTTTTCAGCCTGAGCTGAGAAGAGCGCTTGAACAGCTTGGCCGCGGGCGCTTCTTTTCAAGGAGCGGCACACCTGTAGAGGAAGCGCAGCAGAAAACGATTGAAGCCATCACGAAATCAATCAATTATATGGCGAAACGACGTATAGGTGCCCTGCTGACCATAGAACGGGATACCGGAATGGGAGATTATATTGAGACTGGCATCCCTTTGAATGCCAAAGTCAGTTCAGAGCTTTTGATCAATATTTTTATTCCGAACACCCCGCTTCATGATGGTGCGGTGATCATGAAGGATAATGAGATCGCCGCCGCTGCGTGTTATTTGCCGCTTTCTGAAAGCCCGTTCATTTCAAAAGAACTGGGCACGCGGCACAGAGCAGCTGTCGGGATCAGTGAAGTAACAGACAGTATGACAATTATTGTGTCTGAAGAGACCGGCGGCGTCAGTGTGGCGAGGAATGGCGATCTTCACAGAGAACTGACGGAAGAAGCGTTGAAAGAAATGCTTGAAGCCGAGTTTAAGAAAAACACCAAAGACACTTCTTCTAACCGCTGGTATTGGAGGGGTAAGAAAAATGGATAAATTCTTAAACAACCGCTGGGCTGTGAAAATTATTGCGCTGCTTTTCGCGCTCTTGCTTTATGTGGCGGTTAATAGCAATCAGGCACCAACCCCGAAAAAACCGGGTGAATCTTTCTTTCCGACATCAACGACTGATGAAGCAACACTGACTGATATTCCGGTTAAAGCGTATTATGATGATGAAAATTACGTTGTAACAGGTGTTCCGCAAACGGTTAATGTTACGATAAAAGGCTCGACAAGCGCCGTGAAAAAGGCTAGGCAGACCAAAAATTTCGAAATATATGCTGATATGGGAAATTTAAAAACCGGCACACATAAAGTCGAGCTTAAGGCTAAAAACGTGTCGGATGGGCTGACAATCTCAATTAATCCTTCTGTTACGACAGTGACCATTCAGGAACGGACGATGAAAAGTTTTCCTGTAGAAGTGGAGTACTACAATAAAAGCAAGATGAAAAAAGGCTATTCTCCAGAGCAGCCGATTGTCAGTCCGAAACATGTGCAGATTATAGGGTCTAAAAATGTAATTGATCGTATTTCTCTTGTGAAAGCCTCAGTGAACTTGGAAAATGCAGATGAAACGATCGAAAAGGAAGCGAAAGTGACTGTCTATGATAAAGATGGAAATGCGCTTCCTGTCGATGTGGAGCCCTCTGTCATCAAGATTACCGTTCCAGTGACAAGCCCGAGTAAAAAACTGCCCTTTAAAGTTGAACGGACGGGAAGCCTACCTGACGGTGTCAGCATAGCGAATATTGAATCCAACCCCAGTGAGGTAACGGTTTACGGCTCGCAGGATGTGTTGGATTCTCTTGAATTTATTGACGGTGTCAGCTTAGATTTAAGCAAAATCAACAAGGATTCCGATGTCGAGGCGGATATTCCGCTTCCTGACGGCGTTAAAAAAATCTCGCCGTCAAAGGTAACTTTGCATATAGAAGTAGATAGTGAAGCGGATCAGAAGTTTGAGAATGTGACGATCAAGACTGTAGGATTGAGCAGCTCGCAAAACATTGAATTTTTAGATCCTGCATCGCAAGCGTTAGACGTGACGGCTAAAGGCTCTCCCGCAAATATAAATAAACTCAAGAAATCAGATATTGATTTGTATGTGAATGTTTCAGATTTAAATGACGGGGAGCATAGCGTAAAGCTTGAAGTGAATGGACCTCAAAATGTAACCTGGTCCTTGGCTCAAAAGAACGCCAGAATTAAGCTGACGTCTAAAAAAAGCGATACTAATGATAGTGGCAATACATCAGGGAAACAGGATGACACAGATAAGCAAACGAATGACCAAGATAACAACAAGCAAAAAGACACAACGAACAATGATAAAAACAGCAATGATCAAAAACAAGACGAAGATCAAAAACAGGGTGAGGATGAATCTGCTGCAGATTCACAATCATCATCAGAATAAAAAAGGAGCGATTATAAAATGGGCAAGTATTTTGGAACAGACGGTGTAAGAGGTGTCGCTAATAGTGAGCTTACACCTGAGCTGGCCTTTAAAGTCGGACGTTTCGGCGGATATGTTTTGACAAAAGACAAACAACGTCCAAAAGTGCTGATAGGCCGCGATACACGTATTTCCGGCCATATGCTGGAAGGAGCCCTTGTCGCCGGACTTTTATCTATAGGCGCAGAAGTCATGCGTCTGGGTGTCATCTCTACACCTGGTGTATCTTATTTAACGAAAGCGATGGATGCAGAGGCAGGCGTCATGATTTCTGCTTCTCACAACCCAGTGCAGGATAACGGAATCAAATTTTTTGGGGGAGACGGATTCAAGCTTTCTGACGAACAGGAAGATGAAATTGAGCGCCTGATGGATGAACCGGAAGATAAGCTGCCAAGACCGGTAGGAGCCGATCTTGGGCTTGTAAACGATTATTTTGAAGGCGGGCAAAAATACCTGCAATTCTTAAAACAAACAGCGGATGAAGATTTTACAGGCATTCATGTGGCACTAGACTGCGCACATGGCGCAACGTCATCGTTGGCGACGCACTTGTTTGCTGATTTAGATGCAGATGTTTCAACGATGGGGACTTCTCCGAACGGGTTAAACATTAATGATGGCGTCGGATCAACTCATCCTGAAGCACTCAGCGCGTTTGTCAAAGAGAAAAATGCCGATCTCGGCCTTGCATTCGATGGTGACGGCGACCGCCTAATCGCTGTCGATGAAAAGGGAAATATCGTTGACGGCGACCAAATCATGTACATATGCTCAAAATACCTGAAATCAGAGGGCCGTTTAAAGGATGATACAGTGGTTTCAACGGTAATGAGCAACCTCGGCTTCTATAAGGCCCTTGAAAAAGAAGGCATCAAAAGCGTGCAGACGGCTGTCGGTGACCGTTACGTCGTAGAAGCGATGAAAAAAGACAGCTACAATGTCGGCGGTGAGCAGTCAGGGCATCTTATATTCCTTGATTACAACACGACAGGCGACGGATTGCTGTCTGCTATTATGCTGATGAATACTTTGAAAGCGACCGGCAAGCCGCTGTCAGAGCTTGCGGCTGAGATGCAGAAGTTCCCCCAGCTATTGGTTAATGTGAGAGTGACTGATAAATATAAAGTCGAAGAAAACGAAAAAGTAAAAGCTGTTATTTCTGAAGTTGAAAAAGAAATGAACGGTGACGGCCGGATATTGGTACGCCCTTCAGGCACTGAGCCGCTCGTTCGCGTAATGGCTGAAGCCAAGACGAAAGAATTGTGCGATGAGTATGTCAATCGCATTGTTGAAGTCGTCCGGTCAGAAATGGGATTAGAGTAACGAAGTCTATTTTTAGAGCGAACAAGACAAGCGAGATTTACATATGATAATTGTGAGACATACGGCAAGGTTGTTTAAAAAAACAATTGACCGTTTATGTCACATGCTGTAAAATCAAGCTTGTCTTGTGCTTGTTTTAAAAGACGGGATGATTGTTTCACCTATAATAATAGCGCCCGAACTAAGCGCCCGAAAAAAGGCTTAGTTGACGAGGACGGAGGTTATCGAATTTTCGGCGGATGCCTCCCGGCTGAGTGTGCAGATCACAGCCGTAAGGATTTCTTCAAACTAAGGGGGTGACTCCTTGAACAAAGAGAAATCACATGATCTTCCAAAAACATGTAGGAGGGGACGATTGAAAGTCCCCTTGAATTTTGACTTTCTTCGTCTCCTTTTACAATCTTAGGAGGAAGAAAATATGTGTGGAATCGTAGGTTATATCGGTCAGCTTGATGCGAAGGAAATTTTGTTGAAAGGGTTAGAAAAGCTTGAATACCGCGGATATGACTCTGCCGGTATCGCAGTTGCCAACGATCAGGGAGTCCATGTGTTCAAAGAAAAAGGACGCATTGCGGATCTTCGTGAAGTTGTGGATGCCAATGTAGAAGCGAAAGCTGGAATTGGCCATACTCGCTGGGCAACACACGGCGAACCAAGCTATCTGAACGCCCACCCGCATCAAAGCGCACTGGGCCGCTTTACACTTGTTCATAACGGCGTGATCGAGAACTATGTTCAGCTGAAACAAGAGTATTTACAAGATGTAGAGCTCAAAAGTGACACCGATACAGAAGTAGTTGTTCAAGTAATCGAGCAATTGGTCAATGGAGGTCTTGAGACAGAAGAAGCGTTCCGCAAAACACTTACACTGTTAAAAGGTTCTTATGCGATTGCTTTATTCGACAACGACAACAGAGAAACGATTTTTGTAGCGAAAAACAAAAGCCCTCTATTAGTCGGTCTTGGAGATACATTCAACGTTGTAGCATCTGATGCGATGGCAATGCTTCAAGTAACCAACGAGTACGTAGAGCTGATGGATAAAGAAATGGTTATCGTCACTGATGATCAAGTTGTCATCAAAAACCTTGATGGTGACGTCATTACGCGTGCTTCTTATATCGCTGAGCTGGATGCAAGTGATATTGAAAAAGGTACGTACCCTCACTACATGTTGAAAGAAACGGATGAGCAGCCTGTTGTTATGCGCAAAATCATCCAAACGTATCAAGATGAAAACGGCAAACTGTCTGTGCCCGGCGATATCGCTTCCGCTGTAGCGGAAGCGGACCGTATCTATATCATTGGCTGCGGAACAAGCTACCATGCAGGACTTGTCGGTAAACAATATATTGAAATGTGGGCAAACGTGCCGGTTGAAGTGCATGTAGCGAGTGAATTCTCTTACAATATGCCGCTTCTGTCTAAGAAACCGCTCTTTATTTTCTTATCACAAAGCGGAGAAACAGCAGACAGCCGCGCAGTTCTTGTTCAAGTCAAAGCGCTCGGACACAAAGCGCTGACAATCACAAACGTACCGGGATCAACGCTTTCTCGTGAAGCTGATTACACATTGCTTCTTCACGCAGGCCCTGAAATCGCTGTTGCATCAACGAAAGCATATACTGCACAAATCGCAGTTCTAGCGGTTCTTGCATCTGTGGCTGCTGAAAAAAGCGGCATCGATATCGGATTTGATCTCGTCAAAGAACTCGGTATTGCTGCAAATGCAATGGAAGCTCTTTGCGACCAAAAAGACGAAATGGAAATGATCGCCCGTGAATACTTGACTGTATCCAGAAACGCTTTCTTCATCGGACGCGGCCTTGACTACTTCGTATGTGTTGAAGGCGCACTGAAGCTGAAAGAGATTTCTTACATTCAGGCTGAAGGCTTTGCCGGAGGAGAACTGAAGCACGGCACAATTGCCTTGATCGAACAAGGTACACCAGTATTCGCCTTGGCAACGCAAGAGCACGTAAACCTAAGCATCCGCGGAAACGTTAAAGAAGTTGCCGCTCGCGGTGCAAACACATGCATCATCTCACTGAAAGGCCTAGACGATGCGGATGACAGATTCGTACTGCCGGAAGTAAACCCAGCGCTTGCTCCGTTGGTATCTGTTGTTCCATTGCAGCTGATTGCTTACTATGCTGCACTGCATCGCGGCTGTGATGTTGATAAACCGCGTAACCTTGCGAAGAGTGTTACTGTGGAATAAAGTGTTTTAACCCCTTTGGTTACTTTAGCCAAAGGGGTTTTTTGTCCATCTATCGTTTATAAGTGAACAAATTGTCCGTATTCCAACGCCAAATTTCAATCACGCTGAATTAGCATATGAGTTATAGTTGACAATGTTTAAAATTTAGCATATCTTATACTTAACTTAATAATCGGCGCAGATGTTTATTAAATAATTAGGCCTTTAGCATTCTTTTAATATTTTATTTTAAATCTTGAAAGCATGAAAAAGGACCCTAATTACATAAGTCGATATATTTTATATGCAAGGTACTAAATGAACGACGATTTTGTTCCTTTAGACGGAACTTAACATATTGTATAAAGTAAAATGACCAATATTAAGGTAGCTCTTCAAAAAACTTTGTTGAAGTTAGTTGAAGTGAAGCCGACAATTTTCGAGACTCAATGATTAAGATTATCATTGTGTTTTGAAGTTGTCGGCTTTTTTTATTGAAAAAATACGTTACTAAATATTAAATATCAGGGAAATTTCACCTAGGGGAGAATTTAAATGTTGTTTTCGCTTCATTTGTCATCATTATTTTTTATTATGCTTATTGTTTCTGGGTTAAGCGGCCTATTGTTTTTACATCCGCGAGTGCCCTTGAGTTATGTCCGCATTCATATTGGTATCTTGGCTTTACCGCTTTTGTTTTCCTTCCTGCTTCTTGCTGATAGTAGTGTGAATGGAGATATTGGTCCTTGGCACTTAGATTCCTTAGCTTGTCTAATGACTTTCTTTGTTCTTGCAATTGGTTTCGTCATTCAGCGTTTTTCTGTACGTTACTTACTGGGAGATCGATCTTATCGAAAATATTTTGCGCTTTTTACTTTTACTACAGGTGCTGCTTCAATGACATGGTTAAGTGGCGATCTCCGCTTGATGGTTATGTTCTGGGGAGCAACTCTTATCGGTTTAACCTTACTTATCAGGTTAAACAGTGCTTGGCATGTGGCTAGTGAAGCGGCCAAGATTTCTGGCCGGTTATTTTTGTTAAGTTGGTTTTCTTTGTTTTTCGCGATGATTTGGCTTTTTCAAGTCACAGGTCAATGGCGGTTATTCTTAATTTTAACAAATGAAGGTTTAGGTCATTTGGGGATTTGGGAGAGAACAGGAATTCATTTACTAATTGTATTAGCAGTGATCATTCCTGCAGCTCAATGGCCTTTCCAACGATGGTTAATTGAGTCTATTGTTGCTCCAACTCCTGTTTCTGCGATTATGCACGCAGGTTTAGTAAATGCCGGCGGAATGATACTAACTCGATTTTCACCTCTATTTCATGGAGGTATAGCATCATTTATTTTACTTCTGCTTGCTGGTATTTCCGTATTGATTGGAACTGGTATTAGTTTAGTTCAGGTTGACTATAAACGCCAGTTAGTCGGCTCTACGATTGCGCAAATGGGGTTTATGCTCATTCAGTGTGCATTAGGAGCCTATGTAGCAGCCATTATTCATCTTATTTTACATGGTTTATTCAAAGCTACGTTGTTTTTACAGGTTGGTTCAGCAGTACAGCGTCATGAAGGATCGGTGAGCACTAATGAGAGATCAACCTATTTATGGATCATGGCTGGTCGTACGTTAGCCTTAGTGATAGGGGTTGCTTTTTGGCTCGCTGCTCCTGGAGAGGGGTATCAACTCATTAGCGCGCTGATCTTAGGATGGTCATTGTCTGTTTCTTGGACTCAGCTCGTAGCTTTTGGAAAGGGGAAAATGGGCCGAATTGTTGGCTTAACATTTTTAGGAGCAACAGCCCTCGTATATTTTATCATTCATAACCTTTTCTATCATTGGCTGCATACAACCGTTTTACAAAGTGTTCAACCTCCAATGTCAGCTGTCATCATTGTCGTATGTCTATTGCTATTTGGCGGTGCTTTAGGTGCATGGGTTGCTCGTCAACGTTCTTCTGTTTTCTCTGCGGTACTCTATCTTTGGTTAGTGCGGTTAGGAGAAGCAAAACCAAAGACAGTAGAGAGTCACCCAGACTACCTTAAACAATATTTATCATAAGGAGCTAATCTGAGATGGGCATGACATCCGTATTAACGAAAGAAAATATAAAAAAGAAAAATACAGATACTGAGATTCAAGAAAGTGAGCTTAACGTTTTCATTCAGTCTGCCAGCCGAGTGATTGCGCCGCTTTGGCCTATTTCTGCATTTGCTGCCCGCAATCCATGGATGGGGCTTGAAAACCAACCTTTTGATCAGGTGATGAGCTGGTTGAAAAACACTCGTGATGTTGATATATACCCTAGTGCGTCTATGATTCGTTCAGCAAGGAATAAAGGTGAGATTGATGAAGAGTTTGTGGAACTGGGACTGCAGAGCTGGCTTGATTCACATTCCTTTACCATCCCGCGGGATGCAGCAGAGCGATTTTGCCGTGCTGGTTTAAAGTTAGATCCATTGCCGTCCAATCTCTTATCATCACATGAGCTGGAGAAATTGGTGAATGAATGCAGCGGATTGGATCATGTCGAGAATGTTTTTATGCAGCCGATCAGTTCTTATATAAAGAATCAAGATGGTGAAAGGTTAGTCAACATACTTGATCAGCATGTTATTAAGTGGAGTAAATTATATCTTGATGATTCTCAAGCCGGTTGGACAATGCCTAATCGTGAGGAAGGATTCTATCGTGCCTGGCAGCATCTTATTCAATACGATCCAGCACTTCTTAAACAGGAGCGTAAAAGATTAAAAGATTGGCCGCAAGAGGCACATATGGCTTTACAAGAATCATTATCCGCATTGGAAATCCCAGCATCAGAAATCCAGACTTATCTTGAAGGTCATTTGCTTTCCTTGCCTGGATGGGCAGGGATGATGCTTTGGCGCTCCCAGCAATCGAACCATGAACGTTCACTCCTAACAGAATATTTAGCGGTTCGAATATCCATGGAGTGTGCTCTTATAAAGCCGTATTTGCCTTTGAAAAATGAGCGGCCTGAGAAAAAGATTTCGATTACGCCCCTTTTAGCAGCTTGGATTCATTGGGGAGGCCTTACATTAGAGGAATGGTCGCAGATGCCGGCCAGTGAACGAAACGAATATGTAACATTTGCCTATCGTTTTGATGAAAAACTCCGCAGAAAACTTTGGCTGGAAGCTTGGGAACAAACATACACAGATCGATTAAGCCAGAAGATTATTTCGAAACAACGAAGAAACAACGATAAAAAGTCTGCATTAGCTCAATTAGCATTCTGCATTGATGTACGATCAGAACCTTTTCGTCGTCATCTAGAAAAAGAAGGGCCGTTTGAAACGATTGGTATGGCCGGTTTTTTCGGGTTGCCGATTGCAACCTGTGAACTTGGCAGTAAACACAGTCATGCCTCCTTGCCGATTATTCAAAAACCGCAACATAAAATAAAAGAGTTTGCAGATGAGAACATGCTCGAAAAATACAACCAACGCAAGCAAACGGTTTATTCCATAAGCCATACATTTAAAACGATGAAACAGAATGTACTTTCGAGCTTACTTCTGCCTGAGCTAAGCGGGCCTTGGCTTAGTCTGCAAATGGCAGCACGCAGCTTTGTGCCAAGAAAAGCGGGCCGTTCCATTCGTCATCTCCGTGAGACTTGGTTGCGCAAACCTGATACAAAACTCTCGCTTCATTATGATGATACAGAGGCAGAAATACCTGTGGGTTTTACTGAAGAAGAAAAAGTGAACTATGCCCGCCAAGCTTTAAAAATGATGGGGATAACAGATCATTTCGCACCATTAGTCGTGATATGCGGGCATGGAAGCCAAAGTACGAATAATCCTTATGCGGCAGCTCTTGACTGTGGTGCCTGCGGCGGAGCGGCCGGCGGATTCAATGCAAGAGTTTTAGCTGCTTTATGTAATCTTTCAGAAGTAAGAGAAGCTCTTTTCACTGAAGGAATCAAAATCCCTGAGGGTACGGTGTTTGCAGCGGCTGAACATTATACAACGGTAGATGAATTACATTGGCTTTATGTACCAAAGCTTTCTGAAGCTGCACAAGAAGCATTTGAACAAATTGAAGCTGTTATGCCGAAAGTGAGACATCATGTAAACGCGGAACGTCTGGCTCAATTGCCGAATTTCCAATCGAAACTTAAAAATCCGAAGGCTGAAGCACATCGATTTGCGGAAGATTGGAGTGAGATACGTCCTGAATGGGGACTGGCTCGTAATGCATCTTTTATAATCGGCCAACGTGAACTAACACAGGATTGTGATTTGGAAGGAAGAGCCTTTCTTCATAATTATGATTGGAAGCAGGATAAAAACGGTGATCTATTGGCAAATATTATTGCAGGTCCTGGAACTGTGGCCCAATGGATTAATTTGCAATATTACGCATCAACGGTAGCACCCCATTATTACGGCAGCGGAAATAAAGCGACTCAAACTGTTACTGCAGGTCTCGGCGTGATGCAGGGGAACACAAGTGACTTGTTAACAGGACTGCCTTGGCAATCCGTCATGAAATCAGATCACGAGGCTTATCATTCTCCTCTTCGTTTATTGATTGTTATTCAAGCACCGAGAGAATACGTAGAACGGTTATTAAATCATGACCCAGTATTTCTGCAAAAAGTGAAAAATGGTTGGGTTCGACTGGCTAGTATTGATCCAGAAGGAAGTTGGGAAAGCTGGTAACGATTCATATAAACATTTATCAGATAGTTTCGCTACTCCATATAAAAATGATAAACAGAAAGAAGAGGTGTGCTGTATGATTGTAAATAAAAAAGTATTATTTTTGACGGACATTGAAAACGGCTTGGAGCCTATTTTGCAAGAAGTGACTGACACTCCAGCGGAAAATATGCTGACGATACAAAGCTATGGTGCCCGTATCTCACACCCTTATGGAGAAATCATGAGGTCTGTTATCTTTGCCATTTATCAGGAAAACGTCGAGGAAGTTTTTGTTGTAGGAACAAAAGATAAGAGGACTTCTAGAGGTAATAGACTAACTCAACTTAAAACAATGAAAGACAAAATACAAACATTGGATTATCTTTTCCAACATTGCAAGCCTGAATTTTTAGGCGGTACGGTCGATGAATGGTTAAATGAAAACAGCAGTGACTGTATTGAAAAAAGTGTTGATATCATTCGGAAACATCCACTAGTGCCGTCATATGTTAAAGTAAAGGGTTTAATCGTTGATCATAAAGATGGAGAATCCTCAATTGTGGAGGTTCCTGCTATTAAAACAGCATCAAGCTTCATCTGATTATTGCTTGTCATCTAAGGAGAATGTATGGGAACTAATTTAACTGATTTTATCACGAGAACAATAGAGGAAATGAGCTCGTTTGATCGTGAAAATATGGAATGCTTGAAAAAAGTAATGAGAAAAGCAATTGATTTTTATCATTTCACATCTTATGAAGAAGTTGAGAAAAATCACTTTGGAAGCGTTCGGTTTTTGCATATACACTCTATGATGGAAGAAAATATGTTATCAAAAATGATAGTGGTCTTAAGAAACGGTAAAACTGATTTGGATATTGAAGGTGTATATGAAGGACATGTGATAAGAGAATACTAATGAGACGATATAATAAATAGAATATGCTCAGGAGATGTTTTATATATGAGGAAGTCGAAAGGTTTTATTGAATCAGAGATCAGCAAGACCATTACTCAATGGGAAAAGGATTATCTTGGGCGCGGGTCTGTATCTGTCAAAACCGACATACTGCGGGATATGATCATTGTGAATTTAAAAGGGATTTTAACACCGGCTGAATACGCAGTTTGCGGATCAAAAGAGGGGATGTTATCTATCAAACAAACTCGTTCGGAGTTAGTTGAATCAGGTATAGAAGAACTTAAGGATATTATCCTGACGATAACCGGAGAAGAAGTGACAAGTTTTCATACTGATTTAAGCTCACGTACAGGTGAACGAGTGATGGTATTTAAATTGTGTCATGATTTAGAGAAGACTCTTTGATGCACAAGTTTCCAAAGATGTTGAAAGCTGATTAAATATAGTCAACTCAGCTTCTTTTTAAGTTATGCCATCATTCACAATCTAAGCGGACGCCAAGAGTAACAAAACCGCAGCCGGGTTCCCAAAAGTGTACGATAACATAAGGCCAATTTCTAAAGCTTTAGCGGAAACAGAAGTTTTTTAGTGTTTGATACGCTGTCTTTAGCTTCATTTCACAGAATGAGTCAGAAATAAGCTTAAAAAAGCTAGTCACCAAAAATGATTTGACATATCGTGATATAACGATATAATGATCCGTATGGAACCAATTGAAGTATTCAAAGCCTTATCAAATGAATCAAGGTTGAAAATTTTACAATGGCTGAAGGAGCCTGATCGTCATTTTGCGCCCCATGAAGGGATTGATATGAACTCAATCGGGGTATGTGTCAGTCAAATAACCGACAAATTGAAAATGACCCAATCGACGGCATCTCAATATCTTACCATCCTTTTAAGAGCCGGTCTGATTAAGGCCGAACGAATCGGAAAGTACACGTATTACAAAAGAGATGAAGAAGCCATTGGGAAACTTGCTGACTTTCTTAAAACAGAGATATAAAAATAAACATCAAAAGATGTTTATTTTTATGCTATACATATCGACATATTACGATTTATTTATTTTTTAATTAACATATCGATATTTCGTGATATGTTGTTTTATTAATGGTAAAGGAGTGAATATTTTTATGGCTAGCACTTGGAAAATTTATATTTTAGCCATTGTCAGCTTTTTAGTTGGAACCTCAGAGTACATCATTTCCGGAATTTTGGATCAGATCGCTCATACACTCGGGATCACCTTGGCTGCCGCGGGTCAGCTTATTACGATCTTTTCACTTGTATACGCTCTTTCCACACCCATACTTATGGCTTTGACAGCAAGAGTGGATAGACGCAAATTGATGATGTATGCCCTCGGTTTGTTTGTATTCGGCAACATCTTGGCCCTTGTCCTGCCTGGTTATGGATGGTTTATTGCAGCGCGGATTATGATGGCGGTGGGAGCAGGTGTGGTTGTTGTCACCGCACTAACAATTGCCGCTAAGATTGCATCGAAAGGGAAACAAGGCAGTGCCATCGCTACTGTCGTGATGGGATTTACCGCTTCTTTAATCATTGGTGTTCCGCTTGGAAGAATGATAGCAACAGCATTCGGCTGGAAGTCTGTATTTGGTGCCATTGCTTTGTTAGGATTGATCGCAATGATCGTTATATTTTTGACTCTTCCGCATACTGAAGGGGATAAGCCTGTACCCTTGCTTCAGCAGCTTGCTCTTTTCAAAAAACGGAAAGTGGCGATGGGATTATCAATCACTTTCTTCTGGCTCGGGGGATATTCTGTTGCTTATACCTATCTGTCACCGTATCTCTTGAACATTTCAGGAATAAGCGGTAAACTGCTTAGCGGTGTCTTGCTTATATTCGGTATTGCGAGTTTGGTTGGATCGAAGTTTGGGGGATATAGCACAGACAGATGGGGAGTGCCCTTCACACTTGTTGGCGGGATGACATTGCACATTATTACATTGATTCTGCTGTCACTTGTCACCCATTCCTATATCGGAGTGTTGTTGATTCTCATATTATGGTCGTTTGCCGCATGGTCCAGCGGTCCGACACAGCAATTTCATCTGGCTACAATAGAACCGGAAATGTCAGGTGTTTTGCTCAGCATGAATCAGTCCATGATGCAACTCGCCATGGCAGCCGGTGCAGGAATAGGGGGAGTTTTTGTAGAAAACGTATCATTGGCTTCGATTACCTGGGTTGGCGCGATAGGAGTGATGATTGCCATTATTGCATCATTGATGATTTTTAATGCACAACCGAAACAGATTCCTAAAAATGTAAATTAGTAATGCGATGCTTTCATTTCAACAAATCTAACATCCGCTCGTAATCCAAGCGGGTGTTTTTTATTATGCTCAATCAGGCACGATTGTCTTGATCGGAAAAAGTACTTAAGTATTCGCGGTAATATCAAAGACATCATCTCTCTGAAAGAGCGAAACGATGCGGATGACAGATGCGTACTGCGGAAGTAGCTCCAGTGCTTGCTCCTGATCGCTTGCTCTGCTGTACTGCATGCGACTGTGATGTTTGTTAAACCGTGTGCCCATTCAAAGCTTCTGCTCTCTTGATAAGGCTCTCAAATTTTATCATCTTCAACTATACTTGTTTATCTTCGTTTATCATGTACCCATTTCATTATAGTTATAATATACTAGGAATGAGAAATAACGGTAAGGGCGAGTCGAACTGCCGCTTTTTTCCTGTTAGATTATGACTTTAAGGAAGTGTCATTGTGAATCAAGAGACGTACATTGAAATTAGCAGGACATCGCAGTACATCAATAAATTGAGAGGCTATTCTGTGGAAATTGATGGAGCTGAAATGGGAAATATAAAAGATGGAGGGAGGCTGCGAATTGATTTGCAGCCTGGTGAACATATTATTCAAGTGAAAATTGCTTGGTGTACAAGCCAAACATTGAGGTTTACTTTGGCAGAAGGAGAAGCATTGAAGTTTAGATGCGGAAGTCCGCTCAGGGGATGGAAGTTGCTTTTGGTGCTGTTTTCTGTTTTAGGCAGACCTGAACATTATCTGTTTATTGAGCAGGAGGAAGAAAAAAAGGCATTGTGGTGATTTTACAAAAGAATAATGTTTTTTGATATATAAGATAGTTTACTAATCCAGATGAAGCGTTTATTTTTAGATTCAATAAAATGAGTTGAAATTGTAAATAAGACCTCTTTGGTTAACAGGCCAAAGGGGTCTTTTGGTCATAAAAACAACATGCGTTCTTTATCATAAAGAAATAATATTATTCCATTTTGTCTTTTCTTATCAATTCAATAAAATTAAATGCTGTTGTCGAGATGACATCATCATTTCTCCAGCATAGCGAAATAGGGTTAGTAACCTCTACATGTTCCACATTAATTCTTTTCACATCTCCTCTTGATAAATAACTATTGACTTCAAGGAAAGAAACAAATGTTACGCCGTATCCCTCTATGACAGTGTTAATGGTTTCATTTAGTCCGTTCATTTGTAATCCGGTACATGGCTTATTCACATTGAAAAGGTTGCATAAAGAGAACAATAACTCCCTAGAGAAACTCCCTTCCTCACGAAAAACAAACGGTTCTTTTACCATTTCCGCTAGCGAGATGGTTTGTTCTGCATATTTATGTTTGTTATTAGAAATAAATAACATTTCATCCTCCAATAATAATGAACTGCTAATGTGTTTATTAAATGTCCTGTTTCCGCCAATAATACCGATGTCAGCTTTATAATTTACTAGTTGATTTATGGCTTCTGTTGAGTTGACTGTGGTAACTTCTACATCGACATCAGGGTATTCTCTTTTAAATCGGCTGATCCACTTTGGGAGTAAAAAATTAGCTGGCAAACTAGTTGTCACGATATGCAGTGTTCCTACAGAGCCTTCTTTTATATGTTCCAGATAGGATTCAATCTCATGTTGGAGCGAAAATAATCTTTTTGCTTGTTTAGCAAGCTGGAGCCCTGTTTGCGTTAAAAAGACTCCTCTTCCTCTAGGGTGGAACAAAGTTAGTCCTATTTCTTTTTCTAGTTTTTTAATCTGAGCTGTTACAGCCGGCTGACTTATATTTAGTTTTTTTGCGGCGCCTGTGACATTTCCTTCCTCAGCTACAGTGTAGAACAGCCTCAATGCATGAAGATTCACCGTTCATCTCTCCATTCATAAAAAATAATTATGATTACAAAAAATATATATATTAGAAATTTCCATTTGTCTATATTATTATAAATCCACATATAAATACTTTATAGGTGGTGAGAGGACAGTTTGATGTCTAGTAAAATATGAAACTAATTTGTATTGACTGTGGCCAAGAAATGTCTCCTGATGATTTTAAGTATCAATGTTCTTGTGGTGGACTGCTAGATATTGTTCATGATTTTTCTCATTACGATACCGATTTTTTAAAGCATGTATTTCATGAACGTCTATCTGAACGCATGTCTGTTTTTGCAAGCGGAGTTTGGAGATATAAAGAACTTATCTATCCAGACTTGCCTGTTGAGAGCATCGTTACAAAATATGAGGGGAACACAGGGTTATACCGCTCTGAGATGCTATCGGCATATACAGGGGTTAGACATGTATATGTAAAGGCGCAAAGTGAAAATCCCAGCGGCTCGTTTAAGGATAACGGCATGACTGTTGCTGTTTCACATGGCAAACATTTAGGTTATGAAAAATACGCTTGTACTTCTACTGGAAATACTTCTTCATCATTGGGAATGTATGCTTCTCTTGCAAATGCTTCCTCCTACGTTTTTGTGCCGAATAAAGAAATTTCAATTAACAAAGTATTACAGACAGCTGCTTACGGCGGAAATGTATTCAGTATTCCGGGAACTTATGATGACGGGATCAAGTTTTTGGAAAAGTATAGCAGTGATTTTGGTTTTTATATATGCAATTCTATTAATCCTTTCAGAATTGAAGGCCAAAAGAGCATTATTTATGAGATCGCTCAATATCTAGACTGGCAATTGCCTGATTGGATTATTGTTCCTGGGGGTGCTCTTAGCAATGCGACGGCTTTAGGGAAAGGGCTCCGTGATTTATATGCTCTGCACTTCATAGACAAGATACCTCGGGTAGCCATCATACAAGCAGAGGGCGCCAGTCCATTTCATCAAATGATTAGTGAAAAGAAAGAAACCCTTGATCCAGAACCATTTCCGTATACTAGAGCTTCTGCATTGAATATAGGAAATCCTCCTAGCTGGAAAAAAGCAAAAAAGGTGTTGGAAGATACAAATGGAATCACTGTTTCTGTTACAGACGAGGATATTCTTGATGCAAAAGCAATAATCGACAGAACAGGAGTGGGCTGCGAGCCTGCCTCTGCTTCGACTGCAGCAGGACTCCGCCAATTGAGGTCACAGCAGATAATAGACAAAGATGAATCAGTTTTGTGTATTTTAACGGGCAATATCTTAAAAGATACTGGGGCTCTTCACGATTATCACTTTGGCAAAGAGTTGAACGGCAAGTTTAAAAACAATATTAAATCTGTCGAGTTGCAATTTGAAAAGGTGAAATCAGCGATGGAGTCGATTCGTGATGTAAATGGTTTATTAAAGAGTCATTGATGAACCAAAGACAGTACAAGAGAGGAGGAAAAGCGATTAGCACTTTAATACTGAATAAAACCTCATATTCTAAATCTCCATATGATTTATGGCTGAAGGATTTAGAAGAACCTATTGTCATGCTAACGTCAACTGAACGATTGAACGAATGTAAAAACTATGATCAGATCGAGTCATTTGATGAGTACCCCATTAATGGATGTATTGAAATCAGAGCGCTGGAGTTACATGAAACATATAGATTTCATACGATCATTGCAATGTCTGAGTATGATCTTTTAAGAGCAGGTAAACTCCGGACTCATTTAGGAGTGGAAGGACAGTCTTATGAGAGTGCATTATTATTTCGGGACAAAGTGTTAATGAAGCAGCGTTTGGAAGAAGCAGGGGTTCCTGTTCCTCCTTATCGGAAAATTGAATCTTCGGTTGACCTGTACCTTTTTGTACAGCAGTTTGGTTTTCCTGTAGTCGTCAAGCCAATAGACGGATCGGGATCTGTCGGTGCAAAGGTGCTGAAAAATGAATCAGACATGATGAAATATCTATCTAAAGGACTCAGTGAAAATATGGAAGTGGAAACGTTTGTTGAAGGTGATATGTACCATATTGATGGGATGTTGATAGATGGACATATGACATTAAATTGGCCCTCTCGGTATATAAACGGATGTTTGGCTTTCCAAGAGGAACAATTTTTAGCCAGTTATCAGCTTGGTGCTGACAATCCATTGACCTCCAGACTAACGGACATTGTTGAAAAAGCGCTAAAGGCGCTGCCATCTCCAAAAACAACTACTTTTCACGCGGAAGTGTTTCATACTCCGGATGATAGGCTAGTGTTTTGCGAAATTGCCAGCCGGACTGGAGGTGGGTTAATACGTGAGGCTACACAGCAAGGATTTGGTTTTGACTTGAATGAGGTTTGCGTGAAAAAACAATGCGGCCTGTCCTATGATATTCCAAATGATTCACAGCTTAAAAGAGGGCCGAAACAGTTAAGCGGATGGATTTTAATTCCTCCTAAACATGGGCGGCTGGTCAAAGTTCCTTCAATTCCTTTTGAGAATTGGGTAACAAAGCAAAAGATATCTGCTAAAGAAGGGGAGATTTTTCAAGGTGCTTCTTCTAGTGTAGATGTGGTATCAAGTTACTTAATCAAAGGGGATTCGGAAGATGTACTGATTAATAGAATTCATCAAGTTGCCTCATGGTGCAGTGAACATATGATTTGGGAAGGCCAATCAACGTGGTCTCTCAAATAAGAGAGTTTTTCGGATTACATCCGGTCATTAAGTTTCTGCTTGTGGGAACTCTTGTCACAAAAGCAGCAAAATCAATGACAACGCCGTTTTTGGCTATTTATCTCCATCAAGAAACAGGAGAGGGTTTCGGTGTCATTGGCTTGGTTATTGGCTTGGGATATTTTGCAACTACGATAGGCGGAATCATTGGCGGTACTCTCTCTGACAGAATCGGCAGAAAAAGTGTTATGTTATGTTCCATTTTTATTTGGAGTATTGTTTTCTTTCTTTTTGGCATTGTTCATACCATTTTATGGTTCAGTTTGTTAAATATTTTAAGCGGTCTGTGTCATTCCTTTTTCGAGCCGGTTTCGAAAGCTTTAATGGTTGAATTAGCAGATAGCAAGAAGAGGCTCAGTATTTTTTCTTTACGGTATTTGGCTATTAATGTTGGCGGTGCTTTAGGCCCGCTATTAGGAACATACCTGGGACTTGTGAGCAGCGGAACTCCTTTCACGATTACTGGCGCGGTATACCTTTGTTATGCTCTTTTATTATTTATTATGATGAATAAATTGCTTTTGAAACATAAAAGAAATTCAAAAAAAGAATTTCATTTGTCGTTTATTGTAAAGACGCTAAAAAAGGATGTTGCTCTTCGTTATTATATAGCAGGCGGGATATTCTTGTTATTTAGTTATTCTCAGATGGAGAGTACCTTGCTTCAGTACCTCAATCTTGATTTCGTAAACGGCGTGAAGATTTTCTCAATTTTAATAACCATTAATGCTGCAACTGTCATTATATTGCAGCTGCCATTAACACGGCTTTTTGAGAGATATAAATCAATGACAACAATTTCTGTTGGAACCGGGTGTTGTATCATCGGGAATATTGGTTTTGCTTTCTCAACCGGTTGGCTTACTTTCTGTATTTCTATGTTTATATTAACGATGGGCGAAATCCTATGTTTTCCATCAATGAATGTTTTAATGGATGAGTTGGCCCCTGACAGTATGAGGGGAGCTTATTATGGAGCGCAGAATTTTTATAATATAGGCGAGTTTATAGGCCCGTGGCTTGGAGGCATGATCCTCAGCCTTTTTGGCGGAAGAACAATTTTTTTAGTTGCAGCTTTGTCGATCTGTTTTGCCTTAACAGCATATCGTATCGGAAACAGAAAGCATAGATTCATTCAATTTTATGAAGCTGAGATTATGAATAAATAATCATTACTTATTTCATTCATGTAAGGGGAGAATTGGATTTGAACTCAACTGCAGAAAGAATGCTGAGTACACTTACAGAAAACAACTATACCCATTTTACCGGAGTGCCATGTTCGTTGTTAAAAGGTTTTTTCAGGCTGCTGGAATCAAATGAAACTGCAGAAAAACAGAATATTACGTTTATCCCTTCCATTAGAGAAGATTCAGCTTTAGGTGTTGCATCCGGTATGTATCTAGGCGGGAAAAAATGCGTGATGCTTATGCAAAATTCAGGCTTAGGGTACTGCTTAAATGTACTTACGTCCTTTAACTTCATATATGACATTCCTATTTTATTGCTCATTAGCTGGAGAGGGGCATACGGTAATGATGCTGTTGAACATGACATAATCGGTGAAAAACTCACTGATTTACTCCATTCAGTGGACATCCCTTACAAAGAGCTGGATTATGAAAATGCTGAAGACACGATAGTAGAGGCGCTTTTTTTAATCGAGAAGACAAACCGCCCTGTTGCGATATTAATTAAAGATGAAATATAGGAGGAGTCAGTTTGAATAAACATGACGCAATTCAGCTTGTTTTAGAACAGTTTCCGTCAGCATATTTGGTTAGTACATGCGGTCATATAAGCCGTGATTTGTACAACATAGATGACAGAGCCAAGAATTTTTATATGGTTGGCTCTATGGGGATGGCTGCTCCTGTCGGATTAGGATTGTCTGCCGTGTATCCTGATGTTCCTCTTGTTGTGCTGGATGGAGATGGCTCGTTTTTAATGAATATGGGGATTATTACGATGATCGGCCATCAAAAGCCTAAAAATTTCATACATGTTGTTTTGGATAACGGTATGCATGAAAGTACGGGCGGGCAAAAGACGGTTCCGCTAATGAATGTAACAGATATCGCTTTACAGGTGGGGTATAAGTATGCCGTTGAAATCAATTCCGTAAAGGAAAGCTTTGATTTGCCTAACGAAGGTCCGGCACTCATCCATATTAAAGTTGAACCACGAAGTGAAAAAATCGGTAAAAGAGTGCATTGGACACCGCAAGAAATCGTTCAGCGTTTTACACATGAAATCACTTTAGAAAATGAGGTGTCAGTATGAATATGCAAGTAATAGATTGTACACTTCGGGACGGCGGTAATTTCAATAACTGGTTTTTCTCTGCTGAAGACATCGGTCAAATTATCAGAAACTTGGATAAAGCCCATGTGAACATCATAGAAATCGGTTATGTAGGGGGTTCGGGGAGCAATAAAGAAAAGTCTGTCGGGAGTTTAGCAAACTGTACACCTGAGCTTTTAGATGAGCTGCCGAAGACGAGCCATTCACAATTAGCGGCGATGGTTGTCCCATCAGTCTGTGAGCTCCATCTATTGAATAATCTGAACCCGCAGCAGATTCCATGGATTCGTGTTGCTTCGTATCCTCATAATGCCGAAGATGCTTTACCGTATATTGAATATCTGAAAAATCAAGGCTTTCACGTTAGTTTTAATGTAATGGCAGCCAGTTACATTGAAGAGAAAGACGTGGCTGAGCTAGCGAAAAAAGCGCATGCTTTTGGTGCAGATGTGTTTTATATGGCTGATTCTTTCGGAAATTTAACGCCGGATGGTGTTAGAAACAGGGTAGCTGCTGCATGTGATCAGGCTGATTGTCCAGTTGGTTTTCACGGACATAACAATCTTGGATTAGCCTTTGCAAATGCTCTTGCAGCAATGGATGCGGGGGCAGCCTTTATAGATACATCATTATGCGGAATGGCTCGAGGTGCGGGAAACCTTCCAACAGAACAATTTGTAAGTGCGTTACATCATTGGGACAAGTTCGATATCCCATACAAACTAGATCCCATTTTAACTGCAGCTGAATATGTACTATCTTCCATTTTATCTTCACCAATGAGAATTTCCACTCCAGAGATTATAAGCGGAATCAGCAATATCCACTACTATTTCTATGATTTAGTCATTCAAAAATGCCAAGAAGTCAATCTTGACCCCTTAGAAGTATCAGCCTTACTCGGAAAAAGCTTACCTAAAAAAGTTGACATGTCTTCGGTTGAATCAGTTATCAATCAAAATTTTAGACAGGAGAGTGCAAAATGAAAGCTAAAAAATTACGTGAGTTGCTATATTCCGATCAAGTTGTGAGAGTCATGGGGGCGCATAACGGTTTAAGCGCTAAACTTGCTGAACAAGCTGGATTTGACGCAATATGGGCCAGCGGATTAGAAATTTCGGCATCATATGCTGTTCCTGATGCTAATATTTTGACGATGACAGAAAATCTGCAAGCTGCGATCGGGATGAATGAATCTACATCGATTCCAATCATTTGTGATTGCGATTCTGGTTATGGAAGTGTGAACAATGTGATACGTATGGTGAAAGAATATGAGAGGAACGGAATTGCGGGTATTTGCATAGAGGACAAGCTGTTCCCTAAGTTAAATAGTTTCGTAAAGGGATCGCAGAAATTAGCTTCTATTGATGAATTCTCAAATAAAATCAGAGCGGCAAAAGATGTTCAAAAAAATCCCGATTTTGTTGTTATTGCTAGGGTAGAAGCTTTAATTGCGGGCCAAGGATTAGAGGAGGCATTAAAAAGAGCCTATGCTTATGAGGCAGCAGGAGCTGATGCTATTCTGATCCATTCAAAAGAAAACCAGCCAAACGAAATTAAAGAATTCGTCAAACAGTTTACTGGAGCAGTACCTATTGTGATTGTACCTACGACATACCCGCATATAACTGTGGACGAAATGAAACCATTAGGCATCGACATGGTCATTTATGCCAACCATGGTCTTAGAAGCTCTATTAAGGCCATGCAGGAGACATTTTCTCAGATTCTTCTTGATGGAAATACTGTTGGTGTAGAAGAACACATTGTGCCTATGAAAACTGTTTTTGAACTTCAAGGCATGTATGACATGAGAAAACAGGAAGATATGTATAACTCCGGCGCTTCTGCCATCAGTACGACCAAATAAAATACGAGAGGAGTCATTTTAGAATGATGTCTGATCAATATCATATTGTTTCACTAGCCTATTTACATTCGAAAATCAATTTCTTTATTGAACCGTCATTATCATTAGACCATGTTTTTGATTTTTTCAGTACACACTTTTTTATTAACAGGGGAAGGCATGAAGAAGATCGTTTAGCTGATGTGTACATCACTCCTCATAAAGAAGAAGTTCAAGCGATAGACTTTCAGAACGGTGAGGATATTTATATCAGAAAAAGTGCGACTGAGTATTTTACCATTCCTTGTAAACGAGTAACTGTTGAAGGAATTGAATATGTGAAATGTACAAAAACAGATACGATTCTCTCATTTGACAGAGAAAACAAGAAAATCATTATTTCTACACAGTTACAGCATGCAGAGCAGGATGAGCTGGTTTTGATTGAGTTTATTAGAGATTTAGTATTGAAAAATGAAGAGAACCATGGGGTGGCGGTTGTCCATGCAACCAGCGCGTTAAAAGATGACAAGGCAACCCTCATCATAGGTTCAAAAGGGAAAGGCAAATCAACTTTATTGCTCGAATTAGTGAGTAAACATGGATACAAGCTCATAAGCGGTGATAAGACGTTTCTTTGGATCGAAGACGGAAAGTTACGGGCCGCAGGGTGGCCGGATTATCCTCATTTGGGACTCGGCACACTTTCTAAATATCCGGAGTTTGTCGAATACTTCGGTCTCTCTCATCAAATTGAATCTGTAAAAGAAAATCTGTGGTCAACTGAACATAAAATGGCCATTGACCCGGTTTTTTTTAAGAAGGTTATTCCTTTTGCAGAACGAGGAGAATCATTTTTGGTTGAGTCTATGATTTATCCTGATTTATTCCCTTCAACAGATTGCGAAATTAAGCGGGTAAGCAATCATGAAGAATTAATCGTACCGCATATAGAAAGGATTTTTACGGAAGGAAACACCATGTGGAACCATTTTATTCGCCCTGTACACCAAAATGAACTGGAGAGAAAAATAAATCAGTGTCTTGAGATTGCGGGAAAGCTTTCTGCTTTTGAAGTAAGCGGGTCAGGTGTTTTGGAAGGTTCAGAATTCAGCGAAAGATACGCCCTGTAATTTTTCGGAAAATAGAAAATAAAGGAGAAAATAAAGTGGTTGAAATCACGATTCAATCAAAAGGCTTTAATCAAAGTTATGATATTACAAAACAAGTAACAGATGCATTATCTCAATTAGAGCCACCTTCAGGGGTAGCAAAGGTTTGTGTAACCGGCAGTACAGTAGGTCTCACTGTCATGCGTTATGAACCAGGCACCACACAAGACTTGCTTCAATGTTTAGAATCAATTGCTTCAAAAAATAAAAAATACGAGCACTTTAACACGACCGGTGACCCGAATGGTTTTTCACATGTATGGTCTTCAATGATGGGGACAAGTGTGATGGTTCCATACAAAAATCATAAGCTGGCTTGTTCGGAAAGCCATAGGATCGTATTATTTGATTTTGATTTAAGGGAAGCAGAACGAAAAATCTATGTAGATCGGTAATGAATATAAGAGGGGAGTTGTTTGAGATGAGGAAGTTACGGATGGCTACGCCGGGACCTACGCAAGTTCCGCAGGACATTTTATTGGCGGGAGCACAGGAAATGATTCATCACAGATCTCGGCAAATGGAAGATATTATCAATGAAATTAATCGCGAACTCCCAGAACTTTTTTTGACAAAACAAGATATTTATATTTTGTTATCTTCAGGTACGGGGGCGATGGAGGCAGCTGTATCAAACTCCTTTAACAGGGGAGATAAAGTCTTAGTCGTTTCTAATGGTTACTTTGGAGAGCGTTTTACAGATATCTGTACAGTCTTCGGGTTAGAGGTGGTCACTGTAAACGCTCCTTGGGGAACTTCTGTAAATATTGAAGAAGTTGAAAGAGCGTATAAGCAGCATCCGAATATAAAGGGAGTGCTCGCTGTTTATAGTGAAACCTCAACAGGAGCAGTTAATGATGTAAAAGCCATCGGGGCATTGTTCAGAGATACAGATGTGCTGGTAATTGTTGATGCCATAAGCGGGCTCATTTCTCATGAGCTATCTATGGATGATTGGGGATTAGACATCGTATTAGCAGCCTCTCATAAAGGATTTATGATGCCGCCGGGCCTCGCTTTTGTTGCTATTTCGCCGAAAGCTTGGAAGTTGATTGATGATGTTCAGCCTTCCACTTACTATTTTTCATTTAAAAGATTTAAAAAGTTTTATCCTATGGCGCCATCAAGTCCGGGTGTATCTTTATTATTAGCATTGAAAAAGTCACTAGATTTATTGAAAGCAGAAGGCCTTTCGAATGCGACGAGGAGGCATGCCCGTATCGCCAGAGCAACGCAAAAAGGATTGGAAGCATTAGGTTTTCACCTTTTTGTACAATCTCCTCATGTGAGAAGTCATACAGTGACAGCAGCGTTGGCTCCATCGGGAATTGACGCAACTCTATTATTACAAAAACTAAATAAAGATTATGGGCTTACGATAACAGGCGGCCAAGGTGAATTTAAAGGAAAAATGATCAGGATTGGGCATATTGGAGCTGTTGATGAAATCGATTTGTTCGGCATATTCGGGATAATAGAGTTGGTGTTAACAGAAATGGGTTATCAGGTTCAGCCTGGGACCAGCATGACGGCTTTGAGTGATGCATTAGGAGCGGAGGTCATACAAAATGCTTAAATTATATCAGAGGGAGCCATGTCCTTATTGCAAACCGGTAAGAGAGAAGTTAACTGAGCTGAATGTAACGTATATCAATGTAAACCTTCCGAAGGATCGGGCTTTGCGGACAGAATTAATAGAAAAAACAGGCGTTCCTTATATACCCGCTTTAATTGATGAAGAAGATAATGTGGTCATTCCAGGCAAACTGGAATACAACCAGCATGTCTTGGATTATATAGAAAAAAAGTTTGGCCAAAATCGTTAAGGGGGATTCTGCTTCTTGCGCTATGCCTTCATAACAGATATACATGGGAAACGTAATAATCTTGAAAAGGTTTTGGAGCATATCCAAACCTTTTCTTCTATAGATGAGATCATTTGTTTGGGAGATGTTTTTGAAGTTAAGGTTCCTAAAAAGGATTTGAAAGATTTTCAATTTCAGTCCATAGAACAAGTGTTAGATTTGGATTGGGAGTTAATTGATTTGTTAAAAGGTATACGAGTGATAAAAGGCAATCAAGAGGAGAGGATATTAAGTCTGATCCCTGAGAAAGAAATTCCGATAGACTTTTATAACTTTTTGACTCACATGCCTTTAGACATTTATTTAACTCCAATAGTCAGATTAACGCACGGTCATACATTTGACTGGATGGAGGAAGAAGACTATTGGAGGCCCAGCCATATTCAATATTGGAGCAGACCGTGGATTTTTTATGGGCATAACCATCAAAATGTACTGTTTGAAGTTCAGGAGAAAGAGAATCATCCTTATTACGAACGAAAACGCATTATAAACGGTAAGCCTATCACATTAGACACTGCATCTCGTTATTTGATCAATATAGGTGATATGAAATATGATCACCCTAGTTGGATGCTTTTGGATACATTGGAAAATCAGATTACTTACAATATATTGTATTGAAAAGGAGTTTATTCTGATGCTTCGTATTCTACTCATTAATTCCGATAAACCAGAGCCCATTCAGTTTTTTCAAAAAGATAAGGAAACAAATGATGATACGATCAATATATCTGTCATTACGAGATCGTGTTATGCCCCTCTTTATTCACATTGGGCGGATCATGTATACATCGTTGAGGATATAACAGATGTAACGGTTATGAAGAGTTTGATGCTTGAAATATTAAAAGCCGGACCGATTGATCATATTGTTACCACAACCGAAAAAAGTATATTACCAGGTGGGTTTCTTCGCTCTTATTTCGGAATAGCCGGTCCTGGATTTGAAACATCTCTTTATATGACGAACAAATTGGCGATGAAGACAAAACTTAAAACGGAAGGGATTCCTGTTGCAGATTTTTTGTGCTTAAGTCAGGTAGAAGACATCCCTGCAGCAGGCGAGAAATTAGGCTGGCCTATAATTGTAAAGCCGGCTCTTGGTTCGGGTGCCCTAAATACTTTTATAATCGATTCCTTACATCAGTATGAAAGCCTGTATTCAACATCGGGCGGTTTAGGTGAACTAAAGAAGAATAACTCTCTTATGATTGCTGAAAAATGTATAGAAATGGAAGAGTTTCATTGCGATACTTTATACGCTGACGGAGAGCTTCTTTTTGTATCAATATCAAAATATACAGTGCCTTTGCTAAAAGGAATGGCTAAAATTCAAGGATCATTCATTTTAAGTCAAGATGATCCGCTTTATGCTGACATATTAGAACTTCAGAAGTCTGTTGCTCAAGCATTTCGTATCACAGACGGTCCCGGGCATCTTGAAATATACAGAACTCCTTCAGGTGAATTGATCGTCGGTGAGATTGCAATGCGTATTGGGGGCGGAGGGATCAGCCACATGATAGAAAAAAAATTCAATATTTCTTTATGGGAAAGTTCTCTTAACGCTTCCATAGGTAAAGATCCAAATCTCCTAGTCAATCCAATAGAGGGGACTGTCGGATACTTTAGCCTGCCTTGCCGAAACGGAACAATAAAAGAATTTACTCCCGTTGAGGACTGGGAAAAGCTCGATGGCATAATGGAGGTTGAATTGTTATACCAAGAAGGTGATGTTGTTGATGAAAAGCAAAGTTCAAGTTTTGATCTGGCCAGACTTTATTTTTGTTTAGAAAATGAGAATGAAGTCCAGCATCTATTAGCTTTAGTCAAACAAACATATTATCTTCACGTAACAGAGGATCATATGATGAATCAATAAATTCATTCTGTTGTTTAAGTATAAACTCTGCTCCATATAGCAAAACGGTCAAGCAGCTATTGCAAAGTTACAGCTCCATTCATGGAATTATGGCACCGGAGATACTGAGTGGTTTTTGACAGCGTCAAACGGGTGTACATTATTAAGTAGGCAAGCTGTTCTTGATGAACAGCTTATTTTTTTTATGAGAAACGACGAAATATACACAATTACATTATATCTATATAAAAGAATGTAAATAAAGTTCACAATTCGAAACTACGAATATAGGTGTTTCTCTGAAAAAAACAATTGTATTTTCCAGAGAAATTTATTATGATGAAATAAGTAATTTAGGAGATTATATAACAATTTTGAGTTTGAATTTTCTGATTGTTATAACTGATTGGTGAGGAAGATGCGGAGGCAAGCAGGCCTGCTGCTTTTTCATTTTCGAGTATTTTGTAAGAGGGGGAAGAGGAATGGCAAATAAAGAATTGAAGAGGGGCCTGGGGGCGCGTCACATTCAGATGATCGCCTTGGGCGGCACGATCGGTGTTGGCTTGTTTATGGGTTCTGCCAGCACGATTTCATGGACTGGCCCGTCTGTCCTTCTGGCTTATGCAATATGCGGAATTTTTATCTTTTTTATTATGCGTGCGATGGGTGAAATGCTGTATGTCGAACCGAGCACAGGTTCTTTTGCGACATTCGGCCATCAATATATTCATCCGCTGGCAGGTTATATAACAGCATGGAGCAACTGGTTCCAATGGATTATCGTCGGCATGTCAGAGATTATCGCTGTCGGTTCGTATATGAAATACTGGTTTCCTGATTTACCTGCTTGGATACCTGGTATTGTGGCAATGGTGATTCTTGGTGCGGCGAACTTAATTTCTGTTAAATCATTTGGCGAGTTTGAGTTTTGGTTTGCGATGATTAAAATTGTGACGATTATCTTAATGATCATTGCGGGATTCGGCATTATTTTCTTCGGATTTGGCAACGGCGGAGACGCGATCGGATTGTCGAACCTGTGGTCTCACGGAGGCTTCTTTGCAGGCGGTTTTTCAGGTTTCTTCTTTGCGCTGTCTCTTGTCATTGCGGCCTATCAAGGGGTTGAGCTGATCGGGATTACGGCGGGAGAAGCGAAAGATCCGCAAAACACGCTTAGAAGTGCGATTCAAAATATTATTTGGCGCATTTTGATTTTCTATATTGGCGCTATCTTTGTGATCGTGACAGTGTATCCTTGGGATGAGCTTAGTTCACTCGGAAGCCCGTTCGTGTCAACGTTCTCGAAAATCGGAATTACGGCAGCAGCCGGCATTATTAACTTTGTCGTCATTACCGCGGCAATGTCCGGCTGTAACAGCGGTATTTTCAGCGCGGGCCGCATGCTTTACACATTAGGCGTCAATGGACAAGCCCCGAAATTTTTTAAGAAGATTTCACGCAATGGTGTGCCGTTGTATGGCACAATTGCGGTGCTGATCGGTTTGGCTGTCGGTGTTGTGCTGAACTATATCGCGCCGCCGAAGATTTTTGTATATGTATACAGCGCAAGCGTGCTGCCTGGCATGATTCCTTGGTTTATCATTTTGATCAGCCATATCGGATTCAGAAAAGCGAAGGGTGCTTCAATAGATAAACATCCGTTCAAAATGCCGTTTGCGCCATTTACAAACTATTTGACGATTGCTTTCTTGCTGATGGTTCTGGTCGGCATGTGGTTTAACGATGACACTCGCATTTCTTTAGTTGTAGGTGTGATTTTCTTAGCGCTTGTTGTCATTAGTTATTATGCATTTAGGATTGGCAAACGAACGCAGGCGAATTTGACAAAAAGCGAACAAGCAGCTGAATAACCATAAAAAGAGACATTTACGGATGTCTCTTTTTTATTTTTCACGTATGGATTTTCCCTATTTCAGCAAGCTATAGGGTGAAGACAGCGGAAGGAATGGTGTTCATAAAATGGATGTTACACTGGGGTATTTGCGTGAATCACTTTCAAACCATCTTGAAAATGAAGTCTGTCAGCGGATTTGCAAGAAGATGCTGGCGAAGCGGTATGTGAATGAAGAGGAATTTGTAAAAGACCTGGATGATAATGAAATGTCTTTTTTGAATCATGTATTAGAAAAAGAAATAAAGTATGCGCAAAATGAACAGGATCAAAAACGGGCCAAGGAATTAAACGAGGTGTATGAATTACTGCTTTGAGAAAGGCGGGGTAAGAAATGGGAGCAATTGAGCGAAGCGGATTTACATTTCAGCCGGAGTTTAGTGTGATCCGTCAAAACGGAGCCATCCATGTGTACCATCAAGGGGAATTTGTGGAAGAAATTGAATTTGAGTTTAATGGGGCATATCCCAATCATGATTTGATTGAAGAGCTTGTGAATCATTATTGTTTTGAGCATGAGATTTAGAGCCCTGCTGCAGGGCTTCTCATTAGGATATATGATCAGGCCGTCTATGTGGTATTTTTGTTTTTTGTGCCGGAATGCCGAACAGGTTCACCCTAATCTCGTATTCCGCTCGATAAAGATGGACTGCTGAAAAGCATTTGAATCGGGTTTCGTAAACAAATACTGATATAGGGTTTATACATATCAAATAACTTGAAAAAAGACGGTAAAAAGGAAGGCGGCTTAGCGGATGAATGAGCGGATTCCACATGATAAAAGTCTCGACAATAGCCTGACGCTGATGCAGGAAGGATATATGTTTGTTAAAAACAGAACAGAACGGTATCAATCTGATCTGTTTCAGGCTCGTTTATTGGGAAAAACCTTCATTTGCATGACTGGCGCAGAGGCGGCGAAGCTATTTTACGATACGGAGCGGTTTCAGCGGCAGAATGCTTTGCCGAAGCGGGTGCAGAAAACGCTGTTTGGCGTGAATGCGATTCAGACGATGGATGGCGACGCACATCTCCATCGGAAGCTGCTTTTTCTGTCATTAATGACGCCTCCGCATCAAAAGCGTTTGGCTGAGCTGATCACAGAGGAATGGAAAGCGGCAGTTACGAGATGGGAGAAGGCAGAACAGGTTGTATTGTTAGAGGAAGCAAAGGAAATTCTATGCCGGGTGGCGTGCTATTGGGCTGGCGTTCCGCTGAAGGAAACGGAAGTCAAAGAGAGAGCGGATGATTTCATTGATATGGTGGACGCGTTCGGTGCTGTGGGCCCGCGGCATTGGAAGGGAAGAAGAGCGAGGCCGCGTGCGGAAGAGTGGATTGAAAGAATGATTGAAGATGTTCGCGCTGGTCTGCTGAAAATCTCTGATGGAACAGCGCTGCATGAAATGGCGTTTCACACACAAGAAGATGGAGAACAGCTGGATTCTCGGATGGCAGCCATTGAATTGATCAATGTACTACGGCCGATTGTTGCCATTTCTTATTTTCTTGTCTTTTCAGCTTTAGCGCTTCATCAGCATCCAAAGTATAAGGAATGGCTGCGTTCAGGAAGCAGCCGGGAAAGAGAAATATTTGTGCAGGAGGTCCGGAGATATTACCCGTTCGGCCCGTTTTTAGGGGCGATTGTCAAAAAGGATTTTGAATGGAATCACTGTGAGTTTAAGAAGGGCACCTCGGTGCTGCTTGATGTATATGGGACGAATCATGACCCTCGCCTCTGGGACCATCCTAATGAATTCCGGCCGGAGCGGTTTGAAAAATGGGAAGAAAATCCGTTTGCTTTGATTCCTCAAGGCGGAGGGCATGCTGAGAAAGGACATCGCTGTCCGGGGGAAGGCATTACGATTGAAGTTATGAAAGCAAGCTTGGATTTTCTTGTCAATCATATTGAATACAATGTTCCAGATCAATCGCTGCATTATAGTCTCGCGAGAATGCCGTCATTGCCTGAAAGCGGTTTTGTGATGAGCGGAATCAGACGGAAAAAGTAAATATGAAAGCTCTCTTCCTTATATTGAAGAGAGCTTTTTGTTTACTTCTTTTTTTCATCATAATATTGGACGGGATACATAGAGCCTTCGGATACCATTTTGTTGTCCTCAATATCTTGAGGATGCGGGTGCCCTGCTTTATCTACTGGGAACGTTTCCATATCCGGCTGTTTTGTCATTTTCATTTTTATGCTGTGAATGAATTCTCTAGCCTTTTGGCGATTTGACGGGTCTTTTAATAGATAAGAAGTGATGCCGACGGTTGAAACAGCGAGACCTGAAAGTAGCAGCTTTTGTTTCATGGTGATACTCCTTTCTATTTTAAGAATAGTGTTTCCTGTATCATTCCCGTTTTGGTTATGGCTAAACCTTTACCGATTTTCTTAGGGAGTTCGTGTCTGATATTCTTTGCGGTTGAGTATACTGAAAGACCTGTGGGAAAGAATAACTGTAGTGTGGAAATCCGGTGCTTTTGCGTAAGGTTTAGCCGATTGCCATGTTCACCGTTGGAATGTTACACAATTGTAAACATTTAATAGAGTCATGAGACTGATTGTTAAGTTATTGTAAATTAAACGGCTGTTTTATTTACAATCATCTGAACTTGAAACATAATCGAAGAGAGTTTGCTGAATAATGTCTAAACAGAGGTGAACATGTTGGCGATTGATTTACAAACATTACTGTTCGAATTTCTCGGGGGTCTCGGAATTTTCCTGATTGGGATTAAGTTCATGGGAGACGGGCTTCAGAAATCGGCTGGAGATAGATTAAGAAATATTTTAGACCGTTTTACAAGCAATCCGCTGATGGGCGTATTGGCGGGGATCATTGTAACGGTTTTAATTCAGAGCAGTTCTGGAACTACGGTTATCACCGTTGGGCTTGTCAGTGCAGGCTTTATGACGCTCCGTCAGGCCATTGGCGTCATTATGGGAGCCAATATTGGAACAACGGTTACTGCGTTTATTATTGGAATCGACATAGGGGCTTATGCGTTGCCGATAATTGCTATTGGCGGATTTTTACTGTTTTTCTTTAAACATAAAGTTGTACAAAATGCGGGCCAAATTGTGTTTGGATTCGGAGCTCTGTTTTATGGATTGGAGTTAATGAGCGGCGGGATGAAGCCGCTCCGTTCACTTGAAGCCTTTCATGATTTAACAGTTAGCATGAGCTCCAGTCCGGTTTTAGGTGTGGTCATAGGGACTTTGTTTACGGTTCTCGTGCAGAGCTCCAGTGCCACGATTGGTATCCTGCAAGGTTTATTTTCAGATGGTTTGATTGATATTAACGGTGCGCTTCCAGTGTTATTCGGTGACAATATCGGAACGACGATTACCGCTATTCTTGCGTCTTTAGGTGCATCTGTTGCAGCGAGACGTGCTGCGGCCACTCATGTGCTGTTTAATCTTATCGGGACAGTGATTTTTCTGATTTTGCTTAAGCCTTTCACAGCACTAATCATGTCGCTTCAGGCATCGATAGGGCTTGATCCGAAAATGACGATTGCATTTGCACATGGCATCTTTAATACGACCAATACGATCATCCAGCTTCCTTTTGTCGGGATATTGGCTTTGATTGTAACAAAACTGATTCCAGGCAAGGATACAATGATCGAATACAAGTCGCATCTTGATCCAATTTTTATCGAGCAATCTCCATCTATTGCTCTCGGACAAGCAAAAGAAGAAGTGCTGCAAATGGGGAATTTTGCGGTGCAGGGTCTGGAAGTGACAAAGCAGTTTTTAGTGACAAAACAGCCAAAGTATGCGGCAAATGCTTATCAGATAGAGGATGCGGTTAACAATCTTGACCGGAAAATCACCGATTATTTGATCGAGCTTTCGTCACAATCTCTTTCTGAGCATGAGTCTGAGGAGCATCATATGCTGATGGACACAGTCAGAGACATTGAAAGAATCGGTGACCACTTCGAAAATGTGATTGAACTGATTGAGTACCAGCAAGCGCATCGTGTGGTTGTCACTGAACCTGCCATGGCGGATTTAATGGAAATGATGGATTTGACGATTTCTACTGTGAAGGCGTCCTTGGACTCATTGCATCATAAGAATGTGAAGATCGCTGAACAAGTCATTGAAAAAGAAGATGAAATTGACAAAATGGAGCGGAAGTTTCGTAAAAAACATATTATCCGTTTGAATGAAGGACTGTGTACTGGACAAGCGGGAATCGTCTTTGTCGATATGATCAGCAACTTGGAGCGAATTGGCGATCATGCGGTCAATATAGCAGAAGCAGTGATTGGGGAAAAAAGCTGAGAATCTTAAGTTCTCAGTTTTTTTTGCAGTTTTTTACGTGCTGAAAGACATTGGGGTAATTTGTGAAGATTCCTGTCACTCCCCAGTCAAGCAGACGGCCATGGCTGCGGATCAACCGGACATTATCAGCAGTCAGCTATGTGAGGACCTGAAACAAATTTCTATGTGTGCTGAAAGTGTGGAGCAGTTTCCCTCTTTCTGAAAAAAGAGCTGGAAATCAACCTTTGATCAAAAAGGAGGGGGTGCCTTTCTGCATCTAATCTGGTATGTTAACGCTTTTTTAAACCGTCATGATCAGGAGTGAATGTGAACGGGCAATTTTAAAATGGAAGTTAAATGTACTCCTTTTCTATGTTGCAGTTATGTTTTTTTGCAAACAACATAAAATTTGGAGGGAGGCTGTTGCGGGTGGATGAATTAGATATTGCATTCGTTATTTTGCCGTTAGGGATTATGGTGTTGTCAATTACAGGTACTTGTATATGTAAAAACCTATATCTAATGCCAATGCTTAGTTTGATCATTTCGTTAGTGCTCACCTTTACTATTCTTAACAAATCATTTTTAGGGTGGGTTGCTGTCTATAGTCTGATGTCACTAGCTTTATCTTGCATCACGTTGATGGTAATCAGGAAGAGGAAAGCATCTGGAAAATAAAGAGGCCCCGCTTTCTTAACGTATCGTTGACTTTGGCAACTATATTTGATTATAATTGCCTTAATCAATGATATAAGAAAGTGGGGATGGGTTTGAAAACCTTTGAATCAACTGTTGGTTTAAGATTCAGAAAGTTCAATCGATTTTATACGAATGTTCTTGGCTTCCTTGATGAGCACATTTATGACAGTCCGTTTTCCTTAACAGAAACACGGATTTTATTTGAAATTTATCATACGCCGAATTGTACGGCAAAAGCCCTTCAGGAGAACCTAGGGCTTGATCGGGGATATGTCAGTAGGATATTGAAGCAGTTTGAAAAAGAAGATTTGATCTATAAACAGAAGAGCAAAGATGACGCCCGCCATCATTATATTTATGTTACGGAAACGGGGAAAACGATTTATAAAAAGCTGGAGGAAAAAGCGAACGAACAAGTGGAACTGATGTTAGGGGAAATCAATCAAAAAGACCAGCACAAACTTGCAGAAGCGATGGCGGAGATTGAGGCAATCCTTTCACAGTCTCTTTCTTCCAAAACGTCAGAGATATCAATTAGAGATTATTTTATATCGGATGATCTTCAGCTTCTCATCGAAAAACAGCAACAATTTTATGCTGAGACCCATGGGTGGGACGACACGTTTCTAGCTTATCTTCAGGAGACATTTGATGCCGACATTGAAAAAATATGGATTGCGGAAAGCGGCGGGAAATTTGCCGGCTCTGTCGGGCTGGTCAAGCATGATGAAAAGACAGTGCAGCTCAGATGGTTCCTGGTTGATGCCGCTTTTCGAGGCAGGGGGCTTGGCACGCAATTGCTTGAGCATCTTGTTGCATACTGCCGAGATATGGGGTTTAAACGTATTTTTCTTTGGACGGTAAGCACCATGGCTGAGGCCCGTCCGCTCTATAAAAAATTAGGGTTCAGGGTAAGTGAAGTGAAACAAGAAGCACCATTATGGGGACAGCGGCTGACAGAAGAACGATGGGATTTGGAGCTGTCATGAAACGATTGCACTATGCTTGGATCATTGTCTCCGTCACTTTTTTGATCTTGTTGGCTGTTCAGGGGGTGCGGCTGTCCTTTGGAGCGTTTGTGGAGCCGTGGGAACAGCAATTTTCAATGGATAGAGGCACCATTTCACTGATTTCTACAATAAGTTTTATTGTCTATGGCATATCTCAGCCTGTGATTGGGCGGCTTGTGGACAAATGGGGTGCCCGGGCTGTTTTGTCATGGAGTGCCCTGCTGACAGGGATCAGCATTTTCTTAACATGCTTTGTCACTTCGCCTTGGCAGCTGTTTCTGCTTTACGGATTGGGTGTCTCGCTTGGAGTGGGCGGCGCGTCGAATGTGGCTGCAAGTGTGCTGGTCGTCAATTGGTTCAGCAAAAAGCGAGGACTAGCCTTTGGGATCATGGAAGCAGGCTTTGGTGCGGGGCAAATGCTTCTCGTTCCAGGCTCACTCATGCTGATTCATTGGTTCAGCTGGAAGCTGACGGTTATAGTGTTGGGACTGCTGTTAATGGTGATTGTCTTTCCTGCTGCACTGCTGATGCTGAGAAACAATCCTTCAGAAAAAAATGAAGAGCCGATCGGCGGGCTGGCTGAATCAGAAAAAGAAACAGCACCCAAAACAACAGCTCTTTCAGTAATGGGGATGTTTCGCATGAAGCCATTCTGGTTTTTAATGTTGCCATTTTTGATCTGCGGATTTACGACCGTGGGGCTGATGGATACCCATTTGATTCCGTTTTCCCATGATCACGGCTTTTCAACGACAGTCACAAGCGCCGCTGTCAGTCTGTTGGCCGGCTTTAATATCGCTGGCATCTTACTGTCCGGAATTGTAGCGGACCGATGGAGCAGCCGGAAAATCCTGTGCTTTTTATATGCGATACGCGCGCTTTCGATTGTGATTCTGATTTACAGCCACGAACCCTACTTGCTTCTAGGTTTTGCAATTCTGTTTGGACTAGTGGACTTCGCTACCGTAGCGCCGACTCAAATGCTCGCCACTCAGTACTTTCAAAACTACTCGATCGGTCTCATGATCGGCTGGCTGTCGCTTGCCCATCAAATCGGCTCGGCACTCGGCGCATATGTGCCAGGCGTCATCTATACTGTTACAGGTGAATATACATTGGCTTTTTATTTGTCGATCGGGATGCTTGTGCTGGCGAGTGTGATGAATGTGATATTGAGGGAGCCTGCGGCGGATGCTCGTGACAGTTCGGCTATGGCGGAGAAGGTGTGAGAGAGGGCTGAAGAGCATCTCTGGGGAATTATTCAGAGATGCTTTTTTTGTATTTTTGTTCTAATACGAAATCAATCATTCCGACAATACGGGCGTTTTCGGATTTTTGTTTGAAGCGATCAGAAATTTGAACTTTTCTTGAGAATGGGAAAACACCAAATACCCAGATAAGACCGATCAAGGCAAAAAACATTTGTACAGTTACTTCAATTAACTCATTGAAACGAGTGCTGAAAAAATAAATATATAAAGTTACGAATGTCACGAAACAAACGATTTTGACGGTGTGTTTGAATGTGAGCTGCGGTTCGCTAAAGAATACTTTTAATTGATTCAGCATGATAGAATCCTGTTTGTTTAGGAAAAGCAAAAGCTCTTTATCATCTTTTTTATGTTCTAAAACGAACTTTGCTGCTGTTTCTGTTTCTTTATATGTTTGTAGGTGTATATTCAATACATACATCTCCTAGGTATAATAATTACGTATTTTTTAGTTAGGGTAACAAATCTATCGTATTTTTTTGTTATATCTTTCTGTAAGAATAAAATCTATAACTCCTTTCATCCGCAAATATTCGGCTCTTTGTGCAAAATCCAGAACAGTATGTAATTGCCCTTTTCTAGATATAGTTAAAAGCTTTATCAAATCAATAAGGATTTTCAAAAAAATAATCAATAAGAGAAACTTAAACATGTCTGGTATATCAATGTAATTAATTTGTCCTGAAAATAAACTAGTTACATAGACAACAACGATGCTTCCGCAAAACATGAAACTCATATAATGTGAAAGTGTAAATGGATGATGAGAAAAATATGCTTTTAATTGACTTAGCACAGCATCATTTTTTGTATCTAAGTATCCCAAAAGCTCTTTATCATTTTTACTTATGGTTAGAACATGATTCAATATATCATTAAAATTCAATGAATTTTCATTATTAGAGGCAGTTGGTTTAGTAGACTGTATGTTTTTTTTGTTCCATTTTATTTTTTTTATAAAGGATTGCATGAATTAACTTATTTTTCACAGAGCATTCAGATCGTTGAATAAGTGAAGTTTCTCCTTTGATATTATTTCCTTTTTTTAAGACTTTCATGTAAATCATAATGATACAAATGATCGTAAAAATAGAAAATGCAGGAGGTAAAACGTCAGATAGAATAGGATTAGTGAAGACTTCTTTTACTTGGATGAAAAGGAAAGAAGCTAAAGTCACTGCTATAAACATGCATAAAACTGTTATTTTCACTAGAAACTGAAGAGGAAGAAAAGGTTCGGAATAATAGTGTTTCAACTGGTTGAGTGTAAGTGAATCTTGGCGAAAAAGATAACTGATTATTTCCTCTTGATTTTGCATCTGATCGATATCATGAGCGATGTCTTTTGTTTTTTTAAAAATGATTTGATCGTTTTTCATTGTTGATAAACCTCCACAAAAGCAAACGTAAATTAAAAAACTGCATGAGCATATTTTAACTTATGTTCATGCAGTTTTGTATTAAAGTTAGCTCGTATAATAAGCAAATATGGCTAATAATGCAGCAGAAATTGCAGTTACTGCTTTATTGTTAGCTATATCGAGACTCTTTTTGAGTGGGATGCCTCCTGTCGGTGTAGCGATTTTGGATTGCGTGTTATGTTTTTGGCGATTTTTTGTATGGTGTTCCTGTGATAAAAAGGGAAAGCAGGTGATTTACATCACCTGCTACTAAATGACAAATATTTCATCATCAGCTGCCTATATTTCTCTAAAAATACTGTTTGAATCATTATTTAGAAAATATGATTCGTGTTAAAAATAATTACTGAGGATTTTTTTCTCTAAACTCTTTTAGAGAATTTACCCATATTTCAATTAATTGTCTAAGTTCTCTTGTTTCTATTTCACAAGTTCTGCTTTTTATATATGCTTCGGGATCATCTTCATCTTCAGCTGCGTATTCTGCAAGATTATCGTAAATAAAAGTTTTATCTTTTTTAATTTCTAATCCACAAACATTCCCATTTAGTTCCTCGTACTCACTTGTACCGTTTAGTACTTTATCTATTACTTCATATTCAAAGGTAGGATCTCCTTGAACATCTGACATTAGAAATTCTGCCACTAATTGAATACGCTCAGGTAATATGATAACAAGACTTTTACTCCCGTTCTTAAATCTAACTTGGTCAAATTCATAATTGTATTTCATATGCTCCTCCTACGCTTAAGGATAAATCGGAAAACTTGAAATGATTTTCCCGTTGCTATCGATAAACATTCTAATTCTTAAATTGTCTTTTGTCCGTCCTTCATATGTGTTTTTTGTTCCAGGAATAAATTCTTTATTTTCATATGCTTCATTTATGGAGTCAACGACTTGTTGGGGAGTCCATTCTTCAGGGAAAAATGTTGAAAACCCATTGTTGCTAAATTTCTTTTTGCCATTTACTTCAACTTTCCCTTTGTAAACACCATGTTCATTTTTGTCAGTTTTTGTTCCTGAAAGGACTTTTCCTGCAGTATCATCTATTCCCTCATAATGATAACCAACGGCTGCTTCTCTATAGTTTACCTCGCCTTCAAAGATATGTTCTAACGCTTTAGGTCTAAAATTTTCTACGTTGCTCAGTTGTGCTATTAATTTCTTGCTCGGTTCACTTTTTAAATTTTGGTCGCTATCAAATCGCATAACACTCTCTTGCTTCTTATCCAGTTCCTTCTTCAGCTTCGAAATAGGATTCTCAAAACCCCCAGCGCCTTGTATTGCAGGTTCTAGATGATTGTTATTTGGCAATGTGAAATAAGGATTTGCTTTATCAGTAATGTTCTTTGCTAAAGATTTATGATCGTTCACAAAAGCTTTTGTTTCCTTTGTCACGAATTTTCCGGCTTTTGTTGCTGATGACACTTTTCCGAGTCCTTTGGCTCCAAAAAGGGAAGCAACTGCGTAGGTGATGTAGTGGGAGCGGCTATATGCATCACCATGAACCATATTGTCGTTCCAAGATTTTTTGAATGAATCGACCATATATTCAAAAGTCTCAGGCGCGCTATAAATCACATTTTGGAGTTCCTGTCCGGCTTTGACTTGTTCTTCGATGCCCATCTTACCCTGCGCTCTATACGACCATACCGCAAGATCGTAAGCGCCGACTGCGAGGTCGCATGCCCCGGTGACGATATCTTTTCCGGCATCCCAGAGCCCGACAATTACACCCTTTCCACCCTCGACAAGCATTTTTCCTGTTTCCTGCTGTGCTTTCATTTGAACCACGCTTGAATAATATTGTAATTGCTCAGTGCTCAGGTTGTCAGTGCCAATTTTGTCTGCAATTTTCAAGTATTCATCAGGGTCAGTGGTTTTGTCGAGTTTTTTCTTGAGATACTTAATTTCCTCCTGTTTTTTTGCTTTGATGAACTGCTGGGATTGTTTGTGAATATCTTCTTTGTTTTGATAAGCGTCTGTTTCGTGAAAGGCTTTTGCGTTAAAGTTCATAGGATTTGTGCTTCCGCCTTTGCTGGTGGCGCCTGTCAGTGCTTCGAAAAATGCCCGAACCTCATGTTCCACAGCTTCTGAGGCCTCGTAATCACTGTTTAGTTTCTCATCAAGGTCATGCAGGTGTGTCACCGTTTTTTTTCGTTTTTTATCTGCTTTATCCAGTTTATCGGTGACAGTAGATTGATCGAAGAGGGATAACAGCAAAATGTCATCAATTGAATTCAGGATTGATTTCATTTCTTTATGCTGTGCCTCTATAATGCCATCAGCTTTGACAAGTCCGTTATGCAATTCATTATCGAGATAAGATTCCTCAACGTATGCATCGTCATCGAATGTTGCTTCCTCAATTGCAGCTGGCACGTTTTTGAAAAAAGCAATTCTCATGTCAATGAGGTCCAGCCACAGTTCCGCTCCTGCCGCTTGTTCCTTATAGAATGCTTTAATTGCGTTAGCGCCCTTGCCTGTCATAGCATCATCCAAATTTGCCATCTCTTTGAACTGTTTCGTTAGAACAGCCATATGCTCTCTTAATGTTTGATAGGCTTTAAGGCGCGCTTCAGCAGCTTCTAAAATTGTATTTGCTTCAAGTGTTTTCAATGTACTGTGTCCTTTCGCCTGAATTTTTCTGTAAATATGGTACCATGGTGAATTCAGGAAAGGAGCGTAAACTGAATAATTAAGGAAAAACAGTACTTTTTTACTGATTCTATTTATTCATTTTACTCGCAGACAGGGAAAGCTGCTGGATCAGCTGTCATGCCCATATGCCGGTTTCTACACTGGTTTTGTGCAAATGAATTTTAGGTGATTCTCTACGGTATATGTGGAGCTCACCTGCATTCTTATGAAAAAACCTCTGTTGCAAGCTCATGATGATTTCTAATTTCGTCTTTTTGAATAAAAATTTATTTTTCAAATATTTCAGTTATAATGGTTGAGAAATAGATTGGAGGGGCAAGGATGTATCAATCAAAGAAGGTTTTATTGTTAGGTTCAGGTGAGTTAGGAAAAGAAGTAGTGATTGAAGCGCAGCGTCTTGGGGTACAGACGGTGGCGGTTGACAATTACGAGCATGCTCCGGCGATGCAGGTCGCGCATCATAGCTATGTCGTTGATATGCTGGACCGCGAGCAGATCAGAACCATCATTGAAAAAGAAAAGCCGGATTTGATTGTGCCTGAGGTTGAGGCCATCGCTACGGATGAATTGCTGAAGCTTGAAGAGGAAGGATTTCACGTCATCCCGAATGCGCGTGCGGCGAAGCTGACGATGGATCGGGAAGGCATCAGGCGGCTTGCGGCGGAAACGCTGGGACTAGCGACGGCAGGCTATGAATTTGCGAATACATATGACGAATTTGTGCAAGCGGTGGCTCAGATTGGGTACCCGTGTGTCATTAAACCTTTAATGAGTTCATCTGGTAAAGGCCAAAGCGTGTGCCGCTCTGAAGCAGATGTAGAAAGCTGCTGGGAGACGGCGATGGAAGGCGGTCGGGTGAAAAACGGGCGTGTGATCGTTGAGGAGTTTATCCCATTCGAATCAGAAATTACCCTCTTAACAGTACGTGCGGTCAACGGCACGGCATTTTGCGAGCCGATCGGTCATGTGCAAAAGGATGGAGACTATATCGAATCATGGCAGCCGCATCATATGACAGAGCAGCAAACGGAAGAAGCGAAGCATATGGCAAAAGCCATTACGGACGAGCTTGGCGGGTACGGACTGTTTGGTGTTGAGCTGTTCCTTGCGAAAGATAAAGTGTATTTCAGTGAGGTATCTCCTCGTCCGCATGATACCGGCCTTGTCACACTGGTGACGCAAAACTTGTCAGAATTTGCGCTGCATGTACGGGCAATTCTCGGTTTTCCGATTACAGAAATCACACAGCTTTCTCCTGGCGCCAGCCGGCCCCTCAAAGCACCGGAAGAATCAGCGGATTACACTGTTGAAGGACTTGAACACGCACTGGCAGTGCCGAAGACCCAAGTGCGTGTCTTTGGGAAGCCGATAACGAAAGCCGGACGCCGTATGGCGGTTGCGCTTTCTGCTGCCGATACAGTCGAAACAGCGAGAGAGAACGCGAAAAAAGCATTGGATCAGCTATCTATCAAATAGAGTTTGAGCAGGCCTTGTCTTGAGCAAGGTCTGTTTTGATTCCCGATCAAAGTTTTATCACATGTATTGAAAGCTTTGTGATGTAAAATGTTCTTCCGTGTATAGGGGTGATTGACTTAATGCCGATTTGCTCTGCTGAAACGTATAAGCTGACCTATACAACCGATACCGTACAGCTGCCAAAGCAGCTCGCTAGGTTATCGGAATGACAGTGATACAGGTCATACAGCTATTGTGATTTATACGAACGGGGGATCGTCATATAACTTGGGAACAAGGGTGATGAATGATGGATTCAACAATATTCAATATTGGGCAAATGAATAAATACAGCAGACTAGCGATTTTGATGTCCATTTTGTTTTTATGCGGATGCAGTTCTCAGTCGCATTCTTCTCAGAAAGAACCAGCTATTCCTGTCACACTTCATATGGAGGATGCCGAGGGGCTGCCGGTCGAAGGGGTTCAAGTGACGATTGTCAAAGCGCCCGCCTCAGATCAGCAGCCGAGTACAGAGATTGGCGAAATCCTTGGAAAAACAGGCAAAAACGGAGACATCAAATGGGATACAGGCAGAAAAGGCGACTACTCTGTTGCATTGACAAAGGCTGAAAAGTCAGCAACCCATCACATTTCATTAACAGAGGATAAGAAAGACAAAGTCATACCATTCATTTTCACAGAATAGGCGGTTTCCTTGATTTCAAAGGAAGCCGTCTTTTTTTATGTATTGCAGAAAGCCAAACTATATACTGGAAATTTATAATGTGAGATAATAAGGTTTAGGTATTTTTTCTTACGAGACAAAAGGATCATATTCCTTTATTTTATATCAATCAAACCCGGAGGAAAAAGAAGAAGATGATACAAGATTCAATGCAGATTGCCACGGCAGATAGGGGCCTTCGCTTTTACAAGGCATATGATCAAAGCCTTTCTTTGTGGCCGATTGAGTCGGAAGCATTCTATGTTTCTACTCGTTTTGGAAAAACACATATTATTGCAAGCGGGCCAAAGGACGCACCTTCGCTCGTTTTGCTTCACGGCGGCCTCTTCAGCTCTGCGATGTGGTATCCGAATATCGCGGAGTGGAGCAGTCAATATCGTACATATGCAGTCGATATAATAGGAGACAAAAATAAAAGTATACCATCAGCTGCTCTGGCTGCGAGAGCAGATTGCGCAGAATGGCTGAAAGACGTCTTAGACTCTCTTGGAATTGAGACGGCGCATCTGGCAGGTCTTTCACTTGGCGGATCTCATATTGTGAATTTTTTGCTCCATGCGCCTGAAAGAGTAGAGCGGGCAGTTGTTATGAGTCCTGCTGAGGCGTTTATTTCATTTCATCCAGATGTCTATAAATATGCTGCAAGACTTACGGGGGCAAGAGGAGCAGAGGCGTATATCGAGTGGATCACAGACAGCCGTTATGATTTGCATCCTGTGCTGCAAAGACAAATTGTGGCGGGTGTGGAATGGCAGGATGAACAAAGAAGCCTGAAGCCGACAGAAAACGGTTTCCCATACGTGTTTACAGATCGGGAGTTAAAATCGATTGAGGTCCCGATGCTGCTAATGTTCGGTGAACACGAGGTCATGTACCATCAGCAAATGGCTTTAGAACGGGCTGCAGTATTAGTGCCGGAAATTCAAGCTGAAACCGTAATGAACGCCGGGCATCTATTATCTCTTGAGCAGCCAAAGTACATTAATCAACGGATCTTGTCTTTTTTGGGCGGGGAATAAAATAGTAAAAACATGAAAAGAATGACATTCATTGTTCAACAGGTAACAAATGTTGTATAATAATAGAATTTGAGTGCTGCTTTTTTGAGGGCATTCTATGTTATTATGCTTAAGAGAAGAAAATTTTTCCCTGTAACGCTATTCGATCCATATCGTCGAATGATATAGATGGTTTTACAATTGGAGGTTTGGTTACACTGTGAATTATATCCCCTGTATGATTACGATAGGAAACTTTACTTGTGGACTGCTGGCGATTCATTCTTTGTTATATCACAACATTCATTCAGCAGTGCTTTTTATTTTCACCGGCATGTTTCTCGATTTTTTTGACGGGCTGGCAGCACGTAAACTGAATGCCGTTTCTGATATGGGAAGAGAACTTGATTCATTTGCCGATCTTGTGACGTTTGGTGTGGCTCCCTCTATGCTTGCATACAGTGTCTCATTATACGCCCTTCCGTTTATCGGAATTTTATGCGCATTGACATACAGCATTTGCGGAATGCTTCGACTCTCTAAATTTAATACGGAGCAAAGCAAGCTTCCGACCTTTATCGGAATGCCGATTCCATTTGCGGGTATGTGTCTTGTTATTCTCAGCTTTGTCTATAACCCGATCCTGCTGGCAATCGGCACTTGCGGACTTTCCTATTTAATGGTGAGTAAAATAAAATTCCCTCATTTTAAAAAACATACGGCAGAAAATCTGGAGTCCGAGAGATGGAATTAGTTCAGCAGCTCATAGCGGATTACGGTTATCTCGCTATTTTTTTGATGCTGGTGCTAGGAATTGTTGGACTGCCGATTCCGGATGAAGTCATGATGACCGTTGTTGGTTACTTCACGCATACTGATGCGCTGAATTATGAGCTTGCGATCTTGATCAGCTTTGCCGGAGCTTTGTTAGGTATGCTGATCAGCTACATGATCGGCAGAAAAGCCGGGCGCCCGTTCATCGACAAGTACGGCAAGTGGGTCGGCTTAAAAGAAAAGAGAATGGTGAAAGTTGAAAAATGGATGAATAAATACGGTCCATATTCTCTTATTTTAGGTTATTTCATTCCCGGCGTCAGACATGTGACGTGCTACTTTTCGGGTATCGGCAAAATGAACCTGAAAACGTATATTACGTTTGCGGCAATCGGCGCCTTTTTATGGTGCTTTATTTTTATTACAATTGGAAGGGTTATAGGGATTATTCATGTTTAATACGGCTGTAAGAATTCTGTATCGATCATTGATAGAGCTGACGAATCATCGTCTGTCATCCTATATGATTAAAGGGTTTTGTGAGTCAAAAATCAGCAAGCCTGTTATTCCGCTTTTCTCGAAGCATTTTCGGATCAACTGGGGTGATGTTGACGGTTCGGCCGCTGATTACGGTTCATTGTCCGAACTGTTCATTCGGAATATTAATATGGAGCGGCGCCCTGTTTCAAAAGAGGCGGATGCGGTGGTCAGCCCTGTTGATGGAGTGGTTCAGACTGTAGGAACAATCAACAATAATCAAACTTTTACGGTAAAAGGAAAAGATTACTCATTCGCTGAGCTGACCGGCTGTAAAAGCGCTGACCATCACTACAACGGGGGATACTTCGTTGTCCTGTATTTAAGCCCGCGTCATTATCATCGTTTCCATGCCCCGATCAGCTGCAAGTACCAAAAGGTGGCTGAACTTGGGAATCGCTCATATCCAGTAAATCAACTAGGGTTAACATACGGAAAAGACGTGCTGTCGAAGAATTACCGGTTTGTATACGAGCTGAATAGCGGCACACGGCATGCTCTGATGATCCCTGTCGGCGCGATGAATATTAATTCGATCGTGCAGACAAATACACGGGATGAATTGAAGATCGGCGAGGAGCTGGGTTACTTTTCATTTGGTTCAACCGTCATTTTGATATTTGAAAAGGACGCGTTCCATCCGTCCCCTAATTTAATAGAAGGCCAGGAAGTCCGAGTCGGAGAACTGATAGGTTATGAAGATAAAGAGGAGCATGCATAAACGCAGCGCCTCTTTTTTTGAAGAAAGGTGAGAATGATGGAGAAACAAATCGTCAGCTGGATCATAGATTATCAGAACACTGGAAATGAAGCCGTCCTGAGACAGCTGAGGGAAGCGTGTTGGCCGATTGTTGAAGCTGTTCTGCAGGAGAAGGCGCTAGATGAAGAGCGGGCGAGTGATTTGCGAGCGAAAGGAATCGAGCGGTTCCCGTTTATCATCAGCAAATACCAAGCAAACGTGCAGCTTCCGGTTGAGACATTTTTACGAAATACGTATCGGTTTTACTTTCAGCAGGTGATGAGCGGATCTTGATAAAGCTTCTTTCAGTCCCTGAATAAGGCGCTATGATATCATTTTTTGTCCAATTATCTGAACTGGGTCAGGTGTTCCTTCAACAAACCTTGAAATGGCGGGAGAACGTTTGGATGAGCCGGTAAATTTATTTTGAAGAAGAATGATGAATAGATTTCAGATAACTACAATCATTGGTGATTTAATGGAAAATACGCTTATTGATTGATGAATCCTTGCGCTGTTTAGGTTTGTAAGAGTTTGGGTATTTTTATCAGTCTGGGCGGATCTGTTCATCTTTGCGGGATTTTCCTGTATGATATAGTATAGTGTGCATAACAACTAACTATAAGTGAACAGGGTGTTTAAATCATGGAAAAACAATACAGAGTATTACTTTACTATAAATATGTTCCGATTGAAGATCCAGAGGCGTTTAGAGAGCAGCATTTGGCTTTTTGTAAGGAGCTTGGTTTGCTGGGCCGTATTCTTGTTTCTTCTGAAGGAATTAACGGTACGGTATCAGGTACGGTTGAGCAGACTGAACAATATATGCAAGCAATGAAAGCTGACCCGCGTTTTGCGGACATGGTATTTAAAATTGATGAAGAAGAAGATCATGCCTTTAAAAAAATCTTCGTGCGCCATAAAAAGGAGCTCGTAACGCTTCGTCTTGAAGATGATGTGGATCCGAATGAAACAACAGGACAGCACTTGAAGCCTGCGGAATTTTATGAAAAAATGCAGGATCCAAACACGGTTGTGATCGACGCGCGTAACGATTACGAGTATGATCTTGGCCATTTCAGAGGAGCTGTCCGTCCTGACATTGAAGCCTTCCGTGAATTGCCTGAATGGATTGAAGAAAACAAAGACATGCTTGAAGGCAAACAGATTTTAACGTACTGCACGGGCGGCGTACGCTGTGAAAAATTCTCGGGCTGGCTGGTGAAGCAAGGCTTTGAAGATGTATCGCAGCTTGACGGCGGGATCGTGACATACGGAAAAGATCCGGAGGTGCAAGGCAAGCTTTGGGACGGCCAGTGCTACGTATTCGATGAAAGAATCAGTGTGCCGGTCAACCGTGTTGAGCATGTGATTGTCGGAAAAGACTACTTTACAGGTGAGCCGTGTGAGCGTTATGTGAACTGCGCTAATCCATCATGCAACAAAAAAATGATATGCACACCGGAAAATGAGTATAAATATATGCGCAGCTGCAGCCACGAATGCCGCACGAACCCAAGAAACATGTATGTCAAAGAGCACAATATGACAGAGGAAGAAGTAAACGCAAGATTGGCAGCGATTGAAAATGCAGATCACGCTGCTGCTGAATAATGGAAAGAACACCTCGGGAATGAGGTGTTCTTTTTTTATAAGCTTTCGGTTTGTCCGTTTACGGAGGCCCATTCTTTTTGTCGGAAGGCTTTTTCCCATTTTGACACCACGATGCAGGCCATCGCATGCCCCGGCACGTTTACGCCTGTTCTTGCCATGTCCATGACGCGGTCAACGCCTGCTATAATGGCAACACCTTCAGCGGGAAGCCCTACAGCATTGGCAGTCGCCAGAAGGACAACAAGCGACCCTGACGGAACTGCTGCGATGCCTTTACTGGTCATGACAAGCACAAGCATCATGAGCAGCTGCTGGGACAACGGCATCTCTACATGAAAGGCCTGCGCCAAAAAAATACAGGAAACCGATAAATATAAGCTGGAGCCGTCACAGTTCAATGACAAGCCGGAGGGAACGACGAATGATACCACTCGTTTCGGACAGCCGTATTTCTCCATTCTGTCCATCAGCTGAGGGAGAATGGTTTCTGTGCTGGTGGTGGAAAAAGCGATCAAAAACAGATCCCATATCATTTTTAATACTTCGAAATACCTAATATGAAAGATGAGACCGACAAGCGGAAAGAGGACAAAGAGGATCAGGAATAGACCAAGGAATACTGTGCCAACCAATTTAAACATAGGAAAAAGGAGCTCAATGCCATATTGGCCAACAGAGGCAGCCATCAAGGCTAATACGCCGATGGGGGCAGTCACCATGACGATTTGCGTGAGTTTGAACATAATTTGCGCGGCAGATTCAAAGAAATTCATCACTGGTTCAGATGCTTTGCCAATGCCTGCAGCGGCGACGCCGAACAAAATGGCAAAGAAAATAACGGCAAGCAGATCGTTTCTGGCCATTACATCAATAATGTTTGTAGGAATAATATCAAGAACCATTTGTTTGAAATCAACAACTTTTTCTGTGTAACCGGACAGTTCATTGATATCTTTTTTCGCCAGATGGGAGAGATTAAGCCCGGCACCAGGCTTCAAGACATTCGCTAATAAAAGTCCAAGTGCCAATACAAGTGTGGTGATGACTTCAAACCAAATAATCGTCTTGATGCCGAGGGCGCCCATTTTTTTCATACTACCGCTTCCTGCGGCACCGATGACAATAGTAGAAAACACAATCGGCACGACAATCATTTTTATCAAACGGATAAATCCATCCCCGACAGGTCTCAGCGCCATTCCGAAATCAGGAAAAAAGTGTCCGATTACTGCGCCGGCCGCTAAAGCGATTAAAATGTGAAACGCAATTAATTTTTTCAAATGAATCCCCCCTTTAGAATGATAGAATACAGGCATATTCATATCATTCGTGAATCAAAGACAAACACCTTTTTTAAAATATTTTATTTTGATAGCGCTTTCATTATGTTGGTTAAAAAGTTCCGAAAGGAATGGTGGTTCTATGTTTCTATTGATGAATGGAAAAGCGCTGTGGGGGGCGGTGATTGCGGCTTTTATCCTATCAATTGCGTTTTACCCTTTTCTTCCGGCGGAGATACCGATTCATTACGATGTAACGAACAGTCCGGATCGGACGGTTAACAAGCTGGCGGGAATCGTGATGCTGCCTGTTTTGATGGCGATGTTTGCATGGGCGCGGAAGATCAATTGGCAATTTGGGATAGCGGTGTATATATTGCTGATTTGCCACATTGTCATCCTTTGTTTAGCGGTATAAATCAGACAGCCAGAATAAAATTGCCTGTTTCTTAAATTACAGCTTCATCTGACAATGAATGTAGTGTATAATAGCTGAAGATCATAAAGAATATTCTGAAATTTATCAACGGAAGCGGCGTATAATCAAAAGAGATAGACTTTATATTTTTTGCAGCTTTAAAAAGACAGAATATTTAAACAACTAAGACTGAAAGGTGTGCTGATTAGATTGAATAAGCTTATTGAACGAGAAAAAACCGCATTTCACAAGGAAAAACCCGATCCGTTATCTTTGGAATTCGGGAAATTTTTCACAGATTATATGTTTGTGATGGATTATGAAGAAGGAATAGGCTGGCATCATCCAAGAATTGCGCCATACGCTCCGCTTACGCTTGATCCGTCTTCATCTGTTTTTCATTACGGCCAGGCTGTCTTTGAAGGATTAAAAGCATACAGAACAGAAGATGGCAGAGTGCTCTTGTTCCGGCCGGATCAAAATATCAAACGGCTGAACAGGTCGTGTGAGCGTATGAGCATGCCTCCTTTAGACGAAGAATTGGTGCTTGAGGCATTGACGCAATTAGTTGAGCTGGAGAAAGATTGGGTTCCTAAGGAAAAGGGAACGTCCCTGTATATTCGTCCGTTTGTCATTGCCACAGAACCGAGTCTCGGGGTAAAGGCATCCAAAAGCTACACATTTATGATCGTGCTTTCGCCTGTCGGCTCCTATTATGGCGACGATCAGCTGAAGCCGGTCAGCATCTATGTCGAAGATGAGTACGTGCGGGCTGTAAATGGCGGAGTCGGAAATGCAAAAACGTCCGGAAATTATGCCGCCAGTCTTCAGGCGCAGCAAAAAGCGAATGATTTGGGCTTTGATCAAGTGCTGTGGCTGGACGCTATTGAAAAGAAATACGTAGAAGAAGTAGGGAGCATGAACATCTTTTTTGTCATCAACGGAGAAGCTGTCACACCGGCTTTAAGCGGGAGTATTTTAAGCGGAATTACACGCGCGTCTGCTATTGAACTGATTCGCAGCTGGGGCATTCCGGTTCGTGAGGAGAGAATATCAATTGATGAGATTTACGCGGCTGCTGCACGCGGTGAATTGACTGAGGTCTTTGGCACTGGTACGGCAGCGGTTGTTACGCCTGTCGGAGAACTCAATATTCATGGAAAAACAGTGTTTGTAGGCGAAGGACAAATCGGAGACATCTCGAAAAAACTATATGAAACACTAACAGATATTCAGCTTGGAAAAGTGAAAGCACCCTTTAACTGGACAGTGGAAGTTTAAAGATGAAAAAGAACCTGTGCGGAGGCAGGTTCTTTTTATTTTACATGCGTCATATCAGCAGCCGGCTGGATTTTACGTTTTTTTGCGTAATACACAACATAGCAGACGGCCATAAACGGAATACCGCAATACAGGGCGATTCTTTGATTCGGATCAAAGGCGATGCCGATAACTGAAGCCAGGCATAACAGGAACGCGGCAATCGGCACGAATGGATACAGCGGGGTGCGGTATTTCAAGTCGGCGATCTTATTTCCTGCTTCAATATAACGTTTTCTGAACATGAATTGAGAAGCGGCGATTCCCATCCACACGACAACGACTGCAAAACCGGAAATGGACACGAGCACAACGTACACTGTGTCTGGCGCAAACACGCTGGACAATAATGACAGAATGCCGCCGATCATACTGAATATCAGCGCGTTAAACGGGGTTCCTTTTGACGTCAGCTTTGCAAATGCCGGGTGAAGAGTTTTTTCTTTTGATAATGACCACAGCATCCGGGATGAAGCGTAGAGTCCGGAATTTGCCGCAGACAGGATGGCTGTAAGGATAACAAAGTTCATGATATCAGCTGCGTACGGGACACCGACTCTGTCAAAGACTGCGACAAACGGGCTTTTGATGACGCCTGCATCTTGAATTGGAATCATCCCTGACAGCACAAAAATTGTTCCGACAAAAAAGAGTGAGAGGCGCCAGACTGTTGTTTTTATCGCCTTCGGGATCGTCTTATCTGGATCAACGCTTTCTCCTGCGGCGATTCCGATCAGTTCAGTTCCTGAAAACGCAAAATTGACGGACAGCATCGTCATCAAAATCGGGACAAATCCATTTGGAAAGAGCCCGCCTTCCGCTGTGAAGTTGGACAGTATCGGAGCGTCTTCTCCGCCTTGAATCGGGATGATGCCGAACATGGCAGAGCCGCCTAAAAGAATAAACAATATTATGGCTAATACTTTGATGCTGGAAAACCAAAATTCTGATTCAGCGAAAAACTTGACCGAAAAGGCGTTCAGCAAGAAAATGAGCAACGCGAAGACGGCGCTCCACATCCAAACGGACGTATGGGGAAACCAGCGCTGCATTAACAGGCCTGCCGCAGTGAATTCTGACCCTAATGCGACGGTCCATGTCAGCCAGTACAGCCATGCGATTGTAAACCCGGTGCCTGGCCCTATGTATTGAGCTGTATAGGTGTGAAAGGCGCCCGTCACAGGCATGGCCACTGCCAGTTCACCGAGGCACAGCATGACCAAATAGACGATGCCAGCGCCGACTAAGTAAGCGAGTATTGTTCCCGCCGGGCCTGCCTGCTGAATGGTATAGCCAGAGCTTAAAAACAGCCCGGTTCCGATGACACCTCCTAAGGAAAGCATGAAGAGATGCCGGCTTTTCATCTTTCTTTGAAAGTTTGTCTCATTTTTGTTGTGAGCGGGCTTCATCTTTTTCCAACTTTCTATCAGTGATTTATTTTCTTCTTAATAAAAAATCTCATGTCAGCGAGTGACACGAGACTCCGGCGAACCGGCTTTTAGATAGAATATACAAACAATTCCGATAAGTCAAGTTGTTTTTAAAGAGCGTGCCCAAGATGCAATTTCTGTAATATCTTCAGGTTTTGTCCGGCAGCAGCCGCCGATCAGCTTCGCTCCTTTTTCATGCCAAGTTCGGGCGGTTTCTCCGTAAGGTTCTGCGCAGGCAGCTCCGTTCCACGTTTTTGTCTCCGGATCATACTGCTCGCCTGAATTCGGATAGACGATAATCGGTTTTGATATGTGCCTTTGCAACTCCTCGATCAAGGAAGGGATATGCTGAAGTGGCGTGCAGTTGATGCCGAGCGCTGCAATTTGGCGATGCTCATCAAGCGATGACGCACAGTCAGCGACAGGCGTGCCGTCACTGATATGCAGGCCGTCTTTTGCACTAAAGCTGATCCACGCATACGTTTCCGGAAACTCCTTCAGCAGCCGCACAATCGCTTTTGCCTCGGTCAAACAAGGAATCGTTTCACATGCCAATACATCAGCTCCCGCTTCGATCAGCGCTTTGATCCGAGGGCGATGAAATTCAATCAGTTCATCCTCAGAGATTCCGTAGCTGCCGCGATACTCAGAGCCATCAGCAAGATAAGCGCCATAAGGGCCTACAGATGCCGCGATGATTGGTTTTGGCCGATTCAAACGGTTTTCTTCATGCGCCCAAAATTCATCACGTGCTTCTGCAGCGATGGTGACGGACATCCCAATGAGCCGGCGTGCTTCCGCTTCGCTCAGCCCGCGTGCGGCAAAGCCTTCAAATGTAGACTGATAGCTGGCGGTGATCGCGCAGTCGGCGCCTGCCACGAAATAATCAGTATGAACTTGTTTAATCAGGCTCGGCTCTTCCATCAGGATTTTTGCCGACCAAAGACTGTCATTCAAATCACAGCCCTTGCGTTCAAGCTCGGTCGCCATGGCGCCGTCTAGTACAATAAGCGGGTATGTGTCTAGTATGTGTTGGATAGGATTCATAAAATGTACCAATGCCTTCTTTCTGATTTTTTGAAAAGATATGAAAATCGTAATAGAGGCTTACGTATTTGTCAATTCGACGTCAACGCGGTCGAGACCATAGGGAATGCTCCGGCTCAGACAGGCGGCTGAATATGGACAAAAATGCAGAGGTGCAGGCGGCATATCTGCTGGAAATGGCTATGTTCGCTCTGCAGAGGAGCACATTAATATGATATGGAAGCACTTGGCGTAAAATCGGAGTAAGAATTGACTTCTTTAAATTAACCGATTATTATAAATTTACTAACAATAGAACGGAACAACAATCGTGAGGAAGAGTAAGTACGCATCAGTGTGTGAGGTTCAGAGAGTCGGTGGAAGGTGTGAACCGATCCTCCCGTGGTGCTGAATGGGCTTCTGAATTGCTTTGCTGAACAGATAGTAGGCGATGCCGGGATTCTCTCCCCGTTACCAAGAGAGGAGTATTGAAACGGATGTTTTCTGTACTGAGAGTGAACGGCTGTATAGCTGTTAATAAAGGTGGTACCGCGAGACCCTCGTCCTTTGCATAGGACGGGGGTTTTTGTGTTTCTTAAAGGAGGTGACATCCAATGGATGATGGCTGGTGGTGCATAACAGATCAATAGAAAGGAGGATTCAAATGGTCATAGCAACTGATGATCTCGAGGTAGAATGCCCTAGATGTGAAAGAGCGGGAGAAATTGAAGGCAGTCCATGCCGGGCTTGCGGCGGGAAGGGCGTCATTTTGACTGCTCAGGGAAATACACTTCTGGATTTTATACAAAAGCATTTGAATAAGTAAAGGAGAAAAGCGAGCTGAGATGAGAACAGAAGAGAAGAGTAAGGTTCGTGAGGCCGCATTAGGTACAATTTTTTTGCTGATCGGAACGGTTTGTTTTGCGTCAAAGTCTATTTGGATTAAATGGGCATTTGAAATGGGTGCTGATCCAGACGCGGTGTTGTTATACAGACAGCTGTTTGCTGTTCCGCTGTTTTGGCTGATTTTTTTGATATACCGCCCTCCAATGCTAGACGGTATGAAAAAAGGAGATCGATGGCGGGCGTGTGTTGCGGGTATGTTTTGTTTTTTTCTTTCTCCCTTGCTTGATTTTATCGGGCTGAATCATGTATCCGCAATGGTCGAGCGTATTTTGCTGATGAGCTGTCCGGTATTTGTCATCGTATTTACCATGTGTCACGGCCAAAAAATGGTTTCCATTCAAAATATTTTTACAGTGCTGGCGGTCATATTCGGTCTTTTCTTTGCGCTTGGCGGCTGGGATACTGAGCTCTTTCGGACGAATTTGATTGGATCAGCATTCATTTTATTATCCTCAGCCGTCTATGCTGGTTACCTTGTCCTTTCCGGGCGGCTCGTCCATCAAATTGGAGGCATTCGTCTTAATGCATACGGGATGACAGCTGCCGGAGCGGCCATGATACTTTATATTGGCATTAAATTGACGGTTGGTATGAATATACCAATAGCAGCATATCCACTTGCTGTCTACGGCTTGTTTCTATTAATCGCAGTCGTCACCACTGTAATTCCATTTGTGCTGATGCTTGAGGGCATAAAACGAATAGGATCACAGCGAGCTGCCATTATTTCAATGGCAGGGCCTGTCCTGACGATTTTCTATGGAGCTTTATTTCTCGGTGAACGGCTTAGACTTATTCAAGCTATCGGATGCGCAGCCGTATTTTTTATCATAACGGGCATGGAATACAGAAAACTGAAAATAGGACAAAATGATTAAATTTTGTAAAACACACACGTTTTTCAATTACAATAAGTGTAATCACGTGTGTGTTTTGATTTTATAAAGGTTAGGTGAGAAGATGCAGCGCATATTGCTTGTGGAGGACGATCAATCCATCAGTGAAATGGTGGACCATTATTTAACAAAAGAAGGCTTTGAGATAGTGCACGCTTTCGACGGGGAAGAGGGCGTTCGGTTGTTTCATCAGGGTTCATACGATTTGATTCTTCTTGATATCATGCTTCCGAAGCTTAACGGCATGGATTTTCTGAAAATCGTTAGGGAAAAAAGCAACGTTCCCATATTGATGATTTCAGCAAAAGACGGAGACGTGGACAAGGCGTTGGGACTGGGGTTTGGGGCGGATGATTATATCGCCAAACCGTTTTCGATGATTGAGCTGACAGCCAGGGTGAAAGCCGCGATACGGCGGGCGACGCGATATTCGGCGGAGGAACCGGCAGAGAATAAGATATTCCAAATTCATCAGCTTACGATAGATAGAGACAATGTTTCAGTGGTGAAAAATGGGAAGGCGCTTCAGTTAACGTCAACAGAATGGCAGCTTCTATGCCTATTTGCGGAAAACCCTAAAAAAGTGTTTACGAAAGAACAAATTTACAGTTCCGTCTGGAATGACGAGTACTTTGACGATCAAAACATTATTAACGTACATATGCGGCGGCTCAGAGAAAAAATTGAAGATGATCCCTCGGCACCTCAATATATTAAAACATTATGGGGCATCGGTTATAAATTAGGAGAGTTTTAGCATGACAGTGTTATGGATAGCCATTTTTATCGTTCTGGCGTGTCTGAATGTGATTCAATTCATGGTGAAAAAGAAGCGGGACAGGAACCTGACATACACGGCAGATCAGCTTGGAACCATGTTCAATCAGGGTTCAGCAGGGCGAATTTTACTTCATACAGATGACCAAGCGCTCAAAAACTTGCTTGTTAACATTAATCTTTTTGTTGAGAATCGCAAGCAGATCAGCGCTCAGTTTGCAAAAACCGAGCAATCCATGAAGCGGATGCTGACCAATATGTCGCACGACCTGAAAACGCCGTTAACAGTGATTCTCGGTTATATCGAAACCATTCAAAGCGATTCGAACATGCCGCAGGAGGAGCGAGAAAGATTACTGGAGAAACTGCGCCAGAAAACAAATGAGCTCATTCAGATGATCAATTCTTTTTTTGATCTGGCAAAATTGGAATCTGAAGATAAAGACATTCCAATCACCAAAATACATATAAACGACATATGCAAACGAAATATCCTGCACTATTATGACACTGCTCAATCAAAAGGCTTTCAAGCTGACATCGATATCCCTGATACCCCAGTGTATGTACAAGCGAATGAAGAAGCCTTGAACAGAATCTTGCAAAACCTATTATCCAATGCGATTCAATACGGCGCGGCCGGCAAGTTTATCGGCATGACGCTGTCGTATGACGAGACGACCGTTTCTATTACTGTATGGGACCGCGGAAAAGGGATCAGCGAAACCGACCAGCAGCGTGTGTTTGAGAGGCTGTACACACTTGAAGAGTCCAGAAATAAAGCCTTCCAAGGAAGCGGCCTCGGGTTAACGATCACAAAACGGCTTACAGAAAAAATGGGAGGCTCTATATCCGTTCAAAGTAAGCCGTACGACCGGACTGCGTTTACGATTACATTGAAACGAATGACTTATTAACAAACGTAAGAATTTCTTAAGATTTGAGAAATAAAAATGACAGGACCCGCCGCTACAATAGACAACAGGCAAAGAGAGGGAAGGAGAAACAAAGTTGACTTATATCGTACAAACAAACGGACTGACCAAAACGTATCAAGGCAAAGAGGTTGTCTCCGATGTCAGCATGCATATTAAAAAGGGCGAGATCTACGGCTTTCTCGGCCCGAACGGTGCGGGGAAAACAACCATTATGAAAATGTTGACGAGCCTTGTCAAACCGACAAGCGGTGAAATCAGCATCCTAGGGAATAAGCTCACCCATACATCATACGAGGTGCTGGGGAACATCGGCAGCATGATTGAATATCCGATTTTTTATGAAAACCTAACTGCTGCAGAAAATTTAGACCTGCATTGTGAATACATGGGATACCATAATAAAAACGCTATTCAAGAAGTGCTGGATATGGTGAATTTAAAACAGATTGACAAGAAACCCGTCAAAACATTTTCACTCGGTATGAAGCAGCGCCTAGGAATAGCGCGAGCCATCCTCACGAAACCGGACTTGCTTATTTTAGATGAGCCGGTGAATGGTCTTGATCCTCTTGGTATCAAAAAGATCAGGAAATTGTTCCAAGTGCTGAGTAAAGAGTACGGCATGACGCTGCTGATATCAAGCCACTTGCTGAGTGAAATCGAACAAATTGCAGACACGATCGGGGTTATTCGAGACGGCAGACTGCTTGAAGAGGTTTCAATGGAGGATGTCAGAGGCCAAAACACTGAATACATCGAGCTTGTTACGCCAAATCAGACAAGAGCCTGCTTTGTGCTGGAGAAAGAGCTGCGATTAACCAATTTTAAAATCTTAAATGAGAATACGATTCGGATTTATGAGGCGGCCTCTCAGTCTGCCATTTCCAAAGCGCTGATTTTAAATGATGTAGACATTGAATCAATGAACAAAAAGTATACGTCGCTGGAGGATTATTTTATCAGCTTAATCAACGGCAATGGCATCGGTGCTTAAAGGGGGAGAAAAACGTTGATGAATTTGATCAGAATCGAATTAAAAAAAATGAAGATGGGCTGGTATGTCAGAGGTGCCCTTCTGGCCAACCTGATCATTATAGGGTTTTTATGGCTGATTAGTTATTCTGAAAAAGCAGATGGCGAGGTGTCGTTCCAAAGTACGGAAGAAGCGTTTCTTATTATCGGCACCTTGGTCAGAGCTGTATTTATCGTTTTTGGTGCAGTGCTGATTTCTAAACTGGTGATTTCAGAATATAAAAACAGAACCATTCTTGTGATGTTCACGTACCCGATCAGCCGGAAAAAGCTGCTCGCTGCTAAGCTCATGATTGCGAGCGGGCTGACACTTATCACAATTTTATTATCAAATGTTCTCATAGCCATCGGTTTCTTTGTAATGAACTCAATCTACCATTTCATACCGGGAGAGCTGACTTCTGAAATTATATCTCAGCAGACGATAAAAATGGCGGTTTTCGCTTTTGGCGCCGCTGGCACGAGTTTAGTTCCCATCTATTTTGGGATGCGTAAATACTCGGTACCGGCAACCATCATTTCGTCTGTAGTCATTGTAATGCTCATCAGTTCAACAAGCCCGGGTTTCTCCATTTCATCTGTTGTTTATATCCCATTATCTTTGGCAGCTTTCGGTTTGTTTTTTTCCTACATGGCAATCAGGAACGCAGACAAGCAGGATGCGTAAATAAAGCAGAAAAGACCGATGCACCCAGCACCGGCCTTTTTCTGCTATGAATCTGTTCTTGTTTCAAAGTAATGCTTCTTGCCAATCTCTTTGCTCATCATATAAAAGTGGAAGCAATATTCACCGATGGCCATGGCGATTGCTCCGAATAAAGCCGCCGATGCAACTTCACCGCCAGTCATCCCCATAGAAAGCGGCATGCCCATCAGCCAAATGACGAGAAAGGCCAGACCGAAATCAGCTAAAGTCGCAATCATATTATTCCATCTCGGCAATACGTAGAGGTCGCCCAGCAAATATGAAATAACCCCTAACACAATTGTGATTAAGAGCGTGTCACCAAATGTGAAACCAAAGCCCAAACCAAGCACTAGATACAACACAATAATCGTCATAATACCTTTAATCGCGAGCGCTTTCACATGTGTCATCCAAAGCTCCTCCTCCTGTATTTTGATTGGTTATTTGTATGATTCCTCAAATGCAGAAAGATAAACCTAAATTGTGTTTTTAGAGTCTGTTATTCAAATCGCAGAGACAGACCGCAGAACAAAAGGGCATATCTAACACCGGAAGCTATTTCTCTTTCGATAAGCGCCGTCTGCTTTCAATAAAAGTGGCGTCGTCGTTTGCCTGGCATATGTCCGGCTAAGGAGCATTTTTTCTGCCTGACGGATGGCTAAAAATGAAGCAGATGGCACGCCGCTATTACGTAGAGAATATAGGTTCCAAGCAATGATGCCATCTTTGTTTCTAGGCTTTGTCGCAAATCCGAATGAATAAATTTAAAAACTTCTCCTGTCCCTCCGTCATCACTTTTGAAGTAATGAAATATGATGAAAGGAGATCAAGGGGAGGTGACGTGATGGCGGTCGTGAGAGCAACGAGTGCGGATGTTGATTTGATGGCAAGGCTGCTCAGAGCGGAAGCGGAAGGCGAAGGCAAGCAGGGGATGCTGCTTGTCGGCAACGTGGGAGTGAATCGGCTGCGGGCGAATTGCTCGGACTTTAAAGGCCTCCGCACCATCAGGCAGATGATTTATCAGCCGCATGCGTTTGAGGCGGTTACTCATGGATATTTTTATCAAAGGGCCCGCGATAGCGAGCGAAGTCTGGCGCGCCGGTCGATAAACGGGGAAAGGGTCTGGCCTGCAAAATTTAGTTTGTGGTATTTCAGGCCGGCCGGAAACTGCCCGGCTACGTGGTATGATCAGCCGTTTGTGGCCAGATTCAAGTCGCACTGCTTTTATCAGCCGACAGGGGAAACGTGTGAAAATGTATATAACACATTTTAGAGACAGGACGCCGTTCAAATTGAACGGTGTTTTTCTTTGCCAAGAGATGGGACGGAAAATATTTCTGTGAGATAATCAAATAAAAAAGTGCTGATGGAGATGACAGAATGGCAACAATTGACCTGCAAAAGAAAAGTGTAAAGATCGTCCTGGAAAAAAAGCAATTAACGAAGGTGGTGGCTCGTGTCGGACTTGTGCTTGATATTACCGGTTCGATGAGAACGCTCTATAAAAACGGGACGGTTCAAAACGTGGTGGAGCGGATTTTGGCAGTGGCTGATCAGTTTGATGATGACGGCCTGCTGGATATATGGGTGTATGATAACGAATTTTATCGATTAAAGCCAGTGTCTGAAAAAGACTTTTTAGGCTATGTTGATCGTGAAATTTTAAATAATGACCGCTTGCATAAATTCGGCAGAAATGATGAGCCGCCGGTTATGAAAGATGTGTTGCGCAAATATGTTGCAGAGGAATCGAGTCCATATCCGGCTTTCGTCGTTTTTATTAATGACGGAGGCTGCAAAAAATCGATCAAACCGATCATTGAAGCTTCCTCTGATAAACCGGTGTTCTGGCAGTTTGTCGGCGTTGGAAATGGAAACTTTGATTTTCTCAACAAACTGGATACGTTAGAGGGACGTGTCGTTGATAACACGAGTTTCCTGCATATCGAAGAGATTGACAGTATTTCTGATGATGAGCTTTATGACGCTTTGCTTACTGAATTTCCATTTTGGCTGAAAGAAGCAAAGGAAAAAGGGATTGTAAGAGAACAAAAGCCTTCTGCTGAAAAGCCGAAAAAGAAGAGCTTTTTCAGCCGCTTGTTTTCGAAATAACTGATAAGGCACTGAGTCATTTTGAGAAATGGCTCGGTGTTTTTGTTTTTTTAAGATCATGTGAAGAAAATTAGTCCGAACGGTCGGCTTGCAAACGACAGATTATGCAGAAAACGCGCCATTCAGCCAGCTTTCGGCACGTTTCAGCGGCCGGATTGTGAGGGAAGACCTGTTTCTGATGTTCAACGCTTACAATCGGTTCACACTTCTTCATAGTCCTTTAACAATGGTCTTCTATAATGGAGACGATCAATGAGAAGAGAGGGGATCTTGAATGGCAAACGACAGCCGTTTTGATGAATGGGTACAGAAACTGAAAGAGGAAAGCTTTCGAAACAATACGTTTGACCGCCGCAAATTTATTCAAGGAGCGGGGAAGATAGCAGGACTTTCCCTTGGATTGGCCATTGCTCAGTCAGTTGGTGCATTTGAAGTAAATGCCGCGCCAAAGTTCTCGAGCTATCCGTTTACATTAGGGGTTGCGTCTGGAGATCCGCTTTCTGACAGTGTTGTGCTGTGGACGCGTTTGGCTCCAGATCCGCTGAATGGCGGGGGAATGCCGAATCAGGCGATGCCTGTCAAATGGGAGGTCGCAAAGGATGAGCATTTCCGCAAGATTGTGAGAAAAGGCACTGAAATGGCCAAACCGAATCTCGCTCACTCTGTTCACGTGGAAGCGGACGGGCTTGAGCCGAACAAAGTGTACTATTACCGTTTTAAAACCGGACATGAACTAAGCCCTGTCGGAAAAACAAAAACGCTGCCTGCCCCTGGCGCCAATGTGCCGCAAATGACCTTTGCGTTTGCTTCCTGCCAGCAATATGAGCATGGATTTTATACGGCCTACAAGCATATGGCGAAGGAAAAGCTTGATCTTGTCTTTCATCTCGGTGATTACATATATGAATACGGCCCAAATGAATATGTATCAAAAACAGGAAATGTCCGCACCCATAGCAGTGCGGAAATCTATACGCTGCAAGACTATCGGAACCGCCATGCCCAATACCGTTCTGACGCCAATTTAAAAGCTGCCCATGCGGCATTCCCCTGGGTTGTGACATGGGATGACCATGAAGTTGAAAACAACTATGCCGATAAAATACCGGAAAAAGGACAGTCGGCTGAATCGTTTGTGCTTCGCCGCGCGGCTGCGTATCAGGCGTACTATGAGCATATGCCGCTCCGAATCTCCTCTCTGCCGAATGGTCCGGATATGCAGCTATACAGGCACTTTACGTACGGGAACTTGGCGTCCTTCAATGTGCTTGATACTCGCCAGTACAGGGATGACCAAGCCAATAACGACGGCAATAAGCCGCCTTCTGATGAATCGCGCGACCCGAAACGAACCCTGTTAGGAAAAGAACAGGAGCAGTGGCTCTTCAACAATTTAAGCAGTTCAACAGCCCACTGGAATGTGCTGCCGCAGCAGATTTTCTTTGCAAAGTGGAATTTTGGGACAAGTGCAAGCCCGATATACAGTATGGATTCGTGGGATGGCTACCCGGCTCAGCGTGAGCGGGTCATCAATTTTATTAAAAGTAAAAATCTGAATAACGTTGTCGTGCTGACAGGAGATGTACACGCAAACTGGGCATCTAATCTTCACGTTGACTTTGAGAAGACAAGCTCAAACATTTTTGGGGTGGAATTTGTCGGAACCTCGATCACCTCTGGAGGAAACGGCGCGGATAAACGGGCGGACACAGACAAAATTTTAAAGGAAAACCCGCATATCAAGTTCTTTAATGACTATCGCGGATATGTCCGCTGCACAGTGACGCCTCATCAGTGGAAAGCTGATTATCGAGTCGTGCCATATGTGACAGAACCGGGAGCGGCTATTTCAACACGAGCTTCATTTATTTACCAGAAAGAACAAACCGGGTTGAGAAAGGTGTCATCAACAACAATCCAAGGAGGGGTAAAGCAATCCGATGAGGTCGAAGAGGATCGTTTCTTTGCGCACAACAAAGCTCACGAAAAACAAATGATGAAGAAACGGGCGAAAATTACAAATTAAGGAGTGGAAAATATGTTTTCAAACATTGGAATACCGGGCTTAATTCTGATTTTCGTCATCGCCCTTATTATTTTTGGCCCTTCAAAACTTCCGGAAATCGGGCGTGCCGCCGGACGGACACTGCTGGAATTTAAAAGCGCCACAAAATCACTTGTGTCTGGTGATGAAAAAGAAGAAAAATCAGCTGAGCTGACAGCGGTAAAGCAGGACAAAAACGCGGGCTGAGTTCTGATGAGGCAGACACCGAGTCTGCCTCTTTTTAATGAAAGGAGGGCTTTTTTGAATGGATAAAAAAGAAACCCATCTGATCGGGCATCTTGAAGAGCTTCGCCGCCGGATTATCGTAACGCTCGCAGTATTTTTTCTATTTCTCATCACGGCTTTTTTATTTGTGCAGGACATTTATGACTGGCTGATCAGAGATTTGGACGGAAAGCTGGCTGTGCTTGGGCCGAGTGAAATCCTCTGGGTGTATATGATGCTTTCCGGCATTTGTGCCATTGCGGCTTCCATCCCTGTTGCCGCGTACCAGCTATGGCGTTTCGTTACGCCGGCGCTGACGAAAACGGAGCGCAAGGTGACGCTCATGTACATACCTGGTTTATTTGCATTGTTTTTGGCGGGTATTGCCTTCGGATACTTTGTTTTGTTTCCGATCGTGCTCAGCTTTTTGACTCATTTGTCTTCCGGCCATTTCGAAACGATGTTTACAGCTGACCGCTATTTCAGGTTTATGGTCAATTTGAGCCTTCCGTTCGGCTTTCTGTTTGAAATGCCTCTAGTGGTGATGTTTTTAACAAGGCTGGGCGTCTTGAATCCCTATAGACTGGCCAAATCGAGAAAGCTGTCCTATTTTTTGCTGGTCGTCGTGTCTGTATTAATGACACCGCCTGATTTCATTTCTGATTTTCTAGTCATGATCCCGCTGGTTGCCCTGTTTGAAGTAAGTGTCGCCCTATCGGCATTTGTCTACAAAAAAAGAGTGACAAGTGAAACGGCGGCCGCTTAGTGCAGCGTACCGCCCGGTGACTTCACATCTTTATCATATTGTGCCGCCGTCACAGCGGCGATCCTCAATGCCTGGACAATCGTGTCTAAGCTGAGGCTGGGCGCTGTTTTATCAATGGTTTGCTCCGGAATGTAAGGAATATGAATAAACCCGCCGCGAATGTGAGGAGACGTCTGGCGAATATGATCCATTAAGCCGTAGAACAAATAGTTGCATACAAATGTGCCCGCTGTATAAGAGACAGCGGCTGGTATGCCGTTTTCCTGCATGATCGCGGTCATTCTTTTCACGGGCAGTCCTGTCCAGTAAGCGGCGGGTCCTCGTGGAGAAATCTCTTCATCAATCGGCCGATGTCCTTCGTTATCGGGAATGCGAGCGTCTGCAAGATTGATGGCTACCCGTTCAGGAGTGATTTGCATCCGACCGCCGGCTTGGCCGACACAGATCACGATATCCGGCTGATGCTTCTGAATAGCTTGCCGCAGTGTGTCCAGGGCGGTTCTGAAAGCGGTCGGAATTTGTTCTGCTATGATGATTGCTTCATCTGTTTCCAAGCCATTCAGCCGTTTCGCCGCTTCCCACGATGGATTGATGGTTTCTTTCTCAAAAGGGTCAAAGCCTGTGATCAGCACTTTTTTTCTCATCTTCTCATCTCCTTTTCCTATTATTCTATTGTTTATTTTTGGATTTTTCATCAAAATAATGAAAAGGAGTGAATCACAATGGAGCATTTGCCGCAGCGGTATCGCCAGCTGTTTCCAATCTTGCAGACGCATACGATGCTTGCCAGCTGTTCTCAGAGCGTGTTGGCAGAGCCTGTATCACGGGCGGTGAAAGACTACCATGACAGCCTGCTGCATAGGGGGTCAAACTGGAACGACGCGATTAAAAAAACAGAGAGTGCGAGAAACGAATTTGCAAAGCTGATAGGGGCTGAACCGGATGAGATTGCGATTGTGCCGTCAGTTTCTGATGCGCTGGTTTCCATCGCATCGTCTTTATCTGTATGTAAAAAGAAGCATGCGGTGTATACGGAGATGGATTTTCCGGCGGTGTCTCATATTTGGCAGTCACAATCTGATTATGCTGTATCCGTCATTCCATCAATAGATGGCGCGCTGCCGTTCGAGCAGTATGACACACATATTACGGAAGAAACAGCGCTGACGTGTGTTCCGCACGTTCATTATCGGGATGGTTTTGTTCAAGATATAAAAACGATCGCTGAGATTTCTCGGAGAAAGGGTTCTTTTTTATTTGTTGATGCCTATCAATCAGCGGGGCATATTCCAATTGACGTAAAGGCTTGGGGTGTAGATATGCTGGCGGCAGGTACGCGGAAATATTTGCTTGGCATACCGGGAACGGCGTTTCTTTATGTGAGAAAGGAGCTGGCAGACGAACTGAAGCCGAAAACATCTGCTTGGTTCGGCAGGGAAAATGGGATGCACGCGGCATATGCCGAAGGCGCGAGGCGTTTTCAAACAGGCACGCCTGCTTTTATTAGCGTATATGCAGCGGCAGCGGCTTTATCATTGCTGAATCATATTGGGGTATCTCGTATACGGGATCATGTGAAGACGATTTGTGCCGAAGCAAGTCAATTTGCTGCTGAAAAAGGCCTGCGATTAGCAGCACCTGTGGGTGAGCAGCCGGGCATGGTTGCGATCCGTGATGAGCGGGCATCGGAAACGGCGGAATTGCTGAGAAAGAAAAAAGTGATTTGCGCGCCGCGGGACAATATCATCCGTTTGGCTCCTCACTTTTATAATACGAAGGAGGATTTGCGTTATGCGATTGAGGAAATCGCAGCGGCTGCGATCCGGACGTAAACATACAAAAGCCCCTAAACACAAGGTTAGGGGCTTTTTCATATTAATGATCAACTTTCACCCGCTTCAAGAAGAAAGCGGCAATTAAACCGATGAGCGCGACAATCATTGCAAACACAAACGCGTGCTGAACGCCCGCTGTTAAAGCCTGCGGGATGACTGACGGGTCGGCGGGATTTTTGGCTGTTTTCATATAATCATGCTGGCCTGCAGCCATAATGCTGACCGCAACCGCTGTACCGATAGCGCCAGCCATTTGCTGCAGCGTGTTCATGATAGCGGTGCCGTCTGGGTAAAACTCTCGCGGCAGCTGGTTTAAACCGTTTGTCTGCGCAGGCATCATAATCATAGAGATCCCGATCATCAAGCAGGTGTGCAGGATGATAATCAGCACAGCCGTTGAAGCAGTCGTGACGTTTGAGAAGAGCCAAAGGACAACAGTGACAATCAAAAATCCCGGAATGACAAGCCATTTTGGGCCGTATTTATCGAAGAGTCGACCGGTAACAGGGGACATTAATCCGTTTAAAATACCGCCTGGCAAGAGAATAAGGCCAGAAGCAAATGCCGTCAGGACTAAGCCGCCTTGCAGATACATTGGCAGAAGCAGCATAGATGACAGGATGACCATCATACAAATGAATACCATAATCACACCCAAAATAAACATCGGGTACCTGAACGCACGGAGGTTCATCATTGGCTGCTTCATCGTCAGCTGGCGGATTGAAAATAGGATAAGGCCGACAACACCGACAATCAGTGAGATGATTACAGTCGGGCCTGACCATCCGCCGGAGCCTTCACCCGCGTTGCTGAATCCGAATACAATGCCGCCGAAGCCAATCGTCGACAGAATAATAGATAATACATCAATTTTCGGTTTTGTAATGTCTGATACATTTTGCATGTATGCCATACCGAAAACAAGCGCCAGCACAAGGAACGGAAGAGAAATCCAAAAAATCCAGTGCCAGTTGAGATGCTCCAGAACCAATCCGGAGAATGTCGGGCCGATAGCGGGCGCAAACATGATGACAAGCCCGATTGTTCCCATTGCCGCGCCCCGTTTATGAGGCGGAAAAATCACCAAAATCGTGTTAAACATCAGCGGGAGTAAAAGACCTGTTCCGAGTGCCTGAACGATTCTCGCCGCCAATAAAAATGGGAAGCTTGGCGCAAGCGCCGCAATCAAGGTGCCTAAAATCGAAAAAATAAGTGACACAGTAAAAAGCTGTCTTGTTGTGAACCACTGCAATAGCAGTCCTGATACAGGAACGAGGATACCGAGTACAAGCAGGTAGCCCGTTGTTAACCATTGAACGGTTGCTGCTGTTATGTTCAATTCCTTCATCAGGTCGGTTAAGGCGATGTTCAGCGCTGTTTCACTAAACATGCCGATAAAACCGGCCAACAGCAAGGAAATCATAATCGGCATCACTCTGTATTGCTGAGATGCTTTAGTAGCTGCTGTTTCCAAAAATCATTTCCCCTCTCAATCAACTGAATGTAATATACGCGTCTTATTTTTATCTTTTCAGCAGGTCAGGAATGCAGCTGGAGATATGCAGGAGCGGTGTGCTGTTTTTTGCCGTCAAAGATAAAAGGATACCGCCCTCAATCACGGCATTAATCACAGTGCTGGCTTCCTTAGCATGGCTCTCACTGCAGCCTGTCTGCACAAGCTTTTCCTCGTAAACAGAGGCCCACTCTTTGTAGGCTTCATGGCATGCTTCACGCAACGGTTCGCTTTTCAAGGACGTCTCAGCCGCGAGCAAGCCGACTGGCAAGCCTTCAATGTCTTCTGGACAAGAAAACTGGCAGGAGAGCTCCTTCAAAAAGGCTTGAATGCCTTCCGCTGGATCGGTGTAGGCTTCCATGCAGTCCGCGATTTGCTGGCGGATATATTCCTTCATCTCACTCACTGCTTCGATCGCCAGCTGTTCTTTACCGCCGGGAAAATGGTAGTAAAGAGAGCCTTTAGGCGCGCCGCTTTCCTTTATAATCTGGTTCAGCCCCGTGCCGTAATATCCCTGCAGCTGAAAAAGCCGGGTAGCTGCGGACAGGATTTTCTCACGGGAATCTCCATAACTCATAACATTCCCACCTTACTGAATTGCAATCAAAAATATAGTGACTGGTCTATTATCTTGATTTGCTTATTTATTGTCAAGAGAAATTCAGTGAATAAAAAGACAAAAAAAGAAGAGTATTACAAAAAAACTTAAAGAAAAATTAATATATATTTTGACAGAATAAACAAAATATTTAATAATTAAACATTATAAGGATGTTAGGAGAGAAATAAATGAAAAAACAACGATGTCTCATATTCACTCTTTTTATCGCACTATTATTTGCTTTTACTGGATGCGCACAATCTCCTGAAACAAAAGAATCTCCGAAAGAAAAACCGCAAACACAAAAAGTTTCTTCGGCTTCCGCCTCTGGAAAAAAGGACTTGCCAAACATTAAAATTTTAGCGACAGGAGGCACGATTGCCGGCGCTAATAAATCAAAAACTTCAACCACTGAATATAAAGCAGGTGTCGTCGGCATTGAATCACTGATTGAGGCCGTTCCGGAAATGAAGGACATTGCGAACGTCACCGGCGAGCAGGTTGTCAACGTAGGGAGCACAAATATTGATAATAAAATCTTGCTGAAGCTGGCGAAACGCATCAACAAATTGCTCGCTTCAGATGATGTAGACGGGGTCGTCGTGACCCACGGAACTGATACATTGGAAGAAACAGCTTACTTTTTGAACCTCACTGTGAAAAGCGATAAACCGGTTGTTGTTGTCGGTTCGATGAGACCTTCCACAGCCATCAGCGCTGACGGGCCTTCTAACCTGTACAATGCGGTTAAAGTAGCAGGCACACCTGAGGCTAAAGGAAAAGGGGCACTCGTCGTTCTTAACGACCGAATTGCTTCAGCACGTTATGTCTCAAAAACAAACACAACCACAACGGATACATTTAAAGCAGAGGAAATGGGTTACATCGGAACGATTGCTGATGAAATTTATTTTAATAATGTAATGACCCGCAAGCATACGAAGGACACGGATTTCTCCGTTTCTGATCTTGATCAGCTGCCCCAAGTAGACATTGTCTATGGATACCAAAATGAAGGAAGCTATCTGTTTGACGCTGCTGTGGAAGCCGGAGCAAAAGGGATTGTCTACGCTGGTACAGGAAACGGATCTTTATCTGATGCATCCGAAAAAGGAGCAGTCAGCGCCGTCAAAAAAGGTGTCACTGTTGTGCGTTCATCCCGTACGGGAAATGGAGTCGTAACACCAAACCAAGAGTATGCGAAAAAAGACCTTCTGGCATCGAACTCTTTAAACCCGCAAAAAGCACGAATATTACTGATGCTGGCGCTCACAAAAACAGATGATCCGCAAAAGATCCAAACTTATTTCAATGAATATTAAAGAAAAGAAGGCGAATAGGCCTTCTTTTTTTTGGTATTTTTAGGACCGAAAGTCTCTCTGAAGTAAGGTAAAAATACCCTTTACTTAATGAATTTGGAAATGTAATATAATTGAAGAATTTGTTACAAAAAAAGGAGGAAACTATGACATTTGTAAAAAGTAAGTTCATTGCACTTGTAACAATTTTGACGCTGTCTGTTACATCGCTGTTTGCGCTGCAGCCGTCAGCCAAAGCCGCTGAACACAATCCAGTGGTTATGGTTCACGGTATTGGGGGAGCATCATTCAATTTTGCGGGAATTAAAAGCTATCTCGTATCTCAGGGCTGGTCGCGGGACAAACTGTATGCAGTTGATTTTTGGGACAAGACAGGCACAAATTTAAACAATGGCCCTGTATTATCACGTTTCGTGCAAAAGGTCTTGGATGAAACTGGTGCGAAAAAAGTGGATATTGTCGCTCACAGCATGGGGGGCGCGAACACACTTTATTACATAAAAAAACTGGATGGCGGAAATAAAATTGAAAACGTTGTAACGCTTGGCGGAGCGAACCGTTTGGTGTCAAACAGAGCGCTGCCGGGAACAGATCCGAATCAAAAGATTTTATACACGTCTATTTACAGTTCAGCAGACATGATTGTAATGAACTATATGTCTAACTTGAGAGGGGCAAAAAATGTTCAAATCCATGGTGTTGGTCATATCAGCCTTCTGTACAGCAGCCAAGTCAAAAGCTTGGTTAAAGAAGGACTGAACGGCGGGGGCAAAAATACAAACTAATGAGATATATAACCTTGAAGAAGAGATTCTTCAAGGTTATTCCGCTTTCAGCCTAGCCCCTAAAAGAAGAGTTTAAAGCGATAATAGAAAACAAGACTTAAATCAAAAAATAATGAAAAAATCTTAGGTGAATCGGCATAATAAACCAGTTTCTCATATTGCCAAATTCTTTTTTGGCTCGAAACCAAGCCCTCGGAAGTTATTTTTGTTAAAATAGAAAAGTTACAACAGAATTCGGAGGGTTTATTGTGGGAAAAGTGAAACGAAATGCCCCTTGCCCATGCGGCAGCGGCAAGAAATATAAAAAATGCTGCGGAAGTAAAGTGGTCGACTTCCCGACAGAACTAGCGGCAAAAGAAGCAAAACAAATTCAGGAAGACTTAGTGGAGTATGCCTTCACAGCACATAGAGAAAGCATTTCTGGCTTTATCAACCAGCATGATTTTCTTTCTGCTATGGACAGACAGACGAAAGACATTAGCGTATTTAATTTAGGAGTTTGGGGAATCTTCTTCCACCCGCTTGCTGGTGAAAAGACAATCTTCGAAGACTACCTTCAGAAAAAAGGCGATTCGATCACTCGTCCGAAAACGCGTGAGATCGTAGAATCATGGAAGAGCATAACGCCTGCTTTATTGCTTTTGCAAGACCTGAAAGAAGGTCTCATTCACTTTGAAGATGTCATTACGACAAAACAATTCGAAGTAGAAATGGATGCCAATAATCAAGACCTCCCGCCTGTGGGAAGCCTAATTCTCGGATATCCAATCCATGAAGCGGAAAAAGCAGAATTCTTCATGCAGTTCACAATCTTCCCGGTGAAGAGAACAGAAGAGCTGATCAGCAAGGTGAAGAAATATGCGGATGCTGCTGAGAAGAACGGCAAAACGCCGGAGGACTTCATGAAGCAGGAATTCAACAACGTTATATTCGCACTGTTAGCTGAGAAAGATGAAGAGCCAAAGGCAGAAGCAGCAGAAGAATACAGTGTTGAGTGGGCAAACGACTTGGAGAAAGAAACCGCTGCGGCTATCGAAAAAGGCATGAGCGGAGATGAGTATCCTAGCGAATTGATCCCGGCTGTTATTGATATCTGGAAAACATTTTGCGAGAAAAAATCACCTATCATCAGAAAGCCGGAAGCTTTCGCAGCGGCAGTTGAATATTATGTGAATGCGATTTCTCTAAACGGAGTCTCCGTTTCGCAAGCCAAGCTGGCGAAAAAATACGGTGTCAGCGCATCAACGATTTCCAGCCGATACAAAGAAATTGAAAGCACCCTGCAAGATGAAGCGGATCGTTTTGCACAAGCACTATCCTCATAATGAAAAAACCTTGAAAAGCCGGACTTTTCAAGGTTTTTTATTTTTGAAAAAGAAGGAAAAAGAAAAAGGATATCTAATACGGAAAGTGAATCAGCCTATTTTATTTAAATTGAGAAGGAACAATGGAGTAAAACGAAGCTGGAAACCTTAACATAGAACTGACCGAAGATGAAGCGAATTTCATCAGCGAGATTTTTGCATAAAAAAGGAAATAGCCTGCAAGGCTATTTCCTTTTGGAGTGTTATTCTTTGATGAATGCTTTCACTAATTTTGCCGCTCTGTAATCGTCCATATCAAGCTTCCATTGGTCGATGTTATTTTTCTTCATTTTCACTTCAACTGTTTCTTCAGATGAAGCCGGTCCGAGTTTTTTAAATTCCTCAGGGTATACTTGAAGAGCGTATTTTACAGCATCTTCATAGCTGGCGCCAGCGTTCTTGCTGTAGTAGTCTTTCACTCTGTCCTCGATGCGGTCTGAGAGTGAAGAGGCATCTACAGGTTTAATGGTGGCTTCAACAATTGCTTCGTCTTTAGAGATCGAGGTTGTTTTTGCCTGAATGGAGGAGTTTTTGCTTAATCCTTCTTTAATGCCGTTCACGATATTATCAATCGCTTTGCTGTCTGCATATGTGCTTGAAAGGCCTGAGGCTGAGAGATAGCCGTCTTTTGCTGACTTATTGAAATTATTCACCATTTCGTTTTTGTTATCACCGGTGATTTTTTCGAAATCAGCGTTGTCTTTACCGAAAAGAAGGATATCGACATAAGCGGATAGTGCTTTAGCTGAGTTTTGCAGCTGATCTGCTGTCGCAAGGAGTTTTTTGTCCTTTCCATCAATGTTGAAAGTAATTGATTTCGCCTTTTTATCGCCGTAATATTCCGGCGTATAGTTAAGCTCGTATTTCTTGCCTTTATCCACAACGTAGAATAAGCTTCCTTCTACGGATTTATCAGTGCTTATCGTACTGCTGCGCAGCTTTTCGTTATAGTCTTCAGGGGCTGTTTCAGACATTTTTGTATCACCTTGATACAACGTAAAGTTCATATTGTCTACATTCAGAGGTTCTTTTCCTGTGTTTTTCACAGCGACATTGACTTTTAACACAAGCTGGTCGTCTGTAGTTGATTTATCATATTTGGACGGCAGTGTATAAGAGACATCTTTAATTTTGACTTGCGCTATATCTGAGCTTTTTTCTGTTTCTGAATTATTCTTCTCCGCGCTTGTTTTGCTTCCTGAACAAGCAGCTGTAAACATCATTAGCAGAAGAATTAGGAAAACAGTATACGTTTTTTTCTGAAACATTCATTTTTCCTCCTCAAATGGTTTAGGAAAGGGAGAGTCTTTTGTCTTCGAGAAATAGATCTTTTTGAATGGATTAGCCTCATATAACCAAAAAAATCAGTTCTTTTCTCACGGATTTATTGGAAGCTCCGCCCTTCTTTTTCATAAATGGACCTATAAAAAGTTACAACGGAATTAATTTTAAGATTATTAGCTTTTATATGAAATAGGTTCATCAACCTATTTTTGGGGAGAAATGTTCTGGTAAAACTGGTAAACTCAGAAATTTGTGTAATTTAGACTATTACTTTTCGATTAGTCGGGAGGGATATAAGAATGATGAAAGGGGACGTTTTGGTGAAGAAAGAGAAATGGAAGCAGAAAGCATTGGAAATCGGCCGGGTGCCAATGCACTTTAAATTGGAAATTGAAGACTATAGTGACGAGCAGAAAAGAGTGCATTTTTGTTGGGTAGATCCTGAGGATGAACAAATCGGCATTACTGTTGATCTTGGAACGGACGGGCGGCTTAAATCCCTCTCCCGTGATATGGAGTCTGAAAACGGAGAAAAGCTGTCTGAGAAACGGTTGGAGGATATCATGCGCCAATTTGTCGAGACTCATTATCCTGAAGCACTCTCTGCCTTTGTTCGCGAAGAACAAGACGATACATTCGACGATAAAGTGAGATTTTCATATGTTCAAATGGAGCGTGGCCTTCCTCTCCCTATGAGCGGGTTTATGGTTGATATTTCCTTGTCCGGTGAGATCATATCCTTTGACTATTACGGCAAAGCGAGCAGCATAATCAATCCAAAGCGGGTCGCGGATCATGAAGAAGCACTTGCCTTCATCAAGAAGAACGTAGAGTTTGAGCTTTTGTTTGAGGTTCTTCATCATTCTGTATACAAAAGCGGGGATGATCAGCCGCATTTGGTGTATGAGCCTGATTGCAGGGCCATTGCCGTACCTGCGGATTTGGTACAAGAAGAAAAGGAATGTGATGAGGACGATGACAAGGAGCGGGAAAGCTTTCCTCTCCCATTATTCGAAGGCATTCACGAACAGGCCGATCTTGGCAGCATGATTGGCCTCGAAAAAGGGTTTGTCAAAGAGCGGGAAACAGATTTGGGAGATGGGAGAATCGGGACCGTGTGGCGAAACCTGGATGATCCTATCTATCAGCCGGAGGATAAAAGCTTGGACAGCTGGTTTAAAGGACGGATTCATCAAGTGCTGAAAACCATTTATCACAAAGAAACCGGAAAACTCGAAGGCGTCATGTCATTTATAGAGAAAAAAGGGCCGCTGACAGTAACTGTAGCAGAGTGCGAAAAAAGGGCGCTTCGCTTTCTATTTGCTTTATTTCCGAAGGCCGACCAATATTTTAAGATTACATATGACGAACCTGATGAAGAAGAAAGCCCGATCGCTGGTTTTACATTTAAAGCGCATTGTCACGGAATTCCGCTTCGATTTGGACAGATCAGAATCTGTGTCAGCCGCCAGACAGGATATATTACCGTTTATATGGCGCCGGATATTGACCCGGAGGAGCTGGAGGCCATTCATCCGAAGCCGGCCATTTCAGCAGAACAAGCGAAGTCTATCTTTTGGCAACATTTTAAAGTTGAGCTTGGCTGGGAGAGAGAATACAATGATGGTGAAGAATACAGCTACAGGCTCGTCTATAAGCCGGTGTTTCCTCGTTTTATCGAAGCCCATACAGGGGAACCTGTTTTCAGTTCATGGTAAAACAGTAAGTCGCACCAATGGCGCAGTTGTAAAGGGCGGGTGTGATGAAAATAACAGAAAGAATATCAGAAACAAATGACAATAATAGAAAAAGACCTTTTTTCACTTTAAAAGAAGAAAGGTCTTTTTATATAATAAGCAGGATTCTCTTTGTCGTAGACTCTTTGAAAGGATGACTTCATTGGTTAATAAACAGCTGAAAAAGAAGGCGCAAGAGATCGGGAATGTACCGCCTCATTATGAGCTTGAGATAGAAGATTACGATCAAAAGAAAAAGAAGAAGGGGCAGGCATATTTCACCTGGAAGGACCCTAAAGATCCGGAAAAACGCATTATCGTTGAACTCGGACATGATGGCGCTTTACTCACCTTTTCAACAACCGTGCGTCCTGAGGCAGATAAAAAACTTCCAGATGCCGAACTGAAGCTGACGGCTCTGCGGTTTGCCGCTGCCTACCACCCTGGCACATTTATGAAATTCGACTTTCAAGGCAAGGAAGAACGGGGACAGCATTTTCGTTTTGCCTATACCAAAATGGAATTAGGGCTTCCCCTTCCCAATTCAGGTTTTTTAATCGATATAGCACGAACCGGAAAGGTCGTCCATTTCTTATATTACGGAGAAGAGTACAAAGCTGAAGTGCCAAAGGAATTTGTAGCCAAAGAGAAGGTTATGTCCCATTACTTAAATACAATGTCTTTGAAGCTGATGTACGATGTCGTTGATGGGGAACAGGCACCCAGACTTGTGTATGAACCGATTCTCCCGGGATACAGCTATCCCGCCGACGTCAATGAAATTGTGCCCGATCAGCATATCGCAGATGAAAGAATAGACGACGCAGTACCTCTGCCGTCGTATCATGATATGGAAGAAATCGACATATATGCCATGCTGGGCTTTACCTCTGATATGCAGAAAATCGGTGAAAAGGACTTTGGAGATGAAATAGGCAGCACGTGGCGAAAAGGTTCTGCGCCGGAACGGAAGGATTTAAGCATTGGGAGTTACTTTGAGACGAGAAATAAAAATACAATCAAAATGAAGACGGATAAAAAAACCGGGAAATTAAAAGCGGCGATTTCTTTTATGGATCAGCCGATCAGCCGCCCGTGCTCAACAGAAGAATGCCAAAGGACGGCGCTTCAATTTTTGTACGCCCTCTATCCGAGAGCGGCTGAGTTTTTCAGAGCGAACCCTATTCGAGTTGATGAAAGAGGGCGGCTCCGCAATCATTTTTCTGTCTGGTATAAAGGAGTGCCGCTGCGGTTCGGCGCTGCCCGCATCCTTGTCAATCCGGAAACAGGATTGATTGACGCTTTTATGGCACCGGATATTGATCCTGAGCAATTGGAGGCGATCAATCACAGGCCGGATGTTTCTGCTGAAGAAGCGAAAGAAACGTTTTTGGCTTCATTTGATGTGAAGCTGGAGTGGCAGCCTGATTTTACAGCAGGCAGCGACCATCACTACAGACTTGTATATAAGCCGGTTTATCCTGCCTATATTGATGCGCATGTAAGGAAAAAGAAAAGGCTGTGAGAGAGGTTAGTCAGGGACCATTTCCAAGTGGGGATAGTCCTTGAATCGTTTCCAGTCTCCGCCCCACTTAAAACCGAGTTTCTTAGCAATCTCGACAACCTCCAGCCAATCTGATTTCCCGTTTTGATTGCCGTCATACTCCATATCCCATATGATGCTCCCATCCTTTTTTTGAAGGGCGAAATCAATAGCTAAACCATAGTTATGATACGATTCCCCTCCTCTTGCATAGGTGACAATATTCCCTTTTTTTGTGCGTCCCTGTTTATATAATTCGTCTTGTTCCTTAAAGGATCTGAATCCTTCTGTAATGACGATGGAAATACCTTTATTCGCTGCAGCGGCCTTGAGGGCATCGGCATTTTGCTGCACAACCGGATGAAGCTCCGAAGGGACAGGCATATCCTTCAGGGCGTTTTGGGAATGCCATTCATGACGTACATAGCCCAAACATAGATCTAGCAGAAATAAAATACATAAGATAACAGATGTTTTTGCGGATAATTTCATATCGTTCTCACTTTCTCATGATGTGCTGAATGTAAATGCTTTCATTGATTGACTCTCTCTAAAAGCGAACATTTATGATAAAATATAACATAAATAGTAGCAGGAGGAAGGAGGCAGACCGATGAAAGCGAAGATTCCATCTGAGGAAGTAGCAGTAAAGCTAAACGATTGGTACAGGTTCATTCGCGCATTTGAAGCAGATCAAGCAGAAGCGTTAAAGCAGGAAATTAAATACGATTTAGAAGACATGGAAGAAAACCAGGACTTGCTTTTATATTTCTCTTTGATGGAATTCCGGCATCGTATCATGCTTGATAAGCTGATGCCGGTGAGAGACAGCGACACCAAGCCTCCGTTCTCTGAGATGCTGAACGAAATTGAAAGCAATCAGCAAAAACTCACAGGCTTATTGGAATATTACTTTTATTATTTTAGAGGGATGTACGAATTTAAGCAGAAAAATTTCATATTAGCGATTGACCATTATAAGCATGCTGAGGAAAAACTCGAGTATGTCGAGGATGAGATCGAAAAAGCTGAGTTTCTTTTTAAGGTTGCAGAAGTATATTATCACATCAAACAAACGTATTTTTCAATGAATTATGCGAGCCAGGCACTTGATATCTATACAAAATATGAATTGTACGGCCGCCGCCGCGTACAGTGTGAATTTATCATCGCCGGAAATTTGACTGATGTTTATCATCATGAAAAAGCGCTTACGCATTTGAACAGTGCTTTAGAGCATGCAAGGCAGCTGGAAGAAGCGTATATGATCGCCGCTGCCTATTATAATGTCGGGCACTGTAAGTATAGTCTTGGCGATTACAGTGAAGCGGAGCACTATTTCAAAACAGCCGCCGCCATTTTTGAGGAGCACTATTTTCAGCAGGCTGTTCAAGCTGTTTTCTCACTGACCCACATCTACTGTAAAGAGGGAAAATACGACCAAGCGGCAGAGACGTACGAGCGTGGGGTAAAAAGCGCCACTGAATGGGGAGATGACATATATGTAACGAAATTCCGCCTCATTCATGAGCTGTACCTTGGAAAGGGCGACCGGGACATGCTTACAGAATGCTTTGACCTCCTGGAATCCCGCCAGCTTCTTGCCGATGCTGAGGATCTGCTGCATGATACAGCGGAACATTTCAATCAGCAGGAACGGTATGAGTCTGCTGCTTTCTTTTACCGCAGGCTGATGAATATTAAAAAGAGGCTTGCTGAGCAGCGCTTTCAATAGTTTTTTAAAGTGGTTGAAAACGATTAAAGTTTTGACAACAAATACGGCTGCACAATCGCTCAAGCAAAAATCATTTCAGAATTGTGCCCATTATCTTAGGCAGAGAGCACACAGGCTCTCTGCTTTTTGTGCTGTTTTTAACCAAAGAAAATGGGGTATTTTCCACTGCAGAATGAAAAATCAGAGGAGGATATCGTTTATGTATAAAGATTTAACTGGAAAAACAGCGATTGTGACAGGTTCTTCAAAAGGAATCGGAAAAGCCATTGCAGAGCGGTTTGGACAGGAGAAAATGAATATTGTCGTGAACTATCACAGCGATCCATCTGGAGCCGATGAAACTGTGGACATCATTAAGAATAATGGAGGAAACGCCGTCGCGGTTAAGGCGGATGTGTCAAAAGAAGAAGGAATTCAGGCGCTTGTTGATGCCGCTTTAGAGCATTTCGGCACACTCGATGTGATGGTGAACAACTCCGGCTTTAACGGCGCGGAGGCGATGCCGCATGAAATGGATCTTGAGGATTGGCAGAGAGTCATTGATGTTAACGTTACTGGAACCTTTATGGGAGCCAAAGCAGCGCTTAAACACATGATGAAAAACAACATCAAAGGCAATGTGCTGAATATCTCGAGTGTTCACCAGCAGATCCCGCGCCCTGTCAACGTCCAGTATTCCACGTCCAAAGGCGGCATTAAGATGATGACAGAAACGCTGGCGCTTAATTATGCGGAAAAAGGAATCCGCATCAACGCAATAGCACCCGGCACCATTGCCACTGAATCAAATGTTGATACGAAAGAGGAAGAGAGCAGACAAAAACAATTGAAAAAGATTCCGATGAAAACCTTCGGAAAACCGGAAGAAGTGGCGGCAGCGGCAGCTTGGCTCGTATCTGGGGAAGCGAACTATGTGACTGGCACAACTTTATTTATCGACGGCGGAATGACACTTTATCCATCTCAGCTTGAATAGGACGCATAACAGGGGGATTGCGGGATGAAAACAGAATGGTGGAAGGATGCGGTTGTGTATCAAATTTATCCGAGAAGCTTTCAGGACAGCAATGGAGATGGGATTGGAGATCTGCGGGGGATCATTTCCCGCCTTGATTATATAAAGGAGCTCGGAGCGGATGTCATTTGGGTTTGCCCGCTCTATCCTTCTCCAAATGTTGATTATGGCTATGATGTGACAGACCATAAAGCAATTATGGACTCATATGGAACGATGGACGATTTTCACGAACTGATTGACCAGGTGCATCAGCGGGGCTTAAAGCTGGTCATGGACTTTGTATTAAATCACACCTCTGTCGAGCATCCATGGTTTAAAGAAGCTGAAATGGACAAAAACAGCAAATACCGCAGCTATTATTTTTGGCGCCCCGGCACAAAAAACGGCCCTCCGACAGACTGGGTGTCTAACTATGGACGCCCGGTCTGGGAATATGAGGAGCATACGGGAGAATATTTTCTTCATATGAATGCCGTCAAACAAGCTGACTTAAATTGGGAGCATCCTGAAGTGCGCCAAGCAGTGTTTGAGATGATGAGGTTTTGGCTCGATAAAGGGGTGGACGGCCTGCGTATAGATCAGCTCCATCTCATTTCTAAGAAAGAATATCTTCCTTCATATGAGGACTATATCAATCAACAGGCAGAACCGAAATCCTTCAAGCCAAATGGCGAACGAATCCATGAGTATTTAAAAGAAATGACTGATGAAGTATTTTCTCGGTATCATGTGATGTCTGTCGGAGAGGTAGGCAATGTCACACCGGATGAGGGCCTGAAATATACGGGTACAGATGAGCATGAGCTGAATATGATTTTTCACTTTCAGCATATGGAGCTTGACCAGCAGGCGGGAAAAGAAAACTGGGATTTAAAGCCTCTCGAGCTGTCTGATTTAAAAGCGGTCTTAACAGCATGGCAAAAGAAGCTTGAACATCAAGGCTGGAATACCTTGTATTGGTGCAACCACGACCAGCCTCGGATTGTGTCCAGGTTCGGAGATGATGGGGAATATCACAAAGCATCTGCGAAAATGCTGGCCACTGTTCTGTATCTCATGAAGGGAACGCCGTACATGTATCAAGGTGAAGAAATCGGGATGACAAACGCGCCGTTTACCCGAATTGAGGACTACAAAGATATACAAACGGTCAATATGTATCATAGACGGGTGTTTGAAGAGGGGTATGACCCAGATGATGTGATGAAATCAATCTTAGCCAAAAGCCGGGATCATGCCCGGACGCCGATGCAGTGGAGCAGCGGTAAAAATGCCGGTTTTACTGAGGGCACGCCTTGGCTGAAGATCAATCCTAACTTTACGTCCATCAATGTGGAAGAGGCACAGACAGACCCTGATTCGATCTTAACCTATTACAAAAAGCTGATCCGCCTGAGAAAGCAGTACGCTGATCTCATCAAAGGAAGCTATGAGCTTTTGCTTGAGGATGACCCGCAACTGTTTGTATACATGAGAGAAAACGGAAAACAGCAGCTATTATCGGTCAATAACTTTTCAAACAAACAGGCTGTTTTCCGATGGCCGAAGCAATGCGGCAAGGAACAATCATCCCTGCTTCTCAGCAATTATAACAACAATGGTGATCTTGCTGACGAAATGGTATTTCAGCCTTACGAGAGCAGAGTGTATCTTCTTGACAATACAATCAAATGACTTAAGCCCGGCATTTCAGCCGGGTTTTTTACGTGCTTATATTCGCGCCATAGATGGGAAGAATAAAATAAATAAAAAATTAATCTTGCAAAACGTAATGACTTCGGTTTATTATGATATAGGATTACAAAATCGTTATCATTTTGATTTAAGTCATTTTGAAAAAGAGGGGATATACGATATGTTTAAAAAATGGAGCGGTTTGTTTGTGATTGCAGCGTGCTTCTTATTGGCTGCAGCATGCGGCAATTCATCAACAAAAGGGTCGACAGATTCTAAGAGCGATAAACTGCACATTGTCACAACATTTTATCCGATGTATGAATTTACGAAACAAATTGTAAAAGACAAAGGCGATGTGGATTTATTAATCCCATCTTCAGTCGAACCGCATGATTGGGAACCAACGCCGAAAGACATTGCCAACATTCAAGGTGCTGATTTGTTCGTTTATAATAGTGAATACATGGAGACATGGGTTCCGACAACTGAAAAAAGCATGGGCCAAGATCATGCCGTTTTCGTCAATGCGAGCAAAGGCATTGATTTAATGAAAGGCTCTGAAGAAGGGCACGAAGACCATGAGGAGCATGATCACAGCCATGAAATGGACCCCCACATATGGCTCAGCCCTGTTTTGGCGCAAAAGGAAGTTAAAAATATTACGGCGCAAATCGTAAAACAGGACCCGGATCATAAAGAATACTATGAGAAAAATAGTGCAGAATATATTGCAAAACTGCAGGATCTTGATAAACTATATCGTACAACCGCAAAAAAAGCAGTGAAGAAAGAATTTATTACGCAGCACACAGCTTTTAGCTATCTCGCAAAAGATTACGGTTTGACGCAGGTTCCGATTGCAGGGCTTTCACCTGAACAAGAACCGAGCCCAGCCGACTTGGCAAAGCTGAAAACATATGCAAAAGAACACAACGTAAACGTTATTTATTTTGAAGAAATTGCATCCTCAAAGGTCGCAGAAACGCTTGCCAATGAAATCGGCGCGAAGACAGAAGTGCTCGATACATTGGAAGGCTTAAGTAAAGAAGAACAGGATAAAGGGATAGGGTATATCGACATTATGAAGCAAAACCTTGATGCCCTGAAAGATTCACTATTGGTTAAATCATAAGATAGTGTGCGCCGGAGGGCGCACGCTATTTCTTTGTGAGAAAGGAAGATTAACATGAATCTCGTCTCATTGAAAGGTATCGTTTTCGGCTATTCACACACGCCTGTGCTGGATAAGGTATCACTTGATATTGAAAGCGGTGAATTTGTCGGCATCACCGGACCAAACGGCGCTTCTAAATCGACGCTAATAAAGGTCATGCTTGGCATGCTGAAACCGTGGGAAGGCACAGTGACAATCAGTAAACGGAATGCAGAAGGCAAACGCCTGACCGTAGGGTACGTCCCGCAGCAAATTTCTTCATTTAATGCCGGGTTTCCGAGCACAGTGCTGGAGCTTGTCCAGTCAGGCCGCTACACAAAAGGGAAATGGTTTAAGCGTTTAAATGAAGAAGATCATCTTGAAGTAGAAAAAGCATTGAAAATGGTGGAAATGTGGGACCTCCGCCACCGGAAAATCGGTGACTTATCAGGCGGACAGAAGCAGAAAATCTGTATCGCCAGAATGCTTGCCAGCAACCCGGATCTCTTAATGCTGGACGAACCGACAACAGCCGTTGACCATGAAAGCAGAAAAGGATTTTACGAATTTATGCACCATCTCGTGAAAAATCACAACCGCACAGTTGTCATGGTCACTCATGAGCAAAATGAAGTACAGCAATTTTTAGATAAAGTAATTCGATTGGAGAGAGGAGAAAAAGGCGGATGGAAATGTTTGACTTGGAATTCATGCGACGAGCTTTTCTAGCAGGCGGCATGATCGCCATCATGGCTCCGATTTTAGGAGTATATCTCGTTCTCAGAAGACAGGCCTTAATGGCTGACACACTTTCACATATTTCATTGTCGGGTGTTGCCATCGGCTTTTTCCTCAGCACCAATATTACAGCGGCGAGCATAGTCGTTGTGACGGCCGGCGCCATCGGAATTGAATACATGCGGCGGGCATATCGGACATATTCAGAGGTGTCCATTGCGATTTTAATGGCAGCTGGTTTGTCCTTCGCAATGTTTTTAATCAGCCTTTCAAAAGGCACCGCCAATATGAGCATCGACCAATACTTATTTGGATCGCTCGTAACAGTGAACCAGCAGCAGGTGTATATAATCGCCATCATTACAGTGCTGATTCTCCTTTATTTTATTGTGCTGAAGAGACCCCTCTACCTGCTGACGTTTGATGAAGCAACAGCAAAAACATCAGGAATTAACACAAACTTCCTGTCAATGTCATTCAGTATCGTCACAGGCCTTGCGATCTCAGTCATTATCCCGATCATCGGGGTTCTTCTTGTATCAGCCCTGCTCGTATTGCCGGCGGCATTCGCCATCAGAATAGCCAAAGGCTTTAACATGGTATTTATGACCGCCATACTCATTTCATTATTCAGCGTATTTATGGGTCTGACATCGTCCTATCAGCTTGGAACGCCCCCAGGGCCGTCTATTACCCTGCTTTTAATCGTTCTGCTTTTGATCGGGTTTATCATTCAGGGAGTTTGGACGTTTATCAAAAAGGAAGCTTTGCGTAAAAAAGGGCGCCAATAGCTTAAAAAGCAGTTTTCCAAATGGAAAACTGCTTTTTTTATAGAAATATCCCGGCAAGCCGCTCATACGATTCTTTTTTTGCTTCAAAATCAAACACATTGCACAGAATCATGATTTCATTTGTTTCATAGCGGTCTGCGAGCGCTAATAGCTGCTGCTTGACGGTGTTTGGAGAACCGATCACCATCCGCTTTCTGTTTTCTTCTATCTGTTTTTTATCAGCTGCTGTGTAGGGGTGCGCTTTTGCCTCCTCGATGCTCGGCACACGGCTGTCCAAGCCTTTTCCGACGCGAAGAAGCCATAAATCCTGGCTTAAAGCTAGGTCTTCTGCCTCTTCATCTGTTTTTGCGCAAATGACAAAAATCGTAAACAGCGTTGCCGGAGACAAGAAATGGGCCGATGGCTGAAAGTTTTCCCGATAGACGCGAAGCGCACTTTCTCCCCGTTCGGGATTAATGAAATGGCCAAAGACATATCCAATGCCCTTGTGCGCCGCACGCCTTGCGCTGTTTTCACCAAGCCCGAGCACCCATAGCTCCGGTGCAGTATCGATAAGGGGCGCCGCTTTGATTCCGGCATACGGATGCTCGGAAGGAAGGGAATCTGTGAGAAAATATGAGACATCCTCAAGTTGTCTGTTAAATTCGGTCAAGCTTTTTTTCACTCCGTCCGTTAACGCAAGACGGGTCTTTGTTGTGCCGCCGGGAGAACGCCCGACGCCAAGATCAATCCGGTTTGGGTACAGAGCCTCGAGCTGGCGAAAGGTTTCAGCCACTTTAAACGGGCTGTATTGGGGCAGCAGAACGCCTCCCGATCCGACACGAATTGTGCTTGTCTGTGCTGCGATCCGGGCGATCATGATTTCAGGCGCTGTGCTTGCCAGTCCTTTCGTGCTGTGATGTTCGGCAAACCAATAACGCATATAGCCCCACTGTTCGCTTAATTGGGCAAGCTCAACCGAATGCTGGAGAGTCGTCACAGCGCTTTCTTCTTTAGAAATAGGTGCCTGATCAAGTATGCTTAAATGAATCAAAAGGACGCTCCCTTTCTGTCTGTTTTTAGAATGTGACACAAGAATAGGCAAAATGACTTGTCCGCGTCAAATGGTTTGTTTAAAATACGTATTTCATAGCATTTGCATAACAGATAGCAAATATGGAGGTTTTTTTCGAGGATTTTCGTCAATTATTCTAAACTTTTACGAAACTTTGGTATAATAATAAACGTATATATTAATAATTTACGGCTTATTTTTCATGTGAGCCTAAAAATAAAAGTGACTATCTTCATATTTTGATGAGTAGGAGTGAATCGTGTGGCAATTTCTTTAGAAAAAGGTCAGCGAATTGATTTAACAAAAGGAAAAGCCGGCCTGTCAAAATTGCTGGTCGGTCTTGGTTGGGACCCGGTTTCTTCAGGCGGAGGTTTCTTCAGCAAACTGCTTGGCGGAGGCGGTCCGAATATCGACTGTGACGCGTCAGTGCTGATGCTTGAAAACGGAAAATTTACCGATAAGAAAAATTTGATCTATTTCGGCAACCTGAAAAGCCGCTGCGGCAGCATAAAGCATACAGGAGACAACCTGACGGGCGACGGTGATGGCGATGACGAGCAAATCATAGTAGATTTGGAAAAAGTGCCTGCACACATTGATAAGCTTGTATTTGTTGTGAACATTTATGATTGTGTCAGAAGAAGACAGGATTTCGGCATGATTCAAAACGCGTTTATCCGTGTGGTCGATCAATCTAATCAAGAAGAAATGCTCAAATACAATTTGCGAGACAATTATGCCGGCAGAACAAGCCTGATTACAGCTGAAATTTACCGCAGCGGCAGCGAGTGGAAGTTTGCGGCGATCGGTGAAGGCACAAATGATACAAGACTAGAAGATATTATCAGCCGGTACGTATAAAAGAATAGGAGTGGATGAAGCATGGCAATTTCATTGGCAAAAGGACAAAAAGTAGATTTAACAAAAACAAATCCGGGTCTTTCAAAGGTTGTTATCGGTTTAGGCTGGGATACGAATAAGTATGATGGCGGACACGACTTTGACCTTGATTCAAGTGTGTTTCTTTTAGATGCGTCTGGAAAATGCGCATCTCAAAATGATTTTATTTTCTATAACCAGCTTGAAGGCGGTAATGGTTCAGTCGTCCACTCAGGCGATAATTTGACTGGTGCTGGCGAAGGCGATGACGAGAGTGTCAAGGTCAACCTCAGCGCTGTGCCTGCTAACATTGATAAAATCTCATTTGTTATCACTATTCATGAAGCGGAAGCGCGCAGCCAAAACTTTGGACAGGTATCAAATGCGTTCGTTCGCATCGTCAATGAAGAAACAAATGAAGAACTCATCCGTTACGACCTTGCCGAAGATTTCTCTATTGAAACGGCAATCATTGCAGGGGAGCTTTACAGACATAACGGCGAGTGGAAATTCTCCGCTATCGGCTCAGGCTACCAAGGCGGCCTTGCCCGGATCGCAACGGACTACGGCTTGCAAGTCGGTTAAGACAAATACAAAGAGCAAAAGGAGAGAGACAATATGGCCATTCAATTATCAAAAGGAGAACGCATTGATTTAACGAAAACCAATCCGGGACTCGCAAAAGCGGTAATCGGATTAGGCTGGGATACAAACAAGTACTCGGGCGGACATGATTTTGATCTGGATGCTTCAGCCTTTTTAGTAGATGCGAATGATAACTGCGTGAATGATCTCGATTTTGTCTTTTATAATAACCTTGAACATCCGAGCGGCGGTGTCATCCATACAGGTGACAACCGCACAGGTGAGGGTGACGGGGATGATGAGCAGATTATCGTTGACTTTTCAAAGATCCCTGCTAACATTGAAAAAATCGGCATCACAGTGACCATTCATGATGCTGAAGCACGCAGCCAAAACTTTGGACAAGTATCCAACGCGTTTGTCCGCGTTGTGGATGAAGAAACGCAGAATGAGCTGCTGCGCTTTGACTTAGGAGAAGACTTCTCCATTGAAACAGCTGTTGTCGTTTGCGAGCTTTACAGACACGGCGGCGAGTGGAAATTCAATGCGATCGGCAGCGGTTTTTCCGGCGGACTGGCTTCATTGTGCCGGAACTACGGTTTACAAGTGTAAGCGAGTGACAAATAGAGACGTCACCGTTTTAAAGTAATGGGAGGAAAAAACTTGGACTTTTTACATCATATCATGTCTACGTATGCTTCATTTTTCGATTGGAAAATGTGGGGGGAAGTTTTGACTGATCCTGTTTCATGGGGTCTGATCGGTTCCCTTGTTGTTTTGGAGGCTCTTTTATCAGCTGATAACGCGCTTGTTCTTGCGGTCATGGTTAAACACCTGCCGGAAAAACAGCGGAAAAAAGCGTTAACGTACGGGTTGTTTGGAGCGTATATTTTTAGGTTTATTTTTATCGGGCTCGGCATGCTCCTCATTAAATTTTGGTGGATTAAAGTGCTTGGCGCGCTTTATCTGGCTTGGATCGTCATTAAGCACTTCTGGATCGGCGAAAAAGAAGATGAAGCGGACGGCATTAAGAAAAATTCGTGGATGGCCCGCACGTTCGGGATCTTCTGGGCGACTGTCATTTCAGTTGAATTGATGGACCTCGCCTTCTCTGTGGACAGCATCTTGGCTGCATTTGCAGTGTCTGAAAAAGTATGGGTGCTTATGATTGGCGGTATGCTTGGTATCCTGATGATGCGTACAGTGGCAAAAGTATTCCTTGTCCTGATTGATAAAATTCCTGAGCTGGAAAACACAGCATTCGTATTAATCGGCATTATCGCGCTGAAAATGGCGGCGAGCGCTTTCCATTACGAAATGCCGCACTCTGTGTTCTTCATTATCATTATTGCTGCTTTTGTGATTACATTTATCATTCACTACATCAACAAACAAAAGCAAGTGCGCGAACAGACAGCCGCGTCAAAAGAAGAATAAAACAAAACAAGGAGGGAGGTTTATGTCCTTCCTTTTTTGTTACAGAAATATCGTTCAAGACAAACCGGAAAGGAGGATATGATGAGACAAGAAGAACTAATCATTCATAAAGCGGCTCCGGCTGACGGGGATTGGAAAAGCCTGCTGCTTCAGCCATTGGATGAGCGGGACCACTTTGAAACAAAACAAGGCCTCTCATTTTCTCGTCTTGCGGGACAGATTTTAGGCACGCCTATTGATGAGACAGACTACTATAACGAGCTGTATGAGCTGTCTATAAACGAACGCATTACCATTCTAAGTGAAACGCTTGATAAAACGATCGAGCCGGACACATTTCAAAAGCTCCAGCATATTCATTTGATCAGCCAGAAGGAAAAAGGACTGTCAGTCAGCCGTTTTGTTGCCTTTCTTGACGGGCAAAAGCTGATTGCAAATCATTCAAATCCCTTGATGCACCGCCATTTAAGAACTGCGCTGATGACGCTTTTACACACATTTGCAGACAGGCATGATCAAGGGCTGAATCATCCTGATTTTCGCAGAGTGCTGCTTGATGTTTCGAAGTTTTCCTTGAATCACCTGAATCCTTGGCTGGAAAATACCGATATAGAGCGAGAGATGCCAAAGGTTGTTTGGTATGGTGATGCGACAAAAAGCCAGCTCTATTTCTTATATTATCTAATGATCGTCGGCTGCGATGTTCTGCTGTTCCATCCGGCAGGAACCGATCAGCTGGCGCTTGTCGATCCGAAGCAGGAGCTCGGTTTTACCGAAAAGCTTCCCGATGTGTCGGAGCTTCAGCCGTTTCCGAAAGAAAAACCAGACCGGAAATCAACAGTGGCCTACCGTTCAACAAAGGAATTTGAACATGTGCTGAACCACGAGGAATCTATGCTGTACAAGCCATGGCAGTTCAGAGAACACACACCGATGTCTGTTACGCTGAAAACAACCTATGATGAACTGTTCTTAATTACGAAAGAACGTGCCTTTATTCGACCTAATTTCAAAGCTGATCAACATTCTATCGAGATTCCAAATGTGTTTGCCAAAATTATGGGTGTATCAAAGGACAATAAAGAATATTGGAGCAGGCTTCATACATTAGCTGAATATCAGGAAACAGAAATGGTCAGAAGCTTTCCGTTTACAAAAGAAATAAAATCGAACTATCAATTTCATTACAGCCATGCGCTTGACCACGAAGGGAATATTGATCCGGATAAGCTGATGGCCAGCAATGTGTGGCAGTACAAGCAGCTTCCGGCCGGCGTTCAGACTGCCATTGCCAAAACAATTTCGAGAATGTGCAGACATCCAAAGCTTAAGGCTTTGCATCAGGAACAAGTCAAGGATGTTCAAATCTACTTGTTTAAACAAACAACAAACCTGCCTGCTCATCTGCTGAAATTAATTCACATGTTCGACTATGCGCAAGCCGTTCCAAAGCTTCTTTTATATCACACAGAAATGAACGGCGGACTCACGCGTTCAGATGCTGCTGCTTTGCTGTTCCTGAATGAAATCGGGATTGATATCGTCATTTATAACCCTCCCGGCCATCAAGATATTGAGCAGTTTATTGAAGAGGATCAGTATGATATCCACTGGCTGGATGACATGGTGTTTCAGCAGGACTATAAAGAGCCTTCGCTTGTGAGCAGGCTGTTCAGAACGATTACCCAAAAGTAAGGAGAGAAAAAAGCATGACAACAGAAAATCAAAATCCGATTGTTCTCGATAAAAGTGAAGAAATTACCCAGCAAAAAGCTGATGATATCCGTCTCCAGCTTCGCCAAGATCCGCATGTAAAGCGGCTTGCGCAGCAAATTGACGTTAAAAACCAAATGGAGCTGCTTGAATACGGGAAGGAGCCGGCTGTTGAAATTTCCAAGTTCTCTGACCGCATCTTGGGGATGATGAAAACAACAAGTGTGACAGACTCCGGCACAATGCTGACTCAGCTTGGAAAAATCATGGATCGCTTCGATAAAAATGATTTTGATGAGCCGAAGGGATTGATGGCGAAAATTTTCAAACGCGGCGAAAGCATGATCGAAAAAATCTTTAAAAAGTATCAGACGCTTGGCGGAGAGATTGAAAAAATCAACGTTGAGATTTCGAAATACAAAGATGAGATGACAAAGACGAATTACACGCTCGATGAAATGTACGAAAACAATGTCAACTACTATATGGAGCTTGAAAAGTATGTAGTTGCCGGACAAATGAAGCTGGAAGAGATGCAATCAATCCTTCCTTCATATGAAGAAAAAGCGGCAAGCGGCAATCAGCTGGCGCAAATGCAGCTTGATACGCTGCGCAACGGCATTCAGGCGCTTGAGGAACGGGTATATGATTTGGATATGGCGCGGATGGTGGCTCTTCAAACGGCACCTCAGATCCGTCTCCTTCAGCGCGGAAATACAAAGCTGATCGGGAAAATCAATTCCGCATTCATTATCACCATTCCGATTTTCAAAAACGGCATTATTCAGGCTGTTACGGTAAAACGGCAAAAGCTTGTGGCTGACTCTATGAGCGAGCTTGACCGCCGGACAAACGAAATGCTGAAACGAAATGCTGAAAACATCTCCAGCCAAAGCGTTGAAATTGCCAGAATGGCTGGCAGACCAAGCATCGATATAGAAACGATCGAATCGTCTTGGAACACGATCGTCAGCGGCATGCAGGAAACAAAACAAATCGAAGAAGAAAACAAACGCCTCCGTGAAGACGGCGCGAGACGTATTGCTCAGCTGCAGGATAATATTAAAAAAGCAGCATTGGAGCAATAAAAAATCCCCCGCTTGTGAAACATAAGCGGGGATTTTTTGTTTTTGTTAATGACATAGTGTAAAGACAGGTGTAAACTTAAACGGTAATCATTTTGTATATCAGAGGTGTTGGCAATGGGAAAACAACAGCCTATTTCTCAGCGTAAACTGCTGGGCATCGCCGGCTTGGGATGGCTGTTTGATGCAATGGATGTCGGAATATTATCGTTTATTATCGCCGCCCTGCATGTCGAATGGAACCTGTCGCCCGAAGAAATGAAATGGATCGGGAGCGTCAATTCCGTCGGCATGGCTGTCGGTGCGTTTTTGTTTGGTCTCATGGCTGATCGAATCGGTCGCAAAAAGGTGTTTATCATTACCCTTTTATGCTTTTCAATCGGAAGCGGCATTTCCGCTTTTGTGACGAGTTTATCAGCATTCCTCATCTTGCGTTTCGTGATCGGAATGGGGCTTGGCGGTGAGCTTCCAGTCGCTTCAACCCTCGTGTCCGAAGCAGTTGTGCCTGAAAAGCGGGGCAGAGTGATTGTTCTTTTGGAAAGCTTTTGGGCAGTGGGCTGGCTGGCGGCGGCGCTGATTTCTTACTTTGTGATCCCAAGCTTCGGCTGGCAGGGCGCCCTGCTGTTAACCGCACTGACTGCATTTTATGCGCTGTACTTGCGGACGGGGCTGCCTGATTCGCCAAAATATGAGTCGCTTTCCGCCAAAAAGAAATCGGTGTGGGAGAATGTAAAAAGCGTCTGGGCCAGACAGTATAGACGGCCGACTGTGATGCTGTCGATCGTTTGGTTCTGTGTGGTGTTTTCGTATTACGGCATGTTCCTATGGCTGCCGAGTGTCATGCTTTTAAAGGGATTCAGTATGATTCAAAGCTTTGAATACGTCCTGCTGATGACGCTTGCTCAGCTTCCAGGCTATTTTTCTGCCGCTTGGCTGATCGAAAAAGCGGGCCGGAAATGGATACTTGTCATTTACTTGATTGGTACAGCAGGAAGCGCCTATTTCTTCGGAACGGCAGATTCCTTAGGCCTTCTGCTTGCAGCCGGAATGCTGTTATCATTTTTCAATCTTGGTGCGTGGGGCGTGCTGTATGCCTATACACCAGAACAATATCCAACAGCGATTCGCGCGACAGGTTCAGGAACGACAGCGGCGTTTGGAAGAATCGGAGGCATTTTCGGGCCGCTTCTCGTCGGGACGCTGGCAGCCCGTCATATCTCATTTTCGATCATCTTTTCAATCTTTTGTATTGCTATCTTACTCGCGGTTGCTTGTATTTTGATTATGGGGAAAGAAACGAAACAAACTGAGCTTGAATGAGATGCTCAGGCTGTCGAGCTATTCTTGACAGCCTGATCGCATAACCAAATTACAGAGAATGAAGCTGATCCTGTAAAAAGAGGGGGAAGAGAAGCAAGCAAAAGGGTACCTTATTCCAATGGCAAATCTCTTTGACTTATGTCTTCGCGCAGACTGATATATTTTGTCCGCGAATCTCTCCGCGTTGCCGTCAACTCCGCTTCACGCAGTGTTTAAATGATTTGATGCTGTGATTTGACAATATTGCACTTTTCACCTGTCACACCGCAGCTAAGTTCTTTTCCGCTGTAATAAAGCGTACGAATAATAACAAGCCTCGATTCATCTAACCATGCTTTAAACATACGGAATCTGATTTGATCATCTGATTGTTTCATAGTCATAACATAATAGGTGCCGGGAAACATATTTTCCCATTAGTCAAGCGGAAGTATTAGGAGAAAGAAGGGATCCAATCCCATTTAAAGCGTTTTTATACACGGAGATATTAAAAACCCTCTGTAAAATACAATCATAAAGGAGGATTACAGAGCATTTAGAAGCATAAATAAGGTCATGTTGTTACATGGATGTTTATAAAGAAATGGTGTAGAATAAAAGAGAATATGCTATTTGTGAAGAATGTTACATAAATGTTACGGTAATATGGAGTGTTTAATATGGAGGGAAAATATGAGTGTAGATGAGAAAATTAAGATAAAAGTTGAGAAAGTATCTAAGATTTTTGGAAAACACACAAAAAAAGCAGTTCAAATGCTTGCCAACGGAAAGACAAAAAAAGAGATCTTGAAAGCGACTGGAGCAACCGTTGGGGTTAATCAGGCAGATTTTGATGTATATGATGGTGAGATATTTGTCATCATGGGTCTATCAGGGAGCGGTAAATCAACGTTAGTACGGCTATTAAACCGGCTTATTGAACCGACTGCCGGCAATATTTACATTGATGGTGACATGATAACAAATATGTCTAAAGACCAGCTCCGGGAAGTCCGCCGGAAAAAAATCAGCATGGTCTTCCAAAAGTTCGCTCTGTTCCCGCACAGAACGATTCTTGAAAACACAGAATACGGACTGGAGCTTCAAGGTGTAGACAAACAAGAGCGTCAGCAAAAAGCGCTTGAGTCTTTAAAGCTTGTCGGACTTGAAGGATTTGAACACCAATATCCTGACCAGCTTTCAGGCGGGATGCAGCAGCGTGTCGGCCTTGCCCGCGCGTTGACAAATGATCCGGACATTCTCCTGATGGATGAAGCGTTCAGTGCGCTCGATCCATTGATTCGTAAAGATATGCAGGATGAACTTCTTGATCTTCACGATAATGTCGGAAAAACAATTATCTTTATTACGCATGACTTGGACGAGGCATTGCGGATCGGTGACAGAATTGTTCTAATGAAGGACGGTAACATCGTTCAAATCGGCACGCCTGAAGAAATCCTGATGAATCCATCTAACGAATATGTTGAGAAATTCGTCGAGGATGTTGATTTATCTAAAGTTCTTACAGCAGGCCACATTATGAAACGCGCTGAAACTGTGCGGATTGATAAAGGGCCTCGCGTAGCATTGACACTAATGAAAAACCTTGGAATTTCTTCAATTTACGCAGTGGATAAACAAAAGAAATTGTTAGGTGTAATCTATGCGTCTGATGCGAAAAAAGCGGCTGAGTCTGAATTGCCGCTTCAAGACATTTTGAATACAGAATTTACGACTGTACCAGAGAATACGTATCTTACAGAGATTTTTGACGCCGTTTCTGACGCGAATATTCCAATTGCGGTTGTAGATGAGAAGCAAAGAATGAAAGGGATTGTCGTAAAAGGCGCACTGATTGGCGCGCTTGCCGGCAATAACGAGTATATCAATGCTGAAGGTACTGATGAACAAACACAAGATCCTTCTGCACAGGAGGTGAAGTAAGATGGATAGACTGCCTAGAATACCTTTAGCAGATATCATTGACCGTTTTGTTGACTGGATTACGATAACGTTTGGCGGATTCTTCGACGGAATCGCAAACGGTTTGGCCGCTTTTGTAAATGGAATTGTCAGCGGGCTTGGATTTATCCCATCTATTTTGTTAACGATTATTTTCGCCGCACTCGCGTGGTGGTTCAGTACGAGAGGAATTGCGTTATTTACATTAATTGGATTCCTTCTGATTGATTATTTAGGATATTGGGATCCAATGCTTCAAACATTGGCGCTTGTTTTGACATCTGTGATTATTTCGATTGTGGTCGGGGTTCCGATCGGAATTTGGGCGTCCCAAAAAGAAACGGTTCGCCGCATTGTAACGCCTATTCTTGATTTAATGCAAACAATGCCTGCTTTCGTATATCTACTGCCGGCAATTTTCTTCTTCAACATCGGTGTTGTACCGGGGGTTGTTGCATCTGTTATCTTTGCAATGCCGCCGACAATCCGTATGACTGTTCTCGGTATTAAACAAGTGCCGGCGGATCTGATTGAAGCGACTGAGGCGTTCGGTTCTACGACAGCTCAGCGTTTGTTTAAAGTTCAGCTTCCGCTTGCGACAAAAACCATTTTGGCCGGAATCAACCAAAGCATCATGCTTGCGTTATCAATGGTTGTTATCGCCGCAATGGTCGGTGCGCCTGGACTTGGCTCTGAAGTATACAGCGCTGTTACACAGCTGAAAACAGGGGTCGGTGTAGAGGCTGGTATCGCCATCGTTATCGTTGCTATTACACTCGACCGTATTACGCAAAACATTAAAGTGAAGAAGAAAAGCAGGGGGAATGCCTGATGCTTAAAAAAATCATCGGTATCGGCGTTACCGCCATGCTTGCGCTCTCACTTGCGGCCTGCGGTTCAGAAAGCGATGAAAATGCAACCGCGGCTGAACAGGTGAATAAGACTATCATCGGGATTGACCCCGGTTCAGGGATTATGGCCCTGACCGACCAAGCGATGAAAGATTATAGCCTGGATGACTGGACAGTGATTACGGCTTCAAGCGCCGCGATGACCGCAACGCTTAAAAAGTCATACGACCGTGAGAAACCGATTATTATTACAGGATGGACACCGCACTGGATGTTTTCCAGATATAAGCTGAAATATCTCGATGATCCGAAGCAATCCTACGGAAGCGCAGAGGAAATCCATACGGTCACACGCAAGGGCTTCAGCAAAGAACAGCCTAATGCTGCAAAGCTTCTCAGTCAGTTTAAATGGACGCAAGACGAGATGGGAGAAGTGATGATCAGAGTGGAAGAAGGCGAGAAACCCGCCAAAGTCGCTGCTGATTATGTGAAAAAGCATAAAGATCAGATTGCGGAGTGGACAAAAGGTGTTCAAAGGGTAAAGGGTGACAAAATCAATCTTGCCTATGTAGCGTGGGACAGTGAGATTGCAAGTACAAACGTGATGGGTAAAGTCTTAGAAGACTTAGGCTATGACGTGACACTTACTCAGGTAGAAGCCGGGCCAATGTGGACCGCAATTGCGACGGGGAGCGCGGATGCATCCCTTTCCGCATGGCTGCCGAATACCCATAAAGCATACGCCGCCAAATATAAAGGAAAATATGATGATATTGGCACCAGTATGACTGGCGTGAAAATGGGCCTTGTTGTTCCGCAATATATGAAAAACGTCAACTCAATTGAAGATTTGAAGAAGTAATGAAGAAAGCAGCCTGTAGCCAGGCTGCTTTTTTTCGTTAAGAAGCGTTAACGGCAGCGGATGTTTCCGCTTTCTGAAAGGTTTTGATCACGGCGTTAGCCAAAATGTGAATGCCGGTAAATATCGCGTTTCGGTCAAAGGTCATGTGTGGATGGTGGAGACCCGGCTGGAGCCCGCAGCCGAGACCGAGCATGGTTGTTTTGAGGTTCGGCACTTTTACGGCGTAAAAATGGAAATCCTCGCCGCCGGTTGTGACAAGCGGTTTATCGAGCCGCTCAGCCCCGATGATATCTGTAATGGCTTCTGCCATGATCGCTTCAGCTTCTTTGTTTAGTGTTGCCGCAGGAAGGCTGTGTTCCTTTTTCAGTTCGATCTTTGCGCCGAATGCGGCTGCGGCCGCTTCGCAGGCTCTTTCTGTTTCGGCGATTAACGTTTCCATGGCTTCATTGGTCTGCGCTCGCAAATCAAGGCTGAATGACGCTTTTCCCGGAATGATGTTAGAGCTTTCACCGCCGGCTTGGAGTTTGGTCATTTTGACGGAATGCGGGATTTGCGGGTCAATATGAATAAGTCCGAGCTTATGTACGAGAAATGCCGCAATTTCAATGCTGTTTTTCCCGAGATGCGGCCGGGCGCCATGGGCCTCTTCTCCGATAATTGTCCCCTCAATATGCTGGCTTGACCCGTGCAGAATAGCTGGAGCGCAGCGTCCGTTCTGCGTTTCCTGAATCGGGCGGACGTGAACACCGTACAAATAGTCGACATCATCGAGCACGCCTTCTTCTATCATTTTTAAGGCGCCGCCGCCCTTTTCTTCTGCCGGCTGAAAAATAAAACGGATTGTCCCTTTTGGAAGCTTGGGCTGTTCTTTCAGCAGCATTAACGTGCCCAATGCCATTGTCATATGTGAATCGTGGCCGCAGGAATGATTGGCGCGGAATGTGCCGTTAACCTCCTGCCATAGCGCATCAATGTCAGAGCGAACGGCTACAACCGGCGTGCCTGACCCGATTTCACCGATAACTCCGGTACAATCTGAAAACGTGCGTGTCCGGCATCCTAAATCATCAAGCTTTTGTTTGAGAAATGCAGTTGTCTCATATTCCTTCCAGCTGACTTCAGGGTTTGCATGCAGATGCTCGAAGACGTCCATAACGGTTTGTTTCATGTTTTCTGAAAGCTTTTGCATGGTAAGAAGTGCCTCCTTTTATCCAGAATGAATTTTACCTTCTTTCCTTTTTTTCTATTGAAACAGGCATATAGACTGTATATAATATAGCACATATTTATATTTTTCAGAATAATTAATATTTTCAAACAGAGGGGATGGATCAAAATATGAGCATACCAGCAGCCGAAACACAGCCTAAGAAAAAAAGAACGACATTCAAAATGCCTGACGCCTATGTCCTCTTATTTATCATTGCTTTCATTTGTGCCATTGCCTCGTATATTATACCGGCGGGTGAATTTGACCGCGTGTCAAAGGGGGATGTCACGACTGCTGTTCCGGGAAGCTACCATTCAATTGATCAGTCACCGATCAGCCTGTTCAGCTTTTTTACTTCTCTTCAGGATGGAATGGTTGGATCAGCACCGATTATCTTTCTGATTTTATTCACAGGCGGCACCATTGCCATTTTGGAAAAAACGGGTGCCATCAACGGCCTGATCTACAATGTCATCAGCAAATTCCGCACGAAGCAATTGTTATTTATTTGTATTGTCAGCGCATTGTTCTCCATTCTCGGAACAACCGGAATTGTCGTGAATTCAGTTATCGGGTTTATCCCCATCGGCCTTATTGTCGCACGATCCTTAAAATGGGACGCAGTTGCGGGGGCCGCTGTTATTTACATTGGCTGCTACGCTGGCTTTAACTCCACCATCTTATCGCCGTCTCCGCTCGGCTTATCGCAATCAATCGCGGAATTGCCTCTTTTTTCAGGAATCGGCCTGCGTGTTGCGATATACATATGCTTCTTGCTGTCTTCTATTCTTTATATCTATCTGTACACAAGAAAATTAAAAAAATCAAAGGATGCCAGTGTGTTAGGAACAAATTGGTTCCCGGCGGCAGGTATGGGCAAAGCCGGTAAAGAAGATCAGTCAGTGGCGTTTACCGTTCGCCATAAGCTGATTTTAGCTGTGACGGGACTGTCGCTCCTCGGATTTTTATACGGCGCTTTGAAGCTGGGCTGGTCTGATTCCCAAATGGCTGCGACGTTTATTTTTATTTCTGTCCTTGCCGGTTTAATAGGCGGACTTGCGGCGAATGATATTGCCAAAACGTTTATTACGGGCTGCCAAAGCCTTGTGTATGGGGCATTGATTGTCGGGATGGCACGAAGCATTTCCGTCATTCTTGAAGACGGCAAGCTTCTCGATACAGTCGTCAATGCTTTGGCTTCGCTTTTGGATGGTTTCAGCCCGATTGCCGGCGCGATCGGCATGTATATCGCCAGTGCGCTGCTGCATTTTCTCATCTCTTCAGGGTCTGGAGAAGCCGTTGTATTTATTCCTATTCTGGCTCCGCTTGCTGATTTGATGGGAATGACAAGACAGGTTGCGGTAGAAGCTGTTATGCTTGGTGAAGGAGTCGTCAACTGTGTGAACCCAACCTCTGGCGTTCTCATGGCGGTGCTTGCTGCCAGCGGCATTCCATATATCAAGTGGCTTCGGTTTATGGTGCCGCTTGCTCTGCTTTGGTTTCTGATTGGGCTTGTCTTTATTGTGATCGGCGTCATGATCAATTGGGGGCCGTTTTAACGATTGCTGCCCGCCGGCTTGTACGGCGGGCTTTTGAGTTATTCATTGCAGAAGCGCCGGCTGTTATTGTAACATGTTAGCCATAAGCCATTCATAAAAATGCGGGAGGAAGGTCATGAAGAATCTGCATAATAGACTTTCAGGCGTGAATGGGAAAAGTAAGAGAGTAAAAGAAAAAGAGCGAAAATTCTGGGCGGAGATTGGGATGATAGCAGGAGCGTTTGCGTTACTTGATGTGATCATCCGCGGTATTATGTTTGAATTTCCGTTTAAAGAATGGGTTGCAAGCCTTGTGTTTTTGTTCTTCATTATCTTATATTACTGCATCAGGGCAGGAGCATCGGGAACGCTCATGCCAAGAATAGACACCAAAGAAGAACTGCAAAAACGAGTAAAGCAGCAGCGCGTAGATTCACTTGCGGTTGCTTTTGCGGTAGTGGTGCTTACGATGTACGACAGGGGGATTCCCCATACATTCTTCGCTTGGATGAAAATGATTCTTCTTTTTATCGTCTGCGCCGGCGTCCTGTTTCTGCTTCGGTATGTGGTGGTGAAGCTGGTTTACAGCAGGGCGGTAAAAGAAGACAGGAAAAAGAAATCATCTTGATGGATGGTTTCTTTTTTTACGAGGAAAATGTTCACAATTCCGGACAGCTTTTTCTATAGGAACTTTGATTTGTATTCACTCTATCAAGTTGTTTTGCTAGAGTGATTGTGATAGCTTAAAATGTAAGCGTTAACAAATATATCTAGTCTTCACATCAGTTGGAAAGGAGGAAGGAGAAGGATTTATAAGATGGACTTTTGACTCCGCAGTCAGTTTCTAAAAAATAAATAAGGAGTGATAAGAATGTCTCCAAAACGATTTAAAACCTCTTTACTTCCGTTATTCGCTGGATTTTTATTGCTGTTTCATTTTGTTCTGGGAGGACCAGCGGCGGCAAAGGCTGAAACACAGAACACATCAAATGAGCTGACAGCGCCGTCTGTTGAAAGCGGTACCATTCTTCATGCTTGGAATTGGTCGTTCAATACGTTAAAACAAAATATGCAGGATATTCATGATGCGGGATATACAGCTATACAGACGTCTCCGATTAACCAAGTAAAGGAAGGGAACCAAGGAAATAAAAGCATGTCGAACTGGTACTGGCTGTATCAGCCGACATCATATCAAATTGGCAACCGATACTTAGGCACTGAACAAGAATTTAAAGACATGTGTGCCGCTGCTGAAAAATATGGCGTAAAGGTCATTGTTGACGCAGTCATCAATCATACCACCAGTGACCATGCCGCGATTTCCAATGAGATTAAGAGTATTCCAAACTGGACTCATGGTAACACACAAATTAAAAATTGGTCTGACCGATGGGATGTTACACAGAATTCACTGCTTGGGCTGTATGATTGGAATACTCAGAATAAAGAGGTGCAAACCTATCTGAAACGTTTCTTAGAAAGGGCATTAAATGACGGAGCAGATGGATTTCGCTATGATGCCGCAAAGCATATTGAGCTTCCGGATGATGGTGATTACGGCAGCCAATTTTGGCCGAATATCATAAATACATCTGCCAAGTTTCAATATGGAGAAATCCTGCAAGATAGTGCCTCCAGAGATAAAGCATATGCGAAATATATGCATGTGACAGCATCTAACTACGGACATTCCATAAGGTCTGCTTTAAAGAATCGTAATCTGAGCGTATCGAATATTTCCCCTTATGCATCTGACGTGGCTGCGGACAAGTTAGTGACATGGGTGGAATCACATGATACGTATGCCAACGATGAAGAAGAGTCTACATGGATGAGTGATGATGATATTCGCTTAGGCTGGGCAGTGATTGCTTCCCGCTCAGGCAGTACGCCTCTTTTCTTTTCCAGGCCTGAGGGCGGCGGAAATGGCGTGAGATTCCCGGGGAAAACTCAAATAGGCGATCGCGGCAGTGCTTTATTTGAAGATCAGGCTATTACTGCGGTCAATATATTTCACAACGTGATGGCCGGACAGCCTGAAGAGCTCTCAAATCCGAATGGAAACACTCAACTCTTTATGAATCAGCGCGGCTCACAAGGTGTTGTATTGGCCAATGCAGGTTCATCTTCTGTCAGCATCAATACCTCAACGAAATTACCTGACGGCAAGTATGCTAATAAAGCTGGGAACGGTTCATTTCAGGTAACGGACGGTAAACTGACAGGCACGATGAATGAAAGGTCTGTGGCTGTTTTATATCCTGACGATATTGAAAGTGCGCCCCACGTCTCTCTTGAGAATCACAAAACAGGGGTGACACATGTTTTCAATGATCAGCTTACGATTACCCTGCGTGCAAATGCGAATACAACAAAAGCCGTTTATCAAATGAATAATGGGAAAGAGACTGCATTTAAGGATGGAGACCAATTAACGATCGGAGAAGGAGATCCATTTGGCAAAACTTACACTATCACGTTAAAAGGAACGAACAGTGAGGGTGTAACGAAGACCCAAAAATACAGCTTTGCCAAAAGAGATCCGTCTGCAGACAAAGCCATTGGTTATCAAAATCCAAATCATTGGAGCCATGTCAATGCTTATATCTATAAACAGGATGGAGGCCGGACAATAGAATTGACCGGATCTTGGCCGGGAAAGGCAATGACTAAAAATACAGACGGCGTTTACAAGCTGGCATTGCCTGCGGATACGGATACTGACAATGCCAAAGTGATTTTTAACAATGGCAGCGTCCAAGTGCCCGGCCAGAACCAGCCTGGGTTTGATTATGTGCAAAGTGGTTTATATAACGATTCTGGTCTAACTGGTTCTCTTCCTCATTGAGAGCAAGCCATCAGAGGAAACATCCCATAGAAACCATCATAGAGGGTGGTTTTTTTTGTTCATAAATTGGACAAAACTTTTCACTTGCAAAAGTTTGTGAAGTATTGCACAATATAAATGTGAAATACTTCACAATCTAAACGCATCAAAGAAGAACAACTTTGGAAGGATGATTAGTGATGAACAAACATGTAAATAAAGTAGCTTTAATCGGAGCAGGTTTTGTTGGAAGCAGTTATGCATTTGCGTTAATTAACCAAGCGATCACAGATGAACTTGTGGTCATTGATTTAAATAAAGAAAAAGCAATAGGCGATGTGATGGATTTAAACCACGGAAAGGCGTTTGCGCCGCAGCCGGTCAAAACATCTTACGGAACATATGAAGACTGCAAGGACGCTGACATTGTCTGCATCTGTGCCGGAGCAAACCAAAAACCTGGTGAGACACGTCTTGAATTAGTAGAAAAGAACTTAAAGATTTTCAAAGGCATCGTCGGTGAAGTCATGGCGAGCGGGTTTGACGGTATTTTCTTAGTTGCGACCAATCCGGTTGATATTCTGACTTACGCGACATGGAAATTCAGCGGCCTGCCAAAAGAGCGGGTCATCGGAAGCGGCACAACACTAGATTCTGCGAGATTCCGTTACATGCTGAGCGAATATTTTGGCGTAGCGCCTCAAAATGTGCACGCTCATATTATCGGAGAGCACGGCGACACAGAACTTCCTGTCTGGAGCCACGCGAATGTCGGCGGTGTGCCGGTCAGTGAACTCGTTGAGAAAAACGAAGCGTACAAACAAGAGGAACTTGACCAGATCGTAGATGACGTAAAAAATGCAGCTTACCATATCATTGAGAAAAAAGGCGCGACTTATTACGGTGTTGCGATGAGCCTTGCCCGTATTACAAAAGCCATTCTCCATAATGAGAGCAGCATTTTAACAGTCAGCACATATTTAGAAGGACAATACGGGGCAGAAGATGTGTACATCGGCGTTCCGGCTGTCGTGAACCGCGGAGGTATTGCAGGCATTGCTGAGCTGAACTTAAATGAGAAAGAAAAAGAACAGTTTCTTCACAGCGCAGACGTCCTTAAAAACATTTTAAAACCTCATTTTGCAGAACTTCAGGTTAACTAATCGCAACTATAGAGCAAAGGGCTGATTGTCAATGTGGGAGCAGTTGTATAATCCGTTTGGAAATGAATATGTGAGCGCACTTGTGGCGCTCACTCCAATTCTTTTTTTTCTCTTGGCTTTAACTGTTTTAAAAATGAAAGGCATTCTTGCAGCATTTCTTACGCTAGCCGTCAGTTTCTTCGTCTCCGTTTTGGCATTTCAAATGCCGGTTGAAAAAGCGATTTCTTCTGTTCTGTTAGGAATCGGGAGCGGGCTGTGGCCGATTGGCTACATCGTTTTGATGGCGGTGTGGCTGTATAAAATCGCAGTGAAAACCGGGAAGTTTACCATTATTCGTTCAAGCATTGCCGGCATTTCGCCTGACCAACGATTACAGCTATTATTAATTGGTTTTTGTTTTAACGCATTTTTGGAAGGTGCGGCCGGTTTTGGTGTTCCGATTGCGATAAGTGCGGCACTGCTGGTCGAGCTTGGTTTTAAGCCGTTAAAAGCGGCGGCGCTCTGTTTGATTGCGAACGCGGCCTCTGGAGCCTTTGGAGCGATTGGTATTCCTGTAATTACAGGAGCGCAGATCGGTGATTTATCAGCACTTGAACTGTCACGTACATTGATGTGGACACTGCCGATGATCTCATTTTTGATTCCGTTTCTGCTTGTATTCCTATTAGATCGGATGAAAGGAATCAAGCAGACATGGCCTGCCCTGTTGGTTGTGAGCGGTGTGTATACAGCGGTTCAGACGCTGACAATGGCGGTACTTGGGCCGGAATTAGCAAATATTCTGGCTGCTTTGTTCAGCATGGGCGGACTTGCGCTCTTCCTCCGCAAATGGCAGCCGAAAGAGATTTACCGTGAGGAAGGAGCGGGCGAGACTGGTGAGAAAAAGGTATACAGTGCCGCTGACATTGCGAAAGCGTGGTCTCCTTTTTACATTTTAACTGTGGCAATCACAATTTGGAGCCTTCCTGCCTTCAAAGCGCTTTTTCAAGAAGGCGGACTGTTATATCAGACAACACTACTTTTGAAAATGCCTTTTCTGCATGAGCAAATTATGAAAATGCCGCCGATTGCGCCATCTGCCATGCCATTAGATGCGGTCTTTAAAATCGATTTGCTGTCAGCGACTGGTACAGCTATTTTAGCGGCGGTGATCGTGACAGGGCTGTTCAGTAAAAATTTCTCCTCTCGTGATGCTTTTGCTTCCTTGAAGGAGACAGGCAAAGAGCTGTGGGTGCCGATTATGACAATCTGCTTTGTGATGGGGTTTGCTAATCTGGCCAACTTCGCAGGGCTCAGCTCTTCAATTGGATTAGCATTGGCGAAAACAGGAGATTTGTTCCCGTTTGTCAGTCCAGTTCTTGGCTGGATCGGCGTGTTTATTACCGGTTCAGTTGTCAGCAATAACGCGTTATTCGGGCATTTGCAGGTTGTTACCGGAGCGCAGATCGGTGCGGGTTCTGATTTGCTGTTAGCTGCAAATACAGCAGGCGGGGTGATGGCGAAACTCGTTTCTCCTCAGTCTATTGCCATCGCTGCTGCGGCGGTCGGCCAGACAGGCAAAGAGTCTAAACTGTTTAAATGGACAGTGGCCTATAGCTTGATTCTGTTATTGATCATTTGTATATGGACGTTTATTCTTGCGAAATTAGGATTGTAATAGAAAAAGCAGTACATGCTGACATGTACTGCTTTTTTGTGTTAATTTGCTTTCTTCGCCATTTCGGCTGTTGTTTTCACTCTTGCTTTTCCCATAAACAAAATGGTAATCGCCGCGAGGACAATAGGGATCAAAGCGAGCAAAAAGACATACGTGATACTTGATGACATCGCGTCAATGATGCGATTCAAGATCGCCTCAGGAATGTGGGAACGCGTTCCCGCTTGGAAAATCTCCTGCGGATCGCCGATATGTTGCGCCGCGCCTGATCCCGCTGAGCCTTTCATACCGCTGAAGGCGTCGCTCAGCTTGTTTGTGAATACGTTTGTTTGCACCGTTCCGAAAATGGTAACGCCGAGAGTCATGCCGAATGACCGCAAAAATGAATTTGTAGAGTTGGCTGTTCCTCGGAAGCGAGGTTCAAGATCATTCATCGATGCCGCCGGCAGCAGGGAGAAGTTAAAGCCTACACCAAAGCCTGAAATCATCATAAAGACTGTCAGCCATACTCGTGCCGTCTCGGGCGTCATATTGGATAAAAGCAACATGCCGATAAAGAAGGCCGTAACAGATATCAGCATCAAATTGCGGAAGCTTGCCTTCGTTTGGAAGATCCCGCCGATCATGCTCCCGATAACTGAGCCAATCATCATTGGCGTTAAAATGAAGCCTGCGCTTGTCGCTGAGCTGCCGTATACCGCCTGAACGAAAATAGGAATAAACACCGCTAAAATAATGAATGTTCCGCCATACAAGAAGGCGAGAATCTGTGCTGTGGCGAATAACTTGTTTTTAAACATCCAGAACGAAATAATCGGCTCTTCCGCTTTTCTCTCCACAATAAAAAAGGCAATGAAGAAAACGGCGAATACAACAAACAGACCGATGATCTGAATGGAATTCCAATCGTATGTTTTGCCGCCAAGCTCAAGGGCGAACATCAGGCATACAATGGATACGACCAAGGTAATTGCGCCGCCCCAGTCAATTTTTTGCTTTCTGTGCTCCAAAGTTTCTTTGTAATAGCGAATAATGAAAAACAATGACAATGCGCCGATCGGCACGTTGATATAAAACACCCAGTGCCAGTTGATTGAATCTGTGATGATCGCGCCTAATAGCGGCCCGAGAACACTGGATAATCCAAATACAGCACCGAACATGCCGGACATTTTTCCGCGTTTTTCCGGCGGAAACAAATCAAAGATTATCGTAAAGGCAATCGGCAGGAGCGCGCCGCCCCCGATTCCTTGAATGGCCCGGTAGATGATCAGCTGATTCATCGTCTGAGCAATCCCGCATAAAGCCGATCCGATTAAGAAAAAAATAAGTCCAAATAGGAAAAAGCGTTTTCGGCCGTACATATCGGAGAGTTTGCCGTAAATCGGCATTCCAGCCATGACAGCAACCATATAGGATGCCGTCACCCAAGCAAATTTATCGAAGCTTCCAAGATCTGCTACGATATTTCCCATCGCGGTGGCTACAATCGTATTGTCCATTGCAGACATCAAAATGCCCAGCAGGAGGCCGAGGACCACAAATTTAGTGGAAGCCTGTTTTGCTGATGCTGTGTCCATTTGTTCTACCTCCTCTTACTTTTTTATGTAAGTTTTGATATCATGATAATAGTTTAATCGTTGAATATCTCGATTATCAAGATAAAATTGATTCTATAGGGAGGACTGCCAGTTGTCAACAAGGAATTCCAGAAGTGAGTTGGAAAAGACTTCCGTTCAGCTTTTCCGAAAATTGGGCACCAGAACGGTTCTGTTTCACCAGGCGGCTGCTCAAGCTCTTGGTCTGTTCCCTACCGATTTGAAATCAGCTGATATCTTAAATGAAACGGGACCAATGACGGCCGGAGAGCTGGGGGAAAAGACGGGTCTTAGCACGGGTTCAGTCACAGCGCTTGTTGACCGGCTGGAAAAAGCGGGGTATGTGGCTCGTGAAAAGGACCCAAACGACCGCCGAAAAGTCATGATCGTTCCTTTGACCGCTTCCAAGAAGCATGTAAAGGATTTATTCCGCTCTCTGTCAGAGTCAACGATGGATTTGTGCCGCGAGTATACAGAAGAAGAACTGGAACTCATTTTCAGTTTCGTAGGAAAAGCGGCTGATATCATGGAAAAAGAGCTTGAACGTCTGAAACAGTAAGTGAAATTGTGCATAGCTTGGCCCGTTCCCGAATAAATTGTACAAGTTACATAAGAGAAGGGAGTACGGGCCGGTGAACATTTTTTTGAGCTATATTGTGCTGGGACTGTCCTTGTCAGCGCCTGTGGGACCAGTGAACGCGGCGCAAATAGACAAAGGAATTAAAAACGGTTTTTGGCATGCGTGGATTTTTGGTTTAGGCGCTATGACAGCGGACGGACTGTACATGCTTTTTATCTATTTCGGGTTGTCGCAATTTTTAACGGCTCCGTTTGTGAAAACATTTTTGTGGCTCTTCGGCTTTTTTGTTTTGGCTTATACTGGAATTGAAACGCTGAAAAATGTCAGAGAACCGATGAATGTGCGAAGCTCACGAGGCAAAGCATCATATAGAAAAACGTTCGCTTCAGGTTTTCTCATTTCACTGTCAAATCCCTTGAGCATCCTGTTTTGGCTGGGGATTTACGGGAGCATCCTTGCGAAAACAGCAGAAACCTACAATATGAGTCAGATTCTGATCTATAGCTCAGGCATCATGATGGGCATTTTAATTTGGGATTTTTGCATGGCTATCACAGCAAGCATGTTCAGAAATCTGCTTCATGAAAAGCTATTGAGAGGATTGACTGGAATCGCCGGCGTATCCCTCCTTCTATTTGGCTGTTACTTCGGCTATCAGGGCATCAAACAGCTATTGGGCTGATTGATGGCGGATAGGCACCTGCCGCTCCAGGTTTTCATATAGTATCCAGATGATACTGGAGGTGGATCAATGGTGAATGGGATTTACACCAAAAGTTTTCTGGAACGTAATCAAGAAGATCTTCCCGAATGGCAAAAAATCGCTTTTGAGTTTTTGGCCGAAACAGTGGCGGACGATGCGAATACGTTTCCATGCATTCCCGGACGACAGGCGTTTCTGACTGATCAGCTTCGCATCGCTTTTGCCGGAGACCCGCGGGAAAATCATACAGCGGAGGAACTGGCTCCGTTGCTTGCGGAGTATGGCAGGATATCGCGGGATACTGGAAAATACGCATCCCTCGTTGTATTGTTTGAAACCCCGGAAGATTTGGCTGAGCATTATTCAGTGGAAGCGTATGAAGAGCTGTTTTGGCGGTTTTTAAATAGACTGAGTCATCAAGACGAAAAAGAATGGCCGGCAGACATTCCGGCCGATCCCGAGCATTATAAATGGGAGTTTTGCTTTGATGGCGAGCCGTACTTTATTCTCTGCGCCACACCGGGGCACGAGGCAAGAAGAAGCCGGAGCTTTCCCTATTTTATGATCACATTTCAGCCAAGATGGGTGTTTGAAGAGTTAAATGGATCAACCGCTTTTGGCCGCAACATGAGCAGGCTCATCAGATCTCGTTTAAAGGCTTACGATCAAGCGCCTATTCACTCGCAATTAGGCTGGTACGGAGGAAAGGATAACCGTGAATGGAAACAGTATTTCCTCCGTGATGATGAACAACAGGTATCGAAGTGCCCGTTTTCTTATTTGAAAAACATGTTTAATAAAATGAAATAAATCATGGGCAGGCAGGGTGGTCTTTACGGCCCTGCTTTTTTTGATAGATCATGGTAACAATGGCGATAATGACGAGAAAACCGATGCTCACAAAAAAACCAGGACGGCTCGATTTCTCGAACAGTGTGCCGGACACAGCCGCAGCGATCAAAATCACAGCTGCATATATTTGCGTTTTTCCCATGCCCTCGGGCTGAGTCAGTTTTTTGCTGGAGAACAGGATAAACAGCCAAGTGTATAAAAGCATAAGTCCCGCCGCTGTCGTCATATGTTCATAAATGTTTTTCGGCAGCACTAATGACAGGATGATGGATAGGATAAGCCCTGCAAACGTCAGCCCCAGTGCCGGCCAGCAGATTTTTTTGCCTTCCTTTAATGTGAAGCATTTTGGCGCGTCGCCGTCATCAGCCATTGTGCAAAGCAATGTCGTCACTGCAAACAGTGAAGCGACAAGAGTTGAGAACCCCGCGATGATGAAAATCCCGTTAAAAATATCGAGAATGATTTTAAGGTGATATCCTTTTAATGATGTGATGAACGGGCTGTCCTGCTCTGTAAACGTGTCTAATGGAACCAGCAGCAAGGCTAGTCCGATTGAAATGATATAAATAACCGCCAGCGTCGCCAGCATCAGCTTTCCTGATTTTGACGCTTCCTCTGGTTTTTTTAAGTGAACCGCCATCAGCCCCATCACTTCAATTCCGCCAAAGGCGTAAAACGCATAAATTAAGCCTGTCCACAGCCCCATGGCCCCGAATGGAAAAAACTCACTCGACTTATTTGGAATTTGCACATCAGGCCTTCCGCCGGACAGGATGCCGCATAATGCGAGGACAGCAATGACAATAAACATAAAAATAGCAGCTGTTTTGATGACTGCCAGCACGTTTTCAGTCTTCTCAAATACAGACAGACCGGTGAAAATAATGAGAAGCCCAAGAACTGCATAGATGGAAGCAAACACCCATAGCGGCACTTGAGGAAACCAATGCTTTGTAAAAAGTGAAATGGCTGTCAGCTGGCTTCCTGTGATCAGCATTTCTGATGACCAGTACACCCAGCCGTTGCTGAAGCCGGCCCATTTGCCAAACGCTTTTCGCGCATACGCACAAAATGAGCCTTTTTCAGGCTGTTTTGCTGACAGCTTGGCAAGCTGTTCAAAGACAAAATACGTGCCGATTCCCGCAATCAGAAATGAAAGCAGAACGGAAAAACCGCTTTTTACTATTGCGATACTGGACCCGAGAAAAAAACCTGTTCCGATTGTGCATCCTATACCGATTAATGACAGCTGCCACCAGGCTAAATTCCCTTTTTGCGGGTCTTTTTTTGTTTGGCTCATAATATTTCAACCCCTTTTATCTACGGTTAGAGTGCAACCCGCCCGAGGCTTATATACATCAGATTTTTACCTCTTTTTACATGGGGAAAGCGGAGAACGCTCATACTATTGAAAAAAGGAGCGAGCAGATGACACAGCAATATATCATAGAGCCGAAAAAAGGGCTTGGGCTGGAACTGAAAAAGGGGCAGATTGTAAAGGTGGTTGATGTAGAAGGGCAGCAGGTTGCTGATTTTGTCGCGTACCATGCCAAGGATTTTTATGAGCATCTTGATCAGGGAGCGACAATTGATGCCAATCATTCCATAAACGTAAAGGTGAATGACCATATTTACTCAAATCTCTATAAACCGATGCTGACACTGATCGAGGATACGGTCGGCAAACATGATTTGCTGCTTCCCGCCTGCCGTCCGGATATGAACAGGCTGTTATACGGCAAGCAAAAAGATGAATTCCAGGATACGTGCTATGACAATATGAACCGTGCGCTTGAGCAGTTTGGCGTTCCAAAGCCTCACATGCATTATCCGTTTGCGATTTTCATGAATACAGTCCTTGATGAGAAAGGGAATTTATCTGTGGAAACGCCGCTCTCAAATGCCGGGGATTATGTAAGGCTGCGAGCGGAAATGGATTTGATCGTTGCGTTTTCTTCCTGTCCGATTGAAAAAGGGAAGTGCAATGGCGATAGTATCACATCTATACGGGTGGAAGTCAGCTGATCTCTCTTGTTCACTGTAAATGAAAACCTGTGCTATATTTATAAGGAGATACATGATTGTCATGATTCATTTTCATCAATTTAGGGAAATGATCAAATAAGAAACAGTGAATCGTACAGGAGGAATGATTGGGATGAGCATGCAGGAAAAGATTATGCGTGAATTACATGTGAAGCCCTCAATTGATCCAAAGAAAGAAATTGAGGAACGAGTCAATTTTTTAAAACAATATGTAAAGAAAACCGGTGCTAAAGGATTTGTATTGGGAATCAGCGGCGGACAGGATTCAACACTTGCGGGAAGACTGGCTCAGCTTGCGGTGGAGAGCATTCGCGAGGAGGGCGGAGACGCTCAATTTATCGCGGTACGCCTTCCGCATGGCACACAGCATGATGAAGACGATGCCCAGCTTGCATTGAAGTTCATTAAACCGGACAAATCATGGAAGTTTGACATTAAGTCGACAGTCAGTGCGTTTTCTGATCAATATCAGCAGGATACAGGCGATCAGCTGACTGACTTTAATAGAGGAAACGTAAAAGCGAGAGCAAGAATGATCGCGCAATACGCGATTGGAGGCCAGGAAGGTCTTCTTGTTCTGGGCACTGACCACGCAGCTGAGGCTGTCACTGGGTTCTTTACGAAGTACGGTGACGGCGGAACGGACCTTCTTCCGCTGACCGGTTTGACGAAGCGTCAGGGAAGAAGCCTGCTGAAAGAGCTGGGTGCACCTGAACGCTTATACTTGAAAGAGCCAACGGCCGATCTTCTCGATGAAAAACCGCAGCAGTCGGATGAAACCGAGCTTGGCATTTCCTATGATGAAATTGACGATTATCTAGAAGGAAAAGAAGTATCAGCGAAAGTGTCAGAAGCGCTGGAAAAACGCTACAGCATCACTGAGCATAAACGTCAGGTTCCGGCGTCCATGTTTGATGACTGGTGGAAATAAAATGAAGAAAGCCCGCTCTCGGAGCGGGCTTTTGTTATGTGCGGGATGGTATGATGAAGCGCTTTGTAAATCGTTTTAATGCTTTTTTGCGTCGAAGTATTAAAATGCCTGCGGATATGTTGTAAAATGAATGTCATTCAGATAAAAACGTTTGAACGGAAATGGACGGGCAAGCCGGTATCTATATAAATATTCGCTAAAGAAGCATATAATGAATATAAAATTTCATTCCTTAGGAGGATTTCGCCGAAGATGAACGCTAAACGAGCCATCCCAGTAAGAGAAAGAAATATCGTCCTGATCGGATTCATGGGTGTAGGAAAAACGACAATCGGCCAATTGGTCGCTAAAAAATTATATAGAGATTTTATTGATATTGACCAAGAGATCGAGAAGGATTTCAAGATGACAATTCCGGAGATCTTTGAGGAAAAAGGAGAAGACTTTTTCCGGAAAACCGAGAAGGAATATATCTTAGATATCTGCCAGAACAAACGATTCAAGATCGTATCTCTCGGCGGCGGTTCTTTTAAACAAGAGGAAATCAGAATGTGCTGTCTGGAAAACTGTCTTGTGCTGCATTTGGATCTGTCTTGGGAGAACTGGAAGCAGCGTGCGGATCTATTGATCGAAAGCCGCCCTGTGCTGCATAACCGTTCAATGGATGAAATGGAACAGCTGTTTAACGAAAGAAAAGTCATTTACGACAAACACAATTCGAAAGTCGCAACAGACAATCTTTCCCCGGAAGAGGTCGCCGATTACATTGTAGAAACATTAAAAATCGGCTGGGATCTTTATCAGCCGATGTAAAAATCCGTGCGGTGCGCGCACGGATTGGTGTATTGGCAAAACGCACGCATTGGTTGTCCCTTTTCCGCAGTTTCGCTGCTCTGTTTAAGCCCCATGGCAGCGAAAAGCCTGACTTGAGAGATGCTGGAGCTTGGTCACGAGCTTTTCTCTGCTTGTCACAGGCCCTTGATGAAGCTGTTTTTGGGCGCAACTTAGTTTTTTATTCAGTTAATTCGGATAGTCTTAAACAAACGTTTGATGAAGGCTGTTCGAAAAAACAAAAGTGAAAATATTTAGAAAATGAGTTCGGAACGTGGTAATATATGAATACAAATCAAATCTTATAAAACAAAGGAGAATAATCGGAAATGCAACTATTCGATCTGCCGCTCGACCAATTGCAAACGTATAAGCCTGAAAAAACAGCTCCGCAAGATTTTTCTGAGTTTTGGAAATCGTCTTTGGACGAACTTGCGAAAGTCCAAGCAGCACCCGATTTACAGCCTGTTGATTATCCCGCTGATGGAGTCAAGGTGTACCGACTTACATATAAAAGCTTCGGAGACGCCCGCATTGCCGGATGGTACGCGGTGCCTGATAAGGAAGGCCCGCATCCGGCGATCGTCAAATACCACGGCTACAACGCAAGCTATGATGGTGAGATCCATGAAATGGTGAACTGGGCGCTCCACGGCTACGCCGCATTCGGCATGCTTGTCCGCGGCCAGCAGAGCAGCGAGGATACAAGTATTTCTCCGCACGGTCACGCTTTAGGCTGGATGACGAAAGGCATTCTCGATAAAAATACATACTATTACCGGGGCGTTTATATGGACGCCGTACGCGCGCTTGAAGTGATCAGCAGCTTTGACGAAGTCGACGAAACAAGAATCGGTGTGACAGGCGGAAGCCAGGGAGGCGGCTTAACGATTGCCGCAGCGGCTGCCGATTATCCTTATTTAAGCAACTTTGAGCGGGCCATTGATGTGGCGCTTGAGGAGCCGTATCTTGAAATCAATTCCTTCTTCAGAAGAAATGGCAGTCCGGAAACGGAAGAACAGGCAATGAAGACACTTTCATATTTCGATATTATGAATCTCGCTGACCGAGTGAAGGTGCCTGTGCTGATGTCGATCGGCCTGATTGACAAGGTCACACCGCCGTCTACCGTATTTGCCGCATACAACCATTTGGAGACAGAGAAAGAATTGAAAGTCTACCGTTACTTTGGGCATGAGTATATCCCTGCTTTTCAAACGGAAAAGCTTGCTTTCTTTAAGCAGCACCTTAAAGGCAGATGAACGTGAAAACCCGCCGCACATCAACAGGCGGGTTTTTTTTGCAAACTACAGGAATGATAATAGACTGGAGACGAATAGATATGAAACAAAGGATCATTGATGAATTAAAGCGAATCGAGCGGTCATACGGAGTCAAAATTGTATATGCCGTTGAGTCAGGAAGCCGCGCCTGGGGATTCCCGTCGCAGGACAGTGATTATGATGTCCGCTTTATTTATGTGCCGAAGAAGGAGTGGTATTTTTCAATTGAGCAGGAGCGTGATGTGATAGAAGAACCGATTCACGATTTGCTGGATATCAGCGGCTGGGAGCTGAGAAAGACGCTGCGCCTCTTCAAAAAATCAAACCCGCCGCTCCTTGAATGGCTGTCATCAGACATTGTGTATTACGAAGCATTTACAACTGCGGAGAAGTTAAGAAAACTGCGGATGGAGGCATTTAAGCCTGAAGCAAGCGTGTATCACTATATCAATATGGCGAGAAGGAACGTCAAGGATTACCTTCAAGGACAAGAGGTCAAAATCAAAAAATATTTCTATGTGCTTCGGCCAATCTTGGCTTGCAAATGGATTGAAAAGTATGGAACCATTCCGCCAATGGATTTTACCGTTTTGCTGAATGAACTTGTTTCTGATCTTGAGCTGAAGGCAGAAATGGAAACCTTGCTTGAACGGAAAAGAAGAGGCGATGAGCTTGACCTTGAAGCGAAAATTTATGTCATTCATGAATTCATAGAAACAGAAATCGAAAGAATCATGAAAGTAGCAAAAACGCTGAAAGCCGAACAAAAGGATATGACACCTGAATTGAATCGTTTGCTTTTGGATACGGTTGAAGAAGTATGGAAGGATGGAGGAAGCTGATGTTTTTTGTCGCTTCCTTTTCTCCTTTATTCGACAGAATATCCCCCGACTTTCTAACTAACTGATTGTGGTAAACTCACAAAAATTATCAGAATCTTTGTATTTTGAGAATATTGTGAACAGAGGTTTTGTCCATTTACAATAAACTCATACAAATACTTCTTAGATTGCGGGGTGTTGAGGTTGGAAGTGATCACAAGAGACTTTTTCTTATTTTTATCCAAAAGCGGCTTTCTCAATAAAATGGCAAAGAACTGGGGAAGCCGGGTGGCAGCGGGTAAAATTATCGGCGGGAATGACTTTACCAGTTCAATCCCGACCATTCGACAGCTTAACAGCCAAGGCTTGTCAGTTACTGTCGATCATTTAGGCGAGTTTGTAAACAGTGCCGAGGTCGCACGGGAGCGTACGGAAGAGTGCATCCAAACTATCGCTGCCATAGCTGATCAGCAGTTGAATTCACACGTTTCTCTAAAGATGACGTCTTTAGGTCTGGATATAGATTTGGATCTAGTATATGAAAACATGACGAAAATCCTCCAGACGGCTGATCAGCATAAAATCATGGTTACCATTGACATGGAAGATGAGGTCAGATGCCAGAAAACACTTGATGTTTTCAAAGATTTCAAAAAGAAATACGAGTACGTGAGCACAGTGTTGCAAGCCTATCTGTACCGGACGGAAAGTGACATTGATGATTTGAATTCTTTAAACCCGTTCCTTCGGCTTGTAAAGGGAGCTTATAAAGAATCAGAAAAAGTAGCTTATCCGGAGAAAAGTGATGTCGATGAAAATTATAAAAAAATGATCCGAAAGCAGCTCTTAAACGGTCACTATACAGCGATTGCCACACATGACGATAAAATGATCGGCTTTACAAAGCAGCTTGCCAAGGAAAATGGCATTGCCAATGACAAGTTTGAATTTCAGATGCTGTACGGCATGCGGTCGCAAACCCAGCTCAACCTCGTAAAAGAAGGTTATAACATGAGAGTCTACCTGCCATACGGCGAAGATTGGTACGGCTACTTTATGAGACGCCTTGCAGAACGTCCGTCAAATATTGCATTTGCTTTCAAAGGAATGACAAAGAAGTAAAAAAGGAGAGATTATCATGACAACACCTTACAAACACGAGCCATTCACAAATTTCCAGGATCAAAACAACGTAGAAGCGTTTAAAAAAGCGCTTGCAACAGTAAGCGAATATTTAGGAAAAGACTATCCGTTAGTTATTAACGGAGAGAAAGTAGAAACAGAAGCAAAAATCGTTTCGATCAATCCGGCTGATAAAGAAGAGGTCGTCGGCAGAGTGTCAAAAGCTTCTCAAAAGCATGCTGAGCAAGCGATTGAAGCGGCGGCGACAGCGTTTGAAGAGTGGAGATACACGTCTCCGGAAGAAAGAGCGGCTGTCCTGTTCCGTGCTGCTGCAAAAGTACGCAAAAGAAAACATGAATTCTCCGCTTTGCTTGTAAAAGAAGCAGGGAAGCCTTGGAACGAAGCGGATGCTGATACAGCTGAAGCGATTGACTTCATGGAGTATTATGCGCGTCAAATGATCGAACTGGCAAAAGGCAAGCCGGTCAACAGCCGTGAAGGTGAGAAAAACCAATATGTGTACACGCCGACTGGCGTAACAGTTGTTATTCCGCCTTGGAACTTCTTGTTTGCGATCATGGCGGGAACAACAGTGGCGCCGATCGTTACCGGAAACACAGTCGTTCTGAAACCTGCGAGCGCTACGCCTGTCATTGCTGCAAAATTTGTTGAGGTGCTTGAAGAATCCGGATTGCCAAAAGGCGTAGTCAACTTTGTTCCAGGCAGCGGAGCGGAAGTCGGCGACTACCTTGTTGACCATCCGAAAACAAGCCTGATTACATTTACGGGATCAAGAGAAGTGGGGACGAGAATCTTCGAACGTGCGTCGAAAGTTCAGCCGGGCCAGCAGCACTTAAAGCGTGTGATTGCAGAAATGGGCGGAAAAGATACAGTTGTTGTTTGTGAAGATGCCGATGTTGACCTAGCTGCACAATCCATCTTCCAATCTGCGTTCGGCTTTGCGGGACAAAAATGTTCTGCAGGTTCACGTGCAGTTGTCCATGAAAACGTGTATGATCAAGTATTGAAGCGTGTCATCGAAATTACGGAATCAAAAGTTACCGCAAAACCTGACAGTGCGGATGTTTATATGGGACCTGTCATTGACCAAGGTTCTTATGACAAAATCATGAGCTATATTGAGATCGGAAAACAGGAAGGACGCTTAGTAAGCGGCGGCACTGGTGATGATTCGAAAGGATACTTCATCAAACCGACGATCTTTGCTGACCTTGATCCGAAAGCAAGACTCATGCAGGAAGAAATTTTTGGACCTGTCATCGCATTTTCTAAAGTGTCAGACTTTGATGAAGCTTTAGAAGTGGCGAACAATACTGAATATGGTTTGACAGGTGCGGTTATCACAAACAACCGCAAGTACATCGAGCGTGCGAAACAGGAATTCCATGTCGGAAACCTGTACTTCAACCGCAACTGTACAGGTGCTATCGTCGGGTACCATCCGTTTGGCGGCTTCAAAATGTCCGGAACGGATTCAAAAGCGGGCGGGCCGGATTACTTGGCACTCCACATGCAGGCTAAAACAATCAGTGAAATGTTCTAAAACGGGACTAAATGGACATCCTCCCTGCGGGGATGTCCATTTCATCCATAACCTATAAAAAAGAGGAGGAAGTGCCATAGAAAACACACAGCTGATTATTTCGATTTGTATTTATATGGCGGGAATGCTGCTGATCGGCTACTTTGCTTACAAGCGCACATCCAATCTGACGGATTACATGCTTGGAGGACGCTCCTTAGGTCCGGCGGTAACTGCTCTCAGTGCCGGTGCTGCCGATATGAGCGGCTGGCTGTTAATGGGGCTCCCGGGCGCCATGTTTTCAACAGGGCTGAGCGGTATTTGGATTGTGTTCGGACTCTGTCTTGGCGCATGGGCGAACTGGCTTTACGTTGCGCCGCGGCTGCGAACCTACACTGAACAGGCGGGGAATTCCATTACAATTCCCGGATTCCTTGAAAATCGCTTCGGAGATCAAACAAAGCTTCTCAGACTGTTTTCGGGAATTGTGATATTAGTCTTTTTCACATTTTATGTATCGTCCGGAATGGTATCCGGCGGCGTTTTATTCAACAGTATTTTGGGGATGGATTATCACACCGGATTGTGGGTTGTGACGGGGGTTGTTGTGGTATATACCTTGTTTGGCGGCTTTTTGGCTGTCAGCTGGACAGATTTTGTTCAGGGGATTATTATGTTTGCCGCACTCATCCTTGTTCCTATCGTTACATTTTTCCACACGGGCGGGGCAAGTGATACAGTTGCAGAAATCCGCTCTGTTGATCCAGATATGTTTAATATGTTCAAAGGAACAAGCATTCTTGGCATTATTTCTTTGTTTGCCTGGGGATTGGGGTACTTTGGCCAGCCGCATATCATTGTGCGTTTTATGGCGATAACGTCTGTCAAAGAGATCAAAAGAGCGCGCAGAATCGGAATGGGCTGGATGGTGCTGTCTGCAGTCGGTGCTGTGCTGACGGGTTTAGGCGGAATCGCTTATTACCACGAAAATGGCATGACACTGAAGGACCCTGAGACGATTTTTATTCAATTAGGGAACATTTTGTTCCATCCGATTATCACAGGTTTTTTGATTTCAGCTATTTTGGCCGCAATTATGAGTACAATTTCTTCCCAACTGCTTGTGACATCAAGCTCTCTGGTAGAAGATTTGTATAAGTCGATGTTCAGACGCTCAGCATCTGATAAAGAGCTGGTGTTTTTAGGCCGTTTGGCTGTGCTTGTGGTTTCTGTCATCGCATTATGTCTTGCTTGGGAGAAAAACAATACGATCCTTGGATTGGTAAGCTACGCGTGGGCGGGCTTCGGTGCGTCATTTGGACCGGTTGTACTGCTCAGTCTGTTTTGGAAACGAATGACCAAATGGGGGGCACTCGCCGGCATGATTGTGGGAGCAGCAACTGTAATCATTTGGGCGAATGCCGGTCTTTCGGACTTTCTGTATGAAATGATACCTGGTTTTGCTGCGAGTCTATTATCTGTCTTTATCGTCAGTGTATTGACGCAGGCTCCGTCACAAGCTGTCGCAGACCAGTTTAAAGAATACCAAGATACAATGTCGCAATAAGGGTCAAAAGGAGGAGGAAGGGGCTGTCCCTTTTTCCTCTTTTCTCCTTTTAAACGGCCACTTTTTCTTTTTGGAAACAAGCGCATTTTTTTCTATACAAAAAGCCTCTGTATGGATATGATTAAAGTAAAAAAAGTATAGGAGAAAAAAGTATGGAAGAGCTTTTAGAGAGAGTTTTTTCATTTTCAGATGTTGATAAGCTGATTGATTTTATTAGTTATGAATTGCAAAAACCAGTCATACTGGAAAGTGTAGATTTCTTTTTGTTAGCTTATAATTCTTACTATATTAATCATTTTGATTCTGCCAACCAGCAGACTATTTTTTCGAAAAAATGTCCGGTTCAGATTTTTGAGAGGTTTCTGAAGGACGGCATCATTGAAAAACTGAAAACAGAACCTGAGCCTTTTCGCGTCAATAAAATGGAAAGCATCGGCCTAAATCAGAGGGTCGTCGTGAGTGCGAAGCATAAAGGGGAAGTCATGGGCTATATCTGGGTTCAGGAGCTGGACCAAAATCTGACGGAAGAAGAACTTGATTTTTTGTATGAGACTTCTTTCCATGTCGGGAAAATCATTTATAAAACGAATAAGCTGAAACAGGAAAAAGAAGAAAAAGCTGAAGATCTCATCAAACGGGCGATCTATCAGCAATTTACCACTGAGAAGGAACTCAGGCGGGAAGCCGAAAGGATCAACACCGTGCTGCCTTCCATGTTTTCGGTTGTCATCCTGCATGCCGCGAACGGGGATGGGGAAGCGGTAGAGGATTTAAAGGAAAATATCAGGTCGTACTTGAATTTACGAGATAAAGTCAGTCATGTCTTAACGATCGAATCAAATATTGTCATCGTCGTAGCGAGTTTTTCCCAAAAAAGCTCCGTCTCCTCGGCAGCTTCTGAATTTATTAACAAGCTGTTAACACATTTTCACTTTCAAAAAATTCCTACCCCTATATATATCGGTATCGGAAACGAATATGATCATCTTTTAAAACTTGGAAAGAGCTACATAGAAGCACTTGAAGTCATCAAAGCCGCAGAAATCACCGGAAATCAGGAAAACATTCCATATGAATATGCCAAACTCGGCATTTACCGCTATTTAGAAAGCATTGAGCAGAAAAACGAATTTTTGGAATACGAAAATAAGGATTTATCTTTATTAAAAGCGAAGGACCAAGAAAGCAGCACCGAGCTGCTTAAAACTCTGGAAATCTATCTCCTCAACAACTGCAAAACAAAACCAGCAGCAGAACAGCTGTTTATTCACCAAAACACACTAAATTACCGCATTAAACAGATTACTGAAATGACATCGATCAATTTAAGTGATTTCAGAACGCGATGTCAGCTCTATCTTGATTTGATGCTGATGAAATAAAACAGATTGTTTAAGAGAGTTCTTCTACCAGTTTGTTAATAGAATATATCTAGAGTACTTTTTCTTACAATCCATTTATAGGAAAAATTGTTAATTTAATATATATCCCTTATATGGGATAATAAGGATGTTATTGAACGGGTGAGCGCGCTGTCATTCAATCTCCATTAAAATTAAAAAAGAAGGAGTGGATCAGTTATGGTGAAAAAAGGTCTCATGAGTGCAGCTTTAATAGCAGCATTAGCATTCTCAACTGGACAAGCAGCATCAGCAGCAGGTGCAGAAACAAGTGGCGAGGTTGATTTAACTAATACCCCTCTGAAAAACTCTGAAGTAACTCCATTTGAAAATGAAAATGTTGGCGGAGGAAACTGGGATTATGGTACAGCTGGTTACTTTGATTGGGGAATTAAAAAGAAAGTTTGGTCAAATTATTATCACAAAGATAAGGCCCATGCTTCATCCTGTGCCCTTGGGACAAGAACTAATTCAAGCGGTAAAATTAAAGCAGGAACAACCTCATACTCCAGTTTGTCAGGCGGAGCAACAGATGCTAAGACAAAGGCCAATTGGAAAACTTACTAATATAAAACTATGATAAGGATATCATCGAAAACTTAGAAAGAGTTTTCGATGATTCTCCTTTTTATAAAGGAGTTTTTTTTGTGAGAAAAATTGTGATTTTATTCCTTGTGATTTCTTCACTGTTCTCCTTTTTGATTTCCTTTAGGGAAACTGCAAATAAACAAATTGAAGAGTTTGAACAGCTAGATAGTTCTGTCGGTAAACCTTTTACAATACCGGATGATCCCTTATTAAATGATCCTAAAGAAATGATAGAACTAATTATTAGTAGTTCAAAAAAATATAAATCAAATATTTTCCGTCCGGCTATTAATTTCTCTACAAACGATAAAGTAGAAATTTCTAAATATGTATTGTTAACTCAACAAACTGACTATTTTAATGGCCTTGAACTCTCAAAAGGGACATTTTTTAGTAAGTTAGACACTCAATCTGAAAATTTATACATAAGTACGGAAAATTCTAAGGATAAAAATCAGATAGGACAATTAAAAATATTTGGTAGCACTTCTAAAATAACAATTAAACCACTAAAAAAGTCTTTTGATTATCTTCCTGTAAACGGTACATATTATGCTGAAACTAAAGGTAAATATTCTTTTGAAGATTTTTTAAATGGATTTGTTAATGAGGTAAATGAAAAATTTGATTCGTCGTTTGAAGTAAGTGACTTTTTACAAAACAGAGAAGTGAATGATGGTTACGCGGAAATGTCTACTTCATCATTACAACAGTATAACTATTTGGTTCTTATTGTAACATTATTTCTTCTTATTTATTATATTGTGAATGAGTCAAAAACAATAGGTGTTTTAAAATTACATGGGTATTCCAATTTAAGAATTTGGCTTCAAATAGTAGGGAAATTATTAATATTAACTTTTTGTTTTTCCTTGTTTTTATCAATCATATGTACAATTTTCTTACCTGGATCGACATTTTCTTTTTTTGTGAATACCGTTATGAAACTATTTATTAATTATTTGATTATAGGGTTGTTGTCAATCATCACTTATTTTTACATAAGGAGGATAAAGGTTAATCAAGCAATAAAGAATAAGAAAGATACAAATAGCATCTTTATCATTAATTCTATTTTAAAAGTAGTCTGTTCTGTCTTAATAATTGTAATAGGTAGTTCCACTTTAAATCAATATAACGAGGTGAAAACAAAACAATCTCATTTAGAAGATTGGAAGGTCAGTAAGGATTATGGTGTTTTTAATCCTTTATATATAGGCCATGATATTGAGGATGTAAATAAGGGAAAGCCGCAACTTACAAATGATATAGACAATATTTATCCCGTTTTAAACAAAATGGGAGCTCTCTTAATAGATACAAGAGAATATGAAGAGGAATTTATTCGATTAAACTCACGCTATAAGGGAATCAGGTCTATCATTGTAAATGATAATTATTTAAAACAATTTCCTGTATACAATTCGGAAAAACAATCAATATCAATCAATGAGAGAGAAAAAAGATTAATATTACTTGTCCCAGAGAAATATAAACAACAAAGAAAAAAAATAATAAAATTTTTTAGAGAAGATAGAAAAGAATCTGCAATAGCGTATGATGAAGAATTTTTAGGGAGACATGTACCAAAGTATTTAAAAGAACCTGAAATACATATTATTTGGACAGCTAGTGGTCAGAAAATTTTCAGTTTTAACCCAGAAGTTTTTAAAGCTGAGGATAATATAATTATAGATCCTATTATACAAGTTGTTACAGAGAATAATAGCTTGGTAGGTGACAGAAATACAATTTTAGGAAATGGAAGTCGAGATCCGCTTAAAATAAAATTAAATGATAGAGATTCAAAAAAGACAATGAATATATTAGAGCCTTATTTAAAAAAATATCATCTTGATGATAATTTGAAGTACTTGGTCTCTTTAAATCAATATGCTTTGAATGAAATAAAGGAGTTACATAGCGAAATTAGCTCGCTTTTAGCTCTAGCTGTTGTATTAGCTATCGCTTTGGTTCTTCTTATCGTGCAAAATTCTGTAATATACTTCAATAAAAAGCAACAAAAGTTTATAGTCTATAGATTGTTTGGTATTGGTTTTTTTAGAACATTTAAAGATTATATGACCTTGTTTTTCATACTAGGGCTCATTCAATTTATATCTTGTATTGTTGTCAAAAGAGGAATAACTTTAAACCTATTAATTTGTATTGTATTTCTTTTAATTTTAGAATTGGTTACTTCGATAATTGCATTAATTATTATAGAACGAAGAAACAAGATTAAAGTTATGAAAGGAGGTTTCTGATTAATTGGGTTATGTTATGGAATTGCAGAATATAAGAAAAGCTTACGGAGAACATGTTGTATTGGAAAACATCAACATTGTTATAGAAAAAGGGGAAATGGTTGCAATTACAGGAAGCAGTGGTTCCGGAAAAACAACAATACTTAATATTATGGGAATGCTCGAGAAGCAAGATGGTGGTATTGTTAAAATATTTGGAGATGTTGCTCCGAGAATCGGTTCTGGAAAAGCCAATAAATTGTTACGGTCTAGAATATCATATTTGTTTCAAAATTACGCCTTGATTGATAATGCTAGTATCAGTGCGAATTTAGATGTCCCATTAACTTATAAAAAGTTGAAGAGAGAAGAAAAGGAAAAATTGAAGATTGAGGTTCTTGAAAAAGTGGGCTTGCAAAAAGTGTCCTTAAACCAAAAAGTCCATGAACTTTCTGGGGGCGAACAACAGAGATTAGCAATAGCAAGAATTATATTAAAACCATGTGATATTATTCTGGCAGATGAACCGACAGGATCTTTAGATGTAAATAATCGTAATGAAATTATCACTCTGTTAAAAGAATTGAATCAGATGAATAAAACAATAATAATAGTAACTCATGATCCTTATGTGTCAAATCAATGCAGTCGAGTGATCAAACTTAACTGACCAAAGAAATTGAATTAATATTTAGAGAGATAAAGTAATATAAAAAATGTAAATAGATTTGAGGAACCGATATAGTTTGGTTCCTCAAATCTTTTCAAAATCCCCTGTAAACGTACGGGTCATCAGGCTTTTTAATGGTTTTCCAGTCAGTCACTTTCACGACAGGGAGCGTTGACTTGAAAGGCTGGTAATATTCTGAGGCGAGAGTGCCCTTAATCTGAACCCACTCATCGTCCTTGATGTTCATGTCTTTCGGAAACTCCACAAGCATCCCGTATACGCCGGAATCAGCGATACAGTGAATGATGCCAAACCTCAACACGAAGAGCTGATTTTTGTTAATCGCGTTTCCTTTGTACGCAAATCCATGAAACTCAATCGTCCGGCCTAGAAATTCACCTGGATAGTTATAGATGGTTTCCATTCCTTTTAGGAAATCATCATCGGTCAGAGAAATCTCTTTCTTGCTGGAATACTTATTAAACAGCTGTTTCATCTGTTTGTCATAGCTGTCTTGCGCGTAATAAAGGCTCGCATCAGGCCGCAAATACTGTGTCTGGGAGTAATGGTCTCCGCTTTCCATCGCCTTAAACGAGAACCCTTTTGTTTTGACTATAGATGAGTCAAGCGTCGCAATCGGGAAGAAGATTCCCGACACCAAAGGAAAAAGAAAAACAATATAAATCAAATAACGTTGATAAAATGGCTTGTTTTGTTCATGGTCATGTTCGTGATCATGGCCGCATCCGCAATCATGATCATCGTGATGCCGGCCTTTATCAGGCGATTTGATAAATACATAGGCTTGAACGGCTGTCAGAATGGCCAGCAGGAAGATCGCAATAAAAGAAAGATAGGAATATTTCATATTAATATACTTTGTAAGGTTTCCTGAGGCATGGAGATGATAAAAGAAAAACGTAAATCCCATCAGCACAAATAGTCGAAACATTGAATCACCCCTTTACCAGTAGTGATCCCGCTAAGACGAGCACGACAATGTACGTAATCAGCAGGAAAACAAATCGTTTTTTGAAGGCCGCAAGCATCATCAATAGATTCTTAATATCCACCATCGCACCAAACACTAGAAAGGCGATTAACGATCCTAATGAAAATGTGCTGCTGAAGGAAGACGCGATGAACGCATCAACTTCTGAACAAAGCGACAAGACAAACGCCAGCCCCATCATCACAAGGGAAGAGGATACATCATTCTGTCCGATCGCAAGCAGAGTGGATGTTTTGACATACGTCTGCATAGCGGCTGCGATAAAGGCACCGATAATTAAATATTTCCCGACTGAGAAAAATTCATCAATGGCATGACGCAAGGTCCCACCCAGTTTTTGTAGCAGGGTGTGTTGATGATGACGGTGATGCCCGGGTTCCTGAAGCTTTAAAAGCTGGTTATCCTTAAATTGATAGGATAAGATGATCCCAATGATCACCGAAATGGATAGCGCCAGTCCGCCCCGATAAAAGACCACGCTCCATCTATTCCCGAACGCAATAAAAGTAGAAAATAAGACGATAGGATTGATGATCGGCGCGGTCAGCATGAAAGCAACGCCCGCATGCAGTGGAACCCCCTTTAACAGAAGCCGCCTCGTAATCGGGATAATGCCGCACTCGCAGGCGGGAAATAATACGCCGGCTAGCGCCCCGAATAAAACGGCAAGAAAGCGGTTCTTTGGCATGATTCTTGCAATCATTTCTTCAGAAACAAACATTTGAATGATTCCCGAAAGGATGACGCCGATCAGAATAAACGGAATGGCTTCTATTAAAATGCTGATAAAAATAGAATTCAGCTGAAGAAAAGATGATTGTGCTGTCACAATAAAACCTCCGCTCATATTAAACTGCCTCTTATCATACCAGAAAAAAGGCACTGCTTGTTTCACTTAGGGTTCTAAAAATTCGAATAGGCTTCTATCTGTTTCAGCTCTTTCTATCCCGAGCCAGATGAGGTGCCCCCATGAGTGAAGCAAACAGAGAGTAGCGTCAGGGATGTGTCTTTTTGCATAATGTGCATGTGACTTGTCGACTAGTCCATCATAAACACTATGCATGACCAGTACGGGGCATGAGATGGCCTGCAGCTCTGTTGAAGAGATAGCGGCGGTTTGTGATAGGTCAAGCAGAAATCCTTCACCTGAGCGCTGCCGGCTGTTCATTTTCCGAAATGCTTCTGTGTCTTTTTCATCCATCAGAGACTTGATTCGCTGAAACGCAAGTGTGCTGAATTGCGGACTCATGACTTGAAATATTAACCGGGGGAAGGTGTTGTTCAAAGAAGAAATCAGCTTCCATACCCACTTTTCCATCGGCGGGCGAAAGAGCATTCTCCCTATTTGACATTTAATGTCTTTTGAGGTGAGCCATTCTTTTGTGATAGCGGATTGCAGGATTAAAGTGTTGACCCTTTCAGGATAATGGGAGGCAAAACATATGCCGCTCGGCCCTCCTGCGGAGATGGCGATTACATGGACGCTGTCGATTTGTAAGTGATCTAATAGTTTTACATAGAAACGGCAGGCGTCGGCAAGGCTTTTCCCAATCTCTGTTGACGTTTGGCCATAGCCGGGCCTTGATGGGGTGATGATACAATACCCTTGTTCAACCAGCGCCGTGTACCCGAATTCCTCGTAACAATTTGAATGCCCGCCATGCATGACAAGAATGGGGGCTCCCTCGCCAGTAACAGAATATTCTAGTGTATACCCTTCGAAAGTGATCATTTCGACTCGTCTTTTCATCTGTTCCTCCGATTTGTTTTTTGCCTATTATAGGGTTTTCAACCCTTTATCACAAGGAGAAGAAATGAATAAACAATGGTACGAGAAATATGATATACTTTTTATTGATATTCATTCTCAATTAAAACAGTGTTGATATAGATGAGAACGGGAGGCAAGATGGATGGCTGAGAATCAAGAGGTATATGATGTTACGATTATAGGCGGGGGGCCGATCGGGCTGTTTACGGCTTTTTACTGCGGGATGCGGGAGCTGAAAACGAAAGTAATCGAATTTTTGCCGCGGGTCGGTGGGAAGGTGTCTTTGTTCTTTCCAGAGAAAATCATTCGTGATATCGGCGGGATACCGGGAATCGCGGGAAAGCAGCTGATTGAGCAGCTGAAGGAGCAGGCGGCGACGTTTGAGCCTGACATTATACTGAATCAGCGCGTGACCGGGTTTGATCGTTTGGAGGACGGCACCATTTTGCTGACAGGTTCTGAAGGTGAAAAGCATTATACACGAACTGTGATTTTGGCTTGCGGTATGGGAACGCTTGAAGTCAAGGAATTTGACAGTGAAGATGCCGCCCGGTATGCGGGCAAAAACCTTCATTATGGAGTGGAGAAGCTTGATGCGTTTAAAGGGAAGCGGGTGGTGATATCAGGCGGCGGTGATACTGCGGTCGATTGGGCAAATGAGCTGGAACCGATTGCGGCGTCTGTGACTGTCATTCACCGGCGTGAGGAATTCGGCGGAATGGAAAGCAGTGTGACGAAAATGAAGCAATCATCGGTGCGAGTGCTTACTCCTTATCGGCTGGAACAGCTTAACGGGGAAGAGGAGCGCATCCAAAGCGTGACAATTTGCCATACTGAATCTGGTCAAAGTGAAGACATAGAGATTGATGAGCTGATCGTTAATCATGGCTTCAAGATTGATCTCGGGTCAATGAAGGAGTGGGGGCTTGAGATTGAAGAAGGCAGGGTAAAAGCTGACAGGCATATGCGGACGAATCTTCCGGGTGTGTTTGTGGCGGGTGACGCAGCTTCTTATGAAAGCAAGCTGAGATTGATTGCCGGCGGCTTTACAGAAGGCCCGACAGCGGTCAACAGTGCAAAGGCTTATCTGAACCCTAAGGCCGAGAATATGGCGATGTATTCTACCCATCACAAAAAATTGGCTCATAAATAAAACAGCCCTAGATAAAAGGGCTGTTTACCATCAGCTGTGAATAAGCTTTTTTTCTGTTTGTTGTTTCTGAATGAAAGCAAATAATTCATCCTGCTTTTGGACCGCTGTGAATCCATAGGCGCTGGCAGCTTTGTCATCATCTTTGCAGAAGATAGGAGGCCGGCTTGCTGACGGTTCCGGTGAAATGCCGATTTGTTCGCCGGCGCTGATCAATTGCTGAACGGCCGGCTTGTTTGGGCAAATGACCATGTGCAGCGGAGATTCACTGATGGTTCGCTGAATCATATGGGTGAACCGGCCATCTATGACATGTTCATGGGTGATATAAAACGAAGAGGACTCATGCATCTGCATGTTTTCCACTGAATGGCGGCTTCCGACAACAAGGCGTTTTCCTGAATCAGGCTGCATAGGGGAGACGAGAAACCCCCGGTTTTTAAGCTCTGTCTCTGCATGTTCAGATGCCGCGCTCAATCGGGCTGTCAGTTGGCGGATGTCGATTTTCTTGGAAGTGAGCGCTTGAAAAAATTCACAAACCGCACGGCGCGATGTGAAAACCATCTCTTCAAAGGTGCCGACCTCTCGAAGAATCTTTTCATTGACAGGCATGCTCTCCGTCCGCCATTTCGGCCATTCGATGACATCGGCGCCAGAAGCGCGCAGCTTGTCTGCGAGCGGATCTTCATCATCGCCATGAGTAACAACCATCATGTGACGGCCGATGAGCGGTTTGCTTTCAAACCAGCTGTGTGTTTGGAAGTTAACGATATCTCCGATGACGATAATCGCAGGGTTTGTGATCTGGTGCTCCTGAACCTTTTGCTGAATATTCTCAAGCGATCCTTTCACACTCCGCTGACGGCCCCACGTTCCCCATTGGACCACAATGACAGGAACAGAAGAAGATTTACCGTGCGCGATAAGCTGCTGGCAAATATAAGGCAAATTCTTGACGCCCATGTAGAAGACAAGGGTTTGAACGCTTCGGGCAAGCCCCTCCCAGTCAAGATTCGGCGTGCCTTTTAATGATTGATCATGGGCTGTAATCATGGCGAAAGACGAAGCGAAATCCCGATGTGTGACGGGGATGCCCGCATAGAGAGGCGCTGCAATGCCAGATGTGATGCCAGGAACCATTTCATAGCGGATGCCTTGCTCATGAAGGGCAGCCGCTTCTTCACCGACTCTGCCGAACACACTCGGGTCTCCGCCTTTTAAACGGACGACGGTTAAACCCTTTAAGGCTTTTTCAACCAGCAGGGCGTTGATTTCTCTTTGCTTCATAAAATGGCGGTCTGGCAGTTTTCCGCAATAAATAAACTGGCAGTGCGATGATGCGTATTCGAGCAGCTTCGGGTTTGCGAGCCGGTCATATAAAATCACGTCTGCTTCCTCCAGCGCCTGTTTTCCTTTGATGGTGAGCAGCCCTGGGTCGCCGGGACCGGCTCCCACGAAATAAACGATTCCATTCTTCATGATCATGTCATCCTTCCGTCACTGTAAAAAATGAAGGATCACTTGAAAAGTGATCCACAGCGTATCGACAAACCCCGCATTCTGTGTCAAGCCTGCGGTTTGGAAAGGAATGGCGGCTAATCGCTAAAACGCCGCCATCACATTCTGTGCAAGTCTGCTTCAAGTTCTGCCTTCCTAGACTTCAAGGGTTTTCAATCACGCAAGATGTTGAAATCCTAAAACCATAACCCGTTTTAGGATTTTGCCAACGATCTGAGTGTCACTTAAAAAAGTGATCCGGTCTTTTGTTTAATATATGAGATAAACATGTTCTCCTTCGATCAGCGTTTCGTATGTTTTGACACATCCGTGATCAGGTTCCTGGACTTTTCCATCTTCTAAAGAAATTTTCCAGTCATGCATCGGACAGAAAACATATTCCCCGCTGACGATGCCTTCTGCGAGGACGCCGCCCTTGTGCGGACAGCGGTTTTCGATGGCGCGGATACTTCCGTTTGAAAGCTTGAAGACCGCAAGTTCCTTATCTTCAATATACACTGTTTTTCCCAATTGTTCAGGCAATTCTTCAATTTTTCCGATCCATACTTTTGTTGCGTCTTTGTTTACCATATCCGTTCCTCCTTAATGTTTGTTTTTGTCATTATGATGTGGTCACGACATTTTCAAATAAGTCTTTAGAGGTTTGTTTGTTTTCCAGGAAGTTCTTCCATGGATCTTTATGGACAGAAAGTGTTTCGTTCATTCTGTCGTTGAGTTCCTGCCGTTTTTCAGGATCGTTTAATACAGATTGGACATGGGGTAAACCGACGCGCTCAAGCCATGCGGATGTACGCTCCAGATACTTTGCGGTTTCTCGGTAATACTGCAGGTAAGCGCCTGCGTACTCTAAGACTTCCTCATTTGTTTTTACCTTCATCAGCAAATCGCCGGCGCGTAAATGTGTTCCGCCGTTTCCGCCGACATAAAGCTCCCAGCCTCCGTCAATGCCGACAACGCCAAGGTCTTTAATACCGGATTCGGCACAGTTCCGCGGGCAGGCAGATACGGCCATTTTGACTTTGTGCGGTGTGTTAAGCCCTTCGAATTTTTTCTCAAGCTCAATGCCAAGCGCCATGGAGTCCTGCGTGCCGAAGCGGCAGAATTGCTCGCCTACACATGTTTTTACTGTCCGCAGTGTCTTTCCGTACGCATAGCCTGATGGCATATCAAGATCTTTCCATACTTTCGGAAGGTCTTCTTTTTTCACGCCGATGAGATCAATCCGCTGGCCGCCGGTCATTTTGACAAGCGGAATTTCATATTTGTCGACGACATCTGCGATTTTGCGTAAATCTGTGGAGTTGGTCACACCGCCATACATCCGGGGAACGACTGAGTATGTGCCGTCTTTTTGAATATTGGCGTGCATTCGTTCATTCACAAAGCGGGATGTCCGTTCATCCTCGTATTTGGTTGGATTGATCATGCCTAGGTAGTAGTTCAGAGCCGGTCGGCATTTGGAACAGCCTTCTGGCGTTTTCCAGCCGAGCACGTTCATGATTTCTCTTGTATGCGACAGCCCTTTGGCTTTGATTTCTTCTACGAGTTCATCTCTCGACAATGTGGTGCAGCCGCAAATCGCTTCTTTTTGCGCTGTCGCGTCAAAGTCTGATCCGAGCGTATGCTGGAGGATTTCTTCTACGAGCGGCTTACAGCCTCCGCATGAGCGGGATGCACCGGTGCATGCTTTGATCTCGTCTGTTGACGAGCATCCTTTTTCCTGTATGGCTGTAATGATGTCGCCTTTTGAGACACCATTACAGCCGCAGATGATTTCATCGTCGCTCATTGCAGCGGTCATGCTTGTGCCTGCTTCTTGGTTGAGCGGCTGTAAGACTGATATTTTTGAGGTGTCAGTGATATCGGCTTCTTTTTGAATCATAGAAAACAGGCGATTGCCTTCGCTGCTGTCGCCGAATAAAACAGCACCGACAATTTGATTGCCTCTCAAGACGATTTTTTTATAGATGCCGTCCTGCTCATCGAAGACCTTGAGGGCTTTTTTGTCCTCTGATTCATTAAAGTCACCGGCAGAGAAGACTTCAACGCCTGATACCTTTAACTGAGTAGAGAGGACGGAGCCTTCATACGGTTTGGTTTCAATGCCGCACAGATGCTTCGCCAGCACTTTTGCCTGTTCATAGAGCGGAGCCACGAGCCCGTATGCGATTCCCCGATGCTCAGCGCATTCGCCGACCGCATAAATGTGCGGAATTTCAGTTTGCATATAGTCGTTGACAATGATTCCGCGGTTGACCGGAATGCCGCTTTTTGTGCCAAGCTGTGTATTTGGGCGGATGCCGACAGCCATGACGACTAAATCCGCTTCAATGCTTGTGCCGTCTTTGAAGCGGAGGCCTTCGACACGGTTATCACCGACAATTTCTTCGGTTTGCTTTTCAAGTAAAAAGGTCATTCCTTGTTTTTCTAATTCGTTTTGCAGCAGACGTCCCGCCGTTGGGTCAAGCTGTCGTTCCATTAAGTATGGAGCGAGGTGGATGACAGATACCTCCATGCCGAGATTCAGCAGTCCGCGAGCGGCTTCCAAACCAAGCAGGCCTCCGCCGATGACGGCTGCTTTCTTATATTGTTTTGACGCGGCGAGCATCGTGTCTGTATCTTTTATGTCCCTGAAAGCTGTGACACCTTGTTTGTCTGCGCCCGGAATCGGAAGGATAAAAGGGACAGAGCCTGTCGCCAGGATCAATTCATCGTATGGCTGGATTCTGTCTGCGGCTGTAATCACCGTTTTGTTTTCTGTATCCACTTTGATGACTGTTTCATTTGTATACAATTGAATATTGTTTTCTTCGTACCAATCCCAATCATTTAACGTAATATGTTTGAGGTCGGTATCGCCTTGAAGCACTTTTGACAAAAGGATTCGGTTGTAGTTGGGATGCGGTTCGGCACCGAAAATTGTGATTTCAAACTCGTCTTTTGCCACATTCAGTATCTCTTCAACGGCCCTTACTCCGGCCATTCCATTTCCAACAAGAACTAGCTGTTTTTTCCCCATCAGATGATCCGCTCCTTATCAATGTTTTTTCCAGCGTAGCATAGCGAAAAGAAATATTTAAGATGCATGTTATAAAATGTAACAAAATATACGAAAAGTTCTAAAAATTTTATGAATAATTTAAATAGGTCTGATTCGGACGGCGCACACCTTAAAACCGGGCATTTTACAGGCTGGGTCTAAGGCTTCGCCGATTAAATCATTCACATTTTGAGTCTCTGCCCAGTGGATGGGAACAAAAACGGTGTCTTTTCTGATTTGTTCTGAAAATTTGCTGCGGACGGTGATGCTTCCCCGCGGGGATTCAATTTTTACGAGGACACGGTCTTCAATATGGTAGGCTCTCGCTGTTTGCGGATGAATTTCCATAAACGATTCAAAATGTCTCGCGGCAAGGGCGGCGCTTTTTCTCGTTTGGACACCTGTTAAGTAATGAGACATGACACGTCCGGTCGTTAAATAAAGCGGATAGTCGGCTGTGGGTTTCTCTTTTGGAACGGTCGGTTCGTTCGGAATCACACTGAGTGCCGCTTTTTGATCCGGATGTGCAAATGAGTCCGCAAACAAACGCCCTGTTCCGGGATGATCCGGTTCCGGACATGGCCAATGAATACCGCCTTCACGCCTGAGCCTGTCATATGTGATGCCTGAATAATCAGCAATCCCGCCGCGGCTCGCTGCTCTTAATTCATTAAAAATATCCTCTGCTGATGAGTAGGAAAAATAGCGTTCTTTTCCAAGAGCAGCTGCGATTTCACAAATGATCTGCCAATCATGCTTTGCTTCATCGGGGCACGGTCTGCTTGCTTCTCTTAATGTCACGAGGCCTTCGACATTTGTCATCGAGCCCTCATCTTCTAAATAAGAGGAGGCGGGCAAAATCACATCTGCGTATGTCGCAGTCTCAGAAATAAACAAATCGATCGCGACGAAAAATCTCAGTTTTCTCAAAGCTTTTTTGACGAGGTTCGCATTTGGACTGGAGACAGCAGGGTTGGAGCACATGAGGAACAGTCCTTTGATATCGCCGTCATTGATTTTTTCCATCATTTCATAGGCTGAGACGCCTTTTCGCGGCAGATCATCTTGGTGGATTCCCCACACTTTCGCAATATGCGCCCGGTGTTGTTCGTTTTCAATAGATCGATAGCCCGGAAGCTGATCAGCTTTTTGCCCATGCTCTCTGGCGCCTTGCCCGTTTCCTTGTCCGGTGATCGCTCCATAGCCCGAGTACGGTTTGCCGATTTTTCCTGTGATCAGCACCATGTTTAAGAAACCCTTCACAGCCGCTGTTCCATCGGTTTGCTGCTCAATCCCGCGGGCTGTGAACAGCAGGCCTGATGTTTCCTTGGCGAACTTCACAGCGGCCTTACGCATATGTGCCAGCGGAATATCCGTCTGTTCAGCGATATCCTCCAGGCTCAGCGTGTCCGTATGCCGCTTCAGCTCTTCGTATCCATTTGTTCGTGATTGAATGAAATCTTCGTCCGCAAGCTGTTCGTCAATGATGATTTTGACGAGACCGTTGGCAAGGTCGGCGTCTGTGCCTGGTTTGATTTTTAAATGAAGGTCGGCGATGTTGGTGGTGGCTGTTTCACGCGGATCAATGGCGATGATATAGGCTCCGTTTTCTTTCGCTTTTTCAAAATACGGCATCATCGTTGGCTGGCATTCCGCAATATTGGTGCCGGCTAAAATAATCACACGGGTGTGGGGGATGTCTGATAAGGGATTCGTCAAGCCTCTGTCTGCCCCGAATGTTTGGTTGGCCGCGGTTGCTGCGGCGGACATGCAAAGTCTTCCATTGTAGTCGATGTATTTTGTCTGTAAGCCAACCCGTGCGAATTTCCCTAGCAAATACGCCTCCTCATTCGTAATTGAGGCGCTTCCGTATACAGCCATGGCGTCATGTCCGTGTTCGTGCTGTATCATCGTTACTTGGTCTTTGATATGGTGCAGTGCTTCTTCCCAGGAAACAGGCATAAATTCGCCGTTTTTCTTGAGCAGCGGCCGGGTGACGCGGGAGGCGTTCAGGGCATGCTGGTGGGCGTTCATGCCTTTCATGCATAGCCGGCCCTGTGTCGTAGGATTATTAATCCCGATCGCTGTGAACTTTTTCCGTGTGCCGATGGTTTGTTCCACGAGCTGCATTTTGCACTGCATGCTGCAAAACGGGCATTGGGTGTCATACGTTTTTTCTGATTGGATGTCTTGCTGTTTCTCGCGGAAATATCTAAGCAACGGTTCAGTCAAAATGTCTCATCCTTTCTGATGTGCGCCAGCGTTTTGAATTAGTAACAGGTCTGATTGAAGGCTTTCCAGCAGCTGATCCCTAAGGTACTCTTCAAATAGCTCTTCTCTGATACGAACGATCCCGAGCCGGTCCATCCACTGATGAACGGCTTCTAAGTAATGAGCTGTTTCACGATAATATTGGATCAGTCCTTTGATCATAGCGGCGGTGCTGTCTTCATTGTCAGTTACGCAAAACAGAGTGCCGGAATGTGCATGAATTCCTCGGACACCGCCGATGTAGATATCCCAGCCAGCCAGCGTTCGAACCGCACCAACATCTTGTATAGCGGCATCACTGCAGTCTGTTTCACACGATAAGCTGATAGAAATAGAAGCCGGCATGGAAAGGCTCTCAAGCTGCCTTTCGATTTGAGCAGCCAGCTGCTGAATCGGCCGGTTTTGGGCGCATGTACAAGCTTTGACACTTTGCAGCGCGCGCCGGCGTTCATTTAAAAAAGCGGGCATTTTCAAAGCCTTTTTGATATGCGGGAGATCCGTGGAGTTGATCCCCGAAAGCTTCAGTCTTTGGCTGTGAGTGATGGATACGTCAGGGATGCTGTATGCCTCGATGATGTTGGCGATGTTTCTTAACTGCTCCGCGTTTGTGCGTCCGCCGTACATTTGCGGAACCAGGATGCAAGTGTCTTCAGCGGCTGGATTAGGCTGGATGAAACCGGGGTACAGCATTTCCAGGTAGTATTGAATCGCAGGAACACAAGTGCTGCATCCGTTTTTCGTTTTCCAGCCAAACTGGCTCATCGCTTCTGCCGGATTACTGAATGGCCTGCGCTGAAGCTCGGCAATGATATCGTCTTCCGTAAAATCAGTGCAGCCGCAAAACGAAGGTGTGCCGGCGGGTTCTGTATACTGGCCGCTGGTCATGTATCTCAAAAGGTCTTCAACGAGCGGCTTGCATCCACCGCAGGAGCCGGATGCTTTGGTGCAGTGTTTGACTTCTTCGACGGTTGTTAGGGCATTTACATTCACCGCCTCCTCAATCGCGCCTTTCGTTACGGAGTTGCATTGGCAAATCGTTTCACTTGATGGCATGGATTCAAAAGATGTATCCGAGTTATCTGGTTCAAGCAGCTGTTTTTTCACGATCGAGATGTCTCGTTGTGTGAGCAGGCCGTCGAGAAATTTTTGCTTGTCACGTGTGTCTCCGAATAAAATGATGCCGGCCAGTTTGTCATCCTCAAAGAGTGCTTTTTTATAAATGCCAGTTTGTTCATCGTAAATGTTGATGCTCGTTGTGCGATTATCCTCGTGAACCTTTCCGGCTGACCACACATCAATCCCTGCTATTTTTAAAGCTGCAAATCGCGCCGAGCCTTGATATCCCTCGCAAGGAACTCCGCAAATATGTTTGGCGAGGACTTTTCCCTGTTCATAAAGGGGAGCTGCCAAACCGTATACTGTTCCGCTATGCTCAGCACATTCACCGACGGCGTAGACATTAGGTTCGCTCGTTTGCATATAGTCATTCACGACAATCCCGCGGTTGACTGCGATTCCAGATGATACAGCCAATTCAATATTCGGCTTCACCCCAGCCGCCATCACAATCAAGTCTGCTTTCAATGAAGAGCCGTCTTTAAAACGAATTCCATCTGCCTGCATGGTGCCAGAAATAGATACGGTGTTTTTCTCCAAATGAAAGGTTAAGCCTTTTCGTTCCAGCTCCGACTGCAGCAGCCGCGACGCCATTTGATCGAGCTGTTTTTGCATGATGCCGGCAGAGTGGTGGATGACGCTGACCTCCATGCCGAGATGCTGTAACCCGACTGCTGCTTCCAGTCCTAATAACCCGGCTCCGATCACCGCTGCCTTTCGATTGGGTTTGGCCATGCTTATCAATGCTTGGCAGTCTTCTATTGTTCGAAATCCGAAGACACCTTCTTTGTCCGCCCCGGGGACGGGGAGAATATAAGGGGAGGAGCCTGTTGCCACTATTAATTTGTCATAAGATAGAGTGCGTTTCTGATCTGTGATGACCCGCTGCTGATCTGTATCAATGTGAACAACCGTTTCACCTGTATACAGGGTAATTCCATGCTTGTCGTACCAATCCTTGCTGTTCAATGTAATATCGTCGAGTGACGCCTCACCCTGCAACACTGAGGATAAGAGAATACGATTATAGTTGGGATGCGGTTCGCTTCCGAAAACGACAATGTCGAACAAGTGGCGATTCAGCTTTAAAATGTCTTCAATACAGCGGATACCGGCCATTCCGTTTCCTGCTAACACCAATTTTTGCTTCTTCATGTACCAGACCTCCTTTGACGCAGCATGTAAGTGTTCTCTTATCAAAAATTATGTCACAATGCATTGTTAACGCATTAAACGTGTCATAAAAACTGACACATGTCTTTTCCAGAAAAAAATGGTCATATATCCTTAATTCAGAAAATTTAAAATAATCGAGAGCCAAGAAAGGGGAATCTTATGAAGCTATCGGAACTGAAAACCAGCGGACATCCACTCACTTTGTTTTGTTCCTTTTTATACTTTGATGTGAGTTTTATGATATGGGTTATGCTTGGAGCGCTGGGTGTTTATATTTCTCAGGATTTTGGCCTGTCTCCTTTTGAGAAAGGGCTTGTCGTAGCTGTGCCGATTTTATCAGGATCTGTATTTCGAATCATTTTAGGTGTGTTAACAGACAGAATCGGACCGAAAAAAACGGCAGTAATCGGAATGCTGGTGACAATGATTCCGCTGCTGTGGGGGACATTTGGCGGCCGTTCGTTGCCTGAGCTTTATGCCATCGGGATTCTGCTTGGCGTGGCGGGGGCAAGCTTTGCTGTAGCACTGCCTATGGCAAGCCGGTGGTATCCGCCTCATTTGCAAGGGCTGGCGATGGGGATCGCTGGTGCGGGAAACAGCGGTACGTTGTTTGCAACCCTGTTTGGCCCGCGTCTCGCCGAGCAGTTCGGCTGGCATATCGTCATGGGATTTGCGCTTATTCCTTTACTGATCGTCTTTGTTCTTTTTCTATCTATGGCAAAGGATTCTCCTGCACAGCTGGCGCCGCAGCCGCTTAAAAACTATCTGCATGTGTTCAGGCAAAAGGAAACATGGTTTTTCTGCCTGCTGTACAGCGTCACATTCGGCGGGTTTGTCGGGCTATCAAGCTTTTTATCTATTTTCTTTGTCGATCAATACCAGCTGTCAAAAATTCACGCGGGTGATTTCGTTACATTATGTGTGGCAGCGGGAAGCTTTTTCCGGCCTGTCGGGGGCTGGATTTCAGATCTTGTGGGCGGCACGAAAGTTCTTTCTGTCTTATTTATCATCGTGACCCTCTGTATGGCCGGGGTCAGCAGCCTGCCATCTCTCTCAATGGTCATTGTTCTTTTATTTGTCGGAATGATGGGACTCGGAATGGGGAATGGAGCCGTATTCCAGCTCGTCCCGCAGCGCTTTCGCAAAGAAATCGGCATGGTGACGGGAATCGTCGGCGCAGCCGGCGGTATTGGAGGTTTTTTCCTGCCAAACATTTTAGGATCGCTAAAACAGATGACAGGCACATATGCAATCGGTTTTATCACGTTTGCCTGTATCGCGCTGCTGGCGTTTGCGCTCGTGCTTGCCGCAAGCTTTTACTGGAAAAAAAGCTTGAGAGCAGAAAGCAGCCCGGCTGATGTTTAGGTTTTAAAATGGTGAACCAAAAAACTGTTCGCTTCTAAGAATTATCTGGTGCGTCTGGCATATTCTATTGCGAACAAGCCTAGCGCGCATTGTGGGGATGAAGCTGAATCAATAGAAAAAAGCCGTCCCCTGCGGAGCGGCTTTTATTAATGAAACGTTTGTTTAAACATAATGAGCGTATTTTTTCTCAAGGATATTCTGAATAGCGGCCGCTGCTGAGCAAATGGCCCAATAAATGAGAGCGGTCAGAATATACATGGTCATGTAATCAAACTCTCTGCCGCCGATGATTTTTGCGTGTTGGAGCAATTCCGGCACTGTAATCATCGCAGCGAGAGAGGACGCTTTGATTAAGTCGAGCAATACATTGGCAAGGGGCGGCAGGGCAATACGGATTGATTGCGGCAAAATAATGCCCTTCATCGTCTGCCAATAGGAAAGGCCGAGAGATGATGCGGCTTCCCATTGTCCTTTGTCAACGGATGAAATAGCTGAACGGTTAATTTCCGCAATATAGGCGGCACTGTTAAAGCTAAAGCCAAGCAAAGCTGCTGTGACAGCGGAAAATTCAATGCCGATATAAGGAAATCCGAAATAAAGGATAAACAAGATCACCAAAATCGGAACGCCTCGCATAAAGGAAATATAGAGCTTCGCCGGCCACCTTAACAAGGCAAGCTGAGACATTCTGGCGAGTGATAGGAACAGGCCGAGCACCATTCCGGCAAACATGCTTACAAAAGAGATGAGCAGTGTGTACCCAATGCCTTTAATGACATAAGGAAACGATTCAATGGCCAGCTTTGTATTGAAAATATATTCCCACTGAATGCTATTGATCATGGCGTCCGATTACAAATCAACGTCTTGAACGTCGGTATCCAGTTTCTTTGATACATCTGCTTTATTGAAAAACTGCTTCGACAGCTTAGCCAAAGTGCCATCCTTGCTCATCTCTTTCAGCGTTTCGTTCATCTTTTTCTGAAGTGCCGCATTGCTTTTTTTCATAACAAGCGCCTGTTTGTTCGGCATGTATTTGATGTCAGGATGGATCGTAATGTTGAGATCCGGGAACGCTGCGAGCGCAAGCGTCTGCAGGTAATAGTCATTCAAAATGATATCAGTGCGTCCGTTGGCGACATCTTTTAAATACTGCTCGTTGGTCGCATTATCATAAATCACTTCTTTGGCACCGTATTTTCTTGCGACATCCATGTAGACTGTCGTAGCTGCGCCAGCCGCTTTCTTTCCCTTTAAATCCGTAAACGTTTTAATCCCAGATAAATCGTCTTTTCTGACGATAGCTGTGCCGTATGAATATTTATATGGAGTAGAGAACGCGAACTTCTTCTCACGGTCTTTCGTGACATCGATGTCATTTGCGGCTGCATCAACCTGGCCGCTATTCACCGCTGTCAGCATCCCGTCAATACCCATCTCCTTGAACTCAACCTTCAGCCCAAGACGTTTTGCCGCTTCACGAACGACCTCAACCTCGTAGCCTGTCAGCTTATCAGAACCAGAATCGGTATCGTGAAAAGACGTGGGATAAAGCGTGCCTGATGTAGCAACAACAATTTTCCCTTTTTCTTTGATCTGCTCCCAGCCTGTATTTTCGGCTTCATTTTTGCCGGAACAGGCCGCCAATATAAGAAAGAAAGCCATTGTAAAGCTGAAAATGACGGCTTTGAATGATTTCACCTATGTTTCCCCCAATCTGTTAATCAACTAAAAAGATAGCATTGAACATAATGGGTTGCAACATGTTGATGGCGTTTTCAAAAAGTTAGAATTGTGTATACAAAAACGTGTGAAACGTTTAAAAGCAGCTGCAAAGGGAACCAGTGATAAAAAAGGAGTTGTACAAGCATGAAAGCACTGACATATCAAGGAAAAGAGCATGTTGAAGTGAAGAACGTAGCAGACCCTGGGATTCAGGATGCGAAGGACGCCATTATTCGTATTACCGCAACAGGAATTTGCGGCTCCGATCTTCATCTATATAAAAACGGAATTCCAGCGGCTCCGGATTATATCATCGGGCATGAACCAATGGGGATCGTAGAAGAAGTCGGAAACGATGTCAAAACGTTAAAAAAGGGCGATCGTGTTGTCATTCCGTTTAACATTGGCTGTGGTGAATGCTTCTATTGCAAGCATCAGATGGAAAGCCAATGTGATGAATCAAACCCTAATCCGCATACAGATGCAGGCGGCTTATTTGGATTCTCCGAATTTAACGGCAATTTTCCAGGTGGACAGGCGGAATACCTCCGTGTCCCATACGCTGACTTTTCTTCTTTTAAAATTCCGGCAGACAGCGAGCTTGAGGATGAACAAGTATTATTTTTATCCGATGTCATGCCGACCGCGTATTGGAGCGTGGAGCACAGCGGTGTGAAAAAAGGTGATACCGTCTTAATTTTAGGAGCAGGACCAATTGGATTGATGGCGCAAAAATTTGCTTGGATGAAGGGTGCAAAACGTGTCATCTCCGTTGACCAAGTGCCGCATCGGCTTGAGCACTCAAAACGGACAAACGGGGTAGAGACATTTAATTTTACAGAGCATGATGAAATCGGGAAGCTTCTTTATAATGAAACAAATGGCGGAGCAGACGTTGTCATTGATTGCGTGGGAATGGACGGAACGCCGCTTTCTAAAGAAGATATGTCTAAAAAGCCAAATCAGTTTGGAACAATCAGCCCGATCCTGACCGCTGCTGAATCCGTCCGAAAGTTTGGCACAGTTCAGCTGACAGGGGCCTATATTTCTCAAGCGGACGGCTTTCCGGTCGGTGATTTCTTCACAAGAAATATATCTATTAAAATGGGGCAGGCGCCAGTCATCCATCTCATGCCGATGCTGTATGAAATGGTGAAAAAGCAAGAAATCGATCCAACAGATATCATTACGCATAAATTAAGTCTTGCAGACGCCCCTAAAGCATATGATATATTTGATAAGAAAAAAGATGGAAACATCAAAGCAATACTGAAACCATAATGGGGGAGTCACATGAATATTTACAAACCAGCTGGATTTTGGATTAGACTGGGAGCTTCATTGCTAGATTACATTATTGTCTCGGTGCCTCTTTTGCTGATCTATTGGGTGATTACAGGAAAAGACCCAAACGACAGTATGTTCATCAGTCTGATTGTCCTGCTGTACTCTATGGTGCTGCCGGTATTTTGGCAGGGCTATCTTATCGGAAAAAGAATCTGCGGAATCAGAATCGTAAAAAAAGATGGGACGCAGGTTAATCTATTAACAATGTTTTTGCGGGTTATTGTTGCCGGTCTGGTATACACTATAACCTTTGGACTCGGCTTGATCGCCAGCCTGATTATGATTGGCGTTCGAGATGACAAACGGACACTGCATGATTTAATCGCGGGAACGTATGTCACTTACGCGTCTCCTGGTGAAGAAGAACTTTATACTGACGAACAGATTAGAAAGAGCGAATAATGGTTTCGCTCTTTTTATTTTGCATGTATAAAAAAAGCGCGGCAGCAAACCCTATAAAAAATACGATTGGAGGAATAAATTGGATGGAGAAAATAAAACTCAATATCATCACAATATTCATTGCCGCGACACTCATATCTCTGGCCGGCGCAGCTGAAGCCGCTGACAAACAGCAGCAGCCTCCCGCAAATGTCACATTGACAGATCAGCAAAAGAAGGAAATTGAACAGCTGGAAGCAGAGATACTAAAAAAGCGTAAAGATGTAATTTCAAAGTATGTTCAATACGGTGTTCTGCCAAAAGAAAGAGGAGAACACATCAAAGATCACATGGACAAACACTTTGACATGATGAAACAAAACGGCTTTGTACCAAAGCCTCATCCTCATACACATCAACGGTAAGCATCCAACAGGAATTGGGTGCTTTTTTATAGGGTATAATGCCAGTTTTGTAAGTGAATTTTTTAAAAAAATATCGATGAATCATTTAAAACGTTTTAGGTATCCGGATGTAATGAAGACGAATGGGGAAAGTTTATGAAATGTCCCTGAGAGAGTCATACTCTCAGGGACATTATCATTACACAGAAACAGCATCAATAATATAAGTGTCTGCGTGAAGGTCTGACATTTCAGCCGGCACAGTCCAGCATGTCAATTGATAGTCTCCCTTCGGAAGGTCATAGGCCAGCCTTTTAGACATGATGCTTTCAATTTCAATTCCGTTTTCTGTGACCTGAAAAGGAACAGTCACTTTCTTTTCGCAGGAGTTTACGGTTTCTAAACTGTTTAGGCGCACAAGAATAAAAGCCTTTGTATTTCTCTGTGCTTCAAAAGAAATCGCTCCGTCCGCCGCCGCAAATCCTTTTTCGATCGCTTCGTCAGTCCAATCCATAACAGGAGGTGCAGAACCCTTTTGAAATACAGTAAATTGATGATATGAAATCGACAGTTCTTGCGGTTTCCATGACTTGATCAATGTGCTGTTCCTCCTCTATTATTTATTGAATCGTGAATAAAACTTTTGTGCCGTCTGGATAATCGGTAAGCTGATGACCAACCCAAGAGCCTGCACCGCGGTTGTCAGCGGGAGAAATATATTCTACAGAAGCCCCTTCACCGCCTTCTTTGCACATGGCCATTGGCCATTCATCCCTGTCATACCCTGTTTTTGGCGATACGTCTTTTAATGATTGCTCACGGCGTTCCTCAGCTCCATCTCTGTCAATGGTGCACACATCTGAGTGTCCTTCATTAATCGCATCCTTAATGTGTTTGGCCGTTTCGGGATAACGGTCAGAAGGGAGAGCGATTGTTTTGTCATCCTCTTTCGTTGGAGATGGTTTTTGATCAGTTGAGAAAAAGTCTCCCTTTATCAGGCCGGCAGCTGCAGCTGCTATGACGATGATGGCGAGAAGTATTGTTTTTATGATGTTCATCGTGCTGTTCACCTCCCGCTTTTAGCAACTTAAAGCTGTTCCAAGGGTAATCCAGAAAGTATATGGTGTAAAGGATGAAATTTTTAGTTTTACGATCAGTTTTTTGCTGAAATTGTAATTTTAGCAGATCGAAATATTAATTTTCAGTAGAATACCTTTGCCAATTTACAATATTGACAGTAAGTTATTGACTGTTTTCGGGTTGATTAATCATTTTAAATTGGCTTATGATACCAGTAAGCTCCTCGGCTAATTGAGATAATGTTTCAGACGCTGCAGTAATCTCTTCCATTGCAGCAAATTGCTCTTCTGTTAACGCAGCCGCCTGCCGGGTATGTTCAGTAGAACTTTTAATATCGGCTGTATTGGCTGAAAAGGATTCATTTATGTCGTGTGTACTGGCTGAAATGTTTGATACAGATGCTGAGAGGTCACTGATTTCAGCGCTGATTTCTCCTGTTGCCGCTGTAATTTCCTTAAATGCATCTCTGGTGCGCTGGATCATGGTGACACCTTCCGCAGCCTCTGTTTTCACATGCTCAACAGATCTTGCAGATTGGTTCATATCTTTTTGTATTTCTGTGATTAGTTTTGAAATCTGTCCCGCGGATCGTTGAGATTCTTCCGCTAATTTACGTACTTCATCAGCAACAACTGCAAATCCTTTACCGTGTTCACCGGCTCTTGCAGCCTCAATCGCGGCATTCAGCGCAAGCAGGTTTGTCTGATCGGCAATTTGGGTGATAACAGACAAAATATCCTCAATTTGCTTAGAGCGGCCCTCCAGCTGGAGTATGATTTCTCCGCTTTTCTCGATCGAATCGTGAATCGCATCCATTTGTGCCTGTATATCTGAAATTTCCTTTTGCCCAATGTCAGCTTTTGATTGTGCCAGCTGTCCTTTGTCAGCGATAGCGGATGTGTTTGCAGAAATATGCCGGATGTCCGCTGAAGCTTGTTTTAATGAGCTTTCGCTGTTTTCAATTCGGGTGATTTGATGCTGAGCTCCATTTGCTATCTGTTGTACAGCTTCTGTAATCTTTTCTGAAGCTTGATTTGTTTCCTCTGCTCCCGCTGAGAGCTGCTGAGAGGCAGACGCTAGCTGAAGGGCTGAGTGCTGTACGGTTTGAATGGTATCATTCAATTTCATTCTCATCTTATTGTAATAGACGCTGAGTTCTGATAGCTCGTCACCGGATTTGTCTGACACCTCGATTGTCATATCTCCGTCTCCGGCACTTTCAAAGGCGGATTTTAAAGTGTTCAGCCGTTTATTGATTCTTCTGGTGAAAAGCACAACAAGGATAATTGATACAATGATGACAATAACAAGAACGATAGAGAATTGAGTGAAAAGAGAATGCGTCAGTGATGCTAAGATGTTTTGATTGGCTCCAGTATACAGCATGCCGATAATATTCCCGTTTTGATCTTTTAAAGGCATGTATGCCGTCTGATAAGAAGAACCCGCCACGTCTGCTTGTCCGTAGAATTGTTTTCCATTCTTTAAAACAGCGTCAGTAACTTCAGAAGAAGCTTGAGTGCCGACAGCTCTTTCGCCGTTTTTCATGACATTGGTTGCAACACGAGTATCCTGTAGAAAAATAGTTATAGTATCGCCTGTTTTTTCGCCAAGCAGATCAACGATATCTTCATTTCCGTTAATTTGTGTTTGGCCTTTATAAAGCTTATTGTTTTTTACCTGCCAGTCCCCTGAAACGACATCATCAATATATGTGCTGCTTAAAGCGAGATCACCTTTCGCTTTTTCAGTCGCCATTTGTTTCATGCCGCCTGTAATCTCCTTAAGCATCACAGTGCCGACAGATATTGAAAACAAAAGAATAATCACGAAAACCAGGAATAGAATTTTTGTTCCTAGTTTAAGCTTTAGTTGTTTTATCACTATATTTCCTCCTTTTTATGATTTGCAGATCATATTATTTATCGGATTTTCAGGTTTAAAGTTTTATTTTAGAAAATAATAAAACCGGCCTGATCTTCAGGCCGGTTGTGTGACGCTATTCAAGGTTTGCGTGATGGGTGAACATGGTTTTAGAATCGAGTCCTTGTTTCTCCATGAGTTTTAAAATCACTGCATCATAGAACAGCAGCAAAGTTTGCTCGAATAATGATCCCATTGGCTGTATGGTTTTATTGCTTCCTTTTGATTGGTCTTTAGGAGAACCAGGCATTTTGACGATGAGATCCGCTTGTTTGCCGATGCTTGAGTCCGGATTGATCGTTAAAGCGGCCACAACTCCGTGTAAGCTTTTTGCTTTTTCTGCTGTATGGATCAGGCTCTTTGTCTCGCCTGACCCTGAGCCTATTATGACGAGATCTCCTTCGTGGAGCGGCGGAGTGAGAATCTCACCGACAATATGTGCGTTGAAGCCCATGTGCAGCAATCGCATCGCAAAGGATTTTGCCATCAGGCCAGACCGTCCCGCACCCGCAGTGAAAATTTGGTTGGATGAGAGAATGCGGTCGGCAAGCTGATCAGCTTCTTCCTCAGAAATATATGCCGCTGAACGGCGTAACTCATTGAGAATTTCCGTTACGTATTCAGTCGTTTTCATCACGTTATCCTTGGGCAATAAGCTGTTTCATTTTTGAAGCTGTTCCCGCTTTATCAGCTGCACTTGTGATTCCGCCTCCGACAATGACAAGATCAGGCTTTTGCTTGATCACTTCTGGCAGCGTATCAAGTTTGATTCCGCCCGCAATTGCAGTTTTTGCGTTTTTTACGGCATTTTTGATTGTCGTTAATTCTTCGAAAGAATTTTTGCCCTCTGCTTGAAGATCGTAGCCAGTGTGGACGCAAATGTAATCAACGCCGAGTGCGTCAATTTCTTTCGCGCGAGATTCAATATCTTTCACGTTAATCATATCTACTAAAATTTTCTTGTTCTGTTTTTTCGCTTCTTCTACAGCGCCTTTAATCGTTGCGTCGTCTGTAGCTCCCAACACAGTGATGATGTCAGCGCCTGCTTCTGACGCTTTCATGATTTCGTATCCGCCGGCATCCATGATTTTCAGGTCTGCTAATACCTTCAATTTCGGAAATGCTTCTTTCATTTCTTTAACGGCTTTGAGGCCTTCATTAATGACAACCGGTGTTCCGATCTCAACTACGTCGATGTGTTGTTCCACTTCTTTGACGAGCTCGATGGCTTCTGGGATATTTACGAGGTCTAATGCTAGTTGTAATTCCATTTCTGATCTACTCCTTTTTGCGAATGTATTGTTCATTCTATAGGTTCCCTCTTTTATTGAGAAGTAGGCACTTTGAAGTCAACTAGTTACTTGGAGGATACTGTTAGGAAAAACAATCAGATTTCTTTCGCTTATTTTTATGAGTGTTTATAATAAAAATGTGTCTGCAAAAAAGTAAGTAAGTGATGATACGTATTTAACATACAAAAAATATACTGAGGGGGGGATTTCTTTTGAGCCGGATGGACAACAAAAGGTTTAATTGTGAGAAAGAATTAACGCTTGCGGTGATCGGTGGTAAATGGAAAATGCTCATTTTGTGGCATTTAGGAAAAGAAGGCACAAAACGATTCAATGAATTGAAAGCTTTGATTCCTGATATTACGCAGAAGATTCTCGTGAATCAGCTGAGAGAGCTTGAGGAGGATATGATTGTTCACAGGGAAGTATATCCGGTTGTCCCGCCGAAAGTTGAATATTCCTTAACCCCGCAAGGAGAAAGCCTGATGCCCATACTTGAAGCTATGTATGAGTGGGGGAAAGGCTATATGGAATTGATTGATATCAATAAAAATGTCATTAAAGAATCGTTGTAAGACCTCTTATCATAAAGAGGTCTTTTTTTGTGTGTTTTTCGGTTTTTGCGCTGTAAATAGATGTTATGTAAAGAATTAAAAAGCTTATGGTAAATAGGTCGAGCGTTTTTTTGAAATGTTTTTATTTTTCTGTAAATAATGTTTAGTGGAAATTTTTGCGGCATGACGCAAAAATATCCCAGTAAATAAACTGGAATCTTTCGGTATACCGCATGAAACTTTTAACCTAATTTTCGGTGATAAAAATATTTTTTTCATTTAAAGTGAACGGTGACAAGGTAAAAAATATTGAAAACAATGAATAAATAGACAGAAATGTTTCCTAATGGAATGAGGGGGATACGGGGCGTAATCTGCTTGTTAAACCCACAATGATGGTTGGCGGCAGTTCGTTTAATAGAGGTAAACTGCTTTTTTTGTTTCGTTGCACTGCTTTTTGTGTGGTTCTTTAGACTTTTTTGATTATTAGGTCATAAGAATTAAAAGGTTTTATGGATAAGAAAAAGAAAATACGTTGCACATGTTCACGGCTTATAAAGATTAGGGGAGGAATCATAATATGGAAATAACTTTTTACCCTTTAACGGATGCACAAAAACGAATTTGGTATACAGAAAAATTTTATCCTCACACAAGTATTTCAAATCTTGCTGGGATTGGTAAGCTGGTTTCAGTTGATAAAATTGAATGGGAGCTTGTTGAGAAGGCCATTCAAGAGTTTATCCGGAGAAATGACGCCATGCGCCTTCGTTTGCGGCTCGATGAAAACGGGGAGCCAGTCCAATATATAAGCGAGTATCGGCCTGTTGATATAAAACATACAGACACCACTAGAGATCCAAATGCGATAGAGTCCATTTCACAATGGAGCCGGGAGGAAACGAAAAAACCTTTGCCGTTATACGATTGTGATTTGTTCCGTTTTTCCTTGTTTACGTTAAAGGAAAATGAAGTGTGGTTTTATGCAAATGTTCATCACGTGATTTCGGATGGAATTTCTATGAATATTCTCGGAAATGCGATTATGCACATTTATTCAGAATTAGCCAGCGGTTCAGACACAAAAGAAGGCATCTCGCATTCATTTATCGATCATGTTTTATCTGAACAGGACTATGCTCAATCAAAGCGGTTTGAAAAGGACAAGACGTTTTGGAACAAACAATTTGAATCGGTGCCTGAACTTGTTTCCTTGAAACGGAATACTGGTGCAGGAGGAAGTTTAAGTGCTGAGAGGTTCTCTGAAGATGTGCCTGAAGCGCTTCATCAGCAGATTCTATCATTTTGTGAGGCGAACAAGGTCAGTGTGCTTTCTGTGTTTCAATCGGTGCTTGCCGCTTATTTATACAGAGTCAGCGGCCAAAATGATGTTGTGACGGGAACCTTTATGGGCAACCGGACGAATGCGAAAGAGAAGCAGATGCTCGGAATGTTTGTTTCCACGGTTCCGCTTCGAACAAATATTGACGGCGGACAAGCGTTTTTAGATTTTGTCAAAGACCGAATGAAGGATCTCATGAAGACCCTTCGTCACCAAAAGTACCCTTATAACCTTCTGATCAATGATTTGCGTGAATCGAAAAGTTCTTTGACGAAGCTGTTTACGGTATCTCTTGAATATCAAGTGATGCAGTGGCAGAAAGAAGAGAGTCTTGCCTTTTTGACTGAGCCGATTTTCAGCGGCAGCGGATTAAATGATGTCTCCATTCATGTGAAGGATCGATGGGATACTGGGAAACTTACCATTGATTTTGATTATCGCACTGATCTATTTTCGCGTGAAGAAATCAAAAATGTTTGTGAACGCATGATGACGATGCTGCAAAACGCGTTAGTGCATCCAGATCTTGCGATTGATGAATTAACGCTGGTTTCTGAGTCGGAGAAAGAGAAGCTGCTTGAGATGGCCGGCGGTGAATCTGTCAGCTATCGTAAGGATATGACGATTCCAGAACTGTTCCGCGAACAGGCTGAACGGCTTGCTGATCAGCCGGCGGTTGTATTTGAAGATCAAACATTGACCTATCAATCGTTACATGAGCAATCTGCACGTATCGCCAATGTGCTGAAAAAGAAAGGCATTGGCCCGGACAGTCCTGTCGCGGTACTGATTGAACGCTCAGAACGGGTGATTACGTCTATTTTGGGGATTTTAAAAGCCGGCGGAGCTTATGTGCCGATCGATCCCGCTTTTCCGGCAGAGCGCATTCAATATATTCTGGAGGACTGCGGTGCGGACTTTATCCTGACTGAATCGAAGGTTGCGACTCCTGCAGCTAATGCTGAGCTGATTGATTTTGATCAGGCAATGGCAGAAGGTGCGAGTGAAAGCTTGAATGCAGATGTGAACGCGAGAAACCTTGCTTATATTATTTACACATCGGGAACAACCGGACGTCCGAAAGGCGTAATGATCGAGCATCGCCAGGTTCATCATTTGGTTGAATCTTTACAGCGGACGATTTACCAAAGCGGCAGCCAGACATTGCGGATGGCATTGCTTGCGCCGTTCCATTTTGATGCGTCAGTAAAGCAGATCTTCGCGTCGCTTCTTTTGGGACAAACACTTTATATCGTACCGAAAAAAACAGTGACGAACGGATCTGCGCTTGCTGCCTATTATCGCAGGAACAGCATTGAAGCGACGGACGGAACACCGGCCCATCTGCAAATGCTGATCGCAGCGGGAGATTTTGAAGGGCTCAAACTGGAGCATATGCTGATCGGAGGAGAGGGCCTCTCGTCTGTTGTTGCAGACAAGCTGCTAAAGCTGTTTAAGGAAGCAGGCACAGCGCTGCGTTTGACAAATGTGTATGGACCGACCGAAACGTGTGTGGACGCGTCTGTTCATCCGGTTAATCCAGAGAGTACCGTTCAATCAGCGTATGTGCCAATCGGGAAAGCGCTGGGAAATAACCGCTTATATATTTTGGATCAAAAAGGCCGGCTGCAGCCGGAAGGCGTGACGGGCGAGCTTTACATCGCGGGCGATGGTGTCGGCCGAGGTTATTTGCATTTGCCTGAATTGACGGATGAGAAGTTTTTACAAGATCCGTTCGTGCCAGACGATCGCATGTACCGTACAGGAGATGTGGTGCGCTGGCTGCCAGATGGAACAATCGAATATTTAGGAAGAGAAGATGATCAGGTCAAAGTCCGCGGATATCGGATTGAGCTTGGTGAAATTGAAGCTGTGATTCAGCAGGCGCCAGACGTTGCGAAAGCGGTTGTTTTGGCTCGTCCTGACGAACAGGGAAATCTTGAGGTTTGCGCCTATGTGGTGCGGAAGCCTGGCGGCGAATTTGCTCCAGTCAGTCTGCGGGAGCATGCGGCGAGAAAGCTTCCTGACTATATGGTGCCGGCATATTTTACAGAAATCACAGAAATTCCGCTTACGCCAAGCGGTAAAGTAGACCGACGCAAGCTGTTTGCACTAGAGGTGAAGGCAGTCAGCGGAACGGTCTATACGGCGCCGCGCAATGAGACGGAAAAAGCAATCGCAGCCATTTGGCAGGACGTGCTGAATGTTGAAAAGGCGGGGATTTTTGACAATTTCTTTGAAACGGGCGGTCATTCCTTAAAGGCGATGACGCTTTTAACAAAGATTCATAAGGAAACAGGTGCTGAGATTCCGCTTCAATATTTGTTTGAGCATCCGACGATTGCTTCACTTGCAGAGGAAGTCGATCACAGAGACAGCCGGGCATTTGCGGCGATTGAACCTGCCGAAAAACAGGAGCATTACCCGCTTTCCTTGTCCCAGCAGCGAATGTATATCGTCAGCCAGTTCGACGATACCAGAGTCGGATACAACATGCCTGCGGCAGCGATTTTGGAAGGGCCTTTAGAAATCCACAAGCTGGAGCGCGCATTTCAAGGGTTAATCCTCCGCCACGAGTCTTTAAGAACGTCATTTGTTCTTGAAGGCAGCACGCCGAGACAGAAAATTCATGACAGCATTGATTTCAATATTGAATTGATTGAAAGAGGCGGCCGTTCCGATGAAGCGGTTATAACTTCATTTGTCCGAAGATTTGACTTGGCAAAAGCGCCGCTATTCAGAATCGGCTTGATGGAGCTTGAAGAGAACCGTCATATGCTGCTGTTTGACATGCATCATTTGATTTCTGACGGTGTATCCATCGGCATTATCTTGGAGGAGTTAGCACAGTTATACAGAGGCGAACAGCTTCCAGAGCTTCGTGTTCAGTATAAGGATTACGCCGTGTGGCAAAGCGGTCAGGCCGCTGAAGGGTATCAGAGCGACCGGGCGTATTGGAAGGGAACTTTTGCGGGCGAGCTTCCTGTGCTTCAGCTTCAGCCCGATTACCCGAGACCGTCTGTTCAAAGCTTTGAAGGAGACCGGGTGTCAATCAAGCTGGATGCTTGTTTGAAGGATCGCCTTAATCGTTTGGCTGAACAAAATGGCGCCACGCTGTATATGGTCATGCTATCTGCTTACTATACGCTTTTGTCAAAGTATACCGGGCAAGATGACATTATTGTCGGGACGCCGTTAGCGGGCAGAAACCACTCTGATACAGAGGGCATTGTCGGGATGTTTGTCAATACGCTCGCGATCCGCAGTGAGGTGAAGCAGAACGAGACGTTTACCGATTTAATCGCGCGCGTACGCAAGCACGTGCTGGAGGCTTTTTCTCATCAGGATTATCCGTTTGAGTGGCTTGTTGATGATTTGAATATCCCGCGTGATGTAAGCAGACATCCGCTGTTTGACACGATGTTCAGTCTTCAAAACGCGACAGAGGGCATTCCGGCTGTCGGTGATCTGGCTATATCTGTTCATGAGACCAACTTCAAGATTGCTAAATTTGATTTGACGATGCAGGCGAGAGAAACCGATCAAGGCATTGAGCTTGAATTGGACTACAGCACGAAGCTATTTAAACAAAGCACGGCTGAAAGGATGCTCAACCATTTTGCACGTTTGCTTGAAGATACTTCGGCTGAGCCTGAAAGACAAATAGCTGAATACACGCTTCTTTCTGAAGAGGAGGCTGCTTCTCACATTCAACAGTTTAATCCAGAAAGAACATCTTATCCGAAAGACAAAACGATCGTTCAGCTGTTTGAAGAGCAAGCGGCGAAAACACCAGATCATCCTGCGCTTCAATATGAAGGCGAATCACTTACTTATCGTGAGCTGAATGAACGGGCCAATCGGTTAGCGCGCGGCATTCTTCCTCTTGGCGCAGGCGAAGGCAGAACAGCGGCTGTATTATGTGATCGGTCCCTGGACATGATTGTGTCGATTCTCGCGGTGTTAAAAGCAGGATCAGCTTATGTTCCGATTGATCCGGAGCACCCGATCCAGCGGATGCGGCATTTCTTCCATGACAGCGGAGCGAAGGTGCTTCTCACTCAGAAGACATTAAAGGATTTAGCAGAAAAAGCAGAATTCGATGGTGCTGTTGTACTCGCGGATGAGGAAGAAAGCTATCATGCCGATGCCCAAAATCTCGCGCTGCCTCTTGATTCGGGGGCGATGGCCAACCTGACGTATACTTCCGGAACGACAGGAACACCAAAGGGGAATATCGTGACACATGCCAATATTTTGCGCACGGTGAAGGAAACGAATTATCTCAGTATTACTGAACAGGATACGATTCTCGGACTTTCCAATTACGTGTTTGACGCGTTTATGTTTGATATGTTCGGTTCCTTATTAAACGGTGCCAAGCTTGTGCTGATACCGAAGGAAACCGTATTGGATATGGCTCGCCTGTCTCGCGTTATTGAGCGGGAAAACATCAGCATTCTCATGATTACAACCGCTTTGTTTCATCTGCTTGTGGACTTGAATCCATCGTGCTTGTCAACATTGCGCAAGATTATGTTTGGCGGGGAGCGGGCTTCGGTTGAGCATATCAGAAAAGCTTTGCAAACGGTCGGGAAAGGCAAACTGCTTCACATGTACGGGCCGTCTGAGAGCACGGTTTTCGCAACATATCATTCGGTTGATGAATTGCCGGAGCATACACTGTCTGTTCCGATTGGAAAACCGGTCAGTAATACAGAGGTATATATCCTTGATCAGGCGGGACACGTGCAGCCTGCAGGGATTGCCGGAGAGCTTTGTGTCAGCGGCGAAGGGCTTGTGAAAGGCTATTACAACCGTCCAGAACTGACTGAGGAGAAGTTCGTTCCGAATCCGTTTATGTCCGGCGAACGCATGTATAAAACGGGTGACCTTGCCAGATGGCTGCCGAATGGCGACATTGAATTCATCGGGAGAATCGACCATCAGGTGAAAATCCGCGGACAGCGCATTGAGCTTGGAGAAATCGAACATCAGCTGCAAACCCATGACCGTGTGCAGGAAACTGTCGTGCTTGCTGTTGATCAAGGAGCGGGAGGCAAGCTGCTCTGCGCTTACTTTGTCGGAGAGGGAGACATCCCATCTCAAGAGCTAAGGGAGCATGCGGCGAAGGATCTGCCGGCTTATATGGTTCCTGCGGTATTTATCCAAATGGACGAGCTGCCGCTGACCGGAAACGGAAAAATCGACCGGAGAGCGCTCCCGCTTCCTGATGCCAGTGTCTCAAGAGGTGTGTCATATGTTGCGCCTCGAAATGAAACCGAAGAAAAACTCGCAGACATTTGGGCACAGGTGCTTCAGGCTGAACAAGTCGGCGTTTATGACCATTTCTTTGATATCGGCGGACATTCATTAGCAGGCATGAAGATGCTTGCCTTGGTCCATCAGGAACTGGGTGTTGAGCTGTCACTCAAAGATCTCTTCCAGTCACCGACGCTTGAAGGCTTTGCACAGGTTATTGCCACTGCTGAAAAAGGGACAGCCATCAGCATCAGCCCGGCAAAGAAACAAGATACGTACCCTGTTTCTTCACCGCAAAAACGGATGTACGTACTCGAAAAGCTTGAGGGAGCGCAAACGAGCTATAACATGCCGGCGGTTCTGCGCCTTACGGGTGAACTTGATGTTGAAAGGCTGAACAGCGTCATGCAGCAGTTAATGCAGCGACATGAAGCCTTTAGAACCACCTTTGAAATGAAAGATGGAGAAACGGTGCAGCGGATCTGGGAGGAAGCTGAGTGTGAGCTGACCTATTTTGAAGCTGCAGAAGAAGAGACGGAACGGATTGTATCTGAGTTTATCAAGCCTTTCCATGTCGATCGGCTTCCGCTATTCAGAATGGGTCTGATCAAGCATTCAAACACTGAGCATGTGCTGCTATTCGATATGCATCATATTATTTCTGACGGTACGTCTGTCGGTGTGCTGATTGAGGAGCTTTCGAAGCTGTACGACGGAGAAACCCTTGAACCGCTCCGTATTCAATATAAGGATTATGCCGTGTGGCAGCAGCAGTTCATTCAGTCTGAGCTTTACAGGAAGCAAGAGGAGCATTGGCTGAAGGAGTTGGAAGGCGAGCTGCCGGTGCTGACGCTTCCAACTGACTATAGCCGGCCTGCGGTTCAAACGTTCGAAGGTGACCGCATTGCTTTTACATTGGAAGCGGGCAAAGCTGATGAACTGCGCAGGCTTGCAAAAGAAACGGATTCCACATTGTACATGGTGCTTCTGGCTTCATACAGTGCATTTTTATCCAAACTGAGCGGACAGCACGATATCATTGTCGGTTCACCTGTAGTTGGACGGTCTCAAGCAGAAGTCAGCCGCGTGATCGGAATGTTCGTCAATACATTGGCGCTGCGCACGTATCCGCAGGGTGAAAAGTTATTTACTGACTATCTTCGCGAAGTGAAAGAAACAGCACTCAGCGCTTTTGAAGCACAGGATTACCCGCTTGAGGACCTGATCGGGAACGTACAGGTTCAGCGAGACACGAGCAGAAATCCGTTATTTGATGCCGTATTTTCAATGCAAAATGCGAACATCAAGGATTTAACGATGAAAGGGATTCAGCTTGAGCCGCATCCGTTTGAGCGGAAAACGGCCAAGTTTGACATCACACTGACGGCTGACGAAACGGACGGAGGGCTGACGTTCGTGCTTGAATACAATACAGCGCTGTTTAAGCCTGAAACAATTGAACGTTGGAAGCAATACTGGATGCAAATTCTAGATGCAGTAACCGGAAACCCGAACCAGCCGCTTTCGAGCCTGTCACTCGTTACTGAAACAGAAAAACAAACGCTTCTTGAGGCATGGAAAGGAAAAACACTGCCTGTGCCGACAGACAAAACGGTTCATCAGCTATTTGAAGAAACGGCTCAGCGCCA
>NZ_MSRC01000010.1 GCF_010093085.1 Bacillus sp. SKDU12 | reverse complement strand
GGAGGCTATCCGGGGTCCGGTATGTATGGAGGCTACCCGGGATCCGGCATGTATGGAGGCGCCGGCGTCTATCCAGGATCGGGCGCATACGGGGGATCCGGCGGTTATCCAGGCGGCGGATATGCGGGCTCAACGGGGGCTGTAAGTTATCCGAGCATGCATCATGAGAACGGTGGACATCACCATCATCATGGTGGAAAAGATAATCATCATCACCATGTTGGAAAGGAAAACCACCATCATCATCATGATGGTCACTATGACCACCATCACCACCATATGGGCCATTGGGGAAAATAAGTCTATAAATAAAAATGATAAAAAGAGGACACTCTTGCTGATCAAGAGTGTTTTTTTAATATTTTTATTACATGAGTTGATGATTATTTGGGAAGGAACAAAGAATTTGATCTGCGCTTGTTCTGCATAGAGTGATAAAAGTTTTTTGGGGAATATGGCTACGAAGGTACGCACTTCAGGAGCTGCTTCTCCTTTCAGAATTGCGCGCCAAAGTTTGTGTGATGCGAAGCGTGATTTGTTTTGGTCAGCCGTGAAAACGTACCTTGAGGGGAAAACGGAGGTGATTGAAAGGAAGCTATCCGTGATATTTTTCTGGTGAGTGTCAAGGTCCTTAGAGATTAGGAACGTGAGGAGGATCATCCGCCTGTATCTTTTATAAAGCTTTTTGAGTACATCCATGAACATGCCGAATACTTCCAAGTGATGCTGAGCGACAGGGGGCGGCCTCAATTCAGAAGCCTTATGGCGGATTTCGTTCAGACATGAGTTTACGAGGAATTGCTTTCATCAATTGAGGAGTCAGAGAGCACGATGCAGGTTTCGAAAGAGATACTCGTCAGCTATATCACGTCCGCCCATATCGGGGTTATTTGTTCCTGGCTGGAGAGAGGCATGAAGTACAGCACGCTGTTTATGGCGAATCAATTAACACGTTTAACGCTGCTGGTACCGCTTCGTATCACGGGGATCGAGGAACAGATTAAGCTTCCTTATTAACGCTTTCAGTCATAATCATTCCTCCTGTCTCATACCTATTAAGGTCATTGTTTTTGAGAAAGGAGGAGCCGGAATGAAGGATATGCAGCCGTTTACGCCAGTCAAATCATACACGCCCTTTCACAGCCGTTTTGACCCTTGTCCGCCTATAGGGAAGAAGTATTACAGAACGCCGCCCAATCTCTATATGGCCTTTCAGCCTGAGCATATGCAACAGTTTTCGCCAATGGAGGCTTTAAGGAAAGGAACCCTTTGGAAGGACCTCTATGATTTTTATGAAAACCCTTATCGAGGGGGAGACGTACATGGCAAAAAAGGTTGATGCCGAATATTACCGTCAGCTTGAGCAAATTCAGGCCGCTGATTTTGTGCTTGTTGAGCTGAGCCTTTATTTAGATACACATCCTCATGATGAAGATGCGCTGAAGCAATTCAATCAATATTCCGGCTATTCAAGGCACTTAAAAAGGCAATTCGAATCCGTTTACGGACCGCTTTTTCAGTTTGGCACAAGTCCAGCGGGCAAGGATTGGGATTGGAAACAAGGGCCGTGGCCGTGGCAAGTATAAGGAGGAATGCCTGAATGTGGGTGTATGAAAAGAAGCTGCAATACCCAGTCAAGGTCAGTACGTGCAATCCGACGCTGGCGAAGTATTTGATTGAGCAGTATGGCGGAGCGGACGGAGAGCTGGCCGCCGCTCTTCGTTATTTGAATCAGCGGTACACGATTCCTGATAAGGTCATCGGCCTTTTAACGGATATTGGCACAGAGGAGTTTGCCCATTTGGAAATGATTGCGACCATGGTCTATAAACTGACGAAAGACGCCACGCCGGAGCAGCTGCGTGAAGCGGGGCTTGGCGATCATTACGTCAATCACGACAGTGCGCTTTTTTATCAAAATGCGTCAGGTGTGCCGTTTACAGCGAGCTATATTCAGGCGAAGGGTGATCCGATTGCCGATTTATATGAAGACATTGCAGCAGAAGAAAAAGCGAGGGCGACGTATCAATGGCTGATTGATATTTCGGATGATCCTGATTTGAATGATTCCCTTCGTTTTTTGCGTGAACGTGAAATTGTGCATTCTATGCGTTTCAGAGAAGCGGTTGAGATTTTAAAAGAAGAGCGGGATAAAAAGAAGATTTTCTAATGGGCAGATAGGCCTCTCTTTCATACACTCCTTTTACATACAGAGAAAATGACTGTTTTTGCTGTTTGGTCTGCATTATAATCAAGGTGTGTGCAAGCTTACTTTTTGATTGGGAGGCCTTTATGTCACCTTTTAAGATTACGAACGAAACACTAGCTGATGGAATCCGCGCTTATCCGGCCGAATATGAGGATGCGGGATCGATTACAGGGTTGCTCGTCCGAACGGCTGAATGGCTCCGGGATCGGGGTTCCACCCAATGGAGCGGGCTGCTGGAAGGACACGATACACATAATATCGCAGGTTCGATTGAAAAAGGACATGTGTTTGTGTTTAAAAAAGATGATGAGCTTGCGGCTGTCGTGATGCTGCTCCCAGAACCGAGTGAGTGGGACAGAAAGCTTTGGGGAGAAGATGGACATGCAGGTTCCATTTATTTGCACCGTCTTGCAGTCAGCCGCCGGCTTGCAGGACAGGGGCTTGGCGCGCGGGTTCTTCAATGGGCAGAGACGGGTGTACACTTCCCGGGGAAAACACAGATCAGGCTTGACTGTGTTGCTGATAATGATGCCTTGCATTCCTTTTATCGGCGTATGGGCTATGAATTCATGGGTGCTGATGCATCCGGATATCATTTATTTGAGAAAGAGCTTGCGGCAGAATAAGCGTCCTTTGCAGGAGGCTTTTTTGTCTTTTTCTAAAAGGGAAAGCAGGAGATATGGTGACCGTGCCGTCTTGTCTGTTCGCTGGCGCATCTGTTTTTCACGGAAGAAATTTTCTGATAGGAAGCGGCTGGGATGGTTGTTCTTGGTGTGCTTGCGATCTGGTGCAGTCTCAGGTATGTATGCGGCTGGAAAGGAATGAGCCCGAGAACGTTTGGACTCAATGTCATTTCCGGTTATTTGATTGAAAGGATTATCAGACGATGCTGGGGAAGAATAGGAGATACTGCTGCCTCTCGTGATGTTGAATGTTTCGAGGGGACAGCAAGTGTTTTTTAAAAGGATGAATACATAGAACTTTAAATAAATGATTCGCTTTTCATGATTGAGCGGCCAAAGGGGAGCTTTTTCGGTTTAGAAAAGAAACCGTTGACTATACTGATAGTATTATCAAGAAGTAGGTGTTATCAATATGGGAAATTATTTAAGTGTAGCAGTGGAGCTGGTATGCGGTTTAGGAATTTTATTTATCATTTTAAAACTTCTCGGAAAAACGCAATTTTCTCAAATTACGCCGTTTGACTTTATTTCTGCATTAATTTTAGGGGAATTGGTCGGAAATGCTGTGTACGATCAGGAAATTAAGATAAAAATCATTATATTTGCTTCACTGCTGTGGGGCGTGCTGATTTATCTCATTGAATTTGTCACACAAAAAATAAAATCATCGCGAAAGTTCTTGGAGGGTGAGCCGAATATCGTCATTCGCAAAGGAGTGCTTCAATATAAAGTAATGGAGAAAAACAAGATGGATATTAACCAGCTGCAAAGTCTTCTGAGGCAAGTGGGGAGCTTCTCGATACAAGAAGTCGAATATGCGATTCTTGAAACAAACGGGATGGTCAGTGTACTTCCAAAATCCGACTTTGACAAACCGACAAATAAAGATTTGCAGGTTCCTTCGAAGTCCGTCTCATTGCCGATCACTTTGATCATAGACGGAGAGATCATCCGGGATAATCTGAAGGAAGCGGGTGTGGATGAGCAGTGGCTTACGGAAGAATTGAAAAAGAAGAACGTTGGTAAGGCGGAGGATGTGTTATTTGCGGAATGGAACAAAAATAAGCCGCTGTATACCGTCACATATGAAGAAAGCAGAGCGACATAATTTTCATATAAAAAGCTTGCTGCGAGGCGCAAGCTTTTTATTGTTTGCATGTCTTATTATTTGACAGCTCGTACATGGCTTGCGTTAAACTCATTGGATAGTCCGCCGCGATATCAAACCCGCCTTTTCTTCCCCAAATTGCTTTTCTGCTGGTCTTCATCAACATATACAGCAACCGTGCCAATTGTTTGATCATAGGTAAACTTAGCCAAAACAACATCAGCCGGTAAATCCGGCTGATGTTTGATTAAAATGAGCAACTCACAACATCGATCAGATTTGTGTCTAAAGCGAAATAAACCCAGCGGCGCTGTGATGCATTCCAATAAAAGCCGCCGACCGATCTTCTGCCAAGAACGATTGGATAGAACCAAAATGATCTTCCGTTAGTTAACCAAACATAGGTGAATCGGAAGAGGCAAGGCCGAATGGTGACGGGTTCAACTAAAAAAACGGCTCCTTGAGCACCCTGCGGTTTTGGTGGTTTTGCTGGTATTTGGGAAGGCGGAGGTCCTTGCGGAGCACCGCCGCCCATACCTGGCATGGTGCTGCCCCCAGGCATAGCACTGCCGCCAGACCATGGGAAACCATCTGGATAACGATATTCATATTCAAAAACAGGCCAAGGTTCATAAAAATGCCCGGCAAACATATAAGGATCAACATAATACATGTCATAACGTCCTTTCTCTTGTAAACTATACATTTGCAGTGTATGTGAGCGGACGTTTTTGGTGCATTCGCCTATGGATGAAATTGGAATGCGTTCCCGGTGCAGATTTATTTGATTTTTTTCTAGTCTCATTCCCAAATCCGATTTATAATTTTATAATAAAAGAGCTTCTACTATGAAAAAGGAGACAGACCGTGAATATCGATCAATTATTATATCAATATATTATAGACAATACTGCAAGGATTACCGAGAAATGGTTCAGTTTGCGATGTCAGCTGAAAGGCGAGCTTTATTCAGCCGACAATTTAAGTGCAGAAACGAAAAAGCTTTTAACCGAGCAGCATACGTTTACCAATATCACAATTGCAAGCGCGTTCTTGGAGGATCAAAATGAGTTTCAAGAAAATATGACAAAATGGGCGCAAATCGTTGCGAAAAACAGGGTGGAGCAAGATGTACAGGTCCATGAAGTTGTAGAAGCGATGGCAAACTCAAGAATCTCGTTCTGGGAGGCAGTCGCTGCGTTTATAAAAGAGAATCAGGATCTTGTCACAAACGAGGATGCCGAACGATGGAACCGCATTGTGAATCAATCGTTTGATAAGCTGATTATTGAATTTTCCGAGCGGTATCAAAAATTTATGATGATGAGGCTCACATCGCAGCAGGAACTGATTTCTGAGCTGGGCTGCCCGGTGATTTCTATTGCGGACGGTATCGGGATATTGCCGCTTATCGGCTCAATTGATACGAAACGGGCGCAGGTTATTTTAGAAACAGTGCCGGCCAGCTGTATCGAGAAAAAAATTACAAGCCTTGTCGTTGATCTTTCGGGTGTTGCAATCGTGGATACCATGGTGGCGCACCAATTATACAACCTGTCAAAAACGCTTTTCTTATTAGGGATCAAAGCTGTGTCTTCAGGGATTCGTCCAGATGTGGCTCAGACATCGGTTCAATTGGGGCTTGACTTCCGGGAATATGAAACGTACGGCACGCTGAAGCAGGCATTAGAAAACATGGGCGTCCGCTGTATTGTTGAGAAGCTCGAAGAAAATAAATAAGGCGATAAACCAGGCATATGATTGTCCGTTATCGGATGATCATATGCCTTTTTGATTTGAATAGAAATCGTCTTGATTTATTAAAAAAAACATAATATTATAATTCTTATAAGAATACTGTGAATTAAACATATTTAACAAGGGGGAAGGTCTTTTGGTTTCAAAATCAACGATTGATTCAGAGGTCATTGAAAAAATAATCAGCTCGCTGGAAACGCTCGATTTCGGCACTGTGCAAATCACGGTTCATGATTCTCAAATTACCCAAATTGAAAAAATAGAAAAGCACCGTTTTTCGCTGAAAAGAAAAGAATCAAAGTGAATGCTTCAGGGTGTTTGTTTTATTAAATTCTCCTTAAAAACATTACATATTTCATCCAATTTTTATATAATAGACCTTTAAGATTATTTTTTAGGAGGATTTTTGACATGCAAGCTACAGTTCATGAGAATAAGCAATCGATCATGCAGCGAATTTTGACAGTTTTTGTTTTCACACTGCTGATCGCGACTGTCGGGCTTTTTATCGGCCAATTTGTTCCTGTCGCTTTGATGCTGCCGCTTTCTATTCTTGAAGTGGGCATGATTATTCTGGCCTTCTGGATGCGCAGAAAAAAAGCGGTTGGATATGCGTTTGTATTTACATTCGCCTTTATTTCCGGTATTACTTTATTTCCGATCGTCAGCCACTACGCTTCCATCGCCGGCGCCTATGTCGTGCTTGAAGCCTTTGGCTCTACATTTGTCATTTTTGCCGTTCTGGGCACAATCGGCGCAAAAATGAAGAAGGATTTATCCTTCCTGTGGTCATTTTTGCTGGTAGCCGTGCTCGGATTAATAGTCGTTGGCATCTTCAATATTTTCAGTCCGTTAAACTCAGCGGCAATGATGGCGTATTCCGTGATCGGGACCATCGTCTTTTCCCTTTACATTTTGTATGATCTGAACCAAATTAAACACCGCCATATTACGGAAGACTTAATTCCGGTTATGGCATTATCACTGTATCTTGACTTTATCAACCTGTTCATCAATCTGCTTCGCTTCTTCGGCATCTTAAGCAGTGATGATTAATCAGAGAGCGCCTGTCATTGGATAGGCGCTTTTTTTATATTTTACTTATGGTACAGCGGGGAGCGGATTGGAGAGCAGGGAGATGAGACACGAAAAGCCCAGAATCAATTCTGGACTTTTTTACTCTTACTCTGTTTTATTCCGAATCCGCTCAATCACCTCATGCAGCCCCTCAGGCTTATAAAATTCCACCGGAGAACTGCCTTTTTCAAACGAAATCGTCTCGGCTTCAATCAGCGCAACATAACGTCCGTTCACTTTTGCGAGATGAATTGAATCGCCAAAATCCGCCAGCAATCCTTTAATCTCGGTTTCTCCCACCTTCATTTTCAGCTGGGCCTCTGGTGTGTGCTCGATGATTTGAGCGGAGGCTTCAATCACTTGGTGGGTATCGAGGCGCTCTTGAATCTCTCGTTTTTCGCTGGCTTCCCAAATCTCAATATCCTGTTCAAACTGCTTGAGCTCTTCACTGTTGTCTTCAAATGTCTCGTAGACGTGCTCCTGCACCATGTTCATAACCTGGTTTTTCATGATTTCCGGCATTGATTCCCCGTATTCAACGAATTTCAAAAAGTCCTCGAAATAGCGTGCATGTGAGGACTGGTGGATTTTCAGCTCGCCTTCCTCAATCATTCCTTCCTCCGGCATGTACGGATATTGAATGCTTTTCATATTTTTTGTCGTGATCGCCATTTCGACTTTTTTAATGAGAGAAGAAGCGTCTGAGATACGGGCGACTTTCGGCTCAAAATCACATTTCATAATAAAGACAAATGACTCGTCGAAGTATTTTTTCGGTACGGCGGAAGCGACGAGGAACACGCCGCCGCGGACTGCGCTCGTGTCGAGGTACGTGCCGACAAACTGTTCACTCAGATCGTTAAAGTCCTCTTTTGTTTCCGCAAGACGCGCGCGGTTGAACATGTTGTAGTTCGGATTGGAATCAAGATCGTGACCGGGCTCGACGATAAAATGGCCGATTTTCGTCGGCACCTGCTCGGACTGCGGATGGCGGTCGGCTTTCCGTTTGACAATTTTTTTCAGCTCTCCGTCGAGAAAGTCCTTCAGCTCGCTTTCTTCAAATTCACCTGTATCAAGGGTTTGGAAATGCTTGAACTGCTTGTTCGCCTGCTCATCCTTGCCTTCCACCTGTATGACATAAAAGGATAAAAATCGAATTTCAAAATCCATATATAAAATCACCTTATTCGCGTATTGTACAGCTTCTCAAGTATAGAAAAAACGATGATTGATCGTCAATCAGAGAATGGGGATGATGCCATGCCCTTTTAAAAAATGGTGATTGTATAAAATGTTTGTGCATACAATAACCTCAGTCCAGCCCAAAAGGCAGGCTGTCTGCAAAACATATTTTTCGTTTTTGCTAGTTTATGTTATTCTTATACTCGGTATCTATTTCTTTTTTCCATGGTACACATGACAAAAGAACCCCTTTTTTTATTTTTTGAGAAAAAATGTGAAACGAAATGAAGGCTTCTTTCGTCAAGTGTTTGGTTTGAAATGGATGTAATAAAAAGGTATGGTGCAAAACATAAATATTCCGGTTTGCCGCGGTGTGTTTATTTGTTGTGTGATGCCTTGATGTTGTTTGGAAAGAAGGAATTGGAAGACAGGATAAAGAGCAGGTAAATATGAACGAAGAACTTAAAGTGTTTAAGAAAGTAGAGGTTGCCATGAAGAAACTTTTTTCTTACAAACTTAGCTTTTTTGTGCTGGCTGTTATACTGTTTTGGGCAAAAACGTATTTATCCTACAAGACTGAATTTAATCTTGGGGTAAAAGGCACAACCCAGGAGATCCTCCTGATATTTAACCCATTCTCAAGCGCCATTTTCTTTTTAGGACTGGCTTTGCTTGTAAAAGGGCGCAAATCAGCTATTATCATGCTGATTATCGATTTCATCATGACATTTGTGTTATACGCAAATATTTTGTTCTATCGTTTCTTTGACGATTTCTTAACATTCCCGAACATCAAACAGTCCGGCAACGTCGGAAACATGGGAGACGGGATTTTCAGTATTATGGCCGGACATGATATTTTCTATTTCTTGGATATCATCATTCTGGTTGCGGTATTGATTTGGAGACCTGAATTAAAAGAATACAAAATGAAAAAACGCTTTGCATCCTTAGTGATTCTTTCTGGGATTGCACTGTTTTTTATCAACCTGCACTTTGCGGAAAAAGATCGTCCGGAGCTGCTGACAAGAACATTTGACCGCAATTATATTGTGAAATATTTAGGTCTTTACAATTACACCATTTATGACGGTGTTCAGACGGCTCAAACGGAAACGCAAAGAGCCTATGCGAGCAGTGATGATTTAACAAGCGTTGAGAATTATACGACGTCTCATTATGCGAAACCGAATGCCGAGTATTTCGGTTCTGCAAAAGGAAAAAACATCATTAAGATTCACCTGGAAAGCTTCCAGTCATTTCTGATTGATTACAAGCTGAACGGTGAAGAGGTGACGCCGTTCTTGAATAAACTCGCACACGGCGGGGAAGATACAACGTATTTTGATAACTTCTTCCACCAGACAGGCCAGGGAAAAACATCGGATGCCGAACTGACAATGGATAACTCGATCTTCGGGCTCCCTGAAGGTTCCGCGTTTGTGACAAAAGGCGAAAACACATACCAGTCACTCCCGGCGATTTTAGACCAGAAGGAAGGCTACACAAGCGCTGTCCTGCATGGTGACTACAAATCGTTCTGGAACCGTGACCAGATTTACAAACATATCGGTTATGACAAATTCTTTGATGCAAGCACGTATGATATGTCAGATGAAAATGTCATTAACATGGGACTTAAGGATAAACCGTTCTTTACAGAATCGATTCCAAAACTGGAGTCTCTGAAAAAACCGTTTTACGCACATTTGATTACATTAACAAACCATTATCCGTTTAACTTGGATGAAGAAGACGCATCCATTAAGAAAGCGACAACGGGCGATAACACAGTTGACAGCTACTTCCAAACAGCCCGTTATCTTGATGAGTCTCTTGAGCAATTCTTTAAGGAACTGAAGAAAGCCGGTCTGTATGACAACTCAGTTATCATGATTTACGGTGACCATAATGGTATTTCTGAAAACCATAACCGTGCGATGAAAGAGATTCTTGGAAAAGAGATCACAGGTTATCAAAATGCGCAGAACCAGCGTGTGCCGCTGATGATCCGCGTTCCTGGCAAAAAAGGCGGAGTGAACCATACGTATGGCGGCGAAGTTGACGTCATGCCGACACTTCTGCACTTACAAGGAATTGATTCTCAGAAGTATATCAACTTTGGTACTGATTTATTCTCTAAAGACCACGATGATACAGTGGCATTTAGAAACGGAGATTTCGTGACGCCGAAGTACACATCTGTCGACAATATCATTTACGATACGAAGACTGGTAACAAACTGAAAGCGAATGAAGAAACGAAGAATCTGAAAACAAGAGTGAACCAGCAGCTGAGTCTGTCAGACAGTGTCCTGTATAAAGACTTACTGAGGTTCCATAAACTCAGCGATTTCAAAGCCGTTGATCCGTCTAACTATCATTACGGCAGGGAAAAAGAAATCAAATAGTAAGACTGAAAGAGCCATGAGCGGGCACATTGCCTTCGCTCATGGCTCTTTTTTTGGTTATATCACCAACTTGAAAAAATAGATTCCATTTAATCACCAATGCCCTCTGCCTCTCATATCATTACAGTAGATTTTGAAACCGGTATTGAAGTGGACAAATTATCAGGGATACTCTTGATAGATTGTAAGGATGTACCGGGTTTCGAACTCAATATTCATAGAGATGAGGGGTAGAGATGAAAGCGGTCATTCTCTGCGGCGGAAAAGGAACGAGAATGAGCGAAGTCACAAATGACATTCCTAAACCGCTCGCCATGATAGGCGGAAAACCGATTCTATGGCATATTATGAAAATCTATCAGTACTACGGAGTAAACGAGTTTATTCTGCTTTTGGGTTATAAAGGAGAAAAAATCAAAGAATACTTTCTCGATTATGAATGGAAGCACAACAGCCTGACGCTCGACAGCTCTACAGGAGAGGTGCAGATACTTGGAAAGCCTGAAACGTGGAAAATAACGTTGCTGGAGACAGGGGAAGACACACTGACAGCGGGAAGAATCTTGCAGGCAAAAGATTATATCGGTGATGAACCGTTTCTGCTCACCTATGGAGACGGGCTGGCCAATATTAATCTTTTCCATCTCATCAGCTATCATCAGGAAAAAGGTGCTGCCGCGACGGTCACCGGTATTGAAAAGGTTTCGCAATTCGGCACCTTGACGGTTGAGGAAGGCATGGCGAAAACATTTTCTGAAAAGACATCAAGTGACGGAATCATTAACGGCGGATTCTTTGTTCTCAGTCCTAAGGTTTTCGATTATTTGCCAAAGGACGGGAATATGATGTTCGAAGATGAACCGCTGAAGAACCTTGCCAAAGACGGAGAACTTGCCGTGTACCGTCATTACGGATTTTGGACGGCCATCGATACGTATAAAAATCTTTTAGAAGTCAACAAAATGTGGGATCACGGACAACAAGCATGGAAGGTATGGTGAACTGATTTGAGTTTTTGGAAAAATAAAAACGTGTTTGTTACGGGGTGTACAGGTCTTTTAGGAAGTTATTTGGTGAAAGAACTGATCGAACAGGGAGCGAATGTTACAGGGCTTGTTAGAGATCATGTGCCTCAATCCAACCTTTATCAGGGTGAACATATTAAGAAAATGAACATTGTGCGGGGCTCACTTGAAGACATGGCTGTGATGGAACGCGCGCTTGGCGAATATGAAATTGACACAGTTTTTCACCTCGCTGCTCAAGCAATTGTCGGTGTGGCGAACCGCAACCCGATTTCTACATTTGAAGCGAATATCCTTGGCACGTGGAATATTCTTGAAGCCTGCCGGAAGCATCCATTAATAAAACGGGTGATTGTGGCTTCAAGTGATAAAGCTTACGGGGATCAAGAAAACCTGCCGTACGATGAGAATATGCCGCTGCAAGGCAAGCATCCGTACGATGTCTCGAAAAGCTGCGCAGATCTGATCAGCCACACGTATTTTCACACGTACGGTCTGCCGGTCTGTATCACGCGCTGCGGGAACCTGTACGGCGGCGGGGACTTGAATTTCAACCGCATCATTCCACAGACGATCCAGCTTGTGCTGAATGGGGAAGCACCGGAAATCCGCAGCGACGGTACCTTTGTCCGTGACTACTTTTATATTGAAGACGCCGTTCAGGCTTATTTGCTTCTGGCAGAAAAAATGGAAGAAAACAACCTTGCCGGAGAGGCTTTTAATTTCAGCAATGAGATTCAGCTGACCGTACTTGAACTGGTAGAAAAAATCATGAAGAAAATGAACAGTAATCTGAAGCCGAAGGTGCTGAATCAGGGAAGCAATGAAATCAAACATCAATATTTATCCGCGGAAAAAGCAAGAAAGCTGCTGAATTGGACACCGGCCTACACGATTGATGAAGGACTTGAAAAAACGATTGAGTGGTATACAGAATTCTTCAAAAAGTAACGTGAAACGAGGTGAACTTGACTGTGACCAGCGCCTATTGCACCGTTTTATCAAAAGGGAGATTATATCAGGCAGTCGCCTTATTTGAGTCGTTAGAGCAAGTTGACCAAGACAGCCCTATTTTTACGCTGTGCATGGATGAAGATACACACCGCGTCTTACAGAAACTGAAGATGAAACAGCTGCATCTGGTGCCAGTGGCCGCTCTTGAGAATGAAATGCTTCTGAAGCTGAAGGAAACGAGGAACCAAAGCGAGTACTGCTGGACGATGAAGCCGATCTTTTTGCAGGCGGTGCTGAACAGCAATCCTGAGCTGGAGCGTGTAACGTATATTGACGGGGATCTCTTTTTCTATGCTGACCCGGCGCCGATCTTTGAAAACCAGCCCGACTGCTCGGTTCTGCTTTCACGGGGGGATATCGTTATCCCTTCCTTTGAAAAAGAGCAGATTGCCATGCTGCAGCGGCTTTTAGGCAAATATAACTCCGGCTTTATCAGCTTTAAGAATGATGATGCCGGTACTGATTGCTTAGAGTGGTGGAAGGAGCGCTGTCTTGAGGAATGCAAAAATGCTCCGGGTGAAGGGAAGTTCGGTGATCAGGGGTATTTGGATTATATGTCTAAGCTGTTTCCCAATGTGTGTGATATTACGACACCTGGTGTAAACATCGGACACTGGAATTACGGGCAGCATACATTTTCATGGGAGGATGGCCAGATCGTGCTGGAGGATGGCAGCCCGCTGATTTTTTACCATTTCAGCGGATACCGAATTGTCAGTCTCAATGAAATGAAACAGATTCATGAAACAACCCGCACAGATCTGCCGTTTGTGCATGAGCTGTATCAAGAGACGCTGACGCATATTATTCAGCACATCAAAACGTTAGACTGTGCATTTAACGGTTTTGCTTCAAAAGATGACAACAAATAAATAGTAAATACAGGAAGTGAAATGAAATGAAAGCAAGCGTTATTATTCCTGCATATAATTCAAAGGAGCGTCTGTATAACAGCCTTTTGTCATTAAACCAGCAGGAGTGTGATGAAACTTTTGAAGTCATTGTAGCGGACAATGGCTCTGAAGATGGGACGCTCTCGATGCTTGAGTCATTTCAAGCGAATTTTCCGCTTACGATTGTCCGCATTGAACAAAACAGAGGAATCGCTTATGGGCGAAACCAAGCGATTCGTAAAGCGAAAGGCGACATCCTGATTTTTCATGATAGTGATATGCTTGCTGAAAAGGAACATGTGGCGAAGCATATTCAAGCACATGAGAGCGGGGAGAAGCTTGTCGTGTGCGGTTTGTTTTGGAAACGGATCTACAGCTTTTATTATGAGAATTTTGAAGAAGAAAATAAAAAACAAATCGCAGAACAGTTTGGGGCTGTTCCGTCAAAAGACAAACAGAGGCTTTTACAGCAATCGGATATTAAGAGCGGAGCATTTCTAGAAAAAAGCTATGATCTTGATATTGACTTCGTTCAAGTGCTGAAAAAAGTACTGGAACATTACGGTGATGATTTGAACGGATATCATATGCCGTGGCGTTTTTTTATCACAAACAATTCATCGGTCAAAAGAAAACATGTGGAGGATGTTGGATTATTTGATGAAGGCATTGTGAAGTATGGCTTTGAGGATTATGATCTAGGCATTAAGCTGCATAAGGCTGGGATGGTATTTAAAATACGGCGTGATATTATAAGTGTCCATCAGGAGCACCCGAGCAATTCGTCAATTGACGATATCCGAACGAATATTGCGTATATGTGTGATAAGTATAATGATATTTATTCAATGGATGTGCACTTGGTTTTCAATGGACCTTTTTATCCTATCATGACCAACAATATTATGGGGGATATTCAAACACTTCATCAGCACCCCCAGTATGCTTATTTGCTGGAGGAATTTTTGAAACTGCTTCAAATTGTAAGATATCGCAATTTAAATCCTGACTGGCATGAGAAGGGGACGGAAGTTACAGTAACCGACTTTGATGCCAATCGAGTCAAAACGCTTCTTTATGACGCAAAACAGAGGATTGGCATTCATGACTTTGTTATTGCGTTAACGATGCTTGCTTCTGATTTATTGCAGATCGATCTTAAATAAATGGATGTGGTATGATGAGTAAGTTTCATTTTTCAACACTTGTATCGAGAACGCATGTTTTTAAGCTGCAGCCTTTGATTCAGTCACTTCATGAGTCATGCAGTGATTTTCATCTATATGTGCTTTGTGTTGATCCTAAAGCCTATGAGCTGCTTCAGTACCCCGAATGGGAGCATGTGACCCTTGTTCAGTTGTATGAGGTAGAAACACCTGAGCTGCTCGAAGCCAAAAACAATAGAACCTTTCACGAGTATTGCTGGACCTTGAAGCCTGCTTTTTTGTTCCATGTCATGACGAATTGGGATGATGCTGAATATTTTGCCCATATGGATACGGACTTGTTTTTCTTCTCTGATCCAGAACTGATTTTTGCTGAAAACCCAAACGCTTCTTTATTTCTGACAGATCACAATAATTCCAAGCGGTTTATGTCTTATTATGAACGCACTGGCCGTTTTAACACTGGATTTGTCGGAACGCGAAATGTCAGGGAAGCATATGAAGCTGTTTGGCAGTGGAGACAGGAGTGTATCAGCTATTGTACAGTTGATATGGATGCAGAGCGCAAAACATATGGGGATCAAAGATATGTGGAAAAGTGGCCGGAGCAATTTGAGCACGTTCATATCATTAAATCTATTGGGGTAAACACTGCTCTTTGGAATATAGAAAAATATAAAGTATCAAAACGGAATGGCAAAGTGTATGTCAATGAAAGTCCGCTGATCTTTTATCACTTTTCCGGTTTAACGTTAGTGACGGAAAATGAATTTAATCTTTGCTGGTTTTATCATATAGATGATGAAAACACAGTCGATTTAATCTATATGCCGTATATTTTGCAGCTGAAAAAATGGATTGACGACATTCAGTCAGCATTCCCAGATTTCGCGGACGGCTTTATCCCGAAGCATGCAGTGCCTGACACTCATTTTATACAGCTGGATTAAAAAAATCCCTGCCGCGGGCAGGGATTTTTTAGCTATGCCATTCTCTCAGCTTCTGGTCACTCGGCAGCAGGAAGGCAAGAATGCCGAGGACAGGGAGAAAGGCAATGGCAATCATCGTCGGGGTCAGCCCCGCCGAGTCAATTAGAGCGCCAAGCGCCACAGCGCCGATCGCACCCATTCCGAAGGCTAGCCCGACGGTCAAACCGGACATTGTGCCGATTTTTCCAGGGACAAGCTCCTGAGCGTAAACGACCGTTACGGAAAAGCTCGACATGAGAATTAAGCCGTTTAATGCCAGCACGCCATAGGCGAGCACCGGGCCGGCAAATGGAAGCAAAATCGCCAGCGGCGCCGAGCAAAGCAGCGAACAGAGGATCACGAAGCGTTTTCCGAAACGATCTGCAAGCGGGCCGCCGAGAAACGTGCCGGCAGCGCCGAACAGCAAAAAGACAAAGATATAGCTTTGTGCCTGCTGAATGCTTACGTGATATGTATTTATCGCGTAAAACGTGTAAAAGTTGCCGATTGCACTTGTATACCAAGACCGTGCAAAAATGAGAAATATAATAATGATAAGAGCAGATACAACAGACTTGGTGATGGCCGTATTTTCAGTTGGGTTCTTTTGTTTGCCTGACTTCTGGGCAAGGCTTCCGAGACGTGCGGCATACCATTTCGCGATATACAGCAGAAACATAACAGCGAGTGCGGCGACAAGTGTAAACCACACGGCACCGAATTGTCCGAGCGGCACAAGGATCAGCGCGGTGATCAGAGGCGCCATCGCCTGGCCGGAGTTACCGCCTACCTGATAGATCGACTGGGCGAGCCCGCGTTTTGTGCCGGCGGCCATATATGCTACACGGGAACCTTCTGGATGAAAAATGGCCGAGCCTAATCCAATGAAAAACACACAGCATAAAATCGTTACAAATGACGGGGCAAACGCAAGGCCCAATATGCCAAGCATGCTGGCGGTCAAGCCGATTGGCAGCGCATACGGCCGCGGCTGTTTATCGGTATACCAGCCGACGACAGGCTGCATGACAGATGAGACCATGTTTAATGTGAAAGCGATGACTCCGAGCTGTGTAAACGTCAGGCTCATAGAGCGTTCCAAAATAGGGAACATGGCCGGAATCACGGCTTGCAGCGAATCGTTGAGCATGTGGCAGATTCCGATAATAATCAAAATCGGATACACCGTAGTGCCGGGTTTGTGGGTTGTTTTTTCTTTTAGCGGGGCGGCGATAGCCAAATGAGTCTCCTCCTTACATACATAGCCAAAGAATATCCCTATATTATTCATAAGGTGAAGAATTTATCAAGAGGAAAAAAGCCTCTTCTAAAAAAACGCCGCCAGCATGATTAGCAGCTGACGGCGTGTTCGATATTCAATATGCGGCATAGCTCTTTAAGCTTACGAATTTCATAGGTGGGTGTGATCTCTGGCGCGTTCGGCTTCATATCAGGGTTTACCCAGCAAGTATCAAGTCCGGCGAGCTGTCCGCCTTTCATATCAGCTGTGAGTGAATCACCGATAATTAATGTGTGCTCTGCTGAAAATCGGGGAATCCGTGCAAACACGTAATCGAAATATTCCTTCATCGGTTTTTGAAAGCCTGTATCTTCAGAAACAAACATATCCTTGAAGAAAGAAAATAATCCTGAATCACGGAGACGCTTGTATTGCGTCTTAGATACGCCGTTTGTCACGATATACAGATCAAACTGATGATGCAGAGTTGAGATAAGCTCAAAGGCGCCGTCCATAAGCTCATGTCCTTCTTCAAGAAAGCTTCGGTATTTTTGCTCAAGCAAGGCGCCGTCCGCCTCATAGCCATTTTCCTTGAACAAAGCGGAAAAACGGGTGTTCACGACTTCATCTCGTGTAATCTTCCCTTCTTCAAAAGCTCTCCACAGGCCTTGATTGATTATGTTATACTGCTCCTTCATGTCAGCTGTTAAAGGAATGTTCTGATCTTCAAACAGCAAACGCAGCGCCAATGCTTCTGCCGCTTTAAAATCAAGGATGGTATCATCTATATCAAATAATAAAGTGCGGTAATGTGTCATCCGTTTGTCTCCCTTTCGGTATATGTACTCAAAGTATAGCACATGAAAAAAGAAAAAAGCCGGCGGGTAAGGCACCGCCAGCTGAAAAGGATTATTTGTTTAATAAGCTGTGTTTTCTTGCGTACAGGAAATAAACCATCGTTCCAACAGCGATCCAGATCACAAATGAAAGCCACGTGACACCGGGAAGGCTGTACATGAACCAAAGGCAGATGCCTGCGCTGATAATCGGCACAACCGGAACGAATGGCACTCTAAAGGAAGCTTTGACTTCCGGATATTTCTTTCTTAACACAATGACAGCGATTGAAATGATCGTAAACGCGGCCAATGTTCCCATGTTCACCAAATGGGCCAGCGTTCCAAGATTAATAAACCCAGCGATCCCCGCCGCAGCAATACCTGTCAGCCATGTGTTGCGGAACGGCGTTTTAAATGACGGATGGACCTTTGCGAACAATCCGGGCAGCAGGCCGTCTCTGCTCATGGCAAATGTCAAACGAACCTGAGCGTACAGCAAAGCGAGCATCACCGTTGTAATCCCGATAATGGCACCGACAGAGATTATGCCGGCAACAGCGTCCTGACCGACGAATTTCAGCGCAAAGGACACCGGATCACCGACATTCAATTTCGTATAAGGCATCATACCTGTCAGCACAAGCGATACCGTGATGTACAGAACGGTACAAACGGCAAGAGCCGAAATAATGCCGACCGGCATGTTTTTTTGCGGATTTTTCACTTCCTCTGAAGCATTAGAAACCGCATCAAACCCGAGATACGCGAAGAATACAGTTGCCGCGCTGACAATGACGCCTTTCATCCCAAACGGCATAAAAGGAGACCAGTTATCCGGTTTGACATAGCCGATTCCCACGATGATAAACAATAAAATGATCCCGATTTTCATCAATACGATGACATTGTTAAAGCGTGTACTTTCTTTGACGCCTCTGCTGACAATCGCAGTGATGAGGAGAATGATCAGTGCAGCCGGAAGATTAAACACGGCGCCCGGTGTGCTTCCCGGCGCTCCTGCCAATGCGGCCGGAATATGAAGGCTGAAGCCGGCAAGCAGTGATTGAAAGTAGGAAGACCAGCCGGTGGCAACCGCCGACAGTGCAATGACATATTCAAGCATAAGGTCCCATCCGATCAAAAAGGCGAGCAGCTCTCCGAGTGTTACATAGGAATATGAATACACGCTTCCTGAAATCGGAATCGAAGACGAAAACTCGGCATAGCAAAAGGCAGCGAGCGCACAGGCGAGCCCCGCTAAAATAAACGAGATGATGAGAGCGGGCCCTGCACCAGTTGCCGCCACTGTCCCTGTTATGACAAAAATCCCGGTACCGATTACACAGCCGATGCCAAGCAAGGTTAAATCAAATGCGCTTAACGTACGGGCGAGGCTATTTGACTTGCTTTGCGCGCTCAATGTGTCAAGCGGTTTTTTTCTAAATAATGAACTCATTAAAAGTTCCTCCTGGAGGATTCAGAATATCCTAATCGTTTTACGCAGTTCTTATTGTATTATATTGTCGGAATTTGGCGCGGTCAATCATATATTTTCTTACTTTAAAAGATAGAAGCGAAACAGCGTTGATGTAGGACAGAATGGGAAATTTTACTCATATGATATTCAATTTTATCCAGTGTGAACCGATAGAAAAAATAGATTCACACATATTTTGACTTGCGGTTAAAAAGGAGATGCTGACATGTTTCAATATGAAGAGCTGAATAAACAATTTATTGGCGGGAAATGGCGGGAGGGCAGCAGCCCCAATGTCTTGGAAAACAAAAATCCTTACACTCAAAAAACATTCACATCCTTTCAAAAAGCAACTGCTGACGATGTAGATGAAGCATACAGGGCAGCGGCACTGGCGAAGAAAAAATGGGATGCGGTCAATCCGTTTGAGAAAAGAACCATTTTAGAAAAAGCCGTCGCGTATATTGAGGAGAACGAAGAAGCCATCATTTATTTGATTATGGAAGAGCTTGGCGGGACAAGGCTCAAAGCAGCATTTGAAATCGGGCTTGTCAAAAACATTATGAAAGAAGCGGCAACGTTCCCTGTCCGCATGGAAGGAAAAATACTTCCGTCCACAATAGACGGCAAGGAAAATAGATTATATCGTATGCCGGCAGGTGTTGTCGGCGTTATCAGTCCATTTAATTTTCCATTCTTTTTATCTATGAAATCAGTGGCACCCGCACTCGGAGCAGGCAATGGCGTCGTGTTAAAGCCACATGAAGAAACCCCGATTTGCGGAGGTACGCTGATTGCAAAAATTTTCGAGCATGCGGGAATACCGGAAGGGCTTTTGAATGTCGTTGTCACTGACATAGCAGAAATCGGAGACAGTTTTGTCGAACATCCTGTGCCGCGGATCATCTCATTTACAGGTTCTACGAAAGTCGGCAGCTACATCGGCCAGCTTGCGATGAAGCATTTTAAAAAGCCGCTTCTTGAACTCGGCGGTAACAGCGCCTTCATCGTGCTTGAGGATGCAGATATCGAACACGCGGTTAACGCATCGGTGTTCAGCCGATTTACACACCAAGGCCAGATTTGCATGTCAGCCAACCGCGTGCTTGTTCATTCTTCAATTTATGACAAGTTCCTTGAGCTGTATCAGGCAAAAGTGGAATCGCTGAAGGTCGGCGATCCGATGGACCCTGACACAATCATCGGGCCTTTAATCAACAGCAGACAGACGGACGGGCTGATGAAATCGGTTGAGAGAGCGATTGAAGAAGGCGCTGTCCCAGTGAAGCTTGGCGGATTTAACGGGACAATCGTGGAACCGACGATCTTAAAAGATGTAAAGCCGTTCATGAGCATTGCTAAAGAAGAGCTGTTCGGACCTGTCGTCTCCTTTATGAAGTTTGATTCAGAAGACGAAGCTGTGGACATCGCAAACGAAACCCCATTTGGCTTGAGCGGTGCCGTACATACGTCAAATCTTGAGCGCGGCGTGGCTTTTGCGAAGCGCATTGAAACAGGCATGATTCATGTCAATGACACGACCATCAACGATGAACCAAATGTGGCCTTCGGCGGTGAAAAGCAATCAGGTCTCGGCCGTTTGAACGGCGAATGGAGCCTTGAAGAGTTTACGACACTTAAATGGATCTCGGTCCAGCACGAGAAACGCAGCTTCCCTTATTAATCAAAAGGAGTGAATGGAATTGAGTATAAGAACGGAAAAAGAAACCACAGATCTTCTTGAAGCATTTATCAAAGTAGCCCCTTATTTAAACAGTCTGGTACAGGATGATATTACAATCGGCATTTACGATACGGAAAAACTGCTCGTGAATATACCGGCTAAAACCTTTTCTTTGAACGTAAAAGCCGGCGATCCGCTGCAGAAGGGAGATATTATCACAGACGCCATCCGCAGCAATCAGAAGAAGGCGAGCATGGTTCCGAAAGAATTATTCGGCTTTCCATTGATTGCACGCGCCATCCCGCTCCACGACGAAAATGGAAAAGTGATTGGGGGTGTTGGTCTCGGAACGAGCCTTGAGGAATCGTCAAAGCTTCATCATGTGGCCGAAAGCTTATCAGCTGTCGTTGAACAAACGGCCGCAGCTATTTCCGATATTTCTGAATCAATTAACGGGTTTTCATCTCAAATGACAGGCATTTCCTCTCAGGCGAAAAAGGTAAGCGAAAGCGCCGGTGAAATCGCTGATATTTCAGTAACCGTGAAAGGCATCTCTGACCAAAGCAACCTGCTCGGTTTGAACGCCGCGATTGAAGCGGCAAGAGCGGGTGAGTCTGGAAAAGGCTTTTCTGTCGTCGCAGATGAAATCAGAAAGCTAGCGACACATTCAAAAGAAAATGTCGGCCAGATTGACCAGATCACGAAAAAAATCCATAGCCTGCTGAAAGGGCTTGAGGAATCAATTGAATCGATAAATCAGCATACAGATGGACAAGCCGCCGCTGTTGAACAAATCTCAGCCACAATGCAGGAGATTTCAGGAAGCGCGCAGCATCTCGCCAAAATGGCAGAAAAAGCGATAGAGGAAGAATAAGAGGCCGGGGACAAACGTCCCCGGTTTCAGCGTGTCGGCAAATCCTTGCATTCGTTGTCAGACCTGCGCGTCGGTGCTCACGAATAAGGACATTCGCTCCGCTCCGATGCTCGCCCTTCCTAGAGTTCAAGGGTTTTCAATCACGCTGAAAAGAGGACAAAAACCTAAAACATTTTAGGTTTTTGTCAACAATAATGTGACCGGGGACAAACGTCCCCGGTCTTTTTCTATCCAGCATGTCCATGAAATTTGTATGACGTTTTACTAGTTTTATTCCAGCGGCTGATTTAAAATGAACACATGAACTTACGTGAGGATTGATAGGAATCATGAGCATACTAAAAGCGGAACATGTATATAAAACATACGGAGATAAAATATTATTTGACCACATCTCCTTTCATATTGAAGAGAATGAGAGAATCGGATTAATCGGGCCGAATGGAACAGGAAAATCAACGCTGCTGAAAGTGATTGCCGGCTTGGAATCTATTGAAGAGGGTGACATCACGAAATCCGGCAGCGTACACGTCGAATTTCTTCATCAAGACCCGGAGCTTCCTGCTGGGCAGACTGTGCTGGAGCATATCTACTCCGGTGAATCGGCTGTAATGAAAACCTTGCGTGAATATGAAAAAGCGCTGTATGAGCTAGGGGAAGATCCCGAAAATGAACAGCGCCAAAAACACCTGCTGGCAGCGCAGGCGAAAATGGACACGAACAACGCGTGGGATGCGAATACACTGGCGAAAACCGTATTGTCTAAGCTGGGTGTAAACGACGTAACAAAGCAAGTCAACGAGCTCTCAGGCGGTCAGAAAAAACGGGTGGCCATTGCCAAAAACTTAATTCAGCCCGCTGATCTGCTTATTTTAGACGAGCCGACCAACCATTTGGATAATGAAACAATTGAATGGCTTGAAGGGTATTTAAGTCAATACCCCGGCTCCGTGATGCTGGTGACGCACGACCGGTATTTCTTAAACCGTGTTACGAACCGTATTTATGAGCTTGAACGAGGCAGTCTCTACACATACAAAGGCAACTATGAAGTATTTTTAGAAAAACGCGCGGAACGGGAAGTACAAGCTGAGCAAAAGGAAACGAAACGGCAAAACCTGCTGCGCCGCGAACTGGCATGGCTAAGACGGGGAGCGAAGGCGCGCTCCACAAAACAAAAGGCGAGAATTGACCGAGTGGAGTCGCTTAAGGAGCAGAAAGGCCCTCAGTCCTCGGGCTCACTCGACTTTGCGATTGGCTCTTATCGTCTTGGCAAACAGGTCATAGAAGCGGAAAACGTGATGATCGCTTATGGAGGCCGCGTGCTCGTCGACCGCTTTCATGAGCTGGTGATACCGGGTGAACGGATCGGGATCATAGGACCCAACGGCATTGGAAAAACAACGCTTTTAAACACCCTTGCCGGCCGTCATGCGCCAGACGGCGGTCATATTACGATCGGACAGACTGTCAGAATCGGCTACTATACTCAGGATCATAGTGAAATGAATGGCGAGCTAAAGGTCATTGACTATATAAAAGAAACAGCGGAGATCGTCAAAACAGTGGATGGCGATATCATTACAGCTGAACAAATGCTGGAGCGTTTCCTCTTCCCGCGTTCCATGCAGCAAACGTACATCCGCAAGCTGTCCGGCGGGGAAAAACGCCGTTTATACTTGCTTCAGGTTCTCATGCAGGAGCCGAATGTCCTGTTTCTCGATGAGCCGACGAACGATTTGGATACTGAAACATTAAGCGTCCTTGAGGATTATATCGACCAATTTCCTGGCGTCGTCATTACCGTATCCCATGACCGCTACTTCCTTGACCGGGTCGTCGACCGTTTGATTGTGTTTGAAGGAAATGGCGTTATTTCTCGTTTTCAAGGCTCCTATAGTGACTATATGGAGGAGTCAAAAGCGAAAAAAACCGCTCCGAAACCGGTATCTGAAGAAAAAACGGCTTCAGCCGAGCCGAAGAAGAAACGGAAAAAACTTTCTTACAAAGACCAGCTTGAATGGGATGGCATTGAAGATAAAATTGCCCAGCTGGAAGAAAAGCATGAGCAGCTTGAAGCTGACATCGCCGCAGCAGGCAGTGATTTCGGAAAAATTCAAGAGCTGATGGCTGAACAGGCGAAAACTGCGGAAGAGCTTGAGGCCGCGATGGACCGCTGGACAGAATTGTCCCTCATGATAGAAGAGCTGGATAGCTGAAAAAGCGCTGCCCGCGGAATGCCGTGTTTTTCACATAATGTACAAAAACGAGGCGCCCTGCTTATGATAGGATAGAATTGTGTGTCAGCAGCACATGGAAAACTATTGGAGATGATGAAGTATGACATGGGTGATCGTGATGTTAATCGCCATGAGTTTGGTGAAAATTTTATTAACCTGTCTTCCAACAGGTGTCATAGAATGGCTGCTCAGCAAATTTGCGGTACATGCCAAGCTGAATGACGAACATGCTGTTCTTTCACTAGATGGCAAACGTCTCGAGGGTGAAGAGAAGCAGAAAGTGATTGATCAATTTAACGAAGCTGTCTTTCTGGAGAAATATTATATTTATCCAGGCGACGAAGAGCGTTATTTACATCCGGAAAACGGCGGAATGCCGCTGGTGATAGATACGAAAAAAGGCAAAAATGATGTCAGGCTGTTTGTATATCGCTACGACGACCATATCGACGTCGTGAAACAGTACAAGAAGAAAGTCATTGCATATCAATTGCTTTCTGAAAGCCTTCAAAAAGATTCTCTGTCAGTGGCAGGAAGTTTAGCTTAGACAGGACAATGAAAGACGGGTGATTGATGCACTCGTCTTTTTTATTGGTTTTTAAAACTTAACGTTTACGTAAAGGTTTGAAAGGTGTATAATAATAACAGAAACGGCGAAGGGGGATTTACCTTGGAATGGATGAAGATTGATCAAGTGGCCAAAAGAAGCGGGCTGACAAAGCGGACCATCCGGTTTTATGAAGAAATCGGCTTGATTCCGGCGCCGAAACGGACAGATGGCGGCGTAAGGCTTTATTCAGAGGATGATATGGAGGAGCTTGAGAAAGTCATCAATACAAAAGAGGTACTTGGTTTTTCTCTTCAGGAGCTACAGCATTTCATGGAAACCAGCCGCCAGCTAGAGTTAAACAAAGAGGGGTATTTGTTGTCACTGGATCCAAAGGAACGGAAAGAAAAACTGGAGGAAATTCAGGAAACCCTGAATCACCAGCTGGATTTGATTGACGAGAAGATCCGCACATTCCAAAGCTTTAAAAAACGTCTGCAAGACATGAACGATAAAGCGGAACGTGCCATTCAATCAATCGAATGAAAAATTTGTTAAACGCTATTTTAGTAGCGTTTCTTTTAATGGAATAAAGATGGAGGTCAGGTCAAATGGATAAAACAAAACAAGTGAATCAGAAAACAGGCTTGCTTAGCCAGCCGAAAGCTGTATGGGCTGTCGCGTTTGCCTGTGTGATTTCCTTTATGGGAATCGGGCTGGTCGATCCAATTCTTCCGGCAATCGCCGCACAATTACATGCTTCACCTAGTGAAGTATCACTCTTGTTTACAAGTTATTTGCTTGTAACCGGATTTATGATGTTTTTCTCAGGAGCTATTTCCAGCCGCATCGGCGCGAAATGGACGTTAATTCTCGGACTTATTTTTATTATTGTGTTTGCAGGGCTTGGAGGCAGCTCAGGCTCTATTGCTCAGCTAGTCGGCTATCGCGGCGGCTGGGGATTAGGTAATGCTTTGTTTATTTCCACAGCGCTTGCGGTTATCGTCGGCGTGTCAGTCGGGGGAAGCGCCAAAGCCATTATTTTGTATGAGGCGGCGCTCGGTCTCGGGATTTCTGTCGGACCGCTTGCAGGCGGAGAGCTTGGAAGTATTTCATGGCGCGCGCCGTTTTTCGGAGTGTCTGTCCTCATGTTTATTGCGTTAATCGCGATTTCTTTCATGCTTCCGAAATTGCCGACACCGGCAAAACGCGTCGGTGTATTTGATGCGATGAAGGCGCTCAAATATAAAGGCCTTTTAACAATAGCGACATCTGCATTCTTATACAACTTTGGATTTTTTATTTTGCTTGCCTATTCTCCGTTCGTACTGGATTTAGATGAACACGGTCTTGGATATGTCTTCTTCGGCTGGGGCTTATTGCTGGCGATTACGTCAGTCTTTACGGCGCCGATCGTTCATAAAGCGCTGGGCACAGTGCGTTCGCTCGTCGTACTTTTTATCGCCTTTGCGGTCATTCTCATCGTCATGGGGGTTTGGACAGACCATCAAACATTGATTATTACATGTATTGTTATTGCTGGTGCTGTCCTCGGTATGGTGAATACGATCATGACAACAGCTGTAATGGGTGCTGCGCCGGTTGAACGTTCCATCGCGTCTTCAGCCTATAGCTCAGTCCGCTTTATCGGCGGTGCGCTCGCTCCGTGGATTGCGGGAATGCTGTCAGAACACTTTACCGCAAGCACACCATATACGGTAGGCGGAATCGTCGTTTTTGTCGGCATGCTTGTCCTTCTCATGGGACGTAAACATCTTGCCGGAGTTAAGGCGGGTCATTAAAAAGGAATAGTTATTCCTGTCAAGTAGGCAGGAATAAAAAGGTTTTAAACGACCTGAGTCCTATATGTACATGATGGGCTCAGGTCGTTTAATTTCTATTGGAATCACGATATTAAAGCATCTTTTACACGTCTGTAACTATTGCTCCCTTTCAGTTTCTGGGGGCATCGTTCAGGATATTTTTAATCCTGGCCTTCCAATGTTTTCTCCGAAGGCATTCCCCTAAAATATATTTTAGTAATAGTTGACAAGGTATTAGTTTTTTGGCACATTTATTTTGCACAATGGATTAATGTCTATTTTATGAATAGTTGGTGTCATTAATTTATATTATAGTATTAAAACAGGAAGGAAAAGAGAAAAAATGACTCAATTTTATTACCTAGCTGCAAAAAAACCATTAAAAACAGGTTTTTTGGTCATACAAAAGCTACAACTAATAAAGGTCATCCAGTAAGGACAGGGCCTGAGGCAGCTGGTATTTATGTTGAAGAAATCGGAAATGTTTCTAATCATCTCACTTTACCTTATCAAGTACAAATTCATGAATATTTAGGCACTTTTGCAATGGACAAACCAGTACCTACAGAGTTAGATTTAAAATGTTTAGAAACGCTCTATCAATATATACACAGCGTCATGAAAAACAGCTTTTCAGTTGAGTGGTTCACCGCTTGGGCTGATGAGGAGGACTTTGAGTTGTCTGCCAAAAGAGAGCTGACACTTGATGAATTCACATCGCCATTGCAGCTCATTTTAAAAGACAGAGAGCTTTTGAGAATCGTTCAGAAAAAATGGCAGTAAAAAATCCGCCCTTCAGCAGGCGGATTTTTTTATGAATTAAAGCACCTTCGTCGTCCAAGACTCGCAGTTCCACGTTTCTGTCGCGATATCCATATAAAACTCTGGTTCGTGGGAAATGAGCAGAATCGAGCCTTTGTATTCTTTTAGGGCGCGCTTGAGTTCTTCTTTCGCGTCGACATCCAAGTGGTTTGTCGGCTCATCGAGCACAAGCAGATTTGTTTCTGAATTAATCAGCTTGCACAATCTGACTTTCGCTTTTTCGCCTCCGCTTAATACGGAGACGCGGCTTTCGATATGTTTTGTCGTCAGTCCGCATTTTGCCAGTGCGGCACGGATTTCATACTGGGTATAAGAAGGGAATTCGCTCCATACCTCTTCGATACACGTATTGTTGTTTGTTTCCTTGACCTCTTGCTCGAAATAGCCGGTAAAGAGATGCTCGCCGCGTTCAACCGAACCTTCAAGCGGCTGGATCTCACCAAGCAGGCTTTTCAGCAATGTCGTTTTTCCGATTCCGTTCGCGCCGTAAAGAGCGATTTTTTGGCCGCGCTCCATGCGGAGATTGAGCGGACGTGACAGCGGAGAATCGTAACCGATCACAAGGTCCTTCGTTTCGAAAATCAGCTTGCCTGACGTTCTTGCCGGCTTGAAGTGAAATTCCGGCTTTGGCTTTTCTGCCGCAAGCTCAATCATATCCATCTTATCGAGTTTCTTTTGGCGGGACATCGCCATGTTTCTCGTGCTGACGCGCGCTTTGTTGCGGGCAACGAAATCCTTCAGCTCTGCAACTTCCTGCTGCTGCTTTTTGTAGGCCGCTTCAAGCTGCTGTTTCTTCACCTCGTAGACTTCCATAAACTGATGGTAGTCGCCGGCATAGCGTGTCAGCTCTTGATTTTCAACGTGATAAATCAGGTTGATGACGCTGTTTAAGAACGGAATATCATGGGAAATCAGGATAAACGCGTTCTCGTATTCCTGCAGGTAGCGTTTCAGCCATTCAATATGCTGTTCATCAAGATAGTTGGTCGGCTCATCGAGAAGCAGAATTTCCGGCTTTTCAAGGAGAAGCTTGGCGAGAAGAACCTTCGTGCGCTGTCCGCCGCTCAAGTCAGTGACATCGCGCTCCAAACCGATATCACTCAAACCGAGGCCGCGGGCGATTTCTTCCACCTTGGAATCAATGATATAAAAATCATTGTTTGTCAGCGCGTCTTGAATGACGCCGACTTCTTCGAGAAGCTTTTCAAGCTCATCGGGATCACTTTCACCCATTTTGTTGTAAATCTCATTCATTTCCTCTTCCATCGCAAATAAATAATGGAACGCGTCTTTCAGGACATCACGAATGGATTTTCCTTTTTCCAGAACAGTATGCTGATCCAGGTAGCCGACACGAACATTTTTTGACCATTCGACTTTTCCCTCATCAGGTTCAAGCTTTCCGGTAATAATATTCATGAAGGTCGATTTTCCTTCGCCGTTCGCGCCGATCAGCCCGACGTGTTCGCCTTTTAACAGACGGAAGGAGACGTTATTAAAAATGGCACGGTCACCGAAGCCGTGGCTTAAATCCTTTACAGATAAAATACTCATATTTACACCTCTATCGTTTATCAAACACGGGCAATCGCCGTGTAATATTCACCCTTTTGATTATAAAGGAGGAATCAGAATGTTGAAAGGTATAGGAAAGAAAAAGAAAAATTGCGTTCCGGACGAGGTTTTGAGATACTATGGAATAGATTTCAAGAATTGAGGAGAACGAAAATGACGCAAACTTGGCCATTTTTACATAATGCACAATCATTTATACAAGAGAATTGGAATACTTCGGGCTTTCAAAAGCCAACTCCTGTACAGGAGCAGACAGCACAGCTGATCATGGACGGAAAGGATGTTATCGCGGAGTCACCGACAGGCACGGGTAAAACACTTGCATACGCACTGCCAGTCTTAGAGAGGATCAAGCCTGACCAGAAGCATCCGCAGGCGGTGATTTTAGCGCCTTCCCGTGAGCTGGTGATGCAGATTTTTCAGGTGATTCAGGATTGGAAAGCAGGATCAGAGCTGCGCGCGGCTTCCTTAATCGGCGGGGCGAATGTAAAGAAGCAGCTAGAGAAGCTGAAAAAACACCCGCATATCATCGTTGGGACGCCGGGCAGGGTGTTTGAACTGATTAAAGCGAAGAAGCTCAAAATGCATGAAGTGAAAACAATCGTACTCGATGAAGCGGATCAGCTTATTCTGCCGGAGCATCGCGAAACGATGAAGCAAATCATTAAAACAACATTAAGAGACCGCCAGCTTCTTTGTTTTTCTGCCACGCTCAAAAAAGAAACAGAGGATGTACTTCGTGAATTGACGCAAGAGCCTGAAGTGCTGAAGGTACAGCGAAGCAAGACGGAAGCTGGAAAAGTGAAGCATCAATACCTAATTTGCGACCAGCGCGACAAGGTGAAGTTGCTGCAAAAGCTGTCAAGACTTCAAGGCATGCAGGCGCTCGTATTTGTGAGAGACATCGGCAACCTGAGTGTGTACGCGGAAAAGCTGGCGTATCACCATGTCGATCTCGGCGTTTTACACAGTGAAGCGAAAAAAATGGAGCGGGCGAAGATCATTGCCGCATTCGAAGACGGAGAATTCCCGCTCTTATTGGCAACTGATATTGCCGCACGCGGCTTAGATATTGAAAATCTTCCGTACGTGATTCATGCCGATATTCCTGACGAAGATGGCTATGTTCACAGATCAGGCCGAACAGGCCGGGCCGGAAAAGAAGGCAGCGTGCTGAGCCTCGTTACGAAATTGGAAGAATCAAAGCTGAAAAAAATGGCGAAGAAGCTTGGCGTGGAGCTGAGTGAAGCTGTTTATACAGGCGGAAAACTGAAGACAAAATAAAAAGGAGGGCGGAAAGCCCTCTTTTTTTGTTGTAAAATAATAGAAAATATTATACAGGGGGATGAGAAATGGTCTCAATAGATAGGTTTAAAATAATGGAGGAATCTGAGCTGGTAATCCTTAAACAGTGGTTTAAAAATGAGGATACGAAACGGAGAATGGATGGGATGCTGCCATTAGGTATATGGTATGAACGAGTGAGTAAAGATAAAGAAGATACTGTTATCATGGCATATGATGGACAGCTGCCGGCGGGCATGGCCGTTATTGAGTTCGGAGAGAAGCGGACGTATATTGGATTGATCGTCAATCCTCTGTACCGTCTTCAAGGGTACGGAAAACAAATATTAAAAAAACTGCTGAACGAACCTGATTTTTCTAGTGTGCGGGAATGGGCTGCATGTATCGAAGAAGACAATCAAATCAGTTTGGCTTGCTTTCAAGCAGTTGGTTTTAAGTTGGAAGAAACGAAACCTGATGACGATGGGTTTTTCACTTTGACTCTTCGCTGCTGATGTCGAATAAACACAACAAGGAGGGCAAAAAGACCTCCTTGTTCAACGGCAATTTAACTCGGATCAGTGACTTTAATCAGCTGTTTTCCTTTGTTTTCGCCTTTAAATAAGCCGAGAAACGCGTCAGGAATGTTGTCGAAGCCGTCTGTGATCGTTTCCTCGTAATGGAGCTTGCCGTCCTTCAGCCATTCGGCCAGCTGTTTTGCTCCCTCAGAAAAGCGATCAGAGTAGTCGCTTACGATAAATCCTTGCATCAGTGCCTTCGTTTTGATCAGCTTTGATTGGACGCGAGGGCCCATGTCGTCTGCTTCACTTTCCGCGTTGTAGGAAGAAATGGCGCCGCACACCGGGACGCGGGCAAATTCATTAAGCAGATTCATGACCGCATCTGAAATCGGCCCGCCGACATTGTCAAAATACACATCAATACCGTCAGGACAAGCGTCTTCAAGCGCTTTTTGGATGTCATTTGCTGTTTTGTAATTGATGGCTTCGTCAAACTGAAGCTCCTGTTTTAAATACTTGATTTTTTCATCAGAGCCCGCGATGCCGACGACTCGCGCGCCTTTAATTTTAGCAATCTGTCCGACCGTTGAACCAACGGCTCCCGCAGCTCCGGAGACGACCACGGTTTCACCCTCTTTCGGACGCCCGATATCCAGCAGTCCGAAGTATGCCGTCAAGCCGGTCATCCCTAAAATGCCTAGATAGGCCGAAGCGGGAGCGAGACTTGTATCAATTTTTCGCAAAGCGGACTCGCTTACAGCGGAAAATTCCTGCCAGCTGAGGTTTCCGATGGCAATATCACCTTTTTTCAAATGATCACCGTCTGACATAACTTCAGCGATGACCCCGCCGGAGAGCGCTTCATCCAGAGCGAACGGTTCAACATATGATTTTGTATCCTGCATACGTCCGCGCATGTAAGGATCAACCGATACATAAAGTGTTTTGACAAGCACTTCCCCCTGCTTTGCTTCGGGGACCGGAATGCTTTCAAAACGGAAGTCTTCGTGAACGGGAACACCCTTCGGACGTCTTGCTAATTGAATTTGCTGCTGAGATGCTGTCATTTTCATCCTCCTATCACTTTACTTGATTTGACACCACTGTAACATGGAGAGGAGTGGAAATACAAAAGGTAAGCTGGTATACGTCAATTGTTCTTTAATTTTGCTGAAAGAATAACAAAAGCTCAAAACGTTTATCGTTTTGAGCTTTTGTCCAACATGTTTAAGTTGTCGCCCGTAATTTCGGGCACAGTCCCGTCGGCAGGCACATGGGCTTGTGGTCGATCGGGCTTCTCATGATGCAGCATTCCAAGCCGAAGACTTCACGGAAAAATGGCTGGGTAAACACATCTTCCGGTGTTCCGGCGTTATAGATTTTACCGTCCAGCACACTGACCAGATAGTCAGCATATTGAGCGGCCTGATTTAAATCATGAAGCACCATGACTATGGTGCGGCCATAATCACGGTTCAGCCTTTTCAGCAGCTCGAGCACCTCAATCTGATGTGAGATGTCTAAATACGTAGTCGGCTCATCAAGCAACAGCAAATCAGTGCCTTGCGCAAGCGCCATGGAAATCCATGCTCTTTGTCTTTGGCCGCCTGACAGGGCATCCAGCGTGCGTTCCTTCAGCTCAATCATGCCTGTTGCTTCCAGCGCCCACTCTACCATGTCATGATCCTCTTGGGTATGCTTGGATAACAGCTTTTTGTGAGGATGTCTGCCGAAATAGCATAATTCCTCTACCGTCAATCCTTCAGGGGCCTGAGGAGCTTGAGGAAGAATGGCCAGCTTTTTTGCGACTTCTTTGGACGGCTGGCGGTGGATATCTTTTCCTTCCAATAGGACCGTACCGCTTTTTGGAGCCATCAGCCTGGCGAGCGATTTAAGAATTGTTGATTTCCCGCAGCCATTGGCGCCGATGAGCGCAGTGATTTTTCCTTCTTCTATCTTTAAGTCGACTCCGTCAATAATCACTGTGCTGTCATATGAAAGAGTGAGCTGGTCTGCAGCCAGTTTTCCCATGGTATCCTCTCCCTACTGTTTCCTCGCTTCGAATTTCAATAAATATAAGAAATAAGGCGCGCCGATCACGGCTGTCAATATTCCGGCCGGTATTTCAACGGGGGGCATAATGCCGCGCCCTAGCGTATCTGAAATTAATAATATAATAGCACCAATCAGTGCCGATGCAGGCAGTAAATATTTAGCTTTTTCTCCGGCAAGCCGTCTGGCGATATGCGGAGCAAGCAAGCCGATAAAACCGATTGAGCCGACGACGGCTACACAGCTTCCCGCCAGTGCAACCGCGGTGAAAATCAGGGTGAATCTCAAACGGTTTGCGTTTTCTCCGAGACCCTGCGCAAGCTCATCACCGAGTGACATAAGATCCAGTTTCGGTATGAGAATGCAGACGATCGGCAAAAGAATCAAAAGCCATGGCACGAGCAGCTTGACTTCTTCCCAGTTTCTTCCCCAAAGGCTGCCTGTCAGCCAAATGAGTGCAGCATTCACATCGCCCGGAAACTTAACCATCATATATTGCATCCCGGCATGGCAGACCGCGCCTAAGGCGATGCCTGATAAAGCCAATGAAGAAGGCTGGATGCTTTTTTTACGGGCTATCACTAATAATAGTACAGCAATAATGGCTGCGCCGGCAAATGCGGAGAACGGAAGCACGTATACCGGTGATTCAGGGAAGACCAGAATGACCGCCATCGCGGCAAGCCCTGATCCTTTTGAAATGCCGACAACGTCCGGAGAAGCGAGCGGGTTGCGAATGACCCCCTGCAAAATCGCTCCGGCCGCGGCAAGCCCGGCACCGGCCAAAATCGCTAATAATATTCGCGGAAGACGGTATTGCTGGATAATGAATTCAAAGGAATGATCTATCCCCAGCAAATTCGCCAACACAGCACCCGGTGAAATGTATAATGCACCGAAACCAATGCTGATGACGGACAGAATGATCAGAAGTGCAGCCAATATAAGTATCGCCAGCAAGGGGCGTTTTTGTTTTCTAGTTGTTTTCTTCATTTCAGGTTTCGCCCTTTCCTTGCCAAATATAAGAAAAATGGTGTTCCAATAATCGCGGTGACGATGCCGACCGGTGATTCATAAGGAAATGCAATCCATCTGGCCAGAACATCTGCGTACACCAGCAAAATGGCTCCGAACAGCGCCGAAAACGGAAGGACGTATTGATAATGTTCTCCGATCAGCTTGCGGACAATATGCGGAATGAGAAGTCCGACAAAGCCGATCGGCCCGGCGACAGCTACGGAAGCGCCAGAAAGAATTAAGATGATAAAGCTGATCAGAATTCGGATGCCGTTCATATTTTGCCCGAGCCCTTTTGCTGTTTCGTCGCCGAGACCAAGTACAGAAACAGAACCGGAAAATACGAGAGCCAGTCCGATGCCGATGACAGAAAACGGAGCGATGGTCATGACGTCCTGCCAGTTGCTTCCGTCAATCGCGCCTGTCATCCAGTACAGCACATCCTCTCCCGACTCATTTAAGATAATGACGGCCTGTGTCATAGAGGAGAGGAACAAATGCACCGCCATTCCTGACAGCGCGAGCTTAACAGGCGTCATTCCGCCCGAGGAGGCAATCATGTACACAATCGCACCGCCAGCAGCCGCACCTGCAAAAGCGAATACTACCGAAGAGTAGGATGATGCCGGCAGAAGAACGAGAGAAGCAACGACAAAAAACGACGCACCCGCATTCACACCGAAAATTTGAGGTGAAGCCAGAGGGTTTCTGGTCATGGCTTGCATCAGCGCTCCTGCTACGGCCAGGCTCGCGCCGACAAAAACGCCGATTAATGTGCGGGGAAGACGAAGAGTAGAGATGATGAGCTGTTCCTTTGAACCATCCCATACAAAAAGATATTTCAATGAATCTATGATGCCGATGTCTGAGGCTCCTACTGAAAGATTCAGCCCAAGCCCGAATATGAAAATGATGAGTGCGATGGTGAACATCATCAGTCTTGATGATGAACGCCGTTTGGCAGAATGATACAACAGGTTCACTTCCTTACTGCGTCTGGTCAAAAACGAAGAAGCAAGGATTTCCCCCTCGCTTCTCTTTTGTCCTACTTATTATACACTTTTTTGAGCACGTCTTTGGCGCTTGTTTCACTAGACTTGATGCCTCTGAATCTTGTCCACGTGTCGCGGTCCGCATCATAGACTTGTCCATTTTTCACCGCTTTGAGGTTTTTCCAGATCGGATTCGTTTTCCACTCGTCTACAATGGTTTTGCCTTCGTTGGCAGAGATGAACAAAATATCAGGATCGATTTTGCTCAATTGCTCAAGGCTTACCTCTTGATAGGCATTATCAGACTTCACAGCGTGTGTAAAGCCGAGCATGCTGAAGATTTCTCCGTCATAGGATGATGACGTATGAAGCTGGAACGAATCAGCTCTTGCTACTCCGAGAGTAATATTACGGTTTTCATCTTTCGGAAGCTCCGCTTTTAGATTGTTAATGACTTTGTTGTGTTCGGCGAGCTTTTCTTTCCCTTCACTTTCTTTATTTAATGCTTTAGCGATCGTTGTGAAACTGTCGATCGTTTCGTCGTATGTCGCTTCCCGGCTCTTCAATTCAATCGTCGGTGCGATGTTTTTCAGCTGTTTGTAAATGTTTTTATGGCGTTTAGCGTCAGCGATGATTAAATCTGGGTTTAAAGAGCTGATAACCTCAAGATTCGGTTCGCTGCGTGTGCCGACAGATGTATAATCAATGGAGCTGCCGACAAGCTTTTTAATCATATCTTTTTTGTTATCATCGGCGATACCCACCGGCGTAATGCCGAGATGATGAACAGCATCCAAAAATGAAAGCTCAAGGACAACCACCCGTTTAGGTGTGCCGCTTACTGGCGTTTTTCCTTCTTCGTGCCGGATCACTCTTGAATCCTTAGACTTGCTTTCGCCGCTTCCGCTGTTATTTTGGCTGGATGAACAGCCCGATATGATGAAGCAGGCAATCAATACAACACTCATGATGGCAATTAACTTGTTAGAATAGGTCCGCATGTCAATCTTCCTTTTTCAGATTTAGTAATGAGAATCATTATCACATGTAAACACTATAATAGTATGGCTTATGATGTCAATATTTTTTTAGCAGAGAAAGAGTGATGTTACTGCTTTCTCATGAAAGCATCGTCTGAGACAAATAAGTGGTATACAGTATTGCCGTGTTGGCGGGATAAATAGGCATTGGCATTGGCTTTAGAGGTTTCAAGCATATCATTATTGACATATGGAAGGAGAGTGCCGAGATAGCTGGACAATTTCTTTTCTATTTCTTCTGTGAGAGCAAATTCGATGTCGCCGATATTCATAATAATCGAAAACACAAAGTCGATATCAATATGAAAATGTTCCTCGGCAAAGACTGCAAGCTCGTGAATTCCGGGTGAACAGCCGACGCGCTGATGAAAAATCTGTTTGACTAAATCACTCACAACCCAAGCATTGTATTGCTGTTCTGGTGAAAAATATTGCATTAGACATACCTCCTGCTCGTACGGATATATAAAGCCATTCATGATCGTTTGCTCCGGGCAGCAGTTTCTCTTCAGTTTTGACTTTTCTGAAAATATTCGTCATTCCTATTACTTTACCACGCGCGGAAAGTAATGGCTACCACCATTCTTCCTGTTTTTCTCCTAATGTTCTAGAATCTGTTTCAGCAACATGGGATCGGGTATGAAAGAAATATAATAATCATGAAGGAGGAAGATCGAAATGAAACCAGTTGTAAAAGAGTATACAAACGACGAACAGCTCATGAAGGATGTAGAAGAATTACAGCAAATGGGTGTTGCGAAAGAAGATGTATACGTCTTATCTCACGACGATGACAGAACGGAACGGCTGGCAGACAACACGAATGCCAACACGATCGGAGCCAAAGAAACAGGTCTCAAACATGTGGTAGGCAACATGTTTAATAAAAAAGGAGACGAGCTTCGCAACAAAATTCATGAAATCGGCTTTTCTAAAGATGAGGCCGCACAATTCGAAAAACGTTTAGATGAAGGGAAAGTGCTTCTCTTTGTGACAGATAACGAAAAAGTGAAATCCTGGGCATAATCCAGTGATAGAACCCAAAAGGCGACCGTGAGCCTTTTGGGTTTTTTTGCGGTCTTTGCGGTATATGGTTTGCAGAATGCCGCAATGAGATAGCGGAACATTTTCGGTTCTGAGAGCCCCTCCATTTGCTATTATATTTGATGTGAAAATGGGAAAAATCACACAAAATAGAAACTGGGGGTTCAGAGCGAATGAAAAAAGTAATGTTAGCCGCTGCTCTGCTTTTAGGATTGACTCCCGCTGGCGTGAATGCAACTGATTTAGGCCATCAGGCATTAGGGTCAAATGATGGCTGGGGCGCGTATTCAACCGGAACGACAGGCGGATCTAAAGCATCGTCTTCGAACGTGTATACCGTCAGCAACAGAAACCAGCTTGTCTCGGCATTAGGCAAGAACACCAATACAACGCCCAAAATCATTTATATCAAGGGAACGATTGACATGAACGTGGATGATGATCTGAAGCCGCTTGACCTAAATGACTATAAAGATCCAGAGTACGAGTTGGATAAATATTTGAAAGCCTATGATCCTAGCACATGGGGCAAAAAAGAGCCATCGGGAACACAAGAGGAGGCGAGAGCACGCTCTCAGAAAAACCAAAAAGCACGTGTGGTGCTCGACATTCCTTCGAATACGACAATTGTCGGTTCGGGGACAAATGCCAAAATCGCGGGCGGGAATTTCCAGATCAAGAGTGATAACGTCATTATCCGCAATCTTGAATTCCAGGACGCCTATGATTATTTTCCGCAGTGGGATCCGACTGACGGCAGCTCAGGAAACTGGAACTCGCAATACGACAACATCACGATAAACGGCGGCACACACATATGGATTGATCATTGTACATTTAATGACGGCTCCCGTCCGGACAGCACATCACCAAAGTATTTCGGCAGAAAATATCAGCACCATGACGGCCAAACTGATGCCTCTAACGGTGCCAACTATATCACGATGTCTTACAATGATTATCACGACCATGATAAAAGCTCCATTTTCGGATCAAGCGACAGCAAAACATCCGATGACGGTAAATTAAAAATTACGCTGCACCACAACCGATATAAAAACATCGTTCAGCGCGCACCGAGAGTCCGCTTTGGACAGGTGCACGTATACAATAACTATTATGAAGGCAGCAAAAGCTCCTCAGGTTATGCGTTCAACTATGCGTGGGGAATCGGAAAATCTTCTAAAATCTATGCTCAAAACAATGTCATTGACGTACCGGGACTTCCGGCTGCTAAAACGATCAGCGTGTTCAGTGGAGGAACGGCTTTATATGATTCCGGCACATTGCTGAATGGCACACAGATCAACGCATCAGCTGCAAACGGGCTGAGTTCTTCTGTCGGCTGGAAGCCTTCTCTGCATGGCACAATCGCCGCTTCCGCAAAGGTGAAATCGAATGTTATAAATCAAGCGGGTGCGGGTAAATTACATTAAGAAAGTAAAAAACACAAAGGGCTGCTCCCCTTTGTGTTTTTTAATTAATTAAAATGTTTATTAACTTAGTTAAGGAGTAAAATGATAACGGGGATCGGAAAACAAGTATATAGGAGGAGACCTATTTATGGCTTCAGAAAAAGACGCAGGAAAACAGTCAGCAGTCAAGCTTGTTCCACTACTGATTACTGTCGCTGTGGGATTAATTATCTGGTTTATTCCCACTCCGTCCGGACTTGAACCTAAAGCTTGGCATTTGTTTGCGATATTCGTCGCGACAATTATCGGCTTTATCTCCAAGCCCTTGCCAATGGGTGCAATTGCGATTTTTGCATTGGCGGTTACTGCACTAACTGGAACATTATCAATTGAGAATACGCTAAGCGGATTCGGGAATAAGACCATCTGGCTTATTGTCATCGCATTCTTTATTTCTCGGGGATTTATCAAAACCGGGCTCGGTGCGAGGATTTCGTATGTATTCGTTCAGAAATTCGGGAAGAAAACCCTTGGACTTTCTTATTCACTGCTGTTCAGTGATTTAATACTTTCACCTGCTATTCCAAGTAATACGGCGCGTGCAGGAGGCATTATATTTCCTATCATCAGATCATTATCCGAAACATTTGGATCAAGTCCGGCAAATGGAACAGAGAGAAAAATCGGTGCATTCTTATTAAAAACCGGTTTTCAGGGAAATCTGATTACATCTGCTATGTTTTTAACGGCGATGGCGGCGAACCCGCTGATTGCCAAGCTGGCCCATGATGTCGCAGGGGTGGACTTAACATGGACAAGCTGGGCGATTGCCGCGATTGTACCGGGGCTTGTAAGTTTAATCATCACACCGCTTGTGATCTACAAGCTGTATCCGCCGGAAATTAAAGAAACACCGGATGCGGCGAAAATCGCAACAGAAAAACTGAAAGAAATGGGGCCATTTAAGAAATCAGAACTTTCTATGGTGATCGTTTTTCTTTTGGTGCTTGCGCTTTGGATTTTTGGCGGAAGCTTCAACATCGACGCAACCACAACCGCATTGATCGGTTTGGCCGTTCTTTTATTATCACAGGTTCTGACTTGGGATGATATCAAAAAAGAACAGGGCGCTTGGGATACGCTCACTTGGTTTGCGGCGCTTGTCATGCTGGCCAACTTCCTGAATGAGCTGGGCATGGTGTCTTGGTTCAGTAATGCTATGAAATCATCTGTATCTGGATTCTCTTGGATTGTGGCATTCTTAATTTTAATTGTTGTGTATTTCTATTCACATTACTTCTTTGCAAGTGCGACAGCCCATATCAGCGCGATGTATTCAGCATTTTTGGCTGTCATCGTAGCAGCGGGCGCACCGCCGCTTCTCGCAGCGCTCAGCCTCGCGTTCTTCAGTAACTTGTTCGGATCAACGACTCACTACGGTGCTGGAGCAGCTCCAGTTTTCTTCGGAGCGGGCTACGTTCCGCAAAGCAAATGGTGGTCCATCGGATTTATCCTCTCGATCGTCCATATTGTCGTATGGCTTGTGATCGGCGGATTATGGTGGAAAGTACTTGGAATATGGTAGAAGAAAAAGGCAGACCGCGTCTGCCTTTTTTATTTTAAAGAAAGCCCCTGTACACCATATTTCTTCCTGTAAGGCAGAAATGTGGTGAAAAACTATCATCAGCCAGCCGATTCATATGCTTAGCCCGACTGTGCCATCCATTCGTCGGACGAGGGGCAATTGACGATCACTAAAAAGCTGCATTGATGCGGGCGATTCTCGTGGTTATCGTCATGACGGCTGTTGCTCTATTGATAGGCGCGATCTCTATTTCCGTATGATAATTCAGGCGTAATGACACACACTAACGGCATACAACATTCCGGAGGTGTCATTATGAGTGATCCTTATATGCCGATGACTTCAGTCAGAAGCGGAACGGGGTTCGAGGCGGCAAAAGGGGTGCACGGCCTGACTGTGCAAATTGCGAATGTCTATTTTATTCAGCTGCCTTCTGAACCTCACTCATTTGTTTTAATTGATGCCGGCATGCCTCAATCAGCCGGCATGATTGTCAATGAAGCCAAACAAAGATTCGGTGAAGGGTTTCAGCTGAAGGCGATTATCCTCACACACGGGCACTTTGACCATATTGGGGCAATCGAAGAGATCCTTGAACATTGGGATGTACCTGTTTATGTCCATTCTCGGGAAATGCCCTATGTAACAGGGAAAGCGGATTATCCGCCGGCTCGTCCCGACAGCAAAAGCGGGCTGGTCGCCAAGCTGTCGCCGCTGTTTCCGCGGCACTCTATTGATATTTCCTCACATGTGCAAGTACTGCCGGAAGACGGCTCCGTACCGTTTCTTGACGAGTGGATATGGATAGCGACACCGGGACACACCCCCGGCCATATTTCGTTATTCCGCGAGGACGGACGCGTGCTTGTGGCAGGTGATGCTGTTATTACGGTTGAACAAGAGAAAATGACAGATGTCTTGATTCAAAAACAGGAGCTTCATGGACCGCCGGCTTATTTTACGCCTGACACTGAGACGGCTGCCGAATCCATTCAGCAGCTCGCCGGCCTTGAACCGGAAGCACTGCTGACCGGGCATGGCATTCCGATGACCGGCCAAAACTTTCGCAGTGACTTAACAGAATTGTCAAATCGCCTATCGTCTCTTTGACACCTGCACATGCGGGTGTTTTTTTATTGTCTTTCCAAGAAGATACAGAAAAATCATTTGTCTTCCCGCTTAAAAACGATACAATGAAAAGCATGAATGTGATGTGAAGGAGAGAGTTTGTTGAAAGAAAAAGAAATACTCTGGAATGAAGCGAAGGCGTTTATTGCTGTGTGCTATCAAGAATTGGGAAAGGGGGAGGAAGCGTACGATCGTCTTGATAACATTAAACGTGAAATTGACCGGACAGGAAGCTATGTACATACGAAGGAAGAGCTTGAGCACGGGGCGAAGATGGCTTGGAGAAACAGCAACCGCTGTATTGGCAGATTGTTTTGGAATTCGCTGAATGTCATTGACAGGCGTGACGTCTCGACGAAAGAAGAAGTGCGCGACGCTCTCTTTCATCATATTGAAACCGCAACCAATAACGGGAAAATCAGGCCGACTATTACAATTTTCCCTCCGGAAGAGAAGGGTGAAAAGCAAGTCGAGATTTGGAATCATCAGCTGATTCGGTATGCTGGGTATGAATCAGACGGAGAAAAAATCGGCGACCCGGCTTCTTGTTCCCTGACCGCAGCCTGCGAACAGCTCGGCTGGCGCGGAGAACGAACGGATTTTGACCTGCTGCCGCTCATTTTTCGCATGAAGGGCGACGAACAGCCGGTCTGGTATGAGCTGCCTCGTTCTCTTGTCATCGAGGTTCCAATCACACATCCTGTAATCGAAGCGTTTTCTGATCTGAAGCTGAAATGGTACGGGATACCGATCATTTCGGATATGAAGCTTGAAGTCGGCGGCATTCATTATAATGCCGCGCCGTTTAACGGCTGGTATATGGGCACAGAGATCGGAGCAAGAAACCTGGCAGATGACAAGCGGTACGACATGCTCAAAAAAGTGGCGTCCGTTATCGGGATTTCTACGGATTACAATACGGATTTATGGAAGGATCGGGCGCTTGTAGAATTGAATAAAGCTGTGCTTCACTCGTATAAAAAGCAAGGTGTCAGCATCGTTGACCATCATACGGCCGCAAGCCAGTTTAAACGGTTTGAAGATCAGGAGGAAGAAGCGGGCAGAAAGCTGACGGGAGACTGGACGTGGCTGATTCCGCCGATTTCGCCAGCTGCCACACATATCTTCCACCGGTCCTATGACAACTCAATCGTTAAGCCAAATTACTTTTATCAGGACAAGCCTTACGAGTAAACAATAGAAAATCGGTGATGGCCTTCAAGGCTGCGGGATTCTGTGACAGAGACGTCGGTGACCTTTGAGAAAGGGCTGCCTTTCTTTACAGCTTCAACAAACGATTGTAAGGCGTTTTCTGGGCCTTCAGCCAAAATCTCAACCCGGCCGTCATCACGATTTTTGACCCAGCCGGCCAATTTTCGTTTATCAGCTTCCATTTGAACAAAATAGCGAAAACCCACACCTTGAACCCGGCCGTTTACAACGATTCGGTATTGAAGCATGTGAAAACCACCTTTTCTTTTTATGATAATCAATCATTTTACAACCTGTAAAGGGGATGTGTTTGTATGAAGCCAGCGCATTATTCAGTTCTTTCTCTTAATCTGGGAAAGCCGCAGACGCTTGAGTATGACGGCAAGAAAATCGAAACTGGCATCATGAAGCGGCCGGCTGATTCCGCTGTCATGCTGTATCGGACGAATTTTGAAGGAGACGGACAGGCGGACCTCATCAATCACGGCGGACCTGATAAGGCTGTCTGTGTCTACCCGGCAGCGCATTATCCGTTTTGGGAAGAGTTCCTCTCAAGACCGCTGCCCAGCGCCGCATTTGGTGAAAATCTGACGATCGCGGGTCTGACCGAGGAGAACGTTTTCATCGGGGATATATTCCAGCTTGATGAAGCTGTTGTTCAGATTAGCCAGCCCCGCCAGCCATGTGTAAAATTGGCGAAAAGGTTTGGCGTAAAGGAAATGGTGTTAAAGGTACAGCAAACCGGCTATACCGGCTTTTATTTTCGTGTTTTGGAAGAGGGCAGAGTGGCTCCTGACGCCAAGCTGGAATTGCTGTCCAGAGGAGAGAAAGCCATATCAGTCCAATTTGCGAACCGCATCAAATATCATGACGTAAAAAACCTCGCTGCCATTGACCGGATTTTAAGTGAAGGCGCGCTGTCGGCAAGCTGGAAAGCCTCCTTTATGAAAAAAAAGGACCGGCTGCTGCCTGTTGAATAGAAAAAAAGCCGCGCCTATCAATGTGCGCGGCTTTACCATTTTTAAGATGTTTTTTTCTTTGTTTCGAGCAGGTTGGCAAGAAAATAGGTTTTAAAGCTCTGAAGCTTTCTTCCTTCGTGGTGCGTGATCCCCTGCTTTTTCAATTCTGCCACATACCAGCCTTTACTGCCGTAATGCATGTCAGAAAACTCCTTTCCCTATCTCTCCCAATGGAGAGGATTTTACCAAGCGATTGGCATTGTAACATCTATGGAAAGATGCTGAAAAGGGGTGCGGGAAAAACTAAGCCATTCGCACTAGATGCACGAATGTTCTTCTGTATGTATATGCAGGGTAAAGGCTGGATATGATTTAGTGGCCGGTTAGTTTGGCTATGACAACGCCGAATGTCATAATGCTGAAAACAATGCCGATATATGTGAGCATCCCGTTTTTTTTCTTTACGCCGTAAACGGTTATCATGATGCCTTCAATGAAAAAAATGATGCCGAAAATAATAAACCACATGCAGATAAAGGCTCCTTTCACAGACATAATAGTAGTGTAGCATATCTGGAGGAGCCGGGCTGTGACAATATCAAAAAAGCCGGGCGTATATATCGCCCGGCTCTTGTTTTATTGCTTATCAACCAATTTGACAAGCAGCTGTGCCAAATGTTTTTTCTCATCTTCGTCCGCAATGCTCCACAGCTCTTGCAGCAGCATTTCTTCACTGTTGTGCGGCTCTTCGTGCTTAGCGAGGTAGTCTCCCAGGATTGCGGCGCTTTTCACAAGCTTGCTGTCATCCAATCCCATCTTTTTGCCTCGGTTGACTTGTTTACTCAAGTATTCTTTAAATTCCTCAAAGTCTTTTAAAATCTCTTCTTTGTTTGTGCCGTGCATGGCATTCAATTCGTTTTCAATTTGGATTTTTTCTTGATCTCTGTTCATGATAGGCCTCCTCCTGCAGAATATTGGTGTTTTACCTGCAATTAGAGGAAGTTAAACCTTTCGCCATACCGGAATGTGTTTTACAGCTTTGTCAGGATAATCGGTTCGTCTTTTGTAATGACGATCGTGTGTTCAACCTGTGCAACCATGCTTTTATCCGGTGTCTTGAACGTCCAGCCGTCTCCAGCTTCAACAATCGTTTCCGCTTTCGTTGAAACAAACGGTTCAAGCGCGATGACTGTGCCGTTTTTGAAAAGCGCGTTATCAAACGGATCATAATAATTCATGATGTGGTTCGGCGCTTCATGAAGGCTTCTGCCAATTCCGTGGCCAGTCAAGGTTTTGATGACGGTAAAGCCTTGAGAGCGTGCTTCATGATAAACGGCTCTGCCGATTTGGTTCTGGCGCTTGCCTGCTTTTGCCTGCTTCAGCCCTTTTTGAAAAGCGTCTTCGGCACATTGGCAAAGCTTATGAAGGCGTTCTTCTCCTTCACCGAGCACAAATGAAATGCCTGTGTCGGAATAGAAGCCGCCGAATTCAGCGGAGATGTCAATGTTCACAAGATCTCCGGCTTTTAAAATGGTGGAAGTGCTTGGTATGCCGTGAGCCACTTCATCATTTACGCTGATGCATGTCACGCCCGGAAAGTCGTATTCTTTTTCAGGGGCTGAAACGGCGCCATGCTCATCAAGCACCGCTTTTCCGATCAGGTCAAGGTCTTTTGTGCTCATGCCCGGCTCTGCTTTCTGTTTCATTTCTTCACGCGCCAATGCGACAATTCTGCCGATTTTTTTCAGGCCTTCTAATTCTTGATCGTTTGTTACAATCATCTGTCATTCCTGCTTTCTTTTTAAATAATCTAGTTTAAGCTTACCACAACTGTCTTAAAAATAGGAAACACACGGACCTGCAAAAACAAAGAAATACCCGGGGAAATCGGTATAGATCGTTAAATATCCCATATGGTATATTTGAAAAAAAGGGATGAGGGGGATGGGGATGCTTTCATTTTTACAAAAGCTCGGGAAGTCGTTTATGCTTCCGATTGCGGTTCTTCCTGCGGTGGGCATTATCCTTGCGCTTGGGAGAGAGGATGTATTAGATATCCCGTTTATCTATCAAGCGGGAACATCGGTTTTTGATCATCTGCCGCTTATTTTCGCGATCGGAATCGCCATCGGGATATCAAAGGACAGCAATGGGGCCGCAGGATTATCAGGAGCAATATCATATCTGATGCTTGATGCGGCGACAAAGACAATTGATAAAACAAACAACATGGCGGTGTTTGGGGGAATCATTGCCGGTTTAATTGCGGGTTACACCTATAACCGCTTCAAAGATACAAAGCTGCCTGAATATCTCGGATTTTTCAGCGGCAGAAGGCTTGTGCCGATTGTAACAGCCATTATAACGATTATTTTGGCAGGCCTATTTGGCATCGTTTGGCCGCCGATTCAATCGGGGATTAACGAGTTTGGGGAATGGATGCTGGGACTTGGGAGCGTCGGAGCAGGCATATTCGGCCTGTTCAACCGGCTGTTAATCCCGCTTGGCCTTCATCATGTGCTGAACAATATTTTCTGGTTCCAATTCGGTGAATATAATGGAGTGACAGGGGATCTGGCACGATTTTTCGCGAAAGATCCGACAGCAGGGACATATATGACCGGCTTCTTCCCAATCATGATGTTCGGTCTGCCGGCGGCGTGTCTGGCCATGATTGTGACTGCCAAGCCCTCCAAACGGAAAGCAACGGCAGGAATGATGATCGGCTTTGCTTTGACAGCATTTATTACAGGGATTACGGAACCGATTGAGTTTGCATTTATGTTTTTATCGCCGCTCTTATACGCTGTTCACGCGGTCCTGACCGGGCTGTCTTTATTTATTGTTAACTGGCTCGGCATTCGCACGGGTTTCTCTTTTTCAGCCGGTGCTATCGATTATGTGCTTAGCTACGGAATTGCAGAAAAACCGCTGCTGCTGCTTCTGATAGGTATATGCTATGCGGCAGTCTATTTTATCGTGTTTTATGTGCTGATTAAGGCATTGAATTTAAAAACGCCAGGGCGGGAAGATGATGATGTGGGTGAAGTGCTGGATGAAAATACTGTTCAGGATGTGAATGAAAACATAATGCTGAAGGGGCTCGGCGGAAAAGAAAACCTTCAAACCATTGACCATTGCGCGACAAGGCTGCGGCTAACTGTGAAAGATGCCGCTTTGGTTGATGAAGCGCTGCTAAAGATAGCAGGCGCAAAAGGGGTCGTCAAATCAGGCGGATCATCGGTTCAAGTCATCATTGGGCCAAATGTGGAATTCGCGGCGGAGGAATTGAGAGCTGCGGTGAAATAAAAAAGCGGAGAGGGCACCCTCTCCGCTTTTACTTATTTCTCTTCATTATCGGTTGACGTTTCGGAAGAATCCTCGTCATGTTTTGTGTAATCATAATCGGCAGGGTTCACCTTTTTAAAACCTTTTGGTTCATAGAAGCGCAGCAGGTCGCCGTTTATAATTTTATCGGACATTTCAAGTTCCTTCTTGACGAGTGTGTCTTCTGATTTGTCGACTTCAGATTCATCAAGCTCTTTTCCGGTTTTCGTATCATAATACTTGCCGGATATTTTCGTGTATTTCGGTGAAATAAAGTCTCCGTTACGGAACGGAACCACTTCACGGTGTTCTTTCGATAAAATATCAGAACCGGACATCAGATAGTCTTTCGTATCCACTCCGAGCAAATGCAGAATGGTCGGAGCCACATCGACTTCTCCGGCATATTTATGAACTCTTTTGCCCTTCACGCCGGCAGCGTGGATAAAGAGCGGCACTCGTTGAAGCTGAGCATTGTCATAATCAGTGATTTCATCCTTGCCGAGCACTTTTGCCATCGCTTTATTGTGGTTTTCAGAGATGCCGTAGTGGTCTCCGTACATCACAATAATTGATTGATCATATAACCCGTCTTTTTTCAGGTCATTGAAGAATTGCTCAATGGACTGATCAAGGTAATGGGCTGACTGGAAATAGTTGTTGACGACAGAGTCACCAAAGTCTCCAGCCGGGAAGTCTGTATCGCCCTCATCCATTCCGAATGGGAAGTGGTTGGAAAGGGAAATGAATTTCGAATAGAACGGCTGCGGCAGACTTTCTAACAGCGGCATTGATTCTTTGAAAAACGGTTTATCTTTCATACCGTAGTTTTTCGTGTTTTCTTCGCTCATGTCATAGTAGGCAGAATCGAAGAACTTATCGATGCCTTCCGCTTTGTACATTTCATTACGATTCCAGAACGTCTGCGTGTTTCCGTGAAACGCAGCAGATGTGTAATCCTTAGATTTCAGAATCGCTGGAACAGATTGAAGCGTATTTTGTGATTTGTTTACGAAAACTGAACCTTGAGCAAGCGGGTACAGAGAGTTTTCCATCATAAATTCAGCATCAGATGTTTTACCTTGCCCTGTTTGGTGGAAAAAGTTATCGAAATAGAACGTTTCGTTATCGTGCGCTAATTTATTCATGAACGGTGTGACTTCTTTGCCGTTTATTTTATAGTCGATAATAAATGACTGCAAAGATTCTAGAGAAACGTAAATCACGTTTTTTCCTTCCGCTTTGCCGAAGTACACGTTATTCGGCACGTCGTAATTGGCTTTCATGTAGTTTTCAACGTCTGTCACGTCGCTGGAATCGGCAAGCGCGCGCTGGCTGTTGGATTTGATATTCTGCACAGCGTCATAAATCGTGAAATTGTATGTTCCCAAATATTTCACGAGATAGTTTCGGTCGAATGACCTTGTCAGTAATTCAGGACGGTCTGTTTCGGCAACTGCCAAGTTGATTAAGAACACAAGAATCGATGACGCAAAAATGATTCGGAACGATTTTTTGCTGGACGTTTCGGCAGGCTTGTTCATTTTGATCGCCAAAAGGATCAGAATGATCGTATCGATAAAGTAAAAGGCGTCAGTCGGTTTCATCAGCGAAAATGCGCTGTCACCGAGTTGCCCGCCGTTTGTTTTAGCCTGCATCATGACCGGAATTGTAATAAAATCATTGAAAAATCTGTAGTACACAATGTTTGCGTACAGTAAAAAAGACATTAAAAAATGAATCACTATAATGGCTGTCTGCTGTAATTTTTTCTTGAACAAGAGTCCAAAGCCAAGAAAGAACAAGCTTGAGCTGAGAGGATTCACAAAAAGCAATATTTTTTGTATCGTGTTGTCTATCCCTAAGTTGAAATTCAGGACATAACTGACATACGTTTTGATCCATAACAGGACGACCGCTATTAAGAAGAAGGTCAATCCTCTTTCTTTTATAAATGTTTTCATTGTTACACTCCTTTTTCCGATCACAGTTCGAGCGAAACGATAGAAAAAACGAACGTATTCAATATAACATGAATCAGCAGATTAGAAAAGTGAAAATCGACGAGGGGAGAACATAGCGAAAAACGCTGTCGAATCAACGTTTTGCTTGATATATGTCCAAGTGTAAAATAGGATTTGTTACTGTAAACAAAGGAATAAAATGGATGTTGTCAGGGTGTATGATAAAATATAAGCATAAATGAAAAGAGGTGGAAGGATGGATTTTGCCCATATTGTGTCTGAAGATAAAATCAAACGCGCCATTAAAGACGGGGAATTTAAAAACCTGCCGGGAATGGGAAAACCGCTGCCTAAGGATGATGCGGCACACTTGCCGGAATCGCTCCGCATGGGCTACCGTATGTTAAAAAATGCAGGAATGGCAGAGGACGAGGGTGCGCTAAAAAAAGAGCTCATGACCATCGACCATTTAATCGCAAAATGCTATGACGAGAAAGAACGCGAGCAATTAATCAGAAAGAAAAGCGAAAAGCAGGTGTTGCTTGATAAGCTTGTCGACAAAAAAGGCATGTTTTCAAAACCGGCGTCCGCTTTTTATAAAAATAAAGTATATGACCGGCTTGGACGAAACTGACCTTCTTCCAGCTGATTTGTCTTGTCTGAAGGATGGCGATGAATATCAGCCATCCTCTTTACGTTCCAGTGGTCTTAGTCTAAAAGGTTTATGTTCAATCATCTGTGGGGTAAGGAATCATAAACGAAAAAGGGTGATGGGATGGAACGACTATTGGAATGGATCGGACGTATATCTGATTGGCTGTGGGGACCGCCGCTAATCATCTTGCTGACGGGAACGGGATTGTATTTCACTATTTTGCTGAAAGGTTTTCAATTTCGCTATCCTTTATATATTTTCAAACAGACAATCGGCAGCGTCGGAAAAAAGCCGAAGGGAGAGGGCACAGTCACACCGCTTCAGGCGTTGACGTCAGCTCTCAGTTCTACGATTGGTGCGGCGAACATAGTTGGCGTGCCTGCCGCTATTATGTTTGGCGGACCTGGCGCCGTATTTTGGATGTGGCTGGTTGCCTTATTTGCGATGGCGATTAAGTTTTCTGAAAGTGTGCTTGCTGTTCATTATAGAGAAAAAAATGAGCAGGGAGAATTTGTTGGGGGACCGATGTATTACATAACAAAAGGGCTGCGCATGAAGTGGCTCGGCGTATTTTTTTCTGTTGCGCTGATCATTGAACTGATCCCGAGCATCATGGTTCAAGGGAATTCGGTTTCAGTTTCTCTTGCCGAAACATTTTCTTTCAATAAGATATACGCGGGAATCGGTATAGCGTTTTTGATTGGGTTAGTGGTAATAGGAGGGGTAAAGCGGATTGGAAAAGTAACAGAGCTTGTCGTGCCTATTATGGCAGGGGCATACGCAGGAGCGGGTCTCCTGATTGTTCTGATGAATCTGTCGTCAGTCCCGGCGTTTTTCTCTCTTATCTTTTCGAATGCGTTTACCTCTTCTTCAGCCGTTGGGGGATTCGCGGGTGCTGCGCTGGCTGAGACCGTTCGCTGGGGATTTGCCCGCGGGCTGTATTCGAATGAGGCCGGAATGGGAACAGCCCCGATTGCCCATGCGGCGGCTATGACTGATCATCCTGTCAGACAGGGTTTCTGGTCTGTGATAGGCATTGTGATTGATACTTTGATCATTTGCACCACTACGGCATTTGTCGTTCTTGCCTCCGATGTCTGGACAGGAAAAGATGCCTCAAATGATCCGGCAGCACTGACGACGGCTGCATTTCAGCACTACTTCGGTTCTGGCGGAGGGTATTTTGTCTCTGTTTCTCTCGTTTTCTTTGTTATATCGACCATAATGGTTGTCATTTTTTACGGCGTAAAGCAAGCTGAATTTCTGTTCGGCCGGCTGGCAGGGCATGTGCTCAAATTCGTTTATTTAGCAGCTATTATCATAGGTGCCGCAGGCGGAGCAAAAGCCATTTGGGGGTTTTTGGACTTAGCATTGGCTTTTATTCTCGTTCCAAATGTGATTGCACTGTTATTGTTGAGCAGAAAGGTAAAAGCGCTGTATACCGAATTCTTTACATCTGAACAGTATTACTTGAAAGATATTAGAAAAACGAAACAGAGCCCAGTGTACCAGGAAAAAAAAGCTGAAAATTCCTAACGTTAATGAAAGAGAGTTCGGTCTTTCGATCTGATGTGCTTATAATATTGTTGTGACCTTTTTGGAGGATATGAGCTTGTTTCAATAGCGTCTCGACAAATCCCGGTTTGTCAACTTTGTCCGATGAGGAAAATGAAAGAGGCGCCTGCCTGCGGCAGTGCGCTTTTTTTGTTTAGTATCAAAATTGATACTATCCAACAAAAATGTGCGTACTTTTACTTCTTTATCATAATGGCTACAATAGAGATAGAGTCATGAAAAGGAGAGGTGTTTCATATGGCAGATATGAAAAAACAAATTCTGGACGCATACAATTTCAGACATGCAACAAAAGAATTTGATCCCAATAAAAAAGTGTCAGACAGCGATTTTGAATTTATTTTAGAAACAGGAAGACTGTCTCCGAGCTCACTCGGCCTTGAGCCTTGGAAATTTGTCGTTGTTCAAAATCCGGAATTCCGCGAGAAGCTTCGCGAATATACATGGGGCGCGCAAAAGCAGCTTCCGACAGCCAGCCATTTCGTCCTGATTCTTGCGCGTACAGCGAAGGATATTAAATTTGATGCGGACTACATCAAACGTCATTTGAAAGAAGTAAAACAAATGCCTCAGGACGTGGCAGAAGGCTATATCAGCAAAACGAAAGAGTTCCAGAAAGACGATTTGCATTTGCTTGAAAGTGATCGAACATTGTTTGACTGGTCATCAAAACAAACTTACATTGCGCTTGGCAACATGATGACTGCCGCTGCGCAAATCGGCGTAGATTCTTGTCCGATTGAAGGTTTCCAGTATGATCGCATTCACAGCATTCTTGAAGAAGAAGGCCTTCTGGAAGACGGAAGCTTCGATATTTCTGTAATGGTGGCATTCGGCTACCGTGTACGAGACCCTCGTCCGAAAACAAGATCTGCTGTTGAAGATGTTGTGAAATGGGTTAAATAAAGAAAGCTGCTCGCTAAGCGAGCAGCTCTTTTTTTATGTCTGATTTGCTTTATTCTGTTTTCTTCTTTGATACAAATACAATGCCGTTCCGAGTGCGCTGATCAGAAGTCCTGCCAAAAGGACCGAGTACATGGATGTGGCGGTATCCGGAAGCAGGCCGCCAGCCGGGCTGTCTGTGCCTGATCTGTTTGATCCGTTTCCTCCGAAACCGCTTGTCGGCTCAGTGCCGAACGGTGTATCCGTTCCTCCATTCCCGTTGGTTGGCTGTTTGCCGCCTGGTTTGTCAGAGCCTCCGCCATTGCTGCCATCATCACCGCCTGTCGGCTGATCAGATGGAAATGCCGGCGGTTTGTTATTCGAGCCGGAGTTTAAAATGGTATATTCGCTGAAGTGGTTTGTGTATCCTGTTACAACGTCATTGTCAACTGATCCGTTTTCAATCTTTGTGAAAGCTTTCTTTTTTCGGTCGACGTGGTAAATGGCTGGATGATGAGCTTCTTCAATATCAAACATGCGAAGCGAAAGCTGAACGGGTTCCTTGAATGATTTGATTTCTTTTCCTTTTTGTCTCACTGTAAAGTCATATACATCCGCAAGCGAAACATCCAATTCTCCCGTTGACGTAATTCCGATTGCGGTGTCTGCGGCTTTGAGGTTTGCCATTGGCATTTTCATGCTGTACCAGTAGTTGAATACTGTCAATGAAGGATCAGATTTTCTTTCTTTCAACAGGTTGATCTGGTTTTTATTTATTTTAAGATTGATAGGCTTCTCTTGAGATCCTTCGTGTGTTCCATAATAGACAAGCGGCGTGTTGGCATTTGTAGCGTAAATCGCAAATTTGTCTTCATCAAGTGTCCAGCTGCCATCCTTCTGCTTAGTCGGCAGGAATACTTCTTTGATGCGTCCATCGATTTTAGGAGAGACCTTGTTTCCTAGTTTTTTCAGCTGTTCAGTGAAAATCTCATAATCAACGTAGCCTAAGTCTTCCTTATGGGAAGCCTCTGTAAAGACAGAATATCCGTCTCCTCCGGCACCGACAAATTGATTTGTTGCCACACGGTAAGTATTATCCGTATTTAGATTAACCTTGTCTCCGTTAGGCGATTCAATTTTCACATCTAACACACGGTGTCCAGGTTTTTTGTTTAATGTAAAGGTATATTCGATTCCGGCCACCTGAGGGAAAGCGCCCCCTCCGTTTTCCACGTTGCTTAAGCCTTGTTCAAGAGCTTTTTTAATTTGTTTTCCGGTTAAGTCGGCCACGTAAAGTGTATTGCCGAACGGCATCACGTTCAGCACCTCGCCGAGTGTGATATCGCCTTTGTCAATGCCGGCTCTGATGCCGCCGCCATTTGTGATCGCGATTTTGGCGCCGGCTGCTTCTTTCGCTTTTGTCAGCATGCCGTCCGCGATAAAGTTTCCGAGATTCGTTTCCTTCGATCGCACATGCTCACGCTGGCCGTCAAGCGCCACATCCGTGTAGCCGACTTTTTCATTTTTAACGTCCTCTAATTCACTTTTGAACTGATCAAGCTCTTTTTTGGCTTCTGCGTTTTCTTCTGTATGTTCGTCAATCGGCAGCACGCTTAGATTTGATTTATCTGTTTGCACAACGCCGTTTTCATTAAATGTGACGTCAACGCGGCCTAGAAATTGGCCGTAATCTTTTGCTTGGGCCACAATTGTCGGTTCTTCGTTGTCCACAACCTCTATTTTGTCCACGAGAGTATGGGTGTGTCCGCCAATGATCAAGTCAATGCCTTTTACTTTTTTAGCTAGCTCTAGATCGCGGTTATGTCCGATATGGGTTAAAGCGATAATTTTGTTTACTTTTTCTTTTTCCTGAATCGTTTTAACTGTGTTTTGCGCGGTTTCAAACACATCATGAAAGACAATGCTTTTGCCCGGGCTTGATGTGGTGGCTGTATCTTCCGTTGTCAGTCCGAATACGGCAACTTTCTCACCGTCAACGTCTAACAGAATGTAAGGGTGGATGCCGGGCTTCTTCTTTTCACCTGCTGTAAAGGTTTGCGGCTTTTTTGCAAATGGTCTCAGTTTAGGCTCATTTGCCACATCTACGTTTGCACTGACGACTGGAAATGTCGGTGCTGCAAATTGGTATAGGTTTGCCGGATCTACGGCTGCACCGTTTCCGCTGAGAAAATCAGAAAGCACTGTCGGGCCTTTATCAAATTCGTGGTTTCCGAAGGTCATGGCATCATAGCCCATCATGTTCATGAACGTCAAATCAGCTAAACCGTTCCATTTTGTAAAATACAGATCACCGGAAAACACATCCCCAGCGTCAAGGAGAATGTTGTGATCTGTTTCACTTCGCACTTCGCTGATTTTCGTCATTCGTCTCGCTGCGTCATCGAGATGGGCATGCGTATCATTCGTGTGCATGACAGTCAGATCCCACAGTCCGTCTTTGGGAGGGGCTGGATTTGAATCGTCGTCGAATTGCAGCTTGTACACACCATAGCCTTCATTCACAGACTCACCTACATAAGCGACATCGTCCGCCTTATCAGCGAAAGGTTTGGCCAATAGTGAGGATTCAAACGTCAAATTCGTTCCGGAAACAGGCGCGATTGACCAGTTGTTGTCCGCTTTTGGATTGACTGTTTTTTGTTCAATAATGTAATCCATCAGCACCTGTCTGTTTTCAACAGCGGAGCCATGGACAATTTTATCGCTCGTCAGATGAGGGAAACCGCCGCCTCCGGACGCGCGGTAATTATTGGTGACAACGAGAAATTCCTGACTTGAGCTGATCGGCTTGCCTTTATAGGAAAGATTGCTGATCCGCGATGAGTTGGCATTGATCACTTTTCCGCTCTCATTGTATTTTGCTGGTTTTGTTACATCGACTTGATATGTGACGCCGTCAATCACGTCAAAATTATAGGAGCGGAAGCTGTCATTCAGCAAAGCTTGATCTCCGCCTTTTGACGGATCAATTTGATTGAATTGGCCTGCCGACATGTCAAGCCAGTCCTTGACCTCACTGCCTGTCAGCTTGACGATCTGAACGGTATTATCGTAAAGATACAAGTCACCGACATTTTTAATAGCAAGATCTCCGGCTGGAATGTTCGTATAGTAATTGGCTCCGTTTCTGCCGCCTGCTTTAAACGGCGCTCCCGCGGACAAAATGGGGAGGTCCTTGTACTTGGTATCCTTCATTTCCTTTTCGGCATACCATCTTTGAGCATCAGTCACGATTTGGATGGAAGGGTCATCTTTGACCTGAGCAAAGAAGCTGTTAATATCTGCTTCCGTTTTGCCGACTGGTTTTCTGACATATTTCAATGTGTTTTGGTGTGTTTGCTGAATGGTGTTTGTGACTGTTTTGTTTCGGGATGTGACAGTGCTGGCAATGGATTCAATACTGCCTCTGGAATCTGCCACCTTCCACGAGCCGTCCTTCTTTTCGAGTGTGAGGTCAATCACGCCTAAGTATTTGCCCCAGCTGCTTGACATGACGACAGGAATGCCGTTAATCGTTCCTTTTTCTACATCGAATTGAGAAACACCGGCATACTCGGCGGAAGGGAAGAGTCCGTGTTGATGGCCCGAGATAATCGCGTCAATGCCTTTTGTTTTTGTAGCAAGGTCAAACACGGCGTTTTCTGCGTCTGGTGATTGCGCCTGTTTTTCAATGCCGGTGTGAGCAAGGGCAATGATGATATCTGCGCCTTCCGCCTTCATTTTCGGGATCGTTTCATTAGCGGATTCTACAATATTCTGCACCTGAACCTGGCCGTCGAGATTCTTTTTGTCCCAAGTCATGATTTGCGGCGGAACAAAGCCTATGTAGCCAATCTTTATTTTCTGCTCATGGCCGTTTTTATCAGTGACGGTTTTTTCTTTCATGACATACGGCGTATAACGGTGTTTGCCGCTTGTTGTTTTGACGTTGGCATTAACAATCGGGAAATCGGCTCCTTTGATCGTACTGTCGAGAAAGTCGAGCCCGTAGTTAAATTCATGATTCCCCAATGTGCCGGCATCGTATTGTAACGCATTCATGACGCTGATAATCGGGTGGGTTTTCTCGCCGGAGATAATGTTGTCTTTTTCGTATTTCACCGCATATTCACCGAGCGGATTTCCTTGAATCAAGTCACCGTTATCGACGAGCAGGGTGTTCGGGTTTTGCTCACGGTGCTTTTCAATTAGCTGTGCCGTTCTCGCCAGCCCGAAATCGGTCGTTTCTTTGTCGCTGTAATAATCGTAATCCATCATATTGGCATGAATGTCAGTCGTGGCCAAAATACTCAGCTGTACCTGAGAGACGGCGTTTTCTTTTGCATGAATGGGGGGTGTGGGAAGGATTAGGCCAAGTATCATAATTGGGGGCAAAAGAATACGGAGAATGCTTCCGACGTGTGTTCGTCTTTTCTGTATTCTCACCAGTTCTCCACCTTTCAACGAAATTGTGTTACAGCTCCTATTGTAAGAATATTTTGTAACTATTTGTAGATGTTTCTTTATAATAATTGTAAAAGAGAGAAAAATGAGTATTATGTAATAAAATCTGTGATACATATCGGGTATTTGTGACTATCGTTTGTCAGGCCTTAAAATGTTTATTTTAGTGTGGCTGGGGTAGATTGTTTTATGTAGACAAATTAAGCGGGAGGTTATGAATCATGGGAAAAAAAATTGCAGTTGTTTTAACAGATTATTTTGAGGACAGTGAGTACACTGAACCTGCGAAAGCTTTTAAAGAAGCGGGACATGAGCTGACTGTTATCGAAAATGAAAAAGGAAAAACAGTTAAAGGCAAGCAAGGGAACGCGGAAGTAACAGTTGACGCGTCCATCGATGACGTCGATCCTTCAGACTTTGATGCGCTTTTGATTCCCGGCGGGTTTTCACCAGACCAGCTTCGCGCTGATGACCGTTTCGTTCAATTTACAAAATCATTTATGACAGATAAAAAACCAGTATTTGCGATTTGCCACGGACCGCAGCTTTTAATCAACGCGAAAGCGCTCGATGGCCGAAAAGCGACAGGTTATACGTCCATTCGTATTGACATGGAAAACGCTGGTGCCAACGTTGTGGACCAAGAAGTGGTTGTTTGCCAAAACCAATTGGTCACTAGCCGTACACCAGATGATATTCCGGCATTTAATCGCGAATCATTGGCATTGCTTGAGAAATAAGAAAAAACGGACGCTTTCGGGCGTCCGTTTTTTTATTGCTTATGATTGAACACTTGTCAGTTTCTTATATCTGTAATATAAGAAGGCGGCAGCGGCGGTTCCGATGACTGCTATGCCAAAGTCGAACATAAAGATATGGGCGATGCCTCCAGCTTTTGCGATGAGCCCGGTGGCAATCGGCAGCAGGATGGACGCGATGCTTGAAGCGGTCGCTACAATTCCGGTAACGGTTCCTTTTCGCTTCCAGAAAAGCTCTGTCATTAAGGTAATGGTAATTTGAAACACACCCGCAGTAGAAAAACCTAAGAAAAAGGCGGTGATGTCAAGCACAACCGGAATATGGACGGTCAGCATGACTGCAAGCGTACATAAAGTAATAACAGGATATAAGAGCGTAATCATGACTGGCTTTACCCATCTGTTCAGCAAAACGGCTAATAATAATACCGATGTCAGAGACCCTATACTGTAATAGCTCAGCAATTGCACGGATGCTGCTTCAGCTAAACCGGCAGCCTTTTGCGCGTAGCTCGGGAGCCAGATTTGAGAAACGGTAAATAAAGCCGTTGATGTAAAACCGATAATGATCAGTGCAGTGCCTTCTTTCTGAAAAACAGGTTCAGACAAGAAAGCGGACGATTTCTGTTTGCTGCTGTCAGTCGGCTTCTTCTGTCTCTTAGGAAACGATAGCGTTGATAAATAAATGATATTCAGCGCATAGACAGCTGCCGGGAGATAAAAAGCAAATCCGTAAAACAGGCTGCGGTCTGATAAAAACGTGATCAAAAGCGGCAAAAGCGCGGCCCCGACAGACATAAAGGCTTTGACTAAGACATTCGCCGAACCGGAAGCAGCCGGGAAGAGCTCGGTTAGGGCTGGATAGGTTCCAGCATCCATCGCTGAATTTGCGACTCCGGCTAATAGAGCGAACACAAATGCCAATTCATAGCTTGGTGATAAAGGAATACCGACTAAAAAGACGGCCATAATTCCCGCGGAAGCGACAACAAGCGGTTTTCTGCCGATTTTATCTGATAAAATGCCCGAAATGCCGTATGTCAGCAGCTTGCCGAACCCGATAGCGGCGATGACATAGCTAATGCCGGTCGGATCGGTATTCCACTGTTTCGTTAAAGAAGACATATTGGATGCGAGAATGATGTTGACCATTCCCAAAAAGAAGTAATTGATATACATTCCGGATGCTGTCTTGATTGGTGTCGTTTTCATGCTTGTACTCCTTCAAATCTTTTTCGAACATGGTCTTTACCGGCCAAATAGCGGAAAGCGAAAGCCCCCCTGCCGCATCATAAAATAATGCGAATGACGTTTGTTGTAAGAAACACTGGTTTTGGGGCAATGTATAAAAAAGACTCGCCGAGTTACCGGCCAGTCTCATTTATTTACGAAGTGAGGCTAATTCCTGTGCGATCGCCTGCATTTCACTTGGGCTGAAAGATTGTTTTTTCATCACCATGCTGTGAAGGTATGTGAGGTCTTCAATCTTTTCATCACTGAAGTCCTCCGCTTTGATCACGCCGACGTTCAGCATGTTCAGTTTTTGGGAAATCTCTTCAATCATTTGCGTTAATGTTTCTGTATTTAGACTGGACAAGTGGTTCCATCCTTTCTTTGAGCGATTTTCGGTATATTTTATTCTAACAGAATTCGATCAGAAAAAAACCCTATTCTAAAAGCTAGCTGCTGCTTGAAAAAAATGGAGACATCAGTTGAAAAGGTCATGAACTTCCTACTAAGATAGTCATAAAGGTTTCTTTTTAAAGAAATAAGGGCAAAGAATAGGGAGGTTGTACAGCATGATAAGCGTGTTATTTGTTTGTTTAGGAAACATTTGCCGTTCTCCGATGGCAGAAGCGATTTTTCGGGACTTGGCAGCCAAAAAAGGATTAGAGGGGAAAATCAAGACAGATTCAGCCGGTATCGGCGGCTGGCACATCGGTAATCCGCCGCATCAAGGAACACAGGAGATATTGCGAAGAGAAGGTATCAGCTATGAAGGCATGCTGGCGCGTCAAGTCAGCGAACAGGATTTGGCCGATTTTGATTACATCGTTGCGATGGATGCAGAAAATATCGGGAGTCTCAGAAGCATGGCAGGTTTTAAAAACACGTCACATATCAAAAGGCTCTTGGACTATGTTGACGATTCAGATTTGGCTGACATTCCTGATCCTTACTACACAGGAAACTTTGAAGAGGTTTGCCAATTAATCAAATCGGGCTGTGAGCATTTGCTTGCAGCCATTCAAAAAGAAAAACAATTGTGAGTGAAAGGGGAATTTGCATGAATAACGAACGTTTGATGCTAAAAGGAATGTTTCTCGGAGCTGCGGCAGGCGCGGCGTTATCACTGCTTCATAAGCCAACAAGACAGGCGTGCGGCATGAGATGGCTGACATGCAAGCATACACTTTCACTATACAAGACCAATCCGGAGCTGTTGAAAAACACAGTCATTACAAAGGTGGATAAAGCCAAAAAGCTGGCCCAAACGCTGTCAGATGAAGTTGGCTTTGTCAGCCAGCAGGTGAAAGAGCTGAAAAAAACAACACCGCAAGTGATGGAGCTCGTACAAGAAACGAAAGAGCACTTTTCTAAAAAATGATCGAATAGCCGAGGTGAGACAACATGAACTTCTTGAAAGAGCTTTTCAGCAGATACAGCCTTCATGAAGGGCAAAGCAAATCTGCGGAGCTGGCGTATTTTTTTCTATTGTCGTTGTTTCCATTTTTGATTTTTATACTGACGCTCACCGCGTATCTTCCAATCTCGACCGATGATGTTCTGGGAGTTGTAAAACAGTATGCTCCTGACAGCGCGATGTCCCTCGTTGAATCCATTACCCAGCAAACCTTAAATAATCGAAATGGCGGATTGCTGTCCTTCGGGATAATCGCGGCTTTATGGTCTGCTTCTAATGGAATGAACGCCATTGTCCGCTCATTAAACCACGCGTATGATGTGGAAGAAAACCGCTCTTTTATCATTGTTCGTCTAACCTCAATTTTTCTGACGATTGCTATGGTATTTACGATTTTAGTGGCCTTGCTCCTGCCGGTATTCGGCCGGGAGATTGGGAGGCTCGCTTCTGACTTTGCCGGTGCATCGGATCTGTTTTTATCTGTGTGGGCCGCGGTTCGCTGGGGGCTCAGCCCGCTTGTCCTTTTAATTGTGTTTTCCGCTTTGTATGTGATTGCGCCGAACAAAAAGCTGTCTCTCAGGTTTGTTATGCCGGGCGCGGTCTTTGCGACTATCGGCTGGATCGTGGTCAGCACCCTGTTCTCATTTTACGTCAGCACGTTTGGGAACTATAGCGCCACATATGGGAGCATCGGGGGTATCATCGTCCTGATGATTTGGTTCTACTTGAGCGGGATTTTAATTATCCTGGGAGGAGAAATCAACGCTCTTTTACATAAACGTAAAAAGCTTCCTGATGAAAATCCCTATCATTAGTGCACCCTATATATGAACTTCGGTTCAAAAAAAGTCGGGGGGCTATGTGATGACCAAACATACGAAAAAAGGCGGAAGCCATAACAAACAAAATTCGAAAAGCAAATCGAGCCATAAAACAAGCGGAAGCGCCAACGGACAAAACGGCTATCATTAGAACAAAAGCCTCCTGACATTTGTCAGGAGGCTTTTGGATTAAGAAGATGAAGAATAGGTCTCAGCAGATGACCAGCTCTTCGGTTTGCCAAACACAAGGGCCAGCCACACAACACTAAGCGTAAGCGTGATGAAATAAAACAAGTTTGCGCTTTCGAATGCTTGCATATACCAGCCGCCGGCGATCGGGCCGAGGATGCTGCCGAGACTGAATGTAACGCCGCAAAGCAGATTCCCCGCGGGAAGCAGGTGAGGTGGAAGAAGATCTGTCATATAGCTGATTCCAAGTGTAAAGGTAGAACCGACAGCCATTCCTGCCACAAAAAAGCTGCAGCCAATCACATAAGGAGAAGGGAACACGCCGGCGATGAAAAAGCAGAGCGCCCCTATCAGCAAAATCACAAGCAGAACCTTCCGCCGCCCGTATTTATCGCTGAGGATGCCAAGCGGAAACTGAAAGATAATGCTTCCAATCGCAAATGCCGGAAGAATCAGTGCCACTGCGTCTACAGAAATCCCCAAACGAAGTGCATACACAGGAAAGCTTCCGTTCAGCGCTGTCTCCAGAAAGCCGTATCCGAATGTAGGCATAAAAGCAATCCATCCAAACAGTATGGCTTGATAAAAACGTCTGAAGCTATTATCTGATTTGGTTTCGTAAGAACTGGTTTCCGGGTATGCATTTTGTAATAAGAAAACAAAAAGCCACGCAAACAGGCTGAAGCAGCCGGACACGATAAAAGGCAGCGCCGGATTCAGTTTGACAAGCGGAACCATAAACGGGCCCGCGGCAAAGCCAAGGCCGAAGGAAAGCCCGTAAATTGACAAGTTTCTTCCGCGATTTTGTTTGGCTGACATGGAGGTTACCCATGTTTGTGTAGAAAAATGAAGCATGTGGTCGCCGATTCCGATCAATAGGCGAAGCAGGAACCAGGTCCAAACAGACTGGAGCCAAATAAATCCGAACAGGCTTACAATCACGAGGCTTCCGCCAATGACAATCAGCGGCTTGAATCCGAGCTTTCTGAGCGGTGTTTCCATAAACGGTGAAGCCAAAAGCACGCCGATATACAGTCCTGTGGCGTGCAGGCCATTGATAGCGGCTGATTCCCCATTCGTTTCAAAAATAATCGAAATGACAGGAAGCAGCATGCCTTGTGAAAAACCGGAAATGGAAACGAGCAACACAAGGATAAAGAAATGACATCGTGACATCGTGTTTGTTCTCCTTCTGTGGAATCTATGTAGATCGTACAACGATTTCCAAAAGCCGGCAACCTGAAAAAAGCCTATATCCCTGTGAGCATTTGCCCTCGTGTAATCATGAAGGTTTTTGTAAAGAATAAAATAAAACAAGTCATAAAAAAGGAGCCATTTCACCATGAATCGTATCTTTTTTATTTTAGTAGCAGCTGGTGTTCCGCTTTCTGTCATCGGCAGTTTCATGCATTGGCCTTCTGCCATACTTTTTGCAGTGTATTGCGTCACCATTATCGCACTTGCGAGTTATATGGGAAGGGCGACTGAATCACTGTCCATTATTGCAGGACCTCGGATCGGCGGTTTGTTGAACGCCACCTTCGGGAATGCGGTTGAGCTGATCATCTCCATATTTGCATTAAAGGAAGGCCTGACAGGAATCGTGCTTGCCTCTTTAACCGGTTCAGTGCTGGGAAACCTCTTGCTGGTAGCGGGCCTCTCATTTTTTATCGGCGGTTTAAAATATAAGCGGCAGGAGTTTAATGTCCATGACGCGCGCCATAATTCAGGGCTGCTAATTTTCGCCATCATTGTCGCCTTCGTGATTCCAGAAGTATTTTCTATTGGAATGGGAGATACGAGCAAGCTCAATTTAAGCATCGGAATCAGCATCATCATGATTCTGTTATATGTTGCCGCGCTGTATTTTAAACTGGTCACGCACCGCGGAGTTTATCAGCCGAACAATGCCGTCCAGCACGAAGAAAAGGAGCAGCCGGAATGGTCTGGCAAGGTGGCGACGATTGTCTTGTTTGCGGCAACGATTGTCGTGGCGTACATATCCGAAAACCTTGTGCATACCTTTCACTCTGTGGCTGAACAGTTCGGCTGGAGCGAGCTGTTTATCGGGGTCATCATCGTGGCGATTGTCGGTAATGCTGCGGAGCACGCATCAGCCATTATTATGGCCTACAAAAATAAAATGGATATTGCTGTTGAAATCGCAGTCGGCTCAACACTGCAGATTGCTATGTTTGTCGCACCGGTTCTTGTGATTTGTTCCATCTTTTTCCCGGTCAGCATGCCGCTTGTGTTTACACTCCCAGAGCTCGTGGCGATGGTATCGTCTGTTCTCTTGATGATCGTCATTTCGAATGACGGCGATTCTAACTGGTTTGAAGGAGCGACACTGCTTGCTGCCTATATCATTATGGCGATCGGCTTTTTCCTTCTATAACTTAAAAAAATGTTGGATAACAACAACGCGTGATGAAAAGACTAAGGGAAAATGCCATAGAAAGAGTGATATGATGAAAAAGCTATTTCATTCCACACTTATTGTGCTGTTATTCTTTAGTTTTTTCGGCGTTCAGCCTATCCACGCGAAAAAGCAGTTTAAGGTTCCTAATTCTGTCGCAAGCATTTCCAAGGAAAACACGTATCCAAATGCTTCACAGGATCAGCCGATGCTTCAGCCAAGCAAGCTGGCAAAGGAATTGCTCGATCAGTCCGAGGTGAAGGTGGAAAACCCTCATCTCATCAAAATGCTGAATGAATCCAACATATCCGGTACACCGCTTGCGGTTGGCTACCGGGCGACAATATTTCTTGGGAAATGGGCGCTCGGCTATGAATCAAATGAAACTGTCGCGAACTGGGAATATAAAAAAATCAACACAAATCGTGCAGATAACCGCGGCGGAAAAGAAACAGCTGAAATGCATTATGCCCAAGAACAGCAATACAAGGTAAAGGGCGGCCTGACAGCTAAAGTTCCCAATGCGGAAGACGTTAAAAGCATGATGATGCTGAAAGCGATGAAGAAAACGAATCTTCCGCTTGCTTTTGATACCGTAGTCGGAGCGGGTACAAAGCGGGATCAAATTTATAAAGTGGCTCCCAAAAAACTCGGTTATCTGAACGCATATGCACCGGCAGTAAATGAAAAAGGAAAAGTGACTTACGGAGAAGTATACTTAGTGCTGAAAGGGAATAAACGAAAACTTGTCGTAAAAAATGTCACCTCACAGGGAATCGGAGCATGGATTCCGGTTCAAGACCACGTCACATTCAGCTTTCAAATTTCCTCACAGCCAAGATAAATAAAAAAAACTGATTCCATTTTGGAATCAGTTTTTTATTGCGTTCGCTCGATTTTGACCGCTTCCTCAAGCATTTGCACATTGTTTTGGTACAGCTGGCGGACGAGAACCCGTCTTGCTGCAAGGCTGGCGCTAAAGTAATCGTCATCTTTCACCATGCCTTTTACTGTAAATTCGACGCCGCGATTGATTTTATTCAATGCGGTGATCCCGTGTATTTGAAAGGGCTCTGTCGGATTGCCGAATTCATCCCGTTTCAATGAATCACGAAGCTCTTCATTCAGCATGTCACAAGCCCCTTCCAAAACACTGTACACGCGGTCCGGATCTTCCTTAAAGCTGATGAGAATAGATTCTGTTATTCGCATAAAATCGATATTGTAGTTCTCTATCTGTCTGACCTCACCGTTGCTGATGGTAAGCAGTTTACCGCTCCATTCCCGGATTTGCAGTGAGCGAAGGCCGATTTCCTCCACTGTCCCCTTAAACAAATTGTTGACGGTGACATAATCGCCTTTATGCAGCTGGCGCTCGTAAATGAAAAACACGCCCGCCAGCACATCCTTAATCAGCGATTGGGCGCCAAAACCGATCACAATACCTGCTACGCCCGCCCCGGCTAATATCTTGCCGAAATCATGCACAAACAAAGAAATAACGTAAAAGATAAAACCGATCGTCGCCGTATACTGGGTGACAGAACGGACAAGGCTTTCAATGGTTTTTTCCTTTTTTTCTTCAATAAAGTCCGTCCGTTTAAAAAACAGCTGCACCAGCCGGTTGATGATAAAGACACCGATCCAAAGGATAACAGCAACGAGGAGAATATCGACGATTTTGTTCTGGAAAATCTCCGTGAATGTTTCTTCCATCCGCATCTAACTCCTGGCTTGACGTTTTGAGAAATCTGTATCTTGATAATAACTGTTTTTGACGAGAACATTCGGGCCGAGGCACCGGACATTCGAGCAGTGGCAATTCAGCTCTTTTGCAAGCTTCGTCTCTCTCCATTTTTCAAAGGCGGAAGGGAGGCTGTCTGTCTGAATATTGCCTAGCGGCGGCGTATCGCCGAAATCAGTCACGATGATGTTTCCGTCAAAAATGTTCACATTCAAGCGCGAACGGCCGTCAGGGTCATTTCTCACTGTGACGTTTTTCGCCGCGCGCAGCCGGCGAAGCAGCTGTTGATCGTCTTCGTCCGAACTGCAGGCATAAAACGGCAGTGTCCCGAACAGCATCCACGTCTTTTCATCACGAATATCCAGCAAGCGGTGAATGGCCTGTCTCATCTCTTTCAGGCTAAGAGATTCAAGAGCGCTCGCGAAATCGCTTGGATACATAGGATGAATTTCGTGACGCTGACATTTCATATCTTCTGTGATTTGACGATGAATATGCTCAATATGCGGAAGTGTTCGTTTGTTCAGCATCGTTTCCGCAGATACCATTACCCCTGCATTCACAAGTGTGCGGCTGTTTTCAATCATTTTTTCAAAATAGCGCGCGCGCTGTTCGAAGGTCGGTTTTCTGTCCATCATGGCAAAGCCGATCTCTGCAAAGTCCTCAACCGTACCCCAGTTATGAGAAATATGCAGGACATCAAGATACGGAATAATCCATTCATACCGTTCGATGTCGAGGGTCAGGTTAGAATTAATCTGCGTCCGCACACCCCGTTCACGGGCGTATTTTAATAACGGAACGACATATTCTTTTACGGATTTTAATGAAAGCATCGGCTCTCCGCCTGTAATACTAATGGATCTCAGGCGCGGGATTTCCTCCAGCCGTTTTAACAGAAGATCTATTGGCAGAGCATTCGGGTCTTTAGGCTGCAATGTATAGCCTACAGCGCAATGCTCGCATCTCATATTGCACAGTGTTGTTGTTGTGAATTCAACATTTGTCAGTTGCATGTCTCCATACTGGTCCACATCCATATAGGCTTCCCACGGATCAAACTCTGGTGTAATCGGACGCAGCTTTGTGTTTTGTGTCATGACTATCTAACTCCTTTATAAATAGGGCATACTAACGCTGCCAACTGTTCATTTTAGACCTGATTTGCCAAGTTCGCAAGTAGCGCATCAATTGAAAAACGGCAAAAAATGAGCTACCATAATAAAAAATGAATGGAGGAACAGAATGGGGAACGCTATAAACAATAAAGATCAGCAGATTGATTATTTGAAGAATAGACTTGACATGTTTATGAATGTCATCGATTCATTAGACCCTGAAGCAACCGATGTTGAAGATATAGACAGACTCATCAGCATGCTTGATGATCTGGAAGCTAAATACGAACGCTTTAAAAAAGACTGGGAATAAAACCGCGCGCCCGCCGCGGTTTTTTGTTTGCCATAAAGCGTCAGTATAAAATGGGGCCCCTTTCTGTAAAATAAGGAAAAATGCAGAAGGAGCGCTGGCCATGAAATGGATGTGTTCAATATGCTGTCTCGTCGTCTTGCTTGTCGGAGGCACGGCGCAAGCGGAAGCGGTGCCGAATGAGCCGATCAATTGGGGCTTTAAACGAAGTGTCAATCATCAGCCGCCAGATGCCGGAAAGCAGCTGAACAGTTTAATTGAAAAATACGACGCGTTTTATTTAGGGAATACAAAGGAAAAAACGATTTACTTAACGTTTGATAACGGCTATGAAAATGGCTATACGCCAAAAGTGCTTGATGTCCTAAAAAAACATCGCGTAACAGGAACTTTTTTTGTCACAGGGCATTTCGTAAAGGATCAGCCTGAGCTGATTAAACGGATGTCAGACGAAGGCCATATTATCGGCAACCATTCCTTTCATCATCCGGATCTGACCAAAAAAACTGCTGACCAAATTCAGGACGAACTTGATTCCGTCAATGAAGAGGTCTATAAAATAACGGGAAAGCGGGACAACCTGTATCTGCGCCCGCCGCGCGGCGTATTCAGTGAGTATGTGCTGAAAGAAACGAAACGCCTTGGCTATCAAACCGTTTTCTGGTCGGTTGCTTTTGTTGATTGGAAGATCAACAACCAAAAGGGGAAGAAATACGCTTACGATCATATGATCAAGCAGGCGCACCCAGGAGCCATTTATCTGCTTCACACCGTATCTAAGGACAATGCTGAAGCATTGGATGATGCGATCACAGACCTGAAAAAACAAGGCTATACATTTAAAAGCCTTGATGATTTGATGTTTGAGAAAGAAATGAAGCTGCCGTCTTTGTAATAGAAAGAGCCTCTCCAAAAAAAGGAGAGGCCTTCTTGTTATTTTATACATTTAATCAGTGCGGCCCAATCCAGGTCTTCTAAGCCTTGTTCGATCCCGCTTTCAAAATGGCTCTTGGCCAGCTCGGCAAGAGGGAGGTGTGCAGAAACCTGACTAGCTGCGGCGAGTGCCAGATTGGTATCCTTCAGCCCTAAGGACATTTTGAAACCGGCAGGCTCGAATCTCTGCTCTGCCATGATGGTTCCGTAATTTTGGTAGACAGGAGAGCCAAAGAGCGAGCTGGCGATTTCTAAAAATTGTTTTTGCTCTAAGCCGTACTTCTCCATCATTAAGAATGATTCAGATAACGCCTCCAGCATGGAGACGAGCAAGAAATTGACACTGATTTTAGCCGCATTTGCCGTTTTGCTTTCTTCACCGACATCAAATACTTGCTGGCTTAGACTCTCAAGCAGAGGCTTGGCGGCTTGCTTCGCTTTCGCCGGTCCGGCTGTTATAATCCGGAGTGCTGCTTTGGCGGCGGCATCGGGCCTGCCAAGCACAGGAGCGGCAAGGAAAGATTGTCCTTTCTCCGCATGGGCCGCAGCAAGCTTTTCTGAGAACTCAACACTGATCGTGCTCATCGAGATGTGAATGCCGTTCTTTGCTAATCCTTCCATCAGTCCGTCTTCTCCGAATGTCACGGCGTTGACAGTATCGTCATCTGAAAGCATCGTGATAACGATATCAGCTGACTCTGCCGCTTGCCGCGGCGTGTCGACTGCCTGTGCGCCTGTTGCTACAAGATCTTCTGTTTTTTGTTTCGTCCGATTATATACAGCCAATTCATAGCCTGCTTGAAGCACGTTTCGAGCAATGGGCTGTCCCATGTTGCCGAGTCCGATCACAGCGATTTTCAATCCGATCACTCCCTGAATGTTTTTCTCATTATAAACAATCTGAACAGGAGGTGCATGGAAATTGCTTGCCAACATAAAAAGAACAGCTTTCTGCTGTCCTCATTTAAATATATTGAACCATCCCTTATGTACAAACCACATCAGCATCCCGATGACAAGAGCTGCCATCAGGCCGAGTACGGCAAAATATCCGTATCTCCAGTGAAGCTCCGGCATGTTGTCGAAGTTCATTCCATAGACACCGGCAATAAAGGTGAGCGGGATGAAAATGGTCGACACAATCGTTAATGTCATCATAATCGCGTTCATCCGATTTGAGTTCAGGGTCACGTAGCTGTCGCGCAAGTCGGATGTCATGTCCCGGTTGGATTCCACAATCTCAGATAATTTTAGTAAATGATCATATATGTCGCTGAAGTAGGCTTTTGTTTCCGGCTGTTCTTTCACTTGCTCAAGGCTTAAAACCCGATATAGCAAATCACGCATCGGAATAATCGTCCGCCTCAGATGCAACAAATCTGTCCTAAGTTCAAACACCTCGTTCATTAGCGTTCCATACGTTTTGTGAGAGCGGCTTTCTTCAATTTCGTTCAGCCGGTCTTCAATTTTGTAAACAAGGGGAAAATACTCATCGACAAGCTGATCCATGATCATATAAGAAATATGTCCAGGCCCTTTTTTCAATATATCCGGTGATGCATGCAAACGCTCTCGAACTTTGGCAATACCAGGCGTTTCATGTAAATGAAAGGTGACGACAAATTTTTCGCCTTGAAAAATATCGACTTCCTCCGTCTCAAGCGTTTCCTTGTTCAGCGCATGAATCACGTAAAAGCGATAGCCGTCATAATGGTCAAGCTTGGGGCGCTGCATATGCTGGAAGCAATCCTCAATGGCAAGCGGATGAAAATGAAAAAAGTCTTTCAATAACGCCGTTTCCGTATCCTCCGGGCCGTATAAGTCAACCCAGTACCACACGATATCAGGCTGTTCCACTCGTTCGATTGATATATTTTTCAGCAGCTGATGCTCTGTTGTCATTGCGGTAATGTTGATCATAAACAACCCTCCACCTGCCATTATATCATGCGGCCTTTATGAGAAAAGTATACGGTGTTCTCTGCCTATTACCGGCGGCGTGTTATACTGAACAAAAACGGAAAAAGGGTGGATTTCATGTGGAAGGAAAACGTATTTGTCACGCCTCCATACCATTTTGACCGCGTGCTGGACAGACTGTCTTTAGATCCTCTCAATGCGGTAAATAGAGAAGCGAGGAATATTCGCGTGCCGATCAGAAGCCAAGCGGGAGACGTACGTATTGTAAAGGTACAGGCGTTAGGAAACGCGGATGCGCCTGAGTTTCTTGTCAGCGGGGAAATGGATCAGGAAGAGATGATGATGGAAATCAAACGGATTTTTCAATGGGAACATGATTTACAGCACGTGCTCGATCATTTCTCGAAAACGAGTCTGTCCGCCATTTTTGAAGAGCATGCCGGCACGCCTATTGTATTGGACTACAATGTGTACAACTGCATCATGAAATGCATCATCCACCAGCAGCTCAATCTTTCCTTCGCTTATACGTTAACAGAACGGTTTGTCCATGCGTTTGGCGAGCAGAAGGACGGCGTATGGTGCTATCCAAAGCCTGAAACCATTGCGGAACTCGATTATCAAGATCTGCGCGATCTGCAATTCAGCATGAAAAAAGCAGAATATGCGATTGATACATCAAGGCTGATCACAGAGGGCGAACTCGACTTATCAGAACTGCCGCATATGACGGATGAAGATATCATGAAGAAACTGGTCAAAATCAGGGGGATTGGCCCGTGGACTGTGCAAAACGTTCTCATGTTCGGCCTTGGGCGCCCTAATTTATTCCCGCTTGCCGATATAGGCCTCCAGAATGCGATCAAACGCCATTTTCAGCTGGACGATAAACCGGCAAAGGATGTCATGCTGGCGATGAGCAAGGAATGGGAGCCTTATTTAAGCTATGCGTCTTTGTATTTATGGAGGAGTATCGAATAATTCGTCTGACAATGAAGGAAATCCTTCAAACGTGTTATACTAGAAAGATGTGAAAAAACATTTCACTTTCTGCCATCTGCAGAAAGCTTCATATAGAAACGGAGAGAACAATGTGAATCAACAAAAGAAACAGGCGCCCGTCGAACTGAAGGTCGGACAAACCTTTCCGCTGACAATTAAGCGTCTCGGCATTAACGGCGAAGGTGTCGGCTACTTTAAGAAAAAAGTCGTCTTTGTACCCGGCGCGCTTCCTGGCGAAGAGGTTGTCGTGCAAGCCACAAAGGTTCAGCCGAAGTTTTCGGAGGGCCGCGTGAAGAAGATCCGCAAGGCGTCGGAGCACCGCGTGGCACCGCCTTGTCCCGTATATGAACAGTGCGGCGGCTGTCAGCTTCAGCACCTTGCATACAGCCAGCAGCTTCGTGAAAAACGCGACATCGTCATTCAGTCACTTGAACGCCATACGAAGTTTAAAGTGGAAAGTATGGACATCAAAGAAACGATCGGAATGGATGACCCGTGGAATTACCGCAACAAAAGCCAATTCCAGATCGGGCGCTCGCAAAGCGGCAGCATCATCGCCGGCTTATACGGCCTTGATTCTCATGACATCGTCCCGATTAAAGATTGCATCGTTCAGCATCCGGCAACCAACAAAACAACAGGCATCGTCCGCCGCATTTTAGAGGATTTTAATGTGTCTGTTTATAATGAACGGAAACGAAAAGGCGATGTTCGCACCATTGTGACGAGAGTCGGCTTTGAAACAGGCGAAGTGCAGGTCGTGCTTGTAACGGCGAAAGAAACCCTTCCGCACAAGGAAGAAATCGTCAAAGCGATCCAAAAGCGCTTGCCAGAGGTCAAATCGATTATTCAAAACGTAAACGGAGCGAAAACCTCAGTTATTTTCGGTGAGAAATCAAAACCGCTCGCCGGAAAAACAGTGATCCAAGAGGTGCTCGGTGACGTATCCTTTGAACTGAGCGCCCGCGCCTTCTTCCAGCTCAACCCGGAGCAAACCGTCAAGCTGTATGACGAAGTGAAAAAAGCGACACAGCTGACTGGGAAAGAAAAAGTTGTTGACGCATACTGCGGCGTCGGCACTATCGGTATGTGGGTAGCGGACGGAGCGAAGGAAGTCCGCGGCATGGACGTCATTAAGGATTCAATTGATGATGCCAAGAAAAACGCCAAAAAACATGGCATGACAAATGCCACATATGTAACAGGAACAGCCGAACACTGGCTCCCGAAATGGACGAAAGAAGGCTTCCGTCCGGACGTCGTCATCGTTGACCCGCCGAGAACCGGCTGTGACAGCACATTCTTGGAGACGATCAAAAAAGTTAAACCGAAACGCTTTGTCTACGTTTCCTGCAACCCATCCACACTTGCGAAGGATTTGCAGGCGCTGTCGAAGGACTACCGCGTCGAATATATTCAGCCTGTTGATATGTTTCCGCAGACGGCTCATGTGGAAGCTGTGGCGAAGCTTGTTTTGAAATCGTCTCACTAAAAATAAACAATTTCTCATCAGATCTGGATTTTGGCAGAAAGAACATTGCCGATTTCCGGATCTTTTTCATGTGCAGATTATTATTTTAACTGACGAAAAGAGTTGAAAAAACGTGAGATAAGCGAATGAAAACAGCTAATTTCGAGCAGAAAAATGCAGAAAAAGTCTATTCCAACTCGAACGGTGGAATGCGGATTGTTGGAAGGGTCTGATTTAGGAAAAGTACATAGTAAGAGGGAAGAGATTTTACTACTCCGAAAGTGCCGGCATAACTCTATCCAGTTCTCAAATCCGTTATAGCGGCAGCCAATAATAAAAATTGGTCGTTTCTTAAAAAAGACCTAAAAAAGGTTATTAAACAGTTAAAACTCTAACACTTATCGTTCGATGATAATCATTGAAGGTTGGAATTAAAACAGTCCACATACCGACTTATGAAGGTGGTGAGAAAAGAAGTTGGCACATCTGCTGCTTCATAATATAATGATTTTAGATGGACACTTAGTAAAAAAATGCAGAAAAGGAAACTGATTAAATGGGTAAAGTAAACAAAAAACGACCGTTATATAAAAGAAGTTGGTTTCTCACGGTTTTGGCATTTTTAGTTTCACAGCTTTATTTTAATTTTGTAGAATTAACGGGATGGGGTCCTAAGTATAGAGAAATGAATGGATTCCCGGCAAACATAGTTGAACTGGATTTCTTTCAAAAATGTCTTTCATTCTATGATAATCCATGGTTTAATATTGTCACTGTTTTCTTGGGGATTTTCACTATTATACAAATCATCACAGGTATAACAAAGGATATTCGAAATGAAAGCAATAACTTCTGATGCATTATTTAATTATGAAAGAAACTTTCTTATTAATCTTATGAATGAAGACTGCGGCACTTAGTCAGCAGTCTATTTTATTGGTTTTGGATCAGAGTTACCGAATCGTAACCTTATCCAAACATATTTATAGGTGATTTCTGGCGGCGCCTTATAAAAGTAATTATTTATATTTTTTATGCAGATATTTTGTTTATAAGTATAACTTTAAAACTAAAACGTTATAAAGATATTGACATATGGCTAATTATTTTGCATTGGTAATAGAGAGAACTCATATGATATTCTATTTAGGTTGGAATCCTTTTTATCCAAAAAGTTCATAAGTAAGACCGCTACGAAAGATGAAGGTCAGCGCTAATATTAATAAACCACAATATAAACAAGGTGCAGATAATCATCACACTATTTCTCTTAGAACCTATTAAAGGTTAAGGAGTTTGACTGTGTTGATCAGAAATGAATGGTATGAGGATAACTATAGCGACAGTGTCTATTACGTTAACTCAATTAATGTGTTCACTTTTTCAGTGTAAAAAGTGAAATGTTCAAAATTTACTATCGTTTGATAAGAAATGCTTTCGCGTGCTATAAGTGTAAAAAGGAAAGCATGGTCAGTTTTTTAATAAATGATGCAGCCGTATTCCCTAATGAAAGGATTTGAATGAGTGATGATAGATAATTTCTGGCGTGAATTGCCACGACCATTTTTTGTGCTGGCACCAATGGAAGATGTGACAGATGTCGTGTTCCGCCATGTCGTAAGTGAAGCTGGCAGACCCGATGTGTTCTTTACGGAGTTTACAAACTCAGAAAGTTACTGTCACCCAGATGGGAAGGATAGTGTGCGCGGACGTTTGACGTTTACAGAAGATGAACAACCAATGGTAGCTCATATATGGGGAGATAAGCCTGAAAACTTTCGGCAAATGAGTATTGGGATGGCGGAATTAGGGTTTAAGGGTCTGGATATCAATATGGGCTGTCCTGTACCTAATGTGACGAGGAATGGAAAGGGAAGCGGCCTGATTTGCCGTCCTGACATTGCAGCAGAATTAATACAAGCTGCAAAAGCAGGGGGACTGCCTGTAAGTGTGAAGACAAGGCTTGGTTATACGGATGTGGATGAATGGCGCGACTGGCTGACACACATCTTGAAGCAAGACATTGCGAATCTTTCCATCCATCTTCGTACAAGGTCGGAAATGAGTAAAGTAGATGCGCATTGGGAACTGATCCCGGAAATTAAGAAACTTCGTGACGAGGTGGCACCGGATACTCTTCTTACTATTAATGGAGATATTCCTGATCGTGAAACGGGCTTAAAACTTGCTGAACAATACGGTGTTGATGGAATTATGATTGGACGAGGTATTTTTACAAATCCATTCGCCTTTGAAAAGGAGCCGAAAGAGCATAGCAGCAAAGAATTGCTGGATCTCTTAAGGCTGCATCTCGATCTTCATGATCAATATTCAGCATTAGAAGCCCGTCCATACAAGCCTCTTCCTCGCTTTTTCAAGATTTATCTCCGTGGATTCCGCGGAGCAAGTGAATTAAGAAACCAATGCATGAACACAAAATCAACGGATGAAGTGCGTGCATTGCTCGATGAATTTGAGGAAAAGTATCTTGACGGGGCGGAGCTAAAGTGAAAAATTATTCCAATTCAAGGTGAGCGGGGCAGGGATATTAAACGGGTATAATGCGGTATTTCGCCGGATTATTCCTGCCGGTTGTCATCATTTGAAAAACTGCCGAGAAATTGTTGAAATCTTATAAGAATCAAGATAGCAGGGATCATTGTCTTTGCTATCTTTTTTTATATAAAAGGATAAGATAAAATACATGGTAATCATAGGGGCTGTAATGAAGGGGGTTAATTATATGAAAGAATTTCCTATAATTGAAACAAAAAGATTGATTTTAAGAGAAGTAAACGTTGAAGATGCCAAGGATATGCTACCGTATCTTTCAGATCAAGATGTTGTAAAGCCGATGGGATTAGCCCCCTTTGAAACAACTAGTGATGTTTGTACAGAGATTAAGTGGTATCAATCCATATTTGAAAAAGGTACAGGAATCAGATGGGGCATTACACTTAAAGATTCTGGCATCGTCATAGGAAGTTGCGGATTTCTGAATAGAATCGCAAAACATTATCGAGCTGAGGTTGGGTATGAATTACGCAAAGATTACTGGAGAAAAGGCATCGTCAGTGAAGCGTTAGAAGCTGTCGTCAAATATGGATATAACCACTTGCAGCTGGAAAGGATTGAAGCTCTTATTGAACCTTCTAATATCCCTTCGATAAAACTCATAGAAAAACAAGGTTTTAGCAGAGAGGGTTTGCTGAGACATTATGAATTTGCTTGTGGTAGATTCGAAGATTTATATATGTATTCAATGATCAAAGGAGAATTTACATCTGGAAGGTAAAATGATTTTTACCTAATGCCTTTTTTATATGAAACAGAAATAGGGGGAGAGAAAAATGAAACGACTATGCATCATCCCCTGCGGCAAGAAAAAAATATGGGACGTCTATCCGGATACCGGACCAACAAGGGCGAAAGACGCTTATCTTAGCCCGTTCCATCAAGCGTGCGAGCGATATGCAAGAACATTTTTCGATGAGTGGGTGATTTTGTCGGCGAAGCACGGATTTCTGCGTCCAGATGATATCGTATCTGAAAATTACGATGTGACGTTTGGCACCGGTCATTTGGATATCATGACAACAGAGAAGTTGCGCCGCCAATTTTGCGAAAAGGGATTTTCTGATATCGAAGAGCTCGTCATGCTTGGCGGGAAAAAATATCGAAGCGTCCTAAACGCCGTCGTTGGCGAACATCAGCATATTCGCTGGCCACTGTCCTCATACAAAGGCATTGGCTACATGCTTCAAGCGCTGAATCGGGCTGTTGAAGAAAAGCAAGAATTGTAGCACATATATATGGCAAACAACCAGCATGATAGATTGTATGCAGTAGGATGGGAATGGCGGTATTGATCCAATTGATCTTCTTCCGCAAAAAATGATTCAGCCAAACAAGGAAAAAAATGAAACAGTCGAAACATTTCCGAGGAAATAAATAGTCGAATATTGTCAAAGACCGCTTCATCCTCGGTCTTTTTTGTATGCCATAAAACGAGACAAATAGATCAGATCGAGACAAAATGAGACACCTGTCTCGAACTGTCTCAAGTGTAAAAACAAAAACATTGATTTTACGGACTCAAAAGACTGGCACGCTTTTTGCTTTTGTTAAGGTGAACCCTAAATAGAAGGAGGCACACAAAATGGAATTGTTAAAACGAGAAGGCTTATCATTAACTGAGGAAAAATCGCTCTGGATGTACCAGAAGATGCTGGAAATCAGGGGCTTTGAAGACAAAGTGCATGAACTGTTCGCACAGGGGGTGCTTCCCGGATTCGTCCATTTGTATGCCGGTGAGGAAGCGGTAGCTGTAGGTGTGTGCGCTCATTTACATGATGGCGACAGCATTACAAGCACGCACAGGGGGCATGGGCATTGTATTGCCAAAGGCTGTGATCTGGACGGCATGATGGCGGAAATATTCGGAAAAGCGACTGGACTGTGCAAAGGCAAGGGAGGCTCTATGCACATTGCGGATCTCGATAAAGGCATGTTAGGAGCAAATGGAATTGTCGGAGGCGGATTTACGCTCGCATGCGGTTCAGCGCTCACCGCTAAATATAAACAGACTAAAAATGTAAGCGTTTGCTTTTTTGGGGATGGCGCAAACAATCAAGGCTCCTTCCATGAAGGGATGAACTTAGCAGCGGTATGGAATCTTCCTGTTGTGTTTATCGCTGAAAACAATGGCTACGGCGAAGCCACACCATTTGAGTATGCGTCTGCCTGTGATTCAATCGCCGATCGGGCGGCTGCCTATAACATGCCAGGGATCACTGTTGACGGAAAAGATATTTTAGCAGTTTACCAGGCTGCCGAGGAAGCGGTAGAACGTGCAAGAAATGGCGGTGGCCCATCTTTGATTGAATGTATAACCTACAGAAACTATGGTCATTTCGAAGGAGATGCCCAAACCTATAAAACAAAGGATGAAAGAACTGAGCATCTTGAAGAAAAGGACGCTATTCAAGGCTTTAAAAACTATCTATTGAAAGAAACAGATGCTAATAAACTGTCTGAAATCGAACAGCGTGTCAGCGAATCAATTGAAAAAGCTGTCTCGTTCGGCGAAGACAGTCCATATCCGAAGGAATCAGAGCTGCTGACGGACGTGTATGTGTCATATGAAAAAGGGGGAATGTGAGATGGCGAGAGTCATAAGCATGTCTAACGCGATTAATGAAGCGATGAAGCTTGCGATGAGAAGAGATGAAAATGTACTTTTGATCGGCGAGGATGTCGCCGGGGGAGCGGCGGTCGATCATTTGCAGGATGATGAAGCCTGGGGCGGCGTATTAGGCGTGACAAAGGGGCTCGTACAGGAATTCGGGCGAGCAAGAGTGCTGGATACACCGATTTCTGAGGCGGGTTATATGGGAGCGGCTATGGCTGCGGCATCAACCGGCTTGAGACCAATTGCTGAGCTGATGTTCAACGACTTTATCGGCACATGCTTTGATCAGGTAATGAATCAAGGCGCGAAATTCCGCTATATGTTCGGCGGAAAAGCCCAAGTGCCGATCACCGTCCGCACCACATACGGGGCGGGGTTCAGAGCCGCTGCCCAGCATTCACAGGCGCTGTATGGCCTTTTCACCAGTATCCCGGGGCTGAAGACGGTGGTTCCGTCCAATCCGTATGACGCGAAAGGCCTGCTGCTGGCAGCAATCGAAGACAATGACCCGGTTTTCTTTTTTGAAGACAAAACGTCCTACAACATGAAGGGTGAGGTGCCGGAAGAGTATTATACGATCCCGCTTGGGAAGGCGGATATTAAACGAGAAGGCGGTGATATCACGCTATTTGCGGTCGGCAAACAGGTCAATACAGCACTTGAAGCGGCAGCACAGCTTTCCGAAAAAGGCATTGAAGCCGAGGTGCTTGATCCCCGCAGTCTGTCTCCTTTGGATGAGGAAGCGATTTTCACTTCGTTGGAAAAAACAAACCGGCTGGTCATCATTGATGAAGCCAATCCACGCTGCAGCATTGCCACGGATATTGCTGCGATTGTCGCCGACAAAGGCTTCGATTTGCTTGATGCGCCGATTAAACGGATTACAGCGCCGCATACACCAGTGCCGTTTTCGCCAGTGCTCGAAGATCAATATATGCCGACACCAGATCAAATTGTCAGCGTCACGCTTGAATTGCTTGGCGAACCGGCAATGAATTAAAGGGGGGATACAAATGGCGGTTAAAGTAGTGATGCCAAAATTGGGAATGGCGATGAAGCAAGGAGAAGTATCGATATGGAATAAAAAAGTAGGCGATCTGGTTGAAAAAGGAGAAAGCATTGCCAGCATTCAATCGGAGAAAATTGAAATGGATATCGAGGCGCCTGAAAAAGGAACGCTGATCGATATTAAGGTAAAAGAAGGAGAAGAGGTCCCGCCTGGCACAGCGATCTGCTACATCGGGAATGCCAATGAATCGGTGCAGGAGGAGGCGAAAGAGCCTGCTGCAAAAGACAGCGAACTGCCAGCCGTTCAGCCCGCAAAACAAGAAAACAAACCTGCAAAAGTCAAAAAAGAACGTATCAAAATATCCCCAGTCGCCAAAAAAATCGCTGAAAAAGCAGGATTAGACGTGAAACAACTGAAAGGCAGCGGGCCAGGCGGACGAATCGTGAAAGATGATGTCACAAAGGCGCTTGCTGAACAGAAAAATAAGCAGGCAGAGCCGTTTTTTGAGCAGAAGGCGCAAGAAACGCCAGTGACGGGCATGAGAAAAGTCATCGCTGCCCGGATGCAGGAAAGCTTGGCAAACAGCGCGCAACTGACGATTACGATGAAGGCTGATATCACCAGGCTGACCGCCCTTCAAAAACAGTTTTCGCCAACGGCCGAAGAGCGGTACGGCACAAAGCTGACGATCACTCATTTTGTCTCAAGAGCAGCCGTTCTCGCTCTGCAAGCTCATCCTGTGCTGAACAGCTTTTATCAAAACGAGCGCATCATCACACATCCGCACGTACACCTTGGAATGGCTGTGGCCTTGGAAAATGGCTTGGTTGTGCCTGTGATCCGTCATGCTGAACAGAAATCACTGATCGAACTGGCTCAATCCATCACAGAACATGCCAAAAAAGCGCGGGAGGGACGTGCTGAGAGCGAAGAACTGCAAGGCTCAACCTTCTCCATTACAAACCTAGGAGCTTTCGGAGTCGAGCATTTCACCCCGATATTAAATCCGCCGGAAACAGGCATTCTCGGCATCGGAGCAAGCTATGACACGCCAGTGTATGATGGGGAGGAAATTGTCAGAAGCACGATTCTGCCGCTCAGCCTGACATTTGATCATAGAACCTGTGACGGCGCCCCGGCCGCTGCGTTTCTGAAGGCCATTCAAACCTATATAGAAGAACCGGCAGCATTAATTTTATAGAAAAAGCAGGTGAATCGACATGACATTAGCCATTATCGGCGGCGGGCCTGCAGGCTATGCGGCTGCAGTCTCCGCGGCACAGCAGGGCAGAAACGTACTGCTGATTGACAAAGGCCCGCTTGGAGGAACATGTCTGAATGAAGGCTGCATCCCGACGAAGTCTTTGTTAGAAAGCGCAAATGTTCTTGATAAAATCAAGCATGCTGACCGCTTTGGAATCGAGCTTCCAACTGGTGAGATATCGGTTGATTGGAGCAAAATGCAGAATCGAAAACTGCAGGTTGTCAGACAGCTTGTCCAAGGCGTTCAGTATTTAATGAAGAAAAATCAAATACAGGTTGTGAAAGGGGAAGCCTCCTTTCTTTCTGACAGAAAGCTCTTGATTGAAGGAGAGAATGGAAAAGAAATCAGAGAGGCGGACCACATATTGATTGCAACCGGATCAGAGCCAATCGAGCTGCCATTCGCCCCATTTGACGGTGAATGGATCATCGACAGCAAGGATGCGCTTTCTCTTTCTGAGATTCCGTCTTCGCTTGTCATTGTCGGCGGCGGTGTCATCGGCTGTGAATATGCCGGCTTGTTTGCCAGATTGGGGTCGAAGGTGACCATCATTGAAACAGCCGGCCAGCTGATTCCGACTGAAGATGAAGATATTGCCCGCCTCTTTCAGGAGAAGCTCGAAGAAGACGGTGTGGAAGTGCATACGTCATCCAAGTTAGAGAGAGTAGATCAAACGGCCAAAACGGCTATATGGAAAAGCGGGCAGAGAGAGCTTAAAACAAAGACCGATTATGTCCTGGTGGCGATCGGCAGAAAACCTCGTCTTGACGGATTACAGCTGGAGCAGGCCGGCGTTGATTTTTCTTCAACAGGCATTCCAGTGAACGACCACATGCAAACCAATATGTCTCATATTTATGCGTGCGGAGACGCAATCGGAGGCATTCAGCTGGCGCATGCGGCTTTCCATGAAGGCATCATCGCTGCTTCACATGCTTCCGGAAGAGATGTCAAAATCAATGAGAAACATGTACCGCGCTGCATCTATACATCTCCGGAAATCGCGTGCATCGGGATGACAGAAAAAGAGGCAAGAACCGTATATGGTGATGTGAAAATTGGTGAATTTCCGTTTTCCGCAAATGGCAAGGCGCTCATTAAGCAGCAAGCGGAAGGAAAGGTCAAAATTGTGGCAGAACCGGAATTCGGAGAAATCGTCGGTGTCTCGATGATTGGTCCTGATGTGACCGAACTCATCGGCCAGGCAGCTGCGATTATGAATGGTGAGATGACGGCAGATATGGCGGAGCATTTTATCGCTGCCCATCCGACACTGTCAGAAACACTGCACGAGGCGCTGTTAAGCACGATCGGGCTTGCAGTGCATGCCTAACATGGAAAAAGCAGACGCAGGAATACAAGGCGTCTGCTTTTTTATTATTGAAAGCGCTTTATTTTTCCCCTACAATAGATGAAAACGGCGTGTGAGGGAGGAGCGATCAAGGAAATGAATTCGATCCCAAACGATTTGCAAACCTGGAAACGTTTTGTGAAAGACGGTGTGCTTGACGAAGCGCGATTAAGAAAACGGATCGCCGAGTCATGGCATCGCTGCAAAAAAGCTGAGGTGAATCCTTTTTTAGAAAAAGGACCAAAGGTGTTACAGCAAACCGAGCTGGATCAGCAGGTAAAAAAGCATTCATTCTTCCTATTGACCGCAAAGCCTTATCTCGACAAATTGCTGCCTGCCGTGAAAGAAATGGAAATGCTGGCGCTGTTAATTGATTCAGACGGCGTTGTTTTGGCTCTGGACGGCCATCCCCGCGCGCTCTATGAAGCCAAGCGCATCAACTTTGTCGAGGGAGCGCGCTGGACGGAAACGGCTGTCGGAACCAATGCGATTGGCACGTCGCTACACATCAGTGAGCCGGTTGCGATACAAGGCTCAGAACATTACTCCATCGCTTCCCATCAGTGGAACTGTTCAGCCGCACCAATTCGCCATGAGGATGGCAGCCTTGCGGGTGTAATCGACATATCGTGTTCGGCAGGAGGCACACATCCTCATATGCTCGGTATTGCTACGGCGATTGCCTATGCCGCGGAACGAGAGCTGGCAGCGAAGAGCCGCGAAAAAGAGCTGGAGCTGATCAGCCGTTTTGGGGACAGGGCAGCATCCCGTGTGCCGATGGTGCTCTGCAATACGAAACAGCACATCATCAGCGCGAGCATGCCGATTCGAACCTTAATGCCGGATTGGCAGAACCGGCACTTGTATGAGTTGAAGGAACGAGGCTTTTCTATCGAAAAAGCTGTCACCATAGGAGATGGCGGTACTTGTTTTTATCTCTCCGAACAAAAGAAAAAGACGGCTTTTCAATTGAATGGAGTCATCGGGCAAAGCGACAGATCGCAAGCAATGCTGAAGAGCCTGAAACGAGCGGCTGCGGCAGATGCAACGGTCTGTCTGTCAGGGGAAACTGGCACGGGGAAAGAAGTCGCGGCCCGCGCGCTTCATGAAAACAGTGAGCGGAGGCACGGCCCGTTTGTGGCTGTCAATTGCGGAGCGATCCCATCGGACTTGATTGAAAGTGAGCTGTTCGGCTATGCGGAGGGTGCTTTTACAGGAGCGAAACGAAACGGCTATAAAGGCGCCTTTCAACAAGCGAATCAAGGAACCTTATTTTTAGATGAAATCGGAGAAATTTCTCACTCCATGCAGGTTGCGCTTTTACGGGTGCTTCAGGAACGCAGGATTACGCCGGTTGGCGGAACGAAAGAAATTCCGGTTAATATTAGAGTCATCGCCGCTACACACTGTGATTTGCGCGAGCTGGCTGACAGCGGGAAAATCAGAGAGGACTTGTTTTATCGGCTCCATGTCTATCCGATCGAGCTTCCCCCTTTACGCGACCGCCCCGAAGATATTCCGGCTCTCTTTCAGTACTACAAACAGAAAAACCATTGGCCTGGCGAGCTCCCCCATGCTTTTTTGGAGGCGATGAAGCAATGGAAGTGGCCTGGAAATATTCGCGAACTGTTTAATGTCTTTGAACGTCTTGCCATCAGATACCCAGATGGCCAGCTGAGAGATGAGCCGCTTACCGCTTTACTGGAAGCTGCGGGACTGCAATTCAGCCCGGCAGAAAAAAAGCCGGCCGCTGCCGGCGCACTGAGCCTTCGTGAGCAAATCCAAAAGGACATCATCATCAAAGCGCTTGAATCAGCAAAAGGAAACATCTCTCAAGCTGCCAAAATCAGCGGGATCCCACGAAGCACTTTCTACAAACGGCTGAAAAGATTCAGCGTGTCCTCCGAATCATAAAGCATACTTCCTTTGGAAAATGGAAACATTATGTATGAAGGAGGGTGTTTGAATGAATAGTCAAAGGGCGAAAGAAATTGTAGAATCTCCCGACATGAAAAAAGTAACATATAATGGCGTTTCTATTTATATTCAGCACGTGAATGAAGAAAACGGTACAGCGAGAATTTATCCGCTGGATGAACCGCAGCAAGAGCATGAAGTGCAGCTTTCTAACTTAAAAGAAGAGTAAACAAAAATGGCCCGCTTCATAAGCAGGCCATTTTGTTATCCGCGCGGCGCAAATAGGATGACACAGACGCCGATGAGACAAATTGATGCACCGATCCAGTCATATAAATCAGGTGTTTTCCGATCGACAAGCCATCCCCAAAGGACCGCTAGCACAATGAATACTCCGCCATAAGCTGCGTATACGCGGCCGAAGGAAGGGAAGGGCTGAAACGTCGGTAAAATGCCGTAAACAATCAAGATCAGCGCCCCGGCGATCCCATAGCCGACTGGTTTTGCTTCTCTCAGCCACAGCCATACCAAATACCCGCCGCCAATTTCGGCAAGTCCCGCCGCGAGAAATAAAAGAATCGTAATCAGCATGACCGGCACTCCTTAACTTGCTATTCTTTTAATTATAAAGGGTGAGTGCTGTTAAAGCTTCGGGTTATTCTCAAATTCCTTCAAATACGCATTGCGCTGTAGATCTGTAAACTGGCCAATCCAATTGCTTTTTGCTTCTTTATTCATATAGGGGAGGATATAGCGTTCAACTGCTTCGAAAAACAGCGGATTTGCGATAATGTTCCAGGTAGGGATGCGAACGACTTTGCCGTCTGTTTTCTCAATGATGATATCCTCAAAAAAAACCCCTTTCAAACTGAAACGATGCCGTCCCATGTAAATCCGTTTCACTTCAGAAAACAGCACGCTGCGCTTCTTCGAGAAAATCCTGCCATCCGGCCCGGTTTTTACACTGAAAATGACATTTCCCCGGCTTGTGAATGCAGGAAAAGCCATAAGAAATGTAATCAAGCCATAAATGATCGCCAGCAATCCGATGCCCAAATAAACCAGGGCATATGTAGACTCAAATGTGAGAGCTTCAGACACCAGCCACACTCCTGCAATAAAGGCGCCCCCTGTGGCGAGGAACAGCCATATTCTAAAAAACATTCTGCTTTTGACCTGAATGACTTCATTGTTTTTCAATTGTGATTCTCCTTTATCGCTCTTTAGCAAAAAAGTATTCCTTTTATCACATCTTTATTTGCTGGTACGATAGAAAATTCATTTTGGGTGATACCTGTTACAAGCCAAGTATGGCGGCTGCCAGGCAAGACGAAAGCCATGTCGGCCACTTCCGGCGAGTTGTCTTTGTCATACACAAGGCGCATCAATGTATCCATTTTCCCTTTTCGCAATGCCAGATCATTTATAAATCGGGTAACGTCCTCTTGATGATCATGTTTTTCAAGGAATTCCTTTAAGTATGAAGGACTGTCTGAAGCGCCCTCCAAGAGCTTTTCAAATTCATTTGATGTCAAGCTCAGAAGCGATTCTCCCTTATTCTCTGTCTCTACTAGATGTAAAAATTCATTTGTCTTCGTAAGCAGACCTTCATTGGACTCTAGTTTTGTAATGCGGTGTATTTGCTCATCAAAAAGGAGTTCATGAGAGTAAGTGCCGAATTTTGATATATGGCAGGACACATTCTGTTCTTTTGCTTGTTCATTAAATTTGGACAGCTTCACTGTATAATCGGCATCGTTTAATACATGGATAAACGGACAGTATTCGTCTTTTAACCGATATTGATGATTCCGAAATTCCGCCGCATCCTTAGCTAAGAGTGAACGGCACGCCGCTTCAAACAAAGTGCCGAGCTGTTCATCTTCTATCTCCGGAAAATAGGCCTGCTTCAAGGCCATGCCCTGTTCAAAAAACCCTTCACTGTAAAAACAAAATAAGAGTTCTTCTATGCTAATTGTAAACTGCTTCATTGATTATTCTCCTATCCAAATGAAAATGGCCCCTTGAGAAAATGGGTTGCGCCGTGTATAAGCGAATCCGCTGTTTTCTTTGCTTTTTCCATCCCTTGATGTATCGTTTGATTCGCTTCATCTATCCCGTCATTTACTGATTTGATGACTTTGCCGGCTGATTCTAATCCTTTATTGGCAGTATCAACGACAACGTGAATCGGCTCTTTCATATTTACAGCTGCTTTTTCAGCAAAGCCTGAGGTGAATTTTGCGATTTTTTCTCCAGCCAATCCTCCTATAGCTGATCCAATTGTGCCTCCAATTACTGTGCCGACAGGGCCTAACACACTTCCCAAAGTACCGCCCGCAACTGCGCCTGCTGTCGCACCGCCCGCAATGAAAATCGTATTATTCACTGCATTCCCGACGGCCTTTGCATTTTCACGTTTCAGAACTTCCGGTTTGTCTTGGTATTTCGCATAATTTTCAGCAATTTTTAATCCTGCTCCGAACGTTTCAGTCGCACCAGTAATCAGTGTGGCGGTAATGGCATTTCCTTTTGCGAATTTCAAACCCGTTTTACCGACATCCTTTAAGGTTGAGCGTACGCCGGCTTCATTAAGAAATCCTTTTGTGTAGCTTCTGACACTGTTCGAAAAATTCACCGTATCCTGGGGAAAGTACTTTGTAACCTTTTTATGTACCAAATCTGAAAACGGCCGATTTGTCTTTTTAAACAAATATTTAGGATTCAAAAATACTCTGGCCGCTTTTTGATAGCGTGACTTGTCAACGGCTCTGGAAATATCCCATAGAAGCTTTGAGTGTCTGGCGGTATGCAAGCCGCTTGGCTGTTTCACAAATTTCGTAAGCCCTAATCCGTAGTATTTTCCTTGCGTCAGCATAAGGGCAGTTAAGCTTGTCATCGTTCCGTATTTGCCATAAGCTTGATAGAGCTTTCGCAAAATATCATCTTGTTCAACAAATTGAGCGCCTGTTTTTCTGATAGAAATCTCATTGTCACTCAGTTTGGTGATGAGCGCATTCCCTGAGCTCCACGCATCACCGACTCCGGAAAAACAGCTGCTGTAGCGGGGATCACATTGCAACATCAGCTGCCCCAGCTCCACATGCAGGACCTTACATTTGGTTTCTATCTCGGTTAATTCAGTAACTACATCATTTGCGAGCTGTTCAAGCTTATCCGGATCAACTGCAATGTTTCCTGACAATCCGTTCACCCCTTGAGTTTATGTCTTTCCTCTCTTGCTTTACGTTCGAGTTCTTCCATACTGGAAATTTCAGCTTTTCGTTCTTCTATTTTAACGGCTGCTTCTTTTAGCTCCTGGCTTGTTTCAAGCAGCTCCTGTTCAAATTGGTCGTAGGCGGCTTTCGTTTCCTCGAAATCCTGGTCAAACGAATCTCTCGCTTCTCCTTGCCATGCATCCCCTAATGCGGATAACCGGGATTCAAGCAGCATTTTAGAGCTTCTGACCTCTTCTGCAGCCGCACTGTACTTGTTTGCCAGCTCAATGACTTTATATGAGTCCAACTTTTGTCCCCTGCCTTTTCTAAATTCACGCACAAATGGATGTTTTATATAATTGATTATAAATAATTCGGCATGTATTCGAATCGTACAAAAGAACCTTTTCATAGAAATTGGCAGGGCGGATATTCACTTGGATTTCACAATTTTCGAGACTTTAAGATTACAAAAAAGGTAAATAAATGAATATGGAGGAGAGAGTCACAACTTAATAGTAGGGATTTATTCATGGGGGGGAGACTATGACAATTGTATGTAAAAAAGAGCCTGTTTTTAGGCTCTAAACAAATTGTAAAATAAAGCGGCACTGTTACTAATCATGAAAAAGAGAGTTTATTATCTTATTTATTGCTAAATAAACAAGGAATATAAAGAAACCGACCATAACGTACATAATACCCAGTAAAATCAATTTTTGTTTTATCGTCATGTCAGGAAAGGCTGAGACCCCGAGTGTCATGCTGATCATAGGAAGCAAATAGAGGATGAAAAAGATTTTTTTCTTATATGTATTCCAAGTGTTTTTCATTATCTTTCTCCTTGTTTTTTCAAAAGCATCTTATTTGTAACTTTGTAGCCTGTATAGATTGCTGCAGTAGTGATCAAATACAATAAAAAAAGTAAAATGATCCTGATACCGACTGGGATGTCAGGGAGCATAAAAGTAATGAAGGTCATGCAAATCATGAAAAAGAGATAGTATAGTAAAATGAATCGTTTTTTATATCTTTTCCAAAATTGTACCAATAAGTATCTCATGTTATATCAGCCCTTAAAAGTTTCTTGAAAAGCTTTTTCTTCTAGTGATTGATATCCCTCAAAAAGAACTTCTTCTATCACCTTCTGGATAAGAAATTGTGTTTTTACAAAGAACAATTCCATCATGCGCACCTCATGATTCTTTTGAATCGTTATAAAATGTAAATGAGAGACTTTCCTAATGTTACATGATGGAATGTAATGGATAAATAGGAAATATAGATTATATAACGATCTATTTGGTATGTTGGTCTTTATATGAGTAGGGAATCTAAGTGTATGCAGGCCTATTAGATTAGTTGTTTTTACCTATTCGAAAGGATTCATGGCAGCTTGAGAAATTTCCCGCTCTGTGGGAAAAAACACTAAAATTGATCAAATGACCTAAGTGCGCCAAAGGTGTTACAGGACTGGTCCACTCATGGTATAAATAAAAATGTAAACGTTATCAAGGGGGTCGTCAAATGAAGAAATCATTTTCAATCGTAATAGCGGGCGGAGGAAGCACGTTCACTCCGGGAATCGTACTGATGCTCTTGGACCATTTGGAGGAGTTTCCGATCAGAAAGCTGAAGCTGTATGATAATGATAGGGAAAGACAGGAGCGGATTGCAGGCGCCTGTGACGTTTTTATCAGGGAAAGAGCGCCGGAAATTGAATTTACAGCGACGACTGATCCGGAAGAAGCTTTTACAGATGTCGATTTTGTCATGGCGCACATTAGGGTAGGGAAATACGCGATGCGGGCGCTGGATGAGCAAATTCCGCTGAAATACGGGGTTGTCGGCCAAGAGACATGCGGTCCGGGCGGTATCGCGTACGGCATGCGCTCGATCGGTGGCGTGATTGAAATAGTAGATTACATGGAAAAGTATTCACCTGATGCATGGATGCTCAATTATTCCAACCCGGCGGCCATTGTTGCCGAAGCAACGAGACGCCTCAGACCGGATTCTAAAATCCTCAATATCTGTGATATGCCAGTGGGAATTGAAGACCGGATGGCACAAATTCTCGGCCTGTCTTCAAGAAAAGAAATGAAAGTCCGCTATTACGGATTAAATCATTTCGGCTGGTGGACATCGATTCAGGACCAAGAGGGCAATGATTTAATGCCGAAGCTGAAGGAGCATGTCTCTCAATATGGGTATATTCCGAAGGCAGAAGCTGAGGCTGTGGAAGCGAGCTGGAATGACACGTTCGCCAAAGCGCGTGATGTGCAGGCCGCAGATCCTGACACATTGCCGAATACGTATTTGCAATATTACTTGTTCCCGGATGATATGGTGAAAAAATCAAATCCAAATCATACGCGGGCAAATGAAGTAATGGAAGGGCGCGAAGCCTTTATTTTCAGCCAATGTGACATGATCACACGCGAGCAATCCACAGAAAACAGCGAAATCAAAATTGATGATCACGCCTCATATATTGTGGATCTTGCCCGGGCGATTGCCTACAATACTGGCGAAAGAATGCTGTTGATTGTTGAAAATAACGGGGCGATTGCCAACTTTGATCCGACTGCAATGGTTGAGGTGCCATGTATCGTCGGCTCGAACGGGCCTGAACCGATCACGATGGGCACTATTCCGCAATTCCAAAAAGGACTGATGGAGCAGCAAGTATCCGTTGAGAAACTGACGGTTGAAGCGTGGGCGGAGAAATCGTTCCAAAAGCTGTGGCAGGCGCTGATCCTGTCAAAAACGATGCCGAACGCGCGTGTGGCAAGGCTCATTCTTGAAGATTTCATAGAGGTCAACAAAAACTATTGGCCAGAGCTTGATCAAAGCCCAACCCGCATTTCATAAATGAAATTCCCCCATTTTCGAATCTGTAATTGTATATAATAGAAGAAAATGGGGGGATCTGATGTGAAGCTCGAAGAACTGATTAATCAGCATTACAGCAAATTAAATGACAACGATTTTCATATTTTAAAATATATATTGAATCACAAGCACACATGCTATCACCTTGGAATCGATGCGCTGGCCAAAGCTTGCAGCGTATCGCGTTCCTCGATTTTACGGCTGGCCCAAAAGATCGGTTTCAGCGGCTACAGTGAATTTCGCGTCTATTTAAAGTGGGAAGATCAGCCGGAAGAAGGCGAGAGTATGACATTTCAAAAGCTGCTTGATGATGTTGCATCAAATCTAAAGTTCTTGAGGACAAAGGATATGACGGATATGTGCCAGCTGATTGATGAAGCTGACCGCATTTTCGTATACGGATCAGGAAATGCGCAAAAAATATGCGCCCGCGATCTGCAAAGAATGTTTATTCCGCGCCATCGGTATCTCATTTTGATTGAAGACACAAATGAATTTAATCTGATGCGCGACGACTTTAAAGTAAACGATCTGTTTATCATCATTTCTCTTTCCGGAGAGACACCGGAGCTGATTCCTCAGGCAAGAATGCTTTCTGCAAAGGGTATACCCTTTATTTCCATTACGAATTTAAAAAACAATGTCCTCGCCCAGCTGACTCCGCATAATCTTTATGCGACAAGCAAACCTGTGACATTAAGCGATAAAACGGAAATTGTCACTTTTGCACCTTTTTTTCTCGTTGGCGAAGCATTGTTTCGCGCATATGTTGATTACAAAGAGGCGGAAAAAAATGATATTCAATAGCAGGGGGTTCTGGTATGATGCAAAAAATTCAGCGCTTTGGAAGCGCGATGTTTGTGCCTGTTCTATTATTTGCGTTTGCCGGTATAATCGTTGGTGTCAGCACGCTCTTTAAAAATAAAACCCTCATGGGACCGCTTGCCGATTCTGATGGGTTATGGTACCAGTGCTGGTATATCATTGAGCAGGGCGGCTGGACCGTATTTAATCAAATGCCGCTTTTATTCGCTATCGGCATCCCGGTTGCTTTGGCGAAGAAAGCACAGGCGCGAGCTTGCTTGGAAGCGCTTACGGTTTACTTGACGTTCAATTACTTTATCAACTCGATCTTGACGGTATGGGGAGGCGCATTCGGAGTCGACATGAACCAAGAGGTCGGCGGAACGAGCGGATTAACGATGATTGCGGGCATTAAGACTCTTGATACCAATATTATCGGCGCTATTTTAATTTCTTCGATTGTCGTCTTTTTGCATAACCGTTATTTTGATAAAAAACTGCCTGATTTTCTCGGTATTTTTCAAGGCTCAACGTATATCGTGATGATTTCCTTCTTCATTATGATCCCGATTGCTTTGGCCGTGTCTTACATTTGGCCGATGATTCAATCAGGCATCGCCTCGCTGCAAAGCTTTCTGGTTGCTTCGGGGGCGGTAGGCGTTTGGATTTACACATTTTTGGAACGGATTTTGATTCCGACCGGTCTTCATCACTTTATTTATACGCCGTTTATTTATGGGCCTGCTGTAGCGGAAGGCGGAATTGTCACGTATTGGGCGCAGCATCTCAGCGAATATTCGCAAAGCGCCAAACCGCTGAAGGAGCTTTTCCCGCAAGGCGGATTTGCGCTTCACGGCAACTCGAAAATCTTCGGCATTCCGGGAATCGCTTTGGCGTTTTATGTCACAGCCAAAAAGGAAAAGAAAAAACTAGTCGCAGGGCTTTTGATTCCTGTTACGCTGACGGCGATTGTCGCCGGTATTACAGAGCCGATTGAGTTCACTTTCTTATTTATTTCTCCTTTCTTATTTGCGGTTCACGCCGTGCTTGCTGCAACAATGTCGACCGTCATGTATATGGCTGGTGTCGTCGGAAATATAGGGGGCGGTCTGATCGAAGCGTTGACATTGAACTGGATTCCGCTCTTTGGCAGCCACGGTATGACATATGTGTATCAAGTGTTGATCGGGCTTTCTTTTACAGCTGTTTATTTTTTCGTCTTCCGATTTTTAATCCTTAAATTCAATATCGCCACACCGGGACGGGAAAAGGATGAACAGCAGGAAACCAAGCTATATTCAAAAAAGGAATACAGAGAAAGAAAAACCAAGGATGAAACAGCCTCCGCTACGGAAACGGCGGATGACACCGCTTTTCTTTATATTGAAGCGCTGGGCGGACAAGACAACATTACCGAAGTCACAAACTGCGCCACCCGACTCAGAGTCAGCGTCAAGGATGAAACAAAGGTTGAGCCTGACAGCGTCTTCCGCGCGCTTGGCGCACACGGCGTCGTCAGGAATGGGAAGGCGTTTCAGGTGATTATCGGATTGAGCGTACCGCAGATGCGGGAGCGCGTGGAAAAAATATTGAATTCATAAAGCCGGCCCTCCTTTTCGGGAGGGTTTTCGTTTGCCGTCAAAAAGACCGCCATAGTAAAGTAAAGAAAGCGATAATCGAGTAAAAAGGGGTTTGGGGGCTTTTATATGCAAAAGGCTTTATCGTTTTTAAAACCATACTCAATGGCGGCGGGAGTTGCACTGTTGTTCATGTTGACGGAGCTTGCGGTTGAATTGATGCAGCCTTTATTGATCGCAAAAATTATCGACGGTGGGATTTTGAAGCAAGATCTTCAGCATGTGTGGACATGGGGCGCGGTCATGGTCGGACTGACGGTATTATCATTTGCGGCGGGAATGCTGAATTCCTTTTATGCCGCCCATGTCAGCCAAAGCTTTTCCTATGATACGAGAAAAGGGCTTTTTCAAAAAATCCAGTCCTTCTCCTATTCCGCATTTGGACAATTTTCGTCTTCTTCTTATATCACAAGGCTGACAAACGATGTCACACAGGTTCAAAACATGATTTTTATGAGTTTGCGGTTTATGCTGCGGGCCCCGTTGATGATTGCAGGCGGCATTGTGCTGTCGCTTGCCATTAATGTGAAGCTCGGCTTTTTTCTGCTTGTGACCATTCCGATCCTGATCTTGTTTTTGTTATGGGTCTTAAAGAAAGGCGGGGCGCTGTTTCGCTCTGTGCAGAAACGGCTCGATCAGGTGAACACCGTCATGCAGGAAAATTTAATCGCAATCAAGCTGATCAAAGCACTGCTTCGCGGCAGCCACGAGGTTAAAAGGTTTATCAAAGCGAACACGAGACTGATGGAAAAAACGGTCTCAGCTTTTCAGCTTGTGGAGTTCACGATGCCTGTGCTGATGTTGCTGATGAACCTTTGCATCCTGTTGATTTTGTGGACAGGGTCCTACAGTATTACGAGCGGCGGCACACAGGTCGGTGATGTTGTCGCGATTATTAACTACGCCACACGAATGACGGGCGCGCTTTCGATGTTTCCGTTTTTGATTATGATTTTCACCCGGGCAAAGGCTTCAGGAGATAGAATCGGCGAGGTGCTTGAAACAGAAGGTGATGAGCAGCAGGAAGGCGTCATATCTGATCGTTTGTCAGGACGGATTGCGTTTCAGCATGTTTCCTTCCGTTATCCTGAAATGGATAGAGACGCTTTGCGGAATGTCTCGTTTTCTGCAAAGCCGAGGGAAACGGTCGCGATTCTCGGTGCGACGGGTTCGGGCAAGTCAACGCTCTTTCAGCTCATTCCGCGGCTTTATCAGCCGGATTCAGGAAGCATTTACATAGATGAAAAGCCGGTTCATGATGTTCCGGCTGAAGGGCTTCGCAAGCAAATTGGGTATGTGCCTCAGGAAGTGCTCCTGTTTTCCGGCACAATCAAAGAAAATATCGCTTGGGGCAAAGAACATGCTTCACTTGATGAAATAATGGAAGCAGCCAAACATGCGCAAATTCATGAAACAATTAAGAAGCTCCCAAATGGATATGACACCGTGTTAGGGCAGCGAGGCGTCAACCTCTCCGGCGGCCAGAAGCAGCGGATTTCCATTGCGAGGGCGCTGATCCGACAACCGGCCATTCTTCTTTTGGATGACAGCACAAGCGCGCTTGACCTGCAAACAGAGGCGAAGCTGCTTGAGGCGATCAGCACATATGAGTGCACAACGTTGATCATTACGCAAAAAATGACTACAGCGATGAAAGCAGATCAAATTTTGCTGCTTGATGATGGCGAACTAATTGAAAAAGGCACGCACAACGAGCTGCTTTCTGAATCACCGTTATACAAACGCATTTATGAGTCGCAATTTGGAAGGGAGGAAGGCGAGCCATGCTAAAAGACATCCGCAAGCCTTTCCAATACCCCAAACTGCCGATCGACAAAAAAGAAGGCGTGAAAAAACGGGCGAAAGCAAAGGATACAACAGGCACACTGAGACGAATTTGGTCTTACTTGGCTGAACGAAAAGGACTGCTCATCCTTGTCATGCTGATGGTTGTCATCAGCGCGATATTTGGGCTCCTCGGGCCCTTTGTGATTGGAAAGGCCATCGACCATTTTATCGTCGGGAAAACGGTCAGCGGCTTGATTCCTGTTTTGCTGCTTCTGCTCGTTATCTATATCATTCAGGCCCTGTCGCTCTGGTTTCAAAACTATTGGATGATTACGATCTCACAGGGCACGGTTTTCCGAATGAGAAGCGAGTTATTCACACACCTGCATGAGCTGCCGATTCCATTTTTTGATAAACAGCGGCACGGCGAGCTGATGAGCCGGGTGACGAATGACATCGAAAATGTCAGCTCGACCTTAAACACATCGGTCATTCAAATTTTATCGAGTGTGATTACTTTTGTCGGCACAATTACGGTGATGCTGTATATGAGTCCGCTCCTTACATTGATTACACTGACCATTATTCCGGTGATGGCAGTGAGCTTGAAATGGATCACCAACCGAACGGGTAAGCTATTTAAATTACAGCAGAAAAACCTTGGCGAGCTGAATGGGTATATTGAGGAAGCTGTATCCGGCGCTAAGGTCATCAAAGCCTATTCGCGTGAAAAGCAGATCACAGACGAATTTCTCGAAAAAAACGCTGCGCTTAAAACTTCGGGTTTCTGGGCCCAGACGATTTCGGGGTTTATTCCGAAAGTCATGAACTCTTTGAATAACGTAAGCTTTACGATGATTGCTGCAATCGGCGGTTTGTTTGCGCTGAAAGGCTGGATCTCGATCGGTTCTATCGTCGTCTTTGCTGAGTATTCAAGACAATTCACACGCCCTTTAAACGATTTGGCGAACCAGTTTAATACGATGCTGTCGGCGATTGCCGGCGCTGAACGAGTGTTTGACGTGCTTGACGAAAAAGAAGAGCGCGAGGATGAAAAGAACGCTGTGCATCAGCCGATCCAAACAGGCAGTATTGAATTCCGCAATGTGTCCTTCGGTTACGATGAAGGACAGCAAACACTGAAGCATTTGCAATTTACCGTACCTGCCGGACAGTCTATCGCATTTGTGGGACCGACGGGAGCGGGAAAAACAACTGTCACAAATCTTCTCGCCCGTTTTTACGAACCAAATGAAGGAGAGATTTTAATAGACGGTACAGATATAAAAACGCTCACGAGAGCAAGCTTGCGGAAAAACATGGGGTTTGTTCTTCAAGATTCATTTTTGTTTCACGGAACGATCAGAGAAAATATTCGCTATGGCAGGCTCGATGCTTCTGATCAGGAAGTCGAAGCCGCTGCAAAAACAGCGAATGCCCACAGCTTTATCGAAAAGCTGCCAAAAGGGTACGATACTGTATTGACGCAAAACGGATCAGGCATCAGCCAAGGACAGAAACAATTGCTTTCTATAGCGCGGGCAGTGCTTGCCGATCCGGTGCTGCTCATATTGGATGAAGCGACGAGCAACATTGATACCGTCACAGAAGTCAACATTCAAGAGGCATTAGCCCGTTTAATGAAGGGGAGAACAAGCGTCATCATAGCCCACAGGCTGAACACCATTCAAAGAGCGGACCAGATTGTGGTGCTAAAAGACGGCGAAATGATTGAAAAAGGCAGCCATCATGAGCTGATCAAGCAAAAAGGATTTTACAGTGATTTATATGAAAGTCAATTTGAGAAATAGGCCTTTGTCCTGCACAAAGGTCTTTTTTTGTTACAGTTTTATAGTACTAATATTTCATTTTCGGAAAATGTAACGAAATTACTTGACGTAAATAAGTTATGTATATATACTAGCTTACAATAAGTAAGTGAATAAATATCTTTATCAAGGAGGTTCACATGAATAGGTCTTTTGAAACTGGCACATTACTTTTACGAGTGATGACAGGTATCATCTTTTTTGTTCACGGTTTATCTAAGTTTCAGGAAATGGACGGCACCATCCAATTTTTCGGGAGTTTAGGTCTTCCAAGCTTTATGGCGTATGTCATTGCAACAATTGAATTGGCGGGCGGAGTGCTTGTCGTTTTCGGCTTGGCTACACGTATTGTCGGTGTTCTGTTTGCTCTCACGCTGATCGGCGCTATTATTACAGTTAAACTGAAAGCGCCGTTCATAGGCAATGCAGAATTTGATTACCTTCTGCTTTTGACATCAATCCATCTAGCTCTTTCTGGAAGTCGTTTTCTGGCGCTGGACTCACTTGTGTTTAAAGAAAAAAAGAGCGGAAACGTATCAGTCTAAGAAAAGAGGCATACAGCATGACCAGCATTCATAAGAATACAAACATTGGCTATGTCAAACTGACAATTCGCAGTTTGGAGCGTTCCCTTCAGTTCTACTGTAACGCCATTGGCTTCAAAGTCTTAAAAAAGACGGATCGCCAAGCTGAATTAACAGCTGACGGGAAACGCGCACTGCTTATTCTTGAAGAAAATCCAAGCGCTGTCGTCTTGCCTGAACGATCTGTGACAGGCCTTTATCACTTTGCGATTCTTCTTCCGAACAGGAAGGAACTTGGGATCGCGCTTGCCCGCTTGATTGAACACGGCATTGCCATCGGGCATGGCGATCATACTGTGAGCGAAGCACTCTATCTGTCTGATCCGGATGGAAACGGCATTGAAATATACGCTGACCGCCCTCGGAGCACGTGGCAGCGTGATCGTGAAGGAAACTACGTCATGACGACAACATCTGTTGATATTGAGGGGGTTCTGGAAGAGGCAGGAGATGAGCGGAAAACCGCGCTTCCGAACGACACCATCATCGGACACATTCATTTGCATGTCAGTGATTTGAAAGAAGCGAGAGCGTTTTATACAGATGTGCTGGGCTTTGACATTGTCGGAAACTATGCGGGCATGTCCGCTCTCTTCGTGTCAGCCGGGGGCTATCATCATCATATCGGATTAAACATTTGGGCGGGAAGAAACGCGCCGCCTAAACCGACAAATGCCAGCGGATTAGACTATTACACGGTTGTCCTGCCTCATCAAGACGAACTCGATCAAGTCGCAGACCGGGTCAAACAGGCCGGATATATAATTGTAGAAATGGAAACCAGCTTCCGGGTGCAAGACCCTGTTTCCGGAGTCGATATTGTATTTGTGATTTGACTGTAATCCCTTTGCCGCAAATTTGGCAGGGGGATTTTTATTTTCCGGAAACGTCTGTCAAAAATGTCTTGAGGCAGGTATGATAAGAAGGGAATTGGGTAACGGGAGTGATGAGCGTGAAGGCTCTGTTTTTTACGAGAATGTTTACCTTGATGGTGAGCTGTTTAATGTATTTGTCCATTGTGAAAGAGGATAACTGGTTTGAATATGCATGTATTGCAGCAGGTGCTGCCGTGTATGCAGCCAATCATGTTTTACTGACAAAAGAGACAAATGCCTTCTGGTTTTGTCTGATTGATATTGCGGTCGGCTTTTCGTTCGGATTCATCTTTCCCGGCACAGGCTTGTTCATTATCATGCTCTGTCCGGTTGCAGTCGCCTTTTTTCTGCGAGGATTTCAAAAGAAAACTGCTCGGTCTGTTTTATGTCTATGCTTGATTTTGTTTTTGATCGTCCTCATCCGTACATATATGATGTTCGGCACTGAATTTGTCATCGATCATTTGACCAGCATGACATTCGTTGTCTTCTGCGGTGTCGTCGGCAAATTAATCCGCAAGCTGCTAGAGGCGCAGGATACGGCAAAACAGCAGTTTCAGGAATTGACGGAATCCCACCTGGCGCTGTCTGCTGCACACGAGGAGCTGCATTTATATGCGAAGCAGGTTGAAGAGCTGACCGCCATTCATGAGAGGAACAGAATGGCAAGGGAAATCCATGATATAGTCGGGCACAAAATGACGGCCCTTCTCGTCCAGCTGCAGCTTTTGCGTGAATGGCAAAAAAGAGACAGCCAACAAGCGGAGGAGACAGTCGGAATATGTGAAACGCTTGCCCGTGAAGCGCTTGACGATGTCCGCTTATCAGTGCGGACCCTGCAAACGGAAAACGATCCTTCGGTCATCGAATCGCTAAAACAGTTGACAGAGGACTTTTACAAAAATGCAGGAGTCACAACAGAATTTACGGTCAGCGGCGATCCTGCGATAATCCCGCTGTCTCTTCATCCGACTTTGGTCAGAACGGTGCAGGAAGGACTGACCAATGCCAAACGGCACGGCGGCGCCACCGCCTGTTCGATACGGCTTGCCTGTACAACGGACGGCATCAGCCTTGTCATTAAGGATGATGGAAAAGGAAATCCTGAGGCGGCACTCGGGTTTGGCCTCTTGAATATGAAAAAACGGGCAGCGGAGCATGGCGGAATGATCCGCTTTGAGAGCGAACGGGATCAAGGGTTTACTGTCATCGCTGAATTTTCAATGGCTAATAAAAAATGGAGCTTCGGGCCTGTGCAGCAAAAGGAGAGTTTATCATGATTAAGATCATCATTACCGACGATCAGGATATCGTCAGAGAAGGGCTGGCGTCACTGCTTCAGCTCAGAGAAGAGCTTGACGTGATCGCTACAGCGCGAAACGGGCAGGAGGCCTTCGAAAAGGCGAAAGAACTTGAGCCGGATATCGTGTTAATGGACATCAGAATGCCTGTTTCCAACGGAGTTGAAGGAACAAAATTGATTACAAGTTCTTTGCCCGGCGTAAAGGTTTTAATGCTGACAACCTTCAAGGATTCAGAGCTGATTGCGGAAGCGCTTGAAGAAGGAGCGAGCGGATACCTGCTGAAGGACATGTCAGCCGATACGATTGTAAAAGCAGTGATGACGGTTCAATCTGGCGGAATGGTGCTCCCTCCGGACCTGACTGCTCAAATGCTGAATGAGTGGAAGCGTGAAAAACAGCTGAAAGGAATAAACGAGATAGAAAAACCGAAGGAGCTGCTCGATTTGACCGAGCGTGAAATCGAAGTTTTGGCTGAACTGGGGTACGGGCTGAACAACAAAGAAATTGCCGAAAAGCTGTTCATTACAGAAGGCACAGTGAAAAATCACGTGTCCAACATTATCAGCAAACTGTCTGTCAGAGACAGAACCCAAGCCGCCATCTATTCAGTCAGATATGGTGTATCTATCTTTTGACATATGTCGTCGAGCATATTTGTTACTTTGAAAAGGCCTGTAAAAGGTCTTTTTTTCATGCCTTACATTCTATCTGGCGCTACATGCCGAATGCTTTTCTTTTTTCTACAATAGCAATGATTCAAAAAAGGAGTGGAACGGCGTGCTTAAAGCAGAAAACATCAAAAAGGCATATGGGAAAAAAACAATCGTGAAAGGCATTTCTTTTTCTCTGCAAAAGGGGGAGTCGTTCGGGCTTCTCGGGCCAAACGGTGCGGGAAAGTCCACAACCATCTCGATGATTTCCGGCCTCGCGCCTCATGACAGCGGGCACATCACAGTAGGCGGGTATGTTATCGGAAAAGAAACAGCTAAAGCGAAACAAAAAATCGGTGTCGTCCCGCAGGAAATTGCTTTATATCCAACACTGACGGCACGAGAGAATCTAATATTTTGGGGAAAAATGTACGGACTTACCCATAGCGAGGCCAAAAAGAGGTCGGCAGAAGTCCTTGAATATGTCGGCCTGAGTGAGCGGGCCAAAGATAAAATTGAAACATTCTCAGGCGGTATGAAACGGAGAATCAACATCGGTGCGGCATTAATGCACAAGCCTGAGCTGTTGATCATGGATGAACCGACTGTCGGCATTGATCCGCAATCAAGAAATCATATTTTAGAGACGGTGAAGCAGCTCAATGAAACAGGTATGACAGTGATCTATACGAGTCATTACATGGAAGAGGTTGAGTATTTATGCGACCGAATCGGGATTATGGATATGGGAGAAATGATTGCGATCGGCACAAAAGGCGATTTATGCAGCCGTCTTGGAGGCGATACCATCATTCAGGTCACAGTTAGCAGGGTCAATGAAGCGTTTCTTTTTGCGATCCGTTCCCTGGCTCATGTAAATGATGTAACCGTACATGAAACAGGACTCAAAATTAACATTTCTGCGGCCCATCATGAAAAAGTTGTCACAAGTTTGCTTGCGGAAGCAACCGCCCATCAAATCAACCTGCTGTCTCTTCAGGTGCAGGAACCAAACCTGGAGCGTCTGTTTCTGAATCTGACCGGCCGCACGTTGCGGGATTAGGAGGGACGGTAATGAAAAAAAGCTTATGGATTGCATGGAAAGATGTCAACATCAGAATCACGGACAGAAAAGGGTTTATGATGCTTATTTTAATGCCGCTGATCCTGACCTGTATTTTAGGTGCGGCACTCGGATCAATTGTTGACGGAGGCAGCCGGATTGACGGCATCAAAGTCGGGTATGTCCAATCAGACCGATCAGATGCAGCGAACATGTTTAAAACAGACGTCCTCAATAAAATGAAGCCGGTAAACATGACACAAGCCAGCAGCGAAGATGAGATGAAGAAACTGCTCGATGAAAAGAAAATCGATGTCGGCATCGTCATTCCGAAACATTGGGAAGCCGGCAAAACGTCAGCATTTGTTTATGCCGATCCAGATCAAACCATAAAAAGCTCCATCATCGAAACAGCAGCCGCATCTTTCATAGACCAATATAAGGCGGTAAAAGATGCTGCGTCCGCTTCAATGGACTACATCAGCAAAACGTCAGCTGTCCAACAAGGAAAGATTGATCCTGCACACTTTGCAAACAACCTAGTAAAGACGCTTGAAAAGGAAACGGGTAACAAGCTGACAATTGCGGAAAAATCAGTCGGCAGCAAGGCTGTTACCAGCTTTCAATACTATTCGGCTGCAATGCTTTGCATGTTTATGCTGTTTCATATGACAGTCGGAGCGAAATCATTTTTACAGGAAAAGGAGACGGAAACACTTGCCAGAATGCTGATGACGCCTGCGCAAAAATTCGTCATTCTTTTCGGAAAATGCCTCGGGACCTATATATTTGCGATCATACAATTTATCATATTTCTGATTGTCACGATCAATGTATTTGGTGTGGACTGGGGCGGTAATCTGATGTTTGTAAGTGTACTAGGGCTTTCGTACGCTGCCGCTGTATCGGGCATTTCAATGCTGCTTGCGTCCTGCATTAGCGATATGAAATCGGCGGATGCGATCGGCGGCTTCGGCGTTCAAGTGCTTGCGGTTCTTGGCGGGTCTATGCTGCCGCTGTACCAATTTCCGGACTTCTTGCAGTCTATATCCAAGGTCGTACCGAATCGATGGGCGCTTGACGGCTTTCTTTCTTTAATGGAAGGAGGAGGCTGGGCTGATATTCAAAAGCCTGTGCTTCTTTTTGCAGCGATCAGCCTTTGTTCACTCGTGCTTGGTATCAGACGGCTTCATACAACAAGATAAGGAGGTACACACGAAGTGAAAAAAATCTTAGCCATTTGCGGCATTGAGCTTTCTCTCATTTTCAAAAAGCGGCAGAATTATTTGATGATGTTCGCCGCCCCGCTTTTGCTGACCTTTGTATTTGGAGGGATGTTAGGCAGCAATGATGACAAGCTGCAGTTTGCAGTCATTGATCAGGATGACACGATTCTGTCGCAACATTATATTCGGCAGTTGAAGACACATGATGATATGTATACATTTGAAACCATGTCTGAAAGCAAAGCATCAGAAAAGCTGGAACAAAAGAAGATTGCCGGGATCATCACAATTTCCCATTCGTTCCAAACACAGCTCGAAAAGGGAAAACATCCTAAGCTGGTCTTCCGGCACGGTCCAGACTTGTCGGAAGCGCCGATGGCCAAACAATATGCAGAAAGCACATTGGCAAAACTCAATATTCAAGTTACCGCAGCGAAAACGGCAGCTCAAGCAGCCGGGGAGAATTGGAAGGCGGCTTATAAATTGGTTTTCGCCAAAGATCCTAAAGAGGCAGCACCACCCGTGAAACGTAAGACACTAAGCGATAAAGAAGAAAGTGCGAACGTAAGCGATACAGCCTCCAGAGCAGCAGGTTTTTCGATTCTATTTGTCATGCTGACTATGATGGGAGCAGCGGGAACCATTTTAGAAGCGAGAAAAAACGGCGTCTGGCACAGATTGCTTACAGCTTCTGTAAGCCGAGCAGAAATCGGTGCTGGATATGTGCTGTCCTTCTTTATCATAGGCTGGATTCAATTTGGTATTTTACTGCTCGCGTCCCATTGGCTGTTTGGCATCAACTGGGGAAATACGGCGGCGGTTATTGTGTTAGTCTCATTTTTTCTGCTGACCGTTGTGGGTATCGGATTGGTGATAGCCGCCAATGTCAGAACGCCGGAACAGCAGCTTGCGTTCGGCAATTTACTCGTCATCGCAACATGTATGGTAAGCGGAATGTATTGGCCGATAGATATTGAACCGAAATGGATGCAGTCCGTCGCGGAACTTCTTCCGCAAAAGTGGGCGATGAGTGGGCTGACTGAGATTATCGCTAACGGTGCACATGTTATAGATATTCTCGGCATCTGCGGCATTTTGCTTGCTTTTACGGCAATTACTTTCGCAGCGGGGCTGAAAGCGCTCCGAGCCTAAAAAAGCATCTGCCCCCTGAGGCAGATGCTTTTTGCATGCGGGTAAATCTCCGCCCACAGTCAACCTTTGTTAATCATGGACAAAATCGACTCCAGCCAGGAAACGTAATTTTTCTCCCGCTCCAGCGCTTTCGTCAGCACGAGATAGTGGCCGAAGTCTGGTGAAGAAAATGACATTGGTTCTGCTGAAGCCATCAGCTTGTCATAGCTTCCCTGCAGATCAGACAGCTTTGCCTTGCGTTTCAGCAGCTGATCTGTGAACAAGTCGGAAGCCTCCTGCTGCGATAGACAAGAAATGAAATAAGCCTTCAGCATAAATTCATCCTTCACAGTCTCCGGTATCGGCTGGTGTCGGATCAGCCAGTCATGCAGCTCCTGCTTTCCGCTGTCTGTCAGGGTGTACATCTTTTTCTCCAGCTTCGTGCCTTGAATCGTTGTTCGGAACGTGATAAATCCTTCATCCGTGAGCTTTTTGAGCTCGGGGTAAATCTGGCTGTGCTTGGCGCTCCAAAATTGGCCGAGCTCCTCTTTAAAATAACTCGTAATATCGTATCCGCTCAATTCGCCTTTGCGCAAAAGCCCTAATATGGCGTATTTTAATACTCTCATGCGATCCTCCGTGTCTATGGCTGTTTCGTAATCCTAACTGCCTATTCCCCTTATTATAGAAAAGGGAGGAAGGGAACACAACCTGACTACTTTATGTCCCGCACTCAGATTGATGATTTATGTATAAGAGGAAAGGTGAACTTGAATAAAGGATTTATGATCACATCCTCTGCATAGCCCAAAAGTTCTTGTCTGCACAGTATTCAGTTGTTCTCGATAGTCTATAAGACATCCGCCAATTTAAGACATCCGCCACTTTTTCAAACCGAACAGACATGTTAAGGTACAACCATTGATTTCTAAAAATTTGAAATAAAAGGAGCGCTGTGATGCAAATTAAAGAAATTTTTATGATCCGCTGTATTTCGTGCTTAAGTGTCGTTTTGCTCCATATCATTTCAATGGTTCTGATGCTTCAGGCAGAAGCTCTCGCAAATATCTCTCACACCGTAGATTCTTTTCGCACACTCCTCATGTTCAGCACGCCCGCTTTCATTTTCATCTCTGAATTTTTGCTGGCCCGTTCTTATCCTGACGGAGTGCCGGACGGTTTTTTAAAGAAGCGGGGAAAAGTGATTTTCATTCCTTTTTTATTTATCGCAGCCATCGATGCTTTGCTGATGACCAGTGCGATGGGGGGAGAGGTCACCTTTCTCGCGATTGTGCAAAAATTTTTGGCGAACGTATTGTTAGGCAACTTTGTTGGATACTTCATTCTCGTCATCTTTCAATTTTACATTCTGCATATGCTGTTTCATGAGTATTTGAAAAAAGCATCGCCAAAATGGGTTCTGTCCATCTCATTTGTGTTGACAGCCGCTTATTTAAGCTATTACTCAGCAGCCAGTCCGGCTCCTGCTTCTGAAGAGGGCGGAGCGTTTCCGTTCTTCTGGGTGCCGTTCGCAGGCTGGCTTTTTTACTTCTGTCTGGCCTATTATTGCGGAAAAGAATATAAGCGTTTTTTAGCACTGTTAAATCAATACCGGTGGGGGATATACGGGACTGCGCTGGCATCTGCGGCGCTTGTTGTCACTGTTTCTTATGTCGGGGAAATCGGCATGATCAGCTCGAAACGGCCTGATATCATGCTGTATTCGACAAGCATGATTTTCCTGTGCTTTCACGTGTTTTCTAAAATAAAACATGTGCCGAAAATCATGATGTTTATCAGCAACTATTCTTTTTCAATTTATCTGCTTCATGCTTATTTTATGATTATAGGCTACGTGTTGCTTTTAAATGTGCCCGACATCCCCGCCGTACCGGCAGTTCTCCTGTTGTTCGCCGTGTGCACAGCCGGCCCGATCCTGACCTCGTGGGCACTGAATAAATTCAAATACGGTTATTTATTTGTGGGAAAGATTTATCAGCCAAAACAGAAGAAAGCAACAGCAGAAGTGCGGGATCAAGCAGGGTGAAAAGAAGCGGCAGGAGAGAGGCTCCTGCCGTTTGTTTTATTTCCTATCCGTTTGCAGCACCGTTTTTAAATACAGTTTTGCAGATTCAGCAAGTCCAGATACATCAGCTTTTTCTTCATCAAAATAAAGGGCGCTTTGAATGATGCCGTCATTCATATTTAGGAAAAACTTCGCAATCGTCGCGAGAGGCTGCAGAGGCTGAAATTCCCCTTGCTCGATTCCTTTTTGCAATAGCTTTGAAAACCTTTCTATAAAAAGATCGTACCTTTTCTCCAAGTACAGCCGCCGTTCTTCATTCCGCCAAGCTGTCACTAAATATTCAAATTGAACCGGTGCCAGCGTATCTGCTGCATCACTAAGACCTTCAGCAAGTTCATCCAAATAGCTTGAAATGGTGTCCCAAACACTTCGATGTTCCGCAGAGTCATCAAGCTTTTGGAGCCCTTCATCAAGCCCGGCTTCAATAATGCGGCGAAACATCTCCTCAGTGCTTGAAAAATAAAGATAGACACCGCCTCGGCTGAAGCCTGACTCTTCCACGACGTCTTTCATTGTCGTTAATTCGAATCCTTTTCGTTTAAAAACGGTTTTGGCAGCCTCTAAAATCTCTGCCTGCCGTTTATCTTTGTGCTCCTTTGTTACTTTCGGTGACAAGATATCGCCCGCTTTCTGCAACTTTCTTACCTACAAGTGTAATCAACCCAACCATGATCAGCAAGCAGCCGCAGACAAGAAAAGCAAGTGATACACCGATCCATTCCGCCAGCACACCCCCGCCCGCCATGCCGAGGATGGAGGCGAGGGTCGTCGCGCTTTGAATGGCGCCAAACACCCTGCCGCTGTAATTGACAGGCACCGTTGTCTGCACGAGGATTTGAAAAGGTATATGGACGAGGCCGAAAGCCGCTCCCATGATGAAAAAAGCGAAAATAAAAAGAGCGATGCCGGCGATTCCCATGCCGCTCAGAAATGGCGTACTTCCAGTCGATATTCCAAGCAGAAAGGCCCCAGCTGAGAAATAAAGCAAATAAGAAGTGATACTCCGTTTGCCGATCATTGCCGCCGTAAGGAGCATACCGGCCCCGCTTACGGCCATGCACCAGCCAGCAAGCTCGGGAGGAGCGCCAGAAAAGGAACGGATGAGAATGATTGCCTGCGAATCACCAATCTGCAATACAAAGAGAACAACACAAGCAGTGAGCAAGCCTGTTAAAAGAAGCGGCATCCGTTTCAATAACTGAAAGCCTTCTTTCATCGAAGCGAGTGCCGGCGTTTTTTCTTGAGGTGTAAGGGTTTTTTGTAAAAAAGCATCTCTCGGGAGGAAAAACAAAATGACAGCGGAAAGAAGAAAGGCCCCGGCGTTGATATAGAAAACAGAATGGATAGAGACAGCGGCGATCAGCATGCCGCCGAGGGCGGGGCCGAAGACTTTTGCGCTGTTATCAATCATGCTGCTGACGGAGACGGCCTGCTGAATGTGAGCTTCCGGGGCCAATTCCTTAAGCTTTCCGTTTTTAGCGGGTGAAAAAAGGGAAGAAAAACTGCTCTGGAGGCTTAGCAATACGTAAAGCTGCCAAAGCTCACTGACATAAACGCAGCTGACAACGGTGAGGGCCCGCCCGATTTCCGATAGAAACATGATTGTTTTTCTGTCAAAGCGGTCGGCTAACACCCCCGATACCGGACCGAGTATAATGACAGGCATAGCAAATGACATCATCAAAAATGACATATCTAACGATGAAGCGTGGAGCTGAAAAGCGGACAATGTCAGCACGGCCAAAATGTGAAGCCAGTCTCCAAGTGAAGAAATAGTTTGTGAGGCCAACAGTGTCATCAGCTCTTTGCGAAACAATGATTTTTCCATGATTCATCCTCCTGTACAATAAAAACGACAACTGTGTCGTTTTTATTGTATGAGAAATAATCGCAAGATACAATCTTTTTTATGTAAAATAAAGGAGAAGAAGAATCAGAAGGGAGAACAGACATGACAACATCCAATCTAAGCTACCCGATAGGGGAATACAAACCAAGGGAATCCGTATCAAAGGAGCAAAAAGTAAAATGGATTCAAGCGCTCGAAGAAGTGCCGGCCAAGCTGAAGCAAGCCGTAGAAGGCATGACGGACAGCCAGCTTGATACACCGTATCGAGACGGGGGATGGACCGTTCGGCAAGTTGTCCATCACTTGGCTGACAGTCATATGAACAGCTATATTCGATTTAAATTGTGTTTGACGGAAGAGACGCCGGCCATCCGTCCGTATGATGAAAAGGCGTGGTCAGAGCTAAAGGACCCGAAAACAGCGGATCCGAGCGGTTCACTCGCGCTTTTGCAGGCGCTTCACGGGAGATGGACGGCTCTTCTCCGCACTCTGACGGACCAGCAATTTCAACGCGGTTTTTATCATCCCGATACAAAGGAGATCATGACCTTGGAGAACGCGCTCGGGCTGTATGTCTGGCACTCACATCACCATATCGCCCATATTACGGAGCTTACCAAACGGATGGGGTGGTCTTAAGGCTTTTTCCGGCGGAAAGCCGGCAGACTGATCGCCGCAATCACCAGCAATGAGATCACAGCCGCCGCCGCATATAAATGATCGTAGCCGCTAGCGACACTCGCATGAATGGCGTCGCTGATCGCTGTTTTGACTTCAGGCACGGGAATGTGTTCAATTTGTTCTTGTAATGAAGAAACATCAGAGCTGCCGATCTCCGGAATCATTTGCATCGCCTTTTCTGAATGTCCGCTTTCTGATAAGCGGCTTTTGATTTCAGCGCCGACTTGGTCAAACCCGGCTGTGATAAACCCGGCATAAAGCGTAGGCGCCAATGTCAGTCCAATTTGCCTTACTAATGAAAGTGTGCCAAGCGCTGTTCCTTTATTCGTTTTAGCCGCCTCTGATACAAGGACGTTCAGCGGAGCGCCTAACAGAAAGCCAAACCCGATCCCGGCCGCCATACTTGCGATCACAAACTCCCATTTCTCCGTTACCCAGAGCGGAAATAACGCAAATCCCGCACACGAAATGATTCCAGAAAGAACAACAGTTGTCACCGGTCCTTTTTTGTCGGTAAGCACTCCGCCAAGCCAAGCTCCGATTCCAGAAGCTAGTGCAAGCGGAGTCATCCAATAACCTGATTTTGCGGCAGGGACACCCAAATACTGCTCAACATATGACGGGATAAAAATAACCGCAGCCAAGAGCCCTCCGGATAACAAACCGATGACAAGCGTACGCTGAAACATGTGGTTCCGCAGCAAAGAATACGCCAAAATCGGATCGCCCCCGCGCATTTCAACCCTTTTTTCAAACGAGATAAGCGCTGCAAAGCAGATGATGCCCAACACAATACATCCATAAACCTCCGGATTCCCCAAGCTGTTTAAAAGGTTTGCACCGTCAAGATTTGTCATTCCGTACATCACAGCTAAAATCGACAGGGACAGAAGGAAGATCCCGGCTGTATCAAGGCGTTTAGCCTCAGGCGCTGTTGTTTCCGCCATAAAATATGCACCGAAAACGACCAACAGCAAGGCAATCGGCAAATTAATCAAAAACAGCCAATGCCAAGACCCGGTCCAATCAAGCAGAAAGCTTCCTATATTCGGTCCGAGCACTGCCGCCATCCCGTTCATCGCGCCAAGCAGCCCAAGCGCTTTTCCCTGCTTTTCCTTTGGAAAGGTAGCGAGAATGTGCGAGCTGCCGATAATGAAGATCCCGCCGCCTCCAAGTGCCTGAATCAGCCGTGAGATCAGAAAGAGCGGGAAGTTTTGACTCAAAGCAACAAGCAAAGAACCAAGCCCGAACAGGCAAACCTCAATGAGAAAAAGTTTCTTTCTGCCGTAGCGGTCTGAGAGCTTTCCGACGATCGGCACACTGACGCTAAGACCGAGCGTATAAAGGGTAATGCCCCACGATCCCCATGAAGGAGAAACGGCAAACGACTCGTTTATCGTTGTTAAAGCCGCCGAAATAATACCGTTATCCAGCGCAGCCATAAACACACCGATTGTAAACAGACTGATCGCCCACTTTTGGCTTTTTTGCTCTGTGAATGCCTCAGACATATTCATCAAACCTCTTTTCTTTAATTCATTATGAATATATTATTCATTTTAAGTGAATTAAATGTCAAATAAAAAAAGCCTGTTTCCGCAGTTTACGGATGACAGACTTAAACACTTATTCCTTTTTTGCTTTCTCCAATGCTTGAGAAAGAATAGATAGCCCTGAGGAAACAGCTTGCTTTTCTTCAGGAGACAGCAGCTCCAAGGAACGCTTCAATTTCAAATGCCCTTTTTCGTAAAGACCCCGAAAAATTTTTTTAGCATTCTCCGTCAATTGAACAACCACTGAGCGGCGATCCTCTTCAGAATGTGAGCGTTTGACAAATCCTGATTTCTCAAGACGGTCAAGCAGCCCTGTTGTATTAGACAGAGAAGCTCCCATTTTTTCTGCAATGTCGCTGACCTTTAGTGTTCCATGGTTGTTTAATAGCATCAGCACTTTCATTTGCGGCATGCTCATATCCAGTTTCATCCACTCAGACACATCACCGAGCCCGGCAGAGGTTAAGACTTTCATATAGAGCACCCATATTTCCCGTTCCTCCGAAGAAAGAATGTTTTCGTTTAATACAGTGGTATCATGCAGATTATATTCCATTTCATCACCCTCATCTTTCACTCCTCTTACCATATTACTCGATTTTCACTCTTGAAAGAAAGTGAGCAGAAACCACATGCCCGACTTTGTCCGAAAAATAATGGTAGTGTATAATAAGTTGGAGATTATTAGGGGAAGAAAAACGAACTAGAATATGATTGGAGAGACCATTGCTGATTAAAAAAAATGCTTTATCTATTTTAAAAATTGTTTTTCCTATTGCTGTTTTATTATTTGTTATTTATCAATCGAAACAAGAACTGACAAATCTGTCATTCAAACGCACGCTTATGGTCATAAATGGGCTGGAACGAACAGACTTATTCATCCTTGTATTGATCGGCCTGCTGGCTGTTTCAGCCATGTCGCTGTATGATTACGTTCTGAAATACTCCCTGCGGCTGTCGATCACAAACGGAAAGGTATTCAGGGTTTCTTGGATCGCCAACTCATTTAACAACGTTCTGGGATTCGGCGGATTAGCCGGAGTCGGGCTAAGAATGATGTTTTATAAAGAGCATACGAAAGATCAAAAGACCCTCGTCAAAGGAATCGCCTGGCTTACATCCTCTATGCTGCTCGGGTTATCTGTTTTCAGTATTTTCGTCGCTGCGCGGGTGCTGCCAGTGGATGAAGTGATCCATGAGAAGCCGTGGCTGTGGGCTGTCGTTATCGGCTTCGCGCTGATTTTGCCGGTATCTTTAGCGGTGGCCAAAATAAAAGGCCGCAAAGACGGAAATGAAGAAAATACGGACAAAGTGAAAAATCCGATTTTCGCTTATATCGGTGCTTCTGTTGCCGAATGGCTTATGGCCGGATTCGTCATCTATTTTGCTTTATTCGCTATGGGCATTCATGCTGATATCAGATATGTATTCGGCGTCTTCGTCATTGCGGCGATCGGAGGGATGATCAGCCTTGTGCCAGGCGGTTTCGGATCGTTTGACCTTTTGTTTTTGCTCGGGATGGAGCAGCTTGGTTATCATCAGGAGGCCATTGTTACTTCTATTGTTTTGTACAGGCTTGCCTATTCGTTTATTCCATTTGTTTTGGGACTGTTTTTTGCTGCGGGTGACCTGACCGAAAACACAATGAAACGGCTCGAAACGAATCCGCGCATCGCACCGGCAATTGAGACGACAAACGTTCTGCTTGTTGTCCAGCGGGCGGTATTAGTGAAAATTTTGCAAGGCTCACTTTCGCTTATTGTGTTTGTTGCCGGGCTGATCGTTCTGGCTTCAGTATCCCTGCCGATTGATAGGCTGACGGTTATTCCGCACATTCCGCGCCCGGCCCTTTTGCTGTTCAACGGACTGTCTTTAAGCTCAGCACTTATTCTGCTGATTTTGCCAATCGAGCTTTATAAACGGACAAAACGTTCCTATAAGATGGCAATTACAGCACTTGTCGGCGGCTTTGTGTTCAGCTTTTTAAAAGGACTCAACATCAGTGCGATATTTGTACTGCCGATGATTATCGTATTGCTCGTGCTTTTGAAAAAACAATTCCAGCGGGAACAGGCATCCTATACGCTTGGGCAAATGATATTCGCTGTGGCGCTGTTTACCGTAGCCCTTTTTAACTACAACCTGATCGCGGGCTTCATTTGGGATCGGATGAAGAAAGTGATGCGCCATGAATATTTCGTCCACAGCGATTCTCATATCACGTATGCGACGATCATGGCGATTATCATTGTGCCGCTGTTCTTCTTCATATTTACAGTGGTGTATCATAGGAAGACAGAACCGATCGGGGAAGAAGCTGATTCCGAACGCTTTGCTTCGTTTTTAAATGAAAAAGGCGGAAATGCGCTGAGCCACCTCGGCTATCTTGGAGATAAGCGGTTTTATTTTTCAAGTGATGGGAATGCACTTCTCCTGTTTGGAAAAATCGCCAGAAGGCTGGTTGTGCTCGGTGATCCATCCGGTGAACGACAATCGTTCCCGCTCGTGCTGGAAGAATTTCTGAACGAAGCGCATCAAAAGGGATTCAGCGTTTTATTCTATCAAATTGAACGAGAGGACATGGCGCTGTATCACGATTTTGGCTATAACTTCTTTAAGCTGGGCGAGGAAGCCTATGTAGATTTGAATACATTTACCTTGACCGGGAAGAAAAAAGCCGGTCTTCGGGCCATCAATAACCGATTTGAGCGGGAGGAGTATACCTTCCATGTGGATCATCCCCCATTTTCTGATGTGTTTTTGGAGGAGCTGAAACAAATCTCAGATGAATGGCTCGGCTCGAAAAAGGAGAAGGGATTTTCACTCGGATTTTTTGATTCGTCCTATTTACAGAAAGCACCGATCGCCTATATGAAAAATGCCGAAGGAGAGATCGTTGCGTTTGCAAATGTCATGCCGATGTATCAGGAAGGAGAGATATCGGTTGATCTGATGCGCTACCGTGATGACGCCCCGAACGGCATTATGGACGCATTATTCATCCGTATGTTTTTATGGGCGAAGGAGGAAGGCTGCACGTCGTTTAACATGGGAATGGCGCCATTGGCAAATGTCGGCACCGCCTTTACCTCCTTCTGGTCAGAAAGATTTGCCGCTGTCATTTTTAATAATGTCAGGTACATGTACAGCTTCAGCGGCCTAAGAGCCTTTAAAGAAAAATACAAACCGGAATGGCGCGGCAAATACTTGGCCTACCGGAAAAACAGATCTCTTTCTGTCACCATGTTCCTTGTCACGCGGCTGATCGGAAAAAGCAAAAAAGACTCCTTCTAATCAGATGGAGTCTTTTTTTTCGTCTTTATGGAATAGGTTTTAAGTGAAATAAAACAGTACATCGGCATCCATATCAGGAATGGACTCTTTCCTGCCTATAGAGAACATTGCTGAAAAAATATCCTTGAACAAGGGCGGAAAATGGGAAAGAAGAAGGGATCACTTCACAGAAACGGCTGTACACTTAGGAACCCGCATTCTGTAAATTTAATACCGATGATGGTTTACAACAAGAGGCACTTTCCGTTATTATTATGAATGATAATCATTTTCAATTGTGCAGGAGGTGAGACGGTATGCCTCAAACCGAACAGATAGATCAACATTCAGAACTGCGTGACATCATACGCAGCAGAAGATCAATTCGAAAATTTAAACAAGAGCCAGTGCCCTCAGCGGTTATTCTTGACATGCTTGAAACGGCAAAATATGCGCCAAATCACAGAGTGACAGAGCCATGGAGATTTATTTACGTTTCCAGTGAGACAGGAAAAGCAAATCTCATCAATACATTTGCAGCATTCTCTAAGAAATCCAAACCTGATATGACAGAGGAAAAACTGCAAAATTTCAAAAACACACTCGGACGCGTACCGGGATTCCTGCTCGTCGTGTTCCGGCAAGATGAAAACGAAAGAGCGAGAGATGATGATTTTGCGGCTACCAGCTCATTGATCCAAAACCTTCAGCTTCTTGCCTGGGAAAAAGGAATCGGCATGGTTTGGAAAAGCGGAAAAATCCTTTACGACAAAGAAGTCCAGCAGGCCTTTGATTTACAGGATAATGAACGATTTGCCGCCATTATACAAACGGGCTATCCTGATGAAGCGCCGGAAGTGAAAAAACGCACACCGATCCGTGAGCGGTTTACCGAGTTGTAAAAAAACCCCCTGTCTCAAACCGAGACAAGGGGTTTTTCGTTAACGGGTTCTCTTTTTCGCTCTATTGTCGGCTGCTTTCGCACGCTCTTGCGCTTTACGGTCATCCGCATCGGCAAGTTCGCTTGAATATTCCTCGTAAACGCCGTCAGTTTCCCTTTTTAATGCATCGGGAACTTGAGGAAGCTTTTGTTTGTTTTTATCACGGTTTTTGTGGATATGATTTCTGCCCATATCAAATTCCCCCTAAAAAGTGATATCAAACAAATATAGTATTTGGCTTTAGGGGGCTATGTATTCCTATTTTCGTTTAGCAGCTTTTTCCGCTTTTTTAAATTCGCCTGAATAAAGAACTTCCTGCATTTTCTTTAAATTAGCGCCTTGCTGATGCTTCTCCCTCTTCTTTTCCATAGAAAGGACCTCCTTCAACCATGTTATTCTTAAGGTTGACGTTTCCTTCCGTTTTTATACAGCCTTTCCGTCTGTTATCAGCTGTGAGAGTGCGAATGTAAGATCTGAATAGGTGAAACGAAAACCAGAAGTCAGCGCTTTTTTGGGGAGCGCGCGCTGCCCTTTCACAATGAGAAGACTCATTTCACCCAATGCTTTCGACAAAATGAACTCTGGAACGGGAAGCCAGTGGGGACGATGCTTCACCTGCGCAATCGTTTTCCCGAATTGCTTCATTTCCACCGGGTTTGGCGCGGTGACATTCATAGGGCCTGAGATGCCGGTGTTTTCCATCGCATACCGGATCATCTGGGCGGCGTCTTCGACATGAATCCATGACAGCCACTGTCTGCCCGTTCCGATCGTGCCGCCGCCCAGCAATCTATAGGGAAGAACCATGAGCGGGAGAGCGCCTTTTTCTCCAAGCATCACACCAAATCTCGCATAAACCGTCCGGATGCCCATCGCCTCAATTTTTTGTCCTTCCTTTTCCCACATATGCGCCGTATGGCTGAGAAAATCCTCATCTGACGTTGGGGAATCCTCTGTGAAGGTTTTTTCAAGACTTGTGCCGTAAATACCGACAGCACTAGCCTGGATTAGCGCCTTCGGTTTGTCCTTCTGTTTATGAATGAGCCGCTGTACTTCACGAGTCGCATTGATACGGCTGGAGAGAATGAGCTGCTTCGTTTTTTCTGTCCAGCGGCCAAAAATCGATTTTCCAGCAAGGTTTACCCAGACATCAATATGAGGAAGTTCTTGCTCAGGTGCGGCTCCTTCTGTCAGCCATTGGACATATGTGATATTTTTTTGTTCAGTTTCCCTTGCGTTTCTTGATAAAATATAAACATGGTGACCTTGGCGGATAAAAACGCCTGTCAGATGCCGGCCGAGAAAACCGGTTCCGCCCGTCATTGCAATATTCATGAACATCTCTCCTCATCGTTCTAATTAGTATACTTTACCTCATTATCATAAAAGAAAACGCGTGTCAGGCCTGAGAAGGGAGATTAAAATGCCATTTATTACAAAAATATCAACACAAAAAAAGAATACGGAACGTTTTAATATCTTTCTCGATGATAAATACGCCTTCAGTGTGGATGCGGACGTGCTCGTGAAATTTGAGCTCACAAAGGGAAAAGAGCTCGATGACCTTGAAATCATTGAGATTCAATACGGTGATGAAGTGAAAAAAGGCTTCAACCGTGCAATTGAATTTTTATCCTACCGAATGAGATCAACGAAAGAGGTGGAGGACCACTTAAAGAAAAAAGAAACCTCTGCCCCCGTCATTGCGGAAGTGATTCATAAGCTCAACGACTACAAGTACTTAAACGACGCGGAGTTTGCCGCGGCCTACGTCAGCACCCACAAAAAAACGAACGGAAAAGGCCCTGACGTATTATTCAGAGAGCTGAGAGCGAAAGGGATCGACGACGATACAATTAAGGAAGCGCTGAGCTCCTTTTCCTTTGAAGATCAGACAAGGGAAGCGGTCAAACATGTTGAAAAGCTTCTCAAAAAGGATAAAAAACTTTCGACGAAAGAGCTCAAACAGCGCGCACAGATGCAGCTTCAGCGCAAGGGCTTCTCTTTTGATGTCATCAGTGCGGCGCTAGAGCAGATTGAATACGAAAATGATGAAGACACAGAAAAAGAAGCGCTGCGCCTGCATGCGGAAAAAGCGATAAGAAAATACCGCTATGACGGCTCCTATGAAAGCGCCATGAAGGTCAAACAATTTTTATTCCGCAAAGGATTCTCACTCGATTTAATCGAGCAATTTCTGCAGGAAGAGGAGTAGCTGAAAAAATGGAGAAACGATACAGTCAAATGACACCGCACGAACTCAATACCGAAATCGCCTCACTTTCTGAAAAAGCAAGAAAAGCCGAACAGCATGGAATCATAAACGAACTGGCAGTGCTCGAACGGAAAATTACGATGGCAAAAGCATATTTGCTGAACCCGGAAAAATTTTCACCGGGGGAAACATATCGTGTGGAAGACTCTCAAGACGAGTTTACCATCAGTTATATAAACGGCGTTTTCGCATGGGGATACAGAACCTCGTCCCCCCAGCAAGAAGAAGCGCTGCCAATCTCAGTATTGCAGGAAAAAAGAGGCTGAATTTCAGCCTCTTTTTATATGAATCACTGCAGCGGCTTTCTTTATCGTTTGCCTGAGGCTCTCATTTTTTCTTGAGGATGCTGATTGATCGATCCGTCAGCGCGCTTTGAAGCATAGTCGTCTTTTGCTCTCGGTTCACCCTGAAATTTATTTTCGTTTTCGTATGGAAATCCTTTTTCTTTATTCCGGACCATATCAGTTCCTCCTAGGTTCGAGATCAAAAAGTTGCGTCTTTTCACATGAAGACGTAAGGTTATTATATGGAGAACCCCACGTTTTAAAGCGTTATTTTTTTCCTGAAGAAAGGAGAACTGCACACATGGATACGTACATTGAGAAACTGACAAATCTGCTTCTGGAAAAGAACGATATGATCAGCTATATACAGGCAAAAACATGGGTGGAATTGTTATGGAGCGATTTCGAAGCGACCTATGCAAAAGCCGGACACACCTATCAAGGTGAAAAAATGACAGAAAAAATCGTCACACAATGGATCGAAAACTATGGCGGCCAGCTCCACCTTTTCCAAAGTTCCCGTGAGGATGTAAATGATTACTTAAACCAAAGCAGAGGCCTTTTGCATTGAAAAAACCTGCCGTCTATCATCCGGCAGGTTTTTTTATTTCCTTAAAATTACCTTAACAGCTAGAAAAAATGAACAAAACGTGTTTCACTCGCCGTTTAATCAGGGAATACCACATATATCTTGTCAAATGCGAGGAGGAGCTTTATATGAAAAAGAAACAAGTAATGCTCGCTTTAACAGCTGCCGCAGGACTTAGTATGACAGCACTTTATTCCGCTCCCGCAGCAAAAGCTGCGCCGCTTCACGACATATCTGCCAGCATGCCTTCATCCGATTCTTACATGATAAAAACAGGAAAGCTGAATGTCAGGACTGAGCCAAATCATAAAGGTAAAATTCTTGGCACATTATCATCAGAACAAAAAGTTACAGTTAATGGTTTCGCAAATGCCGATTGGGCTCAAATTCAGTTCAAAGGGAAAAAAGCATATATTTCAACACACTTCTTAATGAAAACCGCAAGACAAGCAAAAACAGCGAATCAGACAGCCTTCTACTCACCGACACCCGAAAATGGAAAAGCCAAACAGCTTTCAACCGGAACAGAGGTGACATTGCTTGGTTGGGGATTCAGTGAAAACGGCGGATTTGATTTCAAATGGGCGTTTGTTGATGATGGCAGGCATCAGGGCTATATTCAGACAAAGGACTTACAAATACGATAAATAAGGCAGGCAGAGAGCTTGTCTTTTTGCCTTTGTATGAAACATTTCTTCTTTCTGCACGTAACAATGAGAAAGGAGATGATGATATGGCTGGTTTAGTCAGCGGAGGCTGCATGATCATCGCGGGGATACTGATTAAACTGTTTCCGCCCAAAACCATCAACAGTGTGTACGGATTCAGAACGAGACGCTCAATGTCAGATCAACGTTTATGGGATGAAGCGAACCGTTACAGCGCATCATTGCTGATCCTGTCAGGCTTTTTGATTGCGGGGATGGGTTTGCTGTTGAAATCGAACTTGATCATTCTTCAGCTGATTTTGCTGCTTTCCGCCTGTGTCATGACATGTGTGCTTACGGAAAAAAGGCTGAAAAATATGACGCGCAGTCAAGGAGGAGATAGAAGTGGACGGAGTTAAATGCCAATTTGTCAAAACAAACGGAATTACGCTTCACGTTGCAACCGCAGGACCGGAGGACGGGCAGTTGCTTGTTCTGCTCCATGGGTTTCCAGAATTTTGGTACGGCTGGAAAAACCAAATCAAACCGCTTGCCGATGCGGGGTACCGAGTTATCGTGCCCGATCAGCGCGGCTACAATCTCAGTGACAAACCAGAGGGAATTGATTCGTACCGGATTGATACGTTAAGAGATGATATCATCGGACTGATAACACAATTCACAGATGAAAAAGCAATTGTCATTGGGCATGACTGGGGAGGGGCAGTCGCATGGCATTTGGCGTCCACCCGTCAAGAATATCTTGAAAAGCTGATCGCCATCAATATCCCGCATCCGCACGTTATGAAAACCGTCACGCCGATGTATCCGCCGCAATGGCTGAAAAGCTCGTATATCGCCTTCTTTCAGCTGTCCGACAAACCGGAGGCATCACTAAAGGACAATGATTACGAAGCATTAGATAAAGCGATTGGGTTATCGACACGCCCTGAGATGTTTACGTCTGAGGATGTCAGCAAATACAAAGAAGCATGGAAACAACCTGGTGCACTGACAGCTATGCTGAACTGGTACAGAGCCCTCAGAAAAGGAAGCCTTGCAGAGAAAACCAGTTGTGAAACAGTACCTTACCGGTTGATCTGGGGAATGGAAGATCGCTTTTTAAGCAGAAAGCTTGCGAAAGAGACGGAAAAACACTGCCCGAATGGACATCTCATTTTTGTTGATGAAGCATCCCATTGGATTAATCACGAAAAACCTGACATCGTCAATCAGCTTATTCTGGATTATCTAAAAAAATAATAAGTCAGAATGTCTCTCCGCTCGTCTGTCATAATGGCAGACTTTTTCTGTGCGTTTTTTTCATAGTCTGTTTTAAACATGACAAAATAACATTAAAAATGACACCATAAAATGTAACAAAAAGCAGGTTTAAACGACTTTTAAAAAAGGAATAGCCTTATTGAAGATTTGTCTGCACCCCCCTAAGGCAAAACTTAAATAGAATAAAAAGAAGAAGGTGCCTTAATGAAGCAAGGATTAATCTCGATTATCATTCCGTCTTACAATGAAGGAGATAATGTCAAACTCATTCATGAATCTTTGCAAAAGGAATTTAAGACCATTCCTTATGACTATGAAATTTTCTTCATAAACGACGGAAGTGTTGATGACACGCTTCAGCAGATCAAAGATTTGGCAGCCGTATGCAGCAAGGTGAAATACATATCCTTCTCTCGAAACTTCGGCAAAGAAGCCGCAATTCTGGCCGGCTTTGAGCATGTTCAAGGCGAGGCGGTCATCGTAATGGACGCTGATCTGCAGCATCCAACCTATTTGCTGAAAGAATTTATCAAAGGCTATGAAGAAGGCTATGATCAAGTCATTGCCCAAAGAAATCGAAAAGGAGACAACCCTGTCCGCTCACTCCTCTCATCTCTGTATTACAAGTTCATTAATAAAGCAGTGGAGGTGGATCTGCGTGACGGTGTCGGAGACTTCCGGCTGTTAAGCCGACAAGCAGTGGACGCTCTTTTGAAACTGAGCGAAGGCAACCGCTTCTCCAAAGGTTTATTTTGCTGGATTGGATTCGATCAAAAAATTGTGTTTTATGAAAATGTCGAACGAAAAAACGGCACATCCAAATGGTCGTTCAGCAGTCTGTTTAACTATGGAATGGACGGCGTCGTTTCATTTAACCATAAGCCGCTGAGAATATGCTTTTATACCGGCATTTTCATTTTGCTGCTTTCCGTCATTTATATCATTGCCACATTCGTTAAAATTTTGACAAACGGCATTTCTGTGCCTGGCTATTTCACCATTATCTCAGCAGTATTATTTCTCGGCGGAGTACAGCTGCTAAGTCTCGGCATCATAGGCGAATACATCGGCCGAATCTATTATGAAACAAAAAAACGCCCGCATTATTTGATTAAAGAAGCGAATATCACGAACAAAGACCTGCCTGAAACGAAAGAATTGAAAAGCATGCGGCGTCTGACAAAAATGCACTGAATATGTAAGCGCTATTGCCAGTGCTTTTTTGTATGTCCACTATCTAAAAGCAAGACTGGAGAATTTATATGAAAAGAAAATATGTCATGATTTATGCGGCCAGTCTGCTTGTTTCCATTCTGGCACACGCTTTTTTTGTGAAAGAATGGGCAGACGGCAGGTATATGACAGGCCCGGGTGACGGGCTTGCACAAATGATTGTATTTAAAAAATTATTATTTGACCAATACACACACTTGAATTTTTTCTATCAATATTCATTCGGACTCGGCGGCGGCACATTCAGTCAGCTCGGCTATTATTTTTCTGCTTCCTTTTTGTTTCTTGTTGTATCCGCCGGCGTCTGGCTTCTTCAAGCGATCCAGCTGATCGGAGAAGCGGATACGCTTTTTTGGGCGGAGTCAGCTGTTTTTGTCAGTATTTTTAAACTGAGTTTGATCATCTTTACAGCTGCATCTGTTTTCCACTACCTTCTCAAACATAGAGCGGCTTCGTTTACGGGGGCTGTGTTATACGGTGTCTCGATCATTTATTTCCGCCACGAAGCATATTGGGAATTCTTTACCGATACGATGATTTGGCTCCCGCTGCTTGTGCTCGGAGCAGAAAAAATCATGAGAGAGCGTCGTCCGGCATGGTTTATCATTGCGTGCGCGCTAACGTTAATCAATAATTTTTACTTTGCATACATAAACCTTATATTCATCGGAATCTACGTGCTATTCAGATGGCTGATCATACTGGAAAAGCATGAAGAGAAAAGATGGATCCAATTCAGAATGTTTTTGGTTTCAGGCCTTATTTCCTTTGGTATCAGTACGGCGGCATTTGTGCCGGTGGTATATGGTTATTTAAACAACCTGCGTCCCCCGTACAGCCAGAAAATCGAGTGGCTCAATTTCGATGATAATATCTTATTTTCGAGCCGGATTATCATTTTGCCGGCAGCCTTTCTGCTGTTTTTGTTTATTGTTTCTTTTTACAAAAACCGTGTGTTTCGACTCTTTGCCGGGGTGAGCCTGTTATTTATTCTTTTTCACTTCAGCCCGTATGCGGCAAGTGTGTTTAACGGCTTTTCCGCCCCGCAAAACCGGTTTGAATATGTTCTGGCATTTACCATTGCGGGGGCAGCCGCAGCGGGCCTGTCACAGCTGTCTAAATTGAAATGGAAAGAATTGCTCCCGGCCATAGCTGTTGTTCTGCTTCTTTACATGTATCATATCCACAGGTATGAACTGGATATATGGGAGACTGCGAATAAAAGCATTCTATTGCTCTTATTCCTGACAATCGCAGCGTTGTTTGCTGCGGGCTTCACGAAAAAATGGGCGAAAGCAGCTGTATACGGTGTAGTTATTCTTTCTTCACTGTTTATCGCCAACATCTATCAAAAATACGCGCTCTCAGAAGGAGGCGGTTTGGATAGTGTGACAAAAGCATATCTCACGGGTGAGGAATACAAAGGGCAAGAAGCTTCTGAGCTCATCAGGCGCTTACAGAAGGAAGATGATGATCCGCTCATGAGAATTGACTGGATGAATGGTGTCTTTAATAATACGCCAATCATTTACGGGTTTAATGGAGTCAGCGCCTATTCAAGCATTTTGAACAAACATCTGCTGACCTTCTATTGGAATGATTTGAGCATCGACATGGGGAGAGAAAGCGTCAGCCGTTATGCGTCATTCGGAGACAGGGCGAATTTATACAGCCTGCTTTACGGCAAATATTACATGACGGAAAAAACAAATGAAGCCAACGTCCCGTATGGCTTCAAAAAGCATGCGGAATCAGAGCGTTATGTCATTTATGAAAATCAATACATGCTTCCTTTTGTCAAAACAGCTGATGTCTTATACAGCGAAAGCGAGCTGGACAAACGACCCGCTCTTGCGAAAGAACAGGCCATGCTGAAAGGAATTGTGTTAGCAAATCCGTCAGAAAAAACGGAGCAGGTGCCAAAACTGGCCAATTTGATTCGCAAGTCGAATATCACCGCAAAACATGCTCAGTATCAAAACGGACTGCTCACTGTAACTGGAGTAAACGGAGGAGAACTGATCATCACTCCGGAAGAGGCTTCATCCGCTCCGGGAGACTACTATGTCAGCTTTTATTTGAAAAGCAAAGCAAAAGACAAAGGATTTACACTAAAGGTCAATGATTATGTCACAACGAGGAAATCGAACCAATCAATTTATAAAACAGGAGTAAACGATATCACAGTCAGAGTGCCTAAATCAGACCATATCTCAATCAAGCTTCCAAAAGGGGCGTATGAGCTGAAAAACATAGCACTCTATGAAGAAAACTACAGCACACTGAAAAGCGCAGTGCTGCAAAACAACACAGACAAAGCAGACAATCTGAAATGGGATAAAAATAAGCTGACATTTGCATATCATCTGTCAAAAGACCAGTACATCATGCTTCCGATTCCTTATGAAAAAGGCTGGGAGCTGAAGATTAACGGGAAACCACAGACGCTCGAAAAAGTGGATTATGCTTTTCTAGGTTTCAAGGCGCAAAAGGGAGACAATCACATTGAGCTGGTTTACTATCCGCCATATTTTAAAATATCAATGATGCTCACTCTCGTCAGTCTGCTGATTGCTATTATATATATTAGACGAAAAAAGCCAGGCTCTAAATAGAGCCTGGCTCAGCGTGTCGACAAACCCTCGCATTCGTTGTCAGGTTTATCTCAGCGGGATTGAAAACCCTTGAAGTCTAGGAGGGATGAGCATTGGAGCGGAGCGAATGTTATCATTCGCGAACATCAACGCGCAGGGATGTCAAAATCCTAAAATGAAAAGTTTTAGGATTTTGACAACAATTAAAGCCCGGCTCTAAACAGAGCCGAGCTTTAATTTTTTCTGAAGCTTTTCTTCGCTAAATATCCATCCTGTATAAGACGACCGAATCGTGAGATCATGGCCGATATGAACGATAGCGACAAATGGGTAATGGCCTTTGCTCCGATAACGCAGGTCTATAAACCTTACCTCGTAATGATCTTTAAACGTATCGACTTCCCACCGGTAAACTGGAGAAAATGACAGAAACGCCGCAATGTTATCATCCTGCTTTGCCGCATGCATCACGTCGGTTTCAGGAACAGGCACCCGATTAAATGTATCCAGAATTACGACGTGCCCTTCCATGCTTCTTCCCACATAAAAAGCATGGGCTGTCGTTACGGCGATCCGCCATTGCCTGAATTTCATCGTCGGTGAAATAATAATATTTTCAATCTCATCATGAATCATCTCACGAAGCTTCCGTTTAATTCTCAGCTGCATAATCAGGCGTACTAAATAATAGCCTGCCAATATGATGTATAAGCTGAGAAACGTAATGCCGGGATTGCCGCCTGCATACCAAACAGCGATAGCAGCCAGGTGGCTGATAAAAATAAACGGATCAAACGTATTAATCAGACCGAGCGCAACCCATTTTTTCGAAAATGGACGTACCGCTTGTGTTCCGTACGCATTGAAAATATCAACAAAGACATGCAGTACGACCGCCAGCAGCGTCCACAGCCACAGGTGCAGAAAATTGGCCTCCGGATAAAACACATGCAAAATCGCCGGAATAATGACAGACCAAAACAAAACGGCGGGAATGGAATGGGTAAATCCTCTGTGATTTCTTATATAAACAGCATTGTTTTTAAGCTTTAACACAGTATCAATATCTGGAGCCTGAGAGCCTGCAATCGTTGCGATCATAACAGCGTGAGCCATTGCGGGATTTGATCCGGTAACAGGGTCCAGTGTAGCGATACCGCCAAGTGCAATGCCCATCACGACATGTGTGCCTGTATCCATAGGTGACCTCCTTGCAGGATTGTCCTGCACATTCACTTTTGTAAGATATTCCCCGTTTTCATATACCCCATTTTCAAATCGATTCAATCGTTCTCATATATTTCTGCTTTTTCTTTACTTCTATTTAATGTAACATATTATCGTACTGTGCCCTTAGTGTACAACAAAAAACAGTCTAAAGAAAAGCGGGGCGCGAAAGACTGGAGAGAAACACATATGAACGTACTTGAAGACAAATTAAAACAAAAAGACATACAGCAATTTCGCGATGATCTCATCTCATGGTTCGAACGGGAACAGCGCGTTTTGCCGTGGAGAGAGGATCAAGATCCATATAAAGTGTGGGTATCTGAAGTCATGCTGCAGCAAACGAGAGTAGAGACGGTGATCCCATACTTTCTGCGGTTTGTGGAGCAATTTCCGACAGTGGAAACACTCGCTGATGCTGATGAAGAAAAGGTGCTGAAAGCATGGGAGGGTCTCGGCTATTATTCACGAGTCAGAAATCTGCAAAGCGCTGTAAAAGAAGTGAAACAGGAGTATGGCGGCGTTGTCCCTTCAGAAGAGAAAGCGTTTGGCGGCTTAAAAGGCGTCGGCCCTTATACAAAGGGAGCGGTGCTCAGTATCGCCTACAATAAACCTATTCCTGCGGTTGACGGAAATGTGATGCGTGTCATGTCCAGAATTCTTTCTATTTGGGATGATATTGCCAAACCAAAAACAAGAACGGTCTTTGAAGACGCGATCCGTGCATTCATTTCCAAAGAAAAACCATCTGAATTCAATCAAGGTCTAATGGAGCTAGGAGCCTTGATTTGTACGCCAAAATCGCCGTCATGCCTTCTATGCCCGGTTCAGCAACACTGCTCAGCATTTGAAGAAGGCACTGAACAGGAGCTTCCGGTAAAAAGCAAAAAGAAAAAACCCGGGGTCAAAACAATGGCCGCGATCGTACTGACGGATGAAGACGGACAAGTGTATATACACAAGCGGCCGTCAAAAGGTTTGCTGGCCAACCTATGGGAATTCCCTAATCTTGAAACACAAAAAGGAATCAAAACCGAGCGTGAACAGCTCACTGCATTTTTAGAAAATGAACATGGGATAAAAGCTGATATCAGTGATCTGCAAGGTATTGTCGAACACGTTTTCACCCACCTTGTATGGAATATTTCTGTATTTTTCGGTAAAGTAAAACAAGTGTCAGATGCCAAAGAGCTGAAAAAAGTATCGAAAGAAGAGCTTGAACAGTTTGCGTTCCCAGTATCACATCAAAAAATCTGGAAAATGGCAGTGGAAGCAGCCGCGGACTCGGCTGCTCCGTAAACATGTTTAATCGTAGGAAACGCGCGTGCCATGGGTGTAGTCGGCTTCATTGCGCTTCATTCCGCCGCGCGCTTCAATTTCTTGCGTTAATTCCCGATATTTTGATTGGCCTTCTTCGTTCAAATAAGGCATAATTTGCTGAAAGGCATGATGAAAATAGGCGAGCTCACTGTTCTTCCAATCTTCTTTGGAAACCATGTTTAATTCGCTCATATCACGTCCGACATACATAACAGAAGACCCCCTTTTTCAGTTCTTGCCATTATTGTTTGTGGAAATAAAAGAACTATACGCTACAAGGAGATGAGGAAAAAATGGAACAAAATAAATGTGCACTCATAACAGGAAGCAGCCGCGGTGTCGGAAAAGCAGCCGCGATGAGACTAGCTGAGAACGGCTATAACATTGTCATTAACTATGCCCGCAGCAAAAAAGCAGCTTTGGAAACAGCGGAAGAAATCGAAAAGCTGGGTGTCAAAGTGCTTGTCGTGAAAGCAAATGTAGGCCAGCCGGCAAAAATCAAAGAAATGTTTCAGCAAATTGATGAAACATTCGGCAGACTTGATGTGTTTGTCAATAATGCGGCTTCAGGCGTTCTGAGACCTGTCATGGAACTAGAAGAAACACATTGGGACTGGACCATGAACATTAACGCGAAAGCTTTGCTTTTCTGTGCTCAAGAAGCGGCCAAGCTAATGGAAAAGAACGGAGGCGGGCATATTGTCAGTATCAGTTCACTAGGTTCGATCCGCTATCTTGAAAACTATACGACAGTGGGCGTATCAAAAGCGGCATTAGAAGCTTTAACCCGTTATCTTGCGGTTGAGCTTTCACCAAAACAAATTATCGTCAATGCCGTATCAGGCGGAGCGATTGATACAGATGCTCTCAAACACTTCCCGAACAGAGAGGATCTGCTTGAGGATGCACGTCAAAACACGCCGGCGGGACGTATGGTTGAAATTAAAGACATGGTTGATACTGTTGAATTTTTAGTGTCTTCCAAGGCTGACATGATCCGCGGACAGACAATTATCGTTGACGGAGGACGCTCACTGCTCGTTTAAAAATTTTAAAAAAGAGGAATAGCCGTACGATCACCTGCACATTCTAATGACCGTGGAGGTGATAACAATGGCTAACTCAAATAATTTCAGCAAAACAAACGCACAACAAGTCAAAAAACAAAATCAACAATCAGCTGCTGGTCAAGGTCAATTCGGCACTGAATTTGCTAGTGAAACAAACGCTCAGCAAGTCAGAAAACAAAACCAGCAATCAGCTGCCGGCCAACAAGGTCAATTCGGCACTGAATTCGCTAGCGAAACGAACGCTCAGCAGGTTAGACAGCAAAACCAATCTGCTGAACAAAACAAACAACAAAACAGCTAATCACTGAAACAAAAAAAGCACTTCATCTTCAGATGAAGTGCTTTTTTCGTTTGTAAAACGACAAAACTTGTGAAAGGTCTACAGAATGTGTCAAAGGGTTTACCTGGTTGGAATCGAATGATTAAAGGAGGAACGTTTATACTTTCACCAGGCTGAAGGAGGAACCGATGACGGAATTTGAAAAGCTGGTATGTGAACAAATGAAGACGATGGACAAGCTTCTCGAGCTCCAATCAGAGCTCGACCGCTGCAAACAAATTGAAGCAGAACTTCGGCATTTGGAAAAGGACGCAAGGCTGCGGGGAATTCAGGCTGAGATTGCGGTAAAACGGAAACATCTTGCTGATATACAGGATATGTTTCAAAAGCAGACAGAGCAGGTAATTCGTTCATATCGCAACTCAGAAAAGCCATCTTCCTTTGTGTAGAACAGGAATGTGCCATTCCCCGGCCGGAATGGCTCTTTTATTTTCATTTTTTAATTTGTAACGTTATAATAGGTAAAAGACGTTGTCGGTAAGCAAATTTGGACATACTACCTTGTAGGGCTTTATAGAAAGTAGGGGAGAAATATGGGCTATCCCAAGGAAGGAGAAACCATTCAGATTCACAGCTATAAGCATAACGGGCTGATTCATAGAATTTGGAATGAAACAACAATTTTAAAAAGTACAGAAATGTGTGTCATCGGAGCCAATGACCGGACGATGGTAACTGAATCAGACGGCCGGACATGGATAACAAGAGAGCCCGCAATCTGTTATTTTCATGCAAGACAATGGTTTAATGTCATTGGGATGTTGAGGGAAGACGGGGTTCATTACTATTGCAATATCAGTTCTCCGTTTGCCTATGATGACGAAGCAATTAAATATATTGATTATGACTTAGATGTTAAGGTTTTTCCTGATATGACGTACAATATTCTCGATGAAGACGAATATGACGATCATCGGAAAGCCATGAACTACCCGAAAGAAATCGACAGTATTTTAAGAGACTACTTAAACACGCTGCTTCACTGGATTCACCAGCGTCAGGGACCGTTTGCGCCAGAGTTTGTCGATATGTGGTATGAACGGTATTTACACTATACAAAATAATAGTTACGTAAAAACCTGTTGCGGGGTACAACAGGTTTTTCACATGGGCGCACACTTACATCATGAGAAAGAGAGGGGGATTCAACGTGGGGGTTATGAAACGATATATGCAATTCGTCAAACCTTATAGGAAGCAAATTTTCATTACAGTATTAATCGGAATTGTAAAATTCTCCATTCCGCTTGCTCTCCCATTGCTTCTTAAGTACGTCGTTGACGATATTATCCAAGGAGGCGGAACGGCCAGCGGCAAAACAACGTCATTGTTCACCATTATGGCGATTATGTTCGCCTTATTTTTAATTTTGCGCCCGCCTGTTGAATATTATCGCCAATATTTTGCCCAGTGGACAGCCAGCAAGGTGCTCTACGATATAAGAGCCAAGCTGTTCAGCCATATACAGAAACTAAGTCTTCGTTTTTATGCGAATACAAGAACAGGGGAAATTATTTCCCGAGTGATCAATGATGTGGAACAAACAAAAGATTTTGTTATCACAGGTTTGATGAATATATGGCTTGATATGCTGACGATTTTGATTGTGATCTCTATCATGCTGACACTGGACATTAAATTGACACTGATCTCAATCGTTTTATTCCCATTATACGGCATATCAGTGAAGTATTTTTACGGCCGTTTAAGAAAGCTGACAAGGGAGCGCTCGCAGGCGCTTGCTCAAGTGCAGGGGCATTTACACGAGCGCATTCAAGGCATGCCGGTCATCAGAAGCTTTGCAATAGAGGATCATGAACAAGCTAATTTTAATGAGAAAAACAGCCATTTCTTAGATAAAGCCATCAGCCACACGAATTGGAATGCCAAAACCTTTGCAGTCGTCAATACCATTACAGATTTGGCGCCGCTCATCGTGATTGCATGCGCAGGCTATTTTGTCATTAATGGACCGCTGACAGTCGGAACAATGGTCGCTTTTGTCGGATATATTGACCGAATGTACAATCCTGTGAGAAGGCTGATTAATTCTTCTACAACATTGACACAGTCCATCGCATCAATGGACAGGGTGTTTGAATTTATTGACGAGCCATATGAACTCACTGATAAACCAAATGCTATTAAAGCTGACCAAATCCGCGGAGAAGTGGAATTTCAAAACGTATCATTTCAATATGAAAAAGAAAAAGACAACATTCTTCATAATGTCTCTTTAAAAGTAAATAAAGGAGAAACCGTAGCCCTTGTCGGCATGAGCGGAGGAGGCAAATCAACACTCGTCAGTCTGATCCCGAGATTTTATGATGTCACAAGCGGCAGACTGATGATTGACGGGACTGATATTCGCGATTATGAAGCGAGAAGCCTTCGCAACCAGGTTGGCATGGTGCTTCAGGATACCTTTTTATTCAGCGAAACGATTCGGGAAAATATCGCAATCGGCAAACCTGATGCCACTCTTGACGAAATTATTGAAGCCGCCAAAGCTGCCAATGCCCATGAATTCATCATGAATTTTCCTGAAGGGTATGAGACCCGGGTGGGAGAAAGAGGCGTTAAGCTGTCAGGCGGACAAAAGCAGCGGATCTCAATCGCGCGGGTCTTTCTGAAAAATCCGCCGCTCCTTATTTTAGATGAAGCGACATCAGCTCTTGACCTGGAAAGTGAGCATTACATTCAAGAAGCAATGGACAAACTGGCGAAGGACAGAACAACTTTTGTTGTCGCCCACCGTCTATCGACGATCACACATGCGGATAAGATTGTCGTTATGGAAAACGGCACAATCATCGAAATCGGAAGCCATGATGAACTCATGGACTATGACAGCCAGTACAAGCACTTATTTACCATTCAAAACTTGAGCTGAACCTCAATCTTATATCCTTTTAACAAAGGATATAAGATTTTTTTGTATATAAAAACCCGGCTTGATAGCCGGGTTACTCTTCTGTTTCTATTTCACAGTCTTTCGGATGATACGTTTGAAAACTCGTGATGAGTGTTTCCAAATGTTCAAGCTGCTCGCGATATTCTACAGCACTTGCCATAATATTAAGCATGTTGTAATCAATAAGCTCATCATCCGTATTTTGCTGATTTTTTAAAAATGATTTTGTTAAAAGCTGTTTATATTGAATGCCTTCTCCATCTGTGTCATCATGCGGCTTAATTTTGCCGACAAACCGCATCAAAATCAGCTCATGCCAGTACAGCAGGTAATCAAGCTCTTCAGTCAGTGTTTCTTGAAACTCTTCCGGCATATGATAGATGTCGTTTTCCAGACGATGCAGCTTCTTCAATGTATCAAGCGCCCGGTTTGCTGTGATAATAGCCTGCCTGAACAGGACAAGCTTTCTAGATTTCACATAAGTCGTTTTCTTAAAATAGCTTCTTTCTTCTTTATATAGCAGATATGTCTGATCAAGCTTGATCATTTTTTCTTTCAGTTTTTCAATATCCTCTTTTAAAATCGAATGCTCTGTTGACTGTCGCATAGACAGTCTGATCCACTTCAAAATTTCTTCAGTGTTTTCGACGGTATTATGAATCAGCTTTGTTTCGTACTTAGGAGGCAAAAACACAAGATTGACGATAAAGGAAGAAAGCACCCCTAAGATAACTGTGCTTGTTCTGATCAGTGCGAACATCAAAAAGTCGTCACCGGCAGATTCCAAAATCGCAATGACTGTTACAAGAGCAATCGAAATAGTGTGTTCAATTTTAAGCTTCAGCATGATTGTAATGACAATAACAGCTGTCAGCCCGATCATAATTGGGCTGGGTCCGAAAATAAGGCCGAATAATGTGGCAATCACTGCTCCGATAATATTTGCTTGAACCTGATCAATAATAATAAGAAAAGAGCGGTAAATCGACGGTTGGATCGCAAATATCGCTGCAATCCCAGCAAAAATCGGCGCGGGAAGCCCGATCCACGAAGCCAAATAAAGGGCAAGTGTAATCGCAATCCCTGTTTTGAAAATGCGGGCACCAAGTTTCATTGGTTTGTGCGTGCATTCCTTTCTATAGTAAATTGTATGACATTCGTAGCAAATGGCTAATCCTTAAAATTCCCGGTTAGTTTATTTGCTAAACAATTAAGTAATATACAGGGATCAATCCAAATATTCAAGCTATTTTTCTAGAAAAGGACCAAAATCTTACACGAAATTTGAATTCGTAAAAAAACAGGAGCATAATGCTCCTGTCCTTGATGACTGATTCTAGTTCTTAAGATGTTTAAAAGCATCCTCCACTGCTGCAAGCGTGTCTTTAATATCCTGCTCTGTATGTGCGGTAGTAATAAACCAGGCTTCATATTTAGAAGGAGCTAAATTAACTCCGCGTTCCAGCATCAGCTTGAAAAATGTAGCAAATGTTTCGCCATCACTGCGTTCAGCCTGCTCGTAATTTTCGACTTTCTCATCAGAGAAATAAACCGTGAGCGCACCTTTTAAGCGGTTGACAGTAATCGTGATGCCGTGTGTTTCCGCGTGTTGTAAAATGCCTTCCTCAAGCATAGCGCCAAGATGATCGAGCTTTTCATACACGCCTTCCTCTTTGAGCACTTCCAGACAAGCGATGCCTGCTAGGATAGAAGCGGGGTTCCCGGCCATTGTTCCAGCCTGATAAGCCGGTCCGAGTGGAGCTACCTGCTCCATAATTTCTTTTTTACCGCCATAGGCGCCAATCGGAAGTCCGCCGCCGATAATTTTTCCGAGTGCTGTTAAATCTGGTTTCACTTGCAGAAGATCCTGCGCGCCGCCATACATAAAGCGAAAAGCCGTAATGACTTCATCGTAAATAACGAGGGCGCCTGCATCATGTGTCAGTTCATTCACTTTTTCTAAGAAGCCCTCTTTGGGCTCAACAATTCCGAAGTTGCCGACAATCGGTTCAACGAGAACCGCCGCGATTTCATTGCCCCATTTATCAAGTGCCGCTTTATAGCTTTCGATATCATTAAATGGAACTGTGATGACTTCATTTGCAATGCTTTTTGGTACACCGGCTGAGTCTGGTGTTCCGAGAGTAGATGGCCCGGAACCAGCAGCGACAAGCACAAGATCTGAATGTCCGTGATAACAGCCTGCAAATTTAATGATTTTTGTCCGTCCTGTATATGCGCGAGCCACACGGATCGTCGTCATAACAGCTTCTGTCCCCGAATTGACGAATCTTACTTTGTCCATAGCGGGAATGGCTTCTTTGAGCATCTTTGCAAATGTAACCTCGTGTTTCGTCGGTGTTCCATATAATACACCGTTCTCTGCCGCTTTTTTAATCGCTTCTGTAATGTGCGGGTGGGCATGTCCGGTAATGATCGGACCGTACGCCGCCAAATAATCGATGTATTTGTTGCCGTCCAGATCCCAAAAATAAGCGCCGTTTGCTTTTTCCATTGCGACGGGAGAACCGCCGCCGACTGCTTTATATGATCTAGACGGGCTGTTTACACCGCCGACAATGTGCTCTAATGCTTCGTTGTGAAGTTCAATTGATTTTGTATGCAAGAATAAAAACCTCCTATATCTCCATGCCTCCTTTCTATTGTAGCATGCTTCCATACAAGAACAATGGAATCAGGCTTAAGATGAAAGGAACGATGGTTGTAATCTGGACAAGAATTGGATACGCTTATTAAAAAAACATCGGAGGTAATGTAATGACTATTGAAATCGGACAAAAAGCGCCCGACCTTGAGTTGAAAGGCGACCATGGAAAAACAGTGAAATTATCGGATTATAAAGGAAAACATATTGTGCTTTATTTTTATCCAAAAGACATGACACCGGGATGCACAACTGAAGCATGCGATTTTCGGGACAGTCACGAAAGCTTTGCAGAACTTGATGCCGTCATTATCGGTGTCAGCCCGGACAGCCAGGAAAAACACGGAAAATTTAAAGAGAAGCATAACCTTCCTTTTCTGCTTCTTGTTGATGACGAGCATAAGCTGGCGGAAGCGTTTGACGTTTGGAAACTGAAGAAGAACTTCGGAAAAGAATATATGGAAATTGAGCGCTCCACTTTTTTAATTGATAAAGAAGGCAGGCTCGTAAAAGAATGGAGAAAGGTAAAAGTAAAAGACCATGTAGCCGAAGCGCTTCAAACTCTCAAAGATATGTCGGAAAAATAATTTTTTTATGATCCTCAAATGATATGATTACTTTTGCCTTGATATCAATTGACAAATTATCGTAGAAAGAGTTACACTAATTATAAACATTACAATGTAAGAATTTTTTTTAGAAGAGAGGTGCATGACGGATGGCTGCACATGAACTAAAAGAAGCCTTAGAAACGTTGAAGGAAACCGGAGTTCGCATCACTCCTCAACGTCATGCGATTCTGGAATATCTCGTTAACTCTATGGCTCATCCAACAGCGGACGATATATATAAAGCTCTGGAAGGGAAATTTCCTAACATGAGCGTAGCGACGGTATATAACAATTTGCGTGTGTTTCGGGAATCCGGTTTGGTAAAAGAGCTGACATACGGCGATGCTTCCAGCAGGTTCGATTTTGTCACATCCGATCACTATCACGCGATATGTGAAAACTGCGGTAAAATTGTGGACTTCCATTATCCGGGCCTTGACGAAGTGGAGCAGCTCGCTGCCCATGTCACGGGCTTCAAAGTAAGCCACCACCGTTTAGAAATTTACGGTGTCTGCCAAGAGTGTTCGAAAAAAGAAAACCATTAAAAATAAGCTGGCCGTCGAAACGGTCAGCTTATTTTATTTTGACATTTTCTTTTTATTATAAGACTCATCAAATTCTTTTCCTTCTAAGCCTTTATCTAAAGTCAGCGGCTCCCTGCAATGCATACACATATCTACTCTCCCTAAAATCTTTGTCTCCTTTTCACAGGCCGGGCATATGACACGAACCGCTTTGGTCGAAAGCATTCCAATCCAAAAGTAAACAATCGTGCTGAGACCGATGGATAAAAGCCCAAGTATCATAAACAAGCTGGATAGCAAAACTGACTCTTTGAAAAAAATCCCGATGTACATAATGATAAACCCAACGAAAACCAAACTTAATGCGAATGTTCTGATTTTATTAATTTTGCTGGAGTATTTCGCCATGTCCATCCCCCTTTGATGTAACTATAGCACAAACCTGATGGGATTTTCTTCATGTTTTCGATTGAACTTGAATTTACATATGGAGACTTTTTACGAAATTGTTTATAATAGTTCAATATGTTTAGAAAAAAGGAATTTCGTTTTCATCATAGAATTGAATCAATATAGAGAATAAAAAATTTTGAACAATTGCATTGGAGGAATAGTGATGGATAATCTTCTCCGTCCAATTTACCAAGAAAGAGCTAGTCATCCCAATACATTGGCTGTCATTATAATTGAGAGAAGAAACAAAACATCTTCTTTAACAGACAACTTTGATGCTGCTTTGCTGGTGATTGTAAAGGAGGCTGACGAGCCTGTTTTTATAAAGCATTATGAACTTGATCAAAAAACAGCTTCTTTACATGTGGTAACAGATTCTCAGATTCAAGAATGGATTTTGCTCGGCACCAATAGAAGAATCATAGATTGGGTTGTAAATGGTAGAGTTTTATTTGACCGTAACGAATACATAGTTGGACTGAGTGACAGGCTGAATACATTTCCGTTTGCTGAACGCAAACTGAAGATCGGACTCGAATACGGCAAATTAATAAGAAGATATATAGAAGGAAAAGCTTTTTTTGAAGCCAATCAATTTTTAGATGCCTACAATGCGATTGTTCACGCGCTGCATCATTTAGCGCGCATTGAAGTAATCGACAGGGGATTTCATCCGGAAACCACGGTATGGAGCCAAGTGCGCCAAATAGAGCCTCAAGTGTATAAGTTATATTCGGAGCTGATTGATAGTCACGAGAGCTTGGAAAAAAGACTCGAATTATTATTCTTAGCAAATGATTTTCTGATCAATTCCAAAGCTGAGATTGGTTCGGCTCATCTTTTCGAAGTGATGAAAGAAAAAGATATTTGGCAATTCGGTGAGCTTCTTCATCATCCGGATTTAAAGCATTTTACCCAAGACCTTGGCGTTGTGCTTGATTACCTGACAGACAAAGGGCTTATCAACGTCTGCCAGATAGAAACGAAAGGGCAGGCTGTCTATCACCGAGGATATTCTTTCGAAAAAGATGTTGACTCTGATTCCTGACCATGATATATTATTAAACGTCGCTGATGCGCTTATGAAAAAACAAGCTCACAGCGGCGGAGAAATAAAATAAAAACATTTGACAAAAGAAATCCAAAATGTTATATTAATAAAGTCGCTTCAACAAGAGGCGGAAATGATCTTTGAAAACTAAACAAGACAAAACGTACCTGTTAATTCAGTTTTAAACAAATCGCACAGCGATGTGCGTAGTCAGGGGCCTGCACGATGCAGGTCATGCAGATGTTCTCACAGGATGTGATGAACTGTA
>NZ_MSRC01000001.1 GCF_010093085.1 Bacillus sp. SKDU12 | reverse complement strand
CAAGCAATTGCACGTTAGTGCAATTATGGAGGATTAGCTCAGCTGGGAGAGCATCTGCCTTACAAGCAGAGGGTCGGCGGTTCGAGCCCGTCATCCTCCACCATTATACATATCGGTTTTATATATAGGCCGGTGTAGCTCAATTGGTAGAGCAACTGACTTGTAATCAGTAGGTTGGGGGTTCAAGTCCTCTTGCCGGCACCACTTTTACATGCTATAATATTCAAGTCTCTTGTACGAAGAGCCATTAGCTCAGTTGGTAGAGCATCTGACTTTTAATCAGAGGGTCGAAGGTTCGAGTCCTTCATGGCTCACCATTTCCATATTGCGGATGTGGCGGAATTGGCAGACGCGCTAGAATCAGGCTCTAGTGTCTTTACAGACGTGGGGGTTCAAGTCCCTTCATCCGCACCATTTTTGCGGAAGTAGTTCAGTGGTAGAACACCACCTTGCCAAGGTGGGGGTCGCGGGTTCGAATCCCGTCTTCCGCTCCAACTATACCATCCACGCCGGGGTGGTGGAATTGGCAGACACACAGGACTTAAAATCCTGCGGTAGGTGACTACCGTGCCGGTTCAAGTCCGGCCCTCGGCATTCATTTTTGCGCCCGTAGCTCAATTGGATAGAGCGTTTGACTACGGATCAAAAGGTTAGGGGTTCGACTCCTCTCGGGCGCGCCATCATCTACATGAAATCGGGAAGTAGCTCAGCTTGGTAGAGCACATGGTTTGGGACCATGGGGTCGCAGGTTCGAATCCTGTCTTCCCGACCATTCTTGGGGCCTTAGCTCAGCTGGGAGAGCGCCTGCTTTGCACGCAGGAGGTCAGCGGTTCGATCCCGCTAGGCTCCACTTGATTTCATTAAATATTTGGCGGTGTAGCTCAGCTGGCTAGAGCGTACGGTTCATACCCGTGAGGTCGGGGGTTCGATCCCCTCCGCCGCTACCAATGGACCTTTAGCTCAGTTGGTTAGAGCAGACGGCTCATAACCGTCCGGTCGTAGGTTCGAGTCCTACAAGGTCCACCACTATACGGAGGAATACCCAAGTCTGGCTGAAGGGATCGGTCTTGAAAACCGACAGGGGTGTCAAAGCCCGCGGGGGTTCGAATCCCTCTTCCTCCTCCATATATACTTTTAATCGTCGCGGGGTGGAGCAGTTCGGTAGCTCGTCGGGCTCATAACCCGAAGGTCGCAGGTTCAAATCCTGCCCCCGCAACCAAAATAAATGGTCCGGTAGTTCAGTTGGTTAGAATGCCTGCCTGTCACGCAGGAGGTCGCGGGTTCGAGTCCCGTCCGGACCGCCATTTGAATAATAAGGCTCGGTAGCTCAGTTGGTAGAGCAACGGACTGAAAATCCGTGTGTCGGCGGTTCGATTCCGTCCCGAGCCACCATTTATTAATATATGTTTTGGCGGTTGTGGCGAAGTGGTTAACGCACCAGATTGTGGCTCTGGCATTCGTGGGTTCGATTCCCATCAATCGCCCCAAATAAATTTGCGGGTGTAGTTTAGTGGTAAAACCTCAGCCTTCCAAGCTGATGTCGTGGGTTCGATTCCCATCACCCGCTCCATTTCTATATCGTCATGGGCCTGTAGCTCAGCTGGTTAGAGCGCACGCCTGATAAGCGTGAGGTCGATGGTTCGAGTCCATTCAGGCCCACCATGACTTATATTCCACAGTAGCTCAGTGGTAGAGCTATCGGCTGTTAACCGATCGGTCGCAGGTTCGAATCCTGCCTGTGGAGCCAATTGGAGAAGTACTCAAGTGGCTGAAGAGGCGCCCCTGCTAAGGGTGTAGGTCGTGTAAGCGGCGCGAGGGTTCAAATCCCTCCTTCTCCGCCATATGATTACAAATATAAGTTCTCAACTATCGGCCCGTTGGTCAAGCGGTTAAGACACCGCCCTTTCACGGCGGTAACACGGGTTCGAATCCCGTACGGGTCATCCAGAAACCTTGCATATTCTACAAGGTTTTTTTGTTTTTATAAATCCTGATATGCTTTAGAATTAATCTGAAAAGCCGCTGTAAGAGCGGCTTTTTTTGATTTACAGATTCATTGAATAGATTGTAAAGGATAAAAACGTTGCAAACGCACTCCATAATATATAAGGCAAAAGAAGGTAGCTAGCAGCTCTGCTGTATTTTTTTGCAATGAGCATTAATACCAGTGCAGTGATCGCGACAAGCAAGCAGTCAATCGATGCAGCGAGCAAATTTTTTTGAGTGAATTGAAAATAGCTGAATGCCTGATTCAGCACATAGTTAACCAAAAGTATCATCCAAAAGCTTTTCGCTTTTTTAAATGAACACGCTGCAAATACTATGGCAGCTGAAAGGGAGATCAGGGCAAACAAGATCGCCCAAACGATGCCGATCGCAGATCCTGTTGGCGTCCAGTTCGGTTTTTTCAGTGAATTGTACCATTCTTGGTCAATGGGAAACAAGTATCCTGCGGCTGAAAACAGCGCATAGGTAATGACAAAAACGGCTATGGCACCGACAATTTTTTTCATATTTGCAACCTCCATATGTATTTAATTTGCAATAGTACTTACCCTATATTTTATAAAGATTAAACTCCCGATATGCGGGGGAAAAGATGGGCTTAAATCAGCTGCTTTATTGGTTTTTATTCAAATGCTGACTGTAAATCTTTCTTCAATAAAACAGATTTACGGACGTATTACTCGCGAATGACATCGTAAAGTCACTTAATGAGAGCTGATTGGCATACATTCAGCATCACATTGAATGTTTCGTCATTCCAGTTGAAAATGCTTTTATCGCATTCAGAACTTCGCCGTCTTATTTTGCTCATAAGTCAAGGACATTAGCAGCTGATGCAGAAGGACAAGTTTAGATAACGGATGAGATTAAAGCCCCCAATTGGGACATCCAGTATTTATAAAAAATTGCTGGAGAGCAAGCGACATGGCATTGGGCAGCAAAAGAGTTATTTGAAGGTGATGACCGATATGATGAAAATGTAAAAGAACCCCCATTAACGGGGGTTCAATCAGCGTGGAGATCGCCGAATGTGGTCATGATTCCTTCTTCATCAAGTTCTTCCTCATAACGTTCATGGGCTCTGCTTTGATAAACTGTAATTTCTTTTCCTGTAATATCTGTTGCAATGAAATTTTCGTACGACTCTGTATTGCCGATATTTTCTTCAGCGTTCATTGTCATATCATCATAGCTGAGCGGAGGGTTTTCCATATCCTGAGGTGTTGAAGAGTTTCCGTATTTTTCGACGTCCTGATAGGAATCTTCACTGTCATAAGGCGCTCTGATTTCTTCATCATCGTCAAATTCAAATTGCCCGAAAGGCGTTTCCTCTTCGATCGGACGGTCTTTGGAAACGACATCCTGTGACGAATACTTGGCGAGCGTTGTGGCAGTTGGAAGCGCTTCAAGTCGTTCGTAAGGGATTTCCTTTCCGCTGACTTCACAAATGCCGTACGTACCGTTTTCTATCGCTTTCAATGAATGTTCGATGTCCCGAAGATGCTCTCGCTCATGCAAGTCGAGAGCGATGTCTTTTTCACGTTCGTAGAGCTCTGTTGCCTGATCACCGGGGTGGTTGTCGTAAGCAGAAAGCTCGCCCCAAGAATCATAAGGAAAGGCAGAGTTAAGCTGAAAATGGTCATTGTCTTTGAAACGGTTTAAAATATCTTTTTTTGTTTGTTCCAGTTCATGTTGCAAGTGTTGAAGCTGGTCTTTTGTAAGCAATGTAATCGCCTCATTTCTCAGTGATGCATACCTTTAGTATGAACAGATCGCCTGAGAACTTTCATAAATATCGAGTGGATAAATATAGGCGGTTTACCTTATATGGTAAACGGATACAACCTTTGCTATCAGTGGAGAAAGAAATTTGAGGTTTGTTTCTTTTTCATTTCTGAAATTAGGTTTATAATAGGTAAGGCAGGCCATTTGGACTGCCTGATCTGTGTGTTTGACACAAAGGAGACACAGGTGTATGGTATTAAAAGCATTTTAAGGATTATGGAGGAATGTCTCATGGTGACAACGGTGCAGCGTACGTTCCGAAAGGAAGTTCTACATGCATTACATAAAGCCAAAGAAGTCAACCATGCTGTCTTAATAAGCTATTCGAGACAAATCGAGTCTCTTGACCCTCTATCATTTTTCAATTACGGAGCAAAAAAATATACAGGCAATCGATTTTTTTGGTCAGATCCTGAAAGTGAATTGACAATAGTCGGTCTTGGCAAAGAAGCGGTTTTCCAGACAAATGAAAAAAACAGCGAGCGGTATCGTGAGGTGTTTGAACAATGGGAACGCTTTAAAAAGACGGCTTTTCATATTTATGAAGAAGAAAAGCTGCATCATTCTGCAGTGGGACCTGTTCTGTTCGGGGGATTTTCTTTTGACCCTTACGAAGAAAGAGGTACACAATGGAACCATTTCTCGGAAGGGGATTTCTTCGTGCCTGCGCTTATGCTGACGATGACTGCCGAAGGCCCGTGCTTAACAGTCAACAGATGGATAAGCGGAGAGGAAGACGCAGAGGCTGTTTTGGATGACTTAACATCTTTTGCAGCTGAATGTAAGGTTCCTGACTTTAATCAAGAAAATCAAGCTGTGATTGAAGCCTCTCAAGAGCTGGATAAGGATAATTGGCTGAAAGCAATTGAAACGGCTACAAGTCAAATTAAAGAGAAACAATATGATAAAGTAGTTCTAGCTCGAGAGCTGCTGCTCACGTTTGATGGACCGGTCCAGATTGAACCAATGCTTAAAACACTTCTGAACGATCAGCAGACAAGCTATGTGTTTGCAATTGAGCAGGAAGGAAAAACTTTTGTCGGCGCATCTCCGGAAAGACTGATCAAAAGAGACGGCAATACTGTGATGTCTTCTTGTTTGGCTGGCTCTATTAAACGCGGTTCGAATGAAGAAGAAGACCGCTGGATGGGCCTTGAATTATTAAACGATGAAAAAAATCTGCTGGAGCATGATATTGTTGTAGGCATGATTCATGACGCTTTTGTATCAAGCTGTTCAGAGGTTGAAAAGCCCGACGGACCTCAATTGTACAAAACGAAAAGCGTTCAGCATTTATTTACGCCGATAGTCGGACAGCTTCGTGAGTCTGCTTCGCTTTTTGACTTAATTGAAAAGCTGCATCCCACGCCGGCGCTCGGGGGCGCACCTCAACAAAAAGCGGTTGAAGTGATCAGAGAAATCGAACCGATGTCCCGCGGCTGGTATGCGGCTCCTATCGGCTGGATTGACAGCCAGAATAACGGGGAATTTGCAGTAGCGATCCGTTCGGGATTAATCGAAGGCAGCACAGCAAGGCTATTTGCCGGATGCGGCATTGTGGAAGACTCAGATCCTCAGTCAGAGTATGAAGAAACTCAGATTAAATTAAAGCCGATGATCTCTGCGTTAGGAGGTGAGAGGCGTTGACAGTTAACCCAATTACTCACTACATCGGAAGTTTTATTGATGAATTCGCCCTTTCCGGGATTACAGATGCCGTCGTTTGTCCGGGCTCTAGGTCTACACCGCTGGCTATTCTTGCAGCCGCGCATCCTGATATTAACGTCCATGTCCAAATTGATGAAAGGTCTGCCGGGTTCTTTGCTTTAGGGCTGGCGAAAGCAAAGCAGCATCCCGTGCTTTTGATCTGTACATCGGGAACAGCGGCGGCCAACTTTTATCCGGCAGTAATTGAAGCTCATTATTCAAGAGTTCCAATTATTGTATTAACTGCTGATCGGCCTCACGAGCTGCGTGAAGTAGGCGCACCGCAGGCAATTAATCAGCATTTCTTATTCGGCCAATTTGTTAAGTTTTTCACAGACTCTGCTCTTCCTGAAGAGTCTCCGCATATGCTGAGATATATCCGAACGCTGGCCGGGCGTGCAGCCGGAGAAGCGCAAAAACGCCCAATGGGACCTGTGCATGTGAATGTCCCGCTGCGGGAACCGCTGATTCCGGATCTTTCGGATGAGCCATTTGGAAGAATGAGAACAGACCGTCACGTCTCTGTGAAAACGGGTATGCAATCTGTTGACCGCGAATCCCTGTCTGATGTAGCTGAAATGCTCACAGAGGCTGAAAAAGGCATGATCGTTTGCGGAGAGCTCCATAGTGATGCTGATAAGGAAAGCATTATTGCGCTCTCAAAAGCGCTTCAGTATCCGATTTTAGCAGACCCACTCTCTAATCTACGGAACGGTGATCATGATAAAAGCACTGTTATTGATGCGTATGATTCATTTTTAAAAGATGATGAATTGAAGTCGAAACTTCGTCCTGATGTTGTCATCCGTTTTGGTCCGATGCCTGTTTCAAAACCGGTTTTCTTATGGCTTAAGGATGACCCTGACATTCGGCAGATTGTGATTGACGAGGATGGCGGGTGGAGAGATCCGACACAGGCAAGCGCACATATGATTCACTGCAATCCATCTGCTTTTGCTGAAGCCGTCATGGCAGAACATGCCGATATGACTAAGTCAGCAGAGTGGCTGGAAAAGTGGCAGTTTGTCAATAGCCGGTTCCGTGCGCATTTACAAACAATCAGCAGTGAAGAGATGTCGTTTGAAGGCAATCTCTACCGAATTCTTCAGCATCTCGTGCCAGCACACAGTTCGCTGTTCGTCGGCAGCAGCATGCCGATCAGGGATGTTGATACGTTTTTTGAAAAGCAGGAACGAAATTTCCGAATTTATTCAAATCGCGGCGCAAATGGTATCGATGGTGTCGTCTCTTCTGCCATGGGAGTATGTGAAGGAACAAAAGCGCCTGTTACCCTCGTAATTGGAGATTTATCTTTTTATCACGATTTAAATGGACTGCTGGCAGCCAAAAAGCTTGGCATTCCTCTTACTGTGATTCTCGTGAATAATGACGGAGGCGGGATTTTCTCATTTTTGCCGCAGGCTTCTGAGAAGACACACTTTGAAGATTTGTTCGGCACACCGACTGGGCTCGATTTCAAGCATGCGGCTGCGCTTTACGGAGGAACGTATTCTTGCCCAGCCTCGTGGGACGAGTTCAAAGCAGCTTATGCGCCGCAGGCAGATAAGCCTGGACTTCATTTGATCGAAATCAAAACGGATCGCCAATCGAGAGTTCAGCTCCATCGCGATATGCTGAATGAAGCTGTGCGGGAAGTGAAAAAGCAATGGAGACTGTAAGGATAACTGTTTCAGACGGTGTCCGATATGCGGTCGCCGACGAGCGGTCAAATGCTCTCGAAGCCGTCGTCTGTCTGCACGGGTTTACCGGCAGCAAACAATCATGGACTTTTCTTGATCGGATGCTGCCTGATTCCCGTTTGATCAAAATTGATTGTTTAGGGCATGGTGAAACTGATGCTCCGCTAAATAGGAATAGATACAGCATAAGCCGGCAAGTTTCTGACCTTGCCGAGATTTTTGATCAATTAAAACTTCACAAAGTGAAATTGATTGGGTATTCTATGGGAGGAAGGCTTGCTTATTCTTTTGCGGCGGCATATCCTGAACGAATATCGGCGCTTGTGCTTGAAAGCACAACGCCTGGGCTTAAAACGCTTGAGGAACGGCGGGACCGGATCATGAGGGACCGGAAGCTTGCTGATTTTATTTTGCGTGACGGGATTAAAGCTTTTGCACAATATTGGGAGAACATCCCTTTGTTTTCATCCCAGCAGCGGCTTGCTGAAGATATTCGCCACAGGATAAGGTCGGGCCGTTTGCGAAACAATAAGGTTGGGCTTGCAAACAGTTTAAACGGTATGGGCACTGGTTCACAGCCTTCCCTGTGGAATCGTATAGAAAAAATAGACGTGCCTGTGCTTCTGATCTGCGGGGAGTGGGATGAAAAGTTTTGTGCCATCAATCAAGAGGTGCATAAGAAGCTCCCATCTAGTAGAATAGAGATTGTTCCAAAAGCCGGCCACACGGTCCATGTGGAACAGCCGCAAGTTTTTGGTAAAATAGTGAGTGAGTTTTTAACAAACACCTGACTCATTCATATAGAGAATAAAAGGAGGTCATTATATGGCTGCAGAATGGAAAACCAAACGGACATACGATGAAATATTGTATGAAACGTATAATGGTATTGCAAAAATAACAATTAACCGCCCTGAGGTACATAACGCGTTTACACCTAAAACGGTTGCTGAAATGATTGATGCGTTTGCTGACGCGAGAGACGACCAAAACGTCGGGGTTATCGTGCTTGCCGGTGCCGGAGACAAAGCGTTTTGTTCAGGCGGAGACCAAAAAGTTCGCGGTCATGGCGGATATGTAGGAGACGACCAGATTCCGCGTCTAAACGTATTGGATCTTCAGCGTTTAATACGTGTCATTCCGAAACCGGTTGTCGCAATGGTGTCAGGATATGCGATTGGCGGAGGCCATGTGCTTCACATCGTATGTGACTTGACAATCGCTGCCGACAATGCGATTTTCGGACAAACAGGCCCTAAAGTCGGAAGTTTTGACGCTGGTTACGGTTCTGGCTACTTGGCTCGAATCGTAGGACATAAAAAAGCCCGTGAAATCTGGTACCTATGCCGTCAGTACAACGCACAGGAAGCGCTTGACATGGGTCTTGTCAACACAGTCGTTCCTTTGGAACAACTTGAAGAAGAAACGATTAAATGGTGTGAAGAAATGCTTGAAAAAAGCCCGACTGCACTTCGTTTTCTTAAAGCTGCGTTTAATGCGGATACAGATGGACTTGCTGGGATTCAACAGTTTGCAGGGGATGCTACTCTTCTTTACTACACAACTGATGAAGCGAAAGAAGGCCGAGATTCCTTTAAGGAAAAGCGCAAACCTGATTTCGGACAGTTCCCTCGTTTCCCGTGATCAGCAATACTTAGTAAACAAACAGCTTGAGACTTTGCGGTCCAAGCTGTTTTCTTTTCAATACAGACATTTTACCTCGGAGATGATGACATGCTGACAGAACAGCCTAACTGGCTCATGCAGCGAGCACAGCTGACACCTGAGAGAATTGCTCTCATCTATGAAGACGAAACTGTGACATTTGCAGAATTATTTGCCGCGTCTAAGCGAATGGCGGCGCGTCTTTCTGCTTATTCGGTTAGAAAGGGAGATACTGCGGCTATTTTGCTCCACAACCGCACAGAAATGGTATACGCCGTACATGCATGTTTTTTGCTTGGCGTGAAGGCGGTGCTTCTGAATACAAAGCTGTCAACACATGAAAGGCTGTTTCAGCTGGAGGATTCCGGCGCCCGCTTTTTGCTGACAGATTCAAGCTTTGAACAGCAAGATTATAAACACACCGTACACATTATTGATGTGGACGAACTGATGAAAGAAGACGCTGAAAAAATTGAGATCCAGGCTTATATGCAATTGGACCAAACGGCAACGCTGATGTATACGTCAGGTACGACAGGCAAGCCCAAGGGGGTGCAGCAAACGTTCGGTAACCATTATTTCAGTGCAGTGTCATCTGCGCTTAATTTGGGTATAACAGAACAAGACCGCTGGCTTATCGCATTGCCGCTCTTTCACATCAGCGGATTGTCCGCTTTATTTAAATCTGTGATCTATGGCATGACTGTCGTGCTTCACCAGCGCTTTTCCGTAAGCGATGTGCTGGATTCTATCAGCAGGCATCAAGTGACCATGATATCTGTCGTGCAGACTATGCTGGCTGGCCTTTTGGAAGAAACAAGCCGCTGTCCTGAATCTATCAGGTGTATTTTGCTCGGCGGAGGTCCTGCACCGCTGCCATTGCTCGAGGAGTGCCGAGAGAAAGGGTTTCCTGTTTTTCAATCATACGGGATGACAGAGACATGCTCACAGATTGTTACCCTGTCGCCGGAATTCAGTATGGAAAAGCTAGGATCTGCGGGGAAGCCGCTGTTTTCATGTGAAATCAAAATAGAGCGAGATGGACAGGCATGTGAACCATTTGAGCGCGGTGAGATTATGGTGAAAGGCCCGAATGTGATGAAAAGCTATTTTAATCGAAAAAGCGCAAACGAAGCCTCCTTTCAAAATGGCTGGTTGAAAACCGGTGATCTTGGATATTTGGACAGCGAAGGCTTTTTATATGTACTAGACAGACGTTCAGATCTGATTATATCAGGCGGAGAAAATATTTATCCGGCTGAAGTGGAGTCAGTCCTGCTTTCACATCCTTCTGTAGCTGAAGCCGGTGTTTCAGGAGCAGAGGATAAAAAGTGGGGAAAGGTTCCGCATGCCTATCTGGTCCTTCATAATCCTGTGAGTGCAGAAGAATTAACCTCCTATTGCAAAGACCGCTTGGCGAAGTATAAAATTCCGGCGAAATTTTTTGAGCTTGACCGACTGCCGCGCAATGCGTCTAATAAGCTCTTGCGAAATCAGCTGAAGAATGCGCGTAAAGGAGAACTGCGATGATCGAAATTGAAAAAATTACACTTTACCATTTAAATATGAATTTAAAGAAACCATTCAAAAACAGTATAGAAACGCTTCGAGAGCGGTCATTTCTGATCGTGGAAGCTGTCGATACTTCCGGTGTTACTGGCTGGGGAGAAGTTTCTGCGTTCTCATCGCCTTGGTACACTGAGGAAACCATTGGAACATGTTTGCACATGTTAAAGGATTTTTTTATTCCCAATATCGTCGGTCGTGAATTCAATCACCCCTCCGATGTGCCGGACAGTTTGGCACGCTATAAAGGAAACCGCATGGCAAAAGCGGGACTTGAATCGGCTGTTTGGGATATTTATGCGAAAAAGAAAGGAATATCTCTCGCCGAAGCATTGGGCGGCACAAGAGATAAAATCCCTGCCGGGGTGGTTGTCGGCTTGGGGCCCCTTGACGATATGCTGAAAGAAATTGAGGGCTATCAAAAAGACGGATATCAAAGAATAAAAATAAAAATTCAGCCTGGACAGGATGTGGAATTGGTCAAGGCTATCCGCAGCCGGTTCCCTAATATTCCGCTCATGGCAGATGCCAATTCTTCCTATGAGCTGAAGGATATCAGCCGCTTAAAGGAGCTTGATGAGTACCATTTAATGATGATTGAACAGCCGCTCCAAGCTGATGACATCGTTGATCACCGTCACTTGCAGAAATACCTAAAAACGCCCATTTGCCTTGATGAAAGTATTTGTTCAGCAGATGATGCAAGGCGGGCAATAGAACTCGGAAGCTGCAAAATCATTAATATTAAGCCTTCTCGAGTCGGCGGCTTAACAGAAGCGTTAAAAATTCATGATTTATGCAGAGAGCATCATATGAAGGTTTGGTGCGGCGGGATGCTCGAAACTGGCATTTCAAGAGCGCAAAACGTGGCGCTTGCTTCATTGCCGCAATTCACAATACCTGGTGATATCTCATCATCGTCACGCTATTGGGCTGAGGATATTGTGACCCCTGATATCCACATTGAAAATGGTTTTATTTCTGTGTCAAAACAGCCTGGTTTAGGGGTTGAAGTGAACCAGAACATTATGCGAAAATATGTGACCAAAATGGAAGTTTTCACGCAGCATGAGTAAGAAAAAAGCATTTTGCTATTTTGAGTGAATGTCAGTGTGCTGTTATAGTAAAACTGTTCGTTGAATACATCCCTTCTCGTTTAGGCCGGCTGCTGGCTCAGCCGGTTTTTTTGCGAAGAAGAAACACTAGACTAGGACTAGGTTCTAAATATCTTCCAGTATGGTATAACAACTAAAACATGCAGAGAATTTATATTGAACTTTAGCACACAACCTTGAATTGTAAGGATCACAAGCGTATATGCTTTTGGGGACAGAAAACAAGGAAAGTTATTGGGGAATTACTTTATACCAAGGTGTGAGAAAACCACCCGTGATCGGGTGGTTTTTATTACAAATCATGCGGCTTAAACGTTTTGCAGTCTGTTTCCTGGCTGTTATCAGCGGTTTCACCAGTATGGCTGACAACATAAATGGCGTCAGCGGTGCATTTATTTCCTTTGCCCCAATAAGAACAGTTGTTGACTTCGCATAGAATTTTCTGCTCCATGCCATCCCCTCCTTATAAAGGTTCTGGGTTAGTATAGCCGGCAGGCTTCACCTCTATTCTTCCTGGCGGATATAGCGTTTATCTCGCATAAACATTTTCCAGAAGAAATAAAAGCCCGGAAATAGAATGATAAATGCTACGATATACGTCGCGAATAGCGCTCTGAACGTTGCTGGTTCTGTGAAGCCTGACATGATAGTCACATCGGGGTAAATCATATACGGGAGATGTGCCCGTCCGTACGCGTAGCTTGCCAAAAAATACTGGACCGCAATGGCGACAAGCGCAAGCCGCGGCTTGCCGATGTTTTGGCCAAAGCTCTTGTTAGGCAGAAAAAGAGAAATTCCAGCAATAACAAATGTAATGAAAGATACAATAATCCAAGAGAAATCATTCATCATTCCGCTATACAGCCAGTTTGCTTCATTCCGCAGCGTCAGGATAATACATACAGCAAACAGAAGTGAAAGCGGGCCGGTAATCAAGGCGCTTTTCCTGTAAGCGCGGTACGCATCTTGTTCTTCCGCCACATTTGAAAAATCAGCAAGCAGCAGTGAAGACAAAAACAAAGTGCTTAAAATCGCAAACCCGATAAATGAATAGGCATTAGGGCTTGAAAAGATTTTAGACATGTTTAAGCTATAGATTCCGTTTGTTTTTTCGATAAACCCTCCGTGTGTCACCGGAAGCACCAAAATTAAAATAGCTGGGATGATAAAGCCGGATATGCCGGAAATATATCTTAGCACTTTCCGTTCTTTTGCTGTGTTTGAAAAAACGAGAAATCCGCTTCGGATGGCTAAAAACAGTAAAATCATACTCCCTGGAATTAATAGTACGGTTCCGAGCACAAACGTCGCGCCAGGGAAAAAGCTGAAAAGCGCCACGACGATGGCCACAATAAAGACATTTGTGACCTCCCATGTCGGAGACAGAAAGCGGTTTGCAATATCAGTAGCCTTCATGTGCTCCTTATTTAAATAGATCATAGACCAAAATCCCGCTCCAAAATCCATTGTCGCCATGACGGCGTAAATAAACACAAAGCCCCAGATAATTGAGATGGCAATCAGAGCATCAGTTGAAATGTCCATTAGCGGATCTTCCTTCCATTTAATTTCCTGTTTTCGGAGTATTACGACTCCGTTGTATTTAAATCTTCGTCAACTGGGTGCTTGCGGAAATAGTACAGCAGCACGTAGACGACAGCTACGCCTAACACTGCATAAACAAATGTGAAAAATAAGAACAGCACCCCGATCGATCCAGTCGTTGTCACGACATCTGACGTTTTCAGGAGATGATAGATGACCCAAGGCTGTCTCCCCGTACAGGCGAAAATCCAGCCGAATTCAATGCCGATGAGACTAAAAGGGCCTGCCGTCAGGAAAATAACCAAAAGCCACGTTGGGAAACGGTCTTTCTTGAGCACCTTTCTCCAAACCACTCCGATAATGGAATAAAGGATAAGCAGCATGCCTACGCCTACCATCGCATTAAACAGCGTGTGAATGAAAAGCGGCGGCCATTCGTCTTTGGGAAATGCATTTAATCCTTTGACAACAGTGTCAAAGCGATTCGCTGCCAGAAAGCTTAACGCCCAAGGAATTTCAATGGCCCATTTTACCTTTTCTTCATTCGCATCGGTAAAACCGCCGATCGCGAGCGGGGCGTGTGATCTTGTTTCAAACAGGCCTTCCGCACCTGCTAATTTTTCGGGCTGGTATTCGTACAGCATCTGTGCAGATTCGTGTCCATTCAAAGCAGTCAGCAATGAAAAAATACCGCCGATCGTCAGTGCGAGCAAAAGGGCTTTCCGGTGAAAGCGATAAACCGATTCTTTTTTTCTTGTTCGGATCATTTTATATGCGGCCACAGAAGCCACGATGAAAGCACCCGTCATAAACGCGGACAAAACGACATGGCCGGCAGTGATAAAAAAGCTTGGGTTGAAGAATGCAGCCCATGGATCAACATCTGTAATTTTTCCGTTTAAAATTTTAAAACCTGCCGGTGTTCCTTCAAAAGCATGGACATTGGTGATCAGAACAGCCGACGCTGCGGCTCCGACTAACACAAAGATAACGGCAACAATCCTCATAACTGGTGACAAGCGGTCTGCGGCGTATACATAAATTGACATAAAAAGAGCTTCTATAAAAAAAGCATAGATTTCAATTTGAAATGGCAGGGACATGACCCGGCCGATCACTTCCATAAATCCCGGCCATAAAAGCGCAAGCTGAGTACCGGCAATCGTCCCTGTCGGTATGGCAACCCCCAGCAAAACGGCTTGTGCTTTCGTCCATCTTTTTGCCATGATCGCATAATGGTCATCTTTCGTCTTTTGATAGATCAATTCCGCCGCTAAAATCATCAGCGGAAGGCCAACTCCAAGCGTTGCGAAAATGATATGAAAGCCCATTGTTGTGCCAAAAAGGCTTCTGGCCAATACTAAATCATCCATCATCATAAACCACCTTTCTAAAGAGACGTTCTGTATGTATTTTGGGTTTATTATTTGCTTCCTTGGTTAGATTATTCTTCCTATTTTTCAATGCCATGAAGTTTATGATGAGAACATACAGGGAAGGATATAATTGACAAAATGATTACAGAGATATAAAATAAAACGTAATTATTTCGATTTGAAGGAAGGAGAGTTACACATGAAAGAAGGAATTCACCCAAAGAACCACAAAGTCATATTTCAGGATGTCAACAGCGGCTACCGTTTTCTTAGCACATCTACTAAAACATCTAATGAAACAGCAGAGTGGGAAGACGGCAGCACATATCCTGTCATTAAAGTAGAAGTAAGCTCTGACACGCATCCATTCTATACAGGCCGCCAGAAATTCAATGAAAAAGGCGGGAGAGTTGAGCAGTTCAAAAAACGCTACAATATGGGGAAATGAGGCAGACCTGAGGGTTTGTCTTTTTTCTTGCCGCGGTTCATTTCGGTAAGATGACGAATAGACTGCCGCTGTGATATATTAAAGAGTAAAAAGGATGGAAAGGATATTACTAGCTATGAGCTTAATAAATGATATTCTGGAATTTAACAAGATATTTACTGAACAAAAAGATTATGAAAAGTATCAGACTTCAAAATTTCCAGATAAAAAAATGGCGATTCTTTCTTGTATGGACACACGTTTAGTTGAACTGCTTCCACATTCAATGAATATGCGAAATGGTGATGTGAAAATCATTAAAAGTGCTGGTGCGCTTGTGACACACCCATTCGGCAGCATCATGAGAAGTTTGCTTGTCGCAGTGTACGAGCTAAACGCCGATGAAGTATGTGTAATCGGGCATCACGATTGCGGCATGAGCAAAATCAGCAGTGAAAGCATGCTCAATAGAATGACAGAAAGAGGAATTCCGGAAGAACGCATCGACACATTAAGATTTTCGGGCGTTGACTTTGATCAATGGTTTAAAAGCTTTGATTCAGTGGAAGCAAGTGTAAAAGACAGCGTAGACGTGATTAAGCATCATCCGCTGTTTCCGGAAGATGTTCCTGTCCATGGTTTAGTCATTGATCCTGAAACCGGAAAACTCGATCTTGTCGTAAACGGTTATCGCGATTAACGCTTTCGTTTCTTTTCAGGGACGGGATCGACTCCTCCCGGATGGAACGGGTGGCATTTCAAAATCCGTTTGATTGTCAGCCAGCCGCCTTTTAAAGCGCCATGCGTTTTAATCGCTTCAATCCCGTATTGGGAACACGTCGGATAAAAGCGGCATGCTGGCGGCGTCAAGGGCGAGATGAATTTTTGATATCCTCTGATCAGGGTGATAAATAGGGTTTTCATATATCTTCAGCAACCTTTCTGATGCAAGTATAAGAAAAAAAACACAGATTGAAAAGTTATTCGATAATTCTTATCGGAAAGGTATGTTATAATAAAACTACATTTTTAAAAAAGGGAGAGTGCCATTATGCCTTCAGTAGAAAGTTTTGAGCTTGATCATAATGCGGTTGTTGCTCCATATGTAAGACATTGCGGTGTGCATAAGGTGGGAACAGACGGCGTTGTCAATAAATTTGATATTCGTTTTTGCCAGCCAAATAAACAGGCGATGAAGCCTGACACTATTCACACGCTCGAGCATTTGCTGGCGTTTACGATTCGTTCTCATGCAGAGAAATATGATCATTTTGATATCATTGATATTTCTCCAATGGGCTGCCAAACAGGCTACTATCTTGTTGTAAGCGGGGAGCCGACATCAGCGGAAATCGTTGATCTGCTTGAAGACACAATGAAGGAAGCGGTGGAAATTACCGAAATTCCGGCTGCCAATGAAAAGCAATGCGGCCAAGCGAAGCTTCATGATCTAGAAGGAGCTAAACGTCTCATGCGTTTCTGGCTGTCGCAAGATAAAGAAGAATTGCTGAAAGTATTTGGCTAAACAGAAAGAGACCTTTTTGCGTTTATGCAAAAAGGTCTTTTTTGTGACGACTTTTTATTTTGTGTACCTTTTGTTGTAAGCGTTTGCTACTATGTAGGTAAATGATGAAAGGGTGATGGCATGAAAAAGATGCTGGTTGTGCTGCTTTTTTCTGCATTTTTCTTTAACGGCTGTGAATCTGGCGAAAACACAGCGAATACAGATGAGACGCCCGAGGTATTGAATGTCAAGCTGACCGGCCCTGAAAAAGTAAATGCCAGAGAAAATGCTGTATATGAAGCAGCTATTTCATATGGTGATGAAGCGGTGACAGATGCCGATGAAGTGGAGTTTGAAGTATGGAAAGAAGGGGAAAAAGATGCCAGCCAAATATTTAAAGCAAAGCAGGAAAAAGGCGTATATCGCTTGGACACAATATTTAAGGAAGATGGTGTATATACTGTCCAATCCCATGTCACAGCAAAAAAACAGCACAGCATGCCGACCTTAAAAGTTCAAGTCGGTGACGCCCATGCTGCCAGCGATCAGTCTGAAGACAGGCAATCGCACTCTCATTGATTTTTTGAATCAGAACGAGTTTCTTGCGGAGGATCAATGGTGTGCTTTACATTATAGGCTCTCACAGTCGTCCAAATGGTAACGAGCAAAACAGCCAGCACAATCAAAATACTTACAGTAATGAGAAGCATCATGACTTTCCACCTCCCGTTTTTTAACAATTGTAGCACAGCGGAAGAAATCGTAACAGATAAGCGGTGAAAAAGAGGTTTTAACGTACGATATTAAGGGTATACATAGACATATAACAAGGAGGAAGATAATCATGTCAGAACAATTGATTCAAGCAGTGAACAAACAAGTAGCCAACTGGACCGTCATGTATGTCAAACTACATAATTATCACTGGTATGTGAAAGGGAAACACTTTTTCACTCTTCACGAAAAGTTTGAGGAGCTGTATAACGAAACAGCAACTTACATTGATGACTTAGCAGAACGTCTTTTGGCGCTCGATGGAAAACCGATTGCAACAATGAAGGAATCCTTGGAAACGGCTTCTGTAAAAGAAGCGGCAGGAAATGAAACGGCTGAGCAAATGGTTCAGAGCCTATATGATGATTTCACAGTGATTGCGGAAGAGCTGAAAAAAGGCATGGATTTAGCTGATGAAGTCGGAGATGAAACAACAGGGGACATGCTTCTTGCGATCCATCAAAATATTGAAAAACACAACTGGATGCTGAAAGCTTACCTAGGTTAGGTCCAAAAAGGAGAAAGGCCGGATGTCTTATAAAAGATGTCCGGCTTTTGATGTTGCATCCGAAAATCAGGCGACAACCAGTCCATTTTTCTGAAAAATCCAATCCGTTCGGCTTGTTTTCCATAGAATATATCGTAAGGCCGTTTCTGTGAAAGGATGTTGGGATAAATGGGCAGAGACTTTGGCATCTTTTCGTTTTTAGCAGTCAGCGTGTCGGCGGCAGGGTTTTTTTTCGGCGGTTTTCAGTACTCATTTCTTATTTTGCTTTCTCTTATGGCAATTGAATTTATCAGTACGACTTTGAAGGAATCGATTATTCACAAACTGACGTTTAAAATGGTATTTGCCCGATTTGCTAAAAAATTAGTTACGCTGGCTCTGATCTCTGTATGCCACTTTTTTGATCAGCTGCTGAATACACAGGGGTCAATGCGTGACTTGGCTATTATGTTTTATATTCTTTATGAATCCGTACAAATTGTTGTAACAGCCAGCTCTCTTGGTATACCGGTTCCTCAGATGCTTATCGATCTTTTAGAAACATTAAAAAATAAAATCAAGCGCAAACCGTAACTTTTCCCTGTTTACGGGTCATAATAAAGCCCAGAGCGCTGGTCGCACATTCTGGCAAAAGGCATGGCAAAAAACTGTACGAGCTGGTATGCATGCTTTAGACCTTCATAGCGTGCTGGGTTCCCCTTATTTTTTGATAAAAGGCTTCCGAAGAAACGTAACTATGGTATGATGTATGGAAGATAGCTAGGAACGGATTTGAGGGATAAACATGTACGAGTTTAAAGATTATTATCAGAATACTGTTCAGCTTTCCTTTGACGATCAGCCTTTCTCAGACAGCCCGAAGCATGTCTGGGTGATTTGCCGTTTTGGAGACAAATGGCTGTTAACAGAACATGAGGACAGAGGCTATGAGTTTCCAGGCGGGAAAGTAGAGCCGATGGAGGGCGCGGAAGAAGCGGCACTCCGGGAAGTAAAGGAAGAGACGGGAGCGCGAGTGAAAAGCCTGCGGTACCTCGGACAGTATAAAGTTCTCGGTAAAGAAAAAGTGATTGTGAAAAATATATATTTTGCACATATAGAAAAGCTCGAAAAGCAAGCTGATTACTTTGAAACGAAAGGTCCGGTATTATTTCATGAACTGCCGGAGAACCTTTCACGCAATAAAAAATTCAGCTTTATTATGAAAGATTCCGTTCTTCCGATCTGTTTGAAAAAACTGAAAGAAGCTGGATGGATCGAATAAAAAACCCGGCCATGTGCCGGGTTTTTTATGTCCTGCCTTTCGTCCATTTCTTTTCCAGTAGCTCTACGCCCTGATACATCAAAGTGGCGAATATGGCGATGATCAGCAGGCTTAAGAAGACGAGTGTGAAATTGAAGACTTGGAAACCGTAAATAATCATGTATCCTAAACCGACCTTAGACACAAGGAATTCTCCTACAATGACGCCAACCCATGATAAACCAACATTTACTTTCAGTGTCGAAATAATAGCGGGGGAGGATGCGGGCAGAATCACTTCCTTAAAAATGCCCCGTTTTTTTGCGCCAAATGTTTTCATGACTTTTATATAGTTTTCGTCAACCTCCTGAAAAGCGGTGTATACAACGATGGTCGTGATAATGACACTAATGATAGCCCCCATTGCAATAATGCTGATCAAACTGGGGCCGAGCGCGACAATCAGAATCGGGCCGAGCGCCACTTTCGGCATTGCATTCAAGATAACAAGGTACGGATCTAAAATTCTGGCAAGCCGCTTGGACCACCATAACAAAGCAGCGAGACACGTGCCCGTAAACGTTCCAAGTAAAAAGCCCAGCACTGTTTCGACTAAAGTGACACCGGTATGTGACAGTAAAGACCCATCACCGAGTTTCTCCAGCAATAAATGCCATACAGCTGATGGGGAGCTGAAGATCAGCGGATCAATCCAGCCGAGCCTGCTGGAGATTTCCCATCCCGAGAAAAAGAGAATAAATATGGCGAGCTGAAAGAAATGGACATTCCATTTTTCCTTTTTTTGTTTGAGTTGATATTGCTCATGAAGCAGATCAATCGTTTCTTTGCTGTTTCTCAAGAGAGTTCAGCTCCTTCCATATCGTTTGAAACAGCGTCTGGAAGGCTGGCTCTTGGCGGGCGTCAAAAGGCATCATCGCGGCCAACTCCTTAGGAATGGTGAAAATCTGATGAATGGTGCCCGGCTGATTTGAAAATAAATAGATCGTATCGCTCATCGCTATCGCTTCTCCTATATCATGTGTGACTAGCACTGCTGTTTTTTGATACTCCTTTAATGTGCGGAATACCAGGTTTTCCAATGACAGCTTTGTCTGAAAATCGAGCGCGGAAAATGGCTCATCCAGCAAAAGCAGACTTGGATTTGGCGCTAGAGTTCTTGCAAGCGCAGCTCGCTGGCGCATTCCGCCTGACAGCTCTTTCGGGTATTTCTTTTCCACGTCTATGAGACCGAATTCCGGCAATAGACCGAGTGCAGCAGCCTTGCTTTCTTCCGTCAGCGTGTCGGCGATTTTTAAACCAAGAAGCACATTTTCCTCGATAGATTTCCAGGGAAATAAATAATCCTGCTGAAGCATGTAGCCAATGTTATGTTCTTTTTGATTCGGCTCACGGCCTTCAATCAGAACTCTGCCTTCTGCTGGCTCAATCAGGCCGGCAATAATGGAAAGCAATGTTGTTTTTCCGCAGCCGCTTGGGCCGAGAAACGAGATGAAATCGCCTTTTTCAGCATCAAAATGAATATCCCGCACGGCCGTTGTTTTTTCTTTAATAGAAAAATAAGTATGGGTTACATGATCGACATGTAAGAAAGACATAGATGGCGCCTCCTATTTTTCCGAGGTGACTTTTTCGGCAATTTGTTTATTTACAAGCTCATGGTATGGAATATGCTTTGGCAATTCTCCCGCTTGATCCATAATGGTTTGAAGCAGCTCCCATTCTATTTCGTTGAGCATGGGATCTGGTGAATACGAATGCTGCTTCTTGTAGCGTTCAATCGAAGTTTCAATGACTGCTGGATCAATATCAGCAAATTCGTTTTTAATGGCGTCCGTAATGTCTTTTGCTGAGTGATTTTCCACCCACTGCTGTGCCTTATAAATGGCTTTTGTAAACTTAACAGCTGTGTCCTCGTGTTTTTTCAGATAGCTTTGTTTCGCCATAAAAGTCGTATAAGGAACCTGGCCTGATGCTTCTCCGAACGAAGCAACGATATATCCGATACCTTTTTTCTCAAAAAGAGAGGCTTGCGGTTCAAAGAGCTGTACATAGTCACCGGTTCCAGAAGCAAATGCATTGGCGGTATTGGCGAAGTCTATGTTTTGGATGAGATCAATATCCTTATGCGGCTCAATCTTATGTTTGTTCAGCACATATTCACCGACCATTTGCGGCATGCCGCCTTTTCTTTGGCCGAGAAATGTTTTTCCTTTTAGCTGATTCCAGTCGAAGTGTTCAATATCCTCTCTCGCGACAAGAAACGTACCATCTGTTTGTGTCAGCTGGGCGAAATTAACGACAGGATCTTTAGCCCCTTGCGATTTGACATAAATTGATGTCTCTGACCCGACAAGTGCGATGTCTGAGCCATTTGAAAGAAGCGATGTCATTGTTTTATCACCGCCCCATGTTGTATTTACATCGACATCAAGCCCTTCTTCCTCGAAAAACCCCTTAGACTCAGCAACATATAAAGGCGCGTAAAAAATCGAATGGGTCACTTCAGCTACTTTGATTTTGGTAAGTGTGTCTTGCTGCTTGCAAGCCGTCAGAGCGATCATTAGAAATATACTGCCGACACAAGCGCAGCCCAGCCTTAACCATTTGTTCACATGGACAACCTCCTTATTTAGCATCATGTAAATACCCTATTTTGCTTTACATATCGTATGATGGGTATAAAAATGTGTGAATGCCTAATGGGGTTCTCAGGATGTCACTTTAGAGTAAGGGAAGCATATAGAAAAAAGGAGGCGGCTTTTTTGATTATTGAGAAAAGAAGATTTCCGTCGCCAAGCCAGCAAGTACGTCTGTATACGATCTGCTATCTATCAAATGGCTTGCGTGTGAAGGGGCTTCTGGCTGAACCGGCGGCACAGGGGCAATATGATGGATTTTTATATTTGCGCGGCGGGATTAAAAGCGTAGGCATGGTTCGGCCGGGCCGGATTATCCAGTTTGCATCTCAAGGGTTTGTTGTGTTTGCTCCTTTTTATAGAGGGAATCAAGGAGGAGAGGGCAATGAGGATTTTGCCGGTGAAGACAGGGAGGATGCTTTTTCTGCATTTCAACTGCTTCAGCAGCATCCAAAAGTCAAGAAGAACAGAATCCATATCTTCGGCTTTTCCCGCGGCGGAATTATGGGAATGCTCACTGCGATTGAAATGGGCCGGCAAGCGGCTTCGTTTGTTTCCTGGGGAGGCGTCAGCGATATGGTCCTTACATATGAGGAGCGGCAGGATTTGCGGCGGATGATGAAAAGAGTCATTGGCGGAACGCCGAAAAAGGTGCCTGAAGAATACAAATGGAGAACACCGTTTGATCAAGTAAATAAGATCCAGGCTCCTGTGCTGTTAATTCATGGAGCAAAAGACCAAAACGTTTCGATTCAGCATTCCTATTTATTTGAAGAGAAGCTAAAACAGCTGCATAAGCCGGTGGAGACGTGGTATTACAGTGCATTCACACATTATTTTCCGCCAAAAGAAAACCGGCGTATCGTGCGGCAGCTTACACAATGGATGAAAAACCGCTGAGGGTGAAATATGGTATGATAAAAGGAAAAGAGAACGAAAGGGGATCTCACTTTGGGAATGCCTGTTGAATTTAATACACTGATTGTGACAAAAGGAAAAGAAGTGCGCATAGATGAAAATATATTCACGCTAGAGAAAGACGGATATCGTGTGTATCCCATGGAGATTCCGATGGATGTGCGGAAAACAAAGTTCGGCGAAAAGTCAGGCACAGCTGAAGTGCAGAAGCTTCAATGGGAAGACGGCCGAACCCTCATAACGTACAAGCTGACTTCACTGCATTCTGTCAATTAAAATAAGCCAAGAGCGTTATTGCTCTTGGCTTTTGTTTGTTAAACGAGAGGGCCGCCTGCCTGTGCTATAGCATCTGTATGTGCGAACTTTTTAAAATTCTCTTTGAATTCTTCTGCGAGGTAAGCTGCCTTTTCTCTGTATTCTTCCTTGTTCTTCCACGTGTTTTCCGGCTGAAGGATATGATCAGGAACGCCAGGAACGTGAAGCGGAATGTGCAGGCCGAAAATATCGTCAGTCATCATTTCAGCATCCTCTAATTTGCCTTCAATCGCTGCTTTGACCATCGCTCTCGTGTAAGAAAGCTTCATGCGTTCGCCTGTGCCGTAGCCGCCGCCGGTCCAGCCGGTATTGACCAAGAAAACGTCTGCGCCGTGTTCATCGATCTTTTGGCCGAGCATTTCAGCGTAGACGTGAGCAGGAAGCGGTAAAAACGGTGAGCCGAAGCATGTGGAGAACGTCGTCTCAGGAGACGTCACACCGCGTTCGGTTCCAGCTAGCTTGCTCGTATAGCCGCTCAAGAAATGGTACATCGCCTGTTCTTTCGTCAGCTTGCTGATCGGCGGCAGCACTCCGAATGCATCAGCCGTCAAAAATACAATCGCTGACGGGTGGCCTGCCATGCTCGGAGTTACAATGTTGTCAATCATATGAATCGGATAAGCCGCCCGCGTGTTTTCAGTATAGAAGGAATCATCATAATTGGCTTCCCGCGTACCTTCATCCACAACAACATTCTCGAGAACAGACCCAAAGCGGATCGCATTAAAAATCTGAGGCTCTTTTTCCTTGCTTAAATGAATACATTTAGCGTAGCACCCGCCTTCAATATTAAAGACGCCTGTGTCAGACCAGCCGTGTTCATCGTCGCCGATCAGCTTGCGATCAGCATCGGCTGAAAGGGTGGTTTTACCTGTGCCAGACAATCCGAAGAAAAGGGCGACATCACCTGTCTCACCGACATTGGCGGAGCAGTGCATGGATAGAATATTTCTTTCAGGGAGCAGGAAATTCATAATGGAGAAAATCGATTTTTTCATTTCCCCAGCATACTCTGTTCCGCCGATTAAGATCGTGCGCTTTTCGAAAGAGACAATAATAAACGTTTCGGAATGTGTGCCGTCTGTTTTTGGATCCGCTTTGAAATGCGGTGCAGAAAGAATCGTAAACGGCTGTTCAACTGTTTTCTTATCATTGCCTTCCGGGCGGATAAACAGCTGTCTGGCGAATAAATTGTGCCATGCGAACTCATTCACGACGGTGATCGGCAGCCTGTATTTTTCGTCTGCTCCGGCAAATCCTTCGAAAACGAACAGCTCATCTCGCTGCTTCAGATAGCTGACGACTTTCGCGTACAGCCGCTCAAATGCTTCTTCTGAAATCGGCTGATTCACCGGACCCCAATCGACCTTATGTTTCGTGCTTTCTTCCTCCACGATAAATTTGTCTTTAGGTGAACGTCCCGTATAAGCCCCTGTTGTCGCCCGGACAGCACCCGTAGAAGTTAAAATGCCTTCGTTGCGGGATAATACTTTTTCTGTAAGCTGTGCTGCTGATAAATTATGACACACATTTGGACTTGTTAATAATGCTTGTAAATCAGCGGTCAAATCAACTGAGTTCATATGAAACCTTCCTTTATCGTTTTTTTTGTGTTTTGCTAATTGTGAATTAGTATAACATATATTTTTAAATAGTCTATACTATTTATCGTTTTTTGTGTATGCATATTCCAATCTTTTCCCTTGATATAGGCGCCTATTTCTTTTGAATCATATTGACATTGCAAACCTTTTTACGATAAGATATTTCATTGAGCGGATACTCTTATCCCGAGCTGGCGGAGGGACAGGCCCTATGAAGCCCAGCAACCGGTTTCTCTGTTATTTATTATGTTCAATTGTGTGAGACAACCAAGGTGCTAACCTGTTGCAAGGTTGTATGATTCCTTGAGCGATAAGAGTGAAAGGCACAAAGACCAAACCCTTTCCTCGATGGAAAAGGTTTTTTTATTTCATAAATATGCCAATTTACATTCTCTAATATAACGTTTCATTGTATAAGAGGGAGCGAGTTCCGTATCATATATACAAGGTCTTTCGGGAGGCCTTGTGCAGGAGGAAGCAAATCATGAGTAAAAATCGTCGTTTATTTACATCAGAATCTGTTACGGAGGGGCATCCGGATAAAATCTGTGACCAGATTTCTGACAGCATTTTAGATGAAATTTTAAAGAAAGACCCTAACGCGCGTGTGGCTTGTGAAACATCTGTGACAACTGGCTTAGTTCTTGTCAGCGGAGAGATCACAACATCTACGTATGTTGACATTCCGAAAACCGTTCGCCAAACCATTAAAGAGATCGGATACACACGTGCGAAATACGGATTTGATGCGGAAACTTGTGCAGTTTTAACATCAATTGACGAGCAATCTGCTGATATTGCGATGGGTGTAGACCAAGCGCTTGAAGCCCGTGAAGGCACAATGAGCGACGAAGAAATTGAAGCGATCGGTGCGGGTGACCAAGGTTTAATGTTCGGTTATGCGTGCAACGAAACGAAAGAGCTAATGCCTCTTCCAATTTCACTTGCTCATAAATTGGCCCGCCGCCTCAGTGAAGTCCGTAAAGAAGATATTCTTCCGTACCTTCGCCCTGACGGCAAAACACAGGTAACAGTTGAGTACGATGAACAGAACAAACCTGTTCGCATTGACGCGATTGTCATTTCAACTCAGCATCACCCTGAAATTACGCTTGAGCAGATCCAGCGTAACATTAAAGAACATGTGATCAACCCGGTTGTTCCTGAAGAGCTGATTGATGAAGAAACAAAATATTTCATCAACCCTACAGGACGTTTCGTTATCGGAGGGCCTCAAGGGGATGCTGGACTTACAGGACGCAAAATCATCGTTGATACGTATGGCGGCTATGCACGCCACGGCGGCGGCGCGTTCTCAGGTAAGGATGCGACGAAGGTAGACCGTTCTGCTGCATATGCAGCAAGATATGTTGCAAAAAACATCGTTGCGGCTGAGCTGGCAGATTCTTGCGAAGTGCAGCTTGCTTACGCAATCGGTGTTGCTCAGCCCGTGTCAATCTCAATCAACACTTTCGGTTCCGGAAAAGCTTCTGAGGAAAAACTGATTGAAGTTGTTCGCAATAACTTTGATTTACGACCTGCTGGCATTATCAAAATGCTTGATTTGCGCCGTCCGATCTACAAACAAACTGCTGCATACGGCCACTTTGGACGCCACGATGTTGATCTTCCGTGGGAACGTACAGACAAGGCGGAGCAGCTGCGTAAAGAAGCGTTAGGAGAATAATTTTATAGCCGCTTACTGGTAAGCGGCTTTCCTTTTTTATCGTTGTATTCATGTTTATTTTTTTACATACTGTGAAACCAAATATTATTCACAGCGTCTATAAATAGGGGTTCAATGATGACAATTTTAATTATGGAGGCAATACTATGTGTGGATTTGTCGGGGTTTTTAACAAGCATCCGTTAGCTCAAACCGCTGATCAAGAAGAACTAATCAAACAAATGAACCAAATGATCGTTCACCGCGGTCCTGACAGTGATGGATATTTCCATGATGAGCACGTTGGATTTGGATTCAGACGGCTCAGCATTATTGACGTAGAAAATGGCGGACAGCCTTTATCATATGAAGATGAAACATATTGGATTATCTTTAACGGAGAAATCTACAACTATATTGAACTGAGAGAAGAACTTGAAGCTAAGGGGTATACATTCAACACAGATTCGGACACAGAGGTTCTTCTTGCGACTTACCGTCACTATAAAGAAGAAGCTGCGTCCAAACTGCGCGGTATGTTTGCTTTTCTGATTTGGAATAAAAACGATCATGTTCTTTATGGAGCAAGAGATCCATTCGGCATTAAACCATTGTACTACACAACGATCAATGATCAGGTGTATTTTGCCTCAGAGAGAAAAAGTTTAATGGTTGCCCAGAATGATATTGAAATAGATAAAGAGGCATTGCAGCAATACATGTCTTTCCAATTCGTTCCTGAACCAAGCACGCTTGATGCAAATGTGAAAAAAGTAGAGCCGGGTTCACAGTTCACCATCCGCCCGGACGGAGATATCACATTCAAAACGTATTTCAAAGCGAACTTTAAACCGGTTCAGACTGAAGAAGACAAGCTTGTGAAAGAGGTCAGAGACGCGATCTATGACTCTGTGAACGTTCATATGAGAAGTGACGTTCCTGTCGGTTCATTCCTGTCTGGCGGAATTGATTCTTCTTTTATTGTATCCGTTGCGAAAGAATTACATCCAAGCTTAAAAACCTTTTCTGTCGGATTTGAACAGCAGGGCTTCAGTGAAGTTGATGTAGCGAAAGAAACTGCGGCTGCGCTTGGTATTGAAAATATCAGCAAAGTCATTTCGCCTGAGGAATACATGAATGAGCTTCCGAAGATTGTATGGCATTTTGATGATCCGCTTGCTGATCCGGCGGCAATTCCATTGTATTTTGTGGCAAAAGAAGCGAAAAAACATGTCACAGTTGCTTTATCAGGTGAAGGTGCAGACGAGCTCTTCGGCGGATATAACATTTACCGTGAACCGCTTTCGCTTAAGCCGTTTGAGCGCATTCCGTCCGGCCTGAAAAAGATGCTTCTTCATGTTGCGGCCGTTATGCCTGAAGGAATGAGAGGGAAGAGCCTGCTTGAGCGCGGCTGTACTCCGCTTCAAGACCGTTATATCGGTAACGCGAAGATCTTTGAAGAGTCTGTCAAAAAGCAGCTGCTCAAGCATTATAATCCGAACCTTTCATATCGTGACGTGACGAAGACTTACTTTACAGAAAGTAGCTCATACAGCGATATTAATAAAATGCAGTATGTCGATATCCATACTTGGATGCGCGGCGATATTTTGTTAAAAGCGGACAAAATGACAATGGCGAATTCTTTGGAACTGCGTGTGCCATTCTTGGATAAAGTCGTATTTGACGTCGCTTCAAAAATTCCAGATGAGCTGAAAACGAAGAATGGTACAACGAAGTACCTCCTTCGCAAAGCCGCTGAAGGAATTGTGCCTGAGCACGTATTAAATCGCAAAAAGCTTGGTTTCCCTGTACCGATCCGTCATTGGCTGAAAAATGAAATGAACGAATGGGTGCGGAATATTATTCAGGAAAGCCAAACGGATGCTTATATCCATAAAGATTATGTTCTTCAGCTTCTTGAAGACCATTGTGCGGACAAGGCTGATAACAGCCGTAAAATCTGGACTGTCCTGATCTTTATGATTTGGCACAGCATCAATATCGAAAAACGGTATATGCCTGAAGAGCTGAACCATCAGCCTAAAGAAGTCATTTTTGTATAACAAATAACAAGGCTTTCGATTCGTCGAAAGCCTTGTTATTATTCTTTTATCCGATATGAACTAAAAATTCAGAAAAATGACTTATTGATATTTTTTTCTAGAGGAGCTTGCAAAACAAGAGCTGTACCGCGAACTCGAAGATAATAAAAAATATAACCAGCCTCTTATGACATACGCTGCCAAATGACCCGAACCTGCTCATTGAACAGCTGCTACGGAGCCGAGGAACAATTCTGTACCACCTCAGCCACTAAAGACACTCTTTCCGTCATATGTATCATTGGCATCTGCAGTCCCGATAAAAGACCAGTTGTGTGTTGGACCGGTATTTGAACTTGCCGTGTTTTCATAAGAAAAATAAGGCTGTTGCCAGTGAACGAAATATTTGCTAACAAAAAGAGCTCTCAGGCCCTTTTTGTGTGCTCATAGAAAACAGAGAACAGGAAAGAATAGGGATATGTTTTGCAGAGGCTGTTACAGTTTTATGATAAGATAAAAGTTATACATGTCATGTACTATGTGAACGTTTTATGGAAAAATCAAACCCCGAACTGTTATTACGTCCGGGGAAAGGATGGTTATTGCTTTCAAACATAATTTAAAAAATGGTAAAGTAAGACGAAACAGGTCTTATGTTTGTTGGAGTGATTGATAGTATTGGCCCTTTGCTACATATTCAGACCGTATTCTTTGCATATCTTTTCGGTCTTCTTCCGTCAAAGGACGGATGACCTTTGCAGGACAGCCAAAGGCGAGTTGGCCAGGCGGAATGATTTTTCCAGACGGAACAAGACTGCCGGCACCAATAAAGGCGCCTTCGCCAATTTCAGCTCCGTCTAAGATGATTGAGCCCATGCCAATTAAGGCGTTTTTGCGGATGACAGCGCTATGAAGTGTAACCTGATGGCCTATCGTGGCGTCATCTTCAATGAGAAGCGTCCGGTTCGGGCTTTGATGGAGGCAGCTTAAATCTTGGATATTGACTCTATTTCCGATCCGGGTCGGCGCGACATCTCCTCTTATGACAACAGAAAACCAAATGCTGGACTGTTCTCCGATAACGACGTCGCCGGTAATGGTTGCGTTCTCAGCTATAAAGGCTGTTGGATGGATATCTGGCATGTGTTCATGATAAGGGCAGATCATAAGTATTCCTCCTTCTTTCTCTATTTAAATTTCGTATGAGGTGAAGAGCATGTGGACCTGGAAAGCAGACAGACCTGTTGCCGTGATTGTGATCATTCATGGGGCAAGTGAATATCACGGACGATATAAATGGCTGATTGAAATGTGGAGATCCTCAGGCTATCACGTGGTTATGGGCGACTTGCCGGGTCAGGGGACAACCACAAGAGCCAGAGGTCATATTCGCTCATTTCAAGAATACATTGATGAAGTAGATACTTGGATAGATAAAGCGCGAACCTTTGAGCTGCCGGTTTTTCTTCTTGGTCACAGCATGGGCGGCCTGGTCGCGATTGAATGGTTTAAACAGCAAAGAAATCCCCGCATTACGGGAATCATTTTATCATCCCCGTGTCTCGGACTGCAAATTAAGGTCAATAAAGCGCTTGATTTTGCATCAAGAGGCTTGAATGTCATTGCTCCGTCGCTTAGGGTTGATTCGGGATTATCACTTGATATGGCGACGCGCAATGAGGACATCATCGAGGCCGACCAAAATGACTCGTTATACGTCAGAAAGGTATCTGTCAGATGGTACAGAGAACTGTTAAAAACAATTGAGTCAGCAATGGTGCCGACAGATGCGTTTTTAAATGTGCCGCTTCTTGTCATGCAGGCTGGTGACGATAAGCTCGTCGATAAAACGATGGTCATCAAGTGGTTTTCAGGTGTTGCTTCCCGCAATAAAGCGTATAGAGAGTGGGAAGGGCTTTATCATGAAATATTTAATGAACCAGAAAGAGAAGATGTTTTTAAAACAGCAAGAGCGTTTACTGATCAATATATTTGAACTAATGGGGGGTGCATGTGTTGACAGTACCGGAACATCCTTTTGGACTGATGGCAAAGGTATATCGAGACATTTTTCCGCTCGTCCATCAAGAGCTGGACATATGGAAACAAAAATCAGAATCAATTCATAACAGTGAATTAAAAGCACAGGCAACCGCAAGTATTCGTGACAAAACGTTCCACTGTGAAGGTGGCGGCATACTGGCCTTGTTGTCAGGCAATCAAAAGCAAAAATGTGTCGAGTTTATCACCGCGTATCAAACAATCAGCGATTACTTGGACAATTTGTGTGACCGCAGCACCTCGCTTGACCCGCAGGATTTCAGAATGCTCCATGCCTCAATGCAGGACGCACTGACAGTGGGGGCGGAACCGCAAAATTACTACCAGTTCAGAGAAGAGCAAGATGACAGCGGATATTTGCATGAATTGGTTAAAACGTGCCAGCGTGTTCTTGGTTCAATTGAGCATTATCATCTGATTAAACCTTATCTGCTTGAGCTGTGCAGCTATTATTGTGATTTGCAGGTGCATAAACATGTCATTGAGCATGAACGTGTTCCGCGGCTTGAAAAGTGGTTTGCTCAATATGAATCAGAGCTTCCTAAGATGGAATGGTATGAATTTTCAGCTTGTGCAGGCTCGACGTTAGGCATTTTCTGTCTTGTTGCGTATTCATTCCAGACTGAGTTCACAGAAAACACCGCTAAAAAAATCCGCAATAGCTATTTTCCTTACATACAAGGTCTTCACATTCTGCTTGATTATTTGATTGACCAAGAGGAGGACTTGCTGGAAGGGGACTTGAATTTCTGCTCGTATTACGAATCGCATGAAGAAATGATGAAGCGGCTTGAACACTTTATCCAAAAAGCCGACGAGCATTTGCAAGGCATTCCGCATGAAAACTTCCATCGGTTAATTAACCGAGGCTTGCTGGGCGTTTATTTGTCAGATGATAAAGTGGCGGGCCAAAAGAAAATGGGCCGGCTCGCGAAAAAGCTGATCAAAGCAAGCGGAAAAACCTCCTTTTTCTTTTATATTAATGGCAGAGCCTACCGTAAATTTCAAAAAATGGCCTGGATGAAAAACGCAAAGAAAAAAGCTCAAATCATTTGCTGATTTGAGCTTTTTTTTCGATGGCGACAATAAATGGCGGATCATTTTGCTGGTTGATAAATCCGTATGTTAACACTCGGACAGCTTCTTGATCCAAACCTTGGCAAAAGTCGAGCACGTCATTTTTTTCTGCTTTGCCTTCCGGATGGCCATGATAAACGACCAGAACAATCAGGCCTTCCTCTTTCATGATGCTGAGCAGCTGTTCAATTGCTTGAATGGTTGAATTCCCGCTCGTCGTAATCGATTTGTCTCCGCCAGGCAGATAGCCGAGGTTAAACATAGCGGCTGCCACTTTACCGTGTGTTTCCGGCGGGAGAGATTCAGCGATTTTGTCATGGCTTTTGTGAAATAATGTTGCTCTCTGTTGATAAATCTCACCAAGCCGTTCCTTCGTATTTGCCACAGCTGATTCCTGAATGTCGAATGCGTACACATGGCCGTGTTCACCGACAAGCTCCGCTAAAAATTGCGTATCATGTCCATTGCCCATCGTTGCATCTACGACGATATCTCCTTCTCCCGCGGCCATTTTCAGCAGTTCTTTACTATAAGGGAGAATTTTTTTCAAAATCATAAAGCAGGTCCCTCCTGAAGCCGCTGAAACAATTTTCCTTGATAGCTGCCGCGATTTTCAAGCTCTTTATTAATGGCGCCAAGCACTTCCCATTTGTTAACGCTCCACATGGGCCCGATCATCAACTCAATCGGTCCGTCACCTGTAATACGGTGGACGATCATTTCCGGGGGAATGATTTCAAGCTGATCACAGACGAGCTGCACATAGTCATCTTGAGAAAGAAATTCCAGTTTCCCTTTTTCATATTGCTTGACCATCGGCGTGCCTTTCAATAGGTGCAGCAGATGGATTTTAATGCCTTGGACGTCCAAATCTGCGACTGCCTTTGCTGTTTCCATCATCATATCCCGATCTTCCAGCGGCAGTCCGTTGATGATATGCGAGCAGACACGTATGCCGTGTTTTCTTAATTTATCGACACCTTCTGTATAGCAGGTAAAATCATGTGCGCGATTGATCAGAAGAGCTGTCCGTTCATGAACCGTTTGAAGCCCAAGCTCAACCCACAAATATGTGCGTTCATTCAGCTCTGCTAAATATTCAACGACATCATCGGGCAGACAGTCTGGGCGCGTGGCGATCGAAATGCCGACCACATCATCAAGCGCGAGGACAGATTCGAATTTCTCGCGAAGCTCTTCAACAGGCGCATGCGTATTGGTGAAAGCCTGAAAATAGGCGATGTATTTGCCGTCCTTCCATTTTTCGTGCATGCGGTTTTTAATGTCATGGAATTGCGTAATTAAATCATCGGCCCGGTTTCCGGCGAAATCGCCAGAGCCTGCTGCGCTGCAAAATGTACAGCCGCCATGGGCAACGGTGCCGTCACGGTTCGGACAGTCAAAGCCGCCGTCCAGCGCCACTTTAAATACCTTATGGCCGAAATGTTCTCTAAGATGATAATTCAATGTATGATAGCGTTTTTCCGTATTAGAATAAGGAAAAGGATTGTTCTGCATCACAATTCATGTGCCTCCTTGCGTACGATTGCATCCTAAAATTGTAGCACGCATTTCACAAGAGAACAAATGAATATCGACCATAAATTACTTTATTGAATGAAGTCAGATGAGGCTACAATATGAAAGATGGATTGTTTCCATTACCAAGAGGAGGGGTTACTGTGGCAACAAGACAATCAGTAGATGAACATCTCCAGCAATGTATGCAGGCATATGATTATGCTGAAGAGCAGCTGACAACCGCTTCAAAACAAGAGCATTATAACGAGCAAGAATACAGTGATGCACAAATGCAGCTTGAAAATGCGGTAAATGCCTTGAATAAGCTGTGGCTGTCTTCAAATGAACAGCAGAGAGAACAGCTGTACAGAATGAGGCTCCAGCTTCAAACGTTGCAAAACAATATGATATTGCAGCATCCTCTTGATGTGTAAGAAACGACGGACCCTTTGGAAGGGTCCGTTTTTTTTGTAAAAAAGGATTGACTTTATATGCTTAAGTATTTATTGTATTAAGTGTACTAATTGACATAATACACTATAGACACTAAAATAAAATCATTTATATATTGAAATTAAGGGAGGCAGTTATGAAACGTAAAAAACGAAACAAACGTAACGTGCCCTTGCTGATTGCGGCATCTGTAATCGCTTGTTCTTTTTTTATTGTTCTTGTGATGATCGGTTTTGAATGGCAAAAAAGTATAATTGATCAGTTTTATCTATAAAAAGGATCAGATCGTATAGAAAGTAGGGAAGTAAATGATTCAAATCGATCCAAGAAGCTCAACACCGATTTACGAACAAATTATTCAGCAAATGAAAGAGCTTTGTTTGAAAGGGATCATGAGGCCTGGTGATAAGCTTCCTTCTGTCAGAGAATTGGCGACGATCATTATCGCAAATCCAAACACTGTCAGCAAAGCATATAAAGAGCTTGAACGAGAGGGAATTATCGAAACGCTGCGCGGCAGAGGAACGTATATATCGGAGCGTGCAAAAACGACATTGGTTGAAGGGAAGATGACGATGATTAAAGAGCAACTCAAACAGCTCATCATCGATGCGCACTATGCAGGGGTTGAGCTGGAGAAACTGCAAGAATGGATAAAGGAAATCAGCGCTGATGTGAAGGGAGGAAAAGGAAATGATTGAACTACGGCAGCTGTCAAAAACGATTGACGGCCATCAAGTATTAAAGGACGTTTCATTAACAATCGAAAAAGGAGAAATCTTCGGATTGCTTGGCCGCAACGGATCAGGCAAAACGACAATGCTTCGTTTAATCCAGCAAATCATTTTCGCGGACAGCGGGACGGTTTTGTTTGACGGCGTAGAAATCAAAAAGCATCCGAAGGTGAAACAGAATATCATCTACATGCCTGTTCAGAATCCTTTTTACGATAAGTATACATACAAGCAGCTGGTCGATATCCTGAGAAGAATGTATCCGAAGTTTGATGTCACGTATGCGAATGAATTGATGAACAGATACGAAATTCCGGAAACGAAAAAATATCGCGAGCTGTCGACAGGCTTGAAAAAACAGCTGTCGCTCGTACTCTCGTTTGCGGCGAGACCGGCGCTGATTCTTCTTGATGAGCCGACGGACGGGATTGATGCGGTGACAAGGCATGACGTGCTTCAGCTGATGATCGATGAAGTGGCGGAACGTGATACAAGCATTCTCATCACTTCTCACCGGCTTGAGGATATAGAACGGATGTGCAACCGAATTGGGTTTCTTGAAGACAACAGGCTGACCAATGTCATGGATATGGATGAGTTAAAAGAAGAATATATCAAAATTCAAATGGCTTTTGACACAGATGTCAATTTGGCGATCAGAGAGCAAAACATTCCGATGCTTGATCAGGCCGGCGTGTTTTACACGGTGCTGATTCCGAAAAGCGACGAAGAGAAGAAGAGCTTTTTAAAAGAGCTGAAGCCAAAAGTGTGGAACGAGCTTCCTGTCAACTTGGAAGAAGTGTTTATTGCGAAGTTTGGAGGGAAGCGGAGATGGTAAACCGAGGTCTCCTCTATCGAGAGTGGAAGCAGAATCAAGTGGTGATTTTGCTTAGTATTGTGTTTTTAGTGTTTGCAAATCCTTTAATGGTTTATCACGGATATACAAGCAGCCAGGCGTGTCTGGCGCATTATGATCCGCATTATTGTTCTTTTATTTTGAATTACCATATAAATAGCAACATTCAAAGAAATTGGGTTATAGGAATTATATTGGCAGTTTTCTTGATGGGGCTTGAACGTTCGAAAGGTTCGATGGATTTTTTGTTAAGTCTTCCATATACAAGAAGACAAATTTTTCAAACGAAATTTTGGTTAGGCGCTGTTGTTATTGTGTTTTCCCAATTGATTGGATTTTTGTTGGCATGGCTGCTTATTTTAATTTTAAAACCCGAACAGGTAAACTATTTTGGACATGAAAGCATTGGTGTGATCATCACAAGCTTTATGTTTTACTCATTAGTAATGGCCGCTGGGACATTAGCTGGGAATGCTTTTGCTCAGTTATTGACAGCTTTTGCAACCTCGATATTGCCATTTTTAATTATCGATTTGCCGTTTTATAATCTAAAGATCATTTCAGGGGTTGAAGCTTGGAAACTGATTTTTAATATTGAGCAGTATCAGTTTGAAAATAAACTGATGGAATTCGCCCCTCTTATGTATATGGAATCAGGTACATGGGTTATGGAAAGCAAATATTTATTGCTTATTCCTGCAGTGATGAGTATTCTCTTTTATCTCATTGCATCTATCAGTTTTACAAAGCATCACAATGAACGAAATGGACACTTCTTTTTGTGGAGAACATTGGATCGGCCTATACAGATCCTAGTCATCGTGTTGGGTATTTTAGGTTTCGGTTTAATAGGACATTCTGTGGGCAAATCCATAGTGGGTTACATTATCGGAATGATTATCGGGGGAACTGTAGGATTTTTGATCAGCTATTTTTCCATCTATAAAAAAGTAAGACATTAAGAAACGGCTTAGCGTTTGGAGGGACATACAAATGCCGGATTACGGCCTGCTTTATAAAGAGTGGAAGCAAAACAAAGCTCTGTTAGTAATCGTCATTTTCGTTTCAATTCTAGGTAATCCCTTATCGATTTTTAATATGTATCTTACCTATCAAGGCTGCATCGCTCATCAGAACGAGTGGAATGAAACCTGCGTATTTACGATTAACTACTTAAACGGCACATTCACCTCATTCTTTTGGATGTTGGGTGTCGTTTTGGCGGTCAGCCAGCTTGGAATTGAACGAAGCAAGAGCTTGTTTGATTTTACATTAAGCCTTCCATATACACGAGGGCAGATATTTAATGCGAAGTTTCTCACCGGCGGAATGGTGATTGTGGTGCCGCAGCTCATAGGTTATGTTTTGTCTGTTTTGCTGATTATGCTTTTGAATCCTGAAAAAGTGCTTCATTTTCATCACCTTAGTATAGGGATGATCCTTATCAGCTTAATGGCTTATTCGCTAGTCATGGCCGCAGGTGCTTTAACAGGAAATATTTTTTCACAGCTGCTGGTTTCATTTACTGTTGCTATCTTACCTTTTCTATTAATTGCTTTACCAGCTGAAAATTTAGAGATTATATCTGGACAGAATGGCGCGTTTTTAAATACTGAAATACCTGATTGGCTTCAGTACATTATCCCAATTATATTTGTTAATCCCGAATGGATGATGGCTCCAGCTCAATACCTTTTCTTTCCGGCAGCTTGGAGCATCATGTTCTACATCATCGGCTACGTCAGCTTCATCAAGCTGGCAAATGATCGAAACGGATATTTCTTTTTGTGGAAAGTATTGGATCGCCCGGTGCAAGTCATCGTCATTATCATTGGAATTTTAGGTTTTGGCTGTTTTGGATACTCAGTAAGCGAGAGCTTTTCCGGCTACCTAATTGGCATGGCCGCAGGTGCTGTGATTGGGTTTTTGATCAGTTATTTTACGATTTATAAAAAAACGAAACTATTGTAAGGGGAGAGAGAAAATATGATTGATGTTCAGCATATCGACCATTCTTTCACGATCGGAAAAAAAGGCCGTGAGAATGAAGTTCCAGTATTGAAGGATGTTTCATTAAGCGTGGCGAAAGGGGAAATCGCCTGTATTGTCGGGCGAAGCGGCTCAGGAAAGTCAACGCTTTTGAATTTGATTTCCGGCTACATCTCGCCGACAAAAGGGCGGATTGTCATTGATGGCGCTGATGTGACGGGTTTTAATGAAAAGGAATGGGCGAAGTTTCGTCTTGATCATTTCGGGTTTATTTTTCAAAGCTTTCAGCTGATCCCTGGCCTGACAACGTATGAGAATGTTGAAATGCCGCTGGCGTTAAAAGGAATCAAACCGTCTGAGCGCAAGCAAAAGGTGCAGGATATGCTGAAGCGAGTCGGTCTGAAAAATCACGCCGCTCATTATCCGAATGAACTGTCAGGCGGACAGCAGCAGCGTGTCAGTATTGCGAGAGCGTTGATTTTAAATCCATCTATTATTTTAGCGGATGAGCCGACGGGTAGCCTTGATTCAGAAACGGAGCAGGAAGTGTTGGAATTGATCCAGCAATTGAATCGCGAGCGGGGCATTACATTTGTGATCATCACCCACGATGATGAGGTCGCTTCTATCGGACATTCAAAATTTCAGCTTCATGACGGTGTGTTAAAAGGGGGAATTACCGATGAGGTTTAAAGATCAGGTTCATTTTATTAGAAGAAATATGAAGAAAAACAGGCTCCGCGTCTTTATGACGATTCTTGCGACCACAATGGCGTGTGCGTTTTTAGTTGTCCTGTCGTCGGTTGGGTTCGGAATTCAAAAGACGATTACAGATATGACGATGAGCCAGCAGATTGTAACGGAAATTCAGGTGTACGGAAAATCGGATGGGAAAGATCTTAAAAAGGCTGATTTAGAGAAATATGACAATGTCAAAGCGGTGGTAGAAAGGACAACGGTATACGAACCGGTTGAAGCGAAGCTGGGAGATCGAACCAATACGAATTCCACTTTGGTTTTCACAAACATGGACGATGAATTAAAATCCAATATGGAGCTGGCAAAAGGACGCACTGCAAAGTCAGAAAACGAAATAGTAGTTGGATATAATTTTGCTAAGTATCTATGGACGAAAAAGGATTCCGAAGATTACGAAAAAGAAATCAGCAAATCCCAAGTGAATGATGAGGAAGTTAAAGAGCCAAAAGGGTTTACAAAAGATGTGCTGAATAAAACGATCCAGCTCAATGTCTCTAAAACAAATGAGGAAACCGGCAATGTTGATGAAGAAAAGTCTTATGATTTTAAAATTGTCGGCATTACGAAGAAACCGAATACAGATTGGCAGGAAGATAATGATATTTTTGTGAGCAACAGCTTTAAGCACGATTTTTCGAAGTTTCTGGATTTATCCAAAGACAGCAGTTCTGTTGAAAAAAGCACTAAAGTGTATGCAGACAAATTTGATCATGTTGAACAGCTGACAAATGATCTGACGGATGACGGTTACCATGTGATGTCCGTAACAACGCAGCTTAAGGGAGCCAACACCTTCTTCATGGTCTTCAAAATCGGCTTGATCTTTGTGGGCTGTATCGCGGTTATTATCTCTGCAATCGGCATTTTCAACACGATGACGATGGCAGTGACAGAAAGAACGCAGGAGATCGGAATTATGAAAGCGATTGGGGCGAGTCCGTCTATCATTCGCCGTATGTTCTTAATGGAAAGCGCGTATATCGGAATTTTAGGCTGTGTGATTGGGATTATCATTTCTTACGGTGTGAGCTACCTTGTCAACCTGGCCGTTCCGATGATTCTCGCGGCGACAAGCGGCAGCGATGCGGGCGATCTGAATTACACATTCTCCTACATCCCGGCGAGCCTTGTCATTATCGCTGTTGTGATTTGTGGGGGGGTTGCGGTGATTTCCGGTGTGAACCCGGCGAGAAAAGCGACAAAAACCAACGTGCTGACAGCGCTGAGAAGAGAATTATAAGATGTATAAGCCGGCTGAGACAGTCGGCTTTCTTTATAGTGTATGATGGTGGCGTTTTGCTATACACTTGATAAAAAAGGAAAAGTGCGGTGAGTCGATTGTTTAAACTTTTGCTGATTGAAGATGATGAATCGCTGTTTCATGAAATTAAGGATCGGTTAACGGGATGGTCTTATGATGTATATGGCATTCAGGATTTCAGTCAAGTGCTTGAGGAATTTGCGGCGGTTAAGCCTGATTGTGTCATTATTGATGTCCAGCTGCCTAAGTTTGACGGATTTCATTGGTGCCGGCTGATCCGCTCCCGGTCAAATGTTCCGATTCTCTTTTTATCCTCACGTGATCATCCTGCTGATATGGTAATGTCTATGCAGCTTGGAGCGGACGATTTTATTCAAAAACCGTTTCATTTTGATGTGCTGATAGCGAAAATCCAAGCAATTTTCCGGCGCGTGTATCATTATAATACGGAGCCGAGCGCGATCAAAACGTGGTGCGGCGCGGCTATAGACGCGGAGCAGAACCTCGTCAGCAATGACAAAGGTTCCGTAGAACTGACGAAAAACGAAATATTCATTCTCAAACAATTGATAGAACAAAAAAACAAGATCGTCAGCCGGGAAGAGCTGATCAGAAGCTTGTGGAACGATGAGCGTTTTGTAAGTGATAATACGCTGACCGTCAATGTCAATCGCCTGCGAAAAAAACTGGACGCTCTGCAGCTTGGCGCATATATCGAGACAAAGGTAGGCCAAGGCTATCTCGCGAAGGAAGAGGATCAATTCTATGATTAAAGCGTTTCTCATTGAACGGCGAAGCTGGATTGCCGCGTTTTTGTTTCAGCAGATTTTGATGTTATTTATTGCTTTTGTTGATTCTGCCATTTCTTTTGAAAATGTTCTTTATCTGGTATATTTATGTGTATTGTTTTTTATCATATTCCTTTGGGTTCGCTATCGGAAAGAAACGGCGTTTTATAAAAGCTTGAAAACATGGGAGAACAATCTTGATGCGACAGCTATAAATGAACCGGAAACGCCGTTTGAATCGATGGTTGAAAGGAGCATTGCCGGACAAACGAACTACTTGAAACAAACCGCAGCCCAGCATCGTTTGGCTTTAGAAAATGAAAAAGATGAGCTGATGGCCTGGATTCATGAAGTGAAAACACCATTAACAGCAATGCATTTACTCATAGATAGAATGGAGGACCAAGCTTTAAAATCCCAGCTGTCATATGAATGGCTACGTATTCACCTGCTTCTTGATCAGCAGCTTCATCAAAAACGCATATCATTTATTGAAAACGACCTGTCTGTAGAGCGCATACAGCTCCGGCCTTTGATCTTCAAGGAAATCAAAGAATTACAGTCATGGTGCATCCAGAAAGGGATCGGCTTTGATATTCAGCTGGAGGTTGAGGAAGTGCTGAGCGATGCGAAATGGCTTGCGTTTATCATTCGGCAGCTGCTGACAAACGCGGTGAAATACAGCGAAGCCTCTGACATTGAGATCAAAAGCGTTCAAAAAGGGGAACAGACGCAGCTTGAAGTGAAAGACTTTGGCAGGGGAATTGATCAAAAAGATGTGCCGCGCATTTTTGATAAAGGATTTACATCCACAGTCGATCACCATAATCAAGCCTCTACTGGCATGGGGCTGTACTTGGTGAAAAAAGCAGCGACGCCGTTATTGATCCATATTGATGTGCATTCGGAGTTCGGTGCAGGGACAGTTTTTACATTAATCTTTCCAAAACGGAATCAATTTGAACGTGTCATGAGCATGTGACGAAAATGTCACATGCTTTTCTTTTTTGTTCGCCCAATCGAAGGAAAAGCCCGGCATTCCTTTTTATAATGAGATTATCCAAAATAAAGGAGATTTTAGAAATGATGATCTTAGAAGCAAATAAAATTCGAAAAAACTATGGGAACAAGCTGAATAAACAGGAAGTGCTGAAGGGCATTGATATTCATATCCAAAAAGGCGAATTTGTCAGTATTATGGGTGCTTCCGGATCGGGCAAAACCACTTTGCTTAACGTACTGTCTTCGATTGATCAGGTCAGTCATGGAACGATCAACATTAACGGAAACGAAATGACTGCTATGAAGGAAAAGCAGCTGGCTGAGTTTCGAAAACAGCATTTAGGCTTTATCTTTCAAGACTACAACTTGTTAGACACATTAACAGTGAAAGAGAATATCCTTTTGCCGCTATCGATCACGAAACTGTCAAAAAAGGAAGCCAATCGCAAGTTTGAGGAAGTTGCAAAAGAGCTGGGGATTTATGAATTACGAGATAAGTACCCGAATGAAATATCCGGCGGCCAGAAGCAGAGAACATCGGCTGCGAGAGCGTTTATTCATGACCCAAGCATTATCTTCGCTGATGAACCGACCGGCGCGCTCGATTCGAAATCGGCCTCTGATCTGTTAAACAAACTGAGCCAGCTCAATCAGAAACGCAGCGCTACGATTATTATGGTCACTCATGATCCGGTAGCGGCCAGCTACTGCGGCAGAGTCATTTTTATTAAGGACGGGCAAATGTACACCCAGCTGAATAAAGGGGGCCAAGACAGGCAGACGTTTTTCCAGGATATCATGAAAACGCAAGGCGTGTTGGGCGGGGTGCAGCATGAACATTAATCAGCTCATCCTAAGAAATTTAAAAAAGAATCTTCGGAATTACTATTTGTATGTGTTTGCGCTAATCTTTAGCGTGGCGCTTTATTTTGCCTTTGTCACGCTCCAGTATGATCCCGCGATTAATGAAGTAAAGGCTTCAATCAAGGGAGCCGCGGCTATTAAAACCGCATCGATTTTGCTTGTCGCTGTGGTGACGATTTTTATTTTATATGCAAATACGATATTTATTAAAAGACGGAGTAAAGAAATCGGGCTGTTTCAATTAATCGGGATGACAAAGCATAAAATCTTCCGCATCTTAAGCGCAGAAAATATCATGCTGTATTTCGGCTCTTTAGCCATCGGAGTAGTGGCCGGGTTTTCAATCTCAAAGCTTGTGCTCATGATCTTATTTAAAATTGTCGATGTCAAAGCTGATGCAAAACTGTATTTTTCTGATCAAGCCTTAATTCAAACGATTATTGTGTTTTGCGGCATTTACCTCTTGATTATGCTCATGAATTACAAATTTATCAAAAAACAAAGCATTTTATCTTTATTTAAAGTAGTGTCTTCTACTGAAGATAAAGTGAAGCGAATTTCATTTTTCCAAATGCTGATCGGCGCTTTAGGCATCGTGCTGATTTTGACAGGATACTATGTGTCTTCTGAGCTGTTTGGCGGAAAATTTAAGACCATTAACGAACTGTTTGGCGCGATGAGCTTTATCTTAGGGACTGTTATTATTGGGACGTTTCTCTTTTATAAAGGATCGGTCACATTTATCTCAAACATCATTCGAAAAAGCAAGGGCGGCTACCTACATATTTCCGACGTCCTGTCCCTGTCATCGATCATGTTCAGAATGAAATCGAACGCGTTGCTGCTGACGATTATTACAACCGTTTCAGCGCTCGCCATTGGGCTGTTGTCTCTTGCTTACATCTCCTATTACTCGGCAGAAAAAAGTGCTGAACAAAACGTGGCGGCTGATTTTTCATTCATGAATGAGAAAAATGCCAAACAATTTGAAAACAGTTTGAGTGAAAGTAACATTTCGTATGTGAAAAAAGAAACTCCTGTTCTGCAAGCGGCTTTTGATGTCACAAAAATTATGGATGGAAATCCGAAAGAAATGCAGGGTGATCCTAGCAAATTACAACTTGCTGTTGTGAGCGACAAAGATGTAACAGGAGTCGACGTAGCTTCAGGGGAGGCGGTTTTCTCAGGGTATACCGATTTACTGCAAAAACTTATGATTTTAAAAGACTCCGGCAGCATAAAAGTAAAAAGTAAAAATGAAACACATCGATTACACTATAAAGGATTAAGAGATGAGTTTCTTGTATCATACATGTTTACAAGCGGGGGGATGCCTACAGTGGTAGTAGATGACCGCTTGTATAAAAGGTTGAACAAAGATAAAGACCCCCATATTCAGCTGGCGCAATCTGAATTTATCGGCATCAACGTGAAACATGAAGACCAGCTGGAAAAGGCAAATGAGCTTTTTCAGAATGTGAATAAAACAGGTCAGCACTTATCAAGACTGGATACAGGGATAGCACAAAAATCACTGTTTGGAATCGTGATGTTCATCGTCGGTTTCTTAGGGTTAACGTTTCTGATTACATCAGGCTGTATTCTTTATTTTAAACAAATGGGTGAAAGTGAAGATGAAAAACCGAATTATACGATTTTGAGAAAACTTGGTTTTACGCAGGGGGATCTGATGAAGGGGATACGCATCAAACAAATGTACAACTTCGGGATTCCGCTCGTTGTCGGTCTTTTCCACAGCTACTTCGCCGTCCAATCCGGCTGGTTTTTATTCGGGTCAGAGGTGTGGACGCCGATGATTATGGTCATGGTGATATATACAGCGCTTTACTCCATTTTTGGTTTTCTATCTGTCCAATATTATAAGAAGGTAATGAAATCTTCATTATAAAATGGAAAAGCTCCAGAAATTCTGGAGCTTTTCTTATCGTTTTGGTGCCCGGTAGCCGGCGGCTTTAGCCTCTTCAACTGAGCAGAACATTTCAGCAGGATCAGTTGTCCGGTCATAGTATGTACTGCCTGGTGTGTGATAGATGCCGCTTTTGCTTCCTTTAATGTTACAGCCTTCTGTTTTGTCAGCTGTTTTGACTTCACCAGCTTTATTTGTATGGCTTGAAGAATTTTTAGTGCTTTCATGAGAACGCGCAGGCTGGCTTTTCGCCTCACTTAATTGCTTTTCAAGGTTTGTTTTATCTTCTTTGAGCTGTTTTTGATTATCTTGAAGTTTTTTTGTTTCAGCTTTTAATGATGTCTGAGTCTTTTTTAGTTCGCTATTTTCTTTTTCGAGCTTTTTAAGCTTGTCTTGGTCTTCTGTGCTGTCTTTCAATTTCTTTGCTTCAGCGCTGACAGATTGATATTCTTTCTCAAGTGCTTCGTGCTCTTTTGCGAGACTTTTATATTCGGTGTTCAGCTCTGAATATTTTTTCTCAGCATTTGCTGCAGCGGCATCAGGCTCTGATAATCCTGCTCCGGTGAAGAGAAGCACGAGACCTACTATCAAAAGCGGCCAAAAAAGTCTTTTAGAGAAACGTTTTTCCTTTTTTAGCATATATCCGGCGAGGTGGTACAATCCATAGCCAAGCGAAAGGAGACATGCAAGAAAACCTAAGAATGCTAATGTCATTTCCATAAAATTTCCCCCTTTTCTATTTATTTTACATTTTACAAACAATATTTGTTAGATTTTTTTACGCTCATCAGTTGAAAAATGTGAGATAGACAGATAGAATGAATGTGCTATGATCACTCGATTCGTACGGAGCCGTTTTAGGTTTCGTTTTTTTCATGAGCTTTTTTAGGTAAGAAAGGGGGATGAGTATGCCGCGTGCTCTTAAAATATTAGTTATTGGAATGTTTATCAATGTGACCGGAGCTTCTTTTTTGTGGCCGTTGAATACGATTTATATTCATAATCAATTAGGAAAGTCATTAACAGTAGCCGGACTTGTCCTGATGCTGAATTCCGGCGCCAGTGTAGCAGGAAATTTATGCGGCGGTTTTTTGTTTGATAAAATCGGCGGGTTTAAATCGATTATGCTCGGAATTGCGATTACGTTAGCAAGCTTAATGGGTCTTGTCTTTTTTCATGATTGGCCTGCCTATATTGCACTGCTGACGGTTGTGGGCTTTGGTTCCGGTGTTGTTTTTCCAGCCAGCTACGCCATGGCTGGGGCAGTGTGGCCTGAAGGGGGAAGGAAGGCATTTAATGCGATCTATGTCGCGCAAAACGCGGGGGTGGCCGTCGGCTCAGCGCTTGGCGGTGTCGTGGCGTCTTTCTCGTTTTCGTACGTATTTATGGCGAATGCCGTATTGTATCTGCTCTTTTTCTTTATCGTATATTTCGGATTTCGAAATATTCAGACGAAGGATGCGTCTCAAACATCCGTGCTTGATTATGATGCTGTGAACGGCAAAGCGAAATTTGCCGCGCTGATCATATTAAGCAGCGGCTATGTACTAGGCTGGCTTGCTTATTCTCAATGGTCTACCACGATTGCTTCATACACGCAAAGTATTGGAATATCTCTTTCCTTATACAGCGTGCTGTGGACGGTTAACGGAATTTTAATTGTGCTTGGCCAGCCGCTTGTCAGCTTTGTGGTGAAAAAATGGGCGGAGTCACTGAAAGCGCAAATGGTCATCGGATTTATCATTTTCATTGCATCTTTCAGCATGCTGCTGACAGCAAAACACTTTCCGATGTTTCTGGCTGCCATGGTGATCCTGACCATCGGAGAAATGCTTGTCTGGCCTGCAGTGCCGACGATTGCCAACCAGCTTGCCCCTAAAGGGAAGGAAGGATTTTACCAAGGCTTTGTCAACAGCGCGGCTACAGGCGGCAGAATGATTGGTCCGTTGTTTGGCGGTTTGCTTGTTGATCATTTCGGCATTCGGGCTCTTGTTTTATCTCTTTTGGTGTTGCTGATGATCAGTATTGCCACAACGCTTTTTTATGACAAACGGATCAAACCGGCAAAAGACAGAAATAAGCAGGCGTCAATCATTTCATAATAAAAGCTCCCGCCTGACGGCGGGAGCTTTTTACATAATCGGAAGCACATTAACGGCATCCTTTACATTTAAAAATGTTTTCAATGATGAAAAATTGGCATCTAATCTATTCATTTTCATGGCCAATTCGGGCTTAATGCCGGTAATGATTAATTCAGTGCCAGTCAATTTCAGCAAATGGCTCAGCTTGAAAATCTGGTCGGCAGTTTGTTCGGTCACTTGGGCCAATCCAGATAAATCAATGATCAAATAATCATCTTTGGACGTTGATAAGATATTCGTCAATGTGCAAACGATCGAATGAAATCGTTCCTCTGTCAGGTTACCGACTAGCGGAAGAGCCGAAATGCCGTTGCGAATTGGGACAATTGGCGTTGAAAGTGCGGTAATTTCTGTGAGGGAATCCTCGAGAAGTTTTTCATACTCTTTTTGCTGGGTGATGTCTTTTTGAATCCCTACAAAATAGGTCTTGCCTTCGGTCTCAAGCGGATCAATATTCAATTCATTCCAGAACATTGTTCCATCTTTTTTATAGTTTTGGATCTGAACGGTAACCGGCTCTTTATTTTGTATTGCTGTTCTGATGGTATCTACTTTAGCGGGGTCTGTGTGTTTCCCCTGTAAAAAGCGGCAGTTTTTTCCTACAATATCCTCAGCTTCGTAGCCGGTCATTTGAATAAATCCATGATTAACGTAGACGATCGGATTATCTTCGAGTGCGGGGTCTGTAATGACTACACCGACTCGGGCGTGATCAAGCGCTTTTTTGATGATTTCTAGCTGTCCTTGTATTTCGAATGATTGAAAATTAGCCATGTAAATCCCCCTTAGGCAGTCAGCTAACTGTGTGAAAGCCTAGTATTCCCCTTTTATTAAATGAATTCTACAGTAACCCTAGCATAACGTATGTTCTTGTTCAAGCAAGGGCGGTTTGTGATTTGTCATTTGTCATCAAGGCTTGTCCTCGTATACACTAAAGCTAAGAACATAAATTGAACATATGAACGGAAGAATGTTGTATAAGCTTAATAAGTAACTAGGTAAATGTCACCGGCTGAAAAATGAATCCAATGCATCAAGCTTACCGATCATGTGTTCACATATAATGGAAGAAACAAGCTTTTTTCAGATTTGCCAGTATGTAGATATCGAAAATCATCGGAAATCGTGTAAGGGGGCTGGATGGCCTGAAGTCGCTTTACGAAATAAGGGCTTTAGGAAGGTGATGATAAAGATGCTGCATCAGGTACTTATTGCTTGTGTAATTGGAGGAATCATGGGGATTCTCGGTCATGTGAAAAAGAGAGGCAGGCTGGAGAAACCCAGAATGACGAAGCGGTTTATCTACCTTGGCTTTTTGGAAGATTGGTTTATCGGAATGACTGCTTCCATATTACTTGTATTATCCGCTGACCCCGATTCAGGAATTCAACTTGTCATCTTATCCATTATTTCAGGTTACGGCGGTGAAGCTGTTCTCAGAAGTTTTGACTTTGTGAGAGAAATGAAAAGCGGCGGCGAATCAGCCGAGTCCAAACGTCAAACCAAAACTCCACCCGAATAATTGTCCTCATTCTTCGCCCGTTCAGGGTACATTCCCATTGTATACAAACCTGCTTGCACTTATGAACAGAATTCTATAAAATACAGGTAAGATTACGGTTGCGATAAGACAATGAAGAGGAGCAGTAAGAAGCAGATATTGTTACAGAGAGTTGACGGCTGGTGAAAGTCAATCAAGTTTGTTTCTGAACTCACCTCAGAGTTGCAGCGGTAAAAAGCCGCTGACGCATAACTGCGTTAAAAGTATCAAGTGAGTGTGGCGCATGCCGCGCTAACGAGGGTGGTACCGCGGGAAAACGAAAGTCTCTCGTCCCTTATAGGGATGAGGGAGTTTTTTTTGGTTTGGGAATATTCTGAATATAATCCTCTCCTTTCCGTCAATACTTGAACCATACACGCCGTATTCAATCAGAAGGAGGTTTTTACTTTGAGTTTTCAGCACAAACAGATAGAAAAGAAATGGCAAACATATTGGCTGGAAAACAAAACATTTGCCACTCTTGATCATAATGAAAAACCAAAATTTTATGCGCTGGACATGTTCCCTTATCCGTCTGGAGCGGGGCTGCACGTCGGTCATCCTGAAGGATATACCGCCACAGATATCCTGTCTCGCGTGAAACGCATGCAAGGCTATGATGTCCTTCATCCAATGGGGTGGGATGCATTCGGCCTGCCGGCTGAGCAATATGCGCTTGACACAGGGAACGATCCCGCTGTGTTTACGAAGCAGAATATCGATAATTTCCGCCGCCAAATTCAAGCGCTTGGCTTCTCATATGACTGGGATCGTGAAATTAATACGACTGATCCGGAATACTATAAATGGACGCAATGGATTTTCTTAAAACTTTACGAAAAAGGTCTTGCTTACGTTGACGAAGTGCCTGTAAACTGGTGCCCTGCGCTCGGAACAGTTCTCGCCAACGAAGAAGTCATTGACGGCAAGAGCGAACGCGGCGGCCATCCTGTCGAGAGACGCCCAATGAGGCAGTGGATGCTGAAAATTACAGCATATGCGGACAGGCTGCTTGAAGACTTGGAAGAGCTTGACTGGCCGGAAAGCATTAAAGATATGCAGCGCAACTGGATCGGCCGTTCTGAAGGCGCGCACGTTCATTTTGCTGTAGATGGACATGCTGAATCCTTTACGGTGTTTACGACAAGACCAGATACGCTTTTTGGCGCTACATACACAGTACTTGCTCCAGAACATGCATTGGTGGAACACATCACAACAGCTGAGCAAAAAGAAGCTGTTGAAGCATATATCAAAGACATTCAATCAAAAAGTGACCTTGAGCGTACAGATCTTGCGAAAACAAAGACAGGCGTTTTCACAGGTGCTTATGCGGTCAATCCTGTAAACGGAGAAAAATTGCCAATCTGGATTGCCGATTACGTGCTTGCATCATACGGAACAGGCGCGGTCATGGCTGTTCCAGGCCACGATGAGCGTGACTTTGAATTCGCGAAAACATTCGGCCTTTCGGTGAAGGAAGTCGTGAAAGGCGGAAACGTTGAGGAAGCAGCTTACACTGGTGACGGCGAGCATGTGAACTCTGATTTTCTGAACGGTCTTAACAAGCAGGAAGCGATTGAGAAAGTGATCGCTTGGCTGGAAGAAACGAAAAACGGCGAGAAGAAAGTGACATACCGTCTGCGTGACTGGCTCTTCAGCCGCCAGCGTTATTGGGGCGAGCCGATTCCAATCATCCATTGGGAAGATGGGACATCAACGGCTGTACCGGAAGAGGAGCTGCCGCTGATTTTGCCGAAAACGGATGAAATCAAACCGAGCGGAACAGGTGAATCACCGCTTGCGAACATAAAAGATTGGGTGGAAGTCACAGATCCTGAGACAGGTAAAAAAGGAAGAAGAGAAACGAATACAATGCCGCAATGGGCGGGAAGCTGCTGGTATTTCTTGCGCTATATTGATCCGCACAATCCGGATCAGCTGGCATCACCAGAAAAATTGGAAAAATGGCTTCCGGTTGATATGTATATCGGGGGCGCAGAACATGCCGTGCTTCACCTTCTGTATGCCCGCTTCTGGCATAAGTTCCTATATGATATCGGTGTGGTGCCGACGAAAGAACCGTTCCAAAAGCTGTACAACCAAGGAATGATTCTCGGCGAAAACAACGAAAAAATGAGTAAGTCGAAAGGGAATGTAGTCAACCCTGACGAAATCGTTGCTTCTCACGGTGCTGATACGCTGAGGTTGTACGAAATGTTCATGGGGCCGCTTGATGCTTCAATCGCCTGGTCTGAATCAGGATTAGACGGCGCGCGCCGCTTCCTTGACCGTGTATGGCGCCTGTTTGTTGAAGAAGGCGGTGAGCTTAATGGCAAAATCGTTGAAGGCGCTGGTGAAACATTGGAGCGCGTATATCATGAAACTGTCATGAAAGTCACAGACCATTATGAAGGCCTTCGTTTCAATACGGGTATTTCCCAGCTGATGGTCTTTATTAATGAAGCGTATAAAGCAACAGAACTGCCGAAAGAATATATGGAAGGCTTCGTGAAGCTTCTTTCTCCGGTCGCGCCTCACTTAGCGGAAGAGCTTTGGGAGAAGCTTGGCCATTCTGGCACGATTGCATATGAAGCTTGGCCTGTATATGATGAAACGAAGCTTGTCGATGATGAGGTTGAAATCGTTGTTCAGCTGAACGGAAAAGTAAAAGCGAAATTACAGGTTCCTGCCGATGCGACGAAAGAACAGCTGGAACAGCTTGCTCAAGCAGATGAAAAGGTCAAAGAGCAGCTTGAAGGCAAAACGATTCGAAAAATCATCGCGGTTCCTGGCAAACTCGTCAATATTGTGGCAAACTAAGTTTGAAAAAAATCCCCTTTGCCAAAAGGGGATTTTTTTCATCAGGCTCGAAATAGCAATCGCCCGGCTGACTTTGATATACTAAAACATGATTATTGTGAATGGGAGTGTTCTCTTTGGAAATAAAAGAAATCAGCACAGCCGCTTTGAAAGAAAAAATAGAGGCGGACGAAGAATTATATTTGATTGATGTCAGAGAAGATGAAGAGGTGGCGGAAGGCATGATCCCGCAAGCTGTTCATATTCGCATGGGCGATATTCCTGAAAAAATGGATACCCTTGATAAAGACAAAGAGTACGTGTTTATCTGCCGCTCAGGAATGCGCAGTATGAATGTCTGCAGATACTTGGATGAACAGGGCTTTAAAACAATAAATGTTGAAGGCGGCATGATGGCTTGGGAAGGCGAAACAAAGCCAAAAAACTAGGGAAGGATTTTCCCTAGTTTTTTATTTATATTCCGGAAGCCAATTGCCGTGCGCTGCAAATAAATCGTCACACATAGAGATGATGTCATTCAAGGAAAGCTCCGCGCTTGTATGCGGATCAAGCATTGCGGCTTGATAAACCGCTTCTTTTTTTCGAGTGACAGCCGCTTCGATTGTCATTAGCTGTGTATTAATATTTGTCCGGTTTAAGGCTGCAAGCTGCTCAGGCAGTACTCCGGCGAAGCACGGGGTGATTTTTTTTCTGGCGGCGACGCATGTTACTTCCACAACTGCTTTTGAAGGGAGATTGGTAATCAGCCCTGTATTCAGGACATTACCTCCGAAGGTGAACGGTTCGTTCGTTTCCATCGCTTCGATTATTCTTGAGCCGTATTCCTTTGAGCGTTTATGTGCAAGGTTTTTATTGTTAACGATATCATCCCGCATTTTCTCCCAATTTTGAATCTGTTTGACGCATCTTCTCGGATATTCATCGAGCGGGATTTGCAGCTCGCTGATTAGCTCGGGATAATTTCGTTTAATAAAGTATGGATGATATTCTGCGTTGTGTTCGGATGATTCCGTGACATAATAGCCGAACTTATCCATCAATTCGAACCGCACCATATCATGATGCTTTGTGTTTTGTTTTTCTTTTGCTCTCCTTTTGATTTCCGGATATAAATCTGCGCCGTCTTTTTTGACTTCCAACAGCCAAGCCATATGATTGATGCCCGCGATGCGCTCCTCAATCCCGCTATGCTCCATTCCGAGAGCTTTAAATAAATTTTTTGTGCATACTTGAACACTGTGGCAGAGCCCGATTGTTTTGATATTTGTATAGCGAAGCATAGCGCCTGTAAGAGAAGCCATAGGATTGGTATAGTTTAAAAACCACGCATTCGGGCACATTTTCTCCATATCTTTTGCGATATCAAATAAAACCGGGATGGTCCTAAGTGATCTGAAGATCCCGCCGATGCCGACTGTGTCGGCAATTGTCTGACGAAGCCCGTACCGTTTCGGAATTTCAAAGTCTATGACTGTGCTCGGTTTATACCCCCCAACCTGAATTGCATTGATGACATAGCTTGCATTCTGCAAGGCGAGTTTTCTGTCATCGTAGCTATTAATCGCCACACTTGGATTATAGCGGTCTCTCAGATTTTCGAGCATGAGCTGGGATTCCTGCAGGCGTTTTGGATTAATGTCGAAAAGAGCGAACTCAAAGCCATTAAGAGCTTCTGTTAACAAACAGTCTCCCAAAACATTTTTAGCGAAAACCGTGCTCCCTGCACCGATAAATGTAATCTTTTTCATATGGCTTCTTCCTTTCATATGATCTCTTTACCGCTCTGGATAAAAAGCTGACAATAAAGTATTTTTGCAGCGTCAAAAACAGCGTGACCATCAACAAGGATTGCCTGAGTGCAGCTGCCGCAACTAAATGCGTTTTTTGCGGCCGGCTTTCAGCCCATTTCTTTAACGTACGCAAGCGTGCAAAGGCTGATGATCAAAATGATAAATGCCATAGAGAGGCCTTGTGTTGCGGCATATCCTGCATCCTGCTGTTTGAAATACAACGCATATATAAACGGCCGCAGTGCCGAAGCCGCCTGCGGTGAGCATGACAATATCAAACTGCTTAACCCTCCAATACTGTTGTACGACTTTGGAGCTGATAATAAATGAGAATGCCCTCAGCAATATGGACATAAAGAAGACATCTTATATTGACAGAATCATGTGTGAATAATAGTATTTTAATTGTTAACCTTTTTTTTAAATAGTTAACAAAATGACAGGAAGTGATTTTCGATATACAAGAAGAAACATTTTACAGTGTCAGATGATGATGGCGGAAAGCATATGTCCGGCGGAGAACGGCTGATTCCCTGCCATGAGATGAAGCGCACACTCTATACATAGGTCATCTCATGCAAGTATGATCGATGAAAGCAAAACGGTTCTACATTATGATTACTATGAATCAAGTGGAGGTATGAGAATGAATCAATGGATGGAACTCGCAGACCGGGTGCTTGCTGGAGCAGAAGTGACCAACGGAGAAGCGCTTTCTATATTAAACTGTCCAGATGAAGATATTTTTCTTTTGCTGCACGGAGCTTTTCAAATCAGAAAACACTTTTACGGTAAAAAAGTAAAGCTCAATATGATTATGAATGCGAAATCTGGACTCTGTCCGGAAAACTGCGGCTATTGTTCACAGTCAGTGATTTCAAAAGCGCCGATTCAGGCTTATCAGATGGTGAATAAGGAAACGCTTCTAGAAGGCGCAAAGCGCGCGCACGAACTGAATATCGGCACGTATTGCATCGTGGCAAGCGGCAGAGGCCCCTCTAATAAAGAAGTGGATCAGGTCGCAGACGCGGTGCAGGATATTAAACAGACATATGGACTAAAGGTTTGTGCGTGTCTTGGACTATTAAAGCCAGAGCAGGCGAAGCGGCTCAAGGAAGCCGGAGTAGATCGCTATAATCATAATGTGAACACATCAGAGAGAAACCACCCAAACATCACGACCTCACATACATACGATGACAGAGTCAATACGGTTGAAATCGCCAAAGAATCGGGACTGTCTCCGTGTTCAGGCGCCATTATTGGGATGAAGGAGACGAAACAGGACGTGATTGATATTGCCAAAAGCTTAAAGGCGCTTGACGCGGATTCCATTCCGGTGAATTTTTTGCACGCGATTGACGGCACACCTTTAGAAGGCATTAACGCATTAAACCCATTATATTGTTTAAAAGTGCTGGCGCTGTTTCGTTTTATCAACCCGTCGAAAGAAATTCGCATTTCCGGAGGAAGAGAGGTCAATCTCCGCTCATTGCAGCCATTAGGGCTTTACGCCGCTAACTCTATTTTTGTCGGTGATTACTTAACAACTGCCGGACAAGAGGAGACGGAGGACCATAAAATGCTGAATGATTTAGGCTTTGAGGTCGAATCAGTCGAAGAAATGAAGGCCAGCTTTAATTGAGAAGCCGAGAGAGTCAACAAGCAATCGCCGTGATGCCGATTGCTTTTATTTTGAACAGAAAGGAGAGTGCATGTTCAACACTTCACGCGCCGTTCACCCTATAAAGGGGGATTTATTCAAATATGAGATGATGATCATTTCTCTATCATAACGCTGTTCCAACAGGAATAGATTGATAGAGAAAGGAGAGCGGATAAGATGATGAAGGTAGCAGTTTTTGATGAAGAGCATGAAAAAGACTTACAAACGGAAATCAATTCATTTTTAAAAGGGATATCGGAGGAGCAGCTAATTGATATCAAATATACGGTGTCGGCGGCGTGCGACCCAGACGGTGAGCAGCTTTACTGTTTTTCCGCCCTTATATTATATCGCAAATAAAAAGAGCTTTCCGCCAGGGCGGAAAGCTCTTTTTATTGTTAGTATGCTTTTTTCACTCTTGGACTTCTTGGTTTATCGATTTTTTCCGCTTTTTTGATCTCTCTTCGTTCTTTTGAGAGCGATTTATAGAGAGCGGCAATCATCAGCAGAATAACGATAGAAAACGGCAGTGCTGCCAGAATCGCTGTGTTTTGCAAGGCGGCAAGTCCGCCGGAATACAAGAGAACAGCAGCCATTGCAGATTGAATGATACCCCAGCTGAATTTTACTGAATTGGCTGGGTTCAAAGAGCCGTATGTCGTCTGCATGCCGAGTACAAATGTTGCAGAGTCAGCAGACGTAATAAAGAATACAGCAATCAAGATCAATGACAAAATAGATGTCAACATCGTCAGCGGATAGTGGTCAAGTGTTCCGAACAGCATTGTTTCAGTTGACAGATTCGCTACATTGAATGTGCCACTTTGCTGAAGATCCATAGCCGATACGCCAAAGATAGAGAACCATAGGAACGCGAGAATACATGGTGTTACCAGAACACCGATCAAAAATTCTCGGATCGTCCGTCCCCTGGATACCCGGGCAATGAAGATGCCGACAAATGGAGACCAGGAAATCCACCATGCCCAATAGAAAATCGTCCAGCTGTTAATCCATTCACGTTTTCCAGGATCGTATGGGACCAGTCTGAAGCTCATTTGCACGATATTTTGGATATACTGTCCGATTGAGTCTGTAAATGAGTTCATAATCAGTATTGTAGGCCCGACGAACAGAACAAACAGCATTAACAGTCCGGCTATTATCATATTGGTGTTGCTCAAATACTTCATGCCTTTACCGAGTCCGCTCCACGAAGAAACCAAGAAAATGATCGTAACAACAGTTATTAAAATCAATTGAACGAGAAAGTTATTTGGTATCCCAAATAAGTAATTTAATCCGCCATTGATTTGAGTCGCTCCGATACCAAGACTTGTCGCTACGCCGACAACTGTGGCAAAAACGGCAATACAGTCAATCAATTTGCCGATCGGGCCGTTTACTTTATCACCGAGAATCGGTGATAGCGTGCTGCTGATCAATCCTGGAGCGCCTTTTCGAAATTGGAAATAAGCGATACATAATGCTACAACGGCATAAATTGCCCAAGCGTGCAGACCCCAGTGGAAAAACGTATAGCGGAGCGCATCTCTAAAGGCTTGGGGGGTTTCTGTTTCACCTGATGGAGAGCTAATTGCGTAATGGCTGATCGGTTCAGCCGCACCGTAGAATACTAAGCCAATTCCCATGCCTGCGCTGAACAGCATGGCAAACCATGATAATAACCCGAATTCCGGTTTTTCATCGGGCTTTCCGAGTTTAATTTTTCCGATCGGGCTGAAAATCAAGAAGAGACAGAACCCGACAAATAATGAAACAACCAAAAGATAGTACCAGCCAAACGAATTGGTGATAAATGCTTGTGCGGATTGGGATACGTTTTGCAGGCTGTCAGGAGATACAACGCCCCACAATACAGCGGCAGCTGTGATTACAATCACAATCCAAAATACACTAGATATATTTTTCAACTATTCTCACCCTCTAAATTTTTTATGTACGCCTATATTTGCTCGCAGGCTTAGTATGGTCGTACGCTGGCAGATCATTCCTCTCTTAAAATTACCCCGCAATCAGGTGAAACAAAACAAGTCTCACCCTACCATGAATGCGGGGAATTTTCAAATATTCAGCGTTTGGAAACAAATTGAAAAGGCGGTCAAGAGCGGGCGAAGCGGCCGGCATTGAGTCCGGCAAGCCTTCCGGTTACAAGGGCCGAGGTAATATTATATCCTCCTGTGTATCCGTGGATATCCAGAATTTCACCGCAAAAATAAAGCCCATCCATTTTTTTAGAAGCCATCTTTTTCGGGTCAATTTCTTTAACAGATACCCCGCCTCCCGTGACAAAAGCTTTATCAAGAGACAATGTGCCGTTTGCGAGGACGGTAAACTGCTTGCAGTCCTTTACAAATTGTCTGAAAGGGTCCTTCGGCAGCTCAGAAAAAGATACGTTCGGAGAGATGCTGTTTTTTTCAAGCAAGAAGAGGAGGTAGCGCTCCTGCATCCAAGGTTTCAGTACGTTTTTAATAGCTTTTTTCGGTGCTTCCTTCAGTTCTTTGTACATTTTTTGAAATAGTGTTTCTTCATTGATATCCGGATACAAATCAATTTTGATCGGAACTTGCGGCTGTTTTTTCAGCTCTTTCACGACAAATTGGCTGCATCTGAGAATGGCAGGTCCTGAGAGGCCGAAATGGGTAAATAGCATATCCATTTTATGAGTGATGATTGGTTTGCCTTTTTTATTGAGCACACTGACAGCGACATCTCTTAATGATAAGCCCTGAAGTGTTTTTTGCTTGATGAACGGTTCTTCAGATGTGACGGGAACCTCTGTCGGAAATAGTTCTGTTATAGTATGACCCGCAGCTTCAGCCCATTCATAGCCGTCTCCTGTGCTTCCGGTGTGAGGCACACTTTTACCGCCAACAGCGATAATGACTGCCTGACTGTGGAGCATTTCGCCGTTATTCGTCACAATTCCTGCTGCTTGCCCATCTTCATAGACGACAGATTTTATTTTCTCATTCGTTCTGATCGTTACACGAAGCTGTTTCAGCCTATTTAACAGGGCGTCAACGACACTTTGGGCTTTATCAGTCACAGGAAACATCCGGCCATGATCCTCTTCCTTCAATTGAATGCCAAGATTTTCAAAAAAATTGATAATGTCTTCATTACTGAATTCAGAAAATGCACTGTATAAAAACCGCCCATTGCCGGGGATGTGCTTAATAATTTCCTCAACAGGAAGCCGGTTCGTCACATTACAGCGGCCTCCGCCTGAAATCGCGAGTTTTCTGCCTAATTTATTTCCTTTATCAATCAGCAAAACCTCTGCGCCCTGTTCTCCCGCTGCGATTGCGGCCATTAAGCCTGAAGGGCCTCCGCCGATTACGATTACGTCATATTGTTTCATTTTTATCATCAACTTTCTATTTCCATTTCGTCTGCGAACACTCCGTTCACAGTACTATTATAGCGAAAGAAAGCCTCTCCTTAAACGTCTTTTGCCGCGAACCTGAATCGTTCACAAGATTGCTTTTGTATTTATTACCGTCTAAATGCCCAGTTGTGGTAAAATAGAAAAGTTGAATCTTCGTAGAAAATGGTGATGAAGAAACATGTCAAGCAAACTGTTAAGAGGCACGTTTGTATTAACGCTCGGTACATATATATCGCGGATTCTGGGAATGGTCTATTTAATTCCCTTCAGCATTATGGTCGGGGCGACAGGCGGTGCATTATTTCAATATGGATACAACCAATATACTTTATTTTTGAATATTGCTACGATGGGATTTCCCGCGGCCGTTTCTAAATTTGTTTCCAAATATAATTCCAAAGGGGATTATGAAACAAGCAGAAAAATGCTCAAGGCCGGCATGTCGGTTATGCTTGTCACAGGAATGGTTGCCTTTTTCATCCTGTATTTATCCGCTCCGTTTTTTGCGGAAATATCGCTGGGAGGAAAGGATAATAACGGCCTGACCATTGATCATGTTGTCTATGTCATCCGCATGGTCAGCTTAGCACTTCTGGTCGTGCCGATTATGAGCCTTGTCCGCGGTTTCTTCCAAGGGCACCAAATGATGGGGCCGACAGCTGTTTCCCAAGTCGTTGAACAGATTGTCCGGATCATCTTTTTATTGAGTGCGACTTTCTTGATTTTGAAGGTTTTTAACGGCGGTCTTGTGATCGCTGTCGGCTATGCAACCTTCGCAGCGCTGATAGGCGCCTTCGGAGGCCTGATTGTGCTGTATATGTATTGGAACAAACGGAAGGGCGGCTTGTTGGCGATGATGCCGAATACGGGGCCGACAGCAAACTTAAGCTATAAGAAAATGTTTCTCGAACTGTTCAGCTATGCCGCTCCGTACGTTTTTGTCGGACTAGCCATCCCTTTGTATAATTATATTGATACAAATACATTTAACAAAGCGATGATTGAAGCCGGCCATCAGGCCATCAGCCAAGATATGCTGGCGATTCTTACCTTGTATGTGCAGAAGCTCGTGATGATTCCGGTTTCCCTTGCAACGGCTTTCGGTCTGACATTAATTCCAACGATTACTGAATCGTTTACAAGCGCAAACTACAAGCTGCTGAATCAGCAGATCAATCAAACGATGCAGACGATCCTGTTTTTAATCATTCCAGCTGTTGTAGGGATCTCCCTATTGGCAGGACCGACGTATACGTTCTTTTACGGATCAGAGAGCCTTCATCCTGAGCTGGGGGCAAACATTTTGCTCTGGTATTCACCAGTTGCGATTTTGTTCTCTTTATTTACGGTTAATGCAGCTATCCTGCAAGGCATCAATAAACAAAAATTTGCGGTTGTCAGCCTTGTGATCGGCGTCGTAATTAAGCTTGTGCTGAATGTGCCGCTGATCAAGCTGATGCAGGCTGACGGTGCGATTTTAGCGACAGCGCTTGGATATATCGCTTCGCTTTTATACGGATTTATCATGATTAAACGCCATGCAGGCTATTCGTATAACATATTAATCAAACGGACTGTTCTGATGCTGGTCTTGTCAGCCATCATGGGTATAGCTGTGAAAATCGTCCAATGGGTATTAAGTTTCTTCATTTCTTACCAAGATGGCCAGGTGCAGGCTGCAGCAGTTGTGGTGATCGCTGCGGCTGTTGGCGGAGCTGTTTATTTATATTGCAGCTACCGATTAGGATTTTTGCAGAAAATAGTGGGACGGCGTTTGCCCGGGTTCTTAAAGAGAGGCAAACATGCCGGCCGATGAACAAAACATAAGAAACGGAGAGCTCGCATGCTGCGGGCTTTCTTTTATAAAGGAGAGATTAGGGATGAGGCTTGATAAGCTGCTTGCCAACAGCGGATATGGTTCAAGAAAAGAGGTCAAAGCCGTTGTGAAGGCGGGTGCCGTCATGATTGATGGCAAAATGGCCAAAGACGTAAAGACACACGTTGATCCTGCTGCTCAGGAGGTTACCGTTTACGGAGATCCGGTTGATTATCGTGAGTTCATTTATCTCATGATGAATAAGCCGCAGGGAGTGCTGTCGGCGACGGAGGACAGCCGCCAGCAAACAGTGGTTGATCTGTTGACGCCGGAAGAGATGAGATTTGAGCCATTTCCGGCAGGCAGGCTTGATAAGGATACAGAGGGCTTTTTGCTGCTCACAAATGACGGACAGCTCGCACATCGGCTTCTATCGCCTAAAAAACATGTTCCAAAAACGTATGAAGTCCATTTAACATCACAGATTTCATCTGAGGACATGTCCGATTTGGAAGCGGGTGTCTACATAGAAGGCGGCTATAAAACAAAGCCGGCAAAAGCGGAAATCAAAGCAAACGATAGCGGCAATACCGTGATATATTTGACGATTACAGAAGGAAAATACCATCAGGTTAAGCAGATGGCAAAGGCTGTCGGCAATGAAGTGATATATTTGAAGCGGCTTTCGATGGGGCCGGTTTCCTTGGACCCTGCTCTTGCGCCAGGAGAATACCGTGAGCTTACAGAAGAAGAGCTTGCGTGTCTGAATGAACCGCAGGCATGAAAAATCCCGCATTTCCATGCGGGATTTCAGCGTGTCGACAAACTCTTGCATTCGTTGTCAGGCCTGTGCGTCGGTGCTCACGAATGATGAAAGGAACGGCAGCTTACATGCTTAGGCGTCCTGCCTAAACACCGCCGTCATCACCTCCTGTGAAAGTCTGCTCCTATGCTCGCCCTTCCTAGACATCAAAAGTTTTCAATCACGCTGAATAAAGATGACAAAATCCCGCATTCCATGCGGGATTTTTTTATTTATAAACACGCAAAAACAAGGGTCAGAAGTTTCGTCACCCTGTATTTATCAGGCCGCGCGCAGGCGGCCCTATGTAATTTTTTAATTTATGATGTAATCTTTACTTTCTTTCTCGTTGTCTCCCACTTGCCACGGCTTGGACTATGAACAAGATCATTATATGCCAACACATTTAAGTCTCTTTGAATCGTTCTAGGTGTAATGCCGAATTCATCAACCAGTTCTTGTGTTGTCACAAGGCCTTTTTCTTGTATAAACATATAAACTGATTTGATTCGAGTTAGCATACGGTTTGTTGAAGGTTTCAAAAAACCACTCCCTATCATAAGATCGGATGGACTTGACTAACCACAACTCACGACTATCAACTGCGTACAAAATTACAACTAAGGCAGACATGTGAAGTTTTTAGATAATTCGCCCTTATTATACACGATACCGCAGTGATGAATCTAGAGATAACTTCTATTAAATTTTTTCCAATTTAAGCTGTGCGGCCATCCTTGTTGGATTACTATGTATTTCGACACAATATTATTATGGTTACAGGAACTTTTTTTATTCTTTTTCGTAGTAAATTTTGGAGGTGGATGAAAATTGACAAAATTGCTTGAGGCCTCAATTGAACAGGCAGGATATACTAGCCGAAAAAAAGTTCTTGCTGATGTTTTTTTGGAAGTCGGAAAAGGAGAGATGGTCGGGTTAATCGGGGCTAACGGCGCCGGAAAAAGCACCGCGATCAAAGCGATACTCGGCCTTTCAGAAGACTTTAAAGGGAATATTGCCTGGAACGACTGTTCATTTGCATATATTCCTGAACATCCGGCCTTTTATGAAGAGCTGACGCTATGGGAGCACTTGGATCTGATCAGCACGCTCCGCGGTATTGGAGAGCATGAATTTTCGCGTGCCGAAAGCCTGCTGCAGACGTTTTCGCTTGACCACGTTCGGCATGAACTGCCTGTCACGTTTTCAAAAGGCATGCAGCAAAAACTGATGCTGATCCAGGCTTTTCTTTCTAAACCGGATATGTATGTGATCGATGAGCCATTTATCGGCCTTGATCCATTATCAACGAAATGTTTTGTGGACATGCTTAAAGCTGAAAAAGAGAGGGGAGCCGGCATCCTCATGTGCACGCATGTACTCGATACCGCAGAAAAAATGTGCGATCGTTTTTACATGATTGAGAAAGGATCTGTTTTTCTCCAAGGCACGTTAAAAGATATTCAGGAACAGACTGGATCAGAGGGGCAGTCATTGCTTGATTGTTTTTATAAGGCGGTTCAAGGTGATCGATCATGAATGGGCGAGCGCTGTTTGTTCGAAGGCTGTTTGACCATTACAGATATCAGTTTAAGGTGATGCATGCGGTCATAGACTGGACGGTTGCTCTCTACATTGTTTTGCCGGCGCTTGTTTTCGTCATCTATCAGTATGTTGATTTGCTGAACGGAAGCGGCCTTTTTTATGAGTGGTCGGAGATAATAGAATGGAGATGGCTGTACGCTGTGTGTGCGTTGATCGTGTGTACAGGCACAATTCATACGTTTGTAATGGAAGCGGACAAAGTATTTTTGCTGCAAAAGAAAGAGATGATCTATCAGCTCAAACGGTTTGCGCTAGTGTATTCTTTTTTTGTCACGCTGGCTAAATGGCTGCTGCTCTTTTTCGTTGTTTTTCCCTTTATCGGTCATTCTGTTCACCTTACGCTGGCAGAAAGCGCTGCTCTATTGTGTTATTTGTTTGGTCTCCATATATTCTTTTTATCCTTGAAGCAAGACAGGATCAGGTGGCCGCGCACCATGTCGAGATGGATTGGCGGTATTCTTCTCAAAGCCGTTCTTTTCTCTGGTTCTGCTGTCCTGATCGCTTTTAGTGATTGGCGTTTGCTTGCGCTCATTGGCATTTTGTTTTTGATTTTCGCATTTGGCCGCGGTTTAAAAAAGGCAGCTTCAATCTCGGGTTTCGAAGCAGAGGTGATTGAAGAGAAAAAAAGCAAGTTGGCGCTTGCTGGACTTGTGATGATGATGAGCCAGGAGACAGGGGTCCCGAAGGTGAAAGACAGGATGAGAAGAAAACCATTCCTATACCGGAATTCAAGAAGGATATTTAAAAAAAGAACAATCTGTACAGGCTATAAGGAGTTGTTTTTCAAAGTCATGCTGAGGAATGGCGAGTATATGAGGCACATGTACATGTTATTGTCAGCGTTCACCGTTCTAATAGTTGTCTTCCCGATTGGGCTGAAGCTGATTGCGCTGTTGGTGTATACAGGTGTATGCCGTTTTCTTCTAACGCTTATGTTTGACAAGATCATGGATGCTCCTTTTTTAATCGGCGCCGATAAGGAAAGTGATGAGTACTACCGAGCCCGAAAAAGCTGTATTAACACGCTGCACTATGCATTTTCTGCCTGCTGTTATATAGCGGCCGCTATTTCTTTATTGTTTACATAAAAACCCCAAACGCTGACGTTTGGGGTTTTTGTACAGGTTATAAAATGAACAGCTGGATGAAAAACAGAATAGCGAAAACAATAACGAGCGGATGAATCTCTCTCCATTTTCCCCGCGCTGCTTTAACGATTGGATATGAAATAAACCCAAGCGCAATTCCTGTAGAGATGCTTGATGTCAAAGGCATGGCCAAAATAACGAGAAACGCAGGAAACGCATCATCCATTTCTTTCCATTTGATATGAGAAACAGAACTCATCATCAGGCTGCCGACGATAATCAAAGCAGGAGAGGTGATAGCGGCGATACCGGATAAGGCACTGACGAGCGGACTGAAAAACATTGAAACTGCAAACAGCACCGCAACAGTCAAAGCGGTAAGCCCTGTTCTTCCTCCGGCTGCGACACCAGCGGAAGATTCGATAAATGCCGTTGTTGGACTTGTGCCGAAAACAGCGCCTACTGTTGTCGCTGTTGAATCAGCAAGCAGCGCTTTTCGCACGTTTGGCAGCTTGTTGTTCTTCATCAGCCCAGCTTGCTCTGCAACACCGATCATTGTGCCGGTCGTATCGAAAATTGTGACCAATAGAAAAGAAAAGACAACGGCGTACAGGCCATGATGTATGACGTCTCCAAAAGCGGAAAACGGATTTGCGATGATCAGCCCGTCCGGCAAATGAGGGAGAGACATAAGCCCTTTCGGCAAATGCAGCTGGCCGGTAAAAAAGGCGATTAAAGCCGTCGCCGCCATTCCGATAAATAAGGCTCCGCTGACATTCAAAACCATCAGAACCACACTGAGCAAAAGCCCGATCAGTGTTAAAATTACACCTGGTGAGTGTAAATTACCGAGTGTAACCAAATTTGATTCATCAGCTGCCACAATTCCGGCCTGCCGCAAACCGATAAAAGCGATAAACAGCCCGATGCCTGTTGTGATCCCGTATTTTAAATTGTTTGGAATCGCTTCTATAAGTTGTTTTCTTAGAGGCGTTAACGATAAAATAATGAAGAGAACCCCTGCTGTAAACACAGCGCTGAACGCTGTAGCGTATGTGATTCCGCCATCGCTTGCGCTTACGACATGAAAGGCTAAATAAGCGTTCAAGCCCATGCCCGGCGCAATAGCAATCGGATAATTTGCTGCAAGGGCCATCCACAGCGTCCCGACAATGGAGGCAATAATCGTTGCGGTGAAAACCTGGTCGAAAGGAACCCCGGCGTTAGCCAGAATGACTGGGTTAACCACGACGATATAGACCATTGTGAAAAAGGTTGTCAGCCCTGCTATGATTTCTTGCTTTATGGATGTTTGCTGCTCTTTTAGATGAAACATAGTATCCTCCAATTACGAACAATTTAACAAAATCACATTAATATTATTCGTTTTATTTAGTTTTTGCAAGTGGTTTCTTGCGGAAAGGGGAACGTTATGAACTGGGAAGTTGAAGTGATCAGGAAAAAAGAAGATTTAATTCGTGATACCCAGAAGTTTTTGAGAATCAACAGTGTAATGGATGACACAACCGCAGGACCCGGCAAACCGTTTGGGGAGGGAGTAAATGCCAGTTTGACGTCACTATTGGAGCTCGGAGACAAAGAAGGCTTTACAACTAAAAACCTTGACGGCTTCGCAGGACATATTGAATGGGGCGAGGGCGATGAGATTGTCGGTGTACTTTGCCATGTTGATGTTGTGCCGCCAGGGGACGGCTGGACGAGTGATCCATTTTCAGCGGATATACGCAACGGACGGATTTATGCAAGAGGCGCTATTGATGACAAAGGTCCGACGATGGCGGCGTTTTACGCGCTGAAAATTGTAAAAGATATGAATCTGCCCCTGTCCAAGCGTGTCAGAATTATTATTGGAACTGATGAAGAAAGCGATTGGAGATGTGTGGAGCATTATTTCAAGCATGAAGAAATGCCGGCAATGGGGTTTGCGCCGGATGCCGATTTTCCGATTATTAACGCGGAAAAAGGAATCATTGATGCTTCATTATTCATCCCGCTTCGCTCAATCCAATCCGATTCAGAAGCAGTGCTTGTCTCATTTCAATCAGGCCTCCGCTTGAACATGGTGCCTGACGCTGCGGAAGCTGTCATTGAAGGACCGAAAAAAGAAGAAATTCTTGCTTCGTTTAAAAACATGCTTCACACGACAGATCAAAAAGGTGAAGCTGCAATAGAGAACGGCCAGCTCATTTTGCGTATGTTCGGGGTTTCCTGCCATGCGATGGAACCGAATAATGGAATTAATGCCGGCCTTTTACTATGTGAATTTTTGCAGCAGACTAAGCTTGACGAAGCAGGACAGCAGTTTGTGCACGTTGTAACAGACAAGTTTTCAGACGATACGAGAGGGAAGAAACTAAATATCGACTGTGAGGATGACATTAGCGGAGAGCTGACATTAAATGTCGGAACACTTCGTTATTCGAAAGGGCAAGGAGGCAAGCTAGGGATCAATATCCGCTATCCTGTGACCGCAGAAAGCAAAGTGATCCGTAATGTATTTGAAAGCGCATCTGAATTTGAGCTGGGAGATTTCAAGGACAGCAAGCCGCATCATGTATCAGCAGACCATCCGTTAGTCAAAACTCTGCAAATGGTTTATGAAAGCCAGCTCGGTAAAAAAGCTGATTTAATCTCAATCGGCGGCGGGACTTATGCCAGATCTTTAAAAGCCGGTGTCGCTTTCGGCCCTCTGTTCCCAGGACGCCCTGACAGTGCACATCAAAAGGATGAATATATCGAAATTGATGATTTGCTCAGATCGACAGCGTTATATGCGCAGGCGATCTATGAACTGGCGAAATAAAAGGACCGGCTTCTGCGGAAGCCAGTCCTTTTTTAAACTAATGACCATAAATCAGTTGATAAATACCGTTCCCCTGTATCGGCAGTCATGCAAACCACAACTTGGTCAGGAGAGAGGCGTTTCGCTGTTTCGATTGCCGCGAAGCAGGCAGCGCCTGAAGAAGGTCCGACAAGGATTCCTTCTTCAGCGGCAAGGCGTCTTGTCGTCGTATAGGCGTCTTCATCAGAAATTTTGATAATCTCATCATATACATCTTGATTTAAAATCGGAGGTATAAAACCTGGACTCGTCCCAACAAGCTTATGGGCGCCGGGTTTCCCTCCAGATAATACAGGTGAACCTTCAGGCTCGACAACATGAACCGTAATATCAGGAAAAAGCTCTTTGAGCGCTTCACCTGTTCCTGTAATGGTTCCTCCCGTTCCGGAAGATGCTACAAAAGCGCCGAGCGGTTTTCCGATTTCCTCTATTGCCCGGGCAATTTCAGGAGCCGTTGTTTTTCGGTGTGCGTCAGGATTGGCGGTATTATCAAACTGCATTGGTATATAGCTGTTCGGAATTTGTTCGGCAAGCTCCTTCGCTTTCTTAATGCTGCCTGGCATTCTTTCCGCTCCGGGTGTTAATACAACCTCTGCACCGTAAGCTTTTAGCAGGTTTATCCGTTCCTTCGTCATCGTATCAGGCATGACTAAAATCGCTTTGTAGCCGCGTGCAGCTGCATTCATGGCGAGCCCGATTCCGGTATTTCCGCTTGTCGGCTCTATAATGACTGAGCCCGGCTTAAGCAAACCGTTTTGTTCTGCTTCTATAATCATATGATAAGCAGCTCTGTCTTTCACACTGCCGCTTGGATTGAAGTATTCAAGCTTTAAATAGACTTGAGCCGCGTTTTCCGGCTGAAGCCGATTCAATCTCACAAGCGGTGTGTCTCCTATCAGTTCTGCTGTGTTTTTAACGATTTTCAACATTGTCATTCCTTTCTGAATAAAACAAGTGTCATATAATATCCTAACATAATAAACGTTTGTAGGAGAGTGTTTTCATACACTGTTCCTCTATTCGCACAGCCTCTTTATTGATAAAATAATAGCTGTCAGAGAAGGGAGTGTCAGACGGATGCCGGATATACGGCCTCATTATTTCATCGGTGTTCCTATTCCTGAGGGAATTGCGAATGCCATTTACCAAGCTGCGAAAAACGAGCCGGCTTTGACGTTTCAAAAATGGGTACACCCGCTTGACTACCATATCACATTAATTTTTCTCGGAGCGGCGGATGAGACACAAATCAAGCAGCTTGAAGGCTCACTAGCTGCGATTGCTTCAGAAACCGATTCGTTTCCGATCGAGTTTGGCCAAATAGATGTATTCGGCGACCGCAGAAGACCACGTGTTTTACATCTGGAGCCAAAGAAAAACAGTACGCTTGACATGTTGCGGGAACAGACAAAACAGGCTGTTCTTCAAGCCGATTTTCAAGTGGAAAAAAGACCGTATCATCCCCATATGACGCTGGCTAGAAAATGGACAGGTGAAGCAGGGTTTCCGACACATGTTCCATTTGAACGCGGCGAGGTTTCAATGATGGCCCAGAGGTTTTCGCTCTTTCGAATACACTTAAACCGGTCACCAAAATATGAGGAACTATTCAAATTTCATTTATCTTAATACATTGCGGAGTGGAGAAACGAACATGGCACAAATCATTAAAATTCATGATTATATATCGAGATATGAGCTAGATCCTTACCACTATATCAACCAGTTTGTACGGCTGAAAAAAGAGCGCTGGCATTCACTGTTAGAAGCAGCAGAGCGCCAGCATGAAAAAAGGCAAGCCGGTGCCGAAGAGCCTGAACCAGAACAAAAACGAAAAAAATTTTCATTGAAAAGAAGAAAAGAAGAGATAAAAGCCGATATACAAGAAGAGAAACACCAATGGTTTGAAGAAGATGAAGATATACATGTAAGGCTGCCGCAGAGCAGGATGGCGCTGGCGTCTTTTTATAAAAGACATTTATATGACTTTCAGCTTAAATGGGCAAGCTCTACTCTTTCAGACATATCTCGTCTTTCAAATCAGGTGAAACAGGACCGCATATTGCGTTATCTGACTCAGCAGCTGCCTGATTCTTATTTCATTATGTATAAGCCTGTGCTGCAAATTCAGCAGGCGGCGGTTGAGTTAAGCATTGTGATTATTTCCCCTCTCGAGATTTATTGCGTTTCTTTTTTAGAAGCGGAGGAAGACAGTGTGTACATAGGGTCTAAAAATCGTTTTTGGGAGAAGAAAACAGCCTCTCAGACTGCATCAGTGTTAAATCCGGGCCTGAGCCTGTTTCGAACCGACTCTGTTGTCTCAAAGATCGTAAAGGAAAAACAGGCTGAGATTCCGGTTCGCAAATTGCTTCTGAGCAGATCGTCATACATCGATTACCCGGAACCGCCGTACGGCTTAGAAATAGCAGATAAGCGAAACGCGGAGGAATGGATTGAGCGGCAGAAGAAAAATACTGCACCGATTAAACATCATCAGGTGAAAGCTGCAAAGGCTCTGTTGTCTTACTGCATGTCTGAGTCCTATCGTAGACAAGAGTGGCTGGAGTAGAAGAGAACGATTTGAGCGGTTGCCTCATAACATAAGCAGGTGAGAGAGATGAGCCATTGGTTTTTTATTATTAATCCGACAGCAGGTCATCGAAACGGACTGCGTGTTTGGAAGTCGATTCAAAAGGAATTGATCAAACGAAAGGTCGAGCACCGCTCCTTTTTAACTGAACATCCGGGACATGCTGAGGTGCTCGCCAGGCAGATTTCAACGATACAGGAATATAAACTCAAGCGCCTGATCGTCATTGGCGGAGACGGAACGATGCACGAGGTTGTTAACGGGCTGAAAGATGTTGATGATATTGAATTGAGCTTCGTGCCAGCGGGCGCGTACAATGATTTTTCGAGAGGATTTTCGATTAAAAAAATCGATCTGATACAGGAAATCAAAAAGCTAAAACGTCCGTTAACCAGAACCTTTCATTTAGGGAGCGTTCATTTCCTTCAGGATAAATCACAGCTTCTTTATTTTATGAATCATATCGGAATCGGGTTTGACGCATATGTCAATAAAAAGGCGATGGAATTTCCGCTGCGGCGATTCTTTCTTTTTCTCCGCCTTCGATTTCTTGTGTATCCGCTATCCCATTTGCATGCCTCGGCGACCTTTAAGCCGTTTTCGTTAGCTTGTACAATGGAAGGAGAGACACAAGAATTTCATGATGTCTGGTTTGCAATTGTATCCAACCATCCGTTTTACGGAGGCGGCATGAAGGCGGCTCCGCTTGCAAATCCGCGCGAGAAAGCATTTGATATCGTGATCGTTGAAAATCAGCCATTTTTGAAAAAGTATTGGCTTTTATGTCTGATGGCGTTTGGAAAACATACAAAGATGGACGGCGTTACGATGTTTAAAGCAAAAGATATTACGCTTTACACGAAGGGGAAAATTCCATTCCATGCTGACGGAGAAATCATGGGTACCACCCCGTTTCGTCTGGCATCGAGTCCTTCACCCCTAAAGATCAAAACATAAACGGATTGAAGAAAAAGCATCCGCCGCAGATTTAAAGCGTATATCGATGACTGATTCCTGCTGAACAAAAAGAAATCTTGAAACCGCCGTTTCAGCTTGAGAGAGAAACGGCCGCTTTTCCGCTGGGGAGAAATACTGGCACGCCGTCGGAGCATCCAGCGGCGGCAAAATGGATCTCCAAACGTGGCACACGTTTGATAATTTCACTTTGTTATCATGGAGGGCTGGGAGCTTGCCGCAGCTCAGCTGCTGTCAAGCTTTCATATTCGGATAATTCGGGCGCAGATAAAAGGGCGCCGGTCACTGGGGATCTCGCAGGTGTGAATATATGTTTTGCAGCTGCAACAATTCAGAATGGACGGCAGCCAAGATCCATCAGGTTTTCAGCTTGACCTGAAAGAAATCAAGAAAGCGATTGCTCGGAACGGTATTCTATATTTAGCATCAGATCTTAAGAGTTTTGCTTGACGAAGTTTGGGCTATAGCGCTAAAATTTAAAGGACGGCTATTGATTAGCATATGAGACTCTCAATAGCTGTCTTTTTTATTTTCATACGCTTCGTACGAAAAAGGCACTCGCTGGATATACTGGAGACGATTAGCCTTTATTCTAAAATATTTTAAGAAATGATGGGTTGAACATTGATATGAACTGGTTGGGACAATTACTAGGTAGCGATTGGGAGATCTTCCCCGCCGGAGGAGCTACAGGAGATGCATATTATGCGAAACATAACGGGCAGCAGCTTTTTTTAAAACGTAATAGCTCACCTTTTTTAGCTGTTTTATCCGCCGAAGGCATTGTTCCGAAGCTGGTTTGGACAAAACGGATGGAAAATGGAGATGTTATTACGGCCCAGCACTGGATGACCGGCAGAGAGCTGAAGCCTAAAGATATGAGCGGACGGTCCGTTGCTGAATTGCTTCGTAAAATACACACATCAAAAGCCTTGCTGGACATGCTGAAGAGACTTGGAAAAGAACCGCTGGACCCGGGTGCTCTTCTTTCTCAGCTGAAGCAGGCTGTATTTGTTGTGCAGCAATCTTCGCCGCTGATTCAAGAAGGGATCAAATACTTAGAAGAACATCTGCATGAAGTGCATTTCGGTGAAAAAGTCGTTTGCCATTGTGATGTCAATCATAATAACTGGCTATTGTCTGAAGACAACCAGCTGTATTTAATTGACTGGGACGGCGCCATGATTGCTGATCCGGCCATGGATCTCGGGCCCTTGCTATACCATTACGTCGAAAAGCCAGCTTGGGAGAGCTGGCTGGGCATGTACGGCATTGAATTAACAGAAAGCCTGCGGTTGCGAATGGCTTGGTATGTGTTGGCTGAAACAATTACTTTCATTGCGTGGCATAAAGCAAAAGGCAATGATAAGGAGTTTCATGATGCAATGGAAGAACTGCACATGCTTATGAAACGTATCGTTGAATAATCAGGAATACGAATCCATTTTCTCTACCCACTGAGTCAGACTGTTTTGATGCTCTTGTATGTGTGAGTCAATGGATTTGGACGATATTCCTGATTGGCTGTAGCGGTACACATCTTCCAGCACGTTTTTGAAGTTTGAATCTAGTTCGGTGTTTGCCATCAGCGATTTAATCACACGCTCAAGCTGCTCGTACTCGGCAACGGTTCCGCAGCAGTCCAATTGATGGTCAGTCAATATATCTTTCAATAAATGAACTTGATGCTCATATTGTAAACCCATAACGGTACACATCCCTTCAGTATCATACGGGTTAATTTGTTCAAAATAGAGTGTTTTTATGCATGTGAAAGGAGTGTTCCGGCAGACGGGAGCCTCCTTTTTTATGTCATCGGCCCTAAAAGACACACTGGAAAAACGATCTTGCGGGTCCTTTTAATTCATGGTATGTTGTTAGTCGAAATAATAGATAGAGGTGTCAATCATATGAGAATGCGCCATAAGCCTTGGGCTGATGACTTTTTGGCTGAGAACGCACATATTGCCATCAGCAATCCTGCTGATTATAAAGGAAAATGGAACACAGTGTTTGGCAACGACAATCCGATTCATATCGAGGTTGGAACAGGAAAAGGACAATTCATTTCTGGAATGGCCAAACAAAATCCGGATATTAATTATATTGGTATTGAGTTATTTAAAAGCGTCATCGTGACAGCCGTCCAAAAAGTAAAAGACAGTGAAACGCCGAATGTAAAGCTTTTGAATATAGATGCTGACACGCTGACAGATGTGTTTGAGCCAGGTGAAGTCAATCGGGTTTACTTAAACTTTTCTGATCCTTGGCCGAAGAACCGTCATGAAAAACGCCGTCTGACGTATTCCCACTTCCTTAAAAAATATGAAGAAGTAATGGGGAAAGACGGAGCGATTCATTTTAAAACAGACAACCGCGGCTTGTTTGAGTACTCTTTGAAAAGCTTCTCTGAGTACGGCCTGCTGCTGACATATGTCAGTCTCGATTTGCATAACAGCAATCTTGAAGGCAATATTATGACAGAATACGAAGAAAAATTCTCAGCACTCGGCCAGCCGATTTATCGGGCTGAGGTTGAATGGAGAACGTAAAACAGACTCTCGACAGGAGTCTGTTTTTTTTATGGACCGTTTGCTACTATGATGACAGGGGGGATGAAAATGGAAACAATGAAAGTTGGAAATATCACATTGACCTGGCTTGACGGAGGTGTGACACATATGGATGGAGGCGCCATGTTCGGGGTCGTTCCGAAGCCATTATGGTCCAGAAAATATCCAGTCAATGAAAAAAACCAGATTGAACTACGGACAGACCCTATCCTCATACAAAAGGACGGGCTGAATATAATTGTCGACGCGGGAATTGGGGCCGGCAAGCTGACTGATAAACAAAAACGAAACTATGGCGTGACACAAGAGTCGAATGTAAAAACATCCTTGGCAGGACTCGGGTTAACGGCTGCTGATATAGACGTGATTGCGATGACACACCTTCATTTCGATCATGCATGCGGTTTAACGGAATACGAAGGAGAACAGCTCGTCTCTGTCTTTCCAAATGCAGTGATTTATGCATCAGCTATTGAATGGGATGAAATGCGCCATCCGAATATCCGATCGAAAAATACATATTGGAAAGAAAACTGGGAGGCTGTTGCCGGCCAAGTCAAAACCTTTGAAGACAACTTAACAATCACAGAGGGAATGACGCTGCACCACACTGGAGGCCATAGTGAGGGCCACAGTATTCTTATATGCGAGGATGCGGGTGAAACCGCAGTACATATGGCAGATCTGATGCCGACACACGCCCACCGCAACCCGCTATGGGTGCTGGCTTACGATGATTATCCGATGACCTCTATACCGCAAAAGCAGAAATGGCAGTCATTCGCAGCGGAAAAAGACGCATGGTTTATTTTTTATCATGATGCCCAATATCGCGCGCTTAAATGGGATGAAGAGGGAAGCATCAAAGAGTCAATCAAGCGAATCAACTAATAGCATATTTTTAGGTTTACCCTGCATGTTTTCCGGCTAATAATGCAAACCTAGTATTAATTATGCTCAGAAAGGAAGAGGCAGGGTGAAACAATTTAAAGTAACAAACGAAGGAGATATTCAAACAACATTAAGAGGCCTTGAAGTACTCTCTGTTCCTTTTTTGAACAAAGGTGTTGCTTTTACTGAAGAAGAAAGAAAAGAACTCGGTTTAAAAGGCTTTCTGCCGCCAAAGGTATTAACAATTGAAGATCAGGTGAAAAGAGCGTACGAACAATATTCCGCACAGCCTGATGATTTAAGTAAAAATGTTTATTTAACAGCGTTGCACGATCGGAATGAAACGCTGTTTTACCGCCTGTTAAACGACCATTTAGGGGAAATGCTACCGATTGTCTACACACCGACAGTCGGAACGGCAATCCAGAGATACAGCCATGAATACAGAAAGCCGAGAGGTCTCTATCTTTCAATTGATGACCCGGACGGTATGAAAGAAGCATTTAAACAGTATAAAGATCAAAGCGATACGATTGATTTAATTGTTGCCACTGATGCGGAAGGAATTTTAGGAATCGGTGACTGGGGCGTCGGAGGAATCGCGATTTCTATCGGCAAGCTGGCAGTTTATACGGCGGCTGCCGGCATTGATCCGAGCCGAGTGCTGGCTGTCGTTTTAGATGCGGGGACAAATCAGGAGAGCCTCTTAAACGACCCGCTTTATGTCGGCAACCAGCATTCCAGAGTGCGCGGGGAACGCTATGACCAATTCATTGATGATTATGTGGCGCTTGCGAGAGAAACATTTCCAAACGCATTGCTGCACTGGGAAGATTTCGGAGCGAAAAATGCGCGCAGCATTTTGAATCGCTATAAAGATAAAGTGTGTACGTTTAATGATGATATCCAAGGTACAGGCGCTGTTTCATTAGCAGCAGTTTTATCCTGTGCAAAAGCGTCTAAAGTACCGCTGAAAGATCACAGAGTCGTCGTATTCGGAGCGGGGACAGCAGGAATTGGAATTGCTGAACAGCTGCGGGAAGCATTCGTGCGCGAAGGAGTGAGTGAGGAAGAATCATACCGGCGCTTCTGGTGCATAGACCGAAATGGGCTGCTAACAGATGATATGGATCAGCTTTTTGATTTCCAGAAGCCTTATGCCCGTTCGGCTGATGAAGTGAAGGGTTATCAGCGGAACGGAGACGGCGGAGGCATTGATCTCCTTGAAGTGGTCCGGCAGGCGAAACCGACGATTCTGATTGGGACATCAACGGTTTCTGGCGCATTTACTGAAGAAGTTGTAAAAGAAATGGCTTCACATGTTAAACGTCCGGCAATTTTGCCGATGTCAAACCCGACAACACTCTCTGAAGCCAAACCGCAGGATTTACTCGAATGGACAGAAGGACGTGCGCTAATTACGACAGGAAGCCCGTTCCCGCCGGTAGAATATAACGGCGTCACATACCATATCGGTCAAGCGAACAATGCGCTTGTCTTTCCGGGTCTCGGGCTTGGAACAATTGTCACCAAATCAAAATTAATAACTGACGGCATGTTTGAAGCATGTGCCCGGGCGATCGCAAGCATGGTAAATGTCGGGGTGCCTGGTGCACCGATGCTCCCGAAAGTAGAAGATTTGCGGACTGTATCGGCAACCGTCGCAGTTGAAGTCGCTAAAACCGCAATCAAGGAAGGCGTCGCGGCGGAAGAACCTGAAGACATTATCCAGGCTGTGCAGGACGCGATGTGGTATCCGGTATACAAACCGATTCGCGCGATATAAAAAAAGAGCCGCTGCGTGGGCAGCGGCCTTTATTTTACGCTTGTCCGATGTTAAGAGGCAATTGTATCAATGACATCTACAATTTCTCCCGTTTTTGCATCCACCATGACGTCATACTGTTCTAATTCCCCGAAAGCTGATCGTGTAATGCCGGTTTTGTAGACCTGTACTGTTTCTCCGTTCACCTTGTAAGGCTCAGGCTGGGTGTAAATCCATGAACCGTCAATCGGCCCCCGCTGCTTAAAAGCGGATTTTACGATTCGAAGCGCTTTTTCTGACGAAATATAAGGTTTCATCACATATTGTTTCACAACTATAGCCGTACAAATGCCAAGTCCTGCTCCTAAAAGAAGATGACGCAATTTCAAAATAAAGCACCTCCTGATTGATTGTACTTTTCATTATACAGAAACCACCAAATCGTGTTAAGCAATACGCGGCCGATGGAGCAGATTGAGTCTGGCGCTTGGAAAACTGCATTTTTTCTAATAAAATAAAAGGACTACATAGAAATGAGGGGAAAACATGAATCATGAAACGAAAACGCTTTTCCAAACACTGACGCAGCTTCCCGGCGCGCCGGGAAATGAACATCAGGTTCGTGCTTTTATGAGGCAAGAGCTTGCCAAGTATGCCGATGACATCGTTCAGGACAGACTGGGAAGTGTTTTCGGTGTCAGAAAAGGCGGCGAGGGCGCACCGAGAATTATGGTAGCCGGGCATATGGACGAAGTCGGCTTCATGGTCACATCTATCACAGACAATGGGCTGCTTAGGTTCCAGACGCTCGGAGGCTGGTGGAGTCAGGTGCTGCTTGCACAGCGAGTTGAAATTCAAACAGACAACGGGCCGGTTCCGGGAGTGATTTCCAGCATACCGCCGCATCTGCTGACAGATGCCCAGCGAAACCGCCCGATGGATATCAAAAACATGATGATTGATATTGGAGCGGATGATAAGGAAGACGCCATCAAAATCGGCATAAAACCAGGACAGCAAATCGTGCCTGTCTGTCCGTTTACAACGATGGCAAATGAAAAGAAAATTTTATCAAAAGCGTGGGATAATCGGTATGGATGCGGATTGAGCATTGAGCTTTTGAAAGAATTGCATGGAAAAGAACTTCCGAACACACTCTACGCGGGTGCAACGGTTCAAGAGGAAGTTGGGCTGAGAGGCGCACAAACGGCTTCCCATATGATTAAACCCGACTTGTTTTTTGCGCTTGACGCCAGTCCGGCAAACGATATGAGCGGTGACAAAAATGAATTTGGCCAGCTTGGAAAAGGCTTTTTGCTTCGCATTCTTGACAGAACGACAGTCATGCACCGCGGAATGAGAGAATTTGTGCTTGATATGGCGGAAACACATGATATCCCATATCAATATTTTGTATCAGGCGGGGGAACAGATGCAGGCAGAGTTCATATTTCGAACAGCGGTGTTCCTTCAGCGGTGATCGGGATTTGTTCCCGCTATATTCATACGAATGCTTCTATCATTCATATTGACGACTATGCTGCTGCTAAAGAAATGCTCATTACATTAGTGACAGCCTGCGATAAGCAGACGGTGGATGCGATTAAGGAAAATATGTAGGAAGCCATAAAAGCTTGTTGAACAGGGCAGTAAGCCCGGATCAACAAGCTTTTTTCTCATTCTGCTTCAAATACATAGGACAGGGCCTTAATGGCTTGGTTCACGGTTTCAACCGTTATATTCGCTTTATTGGAAAGCTCTTTTAAAGGATGGTGGAGCGATTCCGGCCGGATCATAATTAAAGGTTTTCCTTTTGCGATCGCATATGATGCATCCATTGCCGTGTTCCATTGTTTGTATTTTTCGCCGAATAGGGCGATCACAACGTCTGCTTTATTCATCAGGACGGCTGTTCTGAAATTGTTCATGTCAGAGGCTTTGTCATCCTTCAAAACGGCACTTGGCTGAACACCCATGATTTCTTCACCGATATTGTCTGAGCGATCGTGATTTTCCATCGGGCCGACAAACGTAATCGGCAGCTTTAGTGATTTTGTTTTCTCTTTGATTTCCTCGCGCCAATTGCTGTGAATTTCTCCTGCTAAATAGACGATAAACTCCATCCTGAAAATCCCTCCTAATCTATATTCATCTGTAAATGTTGCCCTTATGTACACGATGTTAAACGAAACGAACTTGATAATGCAAATAAAATATGATAATGATAATGGGAAAGCCAATCTTACATATTCATACGTTGCATATAAGTGGTTTTGCCGCAAGTAGTTTGGTATGATCCAAATAGACAAGTATCGATAAACAACATGTAAGAACATAAACAACTGGAGGGATATGAAATGAAAAAAATCGAATCAACTCAAGAGCTGGAAAAAGCGGTAAAGGATGATTGGGCGGTCTTTATGTTTTCAGCCGACTGGTGCCCGGATTGCCGTTTCGTAGAGCCTTTTCTGCCTGAAGTGGAAGCGGACTTCCCTGAATTCACTTACTACTACGTAGATCGCGACAAATTCATCGATACGTGTGCAGAGTGGGAAATTTACGGAATTCCAAGCTTTGTCGTTTTTAATAAAGGAAAAGAAGTGAATCGTTTTGTGAGCAAAGACCGTAAAACGAAAGAAGAAATTGAACAGTTTTTAACTGACTCTCTCGCTAAAGCGTAAAGGAGGACATCCGGTTTGAAAATGACCTCAAGGAAGCTGTCAGATATTCTGAAACAGCGCCTTCAGCACGAGAATCGCTCCTTTCTGTTTGACAGAGAAAAAGATACCCTCCGTGTTGAGGATCAAACGACGAAAAAAGGAATTACGCTCGACCTGCCGCCGATCATTGCAAAATGGGAACTGAAAAAAGATGAAGCCATCGATGAGATTGTGTACTATGTCTCCGAAGCGATGACGGCAATGGAAGGGAAGGCTCAGGAAATGACCGGAAAAGAAAGCCGCATTTACCCGGTCATACGCTCAACTTCTTTTCCGGATAAATCCAGCGAAGATATTCCGCTCATTTATGACGATCATACCGCAGAGACAAGAATTTATTACGCGCTTGATCTCGGGAAAACCTACCGTTTAATTGACCAGCGCATGCTTGAGAAAGAAAACTGGACAAAAGAGCGGATCAGAGAGACGGCAGCATTTAATCTCCGCTCTCTGCCGGCGGTTGTCAAAGAGGATACAGTAGCCGGCAATTACTTTTACTTTTTCAGGGCGAACGACGGTTATGACGCCAGCCGGATTTTAAACGAAGCGATTTTAAATGAGTACAAGCAGCGTGCAGAAGGTGAGCTGGCGATCTCTGTTCCGCATCAGGACGTTCTGATTCTTGCTGACATCCGTAATGAATCGGGGTATGATATTCTAGGACAAATGTCGATGAGCTTCTTTGCCGGCGGCACCGTTCCGATTACCGCCCTTTCATTTTTGTACAATGAAGGAAAGCTGGAACCGGTGTTTATTCTGGCGAAAAGCCGTCCGAAAAAGGATTAGAAAGGATTTTTACTTATGAACGCTTTTTATAATAAAGAAGGTGTGGGAGACACGCTCCTGATCTCACTTCAAGATGTGACACGCGAACAAATTGGCTATGAAACATACGGCGACGTCGTCAAAATTTTTAATAACGAGACAAAGGAAACAACGGGTTTCAACATTTTCAATGCGTCTTCTTACTTGACCATTGATGAAAACGGCCCTGTTGAGCTCTCAGAAACATTTGTGCAGGATGTGAATGAGATTCTAAGCAGAAACGGCGCAGAAGAGACATTAGTCGTTGATTTATCTCCGAAGTTTGTTGTCGGATATGTGGAGTCAAAAGAAAAACATCCGAATGCGGATAAGCTGAGTGTATGTAAAGTCAATGTAGGAGAAGAAACGCTCCAGATCGTCTGCGGCGCACCTAACGTTGACCAAGGTCAGAAAGTTGTCGTTGCCAAAGTGGGCGCTGTGATGCCGAGCGGGCTTGTCATTAAGGATGCAGAGCTTCGCGGCGTTCCGTCAAGCGGAATGATCTGCTCAGCGAAAGAGCTCGCTTTGCCGGATGCCCCAGCTGAAAAAGGAATTCTTGTATTAGAAGGAGACCATAAGGCGGGAGAGGCATTTCAGTTTTAGACTCCCATAAACCCGTTTAAAAAAACGAATCATCTAAAAAGCCGCTAAGCCTTTGTTTAGCGGCTTTGTTTTGCTGAAAGCTTAATCTTTTCTGGGCAGACCAGCAGTGGTATACTAAAAAACGTCCCAGAAAACTATAAGGGAGTTAGAGATAAATTATGAGTTGGCTTCATAAATTTTTTGATTTGTTTTTAGGCGAAAGTGAAAAGGATAATGAACAGGAGACAAAAACCGCTCAAATTCCGCAGCAGCAAGAGACACATCATTCTGAAGGACAAGTAAAAAGATTGGAAGATCCTAAAATATATTATGAATATCCAAAAGGCAAATTCCGTTTTCCAATCGTGCCTGACGGATATAAAAATCAAGATTTAAAAAGGCGCCACGCACCATCGGATGAACCGAAACCCGCAGCTCGTCCCAGCGCTGCACCATACAGAGAACGATCCAAAGATGTAAAAGAGCAACATACATATCAAACATCTGAACCGGCGAAGAAACCGTTTAAACCGACAAATATTCCTTCGCCTATATATGGATTCAATCAAAAACCATCCGTCAAAAAGGAACAGCCTTCTGAAGCAATGAAGGTGCAGGACAAATCTGTAAAAGAGAAAGTAACATTGCTGTCCGAAGAGATCGAACGTGAACACGGCTATACTGCTTCAGACAGACCGAAGCAGGACATGAAAGAAGAACGTTTCTTCCCGGATAATCAATTCGAAGAGCAGCCTTCTCGCGTTTCAAATGGAACGGCAGCAGAGCATGATGAAATGCTGACACAGCACCCGGCAGACGAGCCATTAGATAAGAGAGTTCCGGCTGCTGACGACGTTCAGCAGCCGGAACAAGAGGAACCTTTCTTCCGGGCAGGACAAACTGAAGAGCAGGCAGAACCTGAGATGCTGACAGATCAGGTGACTGAGGCGCAAGAAGACCTTTTAAGCCGTGTTGCAGAAGAACAAAAGGAACTGCAGCCAGAGGAAGTGGAAGAATCTGGATTTCGCGCTGAACATGATGAAGAGCAGCCAGCACCTGAGTCTTTGACAGAGGTGTTGTCTAGGGCTGAAGTGTCAGAAGAACGGTCAGACAGCTCTGTAAACAATCATCACGAAATCGCAGCAGCTGAGGCTCCAGCTGTTCAAGAAGAACAAACAGACGAGCCATCTTTATTTACTGATGATGAGCTTTCACCATCTGAAGCCCTGGCTCAAGCAGAAACGGATGCCATAGAATCAGACGAGCCATTAGACAGCATAATAAATAATCAGCACGACAGTCCGGAAGAAGCTGTTCAGCCTGACAGTCTGGAGCAAGAGTTTTCTGAAGCCGATGCAAACCGGCAGGAAACATATGAGACGATAAAGGAACCGCAAAAAAGGCCTGCCATGCAGGAAAAACGGACTGAACGAAGCACATCAACTCAAAAAGGGCCATCCGTTCCTTTTAATGTTATGATGCTGAAAAGAGATACACATAAACAGCAAAAAGCTGAAGATCGCCGCGGCAGCTATGTGTTTCCAAATGTTGCCCTGCTTGATGTTCCGCCGGCGCAAGTTCAGGACGATACAGAGTGGATCGAGGAACAGCGTCAGCTTCTTGACTTGACGCTGAAAAATTTCAATGTCCGCGCCACAGTAGTCCATGTGACTCAGGGGCCGTCTGTCACGAGATTTGAAGTGCATCCTGAACCAGGCGTAAAGGTGAATAAAATCACCAACTTATCTGATGATATTAAACTCAGCCTGTCTGCAAGAGATATTCGGATTGAAGCGCCGATTCCGGGGAAAAACACGATCGGAATAGAAGTGCCGAACCGTACGAGCAAGATGGTTGATTTGCGTCAGATGATTCGCAGTTCAGCTTTCAGGACAAGCAAGTCGCCGCTCACGGCTGCCCTGGGACTGGATATCTCGGGAAACCCTGTCGTTATCGACTTAAAGAAAATGCCGCATGGCTTGATTGCCGGTGCAACGGGCTCGGGAAAAAGCGTATGTATCAATACAATGTTAGTCAGCCTGCTTTATAAAGCTGACCCGAGTGAGGTAAAGGTGCTGCTGATTGATCCGAAAATGGTAGAGCTTGCCCCTTACAACAAAATTCCTCATCTCGTGAGCCCAGTTATTACGGACGCTAAAGCGGCTACTGCTGCTTTAAAATGGACGGTTGAGGAAATGGAGCGGCGCTATGAGCTGTTTGCCCATTCCGGCGTACGCGACATTGACCGCTTTAATCAATTAACAGCCGATCATCAGACAGGTGAAAAGCTGCCTTATTTAGTTGTGGTAATTGATGAGCTTGCTGATTTGATGATGGTGGCTCCGAATGATGTCGAAGAGAGCATTGCGAGGATTGCCCAAAAAGCCAGAGCCTGCGGAATCCATCTGCTCGTTGCGACTCAGCGGCCGTCAGTCGATGTCATTACTGGTCTGATTAAGGCGAATATCCCGACGAGAATTGCATTTTCTGTTTCGAGTCAGGTTGATTCCCGAACGATTATTGACATTGCCGGTGCGGAAAAGCTTCTCGGAAAAGGAGACATGCTCTTTTTAGAAAACGGCTCGGGAAAACCGGTCCGTCTGCAAGGTAATTTTGTGTCAGACCGTGAAATCGACCGGGTTGTTTCCCATGTTAGAGCGCAAATGCCGCCAACCTATTTATTTGAACAAGAAGAGCTTGTAAGACAAGGATCAGCCTTGAAAGAAGAGGATGAACTGTTTGACGAAGCGTGTGAGTTTGTTGTTGAGCAAAACAGCGCGAGCACTTCAAGCCTGCAAAGAAGATTCAGAATCGGGTATAATCGTGCGGCAAGGCTGATTGATATGATGGAAGCGGAAGGCATGATCTCGGAGGCAAAAGGAAGCAAGCCGCGGGAGGTCCTGATCACAGCAAGTGATTTAATAAACGAATAATATTGGGTTCATTTTCACATTAAACATGGTATGATAGTGTTTAGAGCATTTAACTGCTATGCTATTTCGCTTCACAGCAGATACGCATAGACAAATCTTGATATTCAGGTTTAATCAGAAAGAAATAACCGGATACTGAACATAACAAAACATATAAAAATACGCCGCTAGGGGGTGCTTTTCAGCCGCCGCGGTCGCAAATTGAAATGAGCGTCATATACTGGGGAACAGATAGACGTTTGTTGGAGGTACAATTATGACTGTTTATCATTTTGTTGGAATAAAAGGGACCGGTATGAGTCCGCTTGCCCAAATACTTCATGATAATGGATATACTGTCCAAGGATCGGATATCGAAAAATTTATTTTTACGCAAACAGCGCTTGAAAAAAGAAATATTACAATCCTTCCTTTTAGCGCAGATAATATCAAACCTGGCATGACAGTTATCGCTGGAAACGCATTCCCAGACACGCATCCTGAAATTGAAAAAGCTATGTCTGACGGAATTCCGGTGATACGTTATCATAAGTTTTTAGGCGACTACATGAAAAAATTCACGAGTGTTGCCGTTACGGGCGCACACGGCAAAACGTCGACTACGGGTTTGCTGGCTCATGTGATACAAAACGCAAAACCGACGTCTTTTTTAATCGGGGACGGAACAGGCCAAGGAAATGAAAACAGCGAATACTTTGTGTTTGAAGCGTGCGAATACCGCCGCCATTTCTTAAGCTATCAGCCAGACTACGCGATCATGACGAATATTGATTTTGACCATCCTGATTACTTCTCAAGCATTGACGATGTGTTTGACGCTTTCCAAGAGATGGCTCTGCAAGTCAACAAAGGCATTATCGCCTGCGGAGACGATGAGCATCTTCCGAAAATCCATGCGAACGTCCCGGTTGTGTATTACGGAACTGGGGAAGAAAATGATTTTCAAGCCAGAAACATCGTAAAAAGCACGGAAGGGACAACTTTCGATGTGTTTGTCCGCAATACATTCTATGACACGTTTTATATTCCGGCGTACGGCAGCCACAATGTGTTAAACTCATTGGCGGTCATTGCGTTATGCCATTATGAAGAGATTGACTCGAGCATCATTAAACATGCCCTCAAATCATTTGGCGGCGTCCAACGAAGATTCAATGAGAAACAGCTCGGAAATCAAGTGTTAATTGATGACTACGCTCATCACCCGACAGAAATAAAGGTAACGATTGAGGCGGCAAGACAGAAATACCCCGATCGTGAAATCGTTGCTGTATTTCAGCCTCATACTTTCACACGGACGCAGCAATTCCTTGACGAATTCGCTGAAAGCCTAAGCGGAGCTGACTGTGTGTATTTATGCGATATTTTCGGTTCAGCACGGGAAAATGCAGGAAAGCTGACGATCGGAGACCTGCAGGGAAAAATCCATCATGCAAAGCTGATTGAAGAAGATGATACATCTGTTTTAAAAGCTCATGAAAAAGCCGTTCTCATCTTTATGGGGGCAGGAGATATCCAAAAATATATGAGAGCCTACGAAAACGTCATGGCATAATAAAAAGCAGTGTTTTCACTGCTTTTTATTTATCTGATGAAAACCTTGATAAAGGATTTTCTTACATAATGGAGAATAATATGTATACAGCCCAATACACATGTTTATGATTTAAGCAAACGGGTAAACAGCAGTATATCCTGCAGCAAGGAGGTTTGAGATGATTATAATTCTTTACTTAAGCGTTGCACTTATCGCAGTCGCATTTCTAGTATTAGTGATCTACTTGTCTAAAACACTGAAGTCACTGCAGCTGACTCTGAAAAATGTCGCATCCACTCTCGAAGGGCTGGAGGGACAAATGAAAGGCATCACAATTGAAACAGCTGAGCTTTTACATAAGACAAACCGCTTGGCTGAAGATATCCAAGAAAAATCTGAAAAGCTGAATACGGTCGTTCATGCTGTTCAAGGGGTGGGAACTTCTGTACAGCAGTTCAATACATCTATGAAACAGGCGGCAGGGTCTGTATCAGCATCAGTGAGGGAAAACCAAGACAAGATCAATCAAGTTGTCACATGGAGTCAAGCAGCAATGGAAATTTGGGAGAAATGGAAGCAAAAGAAAAAATCAGCTTTGTAAGAGAAAAATATGATAAGGAGGAATAAGGATGAGTAAAGATGGAATGAATAGTAAAGACTTTTTAATCGGAACATTAGTCGGGGGAATCGTCGGTGCCGCAACCGCTCTTTTTCTAGCGCCTAAATCAGGCAAAGAACTTCGCGACGATCTTGGCAGTCAAGCTGTAGCTTTGCGTGACAAAACTGACAAAATGACAGCAGATGCGAAGGAAAAAGGCACGCAATATGTCAGCATTGCAAAAGATAAAACATCTAACATCACACAGCTTGTAGCAGATCAGTCAGGGCAGATCATGAACAAGGTCAAGGATTTAAGAGACCGTTCCAAATCAGGAAAAACGGATTCATCGACTGCCATGCAAGATATGAGAGAAGAAGCAATGCAGGCTGCCGACGAAACAAAAGACCAAGTTCTCCAAAAGAAAGAAGATGTAAAAGACGAACTGAAAGATGCAAAAAAACAGGCTGAGCATATCAATCGCTAAGCAGGAAGGAAGAGCTTGAATCATGGCAAAACAGCTCATTCAATCTGAGGAAGAATTCAAACGGATTGCAGGACAGGAAGGCATCTTCGTCTTCTTTAAACACAGTATGACATGTCCGATCAGCCAGGCGGCATTCCAAGAATTCGATGCCTTTGCAAATCAGCATGAGGATGTGCGGGCTTACTATCTGCAAGTGCAAAATGCCCGGCCGCTGTCAAATTTCATCGCAGAAACATATGGCGTAAAGCACGAAAGCCCTCAGGTTTTTGTTATCGAAAACGGTGAAGTGAAGTGGCATACCTCACATTCACAAATTACAGAAGCGGCCATTGAGCAGCATTTATCATAGAAAAGAGCGTCCAGATATATTCTGGCGCTTTTTTTTTTGAAAAAAACCTTGAACATTACCCTCACATCATGTAGGATAATTTCATAGATTACTTTATCACTTAAAAGCGTTTGGGTAATAAAGTGAAGTTTTTATAAAATTTTTTGTATTTCAGTATTTCCATTTGGAATTACTTATAGTAAGATGCATGATAACCACAAAATACAAATTGAATGTGCAGGGAGAGGATGAAAAAAATGAGCAACACAGAGTTAGACCTACTAAGGCAGAAAGCAGACGAATTAAACCTACAAATTCTAAAATTAATCAACGAACGCGGCAATGTTGTGAAAGAGATTGGTAAAGCGAAGGAAGCGCAGGGTGTTAACCGGTTTGATCCTGTCAGAGAACGCACAATGTTAAACAATATCATTGAAAACAATAACGGCCCGTTCGAAAATTCTACCATCCAGCACATTTTTAAAGAAATATTCAAAGCAGGTTTAGAGCTTCAGGAAGAAGATCACAGCAAAGCGCTGCTTGTCTCCCGTAAGAAAAAACCGGAAGATACAATCGTAGATATCAAAGGTGAAAAAATTGGAGACGGCCAGCAAAGATTCATTGTTGGCCCATGTGCGGTAGAGAGCTACGAGCAGGTGGCTGAAGTGGCGGCAGCTGCGAAAAAACAAGGAATTAAAATATTGCGCGGAGGAGCCTTTAAGCCTCGTACGAGCCCATACGATTTCCAAGGGCTTGGTGTTGAAGGCCTTCAAATCTTAAAACGTGTAGCGGACGAATTTGATTTGGCTGTGATCAGTGAAATCGTAACGCCGGCTCATATCGAAGAAGCGCTGGACTACATTGATGTCATTCAAATCGGAGCGCGCAACATGCAAAACTTCGAGTTGCTGAAAGCAGCCGGCGCAGTGAAAAAACCAGTGCTTCTGAAGCGAGGGCTTGCTGCAACAATCTCTGAATTTGTCAATGCTGCTGAATACATCATGTCACAAGGAAACGATCAAATTATCCTTTGTGAGCGCGGAATCAGAACATACGAAACAGCGACGAGAAACACATTGGATATTTCCGCTGTGCCGATTCTGAAACAAGAAACACATTTGCCGGTCTTTGTTGATGTGACACATTCAACTGGCCGCCGCGACCTCTTGCTTCCGACAGCTAAAGCTGCTTTAGCGATTGGCGCAGATGGCGTAATGGCTGAGGTTCACCCGGATCCATCAGTTGCGCTTTCTGACTCTGCTCAGCAAATGGCGATTCCTGAATTCGAAAAATGGTTGGATGAACTGAAACCTATGGTGAAAGTCAATGCTTAATTGACCTTTAAAAGGCCGCATCTGCGGTCTTTTTTTATGCTTTCTTGTTTAATTAGTTATAAAATCTACGTATACGTTTTCATCATCTATAAAAACGTGTATAATTTCATGAGAAGTATTTAAATTTGAGGAATAATGAAAAATAATGTAAACTACTGACTTACGCTTACAAATCATAAACGACATAAATTCGGACGTTATGACATTTCTCTACATAAAGTGTTTATGCTATAGATAAGGATAAGTGTATCCAGTAAAAGGAGTGGTTTTAGGATGAGCAATATTACGATCTACGATGTAGCGAGAGAAGCGAATGTAAGCATGGCAACTGTTTCCCGTGTCGTGAACGGCAACCCGAATGTAAAACCGACAACGCGGAAAAAAGTCTTGGAAGCCATTGACCGTCTCGGCTACCGTCCAAACGCGGTGGCAAGAGGGCTGGCAAGCAAAAAAACAACAACTGTAGGTGTCATCATTCCCGATATCTCAAGCATTTTCTATTCAGAGCTTGCGCGCGGAATTGAAGATATCGCGACAATGTATAAATACAATATTATTTTGAGCAACTCTGACCAAAATACAGAGAAAGAGCTGCACCTTTTAAATACAATGCTCGGCAAGCAAGTGGACGGCATCGTGTTTATGGGAGGGAACATTACGGACGAGCATGTGGCGGAATTCAAGCGTTCTCCAGTGCCAATTGTGCTTGCCGCTTCTGTAGAAGAGCAGGGGGAAACACCGTCGGTTGCGATCGATTACGAACAGGCGATTTATGATGCTGTGAAGCTATTGGTTGATAAAGGGCACACAGATATCGCATTCGTTTCCGGGCCAATGACAGAACCGATCAATCGCTCGAAAAAACTGCAAGGCTACAAACGTGCGCTTGAAGAAACAAACCTTCCTTTTAATGAGCAGTTTATCGCTGAAGGGGATTACACATATGATTCTGGCCTTGAAGCACTTCAGCATTTGATGAGTCTGGACAAAAAACCGACAGCCATTCTTTCTGCAACTGATGAAATGGCGCTCGGCATTATCCATGCGGCTCAGGATCAAGGCTTATCTATTCCTGAAGATCTTGAGATTATTGGCTTTGATAATACGAGATTAAGCCTCATGGTTCGTCCGCAGCTTACAACCGTTGTTCAGCCGACGTATGATATAGGCGCCGTCGCGATGAGATTGCTGACAAAGCTCATGAATAAAGAGCCTGTTGAAGAGCACATCGTCGAACTGCCGCACCGTATAGAGCTGAGAAAGTCAACCAAGTCATAAGAAAAACAAGAGAGCAAGCTTCACCTCTAAGGGTGAATTCTTGCTTTTTTCATGGGGAGAAATGATGAAACGATTTGATTATCTTACACCTGTTGGTTTTGTACTAGGAATGATTATGATTGTTATCGGGATTATCTCAGGGTCGGGAGTAAGCGGTTTCCGCTCATTTCTTGATCTGACCTCTTTCTTTATCGTAACAGGAGGACTATGCGCCGCTATTTTTATCAGCTTTCCGCCGAGAGAGCTGAAAAAAACGCCCTCTGTATTAAAGCAGGCATTTATCCGAAAGGAAGACGATGTGAAAGACCTTGTGAAAACCTTTGTTTCTCTATCTGATCATGCACGTAAGCACGGGCTTCTCTCATTGGATGATCAGGCTCGGGGAATCAGAGATCCTTTCTTAAAAAAGGGACTGCTTTTAGCAATTGACGGCTGGGATGAAGAAACGATTCGGCTCGTTATGGATTCAGAAGTCGCAGCAATGGAGGAGCGTCACCGCAAAGGGCGGCGGGTGTTTGAAAAAGCGGGAGAATTCGCTCCGGCATGGGGAATGATCGGAACACTCGTCGGACTGGTGCTGATGCTCAAAAATTTAAATGATCCGCAAATGCTTGGACCGAATATGGCTGTTGCGCTTCTGACAACCTTGTATGGTTCATTGCTGGCAAACATGGTATTCAACCCGATTGCTGCTAAGCTCGACGAAAAAACAGAAAGTGAAATCTTCATCAAGCAGGTAATGGTGGAAGGCATTATTGGAATTCAATCCGGAAAAAACCCGCGCAATCTCGAAAGCCAGCTCGTCGTTTTCAGCTCTCGGGAAGAATGGAAAAAGAATCCAAATCAAACAAAAACAAAAAAGGGATCTATACATGAAGCTTAGAAGAGAAAGAAGGAATGGAAGCGGGAAAAACAGCCAATCTTCATCAAGCTGGATTGTGACCTTTTCAGATTTAATCACCTTGATCCTTGTGTTCTTTATTTTACTTTTTTCTATGTCCCAAATCGATCTGCAAAAATTTAAAGCGGCAGTTCATTCAATCCAAAAGGAAGACGGCGGGCATCAGCCGGACCAAACCTCCAAAGTAAAAAAGGATGCCTCGCCAGCTGATGAGAAGAAGAAGGAAGATCAGCAGGATCAGCTATTCAAGAAAGTAAATACATACATAAAAGACAACCATTTGAATGCCCAAATGACAGCCAAACGGGATGAACGCGGGGTGGTGCTCGTGCTCCAGGAGGCTGTGCTGTTTGATTCAGGCGAGGCAAAAGTGCTGAAAAATGCCGAATCACTTCTTCACCAAATCGCTGTTCTTCTTCAAGCCCTTCCTAACGACATCCAAGTGGAAGGCCATACAGACAGCCGCAACATTTCAACATACCGATATCCGTCTAACTGGGAACTGTCAGCAGCGCGGGCGAGCGGAGTTATTCAATATTTCACGTCAAAAGAGAAACTTCCTTCGAAGCGTCTTATCGCTGTCGGCTATGCGGATACAAAACCTGTAAAGGATAACAAGACAAACGAACATATGAAGGAAAACCGGCGTGTGGAAATTGTCATCAAGAAATCAAAAACGACCTCTTCGTGAAGGTCGTTTTTATGTTGTTCTTTGCCTCTCAGATCGTATCGCATATAATGCTTTGCTAACGGTTTGCGCATTTTTTTCTGTGATTTCTGGCTTGCGTGGAATCGGAGGATATAAATTGGCAGGATCGCTCCAGCTGGACGGCAGGGTGACGGGGCACTGTTTTTGCCATTTAGCGGTCCATTCCGCTGGGATGTCGTCTCCCGGATCTATCCCTTTCATTTCAAGCCATATTCTGGCCCAGGCGCGGGGCACAACACGCCAAATATCATAGCCGCCGCCGCCGACTGCGATCCATTTACCTCCGCAATATTGATGTGCTAAAGTGTGTGCAAGCCGGGGGATTTCTTTGTATATGCTGATTGTTGCAGATAGATGTGTCAGCGGGTCATAGTAATGGGCATCTGCGCCATTTTGGCTGATAATAACATCGGGCTGAAAATAAGCGGCGACTTCGGCAGCTGCTGTCTCGTAAGCCTCAAGAAAGGAATCATCCTCTGTAAAAGCATCAAGCGGGATATTAAAGGAATAGCCATAACCTTTTCCGCTCCCTTTTTCCTGAATCTGACCGGTGCCAGGAAATAAATACCTTCCTGTTTCATGAATGGATAGCGTGCATACATTGGGGTTATCGTAGAACGTAAATTGCACACCGTCCCCGTGGTGGGCGTCCGTATCAATATAAAGCACTTTGGCCCTGTATTTTTTCTGGATATATTGAATCGCCACAGCACTGTCGTTATATATGCAAAACCCCGATGCCCTCCCCCGAAAGCCGTGATGAAGGCCTCCCCCAAGGTTGGCGGCGTGCTGGGCTCGTCCTGACATCACCCAGTCTGCGGCCGTTAAGGTACCGCCGACTAAAAGTGATGCAGCTTCGTGCATGCCGGCAAAGACAGGTGTATCCTCTGTGCCGAGCCCGTAGCTTTCTCCTTCTTCAACTGGAAGTTTTCCTGCGCCCGCAAGTTTGACAGCCTGAATGTAATCTTCCGTATGGACAAGGGCAAGCTCCTCTTCTTTTGCTAGTCTAGGACTGACAATATCTCCATCATCAAAGGCTTTGATCGTCTTGAGCAAATCGTATGTTAACAGAACCCGCTGTTGGTTAAATGGGTGTTCCTGGTGAAACATATAGGTTTGATAAGATGGAGAATAGATAAACACACTGTCTCTCATAGCAGGTCCCTTTGCTCTGACGGCCATAAGACGTGATGCCTTTTTCTTTGTAATGCCTGCAAAAATGGCAGCGGGTTCATCATTTCCACACGAAAGACAAGCACTTTTACCTCAGGTTCCTCATGGGGATAGACAAGCACGCTGAGTATCTTCACTTGGAGATCTTGGCAGAGGCTGCTGATTTCTGAGAGGCTTTTTGTGATGTCGTTTACTTTTATTTCGATTTGCGAGCCCGGCTGGTCAGCACCTGTCAATTTGACAAATGTCCGCAGCAAATCGGTTTTCGTCAAAATCCCTATTAATTTTTGATGCTGCACCACTGGAAGACAGCCGATGCCATGCTCGTAGAAGAGGGCAGATATTTCTTCGACAAAATCAAGCGGATGGGCACAGACGACATCTGTTTTCATAATTGAATCTACGTTTCGTGTGAGAAATCGGCTTCGTTTGTTTTCTTCAAAAATGCTGGGACTGGCCTGTTTCATGTCTCTGTCTGTCACCATTCCGATTACACAGCGGTCTTTATCAACAACAGGCAGATGCCTGATATGAAATTCCTTCAGCTTGCATATGGCTGTTTCAAGCGTATCGGTCTTCGTTAATGTAATGACATCCTTTTTCATGATTTGCTCAACAATCATTGTTTTTTCCCCTTTGCCAGTTAATACATAAAACGATGATAAAAACGAAGCCTGTCAAATTGTTCAATTGATTCTTGGCTGACGTTTTTACCGATGCGTGCCATCAGACAGTTTGCAGGGTGGGAGCTGATTTCCGGCTCATCTGTGGCGAACCAGACCAATCCGCCTGCGTTCATCATCTTCTCCATCAGCTTCCTGTATTCCCACACATCTTTTTTCATCCCTTTTAAATCCCAATGCCAATAATATTCTGTTGTCATGACGATATAGTTTTCCATTTGTTCATCCATCATGCTGACGGTCAGAAGCGTCTTGCCGACAGACCATCCCCGGTAAGCCGGCGCCACTTCAATGGCTCCGAGTTCAAGCAAATCCTCCATATTTCCCTCAGACCACCTTTCGAGCGGGTCGGGATATAAATACGTCACATAGCCGATAATGGTTTGGTTGTCTCTGGCAATGATAATGCGACCTTCGGGAAGGCCGGCAATGTCGACTAGCGCTTCATGCTGCTCGCGGGGCGGGCGAAATGCGGTTAAATCATGATGAAACTCGTAACCTGCCAAATCTTTTGGAGAGACAGGCCCTTCTATCAGTAAGGAGCCGGCTGCTGTTTTGATGTTTGCTGAATGGTATGTTTTATGATGTTCCACTGATCCACCGTCCCATCAATTCTTGTGAAAATATGTGTCTTCTTTAAGAATAACAAAATATAAAACGTTTTCAATATGGTTTATATTTTAAAAATTGAGAAGAGTGTGAATTTATACTATAATAATTGTGACAACTTCAGCAAAGGGGGATGTTTGGGCATGACTTTGAAAGCGTTACCGGCAGTGGAAGGGGATCATCATTTAAAAAATTATGAAGAAACGTACCGGCATTTTGATTGGGCAGAGGCAGAGAAACATTTCTCCTGGCATGAGACAGGAAAACTGAATGCGGCTTATGAAGCGATTGACCGCCATGCCGAATCGTTTCGAAAAAACAAAGTAGCACTTTATTATAAAGACGCAAACCGGAATGAAAAATACACATTTAAAGAAATGAAGGAAGAATCTAACAAAGCTGGGAACGTGCTGAAACGGTATGGAAATGTGGAAAAAGGGGACCGCGTTTTTATTTTTATGCCGAGATCACCCGAGCTTTATTTTATTATGCTTGGCGCCATCAAAATTGGCGCCATCGCCGGACCGCTGTTTGAAGCATTTATGGAGGGAGCTGTAAAGGACCGGCTTGAAAACAGCGAAGCGAAGGTTGTTGTCACAACGCCTGAACTGCTGAAGAGAATACCGGCCGACAAACTGCCTCACTTACAGCATATATTCGTAGTCGGTGAAGGGTCTCAAAGCGGCGCAAACATCATTCATTATGACGAAGCGGCAAAACATGAGAGCACAAGGCTGGATATCGAATGGATGGACAAAAAAGACGGCTTTCTGCTTCACTATACATCAGGTTCCACTGGAACGCCAAAGGGTGTGCTTCATGTCCATGAAGCGATGGTACAGCAATATCAGACAGGAAAATGGGTCCTTGATTTAAAGGAAGAAGACATTTACTGGTGCACAGCTGATCCAGGCTGGGTGACAGGTACGGTATACGGCATTTTTGCCCCGTGGCTAAACGGGGCGACAAATGTGATCGTCGGCGGCCGTTTCAGTCCGGAAAGCTGGTATGGAACGATTGAACAGCTAGGCGTCAGCGTCTGGTACAGCGCACCGACTGCGTTTCGAATGCTTATGGGAGCAGGAGATGAGATGGCTGCGAAATATGATTTAACGTCACTTCGGCATGTGCTCAGTGTTGGGGAGCCGTTAAATCCAGAAGTCATCAGATGGGGACACAAAGTCTTTAACAAACGAATTCATGATACATGGTGGATGACAGAAACGGGCAGCCAGCTCATCTGCAACTATCCTTGCATGGATATTAAACCGGGATCAATGGGTAAGCCCATTCCCGGTGTAGAGGCGGCAATTGTTGACAATCAGGGCAACGAGCTTCCGCCTTACCAAATGGGCAATCTCGCCATCAAAAAGGGCTGGCCTTCCATGATGCACACCATTTGGAATAACCCTGAAAAGTACGAATCATATTTCATGCCGGGCGGCTGGTATGTGTCTGGCGATTCTGCCTACATGGATGATGAGGGGTATTTCTGGTTTCAAGGCAGAGTCGATGATGTCATCATGACTTCCGGTGAACGCGTTGGTCCATTCGAAGTGGAAAGCAAGCTTGTCGAACATCCGGCCATTGCAGAAGCAGGTGTGATCGGAAAGCCCGATCCGGTGCGGGGAGAAATCATTAAAGCCTTCATCGCACTCAGAGAAGGATTTGAGCCGTCTGATCAGCTGAAAGAAGAGATCCGCCTCTTTGTGAAGCAGGGTCTCGCAGCCCATGCGGCTCCGCGTGAGATTGAATTTAAAGATAAGCTTCCGAAAACCCGGAGCGGCAAAATTATGAGACGTGTGCTGAAGGCGTGGGAGCTCGATCTGCCGGCTGGGGATCTATCGACGATGGAGGATTAAAAAGGCGGCGTTGACATGGAATTTTATTTATGTTAAAAATGATATAGCTTCATATGAAAAGGTAAAGATTGAGACAAGTAGGATATCCTTACGTTCCAGAGAGCTGATGGCCGGTGAAAATCAGTACAGACGGATATATCGAATACACTCATGAACCGCTTTTGCAAACAAAGCCGGCCAGGCTTTCAGTAGTGAAAGAACGGACCTGATCCGTTATCAGGCAAAGTGATAAGGCGAATGTTTTACGTTCTCTTATTAGTAGGGTGGTACCGCGATAATCAATCGTCCCTTCGTGTAAACGAAGGGGCGTTTTTTATTTTAATCAAAAAAGGAGCTTTTTCTTATGACAAACTTACTTGAAGACTTATCCTTCCGCGGATTGATTCAGCAAATGACAGATGAAAAAGGATTAAATAAACAGCTGAATGAAGAGAAAATCCGCCTGTACTCAGGTTTTGATCCGACAGCAGACAGCTTGCATATCGGACACTTGCTGCCTATTTTAACACTTCGCCGTTTCCAGCTCGAGGGGCATCATCCAATTGCGCTTGTGGGCGGCGCAACGGGGCTTATCGGTGATCCGAGCGGGAAAAAGGCAGAGCGTACATTAAATACAGCTGACATCGTATCCGAGTGGTCCCAAAAAATCAAAAACCAGCTGTCCAGATTTCTGGATTTCGACGCAGCAGAAAACCCAGCTGTCATCGCGAACAACTTTGATTGGATCGGCAAAATGAATGTAGTCGACTTCCTTCGTGATGTCGGCAAAAACTTCGGCATCAATTACATGCTGGCAAAAGACACAGTCAGCTCGAGAATTGAATCCGGCATTTCATACACGGAATTCAGCTACATGATTCTTCAATCTTATGATTTCTTAAATTTATACAGAGATAAAAACTGTAAATTGCAAATCGGCGGAAGCGATCAGTGGGGCAACATCACAGCGGGGCTTGAATTGATTAGAAAATCAGAAGAAGAGGGAGCGAAAGCGTTCGGTCTTACCATTCCGCTTGTCACAAAAGCAGATGGCACGAAATTCGGAAAAACGGAAGGCGGCGCGATCTGGCTTGATAAGGACAAAACATCGCCTTATGAATTCTATCAATTCTGGATCAACACAGATGACCGTGATGTTATCAAATACTTGAAATACTTCACATTCCTATCAAAAGAGGATATTGAAGCATATGCTGAGAAAACAGAAACGGCGCCTGAAAAGCGTGAAGCGCAAAAACGTCTGGCAGAAGAAGTGACAGCGCTCGTTCATGGAGATGAGGCGCTGAAGCAAGCTATCAATATTTCCCAAGCGTTGTTCAGCGGCAATATTAAAGAGCTTTCCGCCCAAGACGTAAAAGTCGGCTTTAAAGATGTTCCATCAATGGAAGCTGACAGCAGCCAAGAACTTTCACTAGTCGATGTGTTGGTGCAATCTAAATTATCTCCTTCTAAACGACAAGCGCGTGAAGACATTCAAAACGGGGCTGTTTACATTAACGGCGAACGTCAGACAGAAGTGAATTATATTTTATCTGCTGAAGACCGCATTGAGGACCAATTTACTGTTCTGCGCCGCGGAAAGAAAAAATACTTCCTTGTGACGTATCAATAAGAAAAAATCCTTTGCCGCTAAAGGCAAAGGATTTTTTTTGTTTAGCGCATATGAATAACAGGAAAAGAGTAAATTAGAAAGGGCAAACATGATCATCACCACCTTTTAGAAAGGAGCGCTGACCATGAATCTCATGTGCACAATTGCAAAAGAGAGGCTTCAGCGGGATTATTGGGACCAAAAGACGCGGGATAGTGTTGGCGAGCAAGAGGCAATAGACGAAACAGACGATAAAAAAACCCCCACCGCGTAGCGGCAGGGGGTTTTAACGATTAACGAGAGTAGAACTCAACGATAAGCGCTTCGTTAATTTCCGGAGCAAGTTCAGAACGCTCAGGAAGACGAGTGAAAGTACCTTCAAGCTTTTCAGCATCGAATGTAAGGTATTCAGGAACGAAGTTGTTTACTTCAACAGATTCTTTGATGATAGAAAGGTTTCTTGATTTTTCACGAACACCGATCGTTTGACCAGGTTTTACTTGGTAAGACGGGATGTCAACGCGGCTTCCGTCTACAAGAATGTGACCGTGGTTAACCAATTGGCGAGCTTGACGGCGAGTACGTGCTAAACCTAGCTTGTACACAACATTATCAAGACGAGCATCTAAAAGAATCATGAAGTTTTCACCGTGTTTACCAGCTTGTTTGCCAGCTTTGTCAAACAAAGTGCGGAATTGGCGTTCGTTTACACCGTACATGTGACGAAGCTTTTGCTTTTCTTGCAATTGCAAACCGTATTCTGATAATTTTTTGCGTTGTCCTGGGCCGTGTGGACCTGGAGCGTAAGGGCGTTTTTCTAATTCTTTTCCTGTACCGCTAAGAGAGATTCCTAGACGGCGGGACAGTTTCCAAGATGGACCTGTATAGCGAGCCATAATGTGACTCCTCCTTTGGTTTTATTTTTGTGGAAAATAAAAACCGTCTGCTCTATTCGACCATGTACATTTTGTTTTCATGTATCCTCGCTCCAGCAGCAGAGAGTTACACGATACACCTTATAGATAAGGAACAAAATGAAAACATAGAAGCTGAACAAAAAGGCTGCAATATTTCACACAAAGGTCATTATATAATTTATTTGTTTTGAAGTCAACCATTCCTTCATTATCACTTCGCCGTTTATGATATAATAAACAAAAATCAGGGGTAAACTTTCAGGTGATAAAAATATGGTAAAACAAACAAAAGAACAATTATCCGCCTTTCATTCTCATATGCTCGATTTTTTATTAACGAAATCGGAAAAAGTTACATTCACCGACTCTTTCAAATGGCTTACCTCGGCTCTTCAGACCTGTTTTTCATCCCTTTGTGTTTCGCTTACACCGGCACCATCCGCCTCTGCTTCAAAACAGGCGGATGATCTAGTTTCATTTTCAGCTTCGAAAGTAAATGCCTCGTGTTATTTGATTGAAGACACCGGCGGCAGGCGCTTTCATCTGAAATGCAGGCAGGATATTGAGATGCCTGAAGGGCTTCCTGGCGTGATTTCCTCATTTCTAAACCAGTCCATAAAACAAGAAAAACTCTATAATCAAACGATCTATCAAAAAAAGATATACAAAATGACAGAGCTCTTCCATTCACTGCTGGATCAGACAGAAGTGCTGAAGCAGCTTTTAGAAAGCTTGACCCGCACGTTTTCTCTCTTTGAATTTTCCCTCTATATATCGCACGATCAAGATCAATGTTTAGGCGCTCCTGCAAAAGAGCTGTATATGGAAGGAGAAGGATCCGATTCCTTTGCCCTCAAAGTGTATTTATCCGGGGATATGTTGCGAAAAAATGAATCTGCAGCCTACATTCCGATCAAAGGACAACAGGGAACATATGGGGTGCTGATGGCTGAGGGGACGGACGGCAGTTTTATTACCGACGACTGCCTTAATGAAATGTCACTGATAGCAAACGCGGCGGGAAAGGCGTTTGAAAATGCCCAGCTCTATGAACAATCCAAAGCAAGCATCACAAATTTGGAATTGATCAATGAAACATCACGCCGCCTGAATCAGGGACTGACATTGACCGATACGATGAATGATCTAGCTGTAAGAATGGCAGAATCGTTTCAGGCCGAAGAAGTGGGTTTTTTTTATATAGACCATTTTGAAAAGTTAGCATTGCTCCCTGGCAGCACAGCGTTTTTTGAAGAAAAGCCATTTGATTTATATGATGAATGGAAAGAGAAGCTGTATGAAGAAAAAGGGATTTTCAACGGGAATGGCCAGTCTATTTTTGGAAAGGCCGGCTACGGCTCGCTGATGGCAGCTCCAATGATTGAGAATGACAGGCTTTTAGGCTTTGCTGTTTTATTGAAACAGGAATTGTACGCTTTTACATTTGAAATGTACAAGCTGTTTCAAGCGCTGATTCATCACGCAACATTGGCTGTAACCAACTCAATGCTTCGCGACCGCCTTGAGCATCTCGTCAAAACGGATCAGCTGACTGAACTGTATTCAAGGGCATATTTAGATGAAAAAATTCAATACAGCATGAAAGTCGACCAAAAGGGTGTCTTTATCCTGGTTGATATTGATAATTTTAAGAATGTAAATGATACATACGGTCATCAAACTGGAGACGAGATTTTAATTCAAGTCGCTTCGGTGATGAAAAGCAACATCCGAAAGCAAGATGTAGGCGCCCGCTGGGGAGGCGAAGAGCTGGCGATTTATTTGCCGAATGCGCCTGTTGCGATGGGAAAACGGATTACTGAGCAATTGATTGATGCGGTCAGAAATAGTACGAAACCCGAGGTAACGATTTCATGCGGGATCTCCTGCTGGACAGCAGAAACGAGAAAGTCTCTAAAGGAGCTTGTGCATGAGGCTGATGAAGCGCTGTACAGCGCGAAACGAAGCGGAAAAAACCGTTTGATGATTCATGAATCAATAAAATAAAAAGCCCAAAACAAAAATTGTTTTGGGCTTTTCGATTACTGTGCCAACGCTTTTTCAAGCGTTTCGGCAAATTGCGAAAGATATTTTTCATCCATTTCATCGAAACGGTTTTTCATTGGGCTGTCGATATCCAAGACGCCGACAACTTTTCCGCTTACATGAATCGGGAGCACAATTTCTGATTGAGACGCAGCATCGCAGGCGATATGTCCCGGAAACGCGTTTACATCTGCGACACGCTCTGTTTTTCCATTTGTATACGCTGTACCGCAGACGCCTCTGCCGAAAGGAATCCGTACACACGCCGGCAGACCTTGGAATGGCCCTAGCACAAGCTGTCCATCCTCTTCTTTGGCAAAATAGAAACCTGCCCAGTTTACTTCAGGCAGCGAGTGGTACAGAAGTGCTGAAGCATTTGCATAGTTTGCAATAGGATCTGTTTCGTCTTCGATGATGGCTTCGAGCTGTTTTAGCAGAAGCTGATAGTTTTTTTCTTTATCTTCAGATTGTTTTTCGACATGGAACATGGAAAACCCTCACTTTTTCTATAATATAAAACAGAGTTCCGGCTTTTCTGCCGGCATTTGTCGATAAGTTCTTACAGGAACAAAGGCCTTCTGCTTGAATAATATCAAGAGGAAGGAGTGAGCCGTATGAAAGTAAGCACCAAAGACAAAATTATTGAATCTGCTGTCATGCTCTTTAACCAAAAAGGATTCTCTGGTACGTCTGTCCGTGAAATCGCAAAGTCAGCTGATGTAAATGTTGCGCACATCTCCTACTATTTTAAAGGCAAAGGAGGTTTGATGGAATACTTAGTTTCAGAGTTTTACGAAGGCTATTGCAAAACACTTGAAACAGCGGCAGGCACTATCTCTTCTCAAAGTACGCAGGAACAGCTTCTCCAATTGGTTTTCGATATTTTATCCTATCAGCATAACCATCGTCAATTAACTCGTTTTGTCTATCGGGAAGTTACGATTGACTCCACGCTAATCAGGGAAATCATGTCCACATACTTAATGAAGGAAAAATATATCTTCCAGCTGGTCATTGAGGAAGGAGAAAAACGATGCGAACATTTAACGCTGCCGCTGCCCCATTTTCTTCTCCAATTAAAATCTCTCTTAATGATGCCATATCTCCAGCCTCAATATATCTCAGAAGTGCTCTACATGCAGCCGCACGAGCCATACTTTTATAAAATGTATTTTGAAGAAATCAAAGTTTGGATTAGAAGCGTCTTCCGGACAGGAGACATGGCACTGATCAATTAGAACCGCTCCAAAAACGTGTCATATGCGTACCCGATATCTCCCGCTTGATGGGCATCAGACCCAAACACAAGCGGGATTTTTTTTTGCTTCGCTTCATTCAGCATCCAATCCTCGATATAAATGACGCCAGCATGAGTTTTTCTTAAGCCGGAAGTATTGAAGTCAAGCTCCATTTCATTTTTTTCAATAGCATTCAGGCACTGTGAAACAAGTCCGCGAATATATTCAGGCATGCTGTATGGAAACAGTTTGATGAATTTTTGGACGAGTGTGATATGACCGACTCTTTTTGGCTTAAAGCGGCCTAGAGGTGCTACAATGGAAGAAAAGACACTGCGGTAATATTGCTCATACACAGCTTCAATACTTCCGCAGGCTGAAATCAGCTCTTTAAAGGTATGCTCATCATAATCAAGGCACAGATAGGAAGAGCCTGCATGCAAAAAGTGAACGGATAGGATACTGTCATCTAAATAGGGCCCATATGTATCCAGAAATAATTTGATTTCATCTTCAAAGCCAGCAATATAATCGACCTCAAGGCCCGTCTGTATAGTAAGCTGTCCACGATATTCTTTTTTTAATCCGGTTATTTCATTGATATAGCGCTCCAGAGAGGCTTGTGCCATTGCGCTGTCTTTCAGCGGGGTAGGATCAGTAAATGAGGGCGGCAATGGGGCGTGTTCGGTAAATGTAATTGTTTCAAAGCCTTTTTTTAGCGCCTCTTCAGCATATTGTCTGAGTGTGTCATCGGAGCCGTGAGGGCAAAATGGTGTGTGAATATGTCCGTCTCGCTTTTGCATTGGTGTCACCCCATGAAAAAATAGTCAAATCCTGCCGATTTCGTACAAAAAGTTTTGGATTTCTGGTCAAAAAATGTTGGTTACATGGTATCATAATAACAATGAAAACGACAGTTTTTCTCAATACATATCCTGAAATCTTTCTGAATAAATAAAACACCCTGACAGATTAAGGTTAACAGCAAGGGGGCTCATTATGGAGTTTGTCATTGGATTATTAATTGTATTGCTTGCGCTGTTTGCAGCAGGCTACTTTTTCAGGAAAAAAATTTACAGCGAAATTGACCGGCTGGAATCCTGGAAGATTGAAATTCTAAATCGGTCAATCGTGGAAGAAATGTCCAAAATCAAGCATTTAAAAATGACGGGGCAGACGGAAGAGTTCTTTGAAAAGTGGCGTGAAGAATGGGATGAGATTGTTACAGCCCACATGCCAAAGGTCGAAGAGCTCCTTTATGACGCCGAAGAAAACGCAGACAAATACCGTTTTAAAAAGGCTAATCAAGTGCTCGTTCATATCGACGACCTGCTGACAGCTGCGGAATCGAACATTGAAAAGATTCTTCGCGAAATCAGCGACCTCGTTACAAGTGAGGAAAAGAGCCGTGAAGAGATTGAACAGGTGAGAGAACGCTATTCAAAGTCGCGAAAAAACCTGCTCGCATACAGCCACCTTTACGGAGAGCTCTATGACAGCCTTGAAAAGGATCTTGACGACATTTGGAGCGGAATAAAACAGTTTGAGGAAGAAACAGAAAGCGGAAACTATATTGCCGCACGACAAGTGCTGCTTGAGCAGGACCGTAACCTTGATCGGCTTCAGTCATATATAGATGACGTACCGAAGCTGTTAGCTGACTGCAAACAGACGGTGCCCGGACAGATTGCGAAGCTCAAGGACGGCTATCGCGAAATGAAGGAGAAAGGGTATAGGCTTGAGCATATCCAGCTTGATAAGGAGCTGGAAAATCTGTCAAATCAGCTGAAACGGGCGGAACATGTCTTGTTGACTGAGCTGGATATTGATGAAGCCTCTGCAATTCTGCAGCTCATAGACGAAAACATTCAAGCTGTTTATCAGCAGCTGGAGGGTGAAGTCGAAGCTGGCCAATCTGTCCTAAGCAAAATGCCTGAATTGATTATTGCTTATGACAAGCTGAAAGAAGAGAAAGAACATACAAAGACAGAAACTGAGCTGGTGAAGGAAAGCTACAGATTGACAGCTGGCGAGCTTGGGAAACAGCAGGCTTTTGAAAAGCGTCTTGATGAAATTGGCAAGCTGCTTTCATCTGTTAAAGATAAGCTCGATGCAGAGCACGTCGCCTATTCGCTTTTAGTAGAAGAGGTTGCTTCAATAGAGACGCAGATTGAAGAAGTGAAAAAAGAGCATGCGGAATACCGTGAAAACCTGCAAGCATTGAGAAAAGAAGAGCTTCAGGCGAGAGAGACGCTCGGCAATTTGAAAAAAACAATTTCTGAGACAGCAAGATTGCTAAAGACAAGCAATATTCCAGGCGTTCCAAGCCATATTCAAGAGATGCTGGAAAACGCATATCATCATATTCAAGAAACAGTCAACCAACTAAACGAACTTCCATTAAATATGGAAGAAGCCGGAGCCCATTTGCAGCAAGCAGAAGAAATCGTCAACAGGGCGAGCCGGGAATCAGAGGAACTTGTCGATCAGGTAGTCCTCATTGAAAAAATCATTCAGTTTGGAAACCGGTTCAGAAGCCAGAATCATATTTTATCTGAACAGCTGAAAGAAGCGGAAAGACGTTTTTATGAATATGACTACAGTGAAGCATATGAAATTGCAGCGGCCGCGGTTGAAAAAGCCGCACCAGGTTCTGTTCGAAAAATAGAATCACAAAAGACAAAACAGCGGCAATATCAATAAATTGCAGATAAAAAAGCCTTATTGGATGCATGTCCAATAAGGCTTTTCGTCTTTACTAGCTGATATTAGCAGGCTTTTTATTTGAACCGGTAGCAAGAGAAATCAGATAACCGGCGATGCCTCCAATGATTGCAGGGATGACCCAGCCAAACCCTAAGCTGTAAAATGGCAGCGATTCACTGAGAATCTTATTTAAAGAACCGATCGGAATGCTTGCAGCATTCAGGCCATCGATAATACTAAAAATACCAGTTGCAATCAAACAAAGGATATATACTTCACGTCTGCCTTTGAATAATTTTTCGATAAATGATAGCAAAATGATAACAATTGCTAATGGATAAATAGCTGATAAAATAGGAACTGAGAACAAAATGATATTTGACAGCCCAAAGTTAGAAATAATAAAGCTGAACACAGTGACAATCGTTACAACGGCTTTATAAGATAATGAAGGAATCAGTTTTGAGAAATAATTTCCGCATGAAGAGACAAGGCCAATGCTTGTAGTCAAGCATGCGAATAGGATAGCGACGCCTAAAATGATATTTCCCAAAGATCCGAACAGGTGCTGTGATGATGCTGATAAAATTTTGCTTCCTGCCCCGAGAAGTCCGATAGAATCTGTGCTTGTAGCTCCTAAGTATGCAAGCGAAACGTAAACCAGGCCAAGTCCTACTGCTGCCACAAGTCCGGCTTTAATACATACGGAAGCAACTGATTTACGGCTGGTAATGCCTCTATCCTTAACGGCATTCACAACAACAATTCCGAACACGATAGAAGCAAGTGCGTCCATTGTTTTATATCCTTCTAAAAATCCTTTGAACAATGATCCGGAAGCATATGTTTCAAGCGGTGACTGAACGCTTCCCATAGGCGTCACGATGCTTTTGATGACTAAGATTGCAATGACAGCAAGTAAAATAGGAGTTAATACCTTGCCGACTCTGTCAACTAGCTTTGTAGGATTTAAAGCCAAATAGTACGTAACAGCAAAGAAAAGAAACGTAAAAATAAGAAGTGTGAGCCATGCAGGCATGCCGCTAACAAAAGGTACAGCCGCAATTTCATAAGAAACAGTGCCTGTTCGCGGAATCGCAAACAACGGTCCGATTGTTAAATAAAGAACGATTGTAAATATGGTTCCAAAGACCGGATGTGCCTTATCAGCAAGGCCTTTAGCATCTGTACCTGTTAATGCAACAGCTACAACACCTAAAAGCGGCAGACCGACACCCGTCACAAGAAATCCTGTCATCGCTTTCCAAACATTTTCCCCGGCTGCCTGTCCAAGTTCCGGCGGAAATATCATATTTCCTGCGCCAAAGAACAACGCAAAAAGCATAAGCCCGATGGCGATCGTTTCCTTGGCTGATATTGATGATTTCATAACGTATAAGTCCTCCTAAATTTACTATGGTAGAATATTCTGTCAATTAATTGTCAGATAATATGACGAAAGTAACAAATTTAATTATATGTGAATGAATGAAGAAGTCAATAGTAATTTCATTTACTTTTTCAGCAATAATTTGTTATGGTAACATATAAAATTAGTTTTGTATCGCTTTCATGTTAAAGGAGTAAAAAGATGTTATATTTAGACAATAGTTCAACGACCAAACCTTATGATGACGTCTTGAATACATATGAACAAACAAGCCGGCGGTATTTTGGAAATCCTTCATCTTTGCACAGGTATGGAGCTGAAACGGAACAGCTGCTTCAGGCAGCTAAACAGCAGATAAAAAGAGCCATGGGCCTAAAGAATTATGATATTGTATTTACGTCAGGCGCTACAGAAGCTAATAATTTGGCTTTAAAAGGAGCGGCTTTGTCAAAAATAAAAGCAGGAAAACATATCATTGCCACTTCTATTGAACATCCGTCCGTTACGGAATCGTTAGAACAGCTGCAAGAGTTATTCGGGTTTGATGTTACTTATCTTTCGGTGAACGAAGATGGTTTTGTATCAATTGAAGAGCTAAAACAATCGATCCGTCCGGATACCGTGCTTGTCAGCATGATGCATGTGAACAATGAAGTTGGTTCCGTGCAGCCGGTTGAAGAGGCGGGAGAAATGCTGAAAGAGCACCCGAACATTTTGTTTCATGTCGATTATGTGCAAGGCATCTATAAAGTGCCTCTGGCTATTGAAACGTCCGGCATTGACCTTTGTTCGATTTCCGGGCATAAAATTCACGGCTTGAAGGGGACGGGGGCGCTTATCGTAAAAGAAGGAACACGCCTTATTCCGCTAATAACGGGAGGCTCTCAGCAAAAAGGCATACGAGCAGGGACGGAACATACAGCGGGTGCGGTTTCGCTTGCCAAAGCCATTAATCTTGCCGCTGCTGATTTTGAAACACGGCTTGGCACGATGGCTGCTGCAAAGGAATTGTTTATGAAAAGGCTGAGTGAAACTGAAGGCGTTGTTGTCAGCACGCCTCAAATGAATAGCGCGCCGCATATTATTAATTTCTCTGTCCCGGGAATCAAAGCAGAGGTGCTTTTACACATGCTCGAGGAACAGCATATATTCGTCTCAACGACATCAGCCTGCTCGGCAAAAGAAAATAAGCCCAGCAAAGTTCTCTTACAGATGGGCAAGGGAGAGCAAGTTGCCGGAAGCAGCATCAGAATCAGCTTACATTACAGCCAAACAAGCGAAGTGGCAGAACCTTTTATGGACGCACTCGTTCCTGGCATCAAAAAATTAAAGAAAATGATGAGGTAGAACATGAATTACGATCATATATTAATTCGTTTTGGGGAAATTTCGACTAAAGGCAAAAACAGAAAAAGCTTTATTGAGCGCTTAAAGCAAAACATCAGACTCGTTTTGAAAGACTATCCGAACTTAAAATACTTTTCCAATCGGGACCGGATGACGATTACATTAAATGGCCAAGATCCTGAGGCTCTTTTCCCTCATTTAAAGCAGGTGTTTGGCATTCAAAGCTTCAGCCTGGCGATTAAGTGTGACAGCCGTCTTGATGAGATAAAAGCTACTGCTCTAAAGGCGATAGAGGACCAGTATCAGCCTGGTGATACGTTTAAAGTAGAGACAAAAAGAGCATATAAACAATTTGAATTAGATACCAATCAAATGAATGCTGAAGTCGGCGGCCATATTTTGCGGCATACAGAAGGATTGACCGTCGATGTCCGCAACCCTGATATCCCGCTCAGAATCGAAATCAGGGAGGAAGCGACGTTTTTGACGATTCGCAATGAAAAAGGAGCAGGCGGCCTGCCAGTTGGTTCAGCAGGCAAAGCAATGCTGATGCTTTCCGGCGGTTTTGACAGCCCTGTCGCCGGTTTTTATGCGATGAAACGAGGAATATCAGTAGAAGCTGTTCATTTCTTCAGCCCGCCGTACACAAGCGAGCGCGCAAAGCAAAAGGTAATGGATCTGGCAAAATGCCTGGCCCATTTCGGCGGAAGCATGACGCTTCATATTGTACCGTTTACAAAAACGCAGGAGCTGATCCAAAAACAAATTCCCGAAAACTACACAATGACGGCAACCCGCCGCCTCATGCTCCAAATTGCAGACAGAATCAGAGAAAAGAGAAACGGGCTTGCTATCATTACGGGAGAAAGCCTCGGCCAGGTAGCGAGCCAAACGCTTGAAAGCATGTATGCAATTAATGCGGTGACGTCAACACCGATTTTGCGTCCGTTAATCGGCATGGATAAAACAGAAATCATTGAAAAATCAAGGGAAATCGGTACGTATGAGACGAGCATTCAGCCGTTTGAGGACTGCTGTACGATCTTTACGCCGCCTAGTCCGAAAACACGCCCTAAAAAAGAAAAAATCGAACACTATGAAAGCTTTGTTGATTTTGAGCCGTATATCCAAGAAGCAGTTGAAAACATTGAGACAGTGACACTGTATAGCGAACAAGAAGCAAACGATAAATTCATGGAACTCTTTTAAATCAGCTGCAGCTCCTGTATACAATTACCAAAGTTTTTCTGAATGAAGCCATGTGTTTTAACACATTCTATACTCACAAGGAGGTGAGACACATGGCACAAAACAGTCAAAACGGTAACAGCAGTAACCAACTTCTAGTACCAGGAGCTGCTCAAGCTATCGACCAAATGAAATTAGAAATCGCTTCTGAATTCGGTGTAAACCTTGGAGCAGACACAACTTCTCGCGCTAACGGTTCTGTTGGGGGAGAGATCACTAAACGTCTTGTATCTTTTGCTCAACAAAACATGGGCGGAGGACAATTCTAATTTACAATTTCACATAATGGCTTAGGAGTGGGGGATATCCCCACTCTTTTTCGTTTTTATATATAAAAAAGGACTAGCGGCCTATAAAATCTATGTTTACGCAGCTTATTTTTAGGCATATCCTTACGAAAAGGACCTGAATTTATGTATAATGGGTGGAGAAAGTGAGGAGTTGTTCGTGTTAAAACGAGAAGATTTAATTGCACCTATGCAATACAACTTAGTGAATGAAATGGAAAAGTTCAGTGCTGCTGGACAAAAAACCGCTCTTCTATGGGAAGATGAGTCAGGTACACAAAAATCTTGGTCATATGAAAAGCTGATGGAAGAAACAAATAAAATCGGGGCGGCTTTGGCTGACCTTGGGTTTAAAAAGGGAGATAAGCTGATTGTAATGGTTCCGCGGGTGCTTGAAGCCTATGCTGTTTATTTGGCTATCCTGAAATCAGGAATGGTTGTCATCCCGTGTTCCGAAATGCTTCGTGCGAAAGATCTTGAATACCGGATTGAACATGCGGAAGTAAAAGGCGCTATCGTCTATTCTGCATTTATTGGCGCCTTCCGTGATGTCAGTACGGCTGACAAACTGATTAAGCTGTCTATTGGCGAAAACGATGCCGGCTGGAAAAATCTCTTATCGATTGAAGCAGACGGAAGCCAATTCCAAACAGCTGACACAACTAGAGAAGATATGGCTTTCTTATCTTACACATCTGGGACAACCGGTCAGCCTAAAGGTGTTGTACATACACACGGTTGGGCATTTGCTCATTTAAAAACATCTGCCGGCGCTTGGCTTGATATTTCTGAAAAGGATACCGTCTGGGCGACTGCTGCTCCTGGCTGGCAAAAGTGGGTGTGGAGCCCGTTTTTAGCGACACTCGGCAGCGGAGCGACAGGTTTTATATACTACGGCCGATTCAAAGCGGAAAAATATTTAGAACTGTTAAACCGCTACAAAATCAATGTTTTCTGCTGTACGCCGACAGAATACCGCTTAATGGCGAAGGTCGATGGCTTAGACCGCTATGATCTTTCTGCTTTGCATAGCGCTGTTTCCGCAGGTGAACCGCTCAACCGCGAAGTCATTGATGTGTTCCAAAAGCACTTTGGCATTAAGGTGCGGGACGGATATGGCCAAACAGAAAGCACACTGTTAGTCGGTGTCTTAAAAGATACAGATATTAAACCAGGGAGCATGGGAAAACCGACACCGGGCAATCAGGTTGAGATCATTAACGAAGACGGCGAAATCTGTAAAACGGGTGAGGTTGGCGATATCGCAGTTCATTTGAGTACACCGGCGCTCTTTAAGGAATATTACAAAGATCCGGAAAGAATGAAAAAGCAAATTCGCGGCGATTATTTCCTCACAGGAGACAGAGCCAAAAAAGATGAAGACGGATACTTCTGGTTTGAAAGCCGCAATGACGATATTATCATCAGCTCCGGCTATACGATCGGGCCATTCGAAGTGGAGGATGCGCTTGTTAAGCACCCTGAAGTGAAAGAATGTGCGGTTGTTGCAAGCCCGGATGAAATCAGAGGCTCAATCGTTAAGGCATACGTTGTTCTGCAAGATTACGATAAACGCAGTGATGAGCTTGTCAAAACGCTGCAAAATCATGTGAAGACAATCACTGCTCCTTACAAATATCCAAGAGAGATTGAATTTGTAGAAAGCCTGCCGAAAACGGCTTCTGCAAAAATCAGACGAGTGGAATTACGACAACGCGAAGAACAGCTCAAAGCCAATAAAAAGGCATAACGAAAGAGAGTGAACGTGAAGTGAAGGCGATATGGCACGGCGGTTTCATTTATACGATGCTCGAAGAAGACGATCGGACAGAGGCAGTTTATGTTGAGGACGGTGTCATAAAGGGCACTGGCAGCTATGAATGTCTAAAGAAAAAGTACGGGTCTCCGGAAACGGAAGAAATCAATCTGGACGGAGCGGTCATGCTTCCGGGTTTTGTCGACAGCCATTTGCATTTGATCGGCCACGGTGAAAAACAGCTCCAGCTTGATCTGTCCGCGCTAACGTCGAAAGAAGCGATTTTACAGGCTGCCAAGGAAAGAGAAGCGCAGCTCTCTGAGGGCGATTGGCTCATTGGAGAGGGCTGGAATGAAAATCAATTTAAGACACCGGACTATTTGGTTAAGCATGATCTTGATCATTTATTTCCAGACAGGCCCGTCTTACTCAAACGAATATGCCGGCATGCGATAGCTGTCAATTCTGCAGCCCTTCAAGCAGCAGGAATTTCAAGAAACACGCCCGACCCTGAAGGGGGAGTCATTGTAAAAGATGCAAATGGTGAGCCGTCCGGACTTCTGTTTGATAAGGCGCAGGATTTAATTTTGAAAGCTGTCCCGCCAGTCTCTCAGCACTATGTTGATGAGGCGCTTACGGCTGCGATAAAGGATTGCTGGGCAAAAGGCCTGACGGGAGGGCATTCGGAAGACTTGTCCTATTACGGCGATGCTTCTGTGCCGATGAAAGCGTATGAGAAAGCTGCTGCAAGCGGGGCGTACCCGTTCCGCTGCCATTTGCTCGTTCATCATGAAGCAGTCGATCGATGGGAGCAGCTAGAGAAGCCAATCGGCCCGTATGTGGAGTTCGGTGCAATGAAAATCTTTGCAGATGGAGCGCTTGGCGGGAGAACCGCTTTATTGAAAGCACCCTATCAGGACGATCCGTCCACTAGCGGGGTTCAAGTTCATGATGATGAAACCCTTGCCCGGCTCGTTCAAAAAGCGAGAGAAAAAGGCATGGAGGTTGCGGTTCACGCAATCGGTGATCTCGCTTTTGAAAAAGTGCTGAATGCAGCTGAAAAACATCCGCCCGCAAACGGACGGCATGACCGGCTGATTCATGCGCAAGTGCTGAACGACGAATTAATTGAAAGAGCAGCACGGATGCCGATCGCACTTGATCTTCAGCCTCATTTCGTCGCCAGTGATTTTCCGTGGGTCATTGACCGTCTTGGAGAAGACAGGATGAACACAGCTTTTGCTTGGAAAACGTTGATGTCTAAAGGCATTTTATGCGCGGGCGGTTCAGACGCCCCGATAGAGCCTGTTGACCCGCTTCTTGGCATCCAGTCGGCGGTGCTTAGGAAAAGCAGTCATGAGCAGAACGGGCCAAGCTATAATGAAAGCGAATGTTTATCTGTATATGAAGCGATAAAGCTCTATACGGAAGGAAGCGCCCGGATCATTTATAAAGAGGAGTCACGCGGAAAGATTGCAGAAGGCTATGACGCGGATTTTACAGTTCTTAGTGATAATCCTTTTACAATTGATCCCGCCCAGCTTCATCTTTTGGACATAAAAAAAACCGTGATCAACGGCCAGATTGTGTATGAGAATTTATAAAAGGACAGGCAGCTGCCTGTCCTTTTTGCTTACGATAAAAAGGTACGCTTCACTTTCTCCCAGAATGAATTGTCCTTTAGTTTCACTGTTTTAATTTTTTTGTCAGACAGTTTGATTTCGATTGTTTTCACGTTTCTCGTGCTGAGAGCTTCATTGTCCAATCCGATGATTGGGTGATCATTTCCGTCCTGTATCACACGAAGGGTCAGTTTTCGGTCAGAACTGAGGACAAATGGCGAGCCGAGTGTCCGGTAGGTATTATTGTTGAGTGAGGCAAGCTCAGATACCTGCATGCATGGGAGCAGCGGATCAACAACCGCTCCTGCTACAGACTTATTATAAGCGGTGCTGCCTGTAGGGGTTGAGATGATCATTCCGTCACCTCTAAACGTTTCAAAGTGCAGATCATCAATCAGCACATCCATGACAAAGGTTTTAATGATGCTTGAACGGATGGAGACCTCGTTTAAGCAGTGAAAAGGGCTGGCGTTATCCACTGCCACTTCAATCAGCGGATATTTTCTGACTTCTAATTGTTCAAACGTCATCGCATCGACCAATTTTTCCCGCTCATCACTATAAAAGTCGCAATATAAATGAGCTTTCCCCTTTTTGGTAATGCCGACATACAAGCAGTCGTCACGGAAATTCGTTTTTCTGACTGCCTGCAAAAATGAACCGTCCCCGCCAGTGCTGGCAATAATATCGGCGTCTGACTGATGGTTCACAACCGTAAATCCGTGCTCTTCAGCCAATTGTATTAAAGAGCTGGCTTGTTCGTTTGTTTTTTGGTCTTGTTTGTGAAAAAAATAAACATTACGGCGCTGATCGGTCATATCCCATATCCCCTTTGCTGTCATATTTAAGTTTTTCTGTCATCCAGTATTGTGATAAAATACCTTTGGCCATAAGTGTACCATGTTTGCCGGCAGCCAGTTAAGCCGGAGCTTTCTCATCAAATGAAACATTTTTCATTTTCAATCGTATAATGAGAGAGTTTGGGAAAAAGGAGGAGAAAAAAATGAATGCAAAAAGATGGATTGCATTAGTGATTGCCTTGGGGATTTTCGGCGTGTCCATCATCGTCAGCATCTCAATGAGTTTCTTTGAAAGTGCAAAAGGCGCTCAAACAGATCTCACATCACTGACAGATGAAACGCAAGAAAAGACGCTGGAAAACGGCAGTCTCTCAAGTAAAATAGCCGTATTAGAGGTCAGCGGCACCATCCAGGATAATGGAGATTCAAGCAGTCTGCTCGGTTCAGACGGATATAACCACAGAACATTCTTAAAAGACCTTGAGCGCGCAAAAGAGGATAAAATGGTCAAAGGCATCGTTCTGAAGGTGAATTCTCCGGGCGGCGGAGTGTACGAAAGTGCTGAAATACATAAGAAACTAGAAGAAATCAAGAAAGAAACAAAAAAACCGATTTACGTGTCGATGGGATCGATGGCAGCATCTGGCGGCTATTACATCTCAACGGCGGCTGATAAGATTTTTGCGACACCGGAAACCTTGACTGGGTCACTCGGCGTTATTATGGAAAGCGTCAATTATTCAAAGCTTGCCGATAAGCTCGGCATTTCTTTTGAAATAATTAAGAGCGGGGCCCATAAGGATATTATGTCTCCTTCCCGTGAAATGACGAAAGAAGAAAAGGACATCATGCAATCCATGGTTGATAATTCGTATGAAGGTTTTGTTGATGTCATTTCCAAAGGCCGCGGCATGTCGAAAGCTGACGTGAAGAAAATTGCGGATGGACGCGTGTATGACGGACGGCAGGCGAAAAAACTGAAGCTTGTTGATGAGCTTGGTTTTTATGATGACACCATTTCAGCGATGAAAAAGGATCATAAGGATTTGAAAAATGCGACTGTCATTTCTTATGAGAAAAGCTTTGGATTAGGCTCACTGTTTTCCATGAGTGCTAACAAAATGTTTAAGAGTGAAATTGATTTTCTGAATATGAGAGAAATTCTTTCACAATCCGGCTCGCCGAGAATGATGTATCTCTATGCGAAGTAGGAGGGATCAATAATGGACACGACATATGAAGAGTTAGAGCGCGATGACATCAAAAGCCTGCAAGAAGCGGAACCGCTGACACTTGCCTATGCCGGCTTTTGGGTTCGTTTCTGGGCTTTCTTGCTGGATTGGCTCGTTGTATGGGGATTAAACCATTTGCTTGTTTCTCCCCTCTTTACCGTATTGGACTTGCCGAAAACATCCGGCATGTTTACTTTCTCGGCCTACACTGTGACTACGCTTGTTGTGTATCTTGCCTATTTTGCGCTGATGACAAAGTTCTTCAGGCAGACGCTTGGGAAAATGGTATTCGGCCTCAAGGTGGTTTCTGTGAAGCCGGATCGCAAGCTGACATGGGGCGCAGTCATTTTTCGTGAAGTAGTCGGACGGTATATTGATAAGTTTTGGATTTTATATATCGTCATTGCGTTTTCGCCCACAAAGCAGGGGATTCATGATTACATTGCAGATACGACAGTAGTGCATGAAAAATTGTACCGCAAATAACCGATAAACCCGGATTTCCTCCGGGTTTATTTTTTTTGGATTTGGCGATAATGCTCCTAGAGGAAGTGAAGAAAATGGTATATGTGCTGACAGCCATTCTTATTCTCATAGGGATCATACTGCTTTTTAGAATGAAGATCCATGTCGCGATGGAGTATCTTCATGCCGATGATAATGACAAATTAACGTTGAAGATCACAGCGCTGTTTGGCCTCATCAGGATAAAAAAAATAATCCCGGCGATTAAGTTCAACAAAGACGATGGAACCGTGGATATTAAACAAAAAACGGAATCCAAAATGAAAAAAAACAGCGAAAAGAAAAAAATTACACAAGATGATGTACAGAAAAGCATTCATAAAATCCAAACGCTTCTGCATCAGGTCACAAAATTAAAAAAAATCAGCGCGTCTTTTTTGGCGCATTTACATATCACAAAACTCGAATGGGTTACAGTTGTCGGAATTCAGGATGCGGCAGTGACAGGTGTGTTAACAGGCGCTGTCTGGGGTGTGAAAGGCGGTATCGCTGCGATGCTGAATGACCATCTGGATTTTGTGAATACACCCGTTTATGAAGTGATTCCATCGTTTCAAGTTCCTGTTTCCAAGACCCATTTTCAGTGTATATTCTTTTTTCGCTTTGGACATGCTATGCTTGCAGCTTTCAAATTCGTCAAATACGGACGGGAGCTATCCGTATTAAAAAAGAATCCGTCATCCCGAATGACTTCAAAGAATGATTCATCAGTTTAAGGAGGAAGCGTATATGGCAGACCATCCCATCCAAGGTTTAATGAAAACCGCAATGGAAAACTTGAAGGAAATGATTGATGTAAATACTATCATCGGTGACCCGGTTGAAACGCCGGATGGAAGCGTGATTTTGACTGTTTCTAAAGTTGGATTTGGATTTGCCGCAGGGGGAAGCGAGTTTGGCGGAAAGCCGGCAGAAAAAAAATCGGAAGACGATGAGACGAGAGAACAGAAACTTCCTTTCGGAGGCGGAAGCGGTGGCGGTGTATCCATTACGCCGATCGCATTTTTAATTGTCGGAACGACCGGCGTCAGAATGCTCCATCTAGATGAAAATACCCATTTGATTGAAAAAATTTTAGATGCAGCCCCTCAAACCCTTGAACGTATTCAGCAAATGTTCAAGAAAAATAACAAGAACCAAGGTCAGGGTCAAAATCAAATGAACAATATGAATGAGTAAAGTAAGTTAACTGCGGAGGCCGCAGTTAACTTTTTTGGCATAAACTTTGCAGTTTGCAGGAAACTTTACTATGATAGATAGAGACATACATACAATAGGGAGGAATTATAATGGCTGAAATTACATTCAAAGGCGGTCCGGTTACACTCGTCGGACAAGAAGTGAAAGCAGGGGATCAAGCTCCTGATTTCACAGTGCTGACTAACAGCCTTGAAGAAAAATCGTTAGCTGATATGAAAGGAAAGGTAACGATTATTTCTGTTATCCCTTCAATTGATACAGGCGTTTGTGACGCGCAAACACGCCGTTTTAACGAAGAAGCTGCAAAGCTTGGAGATGTCAATGTCTACACAATCAGTGCGGACCTTCCATTTGCACAAGCTCGCTGGTGCGGTGCTAACGGAATTGACAAAGTGGAAACACTGTCTGACCACAAAGATATGTCATTTGGCGAAGCGTTCGGTGTGTATATAAAAGAACTTCGTCTGCTTGCGCGTTCCGTATTTGTCCTTGATGAGAACGGAAAAGTCGTTTATGCAGAATATGTAAGTGAAGCGACAAACCACCCGAATTATGAAAAGCCAATTGAGGCTGCCAAAGCATTAGTAAAGTAAGCAGGGAAAAAAGCTCCAGGCTGCCGCCGGAGCTTTTTTTATGGCAAGGAGGAACACATATGCAAAAAGACCATGTAGGTGCGGTTTACGAGCTGTTAGACGAGGCCGCGATTATCATAAAGAATGAATTGCAAATTTCATATATAGAGGCGCTGGCTGAAGCGGGAGAAATGTATTTTCTTGAAAAAACGGATCAGCTGAAACTGTCTGACAAGAAAGACGGACAGCTTCAAGCTCTGCTTGAAAAAGCGGAATTCGAGACGTGTGAGCACGAGTGGGTGCGCAAAGCTTTTCAGCTTGCTGTCCTGAAGGGTCTGAAAGATATTTCTCATCCGAACAGACAAATGACACCTGACACGATCGGGCTTTTCATCAGTTATTTGGTGAATAAGTTTATGGCGGACAAGAAGGAACTGACGATTCTTGATCCGGCTGTCGGAACAGGAAACCTTCTATTCACAGTGCTGAACCAGCTATCTGAAAAAACGGCAAATAGCTATGGTATTGAAATTGATGATGTGCTGCTGAAAATCGCATATGCCCAAGCGAATCTTCTGAAAAAAGAGCTTGAGCTTTTCCATCAGGATAGCCTTGAGCCGCTGTTTATCGATCCTGTTGACACAGTCATTTGTGACCTGCCAGTCGGCTATTATCCGAATGACGAGGGGGCAGAAGCATTTGAACTCAAAGCAGATGAAGGCCATTCCTACGCCCATCATCTGTTTATCGAACAGAGTCTCAAACATACCAAGCCGGGCGGCTACTCATTTTTTATGATCCCGAATCATTTATTTGAGAGCTCCCAAAGCGAAAAGCTGAAACAATTTTTCAAAGATAAAGTTCATATCAACGCGCTTTTGCAGCTGCCAAAATCTATTTTTAAAGATGAGGCACATGCGAAAAGCATCCTTGTACTTCAGAAAAAAGGAACAGAGACGAAAGCACCGAGTCAAATTCTGCTTGCGAGTCTGCCATCTTTTTCAAATCAAAAGGCAATGCTTGATATGATGGCTCAATTTGATGAGTGGTTTAAAAAAGAGAAATAGGTGTCGAACAGCAGCTTAGGCAGCCGTCATGCGATGGTGCTTAAGCTGTTTTTATTTATGCTCTTGAAATCGGTCTGACGAATTGAATCAAGTTTTGAAACACAAAATACAGAAGGAAAACCCGCTAAATGTAAGCGTTCGTCATTACAAAATCTACAGACGATATATCTGAAAATAATGACTTCTTATTGTAAGCGTTATCAATACACAAGTTCACTTGAAATGCTGGCATGACAATGTTTAAATGAAAAAGTCAGATATTTTCGGAGAAGTAAAGATATTCACCGGGAAAAAAGTACGAAAACGAAGTTGTTGATACAGAGTATAAAGGAGCGTCAATCATGTCCAAAATTATTGCAATTAACGCAGGAAGCTCATCTTTGAAATTTCAGCTTTTCGAAATGCCTTCTGAAACCGTTTTAACGAAGGGTCTAGTTGAACGAATTGGTATCGCCGACAGCGTATTCACGATTTCTGTAAACGGCGAAAAAAATACAGAAGTTACTGATATTCCGGATCATGCGGTAGCTGTTAAAATGCTGCTGAACAAATTAACGGAATTTGGCATTATTAAGGATTTAAATGAAATTGACGGAATCGGCCATCGTGTCGTGCACGGCGGAGAAAAATTCAGCGATTCTGTTTTATTGACGGATGAAACGATTAAGGAAATTGAAAATATCTCTGAATTGGCACCGCTTCACAACCCGGCAAATATCGTTGGAATTAAAGCGTTCAAAGAAGTGCTTCCAAATGTTCCTGCGGTTGCTGTTTTTGATACGGCGTTCCACCAAACAATGCCTGAGCAGTCTTACCTGTACAGCCTGCCATACGAATACTATGAAAAATTCGGCATCCGTAAATACGGTTTTCACGGCACCTCACATAAATATGTGACTGAGCGCGCGGCAGAACTACTCGGCCGCCCATTAAAAGACCTGCGCCTGATTTCCTGCCACCTCGGAAATGGCGCGAGTATTGCAGCTATTGAAGGCGGAAAATCAATTGATACATCCATGGGCTTTACGCCGCTTGCTGGCGTTGCAATGGGTACCCGTTCTGGAAACATTGATCCTGCCTTGATTCCATATATCATGGAGAAAACAGGCCAGACAGCTGACGAAGTACTGGATACATTAAACAAAAAAAGCGGATTGCTCGGTATCTCTGGCTTCTCAAGCGATCTTCGTGACATCGTTAAAGCAACGAAAGAAGGAAATGAGCGAGCAGAAACGGCGCTGGAAGTCTTCGCAAGCAGAATTCACAAATACATTGGTTCTTATGCAGCAAGAATGAGCGGTGTGGATGCGATTATCTTTACTGCGGGAATCGGTGAAAATAGTATAGAAGTGAGAGAGCGCGTCCTTTGCGGCTTAGAATTTATGGGTGTATACTGGGACCCTGCGCTTAATAACGTTCGCGGCGAGGAAGGCTTCATCAGCTATCCGCATTCTCCAGTGAAAGTCATGATCATTCCGACTGATGAAGAAGTCATGATTGCACGTGACGTTGTCCGTTTAGCAGAATAAATCGTATGAAAGCACATTCTCTTGAATGTGCTTTTTTGTTCATGCATGATTGTGATAGACAGAAAAAATAAAAGAGGTGGAACGATGAGTGTTCAAGAGCATAAACAAGAAGCTCCTGATATTGTTCGATGCAAAGTGATCACAGTCAGTGATACGAGAACGGAAGAAACCGATAAAAGCGGGAAGCTGATGATCTCGTTTTTAGAAGATGCAGGTCATCACATCGCTTCATATGAAATCATAAAAGATGAAAAGGATGCTTTGCAGCGTGCTGTGCTTGCAGGCTGCTTGGATGAACATACAGACGCAGTGCTCTTAAACGGCGGGACAGGCATAGCCAATCGGGATGTCACAATTGAAGCCATTACGCCGCTGTTTTCGAAAGAGCTGCCGGGCTTCGGAGAAATATTCAGGATGCTGAGTTATACAGAGGATATCGGTACTGCCGCGATTATGTCGAGAGCTGCCGCAGGCGTCATCCAGCATACAGCTGTTTTCTCAACACCAGGCTCAAGCGGTGCGGTAAAGCTGGCAATGAATAAGCTTATTATTCCTGAACTTGCACATGTGGTCAGAGAAATCAGAAAAGACAAGTAAATGAATAAATACTGCGAAACTTCACCTGAAAATTCAGGTGAAGTTTTTTTATAAAAGGCTTGAAAAAAAGAAACATACTTGTTACAGTGTATACATACAAAATGCATTTTTATTAAATATAATTTATTTTTATACAAAAAGAAACACAGTTGAGAGGGGATTATTATCATGTCAGAACAGAAAAAAGTCGTGTTAGCATATTCAGGAGGTCTTGATACTTCCGTCGCAATAAAATGGCTCCAAGAGCAAGGATATAATGTGATCGCCTGCTGTCTGGATGTCGGTGAAGGAAAAGACTTGGCATTTGTTCAGCAGAAGGCGCTGGAAGTCGGTGCAACAAACTCCTACGTGATCGATGCAAAAGAAGAATTCGCACAGGACTATGCGCTTATCTCTCTGCAGGCCCATACGATGTATGAAGGGAAATATCCACTCGTTTCGGCATTGTCCCGGCCGCTTATCGCGAAAAAACTGGTTGAGATTGCGGAAAAAGAAGATGCGCAGGCCATCGCGCACGGATGTACAGGCAAAGGAAATGACCAGGTTCGTTTCGAAGTCTCCATTAAATCATTAAACCCTGACCTTGAAGTTATCGCGCCGGTTCGCGAATGGCAGTGGTCACGTGAAGAAGAAATTGAATATGCGGCAAGCCGCGGCATTCCGATTCCGATTAATCTTGACAGCCCGTATTCTATCGACCAAAACCTCTGGGGCCGTGCAAACGAGTGCGGTATTTTAGAAGATCCATGGGCAGCGCCGCCAGAAGGTGCATACGATTTAACGGCACCGCTGGAAAAAACGCCGGACACGCCGGAAGTGATTGAAATTGCTTTTGAACAAGGCGTGCCTGTTTCGATTGACGGTGTATCCTACTCGCTTTCTGAATTGATTTTAAAGCTGAATGAAGTGGCAGGCGCACACGGTGTCGGACGTATCGACCACGTGGAAAACCGTCTTGTCGGCATTAAATCCCGGGAAGTTTACGAATGCCCTGGTGCGATGACACTCATCAAAGCGCATAAAGAACTAGAAGACCTAACTTTGGTGAAAGAGGTCGCTCATTTTAAACCGATCATCGAGCAAAAAATGTCGGAGATTATCTACAACGGCTTATGGTTCTCACCATTAAAAAATGCGCTGCACGCTTTCTTAAAGGAAACGCAGCAGCATGTCACAGGCATTGTCCGTGTGAAGCTGTTTAAAGGCCATGCGATTGTAGAGGGGCGTAAATCAGAATACTCTCTATATGATGAAAAACTTGCAACATATACGAAAGACGATGCGTTTGATCACCATGCGGCAATTGGATTTATTGAGCTTTGGGGACTTCCGACAAAAGTGAACAGCATCGTGAAAAAGAAGGAGCAGATGAAAGCATGAAGAAGCTTTGGGGAGGCCGGTTTCAAAAAACACCGGAGAAATGGGTCGACGAATTTGGCGCGTCCATATCATTTGACCAAAATTTAGTCACTGAAGACATTACAGGGTCTCTCGCACATGCTGCCATGCTGAAAAAATGCGGTATCCTGACAGCGGAAGAAGAGCAGAAAATCCGTGAGGGGCTGAATACCCTTCTGCAAAAAGCAGAGGAGGGAGCATTGGCATTTTCAGTCGATTATGAAGATATACATTTGAATATTGAGAAAATGCTGATTGACGAAATCGGCCCTCTCGGCGGTAAGCTGCATACCGGCAGAAGCCGGAATGACCAGGTGGCGACTGATATGCATTTATACTTAAAAAATCATGTCAGCCACATCATCGAACTGATTGGAGCTTTCCAAAGCACGCTGATTGAAAAGGCGGAGGCGAATGTCGAAACGATTTTGCCGGGCTACACACATTTGCAGCGCGCACAGCCGATCTCATTCGCTCACCACCTGCTCGCTTATTTCTGGATGCTTGAGCGCGATAAGGAGCGCTTTCAGGATTCAATGAAGAGAATTAACAAGTCTCCGTTAGGCTGCGGGGCACTCGCGGGAACAACCTTCCCAATCGACCGTAATTATTCAGCAGAACTGCTCGGCTTTGATTCCATTTATGAAAACAGTCTGGACGGCGTCAGCGACAGAGACTTCATTTTGGAATTTTTAAGCAACAGCAGTACGCTGATGATGCACCTATCCCGTTTCTCTGAAGAAATCATTCTATGGTGCTCTCAGGAGTTTAAATTCATCGAGCTTGACGATACGTATGCCACTGGAAGCAGCATGATGCCGCAAAAGAAAAACCCTGATATGGCAGAGCTGATCCGTGGGAAAACGGGACGTGTATACGGCGATATGATGGGGCTTTTTACGATCATGAAAGGCCTTCCGCTCGCTTATAATAAAGATCTTCAGGAAGACAAAGAAGGCATGTTTGATACGGTAAAAACAGTCGAGGGCAGCCTGCAAATTTTCACGGGCATGATCCAAACGATGACTGTAAACAAAGAGGTCATGAAGCAAGCGACAAAACAAGACTTTTCAAATGCGACAGAACTGGCTGATTATTTAGCGAAAAAAGGAATGCCGTTCAGAGAAGCGCATGAAGTGGTCGGGAAACTTGTGTACACATGTATTGAAAAAGGGATCTATTTAAGCGATATGCCGTTTAGTGATTTTCAACAGGCGAGCTCGCTTTTCGAAGAAGATATTTACACGGTCTTAGACCCTTACCACGCGGTTGAAAAAAGAATGAGCGCAGGAGGCACTGGGTTCAAACAGGTGGAGCAGGCGCTTGAAAAAGCGAAAGCTTGCGTTGCAGCCGGAGTTTGCTAATATTTCCTTCATAAAATCTCATCATTATAGCCAACCTATCTCTACAATGATGATGGGAGGCTGAATGATGAAAAAAGAGCCGGAACGCTATATATATGATGAACAAGAAAGCCAGGAGACGACAAGGCTTATTTCAGAAGCATATCAAAGCGGTTATGTCGATATGCCTGATCAGGAGTCTTCGTCTACTGCCAAATAAGCTGTCTGTACAGGCAGCTTTTTTTGTATGTCAAAGTGTAAAAAGTGATATTGAAGGCCTTTTATAGTAAAGTAGAAGAAGAAACGCTTTATGAAAGCGGCGACGTTGCTTTGGGAGGTATTCATGTGCGACATGCTTTAATTACTGCCGGTTCAAAAGGTTTAGGACGCAAAGTGACTGAGACTTTGCTTGCAGAGGGGTATTCAGTAACAGTCAATTACAGACAGGACGAGGAAGCTGTCAACTGCCTAAAGGAAGCCTGTCATGATTGTCTTGACCGGCTGCAATTTGTAAAAGGTGATGTCACAAAAAAAGAAGATCTGCTGCGTATGGCAGAGGCTGCCTTAAACCGCTTCGGAAGGATCGACTTTTTGATTAACAACGCGGGGCCATACATATTTGAACGTAAAAAGTTAGCTGATTACACTGATGATGAATGGTACGGCATGCTGGAAGGTAATTTAAGCGCTGTCTTTCATTTATTCAAAGCGATTATCCCCGCGATGAGACAACAGCAATTCGGACGCATCATCACATACGGATTCCAAGGCGCGGCGCATGCGCCCGGATGGCTTCATCGATCGGCATTTGGCGCTGCAAAAGTAGGTTTGGCCTCTTTGACGAAAACCATTGCCATTGAAGAAGCTGAATTCGGCATAACCGCTAACATGGTTTGCCCAGGAGAGATTGTCGGTGGGATGAAGGAAGCCTCAATAGAGGAAGCCAGAAAGCGAATCGGCAAAGAAAAAACGCCGATTGGAAGATCCGGCACAGGCGAAGATATCGCCCGGATTATCGCTTTCTTGTGTGAGGAGAACTCAGACCTTGTAACAGGAACTGTCATTGAAGCCACCGGTGGCCTCAATGTCATTAATAAGAATCAAGCAACATAAGTTTTTCAGCTTTTTAAAAAGGGAAAATAAAAAATCAAAATATCGTGACGAGGTGAAAGAAATGAAAGTGACATATCACGGACATTCTGTCATTACAGTGGAAACGAAGGAGCACCATATAATATTTGACCCATTTTTGACAGGGAATTCGTTAACGGATATCAAGCCGGAGGATGTAAAAGCAGATGTCATCTTATTGACGCACGGCCACAATGATCATGTCGGCGACACAGAGCAAATCGCCAAGCAAAACAATGCGCTTGTCGTAGCTCCAAACGAGCTCGCCGTGTACTTAGGCTGGAAAGGCTTGAATGTTCATCCGATGCACATCGGCGGCTCTCGCCAGTTCGATTTTGGAAAAGTGAAGCTCACACAGGCCTTTCACGGATCAGCGATCACAGACGAAGAAAACAAAACGATCACGTACACAGGCATGCCGGCCGGTATTTTGCTGACTGTCGAAGGTAAAACAATTTTCCACGCGGGTGATACGGCTCTATTCTCAGATATGAAGCTGATAGGCGAATTGAATCATATTGACCTTGCCTTCCTGCCGATTGGCGATAACTTTACGATGGGGCCTGAAGACGCCAAGCTTGCCGCTGAATGGCTGCGGGCAAAGCAGGTCGTGCCGGTGCACTACAATACATTCCCGGTCATCGAACAAGATCCTGAGGCATTTGCTGACAGCCTGCCGGGCGGAGTCGGTAAAGTAATGGCTGCTGGTGAGACGATCGAGCTTTAAACGGATGAAAACATCTCCTGATGAATCAGGAGATGTTTTTTTATTTTCCAGCCTCATTGCGTACAAATCCTCCAAGCCCTTATAATAAAAACAGAAGACTGTCCTTAGAGGTGAAAGGCTTGGCAACGAAGCATGAACAAATTTTAACATATATTGATTCACTGCCTGTCGGTGAAAAAATTTCTGTGCGACGAATTGCAAAGGAAATGAAAGTAAGCGAAGGCACTGCGTACAGAGCGATCAAGGAAGCAGAAAATAAAGGGTTTGTCAGCACAATCGAACGTGTGGGCACTATCAGAATTGAACAAAAGAAAAAAGAAAACATTGAAAAACTTACATATGCAGAAGTCGTAAATGTCATAGACGGACAAGTGCTCGGAGGCCGGGCAGGGCTTCATAAGACATTGAATAAGTTCGTTATCGGCGCGATGGAGCTGGACGCGATGATGCGTTACACTGCAGCAGGCAATCTTTTGATTGTCGGAAACAGAATCAATGCACACAGACAAGCGCTCGAAGCGGGAGCGGCTGTATTGGTGACCGGGGGTTTCAATACGGATGACAGCATTGTGCAGCTGGCAGATGAGCTTGAGCTGCCGATTTTATCAACAAGCTATGACACCTTTACAGTCGCCGCAATGATCAACCGGGCGATTTATGACCAGCTGATCAAAAAAGAAATTGTCCTGGTGGAGGACATCCTAACGCCCGCTGACCGCACGATATATCTTTCGCCTAAGGAAAAGCTTGAAAAGTGGTATGAGAAAAACTTTGAAACGGGGCATGGCCGATTTCCAATTGTCGACGACCAGATGAAAATCCACGGCATTCTGACATCAAAAGATATTGCCGGCCATGACCGAAATGCACCTATCGAAAAGGTCATGACCAAAAATCCGGTTACGGTGATTGGGAAAACATCTGTCGCCTCAGCTGCGCAGATGATGGTATGGGAAGGGATCGAGTTGCTTCCCGTCACGGACGAACACCAAAAACTGATCGGCATGATCAGCCGCCAAGACGTGTTAAAGGCCCTCCAAATGATTCAAAAGCAGCCGCAGGTCGGAGAGAAGCTTGATGATATCGTTTCAAGGGGATTTAAAGATGAGGACAATGATAAAGAGGGGCAAACGGTTTACGAGTATGAGGTTACACCGCAGATGACAAATCAGCTCGGAACCATTTCTTATGGTGTGTTTACGACCATTTTGACGCAAGCGGCAAACCGTTTTTTACGCTCGAAAAAACGCGGCGAGCTTGTCATAGAAAGCATCACCATTTTCTTTTTGAAGCCTGTGCAGATGGAATCGGTCATTGAAGTCAAACCGCGCATTTTAGAGGCCGGCCGAAAGTTCGGAAAAATGGAGGTAGAGGTGCATAACCAAGGCCATATCGTGTCAAAAGCGATGCTGATGGTTCAGCTGATGGAAAGAAGCTAAGGGACGTCAGGCGCCCCCTACGCGTGATCTCTTTCAGCTTCTTTAGCGTGAAGGGGATTGTAATGCCTGTAAGCCTTATAACCTGCCCAAGCGCTTCCTGCTCCTATGATGATAAAGATGCCGCCGATGACTAACGTTAATACTGAATGGAATAATATCATTTGGTTGAGACCGTAGAATAGGACCAGCGATCCTAAGGCCATGCTTGATTTTGCTGAACAGATTTCTTTTTCCAAAGCTTGTTTTGCCCGTATGTCTTTTACTTTATAATACACATAAAAGCAGGCTGAAAGCCCAATCAAAAAAACAAGAACCAGCATAAATGAAATCCTCCATCGTAAAAGTTTACAAACCCATCCTAATAAAAACGGGCTTGGTTTTGACGTTTTTATCTTTTCCGTCGGCAGAGAATGTGATTTAATGAATAAAAACAATAAAGGAGTACCAAATGAAAACAGAACTGATCAGAACCATATCATTATATGACACGATTATCATACATAGACATGTGCGTCCTGATCCGGATGCCTACGGATCACAGTGCGGACTTACAGAAATCCTGCGTGAATCATATCCTGAAAAAAATATTTTCGCAGTCGGCACGCCGGAACCGTCCCTCTCTTTCTTATATTCCCTTGATGAGGTGGACAATGAAACATATGAAGGCGCACTTGTCATTGTCTGTGATACGGCAAATCAAGAAAGAATTGACGATCAGCGTTTTCCTTCAGGAGCCAAATTGATGAAAATCGACCACCATCCGAATGAAGATCCATACGGAGACCTTCTATGGGTCGATACAAGCGCAAGCTCAGTAAGTGAAATGATTTACGAACTGTATTTAGAAGGAAAAGAGCATGGCTGGAAGCTTAATACGAAAGCGGCAGAGCTGATCTACGCCGGCATTGTCGGAGATACCGGACGTTTCTTATTTCCGAATACAACGGAAAAAACATTAAAATATGCAGGCGAGCTCATTCAGTATCCATTCTCTTCCTCAGAGCTGTTTAATCAATTGTATGAAACAAAACTGAATGTAGTGAAGCTTAATGGCTTTATCTTCCAAAATGTGTCATTGTCCGAAAACGGAGCCGCTTCTGTTTTCATTAAAAAAGATACGCTTGAAAAGTTTGGCACAACGGCTTCGGAAGCGTCTCAGCTTGTCGGGACGCTTGGCAATATCTCAGGCATTCGCGCTTGGGTGTTTTTCGTAGAAGAAGACGATCAAATCAGAGTCAGATTCCGTTCAAAAGGACCTGTCATTAACGGACTTGCCCGGAAATATAACGGAGGAGGGCATCCGCTTGCCTCAGGCGCCTCTATTTACAACTGGGATGAGGCTGATCGGATTTTAGCCGATCTTGAAACATTATGTAAAGAACACGAGTAGAGGGGAGACCCTCTCTTAGTGTTCACCAGTGACGGGAATGAACCAGCATCCAAAGTCAGTAAGGTCCTCATAGACTTGGAGATTGTGAGATTGAAGTTCTTTTTTGATGAGGGAAGCGAGTGAGTTTGTTTCGGCGTATGCAGAAAAACCTTGTCTGATTCGGGCTGTTTGATCTTTTGCTAACTGACGGTCACTGTAAACCTCCATTTCCCTTCCTCCTTCCTTTCGTCAATAAGCCTCACATATAGTTTATAAAAAAGAATGGGAAAAAGCGACAGAAGTTTGGTGAATTTTAAAAAAATCCATAATTACGTGGCGAATGATATTTCGAGCTCTACGGTCAGTCTTGTATAAATTGTTAATTCTTTAACGGTTGCTTCGTATTTTTTTTCATTGATCATATAGACTTTATTTTCAATAGTCCGTTTTAAAAGATCCTTTGTTTGATAGACGCTTTCGATGTCTTTTGTAATCACCTCTGAGATATCATCTTTTACATGTTCCTCGAATTTCGTTTTATCCGGCTGCGATATTTTATATTTATCTCCATTCAGCAGTTTGACGCTGACGCTTTGAATCAGCAGTTTTCTTTTATTATCTTCATTCAATTTATGGAGGTCTTCCTGATAGATCGAAATTTGATTGTTCAAGTCTTTTACATGCTCTTTTTGTTTTTCAATGAGGGTGACCTGTTCCTCTTGGAATGTTCCGTAAGTAAACAGGAAAAAGAACCAGCTGATTATGGCTCCGCACATCATTCCCGCGAAAAAGCGCTGCCACCCTGGTTTTTTGTACTGCTGTGGAACCCTCATGAAGAAAGATGCTCCTGAGTCAGCCATGAAATAATGAGCCAGCCGCTTTGCGCCCCGCCCATGGCTGAGATAATCAAAAGAAGCTGCTTAAAAATATCTCTTGTATTGCCTTCAAGAATGCCGCGTTCAAAGCTGTATACTGCATCAAAGGTGCCTCCGATAGCTGCGACAAGCGCCCATATTTTTAACCGGTTCGCAAGCTTTGTAATGGCCGTAAGCGGCGCTTCGCCTGCCAAATAGGCTCCGAGTCCTCCGATAAGTGCGCCTCCGATCAGCACCCCTAAGGCAATGAAGTAACTATTAATAAAATTCACCATAAATCCTGCTTCCTGATCCATCTTTATCACCTCACCTTTTATATCATATTGAGTTTTCAGGACAAGTATGATGACCAGTCGAAAAAGAACATTTGTTTCTTATGGAAACCGGACTTATAATGAAGAAAGAAATGGAGCGTATTGAGAAAGAGGTGATAGCATGTCTTTTGTTCACCTGCAAGTGCATAGCGGGTACAGCCTGCTAAACAGCGCCGCGGCTGTGGAAGAGCTCGTCAGTGAAGCTGACAGGCTCGGATATGAATCTTTGGCGCTGACAGATGATCATGTCATGTACGGAGCTATTCAATTTTATAAAGCATGCAAGACGAGGGGGATTCACCCGATAATCGGTTTGACGGCTTCTGTTTTTACAGATGATAACGAGCTTGAAGCCTATCCGCTCGTTCTGCTGGCAAAATCAAATACAGGCTATCAAAATCTGCTGAAAATCAGCAGCGTCCTGCAATCAAAATCAAAAGGCGGGCTAAAGCTGAAATGGCTTCACAGTTATCGAGAAGGCATTATTGCAATAACGCCCGGTGAAAAAGGATATATTGAAATGCTTCTTGAAGGAGGGCTGTTTGAACAGGCCGCTCAAGCTGCACTTGAGTTTCAGTCGATATTCGGAAAAGAAGCCTTTTATGTCTCGTATCAGCCCTTTAAAGGGAATCAATCCTTGTCTGAGCAGATTCTGCGGCTGTCTGAAGAAACTGGCATTCCCGTTACTGCGACAGGCGATGTGCATTACATAAGGAAAGAAGACAAGACTGCTTATCGCTGTCTGAAAGCGATTAAAGCAGGTGAAAAATTGACGGATGCACCTGCTGAAGATCTTCCTGATCTCGATTTGAAACCAAGCGAAGAAATGCAAAACATTTATCGGGAGCATCCCGAAGCGTTGCTGGCTTCTGTTGAAATCGCCGAACAATGCCGGGTGGATGTCAGTCTCGGACAAGCCCGTCTCCCATCTTTCCCGACTCCAGACGGAACGTCCGCCGATGATTATGTAACGGATATCTGTATGGCAGGGCTCCGGAGCCGCCTTGGCACGCCTGATGAGCGATACATTCGCCGTCTTCAGTATGAGCTGGATATCATCAAACGAATGAAGTTCAGCGATTATTTTCTGATCGTGTGGGATTTTATGAAGCATGCTCATGAAAAAGGAATCGTCACGGGACCGGGAAGAGGTTCTGCGGCAGGCTCTCTTGTAGCTTACGTGCTGTATATCACAGATGTTGACCCGATTAAACATCACTTGCTGTTTGAAAGATTTTTAAACCCCGAACGTATCAGCATGCCAGATATTGATATCGACTTTCCGGATACAAGAAGAGATGAAGTCATCCAATATGTGCAGCAGAAATACGGTGCGATGCATGTTGCGCAAATTATTACTTTTGGAACACTTGCGGCAAAAGCGGCGCTTCGAGACGTCGGCAGAGTATTCGGTGTAAGCCCAAAGGAAGCTGATCAGCTTGCAAAACTCATTCCTTCAAGGCCGGGCATAACGCTGGATGAAGCGAGAAAGCAGTCGCCTCAGCTGGATAAGCGGCTTCGCGAGTCAAACCTGCTTCAGCAAGTCTATACAATTGCCCGAAAAATAGAAGGGCTGCCAAGACATACATCAACCCACGCAGCGGGTGTGGTCCTTAGTGAAGAGCCGTTAACAGATGTCGTTCCGCTTCAGGAAGGGCATGAAGGGATATATTTGACGCAATATGCGATGGATCATCTTGAAGACTTGGGCCTTTTGAAAATGGATTTCTTAGGCTTGCGCAACCTGACCTTGATTGAGTCCATCACTTCAATGATCGAAAAAGAAGAAAAGATTAAAATTGATCTTTCAAATATTTCGTACAGTGATGACAAAACGTTCTCTTTGCTGTCAAGAGGGGATACGACAGGGATTTTCCAGCTTGAATCCGCAGGGATGAGAAGCGTCCTGAAGCGGCTTAAACCTTCAGGTCTGGAGGATATTGTGGCAGTCAATGCGCTGTACCGGCCTGGTCCGATGGAAAATATTCCGCTTTTTATCGACCGTAAACATGGACGGGCGCCTGTTCATTTTCCTCATGAAGATGTAAGGAGCATTTTGGAAGATACATATGGCGTTATTGTGTATCAGGAACAAATTATGATGATTGCTTCCCGCATGGCAGGGTTTTCTTTAGGTGAAGCGGACATGCTGAGGCGGGCGGTCAGCAAAAAGAAAAAAGAAATCCTGGACAAAGAGCGAAGCCATTTTGTTGAAGGGTGCTTAAAAAAGGAGTATTCTGTAGACACTGCAAATGAAGTCTACGATTTAATCGTCAAATTCGCGAACTATGGCTTTAATCGAAGCCATGCGGTGGCATACAGTATGATAGGCTGCCAGCTTGCGTATTTGAAAGCTCATTATCCGTTATATTTTATGTGCGGATTGCTGACAAGCGTCATTGGCAATGAGGACAAAATAGCTCAATATCTTTACGAAGCAAAGGGGAGCGGGATTCGTATCCTTCCTCCGTCAGTGAACAAAAGCAGTTTTCCGTTTACAGTTGAAGACGGATCTGTCAGATACAGCCTTCGTGCGATAAAAAGTGTAGGCGTTTCAGCAGTCAAAGATATCTATAAAGCAAGAAAAGAGAAACCATTTGAAGATCTTTTCGATTTCTGCTTTCGTGTGCCGTCCAAAAACGTAAATCGCAAAATGCTTGAAGCACTTATCTTTTCTGGTGCGATGGACGAATTCGGCCAAAACCGGGCCACGATGCTCGCATCCATTGATGTTGCTTTGGAACATGCTGAGCTATTCGCCGCGGACGATGACCAAATGGGATTGTTTTTAGATGAATCGTTTTCGATTAAGCCGAAGTATGTAGAGACGGAAGAGCTTCCGCTTGTGGATTTATTGGCATTTGAAAAAGAGACGCTTGGCATTTATTTTTCAAATCATCCGCTTTCTGCCTATCGAAAACAGCTTGCCGCACATGGGGCAGCGTCCATTCTGCAGGCCCAGCAGGCTGTTAAAAGGCCGCTTTCTCTCGGTGCCCTGCTGTCGAGGATAAAGACGATTCGGACAAAAACAGGTCAAAATATGGCATTTTTAACACTCAGTGACGAAACCGGTGAAATGGAAGCCGTAGTCTTTCCTGAACAATTCAGACAGCTTTCCCCTGTTTTAAGAGAAGGCGCTCTTTTGTTCACCGAGGGCAAATGTGAAGTAAGGCAGGATAAGGTCCAGTTCATCATGTCCCAGGCAGAATTATTAGATAATATGGATGCGGAAAAAGCGCCATCGGTTTATATAAAAATAGAAAGCAGTCAGCACAGCCAGGAGACCTTGGCAAAGATTAAGCGCATTTTGCTGGAGCATAAAGGGGAAACAGGCGTTTATCTCTATTATGAAAGGCAGAAACAGACGATTAAGCTGCCTGAGTCGTTTCATATCAATGCGGATTACCAGGTATTATATCGCTTAAAAGAACTGTTGGGCCAAAAAAATGTCGTTTTAAAACAGTGGTAACGTGTCACTGATTGTTGTACAATTGGAGCAATTATGTGAACCTGTTTAAATATTCAGATAGATAAACTCCGCAGAATGCAGCAATGAACGCAGCAAAATACGAATCAAACAATACCCATTTAAGGAGTGTTTAAGAAAATGTCATTAAGAGAAGAAGCATTGCACCTGCATAAAGTAAATCAAGGGAAACTAGAATCTAAAGCGAAAGTAGAAGTCAGAAATGCCGAAGATTTAAGTCTTGCGTATTCCCCGGGGGTTGCAGAACCTTGTAAGGATATTCATGAAGACATTAACAAAGTATATGATTATACAATGAAGGGGAACATGGTAGCAGTTGTTACTGACGGTACAGCTGTGCTCGGCCTGGGAAATATCGGTCCTGAAGCAGCGCTTCCAGTCATGGAAGGAAAAGCTGTTCTATTCAAAAGCTTTGCTGGCGTAGACGCGTTCCCGATTGCTTTAAATACAAACGATGTTGATAAAATCGTTGAAACTGTTAAATTGCTTGAACCGACATTTGGCGGCGTCAACCTTGAAGATATCGCAGCACCAAACTGCTTTATCATTGAAGAACGCCTCAAAAAAGAAACAAACATCCCGGTTTTCCATGATGATCAGCACGGTACTGCCATTGTAACGGTAGCAGGTCTTGTAAATGCACTGAAACTGTCTGGAAAATCCATGTCATCTATTAAAGTTGTCGCAAATGGCGCCGGTGCAGCTGGCATTGCGATTATCAAGCTTCTTCACCATTTCGGTGTACGTGACATCGTGATGTGCGATACAAAAGGAGCAATTTATGAAGGGCGTCCGGAAGGCATGAACGATGTCAAAAACGAAGTAGCGGCATTTACAAACCAAGACCGCAAAGACGGTTCTCTGAAAGATGTCATCGTTGATGCTGACGTATTTATCGGCGTATCTGCAGCAGGAGCGTTAACAAAAGAAATGGTTCAAAGCATGGCAAAAGACCCGATTATTTTTGCGATGGCAAATCCAAATCCGGAAATTATGCCGGAAGATGCGCGTGAAGCTGGTGCAAGCGTTATTGGAACGGGCCGTTCTGACTTCCCGAACCAAGTAAACAATGTGCTTGCCTTCCCTGGTATTTTCCGCGGTGCGCTTGACGTTCGCGCTACTCACATTAACGAAGAAATGAAAATCGCGGCAGTTGAAGCCATTGCTTCACTTGTCTCAGAGGATGAGCTCAGCGCAGACTACGTCATCCCTGGACCGTTTGATAAACGTGTTGCGCCTGCTGTTGCGAAGGCTGTGGCAAAAGCGGCAATGGAAACAGGTGTTGCAAGAATCACTGTTGATCCTGAGGAAGTTGCTGATAAAACGAGAAAACTTACAATTATTGGTGAATAATCGTAATTCATTCCAAAAATGGCAGCGTGTTGGCGGAGACCGACGCGCTGTTCTCAAGTTAAACTAGCGCCTGAAATTTTTTAAAAGGCTGGTCTTAAAAAAATTTCAGGCGTGTTTAACAATTTTTTTGAATGCGTTACCAAACCTGTTGTTTCAATGTCTTATCTGAATTCATCCGAACCTTTCCGAACATGTTATTGAATGAAAAGTTGTCGAATTGAGGATGACAGCGTTTGACAAAAAAAGTACAATAGTTTCGGTAAAGTTATTAGCAAGTCTATCTATTTGATGACATGCGGTGAAGAGAACCCTTCACAAAAGGGAGGTAATCATTTGTTAAAGGATATATTCACGAAAAAGAAAAAGTATGCTTCCGTGCCATCTGATCAAGCGAAACACGATGTTCCGGAAGGTATTATGACAAAATGTCCTAAGTGCAAAAAAATCATGCTCACTAAAGAGTTGGATAAAAATATGCGGGTATGCATGAACTGCGATTATCATTTCCCGATGAATGCAAAACAGCGTTTTGAAAGCTTGATGGATGAACAATCCTTTGAAGAATTCAATCAGGGAATGCTATCGGAAAACCCGCTCGGTTTCCCAGGGTATATGGAAAAAATCGAAAAAGACCGTGAGAAAACATCTTTAAACGAGGCTGTTGTGACAGGCAAAGGCACCATCAGCGGATACCCGGCAGTTGTTGCAGTCATGGATTCTTCATTCAGAATGGGCAGCATGGGTTCAGTTGTCGGTGAAAAAATCACACTTGCGATTGAAAAAGCAAAAGCTGATAAAGTTCCGTTTATTATTTTTACGGCTTCAGGCGGCGCGAGAATGCAGGAAGGCGTATTAAGTTTGATGCAGATGGCTAAGACAAGCTCTGCTTTAAAACTGTTCAGTGAAGAACAAGGCCTCATCATTTCAGTCATGACACACCCGACTACAGGGGGCGTATCAGCGAGCTTTGCATCCCTTGGCGATTACAATTTCGCTGAGCCTGGCGCGCTGATCGGTTTTGCCGGAAGACGGATTATTGAACAGACAATAGGAGAAAAACTGCCTGAGGACTTCCAAACGGCTGAATTTTTATTAAAGCATGGACAGCTTGATGCGGTTATTCATCGAAATGACATGAAAAAAACGTTAGGAAATCTGCTGGATATGCATCAAACAGGAGGTGACATTGAGTGGCTGCAAGATTAGACTTTGAAAAACCAGTGATTGAACTGCAAACGAAAATCGCCGAACTAAAAACATTCACCCAAAATTCCGATATGGATCTAAGTGCGGAAATCGAACGGCTTGAAGACCGTCTCGCTAAGCTTCAAGATGATATTTACAAAAATCTGAAGCCTTGGGACCGGGTTCAAATCGCGCGCCTGGCGGAACGTCCGACAACGCTTGACTATATTGAACACCTGTTTACCGACTTTTTTGAATGCCACGGAGACAGGGCGTATGGGGACGATGAAGCCATTGTCGGCGGGATTGCAAAGTTCCACGGACTTCCTGTAACGGTAATCGGGCATCAGCGCGGCAAAGACACGAAGGAAAACCTTGTCCGTAATTTTGGAATGCCGCACCCTGAAGGCTACCGAAAAGCACTGCGTCTCATGAAACAAGCTGATAAATTTAACAGACCGATTATCTGTTTTATTGATACGAAGGGGGCATACCCCGGACGAGCAGCGGAAGAAAGAGGACAAAGTGAAGCCATTGCAAAAAATCTGTTTGAGATGGCGGGCCTTCGAGTGCCTGTTGTCTGCATTGTCATCGGTGAAGGCGGAAGCGGCGGAGCTCTTGGTTTGGGTGTAGGCAATCACATGCACATGTTGGAAAACTCCACTTATTCTGTTATTTCTCCGGAAGGTGCTGCAGCACTTTTATGGAAGGACTCCAGTCTTGCTAAAAAAGCAGCAGAAACAATGAAAATCACTGCGCCTGACTTAAAAGAATTAGGTATTATAGATCATATGGTTAAAGAAGTAAAAGGCGGAGCGCATCACGATGTCAAGCTGCAGGCAAGCTATATGGACGAAACCCTCAAACAATCGTTAAAAACTTTGTTGAAGCTGAACGAAGAAGAATTGATTCAGCAGCGTTATGAAAAATATAGAGCAATTGGCAAAGTCTCGGTTGAAGATCAATTTATCGGGGTAAACTAAATAAACGTGAAGCCTTTGGCTCACGTTTATTTTTTGTGACAATCTTTAAATTTTATTTAAAAACAATTTAATTAATTGTATAATAGGTAGGGTTTCATAGGGAGGATGGAGATCCCTTTTCATTGTTTTTAGGGCAATGATCGTGTTATGTTTAATCATATATGTTGCTGAGGTGAATGAAATGAAACGTATAGGGGTGTTAACGAGCGGCGGAGATTCCCCAGGAATGAACGCAGCAGTTCGCGCAGTAGTCAGAAAAGCGATTTATCATGATGTTGAAGTGTACGGCATTTACAACGGATACGCAGGGTTGATCAGCGGTAAGATTGAAAAACTTGAGCTCGGATCTGTAGGCGATATTATACATCGCGGAGGAACAAAGCTTTATACGGCAAGATGCCCTGAATTCAAAACGGTTGAAGGCCGGGAAAAAGGGATTGAAAACTTGAAGAAGCTCGGTATTGAAGGGCTTGTTGTCATCGGCGGAGACGGTTCCTATATGGGTGCAAAAAAATTAACGGAACACGGGTTTCCATGTGTAGGTGTACCGGGTACAATTGATAATGACATTCCGGGCACTGATTTTACAATCGGTTTTGATACAGCTTTAAATACAGTAATTGACGCAATTGATAAGATTCGCGATACAGCGACTTCTCATGAACGTACATATGTGATCGAAGTAATGGGCCGCCATGCCGGCGACATCGCATTGTGGGCCGGTCTTGCAGGGGGCGCAGAATCGATCTTAATCCCTGAGGCAGACTATGACATGCACGAAATCATTGCCCGCTTAAAACGCGGCCACGAACGCGGCAAGAAACACAGTATTATTATTGTTGCCGAAGGTGTAGGAAGCGGCGTTGAATTCGGGAAACGCATTGAAGAAGAAACAAACCTTGAAACTAGGGTATCTGTATTGGGCCATATCCAGCGCGGAGGTTCTCCGAGCGCTGCTGACCGCGTGCTGGCAAGCCGTCTTGGCGCATATGCAGTTGAACTGCTGCTTGAAGGAAAAGGCGGACGCTGTGTGGGTATACAAAACAATAAGCTTGTAGACCATGATATTATAGAAATATTAGAGACAAAACACACAGTTGAGCAAAACATGTATAAGCTTTCAAAAGAACTGTCTATTTAACGCACAGCTGAAGGCTGAAGATTTCAGAAGGAAGTGAACCAAATGAGAAAAACTAAAATTGTTTGTACTATTGGTCCGGCAAGTGAAAGCATCGAAATGCTTACGAAATTAATTGAGTCAGGCATGAACGTGGCTCGTTTGAACTTTTCTCACGGAGATTTTGAGGAACATGGTGCAAGAATTAAAAATATCCGTGAAGCAAGCAAAAAGGTCGGCAAAAACGTCGGTATCCTGCTTGATACAAAAGGTCCTGAAATCCGCACACATACGATGGAAAACGGCGGCATTGAGCTTGAAACAGGTAAGGAGCTTATCGTTTCAATGGATGAGGTCGTAGGTACGACAGATAAAATTTCAGTGACATATGAAGGTTTAGTCGATGACGTAGGACAAGGTTCAACGATTCTCCTAGATGACGGCCTTATCGGTCTTGAAGTACTTGCTGTTGATGCCGCTAAACGCGAAATCAAAACAAAAGTATTAAACAACGGAACACTCAAAAACAAAAAAGGTGTTAACGTACCGGGCGTAAGTGTCAACCTTCCTGGTATCACTGAAAAAGACGCGAGAGACATCGTTTTCGGTATTGAGCAAGGAGTAGACTTTATCGCAGCGTCTTTCGTACGCCGTTCTACGGACGTGCTTGAAATCCGTGAGCTGCTTGAAGAGCACAAAGCTCAGGATATTCAAATCATCCCTAAAATCGAAAACCAAGAAGGCGTTGACAACATCGATGCGATTCTTGAAGTGTCTGACGGCTTAATGGTTGCACGCGGAGACTTAGGCGTGGAAATTCCGGCTGAAGAAGTGCCGCTCGTGCAAAAAGAACTGATCAAAAAATGCAACGCGCTTGGCAAACCTGTTATTACAGCGACACAAATGCTTGACAGCATGCAGCGCAACCCGCGTCCGACTCGTGCGGAAGCAAGTGACGTAGCAAACGCGATCTTCGACGGTTCAGATGCGATTATGCTTTCTGGTGAAACAGCTGCCGGAAACTATCCGGTTGAGGCGGTTCAAACCATGCACAACATCGCGTCCCGTTCTGAAGAAGCTTTAAATCATAAAGAAATTCTTTCTAAACGCAGAGGTCAAGTAGGAATGACGATTACAGACGCAATTGGACAATCTGTCGCGCATACGGCGATTAACCTCAATGCTGCTGCGATCGTAACACCAACTGAAAGCGGCCATACAGCGCGTATGATCGCGAAATACCGTCCGCAAGCGCCGATTGTTGCAGTTACTGTAAATGATTCTGTTTCCAGAAAACTAGCGCTTGTATCAGGCGTATTTGCAGAAAGCGGCCAAAATGCGAACACAACAGATGAGATGCTTGAGGATGCTGTCCAAAATTCATTGAACAGCGGGTTGGTAAAACACGGCGATCTCATTGTCATTACAGCAGGTTCTGTCGGTGAATCTGGCACTACGAACTTAATGAAAGTTTATACTGTCGGCGATATCATCGCTAAAGGACAAGGTATCGGACGCAAATCAGCATTCGGTCCGGTTGTCATTGCACAAACTGCAAAAGAAGCTGAGCAAAAAATGACTGACGGTGCGGTACTTGTTACAAAAAGCACTGACCGTGACATGATGGCATCTCTTGAAAAGGCGTCTGCCCTTATTACTGAAGAAGGCGGCTTGACAAGTCATGCTGCGGTAGTCGGATTAAGCCTTGGCATTCCGGTTATCGTTGGCCTTGAAAAAGCGACATCTATTTTAACAGAAGGCCAAGAAATCACAGTTGACGCTTCCAGAGGCGCAGTCTACCAAGGCCGTGCGAGCGTTCTTTAATCACAGATGAAACGGGAAGGGGAATCCCTTCCTTTTCTCTTATCTCGCCTTATACAAAACAGAGGCGTGCTACACGTGTGGGGGGATTGGATATGAGATTTTTATTTTTGCTTTTTATTGTATTTCCGGCAATAGAAATCGGCATATTCCTCTTTTCAGGGAAGCTGATCGGCATTTTGCCGACAGTTCTTTTAATGATTCTGACGGGCATTATCGGCGCAGCAGCTGCAAAAAAACAAGGAACCGAAGTATACTACAAGGTTCAGCATGATTTTCAATATGGTAAAATGCCGGGTGAAGCGATGGCTGATGGCCTGTGCATTTTTATTGGCGGTCTATTGCTGATGCTTCCGGGCTTTTTGTCAGATTTGGCCGGTGCCTGTTTGCTTATCCCATTTACCCGCAGCTGGTGTAAGCCGATTCTGTTCAAATGGCTGAGAGGAATGTCGAAGAACAAGCGGATTATCATCAAATAAAAAACGGCAGCCATGCAAAATGGGCTGCTGTTTTATTTTGGCTGAACGGTGATATAGGACCATATCTCCTTTAATGCGCCTGTTTTGATGAAGGCTTGAACTATAACGAGAACAGCCGGCCCTGCAATTAGTCCTAAAAACCCGAATGATTTAAAACCGGCAAAAAGGGCGATAAGCGTTGCCAGCGGGTCGATCCCGATAGATTTACTTAAAATTTTAGGTTCTGTCAGCTGCCGTTGAATCAGAACGATGAGGTACAATACACCGATTCCAATCGCTTGTGGCAGCTGTCCTGTAATCGATAAATACAAAATCCAGGGCACAAATACGGAGCCCGCTCCCAAATAAGGGAGAAGGTCAACAAGCCCGATTAAAAAAGCAATTGTTGCAGCATGTTCAATTTTTAAGAGAGAAAGGCCGATAAATACAATCACCATCGTAATAAAAACAAGAACGGCCTGCGCTTTGATAAACCCGGTCATTGCTTTTTTTAATTCGCTGCTGATAGCTTTGCCATTGACTGTAACCCGATCCGGCAGAATGGAAACGAGCATGGCTTTCAACTTGTGCCAATCCTTTGTCATAAAAAAAGTTGCTAAAAGAGAAAAAATGAGCACAGCAGCTGTGTTGGGGAGAAGCGCGAAAAAACTCGGGAGCATTTCTAGAATGTGGGACAGTAGCAGCCCGGCATTTTTAGCGGCAGAATCACCGAGTGTTTGGATATGTGTAACGATGGAAGCCTGCTGATTGGTCTCCAATTCTTGAAATAAAAGGGTCAGTTCGTTATAGAGCGGCTGGATATGAGCCGTAAACAATTTTGCGCAATATGAGATAAATGTGCTGATATGCGGAGGCAGCGTTTTTGCAAGATAGGCTGTCCCGGTTACGATTTCGGCTACCAGAATAGTGAGTACGCCGAAGGCGGCGAGCAGAAAAAAAGCAAGCACGCCCAGAACGTTTATCGTTCGGGGGAATCCTGTCACTTTGTCCAAATAGTCAACAACAGGATGAATCGCTGATGAAAGAATAAGAGCGATTAGGAACGGATATGTTAACGGAAACGAATAATAGGCTACAGCTACCAATCCCCCGGTAATTGATATGACAAAGAGGGTTCTGAAAAAAATAGTGACATAAGATTGATTCACGAAATCGATCCTCCTCTCGGCAGCATGTCCTATTTTATATATGTATTCACGCGCTGGCCGAATATGAATACATACATCTTAAAGGAGAGATAGCATATGTTTACACAAGCGAACTTATTTTTAATTTTACTCTTGGCTATCGCACTTATCGCGAAAAATCAATCATTGCTTTTTGCTGTATCTGTCCTTTTGATCATCAAAATCGTTGGACTTGACCAAAAATTATTACCAACTATCCAGTCAAAAGGCATCAACTGGGGTGTGACCATTATTACCATTGCTGTTCTTGTGCCGATCGCTACAGGAGAAATCGGATTTAAACAGCTTGGAGAAGCAATGCGTTCTTCCTATGCATGGATCGCCTTGGGAGCGGGTATCGCAGTGGCGTTGATTGCCAAAAACGGACTGACTCTGCTGGAAAATGACCCGCATATTACAACTGCTCTTGTGATCGGGACCATTCTTGCAGTCGCGCTTTTTGGCGGTGTTGCAGTAGGGCCGCTGATCGGAGCGGGGATTGCTTATATTGCCATGCAGCTCGTAAAAATGTTCACTTCATGAAAAAAGCGGCCCGAAAAGCCGCTTTTTTTTGTATGCAAAAACCCGCAAATAAAGGCGTTTTTTACGGAAAAATCACGATATGAAAAAAAATTATAGGTAAACCTTTAACAAATGTCTGATTATTGTTTATAATGAGAATAGGCTTAAACTTAAATAAGCTTATAAGAATTTGTTATGTTCTTTCATAAGCAACAGGCTGCAGTACTAGTAGGCTGTAAAATGTAAGCATTTTCTTTTTGGGGGAGAGAGATACTTGCATCATGCTTTTTAAGTAAGCCACATGTTTTTACAACACTCTTAAAGGGGAAATTTATTGAAAAGGAGATGTTATATATGACAGCGACACGCGGTCTAGAAGGGGTTGTAGCAACAACATCATCTGTTAGTTCTATTATTGATGATACCCTTACATATGTGGGGTATGATATCGATGATTTAACAGAGAACGCAAGTTTTGAAGAAATCATCTATTTACTTTGGCATTTAAGGCTGCCAAATAAAAAAGAGCTTGAAGAGTTAAAGCAGCAGCTTGCAAAGGAAGCTGCCGTTCCACAAGAAATAATTGAGCACTTCAAATCTTATTCCCTCGAAAATGTTCATCCCATGGCTGCTCTTCGGACAGCAATTTCATTATTAGGCCTGCTTGACAGCGAGGCTGATACCATGAACCCGGAAGCCAATTACAGAAAGGCGATCCGTCTTCAGGCAAAGGTGCCTGGCCTGGTTGCAGCATTCTCCAGAATCCGCAAGGGCCTTGAACCTGTTGAACCGAGAGAAGACTATGGCATTGCTGAGAATTTTCTCTACACATTAAACGGTGAAGAGCCTTCGCCCATTGAGATTGAAGCCTTCAACAAGGCACTGATTTTACATGCTGACCATGAGCTGAACGCGTCAACGTTCACAGCAAGGGTCTGTGTTGCAACACTTTCTGATATCTATTCAGGCATTACTGCTGCAATCGGCGCACTGAAGGGTCCTCTCCATGGCGGTGCGAATGAAGGCGTAATGAAAATGCTGACAGAAATTGGTGAAGTAAAGAACGCTGAGCCGTACATCCGCGCTAAACTTGAAAAGAAAGAAAAAGTCATGGGATTCGGTCACCGCGTATATAAGCATGGCGACCCGCGCGCGAAGCATCTGAAAGAAATGAGCAAGCGCTTGACCAACCTGACAGGAGAAAGCAAATGGTACGAGATGTCGATTCGTATAGAAGAGATCGTCACCTCGGAGAAAAAGCTTCCTCCTAATGTTGATTTCTATTCGGCTTCTGTTTATCACAGCCTCGGTATTGACCATGATTTGTTCACACCGATTTTCGCTGTAAGCAGAATGTCCGGCTGGCTCGCTCATATTCTTGAGCAATATGACAACAACCGTCTGATCCGCCCGCGTGCAGATTATACAGGTCCTGATAAACAAGCATTTATTCCGATTGAAAAAAGAGCCTAAAGAACCATTAGAGGCTGGCTTTCGTTAATGAGGTTAGCCTCTTGTTCAGAACGGCAAACGTGGTTTACACTTTATATCGAATGTTGAGAAAAGTCATTTTGTTTTCTATATGAGGAAAATAAAATGTTTTCTAAATATGAATTACATATTGGGAGGTTTTTATTGTGGCACAAGGCGAAAAAATTACAGTTTCTAACGGAGTATTAAACGTACCAAACAACCCGATTATCCCGTTTATCGAAGGAGACGGAACCGGTCCTGATATTTGGAACTCGGCTTCGAAGGTTTTGGAAGCAGCGGTTGAAAAAGCATACAAAGGCGAAAAGAAAATTACATGGAAAGAAGTTTATGCCGGAGAAAAGGCTTATAATAAAACAGGTGAGTGGCTTCCTGCTGAAACATTAGATGTGATCCGCGAATATTTCATCGCGATTAAAGGTCCGTTAACGACACCGGTCGGCGGCGGTATCCGTTCTCTGAACGTAGCGCTCAGACAAGAGCTTGACCTATTCGTTTGCTTACGACCTGTACGATACTTTACAGGAGTGCCTTCACCAGTAAAACGACCTGAAGATACTGATATGGTCATCTTCCGGGAAAATACAGAAGATATTTACGCAGGCATCGAGTACGCAAAAGGCTCTGAAGACGTGAAAAAACTCATTAGCTTCCTGCAAAATGAGCTAAACGTCAACAAAATCCGTTTCCCTGAAACATCAGGTATCGGCATTAAGCCTGTTTCTGAAGAAGGAACAAGCCGTTTGGTCAGAGCAGCCATTGATTACGCAATCGAGCATGGCCGTAAATCTGTAACGCTTGTTCATAAAGGAAACATTATGAAGTACACAGAAGGCGCCTTCAAAAACTGGGGTTATGAACTGGCTGAAAAAGAATACGGTGAAAAAGTTTTCACATGGGCTCAATATGACCGTATTGTTGAAGAACAAGGAAAAGACGCCGCTAACAAAGCGCAAAGCGAAGCGGAGGCAGCAGGCAAAATCATTGTCAAAGACAGCATTGCTGACATTTTCCTTCAACAGATCTTAACGCGTCCGAACGAGTTTGATGTCGTTGCGACAATGAACCTGAACGGCGATTATATTTCTGATGCGCTTGCTGCACAAGTCGGCGGTATCGGCATTGCTCCTGGAGCGAATATTAACTATGAAACAGGACATGCCATTTTCGAGGCGACGCATGGAACGGCTCCTAAATATGCAGGCCTTGATAAAGTAAACCCATCTTCTGTTATTCTTTCAGGCGTTCTGCTTCTTGAACATTTAGGATGGAACGAAGCGGCTGATTTGGTGATCAAATCTATGGAAAAAACAATTGCTTCTAAAGTCGTAACTTACGATTTTGCCAGATTAATGGATGGCGCAACTGAAGTGAAATGTTCAGAGTTCGGAGAAGAACTGATTAAAAACATGGACTAAGCAAGGAAACAGCCTAAACTAGCTATAAAGGGGAAGAGAGACATGGGAAATACTCGTAAAAAAGTTTCTGTTATCGGAGCAGGTTTTACCGGAGCGACAACTGCATTTTTAATCGCTCAAAAAGAGCTGGCAGATGTTGTTCTTGTTGACATCCCGCAATTGGAAAACCCGACAAAAGGAAAAGCGCTTGATATGTTTGAAGCAAGCCCGGTTCAAGGCTTTGACGCGAAAATTACGGGTACTTCTAATTATGAGGATACGGCGGGTTCTGCCATTGTTGTTATTACAGCTGGTATCGCAAGAAAACCTGGTATGAGCAGAGATGATCTAGTCTCTACAAACGAAAAAATTATGAGAAGTGTTACACGAGAAATCGTGAAATATTCTCCTGACGCTATTATTGTAGTGCTGACAAATCCTGTTGATGCAATGACATACGCGGTGTACAAAGAATCGGGCTTCCCTAAAGAGCGCGTAATCGGCCAATCTGGTGTGCTTGATACAGCAAGATTCAGAACATTTGTGGCAGAGGAATTAAACCTGTCAGTAAAAGATGTGACTGGTTTCGTTCTTGGCGGCCACGGGGACGATATGGTGCCGCTTGTGCGTTATTCTTATGCCGGCGGTATCCCGCTTGAAACGCTCATTCCGAAAGAACGGATTGACGCCATTGTAGAGCGTACAAGAAAAGGCGGCGGCGAAATCGTGAATCTTCTCGGAAACGGAAGCGCGTATTATGCGCCTGCGGCTTCTCTGACCGAAATAGTCGAAGCCATCTTGAAAGATCAGCGCCGCGTCCTTCCTACCATTGCTTATCTCGAAGGGGAATATGGCTATGAAGGCATCTACCTTGGTGTTCCTACAATTGTAGGCGGCAACGGTCTTGAGCAAATCATTGAACTTGAACTGACAGACTATGAAAGAGCACAGCTGAATAAATCAGTTGAATCTGTCAAAAATGTCATGAAAGTATTATCTTAATAAAATGAGAGAAAGGCTTGCTTTTAATAGAGCCTTTCTCTTTTTATTATAAATGAAATCGCTTTCGTAAATACCATTATTTCTTTTGAAAAATGATGTAAAAGGCGAATTGTCGGAATGTCCTGCTTTCGTTAAAATAAGATCATGAAACATGTTAAGATGACATAAAATAGAGAAATAGGATGTCGGGGAATTATAATACTGGAGGCACAGCATGAATAAGAAAATTTTAGTTGTGGATGATGAAGAATCTATTGTTACTCTTTTGCAGTACAACTTGGAACGGTCAGGCTATCATGTCATCACCGCCTCGGATGGGGAAGAAGCACTCAAAAAAGCGGAAACAGAAAAGCCTGATTTAATTGTGCTTGACGTGATGCTTCCCAAACTGGACGGAATTGAAGTGTGCAAGCAGCTGAGACAGCAAAAACTCATGTTTCCGATCTTAATGCTGACAGCGAAGGATGAAGAGTTCGACAAAGTATTAGGACTTGAGCTCGGTGCTGATGATTATATGACCAAGCCATTCAGTCCAAGGGAAGTAAATGCAAGAGTCAAAGCGATTTTAAGACGTTCGGAAATGGCTGCGCCCTCTAGTGAATCGAAAAGCGATGAAATTGAAGGTCAGATTGTCATTGGTGATCTGAAAATTCTGCCTGACCATTATGAAGCGTATTTTAAAGAAGATCAGCTTGAGCTGACCCCGAAAGAATTCGAACTGTTGCTGTATTTGGGCAGGCATAAAGGCAGAGTGCTGACGAGAGATCTTTTATTGAGCGCTGTCTGGAATTATGATTTTGCCGGGGATACAAGAATTGTTGATGTGCACATCAGCCACCTCCGTGACAAAATTGAAAACAATACGAAAAAACCAATCTATATAAAAACGATTAGAGGATTGGGGTATAAATTGGAGGAGCCAAAAATGAATGAATAAACACCGTATGCGCTTTTTTTCTTTACTTATTGTCTGTATGATTCTGGTGTTCAGCGTCCTCGGACTGTTTTTGCAGCAGCTCTTTGAATCAGCTGATCAAAGGAAAGCGGAGGAACACATTGAGAAAGAAGCCAAATACATGGCTTCACTGCTTAATGCCGGCAATTTAAATGATCAAAGAAATGAGAAAGTCATTAAAGATGCAGGCGGCGCGTTGGGTGTGAGCGCATTTGTTATCGATACAGATGGCAAGGTGCTGTACGGGCCAAAGGGGAGCACGGCAGATTCTCAAAAAGCAGAGGCGCTTGTTTCCGGTCATGAGGGTGTCCTTTCCACAGCGGATAACAAGCTTTATTACGGACTTCCGCTTAAAAGCGAAGGCGAAAAAACAGGATATGTGCTGCTTTCTGTCTCTAAAAAAAGCTACGGCTTAAAAGGCGAATTGTGGGGAATGCTGACGGCTAGTCTTTTCACCGCTCTTATTGTCATTGTTTATTTTTATTCCAGTATGACCTCGCGTTATAAAAGGTCAATTGACGCAGCGACAAACGTAGCGACAGAACTGTCCAAGGGGAACTACGATGCCAGGACGTACGGCGGCTATATCAGGCACACTGATAAGCTAGGCCGTGCGATGAACAGCTTGGCCGTTGATCTGATGGAAATGACGAGAACGCAAGAAATGCAGCGGGACCGCCTGCTGACGGTCATCGAAAATATTGGCTCCGGACTGATTATGATTGATGGCAGAGGCTTTATCAATCTCGTGAACAGGGCTTACGCCAAGCAGTTTCATATCAACCCGAACGAGATGCTGAGACGTCTTTATCATGATGTATTTGAACATGAAGAAGTGATCCAGCTTGTCGAAGACATCTTTATGACAGAGACAAAGAAATGCAAGCTATTAAGGCTTCCGATTAACATTGAACGGCGCTATTTCGAAGTGGACGGCGTTCCGATTATGGGGCCGGATGATGAATGGAAAGGAATTGTGCTCGTTTTCCATGACATGACGGAGACGAAGAAATTAGAGCAGATGAGAAAGGACTTTGTGGCTAATGTTTCTCATGAGCTGAAAACGCCGATTACGTCCATTAAAGGGTTTACGGAGACGTTATTGGATGGGGCGATGGAGGACAAAGAAGCGCTTTCTGAATTTCTTTCCATTATTTTAAAGGAAAGCGAAAGGCTTCAGTCTTTGGTTCAGGATCTTCTCGATCTCTCCAAAATCGAACAGCAAAATTTCACGCTCAGCGTCGACACGTTTGAACCAGCCAAAATGCTTGGTGAGATTGAAACACTTTTGAAGCATAAGGCGGATGAGAAAGGCATCTCCTTACAGCTCAATGTCCCGAAAGACCCGCTCTATGTGTCAGGTGACCCGCACAGACTGAAACAGGTATTTCTTAATCTCGTAAACAATGCGTTAACCTACACGCCGGAGGGGGGCTCTGTAGCCATTAATGTAAAGCCGGGAGAAAAAGATATTCAGATTGAAGTTGCTGATTCCGGGATCGGAATTCAGACAGAGGAAATTCCGCGCATCTTTGAACGGTTTTACCGCGTGGATAAAGACAGAAGCAGGAATTCGGGCGGCACCGGACTGGGGCTTGCGATCGTAAAGCATTTAATAGAGGCGCATGGAGGGAAAATAGATGTCACAAGCGAACCTGGACGGGGAACGGTTTTTACCGTGACATTGAAACGGCTCGCAGAAACGTCCGCCTAATGTTTACAAAGGTTTAACAATATCTTCATGCACTGTTAAACCTATGCTGGTAGGATGTAGTAGAACCCCTTCATCCAAGGAGCCAATTTTGACGGCGGGAACCATTTTGTGTTCCCGTCCTTTTTTGTGTCTGCTCCTCAGAGTTTACGTATTTTCCTTTCAAATTGAACTTTGTTAAAATAAGAGGAGCTAAAGACTATGAAAGAGATGAATAGAAGCCTGTTGCTTCTTAGGAGGATATTGAATGACGGAACGAAAAAAATTAGTGCTTGTAGACGGAAACAGTCTGGCTTACCGGGCGTTTTTTGCATTGCCGCTGTTAAGTAATGATAAAGGTGTTCATACGAATGCCGTTTACGGTTTTGCGATGATTTTAATGAAGATGCTTGAGGATGAAAAACCGACGCACATGCTGGTTGCCTTTGATGCCGGAAAAACAACATTTCGTCATAGCACATTCAAAGAATATAAAGGCGGCAGACAGAAAACCCCGCCTGAGCTTTCCGAACAATTGCCATTTATCCGCGAGCTGCTGGATGCCTACCAGATCAGCCGCTACGAATTGGAACAATACGAAGCCGACGATATTATCGGCACACTGGCCAAAGCGGCTGAAAAAGACGGATTTGAAGTAAAGGTTTTTTCAGGAGACAAGGATTTAACTCAGCTGGCAACAGAGAAAACAACAGTTGCCATTACGAGAAAAGGAATTACCGATGTCGAATTTTACACACCGGAACACGTCAAAGAGAAATACGGGCTGACGCCTGAACAAATCGTGGACATGAAAGGCCTCATGGGCGATTCCTCTGATAATATTCCGGGGGTGCCTGGCGTAGGAGAGAAGACAGCGATTAAACTCTTAAAACAGTTCGATTCCGTGGAAAAGCTCTTGGCGTCCATTGATGAGGTGAGCGGAAAGAAACTGAAGGAAAAGCTTGAGGAATTTAAGGATCAGGCGTTGATGAGCAAGGAACTTGCGACGATTATGACGGACGCCCCGATTGAAGTGTCTGTTTCTGGCTTGGAATATCAAGGCTTTAATCGTGAACAGGTGATTGGGATCTTTAAAGACCTTGGATTCAATACGCTTCTTGAACGTCTTGGGGAAGGCGGTGAAGAAGCAGCGCAAGATCAGGAATTAGAAGACATTGATGTCGAAACCGTCAAAGACGTCACGAGCGAAATATTGGTTTCTCCATCCGCATTTGTCGTTGAACAGATTGGCGATAATTATCATGAAGAGCCGATTCTCGGATTTTCGATCGTAAACGAAACGGGCTCCTATTTTATTCCGAAAGACATTGCCGTTGCGTCTGAGGTATTTAAAGAATGGGTGGAAAATGACGAGCAGAAGAAATGGGTCTTTGACAGCAAACGGGCTGTTGTCGCTTTGCGCTGGCAAGGCATTGAGCTGAAAGGAGCCGAATTTGATACGCTTCTTGCAGCTTATATCATCAATCCAGGCAATTCATATGATGATGTGGCGAGTGTGGCCAAGGATTACGGCCTGCATCTCGTATCAAGTGACGAATCGGTTTACGGAAAAGGAGCAAAGCGGGCGGTGCCGTCAGAAGACATACTGTCTGAGCACCTTGTCCGAAAAGCGTTGGCGATTCAAAGTCTGCGGGAAAAGCTCGTTCAGGAGCTGGAGAACAATGATCAGCTTGAACTGTTTGAAGAGCTCGAAATGCCGCTTGCACTTATTCTCGGCGTAATGGAATCAAGTGGCGTCAAGGTCGATGTTGAGCGTTTAAAACGGATGGGTGAAGAACTGAGCGCGAAGCTGAAGGAATATGAAGAAAAAATCCATAAGATTGCGGGAGAGCCGTTTAATATCAATTCTCCGAAACAGCTCGGTGTCATCTTGTTTGAAAAGATCGGCCTGCCTGTCGTGAAAAAAACAAAAACAGGCTATTCAACGTCTGCTGATGTGCTAGAAAAGCTGGCGGACAAACATGATATTGTTGACTATATTTTACAGTACAGACAAATCGGCAAGCTTCAATCGACATATATTGAAGGGCTGTTAAAAGTGACGAGGGCGGATACGCATAAGGTGCATACACGCTTTAACCAAGCTTTAACGCAAACCGGCCGCCTCAGCTCGACTGATCCGAACCTGCAAAACATACCGATCAGGCTTGAGGAAGGGCGCAAAATCCGCCAAGCTTTTGTTCCGTCGGAAAAAGACTGGCTCATTTTTGCGGCTGATTATTCACAAATTGAACTGCGGGTGCTTGCCCATATTTCAAAGGACCATAATCTCATTGAGGCTTTTACGAATGATATGGATATTCATACGAAAACGGCAATGGATGTGTTCCATGTCGCTAAGGATGAAGTGACATCTGCGATGAGACGTCAGGCGAAAGCAGTCAACTTTGGCATCGTATACGGCATCAGTGATTACGGGCTGTCACAGAATCTCGGGATTACCCGGAAGGAAGCCGGAGCATTCATTGATCGCTATTTAGAAAGTTTTGAAGGCGTAAAGGCGTACATGGAGGATTCCGTTCAGGACGCAAAGCAAAAAGGATATGTGACAACGCTTATGCACCGCCGCCGCTACATTCCAGAGCTGACGAGCCGAAACTTTAATATCCGCAGTTTTGCGGAGCGGACGGCAATGAATACGCCGATTCAAGGAAGCGCCGCCGATATTATTAAAAAAGCCATGATTGATATGGCTGCCAAACTAAAAGAAAAACAGCTGAGGGCAAGGCTGCTTCTTCAAGTACACGATGAATTGATTTTTGAAGCGCCGAAGGAAGAAATTGAAATTCTAGAAAAGCTTGTTCCTGAAGTGATGGAGCATGCGCTGGCATTAGATGTGCCGTTAAAGGTGGACTTTGCATCAGGTCCATCTTGGTATGATGCGAAATAAACAGAGATAGGAAGTGATGGATGTGCCGGAATTACCAGAGGTTGAAACAGTCCGGCGCACTCTGACCGGGCTTGTAAAGGGAAAAACAATCAAATCGGTAGAGATCAGATGGCCGAATATTATTAAACGGCCTGCCGAACCGGAGGAATTTGCGCGAAAAATAGCAGGAGAAACGATACAGTCTATCGGAAGACGGGGAAAGTTTCTGCTGTTTCATTTAGATCATTATGTGATGGTTTCCCACCTGCGAATGGAGGGGAAATACGGGCTTCATCAAGCGGGGGAGCCAGACGATAAACACGTGCATGTCATATTTACAATGACAGATGAAACCCAGCTTCGTTACAGGGATGTGCGGAAATTTGGAACCATGCACTTATTTAAACCGGGAGAGGAGGCGGATGCGCTCCCGCTTTCTCAGTTAGGGCCGGAGCCTGACGATGAAGAATTTACGAGTGCATATTTAAAAGAACAGCTTGCCAAAACAAACCGTGCTGTCAAAACCGCTCTGCTCGATCAAAAAACAGTTGTCGGGCTCGGAAATATTTATGTCGACGAGGCTCTTTTCAGAGCAGGTGTCCATCCTGAGACGAAAGCAAATCAATTATCTGACAAAACAATCAAAACACTTCACGCTGAAATCAAAAATACCCTTCAGGAAGCGATTGACGCGGGCGGCAGCACAGTCCGCTCGTATATCAACTCCCAAGGGGAAATCGGCATGTTCCAGCTGCAGCATTTTGTATACGGAAAAAAAGACGAGCCGTGCAAAAATTGCGGAACGATGATTTCAAAAATCGTCGTCGGAGGCAGGGGCACGCATTTTTGTGCGAAGTGCCAGCATAAAAAATAGCTTAAAGCTTCATTGTCCAAGCTGTCGGTGCATATATCAATAACTCTGTAATAGAGGATGCCTTTTTCGAAACACGGATTTTTCACTTTGCCATATATATGATGGTGATGAATCCCGGGCATTTTTTGTCTATATAAGAGCACCAACAGAAAGGAAGAAACGGGTATGCAAATGGTTTCTATACTGCTGCTGGCGTTGGCTGTCAGCTTGGACAGTTTTTCAGTCGGATTTACGTACGGATTGAGAAAAATGAAAATACCGTTTAAAGCGATTGTGATTATCGCCTGCTGTTCCGGTGTTGTCATGTTTATATCCATGCTGATCGGAAGCTTTCTGACAAAGTTTTTTCCTGTATATGTGACAGAGAAGCTTGGCGGTTTGATATTGGTCGGAATTGGAGCGTGGGTTTTGTATCAATTTTTCAAACCGGAAAAAGACAAAGAATACTTATTGCATGAAAAAACGCTGCTTAATTTAGAGGTTCGGTCATTAGGAATTGTGATTCATATTTTAAGAAAACCGATGTGTGCTGATATCGACAAATCGGGTGTGATCAATGGAGTTGAGGCATTGTTATTGGGGGTTGCCTTATCAATTGATGCCTTTGGAGCAGGGATAGGCGCAGCCATTCTCGGTTTTTCACCAATTGTGATGAGTATCTCCGTGGCCATCATGAGCTCTCTGTTTGTATCGATCGGAATCAATGCCGGACATATTCTGTCAAAATGGAAATGGATTGATAAAATGGCGTTTTTGCCGGGGATTTTGCTGATCACGATCGGGCTCTGGAAATTGTAAAAAGGAGTGAATCTCTTGACCTTGGTCATTGGTTTAACGGGTGGAATAGCGAGCGGCAAAAGCACGGTCGCCAATATGCTGATTGAAAAAAGAATAATCGTTATCGATGCAGATATCATTGCCAAACAAGCGGTAGAAAAAGGGATGCCGGCCTACCAGCAAATCATTGACGAATTCGGTCAAGACATTCTGCTCCCCAATGGCGATATAGATCGAAAAAAGCTCGGTGCACTGGTATTTACAAATGAACAAAAGCGACTTGCTTTAAATGCCATTGTTCACCCCGCAGTCAGGCGGGAAATGCTGAAGCGCCGTGATGAAGCGATTGCGAATCAGGAGGCATTTGTTGTACTGGATATCCCGCTTCTGTTCGAAAGTAAATTAGAATCTTTAGTTGATAAAATTATTGTGGTCAGTGTGACAAAGGAGCTTCAGCTGGAGCGTCTGATGAAGCGCAATCAGCTGACGGAAGAAGACGCGCTCAGCCGTATCAGCTCTCAACTGCCTTTAGAGGAAAAAACAGCAAGAGCAGATCAAGTCATCGACAACAGCGGCACGCTTGAAGAGACTAAACAGCAGCTTGATGACATCATCAGCCGCTGGGCATAAGACAAAAACACCGTTCGTAGCGAACGGTGTTTTCTCATTAAAAATCAAAGTTGTCCGGATCAGGACCGACGCGCAGGTTTTCATCCAGGGCATCGATTCGGTTCATGTCATCCTGTGTTAGCTCAAAGTCAAATACGCTCGCGTTTTCTTTAATGCGATGTTCCTTCGTTGATTTAGGGATCGTAATGATGCCATGCTGCAGATCCCAACGCAAAATAATTTGCGCGACAGATTTGTTATAGGTTTGCGCAATGTCTGTCAATACAGGGTGATCCAGCAGCTGTCCCTGCATTAAAGGTGACCAAGCTTCCATTTGGATGCCTTGTTTTTTGCAATATGCCATCAGCTCTTTTTGTGTAAGACGGGGGTGAAGTTCAACTTGGTTAATCATAGGTTTGATTTCAGCAGCCGTCATCAAGTCTTCAAGATGATGGATTTGGAAGTTGCTCACGCCGATCGCTTTAATATGGCCTTCCTTATACAGTGCTTCAAGGGCTCTCCAGGCTTCTTTATATTTTCCTTCTACAGGCCAGTGGATAAGGTAGAGATCTAAATACTCCAAACCGAGTTTTGACAGGCTTGTTTCAAATGCAGCAATTGTTTCCTCGTAGCCTAAATCAGCATTCCATACTTTTGATGTAATAAACAGGTGCTCTCTTGAGATCCCTGCTTCTTCAATGCCTTTCCGTAGTCCTTCTCCGACTCCAGCTTCATTTCCGTAAATAGCGGCAGTATCAATACTGCGGTATCCGTGAACAATAGCAGCTTTAACTGTGTTTACCAATTCAGATCCTTCTTCCACTTGGAAGACGCCAAGGCCGAACCGTGGCATGTTTACCCCGTTATGAAGAGTTGCTGTTGCTTGTAAATGTGTTGTCATATTTATTTTCTCCTTTACATTTAAAATTGTCAGGATGCCTGTTGATCCTGTTTTTCCATCAAGCGGCTCCAGCCCGTCAAGATGACTGCAGCGACTACCATTAACCCGCCTATCCAAGCAGTATGAATCAGTCCGATTGAATCGGTGATCACACCTCCAAGATATGAGCCGAGCGCAATTCCTGCATTAAAGGCCGCGATATTCATCGCAGATGCGATATCAACAGCACTCGGAACAAAACGCTCAGCCAGCATGACGACATACACCTGAAGGCCGGGCACGTTCATAAAGGCTAACAAACCCATAAAGAGAATGGTGATCAGGCCTGTTGTTTGATAGGGAGCCGTAAATGTGAGTACAAACAGAACAATTGCCTGTACGATAAACATATAAAATAAAGCGGCAATCGGATTTCGGTTTGACAGCTTTCCGCCAATCATATTGCCGATTGCGATGGCAATTCCGTATCCGAGCAGGATAACTGCTACAGTGCCGGATTTGAAGCCTGTTACTTCCTGAAGCAGGGGAGACAGATACGTAAATACAACGAATGTTCCTCCATACCCGAGCGCTGTAATGACAAATAAAAGCAATAACCGGCTGTTTGTTACAAGCTTCAATTGATCCCGCATTGTCGTTTTCGTCCCTTTTCGTAAATTCGACGGGACAAGAATGCCATTTGCAATGAAAGCAATGATTCCGACAGCGATAATGACCATAAAGGCAAAACGCCAGCCGAGCTGCTGGCCGATAAACGTGCCGAAAGGAACTCCGGTTACAGTTGCCACAGTAAGCCCTGTAAACATAATCGAAATCGCGCTTGCTCGTTTATTCTCAGGGACAATATCTGCTGCGATCGTTGAACCGATCGACATAAATATACCGTGTGAAAAAGCGGATATCACACGTGCTGCTAATAAAATCCCGATGCTTGTAGCAGTAGCAGCCATCGTATTCCCAACAATAAAAATCAACATGATCCACAGCAATAGTGTCTTACGTGACATGCTTGAGGTCAATGAAGTTAAGATAGGCGCTCCGACTGTAACGCCAAGCGCATAAAGGGAAACAGTCAAACCTGCTGTTGTAACAGGAATGTCCAAATTATCAGAAATTAACGGCAAAAGGCCGACGCTGATAAATTCGGTTGTCCCTATAGCGAATGCACTTATAGCCAGAGCCAGAAGTGCAGGAAGGCTGCTTTTATTGGCTGAAGTCATCATGTTCCCTCCTTTGTGATGTGTTGTATGATTGAAATTCTGCCGAGTAAGCTATATAAATAAAAGAGCAGATTCAAATCAGCCGGCAAATGTGATTATGAAAGATATCATTAAAAAAGAAAAGTACGTACTTGAAAGTGCTATAGCCACTTTTTGGTACCTGTAAGGAGAATGGACTGTATGGAAAAGAAAAAATATAACATTTCTGTTGAAGCGACTCTTGAAGTGATCGGCGGGAAATGGAAATGCGTCATTTTATGCCATCTAACCCATGGGAAGAAACGCACGAGTGAATTAAAGCGCCTGATGCCTAATATCACACAAAAAATGCTGACCCAGCAGCTGCGTGAGCTGGAAGCGGACGGTGTCATTAACCGGATTGTGTACAATCAGGTTCCTCCCAAAGTGGAATACGAACTCAGTGAATACGGCCGCAGCTTAGAAGGGATTTTAAATATGCTGTGTGATTGGGGAGCGAATCATATTAACAGAGTGTACGGAGATACATTTTCTGTGTTAGAAGAAAGCGTACTTAATGATAAGCTGAAACAGGAATTGTAAAAAAGGGCAGTCAGTGCAGAGCGCTGGCTGCTTTTTGTTTTTTTGCGCCTAATAACTGTGCAAAAAAACGATGATGTCTCATAAAGTTAGCGTTAGAATCGGAGATTTTTTTCAATATGTACTGGCGATTTTTCTCTAATGTGTTATACTAATTTCATATAAAAGCAAATTAGAATGACATATTGATAAGGGGTGTCCAACATGATGGTAAAAATAGCGATCAATGGGTTTGGAAGAATTGGGAGAATGGTTTTTAGAAAAGCGATGTTAGACGATCAAATTCAAATAGTGGCCATTAATGCCAGTTATTCCGCAGAAACGCTGGCTCATTTAATAAAGTATGACACAATTCACGGCAGGTATGACGAAGAGGTTGTTGCTGATGAGGGCAGCCTGATTGTGAACGGAAAGAAAGTGCTTTTATTAAACAGCCGTGATCCCAAACAGCTGCCTTGGCGGGAATATGATGTTGACATTGTTGTCGAAGCTACAGGAAAGTTTAATTCAAAAGATAAAGCAATGGGCCATATAGAAGCAGGCGCGAAAAGAGTCATTCTGACTGCTCCGGGGAAAAATGAAGACGTTACCATTGTGATGGGAGTCAATGAGGGACAGTTCGACGTTGACCGCCATGTCATTATTTCAAATGCGTCATGTACGACAAACTGCCTTGCGCCTGTTGTCAAAGTGCTGGATGAAGAATTCGGCATTGAAAGCGGGCTGATGACCACAGTTCACGCATATACGAATGACCAAAAAAATATTGATAATCCGCATAAAGATTTGCGCCGGGCACGGGCGTGCGGGGAATCCATCATTCCGACGACAACAGGAGCTGCAAAAGCGCTATCGCTCGTGATGCCGCATCTGGAAGGAAAGCTCCACGGCCTTGCCTTGCGCGTCCCTGTTCCGAATGTCTCATTGGTTGACCTTGTTGTCGACCTAAAAACAGGTGTAACGGCAAAAGAGGTAAACGAAGCATTTAAACGGGCTGCCAAAACCTCAATGTATGGTGTTCTTGATTATTCAGATGAACCGCTCGTTTCAACTGACTATAATACAAATTCGCATTCAGCGATCATTGACGGGCTGACGACAATGGTAATGGAAGACAGAAAAGTAAAGGTGCTCGCATGGTATGACAACGAATGGGGGTATTCATGCAGAGTTGTTGATCTGATTCGTTATGTAGCTGCACGAATGAAATATCCATCTGCTGTATAAAATAAGGTCATGGACGCATTTTGCAGAAAAAACCCTTAACAGCCTATTTCTGAAAAAACGCACCTTGCAAATTAGACTTAAACACAGTATACTATTTTTCGTGAACTTCTTGCTTGAGACTGTTTCGGAATTACTTAAAGGGTTAGGACCTCTCCGGACTAACTTTCCCCCGTGGTAAATGGCCGGCCCAGTTGTTGGAATTTCACTTTTTAATTCTTGTTAAGGGGGGTCCATGACTATGGAAACAATGGGGCGTCACGTTATCTCCGAGCTATGGGGATGCGATTTTGATAAGCTGAATGACATGGATTTTATTGAAAAAACGTTTGTAAATGCTGCTCTAAAATCAGGAGCTGAGGTGCGCGAGGTTGCATTTCACAAATTTGCACCGCAGGGCGTAAGCGGAGTTGTGATTATTTCTGAATCACACTTAACAATTCACAGTTTTCCTGAGCACGGATATGCGAGCATTGATGTTTATACTTGTGGAGATTTAGATCCTAATGTTGCTGCTGACCATATTGCAGAGGCATTACATGCTGATACAAGAGAAAACATTGAAATACCAAGAGGAATGGGGCCTGTGCAAATTAAACAGGCGCAAGCGAAAGTACTATAGTAAACACGAACACAAAGGGAGCTGAAGCTAGAAAGCCATTACGTGCTTTTAGCTTATGCTCCTTTTATTTTTATAAAGAAACAAGGCGGTCAGCTTTTTCTTTTTTCATTTTTTTTGTAAAATAAGAAAGAGATTTTCACAAACCACCTGATGCTGTACATACAGCTTTACACAACGGCTCTCCCGACAGATGCTGTCACATTTATGTTAAAAGGCGGAGGCTGCCGAAAATACATTGCAGGGAACGAAATAGTTGGGAGCTGATTTTATTGAAATGTCCTTCATGCCAGCATAATGGAACGCGAGTCCTTGATTCCCGGCCTGTGGATGATGGAAAATCGATTCGCCGAAGACGCGAATGTGAATCCTGCCACTACCGGTTTACGACCTTTGAAAAAGTGGAGGAAACCCCGCTCATCGTCGTGAAAAAAGAAGGTGTGCGCGAGGAATTCAGCAGAGAAAAAATGCTGCGCGGCCTCATAAAAGCATGTGAAAAAAGGCCTGTGTCACTCAAAACGCTTGAAGACGTGTGCTTTGATATTGAAAAAGAACTTCGCAATCAAGGCTGTTCCGAGGTGAAAAGCGAGCTCGTCGGAGAAATGGTAATGGACCGGCTGGCAAAGATTGATGAAGTCGCATATGTACGGTTTGCGTCCGTTTATCGGCAGTTTAAAGATATAAACGTTTTTATCGACGAATTAAAAGACTTAATAAAAAAAGAACGTTAAAAGAGCTAAGAGGATTCTTCTAGCTCTTTTCTCATGTGCAAAATTGGCATTTGATAGATATGAGAAACGGTGTAAAATGAAAGGTAGAAACAAATTCGGAAGGTTTGAGAATGTATGGCTGACTATTGGAAAGATGTACTGCCTGTAGATCCGTATGTGGTCAAAAGCAGATCGATGCTGCAAGATATAGACAGACAAATTATTACACAGCTGTATCAGCCCTTAATCGGACCTGTTGCATTCTCTCTTTATATGACATTGTGGGGAGAGCTTGAACAAAACCGTCTGTGGGGCGGAGAGTCCACACATAGACAGCTGATGGGGATGACACAGTCCAACTTAAAAACGCTCCATCAGGAACAGGGGAAGCTCGAGGGCATCGGATTGCTAAAAGTATATATGAAAGAATCCGAGCGGCAGGAGCGCCTCTTTATATATGAACTCCTTCCGCCGCTCAGGCCAAATGATTTTTTTGAAGACGGAATGCTGAATGTTTTTCTGTACAATAGAGTCGGGAAAACAAAATATCAGCAATTAAAACAATTTTTCACGCACCCGGCCATTGCAGAAGATGCGAAGGACATTACTCGTCCATTTAATCATGCATTTGAATCGCTGCAGCCGAGTGAATGGAAGCTCACATCTGATATGGCGGAAACGGCAAGGCTGGCGCAAGGTACAGAGTATACCTCTGTCGGCGAGGCTCCGTCCTACACGATAACCGAAGATGTGTTTGATTTTGATTTGTTTTTAGCGGGACTTTCTGAGACGATGATTCCGAGAAAAGCGATGACCCAGCAAGTGCGGGACACAATCAAAAAGCTTTCCTATTTGTATGGCATAGATCCTTTGCAAATGCAAAATGTCGTTATGAGTGCGATTGATGAGCGTGACGCTATTACGACGGAGGCTTTACGAAAAGCGGCCAGCGACTGGTATCAAATCGAAAGAAACGGAAAGCTGCCTGACTTAGTGGAAAAAACACAGCCGGTGCATCTGCGTGAAGGCGAAAAGCCGGCCGAAGAGGATTCGCTGGACGGGAAGCTGATTGCATTGCTTGAAGCGATTTCTCCAAAGAAACTTTTACAGGATATTGCCGACGGAACAGAGCCGTCAAAAGCTGATATGAAAATCATAGAAGACATTATGTTTGAACAGAAGCTCGAACCAGGCGTTACAAATGTGTTAATTTATTACGTCATGCTGAAAACCGATATGAAGCTGTCGAAAAACTATATCCAAAAAATCGCTTCGCATTGGGCGCGCAAAAAGGTGAAAACGGTCAGAGAAGCGATGAAACTTGCAATAGAAGAAAACCGCCAATACCTTGAATGGGCTGAAGGAAAAGCAAATCAGCCTTCGAAACGGAACAAAAAAGTGATCCGCGAAGAAAAGCTTCCTGACTGGATGAAGGAAAAGGAGACAGCGTCCGATTCAGAATCCAAACAGCAGAAGCTGCAGCCGAAGGATTTGGAAGAACAGAAGAAAAAGATGATGGAAGAAATGGAAAAACTGAAAAAATACTCTGCCTATTAATGACAGAGATGCGGGGTGAAGCAATAGATGGAACCAATCGGCCGTTCCTTGCAGGGCGTAACCGGCAGGCCGGATTTCCAAAAACGCCTTGAACAAATGAAAGAAAAAGTCATGAATGATCAAGATGTTCAGGTATTTTTGAAGGAAAACGAAGAGATAATAGACCAAAAAATGATCGAAAAGAGCCTAAATAAGCTCTATGAATATATCGGGCAAAGCAAGAATTGCTCCTATTGTTCGGAAGATGAAGATTGCAATAACCTGCTTGAGGGCTACCATCCGAAGCTTGTTGTCAATGGCCGCGCTATTGATATTGAGTATTTTGAATGTCCGGTCAAACGAAAACTCGACCAGCAGAAAAAACAAAAGTCCCTTATGAAAAGCATGTATATCCAAAAGGACCTTCTCGGAGCAACATTCCAGCAGGTTGATATCAATGATCCGAGCAGGCTTGCGATGTTCCAGCATGTTACAGATTTTTTGAAAAGCTATAATGAGACGGGAAAAGGGAAAGGACTGTATTTATACGGAAAATTCGGAGTAGGAAAAACGTTTATGCTCGCTGCGATTGCCAATGAGCTGGCGGAAAAAGAGTATTCCTCCATGATCGTCTATGTGCCCGAATTTGTGAGAGAGCTCAAGAACTCGCTTCAAGACCATTCATTGGAGGAGAAGCTTAATATGGTTAAAACGACACCAGTATTGATGCTCGATGACCTCGGAGCGGAATCAATGACGAGCTGGGTAAGAGATGAAGTCATCGGAACAGTGCTTCAGCACAGAATGTCCCAGCAACTGCCGACTTTCTTTTCTTCTAACTTCTCACCTGACGAACTGAAGCATCATTTTACGTATTCACAAAGAGGAGAAAAGGAAGAGGTGAAAGCGGCAAGATTAATGGAACGGATATTATATTTGGCTGCTCCGATCCGCCTTGATGGCGAAAACCGCCGCCATCCGTAATTGCTGCGGTTCAAAGGGGAAGGAACTGAAGATATGAAACGAAAAAACGTTCTTAAATGGCTGGCGTTGCTGGCTATTGTTGGTTTAATCTTTTGGGGAAATAAAAGGTATTTGAATGTATCGCCGAAAGAGATCAGAGTTTGGGTATTGTCTTTTGGGGTTTTTGCTCCTCTGATGTTTATCGGAATATCCGTCGTCAGGCCGCTTGTTTTATTTCCAGTGTCTGTTATTTCTGTAGCGGGCGGCCTTGCGTTTGGTCCGCTCCTCGGTACGCTTTATACGTTGTTCGGATCGATGTGCGCTGCTGCTGTATCGTTTTTTGCAGCAGGTCTATTTGTCGCGAAAAAGAATGGCCAGTACGAAAAGCTGGAAGCCATTCAGAAGCAAATGGAGGATCACGGCTTTTTTTATATCTTTCTTTTAAGAATCCTGCCGATCAATTTTGATTTCGTCAGTTATGCGGCGGGCCTTTCTAATGTCAAAGCGCTGTCCTATTTTGCGGCGACGGCTGCGGGGATCATCCCAGGGACCATCGCGCTTAATGTGCTGGGGGCGAGCTTTTTGTCAGGCAATTTGCCTGCCTTTTTTATGGTGCTCTTTTTGTATATCGTTTTTATTTCACTGCCGTTTATCTTCAAAAAGAAAATGAAAAGCTTGTTTCAAGAATCAAATTAAGATTTGCCAATGACCTTTACGTCTATTTTAAAAACATCCCCCATATACTTGTAACAGATGCCGTAAGGGGGGACAAACATGCTTGAAATAATCTTCGAAGATGACCATGATGCAGCCGCTTTTTTACATCTCATTCAGCATTCGGACGATCGGCACAATATCATTGTCCGGGAAGGCATGCAAAAAATTGGGATTGAAAAAGCGCAGCCGGCTTTCTCTATTCAGCGTTTTATGGAGCCGATTCTGGTCGAGTTTTTTTTGGAGTGCAAAGAAGACGAGCATATGCTGTCATTGATTGAGGAAACATATTGTTTCACAGACAATGATGAACAGCAGCAGATCCTGCAGCTCGCACACAGTATAATTGAAGGAGAGGCGGACGCGATTGAGCCGCTAAAGCTTTCGCGGAAACAAGCTATTTTGAGTGAACTTCAAACGATCGGTTTAGAGGAAGGCGTATTTTCCATTCGTTCCTTTCAGACCTTCCGGCTTGGACAATACTACAAGCAGCTGAGAGACATCACGGAAGCGGCGATAGATGAATATAAGATAGAACAGGAATATCAAAACTTTATTCAAACACTCAGAGACTATGTAATGGCCAAACAGCCGCGAATCAAAAAGGTGCATATTGTCCATGATGGTACCTTTACCTTATGGGAGCTGCGCTATATGCCGGAACGGGAAAAAATGAAATACATAGACAGGCGATTCGTCCGGGATCATCCTATGTATATTGATTCTCATTTGCTCGCGCCTCTGATATCCATTGCGCCTGATGAAGTGGTTCTTTATACCGATCAGCCGGAGCATCTGATGGCAAGAACCATTCAAAATATATTTCTCGAGCGAATGGAAATGCTTCCACTCCACACTTTTTCAGACGCAGACATACCTGTGAAGCACTCAGAAGGATAAGAGCCGGCAGCCTGTAAATATAAGGCTGTCGGTTTGAAAAAAGAAAATGTGATCGTGTTGATTTTTTGGAATGAACAATTTATAATACATAGAAGATTAAGAAAGACACACGTATTGATAAGGACACGAAGGAATGATACCGGCTCAAAGAGAGGGAAGCCCAGGCTGCAAGCTTCCTAGCTAAGGACCATTCGCTTTACCGCCTTTGAACTTCAGCTGTGAACCCCTCGATAAGGGGCAGTAATGGCTGACGGGAACTCCCGTTACAGAGCTTAGAGCCGCAGGAGCCGGAGTTATTGGCTTAGCGGAAAAAAGGGTGGAACCACGATTCCGTTTATTCAACCTCGTCCCTTTCATAGGGGGCGGGGTTTTTTATATGCAAAAAAAGGAGTGACCTAGATGTCAGATATGGTGAAAATCACATTTCCTGATGGAGCAGTCAAGGAGTTTGCGAAAGGAACAACAACAGAAGATATCGCGGCATCCATCAGTCCGGGATTAAAGAAAAAATCATTAGCCGGAAAACTGAACGGAATAGAAATCGATTTAAGAACGCCGATCAATGAAGACGGTACAGTGGAAATCATTACAGAAGGCTCCGAAGAAGGTCTTCAAATTATGCGCCACAGTACGGCTCACTTGCTGGCTCAAGCGATTAAACGCATATACAAAGATGTGAAATTCGGAGTCGGCCCAGTCATCGAAAACGGTTTTTACTATGATGTAGAAATGGAAGAGGCGATTACGCCGGAGGATCTGCCGAAGATCGAGAAAGAAATGAAAAAAATCGTCAATGCGAACCTTCCGATCGTTCGAAAAGAAGTCAGCCGCGAAGAAGCGAAAGCCCGCTTTGCAGAAATCGGCGACGACCTGAAGCTTGAACTGTTGGATGCAATCCCTGAAGGAGAAACCGTTTCGATCTATGAGCAGGGCGAATTCTTTGACCTGTGCCGCGGCGTGCATGTTCCTTCCACAGGGAAAATAAAAGAGTTTAAGCTCTTAAGTCTTGCGGGCGCATACTGGCGCGGTGACAGCAATAATCAAATGCTTCAGCGCGTATACGGCACAGCTTTCTTCAAAAAAGCTGATCTTGAAGAGCATCTTCGCATGCTTGAAGAAGCGAAAGAACGCGATCATAGAAAGCTCGGCAAAGAATTAAGACTGTTTGCGAACTCTCAAAAAGTCGGACAAGGCTTGCCGCTTTGGCTGCCGAAAGGCGCGACAATCCGCCGCGTCATCGAGCGCTACATTGTCGATAAAGAAATCAGCCTCGGCTATGAGCATGTATACACACCAGTGCTCGGAAGCAAAGAGCTGTATGAAACATCAGGACACTGGGATCATTATCAAGAAGGCATGTTCCCTCCGATGGAAATGGATAATGAAACGCTTGTATTGCGTCCGATGAACTGCCCGCACCATATGATGATTTACAAACAAGACATTCACAGCTACCGTGAACTTCCAATTCGTATTGCGGAACTTGGAACGATGCACCGCTATGAAATGTCAGGTGCGCTGTCAGGACTTCAACGTGTGCGCGGAATGACGTTAAATGATGCACACATCTTTGTGCGCCCGGATCAAATTAAGGATGAGTTTATCCGTACAGTCCGTTTAATCCAAGATGTATACGAAGATTTCGGTCTAAGTGATTACACATTCCGCCTGTCTTACCGTGATCCAGAAGATACAGAGAAATATTTTGATGACGATGAAATGTGGAACAAAGCGCAATCTATGCTGAAAGCGGCAATGGACGAAATCGGCCATGACTATTACGAAGCAGAAGGTGAGGCGGCATTCTACGGCCCTAAACTTGATGTTCAGGTAAAAACAGCCATCGGCAAAGAAGAAACATTGTCTACAGTCCAGCTCGACTTCTTATTGCCTGAACGTTTCGATCTGACTTATATCGGCGAAGACGGCAAGCAGCACCGTCCTGTTGTGATTCACAGAGGTGTCGTATCAACAATGGAACGCTTTGTTGCCTTCTTAATTGAAGAACATAAAGGCGCACTGCCAACATGGCTTGCACCGGTTCAATTCCAAGTCATCCCGGTTTCTCCGACTGTGCATTTAGACTATGCAAAAAAAGTGCAGGGACGCCTGCAGCGTGAAGGTCTGCGCGTAGAACTTGACAGCCGTGATGAAAAAATCGGCTACAAAATCCGTGAAGCGCAAATGCAAAAAATCCCGTACATGCTTGTGGTCGGTGATCAAGAAGCAGAAAACGGCGCGGTAAATGTCCGTAAGTACGGAGAGCAAAACTCTGAAACCATTTCACTTGATGATTTTGTGAAAAAGGCAGTAGCCGAGGCGAAAAAATAACATAAAAAAGCATGATCTCATTGAAGAGATCATGCTTTTTTTATTTCTCTAATATAGGAAACAAATCATGAAGGCTACTAATGATGTAATCTGGCGTCACATCGGTTTCATTTTTCTTATCCGTACGGTTGATCCAAACGGTTGTGATTCCAGCTCTTGAAGCGCCTAAAATATCAGTGTTCAAATTATCGCCGACCATGATTGCATGTTCTTTTTCAATATTCAGCAGCTGAAGGCAGTGTTCAAAAATGGTAACATCGGGTTTGCCTTTGCCGAAAGCGCCAGAAATGACGATTTCATTGAAATAAGGGGCGAGTTCCGGCACGCCGGCGAGCTTTTCCTTTTGCAGGCTCGGATCGCCGTTTGTCAAAAGCAGCAATTCATATCTGCCTTTTAGCTGATCAAGCACAGCGAATGTTTCCTCATATACAAACGGGCGCTTTCTGCGCTCTTCCGCAAAAAACGCGCCTAAGTATTCGCCGTATGCGGGGTCATCTATGCCAAGTGCCTTCAGTCCGTTTGTCCATGCGTTTTTTCTATACTCCGGCACAATCTTGTTCAGCTTTTGAAAGCCTTCACTGATCGGTTCTGAGAAATTGGACCACAGTCCTTCAAACGGATTTATGCCGATCATCACTGTGTATGGATACATCTCATATGACATATACAATTCTCTTGCCGCTTTACGAACAGCTTCTTCGAAAGCCCGCGGATCAAGGCCATATTTTTTTTCTGCCTGTAAACAAGTTGCTGCAAATGTAGTTCTGACGCTTTTTTCGTCCCAAAGTAGTGTATCGTCTAAATCAAAAAATACGGCTTTCATGATCTTCTCCTCTGCTTCAGATTCAAATCTTTCTGTCAAAAAGCTCACGTTTTATTTTACAATAGATGAAAGCCTTGCGAAATATGTTTTCAGATGATTTTAAAAAAACAGTCAGCTGTGAATCGAAAACATGCTAGAATGAAAGCGGAAAGAACAGGTGACATGTATGATCCATTTAATGATTATGATGCTTGAGAGGGTAGGAATTATCGTTATATTGGGGTTCATACTTGCCCATACGAAGCTTTTCAGACAAGCGCTGCAACAGCAGGACGGCTATAAAGGAAAAGCGGTTTTAATTTCTATTTTCTCTCTTTTCAGCATGATCAGCAACTATACAGGCATTGAAATCCAAAAAAATATGATTGTAAACAATGACTGGGTGTTTGCCATAGATCCATCAGGCTCAATCGCGAATACCCGTATTTTAGGGGTGGAAATAGGGGGGCTTCTCGGAGGCCCGTATGTAGGGGCGGGAATTGGTATACTGGCGGGGCTGCATCGTTTTTCGCTCGGCGGCAGCACGGCCTTCAGCTGTGCGGTATCATCCGTTTTAGCAGGTATTCTTGCAGGTTTGATCGGCAGATATTTTACGAAGCGCTACCGAATGCCGACACCCCGCGTTGCCGCTCTTGTGGGAATCGGCATGGAGTCCCTGCAGATGGTGATTATTTTGCTGATGGCGAAACCGCTTCATCATGCTTGGGAGCTTGTCAGTATGATTGGAATTCCAATGATACTCATCAATGGAACAGGCAGTTTTGTGTTTCTGTCCATTATTCAAGCGATCATTCGCAAGGAAGAGCAGGCAAGAGCGCTTGAAACACACCGAGTGCTGACGATTGCTGACCAGACGCTTCCATTTTTCCGCCAAGGTCTCAATGAAAACTCCTGTAAAAGTGTGGCGGCTATTATCCATAAGCTGACGGGAACAGATGCGGTATCTCTCACTGACAAAGAGAAGATCCTTGCGCATGTCGGCGCGGGAATAGATCATCACATTCCATCAAAAAGCCTGATCACCGGATTGTCCAAAAAGGTGATTAAAACAGGGAGAATCATGAAGGCGGCGTCACAGGAAGAGATAGAATGCACGCATGCGGAATGTCCTTTGCACGCGGCGATTGTCCTGCCGCTGACATCAAACGGCAAAACAATCGGCACCTTAAAAATGTACTTTAAAAGCCCGGCAGGCCTGAACCAAGTAGAGGAGGAGCTTGCTGAAGGACTGGCCATGCTGTTTTCAACACAGCTTGAGCTTGGGGAAGCAGAGCTGCAAAGCAAGCTTCTCAAGGATGCTGAAATCAAGGCGCTTCAAGCACAGGTGAATCCGCACTTTTTATTTAATGCGATCAACACGATTTCTGCGTTATGCCGCACGGATGTGGAAAAAACCCGTAAGCTCTTAATACAGCTCAGTGTTTATTTTCGTTCAAACCTTCAAGGAGCGAGACAGCTGCTGATACCGCTCTCAAAGGAGATGAACCATCTTCACGCCTATTTGTCATTAGAACAGGCGCGTTTTCCCGGGAAATATAAGATTGAGTTCAACATCGACAGACGACTGGAGCATATCGAAATCCCGCCGTTTGTTTTGCAGGTGCTTGTGGAGAACGCGCTTCGGCACGCGTTTCCGAAAAAACAAGACAAGTGCAAAGTTACGGTTTGTGTTCAATCTGATGATACATCCGTCTATATGAAGGTGACGGATAACGGACGGGGAATTCCGTCGTATGTTCTGCAGGAGCTAGGAAAGAAACCATTTCCGTCTAAAGAGGGAACCGGTACAGCGCTTTATAATCTGAATCAGCGGCTGATCGGTTTATTCGGGCAGCGGGCTGCGCTTCATCTCAGGAGTGAAGTTGATAAAGGGACAGAGGTGTCCTTTCAAGTGCCAATGAAACAAATGCAAGAAGGAGAATGAACATGCTCAGGGTGTTAATCGTTGATGATGAGGTGCTGGCAAGAGATGAACTGGCTTACTTGCTCAAGCGGACCAATGAGGAAATAGAGCTTACTGAAGCGGAAAATATTGAATCTGCTTTTGACCAAATGATGGATCAAAAGCCTGATCTTCTATTTTTAGACATTGATTTATCCGGAGAAAACGGTTTTGATATTGCAAAGCGATTGAAGAAAATGAAGCATCCTCCTGCTGTTGTGTTTGCGACAGCGTATGACCAATATGCGCTCAAAGCGTTTGAGGTGGATGCGCTTGATTATTTAACAAAGCCTTTCGATGAGGAAAGAATTCAGCAAACGCTGAAAAAATATAAAAAAGGGAATCGGGATAACGTTGAAGCAGATCAGGGCAGCCATACCGGCCAGCATAAACTCGCATTGTCTGTCGGAGAATCAATTGTGATCGTAGATACGAAGGACATTATCTATGCCGGAACGGAAGAGCGTCATGTGAATGTAAAAACTTTTGATACATCTTACACGGTCAGCGATACGCTCGTTATGATTGAGAAAAAGCTGCCTGATGCTGATTTTATCCGCGTCCATCGGAGTTTTGTTGTCAATACCGAATATATTAAAGAAATTCAGCCGTGGTTTAATTCAACATACAACCTGATCATGAAAGATGGATCAAAAATACCGGTCAGCCGGACATATGCGAAGGAATTGAAAAAGCTGCTCCATATTTGATGGGCGGCTTTTTGTATTTCAGCCATTTGATTCTGCAACTCAGTGCCGCTATTCGGCATGTTATCTTGTAAGCGCTTCATAAGGAGAGATTCTTATTTATAATGAGGGAACAAAAGAGAAAGAGGTGAAGAAAATGAGTGCTAAAAAAGTGTACGGGTTTTTAACACAAGCATTTATTTTTGCCGTCATTATGCTGGTTTCAAATATGATTGCCGCTATTGTCCCGATACCTATTCCGGCATCGGTTGTAGGGCTGGTACTATTATTTCTCCTATTATGCTTAAAAGTCATTAAACTGGAACAAGTAGAAACACTCGGAACGTCTTTAACCTCTCTGATCGGATTTTTATTTGTCCCGTCTGGTATATCTGTTATGAATTCACTTGGCGTCATGCAGCAATACGGCCTGCAAATTGTTCTTGTCATTCTGCTCGCCACGATCATTTTGCTTGGGGCTACGGGATTGTTTTCACAGCTGATTCTTTCGCTGAGCAGAAAACGCGAGACCGCAGCGGACATGAAAACAAAAACAGCGCAAAACCCGCCGAACAATAAAGAACTCGCTCATCATTAAGGAAACAGGAGGTTCATCAGATGGAAAGCACAATGAGTCCTTATTTCGGTATTGTCGTATCGCTTGCAGCGTTCGGTATCGGCACCTTTTTATTTAAGAAAACGAAAGGCTTTTTCCTTTTCACTCCTCTGTTTGTTGCCATGGTGCTTGGGATCGCATTTTTGAAAATTGGCGGCTTTTCCTACGCGGACTATCATAACGGGGGGGAAATCATTAAGTTTTTCCTTGAGCCTGCGACAATCGCCTTTGCTATTCCGTTATACAAACAAAGAGATAAGCTGAAAAAATATTGGTGGCAAATCATGTCCTCCATTATTGTCGGCTCTATCTGCTCAGTCACGATTGTTTATTTGCTTGCAAAAGGTATTCACCTCGATGCGGCAGTTATGAAAAGCATGCTTCCGCAGGCGGCTACAACGGCAATTGCGCTTCCGCTCTCAAAAGACATCGGAGGCATCAGTGACATAACAGCCTTTGCGGTCATTTTTAACGCTGTTATTGTTTATGCGCTAGGAGCATTATTCTTGAAGGTGTTTAAAGTGAAAAATCCGATTTCTAAAGGATTGGCCCTCGGAACGTCCGGACATGCACTCGGTGTAGCTGTCGGAATTGAGATGGGGGAAGTTGAAGCTGCGATGGCAAGTATTGCGGTTGTCGTAGTGGGCGTGGTGACGGTTTTAGTCATCCCTTTGTTCATCCAGCTGATCGGAGGATAAGCCAAGGCCTGCGAGCCTTGGCTTTTTCGTGCGTATTCCGGATCGATATATCTAAATAGGAAACCGTGATCATAATGAGAAGGATGGGGGAGAGATGACTGGTTCTTTAGGTGTTCCTCTCCGGTCATGACTGAATTCAGCTGCTGGGTGTGTGAACAGAAAATCAGCTTATTTCAAGGAGCGGATATGAGATACTGCTCGCTGAATCGATCTTATTCAGTGAACAGGCTGAAAGATTTTCTTTTGCGCTCTTGCGCTCCTAGAAAACCCATGTTACAATATAAAAGTTGTTCCGGATAAGTCATTCTTGACTAAAAGTCCGGTATTGTGTAGAATAGTTATTGAATTGAATATAAATCACAAGCAGAAGCACCCGCTTCTCACCTGATTGACACATGCATGTAGTTGGCAGGTTGACCGTACATTTTTATTGATACAGATGTTCGTAGTGTGGGTGTTTTATAACGCCCACACTTTTTGTTTGCCTGCAGAATGCAGTCAAAATGAGTTGTGAATCAATTCGAAGAAACTATGGAGGTGGCTCATTATTAGCAAAGATCAATTGGTTAATGAGGGTATCCGTGCACGTGAGGTCCGTTTAATCGGACAAAATGGCGACCAGCTTGGAATCAAGTCCCGTCAGGAAGCACTTGAAATCGCCGGCCGCGCAAATCTTGACCTTGTGTTAGTTGCAGCGAATGCAAAACCGCCTGTATGCCGCATTATGGACTACGGTAAGTTCAGATTCGAGCAGCAGAAAAAGGACAAAGAAGCACGCAAAAATCAAAAAATCATTAACTTAAAAGAAGTTAGATTAAGTCCGACAATCGATGAGCATGACTTTAATACGAAATTGCGAAATGCGATTAAATTCCTTGAAAAAGGCGATAAAGTAAAAGCTTCTATCCGCTTTAAAGGACGCGCAATCACTCATAAAGAAATCGGCCAGCGTGTGTTAGACCGTTTTTCTGAAGCATGTGCTGACGTTGCGACTGTCGAAACAAAACCAAAAATGGACGGCCGCAGCATGTTCTTAATGCTCGCGCCGAAAAACGAAAAGCAATAAGGAGGAAATCCCATGCCAAAAATGAAAACTCACCGCGGATCTGCTAAACGTTTTAAAAAGACAGGTTCTGGGAAGTTAAAACGTTCTCACGCATATACAAGTCACTTATTCGCCAACAAATCTCAAAAGCAAAAGCGTAAGCTTCGCAAGAGTGCTGTTGTAAGCGCAGGAGACTTCAAACGCATCAAACAACAGCTTGCTAACATCAAGTAATCGGACAAGGAACAATTAGGAGGGAAATTTTATGCCAAGAGTAAAAGGCGGAACTGTGTCGCGTCAGCGTCGTAAAAAGGTTCTTAAATTAGCAAAAGGTTATTTCGGTTCAAAACATAGATTATACAAAGTAGCAAACCAGCAGGTCATGAAATCTGGAAACTACGCTTTCCGTGACCGTCGTCAGAAAAAACGTGATTTCCGTAAGCTTTGGATCACTCGTATCAACGCAGCTGCTCGTATGAACGGTCTTTCTTACAGCCGTTTAATGCACGGTCTTAAGCTTTCTGGTATCGAAGTAAACCGTAAAATGCTTGCTGATCTTGCTGTAAATGATCTTACTGCATTCAATCAGCTTGCTGATGCTGCTAAAGCTCAATTAAACAAGTAATCATACAGGGCCGCTCTCCAGCAGAGCGGCTTTTTTATATAAAGGATGAGGCCACATGATTATTGCTGTCTATCTGGTGCTGATAAATTTGTGCGGTTTTTGGGTGATGGGCGCTGATAAACGAAAAGCGCAGCAGCACAAATGGAGAATTTCTGAAGAACGGCTCTGGCTGATAACGATCGTGTTTGGCGCGCTCGGTATTTGGCTTGGCATGCAAACCTTCCGACATAAAACGAAGCATGCGTCTTTTAAATATGGAGTGCCGCTTCTTTTGATAATTGAAGCGATTTTGATCGGTATGTATTACAGTCCGTTTGATTTATAAAAAGCAGAAAAGCGCTTTAGCGCTCTTCTGCTTTTTTTGCGAGTTTAATCGGCTGGTCCCAGTCAATCTTACAATTCGGATAACGTTCCAGCACTTTTTCTTCGATGTTCTCAAAATCTTTTGCGGAGAAACGCTTCAGCTCCTCAGGAGATTCTGTCCAGACAAAGATAGTGTGGATAAACAGCGGATGATCTTTGGAAGGAATATGTTTTTCTCCTTCAAAAAGCACGCCTTTATACGTCAGTTGAAAGTTCTTACGAGCGTTGTTCTGTTCATCAATCATATAAAAATCTTCTTTTGATTGGGCCAGCTTCAGCCTTCTCTTTGGGTTTGCGGCATATTTGACTACGGCATAAATACAATAAGCAAAAAGTGCAAGGAATATGATCCTTAAAGCCAAGGCAAACATTGTGTGAAGGCACCTCCCTTATTGTGGTGATCTGATGTAATACGAAGAGCATAGAAAAAAGTTTCACTTTTTTTAAACATATACCCGATTTTCAAGTGAAATAGTCGTATGGTTAGCGCCAGGTTTTGTATAATAAGAAGATAGGACTGATGAAGGAGGTTTTGGAACATGGCAAAATTAGATGAAACATTGACCATGCTGAAAGATTTAACAGATGCAAAAGGCATACCGGGCAATGAGAGAGAAGTAAGGCAAGTGATGAAATCATACATAGAACCATTTGCTGATGAGGTGACAACAGATCGGCTGGGCAGTTTAATTGCCAAAAAAACAGGTGCGGAAAACGGGCCGAAAATTATGATTGCCGGGCATTTGGACGAAGTCGGTTTTATGGTGACACAAATCACTGATAAAGGCTTCATCCGTTTCCAAACCGTCGGCGGCTGGTGGGCGCAGGTCATGCTGGCCCAGCGTGTCACTATTGTAACGAAAAAAGGCGAAATCACAGGGGTTATCGGCTCTAAGCCGCCGCATATTTTATCTCCTGAAGCGAGAAAAAAATCAATAGAGATAAAAGAGATGTTTATTGATATTGGTGCTTCAAGCCGAGATGAAGCCTTGGAATGGGGTGTGCTCCCGGGAGACATGATCGTTCCCCATTTTGAATTTACGGTCATGAATAATGAAAAATTCTTACTGGCGAAGGCTTGGGACAACCGCATCGGCTGTGCGATTGCCATTGATGTGTTAAGAAACTTACAAAACACAGATCATCCAAACATTGTATACGGCGTCGGAACCGTGCAAGAGGAAGTCGGTCTAAGGGGAGCGAAAACGGCTGCACATACTATTCAGCCTGATATTGCATTTGGTGTTGATGTCGGAATAGCAGGAGACACGCCGGGCATTTCCGAGAAGGAAGCACAAAGCAAAATGGGCAAAGGCCCGCAGATTATCATTTACGATGCATCTATGGTCTCTCACAAAGGGTTGCGCGATGCCGTTGTTGCTACCGCAGAAGAAGCAGGCATTCCATACCAATTTGATGCCATTGCAGGGGGCGGAACAGACTCGGGATCCATCCATTTAACGGCAAATGGTGTGCCGGCGCTGTCTATCACTATTGCAACCCGCTACATTCATACGCACGCGGCCATGTTGCACCGTGACGATTATGAAAATGCGGTCAAATTAATTACAGAAGTCATTAAGAAATTAGACCGGAAAACGGTTGATGAGATTACGTACCAATAAAGATACGGATGAATCCGCCTAATGAAGGCGGGTTCTTTTTTGTCTGTCCAATGAATGTTTCATTTAAAAAATCCTGTGACAGAGCAAACAATACGTACAAAATTGTTTGCGGAAGATCTAGAAGCATGACAGGCCCTTATCTTGATAAGACCGGAAAAGCATGCTGGAAAGCGGAGACACCATTTTAGATTTTGGCAATGACCAATGGAAAGGTTCTGGCGGCCAGAATATTGAACGGAAAAAATCCTTGTTCGTCATGCTTTATGATGCCAAGGATAACGGCATTTCGAAGCTTGTCATCAATGATTTGTATCGGAGCTCGAGCTTGCCGTCCAAAAGCCGGGCTAGGCCCCGTCTTTTTTAAAAAAGAAAAGATTGACAGTAAAATAGTCAATTACTATAATGTAATTGTTCGTACAAATTAATTATTATAGACTTATATTTTATTATTGATACGTATCTTTTTTCTGGAATTGAAAGCGTTTTATCTAATAGGAAAGGGGCAGTTAACATGCTTCAGGCAAAAGTTTTTGAATTCTGGTTTGTAACAGGAAGCCAGCACCTATACGGGGAAGAGACGCTAAAACTGGTGGACCAGCATGCGGAAAGCATTTGTGAGGGGCTCAGCGGGATTTCTTCCAGATATAAAATCACGCATAAGCCCGTCGTCACCTCATCGGAAACCATCAGACAGCTGTTAAGAGAAGCGGAGTACAGTGAGACATGCGCCGGGATTATCACATGGATGCACACATTTTCTCCCGCGAAAATGTGGATAGAAGGCCTTTCCTCTTATCAAAAACCGCTTATGCACTTGCATACTCAATATCATCGCGATATTCCTTGGGGTACGATTGACATGGACTTTATGAACAGCAACCAATCGGCACACGGCGACCGTGAGTACGGTTATATCAACTCAAGAATGGGTCTGAATCGAAAAGTTATTGCCGGTTATTGGAATGATGAAGAAGTGAAGAAAGAAATTTCCCAGTGGATGGATACGGCGGCTGCATTAAATGAAAGCAGACATATAAAGGTTGCCAGATTCGGAGATAACATGCGTCACGTCGCGGTCACGGACGGAGATAAGGTGGGGGCGCATATTCAATTTGGCTGGCAGGTTGACGGATATGGCATCGGAGACCTTGTAGAAGTGATCAACCGCATTACGGACGACGAGGTTGAGACACTGTATGCGGAGTATGACAGGCTTTATATGATCAGTGAGGAGACAAAACGTGACAAAGTAAAGGCAGCGTCCATTAAAGAACAAGCGAAAATTGAACTTGGCTTAACCGCTTTTCTGGAACAAGGAGGTTACACAGCTTTTACAACATCGTTTGAAGTGCTGCACGGAATGAAACAGCTGCCGGGACTTGCCGTACAGCGCTTGATGGAGAAAGGTTACGGGTTCGCAGGTGAGGGAGATTGGAAGACCGCAGCTCTTGTACGGATAATGAAAATCATGGCTGAAGGAAAAAGGACATCCTTTATGGAGGATTATACGTATCATTTTGAACCGGGAAATGAAATGATTCTGGGCTCACACATGCTTGAAGTGTGTCCGACTGTCGCTTTGGATCAGCCTAAAATTGAAGTTCATCCGCTTTCAATCGGTGGTAAAGAGGATCCTGCGCGTTTTGTATTTAACGGCATCAGCGGTTCAGCCATTCAAGCAAGCCTTGTTGATATCGGGGGGCGTTTCCGCCTTGTTTTGAATGAGGTTAACGGACAGGAAATTGAAAAAGAAATGCCGAATCTGCCTGTGGCCCGTGTTCTCTGGAAGCCGGAGCCGTCACTGAAAACAGCGGCAGAGGCATGGATTTTAGCCGGCGGCGCACATCACACCTGCTTGTCTTATGAACTGACCGCGGAGCAAATGCTTGATTGGGCAGAAATGGCGGGGATCGAAAGTGTGCTTATTTCCCGTGATACGACAGTTCACAAGCTGAAGCACGAATTAAAATGGAATGAGGCGCTATACCGGCTTCAAAAATAGAAAGGGGGATGTCAATTGGCTTACACAATAGGGATTGATTTTGGAACGTTATCAGGAAGAGCGGTGCTTGTCCACGTCAAGACAGGTGAGGAACTGGCGGTTGCTGTAAAAGAATACCGGCATGCTGTCATTGATACTGTCCTGCCCAAAACGGGTCAAAAGCTGCCGCGTGACTGGGCACTGCAGCATCCGGCTGATTATCTGGAAGTCTTGGAAACAACGATTCCGTCGTTACTCGAACAGACGAGGATTGAACCGAAAGATATTATCGGGGTCGGAATTGATTTTACGTCATGTACGATCCTGCCTGTTGACAGCACAGGGCAGCCGTTATGCATGCTGCCGGAATATGAAGAGGAGCCGCACAGCTATGTGAAGCTCTGGAAGCATCATGCGGCACAAAAACATGCTGACAGGCTCAATCAAATCGCGGAAGAAGAAGGAGAAGCTTTTTTGCAGCGATATGGAGGGAAAATTTCATCAGAATGGATGATTCCGAAGGTTATGCAGATTGCCGAAGAAGCGCCTCACATTTATGAAGCAGCTGACCGGATCATCGAGGCTGCAGACTGGATCGTATACCAGCTGTGCGGTTCGCTCAAGCGAAGCAACTGTACTGCAGGATATAAAGCAATTTGGAGTGAAAAAGCAGGATATCCGTCAGATGATTTCTTTGAAAAATTAAACCCATTAATGAAAACGATTACAAATAATAAATTGGGAGGATCTATTCATTCAGTAGGAGAAAAAGCCGGCGGACTGACTGAAAAAATGGCAAAGCTGACAGGGCTGCTTCCGGGTACGGCTGTGGCAGTTGCCAATGTTGACGCTCATGTTTCTCTGCCGGCGGTCGGCATCACAGAGCCGGGGAAAATGCTGATGATTATGGGAACCTCAACATGCCATGTTCTTCTGGGAGAAGCGGAACATATCGTGCCCGGTATGTGCGGGGTCGTGGACAATGGAATACTTCCTGGCTACGCGGGATATGAAGCCGGACAGTCCTGTGTGGGTGATCATTTTGACTGGTTTGTGAAAACATGTGTCCCCCAAGCATATCAAGAGGAAGCAAAGGAAAAAAACATTGGCGTTCATGAGCTGCTGAGTGCAAAGGCACATCTTCAAGCGCCGGGTGAAAGCGGTTTGCTTGCTTTAGATTGGTGGAATGGAAACCGTTCTACGCTTGTTGATGCTGATTTAACAGGGCTGCTGCTTGGTATGACGCTGCTGACGAAGCCTGAAGAGATTTATAGAGCGTTAGTTGAAGCGACAGCTTACGGAACCCGAATGATTATCGAAACGTTCAAAGAAAGCGGTGTTCCGATTGGGGAGCTGTACGCAGCCGGCGGAATTGCTGAGAAAAACCCGTTTGTCATGCAGATTTATGCGGATGTGACAAACATGGATATTAAAATCTCTGGTTCACCTCAAGCCCCAGCCTTGGGATCTGCCATTTTCGGCGCGGTCGCAGCAGGCAAAGAAAAAGGCGGATACGATGACATCAAAGCGGCAGCGGCATACATGGGGAAACTGAAAGATATCTCTTATACGCCGAACGCCGAAAATGCAGCGGTTTATGAAAAATTGTACGCTGAATATAAGGAGCTTGTTCACTACTTCGGAAAAGAAAACCATGTGATGAAGCGTCTGAAAACAATCAAAAATCTTCAATTCTCATCTGCCGCCAAAAAGAATTCATATAGGGGGATGGAGCATGCTTGAAACATTAAAAAAAGAAGTGCTGGCTGCCAATCTGAAGCTCCAAGCGTATCAGCTGGTAACCTTTACGTGGGGAAATGTCAGCGGAATTGACCGTGAAAAAGAAAGAATTGTTATCAAACCAAGCGGTGTCGAATACAGTGATCTGACAGCCGATGATTTGGTTGTATTAAACCTTAAAGGAGAGGTTGTCGAGGGCGCGCTCAAGCCTTCATCAGATACACCTACACATGTTTATTTGTACCAAGCCTTTCCGAACATCGGAGGGATTGTCCACACCCATTCTCAATGGGCGACAAGCTGGGCGCAATCGGGCAGAGACATCCCCCCTTTAGGCACGACCCATGCTGATTATTTTGACAGTGCGATTCCATGCACAAGAGAAATGTACGATGAAGAAATCATTCATGACTACGAGCTGAATACAGGAAAAGTCATAGCGGAAACCTTTCAGCAGCATAACTACGAACAGGTGCCGGGCGTGCTTGTGAACAATCACGGCCCGTTCTGCTGGGGGACGGACGCCTTACATGCTATTCATAACGCAGTTGTATTAGAAACGGTTGCCGAAATGGCCTACCACTCCATTATGCTGAACAAGGATGTAAACCCAATTAATACAGTCCTTCATGAGAAGCATTTTTATCGAAAGCACGGAGCGAATGCGTATTATGGCCAGTCATAATTCCGCTGTGTTACCGGCCGGCATTCTAATTGACTTGGACGGTACTGTATTCAGAGGAAATGAGTTGATTGAAGGGGCAAGAGAAGCGATCGATACACTTCGGGGAATGGGGAAGAAAATCGTCTTTTTAAGCAATCGGGGGAATATCTCCCGAGCCATGTGCAGAAAAAAACTGCTCGGCGCAGGGATTGAAGCGGAAGAAAACAACATTGTTCTGTCGTCAAGCGTGACAGCGGCATTTCTGAGAAATCATTATCGTTTTTCAAAGGTGTGGGTGCTTGGAGAGCAGGGTTTAGTTGACGAGCTGAGACTGGCGGGTGTGCAGCAGGCGAACAAACCGAAGGGAGCGGATTGGCTCGTGATCTCCCTTCATGAGACGCTCACGTATGAAGATTTAAATCAAGCCTTTCAAGCGGCTGCCGGCGGTGCTCGTATGATTGCGACGAACAAAGACCGCTCTTTTCCGAACGAAAACGGCAATGCCATTGACGTGGCTGGCATGATTGGGGCGATCGAGGCTTCCGCTCAAGCGAAGACGGAGCTTGTTGTCGGAAAGCCGTCATGGCTGATGGCAGAGGCCGCCTGTACGGCAATAGGGCTGTCCGCACATGAATGCATGATTATCGGAGACAGCATTGAATCTGACATTGCGATGGGGAAGCTTTATGGCATGAAAAGCGCCTTAGTGCTTACTGGTTCTGCAAAACTGGGTGACAAGCATTTATACACGCCGGATTATGTGCTGAGGTCTATTAAGGATGTAACCAAATGGGCTGAGGAGGGGAATTTGCTATGAACCGTATTGCAGCTGACGTTCAGTGTGCTTTTGATCATGCTGGGGAAAAGACGTTTCCTGTCGAAGTTGAAGAAATTGTTATCGATAAACAAGCACCCGATTCGCTTTTGGATTATATAAAACGAAAAAACAATAAACATATTGTCCTCGTCTGTGACTCGAATACACACCGCATTGCAGGCATTGATCTGGAAAATCGCCTGAATCAAGAAGGATTTCAAGCCGAATGCCTGCTCATTCCGGAAAATGAAGCCGGAGATGTGACGGCTGATGAACGATTGCTCATTCATGTGCTGCTCCATACGAAAAAAACAACGGAAGTCATGATCGCAGTCGGCTCGGGCACGATTCATGACATCGTGCGCTTTACAGCGTTTCAGAGAGGTTTGCCGTTTATTTCTTACCCGACTGCTCCGTCTGTAGATGGATTTACGTCGGCAGGGGCGCCGCTTATTTTATATGGTAAGAAAACAACCATTCAAACAAAGGCCCCTGTCGCTCTCTTCGCTGATGTGAATTTATTAAAAGCGGCGCCCCAGTCAATGGTGGCGGCAGGGTTTGGCGACATGCTCGGTAAAATCACGTCTTTAGCTGATTGGGAAATATCCCGCCATCTTGCCGGCGAGCCTTATTCGCCAACAGGGGCTAAGATCGTTCAGGAGGCGCTTGACGCCTGTATCGAACACATAGAAGACATTGCGAAGAAAACGGAAACCGGCATACGGGTTTTGATGGAGTCTTTAATCGTATCAGGGCTTGTTATGCTGGCTTTAAATCATTCCCGTCCGGCATCTGGCGGTGAGCATCACATTTCCCATTGGATTGAGATGGAATTAATGGAGAAAAAACGGCCGCAGATTCTTCATGGGGCAAAGGTCGGCTGTGCCGCTGCTTTATTAACTGACACATACAGAAAGCTCGCTCAGGATGATGGGCTGCACGAATTATCTCCGCGTCATCAGCAAGCCGTTCAATCGGCTTATCAAACGCTCCCGGAAGGAAAAGTGCTGGCCGATTGGCTGAGATCAGCAGGGGGTCCTGCGGCTTTTGATGAAATCGGTGTCGGACAGAGTTCCGTCATGAATGCCTTCAGAAACGCTCACACCTTAAGAGACCGCTGCACCGGATTAAAAATCATGAATGAAAATCAAACACTGATCAATCATGGTCTATACGAGTAGCCCGCACCTAGAACGGAAGGGGTAACGTAAATGAAAAAAATGACTGCCTGTTTTCTTGTGCTTATGCTGCTGCTGACATTATTCATTGCTGGGTGTTCGGCAGAACAATCATCCGGGAAATCGGATGAAACCGAGCTGACCTTTTGGACATTTAACGGCCTTCATGAGCAGTTTTATGCAGAAATGGTGCAGGAATGGAACAAAAAATACCCTGATCGCAAAATTAAACTGAATACGGTCGTTTATCCATATGGACAAATGCACGATAATTTGTCTATCTCCTTAATTGCGGGAGAAGGTGTTCCTGATATTGCCGATGTCGAATTGGCGCGTTTTTCAAATTTTTTGAAGGGCACTGACATACCGCTTGCCGATTTGACACCGCTGATTGAAAAGGACCGCGATAAATTCGTTGAGGCGCGGCTTACCTTGTACAGCAAAAACGGCAAGCTTTACGGGCTGGATACGCATGTAGGAACGACAGTTATGTTTTATAACATGGATGTGATGCAAAAAGCCGGTGTCAATCCTGATGATATCAAAACATGGGATGATTACCATAAAGCCGGGCAGAAAGTGCGCAAAGTGACCGGAAAGCCGATGGGAACGGTGGAAACCAATGATTCCGCAACGTTCTTATCCATGATTTCACAGCAAAACTCAGGTTATTTTGATCAAAACGGCAAGCTGATCCTCAATAATGACACCAATGTAAAAACAATTCAATTTTTAAAGGACATGATGAGTGATAAAACGATGATTGCCGCACCAGGCGGCGGGCATCACAGTGAAGAATATTACGGCTTTATGAACCAAGGTGGAGCAGCGTCGGTTCTGATGCCGATTTGGTATATGGGAAGATTTTTAGATTATATGCCTGATTTAAAAGGAAAGATTGCCATCCGGCCGCTTCCGGCGTGGGAAGAGGGAGGCGACCGTTCGGCAGGTTTGGGCGGTACGGCAACTGTTGTGCCAAAGCAATCCAAGCATGTTGTGTTAGCGAAAGAGTTTTTGGCCTATGCGAAGGGCTCTAAAGAAGGAAACAAAAAGCTTTGGAGCGTACTCGGGTTTGACCCGCTCCGCTGGGATGTCTGGAGCTCTCAGGAATTGCAGGAGAAAAACAAATACACGGATTACTTCCAAAACGGAACAGGCATTTTTTCTATGCTTCTCGATATCAAGGATGAAATCAATCCAATTTATTTACATGAGGATTTTGCCAAGGCTTCAGACCTTGTCAACAGGAGCGTATTGTTCGACGCACTTAAATCTCAGCAAAAAACGCCTAAGCAAGCCTTGGACAGAGCAGAAGGTGAATTGAAACAGAAATAGAATCCCATTCGAAAAGTGAAAGCGGGGAGGTTCTCATGAAACCTGTGAAAACGGGAACGGTTCATCCCGTTCCCACAGCTGCGAAACAATCAGGTTGGCGAGATCTATTTTATTCGAAAAAAGCGGCGCCCTATTTGTTTACAGCGCCATTCATTTTATCTTTTCTCGTGTTTTTTTTATACCCCATCATTAACGTCTTCATAATGAGCTTTCAAAGAATATTGCCGGGAGAGGTGACGTTTGTCGGATTATCCAATTACAATGCGCTAAACAATCCGACGTTCTATACCGCTCTTTGGAATACATTGGAGTACACCTTTTGGACACTGATTGTGCTGATTCCAGTCCCGTTGCTTCTGGCCATATTCCTGAATTCAAGGCTGGTCAAATTCAGAAATATATTCAAATCAGCCCTATTCATTCCGGCACTGACTTCTACCATTGTGGCGGGGATCATATTTCGGCTGATCTTCGGAGAAATGGAAACGTCGCTGGCCAATTCTATCTTACTCAATCTCGGCTTTTCACCTCAGAACTGGATGAACAATGAACATACCGGCATGTTTTTAATGGTGCTGCTTGCTTCGTGGAGATGGATGGGTATCAACATCCTTTACTTTTTGGCCGGTTTGCAGAATGTGCCGAAAGAGCTGTACGAAGCCGCCGATATCGACGGCGCGAATACGATGAAAAAATTCCGCAACATTACGCTGCCATTTCTCAAGCCTGTAACGGTTTATGTGCTAACCATCAGCATCATCGGCGGATTCAGGATGTTTGAGGAAAGCTACGTCCTTTGGCAAAATAATTCCCCGGGTAATATCGGCTTGACGCTTGTTGGATATTTGTACCAGCAGGGACTTGCCTACAACGAAATGGGATACGGAGCGGCTATCGGTATTATGCTTTTGATTGTGATACTTGTTGTCAGCCTGGTTTCGTTAAAGCTGTCAGGCTCGTTTAAGGGGGAGGGATAAATATTGCGGCACTGTCCTCAGTACAGCGTTTACAAAATCGCGCTTACCTTGTTTTTTATCATGCTGAGTCTATTATATATTTTCCCAATTTTCTGTTTGCTTTTAGGATCATTAAAGCCGTCCTCTGAGCTTTTGCGTGTAGGACTGAATGTTGATATTGATCCCGAAGTGATGAGTTTAGATAACTACACATTTCTGTTTAGTGGAGGCAGTATTTATTTCAAATGGTTTTTTAACAGTCTTGTGCTTGGGATTTTCACGACCGTGCTCACTCTGTTTTTGTCTTCGATGATTGGGTACGGACTTGCGGTTTACGAATTTAAAGGCAGAAATATCATCTTTGTTTTTGTGCTGATTATTATGATGGTCCCGCTTGAAGTAATGATGCTTCCGTTGTTTAAGCTGACCGTCGGATTGCACTTAATCGATTCGTATACGGGTGTTATCCTGCCATTCATCGTTTCACCGGTAGCCGTTTTCTTTTTCAGGCAGTATGCCCTCGGTCTTCCAAAAGATTTGCTGGACTCTGCACGGATGGACGGCTGTACGGAATTCGGCATTTTTTTCCGGATTATGGCGCCGCTGATGAAACCGGCTTTCGGCGCGATGATTATCCTTCAGTCCTTAAACAGCTGGAACAACTTCTTGTGGCCGTTGATTGTGCTTCGTTCGAAAGAAATGTTTACACTTCCAATTGGGCTGTCCAGCTTGTTGAGCCCTTACGGCAACAACTATGACATGCTTATCTCTGGCTCAGTATTTGCGATTTTGCCGGTCATTATCATTTTCTTGTTTTTCCAAAAGTACTTTATCTCGGGACTGACAGTAGGTGGAGTCAAAGGGTAAAAAGGGGAGGAAACGTGTAATGAAAAAAGCGCAAATGATTGTAGATAAAGAATATAAAATCGGTGAAGTAGACAAACGGATTTACGGTTCGTTTATCGAACATATGGGACGTGCGGTATATGAAGGCATATATGAGCCTGATCACCCACAAGCGGATGAAGACGGGTTTAGAAAGGATGTCCAGTCGCTGATCAAAGAGTTGCAGGTCCCGATTATCCGCTATCCAGGCGGGAACTTTTTATCCGGATACAATTGGGAGGACGGTGTCGGACCTGCCGAAAACCGCCCGAGACGGCTTGACTTGGCATGGCAAACGATAGAAACGAATGAAGTGGGGACAAATGAGTTTTTAAGTTGGACAAAAAAGGTGAACACGAGTGTCAACATGGCCGTAAACCTTGGCACAAGAGGCATTGACGCCGCCCGCAATCTCGTTGAATACTGCAACCACCCGAAGGGCTCTTATTGGAGTGACTTAAGAAGATCGCATGGCTATGAACAGCCGTATGGCATCAAAACATGGTGCTTAGGAAACGAAATGGATGGCCCATGGCAGATCGGCCACAAAACTGCTGACGAATACGGGCGGCTTGCAGCGGAGACAGCAAAGGTCATGAAGTGGGTTGACCCATCAATTGAACTTGTTGCCTGCGGCAGCTCAAACAGCGGAATGCCGACCTTTATCGATTGGGAAGCAAAGGTGCTGGAGCATACGTACGAGCATGTCGACTATATCTCCCTTCACACATATTACGGAAACCGGGATAACAATCTGCCAAACTATTTGGCCCGTTCCATGGATCTAGATCATTTTATTAAATCGGTCGCTGCCACATGTGACTATGTGAAAGCAAAAACACGCAGCAAGAAAACCATCAATCTCTCTCTCGATGAATGGAACGTCTGGTATCACTCAAATGAAGCGGATAAAAAAGTTGAGCCGTGGATAACTGCGCGTCCGATTTTAGAGGATATTTATAATTTTGAAGATGCCTTACTGGTCGGTTCTCTCCTCATTACGATGCTGCAGCACGCAGATCGAGTGAAAATCGCTTGTCTTGCACAGCTTGTAAATGTCATCGCACCGATCATGACGGAAAAAGGAGGAGAAGCTTGGAGACAGCCGATTTTCTATCCGTACATGCATGCTTCTGTTTACGGAAGAGGTGAGTCACTGAAACCGCTTATTTCTTCGCCGAAGTACGACTGCACTGATTTTACGGATGTGCCATATGTCGATGCCGCTGTTGTGTATTCCGAAGAGGAAGAAACCCTCACGATTTTTGCGGTGAACAAAGCTGAGGAGCAGATGGAGACAGAGATTTCGCTCAGAGATTTTGAATCCTATCAAATCGCAGAGCACATCGTACTCGAGCATAAGGATATCAAAGCGACAAACCAGCATAACAGAAAAAATGTCCTCCCGCATTCCAACGGCACATCGTCTGTCAGCGAAAACGGCTTAACCGCGTATTTCTCACCGCTTTCCTGGAATGTGATCCGTCTGAAAAAACAGTCATAATAGAAACAAAGCCAGAGACTCCTTTCTTCGGCATGTTTTTTATTACCTCAGGCCGGCCTGTTACAGCCGGCTTTTTTGTATAGGGAAATGACCGCTTTTCAAGATGAAATTGTGATATATTTATGAAAACAGCAAAGGGGTTGGGAGGAAATGAATGCGGTTACAATTGTGATAGCGTCAATGTGCATTTTGGCTATCGCCTACCGTTTATATGGAACATTTATGATGGTGAAGGTGCTCAAAGTGAATGATGACAAGCCGACGCCTGCTCACGCGCTTGAGGATGGGAAAGACTATGTGCCTACAAATAAATGGGTTTCATTCGGCCACCATTTTGCGGCAATTGCAGCGGCCGGGCCGCTGGTCGGACCAATTTTGGCGGCGCAATTTGGGTATTTGCCGGGATTATTATGGCTGTTAATCGGGGCGGTGATAGGGGGAGCCGTCCATGATATTGTTGTGCTGTTTGCATCGATGCGAAAAAACGGCAAGTCGCTGTCGGAAGTGGCGAAGGATGAGCTCGGCCCTGTTGCCGGCTTTTGTACGGGACTTTCCATGCTGTTTATTATCACGATTACAATGGCGGGGCTGTCGATGGTTGTGCTGCACGCGCTTGAACGCAATCCATGGGGCACATTTGCAGTAGGGATTACGATTCCGATTGCGATGGGTATAGGCTTATTTTATAAGAAAACTGGAAATTTAAAGCTCACGTCATCGATCGGCTTTCTTTTTTTAATGGCAGGCGTCTTTATCGGTCCATGGGTGCAAACGACCGAGCTAGGAGCTTTTTTAACCCTGGATACGAAAACGCTTGCGATCGCGCTTCCTGTTTATGCGTTTTTTGCAGCGGCGCTGCCCGTTTGGCTGCTGCTTGCACCGCGTGATTATGTAAGCAGCTTCATGAAAATCGGTGTTTTTATCGCTTTGATTGCAGGGGTGTTTGTCGTCAATCCGTCCATTCCGTTTCCTGCATTTACAGAATTCGTAAAAGGGGGCGGGCCGGTGCTGGCAGGACCTGTCTGGCCTTTTATTTCGATCACCATCGCCTGCGGTGCGATCTCAGGGTTTCATGCTTTTGTCGGTTCAGGCACGACACCGAAAATGCTGAATAAATGGAGTAATATGAAGCCGGTTGCATTTGGTGCGATGCTTGTAGAATGTCTTGTCGGTATCATGGCGCTGATTGCAGCGACCGCCTTGCAGCCGGCAGATTATTTTGCGATTAACAGCACACCTGAGGTTTTCCATACGCTCGGCATGAATGTCGTTCATTTGCCTGAATTGAGCAGGGAAATCGGTCTGGACTTAGAAGGAAGAACAGGGGGAGCTGTCACGCTTGCAGTGGGAATGACGTACATTTTTATTGGGATTCCGCTTTTCAGCCATTTGGCCTCATACTTTTTTCAATTTGTCATTATGTTTGAAGCTGTCTTTATTTTAACAGCGATTGATGCGGGGACACGTGTTGCCCGTTATTTAATTCAGGATTTTTTCGGAGAGGTATATAAACCGCTGAAGAAAACAGACTGGATTCCGGGATCGGTATTTGCCAGCGCGCTTGCCTGCTTGATGTGGGGATATTTGCTGTATTCGGGGGATATCGGTTCCATATGGGCGCTGTTTGGCGTGTCCAATCAGCTGATGGCTTCAGTAGGACTTATTATCGGAGCGACGATCGTGCTAAAAATCGCTGATAAACGCCGTTACATTCTGACCTGCCTTATCCCGCTTGCCTATTTATATGTCACTGTCAATTATGCAGGCTATTGGATGGTGCGTAATGTGTATCTCAATCCCGAAGCGGCAGGATACAGTGTATTGAATGGCGTACTATCCATCATTATGCTGCTTTTAGGCTTCATCATTATCGTGGCGGCTGTGAAAAAATGGGCGCAAATGTGGAAAGATCCAAGCTTAAGAATGGAAGCATCTATCCCGGGGTAAAGCGCTATTGATAATGTTTAAGGAGGATTTGAAATGAATCTATCAATGAAATATTTGATTCTTTACGTATCAGACAGCAAGCGGGCCATTCATTTTTATCGGGATATTTTAGGACTGCCGATCCGTGCTGAACACGGCACATATGTCGAATTTGAAACAGGCTCTACAATTTTGGCGCTTAATACGCGAGAAAGCGCCAGAGACATCACACCGCTCGATATTCAAGATACATCAGCTTCGCACACATTTGAAATCGGTTTTGTCACTGGAAATGTAGAGGCGGTCATCAAAAGCGTGAGAGAACAAGGTGTTACGATTATTGGGGAACCGAAAGTGAAACCGTGGGGACAGACAGTCGCCTATATCACCGATCCAGATGGACATTATATTGAAATTTGCAGTCCGATAGAATAACGAACAAGCCCAAAACAAAGTCTGTTTTGGGCATTCTTATGATGTTATGTGTCCAGCCGCTTCGAGAAGTAAATCAGCCATGTGAACGGCTTTTACTTTATGGCCCAGACCTTCCCGTTCAATGCCGAGCTTCATCTGCAGCAGGCAGCCGGGATTAGCTGTCACAATGACAATTGCTTCTGTTGCTTTGACGGCATCCATTTTACGATCCAATATTTTCATAGACATGTCAGCTTCTACAATGTTATAAATTCCCGCTGATCCGCAGCAGCTGTCTGCTTTCTCCATTTCTATGAATTCAGCCCCATCGATGCTCTGAAGAAGCTGTCGAGGCTCGATCGAAGTATGCATCACATTTCTTAGATGGCATGAATCTTGATAGGTAACGACCTGAGGCGTCTCAAGCGTTAATCCTATTTGGTGGAAATCGAGTTCGACCAAAACAGAAGAAAAATCCTTCAGCTTTTGAACGAAAGCGGCGGCGCGTTCCGACCACTCGGGTTCATCCTTCAGCAAATGGTCATATTCAATGAGAAAGGCTCCGCATCCCCCTGCGTTTGTAATGACGGCATCCACGTCTAATGCCTCAAAAGCAGCGATATTTTGTTTTGCGAGCGCTTTGCCCGCGTTTTTTTCACCGCTATGCCCATGCAGGGCACCGCAGCAAGTCTGTTCAGGCGGGATGACAATGTCACAGCCTGCCAGCTGCAAAAGCTTCAATGTCGCATTGTTGGTCGGTAAAAACATGGTATCCATTAAGCAGCCTGAAAAAAAGGCGACCCGTTTTTTTCTGCGGCCAATGGAAGGAAGCAAACGCGGCCGATGCTTCATATCTTTATTTTTAGGAACATCGGGAAGAACAGCTTCCATCGTTCGCAAATGCTCTGGCAGAACGCGAAGCATACCGGTTTTACGTACAGCGGTTTGCAATCCTGAGCGCTGATACAAACCGATAAGGCTTACAGCAGAGCGCATGCGGTTTTGGTGCGGAAACAGCTCGTGAAAAGCTGTTTTTCGCATGACACGTGCACCGAGCGAGTGTTTTTTATTTTGGTGGATTATATCTCTCGCTTCCTCAAGCAGCTGTCCGTATTTCACGCCTGACGGGCATACAGGTTCACAGGCGCGACAGCCGAGGCAAAGTGACAGCGAACGTTCAACATCTTCATCCGGTTCAATCTGACCGTCGGCTACAGCTTTCATTAAGGCGATGCGGCCGCGCGGAGAGTGAGATTCCTGAAAACCCGATTCGATATAAGTCGGACAGGAAGGAAGGCAGAAGCCGCAGCGCATACAATTTAACAGCTCGCCTTCATCCATGCGCTCTTTAAACTCATCTTGGATCTGTTTCATTTCTTTATTTGTTGTCATCTTTTCGTCACCACACGTTTTCGGTCATCTTTTGCAAACACTTTGCCCGGATTTAATATGTTCTGAGGATCAAATGCCGCTTTCAACGCCTTCATTGCGGCAATGCCTTCTTTTTTCAGCTTCATTTCCAAGTAGGGCGCTTTCATAGCTCCGACCCCGTGTTCTCCGGTTATCGTGCCGCCAAGTTCAATCGCTTTCTCAAAAATCTCGGCAAAAGCCTGTTCGACACGCTCCATCTCATCTTTATTTCTAATGTCTGTCGTGCATGTCGGGTGAAGGTTTCCGTCTCCCGCGTGGCCGAAGGTGCAGATGGAAATATCGTATTTAGAAGCAATTTCATTAATGGCTTTTACCATATTGGCGATTTCTGAGCGAGGAACGGTTGCATCCTCTAAAATGGTCGTTGGCTTAAGGCGGGCAAGAGCAGAAAGTGCAGAACGCCGGGCTTCAGTCAGGGCAAACGCTTCCTCCTCCGTTTGTGCGGTCTGAACGGAGACGGCGGCGCCTTTTTTGCAAATCGCCTCAATCCTTTCTATATCTTGGGCTACGGTTTCAAGCGCTCCGTCCTGTTCAATTAACAGAACCGCCTTTGCGTTTGTCGGAAGGCCGATTTTGGCATAATCCTCAATGACCAAAAGTGTAGGCTGATCAAGAAATTCAAGCGTGGCGGGTATGATTTTAGCGGCAATGATGTCTGATACCGTTTGAGCAGCGGCATCGATATTTTCATAAAGGGCAAGCAACGTCTTCTTTGTTTCCGGCTTTGGGACCAGTTTGACGATGGCCTCTGTCACGATGCCGAGAGTTCCTTCTGAGCCGACAAAAAGGCGTGTGAGGTCGTATCCGGCCACATCTTTTGCAAGCTTTCCGCCGGTGCGGATGATGTCTCCATTTGCGAGCGCAACCTCCAGTCCGATGACATAGTCGCGGGTGACGCCGTATTTTAATCCGCGGAGTCCGCCGGAATTTTCATTGATATTTCCGCCCATTGTTGATATTTTCATAGAACTCGGATCAGGCGGATAAAATAAACCTTTTCTCTCAACTGCACGAATCAGGTCCAGCGTAATGACGCCCGGCTGGACGGTGGCGGTCAAATTTTCTTCATCAATCTCTAGAATCCGGTTCATATGCTTAAAGAGCAGCACAAGTCCTCCCTCGGTCGGGCATGTGCCGCCGCACAGGTTTGTCCCTGATCCTCTTGGAACGATCGGAACTTGATGTTCGCAGCAAATCGCTAATATTCGCGATATATCATCAGTATTCTTCGGCGCAATGACGGCATCAGGCATTGACTGAAACTGCGGCGTTGCATCATATGAATAGACGAGACGGCCGGCATTCGAGTCATCAAAATTTTCCGGACCGACGATTTGGATCAGCTGTTCTTTTATATCTTTTGTGATCATTTCCCCCATCCCCTTGTTAAAAATCGCTTTCAATCTATTGTAAAAGAAAAAAAGCAAAGCCTTCTATGGAGAAACATATAAAAAATGAAGCTGAAAATCTCTCTATTTTGTATCTTGATCTAAAAAATAGAGTGCAACATACATCGCGGCCATATCCTCTGTACGGTTAAAACGCAATCCTGTCAGCTCTTCAGCCTTTGATAAGCGATAACGCAAGGTATTGATGTGAATATGCATATCTTCTGCTGTTTGTTTCAAAGACAAATCAAGATGAAAGAACGTACGTATCGTATTCATAAGCTCATGCTGCTGAAGCGCCTCACGAAATACTCTTTTGGAAAATTCATTTCGGGTTGCCGGGCTGATCTCCTCCAGGCACATATCAAGCTTCAAATCCTCCTCAAATATGGGTGTTTTTCGCTTTAGGCTGACAGCCAGCGCTTTTTCCGCTTGCTCGTAGGAGTCTGCCAGGCTGGAGCTTGCGACAGCCCTCCCGGCGCCAGCAGCAAATCGTCTGTTTGCGGGATGAGCAAATGAACAAATGCGAAGGACCTCTCGTAAAAGCCGATCCCTTTGTTCATGTTTTGGCACTTCGTGATTAATGAGAATCCGTTCATTTCCCCACCTGATCAATAAATCCGAAGGGTATGCGGATTTCCATATATGTGTCATTTGCTCAATATCATAAGATGACCACCCATCACCTTGAATCAGAATCATTTGGCGTGTGGAGGAAAGGTCAACGCCAAGCAGCTGGGCTTTCTCAAGAAACCCGAGAGACCATTCTTTTAATTGCAGCCAATCGATCATAAAGGACTCCAGCATTCTCTCACGCCATTGAGACTGCTCTAAGTGCCATGATTCTTTAATGAACAGCTCTGTCATTTTTCGAAGCAGCTCCCCGTAAGGCTGGATCTCAGCAGGCTCACCTGTCAGCCCGAAGACGGCGATTACATCACGGTCAAAAAATACAGGCAGGTTCAGGCCTGCCTTTACTCCCTTTAGTCTCTTTTCATCTTCTTTTGAAATAATGACGTTGCGTTTCTCTTTTGCGCAGATGAGCGCTCCTTCATGAAATTGTCCGACCCTCTCATCATTTGTGCTTGCCATAATAAGGCCGTTTGTATTTACAATAATAATTTCACGTTCATACATTTTTTTGACTTCAGCAATGATTTTTTTCGCTAATATCGGCTGTAAAAACATGGCGATCCCCCCTCGTCATGCTTTTATTATATAAGAAAAAAACCGGGCGCTGTCACCCGGTTTCATGCCTTATTGGACAGGTTTTAATCCGCCTTCAAGCGTTTTTAGCATTTCGTTTTTCTCACTATCGGACGCGTGCTGCCAAATGACTTCGAATAAAACCCCGAGTCCCGGAAGCATTTTTTCTTCACCGCTTTGAATCGCGTCCGCAATGGTATGTTCAAGCTGATCCTGATTATTGCCGGTAACATTGGCAATGACGGCATGACGTAAATTAAGATCCATGTAAAAAGCTCCTTTTCCTAAAATGTAATACGTATATTCTAACCCTGTACCTGGTTTATTATGTGCTGTTCTTGCGATATAATAACAGCATGTTAAAAAAAGGAGAGCCACACAGACAGTGAAACAAATAGAATCGGCAAAAAACCAAAAAGTGAAAGATTGGAAAAAGCTTCACACGAAAAAAGAACGAGCTAAAACGAATACATTTCTGATAGAGGGAGAACACCTTGTTGAAGAGGCGCTCAAGAGCCCGGGCATAGTAAAAGAAATCCTTGTAAAGGATGAAATGAAAATCCCGGCAGATCTTGATGTGAGCATCCAGTGCTACGTGCTGAGTGAAGATGCGTTTTCAGCTGTTACTGAAACCGAAACGCCGCAGCAGATTGCCGCTGTGTGCCGTATGCCTGAGGAAAAACTGACGTCACCTCGGCGGGTGCTGCTGATTGACGCTGTTCAAGATCCGGGAAACCTCGGCACAATGATACGGACGGCGGATGCAGCAGGTTTAGATGCGGTTGTGCTCGGTGACGGCACAACCGACGCTTTTAACGGAAAAACGCTGCGATCTGCGCAAGGTTCTCACTTTCATATTTCTGTAGTAAGAAGAAACTTGCATACATATGTAGACGAATTGAAGGCAGGGGGCGTAAAAGTGTATGGCACTGCGCTGCAAACCGGAGCGCCTTACCGAGATTTGCCTCAGGCTGAATCCTTTGCGCTTATTGTAGGTAATGAAGGGGCAGGGATGAATGCTGCCTTGTTAGAAAAAACAGATTTGAACCTGTACGTGCCGCTTTACGGACAGGCTGAATCACTGAACGTTGCGATTGCAGCTGCCGTCCTCATGTACCACTTGCGAGGATAGTGTTGCGTCAAGCGCTCGATTTCACTATAATAGAACATAATATTTGAAAAACCGTGACAGAGGACCTCAATTTCTGATCAACTGCTTTCCAGGGAGAAAATGCCGCTGACTGAGAGCATTTTTAACGCAGCCGGAAGTTGTCTTCACCTCTTGAGTTGTCACCGGGACCGCGCTGCATTGCGCGTAAAGGTGAACCGGAATCTGATTCCGTTATGTCAATGAAGCTGACGACAGCATTAGTCTGTCTGAAATAAGGGTGGTACCGCGGCCACAACTCGTCCCTTGTACAAGGGGCGGGTTTTTTTGTTTTCCAAAGACATATGACGGTTTGTTTACATAAAAGGAGGATGCAAAATGGAAGAAAAGCTAAAACAGCTGGAACAAGAAGCTTTAGAACAAGTAGAAGCGGCAAGCTCATTGAAGGTTGTCAATGATATTCGGGTGCAATATCTCGGCAAAAAAGGGCCGATTACAGAAGTGCTGCGCGGTATGGGCAAGCTTTCTGCTGAAGAGCGTCCAAAAATGGGCGCGCTCGCGAACGAAGTAAGAGAGCGTATCGCCAATGCGATTGCTGTCAAAAACGAAAAGCTTGAGGAAGAGGAAATGAAGCAAAAGCTTGCGGGACAGACAATCGACGTCACGCTGCCGGGGAACCCTGTCGCAGTCGGCAGCCGCCATCCGCTCACTGTTGTCATTGAAGAAATTGAAGATTTATTTATCGGTATGGGCTACACAGTCGAGGAAGGGCCTGAGGTAGAAACGGATTACTACAACTTTGAATCCCTCAACCTGCCGAAAGAACACCCTGCACGCGATATGCAGGACAGCTTTTACATCACAGAGGAAACTTTGATGAGAACGCAAACCTCCCCTGTGCAAACACGGACGATGGAAAAGCACGAAGGCAAAGGACCGGTTAAAATCATTTGCCCGGGTAAAGTATACCGCCGCGATAACGATGATGCGACGCACTCTCACCAATTTATGCAAATTGAAGGACTTGTCGTTGACAAAAACATCAGCATGAGTGATTTGAAAGGAACGCTTGAACTTGTTGCGAAAAAAATGTTCGGACAAGACCGCGAAATCAGACTTCGTCCAAGCTTCTTCCCGTTTACTGAACCTTCAGTAGAAGTGGATGTAACATGCTTTAAATGCGGAGGAAACGGCTGCTCAGTATGTAAAGGAACAGGCTGGATTGAAATCCTCGGCGCCGGCATGGTTCACCCGAACGTACTTGAAATGGCTGGCTTTGATCCGAAGGAATATCAAGGTTTCGCATTTGGAATGGGTGTTGAGCGTATCGCAATGCTGAAATATGGCATTGATGATATCCGCCACTTCTATACAAACGATGTCAGATTTATTTCGCAGTTTAAACAGGCGTAAGAGGAGGATGCTAGGATGTTTGTTTCTTATAAATGGTTAGAGGATTATGTTGACATAAAAGGCATGGAACCGGCTGTTCTCGCTGAGAAAATTACAAGAGCGGGCATTGAGGTTGAAGGAATTGAATACAAAGGAGAAGGCATCAAAGGCGTTGTCATCGGCCACGTAGTGGAGCGCGAGCAGCACCCGAATGCTGATAAGCTGAATAAGTGCCTAGTGGATATCGGAGCGGAAGCACCTGTACAAATCATTTGCGGCGCGCCGAATGTTGATAAAGGACAAAAAGTCGCAGTTGCAACAGTCGGAGCGGTGCTACCGGGCAATTTCAAAATCAAAAAAGCTAAGCTTCGCGGTGAAGAATCAAACGGCATGATCTGTTCTTTACAGGAGCTTGGCATTGAAAGCAAGCTAGTGGCGAAAGAGTATGCGGAGGGCATTTTCGTATTCCCGAATGATGCTGAAACAGGAAGCGATGCATTAGCGGCTTTACAGCTTGACGATGCGATCCTTGAGCTTGGATTAACGCCAAACCGCGCCGATGCCATGAATATGCTTGGCGTTGCTTACGAGGTTGCGGCAATTTTAGACACAGAGGTAAAGCTTCCAAAAACGGATTATCCGGCTGCTTCAGAACAAGCGTCTGACTACATCACTGTCAAAATTGAAGATCAGGAAGCAAACCCGCTGTATGCGGCAAAAATCATTAAAAATGTCACGATCGCTCCGTCACCGCTTTGGATGCAGACGAAGTTGATGAACGCAGGCATTCGACCGCACAACAACGTCGTGGATATTACAAACTTTGTTCTGCTGGAATACGGCCAGCCGCTTCACGCGTTTGATTATGACAGATTCGGCTCCAAAGAAGTTGTCGTAAGAAAAGCGTCTGAAAATGAAATGATCGCAACCCTTGATGATCAAGAACGTAAGCTGTCTGCCGATCACCTTGTCATTACGAACGGAACGAAAGCGCAAGCTGTTGCTGGTGTCATGGGAGGAGCAGAATCAGAGGTTCAGGAAGATACGAAAACGATTTTGCTTGAGGCTGCGTACTTCAACGGACAGACGGTTCGCAAGGCTTCCAAAGACCTTGGCTTGAGAAGTGAATCAAGTGTTAGATTTGAAAAAGGCATTGATCCGGCACGTGTACGTCTTGCAGCAGAACGAGCGGCACAGCTGATTCATCTGTATGCCGGCGGTGAAGTGCTCACTGGAACAGTTGAAGAAGATCATCTGACAATCGAAGCAAATAACATTCACGTTTCTGCTGACAAAGTGAGCAGCGTTCTCGGCATGACAATCAGCAAAGAAGAACTCATCAGCATTTATAAGCGTCTCGGTTTTACGGTCGGTGAAGCGAATGGCCTTCTCGTTGTGACGGTTCCGTCACGCCGCGGCGACATTACAATCGAAGAGGATTTAATAGAAGAAGCGGCAAGACTGTACGGCTACGACAATATTCCATCTACGCTTCCTGAGACAGCGGGAACAACAGGCGGCTTAACGCCATATCAGGCAAAACGCCGTAAAGTCAGACGTTTCCTTGAAGGTGCAGGCTTATCACAAGCCATTACTTACTCATTGACAAACGAGAAGAAAGCGGCTGCGTTTGCGATTGAAAAATCACTTAATACCGTGCTTGCGCTTCCGATGAGTGAAGAAAGAAGTATTCTCAGACACAGCCTAGTTCCAAATCTGCTTGAGTCCATTTCTTACAACTTGGCGAGACAGACAGACTCAGTCGCACTGTACGAAGTCGGCTCCGTATTCTTGACGAAGGAAGAGGGCACAAAACCTGTTGAAACAGAACGTGTAGCAGGAGCTATTACGGGATTATGGCGCAAGCAGCTGTGGCAGGGAGAGAAAAAACCGGTTGATTTCTTTATCGCTAAAGGGATTGTGGAAGGGCTTTTAGATAAATTAAATGTTCTCGACAGCATTGAATTTGTACAGTCTGAACGCAAACAGCTGCATCCGGGCAGAACAGCGAACATTCTATTGGATGGTTCTCTTATCGGCTTTATCGGCCAAGTTCATCCATCAGTGGAAAAAGAAATCGATATAAAAGAGACATACGTGTTTGAGCTTGACCTTCATGCATTGCTCACAGCGGACACAGCACCGCTCGTTTACACGGCGATTCCAAAATATCCGTCTGTGACACGTGATATCGCGCTTGTAACTGATAAATCCGTCACAAGCGGCCAGCTCGAGAGTGTCATTAAAGAGGCTGGCGGCAAGCTTCTGAAAGAAGTATCTGTCTTTGACGTTTACGAAGGTGAGCATATGGAGGAAGGCAAAAAGTCAGTCGCTTTCTCACTTCAATATGTAAACCCTGAACAAACACTGACTGAAGAAGAAGTGACAAAGGCACACAGCAAAGTGCTAAAAGCGCTAGAAGACACATATCAAGCTGTTTTGAGAGGTTAATAAAAAAGCTTGCAGAGAAATCTGCAAGCTTTTTTCTATGAACGTTTTTTATCAGCAAGGCGCAGCGCTTTCTGCGTATTGGCAAAATGAAGTTTTGTAAAGCTTCTGAGCGCGGATGCTCCTTCTTTAAGGATCAGCTTGGCAGCCGCTTCATCCACGTGCGGGCCGGCACCCTTTGGAAGTGTCATGCCTGCCTCGCGCGACAGTTTATCCATTTCCATTAAAAACGAATACCTTGCAATGATGGAAGCAGCAGCAACTGACAGGTGAATGCCCTCAGCCTTTGTGCTGAAATAAGTCCGCTCCTTCACAATGTCTCTGCCCCTTAAATGATTGAAGTAGACGCCGGGCTCAGCAAATTGGTCAATCAAAATGGCTTCAGGTTTTATCCCATCCATTTTTCTTAACAAATGGGTGATAGCTTGATTGTGCAGCAAGGCTTTCATTTTTCCTTGACTCATACCTTTTTCCTGCATGCTGTTGTACTTCTCATTCGTTAGCACAAGCAGGCTGTACGGAATGGTTTTAATCAGGTTCCGGGCGATTTCAATAATTTGCGGGTCTTTTAGATCCTTAGAATCCTTCACACCGAGTTCCTTCATTAAAGGCAGCATGGTTTTGTCAACGTATGCGCATACAACCGTCATCGGGCCAAAGTAATCCCCGGTTCCAACCTCATCAGAGCCGATAACAGACATTCCGGCGATATCTGCCGGAGGGGCATAGCGGGGATCAGCCGGCTTTTTGGCCGTTTTCTTCTTTTCTTGAGGCACTGCTGTTCCCCAGCGCGCGGATTCTACCGCTGCGTTTTTGCCTTGAAATAAGACCTTGCCTGATTGATATGCTGTAATGGTACAGCCCGGCGGTTTCGCCTGAAAAATGGCTCCCTGCGGAACAGAGGCAGTAAGCGAACCGCTGTACGCCGTTTTCATTTTGTCGATAGCAGACAACGATACTTTTATCACAGAATGGGACACGTAATAATCTCCTTTTTTTACACTTTTCACTGTATATACCAGTGTATCATAACAGCGGGAGGCTCGTCTTTCCATTCATTTAATAAACGTGTTATGATAAGAACTAGGATTCTCGTTGAATGGAGGAGAAACGTTGTCTGACGGCAAAAAAACAAAAACAACCGTTGACATTTACGGCCAGCACTTCACGATAATTGGTGAAGAAAGCAAAGCCCATATGAGGTATGTCGCCGGAATTGTTGATGATAAAATGAGAGAAATTAATGAAAAAAACCCATACCTTGATATAAATAAACTTGCAGTGCTGACAGCTGTAAATGTGGTGCACGATTATGTCAAATTACAAGAGAAATGTGAAAAACTGGAGCGTCAGCTTAAAAAAAAGGATTGAACAACTATGCTAGATATCATCATCATCATCTTGCTCCTGATGGGGACTTTACTGGGGTTGAAACGCGGTTTTATCCTGCAGTTTATCCGCTTGACGAGCTTTATTTTATCGATCGCTTTTGCGGCTTTATTTTATAAAAATGTGGCGCCGCATTTAAAGTGGATTCCCGCTCCTGACTTTTCGGGGGGACAGCCGGCGCTTTCTTTTTTTACGGGAAATTTAGAAACGGCTTACTATAATGCGATTGCGTTCATCGTTTTATTTATCATCGCTAAAATCTTACTGAGAATCATCGGCTCATTCCTGAGTATGGTAACCAGCATTCCGGTGATTAAACAAATCAACCAGTTGCTGGGTGCGGTTCTCGGTTTTCTGGAAGTCTATTTGTTTACATTTGTGCTGTTATATGTCGGATCCGTGCTTCCGGTAGATGCTTTACAGCAAATGATGAGCGAATCATCTCTCGCCAATCTGATCATTAACCATACACCGTATTTGTCAGGGCTTTTAGAAGAGCTGTGGACACAGTACGGGGCATAAAAAAACTTCTCTTGTCCGGAGAAGTTTTTTTCGAGTATGATGGAAACATATGTGAACGTCTGGGGGTTATTGTATGCATAAAAAAGATATTATCCGGCTGCTTGAAACCATTGCAGTCTACATGGAACTCAAAGGGGACAACCCGTTTAAAATATCAGCCTTTCGAAAAGCAGCGGCAGCTCTGGAACAGGACGACCGCAGTTTATCAGAAATGGACGATATGATGTCGCTGTCCGGCATTGGAAAAGGGACGTACAGCGTGATTAAAGAATATATAGATGAAGGAAAGTCAAGCACGCTTGAATCACTGCAAAAAGAAGTGCCGGAAGGGCTCGTGCCTTTATTGAAGCTGCCGGGGCTGGGCGGCAAAAAAATTGCAAAGCTATATAAAGAGCTTGGCGTACATGATGCAGAATCCTTAAAGGAAGCCTGCGAACAGCAAAAGGTGCAAGGTCTGGCGGGCTTTGGCAAAAAATCCGAAGAAAAAATATTACAGGCGCTCGGAGAAGCTGGAAAACAGCCTGACCGTTTCCCGATCGGCTATGCCCTCCGGGTTGCCCGGGACATTGAAGAGCACCTTTCTCAATTGACGGATGTCATCAAATTTTCTCGCGCAGGCAGTCTCCGCAGAGCGCGTGAAACAGTAAAGGATTTGGATTATATCATTGCCACAGATCATCCGAATGAAGTAAGAGAGCAGCTTCTCGCGCTGCCAAATATCAAAAGCGTGATCGCGAGCGGAGATACAAAGGTGTCTGTCATCTTTTCCTTTGAATATGAAACGAGCGTTGATTTCCGTCTTGTGACGGAAGAGCAGTTCCCGACAACGCTTCACCATTTTACGGGGTCAAAGGATCACAACATTAAGATGAGGCAAATCGCCAAAGAACGCGGTGAGCGGATCAGTGAATATGGCGTCGAGACAGTTGAAACCGGGGATATTAAAACATTCCCGAGTGAACGAGAATTTTATGCGCATTTCGGACTGCCGCTGATTCCGCCGGAGCTCCGCGAAAGCGGGCAAGAAGTGGATACCTACAGCGACAGCATTGACCTGATAGAGCCAGAGCAAATCAAAGGAGATCTCCACATGCACTCAACGTGGAGCGATGGCGCATTTTCCATCAGAGAGATGGCTGAAGCCTGCATGAATAAAGGCTATCAATATATGGCGATCACCGATCACTCGCAATATTTAAAGGTCGCCAACGGGCTGACTGCTGAAAGGCTTAAGCAGCAGGCAAAAGAAATAGACGCGCTGAATGCGGAATTCTCGAATTTCCGAATCTTGAAAGGTGTCGAGATGGATATCCTGCCTGATGGCACACTTGATTATGATGATGACATGCTGGCAGAAATGGATATCGTCATTGCATCAATTCATTCCAGTTTTAATCAGCCGGAACACGTCATCATGAAACGGCTTGAGACAGCCCTGACCAATAAACATGTTGACATTATCGCCCATCCGACCGGACGCCTGATCGGCAGACGGGCCGGTTACGAAATTAACATTGATCAGCTGATTGAGCTTGCGAAGAAAACAAATACGGCGCTTGAACTCAACGCCAACCCTGCGCGTCTCGATCTGCGCACAGAACATGTAATAAAAGCAAACGAACAAGGGGTTACATTGGTGATCAATACCGATGCCCATAATATTGAGATGTTAGACGATATGAAAACCGGCGTTACTGCCGCGCGCAAAGGCTGGACGGAAACAAAAAACGTTCTGAATGCCCGGTCACTTGAAGACGTACAGGCATTCCTGAAGCGCAACGATTAAGTAAGGAGGCTCACACAATCGTGCAGCAAAAAGTATTATCAGCTCTTGAATTTCATAAAGTGAAAGAACAGGTTATTGAGCATGCCGCCTCATCGCTCGGAAAAGAGATGCTCCTTGAGCTTAAGCCTTCTGCTTCTTTAGATGAAATTAAAAAACAGCTGGATGAAGTAGACGAAGCTTCTGCTATTATCCGGCTGAGAGGCCAGGCGCCATTTGGCGGTCTTACTGATGTTAGAGGAGCGTTAAGACGGGCGGAAATCGGCAGTGTTCTCAGTCCCTCAGAATTCACTGAAATCTCAGGACTGCTTTATGCAGTGAAACAAATGAAACATTTTATCAGCCAAATGGCTGAAGACGGCGTCGACATTCCGCTGATTCATCAGCGTTCGGAACAGCTTATCACGCTGACCGATTTAGAGCGGGATATTAATTTCTGCATCGATGATCATGGAGAAGTGCTTGATCATGCGTCGGAAACGTTAAAAGGAATCCGTACACAGCTCAGAACACTTGAATCGAGAATCAGAGACAGGTTAGAGTCAATGCTGCGCTCCTCCTCCGCTTCAAAAATGCTGTCTGATACGATCGTTACGATTCGGAATGACCGCTTTGTGATTCCGGTCAAACAAGAGTACAGATCAAGCTATGGAGGAATTGTGCACGACACTTCTTCATCAGGCGCGACGCTGTTCATAGAACCGCAGGCAATTGTCGACATGAACAACTCGCTTCAGCAGGCGAAAGTGAAAGAAAAGCAAGAAATTGAACGGATTTTGCGCATGCTGACAGAGAAAACGGCAGAGCACACAGAAGAGATCTTTCAAGATTTGCACGTGCTGCAGACGCTTGACTTTATTTTTGCAAAAGCCAGATACGCAAAAGCGGTCAAAGCGACAAAGCCGATCATGAACGACAACGGCTTTGTCCGCTTGAAAAAAGCCCGCCATCCACTGCTGCCGCCTGATCAGGTGGTTGCCAATGATATCGAGCTTGGCGGCGATTTTTCAACTATCGTCATTACAGGGCCGAACACCGGGGGGAAAACAGTCACCCTTAAAACATTAGGACTGTTAACCTTGATGGCGCAATCAGGCCTTCATATTCCGGCAGAGGAAGAGTCTGAAGCTGCGGTGTTTGAGCATGTATTCGCCGATATCGGCGATGAACAGTCGATTGAGCAAAGCTTGAGTACGTTCTCATCCCATATGGTGAACATTGTCGGCATTTTAGCAGAAGTTAATGAAAACAGCCTCGTTCTTTTCGATGAGCTTGGCGCAGGGACAGACCCGCAAGAAGGAGCGGCCCTCGCTATGAGCATCTTGGATGATGTGCATCGCACTAATGCGAGAGTACTAGCCACGACCCATTATCCGGAACTGAAGGCGTACGGCTATAACAGAGATGGTGTGATGAATGCCAGTGTTGAATTCGACATCGAAACGCTGTCACCGACCTATAAACTTTTAATTGGCGTTCCGGGACGAAGCAACGCCTTCGAAATTTCAAAACGCCTTGGGCTCCCAGACCATATCATCGGGCAGGCGAAGTCAGAAATGACAGCTGAACATAACGAAGTTGATACGATGATTGCGTCGCTTGAACAAAGCAAAAAACGTGCGGAAGAAGAACTTTCGGAGACAGAGTCAATCCGAAAAGAAGCAGAAAAGCTGCATAAAGAGCTGCAGCAGCAAATCATCGAGCTCAATAGCAAAAAAGACAAAATGCTCGAGGACGCTGAACAGCAGGCGGCTGAAAAAGTAAAAGCAGCAACCAAAGAAGCCGAAGACATTATTCATGAATTGCGCTCCATAAAAGAAGAACACAAATCCTTCAAGGATCACGAGCTGATCAACGCGAAGAAACGGTTAGAAGGCGCTGTTCCTGCTTTTGAAAAGTCCAAAAAACCGGAAAAACCGACAACACAAAAACGCGACTTCAAGCCTGGTGATGAGGTGAAGGTACTCACCTTCGGGCAAAAAGGAACACTGCTTGAAAAAACCGGGAGCAATGAATGGAATGTCCAAATCGGCATTTTAAAAATGAAAGTAAAAGAAAAAGATTTAGAGTTTATCAAATCAGCTCCGGCACCGAAAAAAGAAAAAATGATAACGGCGGTCAAGGGAAAGGATTATCACGTATCGCTTGAACTTGATCTTCGCGGCGAACGCTATGAAAATGCCCTCAGCCGTGTTGAAAAATATTTGGATGATGCAGTGTTAGCCGGTTATCCACGAGTGTCAATCATCCACGGAAAAGGCACCGGCGCTTTAAGAAAAGGCGTCCAGGAACTTCTGAAAAACCACCGCAGCGTCAAGAGCTCCCGTTTCGGTGAAGCGGGTGAGGGAGGATCAGGCGTTACGGTTGTTGAACTAAAATAAAAGGGAGTATGACCATGAGTGATTTTTGGGAAAACGAGCTTGTGGAAATCGCGGCATATTACAGTGTCGCGGTTCTCTGCCTCGTCCTCTTTTTGACTGTGTTTGAGCTGGTGACGGCTTACAAAAACTGGGAAGAGATTCAAAAAGGGAATGTTGCGGTGGCAATGGCGACCGGCGGAAAAATTTTAGGAATCGCAAATGTATTTCAGCATTCCATCTCCCAGCACAATTCTCTGCTGCAAATGATAGGCTGGGGCGTTTACGGATTTGTCATGCTTCTGATCAGCTACTTTATTTTTGAGTTTTTGACTCCGAGATTTAAAATTGATCAGGAAATCCAGAATGATAACCGGGCTGTCGGCTTCATTTCATTTGTCATCTCTGTGGGGCTTTCTTTTGTGGTGGCAGCCGGAATATAAGGGGACGGAGAATAGATGGAAAAGCTTGCAAAAGTACTGCTCACTGTAGCGGGAATTTTTTTGTTAATCGGTCTTATATATCTGTTCGTATCATGAGAAAAAGAAAGATTTACCTTTCTTTTTCTTTTTTTTACCGTGCATCTGCTATAATGAGAGGGTGAAAATCTAAAACCGAAAGGGGAGGTTTTATGCAGTCAAAAAAACCGTGGCTTACCGAGTATCCCGACGATATCCCGCATGAGCTTCCGTTACCGAACAAAACCCTGCAATCCATCCTGACAGACTCCGCTGCACGATTCCCTGATAAAACCGCAATCTCTTTTTATGGAAAAAAACTCACCTTTCATGACATTCTGACAGATGCCCTTACACTCGCCGCTTTTTTGCAGGACATCGGCTTGCAAAAAGGAGACAGAGTGGCTGTCATGCTGCCCAATTGCCCGCAAGCAGTCATTTCCTATTATGCCGTCTTGTTTGCCGGCGGCATCGTGGTGCAGACGAATCCGCTCTATACTGAGCATGAGCTTGAATACCAGCTGCGAGATGCGGAGGCGAGCGTGATCATCACCTTAGATTTACTGTTCCCAAAGGCTGTAAAAATGAAAACGTTATCAATTGTGAAGCAGGTTTTGATCACCAGCATAAAAGATTATTTGCCTTTTCCGAAAAACATCCTTTACCCGCTGACGCAAAAACAAAAAGTGCACATCGACTTTGACAAAAAAGATCATATTCATATGTTCGCTTCCAGCATGAAGGGGGAAAAAATTGCGCTCTTGACAATCCCAAAGATTGATCCTGAACATGATATTGCTGTTCTCCAGTATACCGGCGGGACAACAGGGGCTCCCAAAGGGGCCATGCTCACACACCAAAATATTTTGGCCAATACTGACATGTGCTCCGCCTGGATGTATGGTGTAAAAGAAGGGGCTGAAAAAGTACTTGGCATCGTCCCGTTTTTTCACGTCTACGGACTGACAGCAGTAATGAATTATTCGATTAAACTAGGCTTCGAAATGATCCTGCTTCCTAAGTTTGATCCGCTCGAAACGCTTAAAATCATCGACAAACAGAAACCGACCCTTTTTCCGGGCGCACCGACAATTTACATTGGCCTCTTACATCATCCCGAACTGCAGCAATATGATTTGTCATCCATTAAAAGCTGTCTTAGCGGATCAGCTGCGCTGCCTGTGGAGGTAAAGCAGAAATTTGAAAAGGTAACCGGCGGAAAGCTTGTGGAAGGCTACGGCTTATCTGAAGCCTCCCCAGTGACACACGCCAATTTTGTCTGGGGAAAAAACAAGCAGGGCAGTATCGGTTGTCCTTGGCCGGGTACTGACGCAGCAATCTATTCAGAAGAAACGGGCGGGCCTGCCGCTCCGTATGAACATGGAGAAATCATTGTAAAAGGGCCGCAAGTCATGAAAGGATATTGGAATAAACCAGAGGAAACTGCCTCTGTACTAAGAGACGGCTGGCTGTTCACCGGAGACATGGGTTATATGGATGAAGAGGGCTTTTTCTATATTGCCGACAGAAAGAAGGACATCATCATCGCCGGCGGCTATAATATTTATCCGCGTGAAGTAGAAGAAGCGCTTTATGAACATGAAGCTATCCAGGAAATTGTTGTGGCCGGTGTGCCAGATCCCTACAGGGGAGAAACAGTAAAAGCGTTTGTTGTGTTAAAGAAAGGCGCAAAAGCTGATGAAGAGGAGCTGGACGCTTTTGCGAGATCCCGTCTTGCTCCCTATAAGGTGCCGAAAGTCTATGAGTTTAGAAAAGAGCTCCCGAAAACGGCGGTTGGGAAAATATTAAGAAGGCGTTTACTTGAAGAAGAAGTTGAAAATCATCATATGAAATAAAAAATGATATGAGAAAAAGAGAATACCTATGAATAAACTTGACAAAGCTGAAAATCCTTTTTATTATGAAAATATGAATGAATAGTCATTCATTTCTATAGAGAGGAACGATGAACATTGAAGCAAAAACGGCCAAAGTATATGCAGATTATTGATGCAGCAGTAGAAGTCATTGCAGAAAACGGCTACCACCAGTCACAGGTATCTAAAATCGCCAAACAAGCCGGAGTGGCGGATGGCACCATCTATCTTTATTTCAAAAATAAAGAAGATATTTTAATTTCTCTTTTCAAAGAAAAAATGGGCCAATTTATTGAGCGGATGGAAGAGGACATAAAAGAAAAGACAACAGCGAAAGAGAAACTTGCACTTGTGATTTCAAAGCATTTTTCCCTTTTAGCGGATGATCATAACCTCGCAATTGTCACTCAGCTTGAACTCCGCCAGTCAAATTTGGAGCTGCGCCAGAAAATCAATGAAGTATTAAAAGGCTATATGAATATTTTGGATAATATTTTGACAGAAGGCATACAATCAGGCGAATTAAAAGAAGGTCTTGATGTCCGCCTCGCCCGGCAGATGATATTCGGAATGATTGACGAAACCGTGACAACTTGGGTGATGAATGACCAAAAGTATGATCTTGCCGCCTTGTCAGACAGCGTTTTAGAACTGTTAGCGTCTGGAATTCATAATAAGTAAAGGGGGCTTGTCTATGAATGCAATATCATTGGCAGTTGATCAATTTGTGGCAGTCTTGACGATTCACAATCCGCCGGCAAACGCGCTTTCCAGCCGGATATTGGAAGAGCTGTCTTCCTGTCTTGATCAATGTGAGACAGATGCAGGCGTACGAAGCATCATCATTCACGGTGAGGGAAGATTTTTCTCCGCCGGCGCCGATATTAAAGAATTCACATCGCTTAAAGGCAATGAGGATTCCTCACTGCTGGCTGAGCGAGGCCAGCAGCTGATGGAGAGGATAGAAGGGTTTTCAAAACCGATAATCGCGGCAATCCACGGTGCCGCTCTTGGAGGCGGACTGGAGCTTGCGATGGCTTGTCATATCAGAATTGCGTCAGAGGACGCCAAGCTGGGGCTGCCCGAGCTTAACCTCGGTATTATTCCGGGTTTTGCGGGAACACAGCGTCTGCCGAGGTATATCGGTACAGCTAAAGCATTAGAGCTCATCGGATCAGGAGAACCAATATCAGGGAAAGAAGCGCTTGATCTCGGGCTTGTATCAATTGGAGCAAAAGATGAAGCGGAGGTGATTGAAAAAGCAAGGACACTTGCTGCTAAATTTGCAGAAAAAAGTCCGCAAACACTGGCATCACTGCTTGAGCTGCTTTATTCGAACAAGATATATTCCTACGAAGGAAGCTTAAAGCTTGAAGCAAAACGGTTTGGAGAAGCATTTCAGTCAGAGGACGCTAAAGAAGGCATCCAGGCCTTTCTCGAAAAACGAAAGCCTCAATTCAAAGGCGAATAAAAGGGGATATGATCATGAATCTATTTGTACTGATGAAACGGACGTTTGACACAGAAGAAAAAATCATGATTGAAGCCGGAAAGATTCAGGATGACGGAGCGGAATGGATCATTAATCCATACGATGAGTACGCGATAGAAGAAGCCATTCAGCTGAAGGAAAAGCATGGCGGCACGATCACCGCTGTTACGGTCGGCGGTGAAGAAGCCGAGAAGGAATTGCGTACGGCGCTTGCCATGGGATGTGACCAAGCCGTTTTAATCAACATAGAAGATGATCTCGAAGAACCCGATCAATATTCCGTTTCTCAAGTCTTATATCACTATATGAAGGATCAGGAATTTGACTTGATTCTCGGCGGAAATGTCGCCATTGATGGAGGATCAGGGCAAGTAGCGCCAAGGCTTGCTGAGCTGCTGGACATCCCGTGCATCACAACGATTACAAAACTCGAAATCAACGGCGCTGATGCGGAAGCGGAAAGGGATGTAGAAGGGGATATTGAAAAAATCAAAACGACGCTCCCGTTGCTTGTCACAGCTCAGCAGGGCTTAAACGAACCGCGCTATCCTTCGCTTCCGGGGATTATGAAGGCCAAGAAAAAGCCGCTTGAAGAGCTGGAACTTGATGATCTCGGTCTTGACGAAGAGGATGCCGAACCAAAGGTGAAAACCATTGATCGTTTTCTGCCATCGAAAAAAGAAGCCGGGAAACTTCTCCAAGGTGAGCCTGCCGAACAGGCAAAAGAGCTCGTCTCATTGCTCCGCAGCGAAGCTAAAGTCATATAAAGCTCGAACATTCAAAGAAACAGGGGGATGTTAGAATGGGAAAAAAAGTGATCGTACTAGGAGAATGCCGCAATGGAGAATTGCGGAATGTCACCTTTGAAGCATTAGCTGCAGGAAGAACCATTTCAGGTGATGGAGAAGTCATCGGTGTTCTCATCGGAGAAAATATTCAAAGCGTTGCACACGAGCTTCACCATTACGGAGCTGATAAAGTTCTCACAGCCGAAGACCCAAACCTGAAAGCATACACGGCAGATGGCTACAGCCAGGTCATGAGATCCATTATTGACCAAGAAAAGCCGGATGCAGTGATTTGCGGGCACACGGCAATCGGAAAGGACCTTTCGCCGAAGCTCGCGGCTCGTCTGCAAACAGGACTGATTTCTGATGCGACAGATGTAAGCGTTACCGGAGGGAATATCGTGTTAACCCGGCCGATTTACTCGGGGAAAGCATTTGAACACGTGATTTCGACCGATCCGATGGTTTTGGCAACGATTCGCCCCAATAATATTCAAGCTCCAGAAAAAGACCTCAGCAGGTCGGGAAGTATCGAAAGCGTTGACGTTTCTCTTACTGATCTCCGCACTGTTATTCAAGACATTGTGAAAAAAACAGCGGACGGCGTTGATCTTTCCGAAGCAAAAGTGATTGTTGCAGGCGGCCGAGGGGTCAAAAGCAAGGAAGGATTTGAGCCGCTGCAGGAGCTTGCCGAGGTGCTGGGCGCAGCAGTAGGGGCATCTCGCGGGGCGTGTGACGCAGATTATTGTGATTATGCTCTCCAAATCGGGCAGACCGGGAAAGTCGTCACCCCGGATTTGTACATCGCCTGCGGTATTTCCGGCGCTATCCAGCATTTGGCCGGCATGTCAAACAGCAAGGTAATCGTCGCTATCAATAAAGACCCTGAAGCTGATATCTTCAAAATAGCGGATTACGGCATCGTAGGCGATTTATTTGAAGTCGTTCCGTTATTAACTGAGGAGTTCAAACAATTAAATATACACTCGTAAAGGAACTCCCGTGCTGCTGAAGTTCGGAGAGGGTGTACACAAAACAAATATAATAAAAGTACCGCCATTGGCATGTACTGCGTGCCGATTTTTATCCGAAAGAGAGCGCCGGCCTTCATACCGACTCTCTTTTTCATGTTTTAAAACCGCTCCGGCAGGGTATAGTAAGGTACATGACAAAAGAGGAGATGTTATTCTATGCTTCGTACCATTCTTATGATTATCGGGGCGATTGTAGTGATTGGGGCCATTATCAGATTCGTATTTTAATGAAAAGGGGACATCCCATTCAATCCAGAAAATATGAGTAAACCGATTGTGATCAGGAAAAAATAATTTATAAGCATTAAAATAGCGTGAATGAATGGGAGATGCTATACTAAAAATCATCATTTCACAATTGGAGGAATTCAATAATGGCTATCGTAAAAGCAACTGATCAATCTTTCTCAGCTGAAACAAGCGAAGGCGTCGTAGTGGCTGACTTCTGGGCTCCTTGGTGCGGACCTTGTAAAATGATTGCACCTGTTCTTGAAGAACTGGATCAAGAAATGGGAGACAAACTGAAAATCGTAAAAATCGATGTAGACGAAAACCAAGAAACAGCTGGAAAATACGGCGTTATGAGCATCCCGACACTTCTTGTGTTAAAAGACGGAGAAGTAGTTGAAACTTCTGTCGGCTTCAAACCGAAAGAAGCACTACAAGAGCTTGTAAACAAACATCTTTAATTTTTGGCTGTTTACATGCCAGAGCGATTCCGATTGAGGGATCGCTTTTTTTATTCGCCAATCGTGAAGCATAGAGAAAAACAAACGTTCGTGTTAAACTGGAAACAAAGGATTACACATAAGGAAGGGTAATGTATGAACAAACAACTAAAAGAAAAACTCGCCCTCCTTCCCGATCAGCCCGGGTGTTATCTCATGAAGGACCGGCAGCAGACTGTGATTTACGTAGGAAAAGCAAAAGTGCTGAAAAACAGAGTGCGCTCCTACTTTACCGGTTCTCATGATGCGAAAACACAAAGGCTTGTGACGGAAATCGAGGATTTTGAATATATCGTGACGTCCTCCAATTTAGAAGCGCTTATTTTAGAAATGAATCTAATCAAAAAGCATGACCCGAAATACAATGTCATGCTCAAAGACGACAAAACCTATCCCTTCATCAAACTCACACAAGAACGCCACCCAAGACTGATTGTCACCCGCAATGTCAAAAAAGACAAGGGGCGCTATTTCGGGCCGTACCCGAACGTACAATCCGCAAGGGAAACAAAAAAACTGCTCGACCGTCTCTATCCTCTCAGAAAATGCTCCAAGCTGCCGGACAGGGTGTGCCTTTACTATCATCTTGGGCAATGTCTCGCTCCGTGCGTAAAGGATATTTCTGAAGAGACAAACAGAGAGCTGGTAGAGGGCATTACCCGCTTTTTAAAAGGCGGCTATAATGAGGTTAAAAAAGAGCTTGAAGAGAAAATGCTTGAAGCTGCTGAAAATCTTGAGTTTGAACGGGCAAAAGAGCTTCGTGACCAAATCGCTCATATTGAATCAACGATGGAAAAACAAAAAATGACGATGAACGATCTAGTCGATCGTGATGTATTCGCCTATGCGTATGATAAAGGCTGGATGTGCGTGCAGGTCTTTTTCATACGCCAAGGAAAACTTATTGAACGCGATGTCAGCATGTTCCCGCTTTATCAGGAAGCAGATGAAGAGTTTCTTACGTTCGTCGGGCAATTCTATACAAAAAACAACCACTTCCTTCCGAAGGAAATTTTAGTTCCGGACAGTGTCGATCAATCCATGATTGAGCAGCTGCTGGAAACAAACGTACACCAGCCAAAAAAAGGCTCGAAAAAAGAACTGCTTATGCTGGCTCATAAAAACGCGAAAATTGCGCTTAAAGAAAAGTTCTCTCTAATCGAGCGGGATGAGGAACGTTCCATTGGGGCCGTGCAGAAACTTGGCGAAGCATTGAATATTTACACTCCGCATAGAATCGAAGCATTTGATAACTCAAACATACAGGGGACAAATCCTGTTTCCGCGATGATCGTGTTTATAGACGGCAAACCGAATAAAAAGGAATACCGCAAATATAAAATCAAAACCGTTACAGGGCCGGATGATTATGGTTCTATGAGAGAGGTTGTCAGAAGACGCTATACGAGAGTGCTTCGCGACAATCTGCCGCTGCCTGATCTGGTCATCATTGACGGAGGAAAAGGACAGATCAACGCCGCAAGGGATGTCATTGAAAATGAACTCGGCTTGGATATCCCAATTGCGGGCCTGGCGAAAGACGAAAAACACAGAACCTCAAATCTGCTAATCGGAGATCCGCTGGAGGCGGTGTATCTGGAACGAAACAGCCAGGAATTTTACCTTCTGCAACGCATTCAGGATGAGGTGCACCGCTTTGCGATCAGCTTTCACAGGCAAATCCGCGGGAAAAGCGCATTTCAATCCGTATTGGATGATATCCCGGGTATCGGAGAGAAACGAAAGAAAATGCTGTTGAAGCATTTCGGTTCTGTGAAAAAAATGAAGGAAGCAAGCCTTGAGGACATTCAAAAAGCGGGTGTTCCCGGAGCGGCGGCTCAGCTGCTTTACGATAAATTGCAAAATTAATGTTGTCCTTTTAAAAAAGATCTGATAAAATGTGAACTAATTTCATAGTTAGATCGTGTTATATGGTGAAGATAGAGGTGCGAACTTCAAGAGTAAGCCTTTAGAGAATGATGGATTCTGTGAAAAAGGCTGAAAGGGGAGCGTCGCCGAAGCAAATAAAACCCCCCATCGGTATTATTTGCTGGCCGTGCATTGAAGAAATGTAAGGCTGTCAAGAAATCATTTTCTTGGAGGGCTATCTCGTTGTTCATAATCATTCATGATGATTAATTGATAAGCAATGAGAGACATTCCTCTCATTGCTTTTTTATTGTGGACAAAGCGCTCTTTCTCCTCACCCGCACGAACCAAAATGTAAAGGGTGGTAATACATGAGTCTTATTGTACAAAAATTCGGAGGTACTTCCGTCGGCTCAGTCGAAAAAATTCAAAATGCGGCAAACCGCGCAATTGCAGAAAAACAGAAGGGCCATCAAGTCGTTGTTGTCGTTTCGGCTATGGGAAAATCCACTGACGAATTGGTCGGCCTTGCAAAAGCAATTTCTGACCAGCCGAGCAAACGTGAAATGGATATGCTGCTGGCGACGGGCGAGCAGGTCACCATTTCCCTGCTTTCCATGGCGCTGCAGGAAAAAGGCTATGACGCAGTTTCCTATACGGGCTGGCAGGCGGGAATCCGTACGGAATCTGTGCATGGAAACGCCAGAATTACAGATATAGACACTTCGGCTTTAGCAGATCAGCTTGAGCAAGGAAAGGTTGTCATTGTCGCGGGATTCCAAGGTATGACAGAAGACGCTGAAATCACGACATTGGGCCGGGGCGGTTCTGACACAACAGCAGTTGCTTTGGCTGCCGCATTACAAGCGGATAAATGCGATATATACACGGATGTGCCGGGAGTGTTTACAACCGATCCGCGCTTTGTGAAATCTGCGAGAAAACTTGCCGGTATCTCATACGATGAAATGCTTGAGCTTGCTAATTTAGGCGCTGGCGTTCTTCACCCGAGAGCTGTTGAATTTGCGAAAAATTATCAAGTGACGTTGGAAGTGCGTTCAAGTACAGAAACAGAAGCGGGAACATTAATTGAGGAGGAATCATCCATGGAGCAAAATCTAATTGTCAGGGGCATTGCGTTCGAAGATCAAATCACAAGGGTCACCATTTACGGCCTGACTGGCGGCCTGACAACCTTGTCCACAATTTTTACAACACTTGCGAAAAGAAACATTAACGTCGATATTATCATCCAAACGCAAGCCGGAGACAATCAGGCCGGCATTTCCTTCTCTGTCAAAACAGAAGACGCCGCTCAAACCGTTAAGGTGCTTGATGAGTATAAAGACGCTCTTGAATTTGAGAAAATCGAGACAGAAAGCAAATTGGCTAAAGTATCCATTGTCGGATCCGGCATGGTCTCAAACCCTGGTGTAGCGGCTGAAATGTTTGCTGTACTGGCGGAAAAAAATATTTTAATCAAAATGGTCAGCACATCTGAAATCAAAGTTTCAACCGTTATAAGCGAAAATGACATGGTGAAAGCAGTCGAAGCGCTGCACGATGCATTTGAGCTTTCAAAACACCCTTCAGCTGTGCAATGACAATCAAAAAAGGCGGGACTGTGCAGTCACCGCCTTTTTTATTACACTGGGTCTTTCATATCCCATTTTACAGTCAGAACCACTTTATCGGCTCTCTTTTTCACTTGTTCATATGATTCGGCAATCTGGTTATTCATGAGTTGGATTTGTTCAGCAATAAAACCAGCTTCCATCTGAAAGCATGGTTCTTTCTGATGTTTAAGCCGGTTGGAAATGAGCGGCCCTTCAAGTTCAAATTCAAGCTCCTGTTTTTTAGTACTTACGTTGGTGAGAGTTCCCCAGCCTGCTTCTTCAAAGAAGGCCGGAAATTCCTCCCATGATTCAAGAGGAAACTTACGGGCGAGATGTTTTCCTGCCCAATACATCATGGAAGAGTAATCTTGGCCAAGTATATCCGGGAGAACGATCTCTCGTATTAGTTCGTAGGCATAGGCATTCATTTCTATTTCTTTTAGATTATCAATAGATGCTTCGTATTTAGACTTCATATCTGTCTCCCCTCTCTCCTCCGTATATTATAGCCTAAACAGGGGGAAGGATTACAGAATGATCCTGTAATTCTTATGAAAAATTAAGCAAAAACATATATTGATAAAATAAAATTTTTGAATCTGCTAATCAATTCGGAAAATTATAATTTATGTACGCGTTTTCTTGACGCCCTTTTGAGGGAGGAGTAAAATGAAATTGTCAATAAATCTTAATAAAGTGCTTACAATTGAAAGAAGTGGGGGAAGAGATTTAGCACATTTCGCACTTATCAAACAGGGGGTAACGTAATGTCTGGGAACAGAGAGTTTTATTTTCGAAGATTGCATTCCTTGCTTGGCGTCATACCGGTCGGCATCTTTCTCATTCAGCATTTAGTCGTCAACCAGTTTGCCGCAAGAGGCGCTGAAGCATTCAATAATGCTGCTCATTTTATGGATAGTCTGCCTTTCAGGTATGCATTGGAAATTTTTATTATCTTCTTACCATTAATTTATCATGCAGTTTATGGTGTGTACATAGCGTTTACTGCAAAAAATAACGCAGGCCAATACAGCTATATGAGAAACTGGCTCTTCGTCCTGCAGCGTGTAACCGGTATTATCACCCTCATCTTCGTGAGCTGGCACGTATGGGAGACCCGCATTGCCGCACAAATGGGCGCTGAAGTCAATTTTGACATGATGGCGAATATTTTGAGCTCTCCGGCTATGCTTGGCTTTTATATTGTCGGTGTTTTGTCCACAATTTTCCACTTCTCGAACGGTTTATGGTCTTTCGCTGTGACATGGGGTATCACGGTAACGCCTCGTTCTCAAAGAATTTCGACATATGTTACGCTAATTATTTTTGTTGTCCTGTCTTACGTAGGCTTAAAAGCGATTTTTGCATTTGTATAAGAGTACTAGATTACTAGAGGGAGATGGGCTATCATGAGTCAATCAAGCATTATCGTAGTCGGCGGAGGTCTCGCGGGCCTCATGGCGACAATAAAAGCAGCGGAATCAGGAATGGCGGTTAAGCTGTTTTCCATCGTTCCTGTTAAACGTTCTCATTCGGTTTGTGCGCAAGGGGGCATAAACGGAGCGGTCAATACAAAAGGGGAAGGTGACTCTCCGTGGGAGCATTTTGATGACACTGTATACGGAGGCGACTTTCTTGCCAACCAGCCGCCGGTCAAAGCGATGTGTGAAGCGGCGCCTTCAGTCATCCACTTATTAGACCGGATGGGCGTTATGTTTAACCGGACACCTGAAGGCCTGCTTGATTTCCGCCGATTCGGGGGCACACAGCACCATAGAACAGCTTATGCGGGTGCAACAACGGGACAGCAGCTGCTGTACGCGCTGGACGAGCAAGTGCGCAGATACGAAGTTGCCGGTCTGGTCACAAAATACGAAGGCTGGGAATTTCTTGGCGCAGTATTAGATGATGACAGAACCTGTCGCGGAATCGTTGCGCAAAATCTGACAAACATGCAAATTGAATCCTTCCGTTCAGATGCTGTCATTATGGCAACGGGCGGACCGGGCATCATTTTTGGAAAATCGACTAACTCTATGATTAATACAGGCTCTGCTGCGTCGATCGTTTATCAGCAGGGAGCGTATTATGCAAACGGGGAATTTATTCAAATCCACCCGACAGCCATACCGGGCGATGACAAACTAAGGCTGATGAGTGAATCAGCGCGCGGTGAAGGCGGACGAGTGTGGACATATAAAGACGGTAAACCGTGGTATTTCTTAGAGGAAAAATATCCGGCTTACGGAAACCTGGTGCCGCGTGATATTGCGACACGCGAAATATTTGATGTGTGTGTCAACCAGAAGCTCGGCATTAACGGTGAAAATATGGTGTATCTCGATCTGTCTCATAAAGATCCGAAAGAGCTGGATATTAAGCTCGGCGGCATTATTGAGATTTATGAAAAATTCATGGGAGACGACCCGCGAAAGCTCCCGATGAAGATCTTCCCGGCAGTCCATTATTCAATGGGCGGTTTATGGGTGGATTACGATCAAATGACAAACATCCCGGGACTGTTTGCAGCTGGAGAATGTGATTACTCTATGCACGGCGGCAACCGCTTAGGGGCAAACTCCCTGCTTTCTGCGATTTATGGAGGAATGGTGGCGGGACCGAATGCGGTGAAGTATGTAAACGGCTTAGAATCTTCGGCAGAAGACATGTCTTCGTCTTTATTCGATGCTCACGTTGAAAAAGAAGAAGAAAAATGGGCTGAGATGATGAGCATGGACGGAACTGAAAATGCTTATGTTCTCCATAGAGAGCTCGGTGAGTGGATGACAGCAAACGTCACGGTTGTCCGCCACAATGACAAGCTATTGAAAACAGATGACAAAATTCAAGAGCTAATGGAACGGTTTAAAAAGATTAATATCAATGACACGACAAAATGGAGCAATCAAGGAGCGATGTTCACCCGCCAGTTCTCGAACATGCTTCAGCTTGCAAGGGTTATTACCCTTGGCGCATACAACCGCAACGAAAGCCGGGGCGCTCATTATAAACCGGATTATCCTGAACGTAATGATGATGAATGGCTTAAAACAACAATGGCTAAACATGTAAGTCCGTATGAAGCGCCGGAATTTGAGTATCAGGATGTCGATGTATCGCTGATACCGCCTCGGAAACGGGATTACTCGAAGAAGAAGGTGGCGAAATAATCATGAGTGAACAAAAAACAATACGATTTGTTATTACACGTCAAGATACAGCGGACAGCACGCCTTATGATGAAGAATTTGAAATTCCATACCGCCCGAACTTAAATGTTATTTCTGCTCTGATGGAAATTCGTCGGAATCCAGTTAACGCGAAAGGTGAAAAGACAACCCCTGTTACATGGGATATGAACTGCCTCGAAGAAGTGTGCGGCGCGTGTTCGATGGTCATAAATGGAAAGCCCCGCCAATCCTGTACGGCGCTAATCGACAAGCTTGAACAGCCGATTCGTTTAAAACCAATGAAAACATTCCCTGTCGTACGTGATTTGCAGGTTGATCGCAGCAGAATGTTTGATTCGTTGAAAAAGGTAAAAGCGTGGATACCGATTGACGGTACGCACGATTTAGGACCGGGGCCGAGAATGCCGGAAAAACGCCGTCAATGGGCATATGAATTATCAAAATGCATGACGTGCGGCGTCTGTCTTGAAGCCTGCCCGAATGTGAATAGCAAATCAAAGTTCATGGGGCCGGCACCGATGTCCCAAGTCCGTCTGTTTAACGCGCATCCAACAGGCGCCATGAATAAATCTGATCGATTAGAAGCACTGATGGATGAAGGCGGCCTTGCAGATTGCGGCAACTCGCAAAACTGCGTGCAATCCTGCCCGAAAGGCATTCCGCTCACCACATCGATTGCAGCTTTGAATAGAGACACAAACTTACAAGCATTCCGCAATTTCTTCGGAAGCGACAGAGTATAAGAAGCAAAAACTATTGTTGACAAAATCATAAAATAATTTACATTTTTCATTATATGTTAAACGTGATTGAAAATCCTCGAAGTCGAAAAAGGGTGAGCATCGGAGCAGACTTTCACAGAATGTGATGAAGGCGGTGTTTAGGCAGGACGACTAAGTATGCAGCCGCCTTTCTTTTCATCATTCGTGAGCCCGACGCGCAGGCCTGACAAAGTATGCGAGGGTATGTCGACACGCTGAAACCTCTTCCGCATGGGAGAGGTTTTTTAACAATAAGGAGATGAATAAAGATGAGGCTTCCCGCTTATATAGACATGCCGTTTCAAGACTGGCAAACGTCCTTCTCTTTTTTTAATGAAGTATCCGTTCGGTTTTCCGAGACAGACATGTTTGGGCATATGAATAATGTAATCCCTTTCATATATTTTGAAGAAGTGCGGATCTCCTATTTCCAAAAACTCAATATGATGAACAATAATAAACAGACTATGACGGTTGTGGCGAGCCAGCAATGCGATTATTTGCGGCAAGTCATGCCTTATGAAAAGCTGCGCGTCTATGTGAAAACAAGCGCTGTCGGCAGCTCATCCCTTACCTTGCACTATCTCGGAGAAAACTGTAAAGGCGAGCCTTGCTTTACCGGGGCCGTTGTGATGGTCCAAGTCTCAAAGGATAGCGGCAAGGCTGTCAGCTGGACGGATGAGGAAAAAGAAAAGCTTCTCCATACACCATAAACTAATTCTCTTGTATACGTCACCTCCAGTGCTCTTCTTACATATGATATCTCGACTATATCAAAACCCATTCGTTTCTGATTCGCTCTCACCTTAGCAAGGAGGGTTACAATACTTGAAGGAGAAAGAATTTCAATCGAAGCCGCTGCTAACGAAAAGAGAAAGAGAAGTGTTCGAATTGCTCGTTCAAGATAAGACAACAAAGGAGATTGCAAGCGAGCTATTTATCAGTGAGAAAACCGTTCGAAACCATATTTCAAATG